>NZ_JBZUBM010000001.1:367500-3265000 GCF_058536345.1 Stutzerimonas sp. C6.4V
CCGGGGATAACAGGCTGATACCGCCCAAGAGTTCATATCGACGGCGGTGTTTGGCACCTCGATGTCGGCTCATCACATCCTGGGGCTGAAGCCGGTCCCAAGGGTATGGCTGTTCGCCATTTAAAGTGGTACGCGAGCTGGGTTTAGAACGTCGTGAGACAGTTCGGTCCCTATCTGCCGTGGACGTTTGAGATTTGAGAGGGGCTGCTCCTAGTACGAGAGGACCGGAGTGGACGAACCTCTGGTGTTCCGGTTGTCACGCCAGTGGCATTGCCGGGTAGCTATGTTCGGAAGAGATAACCGCTGAAAGCATCTAAGCGGGAAACTTGCCTCAAGATGAGATCTCACTGGAGCCTTGAGCTCCCTGAAGGGCCGTCGAAGACTACGACGTTGATAGGTTGGGTGTGTAAGCGCTGTGAGGCGTTGAGCTAACCAATACTAATTGCCCGTGAGGCTTGACCATATAACACCCAAACAATTTGATGTTTGCGTGTCAGACGGTTGAAGTCGACAAACAAACCGAAAAGACGCATCGCTCGCAAAGCGAAAGCAACACCGAAACACCATCACATACCCAATTAGGGGAAGCGACTCAACACCGACTCCCCAACCGAATTGCTTGACGACCATAGAGCGTTGGAACCACCTGATCCCATCCCGAACTCAGAAGTGAAACGACGCATCGCCGATGGTAGTGTGGGGCTTCCCCATGTGAGAGTAGGTCATCGTCAAGCTTATACACCAAACCCCCGATCGTCGTAAGACGGTCGGGGGTTTGTCTTTGGGCCAGGAAAAACCACACTGAACCTGAATCGCCACGTTGGCCGGCATGAGTCTGGTGGCGACGAATCCAACCATGCGGATTGTAAGCGCTCCATAAACCCCACCTGCCCATTTCGAGAGTTGAGCCTCCACAAAACCCGGGGCGATTCAACCCCCGCTACCGCTTAATCCGCATGATCCTTAGAGCCGCCTCGCATTAAAGTCGGTACAGCGGAGGAATTAGAAGCCGAACTAACAGCCCGCGCCATTGGCAAGCTGGTTAGTTCGCGATCTTGTGCTCAGCTGACTGGCTCGACGTCTTTAGCAGGCCTTTGCGCAAATGCGACGCTAAATGCTTCAGACTGCTCACGACGCTTGATGAACTTCCAGTCCGCCTCGTCGATGTAGATGCCGGCCGGCCCGCTGCCGCCTTCCAAGTCGATGGCGACGTGCGCCGAGACCTGAGGCTTCACCGATGCGAGGATCGGCACGAAGCCCAGCTGCAGGCTGGTTTCGATCAGCGCCTGCTGGTTGCGCTCGTCGATGTCTGCCGCCTCGTCGAGGTAGTAGGGCAGGCGGATGCGCCCGGCCTGCTCGCGGTCCATGAGGTGCAGCAACAGGTACATGTTGGTCAGCGCCTTGATGGTCATGGTGGTGCCGTTGGACGCCGCACCGTCGATGTCGGTATGAATCACTGGCTGGCCGCCGACCTTGGTGATCTCGAATGCCAGCTCGAACAGGTCCTTCAGGCCCAGTTGGTTGTTGTTCGCCGCCACCAGCCGCGCCAGGTATTCCTTGGCTTCCTCGTTCTTCGCGTCCTGCTCGGCGGACTGGGAAAGGTCGAACACCGACAGCGTCTCGCCTTCCTCGTACTGCCCGGCGCTGTGGATGATCTGGTCGATGTGCTTGAGCGCATCCTTGTTCGGCGCCAGCACGATGCGGAAGCTCGCCAGGTTGGAAACCTGGCGCTTGTTGATCTCGCGGTTGAACAGCGCGAGCTGGTGTTCCAGGCTCTCGTAGTCGCTGCGGATGTTGCGCAGCGTCCGGGCGATGTCGGTGACCGCGGCACGGCGGGCCTTGGCCAGGGTCAGCGCCTCGTCCTGACGGTGGGCGTAGGCGTTGACCAGCAGCTGCAGGCGACGCTCGGGATCTTCCTCGCTGTCGAACTTGGCCACGCCCTTCAGGCGCACCTGGGCATACAGCGCCTCGATCTGACCGTCGACGCGCTGCAGCGCCTGCCAGCTGTCCTGGTAGTCGTTGAGCAGCGGCAGCAGGTTGTCCAGCGAGTCGTCCACCGGATCCATGTAAGGCGTACCAAACGGCAGATCTGCCGGTAGCAGCTGGCGACGTCGCAGGGCGTCTTCCAGGGTGCGCTCCTTGGCTTCAAGATCGGCCAGCTGACGGCCGACCAGCTGCAGCTTGGCGGACAGGTGCTGCACGCGCTCGGCGAAGGCGTCGCTGGTGCGCTTGAGTTCTTCCTGGGCGGCCTCGGCCTGGGCCAGCTGTTCCAGCTTCGCCGGTTCCTCGGCGGCCAGGGTCTGGCTGCGGCGGAAGTCTTCCAGTGCTTTCTGCGCATCCAGCACGGCCTGATACAGCGCCTCGGCCTGGGCCTTGCTCGCCGCGCGGTCGACGGCCACCGCATGCTGGGTCTTGAGCTGCTTGAGTTCGCGCTCCAGGCGATCCTTCTGGTCGCGCAGGGCGGCACGGTCGGCCAGGGCCTGCAGCGCCGGTGGCTCGATATGCGAGAGGTCGATGGACAGGCCCGGCACCGAGAAGGTGTCGCCCTTGAAACGATCCAGCACCGCTTCCACGGCCTTGACCCAGTCGTCGCCCTCGGCGCTGATGCCTTTTTCACCCAGCGGCAGGCTGAACAGTTGGCCATTGAACAGACGCATCAGGCGATCCACATCGGCCTGGGAGAACTCCTCGCGCAAACGCGAGTAGCTGTTGTTGTCGGCATGGTCGAGCTGCTGCCGGACCGACTTCAGGCGCTTTTCCAGATCACGCAGGCGCTCGTCCAGGTCCTCGCTGGAGAACTGGCGGGACTGCGCCAGCGCACCGGCCAGCTCGTCGTGGGCGTCCTTGGCGGCGAGCAGCTGCTGCTCCAGCACATGGGAGTCCTCGACCAGGGCAAAGCGGTTCTTCAGCACCGCCAGCTCGCCCAGCCAGCGCTGGATTTCGCTGATCTCGCGTTCCAGGCGCATCAGTTCGCCAGTCGAACCGCGCTGTTCGTTCTGCAGGCCGTCCTGCTCGCGGCGATAATGCTCGGCCTGGATCACCAGCTCTTCCTTGCGCGCATCGGCGTAGTCGTGCCAGGTGCCGAGCAGGTTGTCGAGTAGCGGCGACAGGCGATGCAGCTTGCCGCGCAGCAGCTCACGCTGGGCTACGCCGGCCGCCAGCGCCTCGACCAGCGGGCCGGCGGCGACCAGTGCCTGGTAGTCCTGCTCCATGCGGCGCACGTCGCGGAAGGCTTCTTCGGTGGCGGCGATATAGTCGACGCTGCCCGAGCGCAGGCTGTGCTCGAAGGCATCGAGGAACAGCTGCTTGAGTTTCGCTGCGGTGATCTCGCGCATATGCAGCAGGTTGATGAACAGTGCGCGGAAGGTCTTCAGGCTCTGCTCGCTGGTTGAGCGCAGCGGGATCAGCGTCATGTCCAGCGGGATCGAGGTATGCCCGCCGACCAGCAGCCGGCGCAGCTCGTCCGGCTTGGCCTCGTAGGCCTTGATGCCGGCGCGTTCGAGGTTGGCGAACAGCTCGCGCTGGCGTAGGCAGGTGCCGTTCTGCTGGTAATGGTCGAGGTCCAGCGAGCCCTGGTAGACGAAGAACTGATGACCGAAGCCGCCGCCCGGCCCGCGGCCGGCCACGCCGATCACATGCGGGCCGTGGGGCAGCATGACTTCGACGAGGATGTAGCTGGTGTCCGAGGCGAAGTAGAACTTGCGCGACTGCTCGAGGCTGTACTTGCCGAAGCTCATGTCCGACATGCGCGCCAGGATCGGGAACTGCAGCGCGTTGATCGACGCGGACTTGCCGAGGTTGTTAGCGCCGTAGACCGACAGCGGGTTTTCCAGCGGAAAGATGCCGAGGCTATAGCCGGCGGTGTTCAGCAGGGCGAAGCGGCGGATGCCGTAGCGTTCCTGGCTCATGCTTCAAGCTCCTTTTCTTCGGCGATGGCACGGGCCAAGGCGTCTTCTTCCGACTCTTCGGCCGCTTCCTCGATGAGGATGATGTCGTCCTCGCCCTCGTCCTCGGCGATCAGCTCCGGGGCGGGCAGCGGCAGGTCGCTGCTGTGCAGGCTGGCGGCCAGGTCGCGGTCCTGCTGCACCGACAGGCAGACGTCGAGGAAACGGTGCATCGGCGGCAGGAAGCGGTAGACGCCGTTGCTGTCCTCGGCGAAGCCCAGCTGCGTCAGGCGGCGGATGACTTTCTCTTCCAGTTCTTCCTGGGTGGTGACTTCGGCCTGCAGGAACAGGTCGCGGTACTTGTCCAGCAACGCCGGCAGTTCATCGCGACCGAGGCTGCCACCGTCGAGCACCGCCAGCGGGTCGCGGCCCTGGTCGGCCAGGTGCTCGACGAGGATGAAGGTGAACAGCGCGAGGCGCTGGGCGGTCTTGTTCACCTGCGCGCCCATCTGCTCCGGGACGAAGTAGTAGAAGCCGCGCGGATCGCAGACCAGCTCGAAGCCGAGCGCCTTGAACAGTGCGCGGTACTGGTCCTGCATGTTCGACAGCTGCGCGTAGGGCTCCGGCTCGCTGCGCGACAGGTGATAGCCCTTGAACAGCTCGCGGAAGATCGGCGCCAGCTGGGTCATTTCCTTGAGGTCGATGTTCATAGATGTGGCTCTGTCGTAGCGTGGAAAACGGCGAAGCCTTTTCCACTGGTAAGTTTGGCGTTGGCAAAGGTGGACAAGCTTCGCGTTGTCCACCCTACGTCAGGTTTGGTCGCGAAGGTGGGGCTAGCGGTAGGGTGGAAAACGGCGAAGCCTTTTCCACCGGACGATCCCTCCGGCCGCTCGAATAGCTCAATCATTGGCATTGGCCACCAGCGCAAAGGAGCTGAGGCTGACGCGGTGTTCGCGGGTCAGGTACTCGCGGCGCTCCAGGCGATCGCGCTGGAAGCGGCTGTCGCGGGACAGGCGCGAGAACCAGTAGAGCAGCTCGTCGGTGGCGCCCTCGGGTTCCTGTTCCAGCAGCCAGGCCATCAGGTCCGGCAGCGGCAGTGCCTGCTGGCAGCGCTCGATCATCTCCCGTGCGGTGCGCGGTGCGCGTGGTTGTTCGCCCTTGCGCTTGCCGCTGGCCCGCGGGAACTGCGCCGGCTTCGGCTCGAAGCGGGCCAGGGCATAGACATAGGCTTCGACCTGGCTGGCGGTGCCGAGAAAGGTGCTCTGTGGACGGGTGAACAGCGGCAGCGAGGCCTGCGGTACGGCGTCCAGGCCCTTCTTGCGGATCGCCGACAGCGCCAGCGCCGCGCCGCGGGTCACGGCGTTGTGCCGACGCGCTTCCTCGCGCAGCGGCAGCAGCCGCTCGCGGGCCTTGCGCAGCGTCAGCTGGGCGGTGGTCTGCATTTCCAGGATGCGCGCATGGGTGCGCAGCAGGAGATCGTCGTCCACCAGCTGGCCGAGGCGCTGCTGCTCGCCGAGCAGTTTCATCAGCACCTGTTCGACGCGGTGCACGCCCTGCTCGAAGGCGCCGTCGGCGGACACCAGCTGGATCATCGGCTCGACGTACTCGTCCCAGGTCGCCAGCACCTCGGCATAGCGCTGGCGCAGCGGGATCTGGCGGTCGCTGGTCTTGGCCCGGTCGGCTACCGCAACCAGCGCCTGCTCGTCATTGTCGAGCTTCTTCAGCACGTCGCGTACGCGCATGTCGAGCAGGCGCAGCTGGCGGGCCAGGTCGTTGCCGTCGCGAATCTCGAAGGCATCGAGGATATGCCCGGCCAGACGCTCCAGGTGGCGCAGGTAGGCTTCGATCTCCAGGCACAGGCCGAGGCGGTGCTCGCGGCGCAGGTA
This sequence comes from Stutzerimonas sp. C6.4V, assembly GCF_058536345.1. Taxonomy (NCBI): domain Bacteria; kingdom Pseudomonadati; phylum Pseudomonadota; class Gammaproteobacteria; order Pseudomonadales; family Pseudomonadaceae; genus Stutzerimonas; species Stutzerimonas sp. C6.4V. Next base: position 373,271 of record NZ_JBZUBM010000001.1, read on the forward strand.
AGCGAGGAAGTCGTGGATCTGCGCGTTCAGCTCGAAGCGGTTGGGGCTCTTGGCCACTGGCACCAGGATGTCCAGGCGAATCCACTGGTCGAGCAGGGCAATGATATCGGTGGGCGTGCCTTCGGGCAGTTGCGCAGCGAGCTGATGGCGCAGCTCGACCAGGCTCAGGGTGCCGGCGTCGAAACGCTCGCACAGCGGCTCGAGCAACGTCCAGTGTTCGGCGAGGGCACGCAGTACGCGTTTGGGTTCGATCATCGCGGCGCCAGTCCAGCCAGTGAAAAAAGCGCGAATTGTACTGCATTGACGGCCAGCTGAAGGCGCGCCGGCAATCGGACGCGCTCCGAACACGGCTCTCTGCAATTAACCAAGCGGTTCACTTGAACGTCATTGCACGCGGGTTAGCCTGTCTAGCATCGGCGCTTGCAGCCACATCGGTGCTGCCGGATGCCCTTAAATAGTGACGAAGTGTTGAAAATCTATTTCGATCTGCGTCGGTAATCGGCACAATTCGCGGCTTTTGCAAACGGGGAGCAGCCGGCTCCCGCCGGGCGAACTACCTGGGGGCACCTAGACATGATCAAGACGCCGTATTACCTCATCGACAAGCAGAAGCTTCTGGGCAACCTGGAAAAGATCGCCTATGTGCGTGAGCAGTCCGGCGCCAAGGCGCTGCTGGCCCTCAAGTGCTTCGCCACCTGGTCGGTGTTCGACCTCATGCAGCAGTACATGGACGGCACCACTTCGTCCTCGCTGTACGAGCTCAAGCTCGGCCGGCAGAAGTTCGCCGGCGAGACTCACGCCTACAGCGTGGCCTGGGCCGACGACGAAATCGAAGAGATGGTCGCCAACTGCGACAAGATCATCTTCAATTCCATCGGCCAGCTTGAGCGCTTCGCTGAACGCACCGAGGGCACCATCCGCGGCCTGCGCGTCAACCCGCAAGTGAGCAGCTCGGACTATCTGCTCGCCGACCCGGCACGGCCGTTCAGCCGTCTGGGTGAATGGGACCCGGCGAAGATCGAGGCGATCATCGGCAAGATCAGCGGCTTCATGTTCCACAACAACTGCGAGAATTCCAGCTTCGAGCTGTTCGACAAGATGCTGACCGCCATCGAGGATCGCTTCGGCCACCTGCTGGAAAAGGTCGAGTGGGTCAGCCTCGGCGGCGGTATCCACTTCACCGGGGAAGGCTATCCGCTCGATGCCTTCTGCGCGCGGCTGAAGGCCTTCTCGGAAAAATTCGGCGTGCAGGTCTACCTGGAGCCCGGCGAGGCGGCGATCACCATGAGCGCCTCGCTGGAAGTCACGGTGCTCGACACCCTGTACAACGGCAAGAACCTCGCGGTGGTCGACAGCTCCATCGAAGCGCACATGCTCGACCTGCTGATCTACCGCCTCAACGCCAAGATGGCGCCCAACGACGGCGAGCACAGCTACATGGTGTGCGGAAAGAGCTGTCTGGCCGGCGATATCTTCGGTGAGTACCAATTCGATCGTCCGCTGGCCATCGGCGATCGGCTGTCGTTCATCGACGCGGCAGGCTACACCATGGTCAAGAAAAACTGGTTCAACGGCCTGAAAATGCCGTCCATCGTGGTAAAGCAGCTCGACGGCAGCGTCGAGGTGGTTCGTGAGTTCGACTTTAACGATTACCTGTCCAGCCTTTCCTGAGGCCGCAGTACAAGGGGGTGAAACAATTGAAGAAAAACGTTCTTATCATTGGTGCAGGAGGTGTCGCCAAGGTGGTGGCCCATAAGTGCGCGCAGCACAACGACGAACTAGGTCGTCTTGCTATCGCGTCGCGCAGCATCTCCAAATGCCAGGCCATCATCGACAGCGTGCAAGCCAAGGGCGGGCTCAAGCAGCCCGGCGAGATCAAGGCCTATGCGCTGGACGCCATGGACGTGGAAGCGACCAAGGCACTGATTCGTGAAACCGAATCGCAGATCGTCATCAACGTCGGTTCTGCCTTTCTCAACATGTCCGTGCTGCGCGCCTGCATCGACACCGGTGCCGCGTATCTCGATACCGCGATCCACGAAGAGCCGGGCAAGATCTGCGAAACGCCGCCGTGGTATGGCAACTACGAGTGGAAGCACCTGGCCGAATGCCAGGAAAAGGGCGTCACCGCCATCCTGGGCGTCGGTTTCGACCCGGGCGTGGTCAACGCTTACGCCGCTCTGGCGCAACAACAGTACTTCGACAAGATCGAGTCGATCGACATCCTCGATGTCAACGCCGGTTCCCACGGCAAGTATTTCGCCACCAATTTCGACCCGGAAATCAATTTCCGCGAATTCACCGGGCAGGTTTACAGCTGGCAGAACAGCCAGTGGACGACCAACCGCATGTTCGAAGTCAAGCGCACCGACGACCTGCCGGTCGTGGGCGAACAGAGCCTCTACCTGACCGGCCATGACGAGGTGCATTCGCTCTCCAAGCACCTCGATGTGCCGAACGTCCGCTTCTGGATGAGCTTCGGCGAGCATTACATCAACGTCTTTACCGTGCTGAACAGCCTTGGCCTGCTCTCCGAGCAGCCAGTGCGCACCGCCGAAGGCCTGGAAGTCGTTCCGCTCAAGGTGGTCAAGGCCGTGCTGCCTGATCCCGCCTCGCTGGCGCCGGGCTATACCGGCAAGACCTGCATTGGCGATCTGGTCAAGGGCACGAAGGACGGGCAGCCGCGCGAGCTGTTCATCTACAACGTGGCCGACCATGAAGAGGCGTACGCCGAGACCGACAGCCAGGGCATCTCCTACACCGCCGGCGTGCCGCCGGTCGCCGCCGCGCTACTGGTGGCGCGTGGCGAGTGGGATGCGCAGCGCATGGTCAACGTCGAAGAGCTGCCGGCCCAGCCGTTCCTCAAGCTGCTCGATGTGATGGGCCTGCCGACGCGGATAAAGGACGAGCGCGGCGATCGTCCCTGGGATCAGGCTTGATCGGCTGCGCGTCGGCCCTGCTGCGTTAAAAACAGGCTCGGAATGCTCATTTACAGCAGTAAACTCCGCTTCCTCGCCTGTTTTTGCCTTGCATGGCTCTAGCTCGCTCGATCAGCCCAAAGCCCGCCTAAAGGCGGGCTTTGTGTTTTCTGGCGTAGGGTGGAAAACCGCGAAGCGTTTTCCACCAACGTTCCCCCGCGGTGGAAAAGCCTTCGGCGTGTTCCACCCTACGCGGCAACAACCCACGCCAAACGCAGCTTCGCCTTCCCGCTTTGTTCATTTCACGCGACAATCCGCGGACTACAGCGCCCTGTCAGAGGCGCTCGGCAGCCGTGAGGACAGTCCTATGAGCAGCAACGATCGCGTCATCATCTTCGACACCACCCTGCGCGACGGCGAGCAGAGCCCCGGCGCGTCCATGACCGGTGAGGAAAAGCTGCGCATCGCCCGGGCGCTGGAGCGGCTGAAGGTAGACGTGATCGAGGCAGGCTTCGCTATCGCCAGCCCCGGCGATTTCGCCGCGGTGAAGCTGGTCGCCGACAACATCAAGGACAGCACCGTGTGCAGCCTGGCGCGTGCTGTCGATGCCGACATCGAACGCGCCGCCGAAGCGCTGGCCGGCGCCAACTCCGGGCGCATCCACACCTTTATCGCCACCAGCCCGATTCACATGCAGTACAAGCTGCGCATGCAGCCGGACCAGGTGGTCGAGCAGGCGGTGCGCGCGGTGAAGAAGGCGCGCAGCCTGTGCGCGGACGTGGAGTTTTCCTGCGAGGATGCCGGGCGCTCGGAGATCGACTTCCTCTGCCGCATCATCGAGGCTGCCATCGACGCCGGCGCACGCACCATCAACATTCCGGACACCGTCGGCTATGCGATTCCGCACCAGTACGCCGACACCATCCGCCAGCTGCTCGAGCGCATCCCCAATGCCGACAAGGCGGTGTTCTCCGTGCATTGCCACAACGACCTCGGCCTGGCCGTGGCCAACTCGCTGGCCGCGGTGGTGGCCGGTGCGCGCCAGGTGGAATGCACCATCAACGGCCTCGGCGAGCGTGCCGGCAACGCCGCGCTGGAAGAGATCGTTATGGCGATCAAGACCCGTCAGGACCTGCTCGGCGTACACACCCGCATCGAGACCGAGCACATCCTCGCTGCCTCGCGTCTGGTGTCGGGCATCACCGGCTTTCCGGTGCAGCCGAACAAGGCCATCGTCGGCGCCAACGCCTTCGCCCACGAGTCGGGCATCCACCAGGACGGCGTGCTCAAGCACCGCGAGACCTACGAGATCATGTCCGCCCAGTCGGTGGGCTGGAACGCCAACAAGATGGTCATGGGCAAGCACTCTGGGCGCGCCGCGTTCCGTTCGCGCCTGGAGGAGCTGGGCATCGCACTGGAAGGCGACGAGCTGAACGCGGCCTTTGCCCGCTTTAAGGAACTGGCGGACAAGAAGCACGAAATCTTCGACGAGGACCTGCAGGCGCTGGTCTCCGACACCCTCGCCGACGAAGCGCCCGAGCATTTCAAGCTGGCCAGCCTGGAAGTCGCGAGCAAGACCGGCACGATCCCCGAAGCCAGGCTGGTGCTCAGCGTCGACGGCGCCGAGCGCAGCGCCGAGGCTCAGGGCTCCGGCCCGGTCGATGCCACCTTCAAGGCTATCGAAGCGATCGCTCAGTCGGGTGCCACCCTGCAGCTCTATTCGGTCAACGCCATCACCCAGGGCACCGATTCCCAGGGCGAGGTGACCGTGCGGTTGGAGAAGGGCGGGCGCATCGTTAACGGCAACGGTGCCGACACCGATATCGTGGTGGCCTCGGCCAAGGCTTATCTCAACGCGCTGAACCTGATGCAGGTCGGCGCCAAGGCTCATCCACAGGTGGAAGGCGTTTGATAAACGAAGTCCGGCGTCGCGCCTACCTCGACGCCATGCAGATCACCACTTGGCTGCCGCGCGCCGAGCTGCCCTTCGCTGCGCCTTCACGGCTGGAGCTGTTGCAGCCTGTCGAGCCGGAGCCAAATCCCGTGCCGGCCATGGCACTCGAGTCGCCAGACGCGCAGCGAACGCCCTTGGAGCCCAATCCGGCGATCGCTGCACCTAATTCGACGGCCAGCCCTGCGGCGGACGCGGCTCGTGCCGCCATGCAGCGCGTTGTTATTCCTGAGCCGAAAAAAACGGTCGCAGAAACCCGCGCGGCCCCAGCGGCCAACGTCGAGCAAAAGGTTGCAGAGCCACCACCGCGATTTGCCTTGCAGCTGTTGCGCGCGGGTAATGTAGTGCTGGTAGTGGAGCTGCCGACCGGTGAGTCGTTCCAGAGTCGTGACCCAGCGTACATCCTGCTCAAGGATCTGCTCCGCGCGGGAAGGCTGCCGGACAAACCGCAACAGGTGGGCGATGGCGAGCCGATTCGTTGGCCTCTGCTTCATCGTGGCAGCCTCGAACAGGGTGCCGAAGCCGCACGCGACTATGTGCAAGGTGTCGTTGCCGCCGAGCTGGAGCAGATGGGCTGTGCCTGCCTCTGGCTGATTGGCTCGCCCGCGCTGCGGTTTGCCGGCGAAGCGGGCGCCGATGCGTTCTACCGCGAGCTGACCATCGAAGGCCTCGGTGTCGCACTGGCGATGCCCGGGCTCGAGCAACTGATGGAACAACCCGGCAGCAAGGCGCAACTGTGGCAGGCCATGCGTCGTAGCATGCCGCGTTGGGTGATTGGTTTGAATGCCTCGACGAGTAGCGTTGATGAGTGATGCACTGAGCTTTCGCCCGATGACCGCGGCGGATATCGAAACCGTCTTGAAGATCGAATATGCCGCTTTCAGTCATCCCTGGACGCGCGGCATCTTTACCGACGCGCTCACCGCTTATGAGTGCTGGGTGATGTTCGAGGGTGAGCAGCAGGTCGGTCACGGCGTGATCAATGTCATTCTTGACGAAGCGCACCTGCTAAACATCACCGTCAAGCCGCAGAGTCAGGGCCGTGGGCTTGGCTTGCGCCTGCTCGAACACCTGATGCAGCGTGCGCAGGAGCGCGGCGGGCGTGAGTGCTTTCTCGAAGTGCGCGCAAGCAATACATCGGCTTACCGGCTTTATGAGCGCTACGGCTTCAACGAAGTCGGACGTCGCCGTGGCTACTACCCCTCTGCCGAAGGGCGGGAAGATGCGCTGGTGATGGCCTGTACGCTGATCGATTAATCAACGAACTGCTAGACGAAACAAGGCCCGACTCGGATGAGTCGGGCCTTGTCTTGTGTCGATTGCCCTATGGGAAGCGGATTGACACGGCGCTACTGCCCCGTTGCCTTGTCCCGGCCAGAATCCAATGGGGCGTCGCCGCCCAGTTCGTTGTCATCCATCACATCGTCATTTTCGTGTAGCACAGCGTCACCGCCGCCGAGGCCGGTATCGGTATCGCCATCTGCCGGGCCGTCCCAGGGCTTGCCGTCCAATGGGTCATAGCGCGCCTCTTCGGCCTCGTCCAAGTTCACATCGGCGCCGATGCGGTGCTCCGAAACCTCACTCAAATCCTGGTCGGCTGGTCCGCCATGACCGCGCTCATGGGGCGAGCGAGAGCCATCGTCAGGGATAAGTGTTTCCGGCGCCATGTCGTCCATCGTCGTCTGGCCGCCAGGCACCTCACCCGTGGTCATCCCGGCTTCGGCCACCCGCTCCGGCGGGAATTCGTCCTCCACGTCTTCAGCAGGCACTTCATCACCGATGCGACCTTTGCGGTCGTCCCGATGCTGATCGAAATCGAGCTGTTCGATGGAGCCCATGCGGTCTTCTGTAGTGTCAATTTCCGTTGGGGTGTAAGGCTTGGAATCGTTCATGACAACCTCCTGCTGGAACTCGGGTCTTGCAGGTTGTGACCCGGTGCCGATGCGAAGATTCAGGCTGATCGCTGGCCGGTTCGGTCTTTATGAACCAAGCTGCAATGGCTGTACTTTCTATGGCGCAGGCCTGAGCGCGGCAAAAAAATGGCGAACCACCCGCGCTGATCCGGAGTCTTACGATACATGAGCAAACAAAATGATCGACCCGTCCTAGAGACCAGGCGCTGCGCATTTTTCTTCGATGTCGATGGCACGCTCGCCGAGATCCAGCCGCGTCCAGAGCTCGTTTTCATTCCTCCCCGTTCGCTGGCTGCACTCGAGCAGCTGAACGACCAAGGCGTTCCGGTCGCGGTGGTGTCTGGCCGGCCAATCAGTCAACTCGATGCTCTTTTATCGCCGCTGCAACTGGCGGCGGCTGGTGTGCACGGCGCCGAGCGCCGTACGGCTGCAGGGGATTTGCAGCATCTGGTGCTCGATAAAGAAGTGCTCGATGCCATTCAAGCCGAGTTGGCGCAGGCGTGCGCCGCACATTCCGGGCTGTCGCTTGAAAACAAGGGCGTAGCCTTCGCTCTGCATTTTCGCCTTGCCCCTGAGCTTGAAGACACAGCCCGCGCCCTGGCCGAAGACTTCGTTTCGCGATACAGCGAGGTCCTGGCGCTGCAGCCCGGCAAGTGCGTATTCGAACTCAAGCCGCGTGGCGCCAGCAAAGGAGAGGTCATTCGGACCTTCATGCAGGAGCCACCGTTTGCCGGTCGCGTCCCTGTATTCATCGGAGATGACCTGACTGACGAGGCCGGCTTCGAGGTGGTCAACGAGCTGGGCGGCATCACGATCAAGGTGGGCAGCGGTGCAACGCAAGCCAAGCAGCGACTGGATTCGGTTGAAGCCGTCGCCGCCTGGCTCGAAGAAGTGCGAAGCACGCTGCCAGCATCGCAGGTAAATCCCACACAACAAGACTGAAGCGAGAACTACATGAGCCGACTAGTAGTGGTTTCCAACCGCGTAGCGCCGATCAAGGCGGGGAAGGTCGCTGCTGGCGGGCTTGCAGTTGGCGTTCACGACGCGTTGCGCCAGGCCGGTGGTATCTGGTTTGGCTGGAGCGGCGACGTAAGCAGCACCCCGCAGACAAGCACCGAAACCGTTGGCAATATCACCTACGTCACGATGGGACTGACCAAGCAGGACTACGATCAGTACTACCGCGGGTTTTCCAACGCCACGCTCTGGCCCATCTTCCATTACCGTATCGACCTGGCCCGCTATAACCGCCAGGAATACGAGGGTTATCGACGGGTCAACGCCATGCTGGCGGAAAAGCTCAAGCCCCATCTCAAGCCTGACGACATCATCTGGATTCACGACTATCACCTGATTCCCTTCGCCGAAGCCTGTCGCCAGCTGGGCATCCGCAACCGCATCGGCTTCTTTCTCCATATTCCTTTCCCGCCACCGGAAATTCTCACGGTCATTCCGCCGCACAACGAATTGCTGAAAACGCTGTGCTTCTATGACCTCATCGGCTTCCAGACCGAGACCGACCGGCTTGCATTTCAGGACTATATGACCCGCGAAGTCCGCGGCATTCTCGAGTCCGATGGCAGCCTCACCGCCTATGGGCAGAATTTCCGCGCCGGGGTGTACCCGATTGGCGTGGTGCCCGATGAGATTCAGAGCCTGGCCGAATCCTACAAGGGGCGGGCTCGGCCCATGCGGCGCACGACCGATGTAGCCCGCAAGAAAATCATCAGCGTTGATCGACTGGATTATTCGAAAGGATTGGTGGAGCGGTTCGGGGCCTACCAGGCCTTTCTGGAGCGTTATCCGGAACACCGACGCGCGGTGGAGTTCATCCAGATCGCGCCCACCTCCCGCTCGGATGTCAAAACCTACCAGGCCATACGGCAGCAGCTGGAAAGCCAGGCTGGCCATATCAACGGCTGGTTGTCGGACCTGGACTGGACGCCGTTGCACTACCTGAACAAGAGCCATGATCGTCGCGTGCTGATGGGCCTGTTCCGTCAGGCCGATATCGGCTTCGTCACGCCGCTGCGCGACGGCATGAACCTGGTGGCCAAGGAATACGTAGCCTCGCAAGACCCGGAGGATCCTGGCGTACTGGTGCTGTCGCGCTTTGCCGGTGCCGCACGAGAGCTGACCTCCGCGCTGATCATCAACCCTTATGATTGCATCGGCATGGCCGAAGCGCTCGACCGTGCCATGCGCATGTCGCTCACCGAGCGCAAGGATCGCTACGAGCACATGATGCGGGCTATCCGTGCGGCCGACCTGGACGCCTGGCGCGACAATTTCCTGCGTGACCTGCGTTCGTTCTCGTCTCGCCCACGAGCCGAGGTCCCCTCGAATCCGCTGTTCACCGTCTGATGCTGTGACGTACCGGTCTGCGTGCTTGTCAAAACGCCGACCGGTTCGTAACGTGCGTGTCGGAATCCAAGGGACAGCCCATGAGCAACGAACTTCAACAGCTATTCGAGAACAACGCACGCTGGGCTGAGGCGATCCTCGAAGAAGATCCGACCTTCTTCACCAAGCTGGCCAAGCAGCAAGTGCCGGAATATCTCTGGATCGGCTGCTCGGACGCGCGGGTTCCCGCCAACGAAATCGTCGGCCTGCTGCCTGGCGATCTGTTTGTCCACCGCAACGTGGCCAACGTGGTGCTACACACCGACCTCAACTGCCTGTCGGTGATCCAGTACGCAGTGGACGTGCTCAAGGTCAAACACATCCTTGTCACCGGCCACTATGGTTGCGGTGGCGTTCGCGCCTCGATGCGCGACGATCAGCTGGGTCTGATCGATGGCTGGCTGCGCACCATTCGCGACCTCTATTACGAACACCGCGACCATCTCGCCAGCTTTCCCACCGAGGAGGCGCAAGTCGATCGGCTGTGCGAACTCAACGTCATCCAGCAGGTGGCTAACGTCAGCCACACCAATATCGTTCAGAACGCCTGGCATCGCGGCCAGCCGCTGGCTGTCCATGGCTGCATCTATGGCATCAAGGATGGCATCTGGAAGGACCTCAACGTCACCATCAGCAGCGTTGAACAGCTGCCACGGCAGTATCGCTTGCGAACCCGTCGGCCGGTTTGATGATGCAGCACAGGGGATGGGCCATCGCCGGCCTGCTGCTCGCGGTACTGTGCTGGGCTGGAAACGCCTTGGTGGCACGTGCATTCCATGAGGCGATTCCGCCGCTGAGCCTGGCGTTCTGGCGTTGGGCATTGGCGACTTGCCTGCTACTGCCATTCGTGGCGAACTCCATCTGGGCGCATCGGGCTGCTTTGCGCCTCGCTGGCTGGCGCCTGCTGATCATCGCCGCGTTGGGGGTGAGCAGCTACAACTCGCTGTTGTACTCCGCAGCTCAAAGCACGCCGGCCATCAACCTTACCCTGGTCAATACCTGTCTCCCCCTGTTCACCTTTATCGGCGGCGGGCTGCTGTTAGGCGAATGGCCCCCGCGCCGCGCCTGGTTCGGCATGGCAATCGCAGCGGGCGGGCTGGTCTACCTCATCAGCCGTGGCAGCTGGGAGGCCTTTACGGGCCTGGCCTTCAAACCCGGCGATCTGATCATGCTGTTGGCAGTGCTCGTTTGGGCACTCTACACCCTGTCGCTGCGGCGCTGGGCCGGGTTCCTCCAGGTGCCGCCATTGACGCTGCTGGGTGTGCTGATGGCGCTCGGCACGCCGCTGATATTGCCGTTCTATCTTATTGAGCTCAGCCAGGTCGGTGGCTTCACCCCCAGTCCGGCCAACCTCTCGGTGATAGCCTACACCGCCGTCTTCGCCTCGCTGGTGGCTTATCTGTCCTGGAATCATGGGGTCAAGGCCGTCGGCGCCGCAAAGGCGTCCATGGCGACCTACATGATGCCTGTCTTCACCGCGATCCTCGGCTGGCTGCTGCTAGGGGAGGGGCTGCAACTGTTCCACTGGATAGGTGGCGGGCTGATTTTCGCAGGCCTGTTGCTGGCGACCCGAACGACTGCGCGCCGTGCTGCCGGCTGATGGCAAGTCTGTTCAAAGAAGTCCCGCATCGCAGGAGGTGTAGAGCTACTCGGTCATGCAGCGATAACAGCAGACTGGGATGAGCCCAGCCCGCCGCCTCGCCTGTTCTTATGGACCCCAACTCCTTGCCTTACCGTCGCTCGCTAAGCTTTCACACGACCTGGTCGGCTGGATTCGCTCATTTGCGCTTGTGATTGTCCGGATCGTCTGCGTCATTGCCGTTCATGCGCGTATGTGTCGGCTCCTGGCTATGCCCGACAGGCTGCGTACGCGTCGTATGAGCGGTTGTTCCGATCTCGACTTCATCTGCGGTGTTCGCCAGCTCGTGGTCGCTCTTCTCGTGCGGTGTCGTCTTGCTGTCATTCGCCATGCTGCACCTCGTCAGTTTGTGAAGGGCTCACATACTTTGAGAGAGGAGGATGGACGATGTTCTAACCAGTGGTCAGATGACGCGCTGGCGAACGCTGATCAAGCGGGCCACCGCAGAGGTAGCGGGTGGCTACGTACCTTTAACGCTTGTGTTCCGCCCACGGTGCGGCGATTTGCAGACCACCGATAAGCAACTGATCCGCAGCCATCCATCCCACAGCGCCGATCAACCCCAACGACAGATTTCCAACCACAATGCCGATCGCAACCTGTTTCCAAAGCCCAGCGTACCTGCTGGATGAAGTAACGGCGCTGCGATAGGGCGTTTCGCGCTCGGCGCGGATGTTGTCGAAGCGGTCGGTCATGGTGCGTTCTCGATGATGCCGGGCTAAACGATGGGCACAAAAAAAAGGGCTCAGCTTTCGCTGAACCCTTTTTAGAATTTGGTGGCTACGCAGGGACTTGAACCCCGGACCCCAGCATTATGAATGCTATGCTCTAACCAACTGAGCTACGTAGCCAAGTGGCGCGCATTATTCGCGTCACGCCTGTGGCTGTCAACCCTCCTTCCGCGATTTTTCGTCCGTCTATCAACTGGTTATGCAGCGCGACCGGTCGTACCTTAAAGGCCGCACTGATGAGCGTCTGCTTTGTTGCGGCTCGGTCCTCTTTCCGGCGCGAAGCTGGGGCGGCCAGGCGAGGGCGATCTGGCTGGGTTGCGTGCCGATGCGCTTGAGGAGCCGTACTTCACATGCCGTAGGCCCGCATCTTATAAAGCGGTGGGATGCATGCGTGCAATGTCCTGCTCCGACTTCCAATGCAAAGCCCGCCTCCAAGTCAAACATGATTGATGTGAGTAATAGATGAAAACCACGCTCGACGAGTTGCAGGCTTTCACGGCGGTCGTCGATACCGGCTCGATATCCAGCGCGGCGGTGCAGCTAGGGCAGACGGCCTCTGGGATCAGCCGCGCGCTCAGCCGGCTTGAATCCAAACTTGCTACCACATTGCTGCGCAGGACGACGCGGCGTTTGCAGCTGACCGAGGAGGGTGCCGCCTTTCTGGTTCAGGCGAGGCGGATTCTCGAATCAGTGGAAGAGGCTGAAGAGCAGATGTCGCGACGGTTGCAGCATCCGGCAGGACGCTTGCGAATCAATGCCTCTGCGCCGTTCATGCTACACGTGCTGGTGCCGCTCGTAGGAGGCTTTCGCGAGCGCTATCCGGATATCGAGCTGGAACTGCACAGCAGCGACCAGATCATCGATCTGCTTGAACATCGCACCGATCTCGCGCTGCGCCATGGCCCGCTACGTGATTCCACCCTGCACGCCCGGCCGCTGGGCCGCAGCCGGATTCGTGCTGTGGCCAGCCCGGATTATCTGGCACGACGTGGCGCGCCACAGCAGGTGGAGGCGCTGACAACGCACAGCCTGATCGGATTTACTCAGCCGGACAGTCTCAATCACTGGCCGCTGCGCCACCCGCTCGGCGAAACCTGGCCCATCGCACCCAGCCTGTGGGCATCGAGTGGCGAGACGGTACGGCACCTGGCGCTGGCAGGTCAGGGCATCGCCTGTCTATCGGATTTCATGACCGCACAAGATCGTGCCGAGGGCGCTCTGGTGGAGGTGCTGGCCGAGTCAAACGCATTCGTCCTGCAGCCGATCCACGCGGTGTACTACCGCAACACGGCGTTGGCGGCGCGGATCACCTGCTTGCTCGATTACCTGAGCGAGTGCTTGGCAGAGCAAGAGTGGACGCGCCAGGGATGACCGGGCCGAACCATGCCTGCGTGACCCTGCCTAACTCTGCAGGCCCATCAGTGAGGACATGACATGCTGAGTACTGATTTCCCAAGCGATCCGCCCCGGTACCCCTGGCTTGCGGACGAATCGCCCCTGAACGATCTCGACGATGCCGAGAGTGATACCGAGCTGGACGATGGCGACACCCTGCCTGATGAGGTGGTTGAACAGCTGGAAAAAGAACCGGCGCCACCGGACCCGATGCCTGATCCGGGCGTGATGTAGGGGCAGGTCAATGGCGTCTGGCGAATAGATTTGCGCCTGCGTGCCTAGACGGCGAAGCCCCCGGGTCGTGGTGAAGACCGATAGGAGCTACAGCGAACCGGCGTGACGGGACTGGCGTTCAGTTGTTAAGCCTGTGGCGGACCTGGCCGACAAGCTAAGTCGGTCAGACGCTCAAAGGCGGCGCCTGGGACGCTATGTCTGGCCCTGGGAATCTCCTGCCTCCACACTGCTTGTCCTAACGTTTCATTGCTCAAGAGACTATGCATGAACAGGCGGTTACTAGTGGGTGTGCTGTTGGTTGGTCTGCATGTATTCGTTGGGGTCACGCTGATTCCGGACCTTGCTCTTGGGCTGCCTGGCACCGTGCTGGCTTGGGCTTACCTGATGCTTTCGGCGCTGCTGATGCGCTACGGCGTGTTGGTGCGAGGCGCAGGTAGCGCGCTGCTGGCGTGGTCGGGGCTACTCGCCATGGGGATATTTTCCAGCCTGGCGATCTTTTCTCTGGTCCGCGCGTTTGTGCTGGTGCTGGCTTCGCTGCTGGGCTGGGAGTCGGCGGAGCTTACCCGGGCCTCGGCGTGGGGCGTTATTGTCGGCGTGCTGGCGGTAACGCTGCTTGGGGTGCTCAATGCACGGCGAACCGCTCGGGTTATGCAACGCGACATCACCTTGTGCAGTCTTCCCGCTGCAATGAACGGGTTCAGCATCGTGCAGCTCAGTGATATCCATGTAGGCCCGACGATCAAACAGGGCTATATCGATGCAATCGTGAAGCGCGTAAACGGATTGTCACCCGACCTGATCGTCATCACCGGTGACCTGGTGGATGGCAGTGTGGCCGACCTGGCCGACGACATTTCGCCATTGGCGCAGCTCAGTGCGCGCCATGGTGTTTATGTGGTGACCGGCAACCATGAGTATTACTCCGGAGCGGATAGCTGGATTGCCGAATTCGAGCGCCTGGGCATGAAGGTGTTGCTCAACCGTCACGTCCTGCTAGAACACGCCGGTTCGCAGCTGGTGCTGGCGGGGATCGCAGATTATTCAGCCGAACTGTTCAGCCCCAGCCATAAAAGCGATCCGGTAGCGGCTTTCGCTGGTGCGCCGCAAGACGCGCCACGCATTCTGCTGGCGCATCAGCCACGCTCGGCGAAGGCTGCGGCCGAGGTGGGTTGCCATCTGCAGCTATCCGGGCACACCCATGGCGGGCAGTTCTGGCCCTGGATGCACTTCGTGCGTTGGCAGCAACCATGGGTTGCAGGACTGCAGCGCCTCGGTGACATGCAGATCTACATCAGCCGCGGCACCGGTTATTGGGGGCCGCCGCTGCGCTTTGCCGCACCGTCGGAGATTGCCCGCATTCGTCTGCTCAGCACCGGGTAGCGATTTCAACTCGCCATCAGCTCGCGGCGCATCATCAGGTAGTCCTGGCCTTCCACTTGCCCGCGGCGCAGCGGATTACGTGTGCAATGGGCGGCGAAGCCGGCATCAACGAAGCGATAGGGCAGGTGCTCGTCGCGTCCCTTTGGGATGCCTAGCCGGGTGGTCTGAACGATATCCGGTCGCGCGCCGATGTCATCCACGCGCAGCCGGGCGGGGTCCATCCGCTGGGCGTTCCATTCGGTGACGGTCAGCCCGAGCGCCTTGCACAGCAGCGTCTGCCCTGAACACAGGCGGGTCAGTGGACGAGGGCCTCCCGCTGCAGCCGGGCTGTTAACGCGCATGCGCTCGATAGACTCCTCGCAGGACAGCGAGTCGACCCAAGGGTAGCCGGCCTTGATGCATACCGCGTTGCCGTCCCCTTGCACACTGAAATTCAGGGAGTCCCCTCCGCGTGAGTAATAGAGATAGAGATGCCCTGCCGGCATGAACATCGCCCGTCGCGAAGGGCTGTAGCCCAAGGAGGAATGGCTGGCTTTTTCACTGACGTAGTAGGCCTCGGTCTCGATGATCCGTGCGGATAACCAGAGCCCATCGACGCAATGGCGAATCACGGCTCCCAGCAACTCCTGGGCTACGATCTGCGCGTCCCGGTCGAAAAAAGCATCGTCGAGATAAGCTAGCGGTGGTTCGGTAAGGCTGGTCATCTGCGCTCCTGCTCTGCAAGTCTGCCTTTTCCGACCGCCTAAGCGGGGGGAATATTCCGCTCCGGACATGCGTATGCCTTACCGGTCGTCCGATGGCGGTGCATCCGAGCCGGTTCTGGTGTCTGCGTTCGCATCTGCTTGTAGCCAGAACGCCGGGCATCGGTTCGTCGGGGGGGGAGACGCTTAGCGATGGCGTGCCAAGGTGGGCCAGCTTGGCCGTATTGCCGTTCAGACGAACAGCAATACGGAACCGAGCCTTCAGTGGTGGGGGTGGTTACTGCACTTCGACTGCCAGACTCTCCGAGATCTTCTTCTGCCAGATCGCCGGGCCGGTGATGTGCACCGACTCGCCGTTGGTATCGACGGCCACGGTGACCGGCATGTCCTTCACTTCGAACTCGTAGATCGCTTCCATGCCCAGTTCGGCGAAGGCCAGCACCTTAGACTTCTTGATCGCCTGGGCAACCAGATAGGCCGCGCCGCCGACGGCCATCAGGTAGACGGCCTTGTTGTCCTTGATCGCGTCGATGGCGATCGGGCCGCGCTCGGACTTGCCGATCATGCCCAGCAGGCCGGTGCTCTCGAGGATCTGACGGGTGAACTTGTCCATGCGCGTCGCGGTGGTCGGGCCAGCTGGGCCAACCACTTCGTCGCCGACCGGATCGACCGGGCCGACGTAGTAGATGAAGCGGCCCTTGAGGTCCACCGGCAGCTCTTCACCCTTGTTCAGCATGTCGACCATGCGCTTGTGCGCGGCGTCGCGGCCGGTGAGCATCTTGCCGTTAAGCAGAACGGTTTCGCCCGGCTTCCAGCTCTGCACTTCTTCCGGGGTGATGGTGTCGAGGTTGACGCGGCGCGCGCTCGGGCCGGCTTCCCAGACGATCTCCGGATAGGCATCCAGCGGCGGCGGGGTCAGTTCGGCCGGGCCGGACCCGTCCAGTACGAAATGCGCATGGCGTGTGGCGGCGCAGTTGGGGATCATGCACACCGGCAGCGAGGCGGCGTGGGTCGGGTAATCCATGATCTTCACGTCGAGCACTGTCGTCAGGCCACCCAGGCCCTGGGCGCCGATACCCAGCTGGTTGACCTTCTCGAACAGTTCCAGGCGCAGCTCTTCGATGCGGTTCTGCGGGCCGCGGGCCTTCAGCTCATGGATGTCGATGGATTCCATCAGGACTTCCTTGGCCATCACCGCGGCTTTCTCGGCGGTTCCGCCGATGCCGATGCCGAGCATGCCCGGCGGACACCAGCCGGCGCCCATGGTCGGAACGGTTTTCAGGACCCAGTCGACGATGGAGTCGGACGGGTTGAGCATGGCCATTTTCGACTTGTTTTCCGAGCCGCCGCCTTTGGCTGCCACGTCTACTTCCACCTTGTCGCCTGGGACGATGGAGTAGTGGATGACAGCTGGCGTGTTGTCTTTGGTGTTCTTACGGGAACCAGCCGGGTCTGCGAGGATCGAAGCCCGCAGGACGTTCTCCGGCAGGTTGTAGGCGCGGCGAACGCCTTCGTTGATCATGTCATCCAGGCTCATGGTGGAGCCGTCCCAGCGCACGTCCATGCCGACGCGCACGAATACGGTGACGATGCCCGTATCCTGGCAGATCGGTCGATGACCGGTCGCACACATCCGCGAATTGATCAGGATTTGTGCCATGGAGTCGCGAGCCGCAGGCGATTCCTCGCGCAGGTAGGCTTCGTGCATCGCCTGGATGAAGTCGACGGGGTGGTAATAGGAGATGAACTGCAAGGCGTCGGCAACGCTTTGTATCAGGTCGTCTTGCTTTATCACGGTCATGCAGCGCGTCCTCTTGGCGGGGCGGAGACAAGGCGTGTCGAGAAAATCGCCGACACGCTCAGGTAAAAAATGCGCGGCAGTATACCCTGCCGTGTCGCAGGGAACACAGACGGACCAAAGGTGAAGGGATGCGCATGAAACACAGCAGGACGCTGGAACAGGGTGGGACTCGGCAGATACCGTTGGTCGCCCGAGCCCTTCCGCTTGGCAGGCTCGATAGGCATTTGTCGAGCCCTGGCGTACATTGTGTCAAATTGCCACTATGGGAAGGATTCCATGCGCGCGATTCCTGAAGGTTCCGAACCGCAGGCGCTCCAGCAACTGGTCATCAAGCGCTTCGGTATGGCTGCGGGGACCTATGGTCTTGCCTTGCTGCTGACCTGGATTTCTGTGGTCGGTGGCTTTTATCAAGCGCCTGTCGACACCGCCGTCATTGGCTCGCTGATGATCGTCGTGAGTCAGCTGGCTCTGTTCTGGATTTTCTACCGCGGCCACAATCTGAGGTTCCGCGACCCCAGCCTGACCGAGCCGCAGGTCCTGATCGGGTTGTCCTGGCTGACCTTTTTTCTGTACAACCTCGGCAGCCACCGTGGCTCGCTGATGGTGCTCTACGTGCTGGTGTTGATGTTTGCGGTTTTCCTGCCACCAAAGGTCTTCATTCGTTACGCGGCGCTGGCTTTCCTCAGTTTCGTTGGCATTTCCCTGGGACAGTTTCAACTTCACGGCATGGAGCAGCCAGAGGTTGCCCTGTTGCAGGCTTGCGTGTTGTTGGTGACTCTTGTCTGGATGTGCCTGTTTGTCAGCTACGTATACAAGCTGCGTCAACGCATGCGTCAACGGCGCTTCGCCTTGCAGGCGCATCAGCAGACGCTGCGCGGCATGATGCGCCAGCTGGAGGACCTGGCCTCTACGGACGAGTTGACTGGCCTGTACAACCGGCGCTACTTCATCACCAAGGCAGAGGCGGAGCTGAACCGACTGCGGCCCGGGCACCAGTCTGGCCTGGCGCTCATCGACCTTGACCACTTCAAGCGGATCAATGATTTGCACGGGCACGCTACGGGAGACCGGGTGCTGCAGACCTTTGCTTCAGTTGCACGATCCTGCCTACGCGATGGCGATATCCTGGCCCGCTACGGCGGTGAAGAATTCGTTCTATTGCTGCCACACACGGACGCCGAACAGTTCAGTGCCTGCTGCGAGCGATTGCGAGAGGCCTTTGCAAACGCCCAGCCATTGGATGTGAAAATGCAGCCTGGCCATCTCAGCCTGTCGATAGGTCTGACCTTGCTCAGAGAAGGCGATGAATTGGACAAGTCCCTGCAGCGGGCCGATGACGCGCTCTACCGCGCCAAGGGCAACGGCCGCAACCGATGCGAGGCCAGTTGGACAGCCGTCAATGCCTGAACTTCGCTGCGGGAGGCGGAGCTGGACCGTCGCGGCAGGTAGCAACCTGCTGGACGAGCTCAACTCGGCTGGTTTGAACGTACCCTATAGCTGCCGTGCCGGCAGCTGCCATGCCTGCCTGGTGCGCTGTCTGCGAGGCGAGCCGGAGGACGCGCGGCCTGGTGCGCTCGATCCGGGGCGTCGTGACGAGGGCTGGCGTCTGGCCTGTCAGTGCTCCGTGATCGAAGACCTGGAGGTGGCAGTCTTTGACCCGGCGCGTGAAGGTCAGGCGGCACGGGTGCTCTCGGCCGACTGGCTCGGCAAAGAGGTGTTGCGACTGCGCCTGCAACCCGAGCAGCCGTTTCGCTATCGCGCCGGCCAGCATGTATTACTCTGGAGCGCCGGCGGCATTGCACGACCTTATTCCTTCGCGAGTCTGCCAGGCGAGGATCCGTGGCTCGAGTTTCATCTCGATTGCCGCCTGCCTGGCGCTTTCCGCAGCAACGCTCGTCTCCTGTCCCCTGGTGATCATTTGCAATTAGGGCAGCTGCATGAAGGACCGTTGCACTACGACGGCACCTGGCAGGCTCGGCCGCTGCTGCTTCTCGCAGCTGGCACCGGGCTCGCGCCGCTCTTGAGCGTGCTGCGGGAAGCCTTGCGGCAGGCGCACAGCGGTCCGATTCGGCTATTGCATCTGGATGGCGAGCACTCCTATGCCAGCGAAGCACTTGAATCGCTCGCCGGCAGGCACGATGAGTTGTACATAGAAGCGGTACATCGGTCCCGAATGCGTGACCGCCTGCGCTCGTTGCGTATCAGCTCGCGGCAGGAGGTGGCGCTGATCTGCGGCGGTCGCAGTTTTGTCGAGGCGTGCACCAGGCGGATGTACATGGCAGGTCTGCCGCGCGGGCAGATACTGAGCGATACCTTCGTCACCGGGGAGTCGAAGGTGGTTGGCTGATCATGGCGGGCTGGGGGGGGGCAAAGCGGCCAGCAGAAGGCCTCCACCGTAACGGTCGAGGCCTTCGTATTCGAGCCGGTCAGGCCAGGGAATCACCCACACGCAAGATCTTCATGGTGTTCGTTCCGCCCGTGCCGTGATAGGTATCGCCCTTGGTCAGAATCACCCAATCCCCTACGTTGACGATGTTGCGTTGCAGCAATTCGTCTACCGCGGCCTGGCTGACCTTATCCGCTGGCAGTGCGGCCGGGTCGAAGGGAATGGTCTGCACGCCTCGGAACATGGCGACCCGCGCCTGGGTTTCACGGTGCGGGGAGAAGGCAAAGATCGGCACCGATGAACGGATACGGGACATGATCAGTGGGGTATAGCCACTTTCCGTCAGGCTGATGATCGCCTTGACGCCTGGGAAATGGTTGGCGGTGTACATTGCCGCCAGGGCAGTGCTCTCGTCGCTGCGCTCGAAGCGTTGACCGAGGCGGTGACCGGACTTGATGCTTGTCGGATGCTTTTCGGCACCGACACAGACCCGTGCCATGGCCTTGATCGCTTCGACCGGGTATTCACCGGCGGCGCTTTCTGCCGAGAGCATCACCGCATCGCTGTAGTCGAGTACGGCGTTGGCTACATCGGACACTTCGGCGCGGGTCGGCATCGGGTTCTGGATCATCGACTCCATCATCTGGGTCGCGGTGATCACGATCTTGTTGTTCCGGCGTGCATGCAAAATGATTTTCTTCTGGATGCCCACCAGCTCGGCATCGCCGATTTCCACCCCAAGATCACCCCGCGCGACCATCACGCCGTCACTGGCCCGAATCAGACCGTCGAGCGATTCGTCATCGGCTACAGCCTCGGCACGCTCGATCTTGGCGATCAGCCAGGCACTGGAGCCTGCCTCATCGCGCAGGCGGCGAGCCAGTTCCATGTCGGCGGCGTCACGCGGAAAGGAGACCGCGAGGTAATCCAGGTTCATCTCGGCGGCCAGCTTGATGTCGGCCTTGTCCTTGGCGGTCAACGCTGGTGCGGTCAGGCCGCCCCCACGACGGTTGATGCCCTTGTTGTCGGACAGGGGGCCACCGATCAGAACAGTACAATGCAGCTCATCGGCGGTCGCGCTGTCGACACGCATGACCACACGGCCGTCATCGAGGAGCAGTTCGTCGCCAATGCTGCAGTCCTTGACCAGATCCGGGTAGTCGATGCCAACCACCTCCTGAGTACCGGCATCGCGCGGATGAGTGACGGAGAAACGGAAACTGTCCCCTTCGGCCAGTTCGATGCGCTTGTTGCTGAACTTGGCGATGCGGATTTTCGGGCCCTGCAGATCGCCCAGCAGAGCGACGAAACGACCATGCTTGGCGGCTATGTCCCGTACCAGTTGCGCCCGGGCACGGTGCTCGTCAGGCGCACCATGAGAAAAGTTCAGGCGGGCAACATCGAGGCCGGCGACGATCATTTTTTCCAGTACGTCCGGCGAGCTGCTGGCCGGGCCGAGCGTGGCGACGATTTTGGTACGGCGCGAGATCATTCAATGCTCCTTTTCGAGAATGCCGGCGAGGCTACTATGCCGGGCGGCTGTAGTCATCGTTGAGCGGCACTACTCTTTCGGAGTTGGCGGGCAGGTGCGTAATTGTCCTTGGTAGCCGAACGGACTGCAGTTTTCTCTACCGCAGTCGATAATCCGGCATCGGAGGAATCACCCATGCGCACCCTGTTCATAGTTCTTCTTGCTACCCTCAGCGTAGGCTGCAGCAGCAGAAACGCACTGGACCGCCATCTCGACAAAGCCTATCAGCACTACCAGCTGGACGATTGCGACCAGGTCATGCTCGAGCTTTCCCAGGCCGAGCGTCGCAGCCGACCACGCGATAATCTTCAGCCAGAAATATCGTCGCTGCGCGGACAGTGTCTCGAGCGCCAGGGCCTGTTTGTCGATGCGGCACAAACTTACCTCTTCATACAGGCTCGTTATCCAGCCAGTGAATATGCCTTTCGCAGCCGCGCCAGGCTGGAGACGTTGCGTCAGTTGGGGCACTATCAGCCGGAGGAGCCGGTGGTCACCCATCCGGTCAAACAGCTGAAGTGAGACTGGCCTAGGCGCCGGCAGGGACGGACCCCATGCGTGCTGCATTGATGTTGATCTGCGTTTTGTTGTCACCGCTGGCGAGTGCCGAGATTTACCGTTGGGTCGATCCGGGCGGTAACGTCCATTACAGCCAGAAGCCGGAGCCGGGCGCCGAACGTGTCGAGGTTCGACCACAGATAGTCGAGCGTGATCAGGCTACGCGGGAACGGGAAGCGCGGTCGGATCGGTTTTTCGATGCGCGACGGCAGGAGCAGCAAGCGTCGAAAGCGGCGGCGAGCGCCAGACATGCGCAGAGAGAACAGGAATGTCAGCAGTTGCGCAGCCGTTTGTCGCGGTTGTCACACGGCGGACGTTATTTCAGTGCCGATGCAGAGGGTGGTCGCGTCTACTACAGTGATGAGGAGATAGGGGCGGCGCGGCGGCAGTTGGCCGGTCGTATCAGTCAGAACTGCAGCTGAGAGGCCGGTGACGGCGGCAGCGATAAACTTGGCGGCAGGCCCGCAATTGATGGACATGCATAATCAACGCAGCATTCAGCGGCACCAGTTGCCGTACTACCTCAACGTATTCAATCGGTTCACGGACAAACCGCTGGGTTTCATCGGCAATCTGTCCGAGACAGGACTGATGCTCATCAGTCGCTACCCAATGATGACCGATGCCTGTTTCGATATGCGCCTGAAGATCCCCGGCCAGCATGGGCAGCTGCGCCACATCGATTTCAGTGCCACCTGCCGATGGTCCCGGGAAGACGTCACGCCTGGCAGCTTCGATTCGGGTTTCGTGTTCGTCTCACCGCCCGCTGACATTCGCGAAATGATCGACGCGCTGCATCATTACTTCAGCTTCCGGCCCATGCAGCACGTCCCGCCGGCGCGACTGCCTCGGATTGCATCGGCGAACAAGGCTGCCGACCAGGACTGCTGTCAAGGCAGTTGATGACCGGCAGAGGGCGCTGTGCCTTCTATACGCAGGGGCTCCCATTGCGCAAACGTTGCGGTTACAGCCCGCGGCTTTTCCGTCAGGCCTCTAGCACCACCGAACGACTCGTTCGAGAGAACCTTTTTTCAACGTTCTGGTTGCTCTTCCCTCTGATCTGGACTCGCAGACTGCTGCCGGGATTAGTTTGCACAGAGCCTGCGCGCTAGACTGGCGCCGAAGACCGAGAAGGAATCTCCCGTGATACCCAGCATCTACTGGTACGACTTCGAAACGACGGGCATCTCGCCTCGTTGCGACCGGCCGCTGCAAGTGGCCGGTATCCGCACGAACGAGGCTCTGGAGGAGATCGGCGAACCGCTGAACCTCTACTGCCGCCTAAGTGATGACGTCCTGCCTCACCCGGCGGCCTGTCTGGTCACAGGTATCACGCCTGGGACGCTTGCCTCCAAGGGCCTCTGCGAGGCTGAGTTCATCAGCCGCCTGCACCAACAGTTGGCGACGCCAGGCACGTGCGGGGCTGGATACAACAGCCTGCGTTTCGATGACGAAGTGCTGCGTTATAGCCTGTACCGCAACTTTCATGATCCCTACGCACGCGAATGGCAGGGCGGCAACAGTCGCTGGGACCTGATCGATCTGGTTCGCACGGCCTATGCGCTGCGGCCAGAAGGATTTGTATGGCCAGAGGAGGAGGGCCGGGTAACGCTCAAGCTTGAACGCCTGAGCGCAGCGAATGGGCTCGAGCATTCCCAGGCGCACGATGCGCTGTCTGATGTACGTGCCACCATTTCCCTGGCTCGGCTGATCAGGGACCGTCAGCCCCGTCTCTACGATTATCTTTATAGGCTGCGGCGTAAGCACGCAGTGTTGGAACAGGTCGAGCTGCTCAAACCAATGGTGCATGTATCCGGTCGGTTCCCTGCTGCGCGCCATTTCATGTCCGTTGTCCTGCCGCTTGGCTGGCACCCGTACAA
This sequence comes from Stutzerimonas sp. C6.4V, assembly GCF_058536345.1. NCBI lineage: Bacteria > Pseudomonadati > Pseudomonadota > Gammaproteobacteria > Pseudomonadales > Pseudomonadaceae > Stutzerimonas > Stutzerimonas sp. C6.4V. Next base: position 396,689 of record NZ_JBZUBM010000001.1, read on the forward strand.
CCGCAATGCGCTGATTGTCTGCGACCTCAACGCGCAGTGCTCGCCGCTCTGGGAAGAAAATGCAGAAGAACTCCGTGAACGGCTCTATACCCGCCGGGAGGATCTGGGCGAAAAACTGGCGGTCCCCTTAAAACTGATACATGTGAATCGCTGCCCAGTGCTGGCGCCGATGAAAGTGTTGCGTGAGTCGGATATCGAACGGCTGGGCCTTGATCTGTCGAGTTATGAAATCAAGGCCGCCGAGTTACGTGGACGCGAGCCGGAGTGGCGATGGAAACTGGCGGACATTTATCAGGGAGATGTCTTTACTGGCTCATCCGATCCCGAGCAACAGCTATACGACGGCTTTTTCAATGAGCGTGACCGCCGACTATGCGAACAGGTGCGAACTCTTTCGCCGCAGCCAAACGATTCTGCGCTGCCTTTTGATGATCCGCGCTTGCCGGAACTGCATTTTCGTTATCGCGCGCGTAATTTTCCCGAGTCGCTTTCACCAGACGAAACTCGGCAATGGCATATGTTCTGCAAACAGAGATTGATGGCGCCCGAGTCGGGTGCACCTAATACCCTCGAGCAATTTAACGCCGCTCTTGAAGCCGTGTTGTTGACTGCGACGCCGGAGCAGGTGGGTCTGCTTCAGCTATGGTCGTCGCATGCGCGTGCTTTGCGGAATCGATACGGGTTATGACCCTGCTTTGCCAGTAACAAAAAAGCCATCTGATGCTCCGTGATGCATCAGATGGCTTCAGGTATCGCCTAAACTCAGCCTAGCAGAGTGGCCCAGCTTTCAACTTCTTCAGAACCCCATTGGGCTTTCCACTCTTTCAGAGTCTTGTGGTTGCCGCCTTTCGTTTCAATCACCTCGCCATTGTGCGGGTTCTTGTACTGCTTGACGCGACGGGCACGCTTGGTTGCTGCAGGCGCCTTGGATGCGCGTTGTGGCTTGTTGCCGCGAGCATCAGGGTCGAGCAGGGCGATAATGTCGCGAAGCGACTTTTGATATTCACCCATCAGCTCGCGCAGTTTGCCTTCGAATTCAAGTTCCTTTTGCAGCTTGTCGTCTTCCGAGAGCGACTTCAGGCGCTCCTGAAGTTCCTTGATAGCTTCTTCCGTAGCGCGGTACTCATTGATCAGCGACATGTCACTTCCTTGGTATAGGGTTTGAACGCAAGTGATAGCAATCATAGACAGCTGCTGTGGACAAGTAAATATTGTTCTGAACAAAGTTTGAACAATGTTTCTGTTTGCCGGTGCCGCAAACGATGCTTAGTTAACTGCTGGCGTTTGAATAATTGGCATAACTCCCGCGTGGATTGACGACGTCTCCCTTGTTGTTCCGTCTCGATAAATACGAGAAATACCTGGCCCGCCTCTGGAGGCTCCCGCTCGATGCGGTTGCCTGGCGCTAGTGGGCCCCATAGCTGTCGGCTTGGAGTCTGCGTGCAGACTGACGACGGCACGGCTCGATACTGTGGTTAGTTTGCTTCGCTGCGTTAGAATAGCGCGTCATATTGGAAGCCGGAGTCAACTAAACATGCGCACATTCAGGCTGGTTATCGCCTGTCCCGACGGCGTCGGCATTGTAGCCAAGGTCGGTAATTTTCTGGCGACCTACAATGGCTGGATCACCGAAGCAAACCATCATTCCGATCATCAGAGTGGCTGGTTCTTCATGCGACATGAAATTCGTGCCGACTCGCTGCCGTTTGATCTCGAAGGATTCCGTCAAGCCTTCAGCCCGATAGCGCGTGAATTTTCAATGGAATGGCGTATTACCGATTCGGACCAGCGCAAGCGCGTCGTGTTGATGGCCAGCCGGGAGTCGCATTGCCTGGCCGACCTGTTGCATCGTTGGCACAGTGGTGAGCTCGATTGCGACATTCCCTGTGTCATATCCAATCATGATGATTTGCGCAGCATGGTCGAATGGCATGGCATTCCCTATTTCCATGTGCCAATCGAACCGGGGCGCAAGGATGAGGCCTTTGCCGAGGTGTCGCGTCTGGTTCGCGAGCAGCATGCCGACGTCATCGTACTGGCGCGCTACATGCAGATTTTGCCGCCAGAGCTCTGCGCGGAATACGCGCAGCGAGTCATCAATATTCACCATAGCTTCCTGCCCTCGTTCGTCGGCGCCAAGCCTTACCACCAGGCGTCACTGCGGGGCGTCAAGTTGATTGGTGCGACTTGCCACTACGTGACAGAAGAGCTGGACGCCGGCCCCATCATCGAGCAGGACGTTGTTCGCGTCAGCCACCGCGACAGCATCGAAGATATGGTTCGACTGGGCAAGGATGTTGAAAAGATGGTGCTTTCGCGCGGTTTACGCTACCACCTAGAAGAGCGGGTGCTGGTACACAGCAACAAGACCTTGGTGTTTAACTGACCCGATGCTCCTGGCTCTGGACGAAGCATGACCGATCCGCTGGACAAGGCTGGCGCCAAGGCCCCACCGATCATTGGTAGCGGCTGCAGTCGTCGTTACGATCCGGAGCACATGGGGCCGGAGCTTGGCACTGGCTTTCCAGGAGCTGAAGAGCTGTGGAGACGTTATCTTTCCCAGCGCGAACGAGGGGGCAACGATAGTTTCGATGAAAGCGCCGCTGGCAGCTTCGATGGTGGCTCGGACGACAACTGACAAGCTAGCCACCCCTGACTCGGCGGGTCGCGTCAGAGACGAAAGGAGGAGCTGCAATGCACTTTCGGTTTACGGCGCCAGCAAGTACCCGCCGCGGTTCCACGCCGGCTGAACATACCCGCGCTTTGATATAGCTCAGCGGAAGTGGTGTGGGGCAAGTTCTGCCATCAGCGGCACTAGACGTGCTGAGTTCACGGCTCGTGGAAGGCGGGCGGTCACTTGGACTGGGAAGCCTGTTCAGACAGTTCTTTTTCAATCTTCTGCAGCTCAGCCTTGAAGACCTGATCGTGCACGGTTGGTTTCTTGCGCCACGGCTTTCGTTCGGGGTTGGGCTGCGCTGCGTAGGTCGTTATTTCCCCGCCGTAAACGGCTTGAAAGCGGTTAGCCTGTTTTTCAAGTTCGGCGCGTAGTTCTTCTTTTGTCACGTCTGGTTTTGCCTCTTCACATATCGATCTGCAGCGCTGGGCTGGGCTGGGAATTGCGAACTTTATGGCTCGACTACTCGGGTCATGGTTCGGTTGGGCTGGGCAGCGTCGTTGACAGACATTACTGCAAGCGGCCCGAATATCACAAGCGTTCGTGTAGTTGGGTGCTGAATGTGACAGTTACTGCCGATCCGGAACGCTGATTAAAAGTTTGCGAGAAGTTAGTACATTCAGCTGCCGCGCCTTCTTCGCCTTTCAAGGAGCAGTCTACGTCTGCGGGGTCTTGTCTGTCCGGTTATTCCGTTAAATACCGCGCCCGTTGCAGGCGCGGTTTATTCAGTGCGTTACGACTTAACGAGCTGGCTGGCTGGCCGCATCATTCGGTGCACGACCGTAAACATCGTCCAGGCGCTCAATGTCGTCTTCACCCAGGTAGCTTCCAGACTGGACTTCGATGATTTCAAGCGGGATCTTGCCCGGGTTGGCCAGGCGGTGGATAGACGTCACGGGTATGTAGGTAGACTGGTTTTCAGTCAGCAGGAATGTCTTGTCATTGCAGGTAACCTGAGCTGTGCCAGATACAACGATCCAATGCTCGGCACGATGATGATGCATCTGCAATGAAAGCTGCGCGCCCGGGTTGACGCAGATCCGCTTGACCTGGAAACGTCCGCCCATGTCGACCGAGTCGTACCAGCCCCAAGGGCGATACACTGCGCAATGGTTCTGCGTTTCGGAGCGCTTCATGGCGTCGAGCTTGTTGACCAGCTTCTTGACGTCCTGAACCTTGTCCTTGTGGGCAATCATCGTCGCGTCCTTGGTCTCGACAACAACGATATTGTCCAGTCCGACCACTGTTACCAGCTTGCCATTGCCATGTACCAGGCAATTACGACTGTCTTCGATGATGACATCACCCCGGGTGACGTTACCGTCCTCGTCTTTTTCCAGCACGTCCCACAGCGAAGACCATGAGCCGACATCGCTCCAACCTGCTGACATTGGAACGACGCACGCCAGTTCTGTTTTTTCCATCACGGCGTAGTCGATCGAGTTGTCTGGGCAACAGGCGAAAGTTGCCGGGTCGATGAGTACTTCACTTCCGTTCTTGGCGCTGCGTTCCAGCGCAACCCAGCAGGTGTCGTAGATATCAGGATCGTGTTTCTTCAATTCATCGAGGAATACACTGGCGCGGAACAGAAACATGCCGCTGTTCCAGTAGTAATCACCGGAATCGACATATTCCTGCGCACGTGCTTCATCAGGCTTCTCCACAAACTGAGTGACGCGACTGACGCCGTCAGGCAGTCCGTTACGCTCGTTATGGTCGCCTTTGATGTAGCCGTAACCTGTTTCGGGGCTGGTGGCCGGAATACCGAACAGCACCATCTCGCCGTTTTCAGCGGCGTTTGTGGCCAAGGCGAGAGAGCGCTGGAAAGCCTTGTGGTCTTCGATGACATGATCGGCTGGCAACACCAGCAGTAGCTCATCCCGGCCGTCTGCAATCAGTTTCATTGCCGCAATGGCAATTGCCGGGGCAGTGTTGCGTCCAAATGGTTCGAGCATGAGGCCTTGGGTTTCAAGCTTACGCGCGGCCAACTGCTCTTTGACGATGAAGCGGTGCTCCTTGTTGCAGACCAGGAGAGGGGGCTGCATGCCGTCGAAAGCCAGTCGTTCGATGGTCTGTTGGAACAGCGTCTGCTCGGCAGTGAGGGCGAGAAACTGCTTGGGAAACGCTTTACGCGAAAGAGGCCAGAGTCGGGAACCGCTGCCGCCTGAAAGAATGACCGGAATCATGTTGTTTCTCCTGAATCGTTGAGAAGGGGAAGTTCTTCTTGTCCATTTGAGCGGCCAGGTATCAGCTCGCCGTATGCTTCTTGGTCGGGCCTTCAGGTGCCACGCGCCGTCAAGCTGCGTTTTCCAATGGAAAGCGTCTTTTCGGGGCGAACAGCGTGCTCCGAGCCTGAATAAGGGGGTGTTGCATGAGCATCCGATGTCGGATGAATTGCCAGCGTTTCGAGCCTGCGGCTGTATGGATTCGGCCGGGCGGGCGCTGCGTTGGGCTGCCGGGCGTTCGCTTCATCGAGGCAGGCTCGAAGCGCTGCCTGGCCAAGGGCTCTCCGGCCTCTGGTGCCCGGGCGGGTCCTTCTCGAAGAAGTGACCTGCGAGGGATCTGGATTTCGTTGCGCTGAGTTCCACGGCACGTTCATGTGCGACGTCCCTTTCCATCTGGAATTGCCGGTACGCGCTTATGATTGCAGGTGCCTTCGGATAGTTCCCGGGATGGGCGCCGCTGATCGGAGACTTTCTCGGTATCTGTGAGCACGCACAGCGATACCGTTATGAAGGGTTGCCGCGGCGCCAGCTGGGCTGAATGCGGCGATCGACTGGAGGGTCAGGCGTCGCTCGCGCCTGTGCGAGAGCGGCGGTGCCTGGCTTTGCTAGCGGGCCGGCGTATCGCGCAGGAATACGAGCCGATCCGGCAGTGAATGCTCGGGGCTGAAGCGATAGCCGTCGTAAGCAAAATCCTTCAACTGCTCGGGGTACTCGATACGCTCCTTGATCACGTAACGACTCATGAGGCCCCGCGCTTTTTTGGCGTAGAAGCTGATGATCTTGTACTGACCGTTCTTGAGGTCCTTGAAGTCGATGTCGATCACCCTGGCATTCAGCACCTTGCGTTTCACGGCACCAAAATATTCATTCGAAGCCAAATTGAGCAGTATGTCGTCACCTTGCGCAGCCAGTGCGTCGTTGAGCCAGTGGCTGATGCGCTCGTCCCAGAAGGCATAGAGGTCCTTGCCACGAGGGTTGGCCAGCCTGGTGCCCATTTCGAGGCGATAAGGCTGCATGAGATCCAACGGGCGTAGCACACCATAGAGCCCGGACAGCATGCGAAGGTGCCGCTGAGCGAAGTCAAAATCCTCTTCGCTGAAATCGCAGGCGTTCAGCCCTGTATAGACATCTCCCTTGAATGCCAGCAGGGCCTGTTTGGCATTGTGCGGGCTGAAATCATCCTGCCAACTGCCGTATCGAGCGGCATTGAGCGCCGCGAGCTTGTCGGAGACATGCATCAGTTCGCCAATCTGTTGCGGTGACAGGGCGCGCAGCTCTTCTATCAGCGTCTTTGCATGCTCCAGGTGTTCGGGTTGGGTGAAACGCTGGGTCGTCGGTGGGGTGTCGTAATCCAGGGTCTTGGCTGGGGAAATCACCATCAGCATGCAACGGTCTCCTTTGAAGTGGACCGATTCTAGGCTGTATGGCCCACGCCGCTCCAGCTATAGGCCCGATTAGCCGTTGGCCTTCGCTGTCGCTTTGATGGGTATCGTGGACATAGCAATCTGATCTGCTGCAGCGTTGCTGCGATGTCTCGGGACGCTGCTGGACCGTAACCATATGATCAATTGGTGAGGCGGGTGCGGAAGCGACCTGAGCGGATGTCAGACTCCGGGCTGGCCGACCTGCATCGTGACGAGGCGGCGGAGGGAAAACGGGTGCATTGACCGGCGCCGTCGCCCATCAACCGTGTTCGGCTGATCCTAATAAGCGCAGATATTCAATCCTTGCAGCGGAGCATGTGCCGGAGGGGTTAACAGGTGCGGCAAAACTACGCAGGTTGACCAATGAGCCTAGTCGTCCACTGGTTGGCCGCCAAGCGCTGTTCGTCGTTCCGATAAAAAAACGTCATCTGCTTGAAAAAGACTTTTTCCTGTCATCTGTTTTGCGGTATTACCTGATGCAAGACCGCCGAAACCTGCACTCACAGGTGGCGGCCTCTGGGTGGCCCCAAGCCCCTGCCACTCAAGTCCGCTCACCCTGGCGCACGGCGGTTTCTCTACGGCGGAGAGCATTCGGCTCTCCGTCGTTCCGGCTCCGAAAAGGTGATCGCGTATGGATGACTACGGCAGACCCCGCGCAACTCAGCCCACCCTCTACGTTCTTGATACCAACGTTCTGATTCACGACCCAAACGCCTTGCTGAATTTCCAGGAGCATCAGGTTGCCATTCCGATGACTGTGCTCGAAGAGCTGGATCAGCTCAAGGCCGGTAAACATAGCGTTGCGGCTGAGTGCCGGCAGGCAATCCGTCTGATCGACAAGGTGCTGGGTGATGCCACGCCGGAAGAGGTCGAACTTGGTGTCCCCATCCAGCGCGAGAAGAGCGGGCCTTGCGGCAGTCTCTCGATCCTGATGAGCAAGGGTGCCGACTCGAGCGCCCTTCCAGAAGACCTAAACGACAACAAGATCATCAATCAGGTTGTCGAGTTGCAGCGGCGTACGGCTGGCGTGCCCGTTGTGCTCGTCACCAACGACATCAATATGCGGCTCAAGGCCCGCGCCTGCGGTGTGGCTTCCGAGGATTATCACACCGACAAGCTGGTAGATGATGTGGGCCAGCTGTCACGCGGCTATCACAGCCTGACTGGGTCGTTCTGGGACCGGGTCAGCAAGGTCGACACTCATCAGGGACATGGGCGGACCTGGCATCGCGTACAGCTGATCGACAACCTGCCAGCGGTACATATCAATGAATTCATTCTTGATGAGCAGGGATTCGTCGGCTGGATCAAGGGCATAAAGGCCGACGAGCTGCTATTGCTGGATATGCATCAGGAGCCGCTGCTGCATCAGGAAGCATGGGGGCTGCGGCCGCGAGACATTCACCAGGCACTCGCCCTGTTTGCGTTACTGGACCCGGATATCCATCTGGTCAACCTCTCGGGAGCTGCCGGGTCAGGCAAGACGATCCTGGCGCTAGCCGCCGCCATCGAGCAGACAGTGGTTAGCAAGCGTTACCGTCGCATCATCGCTACGCGTAGCGTGCAGGGGCTGGATGAGGACATCGGTTTTCTTCCTGGCACCGAGGCGGAGAAGATGGAGCCATGGCTCGGCGCTATCACCGACAATCTCGAAGCCTTGCATATGGATGACGAGAGTACCCATGGCAGCGTTGACTACATCCTTCAGAAGGTGCCGCTGCAGTTCAAATCCCTCAACTACATCCGTGGGCGTAGCTTTCAGCAGAGCCTGATCCTGATCGACGAATGCCAGAACCTTACACCGCATCAGATGAAGACCATCATCACCCGGGCCGGTAGCGGGTCGAAGGTGGTATGCCTCGGCAACCTGGCACAGATCGATACGCCTTATCTGTCTGCAACCAGTTCCGGGCTCACCTACCTCACAGAACGATTCAAGGACTTTCCCCACGGCATGCACATCACCTTGCAAGGCGTTCCTCGTTCGGTACTGGCCGAATACGCAGAGGCCCACCTGTAATCGATCGGCTGGTGCGCGCTGGGAGCGTCTACGAGCACGGCCTGGAAGCGGGCCAGGTTCGGGCTCGCTTCCAGCTTCCAGCTTCCAGCTTCCAGCTGAGCTAAACTGCGGAACCCACAGTCTTACCAGGATTAACAATGCTCACCCATCTTGATTCCCAGGGGCGGGCCAACATGGTCGACGTTACTGCCAAGGCCGTTACGGCCCGAGAAGCGGTGGCGGAAGCCAAGGTCCGCATGCTCCCCGAAACCTTGCAGATGATCCAGCAAGGTGGCCATCCCAAGGGTGATGTCTTCGCCGTCGCCCGCATTGCCGGCATACAGGCGGCAAAGAAGACCCATGAGCTGATTCCTCTGTGTCATCCGCTGCTGCTGACCAGCATCAAGCTCGACCTGCAACCGGAGGGTGACGACTGCGTACGGATCGAGGCGCGCTGCAGGCTGGCTGGCCAGACGGGAGTTGAAATGGAAGCACTGACGGCCGCCAGTATCGCCGCGCTGACCATTTACGACATGTGCAAGGCGGTCGACAAAGGCATGGTGATCGAGGGGGTTCGATTGCTGGAGAAACTCGGCGGCAAAAGCGGCCACTGGCAGGTACCGACATGATCCAGGTCCAGTATTTTGCGCGTTATCGCGAGGCACTTGGCCTCGATTCGGAAGAGGTGGAGTGGGATGCATCGATGCGCCATCTCGATGACCTGCGCGTGCGGCTCTCGGCGCGCGGACCCGAGTGGGCTGTATTGAATGAGCGAAACCTGATGTGTGCCCGCAACCAGGAACTTTGCAGTCTGGATGAGCCGCTGGCCGACGGCGATGACGTTGCATTCTTTCCCACCGTGACCGGAGGTTGAACATGTCCGTGCGCATCCAGCAGGCGACGTTCGATCCAGGTGACGAACTTAACGCACTGCATGCAGCCAACCTTGGAATCGGAGCGGTTGCCTGCTTCGTTGGTTACGTCCGGGATTTCAATGATGGCCACGACGTGGCCGGCATGTTCCTCGAGCATGCGCCGGGAATGACGGAGAAAGCGCTGCAAAAGATCATCGACGAAGCGGGGGAACGCTGGCCCTTGCTAAAGCTCGAGATCGTGCATCGAATAGGTCCGCTTGATGCGGGCGAACCGATCGTCTTTGTTGGCGCCGCCAGTGCCCATCGCGAGGCGGCATTCGATAGCTGTCGATTCGTCATGGACTACCTGAAAACGCGGGCGCCGTTCTGGAAGAAGGAAAAAACGCCCGACGGGCCGCGTTGGGTCGAAGGACGCTGCAGCGACCAGGCCGCAGCCGATCGATGGCGGGACAGCGCGAGCAGCTAGCGAATTTGTCATCCGCAACACCTTTGCCTAGCAGCTGACATCGAGACGACCCCAGCCCTGGCGTTGCTATCCTGACCCAGGGTTCCGTTCGCTTTCTTCCTGCGCGGCAGGTTGTTGAGTATTGAGGGAATGGCTGGCCTGGGTTCGCCCGATGTACCTCAGGCAGAGCAGAGGTAGGCCTTGCCTGTCTCGTTTGGTCTTTAGTGCTTGGGTGGCACAGGCGCCAGCAGCTCGGCAGGTGGCATCTCGCAACTGATCTTTCGACCGAGCAATGCCTCTATTGCAGGTAGGGCAAAGGCGTCATCCTCGCCGGCAAAGCTGATCGAGGTACCGCTGGCGCCCGCCCGACCGGTACGACCGATACGGTGTACATAGTCATCGGGCACTTCCGGCAGGGTGAAGTTGATGACGTGGCTGATGCCGTCGACATGGATGCCGCGGCCGGCGACATCAGTGGCCACCATGACGCGGATCTTGCCTTCACGGAAACCTTCCAGGGCCCGGATACGCTTGTGTTGCGGAACGTCGCCTGACATCTGCACGGCGCTGATACCGTCGCGGGTCAGGCGTTCTTCGATGCGCCGCACCTCGTCCTTGCGGTTGGCAAATACCATCACGCGCGTCCAGTCGTTCTGGGTAATGAGGTTGTAGAGCAATTTGTACTTGTCGCTGCCCGCGACGGCATAGACATGCTGTTCGACCGTATCGCTGGCCACGTTGACTGCTTCGATCTCGACAATCGCCGGATCGGTAGTCCACTGTTTGGCCAGGTTCATCACGTCATCGGTGAAGGTGGCGGAAAACAGCAGCGTCTGCCGCTCACTCTTTGGCGGAGTCTGGCGGATGATCTGGCGGACCTGGGGAATGAACCCCATGTCCAGCATGCGATCGGCTTCGTCGAGAACCAGCACTTCGACCATGTCCAGATGCACTTCGCCGCGCTGGTTAAAGTCCAGAAGGCGACCGGGCGTGGCCACCAGAATGTCGCAGTAGCGGGATTCGAGCGCCTTGAGCTGTTTGTCGAAATCCATGCCGCCGACAAAGCTCATGACGTTCAGGCCGGTGTATTTGGTCAGGTTCAGCGCATCGTTGGCAATCTGCACGACCAGCTCGCGAGTCGGTGCGATGATCAGTGCGCGAGGCTCACCCATATAGCGGTCGCTCGGTGGCGGCGTCTGCAATAACTGTGTGATGGTCGAGACAAGGAATGCGGCGGTTTTACCAGTCCCTGTCTGGGCGCGGCCAATGGCGTCACGTCCTTTGAGGGTGAAGCCGAGGACCTGGGCCTGAATGGGCGTGCAGTAAGGGAACCCGAGGTCGTGAATAGCGTGCATCAGCTCTGGCGCAAGTTTGAAGTCGTGAAACCGCGTCTTGCCCTCGACGGGCTCGACAGTGAAATCTTTAAGTTTCCAGGCTGGCGCCACTGGCGCGGTAGGCTTTCGCGGCCGCTCGCGGCGTACCTTGGCACCTGGCTCAACAGCATTGTCATGCTGCGCCTTGACCCCCTCGGAGGGCGTCGGGGTGCTGGCGCCGGTGTCTGTAACGGTACTGCTGTGAGGCTGGGTAACAGAGGGCTTGCTTGCACCTTTGCTGAACATCTTTTTGAGTGCTTCTAGCACGGTCTTCTCATCTATGTCTTGTAAGGGTTCGCTCGCCAGTGTAATGCAATACGCAGATACGGCGAAGACTTGCTCCAGCGGGGGCCGGTGTGTTGTCTAGCCGCAGACCTGATTGCGGCCCCTTTCCTTTGCTTGATAAAGCGCCTGGTCCGCCAGATGGATAAGGCTGTCCAGGTCGGCGTCGGGTTGCATGCTCGCCACACCGACGGAAATGGTCACCCCAGGCAGCAGGCCGATCGGCGAGTGAAAGGAGGAAACGCTCTCAAGGCTCTGGCGCAAGCGCTCGCCGACATTCCTTGCGTCGTTGAGTGCCATCTCGGGCAACAGCACCACGAACTCCTCGCCGCCATAACGGACAAGGCTGTCGGCGGGGCGGAGCAGCTTGCGGAGTGTGTTCACCACCAGGCATAGCGCATGGTCACCGGCCAGGTGGCCATGGCTGTCGTTATATCGCTTGAACTGATCGACATCGATCATCAGTAGCGAGAGTGGCTGGCCGGCGAGGGTGCAGCGCGCCCGTTCGCGTCCGTAGACATATTCCAGCCAGCGACGATTGAACGAACCGGTCAGCTTGTCGATATTGGCGTTCTGTTCGCTGTTGATGATCAGCCGATCGCTCAAGCGGACACGTTGACAAAGCAGTTCTGCCAAGTTTTGCATCAGCTGTGGCGAGCGGGTCAACAGCTGCATAGAGCGGCGGTGCACACGCAGCAGCACTGAAGGTTCGATCGCGAGAACGTAGGCAGAGGGCGGAAGATTGTCCATGAAGCTGATCTCGCCTGCACAATCACCCGGTCCGATCGAGCGAACCGGGCTGCCGTCGAGTGAGTCCAGGTGGACAGCCAGCTCGCCTTCAAGCACCAGGTAAAGGTAGTGATTGTGTTCCAGCGGGGTCAGGAGAAGCTCGCCAAGCTCGAGTTCGCAAGGTTCAAAGACCTCCTGTAGCAGCCGCAGGCAAAACGCATCCACATGATTCAGCAGCCATGCCTGCTCCAAATGCTGCCGCTGCACTCGCCAGCTGGCGAGCTTCATGGCTGCCCGTTCCCGTTGGATGACACCCTTGTCATGGCTATTGCACGCATTCCATCGCTGCCGGCTAGGTCGGCTTCTACTGGCCGCGATAGGGCGCTACAGCGGGAGGCCTATCGAAATTGCAACTATCCACGCCTAGCGTAGCCTCATTTGGCGAATGCGGCAGGTGCACAAAGTCACATTTTGCTGTCAACGAGCTCAACCCAGCCGGGCCGCCAGCCATTCACCGATCTCACGAATCTCCTCCGGTACTACTTCGTGAGCCATCGGATAGTCCTTCCATTGCGCATCTACCTTGTTAGCGAGCAAGCGCTCAAAGGCTGCCCGGCCCATTGATGGCAGCACGACGTTGTCATTGGAACCATGCAGCACCAGTACCGGCAGCCCGGCCTGGAGGGCTGAAAGTTTCAGGTCGGCATTGAATGTCGGCGCGTAGGTGGACAAGGCGATGACTCCACCCAGTGGGCCTGGCCAGCGCAGGAAAGCGGTGTGGTAGACCACCGCACCACCCTGGGAAAATCCGGCCAGAAAGATGCGGGCAGGATCGATGCCGCTGTCGCGCTGTGCTTCGATCAGGTCGATTACGCTTTGCGCCGATAGCTCAAGCTGTTCCTGGTTTATGGCCCGGGCCGGGCTCATCGCCAGGATGTCGTACCAGCTCGGCATGGCCCAGCCACCGTTGATGGTGACAGCACGAGTTGGCGCCTGCGGCAATACGAAACGAGTCGTTAGCAACCGCTGTTGCAGGGCTTCGGCAACCGGCAGGAAGTCGTAGCGGTCAGCGCCAAGGCCATGCAGCCAGATCACGCAGGCGTCGGCATCATGGGCGGGCTCGATGATCATTGGGTCACTCATGGTGGGCTCCAGTCGGGGCGGCGCGCGCTAAGTTGGTGCGGTCGCAGATGAGATATTCAGCAATCTGCAGCGAGGTTACCTGTACCAGACGCTGCGATGAAGCGTTCGGGCGTGCGCCTAAAGGCATTTTGATTCTGGTACGCCACTTGCTTTAGTTCAGATACCTGACGCGCCGCACGTCTTCGGTACGCCTGCAGACAAAGCGGGTCAGGAAGGTTGCTGATAACCAAACGGCGGCTAGACTGAGGTCAGTTTCTTCTTCGCCCCCTCGAAAGGCATCGAGTGGCAGCCTGTGATCCAGGCAGAGGACGCTAACCACAAGAATAAAAGCAAACTGGAGGTTTCGATGATAAGGGTTAAATCCACACTGGCCATGCTTGGTGCTGCAACATTGTTGGGCACGAGCGGCTTGGCACAAGCGGGGGCGACGCTTGACGCAGTCAAGAGCAAGGGGTTTGTGCAGTGCGGCGTCAGCGACGGGTTGCCTGGCTTCTCCTACACCGACGCCAAGGGCGAGTACAAGGGAATCGATGTGGATGTCTGCCGCGCGGTAGCGGCTGCGGTATTTGGTGATGCAGGCAAGGTCAAGTTCAGCCCGCTGACAGCCAAGGAGCGTTTCACTGCGCTGCAATCCGGCGAGGTCGACGTGCTTTCGCGCAACACCACCTGGACCAGTTCCCGCGATGCGGCGATGGGTCTGAATTTCACCGGCGTGACCTACTACGACGGCCAGGGATTCCTGGTCAACAAATCAGTCGGGGTATCCAGCGCCAAGGAGCTCGACGGCGCTACTGTCTGCATCCAGGCAGGCACTACCACCGAACTGAACCTGTCCGATTACTTCCGCGCTAACAACCTCAAATACACCCCGATCACCTACGACACCTCCGACGAAAGCGCCAAGTCGCTCGAGTCAGGACGTTGCGACGTGCTCACCTCGGACCAGTCCCAGCTCTATGCCCAGCGGATCAAGTTGGCGAAGCCGGACGATTACGTCGTATTGCCGGAAGTCATCTCCAAGGAGCCGCTCGGCCCAGCCGTGCGTCAGGGCGATGAAGAATGGTTCGATATTGTTCGCTGGGCACTGTTCGGCATGATCAACGCCGAAGAACTGGGCATTACCTCTGCGAATGTTGAAGAGATGGCCAAGTCCACCAAGAATCCCGACGTTGCTCGGCTGTTGGGTGCCGAAGGGGAATACGGCAAGGATCTGAAACTGCCGAAGGACTGGGCAGTGCAGATCGTCAAGCAGGTAGGAAACTACGGCGAAGTGTTCGAACGAAACATCGGTTCCGGTAGCGAGCTGAAGATCGAGCGCGGCCTGAACGCGCTTTGGACCAATGGAGGTCTGCAGTACGCACCCCCGGTGCGTTGACCAAGCCGGACCGGCGTCCTGCCGGTCTTGTTTCAAGGATGAGCGCTGCCGGTGTCTATGCACCGGCAGCGCCGTATGAGGTTTCTTGATGCGTACCATTGCCAAAGCGGGGGCCGCACGCGGCTCGCTGCTCACGGACCCGCAGGCGCGTGCCTGGGTGTTCCAGGTCATCGCTGTCATAACTGTGGTTGGAATCGGCTGGTTTCTGTTTCACAACACCCAGACCAATCTCGCCCATCGAGGCATCACGTCAGGCTTCGGTTTTCTTGATAACGCTGCCGGTTTCGGCATCTCCCAGCATTTGATCGACTACAGCGAGAGCGACTCCTACGGCCGAGTCTTCTGGGTCGGCCTGCTGAACACCCTTCTTGTCAGCGTCATCGGGATCATCCTGGCGACCATCATCGGATTCATCCTCGGCGTAGCGCGGCTGTCGCCTAACTGGCTGATTCGCAAGATCGCCACTGTCTATATCGAGACGTTTCGAAACATTCCGCCACTGCTGCAGATTTTCTTCGTCTACTTCGCCGTGCTCAGTCCACTGCCTGGGCCGAGGGATAGCCTGAGCCTCTGGGATATGGTGTTTGTCAACAATCGAGGCGTACAGATGCCGTCGCCCAGCGCAGGGGAAGGCTTTTGGCCGTTCTGGCTTGCGCTGTTCCTGGCATTGGTTGCGATCGTCATGCTCAACCGCTGGGCACGTGCCCGACGTGACGCGACAGGCGAGGCGTTCCCCGTGTTCTGGGCCAGCCTGACGCTGTCCCTAGCCATTCCGGGCTTCAGCGTTATGTTGATGGGAGCGCCGTTTCTCTGGGAAATCCCTGAGCTGCAACGCTTCAACATCCGCGGCGGTTGGGTAGTGATACCGGAACTGGTGTCGATTGTCCTGGCCTTGTCCATCTACACAGCGGCCTTCATTGGTGAAACCGTTCGTGCAGGTATCCAGTCGGTCAGTCATGGGCAGACGGAGGCAGCAGCGTCGTTAGGTCTTCGTCCAGGCCGGGTACTGCGCCTGGTCATCATCCCCCAGGCGATGCGGGTCATTATCCCCCCGCTGACAAGCCAATACCTGAACCTGGCCAAGAATTCCTCGTTGGCAGCGGCCATCGGTTATCCGGACATGGTGTCGCTGTTTGCCGGCACGGTACTCAACCAGACCGGACAAGCCATCGAGACCATGGCGATCACTATGAGTGTCTACCTGGCGATCAGCATCAGCATCTCGCTGCTGATGAATGCATACAACAAGCGCATTGCGCTGATCGAGCGGTGAGGACGAGCGCATGACGAGCCATACTTTCAAGCCGGACCTGCCTGCGCCCTCGGCCAATATCGGTGTGCTGGGGTGGATGCGGGCTAACCTGTTTTCCAGCTGGATAAACGCCCTGCTGACACTGGTCGGGCTCTATCTGATCTGGGTGATCGTCCCGCCGATCATCGACTGGGCGATCATCAAGGCCGATTGGACCGGCGAAACCCGTGCTGACTGCACCCGCGAGGGGGCCTGCTGGGTATTCGTGCAGACGCGTTTCAGTCAGTTCATGTACGGTTTCTACCCGCCAGAGCTGCGCTGGCGCGTTGATGCCACTGCCTGGCTGGCCATCATAGGTGCTGCGCCGCTGTTCCTGCGGCAGATGCGGCACAAGGCGCGCTACGGTATTGCGTTCCTGGTGCTCTATCCGCTGCTTGCCTATTGGCTGTTGCATGGTGGTTTCCTCGGTTTGGAAACGGTACCGACGAGCCGTTGGGGCGGGTTGATGCTGACCATCGTCATCGCTGCCGTAGGTATTGCAGGGGCGTTGCCGCTGGGGATTCTGCTGGCATTGGGGCGACGCTCCGACATGCCGGCAATCCGCGTGCTCTGCATCACCTTCATTGAGTTCTGGCGCGGCGTACCGCTGATCACTGTGTTGTTCATGTCCTCGGTGATGCTGCCGTTGTTCCTGCCAGAGGGCATGAACCTCGACAAGCTGATGCGGGCCATGGTCATGGTGGTCTTCTTTGAAGCGGCCTATATCGCCGAAGTGGTGCGTGGCGGACTGCAGGCGATCCCGAAAGGCCAATACGAGGCGGCTGCCGCAATGGGGTTGGGCTACTGGCGCAGCATGATCCTGGTCATCCTGCCGCAGGCGCTGAAGATGGTCATCCCCGGCATCGTCAATACCTTTATTGCGCTGTTCAAGGACACCAGTCTGGTGATCATCATCGGCCTGTTCGACTTCCTCAATAGCATCAAACGCGCCACTTCGGATCCTGCCTGGCTGGGCATGTCGACCGAGGGTTATGTCTTCGCGGCGCTGGTTTACTGGATTTTCTGTTTTGGCATGTCGCGCTATTCCATGCATCTGGAACGCAAGCTCGACACTGGTCACCGGAATTAGGAGCGACACCTATGAATGAAACAGTCTTGAGTTCTCAGCAGGCCGGGCAAACCGGTGAATCCGTCATCCAGATGCAGGGCGTGCATAAATGGTACGGGCAGTTCCATGTGCTCAAGGACATCAACCTGAACGTCACACAGGGCGAGCGCATCGTTCTCTGCGGGCCGTCCGGGTCGGGCAAATCCACCACCATCCGTTGTCTTAATCGGCTGGAAGAACATCAGCAGGGTCGCATCGTCGTCAATGGCGTGGAGCTGACCAACGACCTCAAGCAAATCGAGGCGATCCGCAGCGAAGTCGGCATGGTATTCCAGCATTTCAATCTTTTTCCTCATCTGACCGTGCTGCAGAACTGCACGCTGGCGCCCATGTGGGTACGCAAGATGCCCCGGCGCCAGGCAGAGGAGATCGCGATGCATTACCTGGAACGGGTGCGTATTCCAGAGCAGGCCGACAAGTTTCCAGGGCAACTCTCGGGTGGCCAGCAGCAGCGGGTCGCGATCGCCCGTGCGCTGTGCATGAAGCCGAAGATCATGCTGTTCGACGAACCAACCTCGGCGCTGGACCCAGAGATGGTGAAGGAGGTGCTCGACACCATGGTCGGGCTCGCGGAAAGCGGTATGACCATGCTCTGTGTCACCCACGAGATGGGGTTCGCGCGCACCGTCGCCGACCGGGTGATCTTCATGGACAAGGGCGAGATCGTGGAGGAGGCCGATCCCGATACCTTCTTCACCAACCCCGTCAACGATAGGACCAAGCTGTTCCTGAGCCAGATATTGCATTGAAGGGAACTAGAAGCTTGAAGTCTGAAGCTGGAAGCTCGAAGTGAAAGCGGCAAGCGCTTGACGGTAATGCAGCGTTTGCCCTCCCACTGATCCAGCTTCCAGCTTCCAGCTTCCAGCTTCCAGCAGGCTTAGCCTCGGACGCCGTCATGGGCTAGAATACGCGGCCCGACTGCTCCCCCTTCCGAGGCTGTTCCGACGATGTTGATCCTGCGCGGCGCTCCCGCTCTTTCCGCCTTCCGTCACGGCAAGCTCCTGGCGCAACTGACCGACAAGGTCCCCGCTGTCAGCGGGCTGTATGCCGAGTTTGCTCATTTCGCCGAGGTATCCGGCACACTTGGCGCGGACGAGCAGCAAGTGCTGGCCCGGCTGTTGAAATATGGCCCCAGCGTTCCGGTTCAGGAGCCTTCCGGTCGACTGTTTCTTGTCATCCCGCGATTCGGCACCATCTCGCCCTGGTCGAGCAAGGCCAGTGACATCGCTCGCAATTGCGGTCTCGACAAGGTCCAGCGCCTCGAGCGCGGCATCGCCTACTACGTGGGCGGCGAGTTCTCCGCGGCCGAGGCCGAGCAGATTTCCACAGCACTGCATGACCGCATGACCCAACTGGTGCTTCAGCGCTTCGAGGAAGCGCAAGGGCTCTTCAGTCATGCGCAGCCCAAGCCATTGACCGCCGTTGATGTCCTGGGTGGTGGTCGGGCGGCGCTGGAGCGGGCCAACGTAGAGCTGGGGCTGGCGCTGGCCGAAGACGAGATTGATTATCTGGTGACCAGTTTCACTGGCCTTGGGCGCAACCCGCACGACATCGAACTCATGATGTTTGCCCAGGCGAATTCGGAGCATTGCCGCCACAAGATCTTCAATGCCAGTTGGGACATCGACGGCGAAAGCCAGGAAAAGTCCCTGTTCGGCATGATCAAGAACACCTTCCAGCTGCACGGCGAAGGTGTGTTGTCAGCCTACAAGGACAACGCTGCCGTAATCGTCGGCAACGTGGCGGGTCGTTTCTATCCGAACCCGGACACAGGCGAGTACGCGGCCAGCCAAGAGCCCGTGCATATCCTGATGAAGGTGGAAACCCATAACCACCCGACTGCCATTGCGCCGTTCCCTGGCGCGGCCACCGGTTCCGGTGGCGAGATTCGTGACGAGGGGGCTACAGGTCGCGGCGCCAAACCAAAGGCCGGGCTTACCGGCTTTACCGTTTCCAACCTCAATATCCCGGGCTTCGAGCAGCCGTGGGAAATGCCGTACGGCAAACCCGAACGCATCGTTACGCCGCTCGACATCATGATCGAAGGCCCGCTGGGCGGTGCAGCGTTCAATAACGAATTTGGCCGGCCCGCACTCAATGGCTACTTCCGCACCTTCGAGCAGGCGATCAGTACGCCACGAGGCGAGGAAGTGCGCGGCTACCACAAGCCGATCATGCTGGCCGGTGGGATGGGCAATATTCGGGAAGATCACGTGCAGAAGGCCGAGATTTCGGTTGGTGGCAAGCTGATCGTACTCGGCGGCCCCGCCATGCTGATCGGTCTCGGCGGTGGTGCTGCCTCGTCCATGGCCACCGGCAGCAGTTCGGCAGATCTGGATTTCGCTTCGGTACAGCGCGACAACCCGGAAATGGAGCGCCGTTGTCAGGAGGTCATCGACCGTTGCTGGCAGCTGGGCGAGAACAACCCCATCAAATTCATTCACGATGTGGGGGCGGGTGGCCTTTCCAACGCCTTCCCCGAACTCGTCAACGACGGTGGTCGAGGTGGCCGTTTCGAGCTGCGCCAGGTACCCAACGATGAGCCCGGCATGGCCCCGCACGAGATCTGGTGCAACGAATCCCAGGAGCGCTACGTGCTTTCGGTCGACGCGGCCGACCTCGAGCGTTTCGAAGCGATCTGCAAGCGTGAGCGCTGCCCGTTCGCCGTTGTTGGCGAAGCCACCGCCGAGCCACACCTGAGAGTGTCTGACAGTCATTTCGCCAACAATCCGGTCGATATGCCGCTCAACGTTCTGCTTGGCAAAACGCCGCGCATGCACCGCAGTGCCGCTCGAGAAGCGGAACTGGGTGATGATTTTGCCGCAGGTCAGGTTGACATCTGCGAGGCAGCCGCGCGCGTGCTGCGTCACCCGGCGGTGGCCAGCAAGAGCTTCCTCATCACTATCGGAGACCGCAGCATCACTGGCATGGTGGCCCGTGACCAGATGGTTGGCCCGTGGCAGGTCCCGGTGGCGGACTGCGCCGTGACGGCCACAAGTTATGACGTCTATACAGGCGAAGCCATGGCGATGGGCGAGCGCACGCCGCTGGCGCTACTCGATGCGCCTGCATCGGGACGTATGGCCATTGGCGAAACCCTGACCAATCTGGCGGCCGCGCGTATCGAGAAGCTGTCCGACATCAAGTTGTCCGCCAACTGGATGGCGGCAGCGGGACATCCCGGCGAAGACGCACGCTTGTACGACACCGTCAGGGCTGTCGGCATGGAGCTGTGCCCGGCGCTGGGCCTCACCATTCCGGTCGGCAAGGACTCCATGTCGATGAAGACCCGCTGGAGTGAGGAGGGCACCGAAAAGAGCGTGACCTCACCGCTGTCGCTGGTGGTGTCCGGTTTTGCCCCTGTGGTCGACATCCGCCAGACGTTGACCCCGCAGCTGCGCCTGGACAAGGGCGAAACCGACCTGATCCTCATCGATCTTGGCCGCGGCCAAAACCGCATGGGTGGTTCGATCCTGGCGCAGGTATATGGCCGGATGGGGCGGCAGGCACCTGATGTGGATGACGCTGAGGACCTGCAGGCATTCTTCGCGGTCGTTCAGGGGCTCAACGCAGATGGCCTGTTGCTGGCCTACCATGACCGTTCCGACGGCGGCCTGCTGACAACCGCGTTGGAAATGGCGTTCGCAGGCCACTGCGGCTTGAACATCCGGCTGGACGGCCTTGCCGAGGGAGCCGAGGAGCTTCCTGGCGTGCTGTTCAATGAAGAGTTGGGCGCACTGATTCAGGTGCGTCAGGGCGACTCGGCGGTGGTACTGGCACAGTTCAGCGCAGCCGGCCTGGCCGACTGCGTCTCGGTCATCGGTCAGCCGATCAACAACAACCATGTCGCGATCACCTTTGGCGGCGCCGATGTATTCAGCGGCGATCGTCGTTTGCTGCAGCGCCAATGGTCGGAAACCAGCTACCAGATCCAGCGTTTGCGGGACAACGCCGACTGCGCGGACCAGGAATTCGATGCCCTGCTGGAGGAGGACAACCCCGGCCTGAGCGTGCATCTCGACTTTGACGTCAACGAGGATGTGGCCGCGCCTTACATCAAGCGCGGCGTGCGGCCTGAGGTGGCAATCCTCCGTGAGCAGGGCGTCAACGGGCAGACCGAAATGGCTGCAGCCTTCGACCGGGCCGGCTTCGCCGCGGTAGACGTGCACATGAGCGACATCCTTTCGGGGCGCATCAGCCTGGAGCGTTTCAAGGGGCTGATCGCCTGTGGCGGTTTCTCCTATGGCGACGTGCTGGGCGCCGGCGAAGGCTGGGCCAAGTCGATTCTGTTCAACGGTCGTGCCCGCGAAGACTTCAGTGCCTTCTTCGATCGCAAGGACAGCTTCGCATTGGGTGTGTGCAACGGTTGCCAGATGCTCTCCAACCTGCACGAACTGGTGCCAGGCAGCGAGTCATGGCCGCACTTCGTGCGCAATCGCTCCGAACAGTTCGAGGCGCGTGTGGCCATGGTCCAGGTTCAGGAGTCGCCCTCGATCTTTCTCCAGGGCATGGCCGGATCCCGTCTGCCAATCGCCATTGCCCATGGCGAAGGCCACGCGGAGTTCGAAAGCGAAGAAGCGTTACTCGAGGCCGACCTCTCCGGTACCGTGGCGCTGCGTTATGTCGACAATCACGGCAAGGTGACGGAGCGCTATCCGGCCAACCCGGGCGGCTCACCGCGCGGGATTACCGGTCTCACCACTCGTGATGGCCGGGTGACCATCATGATGCCTCATCCAGAGCGCGTATTTCGGGCCGTTACCAACTCCTGGCGCCCCGATGAGTGGCAGGAAGACGGTGGCTGGATGCGTATGTTCCGCAATGCGCGGGTCTGGGTGGATTGACCGATCCAGGGTAGGAAGAAGCTCGAAGCGCGCAGGCGATTCGGGCTTTTTTCGTTTCTGTGACCGAGAGCCTGCCAGGCGATGAACCAAGCGCTGGTACCCGCGTCTGAGTTCAACTGGAAAGCAGCGATATTCCGGGTTTGGGTTATCTGGTTTCAGTGGGGCAATGGCTGCCGCTGACTGTGGATTCTGTGCGGAGAAGTCGATGTACAAACTGTGTTTCTATGTTCCGGAGAGCCATCTGGACGCAGTCAAGAAAGCGGTTTTCGCAGCGGGGGCCGGCCGTATCGGCGCCTATGACAGCTGCTGTTGGCAGGTTCTCGGGCAGGGGCAGTATCGCCCCCTTGAAGGGAGTCAGCCCTTTCTCGGCCAGCTTGGGCAGGTCCAGTCCGTATCGGAATGGAAAGTGGAACTGGTCGTTGCGGACGAGCTGATCCATGACAGTGTCAAGGCGCTCAAACGAACCCACCCTTACGAGACTCCAGCATTCGAGGTGTGGCGCCTGTCGGACATGCAGTTTTGACGACGTGTCGTTGGCTGGGTACTGATTGGCAGCTCAGGGCAAATTTATCTATCTTGGGAGTGCCGCTCCCCACGCTGGTCAGCTGTAGGCGCTTCGACTGGTTGCCGCAGCCTGGCAGCTGGTGACAACGACCTGCTGGGGCCTGCCAGGCCAGAGATCCTTCAAGGACGGATCTCGATCAAGGTGCCGTCCTTGACCAGGTTCCAGATTTCGCGCATGTCGTCGTTTTTCAGGGCAATGCAGCCTTCAGTCCAGTCGAGCGTGTGGAAATACCATTCCGGGTACTCTTCATCGATGGGCGTCCCGTGCAGCATGATCATGTTGCCAGGCCGTGCGCCTTCGCCTCTGGCTCGGGCCAGGTCTTTGGCGTTCGGGTAGGAGATGTGCATCGCCAGGTTGTACTTGTCGGACTGCTTGCGCCAATCGATCCAGTAGAAACCCTCGGGGGTGCGCTGGTCGCCTTCGCGCAGCTTGGGGCCCGCCTGCTTGCCCAGGGAGACACGATAGCTTTTCATGCTGACGCCGCGGCTGATCAAGTGAAGCTTTCGTTCGGACTTGACCACCAGCACCTTGTCGATGAACGCGCCGTCCAGTGTTGGAGCTGCGGTTGCGTGTGAAAGGGTGGCAAACGTGAAGCAGACAATCGCTAACAGCCAGCGCATTGGGCTATTCCTGAATCCAGACTGCATCAGACCTGTTTGCGGGCCACCCGCATTGGTTCGATGGCCTCGTTGCGCACCGGGAAGGTCTGCTGCACCCGGTCGGCGAAGAAGTATTCTAGGGTACGGCCGACAGTCGGAAAAGCCAGCTCTGACCAAGGGATGTCGGCTTGCTTGAACAGCCTGACTTCGAGTGTTTCGTCCCCGGCGCGAAAGCCGTTGTCGACCAGTTCGGCTCGGAAGAACATGTACACCTGATTGATATGTGGAAGGTCGAACAGCGTATAGAGCTGCAGAGCCGTCACTTTTGCGCAGGCTTCTTCTCGTGTCTCCCGCTCTGCAGCCTGTTGAACGGTCTCGCCGTTTTCCATGAATCCGGCTGGCAGGGTCCAGTACCCACGTCTCGGCTCGATCGCTCTCTTGCAGAGCAGGACCTGACCATCAAGAACAGGCAAGCAGCCTGCGACTATGCGCGGATTCTGGTAATGGATGGTTTCACAGGCGCCACAGACGAAGCGGAGGCGGTTATCACCCTCGGGGATCATCTCGGTTATGGTGCCGCCGCACTGGCTACAGAATTTCATTGCGATTCCTTCGTTTCGACCGATTGAACTGAACCAGAGCGCTCCGCAGGCTGGTCATTGCTGAGAGCGGGCAGGTCCCGAAAGGTTTCGGCGTTCGGGGCGGCAGCTCCATCGCTTCGCCTGCGCTGGCTCTGCCAGGTTTGGACTTTTTTCTGTCTTGGGCAGGTTGCTGATTCATGCCATGATGCCAGGCAAAGACAGAACGAGAAGATCCATGCTGGACAAGATTCTCCAACGGGTGCGTGACTACTCTCCGCATCTTCTGGAGCCGGAGGGCTGGATGCCCGAGGCGGCGGTATTGATGCCGATCACTCGCGGGGATTCGCCGGAGCTGGTACTGACCCTCAGGGCCAGCGGCCTGTCTACGCACGGCGGGGAGGTTGCCTTCCCCGGAGGTCGCCGTGATCCGGAAGATCGGGATCTGGTCCATACCGCGTTACGTGAAGCCGAGGAAGAGGTAGGTCTGGCGCCGGGCATCGTCGAGGTCGTGGGGCCGCTGAGCAGCCTCGTGTCGATTCATGGCATACATGTCACGCCCTTCGTTGGCATCGTCCCGGATTACGTCGAGTACCGAGCTAATGACGCCGAGATCGCATCGGTGTTTTCCGTGCCGCTTGATTTCTTCTGTCATGATCCTCGGGAAGTTACGCACCGAATCGATTATCAGGGGGGCGCCTGGTACATCCCGTCCTATCGCTACGGGGAGTACAAGATCTGGGGCCTGACGGCCATCATGATCGTCGAGTTGGTAAACCTGGTCTATGACGCCCGCATCGAGATGCGCCGCGCGCCCGCCACCTATATCGATCTGAGCCAGAAGAGGTCATGACTGTGAAATATCGCCTGGGTGATTCCCGTGTCGAAACCCATCCAGAGAGCTGGGTCGCCCCAAACGCTACCCTGGTCGGCAAGATCCGCCTGGATGCAGGCGCCAATGTATGGTTCGGCGCCGTGCTCCGGGGAGATAACGAGCTGATCCACATCGGTGAGAACAGCAATGTTCAGGATGGCAGCGTCATGCACACCGATATGGGCTTTCCGTTGAGCCTCGGAAAGGGAGTGACGGTGGGGCACAACGCGATGCTGCATGGCTGTAACGTCGGTGACTTCAGTCTGATCGGTATCAATGCGGTGGTTTTGAATGGTGCCCGCATCGGCAAGTACTGCATCATCGGCGCCAACACACTGATTGCCGAGGGGAAGGAAATCCCTGACGGCTCTCTGGTTGTCGGCTCCCCTGGGAAAGTGGTGCGTGAGTTGACCGAACAGCAGAAGAAAATGCTTGAGGCCAGCGCCGCACATTACGTTCATAACGCACAGCGCTACGCCCGCGATCTGGCGGAGCAGGACGATTGAGCGTTCAGGACAAGCCGGTTGCCTCTCCTTGCGTCAGCATCTGTGCACTGGACGAGAATGACCTCTGCACTGGCTGCCAGCGCAACATCGACGAGATTCGCCGTTGGGGCCGCATGGACAATGCCGAGCGGCGCGAAGTGCTGATGCGTACCCATGAGCGCGCCAAGGCGGCTGGGCTTCTTCTTTGAGCCCGTGGGGCTACGTGATAGGCGTCCGCTGAGATTTGTCTGAGAAGCGAGGAATACCATGCCTACAATCGGCACCCCGTTGTCCACCAGTGCTACCCGTGTCCTGCTCTGCGGTTCGGGCGAGCTTGGCAAAGAGTTGGTCATAGAGCTTCAGCGCCTGGGCGTCGAAGTCATCGCAGTAGACCGCTACGCCCATGCACCTGCAATGCAGGTGGCTCATCGGCACCATGTCATCGATATGCTTGACGGCGC
The DNA here is from genome assembly GCF_058536345.1 of Stutzerimonas sp. C6.4V. Classification (NCBI taxonomy): domain Bacteria; kingdom Pseudomonadati; phylum Pseudomonadota; class Gammaproteobacteria; order Pseudomonadales; family Pseudomonadaceae; genus Stutzerimonas; species Stutzerimonas sp. C6.4V. Next base: position 422,059 of record NZ_JBZUBM010000001.1, read on the forward strand.
CGGGCTGCGTGCGGTCATTGAGCGGGAACGACCTCATTTTATCGTTCCCGAGATCGAAGCGATCGCGACGGCGACTCTGGTCGAGCTGGAATCCGAAGGCTATACGGTGATCCCGACGGCCAAGGCAGCGCAGCTGACCATGAATCGCGAGGGGATCCGCCGCCTGGCTGCAGAGGAGCTTGGGCTGCCGACGTCACCTTATCGGTTTGCGGACTCGCTGGACGAATGCCGCGAGGCGGTATCGACGCTGGGTTTCCCCTGCCTGATCAAGCCGGTCATGAGTTCCTCCGGCAAAGGGCAGTCGGTATTGCGCAGCGAGGCCGATGTCATCGGGGCATGGGAATATGCGCAGGCCGGTGGCCGTGCCGGCAAGGGTAGGGTCATCGTAGAAGGCTTCATCGATTTCGATTACGAGATAACCCTGTTGACGGTTCGTCACGCTGGGGGATCCGCCTTCTGCCAACCAATTGGTCATCGCCAGGAGAAAGGCGATTACCAGGAGTCCTGGCAACCGCAACCAATGTCGCCAGGAGCCATGGCGGAGGCCGAGCGGATCGCCTTGGCGGTTACCGACGCCCTGGGTGGACGAGGCATCTTTGGTGTCGAGCTGTTCGTCAAGGGTGACACGGTGTGGTTCTGCGAAGTCTCCCCGCGACCGCATGACACTGGGCTGGTGACCTTGATTTCCCAGGATCTCTCCGAATTCGCCTTGCACGCTCGGGCTATCCTGGGTCTGCCGATCCCTGCGATCCGCCAGTTGGGGCCAGCCGCATCGGCGGTCGTGCTGGTGGAGGGGGAGTCGACCTGCGTGCGTTTTGGCAACCTCGCCGCTGCCCTGGCTGAGCCGGATACCGCCTTGCGTCTGTTCGGAAAGCCAGGGGTAACTGGTCAGCGGCGGATGGGTGTGGCGCTGGCTCGGGATCATTCGATCGATGCCGCACGAGGCAAGGCGCTGCGCGCGGCGTCGGCGATCACAGTCGAACTCTAGTCCCGGCGCAGCGGAACGCCGGGCTTCATGGGGTCTCGCGCGGCTCCTCGGCGGGGCTATCGACTACCCAGGCACGAACACTTCTAACCCGATTGTCTGCCGCTTGCAGGATTTCCAGGCGGTACTGGCCGATCTGCAGGCAGATGCCACTGTCGGGGATGTGCTCAAGCGCTTCGGTAATGAGTCCGTTTAGGGTCTTTGGGCCGCCACAGGGGAGTTCCCAGCCGAGGGCGCGGTTTACCTCGCGCAGGTATGCCGCGCCATCAATGACCAGCGTGCCGTCTTCCTGTGGATGGATGTCCGGGCTGCGCAGTGCGTCCTGATTGCTGAATTCACCAACGATTTCTTCGAGAATGTCTTCCAGCGTAACGATGCCCAGCACGTCACCGTATTCATCCACAACGATGCCGATACGGCGCTTCTGTTTCTGGAAATTGAGCAGCTGGGTGGACAGCGGTGTGCTCTCGGGTACGAAGTAGGGCTCGTTGCAGGCGTTCAGAAGGTTCTCGCGCGTGAGCTGATCATGGCTGAGCAGGCGCGCGATCTGTCGCATGTGCACGATTCCCTCGATCTGGTTGATGTCCTTGCGGAAAACCGGCAGGCGCGTATGGGGCGTGGTGCGCAATTGGCTGACGATGGTTTCCAGGTCGTCGTCGAGGTCGATACCGGCGACCTCGTTGCGAGGAATCATGATGTCGTCAACGGTGACCCGCTCCAGGTCGAGAATGCCGAGCAGCATGCTTTGCCGGTTCTTCGACATGTCGCTTCCGGATTCACGGACGACGCTGCGCAGCTCCTCGGTAGAAAGGCTGTCGTTGCCCTTGCTGGACAGGTCGACTCCCAGCAGCTTGAGCAGGCCATTGCTGATCCAGCTGAGCAAGGCGACCAGCGGGTAGAGGACTTTTTGCAGCATGAGCAGAGGCAGGCTAACCGGGTAGGCAATCACCTCGGGGCGTAATGCTGCCAGCGTCTTGGGTGTGATCTCGCCAAAGATAAGCAGGGCGATGGTCAGTCCGATGGTCGCGATGGCGATTCCGGCTTCTCCCCACAGTTTGATTGCCAGAACTGTGGCAATCGATGAAGCAAGAATGTTGACGAAATTGTTGCCGACCAGAATGGTGCCGAGCAGCCGGTCAGGTCGGGCCAGCAGTTCGCTGGCGCGTTTTGCGCCGCGATGTCCTTCCTTGGCCTGATGGCGGAGGCGATAACGGTTGAGGCTGAGCATTCCGGTCTCGGAGCTGGAGAAGAACGCCGAGCAAAGGAGCAGGAATACCAGCAAGCCGACCAGAAAGCCTGGGTGTAGATCTTCCACGTAGGCTGCCCTAGATGTGCAGGATGAATTCGCGGACCAGCTTGCTGCCGAAATAGGCCAGCATCAGCAGGCAGAAACCGGCCAGCGTCCAACGGATAGCCTTATAGCCGCGCCAGCCCAGCTGATGACGCCCCCACAACAACAGGCCGAACACCACCCAGGCGACAACCGACAGCAGGGTTTTGTGAACCAGATGCTGCGCAAAGAGGCTTTCTAGAAACAGCCAGCCGGTAATGAGTGATGCCGAAAGCAGCAGCCAGCCGGCAAGCAGGAAGGCGAACAGCAAGCTTTCCATTGTCTGCAGCGGGGGGAAGTTCTTGATCAGCCCGGACGGGTGCTTATGCTTCAGATGATGGTCCTGCAATAGGAGCAGCAGTGATTGGAACACTGCAATGGTCAGCATCCCGTAGGCAAGTATCGAGAACAGGATATGCGCCAGGATCCCAGGCTCTTCGGTTATCGCCGGGGCGGTACCAGATGGTGCGAACTGTGCAAAAAGAACCGTCAGACAACCTAGTGGGAAGAGCAGCAGCAGAAGATTCTCAACTGGCATCCGGTACAGAGCCAGAAGAATCAGCAGGATGACAGCCGCAGCGATCAGACTCGATGCGTTGAAGAAGTCGAGATGCAGGCCGCTTGGGGAGAGCAGTTGGATAAACAGGCTGATGCTATGTGCTACAAGCGCCAGGGCACCCAGCGCGAGTAGCAGGCGCCTGTCCGGCACGGTGCGTTGTGCCAGGCGCAGGCCTTGATATCCGGTGACGCCAGCATAGAGGCAGGCGGCAGCTAAGCTTGGTAGCAGAGGATGCATAGGTCTTTCAATGGGCTCGAAAGGCGCTGAGTGTGGCACAAACACCCGGCATGCAAAAGCGGGCGACGCGAGGGCGGGAAGAGCGCTGCGGCGCCTGGCCTTTGCGCGTATGCGCAGGCCTCCCTGCAAGAATGGACGGATGCACGATGCGCCTGTGTGCATGCTCAGATGAAAAGCATCGACACCGGGGTACCGGCGCGGGGGGTGCAGCTTCTATAATTCGCGCCTTAACCACAGTCAGCGTGGAACCGACACATGTTTGAGAACCTAACCGATCGCCTCTCGCAAACGCTTCGCCACGTGACCGGCAAGGCCAAGCTGACCGAGGACAACATCAAAGACACGTTGCGTGAAGTGCGGATGGCGCTGCTCGAGGCTGACGTTGCCCTGCCTGTGGTCAAGGAGTTCGTAGCCAAGGTCAAGGATCGCGCCGTTGGCACTGAGGTTTCCAAGAGTCTGACCCCTGGGCAGGCGTTCGTGAAAATTGTCCGCGCTGAGCTCGAAGAGCTGATGGGCGCAGCCAACGAGGATCTGTCGCTTAGCGTGGCGCCGCCGGCGGTGGTTCTGATGGCCGGTCTGCAAGGCGCGGGCAAGACCACGACGGTGGGAAAACTCGCCCGGTTCCTCAAGGAGCGCAAGAAAAAGACAGTGCTGGTGGTTTCCGCTGACGTCTACCGTCCCGCCGCAATCAAGCAGCTTGAAACCCTGGCAGCCGAAGTTGGCGTGACGTTCTTTCCTTCCGATACCAGCCAGAAGCCGGTTGAAATCGCCCAAGCCGCGATCCGTGAAGCCAAGCTCAAGTTCATTGATGTGGTGCTGGTGGATACCGCCGGTCGTCTGGCAATCGATGCCGAGATGATGGCCGAGATCCAGGCCGTGCATGCGGCAATCAAGCCGGCCGAGACATTGTTTGTCGTCGATGCCATGACCGGACAGGATGCCGCCAATACCGCCAAGGCGTTCGGTGATGCGTTGCCGTTGACTGGCGTTGTGCTCACCAAAGTGGATGGTGATGCCCGGGGCGGCGCCGCGTTGTCGGTTCGCCATATTACCGGCAAGCCGATCAAGTTCCTCGGCATGGGTGAAAGAAGCGATGCGCTGGAGCCGTTCCATCCCGATCGTATCGCGTCGCGCATTCTGGGCATGGGGGATGTGCTCAGCCTGATCGAGCAGGCCGAGCAGACGCTGGATCGCGAGAAAGCCGACAAGCTCACCAAGAAACTCAAGAAAGGGAAGGGCTTCGATCTCGAAGACTTCCGTGATCAGCTGCAGCAGATGAAAAACATGGGTGGCCTCGGTGGCCTGATGGACAAACTGCCGGCGATTGGCGGCATGAATCTGTCCCAGATGGGCAACGCTCAGGGGGCGGCTGAAAAGCAGTTCAAGCAGATGGAAGCGATCATCAACTCGATGACGCCGGCCGAGCGGCGCAATCCCGACATAATCAGCGGTTCGCGCAAGCGTCGTATTGCCATGGGCTCCGGTACGCAAGTGCAGGATATTGGTCGCTTGATCAAGCAACACAAGCAGATGCAGAAGATGATGAAAAAAGTTACAGGCAAAGGCGGCATGGCCAAGATGATGCGCGGGATGGGCGGTATGCTCCCTGGCGGGGGAGGAATGCCCAAGTTCTAAGCGCCGGGCGCGCCTTTCGCCCGGTCGCACCGGCCTGTATCTCTTTTTGAAAAAGCCATTTGCAAAAATCCGGATATTCCTTAGAATATGCGGCCTTTCGGGCCTTGGGCCCTGCACTCAGTTTTGCTGTACCGACTACAGGAACGATGTTCACATGGTAACTATTCGTCTCGCCCGTGGCGGCTCCAAGAAGCGCCCTTTCTATCACCTGACCGTGACCAACAGTCGCAATCCGCGCGATGGTCGCTTTGTCGAGCGTATCGGCTTCTTCAACCCGATCGCTGCAGGTGCGGAAGTTAAGCTCTCCGTCAACCAGGAGCGCGCCAACTATTGGCTGAGCCAGGGCGCACAGCCGTCTGAGCGTGTTGCTCAGCTGCTGAAGGAAGCTGCCAAGGCTGCTGCCTAATTACATGAACACCACGTCTGCTCCGGCCGAGGATCTGATCGTTATCGGCAAGATCGTTTCGGTGCATGGCGTGCGAGGTGACGTAAAGGTTTATTCCTTTACCGACCCTATCGACAACCTGTTGAATTATCGACGCTGGACGCTGAGGCGAGGCGCGGAAGTCAAACAGGTTGAGCTGGTCAAGGGGCGCCTGCAAGGCAAGATCCTGGTGGCTACGCTGACCGGGCTGTCGGATCGGGAGGAAGCGCGTACCTACGCTGACTTCGAGATCTGCATCCCGCGTAGCGAATTGCCTGCGCTGACCGGCGACGAATACTATTGGTACCAGCTTCAGGGCCTGACGGTCATCAACCAGCTTGGGCAACTGCTCGGTCGGGTCGATCATCTGCTCGAAACCGGAGCCAACGACGTACTGGTGGTCAAGCCGTTCGACGGCAGCCTCGATGATCGTGAACGTCTGCTGCCCTATACCGATCAGTGCGTCATGGCAGTAGACCTGGACGCAGGTGAGATGCGCGTCGAGTGGGATGCGGACTTCTGACCGACATGTCCAGTTTGCGTGTCGATGTGATCAGCTTGTTCCCGGACATGTTCGCTGCCATCCGTGACTATGGCATCACCAGTCGTGCGGTAAAGCATGGGTTGCTCCAGTTGCATTGCTGGAACCCCCGAGCTTATACCGAGGATCGTCATCAGACAGTTGATGACCGCCCCTTTGGCGGCGGTCCCGGCATGGTGATGAAGATCAAGCCGCTGGAATTGGCGCTCGCGGATGCTCGGCAAGCGGCAGGTGACAAGGCCAAGGTGATCTACCTTTCGCCCCAGGGACGTCAGCTTAAACAGGCTGATGTGCGGGAGCTGGCGAAAGGGCAAGGGCTTATCCTCATTGCAGGTCGGTATGAAGGTATCGACGAGCGTTTCATCGAGACGCATGTCGATGAGGAGTGGTCGATTGGGGATTATGTGCTGTCAGGCGGTGAACTGCCGGCCATGGTGCTGATTGATGCGGTGACCCGCTTGCTTCCAGGGGCGCTGGGGCATGCTGATTCTGCCGAGGAGGATTCGTTTACTGACGGCCTGCTCGACTGCCCGCACTACACGCGACCGGAAGTGTATGCGGATAAACGTGTTCCTGAGGTGCTGCTCAGCGGTAACCATGAACACATCCGGCGCTGGCGTTTACAGCAGTCCCTCGGAAGGACCTGGGAACGTCGCGCTGATCTTCTGGATAGCCGCTCGCTTTCTGGAGAAGAACAGAAGCTGCTGAAGGAATATCTCCATCAGCGGGACGATAGTTAACGTATCGATGGCAGGCCAGAAAGGCGTGTCTTAGGAGCAATAGCATGACCAACAAGATTATTCAGGCGCTCGAAGCCGAGCAGATGACCAAAGAACTCCCCCCGTTCGCCCCTGGTGACACCGTGGTTGTCCAGGTCAAGGTGAAGGAAGGTGAGCGTGAGCGTCTGCAGGCCTTTGAAGGCGTCGTGATCGGCAAGCGTAACCGCGGCCTGAACAGCGCTTTTACCGTGCGCAAAATCTCCAATGGCGTGGGCGTAGAGCGTACCTTCCAGTACTACAGCCCGATGGTCGACAGCCTCAGCGTCAAGCGCCGTGGTGATGTTCGCAAGGCCAAGCTGTACTACCTCCGTGCACTGTCCGGCAAGGCCGCGCGTATCAAGGAAAAGCTTTCCTAAGCAAAGCGTTCCTCACCAAAGAAAGCAGCCTGATGGCTGCTTTTTTTTGCTGCGCAAACCTGGCGCTATCCTTCTTTCAGGTCAATCAGCCTGTTGCTTTCGAGTCAGCGGCTGCTGATCGAAGCGCACCCCAGGCAACCCCGTTTCCATCAGGGCGCGGATGTTGCGGTGATCGGTCCCGCCGGGCGTGGCCAGCACCGACTGATAATGCTCACCAAATGACAACAGGGCTTCTTCGGTGGTAAACCCTTCGAGTACGGCAAGGCCCAGTGTCTTGCAGGAACCCTCATTTTCACCGGCCGCATTTTCAACGCTACCGTTGTGAAACTGGCTGGGTTGATAGTCGTAATGACTGGAAATGAAGGCTAGCGTATCGCTGAACGGATGGTTGCGGTTGCGCAGCCTGGCGCGAAAGTCGGAAACGCTGGTCATGGCTTCTGGCTCTTGTCGAAGGCAGCCTGCTGCTCGGGTGTAGCTTCCTTCTGGTAACGCTTCTTCCAGTCGGCGTAAGGCATCCCATATACCTCTTCTCGGGCCTGGTCGATGGTGACGTCGATTTCCAGGTCATCGGCAGCGGCCTTGTACCACTTCGACAGGCAGTTGCGGCAAAAGCCAGCGAGGTTCATCAGGTCAATATTCTGCGCGTCCGGGCGACTGCGCAGATGCTGTACGAGGCGGCGGAAGGCGGCAGCTTCGAGTTCTGTACGTTCTTGATCATTCATGGCGTAGGTCTCTGTATTGCAGACGTGGGCGGATCATACCCTTGGCTCCTCGCTGCCTGCCAGACATGAGCGAGGAGCTTTAGGCCACCATTCCTCTTCTCTTGGCGTGCCGTCGTGATAGCTGCTCAGTAACAGAGGAGGACAAGTGATCGGAAAGCGCCGTTGGATCATCGCGAAGGCTACCTGTCGGCACCTGCCTAAAACCTGACGAGCCTGCACTGCGCAGCCACGAAACCGCCTGCATTCTTAACGCGCCTGGCCGCTGGGAGCATCCGGCACAGGCGTATGGCTGCCAGCAGTGGCGCTCGCGCCATGATGGCCATCTGGCAGAGATTGAAGCAGGTTCAGTCGCGGTGGGCGGCGAGGGTGATCGATACGGATTCGGCAAAGCGCAGGGCGTGCGGCTTGTCGATCTCGACCTCGGCGTAGCGCACCTGCGAGTGTTGCATCACGAGGTCCAGAACCTCCTGGGTCAGGCGTTCAAGCAGGGCGAAGCGGTTGTCCTCGACGTGCTTGATGATCGCCTTGGTAATGGTGCGGTAGTTCAAGGCGTGCTCGATATCGTTGTCCCGTACCGCATCGGTAGCGGGATAAAGCATCGTCAGATTGATCAGTACATCCTGCTTGTTGAGGACTTCCTCTTCCTTGATGCCGATGAAGGTGCGCAGTCGAAGGTCTTTGACGCAGATACGCGCCATGGCGGGTTCCAATCGGGGCATGGGTGTCCTTTTGATTAGAGCAGGTGACGGCCACCGTTTACGGTAAGCGTGGTGCCTGTGAGGTACGGGTTGTCGAGCAGGTAGCGAAGGCTTTGGTAGATGACTTCGGCACCCGGCTCGATACCCAGTGCGGATTTCGCCAGTGCCTTGCGCCGATAGGCCTCGTCGTCGCCTTCGTTGAATTGAATAAGGGCCGGTGCGATCCCGTTGACCTTGATCGCTGGCGCCAGGCTTGCGGCGAAAGACAGCGTCAGGTTGTCCAGGCCGGCTTTGCTGGCGGCATAGGCGATGTGTTTCCTGCTTCCGACGCGGGTGACATCATCGCTGATATGAATGATGTCCGCTGGGCCACCATGCCGAAGCAGGTCGGCGCAGTTGAGGTTGATCAGGTAAGGCGCAAGCATATGGATGCTGAACATGCTCTGAAAAACCTCGGCCTCTTTCCCGGGCCTTTCGATCTTCCAGTCGGATGCGTTGTGCACGATCGCTCGCAGTGTCTGCGTATGCGCCTTCAAGGTTTCGATGAATGCGTCAATACCGGCGGTACTGCTGAAGTCGGCAGGAAGGGTAAGGGCGCCGCGTTCCCGCAATCGTTCAAGAGAGGCTCTTGGAGTCCGGTAGCTGATGATCACCGGTTGGCCTTCATCGAGCATTCGCTCGGCACAGTGCAGGCCGATACGCTGGCTGGCGCCTGTGATAAGAATCGGAGCTGCAGGCTGGGTCATGGTGTCATTGCTCAGTGGCCGCATCGCTGCGCAGCTTACCAGCATGATGCGAGCCGCTCTATGCCGGCCCGGCAAAGCCTTGGCTTCAGCGGGCCTAGGGGTCCTCTGCGCGCATTTCGGCTGGAAGCTCAGGCTGCAGCTCGGGGTGCAGGCGCTGATGCTCCTGGTAAAGATAGGAGCGGATGCGTTCAGCATCCTTGTCCAGCGGGTATTCCACCTCGTAGGCTGTCATGCCGCCTTCGGCATCACGGATCCGCCGCGCGTCGATCTTGAATGAAGCCTCGCCCGGCAAAGCGAGGCGCAAATGCAGGAACTTGGGCGCCTTGTGCTTGGGGCCGGTATCGACCAGCAGGCCGTTGGGTGAGAGTTCGTGCACACTCAGGGTGGTTTCGTGACCCTCATCCGAGAGCAGTGGCAGGGGCTCATCGAGGTGTAGCCGCCAAGCGCGCAACACCGGGCCGCGCTCGTAAATGGTTGGCGGCGCCAGCTGCAACTGGAGGCTGTGAAACTCGTCTTCACGAAGTTGCAGCGGGAAGGACATGCAGTAGTTTTCCAGCTCCGCCTCAAGCGTCAGATTGGCTTTAGCCGCAAGCTGCAGCAGCAAACCATTGGCGCGCTCGCCCCCGTCGACCCGAAAGCCTGAGTGGCTTTCTCCGGGTTCGGCTGAGCTGCTGCCGACGAGCTTGTTGATATAAGCCAGTTCGGCACTGGTGAGGACGGTCTTTTCCGCCATGATCGATTTCCTTCTCAAGGGCAGCAGGGTAGGCCTACCCGCGCCTTCTGTCGCTCCGGTGTCAGTGACGGTGCCCAGCCGCTGCGAGAGTTGGGGCCTGGACCGATTGCGACAGCGCTTGGGTCGTCCGGTTCCACACCGGGGCAACGTGCATGACCCGATCCGGAGCCAAGTGTAGATATGCAGTGGCATGCCGGATGTGTCGAATGCGGCATAATGTCCAACTTCTATTCGCAATGGAGCCCACCATGAAAGTCGCCATCCTCTCCGGCACTGTTTATGGCACTGCCGAAGACGTCGCCCGTCATGCGGCCGGTATCTTGAAGGAAACGGGTTTCGAGACCTGGCATGATCCTCGTGCTCAACTTTCGCAGATTCAGGCTTTTGCCCCGGATGCTCTGTTGTTTGTCACTGCCACTACCGGTATGGGGGAGTTGCCGGACAGCCTGGTTCCCCTGTATTCGACGATTCGCGAGCAGTTTCCTGCCTGGCAGGGCCTGCCTGGCGGCGTGATCGCTCTGGGTGATGCGAGCTACGGCGATACCTTCTGCGGCGGCGGTGAACTGATTCGCGAGCTGTACGCCGAGCTGGGTGTGCGCGAGGTGGTAGATATGCTTCGCCTGGATGCCAGTGAAACGGTCACGCCCGAGAGTGACGCCGAGCCCTGGCTGGAGCGCTTCGCCGTCGCGCTGCGTGGCTGAGCGTCTGTCTCGTCGGCCATCAGGCTGGCTTCAAGGGAAACTCTAGGGTGGCCTCGGCAACGCTAGACTTCAGGCACGGAAAACAAAAACAAGAGGTGCTTCGTGAATGCTCTACATGCCATCCAATCGCTGAAACATCAGGTCAGTACTGCTGAGTGGCAGACTCGCGTCGATCTTGCTGCCTGCTACAGGCTAGTCGCTTTGTATGGCTGGGACGACCTGATCTTCACCCATATTTCGGCGAAGATTCCTGATACCGACGAGTTCCTGATCAACCCATACGGCCTGATGTTTCATGAGATCACCGCGTCCAGCCTGGTCAAGATCGATCTGGCGGGCAACAAGCTCATGGATTCGCCGTACGATATCAATCCGGCCGGCTATACCATTCACAGCGCCGTGCATGAAGTGCGCCATGACGTGGCCTGCGTCATGCACACCCATACCGCTGCTGGGGTCGCGGTGTCGGCACAGAAACAAGGGTTGCTGCCGATCAGTCAGCAGTCGCTGTTTGTGCTGGCCAGCCTGTCAACCCATGGCTATGAGGGCGTTGCGCTGAATCATGACGAGAAGACGCGTTTGCAGGCGGATCTCGGCGAGACCGGGTTCATGCTTCTGCACAACCATGGGCTGATGACCTGCGGGGCGAGCGTCGCCGATACCTTTCTGATGATGTTCATCTTCCAGCGTGCCTGTGAAGTGCAGGTCATGGCCCAGACCGGCGGCGCCGAGCTGATTCCAATCCCACCGCAGATACTTGCCGGGGCCAAGGCAATGGCTGCAGGCGTAACCCGGAGCAAGGGCGGGATGGGCGGTGCCCTGGCCTGGCCTGCGCTGCTGCGCAAACTCGACCAGCAAAGTCCGGGTTACGACAGTTAAGGCCGGTTGCTGCGTTGGGCGAAAGCTTGCAGTTGCGGGTAAAACTCAAGGAAGTCCCCGCGCAGCGGTTCATACAGCTTTTCCAGCTCCGCCACGCCGCCGAGCAGCCCTTCCGGGCGCGATAGGCGGCGGCTCATGCCAGCGACCACCTGCTCCATGACGGCGAAATCCCGATAACTGCCAAGCCAGTCCTGGGCGACCATACGCGGGGCGATCAGCGCCAGCTTTCCCGGCAGCTCGGCTTCATCGTTCAGCACCTGGTAGACATGGGCGGTGAATTGCCCCAGGGGCATGCTTGAATAATCACGCCATCCGGCGGCCAGACAGTGATCGAAGAACAGGTCGACCAGAATACCGGCGTAGCGACGCCGCTCGCTGGGAAAGCGCAGCTTGGCCTGTAGCACAAGCGGATGGCTGTCGGTGTACGCATCGATCTGCCGATGAAGGCGGATACCGGCTTCGATGTCGGCGGGCCAGCGGTTTTCCAGGCGGCCCTTGACGAAGTCTCCGTAGAGACTGCCAAGCAGCTCACCGGGGCGTGAGCCGCCGAGGTGAAGGTGTGCTAGATAATTCATGATGCCAGTCTAGCAGTGCTCGCTTGCACCAGGCTTGCATCAGGCTGCGGATGCTAATGGCTGCGGCGAGCTTTGCAGCGCTCCGGTTATAACTTCATGGCAGCGTCTGGCGAGCGGGTTGCGTTGCGTTCCTACAGTCAAAATAGGCGAAAGTAGCTTGATTTCGACCACGGCGGTGTCTTCGCGCAGCATCCTGAACAGATGGGATAGCAGATCGTCGTCGCCGATGAAGGGCGCTATCGGGTCGACAGCGTCTTCGCGTAGGTAGCGGATGGCCACTGGCTGGACCGGTACGCCGGCGTCGATAGCGCAGCCCAGCAGCCGTGAATGGAAGGTGCGTACGGATGTGCCGTCTGTGGTGGTGCCTTCCGGAAAGATCAGCAGATTGCGGCCCTGTTTGAGTTCGTCAGCCAGTAGTTGAGTCAGTGTCGAGCTGTCACCGCTCCCCCGTTGAATGAACTGCGTCCCGGCTTCCTCTGTCAACCAGCCGACAAGCGGCCATTTGAGAATGTCAGCTTTGGCCAGGAAGGTCATGGGCCGTAACATTCCCAGAAAAGGGATATCGCTCCAGGATAGGTGGTTGGCGACCCACAGCATCGGACGATCCGGAAGCTCCCCAGTCATGCGGACTTCAAATGGCAATGCCATCGCCAGTCGCGCCAGGAACCAGCGGCACAGCCGCTGGCGCGAGGCTTGCGACGGCCTGGGACCCAACAGGGTACGCAGCCGGAGTCCACTTGCCAGCACCAGGCCGAACGCCACAACCGCTATTATTCTGGCCAGCCGCAGGTAGAGCCTGAATCGCTGCATATCAGACCGCTGCCTTGAAATGCCGGGCGTAGCGTGGGCACAGCTCGTCGCGCTTGAGCAGAATGAACAGGTCGGCGACCTGGAACTCCGGGTCCCAGCACGGCTCACCACAGATCTTGGCACCCAAGCGCATATATGCCTTGAGCAGCGCAGGCGTCTCGGCGGTGACATTGTCCGGTAGCGCCAGTTCTGGCAGCGGGTTCTTTGGTCGGGCGTGCAGCAATTCGGTGGACAGATGCCGCTCGCGTAATCGCTGCATGATGGCTTGGGCCTGGATGCCACCGTCGCGCATGGGAATACTGGCGCAACCCATAAGATACCGGTAGCCGCCCTGGTTCAGCACATCGGCCAGTTCGGCCCAGAGCACGGCGATGGTGGCCCCGTTGCGGTAGGCGGGGTGCACGCAGGTTCTACCGATTTCCAGGATCGGCCCTTGCAGCTCGGTCAGGCCCTGCAGATTGAATTCGCCTTCGCTGTAGAACTGTCCCAGCCGGAGCGCGGTCAGGTTATCGAGCAAGCGGGTTGTCGCGACCAGCTCGCCGGTGCCAAGGTCCCGCACGCCGATGTGGCTGCAATGCGCATCGAAATCGTCGCTATCCAGTCCCGCTTCGGCTCCGTGCATTCGTGCGCCAAACTCACCGCTGAAAACCTGATAACGCAGCGCCTGAGCTTCACGCAGCGCATCGTCTCCACACAGGCGCACGGCCTGCAGTTGCCGCGTCATGCGGGGAAAGGCAAGGGTGGTCATGCTTTGTCTCCTGGTAAGCCCTGGCAGTGGCAATGCATTCGGAGCGCATGGTTATTGTCGTTGGCGTTCCGTCAGTTTCCGATGTCAGAGGCTAGGCGGCGGCAGTGTCACGGTTGTTACGACTGGATGATGCTTGGATGACGGCCGTTTTCGCTGTAACGACTGGGCCCGCCTGACAGCGCTCGGTTTGCATTGCGCCTTGACGGCTCTGGCCGAGAGCCGCAATAAGGGCTGGGTCGAAGCTGCAATGCCATTGGTTGAACGCGGGACCAAGGCGCCGGCAACCGGGTCGGAGTCGTCTCGATGTCGCTGGAACAGGCTTGACCTTGTGTCCATACCGTCTGAAACCAGCGATCCGGGAACTCTGCGCGACGGCGCGGACCTATAACAGGCGTGCCATCATTGCTTGCGGCACAGACTGCCGATATCGGCAGCATATGCGGCGACAGGCCGATGCTTACCTGGACAAGGATTTCAATGTCTCTCAGCTGTATCTCTTCTTGTTTTCCCGCATGGCTGGCCCGAGGCGCGCGCGCATGATGCTCGCGGGCGAGGTGTTTTCATGGCGTGAGGGCAACCGTTTCCGGTTGCTGCTCGACGGCCCTCGGTTCTTTCCACAGATCCTGCAGCGTATCGATGCTGCCGAGCAGCGTGTTGACGTTGAGCTCTATCTGGTTGAAGACGGGCTCTGTTCGGATCGGCTTGTCCAGTCGCTTGTCGATGCAGCTCAGCGTGGCGTGCGCGTACGCTGCCTGTTCGATGGCTTCGGTTGCCTCAAGCTCGGCCAGAAAGCGCGCCAGCGCATGCTCGATGGGGGCGTCGAGCTGCGCCAGTACAATCCGCTGAAGCTTCGGCTGAAGTTCCGCAACCTCCACCGCGACCACCGAAAGCTGATCCTGATCGATGATCGGTGCTGCTTTGTGGGCGGAGCCGGTGCGACTGACGAGTTCTGGAACCCGGACAAGCCGGATGAGCATTGGCACGAGGCGATGGTTGAGATATCCGGGCCGTTGGTCGCGGACTGGCGCAGCTTGTTCGAGGCCCAATGGACGCTGTGTCTGAAGCGCCGCATCTGGCAATTGCCGCTGCCACAGCAATCGCCGAGGATACCGGCAGCGCCGGATATGGTTGATGGACTGGGGCGGGTCGCCTATTCCGCAGCGCGCCAGCATCGCGACATTCTCCACAGCCTGTTACGCAGTCTGCGACGTGCTGAACGGCGAATCTGGCTGGCGACGCCTTACTTCCTGCCCACTGGCCGGGTTCGTAGAGAGCTCATGCGTGCGGCGCGACGTGGCGTAGAGGTCCGCTTGCTACTGACCAGCCGCAACACCGATCATCCTTCGGTGCGATATGCCGGGCAGCGTTTCTATCCACGGCTGTTGCGCGCAGGCGTGCGGATTCATGAATATCAGCCACACTTTCTGCACCTGAAGCTGGTGCTGGTCGATGACTGGGTCAGCGTAGGGTCGTGCAACTTCGACCACTGGAATCTGCGCTGGAATCTGGAGGCGAATCTCGAGGCGGTCGATTCGCACCTGAGCGCCAGCGTAGCGGAAAGTTTCGAACATGACTTCAATCAGAGCCTAGAGATCGACCTGAGGCAGTGGCACGCGCGTCCTCTCTATCTGCGGCTGTATCAGCGCCTGTGGGGGCTGCTCGACAGGCTCGTGATCAACATCTTCAACCGAAGCGGCTAGCCGGGCTGGCTGGCCTTGAATATCCATCTCAAATAGGAGCGTTCCGATGGCTGCGAAGAAGATTCTCATGCTGGTTGGCGACTATGTCGAAGACTACGAAACCATGGTGCCCTTCCAGGCGCTGCAGATGGTTGGGCATGTTGTGCATGCGGTTTGCCCGGACAAGAAAGCCGGCGACACGGTGCGAACCGCGGTCCATGACTTCGAAGGCGACCAGACCTACAGCGAAAAACCGGGGCACAACTTTGCGCTGAATTTCGATTTCGATGCGGTAAAAGCTGAAGACTACGATGCCCTGGTAGTGCCCGGTGGCCGTTCGCCGGAATATCTGCGTCTGAATGCAAACGTGATTGGCCTGGTCAAGGCATTCGGCGAGGCCAAAAAGCCGATCGCAGCGGTCTGTCATGGTGCCCAGCTGCTGGCTGCGGCCGATGTGCTTCAGGGGCGTGCGTGCAGTGCCTACCCGGCGTGTGCGCCTGAAGTGAAGCTGGCGGGCGGCGAGTTCGTCGATATAGGCGTCGACCAGGCGCATACCGAGGGCAACCTGGTGACCGCGCCGGCCTGGCCAGCGCATCCGGCTTGGCTGGCCGCATTTCTTGAGCTGCTCGGCACGCGCATCACCCTGTAAGATGCGCCGCAGGATCAGGGCTGTCGTCCCGGCTGTTTTCGATGGCCCTTTTCCTGCAAACGATGCCGTCCTGTCCCAATTGCATGAGCACACCATGAACCAGGCAAAAAACCCTCTTCACGGCATGACTCTGGAGGCCATCCTGATTGACCTGCAGGGCCGTTTCGGCTGGAGCGGCCTGGCAGAGCGTATCGATATCCGCTGTTTCAAGAGCGATCCCAGTATCAAGTCGAGTCTGACCTTTCTGCGCAAGACGCCCTGGGCCCGCGCAAAAGTCGAAGCACTGTTTTCGCAGGTGCATCGCTCCGATCCCGCTGGTAGTTGAGTAACGGCAAGCCTTTCCCGTCTCACTGGGGTTCCGTTGGTCGTCTCGGCCAATCCTATTTCACGCCTCCGCTCAAGTTTGCCTTTTTATGACCGATTCTCTTTTACGAGCCGATTCGATGTGACTGACCAGTCTGGAGTTGCATCGGATCGCCACTACCGGTCATGGAATTAGGCAATGAGAAATAATGGCTCTGTCAGCAACACCGAGCGTAGCTTTCCGGCACATCAGCGGCTGATCTCCGCAACCGATACCCAGGGCAAGATCCTCTACTGCAACGATGAATTTGTCGCTATCAGCGGCTATTCCCGAGCTGAGCTGCTTGGTAGCGATCACAACCTGGTTCGCCATCCGGATATGCCGCCGGCGGTATTCGAGGCCATGTGGGGGTACCTGAAAGCTGGAAAGAGCTGGATGGGTGTGGTCAAGAATCGCTGCAAGAACGGCGACTTCTATTGGGTCAGTGCGTACGTCACGCCGATTCTGGAAGAAGGCAAGCTCACCGGTTTTGAATCGGTTCGAGTCAAGCCGACCACCGAACAGGTAGCGCAAGCCGCTGCGCTGTACGAACGTCTGCGTGCGGGACGGCCAGCCGTTGCTTTCAGTCATCGAGCCAAGGGCTGGATGCGTATGCTCGTAATGCCCCTGGTTGCCGCGGGTCTGGCTGCGGCAGGAATGCTTTGGCTGCCGGCTCCGGTGGAGGTGGTCGTACTGCTCTGCTTGTTCTTCGCGCTGGGTATCAGCTGCCATGCCGCTGCAGAGCGGCAGCTGGAGCGGATACTGCGACATGTCCCCCAGGCGTTTACCGATCCGGTCGTGGCTCTTACCTATACACAGCAACACGGCAATGCCGCCCGGCTTGCAATGGCCCTGATCAGCGAAGATGCACGCTTGCGCACCGCGCTGACTCGCCTGTCGGACCTGGCAGGGCAGGTTGAAAGCGCCTCGGCCGAAACCTCGCTGCTGGCCAGCCAGACCGAGCACGAACTCCGTCAGCAGCGCGGTGAAACCGACATGACCGCTACCGCCGTTACAGAGATGACGGCGTCCATCAGCGAAGTCGCCAGCCATGTTCAACTGACTGCAGAGGAAGCAACCACGGCGAATTCACTGGCAAATGATGGCGATCGGGTGGCCGAGCATTCGCGCAAGGCGATGGAAATGCTGGCGAACACCGTGACCAACATAGGCAATGCGGTCAACGAGCTGGCTGGTGAAACCCAGCAGATCATGTCAGCTGCCGGCATCATTCAAAGCATTGCCGAGCAGACCAACCTGCTGGCCCTCAACGCAGCCATCGAGGCCGCACGAGCAGGGGAGCAGGGCAGGGGGTTTGCAGTGGTCGCCGACGAAGTACGGGCGCTGGCAAGCAAGACCCGCGACTCGACCCAGCAGATCCAGGCCATCATTCAATCCCTGACCAGCAAGGCCGACGAGGCCGTGGCCATTGCCAAGGTGGGCGACAAGGAAGCTGCGCAGGGGCTTGCCCAGGTGATCGAGGCGCAGGTTGCGTTGCAAGGCATTCGCGAGGCGGTCAACCGCATTACCGGCATGAGCCAGCAGATGGCCGCCGCAGCCGAAGAACAGGCCCATGTGGCTGAAGACATCGCACGGCAGGTAACCAGTATCGCGGTCACCACCGACAGCAATGTAGGCAAAGCGGACCTGGCCATGCAGCGTGGGCGCGAGCTTGAGGGGGCGGCGCGCGGCTTGCGCGCTTTGGTAGAGCGCTTCAACCGGTGAGCCAAGCCGGATAGCGTGCTGGCGCTCAGGTGCTCGGTGCGCCGGCAGTTTCAGGCAACAGAGGCCTGTCCCGCCTCGGGGCGATTCAATCAAGGCCTCGCAGGGCTTTCTGGAACTGCGCCGCTTAGTCTGGTGAAGCCGCGACGCTATCCGGCTTTAGGTCAGTTAAAGGCCGTGTCCCGGTCCTGGAAAGATAAAAACCCCTTGAAGCGTCAGGCTACAAGGGGTTCGGGGTCAGACATGAACCGAATGTGGATCAGACGTTGAACCGGAAATGCATCACGTCGCCATCCTTGATGACGTATTCCTTGCCTTCCAGGCGCCACTTGCCTGCTTCCTTGGCACCGGCTTCGCCCTTGTACTGAATGAAGTCGTTATAGGCGACCACTTCGGCGCGGATGAAGCCCTTCTCGAAATCGGTGTGGATTACGCCTGCACCTTGCGGGGCAGTAGCGCCGACCTTTACGGTCCAGGCGCGGACTTCCTTCACGCCAGCGGTGAAGTAGGTTTGCAGGTTGAGCAGCTCATAACCGGCACGGATGACGCGGTTCAAGCCAGGCTCTTCGAGGCCGAGGGACTCGAGGAACATGTCCTTTTCCTCGCCATCGTCCAGTTCGGCGATCTCTGCTTCGATCTTGTTGCACACCGGTACCACGACTGCGCCTTCTTCGGCTGCGATGGCGTTGACGACGTCCAGGTGCGGGTTGTTCTCGAAACCGTCTTCGGCAACGTTGGCTATGTACATCACCGGCTTGCTGGTCAGCAGGTGAAAGCCCTTGGCCAGTTGTACCTCTTCGTCGCCCAACTTTTTCAGCAGGGTGCGTGCCGGCTTGCCTTCGGTGAAGTGAGGGATCAGTTTCTCCAGCAGCGCTTTCTGCGCGACAGCTTCCTTGTCGCCGCCCTTGGCGTTGCGCGTGACGCGCTGCAGCTGTTTTTCGCAGCTGTCGAGGTCGGCAAAGATCAGTTCCAGCTCGATGATCTCGATGTCGCGCTTGGGGTCGACCGAGTTGGAGACGTGAATTACGTTCTCGTCTTCAAAGCATCGCACCACATGGGCGATGGCGTCGGTTTCTCGGATATTGGCGAGGAACTTGTTGCCCAGGCCTTCGCCCTTGGATGCGCCTTCAACCAGGCCGGCGATGTCGACGAACTCCATGGTGGTCGGCAGGATTCGCTCAGGCTTGACGATGTCGGCCAGGGCCTGCAGGCGCGGATCAGGCATCGGGACGATACCGCTGTTCGGCTCGATGGTGCAGAAGGGGAAGTTCTCCGCCGCGATGCCGGACTTGGTCAGGGCGTTGAACAGGGTGGACTTGCCGACGTTGGGCAGACCGACGATGCCGCAGTTGAATCCCATGGTGTCTTGCCTCGGTACTGGCTGGCAGCGTATGCGCTACCGGCGTTTGCCTAACTGCTTTTAAACGGCTTCGTGATGCGCTGCAGTGCAAGCTTTCCCGCTAGCCGTTGCCTTGTCTTGCGTTCCTGCGTAGAGCTCGATCAGGCCTTCTGGCTGTGCAGACGCTGCATAGCACGCGTCCAGTCACCGGCGAGGATTTCGGGGAGCACGTCGAAGACGAAATCGATGCTGGCGTCCAGTTTTTCACGCTCGGCCTGGGGCGCTCGGCCCAGTACATAACCGGTCACCAGGCTGCTATGACCCGGGTGGCCTATACCCAGACGCAGGCGGTAGAAATTGTTCTGATTGCCGAGCCTGGCGATGATGTCGCGAAGCCCGTTGTGTCCGCCATGGCCACCGCCCTGCTTGAGCTTGGCGACGCCGGGGGGCATGTCGAGTTCATCGTGGGCGACCAGGATGGACTCGGGGGGAATTCGGAAAAATCCGGCCAGTGCCGCCACCGCCTGACCGCTGCGGTTCATAAAGGTGGTGGGAATCAACAGGCGGACGTCTTCGTCCTGATGGCGAAACTTGCCGACCAGGCCAAAATACTTGCGATCTACGCTGAGGTTGACGCCTTTGTGGGCAGCCAGGCGCTCAACGAAAAGGGCCCCTGCGTTATGCCGGGTCTGGTCGTATTCAGGGCCTGGATTACCCAGGCCGACGATCAGTTTTACGGCAGTCACGACAGAGGCCCTTCCTCAGGTGGTGGCGAGTAGATTACTCGGCAGCGCCTTCTTCTTTCGGAGTGTCTTCCTTGTTCACGCGAGGCGCGTGAACGTTGGCAACCGGCAGGTCACTGCCGTGTGCCAGCGCGACCAGCTGAACGCCCTTCGGCAGGGTCAGGTCGGTCATGTGCAGAACCTGGCCGACTTCAACCTTGGCCATGTCGACCTCGATGAACTCCGGCAGATCCTGCGGCAGGCAGGACACTTCGACTTCGTTGATGTTGTGCAGGATTTCGCCACCCTGCTGCTTCACGCCAACCGAGGTTTCCTGGTTGATGAAGTGCAGCGGAACGGTAGCGGTCAGCTTGTGACCTTCGACGACGCGGACGAAGTCGGCGTGCAGGACGAAGCTCTTGGCCGGATGACGCTGCAGCGCCTTGATCAGAACGGATTCGTTCTGGCCATCGACGTTCAGGGTCAGCACGTGGCTGAAGGAGGCTTCGTTTTCAAGCATCTTGGCCAGGTCTTTGGCCAGCAGGCTGATGGATTGCGGGGCCTTGTCACCACCGTAGATTACGGCCGGGACGAGGCTGGCATTCCGACGCAGGCGGCGGCTCGCACCTTTCCCCAGGTCGGAACGCACTTGGGCATTCAGAGTGAAATCAGTCATTGTGTTTCTCCAGGATAACAACGCACCCGAAACGCTCGCGACCAGCGCTACCGGGCGGTTGGGCAAAAAGCCCCGCACGAGGCGGGGCACATTTTCGTTCTGCGCGATGGGCTAAGTTTTGGCTTAGCGGAACATCGCGCTGATCGATTCAGCATTGCTGATACGGCGAACCGCTTCAGCCACCATTGGCGCGATGTCCAGTTGGCGAATTCGAGTACAGGCTTGTGCCGCTGCGGACAGCGGAATGGTATTGGTCACGACCAGTTCGTCGAGGACCGAGCCTTCAATGTTCTCGATGGCGCGACCGGACAGAATCGGGTGAGTGCAATACGCAAAGACCTTGGCGGCGCCATGATCTTTCAGAGCAGTTGCGGCGTGGCACAGAGTGCCGGCGGTATCGACCATGTCATCGACGAGGATGCAGGTGCGGCCTTCGATATCACCAATGATGTGCATCACTTCGGACTGGTTGGCCTTCGGGCGACGCTTGTCGATGATCGCCAGATCCACACCCAGCGACTTGGCTACGGCACGGGCACGCACCACGCCACCAATATCGGGGGAAACGATCATCAGGTTCTCGAAGCGCTGAGCCTGAATGTCGTCGACCAGGACCGGCGAGCCGTAGATGTTGTCTACGGGCATGTCGAAGAAGCCCTGGATCTGATCAGCGTGCAGGTCGACCGTGAGGACACGGTTGACGCCTACCACATCAAGCATGTCAGCCACGACCTTGGCGCTGATTGGCACACGTGCGGAGCGCGGACGGCGATCCTGACGGGCGTAACCAAAGTAGGGGATGACGGCGGTGATTCGGGTGGCGGAGGACCGGCGGAAGGCGTCTGCCATCACAACCAGTTCCATCAGATTGTCATTGGTGGGCGCACAGGTCGGTTGAATCAGAAAGACGTCCTTGCCGCGAACGTTCTCGTTGATCTCGACACTGATTTCGCCGTCGGAAAATTTTCCGACGTAGGCATCACCGAGGGGGATATGCAGCTGACGTACAACACGCCGGGCCAGGTCGGGGTTGGCGTTCCCCGTGAAGACCATCATCTTGGACACGCGCAGTACCTGCCTGAGGGTGGATCCGATGAAACAAAAAGCTGTTCAAAAGGCCAGGCGTTCTGAACAGCTCTCGTAATAATTGGCAGGGGCGGCTGGATTCGAACCAACGCATGCCAGGATCAAAACCTGGTGCCTTACCGCTTGGCGACGCCCCTGTAGATGTAACCCTGTAAAGTGCTTATGTGGCTGTACCAACCCCGAAAGGTTATGGCAGGGGCGGCTGGATTCGAACCAACGCATGCCAGGATCAAAACCTGGTGCCTTACCGCTTGGCGACGCCCCTGTAACGTACAACCTCTAACCACTTGCTTCCTGTGCCAGCTGCGCGAGCCGTCGGTGCAGCATCGAAATGTTGCGGCCTTGAGCTACGAAAGCTGGTAAATCGGCTGGAAGTTGGCGGCAAACTCTATCAGCCTCGCCTTTGTTTGGGAAGCTCCCAAACACACAAGCTCCAGTGCCGGTCATTCTTGCCGGAACAAATTTGTTCAACAAGCTCAAAGCGTTACGAACATCTGGATAACGCTTCTCGACTACCGGCTGACAGTCATTATGACCGCCCCCTGCAAGAAGGCTGCGAACTGTAATAGCCGGGGTATTACGTGTCAACTCTGGGTCGGAAAATATTTCCGCTGTACTAACAGAGACTTGCGGGGCGATGACGAGGAACCATGGTTCGCTCAACTCGACAGGCTGCAACCGCTCACCGACGCCTTCGGCGAAGGCCGCGCGGCCTCTGACGAATACAGGTACGTCAGCCCCCAGCGACAGGCCGATCTCGGCTAGCCGCTCTTCGCCCAGCCGGGTCTGCCAGAGGTGATCGAGGCCGAGCAGGGTAGTGGCCGCATCGGAGCTTCCACCGCCAATGCCGCCGCCCATGGGCAGGCGCTTGTTCAATTCGATGTCGGCACCGAGCGTACAGCCGCTGTGGGTCTGCAGCAGGCGCGCAGCGCGCACGATCAGGTTGCTGTCGTGGTCGACACCAGGCAGCTCGGTGTGCAGCAGGATCTGCCCATCGGCGCGTAGCGTGAAGCTCAGCTCGTCGCCGTGGTCGAGAAACTGGAACAGCGTCTGTAGCTCATGGTAGCCATCGGCGCGACGGCCGAGGATATGCAGCATGAGGTTGAGCTTGGCCGGTGCCGGAAGGGTCAGCGTGTGCATCAGCGGCCGAGCTGGCGGGGCTGCCAGTCCTTGACTACCAGCGTGATTTTCAGGTCTCGGCCCGCCAGTTTGATGCGGTTTGGCAGGCTGTAGCCGTCCTCTTCGGCATAGCCCAGATACTGAACGTCCCACCCATCCTGTTGCAGGCTGGCAAGCTGCCCGTTGGCGTCGATCGCTATTCGGCTACGGCTGTCTGGTGCCGGAAGGCCGCGCACCCACCAGAGCAGGTTCGAAACGGGCAGTTGCCAGCCCAGCTGGCTCTCAACCAATGCTTCAGGGGAGTCGGCCTCGAAGCGTCCCTGCCCGGCGACCTCCAGTGCCACCGCATCGGGGCGCCCGGTCAGGCGCGTGGCGCCACGACCCAGCGGGCCGGACAGACGAATATCGAAGTAGTCCTGGCGTTGCAGCCAGAACAGGGTGCCACTGCCCGAGTCCTGTGGCGCCTGGATGCCGATCTTGCCGCTGATCTGCCAGCCGTCAATTTCGCTGACCTGCGCCTTGTGTATCTTCCATTGCTGGGGGTTGCCAGGTCCTTCGACCGTTTCCTGAGGGGCAAGGCCGGCACAGCCAGCCAACAACAAGGCGAGTGCGGGGGGCAGCAGGTTACGCATCAGATTCATGGGTCAGGGTTTCTCCGAGCCGGTCAGGCGTTTGATGGTCTCGCGAAGCACCAGGCTGTCCGGTTTTTCCTTTAGCGCAGCTGCCCAGACAGTGCGCGCTTCGGACTGCTTGCCAGCTGCCCAGAGCACTTCGCCGAGGTGAGCCGCTACCTCGTCATCAGGGAGGCGCTCCAGCGCCCTGCGCAGCTGGGTCTCGGCTTCCTGCAGATTGCCCAGTCGATAGTTGACCCAGCCAAGGGAGTCGAGAATTGCCGCGTCGTCGGGGTTAAGCCGGTAGGCCTGTTCAATCAGGGCCAGCGCTTCCTGATGGCGGTCGGTACGATCCGCCAGGGTATAACCCAGTGCATTGATCGCCATGGCGTTGTCGGGTTCGCGTTCGATGATGAAGCGCAGGTCCTGTTCCAGCTGTGCCAGGTCGCCACGCTTCTCGGCGATCATTGCACGCGTATAGAGGAGATTGAGGTCTTCAGGAAACTGCTCCAGAGCCTCAGTCGCAATCTGCCAGGCCTTGTCGGTCTGTTGCTGACCGGAGAGCGCTTCGATCTCGATCAGATAGAGCTGAATCGCATAGTCCGGTTGCTCGTCACGTGCCCGGGCGAGCAGCTGCGAGGCCTGCTGGTTGCGGCCAAGAGAAAACAGCAGTTCGGCCTGCATGAGCTTGGCCGGCAAGTATTCGTTGCCAGGCCCAACCTTGGCGAACGCTTGCAGGGCTTGCTCAGGCTCGTTCAGTTCACGGTAGGCGCGCCCGAGGTTGAAATGAGCAGCGTCAAGATGACTGCCGCGCTCGATGACGTCTTCGAGGTATACCACAGCCTCGCGCCAGGCCTGCGCTTCCAGGCAGACCAGAGCCATCGAGAATCTCAGGTCGTCGTCGTCCGGGTACTGCTGGACAAGGGTGGCGAACTCGCTCATGGCCTCTTCCAGGCGCTCCTGTTCGACCAGCAGGCGGGCATAGGTCAGGCGCAGGCGCTTGTCATCGGGGTGCTGGCGCAGGCTTTTTTCCAGCAGAGGCAACGCCTGCTGGCTGCGGTCGAGCAGCTGAAGCAGGCGAGCCTGTAGGAGGATCGACGGGATCTCCTGTTGCTTCGCTGGCTGTTCCTCGAGCAAGGCCAGTGCCTCTTCGGCGCGCCCGTCCTGCTGCAGCAGGACGGCCTTACCAAACTTGAGTTGGGGGTTGTCGGGATGCTTGGCCAGCAACTGGTCGAAGCTCTGGAGCAGGCCGGCTCGGGTGTCCGGGTCGGTCTCGGCTGCTGACAGGGCGAGGAAATCGAAGTGAGTGGCACCCTGGCCCTTGAGAGCCTTTTCCATGAACTCCAGCGATTCCTCGTAGCGACCGGCGCGCGCCAGTTGCACAGCCGCTGCGCGCTGGGCATCGAGGTTGCCCGGCGCGTTGTTCGCCCAGATCAGCGCCGTATCGAGCGCCGCCTGGTCGGCGCCAAGATACTCGGCAATGCGGAACCCGCGCTCTGCAACCCCTGGATCCCCGGTCGCGTTGGCTTGCTGGACGTAATTACCCAAGGCGATATCGAAACGGTTGCGCTGGCCGGCCAGCTCGGCCACCAGCAAGGCATAGAGCGAGTCCCGGCTGAACGAGCCATATTCCCTGGGACTGGTTGTCGCAGGCTCCGGCGTGGCCTCCTCGACCGGCGGGGTGCTGTCGGGAGCGCTCTGCATGAAGCTTTGGCAGCCACCGAGAAACAGGACGGCGCTGAGGGCGAGAAGCTTTTTCATAGGAAATATAGGGATGGTCTGCGGTCGCGGCATGATGACACAAGCGGTCAGGCAAGCACATGACCCAGCCTGTACAGTCAATTCGGTGGGTTGGGTCTGCAACAGACAATGACTGGCAACGGTTGTTCTGAGGCAGGCGAAGTAGGAGAATCGCGCGCTCCTTTTCGAATCAGCGATCCTGCATGGCTTTCATCGCGCTTGGCATTAATCACAAGACCGCATCGGTGGACGTGCGCGAGCGTGTGGCGTTCACGCCTGAACAGATGGTCGAGGCGCTCCAGCAACTTTGCCGTGTTACCCCGACACGCGAAGCGGCGATCCTGTCGACCTGCAACCGCAGCGAGTTGTACCTGCAGCAGGATCAGATAGAAGCTGAGGCGGTGCTCGCCTGGCTAGCCAACTATCATCAGCTCAGCCTGGACGATCTCAAGGCCTGCGCTTACGTTCATACGGATGAGCAGGCGGTGCGACACATGATGCGTGTCGCGGCGGGCCTGGACTCGATGGTGCTTGGCGAACCGCAGATTCTCGGCCAGATGAAGTCCGCCTACGCCGTGGCGCGTGAAGCGGGCAGTGTCGGGCCGTTACTGGGACGGCTGTTCCAGGCTACGTTCAGCACGGCAAAAACCGTCCGCACCGACACGGCCATCGGCGAAAACCCGGTCTCGGTGGCATTCGCCGCTGTCAGCCTGGCAAAGCAGATCTTTGCCAACCTGGATCGCAGTCAGGCCTTGCTGATAGGCGCTGGCGAAACCATCACGCTGGTTGCCCGGCATCTGCATGAGCAGGGGGTCAAGCGCATCGTCGTTGCAAACCGCACCCTGGAGCGGGCCAGCGCCCTGGCCGAGCAATTCGGGGCACATGCCATCCTGCTTGCCGATATCCCGCAGGAACTCTACAACAGCGATATCGTCATCAGCTCCACTGCCAGCCAGCTGCCGATCCTGGGCAAGGGCGCCGTTGAGCAGGCGCTGAAAAAGCGCAAGCACAAGCCCATGTTCATGGTCGACATTGCCGTGCCACGCGATATCGAAGCGCAGGTCGGCGAACTGGACGATGTCTACCTGTACACCGTCGATGATCTGCACGAAGTCGTTGCGGAAAACCTCAAGAGCCGCCAGGGCGCTGCCCAGGCTGCCGAAGAGCTGGTCGCGGTGGGTACCGATGACTTCATGGTGCGTTTGCGGGAACTGGCCGCTGTCGATGTGCTCAAGGCCTACCGGCAGCATGCCGAGCGGATCCGCGACGAGGAGCTGGTCAGGGCTCAGCGGATGCTCGCCAATGGCGGCACGCCAGAAGAAGCGTTGGCGCAACTGGCGCGCGGCTTGACAAACAAATTGCTGCACGCGCCCAGTGTGCAGCTGAAAAAACTCTCCGCCGAAGGGCGAGTAGAGGCCCTGACCATCGTTCAGGAGCTCTTTGCTTTGCAGGACAATCCGGACAAGCCATGAAAGCGTCGCTGCTCAACAAACTCGACATTCTGCAGGACCGCTTCGAGGAACTCACTGCGTTGCTCGGCGACGCCGAAGTGATCAGCGACCAGACCCGTTTTCGCGCCTATTCGCGCGAGTATGCCGAGGTCGAGCCGGTCATCGCCACATACCGCCAGTTTCTCAAGACGCAGTCTGACCTTGACGGGGCTCAGGCGCTGCTCAAGGACAGCGACCCGGATGTACGGGAGATGGCCGAAGAAGAGGTTATCGAGGCGCGGGGCCAGCTGGAAGAAATCGAAGCCCGTCTCCAGCGCATGCTGCTGCCCAAGGATCCAAAGGACGGACGTAACGTCTTCCTCGAGATTCGGGCGGGTACCGGTGGCGACGAGGCGGCAATTTTTTCCGGGGATCTGTTCCGCATGTATTCCCGCTATGCGGAACGCCAGGGCTGGCGCGTCGAAATCCTGTCCGAGAGCCCTGGCGAGCATGGGGGCTACAAGGAAGTCATCTCCCGTGTTGAGGGCGAAAACGTCTTTGCCAAACTCAAGTTCGAGTCTGGCGCGCACCGAGTGCAGCGTGTTCCCGAAACCGAATCACAAGGGCGCATTCATACGTCCGCTTGCACGGTTGCCGTACTGCCCGAGCCGGACGAGCAGATCGCCATCGAGATCAATCCGGCGGATCTGCGCGTCGACACCTACCGGGCGTCCGGCGCCGGTGGTCAGCACATCAACAAGACCGATTCGGCCGTGCGTATCACGCATATTCCCAGCGGCATCGTCGTGGAATGTCAGGAGGAGCGCTCGCAGCACAAGAACCGCGCCCGGGCCATGGCCTGGCTCGCGGCCAAGTTGCAGGATGTGCAGGACAGCGCTGCGCACAAGGAAATCTCCGATACGCGAAAACTGTTGGTCGGGTCCGGTGATCGCTCCGAGCGCATTCGCACCTATAACTTTCCCCAGGGACGCGTTACGGACCATCGCATCAATCTGACGCTCTACTCGCTGAATGAGGTCATAGGCGGCGCCGTGGAGCAGGTAATCGAGCCATTGCTGCAGGAATACCAGGCCGATCAGCTTGCCGCTCTGGGTGACTGATCGCCTTCACCTGCACCACCCCTGTTGCGCGACTCTGCACTGAAACCGGAACACCCGAACATGGCGACGATCGACTTTTTGCTGCGTGCTTCACGGTTGCCCGAATCGCCCAGTGCCCGGCTCGATGCCGAGTGGCTCCTCGCTGAGGCGCTGGGCAAGCCGACTAGCTATCTGCGTACCTGGCCTGAGCGGGAGGTACCTGCTGAGGCAGAGGCCCGTTTCAGCGCTGATCTCGAGCGTCGTCGCTTGGGCGAACCAGTGGCCTATATCCTTGGTCGGCAAGGGTTCTGGAGCCTCGATCTTGAAGTGGCGCCGCATACCTTGATTCCGAGGCCGGACACCGAACTCCTGGTCGAGACCGCACTGCAGCTGCTCCCGCCCGACCCTGCGACCGTGCTCGACCTGGGTTCCGGTTCCGGTGCGATTGCCCTGGCCATCGCCAGTGAGCGTCCGGCCTGGCAGCTGACGGGGGTGGACCGCGTCAGCGAAGCCGTTGCCCTGGCTATTCGCAACGCCCGGCGGCTCCGCCTTGGCAATGCGAGCTTTCTGGAAAGTCATTGGTTTTCTGCGCTTGCAGGCCGCCGTTATGACCTGATCGTCTCGAATCCGCCTTATATTCAGGCCAGCGACCCCCATCTATTGCAGGGCGATCTGCGCTTCGAGCCGAGCAGCGCGCTGGTGGCGGGTGCCGATGGCCTGGACGATATCCGGCTGATCATTTCACAAGCGCCGCACCACCTGTCTCCGGCCGGCTGGTTGCTGCTGGAACACGGCTATGACCAGGCTGCGGCGGTGCGAGGGTTGTTACTGGAAGCGGGGTTCAGCGAGATCGCCAGCCGCAACGACCTTGGTGGCCACGAGCGTGTCAGTCTTGGTCGCCTGCCATGACCCTAGGAGAACGCCCGCATGCTGAGCGATGACGAGCTGCTGCGATACAGCCGGCAGATCTTGCTGAAACAGGTAGACATCGAGGGGCAGCTCAAGCTCAGGTCGAGCCGTGTACTGATTGTTGGGCTGGGCGGGCTGGGGTCTCCTGTCGCCCTGTATCTCGCCGCGGCCGGGGTCGGGGAATTGCATCTTGCGGATTTCGATCGGCTTGACCTGACCAATCTGCAACGGCAGATCGCCCACGACACCTCGTCGATCGGCATGCATAAGGTTGATTCGGCGATGGCTCGGTTGTCTGCGATCAACCCGTTGATCCGGCTGGTTCCGCATCGGACGGCAATGGATGTCGATACGCTGGTTGCGGCGGTAGCCGCGGTGGATCTGGTGCTCGACTGCACGGACAACTTTGCCGTGCGCGAAGCCGTGAATGCTGCCTGTGTGGCGGCAACCAAGCCGCTGGTCAGCGGTGCGGCCATCCGGTTTGAGGGGCAGCTATCGGTATTCGATCCGCGCATCGAGAGCAGTCCCTGCTATCACTGCCTCTACGGCCACGGCAGCGAGGCTGAGCTGACCTGCAGCGAGGCTGGCGTGCTGGGGCCTGTGGTGGGCATGGTCGGAAGCCTGCAGGCCCTGGAGGCGATCAAGCTGCTGGCGGGTTTCGGTGAGCCGCTGGTGGGAAGGCTGCTGTTGCTGGACGCACTGGGGAGTCGCTTTCGCGAATTGAAGGTCAAGCGTGATCCGGCGTGCACGGTCTGTGGTAGCGGCCGTGGCTGACAACGCGCCGATCGGCGTTTTCGATTCGGGGGTGGGGGGCTTGTCGGTGCTCAGGGAGATCCGAGCGCGCCTGCCTTGCGAGTCCCTGTTGTACTTCGCTGACAGCGGTCATGTTCCCTATGGCGAAAAGAGCCCGGAATTCATTCGTGAGCGTTGCCGGACCATCGCAGCGTTTCTGCTTGAGCGAGGTGCCAAGGCATTGGTGGTTGCATGCAATACCGCGACGGCTGCAGGCGTTGCCGACCTGCGTGAATGCTATCCACAGCTTCCCCTGGTTGGGATGGAGCCTGCCGTCAAACCGGCTGCGCTGGCGACTCGCAGCGGGGTGGTTGGCGTATTGGCAACGACCGGCACATTGAAAAGCGCAAAGTTTGCGGCTCTGCTGGACCGTTTCGCCAGTGATGTGCGGGTCATCACTCAGCCCTGTCCGGGGTTGGTGGAGTGCATTGAGGCAGGCCAGTTGCAGACGCCGGGCACGCGCAGGCTGCTGGAAGGACTGGTCCTGCCTTTGGTCGCCCAGGGCTGCGACACACTGATCCTTGGCTGTACTCATTACCCGTTCGTAAAACCGCTGTTGCGTGAAATATTGCCAGCTGACGTCGTGCTGGTGGATACCGGTACCGCCGTCGCCAGGCATCTCGAAACGCTGTTGACGGCACATGCGCAGCTCGGGTTTGGCGAGGCGAGGGTGCAGTTCTGGAGTAGCGGCGATCCGCTGCGATTGGCCAGCGTACTGCCGGTACTTTGGGGTGAAAACAGTACAGTTGCCTACTGTTCTGTTTAGGAACTCCAAATCAAGCCAGGCCTCTGTATCTGAGTGATAAGAAAAACAGCGATGCCAAAGTTCTGATAAGGAAATTCTTATGAAAAAGCTGATCTCCCTTGCTGCGATTGCAGCCGTTTCGCTTGCCCAGGCTTCTGCCGCTCATGCGATTGACCTGACGGCAGCGGTTGGCCGAACTGGCGAGTCAACCATGACCTATCGACTCGGTGCACAGATGGATTTCAACCGTAGCTGGTTCCAGACCCGCATAGGCCGTCTGACAGGGTATTGGGACGCGGGTTATACCTATTGGAAAGGCGACGAGACCTCCAGCAACCACAGCATTTCGCTCGCGCCGGTATTCGTTTACGAATTCGGCGGCGGTTCGGTCAAACCCTATCTGGAAGCCGGTATAGGTATCGCGGCATTCGAGAATACGGAAGTCGAAAACAACGACCTGGGCTCTTCTTTCCAGTTCGAGGATCGGTTTGGCGCAGGCCTGCGTTTTGCCGGTGGACATGAGATCGGCGTGCGCGCCATTCACTATTCCAATGCCGGAATCAAGAACCCCAACGACGGCATAGAGAGCTACGCGGTACATTATCGCGCCTCGTTCTGAACCGCTTGAGATGGCTGACGGCACCAGGCGCCAGCCTTCTCAGTCCAGGTAGGCTCGTGCCGAGTCCCTGCGCTCATCCAGACAATCCTCCGAGCCCAGCTCGAACTCTCGGCAGATAAGAGGACGCTGCGCATAGATCGTGCAGCGCATGCTGTCCCGGTCTAGCGCGGCGCACCAGCCGTCGTCGAGGCGGCGCATCACCTGGCCGCCCCAGTCATCTTCCTCGATGAAGCGATCCGGGACGCCCGTTTCAGTCAGCAGAATCACTTCGAGGCGGCAGCAGCACGCGGCACAGGTGCTGCACCTGATTGCCTCGTCCGGTAGTTGGCGGTGGGGAATAGCGGATTGGGTCATCGCGGCAGTCTACTCGCCTTGCACTTCGATAGCTGCAAAGGCGAGTGCTGCAGTGAGCCGTCGGGCTTCAGACCTGTTCGTCTTCGAGTTGCTTGGCCTTCCAGCCCTCACCACCGGGTAACAGCAGGTTCAGGATCAGCGCGATGATGGCGCACAGCGAAATGCCGGAAAGGCTGAACTCTCCGTAGCCGAACGCCATCCCGCCGATGCCGAACACCAGCGTGACGGACACTATGATCAGGTTGCGAGCTTCGGACAGATCCACCTGGTGGCGTATCAGGGTGCTCAGGCCGACAACGGCAATCGAGCCGAACAGCAAGCAGAGGATGCCGCCCATGACCGGTACCGGAATGCTCAGCAGCCCGGCGCCGAACTTGCCGATAAAGGCAAGGACGATGGCAAAGATGGCTGCCCAGGTCATGATCTTCGGGTTGTAGTTCTTCGTCAGCATCACCGCGCCGGTGACCTCCGCGTAGGTGGTGTTGGGTGGGCCCCCAAACAAGCCTGCTGCCGAGGTCGCCAGTCCATCTCCAAGAAGCGTGCGGTGCAGGCCCGGTTTCTTGATGAAGTTGTTACCGGTGACGCCGCCAATCGCGACAACGCCGCCGATGTGCTCGATCGCTGGCGCCAGTGCGACCGGAACCATGAACAGGATTGCACCGAGATGGAATTCAGGCGCGACGAAGTTCGGCAAGGCCAGCCAGGGCGCAGCCGAGATGCCAGCGGTATCCACCACACCGAACGCAAGCGACAAGCCGTAACCCACTGCAACGCCAGCAAGAATCGGAACCAGGCGAAACAGCCCCTTACCCAGAACGGCAACCAGTAGCGTCGTTAGCAATGCAGACATCGATATCAACATGGCTGTCCCGTAGGGCACCAGCTGAGCACTGCCGTCACCCGCCTTGCCCATGGCCATATTGACCGCGACCGGGGACAGGGCGAGACCGATGGAAATGATCACCGGGGCAATGACCACCGGTGGCAATAGCCGGTCGATGAACCCTGGACCTTTGAGTCGAACTGCAAAACCAAGAAAGATGTAGACGACACCAGCAGCGACCACTCCACCGAGCACGGCTGGCAGGCCGAACTCGCCTTTGGCAGCAATGATCGGCGCAATGAAAGCGAAGCTCGACGCCAGGAACACCGGTACCTGGCGTCTGGTGACGAGCTGAAACAGCAATGTGCCAATGCCGGCGGTGAACAAGGCAACGTTGGGGTCCATTCCGGTGATCAGTGGCATCAGTACGAGTGCGCCAAAGGCCACGAACAACATTTGCGCGCCGGCCAATACCTGGCGACCGAGCGGCTCTTCCATGGGTTGCGACATTCTCAGATGTCCTTCTGCTTGGTGCCGAAAATCTTGTCACCAGCATCGCCAAGACCGGGAACGATATACCCGTTCTCGTCCAGATTCTGGTCAATCGAGGCGGTGTAGATGGTAACGTCCGGGTGTGCTTTTTCTACCGCTTCGATGCCTTCCGGCGCAGCAACCAACACGAGGGCGCGGATCTCCTTGCAGCCAGCCTTTTTCAGCATGTCGATCGCTGCAACCATGGAGCCGCCCGTGGCCAGCATGGGGTCGATGATCATCGCCAGACGCTGGTCGAGGTCGTCGACCAGTCGCTCGAGGTAGGTGTGCGCCTGTAGGGTTTCCTCGTTGCGCGCTATGCCAACGGCACTGACCTTGGCGCCTGGAATCAAACTCAGGACCCCGTCGAGCATGCCGATGCCGGCGCGAAGAATAGGGACGACGGTGATCTTCTTGCCGGAAATCTTCTCGACCTGGACCGGCCCGCACCATCCATCGATGCTATAGCTCTCCAGCGGCAGGTCGCGGGTCGCTTCGTATGTCAGGATCGAGCCGACCTCTTGCGCCAGTTCGCGAAAGTTCTTGGTGCTGATATCCGCACGGCGCATCAGCCCAAGTTTGTGACGAATAAGCGGGTGGCGGATCTCTCTAATGCTCATGGCGGCTCCGGCGGCGGTCAGATAAACCGGCGTAGATTAATGCATCGGGGTGCTAGCGGCTATTGATGAGTCAAACAGCACTTGCCCTGGCCATGACCCCGTCGGTATCGTCGCGCCCCTTGTTTTTGCGTGCAGCCGACCCGCTGCTTGCCCTTTAACTACCTTGGAGCATCGCCAATGTCCGTCGATCTCGCACACGTTCGCCAAATCATGGCTGAAGCCGACTGTCTTTATGCCGAGGCCGAGGTTGACGCCGCAATCGACGCGGTCGCAGCGAAAATCAACAGTGAGCTGGCCGACCGAAACCCGGTTGTTTTCTGTGTGATGAATGGTGGGCTGGTTTTTTCCGGCAAGCTGGTTCCGAAACTGAGTTTTCCGCTGGAGCTGTCCTACCTGCATGCAACTCGGTATCGCAATGAAACCAGCGGCGGGGAACTGTTCTGGAAGGCGAAGCCGGAAATCTCCTTCATTGACCGCGACGTACTGATCGTCGATGACATTCTCGACGAGGGCCATACGCTTGGTGCAATCATCGATTTCTGTCGTCATGCGGGGGCGTCGGCCGTCTATACGGCCGTTCTGGTCGACAAGGATCATCAGCGTAAAGCTCGGCCCGATCTAAAAGCTGATTATGTTGGAATGACCTGCGTCGATCGTTACGTGTTCGGCTGCGGCATGGACTACAAGGGATACTGGCGCAATGCGCCGGGTATCTATGCCGTAAAAGGCATGTAGGCAGCCCCGTTTTCACAGGCTGATTACCGACATGGCCCAGCCCCCTGCTGTCCATGCTTAACCTTCATTCCAAACGGTGAAGGTCTGCCGGAGACGGCGCAACGCTTTGCTCTCGCAAGCTGGGCAGCCCGCTTTGCCCTTGTCTACGCCAGGTCGCTCCGGCCAGGTGTGCTGCCGTGTTTCGTTTCGCCTCAGACGCTGCGCTTGCGGTAACGCTGTCGGGGCTCATTGCAGTCTGTTGGCACCTCTGCTTTTGCGACCTTAGGTCGCCCCATCGGGCAGCCCCGCGCACTGTGCATGCGAAATTGTGATGCGTCTCCGATTACAGGCTCTCAAGTGCTCTAGGTCAGGGCTTGCGCTGAGTATGCAGACGGCTAAGCTCTCTCCGATAGCTTCGCTTGCCTTGCGCGTTGAGACGCGGGCGAGCGTCGCTGAAGCCTAAGGACGGGAAGGCCGTTCATACTTTGGGATTACAAAACAAATCAAACCTTAGTGCGCTTATCCCTCTGCTGCCGTGTGGTTAGGGTGAACGTACTTCGAACCAACCAGGAGCGCCTCATGACAAAAACAACAAGGCAAGGAATTTTCCAGCCCAAGACTCTGGCCCTCGCCGTTGCGCTGGGGACCGTCGCGCCGGCTTACGCAGTCAACTTCAATATCGGGGAAATCGAAGGTCAGCTGGACTCCTCCATGTCCATCGGGGCGAGTTGGTCGACGACCGACCGGGATATGGATCTCGTGGGGCTTGCAAATGGTGGTACCGGTTACACCCAGACCGGTGACGACGGGCGTTTGAACTTCAAGAAAGGCGAAACATTTTCAAAGATATTCAAAGGTATCCATGACCTTGAGCTCCGCTACGGTGATAGCGGTGCTTTTATTCGTGGCAAGTACTGGTACGACTTCGAACTGAAGGATGAAGACCGTCTCTTTAAGGACATTAGCGACAGCAACCGTAAGGAAGCGGCGCAATCCTCGGGAGCGCAAATCCTCGATGCCTTTCTGTATCACAATTACGACATAAGTGGCCTGCCTGGCACCATTCGTGTGGGCAAGCAAGTCGTTAGTTGGGGCGAAAGTACCTTCATCGGTAACTCCATCAACTCAATCAACCCGCTGGATGCTGCCGCGTTCCGACGTCCGGGTGCGGAAATCAAGGAGGGTCTGATCCCGGTCAATATGATTTACCTGTCTCAAAGCCTGACAGATCAGCTCAGTATGGAAGCTTTCTACCAGCTGGAATGGGACCAGACCATCGTTGACAATTGCGGGACGTTCTTCGCAAGCAACGATGTGG
The DNA here is from genome assembly GCF_058536345.1 of Stutzerimonas sp. C6.4V. Taxonomy (NCBI): domain Bacteria; kingdom Pseudomonadati; phylum Pseudomonadota; class Gammaproteobacteria; order Pseudomonadales; family Pseudomonadaceae; genus Stutzerimonas; species Stutzerimonas sp. C6.4V. Next base: position 457,158 of record NZ_JBZUBM010000001.1, read on the forward strand.
CGGCAGATGGTTGCGATAACAACTACACGGTTCTTTCGGCGGCCCAGCGTGATGCGATAATCGGCGCCGGATTAACAATTGAGCAATTGAACGCAATATATGGCACTAACTATGCTGGACTAGATGACTTGGGCATCACGGTAGGCCCCGAAGGCGTTACTGTTCCACGAGGCGCCGATAGGGATGCCCGCGATTCAGGCCAGTATGGTTTGGCATTTCGGTGGTTGGCCGATGCCGCCGAATATGGCTTGTATTTTATGAACTACCACAGCCGTACCCCGACAGTAGGATATAAAAACGCGTCTGCTGGTGAGATTGGCGCGCTCCTCGGGTTACTTGGAACTCAGTCACCGGCCCCTGGATTGCCTGCAGGCGCTGCGTTCAGCGCTTTGGCTTCTCCTGCTCTGTTAAGCAATGGTGAGTATTTTCTTGAGTATCCAGAAGATATAAGGCTGTACGGGGCAAGTTTCGCTTCTACGCTACCAACCGGCACAGCTTGGTCGGGTGAGATCAGCTATCGTCCCAATCTTCCAGTCGCCCTAAATTCCACCTATACCACCGGCTTACTTGCTGCTGGTATTGGAGGCGCAATCCTTACAGGCAATGTCGCAGGGGCAATAGGCCAAGCGGGCATCGAGCATAGCGGTTACAACCGTAAAGAAGTCACTCAGATCCAAACTACCTTCACGCATTTCTTCGATCAGGTGCTCGGCGCTGGCCGTGTAACTGTTGTCGGCGAGATTGGCTACGCGCACGTTGGCGGTCTGGAAAGCAAAAGCGAACTACGTTACGGACGCGACTCGATATACGGCCTCGATACTGCCGAGTATGGTAATGACGGATTCGTGACAGCCAACTCCTGGGGTTATCGTGTCCGCGCGCTGGCTGACTACAGTAACGTGTTCGCCGGCGTGAATCTGACGCCGAACGTCTCCTTCTCTCATGATGTGCAAGGCTATGGACCGAACGGCCTGTTCAACGAAGGCTCCAAGGCTGTAAGCGTAGGTGTCGATGCGGTCTATCAGAACAGCTACACCGCCAGCCTGTCCTACACTGATTTTTTCGGGGGTGACTACAACACCCTGGTCGACCGAGACTTCCTCGCGCTTAGCGTGGGAGTCAATTTCTAAAGGAGACCGCTTCATAGATCGCACGGAGGCTGAAGATGGCCTTCGTCGTGCGGAACGCTATTGCGAGGGCTTCGGCCCAAATAAGAGATCAAGAGGAACTGGAACGTATGAAAACAACAAGAAAGCTATTCAGTGTCTTGGCCCTATCCCTGCTTGCCAGCAGCGTCATGGCCGCCGTATCACCTGAGGAAGCCGCCAAGCTTGGCAATTCCCTCACGCCTCTTGGGGCGGAAAAGGCGGGCAACGCTGAGGGCACTATTCCGGAGTGGACCGGCGGGCTCTCGACTGATGCTGCGCCGCTTAAAGACGGCCATCTGACCAATCCGTTCAAGAGCGAACAACCCAAGTTTGTGATCACCGCGCAGAATGTCGATCAGTACAAGGACAAGCTCACGGCGGGACAGCAGGCGATGTTCAAACGCTACCCTGAAACCTACAAGATCCGAGTGTTTCCGACGCATCGTAGCGCCGCGCTGCCAGATCGCATCTATGAAGCGGCCAAGCAGAGCGCGCTCAATGCCGAGCTTGTCGACGGTGGCAATGGGGTCGCCAATTTTGCTGACAGTCGCTACTACGCGTTTCCCATTCCGAAGAACGGTCTTGAAGTGATATGGAACCATATCACCCGATACAGGGGCGGTAACGTCCGCCGAAACATCGTTCAGGCCACACCTCAAACCAATGGCAGCTACACCTTGGTGCATTTCGAGGATGAAGTGGCATTCCCCAGCGACATGACGGACCTGGACGCTGAACGTGCCAAGAACGCGCTTTTGTTCTTCAAGCAGCGCGTGACAGCGCCTTCGCGGCTTGCAGGTAACGTCCTGCTCGTACACGACTCGCTGGACCAAGTGAAAGAGCCGCGTCAGGCGTGGATCTATAATGCCGGTCAGCGCCGGGTTCGTCGCGCTCCCCAGGTTGCATATGATGGGCCGGGTACCGCTTCCGACGGTATGCGTACAACCGATAACTTCGATATGTTCAGCGGTGCACCCGATCGCTATGACTGGAAGCTGATCGGCAAAAGAGAGCTCTACATCCCATACAACAGCTACGAGATCAACTCCAGCGACGTCAAGTACAGCGACATCCTGAAGGCAGGCCATGTCAATCAGGACCTGGCGCGTTACGAGCTGCATCGCGTATGGGAAATCGAAGCCAACTTGAAAGAAGGAGAGCGGAACATCTATGCCAAGCGCCGCTTCTTCGTTGACGAAGATACCTGGACGATCGTCCAGTCCGAACTTTACGACGGACGTGGCCAGCTGTGGCGGGTTGGCGAGGGACATCTGGTGCAGTATTACCAGCATCAGGTTCCGGCTTTTGCCTTCGAAGCCTTGTATGACGTGATTTCCGGCCGTTACATCGCGATCGGCATGAGCAACGAAGAGAAGGCGCACGAGTTCGGCTACGAGGCTTCTGCCCGTGATTTCACGCCGGCTGCGTTGCGTAACGCTGGGGTGCGCTGATCGCGCTGTATCCACCGGATGAATGGGCGGCCAGTAGGCCGCCTTTTTTTTTACTCTGAAGCGTAGAGTGGCGGCTTATGGTTATAACGGTCGACAAACCAACGAACTCATACAGGTCGACAATTGGGTTCGAATCATGCAGCGTTTGGTGCAGAGGCCCTCCGCTTGAAGACCGCATCAGATCAGGGCTGAACTGATGAACAAGCTCAGTGCGCCAGTTGGTGCGCTGACCAGAACAAGAGAAACCTCATATGTCGGTACGCTTTAACCCGGGTGCGATCAGTACGGAAGCCGCCGCGCTGGTTCAGGTTGCGACTATTCCGCGTCTACCGAAACTGCATATCGCCCGGCCCCGATTGGCCGACGCGCTGCTTGAGGCGCGCTGCCGGCTTCGTCTGATCTGTGCCCCCGCCGGATTTGGCAAAAGTGTTTTGATGAACGAATGTGCTCGGCAGATACCGACCGATACGCATCTCGTCTGGCTGGATCTTGGCGGGCGGGTATTGTCCGTGGAGGGGCTGTATTCACGGTTGCGTCAATGTCTGGGTGATCCAGTCATTCCTACCGGAGACGTTCAGCGCGATCTGGTTGAGCTACTCGCCCAATTCCGCCAGCCGCTCTGGATCATGCTGGACGACTATCCGCGCGAGCCGGCACCGGAACTGGACTCCTGTCTCGATATGCTCTTCGAACAGGGGCCTGAATCCTTGAGCTGGTGGGTCAGCAGTCGTCGGCAGCCCGTCTGGAAACTGCCTCGGCTATTGCTGCAGGGCGACCTGTTCGAGCTGGATGCCGAAGCGCTTGCCCTGACCGAACAGGAGCTCCGGCAGACATTGAAGCTTCAGCGCCTGGAGGTGGCTGACGATACCTTCAAGCAATTGCTTGCAGGTACCGAGGGCTGGCTGGCGGGTGTCAGCCTCCTGCTTCTGAATGCAGACGAACAGGCGATACGTGAGAGGCTGGTGGCGGGCACGCCGCTGTTGCGCGACTACATACAACGTGAAGTGCTGGCAGGTCAGAGCGAGGACATACGTCGCGCACTGTTCGGTCTGGCTCGCATGCCGCGGTTTTCGGCAGAGCTCTGTGAGCATGTTCTTGAAGGGACAGGCAACGAAATCCTTGGGGTTCTGCAAACCTTTCAGTTGTTCATCCGGCAAATCGACAATTGCGGGGAATGGTTCCGCCTGTGGCGACCGTTCGCTCTGATTCTGCAGCGTATGCCTGTACCGACGCTGCCGAGCCAGGTCCATTTGCGTGCTTGTCAATGGTTCGCCAGTCGGGATGAGATGAGGGAAGCAGTCGAACACGCATTGTGGGCCGGGCAGCCCGAAGTGGCTGCGAACTTTCTGCAGCGTTATGGGCAAGAGCAGCTGCTCATTGGCGATAACGTTTCGCACTTTCTCAAATGGCGCGCCGAACTTCCCCAGGATCTCTTCAACAGCACGACACGGTTGATCGTGCTGCACGGCTGGGCCTTGATCATTTCCGCCCGGCTGGATGAAGTAGAAGAATGTCTTGCCGGTTTGGCGAAATTTTTCCCTCAGCCCGACGCGCGCCGGCAGGCACAGCTACTGGCTCAGTGGCAAGCGTTGCGCGGCTTTCTGGCGCGACTGCGGGGCGAGCCAGAGGCGCGAAGCTACTGCCTGCAGGCTCTGGAGGTTCTGTCGGACCATGCGTGGGCGCAGCGGGTGCTGTGTTACCAGGCGTTGTCCCAGCATGAGATGGCCCAAGGCCGGCTCGACTGCGCGCTGCAGTACAACAGCGAAGGTATGAAGCTGGCACGGCTCAAGGGTAGCGTGCTTTACGAAGCCATGTTGAACGTCGATCGCATACAGCTGCTGGAGGTCACCGGCGAGTTCGAGCGGGCGGTCGGGGTGCTGGACGAGTCATTGCAAGAACTGCGCGACAGTGTCCGGCACAGCCCGATCATCGGCAGGTTGAAACTGCTGCAGGGCCATCTGCTGGCCTATCAGGGGCTTGATGACCTGGCGCGGGAAGCTTATCAGCAGGGGCGAGTCGAGACTGAAACCTGTGGCGACTCCTATGTTTTCTTTGGCTATGTGGGGCTGGCCGAGCTGGCTGCACGCAATCATGAATTCCCAGCTGCGTATCACTGGTTGCGTGAGGCAGAGCGCCTGACACAGTGGCGTCATGTTCCGGAAGCTCGATTCCGCGGCATTCTACCTTTGATCACAGGGGTGACCTGGCTCCACCAGGGCCAATTGCAAAAGGCTCGGGCTGTCTTTGTACAGGTCCTGGAGCAGCATGAAGGTCACTCATATCTACCCCCTTCAGGCTTTTATGAGCTGTTGCCTCGTGTTCAGCGTTACCTTGCGGTCATCGATCTGCTGTCAGGGCGTAGCGCCCTGGCTGTAGCCTCTCTGCGTGAGCTGATCGAGCACAACCTTCGTTGCCAGAGACTGGGGCTGGCTTGTGAGTGTCGTTTTACCCTGGCCGAGGCGCTGCTGTTCGACGGCCAATACGAAGAAGCCGAGAGCGAATTGCGCAAGGCTTTGGGCGAAGCGGCGCGGCAACGTCTGGTCAAACCCTTGTATGAGCTTCAACATCGCCAGTCTCAGTGGCTGGCGAAAGTATTGCCGGCAGGGAAAGGGGAAAGCCTGCGGGATCGCCTGCTGCAGTTCGAGCGAGAAGCGGAGGATCTGATCGAGCCGGCGGCCGAGGTCGTGCTGAGCAACCGAGAGCTCACCGTGTTGCGTCTTATCGCTCAAGGTTGTTCGAATCAGGAAATTGCCGAGCAGCTCTTCATTTCGCTGCACACCGTCAAAACGCATGCGCGGCGTATCAATACAAAGCTTGGCGTAGCCAGACGGACCCAGGCAGTCGCGAGGGCGAAGGCGCTCGCCTGGCTCTGAGGAGCTGCTTCAGCCGTGCCTGGGCGGCCGGTCAGCAGAAGGGCGGGCGATGTGATGTGTCTTGTAGTTATAGGGCGGTGCAGCGAAGGGGGGCAGTCAGGCTGCGTTTATTGAACAGCAGCATGGGAATGCTTGGTCAGTCGATATGACGCCGCTTGCTCGCCGCGTTCGATTGCCAGGCTGAATTGCAAACTGGTGATCAACCGTTCCAGCTGTTGCTGATCGCGCCATTGATTGGAGCTTATGAACCGCTTTACCGCAACGCCTGCACTATCCGTCAGGGTCAGCAGGATGCTGCCGTCCGGCTTCTGAATGCTGAAATTTACGCAGTAGTCTGGTTGGAAGACATCGCTGATCTTTTTGAATGGACTATCCATGCCGATATACCTGTTGGATGACTGCATCCAATGGACCGGGCCGCTGACGACTAGTTTCGCCCGCAGGGCGTACCTGCGGCAAAAGGAAGCAGCGCCGATCTGATGTTGCTAAACGGCCTCATTAGCGCTGGGCAGTTCGGCCAAGGCTTCAGGATTGTTTTTGAATGCCTTGGCAAACAGTTCGCGGTGTCTGGCCATGAATATCCCCAGGTCATCTGCCTGCTGCTCGCTAAGCGAAGGTGATGCTTTCTGTAACGCGGCAGCTAGTGCTTCGGCGAGCTCCAGCATCTTGTCGTGACGGTCTGCTTCGGCTTTATCCATGAACAGGCGCTCCAGGTCCCGGCTGCTGCGATATACCACTTCGACGGCCATTTACCACCTCGGCTCTTCAGATACTGTTTGTTTGTACAGTATGGATAATTGACAGCTGGATGAACAGGGGCAGCTGCAATTGTTATCAATCGGCGAAGCTGCCCCGCAGACGCTCGGCCTGGAACAGAAGGTCGCTGCCGCGGTAGCCGCTGCGCACCGATGGGAGAGGCGCGCATAATTCCCAGCTTGCACCGGGTTGCAGGTCGGCCGCTCCCCGGTATTGAAGTTCGTCGTAGCTGGGACTCGCCAGGTTAAGGCTTGACCCAGGCGAGTACGCAGCGACCTGCCACTGAAGGCTTCGCAATGGCTGGTTGCTGCGGTTGTGCAAGACGATGTGCAAGGGGCGAGCGACCGGGCACGCATCGGTCGTATAAGCCATTTGCAGCTCAAGCTGGGCCAGAAGATGCGCTTCGCGCTGTTCCTGCCAGATCACCCAGCCCGCCACCAGGCCGAGCCCGAGCAGCGCGCCGAGCGAAACAGGAATGGCGCGCAACGGATAGCGGATCAGGAGGATCGCCCAGGTGATCAAAAGCAAGGCCCCGATCAGCATGGGTAACCGCCAGTTGGATATTTGAGCATCGCTGTTTCCTGCTTCGATTTGTCTCTCGAGTATCCGGCAACCGTAGCAGTACCCGTTGTCGATTCAATGGCTGTCGCGCACCTTGGCATGGCCGGCGAGGCGCTCAAGAGCTGCTTTGAGCCTCGGGTCGCTAATGCCGCGGGCCGTCTGCTGAAGGCTCTCTGCGGCAAGCGCAGACATTTCGGGCGACGGGCCTGGCTTGTGCCGGGGTGCGTCGGGTGGCTGCACCTTGAAGATGATACGGGTAAGGCCGGCGAAGTCCTGCATGGCCTGAAGCTGTCGCTGTAGCCGGCGCTGCTGATAGCGCAGTCTCGTCGCCCAATGCCCATCGGTCACGATGAGTAGCAGGCACCCTTCGCGCCAAGAAGCGACATGACAATGTTCGCGTGCGGCGGGCTGCAGCTGGCTGTTGACCAGCTGCTGCAACCGGTCCAGCCGCCTGGCTTCGCCGAACAGGGCCTTGAGCGGCTTCGCTTCGCGTAGCAGCGCAGCGGGTGCTCTAGCCGGCGGTGGACGCAGCGACATAAGGAAAACCTGTGCGGGTAGTATGGCATGCAATGTTAGCAGAGGCGCCTGCATGGCCGTACGGGCCTGCGGGGATATTCAGGCCTGGCTGGTTACGCCGTAAGAGAGTGATGGCAGAGGGCCTGCTTCAAGCAGATTCACAAGCGGCGGGCTGTACCCGTTCGCTTGCCGCGTGGTGCCGCAGCTGCGAGGCAGGCACCTTTCCTCTCGATCGTTTCCGAGTAGAATGCCCCCTTTGCACGCAGCCGTGGTGGCCCGCGGTCGTGCCTCCATCCCCAGCATGGAAGTCTTTGTCGATATGTTTGCGCCTTTAATGAAGAAGCTCTTTGGTAGCAAGAATGACCGTGAGGTCAAGCGCATGCTCAAGGCGGTTCAGGCCGTCAATGCGCTCGAAGAGCAGATGCTGTCTCTCTCCGACGAGCAACTGCGGAGCAAGACTGAAGAGTTCAAGGCCCGCCTCGGCCAAGGCGAGACCCTCGACCAGATACTCCCAGAAGCCTTTGCCGTGTGCCGCGAGGCGGGCAAGCGTGTCATGGGTATGCGTCACTTCGACGTACAGCTTATCGGCGGCATGACCCTGCACGAAGGCAAGATCGCCGAGATGCGCACCGGTGAAGGCAAGACCCTCGTTGCAACCCTGGCGGTCTACCTTAACGCTCTGGCGGGCAAAGGTGTCCATGTCGTAACGGTCAACGACTACCTGGCGCGCCGCGACGCCAACTGGATGCGTCCGCTCTATGAGTTTCTGGGCCTGACGGTCGGAATCGTCACGCCGTTCCAGCCGCCGCAGGAGAAGCGCGCCGCCTACGCGGCAGACATCACCTACGGCACCAACAACGAGTTTGGCTTCGACTATCTGCGCGACAACATGGCGTTCAGCCTCGAGGAGAAAAACCAGCGGGAGCTCAATTTCGCCGTGATCGACGAAGTCGACTCGATCCTCATCGACGAGGCGCGCACGCCGCTAATTATCTCTGGCCAGGCCGAAGACAGCTCCAAGCTGTACCAGCAGATCAACCAGCTGATCCCACTCCTCAAGCAGCACATCGAGGAAGAGGAAGGGGTCGTTACCCAGGAAGGGCACTTCTCCATCGACGAGAAAACTCGTCAGGTCGAGCTCAACGAAGCAGGCCATCAGTTTGTCGAGGAGATGCTGACCAAGGCCGGGCTGCTGGCCGAGGGCGAAAGTCTCTATTCCGCCCACAACCTGGGCTTGCTGACTCACGTCTATTCAAGCCTTCGTGCTCACAAGCTGTTCCATCGCAACGTCGAATACATCGTGCAGAACAATCAGGTGTTGCTTATTGATGAGCACACAGGGCGGACCATGCCGGGCCGTCGTCTCTCGGAGGGCTTGCATCAGGCCATTGAAGCGAAGGAGGGCCTGCCGATCCAGCCGGAAAGCCAGACGCTCGCATCCACTACCTTCCAGAATTATTTCCGTCTGTACAAGAAGCTGTCGGGGATGACCGGTACCGCCGATACCGAAGCCTTCGAGTTCATGCAGATCTACAACCTGCCGGTGATGGTCATCCCGACCAACAAGCCGCTGGCACGCAAGGACTACAACGACCTGGTCTACCTGACCCAGGAAGAGAAGTTCGCGGCGATCATCGCCGACATCAAGGACTGCCAGAACAATGGACGCCCTGTGCTGGTCGGTACCGCCACCATCGAGACTTCCGAATACGTTTCGCGTCTGCTGCTCAGCGAGGGCATCGAGCACAAGGTGCTAAACGCCAAGCACCACGACAAGGAAGCCGAGATCATTGCGCAGGCTGGGCGCCCGGGGGCTGTGACCATCGCTACCAACATGGCAGGCCGCGGTACCGACATCCTGCTCGGCGGTAACTGGGAAGTGGAAGTCGCAGCGCTGGAGAACCCGACTGACGAGCAGGTTGCCCAGATCAAATCCGACTGGCAGAAGCGCCACCAGGCCGTGCTCGAAGCCGGCGGATTGCATGTGATCGCCTCCGAGCGCCACGAGTCTCGCCGTATCGACAACCAGCTGCGTGGTCGGGCCGGCCGCCAGGGTGATGCTGGCTCGAGCCGCTTCTACCTGTCGCTGGAAGACAGCCTGATGCGTATCTTCGCCTCGGACCGGGTGAAGAACTTCATGAAGGCACTTGGTATGGAGTCCGGCGAGGCCATCGAGCATCGCATGGTGACCAACGCCATCGAAAAGGCCCAGCGTAAGGTCGAAGGCCGCAACTTCGACATGCGCAAGCAGCTGCTCGAATACGACGACGTTGCCAACGAGCAGCGCAAGGTCATTTACCACATGCGTAACAGCCTGCTGGCGGCCGAAGAAATCGGCGAGACCATTGGCGAGTTCCGTCGCGAAGCGCTCGACCACGCGATCAGCCAGCATATTCCGCCGCAGTCGCTGCCCGAACAGTGGGATGTCAGCGGTCTGGAGGCGGTACTCTACAGCGATTTCGGCGTGCGTCTGCCCGTGCAGCAGTGGCTAGACGAAGACGAAAAGTTGTATGAGGAAACCCTGCGCGAGCGGATCCTTCAGGCACTGGTCGAGGCCTACCAGGAAAAAGAAGAGCTGGCCGGGGCTGAGGCGCTGCGCACCTTCGAGAAGCAGATCGTATTGCGCGTGCTCGATGATCTCTGGAAGGATCACCTGTCCACCATGGACCATTTGCGCCATGGTATCCATCTTCGCGGTTACGCACAGAAGAACCCGAAGCAGGAATACAAGCGTGAGTCGTTCACCCTGTTCCAGGAACTGCTCGAGTCGATCAAGCGCGACAGCATCCGAGTTCTTTCCCATGTGCAGGTCCGTCGCGAGGACCCGGCCGAGGAAGAGCAGCGCTTGCGTCGCGAGGCCGAGGAGCTGGCGCAGCGCATGCAATTCCAGCATGCAGAGGTGTCGGCGCTGGCGGACGACGAGGAGAACCCGCAGGAGGGCGATGTGGCGGCAACGGCTGCGCCTGCACGTACAGAGCAGAAGATCGGGCGCAACGAACCTTGCCCCTGTGGATCTGGAAAGAAGTACAAACATTGCCATGGGCAGGTTCAATAACCGAAGCCGCCCTTATTTGCCCACGCCGCGACCGGCTCTAGCCGCTCGCGGCGTTTTTCTCCCTGACTTTCCGGTGGCCAGAGGCCACCCATCCTATTAAGGAGCGCATCAATGGCTGTTGGTCTCGGTCCCCTACCTACATTGCATCCGGTCCCCGGTTTCGAGCTTGGTATCGCTTCGGCTGGCATCAAGCGGCCGGGGCGCAAGGACGTGGTGGTCATGCGTTGCGCGGAAGGCTCAACCGTGGCAGGCGTGTTCACGCTCAATGCGTTCTGCGCTGCACCGGTCATCCTGGCCAAGCAGCGGGTACAGGGTACTGTGCGCTATCTGCTGACCAACACCGGAAACGCCAATGCCGGTACCGGTGAGCCGGGAATGCAGGCGGCGATCCGAAGCTGTGCGAGCCTGGCCCGGCTGGCGGGCGTCGACCAGGATTCCATCCTGCCGTTCTCGACGGGCGTCATCGGCGAGCCGTTGCCCGTGGAGAAGATCGAGACCGCGCTTCCCGCCGCGCTCTCTGATCTGAGCGAAGACCATTGGGCCGAAGCAGCAACCGGCATCATGACGACCGATACCCTGCCCAAGGGGGCAAGCCGTCAGTTCGAACACGACGGTGTCATGGTTACAGTGACAGGCATTTCCAAGGGCGCCGGGATGATCCGTCCCAACATGGCAACCATGCTTGGCTACATTGCTACCGATGCCAAGGTGGCACAGCACGTGCTTCAGGACTTGCTACGTGATGCGGCAAACAAATCGTTCAATCGGATCACCATTGATGGCGATACCTCTACCAACGACTGCTGCATGCTGGTTGCAACCGGCAGGTCCGGTTTGCCGGAAATCACCGAGGCCAGCGGCGAATTGTTCGCCAAGCTCAAGCAGGCGGTGTTCGAGGTGAGCATGGAGGTGGCGCAATCCATCGTCCGGGACGGCGAGGGCGCGACCAAGTTCGTAACCGTTCAGGTCAATGGCGGAAAAAACCATCAGGAGTGCCTTGATGTCGGTTATGCCGTGGCGCATTCGCCGCTGATCAAGACCGCACTCTTCGCTTCCGACCCGAACTGGGGGCGCATCCTTGCGGCCGCAGGGCGTGCAGGCGTTCCCGAGCTGGATGTCAGCAAGATCGACGTCTATCTCGGAGATGTCTGTATTGCGAGCCAGGGCGGCCGCTTTTCAGGCTACACGGAAGAACAGGGGGCGGCGGTCATGGCGAAGGAGGAAATCGAGATCCGCATCGAGCTTGGTCGCGGCAGTTGCAGCGAGACGATCTGGACCACGGACCTGTCCCATGAGTATGTTCGGATCAATGCTGAATACCGCACCTGACCCTGCCGCGACGCACATGAGGCTGAGGAAAACGCACCGGCTTCTGCTCGAGGCTTGCAGTTTTCTGCCTGGCCGCGCCGCATGAAACGTCTTCATGTGGCGGCCGGCGTGGTTCGTGGAGCGAATGGGTGCGTTCTTATCGCAAGGCGCGCCCCGCACAAGCACCAGGGTGGCTTGTGGGAATTTCCCGGCGGCAAGGTCGAGGAGGACGAGACAGCAGAAGACGCGCTCGCCCGTGAATTGGAAGAGGAACTGGGCATCGTAGTGACGGCGGCGCGTCCGCTGATTCAGGTGCGCCACGACTATCCGGACAAACAGGTTTTGCTTGATGTCTGGGAAGTGCTCGCCTTCTCCGGTGAACCCCATGGTGCCGAAGGGCAGCCGCTGGCCTGGGTAACTCCTGATGAGTTGCCCGGTTATGTGTTTCCTGCCGCAAACCAGCCGATCGTAACTGCAGCGCGCTTGCCGGATCGTTATCTCATCACACCGGACAACCTGGACCCTGAACAGCTGCTGAGTGGGCTGGCCCTGGCCCTGGATCGTGGTGCTCGGCTGATCCAGTTGCGTTCGCCCTCCCTTCCAGCAGAGGGCTACCGGGCGCTTGCACGGCAGTTCATGCAGATATGTCGCGGGCGCGCGACTGTGATGCTCAAAGGCCCTCTGGAGTGGGCGGGCGAGTTTCCAGACGCTGGCTGGCATGTGACTGCCGAGCAGTTGAGACAGCATGCGGGCGGAGGGAGGCCGCTCGAATCGGGGCGTTGGCTTGCCGCGTCATGTCATGATTCGGTCGAGATGGACCTGGCCATGGCAATGGGGGTTGATTTCATCACGCTCTCGCCGATACTGCATACCGCGACCCATCCCGATGCGCAGCCGTTGGGCTGGCGATACGCCGCTGAATTGTTGTCGGGCTTTGTCCGGCCCGCTTATCTGCTGGGTGGCCTTGGTCCGAACGATATCAATCATGCTTTTAGGGCTGGGGCACAGGGCGTGGCGGGTATCAGAGCATTCTGGCCTCGCTCATCGGCTTCACCAGGTTGTGCTGGATCTTGAGTCGAACCTCGCTTCGGCGCGAATTGCCGCCCGAAATTGGTGTCGTACTGAGCTGTGATTCCAGGCTGATGATAGATAGGCGAAAACTATCGCTATTATTCCCTCAATCAATTAACCGTATGCGGGTACTTGCGGTATCGTAGGCCCCGTTAAGTTCTCAACCCCAAAAGGAGTTAGTAGATGTCTCTGATCAACACTCAAGTTCAGCCGTTCAAGGTCAACGCTTTCCATAACGGCAAGTTCATCGAAGTCACCGAAGAGTCCCTCAAGGGCAAGTGGTCCGTGCTGATCTTCATGCCGGCTGCCTTCACCTTCAACTGCCCGACCGAGATTGAAGACGCTGCCAACAGCTACGCCGAGTTCCAGAAGGCCGGTACTGAAGTGTATATCGTCACTACCGACACCCACTTCTCCCACAAGGTCTGGCACGAAACGTCCCCGGCGGTAGGCAAGGCCCAGTTCCCGCTGATCGGTGACCCGACTCATCAGCTGACCCGTGCTTTCGGTGTACACATCGAAGAAGAAGGCCTGGCCCTGCGTGGCACCTTCCTGATCAACCCGGAAGGCGTCATCAAGACCGTGGAAATCCACTCCAACGAAATCGCGCGTGACGTCAGCGAAACCCTGCGCAAGCTGAAAGCGGCTCAGTACACCGCCGCTCACCCGGGCGAAGTCTGCCCAGCCAAGTGGAAGGAAGGCGAAGCTACTCTGGCTCCTTCGCTGGATCTGGTCGGCAAGATCTAAGAACGGTCTGGAAGCGCTGCGCCACTGCGCAGGCCTTCCATCCCGCTTCATTGATCGGTTTTCCGGTCTGCGTTACCAAACGCCTGGGCGTGAACCGTCCGGGCGTTTTATTACCTGAATTTTGCAAGAAGGGGATCGCTGCTCATGTTGGACTCCAATCTCAAAGCGCAACTGAAAACCTACCTGGAAAAGGTCACCCAGCCGTTCGAGATCGTGGCGTCCCTCGGTGACGGCGCCAAGTCCCAGGAAATGCTCGCCTTGCTGGAAGAGATCACCAGTCTGAGCGACAAAATCACCCTGCGCACCGATGGCAACGACGTTCGCAAGCCATCGTTCGCACTCAACCGCATCGGCGGTGACATCAGCCTGCGTTTCGCCGGTATCCCGATGGGCCACGAATTCACCTCGCTGGTCCTGGCCCTGCTGCAGGTTGGCGGCCATCCATCGAAGACCGCACCGGAGGTCATTGAACAGATCAAGAACCTTGATGGCGAATACAACTTCGAGACCTATTTCTCGCTGTCCTGTCAGAACTGCCCGGACGTGGTCCAGGCGCTGAACCTGATGGCGGTGCTCAACCCGAACATCCGCCACGTCGCCATCGACGGTGCGCTGTTCCAGGAAGAGGTCACGGTACGGCAGGTCATGTCCGTGCCGAGCATCTACCTCAATGGCGAGCTGTTCGGCCAGGGCCGCATGGGCGAAGAGGAGATCCTCGCCAAGCTTGATACCGGCGCCTCGGCGCGTGATGCCGAGAAGCTCAGCGCCAAGGATGCCTTCGACGTGCTCGTGGTCGGCGGCGGCCCGGCCGGCGCGGCTGCGGCGATCTATGCGGCGCGCAAGGGCATCCGTACCGGCGTCGCGGCAGAGCGCTTCGGGGGTCAGGTGCTGGACACCATGGCCATCGAGAACTTCATCTCGGTCAACGAGACCGAAGGCCCGAAACTGGCCCGTGCGCTGGAAAATCACGTGCGCGAGTACGAAGTCGACATCATGAACCTGCAGCGCGCGGCTCAGTTGATCCCAGCGACGAGCGCAGGCGGCCTGCATGAGATCAAGCTGGAGAATGGCGGCTCGCTGAAGGCCAAGACGCTGATTCTCGCGACCGGCGCGCGCTGGAGGGAAATGAACGTACCCGGCGAGCAGGAATACCGCGGCCGTGGCGTTGCCTACTGCCCGCACTGCGACGGTCCGCTGTTCAAGGGCAAGCGCGTGGCGGTTATCGGTGGCGGCAACTCGGGTGTCGAAGCGGCCATCGACCTGGCCGGTATCGTCGCCCAGGTCACGCTGCTTGAATTCGACAGCCAGCTGCGTGCCGATGCCGTACTGCAGAAGAAGCTCCACAGCCTGCCGAACGTCACCGTGATCACCAGTGCCCTGACCAGTGAAGTCCTGGGTGATGGCCAGAAAGTCACCGGCCTGACCTACAAGGACCGCAACTCCAGCGAGTTCCACGAGCTGGAGCTGGAAGGCATCTTCGTGCAGATCGGCCTACTGCCGAACTCGGATTGGCTGAAGGGCACGGTGGAGCTGACCTCACGCGGCGAGATCATCGTCGACGCACGCGGCGAGACCTCCCTGCCAGGCATCTTCGCTGCCGGTGACGTCACCACGGTGCCGTACAAGCAGATCGTCATTGCCATCGGGGAAGGCGCCAAGGCCTCGCTGAGCGCCTTCGACCACCTGATCCGCAGCTCCGTCGAAAGCTAAAGCGGGTATGCAAAAAAGAAGGGGAGCAGATCAGGTCTGCTCCCCTTTGTCGTTTATGGCTGCTGCAATCCAGCGCTGCTGATGCCGATCGAAGGATAGATAGTCGACACGGAGGGTCTACTCACTTACACCGGATCCGCTTTGGCTCGGGTGATAACGAGCGATACGGGCGGTAATCCACCGCTCGCCGTGCATGTACCAGCAGTCCATGGAGCGAGCCCAGAGATGATAGAAGCGGACGCGCCGCAAACGCCCCGCGGGGCAGTAGTAACCCTGGCCAATCGATCCAGGGACCCTCAACATGAAAAGGCCGTACACGAGCATCTGGCCAGGCGCCTGGCGAAGCTGCAGGGTATGAGTTTCGTTGGTGAGTACGACCGCACCGTGGAATATCTCCACCCGCTGTACTTCGTACCGTCGGGCACCATCATAGGCACCGATGCAGCCCGAGCGTTGGGTCTGGAGAGCGAGGAGGACCTGTTCGGCGGCGTGGTGCCTCAAGCCTTCATCGAGACCAAGGCCATCACCCACCCGCTTGTCCGGCCAGACGCAGATGCGCCGATTGGCTGGTCGCGAGACTTCGCCGCTCGGGTCGTTGGCAGTGTGCTCCCCGGGTACAGCGTCTTTTCGCTGGAAGACGCTCGTGAGGCCGGGCGTCGACTGCTGAATGAAGGTTCTCTGAGACTCAAGCCGGTGCGCGCCACCGGCGGAAGGGGGCAGGAAAAAATCGGCACCGAGCAGGCACTGGACCACGCGCTGGAGCCTCTGGACGAGAAAGAGCTCGCGCAGTATGGGCTGGTACTCGAGGCCAACCTTGAGCACGTCACGACCTTCAGTGTCGGACAGATCCGCGTCGCTGGTCACACGATCAGCTATTACGGCACACAGCGGCTGACTTCGGATAACGCGGGGGAAACCGTATACGGCGGATCTGACCTGGTGGTCTCTGCAGGTGATTTCGAGGCTTTGCTAGGCCTCGACCTCCCTGAAAAGGCCCGTCTGGCGGTGATGCAGGCTCAGGTTTACGACGATGCAGCATCGGCATGCTTTCGAGGCTTCTTCGCGTCCCGCCGCAACTACGACATTGCCCAGGGGGTCGATGGGCGGGGGCGCGCCTGTTCAGGCGTTCTGGAGCAATCTTGGCGAATCGGTGGGGCCAGTGGTGCGGAAATCGCTGCGCTTGAAGCATTCAGCCAGGGGGCAAATGGTGCGGTCAGGGCTTCCGCCGTGGAGCTTTATGGAGAGGAGCAAAGGGTCCCTCCTGGTGCAACCGTACTTTTTCGCGACGAAGATGCGGACGTCGGCTTTATTACCAAGTACGTAACGGTAGAGGATTATGGCAACCAACAGTGAATGCGTAGACATCCTGGTCGATGATGAACATATCGCTGGTACATTTCTGTCCCCGCCTACCAAGCTGCCCGGCGTTCTGTTCGTGCACGGCTGGGGTGGTAGCCAGGAGCGTGACCTGACCCGCGCCCGTGGTATAGCGGGCCTGGGCTGCATCTGCTTGTCATTCGATCTGCGCGGGCACGCCTTGACGCTGGCGCAACAGCAAACCGTCACGCGTGAGCAGAACCTGAACGATCTGTTGGCTGCTTACGATCTGCTGGCGCAGCATCCGCATATCGATCCGTCCGCCATCGCCGTGGTCGGTACCAGCTACGGAGGCTACCTCGCGGCCTTGCTTACAGCGCTGAGGCCGGTGAAATGGCTGGCGATGCGTGTCCCGGCTTTGTATGGCGATGACGACTGGATGGTGCCCAAGCGACAGCTGAATCGGGATCTGCTCAATCAGCTGCGTGGGCGGCGTGTCTTGCCCGAAGAAAACAGGGCGCTGGCTGCCTGTGCCGATTTCCGAGGTGACGTGCTGATCGTCGAGTCCGAGCACGATCATCTGGTTCCGCACAGCACTATCATGAGTTATCGCGCTGCCTTCCATCAGACGCACTCGCTGACGCATCGGATCATCCTCGGTGCCGACCACGCCTTGACCAGTGATTGCTGCCAGAAGGCCTACACCGACATTCTGGTGAACTGGGCGACGGAAATGGTGGTCGGCGCGCGTCTGGACCAGCAGGAAGGCTTTGCCGCAGTAAGGAATAGTCCCTAGCCTGGCGGTGAGGGTGGCTCGGTAGGCCCGACGAATCGGCTCCAGCGCCGATCCAGTACCTGTTGCTTGAGCACTTCGATGACATCGACCAGCAACTCTTCGAGCGCCAGGTCGGTGTGCTCGTCCTGATAAACCCATGCCTCGAAAAACTCGTCGGCCAGGCTTCGAGCCAGTCGCTGGAATTGCGGGCTCTGAAGGCCTTCGGCTGCGCCCTGAAGCAACTGTGCAGCGATGTCGGCGAGCGCTTCATCCAGGGTATCGGCGACGCGTCCGCCCATGGGCAGGCGGCGCAGGCGGGTCACCTCGGGGTTGTTCAGCAATGCCTGGTGAATCAGTCCACCCACATAGCCTTCGATGGCGCCGCGATTATCGCGATAACCGCTCTCCAACATGCTGTGCATGCGGCGCGAAAGGTCGTTGAGCAGTCGCTCTTTACGCGGTCTGACCACCTCTTGCAGCAAGCGGCGGGATAGGTCGTCGCTGGCGCCGATCTCCTGTTGCATGCGGCTGAACAGGCGAACCATGACACGATCGGACAGCTCTTCCAGCAGCAGCAGGTAGTAGCGGTTGATCAGGCCGAACACGGCCCAGTTCCGCACATCGATCAACCCAAGTCGCTGTAGCCGGAACAGCAGGCTGCCGACCCGCAATACCCGAAGCCAGCGAAAACCGCTCAGCGGAATGCACCCGAGCACGTCGTACCAATGGGCGAACGGGTAGTAATACCAGCGGACATAGCGCCGCTCGAACAGTGCGACGGCCCAGCCCAGCAATACATCGAAGATGAAAATCGCGACGAAGGCGAGATCGATGTGCTGAAAATTCTCGTGGACGGTCGTTTCGTAGCGCCGATACAGCCCGGGCGCCCAGTCGGCCAGCGCCTGGTTGATCGGCTGCAAGATGAACAGGCTGTCGAACAGGATCAACCCGAGATTGACGCAGACCAGTAGCACGATCAGCACTTCCCATGCTGCGTGCAGACCGTCCAGGTAGCGCTCGCGCCGAGGGTTTGGCTCAGCCATCGGCGTTGGCGGGTGCGTTGGCGGCGTGCCAGAGGATTTCCGCGCAACCCTGGCGACGCGCGATCAGGCGGGCCACGACAAAGAAAAGGTCTGAAAGGCGATTGAGATAGGACAATCCCACCGCGCGCAGTGGCTCGATGGCGTTGAGCTGCTGGCAGCGGCGCTCGCTGGTCCTGGCCATGCTTCGGCACAGATGTGCAAGGGCAATCAGGCGCGACCCGCCGGGCATGATGAAGTCTTCGAGCGGTCCGAGTTCAAGATTCCAATGGTCGATCGCCGCTTCCAGGCGTGCCACTTCCGTGTCCGTCAGAGCCTGATATTCCGGCATCGCCAGTTCGCCGCCCAGATCGAACAAGCGGTGCTGACAGGGGCTCAGGACCTCGATCAATTCGGCCAGCTCCGGCCAGCGGGCCTGGGCTTCGGCCAGTTCGGCCAGCAGCAGGCCCAGCTGACTGTTGAGAGTATCGATCTCACCCATGGCCTCGATCCGTGGGTGGTCCTTGGGCACCCGGCGCCCATCGGCCAGGCCGGTTTCGCCGGCGTCACCGGTACGGGTGTAGATCTTCGAAAGTCGGTTGCCCATCAGTATTCCTTGCTAGCCGTCGTTGGCTTCGGTGGGTGAGTTCAGCGGCAAGCGCAGGGTAAAACAGGTGCCATGATCCGGCTTGCACTGAACTTCCATCTGGCCCTTGTGATTGTTGGTGATGATGAAATACGAAACGGAAAGGCCCAGCCCGGTTCCCTGGCCCACCTCCTTGGTGGTGAAAAAAGGCTCGAAGATCCGCTTGCGGATATGCTCGGGAATGCCTCCGCCATTGTCTTCCACCTGTATTTCCGCCCAGGGCGGGTTCAGGCGTGTACGCAGGAGGATCAGCCCGCGCGAGCGAACCGGAACCGGTTTCTGATGAATCGCCTGCGCGGCGTTCTTCAGCAGGTTAAGCAGCACCTGTTCCAATTCGTTGCCAATGCAGGGCACTCGATCGAGCTGCGGGTCGAAATCGCGGACGATCTCGATGGCACGGAAATCGAATCCTTCTATCAGCGCGAAGTCGTTGCCGGCAATCTCCAGTGCCTGGTCGATCAGCACGCTTAGCTGGCAATCGGCAAGCTGCCGATTGCTAAGTCGGCTGAAGCTCAGCATATGACTGACGATCTTGGCGGCGCGTGAACCTGCCTGCTGGATGCCGTCGAGCAGCTGCGGTATTTCTCGCCGCTGCAGATATTGGTTCACGGCTTCCAGCAACACGCCTGTGTCATCCGCCGCCTCACGGTTGCGCTCCAGGTCGGGAGACAGGCGTCGGCGAATGTTCTGTGCGTTGTGCAGAATCGCCCCGAGGGGATTGTTGATCTCATGTGCCATACCCGCCGCCAGGCTGCCGACGGAAAGCATCTTTTCCGACTGCACCATGATTTCTTCCATGTTGATGCGCTCGGTAATGTCGTCGATGCGGATCACCACGCCGCGCCCACCACCGCCCATCAGCGGGTAGAGTGTCATGGCGTAATGCCGGGGCTCTTCGTTGACGGTCCAGGTGAGCCGCTCGATCTTTTCTACCTGGTGCCGTTCGGATGTCCGACGTATCTGCGCCAGAAACGGCTTCAATGGCTCAAAGGCAATGAATACCGGCTGGTTCAGGGCGTCATCGATGGACGTGCCGGAAAGTGCGCTGGCCTGCTGGTTCCACTGGGTCACGTATAGCTGTTCGTCTAGGGCGATAAGCACCGATGGCATCGAGTCGATGATGCTGTTCAGGTAGTTCTGGAACCCGGTGAGCTTCTTCTCGATCTTGCTGCGAACCTGCACTTCCAATTCCAGCTTGCGGTTGGAGTGTCGGGTTTCTTCAGCCAGTCCCTGGGCGTGGTCGAAGGCATCCTGGGCATCGTCACGGGCACGCTTGAGCTGTTGCTCGCGCGCCTCCATGCGCGACAGCATCGTATTGAAGGCGTCGGCAAGACGGCCGATCTCGTCCTGATTGCGTGGCGTGGCGCGCAGCGAATAGTTCTCCTCGCGAGTGACCTGGCGAGAAAGGGCCTCGAGGTCGCGGATCGGTTGGGTGATCAATCTGCGGATCTGTCGTGCCACCAGCAACCAGAGCAGCAGGCTTGCCAGCAGGATCGCCAGGCTCGCCGTCAGGGTCCCTGTGTAAAAGGCCCCTGGCAGCTCGCTGCTGGCGACGATCAGCAGGTGCCCGGGCGGTCCTCCTGCCTGGGGCAGTTCGACCAGCAGGTTGGCGCGCATCTCGGTCTTTTGCCAGGCCGACAGCTCGCCGATGCGCTGAGGCATGTCCAGCGGGTCGCCGCGATACAGCTGCGCGAGGCGCAACCCGGCGCTGTCATAGATCATCGCGGCTCGCAGAGGTGCGTAGTCGCCTAGCTTCTGCAACAGCTCATCGGCCGCCGCCTCGGACTCCAGCGCGCGATTGCTCAGTTCGGGCGTGGCAAACAGTGCGCCGAGCGTATGCATTGCCTGGGGTGCAACGCTTTGCCTGGAAATCCAATACGCCGCGCTGATGAAAGCAAGATTCGAGACCAGCAGCACAGCCGCCAGCAGGACAAGGAGGGCGATCAGCAGCTTGCGGCCGACCGGCAGGTTTTCGAGGCGCTGGCGCAGGGTCATGGCAATTACAGGCGACGGGTTTCCCAGCAGGGTAGCGGTGCCTCAGTCCACCGGCAATCCAAGATGCTTAAGGTGCGTCTGCAGCCGCCGTAGCAAGTCGCTAAGGGCCGGCGCCTGGATGCCATGCAGGCATGCAGCCTGACAGGCCTTGCCGAGCAGGAAGCTGATCTCGGTGCGTCGTCCGTTGCGCACATCCTGATGCATCGAAGAAAAGTTGCTGGCGGTCGCCTCGATAACCCTGAACACTTCAGCTTCCAGCCCTTGCGCCGCGTCGTGCTGATCGCAGGCGCCAAGCACCGCCACCAGTTCGTCGCACAAGCTGTGAAGTGCTTCGCGTTGCTTCAGCAACTCGCCGTTACGGCAGTCATCCAGGACAGTCAGTGGATTGATGGCGCAATTGAGTGCAAGTTTGCGCCACAGGCGGGACATGATCTGCGGCGTCCACTGCTGGGGAATCCCGGCTGCTTCCAACTCGGCCAGCCACACGGGAGGGTCGATGTTGGCCGGGTCGCCCAACCAGTTTTGCCCATGGCCGGCATGGACCACGCGAAAGTCCGCGTCGCGATAGGCGCCTTCGGTGCTTGAAACGAAGATGCAACGGCTGTCCGGCCAGCGTGCCGCAACCGCCTCCTGGCTCCCCAGGCCGTTCTGCAAAAGCAGGATGTCTGCCCCCGGCGCCAGACGCGCTGACACGCTGGCAACGGCGGCTTCTGCATCATAGGCCTTGCTGGCGACCAATAGCCGCTGGATCGGGGCGCAGCCGGCGGGCTCTTCGGGGAGCATGGGAAAGAGCGAGGTTTGTCCTGCCTCGACCAGGCTGACGCCCGCTGCAGCCTGGTAGGCCCTCAGGCGCTGCGTGTTCCGCAGGATAAGCCGCACAGGCAGCCCGGCCCTAGCCAGGCGCGTAGCCCAGAGGCAGCCAAGGCTGCCTGCGCCCAATACATGCCAGGTTGTCATAACGCCGGTTGCTTGAACTTGAACGGCACGATACGGCCGGTGGCATACGCATCCGCCAGCAGCGATTCGGCACGTGCCATGATGACGTCTGCTGTCAGGGGCAGCGCCCTTGCATCGAGGCTGACCAGGCCGATGCCGGCCTTGAGCGAGATGAAGCCTTCGCTGGTCTTGAAGGCCTTGAGATTAAGCCCCTCATGGAGGCGTTTGAAGCTGCTCGGCGAGCAGCCTTGCAGGTCCTGGACCAGTGCGAGCAGGGCGAAGTGGCTGTCGTCGAGGCGGGTCAGGATATCCAGCGGTCGCACAAGCTGCTGCAGCCGCCGTGCGACTCCACGTAACAACTCCTGATGAAAGAGCTCACCGTAACGATGTCTCTGGCTGCTGATTTCCGGCAGCCCGATGATCAGGTAACAAAGCGCACCGCCGCGGCTCTCGACCTGGCGCAGGCTGTCTGCGAGCCGTTGGCGCAGATAGCGGACATTGCCGAGACCAGTGGTGGGATCGATGAGGTTGCGCTTCTCCAGGCTGGCGATGTTTTCGGTCAGCAGGCGGTTTTCGTGCATCAGGCGTTGCAGCGAGCCGCATATCCGGTCGGCTGCGTACACACGCGGCACCAGCTGTTCATTCATGGCTGACTTGCCGATGAAGTCATCCACGCCTCGGTCGAAGGCCTGGCTGAGCACGTCCTGACCGTCTCGTCCGGTCAGCAGAATGATATAGGTGTAGTGATCGGACATCTCGTCCTGCTGACGCACCTGGGCAGTCAGCTCCAGGCCATCCATTTCCGGCATCAGCCAGTCGGCCAGCAGAACATTGGTCGGGCGCTGTTGGATCAGCTCCAGCGCAGCGCTTGCGCTATTGGCAAAGCGCACATCTTCATAACCGGCTTTCGCCAGGGCTCGACCAATCATGACGCTGGAGAACTTGGCGTCGTCGACCACCAGGATGCTGAGTTGGGGGTTGGGCATTCAACGGCTCAATAGAGGAGGAAAATTTCCGTATTACCTTGGCAGCCAGGCGTCGTCGGCCCGACCAGTTATAATGATGGCGCATTTGAACCGTCAAGCAGAGCGCGCTGGATCACACCGCTGCGCCGTTTTATCAATGGAGGAATCCCATGCCCTCGTTCGACGTGGTGTCCGAGCTGGACAAGCACGAAGTGACCAACGCCGTCGACAACGCCGTAAAGGAGTTGGACCGGCGTTACGATCTACGCGGTAAAGGCAGTTTCGAGTCCAAGGAGTTGACGGTCCACCTGACCGCCGACGCTGATTTCCAACTAGAGCAGATGCTGGAAATTCTCAAGCTGAGCCTGGCCAAGAGAAAGATCGACATCCAATGCCTTGAGCTCAAGGATCCCTACCCATCTGGCAAGACGGTCAAGCAGGACGTCATTCTGCGTGAAGGCATCGACAAGGAGTTGGCGAAGAAGATCGTCGCCCACATCAAGGATGCCAAGCTCAAGGTGCAAGCCGCCATCCAGGGCGAGCAGGTTCGGGTAACCGGCAAGAAGCGGGACGATCTGCAGGAGGCCATCGCGCTGCTGCGTGCCAAGGATTTCGGCATGCCGCTGCAGTTCAACAATTTCCGCGACTGATTCACCTCCCCGCGCGCTCTCGCGTGCCTTTCCGCATTAGCCGAGCGAACCGCCCAGCCGGGGCGCTCGGTGCTCTAAGGAGACTCCCTTTCCAATGGATTTCAGTGTTGATTACCTGATCGAACTGTCCGAGGCCTGGTTGCCGGTCGTCATTCAATATGGAGCGCAGGTCACGCTGGCGCTGGTCACTTTCCTGGTCGGCTGGCTGCTGATCAACAAGCTTGTCGGCAAGGTTGGCGGGATATTGCAGCGCCGTCAGATCGATCCGTCTCTGCATGGCTTCATCGAAAGCCTGTCAGGCGTTGTCCTCAAGGCCATGTTGCTGATCAGCGTGGCGTCGATGGTCGGTATCGAGACGACGTCTTTCATTGCCGTGATCGGCGCGGCGGGCCTTGCGATCGGTCTTGCCCTGCAGGGCAGTCTGGGCAATTTTGCCGGGGGCGTGCTGATCCTGATCTTTCGCCCGATCCGCGTCGGTGAATGGATCGAAGCCCAGGGGGTGGCTGGAACGGTCCATTCGATCCAGATCTTTCACACCGTCCTCAAGTCTGCCGACAACAAGACCATCGTGGTGCCCAACGGCAGCCTCTCGAATGGGCATATCACCAATTATTCCCGCGAGCCGCGCCGGCGCGCCGATATCAATATCGGTATCGACTATGGCGCCGATATCAAGCTGGCGCGCAAGATCCTGCTGCAGATCGCCGAAGACGAACGCGTACTGCGCGACCCGGAGCCGGTGGTCCATGTCGTCGCGCTGGCCGACAGTTCGGTGAATCTGTCGCTGCGGGTATGGGTCGCCACGGGCGATTTCTGGCCGGTGACCTTCGGCTTTACCGAATTGGTCAAGGAGCGATTCGACGCAGCCGGTATCGGCATCCCGTTTCCGCAGCGCGTGGTACACCTGGTTCAGAGTTGAACCTCGTTCAGCCCGTTTAAGGGAAGCCGGCATTGCCGGCCTCTCTCAGGTCTGTTCCGTAGCTGCCAGCGGGTCGGCTGGATCTGGCTGGCGGCGGCTGCGGGTCCATTGCCAAAGGATCAACACGAGGGTCGGAACGCCAAGGAGAGCAGTGACCAGGAAGAAGTCACTGTAGCCAAGCCGCTCGACCATTACGCCTGAGTAACCACCCAGTAGTCTTGGCAGTAACAGCATCAGGGAGCTGAGCAGCGCGTATTGAGTGGCGGAAAACTTCAGGTTGGTGAGGCTCGAAAGATAGGCAACAAAAGCTGTCGAGGCCAACCCGCCGCTGAAGTTGTCGCAGGAAATCGTGACGATCAACATGTTCAGGTTGGCGCCCATATCCACGAGCAACATGAACATCAGGTTGGTGGCGGCCGAGGCAGCACCGCCGATGAACAGGATCGGCAGAATGCTGAAGCGCACGATCAGCAGCCCGCCGAAGGCGGCGCCGAGCAGGGTCATGATCAGGCCGAAGAGCTTGCTGACGCTGGCGATCTGGTCCTTGCTGAACCCCTGGTCGATGTAGAAGACGTTCGCCATGACTCCCATTACTGTATCGGACATCCGGTAGGTGGCGATCAGCCCAAGCAACAGCAGCGCCTGCCAGCGGTAACGGAAGATGAAATCGGTGATGGGTGTCAGCACTGGCCCCATCAGGATCCGGCCCGGGCCGGAGAGACAGCCCCAGCAAATCAACAGGTACATGGTTCCCCGCGGCCAGTAACCGCCCCAGTACGACTGAAACATGCCTGTAGCGGACACCATCAGGATGATCAGGACGATGACCGATACCGCCTGGTGTACGAAATCGAATCGCGCCGGACGCTGGCGCTGGCCGGCCTGGTGAAGCATCTGCCGCACCGGAATCATCAGCGAGCGCCCCCAAGGGGAGAGCGAGCCGATGATGAAAAGAAAGTAGAGCGTTGCCCGTGGCCAGGCCTGGGCAATCAGTGCATTGATCATCGCCGGTACGGAGATGAGCAGCACCAGCAGCAGCCCGACCGCGGCCAACTGATGGTTGAAGGTGAATAGGGAAGGTTCGTTGGGCAGGGGGGCTGCGCCTTCGGGTTCCGGGATCAGCAGACTGGTGACCAGGCCCGGCAGGATGAGCAGGGCGAAGGCGATGTAGGTCGTGGCCCAGGCAGCCTGGTCGTACTCCACATTGCTTGAGCCCAGCCACTCGGCAAGAAACAGGGCGCCGGCGCTGGCCAGCAGCATCGCGATTCGGTAGCCAGTCATGTAGCTCGCCGCCAGCGTGGCTTGCAACTTGTCCTCGGCGATCTCCAGGCGATAGGCGTCGATTGCAATGTCCTGGGTGGCCGAGGCGAAAGCCACCGCCACCGCCAGTGCAATCAGCATGGTCAGATTCTGTTGCGGGTTGCACATGGCCATGCCGATCAGGCCGACCGCAATCACCGCCTGCGAAAGCACCAACCAGGAACGTCGCCGGCCCAGGCCGCCAATCCAGGGCAGGCGCCACTGATCGAGCATTGGCGACCATACCCATTTGAATGCATAGGCCAGGCTTATCCAGCTGGCAAAACCAATGGTTTCGCGAGACACCCCAGCCTCGCGTAGCCACACCGAGAGCGTGGAAAAAACCAGGATCGCCGGAAGCCCGGCAGCGAAGCCAAGGATCAGCAGTGTCAGTGAGGCTGGGCTGGCATAGGCGGCTAGCGCGGCGCGCCAGGTTTCACGAGACATAAGGGCAAATAGCGGAAGAACATGAAGGGCGCACTCTACCCGCTGTGCTCCGCCGAATGCCAGCCGTGCCGACGTATGTCGACACGGTCGTTGACTAGCTGCACGCCCTCGGCGCGAAGTCGAGCACGTTGCTCCTCGCCCGATACGGTCCCGGCGGCCAGGCTCAGTCTTCCACCAGCGGCCAGCACCCGGTGCCAAGGCAGGCGGGTATCGTCCGGCAACTGCGAGAGAACCCGTCCGACCCAGCGTGCCGCCCGACCCAGTCCAGCAACGGCGGCAAGTTCGCCATAGCTGATGACCTTGCCTTGCGGAATCTGCGCCAGCGCCAGATAGAGTGCTGCCCGGCGAGTTTCCGAATCGCTTGTTCGCAGTACGTCCAGCTGGGCGTCGGCCCTGGTGTTTGGCATCGTTTGGCTCCGTTCGCAGGGGGCGCGATAAGAACTACGGTTCCGTTTGGCGGCCAGTGCTTGTCGACTATCGGTGCATAAGGATAATGCCTGCCTTTCTCATTTACCCAGATATCCCCTGCCTATGTTCTCCCCATTGCTTCCCCGAACCCTGCTTTGCGTAACCCTGTCGGCGTTCTCTCTGTCATCGGTCGCCGATACCGTATGGCTAAAAAACGGTGACCGGCTCACCGGCAAGATCAGCGTGCTGGACGGCGGCAAGCTGCTGATCGAAACCGAGTACGGCGGGTCGATACCGGTAAAGTGGAGTCAGGTTGCGACCCTGGAAAGCAACCAGCAGTTGCTGGTCAAGGAAAACGACGTTTCCGGCGAAGTGGCCAAGTCGCTGCAGGCCGCTGGAGATGGCAAGGTCACCTTGAGCAATGGCGGTACGCCACGCACGGTCCCGCTGACCAGCATCACGCAAATCATCCATCCGAAGCCGCTGATTCAGGACCTGACCTGGAAGGGGAATGTCGATGTGGCGCTGGACTACAAGCGCGCCGAAACCGACACGGATGACTATGACGTATCGTTCAAAACGTCGGCGCGTCATGGTTTGTGGCGCCATAACGGCTCCGGTAGCTACAACCGCGAATACCGCAACGACGTGACGGCAACGGATAACTGGGATGCCGAATACGCCCTCGACCGCTTCCTCGATGAGCACTGGTTCTGGCAGGGACGTCTGGAATACAAGCGCGACAAGATCGAGGACGTCCGTCGCCAGCGCACCATCGGTACCGGTCCGGGTTATCAATTCTGGGATAACGAGCTCGGTGCCTTCTCGCTGGCATCCCTGGCCAACCGCAGCGACTACCAGTTCGCCAACGGCAACACCGAAGACTTTTACTCCCTCGCCCTGAAGTGGAACTACAACCGCTATCTGGTGGGCAAGACGTTCGAGCTGTTCAGCAACGGCGAGATCGGCAAGCCACTGGAAAATGTCGCTGACTACGAGCTCGACGCAGAAGTCGGGCTGCGTTACAAGGTGACCGACTGGGCGTCGCTGAACATGAAAGCCGAGAAGGATATCGTCAGCGGCGCTGAAAGCGATCTGGACGAAACCCAGTACAGCATTGGCTTCGGTGTAGGCTGGTAAGCGGTAGAGAGGATAAAACCGCTGGAGGCAGGAAGACTATTTGGAACCGGCGCCCATACGTTCCAGCCTCCAGCCTCCAGCTTTAGCGCTTAGAGCCGCAGCCCGCCATCGAGCTCCAGAATGCGCCCGGTGAAGTAGTCGTTCTCCAGGATATAGGCGACCGAGTGGGCGATTTCCATCGGCTTGCCGAGGCGTTTCAATGGAATCCCGGTGGTCATCTTTTCCAGTGCCTCCGGTTTCATGCTGGCCACCATCTCCGTCTCGATGAAGCCGGGAGCAACGCCGGCTACACGGATGCCGTAGCGCGCCAGTTCCTTCGCCCAGACCACCGTGTCGGCTGCAACGCCGGCTTTTGCCGCTGAGTAGTTCGCCTGGCCCATATTGCCGGCCCGTGAAATCGAGGAGATATTGACGATCGCACCCTGACGTTTCAGCTCGATCATCCTGGCTGCTACTTCGCGTGTGCAGAGAAACACGCCGGTGAGGTTGACATCGATCACCGCCTGCCATTGGGCGAGACTCATCTTTGACAGCTCGCCGTCCTTCACCTTGATGGTCAGGCCGTCACGAAGGATCCCCGCATTGTTCACCAGGCCGTCGAGGCCACCGAAATCCTCACTGACCTGGGAAACCATCTGGCTTACCTGTTCTTCGTTTGCCACGTTGCACAGATAGGCGCGCGCCTCGCCGCCGGCGTTCTTGCATGCCGCTACCGCCTCGTCCAGGCGCTCCTGGTTGAGGTCGACCAAGGCCAGCCGCGCGCCTCTGGCTGCCAGATATTCGCCCATGGCGCGGCCCAGACCCTGGCCGCCTCCGGTGATGATGATGATCTTGTCGTTGAGCTGCATGCTGATCTCCGTGCCTGTATGTCAGTGCGTATCGCGACGTCCCAGGCATGAACCGGTATGCTGGCGGCAATCGACAGTGACCAGCCATGAGGTGCCCAGGTGAGCGCAGAAGCCGCCAAGCATGCCCGACTCCTACTGCTCAAGGAATACCGAGGCGTGCTTTCCACCCATTCCCAGAGCATGCCCGGCTTCCCCTTCGGTTCGGCAGTACCCTATTGCCTGGATGAGCAGGGTTGGCCTCTGATCCTGATCAGCCGGATTGCCCAGCACACCAAAAACCTCACGGCCGACCCGCGCTGCTCGATGCTGGTGGGCGAACGCGGCGTCGAGGACGTTCAGGCGACCGGCCGCCTGACCATGCTGGCCGAGGCGCGGAAACTCGTCGAGCAGGAAGCCATCGAGATGGCAGCGGCGCGTTATTACCGCTACTTTCCGGAGTCCAGGGATTATCACCGCGTCCATGATTTCGACTTCTGGGTGCTGCAGCCGGTGCGGTGGCGGTATATCGGTGGCTTCGGGGCGATTCACTGGCTGGATCAGGTCGCGCTGGCCAACCCCTTCGCCTCGCGGGGCGGCGCCGAGGGCGGCATGATCGATCACATGAACAGCGATCACGCATCCGCCATTGCCCATTACGTAGAGCGGGCCGGGCTCCTGGCCACGCAGGAGGCTTCCATGGCCGGCATCGACAGCGAAGGCTTCCATCTGCGGATCGGGCAGTCCATCTACTGGCTCGCCTTCCCCTCCAGATGCGCCACGCCAGATGAGGTGCGGCATGCCTTGGTCGCAATGGCCCGAAGCTGATTCCGGCTGCTGGAGCGGGGCGAATAATTCGGTTACAGGCCTGTTCGTCAGCTGGGTTGAATTCGCTGCGCACCGCCGTCATCTACACAATTCCGGAAGCCGTACTTCCGCAAAGGACTTCTTGATGCGTATTTTCCTGTTGTTGTTTCTCCTGTTTCCGCTGGCCGAGCTGGCACTGCTGATCAAGGTTGGCGGCTCGATCGGGGTGTTGCCCACCATCCTCCTGCTGGTCATCAGTGGTATGGCCGGGATCCTGTTGATGCGCCTGGCCGGTTTTGCCACTGCCTGGCGTGCACGCGAGCGGCTGGCGCGTGGTGAATTGCCGGAACGGGAGATGCTTCAGGGCTTGATGATGGCCCTGGCAGGCGGGCTGCTGTTCCTGCCTGGTTTTCTCAGCGACATCGTTGCGCTGCTGGTGTTGTTTCCGCCGTCGCGCAACCTCTTTCTAGGCTTTGTCGGGCGTCGTGTCGAAGCGCAGGCGCAGCGGCGCAGGGCCTTTACCGACGACCTGCGTCAGCAACATGAACATCGTGAGGGCCCGCAGCGGCCGAATATCATCGAGGGCGAGTGGGAACGCCGCGACAAATAGCCCGTTTCCCCCCCAAGCAAAGGCATGCCACGGCATGCCTTTTTTATCTTCGCCGACGCAAAAAATTCGCGTTCCACCCTTGAAATCGTTTTTGCCGCCCGCATGTAGCGGTCACCGCAAGGTCGCTGTCGCGATTTGACAGTCCGTCTTCTGCGGCTCGCATTGCGGGCCGCAACCGGCACCGCCGGATTTGCCAACCCGCCGATGAGAATGCATCGGCATGGAAACCACTGTACTAGGAGAGATCGACAATGAAGCTTCGTCCTCTGCATGACCGCGTCGTGATTCGTCGCAGCGAAGAAGAAACCAAGACCGCAGGCGGCATCGTGCTGCCGGGCTCCGCTGCCGAGAAGCCCAACCGTGGCGAAGTCGTCGCTGTAGGCACTGGCCGCGTTCTGGATAACGGCGAAGTCCGTCCGCTGGCCGTCAAGGTTGGCGACAAGGTCGTGTTCGGCCCTTACTCCGGCAGCAACACCGTCAAGGTCGACGGTGAAGACCTGCTGGTGATGAGCGAGAACGAGATTCTCGCCGTCGTCGAAGCCTGATCAGCGCTCGCTTATAGCGAACTGCGTTCCATCAACAGAATTTGAGGAAGAATCAACATGGCTGCTAAAGAAGTTAAGTTCGGCGACTCCGCTCGCAAGAAGATGCTCGTAGGCGTCAACGTCCTGGCTGACGCGGTAAAAGCGACCCTCGGCCCGAAAGGCCGTAACGTCGTCATCGAGAAAAGCTTCGGCGCTCCGACCATCACCAAGGATGGCGTTTCCGTTGCCAAGGAAATCGAGCTGAAGGACCGTTTCGAAAACATGGGCGCGCAGCTGGTCAAGGACGTTGCCTCCCGTGCCAACGATGATGCGGGCGACGGCACCACCACTGCTACCGTTCTGGCGCAGTCGATCGTCAACGAAGGCCTGAAGGCCGTAGCTGCCGGCATGAACCCGATGGATCTGAAGCGCGGCATCGACAAGGCGACCATCGCCATCGTTGCTGAGCTGAAGAACCAGTCCAAGCCATGCGCTGACTTCAAGGCCATCGCTCAGGTTGGCACCATCTCCGCCAACTCCGACAGCTCCATCGGCGCGATCATCGCCGAAGCCATGGAAAAGGTCGGTAAAGAAGGCGTCATCACCGTTGAAGAAGGCTCGGGCCTGGAAAACGAACTGTCCGTGGTAGAAGGTATGCAGTTCGACCGTGGCTACCTGTCCCCGTACTTCATCAACAAGCCGGACACCATGGTGGCCGAGCTGGACAGCCCGATGCTGCTGCTGGTCGACAAGAAGATCTCCAACATCCGCGAACTGTTGCCGGTGCTGGAAGGTGTTGCCAAGGCCGGTCGTCCGCTGCTGATCGTTGCTGAAGACGTCGAGGGCGAAGCCCTGGCGACTCTGGTCGTCAACAACATGCGCGGCATCGTCAAAGTTGCTGCCGTCAAGGCGCCTGGCTTCGGCGATCGTCGCAAGGCCATGCTGCAAGACATCGCCATCCTGACTGGCGGTACCGTGATTTCCGAAGAAGTCGGCCTGAGCCTGGAAACCGCTACCCTGGAGCACCTGGGTAACGCCAAGCGCGTCGTGCTGAACAAGGAAAACACCACCATCATCGACGGTGCCGGTCAGCAGGTCGACATCGAAGCTCGTGTGGCGCAGATCCGCAAGCAGGTCGAAGACACTTCTTCCGACTACGACAAAGAGAAGCTGCAAGAACGTCTGGCCAAACTGGCTGGCGGTGTTGCCGTGATCAAGGTCGGCGCTGGTACCGAAGTCGAGATGAAAGAGAAGAAAGCCCGCGTTGAAGACGCCCTGCACGCCACTCGTGCAGCCGTCGAAGAAGGCGTGGTGCCTGGCGGTGGTGTTGCCCTGGTGCGCGCTCTGCAGGCCATCTCCGAGCTCAAGGGCGACAACGAAGACCAGAACGTCGGCATCACCTTGCTGCGTCGTGCGGTCGAAGCTCCGCTGCGCCAGATCGTCTCCAACGCCGGTGGCGAGCCGAGCGTTGTGGTCGACAAGGTCAAGCAGGGTTCGGGCAACTACGGCTTCAACGCTGCAACTGACGAGTACGGCGACATGATCGAGATGGGTATTCTCGATCCGGCCAAGGTTACCCGTTCTGCTCTGCAGGCCGCGGCTTCCATTGCCAGCCTGATGATCACCACCGAAGCGATGATCGCCGAAGTGGCTGAAGACAAGCCTGCTGGCGGCATGCCGGACATGGGCGGCATGGGCGGCATGGGTGGTATGGGCGGCATGATGTAAACCAGCCGGTCCGGTTGGAATCCGCCACGTCAGGGTGCGAAAGCATCCTGATGGGCAACACGGCAAACGCCCCGACTGGTTCGGGGCGTTTGCTTTTGCAGCGAAAATAAACCTGGCGAACCGATATGTCATGGCTACCGCCAGTCAGCGGCAGGCGCCATCGGCTCGTCGGTTCGCTGCCCGTTGCTCTTTGCGGCGCGATGGCGAGTCTGTCGCTTGTACGAGGCCTGCAAGTGAAGCTGTTGGCTCTAGCGTGGCGTCGAAAAGACCTATCAGGTACAATTCGCGGCTATTTTCGGCGGGCAATCAGCTCGCGACGTATTAGAGTGTTGAGCTGTGAGCGACCTGAGTCATATCCGTAATTTCTCCATCATCGCGCACATCGATCATGGCAAGTCGACCCTGGCTGACCGTTTCATCCAGATATGCGGCGGCTTGACCGAGCGTGAGATGAACGCCCAGGTTCTCGATTCCATGGACCTCGAGCGCGAGCGTGGTATCACCATCAAGGCCCATAGCGTCACGCTCTACTACAAGGCGCAGGACGGCAAAACCTATCAGCTGAACTTCATCGATACCCCAGGGCATGTGGACTTCACCTACGAGGTGAGCCGTTCGCTGGCTGCCTGCGAAGGTGCCTTGCTGGTGGTCGATGCGGGGCAGGGCGTCGAGGCGCAATCGGTCGCCAACTGCTACACCGCCATCGAGCAGGGGCTGGAAGTGATGCCCGTGCTGAACAAGATGGACCTGCCCCAGGCCGACCCTGACAAGGTCAAGGGCGAAATCGAGCACATCATTGGCATCGACGCCACTGATGCCGTTGCGTGCAGCGCCAAAAGCGGCATGGGTGTAGAAGATGTACTGGAGCGCCTGGTGGCCGTCATTCCGCCTCCAACCGGTGAAATAGAAGCACCGTTGCAGGCGCTGATCATCGACTCCTGGTTCGATAACTACCTGGGCGTTGTCTCGTTGGTGCGGGTTCGCCACGGCCGGATAAAGAAAGGCGACAAGGTTCTGGTGAAGTCCACCGGCAAGGTGCACCAGGTCGACAGCGTGGGGGTTTTCAATCCAAAGCACACGAGTACGGTTGACCTCAAGGCCGGCGAAGTGGGCTTTATCATCGCCGGTATCAAGGACATTCATGGTGCTCCGGTTGGCGATACCCTGACGCTGTCGAATACGCCTGATGTCGAGATGCTTCCCGGATTCAAACGGGTCAAGCCGCAAGTCTATGCGGGTCTGTTTCCGGTCAGTTCCGATGACTTCGAGGACTTCCGTGAAGCGCTGCAAAAGCTGACGCTCAATGATGCGGCACTGCAATACGAACCTGAGAGTTCGGATGCGCTGGGCTTCGGTTTCCGCATTGGTTTCCTCGGCATGCTGCATATGGAGATCATCCAGGAACGTCTCGAGCGTGAGTACGACCTGGATCTGATCACCACGGCGCCAACCGTGGTTTATGAGCTGGCGCTCAAGAATGGCGAGACCATCTACGTTGACAGTCCATCGAAGCTGCCGGACATGTCCTTCATCGAAGACATGCGCGAACCCATCGTGCGCGCCAATATCCTCGTGCCACAGGAGCACCTGGGCAGCGTGATCACGCTCTGCATCGAGAAGCGCGGCGTGCAACGCGACCTGCAGTTCCTCGGTTCGCAGGTTCAGGTGCGCTACGACTTGCCCATGAGTGAAGTGGTGCTGGATTTCTTTGATCGTCTCAAGTCTGTCAGCCGTGGCTATGCCTCGCTGGACTACAGCTTCGAGTGCTTCCAGTCCGCCAATCTGACCCGCCTGGATATCCTGATCAACGGGGAGAAGGTCGACGCCCTGGCGCTGATCGTGCATCGCGACAATGCGCATTACAAAGGACGCATTCTGGTCGAAAAGATGAAGGAGCTCATCCCTCGACAGATGTTTGATGTGGTCATCCAGGCTGCTCTTGGTGGGCAGATTGTCGCTCGAAGCACTGTCAAGGCATTGCGCAAGAACGTCCTGGCCAAGTGCTACGGTGGTGACGTCAGCCGTAAGCGCAAATTGCTGGAAAAGCAGAAGGCCGGCAAGAAGCGAATGAAGCAGGTTGGCAACGTTGAAATTCCGCAGGAAGCATTCCTCGCGGTATTGAAGGTAGATAGCTGATATGTCGATCAATTTCCCGCTGTTGCTGGTTATTGCCGTTGCGGTGTGCGGCTTTCTGGCGCTGCTTGACCTGGTTTTCTTCGCGCCGCGTCGTCGAGCGGCGATAGCGAATTACGAAGGCCAGGCCGGGGAACCCGACCAGTCGACCTTGGATGCGCTGAACAAGGAGCCGGTGCTGATCGAGTATGGAAAGTCCTTCTTTCCGGTTCTGGCTATCGTGCTGGTGCTGCGCTCGTTTCTGATCGAGCCCTTTCAGATTCCGTCCGGTTCGATGATCCCGACACTCGAGGTGGGTGATTTCATCCTGGTCAACAAGTTCGCCTATGGCATCCGTCTACCTGTAGTCGATACGAAGATCATCGAGGTCAGCGATCCCAAGCGTGGGGATGTCATGGTGTTTCGTTACCCCAGCGATCCCAACATCAACTACATCAAGCGGGTCATCGGGCTGCCAGGCGATGTGATTCGCTACAGCAGCGACAAACGCCTGAGCATCAACGGGGAGCTGGTACCCGAAATGCTCATCGGGGACGAGCCCGGTAGCCTGGGCAGCGCGAAGCTATACCAGGAGAAGCTGGGCGAAGTGGAACACCTGATTCGCAAGGAAATGACACGCTACCGGGTCGAACCCAACCGTGAATGGCGAGTGCCGGAAGGGCATTACTTCATGATGGGTGACAACCGCGACAACTCCAACGACAGCCGCTACTGGAACGATGCCGCCATTCCCGCCGAGCTTGCCGGCATGGTCCCGGATCGTAATATCGTCGGCAAGGCCTTCGCCGTGTGGATGAGCTGGCCTGATCCGAAGTTCAGCAACCTGCCGCATTTTTCCCGCGTGGGGCTGATTCACTGAGTCTGTGAATCAGGGCCTGGTTCATATGAGCCGGCCCGTTATATTTGAGCAGCCCCGATTCGTGGGTAACGTACGACATAGAGGTCGACATGAGTTTTGCTCGTTCGCAAAAAGGGCTGTCCATGCTGAGCTGGATCATGGTGCTGGCGCTGGTTGCATTTGTTGCCAGCACCGCGTTCAAGATGCTGCCCCATTACTTCGACTATATGTCCATGGACAAGATCATCTCCGGGGTTGAAAGTGACCAGACCTCGGACATCCGCACCGTAAGGGATTTCTACAGCCACGTGCGCAAGGGCATGGACGTCAATGGTATTCGCGACCTGAACCTCGAAGAGGCGATGAAGGTCGTGATTGAAAATAATGAGTTCAGGGTTCATCTGGACTATGAAAAACGCGAGCCGCTGATCCGTAATCTCGATCTGGTGGCGAACTTCGATAAAGAATATCGCCTAAGGATGCCGTGAGCACTTCGTTAGCCCGTCTCGAGCGCAGGCTCGGATATCAATTCAAGGATCAGGAGCTGATGCTCCTGGCTCTGACGCATCGCAGCTACGCTGGCCGCAATAATGAGCGACTGGAGTTTCTCGGCGATGCCATCCTCAACTTCATTGCTGGCGAGGCGTTGTTCAACCACTTTCCGCAGGCCAAGGAAGGGCAGCTCTCCCGGCTCCGTGCACGCCTGGTCAAGGGTGAAACGCTCGCGATACTGGCGCGTGGGTTCGAACTGGGTGAATACCTCCGGCTTGGTTCCGGGGAGCTTAAAAGCGGTGGCTTCCGACGTGAATCGATCCTTGCCGATACGCTCGAGGCATTGATTGGCGCCATCTATCTCGATGCCGGGATGGAGACTGCGCGTGACCGCGTGCTGGCCTGGCTTGCCAACGAGCTTGAAGGGCTGACTCTGGTCGATACGAACAAGGATCCCAAGACTCGCCTGCAGGAATTTCTACAGTCGCGGGCGTGCGAATTGCCAAAGTATGAAGTGGTGGCGATCCAGGGAGAACCGCATTGCCGGACCTTTTTTGTCGAATGCCAGATATCGCTGCTCCAAGAGAAAACCCAGGGGCAGGGTGCAAGCCGGCGTATTGCCGAACAGGTTGCCGCTGCCTCGGCATTGATCGCGCTGGGCGTGGAGAATGGTCATGACTGACGAACACCTGCAAGGCGAAGACGTCACCCGCTGCGGCTACGTAGCCATCGTCGGGCGACCCAACGTGGGCAAGTCGACACTGCTCAACCATGTTCTTGGGCAAAAGCTTGCGATCACCTCGCGCAAGCCTCAGACCACCCGGCACAACATGCTTGGGATCAAGACGGAGGGTGCTGTCCAGGCGGTCTACGTCGATACGCCCGGCCTGCACAAGAATGGCGAGACGGCGCTGAATCGCTATATGAACCGCACGGCATCCTCTGCACTGAAGGATGTGGACGTGGTGGTCTTTGTCGTCGACCGTACCCGCTGGACCGATGAGGATCAGCTGGTGCTCGAGCGCGTTCAGTATGTCGAAGGCCCGGTGATAATTGCGGTGAACAAGACCGACCGCGTCGAGGACAAGGGCGAGCTGTTGCCGCATTTCGAGTGGCTGGCCCAGCAGTTGCCGAAAGCGGAAATCGTGCCCATCTCTGCCCAGCATGGGCAGAATCTGGATGTCTTCGAAAGGCTAGTCGCTTCGCATCTTCCCGAAGGCGAGCATTTTTTCCCCGAAGATCAGATCACCGATCGCAGCAGCCGCTTCCTTGCTGCAGAGCTGGTGCGCGAGAAGATCATGCGTCAGCTGGGCGCTGAAGTGCCCTACCAGATCACGGTCGAGATCGAAGACTTCAAGCAGCAGGGGCATATCCTGCATATCCACGCACTGATCCTCGTCGAGCGCGACGGACAGAAGAAAATCATCATTGGCGACAAGGGCGAGCGCATCAAGCGCATCGGTCAGGAAGCGCGCAAGGACATGGAAGTGCTGTTCGACAGCAAGGTCATGCTCAACCTCTGGGTCAAGGTGAAGAGCGGCTGGTCAGACGACGAGCGCGCCCTGCACTCGCTGGGCTATAGCTGAAAAGCAGAGCGAAAAGCCCTGGTAGCCATGCAGAAACATGCTTGACGGGGCTGGAATGGCACATGCTTCCAGCTTCCAGCTTCCAGCTTCCAGCTTCCAGCTTCCAGCCCTCGGCCTGATGCCCATTTATGACCGGCCAACCCGCGTTTGTTTTGCATAGTCGACCTTACCGTGAGAGCAGCGCGCTGGTGGATTTCCTGACGCCCCAGGGCCGTCTCCGGGCGGTGCTACGCGGTGCGCGTGGCAAAGCGGGCAGCCTGGCTCGGCCTTTCGTACCGCTCGAGGTTGAATTTCGCGGGCGCGGCGAACTCAAGAGCGTCGGGCGGTTGGAAAGCGCCGGCCTGGCCTACTGGCTCGACGGCAACGCGCTGTTCAGCGGCATGTACCTCAACGAACTGCTGATTCGCCTGCTGCCTGCCGAAGACGCCCATCCCGCCATGTTCGACCATTACGCGGCGACCTTGCCGGCCCTGGCGGCCAAGCGTCCTCTGGAGCCGCTGCTGCGTTCGTTCGAATGGCGCCTGTTGACCGAACTGGGCTATGGTTTCGCTCTGGACCGGGACATCTCTGATCGGCCGGTTGTCAGTGACGGGCTCTATCGCCTGCTGCCTGATACCGGACTGGAACCGGTCGGCCACTTTCAGCCAGGCCTGTTCAACGGTGCGGAACTCCTGGCGATGGCCGAGGCCGATTGGACTGTGCCGGGGGCTTTGGCCGCGGCGAAGAGACTGATGCGCCAGGCCCTGGCGCCCCATCTGGGTGGCAGGCCTTTGGTCAGCCGTGAACTGTTCATGAACATGAAGGAGCCTCCGCGTGACTGAAGCCAATCGAATCCTGCTCGGCGTGAATGTCGATCATGTCGCCACCCTGCGCCAGGCTCGTGGTACGCGCTACCCGGATCCGGTCAAGGCCGCACTGGACGCTGAAGAGGCGGGAGCGGATGGCATCACGGTCCACCTGCGCGAGGACCGCCGGCACATCCAGGAGCGCGATGTGCTAATGATGAAGGACGCGCTGCAGACTCGGATGAATTTCGAGATGGGCGTGACCGAAGCGATGCTGGCATTTGCCGAGCGGTTGCGCCCGGAACATGTCTGCCTGGTTCCCGAGACCCGCCAGGAGCTCACCACTGAAGGCGGGCTGGATGTAACGGGTCAGGAATCCCGCATACGAGAGGCGGTTGATCGCCTGACCGCCTGTGGTGCGGAAGTGTCGCTCTTCATCGATGCCGATCCGCGGCAGATCGAAGCGGCGGCGCGAATCGGCGCGCCTGCCATCGAATTGCATACGGGACGCTATGCCGATGCGCACGGCGTGGCCGAGCGGGCCTGTGAGCTGGCGCGAATCCGCGACGGCGTCGAATCGGGGCTGAGCCACGGATTGATCGTCAATGCGGGTCATGGGCTGCATTATCACAACGCCGAGCCCATTGCTGCGATACGGGGGGTCAACGAACTGAACATCGGCCACGCCATCGTTGCCCATGCGC
The DNA here is from genome assembly GCF_058536345.1 of Stutzerimonas sp. C6.4V. Taxonomy (NCBI): domain Bacteria; kingdom Pseudomonadati; phylum Pseudomonadota; class Gammaproteobacteria; order Pseudomonadales; family Pseudomonadaceae; genus Stutzerimonas; species Stutzerimonas sp. C6.4V. The sequence goes on from NZ_JBZUBM010000001.1 coordinate 495,901, forward strand.
TGTTCGTAGGTTTCAAGCAGGCGGTCAAGGAAATGAAGCACCTCATCTTGACCGCCGCCGCACGCGGCTGACTAGCGCGGCGTTAGGGCCTGGCAGGTCGCCTATCGCTTGAACAGATTCAGCAGGACGGTCAGCACCACGCTGATGATGATCATCGAGGTGATGGGAATAAAGGTTCTGCTGCGCTCCGATTCGACTCGGATATCGCCGGGCAGCTTGCCGAACCAGCTCAGCAGTCCCGGCGCGTAGTGCAAGGCAACACCCAGCACGATCAGCGCGACGCCTGCCCCTATCAACCATTTCGACATATCGGCTCCCTCGTCCAGGGCTGGGTTCAGACCCTTCCGGCATCGAGTCCTCAAGGATCGGGACGCTGCGTCAGGTCGCACGCTATTTCGACTACGACTGCCCCCGGGGTGTCCCCGGGCCGCAAACCCGGGTGATAACCAACGGCCTGCGAGGCGCTGCACCGATACCCGAGAGCACTGGTCTCCGGCTGACCGGGGTCTCCGTTTACGGTTTGCGCGCGATCAGCACGGCGCGCATGGGCGCGGGCAGCCCTTCGATGGTCTTGCTGTGGTCCTGCGGATCGAGGAAATCAGGCAGCGACTGATAGCGCATCCAGTCGGTGCTGCGTTGCTCCTCGATGCTAGTGACGCTGACATCCACACAGCGCACATCAGCGAAGCCGGCGCGTCGCAGCCAGCACTCCAGCGCCGCCACCGAGGGCAGGAACCAGACGTTGCGCATTTGCGCGTAGCGGTCTTCAGGAACCAGTGCGGTGTGCTCGTCTCCTTCCACCACAAGGGTTTCCAGTACCAGCTCGCCGCCCTTGAGTAGGCAGTCTTTCAGGTCCAGCAGGTGGTCGACTGGCGAGCGGCGGTGATAGAGCACACCCATGGAAAATACGGTGTCGAAGCCCTCGAGCTTTGTCGGGAGTTCTTCCAGGGCCATGGGTAGGTGCCAGACCGGCAGTTCGCCGAGATAGCGCTTCATGGCGTGGAACTGGCAGAAGAACAGCCAGTTCGGGTCGATGCCGACGACCGAGTCTGCGCCCGCGCCGAGCATGCGCCACATGTAGTAGCCATTGCCGCAGCCGACGTCGAGGATGCGCTTGCCGATCAGGTCGAGGTGCGGGCAGACGCGGTCCCACTTCCAGTCCGAGCGCCATTCGGTGTCGACTTGCACGCCAAAGACATCGAAGGGTCCCTTGCGCCACGGCGACAGACCGAACAGGGCGTCATGAGTGATGGCGCGTGTGGCTTCGTCGCAATCGGCAACCAGGCGGAAGGCCTCGCGTAGTTCTACGGCGCTGGGCTGGATGTCCGGTAATGCATCGACGGCGCGACGCCAGCGTGGCAGGTCGCCGTGACCGATGGCGAGTTTGGCATCGAGTTGCGCTTGCAGGCCATTGGCCCAGGCAGCCAGTGGAGTTCCGGCCAGGCGCCAGGCAAGGGGTGTCAGGTCGAGGTTCATGGCAGGGCGATCAAGGAGGCGAAATTCAGGCATTGGAACCAGGGCACCACCTTGGAAAAACCGGCGTCCAGCAATCGCTGGCGGTGGGTTTCCAGGCTGTCGGGTTTCATCACGTTTTCGATGGCGCTGCGCTTCTGTGCAATCTCCAGTTCGCTGTAGCCATTGGCGCGCTTGAAGGCGATGTGCAGGTCGGTCAGCAGCTCGTGCTCCTGCTCGTCCTCGAAGCGCAACTTCTCGGAAAGGATCAGCGCCCCGCCGGGCACGAGGGCCTGGCGGATGGCGCCGAGCAGCGCAGGCCGCTGTTCAGACGGAATGAACTGCAGGGTGAAGTTCAGGGCAACCAGCGAGGCGGGTTGAAAGTCGAGAGCGAGTACATCGGCCTCGATCACCTGCACTGGCAGCAGCTCCTGAAACATCGAGTTTTGCCCGTGCAGGTATTCCCGGCAGCGCTCGACCATGGCCGCCGAATTGTCGACGGCTATGACATGGCAATTGTCGGTCCTGACGTGCCGGCGCAACGCCTGGGTGACCGCACCCAGGGAACAGCCCAGGTCATAGAGTGCGGTGTCTGGCTGGGCGAACTGCGCGGCCAGCACGCCGATGTTTTCTACGATGGTGGGATAGCCCGGCACCGAGCGCTTGATCATGTCGGGGAAAACCCGCACCACGTCTTCGTTGAAGACGAAATCCTGGGGCTGGGCGAGGGGCTGGGCGAACAGGCGGTCGGGTTCGTGGCTCACGGCGGCGTCTGGGCAGGCTGAAAAACAGGGCCGGCATTGTAGCCGAAAGCCGTGTCGGTGGCCGTCCTCAAGTAGACAGCCGGCGCGGCACTCCTGCCTTCGCGGGCTATCGGACTTCGACTCGACAGTCGAACAGCCCGGCCGGCTCGGCGTCGGCTTCCCAGGGACGCTGGTAGGTGAGCAAGAGACGCCCGGTGCCCGTGTCGGCTGCCTCGAAGCGCCAGGTAGACAGCCCATCTCCGCCGATGAGGTCGGTCTTTGGCGAGCTGAACACTTCCGGGCCGAGGCTCTTCAGTTGTTCTGTCGAAAGATCGCGTATGTCCCAGCGATAGCCTGTGGTGGGGTTGCTTGGCAGGGTGACGATCAGCGTCTGGCCGCGCTGCAATGTCACCGGGCAGTCCGCGTCGTCGTTTAGCGCGACACTGCTTGGCGGGGCACTGGCGCAGCCAGCAAGCAGGAGAGCGGGGGCGAACGACAGCAAGCGGGATAGAGGCATTGGGCGACCGACTCAGGAAAGAAAAGAAAAACGCTCGGGCGTCGGTTGAAACCATAAGGCGCGAACGCCCTCAGGTAAAGGCGTTCGCCATGCGATGCGTCCGGCTGGGTTGGCGGCGGAGCGAGCGGGCCGTGCCGACGCACGGCCTGCGGTTACCCTGTCATCAGAACAGCACCTTGACCACATCGCTGAAGCGCTTGGCGAAATGCATGGTCAGACCTTCCTTTAGATAATCCGGTAACTCTTCGAAATCGCCCCGGTTCAGTTCCGGAATGATCAGTTCGTAGAGCTTCAGTCGCCGCGCGGCGATGACCTTTTCGCGCAGCCCACCGATGGGCAGAACCAGCCCGGTCAGGGTCAGCTCGCCCGTCATGGCCACGCCTTTCTTCGGCGCCTGGTTGCGCGCCAGTGACAGCAGCGCGCTGGCCATGCTGATACCGGCGCTGGGGCCGTCCTTCGGCGTGGCGCCTTCGGGAACGTGCATATGCACGAAGGCCTGATCGAAGAATTTCGGGTCGCCCTTGAATTCCTTCAGGTGCGAATTCACGTAGCTGAAGGCGATTTCGGCTGATTCCTTCATCACGTCGCCAAGCTTGCCGGTGAGCTTGAAGCCACGGTTGAGGGTGTGTATCCGGGTCGCCTCGATGGGCAAGGTGGCGCCACCCATGCTGTTCCACGCCAGGCCCGTAACCACACCGACGCCCGTCAATAGCTGTTCCGGATGCCAGAAGGGGATGCCCAGGTAGCTTTCGATGTCCTTCGGGCCGATCTTGATCTTGCTTTCGGGCTCGTCCAGCAGCTTGACCACTGCCTTGCGCACCAGCTTGCCGAGCTGCTTGTCGAGCTGCCGAACCCCGGCCTCACGCGCGTAGCCCTCGATCAGGTTACGCAACGCGCTATCGCTGATGGACAGACGATTCTTCGGCACCCCGGCGCGCTCCAGCTGCCGCGGCCAGAGGTGGCGTTTGGCGATCGCCAGCTTTTCCTCGGTGATGTAGCCGGACAGCCGGATGATTTCCATGCGGTCCAGCAGGGGGCCAGGAATCGAATAGAGGCTGTTGGCGGTGCAGACGAACAGCACCTTGGACAGGTCCAGGCGCATATCCAGATAGTGATCGAGGAAGCCGACGTTCTGTTCAGGGTCGAGGGTTTCCAGCAGGGCCGACGCGGGATCACCCTGATGGCTGCTGCCCAGCTTGTCGACCTCGTCGAGCATGATCACCGGGTTCATCACCTCGACCTCCTTCAGCGCCTGCACGAGCTTGCCGGGCAGGGCGCCGATATAGGTACGGCGATGGCCCTTGATCTCGGCCTCGTCACGCATGCCACCTACGCTGAACCGATAGAACGGTCGGCCCAGCGACTCGGCGATGGACTTGCCGATGCTCGTCTTGCCGACGCCTGGCGGGCCCACCAGCAGCACGATGGAGCCGGCAATCTCGCCGCGAAAGGCACCCACGGCGAGAAACTCGATGATCCGGCTCTTGATGTCGTCGAGCCCAGCGTGGTGAGCATTGAGGACCTTGCGCGCATGCTCGAGGTCGAGCTTGTCCTCGCTGTACAGGCCCCAGGGCATGGAGGTCGCCCAGTCCAGATAATTGCGGGTGACGGCGTATTCCGGCGATCCGGTTTCCAGCACCGAGAGCTTCTGCAGCTCGTCATCTATCCGTTTCTGCGCAACCGGCGGCACCACCTTGCCTTCCAGACGGGAACGGAATTCGTCGGCATCGGCGCTACGGTCATCCTTGGTGATGCCGAGCTCCTGCTGGATGATCTTCAACTGTTCCTTGAGGAAGAACTCACGCTGGCGTTCACCGATCTTGCGATTCACCTCGCCGGTCAGTTCCTTCTGCAGCTTGGCGACCTCCACTTCCTTGCGCAGCAGCGGCAGGACCTTTTCCATGCGCTTGAGCACCGGCACGGTATCCAGGACTTCCTGCAGTTCCGGGCCCGGCGCTGTGGTCAGGGCTGCGGCGAAGTCGGTCAGCGGGGAGGGCGCGTTCGGGCTGAAACGGTTGAGGTAATTCTTCAACTCTTCGCTGTACAGCGGATTGAGCGGCAACAGCTCCTTGATCGCGTTGATCAACGCCATGCCGTAGGCCTTCACCTCATCACGCGGGTCCTCGTCGCTCTGGGGGTATTCCACTTCGACGAGGTAGGGTGGTTTGCGGCGCAGCCAGCCTTTGATACGAACACGCGACATACCCTGTGCAACGAACTGCAGCTTGCCGCCTTCCTTTGACGCATGGTGCACGCGAACCATAGTGCCGTGCGCGGGCAGGCTGTCCGGGTCGAAGCTGGCGGCGTCCGGTGCCGGCGTGTCCATATAGAAAAGAGCGAGGCGCTGGTGCGGTGTCTTGGCCACCAGTTCCAGGGTTTCCGCCCAGGGATCTTCGTTGACGATGATCGGCAGTACCTGGGCCGGAAAGAAAGGCCGGTTGTGCACCGGGACGATATACAGCTTGTCGGGCAGGTTCTGGTCCGGCAGCACCAAACCCGTGGATGGGTGGTTCTGCTCGAAGTCCTGATTGTTGTCGTCGTTCATGCGGCACCTGTTTCGAGTACGTGCTCTTTAGATGGGTATCCGGCAAATGATTTCAATCCGATCGCAGCCTCCGGGGTTTGCCCGCCGCTATAAAAAACGGCCTGCCTCCGGTAAAGTGCGGCAATACGCCAGGTACCCCGCCATGCTCAACGCACGTCTGCTTCGCCTCGATGATCAGGCCCACGAACACGCCCACGACTACCACCAGCTGGTACTGTCGTTGTCGGGCAGTGCCGAGTTCGAGGTGGACGGATCGGGTGGCGAGGTCTCCCGCATGCGTGCCTGTCTGGTGCCGGGTTATGCCGAGCATGAATTCGCCGGCAAGGGCGACAACCGCATGCTCATCATCGATCTCGACGAGCAGGACCTGAGTGCTGACGATCCACGTCTGCTGGCTCAGCTGTTCGAGACGCCGCGCTACCCCGCGCTGGATGCCGACTTTCACAACCTGCTCAATTACGCGGGTGCCGAGCTGGCGCGCTATGGCAGCGACCCGTTGCTGGCGCGTGCGCTGGGCGGGGTGCTGCTGCGCGCGTTGCACCTGCGGGTGTTTGGCGAGGCGACATACCTGCCAAAAGGCCCGCTGGACATCGCGCGCCTGGACGCGCATATCCAGAGCAACCTGGCGCGCCGGATCACCGTGGCCGAACTGGCACAGGTGGTTTGTCTGAGCCCCAGTCACTTTCATGCACAGTTCAAGGACAGTGTCGGGCTTACACCCCATCAATATTTGTTGAAAAGTCGCCTGGACCGTGCTGCCCGGCTGCTGCGTGAAAGTCCGCTGCCCCTGGTCCGCATTGCGGAAGAATGTGGATTCTCCAGCCAGAGTGCCTTGACTACCGCGACCCGGCGTTATCTTGGACTGACGCCGAAACGGCTCAGGCGCACCGAATCCTGATGATCCAGAAACGCACCGATTCGGTGCGTTTCTCGTTTGGATGCCGCGGTTTCGCACCGCTTTAGTGAGTTTTCATGACAGCCATTTGACGGTCGCCAAAAGCCGTAGGTTTTTGTAAAAGTTCCGTAGTTTTGCGCAACAACCCGAGGCGTCCCCGCCTTAGATTCGCCTACCCGCTTGGCGAACCGTCGCGACCATTGCTGTGCGCCGCCCGCCAGACCAGATCCAACCACAACAACACTCCACGAGAGGAGCGGCGCGATGTTCAAAGCCGGTCAAGTCTTGCAGGGCGATTTCGCCAATCTGAAAGCCGCCGAATTCTTTCCCACCGTTAGCGCCAACTACAGCGTTGACGAGGCGGCCTATCTCAATGAGCTGTTGCAGCTGGCCGATCCTGGCGAAGCGGGCATCCAGGCCATTCGCCGTGAAGCCCGCACGCTGATCGAAGCGGTGCGTGGTCGTGACAATGCCGTCGATACGCTTGATGCATTGCTGCGTCAGTACAGCCTGGATACCCATGAAGGGCTGATGCTGATGTGCCTGGCCGAAGCGCTGTTGCGCGTGCCTGATTCGGCCACCGCCGACGCGCTGATTCGCGACAAGCTCAACGCCGCCGAGTGGGAACGCCACCTTGGCCAGAGTGACAACGTCCTGGTCAATTTCGCCGCCTGGGGTCTGGTGATGACCGGCAAGGTGGTCGACCCGGACAACTCCGATGGTCGTCCGAAGAATGTCATTGGCCGGCTGGTCAAGCGTTCCGGCGAGCCGGTGATCCGTGCGGCGATGAACCAGGCGATGAAGCTGATGGGCAAGCAGTTCGTGCTTGGCCGGACCATCTCCGAAGCCTTGAAGAACGGTCGTCCCGAGCGCGAGAAGGGCTACACCTATTCCTTCGACATGCTCGGAGAAGCGGCGCTGACGACCGAAGATGCGCGCAAGTACATGGCGGACTACCGTCAGGCTGTCGAAACGGTGGGTGCCGAGCCGCAGGTCGGTCCGGGACCACGTCCATCAGTGTCGATCAAGCTGTCCGCGCTGCACCCGCGATATGAAGTGGCCCAGCGCGAGCGCGTACTGACCGAGCTGTTCGAAAGCGTTCGCGAGCTGGCGATTCTGGCGCGCCGCCTGGATGTCGGCATCACCATCGACGCGGAGGAGGCCGATCGCCTCGAGCTGTCGCTGGAACTCTACGAAAAACTCATGCGCGACCCGGCCATCGCCGGCTGGGGCGAGTTTGGTCTGGTGATCCAGGCGTATTCCAAGCGCTGCCTGCCGGTGCTGGTCTGGCTGACCCTGCTGGGCAAGGAGCTGAACGCGCGCATTCCGCTGCGTCTGGTCAAGGGCGCCTACTGGGACAGCGAAATCAAGCAGTGTCAGGTTCAGGGCCTCGACGGCTATCCCGTGTTCACCCGCAAGGAAGGTACAGACACGTCTTACCTGGCCTGCGCCCGCTACCTGCTGTCCGAGCACACCCGTGGGGTGATCTACCCGCAGTTTGCCAGCCACAACGCGCATACCGTCAGTTGCATCCTGTCGATGGTCGGTGAGCTGAAGACGCCGCGCGAATTCGAATTCCAGCGGCTGCACGGCATGGGCGACGCGCTGTACGACACGGTGATCGAGAAGTACCGCAAGAACGTGCGCATCTACGCGCCGGTGGGCGCCCACAAGGACCTGCTGCCGTATCTGGTGCGTCGTCTGCTGGAAAATGGCGCCAACTCATCCTTCGTGCATCAGCTGGTCGACCCGCGCGTGCCGGTCGAGACGCTGATCGACCACCCGGTGACCCAGCTGCGTCAGTTCAAGACCCTCGGCAACCATCGCATCCCGCTTCCGCCGGCGCTGTACGGCAACCGGACCAACTCGCAAGGCATCAACATGAACATCCAGACTCAGTGGAACGACCTGTCCAGCGCCTACCAGACCTTCCTCGACCGCCAGTGGCAAGCCGCTCCGGTGATCGCCGGCCAAAAGCTCACCGGCACCGCACACAAGGTGCATTGCCCGTATCAGCTCAGCAGGGAAGTGGGCACCGCCCAGTTCGCCACTGCCGAGCAGGCCAGGCAGGCCATCGACGGTCTGGCCGCCTTCTGGCCACGCTGGAACGCCACCCCGGTCGAGCAGCGTGCGCAAATCCTCGAGCGCCTCGGCGATCTGCTGGAGGCCAACCGCGCCGAGCTGATGGCCATGTGCACGCTGGAAGCCGGCAAAACCCTGCAGGACGGCATCGACGAGGTCCGCGAAGCGGTCGACTTCTGCCGTTACTACGCGCTGCAGGCACGCCTGAAACTCGGCCGTGAGGAGCTCAAGGGCCCGACCGGCGAGCGCAACGAGCTGTTCCACGAAGGCCGCGGCGTATTCGTCTGCATCAGCCCCTGGAACTTCCCGCTGGCGATCTACCTCGGTCAGATCACCGCGGCCCTGGTCGCCGGCAACACTGTCCTGGCCAAGCCGGCCGAGCAGACCAGCCTGATCGCCGCCCGTGCGCTGGAGCTGATGTTCGAAGCCGGCCTGCCGAAGGACGCGATCGCCTTCCTGCCGGGTGACGGCGCCACCCTGGGTGGCGTGTTCTGCCGCGATCCGCGTGTGGTGGGCGTGTGCTTTACCGGTTCCACCGACACGGCGCGCATCATCAACCGTCAGCTGGCCGAGAAGGAGGGCGCCATCGCCACCCTGATCGCCGAAACCGGTGGCCAGAACGCGATGATCGTCGACTCCACTGCGCTGCCTGAGCAGGTCGTCAAGGACGCCATCGGTTCCGCCTTCACCAGCGCCGGCCAGCGTTGCTCGGCCCTGCGTGTGCTCTACGTTCAGCGCGACATCGCCGATCGCGTCATCGAGCTGATCAAGGGTGCGATGGATCAGCTGAAGGTCGGCCCGACCCATCTGCGTGAGAACGACCTTGGGCCAGTGATCGATGCCGAAGCCCGTGACGGTCTGCTGGCCCACATCCAGCAGCTGAAGGCCGAGGGCAAGCTGATCGCCGAAGCAAGGCTGCCGGGCAGTCTCAACGGCCATTTCGTCGCCCCGGTGGCGTTCGAGATTGGCAGGATCCATGAGTTGAAGAAGGAGCAGTTTGGTCCCGTGCTGCATGTGGTGCGTTTCGACGCGGCTGATCTGGAAAAGGTCGTCGCCGACATCAACGCTACCGGCTACGGCCTGACCCTCGGCGTGCACAGCCGCAACGAGGAAACCGCCGAGCGCATCGAGGCGCTGGCCCGGGTCGGCAACCTCTACGTCAACCGCAACCAGGTTGGCGCCGTGGTGGGCGTGCAGCCGTTCGGTGGTTGCGGCCTGTCCGGTACTGGCCCGAAAGCGGGCGGCCCGAGCTATCTGCTGCGTTTCGCCAATGAGCGCACCACCTCCACCAACACCACGGCGGTGGGCGGTAACGCCTCGCTGCTGTCACTGGTCGACGATTGACCTGCGACTGAAACCACCAGCGGCCCGGGTTCAAGGGTCGCTGGGCTGCAGAACAACCAGAACAGTTGGCGGATCGCTCTTCCGCCTCTGATGGGCTCAGGTGAGCCCGTCCCGGTGATGGCGCGAACCGCCGTCGCCCTCTGCCAGGTGGGATCGGGAATGTCCTCGCGCCCATCAACAACAACTAACGAGGGAACAAAATGAGCATCAGTACTCCCACCTTGATCACCTTCGTGGTCTACATCGGTGCCATGCTGTTGATCGGCTTCATCGCCTACCGTGCAACCAAGAACTTCGACGACTACATCCTTGGGGGACGCAGTCTCGGCAGTTTCGTCACCGCGCTTTCTGCGGGCGCTTCGGACATGAGCGGCTGGCTATTGATGGGCCTGCCAGGGGCAATCTTCGTTGCAGGCCTCTCGGAAAGCTGGATCGCCATCGGCCTCATCGCTGGTGCCTGGCTGAACTGGCTGCTGGTCGCCGGCCGCCTGCGGGTGCATACCGAGCGCAACAAGAACGCCCTGACCCTGCCGGACTACTTCTCACACCGTTTCGAAGATGAAAGCCGCACGTTGCGCATCTTCTCGGCGCTGGTCGTACTGGTGTTCTTCACCATCTACTGTGCCTCCGGCGTGGTCGCCGGCGCGCGTCTGTTCGAGAGCAGCTTCGGCGTGCCGTACGACCTGGCGCTGTGGATCGGTGCTGCAGCAACCATCCTCTACGTGTTCATTGGCGGCTTCCTGGCGGTGAGCTGGACTGACACCGTACAGGCCACGCTGATGATCTTCGCCCTGCTGATCACACCGGTGTTCGTGATCCTGGCGCTGGGCGACATGGGCGCTGCGATGGACACCATTGCCACGCAGAATCCGGCAGCCTTCGACATGTTCAACGGGCTGTCCTTCGTCGCGATCATCTCGCTGCTGGCCTGGGGCCTGGGCTACTTCGGCCAGCCGCACATCCTGGTGCGCTTCATGGCCGCCGACTCGGTGAAGACCATCCCCAACGCCCGCCGCATCGGCATGGCATGGATGATCCTGACCCTGGCCGGTGCCGTTGCGGTGGGCTTCTTCGGCATCGCCTACTTTGCCGGTCATCCGGAATTGGCTGGCCCGGTCACCGAAAACGGCGAACGCGTATTCATGGAGCTGGTGAAGATCCTGTTCAACCCCTGGGTTGCCGGCATCATCCTTTCCGGTGTGCTGGCTGCCGTGATGAGTACTCTCAGCGCCCAGCTGCTGGTCAGCTCCAGCGCCCTGACCCAGGACTTCTACAAAGCCATGCTGCGCAAGAATGCCTCGCAGACCGAGCTGGTCTGGGTCGGTCGTGCCATGGTGTTGCTGATCGCCTTTATCGCACTGGGAATCGCTTCGAACCCGGACAGCAAGGTGCTGGGCCTGGTGTCCTACGCCTGGGCCGGCTTTGGTGCCGCCTTTGGTCCGGTGGTGTTGATCTCCCTGCTGTGGAAGCACATGACTCGCAACGGCGCGCTGGCCGGCATGATCGTCGGTGCGGTCACCGTGGTGGTCTGGAAGGAATTCATCGGTATGGGTCTGTACGAGATCATCCCGGGCTTCATTCTTGCCAGCATCGCCATCGTGATCTTCAGCAAGGTCGGAGCCGGTGCCTCACCGAGCATGGTCAAGCGCTTCGAGGACGCCGAAAGCGAATACCAAGGCCGCTGATCTACCGACCGACCAAACAAAAACCCCGCTGCCGGCGTTCCGGCAGCGGGGTTTTCTTATTTTTCGCTACAAACCATCAACCGCTGGTCGGCGATGGCTCATGTGAAGCGGTCAGTCGTCGACAACAAGGTTCCTGCGATCGTCTTTCGCGCCTGCTGCGATCAGGTGCTCAGCCATGTCTTCGGTCACATGAACGCTGTGGCCGCTTATATGCGCTATGGACATGCGGGCAACTGAATCTGTCGAGACTCGTGCGTCCTTGATGGCGCAGGTATGGGTGGCGTTTTCGAGTGTGGTTGAACAAGTGCCGTTAGCGGTATCGATAGTGACTGTCATGGCGGGCTCCTTGGGTTGCGATGAAGCCACACTGGAACGTGTAGCGACTTTGAATGAGACCGTGGCCAGGACGATCCGTTTGCGCGGCGGCAATCGAATCCAACGGGCTGCCGAGGCGGAAATTGAAAATTATGCTGATGAAGTGATGGCAATAGGCTAGCCTGACCAGGCCAGCAGGTTGCCAAGGAAGGCGGTAGTCCAAGGGTAATCGTCAAGGTGGCGGAGTCAGCCAGATGTTCAAGCGTGTTTTGTGGTCCAGTTGTTTTCTGCTGTCTTGCGTGTACGCAACAGCTCAGGCCCAGCCACTCAGCGTACGTGTCCTCGATGCGCAGGGGCAGCCGGTCGCGGGCGCGGTGCTCAGCCTGGCGGGCGAGACGCAGGCCAGGCCCGCTGGCCTGGCGGTGATGGACCAGGTCGACAAGCAGTTCGTGCCGGCGGTGCTTGCCGTGGCCACCGGCACCGCAGTGAGCTTTCCCAATCGCGACGATATCCGCCATCAGGTCTATTCCTTCTCGCCGGCGAAGCGCTTCGAACTGCGCCTTTACGAGGGAACACCGAGCGTGCCGGTAACCTTCGATCAGCCGGGCCTGGTGGTGCTGGGCTGCAATATCCACGACTGGATGCTCGGCTACGTCTATATCACCGACGATCCCTGGTTTGCCGTTAGCGACGCCCAAGGTCTCGTTCAGCTGGATGCGCCAGCCGGCCAGTACCCGGCAACGGCCTGGCATCCGGCCCTGATTGATGGGCAGCCAGTGGACGCGGGCACCCTGCGGCCGGGTAAAGAAACGGTCGAGTTGAGGCTGCCGGTGGCGGTTACCGCTGCGCTGCAACCCTCGCCCCCTGCGCCAACGCCGTTTGCCGATGCCTTCAGGAAAGCCACCCGTGACGCGCAGCCTTAGTTTCCATGCCCGCCTGTCCTGGATACTCGCCGCCTTTCTTCTGGTGGTGATCGGCGCACTGTATTTTTCCGTGCGGCTGGTAACCGAGTCGGCGGTGAACAGACAAGCAACCGAGCGACTGGAATCCGGACTACGGGTTTTCGAGCGGCTGATCGATATGCGTGGTCGCCAGTTGCGTGATGGCGTCCAGGTACTGGCCGCCGATTTCGGCTTCAAGGATGCAGTGGCCAGCGGTGACACCCTGACTCTGCAGTCGGCGATGGCCAACCAGGCTGCGCGAATAAATGCCAGCGAAGCCATGTTGCTCGGCCTTGACGGCAGGATCCTGGCATCGAGCCTGTCCAATGCGATCGCGGGCGATATGTTCCGCTACGCCGCCGAGCTGCGTGAGGCCCGTCAGCGGGGCCAGACCATGCTGGTGGTGTCGCTGGACCAGCAGGCGCACCTGATGGTCGAGGCGGAAGTCCGTGCGCCTCTGCCAATCGCGCGGGTGGTGATGGGTTTCGCCATGGACCAGGCGCTGGCCAGTGAACTCAAGCAATTGACGGGCCTGGACGTGTCCTTCCTGGCCAAGGAGGGCGGCGGTCCGGGCCAGATGGCGAGCACGCTCAAGCCGGATATCCATGACGAGCTGCTCAGGGGCTGGAGCCGGCATGACCACGCCAACGGCGTCGAGGAGCTGATGCTGGGAGGCGAGCGCTATCTCAACGAGGACCTGGTGCTGTCGCAGGGCGAGGACTACCGAGTCGTCGCGCTGGTGCACAGCTCGCTGGACGACGCCTTGGCCGGTTTCCACCAACTGGACTCGCGGATTCTGCTGATTGCCTGTGTTGGCCTGATCGCCTCGCTGTTCGGCGCGCTGCTGCTGGCGCGTAGCCTGTCGGAGCCGGTCAATGCCCTTGCCCATGCGGCAGAGCGGGTCGGGCGTGGAGATTACCAGACGCCGATCGAGCTGGATCGCGGCGACGAGCTGGGCAGCTTGGCCACGGCTCTGAATCAGATGCAGCGTGGCATTGCCGAACGCGAGCAGCTTATTGCCCACAACATGCTGCACGATGACGTAACGGGGCTGCCCAATCGCACGCTCGCTGCCGAACTACTGTCCAACGCCCTGGATGCAGGACGAACCACGGCGGTGTTGCACATCGGTATCGGCAATCTCGATAGCGTTCGGGACAGCGGCGGCTCCGAAGGCGTCGACCAGGCGCTGCGTGAGCTGACTCAGCGCCTGCAGGCTGGGGTGCAGCCGGGCGATCACCTGGCGCGAATGCTGTCGGACGAGTTCCTACTGATTGTCAGCGATACCTCGGCCGACGATGCCTTCAGTGCCGCGGTCGCGGTGCAGCAGGCGCTGGCCTTGCCCGTTCGCGTTGCCGAGCTTGAAATGCGCCTCGAAGCGCACATCGGCGTGGCCGGTTACCCGGACGATGCCGGCAGCGTCGATGATCTGCTGCGTCGTGCGCGGATCGCCATGCAGGACGCGGCGCAGATGCCGGACGGCTTGCAACTCTACCAACACGGCCGTGACGATGCGCATCAGCGGCAGATCACCCTGATTCGCGATCTGCGCCGCGCCGCGCAGGGTGGCGGTTTGCAGCTGCATTTCCAGCCAAAGGTCGACCTTGAGCAGGGGCGGGTCTATCAGGCCGAAGCCCTGCTGCGCTGGAATCATCCAGAGTACGGCGCAGTGTCGCCCGGCGAATTCATCCCGTTGGCCGAGCGCACCGGCAGCATCCAGTTGCTGACGGCCTGGGTGATCGAGGCTGCGCTGCGTCAGCTTCACGTCTGGAACGGGCGCGGTCTGTATCTGGAGGTGTCGCTGAACATTTCCGCCGACGACCTCGTCAGCCTCACCCTCGAGCACCGGGTCGCCGAGTTGCTGCAGCGCTACGTGATCCCGGGTCACCAGCTGGTTTTCGAGATTACCGAAAGTGCGGTGATGCGCGATCCGGAACGCGCCCTGGCGATGCTGCATCGATTGCGCTCGCTGGGCATTCGCTTGTCGGTCGATGACTTTGGCACCGGCTATTCCTCGCTCGCACAACTGCGTCGCATGCCAGTGCAGGAACTGAAGATCGATCAATCCTTCATCCGTGAGCTGGACGAGACCTGCGGCGACGCGGTGATCGTCCGTTCGACCATCGACATGAGCCACGCGCTGGGCCTGAAGGTCGTGGCCGAGGGCGTCGAACATGGCGAGACGCGTGACCTGCTGCGGGCCTGGGGTTGCGACACCCTGCAAGGCTACTTCTTCAGCCGCCCGCTGCCGGCCGATGCCTTCGAGGCATGGCTGATACAACAACCTCACCTGGCTGCCCGACCGCTCAAGGAGCACTCATGAGACTCGCACGAGCCTTTCTGCTGGCCGCATGCTGCACGCCGCTGCTGGCCAATGCCCAGGCGGGGCGCCTGCTGGCTAGCGGAGGCGCAACCAGCATCGAAGGCACGGCGGGCGGCGGCATAACGCCCTGGGCCGTGCTGGCTGGCTACGGTGAGCGGGGCGAGTGGGGCGGTGACGTTTTCGCTACTCGTGTGGAAACCGGGGACTACCGACTGGATGTCGGTGGGGTGGCGTTTGCCTTCGACAACCGCCTGGAGTTGTCTTTTGCCCGGCAGCGTTTCGATCTCGGTTCGCTTGCCCGTGAGCTGTCGCTTCCCGAGAACAGCCTCAGCCAGGACATTTTCGGCGCCAAACTGCGGCTGTTCGGCGACCTGATCTATGATCGCCTGCCGCAGGTGTCGCTAGGCCTGCAGCATAAACGTCAGAAGGATTTCCTGATTCCGTCCCTGGTCGGCGCACAGCGCGACGAGGACACCGAGGCCTACCTCACCGGCAGCCGGCTGATACTCGGCGGCGCCTTCGGCTACAACCTGCTGGTCAACGGTGGCGTGCGCTACAGTCGCGCCAATGAGCTCGGCCTGCTCGGCTTCGGTGGAGATCGGCGTGACCGCCGCAGTCTGCTCAAGGAAGGCTCCGTTGCAGTGCTGTTCAACCCCAGCTGGGCGCTAGGCGTTGAGTATCGGGAGAAGCCGGACAACCTGTCCTTCGCGGGCGAAAGCGACTGGGCAGACCTGTTCCTCGGCTATTTCCCGCACAAGCAGCTTGCCCTGGTGCTGGCCTATGCACGCCTTGGCGAGATCGCCACGCTGGACAATCAGGACGGCGCCTACTTATCCATTCAGGGGAGTTTCTGATGCGCGGCCTGGTTCTGCTCGTCTGTCTGCTGCTCGGTGCCTGCGCTGGGCAACCCCCAAGGGATGACAGCCTGTACCAGCAGCTGGGCGGTGAGCCTGGCGTCACCCGTATCGTCGAGGGCATGCTGCTGCGCATCGCCGATGATCGCCGTATTGTCGAGCACTTCCAGGACATCGACATTCAGCGCCTGCGCGACAAACTGATCGAACAGTTCTGCGCGGAAGCCGGTGGCCCTTGCGTCTACACCGGCGACAGCATGGAGGAGAGCCACAAGGGGCAGGCGCTCACCCCGAGCGACTTCAATGCGCTGGTGGAAAACCTGCAGGCAGCAATGACAGCCGAGGGCGTATCGATTCCGGCACAGAACCGTTTGCTGGCGCGCCTGGCTCCCATGCGCGGCCAGGTTATCGATCGATAGGTTCGCGCACCTCTGCAACCGGCAGCTTGCCGGTTCGCCGCCGTCCGTTTTTCCTGGATCGTCTGCACTTCTACCGGGTAAAACTGTCCGGTCACGAGCATTGAGCGCAGCGAGACGCTATCCTTTCGCGCCTAACCCGACCGTCCGTTGCCAGCGCTGCGCCACAAGCGTTCGCGTCTAGTCAGTGGAGGCGGGGGCCTGGTCCCCGCAGCACAAGGAAAACAACACCAATGAATGTGAGCACCCCGACCCTGATCACCTTCGTGATCTATATCGTGGCGATGATTCTGATCGGTTTCACCGCCTACCGCGCTACCAAGAACTTCGACGACTACATTCTCGGCGGCCGCAGCCTCGGCAGCTTTGTCACCGCGCTATCAGCGGGCGCCTCGGACATGAGCGGCTGGCTGCTGATGGGCTTGCCCGGCGCGATATTCGTTGCCGGTCTTTCAGAAAGCTGGATCGCCATCGGCCTCATCGCCGGCGCCTGGCTCAACTGGCTGTTCGTCGCCGGCCGCCTTCGCGTGCACACCGAGTACAACCACAACGCGCTGACGCTGCCAGATTACTTCTCCCATCGCTTCGAAGACGAGAGCCGCCTGCTGCGTATCTTCTCCGCCTTGGTGATCCTGGTGTTCTTCACCATCTACTGCGCCTCGGGCGTGGTGGCCGGTGCGCGCCTGTTCGAGTCCACCTTCGGCATGGAATACGGCACGGCCCTTTGGGTTGGCGCCGCGGCAACCATCCTCTACGTGTTCATCGGCGGCTTCCTTGCGGTGAGCTGGACGGACACTGTGCAGGCAACGCTGATGATCTTTGCGCTCCTGATCACGCCGGTGTTCGTCATCCTCTCACTGGGCGACCTGGGCACCGCGATGGACACTATCGCGGCGCAGGATCCGTCGAACTTCGACATGTTCAAGGGCCTGTCCTTTATCGCCATCATCTCGCTGCTCGGCTGGGGCCTCGGCTACTTCGGCCAGCCGCACATCCTGGTGCGCTTCATGGCCGCCGATTCGGTCAAGACCATCCCCAACGCTCGCCGCATCGGCATGGCCTGGATGATCCTGACCCTCGCCGGCGCCGTGACCGTGGGCTTCCTTGGTATCGCCTACTTCGCCGACAACCCTGCACTGGCCGGCGCGGTCACCGAGAACGGCGAGCGCGTGTTCATGGAGCTGGTCAAGCTGATGTTCAACCCCTGGGTGGCCGGCATCATTCTCTCCGGCGTGCTCGCGGCCGTCATGAGTACGCTCAGCGCCCAGCTGCTGGTCAGTTCCAGCGCCCTGACCCAGGACTTCTACAAGGCCTTCCTGCGCAAGGGTGCCTCGCAGACCGAACTGGTTTGGGTCGGCCGCGCCATGGTGCTGTTGATCGCCCTGATCGCCATCGGTATCGCCTCGAATCCGGAGAGCAAGGTGCTGGGCTTGGTGTCCTACGCCTGGGCCGGCTTTGGTGCGGCCTTCGGCCCGGTGGTGCTGATCTCGCTGGTGTGGAAGCGCATGACGCGTAACGGCGCGCTTGTGGGCATGCTGGTTGGCGCCGTCACCGTGGTGGTCTGGAAGGAGTTCATCGGCCTTGGGCTGTACGAGATCATTCCGGGCTTTATCCTCGCCAGCCTCGCCATCTATGTCGTGAGCCTGATGGGCAAAGCGCCGGCAGCTACCATCCAGCGCCGCTTCGAAGCGGCCGATGCGGAGTACCGCGCCGGCTGACCACCTGGCGTCGGGATCATCGCCGCCCTGGCGATGATCCCGCGCTTCGCTTCATCCACGAATATCTGTCGTTCCTGTCCCTGGCGGCGGATACTGCCTGGCGGGGCGCCTACCGTTAGCGCCTGGCCAGGAAATTCAGGAGTATTCCAATGAAAGCGCAATCCGTGACGATTCGTGCCGTAGCCCTCGTGCTGGCGGCTCTGTTGATGACAGGCTGCAGCCTGCGCTTGCCGGGCATCGGCATCGATGTGGGCGACGGCGGCGGCCATGGCGGCCACCATTGCCCACCTGGCCAGGCCAAGAAGGGTAACTGCTGAGCCTCGCTTCCTTCTCCGGGCCTGGGTGGCGCCCTGCCGCTTGGGTCTGCGCCCGCAATCTCCCGCTCCATTCGCCTAAGTCGTGCGGCTTGGCCCGGCCTTGTTGCTCAGCCTGACCGGCTGCCATAAGCGCGACGCCAGTTGACATATTCCCGTGACGACATCGCCAACTATCCGGCAAGCAGCTGATCGGTTTGACAGGTCCAAGCTTTCTGCCACGGTTAGTCGAAGCTCGGCAGTGCTTGCTGCTCGGCGCCAGGCAAAGCTCGCATCGCAAGAACAAAAACAATAAACACCGAGGAACCTCCCATGCTTCAGAGCAAGTTGGCTTCAGCCTGTGGGCGTGCCATCGCCGGCGTCATGCTGGTCGGCACGATTGGAATAGCGGCAGATGTCCAGGCGCGGTCCAAGCCGGTCAAGCCGCCGATCTCCGGCAGCGGATCCCGCGCGCAGGATTCACGTGTCTTCGTGCCGATCGTTTCACCCCTGGCTGCATTTCCCGGCCTGCCCAGCGAGCGCTGGACAGGTATCTACGAGGGCTCGTCCTACCAAATCGAGGTACCGCCGAACTGGAACGGCATGCTGGTGATGTATGCACACGGCTTTCGCGGCCAGGGCCCGGAACTGACCGTCAGCCCCCCGGCCATTCGCCCCTGGCTGCTGCAGCAGGGCTACGCCTGGGCCGCCTCGAGCTACAGCAAGAACTACTACGATGTGCGCGCCGGCATCGAGGACACCAACGCGCTGGCGCTGGCCTTCAGGGAGCTGACCGGCAAGGCTGCGCCGAGCAAGACCTATATCACCGGGCATTCGATGGGTGGGCATGTCGCGGCTGCAGCAGTGGAAGCTGAGACCTACGCGACGGCCAACAACCGCGTCGTGTACGACGGCTCGGTGCCCATGTGCGGCGTGACCGGCGACGTCTACGAGTTCGAATACCTGATGAATTTCACCCTGGCCGCGCAACACCTGGCGGGGCAGGGGCCGACCAGCTTCCCGGCGACCGATTTCCAGGCCAAGCTGCCGCAGATCATCGGCGCGCTGTGGGACAGCTATCCAACCGATCCATCGCCGCAAGGCGAGAAGCTCGAAGGCATCGTCCGTGAACTCAGCGGGGGCGAGCGGCCGATCTTCGCCGAAGGCTTCCGCACCAGCCTGCAGAGCGTCGTGCTCGGCACCGGCGGGCGGGACGGCACCGTCGACGGCATCCTCGCCGATTCGCTCTCTGGCAACCTCGCCACGCGCTACCAGTTCGATACGAACAAGGCGATGTCTCGCGAGGAACGCGAGTTCAACGACTCGATCATCCGCGTGGTCGGCCATCCGCCAGCCAACAGCATCCGTCCGGATGGTTTGCGCTGGATTCCGGTGGTGAACGGCCAGTTCAACGTCCCGGTGGTCAGCATCCACACCCTGGGCGACCTTTACGTGCCGTTCAAGCATCAGCAGATCTATCGCCGCAACGCCGAAGCCAATGGCAACGGGGAACTGCTGGTGCAACGGGCCATTCGGGCACCGAGCCACTGTGATTTCACCTATCAGGAGCAGGTCGAAGCCATGGCGGCGATGCTGCAATGGGAACAACAGGGCATCAAGCCGGCCGGTGACGAAGTTCTTAACCCTCGAGTCGTAGCTGATCCCGCCTATGGCTGCCAGTTCACCCGTAACGATGGCACTCAGAATCGGACGTCGCTGCCGCCTTGCCCATCCAACTGACGCACCGGTGACAGTTAAGCCCTGCTCATGCAGGGCTTTTTCTTTCTGAATGGCCTAGTCAGGCTTTCCCCTGCGAGGAACCTCCATGCAGGCTCCGCTTGCCCCAGGTGCGGAGCATGTTCTGCTTGATGCTCGCTATCTTCCAGCCTTCCTCCATATTCGCGAAGCCGAACTCATAGCTTCCGCACGAATGGAAGAAGTCCTCGTCTGAGCCGGCAGGGTCAAAGCGAAGAATCAGATAATTGCACTGCGCATCCACACCGCGTTCATCCACGCCGCCGGTGATAAGCAAATTGGTAAAACTGTGGTGCTTGGCAAGCCGGTCAACCGCGTTCTGCCTGCGGTCGACGAACGCCTGGCCGCTCAGGGTGGTGGGCTGCTCCCGGCCCGAGGATGAATAGTCCACCGCGATCTCATGCGCAAGGCACTCGACCATCGCTGGCCAGTCCCGGTTATCGAAGGAAAGAAAGAACCGGCAGAGCAGGTCGTTTATCTGCATGAAGACGGTCGGGTCTACTGTTCTCATCATGCGCTCTCATCACGTGGGCTGGTGTTGATGGAGTAAATCACAGCGCGGCGTTACGGGCTGAAAAAGGCCCGGAGCCGGCGAAGGGAGTAGGCTGCGGCGAATCACCAATCATGGCTGCCCGTGCGTCTGGCTCCATTGACCGGAAGGGGGGCTCGCAATACTGTACGCATATACAGTTATGAGGTCTGTACCATGCCCATCCATTTCCTGGGGCCTGCTGCCCCGTCCACTATTGCCTTGCCACTTTTCAGCTTCTGCATACCCGCCGGCTTCCCGAGCCCCGCGCAGGATCACATGGAAGGCACGCTCTCGCTCGATGAGCTGATGAACATCCGCGCACCGCACACCTACCTGGCACGCGCGGATGGCGACAGCATGATTCAGGTGGGCATCTTCGACCGGGATATCCTCATCATCGATCGCGGCCGCGAAGCCGAGAAAGGCGAGATCGTCATCGCTGCGCTGAATAACGAGCCGCTGGTGAAGATCTTCGACCGGCAGGGCGACCAGATCATCCTGCGCTCGGCCAACCCGAAGTTTCCGCCGCGTTACCTGCTCGAAAGCGAAGAGTTGTACGTCTGGGGCGTCGTCCCCTTCAGTGTGCGCACCCATGGCAAATACTGAGCGCACGCTGGCGCTGATCGACTGCAACTCGTTCTACGCCGCCTGCGAGCGCGTCTTCCGGCCGGACCTGCGCACCACGCCCATCGTCGTGCTTTCCAACAACGACGGCTGCGTGATCGCCCGCTCTGCAGAAGCCAAGGCCCTGGGTATCAAGATGGGCGCGCCATATTTCAAGGTCCGCCGTGATCTGGAGCGCTGGGGCGTCGTGGTGTTTTCCAGCAACTACGCACTGTACGGCGATATGAGCGAGCGCGTGATGACGGTGATCGAACAGCGCGTGCCGGCCGTGGAGGTGTATTCCATCGACGAAGCGTTCGCCGATCTTTCTGGCATGCCCGACGCGGAATCCATCGGGCGCCGCATTCGTGCCGACGTGTTCCGCCTCACCGGCATACCCGTCGGCGTCGGCATAGCCAACACCAAGACCCTCGCCAAGCTCGCCAACCACTCGGCCAAGCGCTGGCAGAAGCAAACCGGCGGCGTGGTCGACCTGCGCGACCCCGAGCGGCGGGACAAGGTGTTGCGCGTCACAAGCGTGAGCGATGTATGGGGCATCGGCCGGCGCATGACCGAACACCTCAACAGCATGGGCATTCGCAGCGCCTGGGATCTGGCCAACGCCGACGCCTGGACCCTGCGCAAACAATTCAGCGTCGTGGTCGAGAAAACCGCCCGCGAGCTGCGCGGCACGCCCTGCCTGGAACTGGAAGACGTGACCCCGCTCAAGCAGGAGATCTGCTGCTCACGCATGTTCGGCGATCGTCTGCGCGAACTTGCCCCAATCCGCGAAGCCGTCGCCACCTACGCCGCCCGCGCCAGTGAAAAACTCCGGGCACAGCAGTCGCTGTGCAAGCGTGTGCGCGTCAGCATCCGCACCGGCATGTTCAACCCCGACGAACCCAGGTTCGCCAAAGGCATCGTCTGCGAACTGCCATACCCCACCGACGACACCCGCTACATCACCCGCGCCGCCATCGCCGGGCTGGAGCTTGTCTATCGAGAGGGCTTTGCCTTCAGCAAAGCCGAAGTGCTGCTGATGGACCTCTGCCAACGCGGCGAATACACCGACGATCTCTTCACCGAAACCCAACCCGCCGCCGCCGCCGAGCGAGTCATGGGCGTGCTCGATGCCGTCAACGCCAAGTGGGGGCGCAACACCCTGAGGCCGGGCCGCATTCCCACCGCTCCGGATTGGGGCATGCGGCGAGAGATGATGAGCCAGAGTTTTACGACGAGGATGGATCAGTTGTGGGAGGTGGGGTGTAGGTAGGGGCTAGGACGGTTGCGACCAGGCGCATCTGCTCGCTACCAGCAGCCGGGAACACGAGCGCAGGGGATGCAGAAGGGGGCGCGCAAAGCGTAGCGCCCGCCAACCGCGAGGTCCGCCCGCCACCGCGTGTGCATTCGTTGCACCTGCGCGTCCCGCTTCTCTTCGTTCTAATGATATGGTTTCTCACTTGCATATAGACAGAGGACGCCCGCACGTGAAAAAGCTCGCCCTAACCGCCTCGATGCTACTCGCCCTGACGGCCTGCAGCAGTTCGCCCGATGCGCCTACGCCGCCCGCTAACGTTGTCGGCATGACCATCGACCAGCCAGACGGCACGCAGGTCGTCGTCCCTCGCAACCCACGCAGCGTCGTGAGTTTCGACTTCGGCACGGTCGATACGCTGGTGGCCCTGGGCTTGGGCGATCGCGTGAAGGGCACGGCCTCCGGCGTGCCGACCTACCTGAAGAACAGCTTGCCCGCCCGAGTCGACACCGGGAGCATGAAGGAGCCTGACGAGCGCGCCATACGCAAGCTCGACCCAGACGTGATCATGGTCACCGGGCGCCAGGGCGAGCAAGGACAGGCCCTGAGCAAGATTGCCCCAACACTGGACATGAGCCTCGAAGGCCAGGGTTACCTGCAAGGGCTCGAGCGCAACGTGCTGGCGCTCGGAACGCTGTTCGGCAGACTGCCCGAGGCCCGGCAGCAATTGCAGGTTACGGCTGCCAAGATCGGCCAGGCGCACATGCGCGTCGCCAACTCAGGCAAGCGCACGCTGGTGCTTACGCACAACGACGGCAATTTCTCACCCACCGAACAGCCGGTGATCTACTCGGTGTTGCAGGCGCCACGCGCGCTGGCTGCGCCGCCGCCAGCCCAGCCTGGCGCACCACGCCAGCGCCCGCAGCCAATGGACGTCAATCAGGTGCTTGCAGCTGACCCAGAGGTGATCTTTATCATCGACCGCAGCGCGGCAATCGGTGCAGAGCCCCTGACCACCGAAGCCCTACGTGCCTCGCCATTGAGCGCCACCAGCGCAGGGCGCAATGGCCAGATTGTCTACCTCGACCCGGCGCTGTGGTATCTCTCCGGCGGCGGCCTGCTGAGCCTCAGCCTGCAGCTCGACGAGGCTGCCGCGGCTTATTAAAGGAACGTGGGACGGGCAGCTGCCGCTGCGGCGGCTGTCTACATGGGCGGCGGTCGTTTCGTCGCAGTCGGCACTGCAATATCGACACTTTATTTAGCAGGGCGGTAAAGTTGGCTTGCCAATTTTTGCCAAGCGGGCCGCCAGCATGAGCACCATGAACATCTCCCTTCCCGACACTCTAAAGAGCTTCGTGGACGAGCAGGTCAATCAGCGTGGCTACGGCACCAGTAGTGAATATGTCCGCGAATTGATCCGCAAGGACCAGGACCGCCAGCATCTTCGGGGTCTGCTACCGGCGGGTGCTGCCTCGGCGCCGACTGCTCCCGTTGATGCCGATTACTTCGAATCTCTGCGTGATCGGGTTCGGAATGCTCGCGAATGAAGCAAAAGCCAGTCATTCCAAGAGCGCTAGCGCTAGCGCGAGGACGTTGATCGAGCGATTGCGTACTACCTGGAGCAAGAGGCCGATAAGGCGGTGCTAGGGCTGATTGATGCGCTGGAGCATGCCTATAAACAGCTCAGCCGCCACCCTCAGTCAGGCTCCAACCGCTACGCACATGAGCTGGATCTTCCAGGGTTGCGATCCTTGCCGCTCAAGCGGTATCCCTATGTGGTGTTCTACATGGAGCGTACTAGCCACATTGAGGTTTTGGCGCGTACTGCACGGGATGAGCGATATTCCGTCTTGGCTGCAGGCTGATGTGGAGTGCTCCCCTGGCAGGGGCGCTAGATAAATCTGTCCCGTTTCAAAAAAATCGCCATGGCCCTTGCTCCTTCCTGCTGCGTAGGTACTTGGGCGCATCGTCCCAATCTGATCGCATGTCGCCTCCTTGCTCAATGATTAGGGCTGTTAAATACATCTGTCACTTTTATCCACGCACACTCGCCGCGCCAGTGCCTGCCGAGCCCGGCTCACCGCGCCAACGCCCGCAGCCCATGAACGTCAATGCGGTGCTCGCGTCTGACCCAGAGGTGATCTTCATCATCGACCGCAGCGCGGCAATCGGTGCAGAGCCCCTGACCACCGAAGCCTTGCGTGCCTCGCCATTGAGCGCCACCAGCGCCGGGCGCAATGGCCAAATTGTCTACCTCGACCCGGCGCTGTGGTATCTCTCCGGCGGCGGCCTGCTGAGCCTCAGCCTACAGCTCGACGAGGCTGCAGCGGCTTATTGAAGGAGGTTGGGACGGACAGCTGCCGCTGCAGCAGCTGCCTTGGTCGGTGTGCATGCGGTAGAAGGCATTCAGTAGCGTTGGGCTGCAAATTAGCTAAGAATCAGGGCAGTTTCACAGGCGTCTACAGCTTTAGAAAATAATTCTGTCCCCTTTTTCCTCCAGAAGCGACGAGGCCCGCTGATCAGTGCTACTTCGCGTCGATTTGCGATCAGGCTGAAGTGCTGGTGCTACCAAGAAGCTCAGCCCATCGGGTTGAAGCTACTTGCCGCCCCGCAATAACGTGTCCTCATCTGATGACTATGATCTTTGCGATCACCATCAAAGCGCGCACGCCATGTCCGACACTCCTCATGGAAATGCTGCTTGGCCGCCTTGCGGCATTCACGATAATTGATCGATCCACGACGGTGGTTGGCGCATACGCTCGTGCCGTCGATGTAGTTGTTAACTGCCATCCATTCCGCCAGATAGTCGGTGCCACCGTTCCAGCTCTTTATCCACTTCGCAGTGTGCTCTCTGTGCACCGTGCGTGGTCGACGCTCGTTTGCGGCTGGAGAGGCGACACTTTGATGAATAGCCGGCGGGGTATAGGTGCTGGTTGGCTGCTTCGGGTTGTAGTTGTTGTCGTTGAATGAAGTTTGGCGAGATTGCACAGCCCGAGCGGTGGCTTGCTCGAACCACTCGATCTCTTCCTGGCTTAGTTGCCGCTGTTGGGGCGCCGGTTCTGTTGTCGGCGCTTCGTAGCTTGCAACCGGAGGCGGGGTAACAGGCTGAATGGGTTGTGCTGGCGCTTGGTTAAACCAAGGCATGCCCCCGACATGAATGCCCTGCTTGATCTGGTCTACGTCCAACACGATGGGCTTGCCGAAAGCCATTACCAGCGCCGCCATGATCGTCGACCCGACTCCAACTATCGCCAGGACTCTCCAAGGGCCTGGTTTCTTTCTGTTGCGTAGATATTCGGGTGCATCGTCCCAGTCTGATCTCATGTCGCCTCCTTGCGTTCGAATCAGGGTTATTAAATGAAACTGTGTCCTTTTGTTT
The DNA here is from genome assembly GCF_058536345.1 of Stutzerimonas sp. C6.4V. Taxonomy (NCBI): domain Bacteria; kingdom Pseudomonadati; phylum Pseudomonadota; class Gammaproteobacteria; order Pseudomonadales; family Pseudomonadaceae; genus Stutzerimonas; species Stutzerimonas sp. C6.4V. The sequence continues at coordinate 521,551 of NZ_JBZUBM010000001.1, forward strand.
ACATGTTCTACCTCTCCCGGATGCGCTCGACTGTTCTCACTGCTTTCCTAAAGCAAGGGTGAACCTGGACTTTAGAAAAACTCGGAATATTGGGGGATTCTGTCGAGTACTGAACCGAGGTTCCGCCATCCCCTCCTTGTATGTAAGCGCCAATAAAGCCAATCTGATAAAGGATTTCTATGAAAGCGGTTGCGTCCTTTTTTTTCACAAGGTTCTGGAACCATTTGTGATTACTTCTGGCTTCGCTAAATATTTTTTGTGCTCGTTCATCTAGCTCTTCACGAGTTAACGTGTATTTTGTTCGAGTGTAATTTTCAACCCAGATCTGAAATAATGTGCCAAGTCCAGGGTACTGATTTGAATATTCAGTACATAGGTCTTGGAGTTTCCATTCAGAGTACTCTTCTTCCACTTCTTTAAGCGTCTCAGAGTTTGGAGCTGTAGTAGTCAGAGCCTCTGTGTAAAATCTTGCCAGCTGCAGAAGTTCGCGCGGCCTAGAAAGAGTTCTTTCCACCAGCCAATTGTCGGTGTATGTCGTCCCGACGGTCGACGGGAATACTGAGTCAAAAGCTTTTTCCAACGGGGGAAAACCTTGTTCCTGTCTGTTGTGGTTAATGCGCTTTTCAAGCATTTCCTTCAGTGTCTCTTTACTCCAGCGAATACGTTCAACGTTTCGGTATTTGTCAGAGTGCTGGGTTCCGCTCATCAGGATTGAGTAGACGTCAGCCCGTAAGAAAATAAAGCAATGTATGTTTTTCGATAGGCCCTTCAAATAAAGGGAGGCTTTGAGAAGTCCCAGCAGAAAGTTATTAGATGTTGTGCTGTTGTCCCATCCTAAAGCAACATCGTCTATGAACACGTACATTTTTGCGCCTGATTTTGCTAGTTCTACAACGTGATGCTCTAGCGAGTCGGCGTCCGCAATGTCTCTTAAGTTTTTCTCGATTATTGCTCCGTATTCACCCAGCTCGCCTACATGAAATTTGAGCTTTCCCAGCACTTCAGTGATGTTTTCGAGGAAATCCAAAGTGGTCCGGTTCATCTGAATGCTAATGTCACGCGCGAATTGCTCGCTGTTCTTGGCGTAGCGCCCCTTGGTACTATTTCCTATTGTGCAAAGGGCATCTAATAATATTTGGCGCAACCATGTATGTTCAAAGAATATTTCGGTCCCAAACTGAGATTGTATTTCAGTATTCTTCATGATCGCGTTAACCGCGCCATATGATGGGGAGATATTGATGATGTGGCTGTTTGGCTGCTTCTTGAAGTGATCTTCTAAGCTGGTGCGCAGTGCGCTTTTGCCAGCACCTTTCCGTCCAATAACCAAGCTCTTTGTGGCTGTCAAAAGACGAGTATAGGCTGCGCTAGATACAAAGTATTGAGATAAATTTGGATCCAGCTCGGCGCTATCGTCACCCCAGGAAATCTCTGATATATTCATGCTCTTCTCAATTATTAGCTGACTATTACGATAAGGTGTGGTGGCTGTTCTGCTAGTACAGGTGGCGCGGTATTGCAGAAGGTTGGATTGTTCATTGTTTTAATAAACCAAGGGCTATGGTTCTTCACGTTGCCACCGATCTACCTACTAACGGACACCACTCAAAATCCACAATATTTCGTGATGCCTCACCAAATCCTCGACGCGCTTGGGCAGCAGGCCTGGCTCCATTATTCTTCGAAGAGATGGTAATTTATTTTCACAATTCCGCCAGCAACCCCATCCGAAACAATCCAAACCCTAAACCAAAAAAGCCCCGCAATTGCAGGGCTTTTCTAATCTGGAGCGGGCGAAGGGAATCGAACCCTCGTCATGAGCTTGGGAAGCTCAGGTAATGCCATTATACGACGCCCGCGTAGGCAGCCTTTTTACCAGAAGGGCGGGGGGAGGAGAAGCGGGTGCGGCGTTTAGGTTGAAGAATGTGTTTCAGACCTGGTCAATCTCTGTGGGCGTCAGGCTGCGGTACTGGCCGGGGGCGAGGGTGGGGTCGAGCAGCAGCGGACCCATGCGTTCGCGGTGAAGCCCAGTGACCTTGTTATTGAAGTGGCCAAACATGCGTTTGACCTGATGATAGCGGCCTTCATGCAGGGTCAGCCGGGCCTGGTGCGAACCGAGCAGTTCGAGTTCTGCAGGCAGGGTGGTGAGGTTCTCGAAGCGAAAGTAGAGGCCTCTGGCGAAGCGGTTGACGCAGATTGGGTCGATCGGGTCTTCGGTCTCTACAAGATAGGTTTTACCCAACAGGCTTTCCGGTTGGGTCAGGCGGCGGGACCAGAGGCCGTCGTTGGTGATGATTATCAGCCCGGTGGTATTGAAGTCCAGCCGGCCGGCGATGTGCAGTTCGTCCCTGTCTGGTTCGTTCAGCAGATCCAGCACCGTGGGGTGTTGCGGGTCGGCGGTGGCGCTGACGCAGCCGGCGGGTTTGTTGAGCATAAAGAAGCGCGCGGGCTTGCCGGCTTGCAGTACCTCGCCGTCCAGCTCGACACGATCGAAGATGCGAACGTCGTGGGTGCCGTCGCAAACCGTCTTTCCATTCACCGCAGCACGACCTGACGCCAGCAGCAGACGCGCTTGTCTGTGGCTGCAGTGGGGCAGATTGGCGAGGAAACGGTCGAGGCGCATCAGGGTTTGGCGGGAGGCTCGCCGCGGGCGCAGCGGGGGCAGATGCAGGCCTTGTTTAGCGCGTCGTCAGGAACCTGTTCGCGGGCTTCGGGCGCTATCTCAACGCTGAAGCACCAGCAGGGCCGTGTGGCAGTGGCTGGGTTGGCCAAGCCGCACTGGTTGGGCTCGCCGCAGATCGGACATTTATTGGTATCAGGCGAATCAGTCATAACCGCCTCCCGGCAGCGGCAGCGCTCAATGCGGTGGAGCGTTGGGGCCTTGAAAAGAAAAGCCCGGCATTGCGCCGGGCTTCTCGGATCACATTGTTACTTCACGCGTTGACCGGGCTTGGCGCCGCTATCTGGGCTCAGCAGGTAGATCTCTTCGCCGCCAGGGCCGGCGGCCAGCACCATGCCTTCGGAGACGCCGAACTTCATCTTGCGCGCGGCCAGGTTAGCGACGTACAGGGTAAGACGGCCTTCCAGTTTGCTTGGGTCCGGGTAGGCGCTCTTGATGCCGGAGAACACGTTGCGCTTGGCGTCGCCGATGTCGAGGGTCAGGCGCAGCAGCTTGTCGGCGCCTTCCACGAACTCGCACTTCTCAATCAGGGCGATACGCAGGTCCACGGCGGCAAAGGCGTCGAAGGCGATTTCGGCAGCGATGGGCTCTTTGGTCAGCTCTCCATTGCCGCTCGGCTGGGCGGCGGTTTCGGTGGAGGCGAGGTCTTCCTTGGATGATTCGATCATGGCTTCGATTTTGGCAGGCTCGATACGGGTCAATAGCGGAGTGAAAGCGTTCAGCTGATGGTTGGTGAGCAGCGTTTGCAGGTCGGTCCAGCCTAGCGGCTCGACGTTCAGGAAGCGCTCGGCGTCGGCGGCCAGGTTTGGCAGTACCGGCTTGAGGAAGATCACCAGCTGGCGGAACAGGTTGATGCCGGTGGCGCAGATCGCCTGCACTTCATCCTGCATGCCATCCTGTTTGTTCAGTGCCCAGGGGGCCTTGTCGGCGATCCAGGCATTGGCGCGGTCGGCCAGGGCCATGATTTCGCGCATCGCACGGGCGAAGTCGCGGGTCTCATAGGCCTCGGCGATGGACGGTGCGGCGGCCTGGAAGGCATCGGTCAGTGCCGGCGCGGCGTTACGGTCGACCATCAGGCCGCCGTTGCCCTTGTGGATGAACCCGGCGCAACGGCTGGCGATGTTGACGACCTTGCCGACGAGGTCGGAGTTGACCTTCTGCACGAAGTCTTCGAGGTTCAGGTCCAGGTCGTCCACGCCACGCCCGAGCTTGGCCGCGTAGTAGTAGCGCAGGTACTCGGGATTCAGGTGTTCGAGGTAGGTGCGCGCCTTGATAAAGGTGCCGCGCGACTTGGACATCTTCTGCCCGTTGACCGTCAGGTAGCCGTGCACCGCGACGGCGGTGGGCTTGCGGTAGCCGGCGCCTTCGAGCATGGCGGGCCAGAACAGGGTGTGGAAGTTGATGATGTCCTTGCCGATGAAGTGATACAGCTCGGCACTGGAGTCTTTCTTCCAGAAGGTATCGAAATCCAGCTCCGGGCGGCGGGCGCAGAGGTTCTTGAAGCTGGCCATGTAGCCGATGGGCGCATCCAGCCAGACGTAGAAATACTTGCCGGGCTCGCCCGGGATCTCGAAGCCAAAGTAGGGCGCATCGCGGGAGATGTCCCACTCGTGCAGGCCGCCGTCGAGCCATTCGGCAATCTTGTTGGCGACCGAGTCCTGCAGGCTGCCGCTGCGGGTCCATTCCTTGAGCATTGCCTCGAAGTCGGGCAGCTTGAAGAAGAAGTGCTTGGAGTCACGCAGCACCGGCGTGGCGCCGGAAATGGCCGAGCGCGGGTTCTTCAGCTCGGTGGGCTCGTAGGTAGCGCCGCACTTTTCGCAGTTGTCGCCGTACTGGTCTTCGGCTGCGCACTTCGGGCAAGTGCCCTTGATGAAGCGGTCGGCGAGGAACATGCCTTTGTCGGGATCGAAATATTGCGTGACCGAGCGCGTGGCAATGTGGCCGGCGTCGCGCAGCTTGGTGTAGATCAGGCTCGATAGCTCGCGGTTTTCTTCCGAGTGGGTCGAGTGGAAATTGTCGAAGTCCACCAGGAAGTCAGCGAAGTCGGCGCTGTGTTCGGCCTGCACGTTGGCGATCAGCTGCTCGGGCGTGATGCCTTGCTTTTCGGCGCGCAGCATGATGGCAGAGCCATGGGCGTCGTCGGCGCAGACATAGATGCACTGGTTGCCGCGCAGCTTCTGGAACCGCACCCACATGTCCGTCTGGATGTACTCGAGCATATGGCCAAGGTGGATCGAACCGTTGGCGTAGGGCAGGGCACTGGTAACGAGGATCTGACGAGCTTCGGACATGGGGGAATCTGCAGTCGGGGTTGCGAAGTGAGCTGGTCACTATAAGGGAAGCAGCCTCAAGCTTGAAGCCGTAAGCGGGAAACGGCCTGGTCTTGTCCACACGCCGTTGCCCTGTGCGCTGGCTGGACGTGGTTGCAGCGAATCGCTGTCGGACTCCACTCGTTTTGTACTGTCTGAATCTTGAAACCCAACTCTGCTGTTACCATCCCCCCATGTTCCACTCGGTTTTTAGGAGAAATCATGACCGTCACACGCGAAGCTGTGGAAGCCGTACTCCGTCAGTACACCGACCCTAACCTGAACCAGGATCCGGTCACTGCCGGTTGCGTGCGTTCCATCGATGTCCAGGGCGATCGCGTCAGCGTGCAGATCGAGCTGGGCTACGCCGCCGGGCTGTTTCGCAGTGGCTGGGCGCAGATGTTGGCGATGGCCATCGAAGGGCTCGAAGGTGTAAGCCGGGCCGACGTGCAGGTCGATTGCGTGATCCGCTCGCACAAGGCGCAGGATCAGGTCGAGGCGCTGAGCAACGTCAAGAATGTCATCGCCGTCGCTTCCGGCAAGGGTGGCGTTGGCAAATCCACTACCGCGGCCAACCTGGCGCTGGCGCTGGCGCGCGAAGGCGCTCGCGTGGGTGTGCTTGACGCGGATATCTACGGGCCGAGCCAGGGCATCATGTTCGGGATTCCCGAAGGCACCCGCCCGGAAATCCGCGACAACAAGGCGTTCATTCCGCTGGAAGCCCACGGCGTGCAGGTCATGTCGATGGCGTTTCTGGCCGACGACAAGACGCCGATGGTCTGGCGCGGGCCGATGGTTTCCGGCGCACTGCTGCAGCTGATCACGCAGACTGCGTGGAATGATCTGGACTATCTCGTCGTAGACATGCCGCCGGGCACAGGTGATATCCAGCTGACCCTGGCGCAGAAGGTGCCTGTGGTCGGAGCTGTCATCGTCACCACTCCGCAGGATCTGGCGCTGCTGGATGCAAAGAAAGGCGTCGAGATGTTCCGCAAGGTCAACATTCCGGTGCTGGGCGTCGTGGAAAACATGGCCATCCACATCTGCTCGAACTGCGGACATGCCGAGCATCTGTTTGGCGAAGGCGGCGGCGAGAAGCTGGCGTCGCAATACAACGTCGAGCTGCTGGCGTCGTTGCCGCTGTCGATGGCAATCCGCAGCCAGGCCGACGCAGGCAAGCCGACTGCCATCGCCGACCCGGAAAGCCAGATCGCCATGATCTACCAACAGATGGCGCGCAGCGTGGGGGCACGGATATCCCAGAGCGGACAGATCATCGCTCAGTCGATGCCTAACATTTCCGTATCTGACGACTGATGCGGTAGCAGGCGGCGCCCTGGCGCCGCCTGCTGCCTGGCTGTTGGACGAATCGCAGGCACAAAAAAGCCCCGCCGAGGCGGGGCTTTTTCAGCAGTGAAGCTTCAGGTTAGATAACCTGAACTTCCTCAGCTTGCATGCCCTTCTGGCCGCGGGTAGCGACGAAGGAAACTTGCTGGCCTTCTTTCAGGCTCTTGAAACCGTCGCCCTGGATGGCGCGGAAGTGTACGAAGAGGTCGTCACCGGATTGCGGAGTGATGAAGCCGAAGCCTTTTTCATCGTTGAACCACTTAACGGTACCGGTTTGGCGATTGGACATTTGAATGTCTCCTTGAACAATGTAGATGTGATTTGAACGGGCAAATACCCCGAACGGTGACTGTGTGCAAGGAGTTAAAGGAGTCGTAGCAATGATCGGATCGAAATCTAAACATGTAGCGATTCACGGTGACACATGCAGCAGCAGCCAATGAAAGATACTCCATTTCTGACACATTGCGAGGATTATTTTCAGTTTCCGTTCGAAGTGCCAGAGATGCGGCGCGTGGTCTCGGTGCTCAACCTTTGAACCAGCCCCATGGGCTCGGTAAGATGCACACCTTTATCTACCCGCCCACCAGCCAAATCAGGACGCCCGCCATGAGCATCAAATCGGACAAGTGGATACGCCGGATGGCCCAGGAGCACGGCATGATCGAGCCCTATGTCGAGCGCCAGATGCGCGGCGAGGGCAGCGAGCGCCTGATCTCCTATGGCGTCTCCAGCTATGGCTATGATGTGCGCTGTGCCGATGAATTCAAGATCTTCACCAACATCAATTCGGCGATCGTCGACCCGAAAAACTTTGACGAGAAGAGCTTCGTAGACATCAAGAGCGATGTCTGCATCATCCCGCCGAACTCGTTCGCTCTGGCGCGTACCGTCGAATATTTCCGCATCCCGCGCAACGTGCTGACCATCTGCCTGGGCAAGAGCACCTATGCCCGCTGCGGCATCATCGTTAACGTCACGCCGCTGGAGCCCGAGTGGGAAGGGCACGTGACCCTGGAGTTTTCCAACACCACGACGTTGCCGGCAAAGATCTATGCCAACGAAGGCGTGGCGCAGATGCTGTTCTTGGAATCGGACGAGGAGTGCGAAACCTCCTATCGCGATCGTGGCGGCAAGTATCAGGGGCAGCGCGGTGTGACACTGCCGAAGGCCTGACGGAGTTGAGATCAGCGCAGCGAAGCAGGATCCCGATGCGGGGGTAACTGAGGTTGCCACCCGCATCGTTGTTTTCAGGGCCTACCAGGGCAGGGGATGGCCCTGGTAGTCGATGTAGCGATGTCCTCCCTGACCCAGCGCATTCGTGACCTGTGCGACCATGCCGCGGCAGCTGGTTTCGACATCAAGAGGCGCTTCGTCGCCACCCATGTCCGTCCTGACCCAACCAGGGTGCATGGAAATCACACCCACGCCTGTCCCATCCCCCAGCTCGGCCACGAAGCCGCGGGTCAGGTGATTCAGCGCGGCTTTGCTTGCTCCATACAGCGGCATACCCATTCCCGCGCCGGTCTCGACACTGCCCATGACCGAGCTCATGAAAGTGATCACGCCCGAATCGGGATTTACCAGCGATAGCATCCGCTTGGCGAGACGGACGGGGGCGACGGCATTGGTGACAAACAGCTGCGCTATCTCATCATCGCTGGCATTGTCCGGCGATAGCTGACGGGACCCGGAAATGCCTGCGTTGATGTACAGGACGTCCAGCACGGTATCGGACAGCTGTGCAGCAAGCGCCTCGACGCTTTTGCTATCGGTGATATCCAGCGCCTCGACTCTTGCTCCGGCGGCTTTGAGCTCGCTTGCCCGGCTCGGATCACGAACGGTGGCGATGACCTGCCAGCCTTCGGAACTGAACTGTCTGGCCAGGCCTAATCCCAGTCCGCGGGACGCACCGATGATCAATACTGTTTTGGGCATGTGGATCGTTCTCCCATGGAAGTCGGACTGGGAGGATAGCTGAACCTGCGCCTACTATCGCGCAGGCGCGACGTGTTGGTGGACGCTGCCACAACGGGCCCGGTAGATATCGCTTGGCTCAAACCGTCCTGCGTGTTCACGCCGGGGTGAGCCTGCGGCTGCTCGGGTCATGATCGTGCTGGAACTCGGTTCAAGCCGCTCAATGCCCCGGCTGCCAGGGCTGGCCCAGGGAAACCGGAGCGTAAAGCCGGGTGCGGATCGCATCGCGTGACAGCAGTACCAGCACCAGGATGGTCGCGACATAAGGCAGCATCGCCAGCAGATTGCCGGGGATCGCCAGGCCTATGCCCTGCGCAACCAGATGCAGAATGCTGGCGAGGCCGAACAGGTACGCGCCGAGCAGCACTCGACTGACCCTCCAACTGGCAAACACCACCAGGGCCAGCGCAATCCAGCCGCGCCCGGCGGTCATGTTTTCAGCCCACATGGGGGTATAGGCCAACGACATGTAACCGCCGGCCAGTCCAGCCATGGCGCCACCGAACATGACTGCGAGCGTGCGGACCCGTAGCACCGGCAGGCCCATGGCGCTCGCCGCGTTGGGGTTCTCGCCTACCGCCTGGATGATCAGGCCGATCCGGCTTTTGAGCAGCACCCAGGCGACCAGAAAGAACAGGCCGAACGACAGGTACACCAGCAGATCCTGGGCAAACAGCATGCGACCGATCAGCGGAATATCGCTCAAAAGCGGAATGGCGACAGGCTCGAAGCCTGCCAGGGGCTTGCCGACCCAGGAGGCGCCTACAAACGAGGAAAGGCCGACGCCAAAGATCGTCAGAGCCAGCCCGGTAGCGACCTGATTGGCACTGAAGCCAAGCGCCACCAGGGCGAACAGCAGTGACAGCAGCACGCCCGCGAGACAGGCGAGCAATACGCCGAGCCACAGATTGCCAGTGGAGAAGGCGACCATGAAACCGATCACCGCGCCGAACAGCATCATGCCCTCCTGGCCAAGGTTGAGTACGCCGCTCTTCTCGCATACCAACTCGCCCAGCGCGACCAGCAACAGGGGCGTGCCGGTGCGGATCATGGCGTAGAAGATGTTTGTCAGCAGGTCGATGTCCATGGGGATCCTTAGCTGAAAGCCAGAAGCTGGAAGCTGGAAGAAAAGCCGAGAACCGCAGGTTTGCAGCCCTTTGGACGAGGCTGATGGTTCAGGCGTTTGGTAATCGCGGCAGCTTTCATGGCTGCACCGCTTGCTTCAGGCTCCCGGCTTTATTCTTCAGGCGTAGCGCCAGTCGCGGCCGATAAAGGATCAGCACATCGCAAGCCAGTAGAAAGAACAGCACCATGCCCTGGAACAGTTGGGTGATGGATTGCGGCAGGTTCGCAGCCATCTGCGCGTTTTCGCCGCCCAGGTAGAGCAATGCCATCAAGAGGCTGGCAGAGACGATGCCCAGCGGGTGCAGCCGACCGAGAAACGCCACGGTGATGGCGGCATAGCCGTAGCCCGGCGATACCTGCGGCACCAGTTGGCCAATCGGCCCGGTGACTTCGGCAACCCCTGCCAGGCCGGCCAGTGCGCCACTGATCAACAGCGCGATCCAGGTCAGCCACTTGTCGCGAAAGCCGACGAACCCTGCCGCGCGCTTATCCAGCCCCAGCACCTTGATCTGGAAGCCCAGAAAGCTCTTTTGCAGCAGCACCCAGACGACGACCAGGGCCAGCAGCGCAAAGTACAGGCCGCCGTGGACGCGCAGGTCTTCGACGATCTGAGGCAGACGCGTGGCATCGCCAAACATGGCTGACTCGGGGAAGTTGAAGCCCTCTGGGTCCTTGAGCGGCCCATGCACGGAGAACAGCAGCAGGTTGAGTGCGATGTAGTTGAGCATGATGCTGGTAAGGATTTCGTTGGCATTGAAGGCGGTCTTCAACCAGGCGCAGAGCCCGGCCCAGGCCGCGCCGCCAAGCGTGCCGGCGATCAGGGTGATGACCAGCGCCCACTGGCTCTCCCACTCGATGATGTTCACCGCCACCGCGCTGCCTGCCAGGGCACCGATAAGCAGCTGGCCTTCGGCGCCGATGTTCCAGATGCGCGCGTTGTAGACGACGGCAAGGCCGAGGGCACACAACATGATCGGCAGCGCCTTGACCAGCAGTTCGGAAATCCCATAGAGGTCGCTGAGGGGGTCGATCAGCAGGATCCGCAGGGTTTCCAGCGGAGGATGGCCGAGCAGGGCAAACAGCAGCGCGCCGCTCAGAAGTGTCAGCAGGGCGGCCAGCAACGGGGAGAACCAGAGCATCGCGCGCGATTGCTGACCGCGCGGTTCGAGTGATAACAGCATGAATGGGTTTCTCGTCAGGCGGCAGAGGTCGAAGCGGTGCGGTTGCGGGTGTCGAACTGGCCGGCCATCCAGCGGCCGACTTCCGCAGGCGTGCTGCTCGCGGTGGTGTACTGCGGAGACAGCTTGCCGTCACTCAGCGCGGCGATGCGATCGCTGATCTGGAACAGTTCTTCGAGATCTTCGGATATCACCAGTATTGCGGCACCGGCGTCGCGCAGTTCGATCAGCGCCCGGTGAATGGCCGCGGCAGCGCCGACGTCGACTCCCCAGGTTGGATGCGCGGCAATCAGCAGCTTGGGTTGCTGCAGGATTTCGCGGCCAAGGATGAACTTCTGCAGATTGCCACCCGACAGGCTAGCGGCGGCTGTCTCGGCGCTTGGTGTCTTGACTGCGAAGCGCTGGATGATGCGTTCGGCAAACGCGTTGACCCTGCTGCGCCGGATCATGCCGCTACCGAGCATGCCGGTCTGTTGAAATCCGGTAAGCAGGGCGTTGTCCGCAAGGCTCATGCTCGGCACGGCGCCATGCCCCAGTCGTTCGGCCGGTACGAACGCCATGCCATGCCGACGCCTGGCGTCCGGGCGCAACTGGCCAACAGCGTCGCCAAGAAAGCGGATGGTGTCACCGCGCTTGTTGGGCAGGGCCTGTTCACCGCTGAGCAACGCAAGCAACTCGTCCTGCCCGTTGCCCGCAACGCCAGCGATGCCAACGATTTCGCCTGCGCGGACTTCGAGGTCGACCTCCTTGAGCGAGACCCCGAAGGGGTCGCTGTTATGCCATGACAGGCGCTCGACTCGAAGAAAGGGGGTTCGCCCTTCGACCTTGGGATACTCGGCCTCCAGCCCTTCGGCATCGCCGACCATCAGGCGCGCCAGTTCCAGATCCGAGCATTCGGCTGGAACGCAGCTACCGGAAACCTTGCCGCCGCGCAGCACGGTGGCGCTTTCACAGAGCGCACGCACCTCGTTGAGCTTGTGGCTGATGAACAGGATGCTGCAACCCTCGCTGGCAAGTCGGCGCAGCGTGACGAACAGGTCCTCGGCTTCCTGCGGTGTCAGGACGGATGTGGGTTCGTCGAGGATCAGCAGTTTGATGTCCTGCATCAGGCAGCGAATGATCTCGACGCGCTGGCGCTCGCCGATCGACAGGCTATGTACCAGTCGATGCGGTTCCAGCGGCATGCCGTAGCGCTTGGACACTTCACGGATCCGGGGTTCGAGCTGTTTGGGCGTCCCGGCTGCTGCGCCGAGCGCCAGGGCAATGTTTTCCGCCACGCTGAGGGTTTCGAACAGCGAGAAGTGTTGAAAGACCATACCGATGCCACGCTCGCGGGCCTGGGCGGGGTCACGCATGACGACCGGCTCGCCCTGCCAGATGATGTCTCCGGCGTCCGGTTGGGTCACGCCGTAGATGATCTTCATCAGCGTGCTCTTGCCTGCGCCGTTTTCGCCGAGCAGTGCATGGATCTCACCGGGCTTTATGGAAAGATCAACGCGGTTGTTGGCCAGGCAGCCAGGATAGCGCTTGGTTATGCCGCGCAAATGCAGGCGGGCTGTGGGCGAGTCGGACATGACGGGTTTCCGCTGAAGTTCGTGGCGATGCAGAAGCAAAAAGCTGGCCAAGCAGTCAGGAATTACCGGGCCACGCTGTTTCAGGATAGCGCAGACGGCCGGCTGGGCAGGGCGGCATATTAGTCGCTGCTTCGCTTTGGTGCTCGCCTGGCTGTGGTTGCCACCCGCTGCACTTGTTTGAGGCATCCGGCACCAGAACGAAAAATGCCCGCATCACCAGGATGCGGGCATTTGGGTGCTGCTTCATGGGGCCGGGCTAGCCGGCTGCCATGGGCTCGCCTGATGACTTAGGCGAAGTTCTTCGCAACGAAGTCCCAGTTCACGACGTTCCAGAATGCTTCGACAAACTTCGGACGCGCATTGCGGTAGTCGATGTAGTAGGCGTGTTCCCAGACGTCGCAAGTCAGCAGCGGCTTGTCGCCAGCGGTCATCGGGTTGCCGGCACCAATAGTGCTGGCCAGGCCGACGCTGCCGTCGGACTTCTTCACCAGCCAGGCCCAGCCGGAGCCGAAGGTGCCGATTGCGGTCTTGGTGAATTCTTCCTTGAACTTGTCGAAGGAGCCGAACGCTGCGTTGATTGCGTCAGCCAGGGCGCCAGTCGGCTCGCCACCGGCATTCGGAGCCATGCAGTTCCAGAAAAAGGTGTGGTTCCAGACCTGCGCGGCGTTGTTGAAAATGCCACCGGACGAGGTCTTGATGATGGTTTCCAGATCCTTGCCTTCGAACTCGGTGCCCGGGATCAGGTTGTTCAGGTTGGTCACGTAGGCCTGGTGATGCTTGCCATGGTGATACTCGAAGGTCTCGGCGGAAATGTGCGGCTCGAGGGCATTCTTTTCAAACGGAAGCGGGGGCAATTCGAAAGCCATGGTGTATCTCCTGCTCAGGTGTCGAGGATTGATGCGGCCAGCTTGGTAGCAGTTGCGCTGATGATCAGCGCTTCGCGTAACGGGGAACTGCTTATGTCGTCCGTATACGCCTGTCTTTCCGGTCGCTCGCTGCATGCTTGCGCAATCTGTTGGCCGTTCACGGGCGGCCAGGGTGCAGGCTGAAGCGTTCCGCTCCATGCCTGCAGATCAAGGATCATAGCACCCACCCTGTGGCAAAACCACGCGGCAACTGTGTGGGAAAGCCGGTGCCAGAGCGTCCTTATCGGGGACGATCAGATGCCGGCGGGTGTTTGAACCCTTTGCGTGGACCTCGTGCCGAGCGTCGCGTTCCTCAGGCGGTGACGATGAGCTGCACGGCGACCGCGAACATCATGCCGGCCACGCCCAGGTCGATGAGCCGCCATGTCAGAGGGCGCGCCAGCCACGGGGCGAGCCAGGCGCCGCCCAGGGCGAGAATCAGAAACCAGATCGTCGATGCGCTTGCCGCCCCCAGCGTGTATGCGCCTGGCTCGGGCTGTTGCGCCCCAAGCGAGCCGATCAGGAGAACCGTATCGAGATAGACATGCGGATTGAGCAAGGTCACCGCCAGCGCAGCAAGCAACACGCTGCGCAGGGAGCGTGCGCCGCCGTTCGCTTGTTCGCGCAGCGCCTGCGGTCGGGCTGCGCGACGCAGCGCGATGGCGCCGTAGAACAGCAGGAAGCCAACGCCTCCCCAGCGAGTGATCTGCAACAGGACAGGATTCTCTGCCAAGACCGCAGCCAGGCCGAAGACGCCCATGCTGACCAGCAGGATGTCACAGAGGATGCACAGCGCAGCGACCGGAATGTGGTGCTCGCGACGCAGGCTCTGCGCCAGCACGAATGCGTTTTGTGCTCCGATTGCGATGATCAGTCCCGCTGTCACCAGCAAGCCGTTGAAATAGCTCTGCCACATGGCGCTCTGCCTGTTGCTGCGAAATTGCTCGCAGTCTCGGCGCTCGCTCGCTATAAGAAAAACGAAATATGGTAATGCCTTATAAGGAAAACTGATGTTTGACTACAAGCTGCTGGCCGCTTTGGCGGCGGTGGTTGAACAGGCTGGCTTCGATCGTGCGGCCCAGTCGCTGGGGCTGTCGCAGTCGGCTGTATCCCAGCGCATCAAGTTGCTCGAAGCGCGACTGGGCCAGCCGGTGCTGTTGCGTGCTGCGCCACCGCAGCCAACCGAAGTCGGCCGCCGCCTGCTCAATCATGTCCAGCAAGTGCGTCTGCTGGAGCGGGACCTGCAAGGGCAGGTGCCGGAGCTGGATGAGAATCGGCTACCGGAGCGACTGCGCATCGCGCTCAACTCGGACAGCCTCGCCACCTGGTGGGCCGACGTCGTGGCTCCCTTCTGTACCCGGCATGGCGTAGTCCTCGATCACGTACTGGAAGACCAGGATGTGGGACTCAGGCGGATGCGGGCGGGGGAGGTGGCAGCATGCGTGTGCGCGGTGGAACGGCCCCTGGCTGGCGCACGCAGCGAATTTCTTGGAGGGATGCGCTATCGCGCGCTCGCCAGCCCAGACTTTATCGAGCGGCACTTGCGGCCCGGGGCATCAGCCACAGCTCTGTTGACCGCGCCAGGGATTGTCTTTGGTCCGGATGATCAGCTCCAGCATCGCTATCTGGCATCGCTTGGCCTGAAGGGAGCGTTCAGCCATCACCTGTGCCCCTCATCGGAGGGTTTTGTGCGCCTGCTGGTGAGCGGTCTTGGATGGGGAATGGTGCCCGAGCTGCAGGTTCGAGATGAACTCGCCAGAGGCGCCCTTGTGGATGTGTTCCCGGCAGAGCCCATCGACGTTCCGCTCTATTGGCATCACTGGCGCAATGGCGGCGAGCTGCTGGCCGAACTTACCGGACAACTCGCCCGTTGCGCAGGGCAGTGGTTGGTCAATTGAGCCGTCAGGCCATGACTCTCTGGCCACGGTAGATGCGTACCGACGCAGCAGGGATGACCAGGGGCTCGGATGTAGAAGGTCTGTTCAGGACAGGTGTCGGCGTGTCGCTGTAGGTCGCCAGTTGCCTGCCCAGTTCGCGTGTCCGCTCATCATTCGAGCAAAGGCAGGCGGTAAGCATTGCGGTGATTGCGTCGGGCTGACTCAGACGAATATCGAGCTGCTGCTCGTCCCGCAAGCGGCGCCGCAGGGACTGCATGCAATCGAGCATTGCCTTGTTGAACTCCATGATCATTCATTCCTCTTAGTCACGGCTAAGCTGGCCAGATGGCCGACTTCCCTGTCGGAACGTGCTATCCACTGGCATGAGTGTCATAAGCAACAGGCATACCAGTTCAGCTGACGGCCAGCTGCGGACTCGCGAAAGCTGGCTGAAGGCCGCCCCGCGCACCGCTGGGCTCTGCCGGCGCCTGCTGTGGTCGGTCATGCCCTCAGGCCTCGCCGTACCGCTGCGCACGCGCCTGGATCACGGCGCCCTGTGAACGCCTGCTCGTGGTGCGTCGCTGTTGCCAACTGGCGCCGCTGAAGTCGCCCTGTCGAATCGTTATACTGCGCGCTGTCTCTCGCTTCGCGCCCTTGAAGGTATCCCATGCGCAACGACGCTCACGATGAACTGGACCATGTCCCCAGCCTGACCGCCGGTCGTGACCGCGACGGTCCTTATCCACCGCCGGAACTGGAGCCGGTTCGCAGGTCGGCAGGTGGCTACCCCGAGGACAAGCGATCCCGATCGAAGCGCCGCAATGTCAGCACCGCGCCGCTATGGATAATGATCGTCGCGCTGTTCTGTGCGCTGGGCGCCCTGGGCTGGTGGAGCATGCAACAGATGTCGCGTCTGGAGGCGCAACTGGTGGCGACTCAGGAGAGCTTCGCGCGTATCAGCGAGGATGCAGCGGGCCGATTGCAGGATATCTCCGGCAAATTCGTTGCGACTGAATCCAGCATCACCACCGAAGGCGAGGCGTTGAAGCTGCGCCTCAAGCAGCTGGAGAAACAGGCGCTCGACCTGGCCGAACAGCAGCGCGCCATCACCACGCAACAGCAGAGTCTGACGGGCAAGCAGGGCAACCAGGACCAGCGTCTGGACGAGCAGGCCAAGCGCGTCGAGGCGGTGGGCAACGATGTGCGGGCCCAGCAGGGCGCGACCGCAGCGCTGGCTGAAAGCGTGAAATCCCTGAGCAGCGAGCAGGCCGCGCTCGGCTCCGCGGTAGACAGCCTCAAAGGCTCCGTCGATGGAATCGAAAAGCTGTCCTCGCGACTGGACGGGATGAGCAGGGACATCGCCGCGTTGAAGCAGAAAGGCGATTCCAGCCAGGCCATCAACCGTCTCGAGCAGGATCTGCTTATCTTGCGCAGCGAGCTGGACAACCGGCCAACCCCCACGCCGGGCGTGAACACCGGTGAGTTCGATTCCTTCCGTGCGCAGATGACCCGCACCATCAATACGCTGCAGGGGCAGATCGCCAATCTTCAGCAGCAGATCGACCAGCGCTGAGCAGGTCAGCAAACAGTAAAAGCCGCTGCGTATCGGGCGCAGCGGCCAGGCACTGAAGCCAAACGAGGGTCAGCCGCTTAGAGATCCAGTGCCAGCGACAGGTTGACGCCCTGGTTGCGGTTGTCGTTTCCCTGGTAGTTGTAGTTCGCGCGAACGCTGAGGCCCTGGGTCAGCTGGTGGGCGACACCCAGGCTGAAGCGGGTCTGGTCACCTGTCGGGATAGCA
Source organism: Stutzerimonas sp. C6.4V (assembly GCF_058536345.1). Taxonomy (NCBI): domain Bacteria; kingdom Pseudomonadati; phylum Pseudomonadota; class Gammaproteobacteria; order Pseudomonadales; family Pseudomonadaceae; genus Stutzerimonas; species Stutzerimonas sp. C6.4V. Next base: position 538,321 of record NZ_JBZUBM010000001.1, read on the forward strand.
CCAGGCAGCTCGAAGCTATTGTTCGCCACGCTGTTCAGCGACATGCGCAGGTCCTCGCGCTGCTCGTCCTCTCGCTCGACCTCCCGGGCCACTTCGGCAAACAGACGAGTGCGTTCGGTCAGCGCATAGTTGCCAAACAGGCCGGCCGACAGGCGCAGCGATTCCAGCTCCTGGTCTTCGTAAGTCAATGCCGTGGAACTAACGCCTTTCTCGCTGTAACCATCCACATCCACTTTCTGGTAGCTGGCGCCGATGAACGGGCCGAACTGCAGGGGATCGCCCATCTGCATCAGGTTGAAACCGGTCTTGGCCGACGCTCCCCAGAGCATCCCTTCGGTGCTGCCTTTTTCGGTTCGCTCGCTGATGCCCAGTGCGAAGCGGCGATCCAGCGAGTCGTAGTCCAGATAGCCGGCGCTGATGCTGAAGTCGGCAAAGAATCGGTCCTGCTGGTAGCTGGCGAACGCGCTGGCCAGGTAGCTGCGCATGTCGTAGTCAGAATCCGCTTCACCAAGGCTCAGGGAATTCTGCGCCAGGCCCAGGCTCAGCCCTGCCAGCCAGGCATCGCTGAGCCGGTTGCTGGCACCGATTGCCAGGGCCGGACTGCTGCCGTCGCCTCCTCCGAAGCCATCGTATTCGGGACGGTTATAGCCGCCCTGGACGAAGGTCCGCCAGGCGCCGACCGATTGCCAGTTGCCGCGCTGGGCAGTCAGTTCAGCGTCCAGCATCTGCAGATGATTACGCAGGGCGGAACGGCCCATTTCCGGCAGAAGCGATATCTCGGCTGGAGCCGCCAGGATGGAATAGATGTAATCGGCGCTGATCTGGTGCACCGCAGTGGTCGGGTGTACGGCGTCGTTGAATAGCAGGCGGCTTGGATCGGCGTTGGCGTTGGTGTTGTTGACGAGACTGGTCAGGCCATAGGTGGGATCGCTCGGGCAGTCGTCCCCGCTGAAGCACACACTGTCCTGGTCGACAGTCGGATCGAAGCCGTAACGTGCCAGGTCGGCGCGTACCTCCGAGAGCAGAAGCCGATTGTTCAGCAGCACATAATTGCCACCCTGGGCCTGAAGGCCGGCAGCCAGCTCGGCATTGAAGGCATCGCTGAGACCGTTCAGGACGGTACCGAAGCCAGGCAGGCTGTTGCCCAAAGGCGTGTCGCCGACATCCGGCAGGTCCGAAATGACGATGTAACGGGCGCCGGCAGCCTGCAGCGCGCCAACTGCCTCGACCATGTTGCCGGCGGCCTGCGCCATGGTTACGGGGTTGGTCGCGAGCTGGAAGATGTCGTTGGCGCCGCCATTGAGGTAGTACAACCCGTCTGGATCGACCTGCGGGTTTTCCACCAGATACCCGGGGCGGCTGCGGGACAGACCACCTGCCGCGACGGTCGAGGTACCAACGAGCGAATCGAGAATCTGGTCCGAACGGTATCCCCCTACTGCGTAGTTGGTCCCGTCCGGGTTGCCGGTCAGGATGCGCGGCAGCAGAGGTGTCGACGGCAGCGACTGCAGGCCCAGGCGATTGGCAAGTCGCTGAGTAGCGACCAGACCGAAATATTCGGTGTTGTCAGCTTCGTAGGTCGGGCCGGTACGGTTGGTGAAGCGCAGCCCGCCTGTCGGGTTTCCACTTCGCAACGGACTTCCGACGTCGGGAAAATTGCCGGCATCGCTGAGCGAGTCGCCGAAATTGACGAACTGGCTGTATGGACTGGTTTGAGCATTCGCAGCAACTGACAGGCTCGCCATGACCACGGCAAGTGCTAGGGGTTTGATAAGGATTCGCACTGGTAGACTCCTTCTTGTTGTAGTTATCCGGCAGCCGAAGCTGCCTTGGCCAATCCAAGCTAACCGCCGCTGCCGGTTGGCATAATCGCTCCAAAGCGTCATTTGGCGGTCGGCTGCGTGTCGCACTAACGGATGAGTGGCGCTATGCGCTGCTCTCAGCGACCCACCGAAAAGACATGCTTGAGGTAGGTGACGAAGGCTTCGTCCCGGCACATGGTCTTGCCCGGTGAGTCGGATATCTTCGCCACCGGCTGGCCGTTGCAGCTGGTCATCTTGATCACCATGTTGGTTGGCTCGACACCCGGTATGTCGCAGGTCAGCTGAGTGCCGATGCCGTAGCTGGTATTGCTGCGCCCTGCGAGAGCCCGGTAGATGCCCAGTGCCTTGGGGAAGTCCAGCCCATCGGAAAACACCAGTTGCCGCGTCATCGGGTCGATGCCCAGCCGCCGGTAATGAGCGATGGCCTTTTCTGCCCACTCCACCGGATCACCGGAATCATGGCGCAGACCGTCGAACAGCTTGGCCAGGTACAAATCGAAGTCGGCGGTAAAGGCATCCATGGTGATGCAGTCGGTGATGGCGATGCCCAGCGCGCCACGGTACTCACGGGCCCAGCAGTCCAGCGCCGCGCTCTGGCTGTCGATCAGCCTTGGGCCGAGTTGCTGGTGCGCCATGATCCATTCATGAGCCATCGTGCCCATGGGCTTCAAGTCCAGGGTACGGGCCAGATGAACGTTGCTGGTACCGACGAAGTTGCCGGGAAACGCCTCCTTGAGTCGCCTGACCACAGCGGCCTGGACACTGAAGGAAAAACGTCGGCGGGTGCCGAAATCGGCAAGCCTGAACCCCGACAGTTCCTCGGGCGTGGCTTCGTTGCGCAGCCACTCCAGTTTCTCCTCCAGCCGGTCGCATGCCTGGTCCAGCGTTACCTGTGGATAGCGCACACGGTTGCGTACCTCGCTGATGATCGCCAGCAACGGCACCTCGAACAGGATCACATGCAGCCAGGGGCCGCGCAGGTAGACCACCAGCTCGCCGCCTTCGAGTTCGACCCGTACGTAACGGGGATCGAAGCGAAACAGGCCGAGAAAGCGGATGAAGTCCGGCTGCATATAGGGAATGCGTTCGAGAAACGCCAGCTCGGCCGGTTCGAAACGAAGCTCCGCCAGGGCTTCCATCTGCTCGCGGATAGCGTCTATATAGAGGCTCAGGTCTTCTTCGGAGCGGCTGCGAAAGGCCCACTCCACTTCGGCGTTCGGGTAGTGATGCAGCACGGCCTGCATCATGGTCAGCTTGTAGTAGTCGGTATCCATCAGGCTCTGGATGATCCGGTCGGAAAACGCGCTGACGCTCATAGGGTGCTCCTGAAGTCCGTGGCAGATTTCAGGCCCCGCCGATGCCTTCGACCACCTTACCGCTACCGCCACAGTTTTGGCATTCCTGGGAGTCGATACGGCCGCTGCCCTGGCAGGCCGGGCAGATGTTCTCGCCTGTCCCAGGGGTGTCGGGCGGTGCCTGATCGCCTGGATTGGTGGTCGTGGTTGCGTCGGTTTTGATATTCATGCCGTCGTGACTCCTCGATTTCTGCGCCTTGTAGAAGGCTGGGACGACCGGGTCGGGCCTGCTTCTGCGCCTATGCGATAGTTATATGCAGAAGTTGTCTGGTCGGGTGACGATCTATTGTCGCGTTGTATTAAGTTTTCATGTTTCAAACGGCAAAAATAAAAAAAAGGCAAAGATTAAAAACCTTTGCCTTTTTTCAGCTGAATATACTTAGCTATTGCTGTTGCGACCGCCACCGTGGCTGTTCTGGCCCCCTTTGCGGCCCGCTTCCGACGCTTTTTCCCGGTCGTTGGCAAAGTTACCACCACTGTTGTGACCGCCTTTCTTGCCGGCTTCCGATGCTTTTTCTCGGTCGTTAGCAAAGTTGCCAGGATTTTTGTTCGCCATGTCTAACTCTCCTCAATGGATACAGACTTTTGCGGGGGCTGAACAACTTCATCAGCCTTCAAGGTTTCAGAGCGAGCTTCCCTCTCAGGAGTTTCCAGCAAAGAACAAGCGGCAGACGAATGGTAACTAACCGGGTAATCGGATATGTGCGTTCGTGAAACTTCAGCGAAACGGCAGCCTTTTACCGAAGTTGGCTTTTGTATAACTTCCTGTCCAAATATATTTTTTAGCGGGTCAGGCTACGAGATCAAGGTGACGCTGTGCGGCCAGGCGCATGACGTAGCCGACCTTGAGCGCGGTCGGCCCGAGAATGACCAGGGCGTGGCTGGCAACCACCGCGCCCAGGGCAAGGTAGTGGTCGAAAACATAGGCGCCGGTGACGCCGAGGATGAGCAGGGCGAGTCCTGTCACCATGCCCAGGTTGGCCAGTATCAGCAGGCGGTGAGGTTCAATCGGATGCAGGGTCATCATTGGCGTACCTCGTTGTGTGCGGGCCTGTCTGGGCAGGCCCATGGATTACGCTTACTCCAGCTCGGCCGCCGGGCCGAAGAACTCGTACCGGGCCTGATGGTCAGGAACGCCCAATGCACGCAACTGCCGGCGGATCGCCGCCATGAAGGGCTTGGGTCCCAGGAAATAGGCGTCGAGATCGCGATCGGCCGGTAACCAGCGGGCGAGGCGTTCTTCGGTCATGAAGCCGATAGCGTCGGGTTGCGCTGCTTCATCATCATGTTCGTCATAGCAGTAAAACCGCTTAAGCTGGCTATGTTGGTTGGCGAGGTTGTCAATCGTCTCGCGGAACGCGTGGGCGCCAACATTGCGCGCGCAATGGATGAAATAGATGGGCCGCTTCGTGTCGATCGCGGCTTCCAGCATCGCCAGCGTAGGCGTGATGCCCACACCACCGCTGATCAGTACCAGCGGCTTGTTGCCGGGTTGCAGGGTGAAGTCGCCGGCTGGTGCGAACAGGTCAAGGCGGTCGCCGGGCACCATCCGATGCAGTGCGCTGGATGCGACGCCACCAGGTTCCCGCTTGACGCTGATCCGGTAATTTCGACCGTTGCTGGCCGCGGACAGCGAGTAGTTGCGACGCACTTCGTGGCCGTCGACCAGCAGCCGCAGGCCGATGTACTGACCGGGCGCATGCGCGACCACCGGCCCGCCGTCCTCCGGTTCCAGGTAGAACGAGGAGATCTCGTTGCTTTCGGCAACCTTGCGGGCGATACGGAAACGTCGGGCACCCCGCCAGCCGCCGGGAGCTTCGGCTGTCTGGCGATAGAGCTGTTCCTCGGTGCCGATGAGGATGTCGGCGAGCTGCGCATAGGCTGCGCGCCAGGCCTCGATGACCTCGTCGGTGGCGATCTCGGCACCCAGTACCTCGCGGATCGCCCGCAGCAGGCAGTTGCCGACGACAGGGTAATGTTCCGGCAGGACCTGCAGGGCCACATGCTTGTTGACCACCTGCGAAACCAGCCCGCCAAGCTGATCGAGGCGGTCGATGTGCTTGGCGTACATCAGCACACCCTGGGCCAGGGCGCGCGGTTGATCGCCGCTGGCCTGGTGCGCCTGGTTGAACAGGGGCCGAACCTCGGGATGCTCGGCCAGCATCATTTTGTAGAAATGGTCGGTCAGGGCTTCGCCGCCGCTTTCCAGTAGCGGGACGGTAGCTGTGATAAGGGCACGTTGTTCAGCGCAAAGCATAAGGACTCCGGTTGTTGATGACACCGTCTCTCATGGCGCTGCGCTGATTTCAGGCAGCTGGGACAGGTTGCAGTGGTCGTTACAAGAAGCGTTCCAGTCTCGAATTGACTGAAATCAAGGCTTGCGTGGTGGGGTTGGTAGTTAAGACCCTGTTGGTGAGGGTCTTAGGAACCCAGTCAGGGTATTTATAACCCTGAAAAATGTGATCGAACCGTCATGTATGCCAGCGTTCTATAGCTTCATCTATCGCTGAATGACGGAGGCAACATGGAGAACTACCACATCACGCACGATGACGATCGCTGGGTACTGCGTGAGGAAGGTGACAAGCGCGCACTGCTCGAAGCGGCGACCAAGGAAGACATCATCAACGAGACACGCGACTACATGAAGTTGCGCACCGCCTCGGTAAAGATCCATACCCTCGACGGCAAGATCGAAGAGGAGCGGACCTATCCGCGGGATCAGGATCCACGCGCGACCAAGGGCTGAGGGACAGATCGGCTGCTATTCCAGCAGGCGTCGGCGTCCCAGCTTGCCCAGCGAGCGAGGATGAATCGCATGGTAAGAGCTGGGATGCCGATCAGCTCGAAGGCCTGCCTGCCGACGATCGCCAGCGCAATACCCGGCGCTGGCGCCACTGCTGAGCGGTGCACCTGGCTCAATGCAAGTGCCTCGAGGGAGGGGTTTTAGCCCGCCACCCCGGCCAGCGCCTGAGCTTCGCACATTCCCCTCCATCGGCGCAGGCAGTGCTGGACGAGCTAGCCGAGCGTTTCGATGCGCAGCGAGTTGGTCGTGCCAGACTGCCCCAGCGGCACACCCGCTGTGATCAAAACGGTGTCGCCCGTGCCGGCCATGCCTTGCGCACGGGCCTGATCAAGGGCGTTGAGGCACACCTGTTCCATGTCATACATGCGTGCGTCGATCGCCGAGTAGACGCCCCAGGCCACGGTCAGCTTGCGTGCGGTCGCCAGATTTGGCGTCAAGCTGAGTATCGGGGCGCCCGGTCGCTCGCGTGAGGCGCGCAGGCTTGAACGGCCTGATTCGGTGTAATTCACCAGCACGGCGATGGGCAGAATGCCGCTGATACGGCGGATCGCGCAGCTGATGGCATCCGGTAAGGTCGCTTCGGCATTGGGTCGATTGACGTCGAGCTGGGCCTGGAAGTCCGGACCGCTTTCCACCTGACGAATTATCTTGCTCATCATGCCCACGGCTTCCAGTGGGTACTCGCCGGATGCGGTTTCGGCCGAAAGCATCACCGCATCGGCACCCTCGGCTACAGCGTTGGCCACGTCGGTGACTTCGGCACGGGTCGGAGCAGGGGAGAAGCGCATCGACTCCAGCATCTGGGTGGCGACCACCACCGGCCTGCCCAGGTGGCGGCAGGTGCGGACGATGTTGCGCTGGATACGTGGGACATTCTCGGCCGGCACTTCGACGCCCAGATCACCGCGAGCCACCATGATCGCGTCGCTGAGCCGCGCAATTTCCCGCAGGTGCTGCACGGCCGAAGGCTTTTCGATCTTCGCCATAAGGAAGGCACGGTCGCCTATCAGCCCGCGGGCTTCGTGAATATCCTGCGGACGCTGGACGAAGGACAGCGCCACCCAGTCGACGCCCAGCTCCAGGCCAAACGCCAGGTCGCGACGATCCTTCTCGGTCAGGGAACTCAGCTCTAGCACGGCCTCGGGTACGTTCACACCCTTGCGGTCGGACAGCTCCCCACCGGCCACCACCCGCGTATCGATGGCATCGGCGTGCTTGGCAATCACCGTCAGGCGCAGACGGCCGTCGTCCACCAGCAGGCTCATTCCGGGCTGGAGCGCATCGATGATTTCCGGATGAGGCAGGTTGACCCGGCTACTGTCGCCCGGTGTCGGGTCAAGATCCAGGCGCAGGGCCTGGCCACGGGTGAGGGTTACCTTGCCTTCGGCGAAACGACCGACCCGCAGCTTCGGACCCTGGAGGTCCATGAGGATGCCGATCGGCTGATTGATCCGACGTTCCACTTCGCGAATCCAGCCGAAGCGTTCGGCATGGTCGGCGTGCTCGCCATTGCTGAAATTCAGGCGGAACAGGTTCACACCGGCATCGACCAGATCGCGCACATCATCGATGCTGCGGGTGGCAGGTCCCAGTGTGGCGAGAATCTTGACCTTCTTGTCGGGCGTCATGGCAGGCTCTTTGGGCTGGAGTCGTTATGTGCCGACCCGCTAGCGGGACGACGGCAGGATCAGGATGGCGCGGAAATCGTTGACATTGGTCCGTGTCGGCCCGGTCATCAGCAGCGCATCGAGCGCCTGGAAGAAACCATAGCCGTTGTTGTCCGCCAGCTCGTCGGCGGCTTTCAGGCCAAGGGCTTCGGCGCGGGCATAGCTGTCCGGGGTCATCAGGGCGCCGGCGTTGTCTTCCGAGCCGTCGATGCCGTCGGTGTCGCCTGCCAGCGCGTAGACGTCTGGTAGCCCCTGGAGGTTTTCTGTCAGGCCCAGAAGAAATTCGGCATTGCGACCGCCGCGGCCGTTGCCGCGCACCGTTACGGTGGTTTCACCGCCGGAGAGGATCACACAGGGCGGGGCGATCGGTTGGCCGTGCAGCACCACCTGTCGGGCGATGCCGCCGTGGACCTTGGCGACTTCCCGCGCTTCGCCTTCCAGGTCGCCGAGGATCAGCGGCGTGATACCGGCGGCGCGGGCCTTTTCGGCTGCCGCATCAAGGGACTGCTGGGGCTTGGCGATCAACTGGAAATGGCTGCGAGACAGGCAAGGGTCATCTGCCTTGACTGTTTCCGAGCGCGGGTCTTCCAGCCAGGCGCGCACGTTCGCGGGAATCTCGATGTGGTAGCGCGCCAGAATCGCCAATGCCTGGGCCGAGGTGGTCGGGTCCGCCACGGTCGGGCCGGAGGCAATGACTGTCGCCTCATCACCCGGAACGTCGGAAATCGCATAGGTGTAGACGCTCGCCGGCCAGCAGGCCTTGGCCAGACGGCCACCCTTGATCGCCGAGAGGTGCTTGCGTACGCAGTTCATCTCGCCGATGTGGGCGCCGGAGCGCAGCAGCGCCTTGTTGATGGCCTGCTTGTCGGCAAGGCTGATGCCTTCGGCTGGCAGTGCCAGGAGTGACGAGCCGCCGCCAGAGAGCAGAAAGATCACCCGGTCGCTTTCCTCGAGGTTGCTGACCATTTCCAGCACACGGCGGGCGACGCGCTCACCGGCATCGTCCGGCACCGGATGCGCGGCCTCGACCACCTCGATCTTGCGGCAGTCAGCACCATGACCATAACGCGTCACCACCAGACCGGAGAGTTCGCCTTCCCATACCGCTTCGATGGCTTCGGCCATTGCCGCCGCGGCTTTGCCTGCACCAATTACGATGGCGCGGCCGCTGCGGTCCGCTGGCAAATGCTCGGCCAGTACCTGGCGCGGGTGGGCCGCGTCGATGGCGGCGGTGAACAGGTCGCGCAGCAAGGCTTGCGGGTCGAAAATCATCTGAAGCTCCTTGTCGAAAGGGTGCCGCCCCGAGGGCAGCGGTTGAACCACACGCCTGGCGTTAGTCCGATGACGGAAGCGCCTGCGGCGATTCCATCCTACCCATTTACCAATCGCGCCGTCCGCTCTCGGACGTAGCCAGGATCAGCCGAAGGCGTAATCCGGGTTTTGGAGCATAAGATTTTGGGTTCGACCCACCCGGCAGTCGGGCCGTGACTCCTCGTGCCGGGCAGGTCGAAAGGGTGCCGCCCGAGGGCAGCGATCGGATCGCAGATGCGCAGGGCTGAGGTTGTGGGGGACGCTGTGATTCCGACCCCTTGCAACTGCAATCCGACCCTTTGAGCATCGCTGCGCCAAGCGTTGCGGTTCCCACCACCTGGTCTGTCTGTCCCTGAAGGCGGGACGCGTGGCTCGGCACAGCGCGCTCGAAGGCTGAGGTTTCTGTTAGTCCTTGCGGATCGAGAAGTTGGCCATGTGCTCCAGCCCCTTGATCAGTGCCGAGTGATCCCAGCCGCTGCCGCCGATCGCCGCGCAGGTGCTGAACACCTGCTGGGCGTTGGCGGTGTTGGGCAGGTTCAGGCCCAGCTCGCGGGCACCGGCCAGGGCGAGGTTGAGGTCCTTCTGGTGCAGGGCAATGCGGAAGCCCGGATCGAAGGTGCCCTTGATCATGCGCTCGCCGTGGACCTCGAGGATCTTCGAGCCGGCGAAGCCGCCCATCAGCGCTTCGCGGACACGGGCCGGGTCGGCGCCGTTCTTCGCGGCGAACAGCAATGCTTCAGCGACCGCCTGGATGTTCAGCGCCACGATGATCTGGTTGGCGACCTTGGCCGTCTGCCCGGCGCCGTTCTCGCCGACCAGGGTGATGTTCTTGCCCATGGCCTGGAAGAGCGGCAGGGCGCGGGCGAAGCTCTCTTCGCTACCGCCGACCATGATCGACAGCGTCGCAGCCTTGGCGCCGACTTCGCCACCGGAAACCGGCGCGTCGAGGTAGCGGGCACCCGTGGCATCGATCTTCTCGGCGAAGCCCTTGGTGGCGCTGGGCGAGATCGAACTCATGTCGATCACCAGCTTGTTCGGGCCGACGCCCTCGGCGATGCCGTTCTCGCGGAACAGCACGTCTTCGACCTGCGGGGTGTCCGGCACCATGATGATGATGAATTCGGCTTCCTGAGCGACTTCCTTCGGGTTCGCCAGGGCGACGGCGCCTGCCTCGATCAGCGCGGCCGGGGCGGCATCGTGGTGGGTTGAAACAAAAAGGTTGTGGCCGGCTTTTTGGAGGTTTTGAGCCATGGGCAGGCCCATGATGCCGGTGCCGATAAATCCGATCTTAGCCATGTGTGTTCTCCTCGATTTTGTGGGGCAGGCCGCTGCTCGGCCTGCGTTGCGGCGTGACCGCAGGTAGCGGTCAGATGGCGTTGTGGCTCTTCAGCCAGCCGAGGCCTGCTTCGGTGGTGGTCGCCGGCTTGTATTCGCAGCCGACCCAGCCCCCGTAGCCGATGCGGTCCAGGTGCTCGAACAGAAAGCGGAAGTTGATCTCGCCGGTGCCCGGTTCGTTACGGCCCGGGTTGTCGGCCAGCTGCACATGGTTGATGGCCGCCAGGTTGGTTTCGATGGTCCGCGCCAGGTCTCCTTCCATGATCTGCATGTGGTAGATGTCGTACTGCAGGAACAGGTTGGGGCTGCCGACCTTGCCGCGAATCTCCTGTGCCTGGGAGGTGTTGTTGAGAAAGAAGCGCGGGATATCGCGGGTGTTGATCATCTCCATCACCAGGCGGATGCCGGCCTCCTCGAGCTTCTGCGCGGCGTAGCGCAGGTTTTCGATAAAGGTGATTTCCAGCTGGCCGAGATCGGCGGCACGCGGGGCGATGCCGGCCAGGCAGTTGACCTGGGTGTTGCCCAGCACCTTGGCGTAGGCGATGGCCTTGTCCACGCCGGCGCGGAACTCCTCGACCCGCTCCGGCAGGATGGCGATGCCACGCTCGCCGCCGGCCCAGTCACCGGCCGGCAGGTTGAATAGCACCTGGGTCAGCTTGTTGGCATCCAGCTGAGCCTTGATCTGCTCGGCAGGGAAGTCATAGGGGAACAGGTACTCGACACCGGAAAAGCCGGCCTCGGCGGCAGCGGCGAAGCGGTCCATGAAGTCCATTTCGGTAAACAGCATGGACAGGTTGGCGGCAAAGCGGGGCATGGGTAACTCCTTGTGATCTGTACGGATCAGTTCGGTGGATGTTCTGCGCGATATCCACCCTACGGTTTCAGCGGTGTTGCATTTGGTGGATATGCTTCGCGATATCCACCCTACGGGTCCGAAGTGCTCCTGCCCGTAGGGTGGAAGACCGCGAAGCGTCTTCCACGCGTGGGTGGTTCAGTCCAGCAACCCAACCGCCGTCGGCGCATCTGCCCGGCCTGCGGCCAGCGGCTCGAACTCGTTGATGGCATCGATCTCGGTGCCCATGGCGATGTTGGTGACCCGCTCGAGAATCACCTCGATCACCACCGGCACCTGGTGCTCGGCCATCCAGGCCTGGGCCTGTTCGATGGCCGGGCGCAGGTCTTCCTGCTTGAACACGCGGATCGCCTTGCAGCCGAGGCCCTCGACCACCGCGACGTGATCGACGCCGTAGCCTTCCATGCCGCTCTGGTCGGCATTGATGTTCTCGAAGCCCAGCTGCACGCAGTAATCCATCTCGAAACCGCGCTGCGCCTGGCGGATCAGGCCGAGGTAGGCGTTGTTCACCAGGATGTGCAGGTAGGGCAGCTTGAACTGCGCGCCCACGGCCAGTTCCTCGATCATGAACTGGAAGTCGTAGTCGCCCGAGAGCGCCACCACCTTGCGCGTCGGGTCCGCGGCCACCACACCCAGTGCGGCGGGGATGGTCCAGCCGAGCGGGCCGGCCTGGCCGCAGTTGATCCAGTGACGCGGCTTGTAGACGTGCAGGAACTGCGCGGCGGCAATCTGCGACAGGCCAATGGTGCTGACGTAGCAGGCGTCGCGGCCAAAGGCGTTGTTCATGCACTGATACACGCGCTGTGGCTTCATCGGCACGGATTCGAAATGCGTCTTGCGCAGCATCGTCCGCTTGCGTTCCTGGCAGTCGGCGGCCCAGGCATTGCGATCCGGCAGCTGGCCGGCGGCCTTGCGTTGCCTGGCGACTTCGACGAACAGGGCGAGCGCGGCACCGGCATCGGAGGTGATGCCGTAGTCGGGGGAAAACACCCGGCCGATCTGGGTCGGCTCGATATCTACGTGCACAAAGGTGCGGCCCTGGGTGTAGACATCGACCGAACCGGTGTGGCGGTTGGCCCAGCGGTTGCCGATGCCAAGCACGAAGTCCGAGGCCAGTAGGTTGGCGTTACCGTAGCGGTGGCTGGTCTGCAGCCCGCACATGCCGGCCATCAGCGGATGATCGTCGGGGATCGAGCCCCAGCCCATGAGCGTTGGGATCACCGGCACGCCAAGGGTCTCGGCGAATTCCACCAGCAAGGCTTCGGCGCCGGCGTTATAGATGCCGCCCCCGGCCACGATCAGCGGACGTTCGGCGGCGCAGAGCATGTCGATGGCTTTCTCGATCTGCTTGCGGGTGGCGGCCGGCTTGTAGACAGAAAGCGGCTCGTAGGTTTCGACGTCGAACTCGATCTCGGCCATCTGCACGTCGAACGGCAGGTCGATCAGCACCGGGCCGGGGCGACCGGAGCGCATCACGTGGAAGGCCTGCTGGAACACGCGCGGGACCAGCGCCGGCTCACGCACGGTCACGGCCCACTTGGTGACCGGCTTGGCGATGGACTCGATGTCCACGGCCTGGAAGTCTTCCTTGTACAACCGCGCACGCGGCGCCTGGCCGGTGATGCAAAGGATAGGTATCGAATCGGCCCAGGCGGAGTAGAGACCGGTGATCATGTCGGTACCGGCCGGACCCGAGGTGCCGATGCATACGCCGATGTTGCCCGCCTTGGTGCGGGTGTAACCCTCGGCCATGTGCGAGGCGCCCTCGACGTGGCGAGCGAGGATGTGACGAATGCTGCCGTCGGCCCGCAGGGCGGAATACAGCGGGTTGATCGCGGCACCGGGGATGCCGAAGGCGGTGTCGATGCCTTCCTTGCGCAACACCGCGACGGCGGCATCGATTGCTCTCATTCGGGCCATGGGTCGTTCCTCTTCGGTAACTCGATAGTTTTTATACGTGGCCTAAGCATGAAGGGCTGGCCAGAGTGAGGGAATTGGCCGAAACTTCAGTTCTGTCGATATCAGGAGTATCGAATGGATCGCTACACGACCCTGCACAGCTTCGTACTGGTCGCCGAGAGCGGCAGCTTCGCCGCCGCTGCGCTGAAGGAGGGCGTGACGCCGGTGGTCATGGGCCGCCGGTTGGACACGCTGGAACGGCACCTGGGCGTCAAGCTGATGCACCGCTCGACGCGCGGGCTGGCACTGACCGATCTGGGCGAGCAGTACCTGGAGCGCGCCCGCGGGTTGCTCAAGGAATTCGAGGAGGCCGATGCCAGCATCAGCCACCACGGAACTTCGGTTCGCGGCCATCTGGTGGTATCGGCCCCGGCGGCATTCGGTCGCCGGCACATCGGCCCGCACGCACCGGCCTTCCGGGCGCGCTATCCGGATTTGCAACTGTCATTCAACTTCACCGACAGCGTGGTGGACCTGGTGCGTCATGGCTACGACATGGGCATCCGCATCGGTGAGGTGACCGACCCCAACTACGTGGCCATCAAGCTGTTTCCCAATCGCCGTGTGGTCTGCGGTGCGCCGGATTATTTCGAGCGCCAGGGCGTGCCGCGAACGTTGGAAGACCTGGCGCGGCACAACTGCCTGGCGTTCAACCTGCAGGGCGGACAGCAGCGCGGTTGGACCTTCCTGCGCGACGGCAAACAGGTGGCGATCCGCGTGGCCGGTAACCTGGACTGCAACGACGGTGAACTGTTGTTCGACTGGGTCAAGCAGGGCCTGGGTATCGGCTGGCGTTCGACCTGGGAGATCCAGGCAGAACTCAAGCGTGGTGAGTTGGTGACGGTGCTCGACGAGTATGCCTTGCCGGCCTATGACATCCAGGCCGTCTACCCGCAGCAACGCTACCTGCCGGCCAAGGTGCGCTATTTCATTGACTACCTGAAGGGCGTCTACAACGCACCGGGGTATTGGGAGGTGCGCTGAGGCGAACCTCGCCGCGCCGGGACGAGTCACAACAAGGGTCATCGACCGGTGCGAGGCTACCTGTGGACTCCTTGAAAATCGCCACCTTCAATATCAACGGCATCCGCGCGCGCCGGGCCAACCTGCTCGAATGGCTGGAGCGCGAGCAGCCCGACGTGGTCTGCCTGCAGGAACTGAAGGCGCAGGACGCCGACTTTCCCATCGATGACATCCGCGCCGCCGGTTATGGCGCCATCTGGCAGGGGCAGAAGTCCTGGAACGGCGTGGCGATCCTCGCCAAGGGCGACGATCCGCTGGAGATCCGCCGTGGCCTGCCGGGCGACCCGGACGACACCCACAGCCGCTATCTCGAAGCCGCCGCGCATGGCGTTATCGTGGCCTGCCTCTATTTGCCCAACGGCAACCCGCAGCCGGGGCCGAAGTTCGATTACAAGCTGAGTTGGTTCGAACGTTTCATCGAGCACGCAGCGGGCCTGTTCACCAACGGCCACCCGGTGGTCCTGGCCGGTGACTACAACGTGGTGCCAACCGACGAGGACATCTACAACCCGAAGTCCTGGCGAAAGGATGCGCTGCTCCAACCCGAAAGCCGGGAGTGCTTCGAGCGCCTGCTGGCTCAGGGTTGGACGGATGCCTTGCGCGCCAAGTACCCGGACGAGCGCATCTACACCTTCTGGGATTATTTTCGCCAGCACTGGCAGAAGAATTCCGGACTGCGCATCGACCATCTCCTACTGAGCGCCGATCTGGCGCCGCGACTGGTCGATGCCGGCGTTGATCGCTGGGTACGTGACCAGGAACATGCCAGCGACCACGCGCCGACCTGGATTACCCTGCGCGGTGAGGCGGCGAAGGACAAGCCTGAGCCGGCCAAGCGCAGCAAGGGCAAGGCGGAGGGTCGCTAGCATGTTCTGCCGAGCGCAATCGTGTCGACGGCTGCTCTGATCCGCCAGCAGAGTGAGCGGCGGCTGTGCGAATCGCCGGTGTGAACCGCACGTACGGCAAGGGCCAGTCGTCGCCGGTTTGCCAGCGCCAGCGGCCGTACCAGTAGTATCTGGAGCAAGCCTGTGAGGCTAGCTTTGGATGACGCGGTTTGCAGTCGCTGTATTTGTATTCATCGCGGCTGGGCATTGGCGGGCGTCGATGAGGAGAGGCTTCATGACTGAGAATTTCATCCCAAACCATTTCCATCATTCCGCGATGACCGACGATTCCGCAGCCATTCTGCTCCGGCTCGAAGGGAGCAACCTTTCCCTGAGCGAGATGCTCACCGAAGCGCTGCATTCAGTGCGCACCCACCTGGGCATGGATGTGGCGTTCATCAGCGAGTTTCGAGGCGGGATGCGCGTTTTTCGTTATCTCGATGGCAATTTCGTGCCGCTGAAACTCTCGGTGGGAAGCGCCGGCCCGCTGGAAGACAGCTATTGCCAGCGAGTCGTGGACGGCCGGTTGCCGGAACTGATCCCGGATGCCGCTCTGCTGCCCGAGGCGCTTGCGCTGCCGGTGACGCGAGAGCTGCCCGTGGGTGCCCACCTTAGCGTGCCGCTGCGTTTCAGCGATGGGCGCCTGTACGGTACTTTCTGTTGCTTCAGCACGACAGCTGACGGCACCTTGAACGAGCGCGATCTGAACACCTTGCGGTTGTTTGCCGAATTTGCAGGGCGTTTGCTTGAACGCCATGCGCGCAGCGAAATGGTCTACAGCGAGACGCACGCGCGAATCCGATCGGTGCTGAGTGAGCGGGCCTATTCGACGGTCTACCAGCCGATCGTCCATCTGCTTGAAAACCGAATCGTGGGGTTCGAGGCGCTGGCCCGGTTCAGCGCCTCCCCCAGGCGCAGCCCCGACCAGTGGTTCGCCGAAGCCGGTTCGGTCGGCTTGCAGCAGGACCTGGAAATTGCACTGATAGAAGAAGCGCTCAAGGGGCTCGCCTTTCTTCCCGAGCATACTTACCTGTCGCTCAACGTATCTCCCGCCACGGTGCTCAGCGGTGCGCTGGCGGCGGCGCTTGCCAGCCAGTCGCTCGATCGGCTGATGCTGGAAGTTACCGAACATGCCTCGATTTCTGATTACGCGCAGATCGCCGACACGCTCGAACCCCTGCGCAAGCAGGGCTTGCGGCTTGCGGTGGATGACGCCGGCGCCGGTTACGCCAGTTTTCGCCACATCCTCCGGCTCAAACCGGACGTGATCAAGCTGGACGGAAGCCTCATCCGCAACATCGACAGCAACACCGACTGCCGCGCGCTGGCTGCCGCCCTGGTCCGCTTCGCCGAAGAAACAGGCAGCAAGGTGGTGGCCGAATGCATCGAGACCGAGGCGGAGCTGGCAGTGCTTCGCGTGCTCAAGGTGAACAAGGCGCAGGGCTACCTGCTCGGGCGCCCGGCGCATATCACCGCGCCGGTCTCAGCGGCATTTGACGGATCGGCCGTTGCCGGCTGAGCGTTGCCTGCATTTGCTGTCAGGGCTCGGCTTGCCAGCCACCCCCAAGCACCTGATACAGGGTGATCAGCGCGTTGAGCCGGCTTTCGCGTAGCTGCACGGCTGCCAGCTCGGTGTTGAACAGGTTGCGCTGGGCATCGAGGGTCTCCAGATACGACGAGTAGCCCGCGCGGTAGCGGTCCTCGGCGTAGGTCAGGGAACGCTCGAGGACGGCTCGGCGAGCGGCGACGCGGGCGAATTGCTGGCGCAGGTTACTGACCGCCGAGAGGCTGTTTTCCACTTCCCTGAAGGCGTTCAGCGCCGCAGCGCGGTAGGCGAAAGCCGCCTGGTTACGCTGGGCGACGGCAATGTTCACGCCCGCCTCCAGCCGCCCGGCATCAAAGATAGGCGCGAGCACACTGGCGCCCAGATCCCAGACGCGCACCGGGTCGTAGTCGAGCGAGTTGACGAAGAGCTGGCCGAGACTGGCGGACAGCTGTACCTGGGGCAGGAATCGGTCACGCTGGGCCTGCAGGTTCAGGCTGCTGGCCGCGAGCAGCAGCTCGGCCTGCTGGATGTCCGGGCGCCGCCGCAGCAGCTCCGAAGGCAGCACGCCCGGCACCGGAGGCGGCTCGATGGCCAGCAGCCCGGCGCCGCGCTCCACGTCCCCTGGGAATCGCCCGGCGAGCAGGCGCAGGGCATTTTCCTGCTCCCGGATCGCCTGTTGCAGTTGCGGCAGCAATTCGGCGGCGGCTTCGTATTCCGATTGCGCCTGGCTCAGCTCCAGCTGCGAGGTGTAGCCGAGGCTGGCGCGATCCTCGGCGACGCGCAGCGCCTCCTGTCTTGAATCGACGGTTTCGCGCGTGACGTAGAGCTGGCGGTCCAGTGACAACAACGACACATAGGCACGGGCAGTAGTGCTTGCCACTGCCAGCCGGACAGCGTCTCGCTCGGCCTCGGTCGCGCGGTATTGCAACTGCGCCGCTTCCCTCAGCCGCCGCAGCCGACCCCAGAGGTCTACTTCGTAGGACACCTGCAGGGCTGGCTGCACGGCGGTGGTATGCGTAATGCCCAGTACGCTGAGCTCGCGGGTGCGTTGCGCTCCCAGCGCAGCGTCCAGCGACGGCATGAGCGCGGCGCGGGACAGCTGGATCTGTTCGCGTGCCTGTTCGACGCGCGAGGCCGCGCTCAGTATGTCGGTGTTTTGCGCCAGTGCCGCCTCCACCAGCGCCGTCAACTGAGGATCACCGAACGCCTGCCACCAGGTCGCGGATAGCTCGACCCTGTTCGATCCCGGTTCCCGCCAGTCTGCCGGCGCAGTGAACGCCGCTTCAGGCGGAAGCGGCTGGCGGGGCGGCATACAGCCAGCCAGCGTGACCAGCAGCAGGCCTGACAACAGACGGGGCAGGCCGGTCATTGTGCGCCATCCGCGGTGGATCGCTCCGCTGCCGCTGCCGCTGAGGCACCGGTGTCCACATGGGTGACCACCGACAGGCCGGGGCGCAGCCGCTTGGCGAGTGGCTGATCCGGGTCGATGGAAATACGCACCGGCACGCGCTGGACCACTTTGGTGAAATTGCCCGTTGCGTTATCCGGACGCAGCACGCTGAATTCCGAGCCGGTCGCTGGCGCCAGGCGCTGCACATGACCGCGCAGACGCGCGCCGTCCAGCGCATCGACTTCAATCTCGACCGGCTGACCGGGGCGCATGGCGTAGGTCTGGGTTTCCTTGTAGTTGGCGATCACCCAGAGCTGTTCCGGCACCAGATAGAGCAGCTGCGAGCCAGCCGTTACGTACTGACCCTGGCGCACCGTGACTTCGCTGACCTGTCCGTCACGCGGCGCCTCTATCACGGTGTTGTCCAGGTCTATCTGTGCGCGCTTGAGCGCCGACTCGGCGATCTCCACCTGCGCCTGCAGGCCGCCGCGTGAGACTTCGCTGGCCTTGAGCGTCTGTTCGGCGATGGCGATCGCGGCCCTGGCCTGCTGGACGTTGGCAGCCGCGGCGCGCGCGCTGGCGCGGATCTGATCGCGCTCACGGATGGAAACCGAGCCGCGCTGGGCCAGTTCATTGACCCGTTTTTCATCGGCCAGGGCTCGCTGCAGCTCTGCTTCGGCGGCGGACAACTCGGCGCGGCGCGACGCCAAGGTGGCCTGGTTGGAGGCAAGGGTCTGCTCGAGATTCTCCAGGTCGAAGCGCCGCGCCGCGAGTTCAGCGCGGCGCTGTTCGACCAGCTGGCGGTACTGCCGGTCATCGATACGCACCAGCGGTTCGCCCTTGGCGACCTGCTCGAAGTCCTGCACCAGTACCTCGGTCACATAGCCGTTGACCTGGGGTGCCAATACGGTGATCTGCCCGCGCACATAGGCATTCTCGGTGACCGCCACGCGGCCGCTGAACGGCCAGAGCTGCCAGGCATAGAGGATCGCCAGGACACCAACGATCGCCACCAGCAGCATCAGCAAGACCGAACGGCGGCTCGGCTTGATGGTTTTCGGCGGATCGTCAGGGGTCGGGCCGGCGTCGGTGGCAGCAGCAGTGGGCTGGGCCGGCTGAAGGTCTTCTTGTTCCTCGGCTTGGGTGCGTTCGCTCATGGAGAGGCGGCATTCCTGTTCTGCTGCGCAATGCGCAGGGTGCGATAGAGCGTCCAGCCGAACACGCCGATGGAAAGCATGCCGATCAGCCGGAATACGTCGTTGAAGGCCAGCACGTTGGCTTCCCGTGTGGCCGCTTGGCTCAGCTGCGCCGCACCCTGTGCCTGGCGCAGCCGAGGGTCGTTCTGGCGCGGTATCAGCGCCTGGCTCTGGGCCTGCAAGCGGCCGGCAACCCGCGGGTCGCCGGCCACCACCTGTTCGGTGAGATGGCTGGAGTGGTACTTCTCACGCATCACCTGATAGGTGCCGAACAGCGCTGGGGCCGCCAGGCCGCCGAGGCTCTGGGTCATGGTGAACAAGACGATGAAGGTCACCAGATAGTTCGGCCCGTTGCGCAAGGCTCGGCCGATGCCGGTGATCAGCAGCGGACCGAGAAACATGCCGCTGGCGAAGGCCAGCAGGCCCTGGCTGAGGAACATGTCATGTGGACGGGTCAGGTTGGTGGCATCGATGTCGAGAAAACTGGCGATCGCGATCAGCACGATGGACAACAGGATCTGCGGAAACGCCATCGACGGGCTGAAGGTCATGGCGCTGCCGGCAATGCCCATGACCAGGCCCAGCAGGATCACGGCGTACAGCGGCCGCAGTTGTTCGGTGCCCATGCCGAGGGTCTGCAGCAGGCCTACCGCGCCATAGGTCTGTTCGGACAGGAGCAGGCGTAGCGCCAGCGCGCCAAAGGCGAAGCGCAGCATCTCGGCGGTACCCAGCCAGCGGGTGTGCAGCAGCGGATTGCGTCGATGATGCTCGATCATGAAGGCCGCGCATATCAGCAGCAGCGCAGCGATGAGGGCGTAGCCCAGCCAGGGTTGCTCGGTCCACCAGAGGATGCGTCCCTGGGCCAGGACCCCGGCGATCAAGGCCAGCGCCGGTGCCAGCAGGGCAAAGGTCACGAAATCCAGCGGTTCGAACACCTTGATGCGCTCGCCCAGCGGCAGCTTGAGCACCACTACCGCCGCCAGCGAGCAGAGGGCCAGCCCGCTTTCGAACACATAGAGGCGGTGCCATTCACCCATGTCCAGCAGCGCCGGAGACATCAGCCAGGCCAGCGGCGTACCCAGCTGGGAGATACCGAAGCCGAAGATCACCCCTTTCGGCAGGCCGACCTTGCCGAACGCCTGCAGCATGTAGAACAGGCCGAGTGACGTGGTGGTCGCCGCAGCCAGACCGCTGGCGGCGCGCACGAACACGGCCATCTCCCAGCCTTCGACGAACACGTGGGCGATGCTCAGCAGGGCGTAGACGGTCAGACCGATCTCGGCGAAGCGGCGCAGCCCGTACTGCTGGCGGACCTTGATCACCAACAGGTTGGCCGAGACGTTGACCATGAAGTAGGCCGCCGGCAGCCAGGCGGCCTGCGACGGTGTCAGGCCCAGATCGCCCTGGATGCTTGGCAGGTTGGCGATGAACAGCGCATTGCCCAGGCCGCCGGTGATGCCCACCAGTACGGCCACGCAGGCATAGGCGATACGCAGCGGCATGGAATGCACCAGGATCGCCGGCGATCCGGGCATCGAAGGGCGCTCATGAGGCTCCCAGCGTGGAACGGGGGCAAGGTATTGCGGCATCTGGCAGGACTCGGGGGCTGATTTCTACTGGCCGGCGTGCTGCGACGGGTGGCGGCGATTCTCTTGGGACAATCGTGTGCGCGAAATGATTGGACATATTTGCTGGCAGATTCGATCTGCAGCATGACGAGCTTGGTAGACATAGGCTTACCGACGAAGACACGACCCACATGAATTGACGGACACTGGCGGCTGTGCAAAAGTCGGATCTGTCTTAACGGAATGATATTTCGCACTGCGAAACAGTGCGTCGTATTCACTCATTCGTTAGTCACCGCTACTACAACGACAAAACGGTCAGGACAATTGCCATGCGTACTCTTCATCGGGCGAGCATGCCCGGCCCTGCAACGCTGCCGAATCAAGGTCATGGGTATTCATTTCGCCAGAGTGAGGTGTCCTGATGCTCCTGTCACAGCCCAGGACGACCCCGGACGAGCTGATCAATGGGCGCTGGGCCAGCGAGCTGCTGGGCGAGTTGCCGGAACGCCTGAGCACGCGGGTGCTCCAGCGCGCCCTGCAAACGCCTGATCTGGCTGCGCTGGTCGAAGGCGATATACGTTGGAGCTATGCGGAACTTGCGCAAGAGATTCGCGCGACCGCGGCCTGGCTGACCGAGCTGGGTGTGCGCCCCGGCGACCGCCTGATGAGCGTGGGAGAGAACTGCAGGGCGCTGGTGGTGCTGCTGCTGGCGGCGAGCGAGCTGGATGCCTGGCTGGCCATCGTCAACGCCCGGCTGTCCGCCAGTGAGGTGGATGCGATCCGGGAAAACTGCGAGCCACGGCGCGTCTTCTACACCACGTCGGCTTCTGCCGAGGCGCAGGAGCACGGCGTGCGTCACGCGGCAGAGCGTATCGAGCATCGTCGATTGGGTGGCATGATGATCAGCCCGCTGGCCGAGACGGACCCTGAGCCGGTGCATGCCAGCGGCGCCAGGCAAGTGGCGGCGATGATCTATACCTCTGGCACCACCGGAACGCCGAAGGGCGTAATGCTGACGCACCGCGGCATCCTCTATATCGCCTCGATCTCAGGCGGCATGCGCCATCTCAGCGAAGGCCAGCGGGTATACGGTGTGCTGCCGATGTCGCACATCTTCGGGCTGGCTTCGGTGTGCATGGGCTCGCTCTACAATGGTGCCTGCCTGTATCCCGCGCCGCGTTTCGAACCGGCGGCGTTGCTGAAGGCGCTGGGCGAGGAGCGCATTACCGTGTTGCAGGGCGTGCCTGCCATGTACGCGCGGCTGTTGGACTATCTCAAACAGCAGGGCCTCTCGCTGCATGCGCCTGAGCTGATCTATATCTCCGCAGGTGGCTCGCCGCTCGATGGCGAGACCAAGCGGCGGGTCGAAGCCTGTTTCGGCATGACCCTGCACAACGGCTATGGACTGACCGAAGCCAGCCCGACCATCAGCCAGACGCGCATCGAAGACCGCCACACCAGCACCACGGTCGGCCGCGTCCTGCCGATGCTCGAATACCGCCTCGAGCCGCTGCAGAGTGCCGATGCCGATGCACCGGAGACGGGCGAATTGTGGGTTCGCGGTCCCAACGTCATGCGGGGCTACTTTCGCCAGCCGGAAGCGACCCGCGCCTGCCTGACGGAAGACGGTTGGCTGAACACCGGCGATATCGCCCGGGTCGACGACCATGGCGAGTTGTTCATCGTTGGGCGTAGCAAGGAGTTGATCATCCGTTCGGGCTTCAACATCTACCCGCCCGATGTCGAGGCGGTGCTCAATTCGCATCCGCAGGTCACGCTCTCGGCTGTGGTGGGACGGCAGATCCCCGGCAACGAGGAGGTGGTGGCCTTCGTCCAGTGTGCTGCAGGTGCAGACCTCACCGAAGCCGAACTGCTCAGCTTCGCGGCCGAGCGGCTGGCGCCCTACAAGCGGCCTTGCCAGATCGTGCTGGTAGAGGCGTTGCCGGCGACGGCGACTGGCAAGATTCTCAAGGGGAAGTTGCGGGAGCGGGCGCAGGGGATGGGTAGTCCTCTGGCGCCGTTGAGTTCGGCTGGTTAATGCCTTGGAGCGGCGAGGGAGTGAACGAACCCCGGCGAAGCCGGGGCCGGATGGCGGGGCAAGCGTTTTTGCTTACTTTTGGCGGGGCGGCCATCCGTGCGACTGAAAAAAGTGAGTCGCCCCGCAGGGCGAAACTCTGCCATCAGGCACCTTCGCATCAGCAGGGCGAAACCATGCCCTCAAACACCACCATTCGCCTAAACCAGCATTACGAACTGAATCAACAGCAATCACCCGCCACTGACCAATAGCCCCGATCAGCGCGGGTCGGGTGCCAAAGCTCCACTCAAACAACCACCGTCGGATGAACCCCTCCCCGCCGCTGGCTCCACTTGGCCAGCAGGATCGCCGGGACAGCAGCGGCGACGCCCACGATCAGCAGTTGCAGGTGACTGAACGGAATCGGCCCGCCGCCGGGAATCGCCACGCACAGCCCGGCGACGAGGATCAGTGTCCGGGTCACCGCCTCGACCGCGATGCTGTGGCCCAGCCGGCCGACGCCGATCAGATAGCCCTGCATCGCCGAGGCGAAGAGGATGATGCCGAGCACCGCCTGGCAGAACACCAGCGCGATCTCCCACAGTGGCCCCTGCATGATCAGCGCGGGGTTGAGCACGAACATGAACGGAATGAAGTAGATCACGCTGCCCAGCCGCATCGCCTGCAGCCCGGTCTCCATCGGCCGCGCGCCGGCCACCGTGGCGGCGGCGAAGGCGCCCAGCGCCACGGGTGGGGTAATGAAGCTGAGCATGCCCCAGTAGAGGATGAACATGTGCACCGCCATCGGATCGAGCCCGCCGCCCTGGATCAGCGCCGGGGCGAGCGCCACGGCGAGGAAGATGTAGGCGGCGGTGACGGTCATGCCGATGCCCAGCACGAAACTGGTCAGCGCGCCCATGATCAGCAGCAGCGGCACGCTGCCGCCGGCCAGGTGAATGAAGTCGTTGGCGATGGTGCCGGACAGGCCAGTCATCGACAGGGCTCCGACCAGCATGCCGACCCCGGCGAGGATGGCGATCAACTCGGCAAATAGCTTGGCCGCCGAGCCCAGGGTGTCACCCACATCGCCCCAGCCCCAGCGGTGCTTCTTAGAAAATTGATTCATCACCAGCAGCAGCGCTGTGGCATAGAAGGGCGCCACCGCTTCGCGCTGCATTACCAGCAGCATCCACACTAGCAGAGCGAAAACGAAGATGAAGTACCAGCCTTCCTTGAGCGTCTCCTTTATCGACGGCAGCTCGGCTTTCGGCAGGCCTTCGATGTTGTTGCGCGCGGCGTAGGCGTCGATCTGAATGAACAATCCGAGGAAATACAGCACCGACGGGATCACCGCGGCGAGCGCGACCGCCGAGTAGGGCACGTCGAGGAACATCGCCATGACGAACGCCGTGGCGCCCATCACGGGAGGCATCAGCACACCGCCGGTGGAGGCGCAGGCCTCGACCCCGCCGGCGAAGGATCGGCTCATGCCGATGCGGCGCATGGCCGGAATCGACAACACGCCGGTGGTCAACACGTTGGTGATGACGCTGCCGCTCATCGAGCCCATCAGGCCACTGGCGAAAATCGACACCTTGGCCGGTCCGCCGCGAACATGCCCCAGCAGGGCGAAGGCGAGGTTGATGAAGAAGGCGCCGCCGCCGGACTTCTGCAGCACCACACCGAAGATCAGGAAGCCGATGACCAGGCCGGCAAAGGCTTGCAGCGGCACGCCCATGACACTCTCGGTGCTCATGGTGTGGTAGATCGCCGCCTGTTCCAGTGTCGAGGGAAAGGCCTGGATCGGACCGGGCATGATGTCGGCCACCATCGGATAGCAGGAAAACAGCGCCACGATCAGCGCAATCGGCCAGCCGCCGGCGCGCCGCGCCGCTTCGATGATCAGGATCCACAAGGCGTAGCTGAACCAGACCGCCTGCTGCGGCGCATCGAAGCCCCAGCCACGCTCGAGGATGGTCTCGGCGTTGACCACGAAATAGCCACTCACCACTGCTGTCACGGCGAATAGGATGTAGTCGTACCAGGGCACCGGCTTGTCCTGGCCGGACGCAAACGCCGGCCAGAGCAAATACACCAGTGGCAGCAACAGGGCCACCACGGCGTAGTAGAACTGCGTTTCAAGCCCGGTGATGACGCGCAGCAGGCCCAGGTTGAACAGGTAATCGAGGGTCATCAGGACGAGCGCCACCGTCACGGCGGCGGGTAGCCAGCGCAGCACGCGCGGCAGGGTGCGCACGCGGCTGATCATTTCCTTGGCTTCGACCGCTTTGGCTTCCGGAGTATCGCTATTCATGGAGTGATCCGTGCAGTGTGCGGCAGTAGATGACGACACGACCCGGCATCAGCGCCGGGTCAGGTTCGCCGATAGTGCGGGTTACTCGAAGACGGGAGTAAAGCCGGCCTTTGTAAGAGCGTTGGCGCGAATCTTCATCCAGGCCGCGGCAAAGGCTTCCTCTTCCTTTGGCGTATCGCCGGCCATGAAGGTCTTCCAGGTGTCGAGCAACAGGTTCTGGCGCTTGATCAGCTGGTCCTGGTGGGCCTGCATCTCATCGGTCCAGATGCCGATTTCCTTGTAGTAATCGACCACGGCGTCATGGAAGGGCACCACCCAGGTCATGTCCTGGTTATCGGCGGCATAACCCGCGGCGCCGGGGGCGCTGTCCTTGTAGCTGTCGTAGTGGTCCTGCAGGGCCTTGACCAGGCCGTAGGCGGTGTTGTCGTCGAGGTCTGCGTTGGCGACCACGATGGGGTAGGGATAGCTCGCGCTATCGACCGGGTTGTCCGGAGAGATGCCGCCGGCGCCGGAGGTGGCTTTCAGTGGCTGGAAATAAGGCGCCACGGCTTTCATCCGTTGCCAGCCGGCCTCATCGTTCGGGTCCAGCACCGGCCAGGTCACGCCGCGTGGGCTGCTGGCCAGCTGCTGGGCGGGCGGGGTGACGGTGGTGGTGAAGGATGCATCCACGTCGCCGGCAATGATGCCGTCGAACGAGCGGGCGTAGCCGGGGTAATCCACGCGGGTCACGTCGTCCCAGGTCAGGCCGCCGAAGGCGAGAAAGGCCTCGGTGCCCTTGTTCAGCGCGTCGTCTCCGCGGATGTAGGCGATGCGCTTGCCCTTGAGATCCGCCGGGGTCTCCACGCCGAGGTCGCCAGCCACCGCCAGCGACAGGGCGAAGGTGGCGCTGGAGGTGGTCAGCACCCGCAGCGGCTGCGGGCCCCAATCGCGGTTGGCGAACATCAGCACGCCTTCGGCGCCGTAGTAGCTGGCGATGCCGCAGGCACAGAGCTGCACGCGCCCGTTCTTCAACGGGGTCATGCGGGAAACATCATTATCGCCGGGAAGGATGCGCACCGACGTCCCGTACTCCTTTTGCAGCATGCCGCCAATGGCGACGGCCTGGGCATAGCCGCTGGAATTGGTGCCGTAGGCGGTCCAGGCCATTGTCTTGGGAAGTTCGATTTCCTTGGCCTGTGCGGCAAGGGAAGTGCTCAAGCAAATCGGAAGAATTGCAACAAGAAGGGGACGGGCAACGCGGCGCATGATCACTCCTGGGGCTTTAAAAGCCTATTATTGTTTTGCAGTGCGGTACTGAATTTTGCAACTGCATCGATACTAGGAATTTGCGAAGTGATCTGTCAAACCCTAAACAGGCACATAGGCCTCCCTTTGTCCGGTTGGCTCTCATGGCCGGATCACGACTGTGCAGGCGGGTTGCAGGCAAACCTATCCCTTCGCGTGCGCAACTCATGGTGACCAGCGAGCGGGGCGGGCTGAACCTTTGGCGAAACGGCGCAGTCGACTTAACAGGTTGGCCGTGTTCATTCCGGCCGTTCACTAGCCCCGCAGGAGAACTGCTCAATGGATACCAAAGACACGATTTCCGTACTCAACGATCTCATCGAAACCAGCAAGGACGGCGAGAAAGGCTTTCGCGAATGCGCCGATGACCTGAAGAACCCGCAGCTCAAGACCACCATGACCCAGCGTGCCCAGGATTGCGCGACCGCGGCTGCCGAATTGCAGCAGCTGGTACGCACCCTCGGTGGCGATCCGGAAACCAGCACCAGCACCGCCGCCGACATGCATCGTCGCTGGGTCGACCTGAAGTCGATGATTACCGGCAAGGACGACGAAGCGATCCTCAATGAGTGCGAACGCGGTGAAGATGTGGCCCTCAAGAGCTACCGCAAGGCGCTTGAAAAAGACCTGCCGATGGATGTCCGCTCGGTGGTCGAACGCCAGATGCAGGGCGTGCAGCGCAACCATGATCAGGTTAAGGCACTGCGCGACGCTGAACGCGCTCGTAGCTGATCGAGCCCGATTGGATAGCGCCGGCCTCGTGCCGGCGTTTCTGTCTAGGCGAGCCAGAACCGGAGCGACCAGCGCTGCTGCGACGTCTGGATGAGCTGCTAAGCTGACCTCCCTCGTATCGCAGGAGGCCCGCCTCGTGAACTCGTTCATGTCTCCCGCCAGGGACGACACCAGCGCCCAGCGTGCCGAGCTGGCGCGGCTGGTTGAAGGTTTTGTCGGTTGCGATGGCATGCACCAGACGGCCATTGAACCGCTGCACCTGATTCGCTGCGCAAGCCCCGGCGAGATGGTCTACGGGCTGCACAAGCCGGCGCTGTGCATCATCGTGCAGGGCGGCAAGGAAGTGCGCCTGGCCGACGAGCTCTACCGCTACGACCCGCTGCATTATCTGGTGGTGTCGGTGACCTTGCCGGTTGCCGGCTGCGTTATCCGGGCGTCCAGCGAAGAGCCCTATCTCTGCATTCGCCTGGATATCGACCCCTCTCTGATCGCCGCGCTGGTCACCGAGACCGACCCCGCACCGGCCCCTGTCGAAGCCGCAGGACGCGGCCTGTATCTGGATCGGATCGATTCGCCGCTGCTGGACGCAACGCTGCGACTGGTCCGCCTGCTGGGGGATCCGAAGGACATTCCCGTGCTGGCGCCACTGGCCGTACGGGAGATCTTCTACCGCCTGCTCTGCGGCCCGCAGGGCCAGCATCTTCAGGCCGTGGCGTTGCAGGGCAGCCAGTCGCACCGGGTCAACGATGCCATCGAGTGGCTCAACCGCAACTACGTCGAGCCGCTGCGCATCGACGACCTGGCCCGCCGGGTCAACCTCAGCAGTTCCAGCCTGCACCATCGCTTCAAGGCGCTGACCGCCATGAGCCCCCTGCAATACCAGAAACAGCTGCGTTTGCAGGAAGCCCGCCGCTTGCTGATGGTCGAGGGCCTCGATGTCTCGACGGCGGCCTATCGGGTCGGCTACGAAAGCCCATCGCAGTTCAGCCGCGAATACAGCCGCCTGTTCGGCGCGTCCCCGGTCAAGGACATGGCCCGCCTGCGCAGCATCGCCTGAGCGGCGGCACTCAGTATGGACTGGCGGTTGGGCGAACGATCAGCTCGCTGACGTCCACATCCGCCGTCTGGTCCACGGCGTAGGCGATGGCCCGGGCGATGGCTTCAGCGGGGATGGCCCCTTTGCGAAATTCCCGCATGGCGGCGCGCGCATCCCCGTCGGAGATGCTCTCGGCCAGCTCGGATTCGGTCACGCCGGGCGAGATCAGTGTCACCCGGATATCGCCGCCGACCTCCTGCCGCAGCCCTTCGCTGATGGCGCGCACCGCATATTTGGTGGCGCAGTACACCGCTGCCGTCGGGCTGACCGCATAGGCACCGATCGAGGCGATGTTGATGAATTGCCCGCTGCGCTGGCGTTGCATCAGGGGCAGGCCCGCGGCGATGCCGTGCAGGACGCCACGAACGTTCACGTCGATCATGCGATCCCATTCATCCACCTTCAGCGCGTCGAGCCTGGAAAGCGGCATCACCCCGGCGTTGTTGATGATCACGTCGACGCGACCGAAATGCTGTTCGGCGCTATCGATGAATGCTTGCATGTCGTCGCGCCGGGTGACGTCCAGCGCGCGCGCCAGGGCGCTGCCGCCAGCAGCGTTGATGTCCGCGGCCAGCGCCTCGAGCCGTTCGAGACGACGCGCGCCGAGCACCACGCGCGCGCCCTGGCCGGCCAGCAGCCGCGCGGTGGCTTCACCGATGCCGCTGCTGGCGCCGGTGATGACGATGACTTTTCCGTTGATGTGGGACATGTGCGGACCTCCGGTTGCAGTGATCAGCACCAATGTGCTGTGGAACCAATGCTAGGGAGGCGGGCTGGCGGAGCGTTAGGCAAATCCTGCCGGGCACTTGCCTGATACTGGCGCTACCTGCCGGATGAACTACCACACGCCTTCGTGCAGCGCCGCAGCTTCGTCTTCCAGCAGCGGGCCGATTACCTCGACCTGACGTTGGCCGCTGCCGAAAACCACGCGGCAGGGCAGATCCAGCGTCGGGTTTTCCGGGTGATTGCCGGTCAGCTGCTTCAGGCTGTGCTCGGACAAGCCGTACACCACCCGGCCCAGGCCGACCCAGTAGGCGGCGCCGGCGCACATCGCGCAGGGTTCGGCCGAGGTATACATGGTGCACCCGGCGAGGAATTCGGGCGTGTAGGTGGTCGAGGCGCGTGTCATCAGCACCCGTTCGGCGTGGCCGGTCATGTCGTGATCGGGCAGGTAGGCGTTGCCCTGTTCCAGCAGCACCTCGCCATCGGGCCCGGCGAGAATCGCGCCGAATGGATGGGTGCCGCTTTCGCGCGCGCGGCGGGCCACATCGAAGCTCTTGCGTAGCAGGGTGAGGTCTTGTTCGTTCATGCGGGTCTCATCGGTGTTGGGGTCATACACAAAGGAGCGGCCGAGCAGGTTCGGCCTTCAGGAGTTTCTCGGACCGGGCTTTACGGAGGGGCGAATGCATTCGCCCACGCATCTCACTGCTGCCCCTTGGGCAGGCTCCAGGGGAACAGCAGCTTCTGCGCCAGGCCGATCAGGTGGAACAGCACCAGGCTGATCACCACCAGCATCATCAGCGCGGCAAAGGCCTGCGGGACCTGGAACATCGAGGTAGAGAAGTTGATGAAGTAGCCCAGGCCCTTTTCCGCCGCGACGAACTCGGCCACCACCGCGCCAATCACCGCCAGGGTGATGGAGATGCGCAAGGCCGCGAACAGATGCGGGACTGCATAGGGCAGGCGGATGTTGCGGTACTCGCGTGAGCGCGACGCGCCCAGCGAGCGTGACAGTTCCACCAGTTCTTCAGGCGTCGCCAGCAAGCCGGTGACGCAGGACACCACGATGGGAAAGAAGGCGATCAGAAAGGTGATGAACACGCGCGGCAGGTCGCCAGCACCCATCACCACCACGATGATCGGCGCCACCGCCACGATGGGCGTCGACTGAACGATCACCAGCAGCGGGTAGAGCGTGCGCGACAGCAGCTTCGAGGACGCCAGGGCGATGGCCAGCGGAATGCCGATCAGGATCGACAGGCCGTAGCCCATCAGGGTCACGCGCAAGGTGGCGAGCAGGTGGTCGCTCCAGCCGGCAAAACCGACCTTGGCGGCTGCGGCCAGGATGGCGCTGGGCGAGGGCAGGACGAAGCTCGGCAGCTTCAACAATCGGCAGGCCGCTTCCCACACCAGCAGCAAGGCGAGCAGTGCCAGCCACGGCGCCAGTCGCTCGCCGAGTTTGAACTTAAAGGCCGACATGACGGGAGAAGACCTGGCGGCGGATGTGGTTGGCGAGCTCATTGAATCGGGGCTCCGTGAGGGTTTCCATGGACCGCGGGCGCGGCAGGTCGACATCGATGATCTCCTGCACGCGGCCGGGGCGCGCCGACATCACCAGGATGCGGTCAGCCAGCAGCAGCGCCTCGGGAATCGAGTGGGTGATGAACAGCACGGTCTTGGGCCGCTGCGTCCAGATGCGCAGCAGCTCCAGGCTCATTTCGTCGCGGGTCAGGGCGTCCAGCGCGGAGAATGGCTCATCCATCAGCAGGATTTCCGGGTCATGCAACAGCGCGCGGGCGATGGCGGCACGCTGCTGCATACCGCCGGACAACTCGTCCGGACGCTTGCCGCAGAAATCCTTGAGACCGACCATCTCCAGCAGCTCGTCACCGCGCAGGATTTCCTGCGCGGTGACGCGACCATATTTATGCCGCATCGGAAAGGTCAGGTTGTCGCGGATGTTCAACCAGGGCAGCAGGGTCGGCTTCTGGAACACGATGCCGATTTCATCCCGCGGCCCGGTCACCGGCTTGCCATAGATGCTCACTTCGCCGCGGGTCGGCCGGACCAACCCGGCGAGGATCCGCATCAGCGTGGACTTGCCGCAGCCGGAGGGGCCTATCACGGCGATGAACTCATGCCGAGCGATATCGAAGCTGGCGCTGTCGAGTGCGGTCACCTCGCTGCCATCGGAGGAAGTGAACACCTGGGTGACGCCGTCGAAGACGATGCTCGGCCGGCTGGGTTGTTTCAGGGCTGCGGTCATCAGCGTTACTCGGCAAAGCTGGCGTCGATGGCAGTGGCCGGGTCCAGGCTATCCAGATCCAGGCCTTGCGCCTTGGCCACCCACTCCCAGGTCACGGCCAGACGCTTGGCATCGAAGCCCTTGCCTTCCGCCTGGCTGATCTCGTTCTGCATCAGTGGCACCGAGGCGGCGAACTGCTCTTCGGCCTGCTGTTCGTCCACTTCCGGAACCATCTTCTTCAGGGCAGCGGCTGCGGCAGCAGGATCGGCAATGGCATTGGCGTTGGCCTGGAGGTACGCCCTGACGAATCGCTTTGCCAGTTCCGGGTTGCTCTGCACGAAGCGCTGCGAGGCAATCAGCGAGAGGCCGTACCCTTCGAAGCCGTATTCGGACCAGGGCAGGATCTCTAACGTCTTGTCGGCTTCGCCCAGCGCACGCCTGAAGCCCGGCGCAACGGGAATCCAGTTGATGGTGGCGTCCACCTTGCCGGTCGCCAGCATCGGGGCCAGGGCGCCCGGGTCGAGCTTGAGCAGCTTGACGCTGTCGGCAGAGATGCCGTTGCGCTCGAGCAGCAGCGGCCAAACCACGTTGGAGGCGGAGAAGGTCGGCGTGGCGACGGTCTTGCCGACGATGTCCTTGAAGCTTTCGATGCCCGAGCCTTCGGTGGTGAAGAAGGCGTCCGGCTGCTTGTTGTAGATCGGTGCGATGGCCACGACAGGCACGTCACCCTGCGCCTTGGCCTGCAGCACTGAGGCCAGGCCAGCGGAGCCGAAGTCGGCGCTGGCGGTGGCCAGTTTGGTGACTACGTCGCTGCCGCCACGGGCGCTGGAGATTTCCACTTCGATGCCTTCGGCGGCAAACAGTCCCTGCTCGACGCCCAGGTAGATCGCGGCCTTGTCGCCAGCCGGCAGCCAGTCATTGAGCCAGCGAACCTTGTCCGCGGCCAGGGCGGATTGAGTGAACAGCGCACAGAGAGCGCTGGCGATCAGGGTGTGCTTAAGCATGCTGCGATTCCTTGAGGTTTATTGATACAGGCTCGTATGCAATAAACGCGTCAGAATCGGAAACGCGCGGTACACAATATTTCTCAAGCTAGGCACAAGCCACTGATGACGGGGCCTGGGCCGCAGCGGCGAGTCATCTTCTCCGTGATCTGGCGATGCGCAGCGCCTGTCCATGCCGGGTTGGGAGGGAGCGCTTGCACCGTTGCGGAGCGGCGCCGGCAAGGCACCGCTCTATGCAGGCGCACCCTTCGTCGTCGCATTCGCCGAGGGTGCGCAATCGAGGATCAGCGCGCCGAGTCGTGTCCTTTGCTGGGCTTGAGTTCAAAGGCAATGGACCAGTTGTAGAGCGGGTAGGGCTTGTCCACCAGTGCCTCGATGTTCGCTTCTTCCGGCATGCCTTCATCAGGCAGGTATTCGTAGTTGGCGTCTGCCACGGTCGGGTCGCTGTCATGCAGCTCACCGGCACCGCCCACTTCGTGGCTGGCGTAGCGGATCGTGGGGATTCCAGCCAGGTCGCGGCCCGCTACGATGCGCAGCACCGTATCGGCGGCGGCTTCGATATTTTCCACCGGCACCTTGCCCTGCTGGTCGGTCAGGACGAAGCCGTAGTTCTCGATCATCCGCGCGTCATGTCCGATATAGGGTTCGCTGAAGGCCAGGGGCGGATGCGGCACGTGGAAATCAATCAAGATCTCGCGGCCTTCGACCGTGGCGCGCCGGGGTGAAAGCGGCAGCCAGCCGCGCTGCTCCACCACGACCTGATGAAAGACTTTGCCAAGCATCTGGCCGAACCAGCGATAGCCGTTGGCCGACAGATGCGTGCCCTTGTCGACGTAGGGATAGACTGGCCCGGCCAGGTACCAGCCGGGCTGTTCCTGCGCCAGTTCCCATTGCGCCATGCCGATGTCCAGGCTGCCGTCGACCACCGAGGTTTTGGCGTCGGTCTGGTAGCTGATGAATGCCGGCATGCGTTTCTGGCCGATGGCCTTTGCGGTGTCGGCGTTCAGGTCCTCGCGCAGCTGGCGCAGCATCTTCTTGTAGTTGGCCTTGTCATTGATGCCGCCTTGCACTTCGGCGTAATCGTATTCGCCCTGGAGCCAGAAAAAGGCGCTGAGGCTGTAGCTTCCGCCTTCGGCCTGGGCGGCCTGGCGTGCCTGGTCCACGGCCTGCAGCACCCGTCGATACTCGTTGGTGCCGCCGACCTTCGCCAGTTGCGCTATGGAGCGTCCGGACGTGGCGGCGTTGCTGGCGACGAGCAGATGCGCCGGGTCGGCATCGAGCCCCTTGCTCTGCAGGTAAAGCCGTCGGGCCATGTTCAGCGCGCCGACTTCCACAGATTCGCCTTCTTCCTGCGCCTGTTTTTCCAGCTTCGCCACGGCGTCAGCGTCGAGCAGCGTCTTTGGGTCGCGCTTGAGCTGCACCACCGCCCGCAGCGGCTTGAACGCGACGCCACCGACCGGGACAAAGCGATCGCCGCTGAAGGTGGCTGAGCGTGTTGCATCACCGAGCATCAGGTTGTCGTAGCCCGGCTGTTTCGACAGCGCAGGCCAGCCCTCGGCGGCTGAGGCCAGTGATTGACCAAAGGTGATGACGTGGTTGTACCTGGCATCGAGCTCTGGCGGGTGCGCTTTGGGTTGCTCGATCTGCTGGGTGCTCCAGCGCTTGTTTGCCGCGTCCCGTGCGGCGATGGCCTGTTCCTCCGCCAACGCAAGGGAAGACGTACCGGCCAGCAGCAGGCCGGCAAGCGCGGCGGCATGTGGCAACTGGTTTCGACGGAATGGGGCAGGGCGGCTGGGCAGGTTGTTCCGGGCGGGCATCGATCGGTTCCTTGTGATTGGGCGCAACGGGCGCGATGCATGGGTCGCCGCAGCTTATAAGCCGCGGGTCAGGCTGCCGTTTCGACGGTCCTGGCTGCGCTTAGTTCTGAGCGGTGGGAAACGGGTGGCAAGCCATGGACGTTCAGGCGTCGACGCGCTCGAGCGCCGTCACCAGTGCCGAGGCGAGTTCTTCCAGCCGGTAGGGCTTGGCCAGTATCGCTACCCCTTCGGCTTCGGCGGGTTGCCTCACGGCCTCGGCGTAGCCGCTGGTGAGCAGAACCGGCACGTCGAATTGCCGCGAACGGATCTCACGCACCAGTTCGAGTCCGTTGTTGTTGTCGTCAATGCCGAACAACGAAGCGATGGCGCAACAGGCTGCAACCATTGGCTCTTGGATCGACCGCCATGCTCCTCCATGATCGGCCTTTGGCTGCTCCGGGTCCCCTGCATGTCTCGATTTTCAGGTCCATCGGCTTCAGCGCTTGGGCGCTTTCTGCGCCTGGGCGGCACAGGCGCGCGCGTCGCCGGCAACCTGCTTGTGCAACGCATCACGCCCGGCAAGGCACGCGTCGACTGGGAACCGGTCGGTGAGTTGCTGGGTGACACCCTGGGGCAGATGAAAGGCCCGGTGCTCAAGCTCGGCCAGCAGGCTTCGCAGTGGCAGGACGTCCTACCCCCGCCGATCAGCGCGGCATTGGCGCGACTGCAGAACCAGGTGCCGTCGCTGCCGTTTAGCTCGCTGGAAGCGCACCTGCAACGACGCTACGACGGCCAGCTGTATGAACTGTTCGACACCATCGAGCCGGTTCCGGCCGCCGCGGCCTCGCTGGGTCAGGTGCACCGCGCCCGTGACCGGCAGGGAAGGGTGCTGATGATGAAGGTGCAGTATCCGGGCATCCACGCCATCTGCGATGCGGACATGCGGCAGTTGCGGCGACTGATGCCGCTGGGCCGGCTGTTCGGCACGCCGTCCGCTCGGCTCGAAGCCGCCTATCGAGAGCTGCAACGAGCCATCGACCAGGAGCTTGATTACGAGGCGGAGCGGCAGAATGTCGAGCGTTTCGCCCAGCACTTCGAGAATTGGCCCGATGTGCACATCCCCTTCGCCATGCCGGAGCTGTGCCGGCCGGGGGTGCTGGTGATGGAGGAAGTACAGGGCCGATCCATGAACGAAGTCGATCAGGCGCCCATGGAGGTCCGCCAACGCCTGGCGCAAACCCTGTGTGCATGGCTGGCCGAGCAGGCGTTCGGCATGGGGCTGCTGCATGCCGATCCGCATCCGGGCAACCTCGCCTGGACCGAGACGGGCGAGCTGGTGGTCTACGATTTCGGCAGCGTCGTGCCTCTGCCGCCCCGGTTGCTGAGTGCCTACGTGCAAATGTTCGAGGCCCTGCGCGGACCTTCCAGCGAGGCCCTGGAGCCTGCGTTCCAGGCGCTGGGGGGACGCCAGCCCGGCAGCGCGCCACCGCATGGCCTGTACCGTCGCATTCACCAAGCTGCTGCATCCCCTGTTGCAGCCAGGCGCGCAGTGGGACTTCCGTGGCGCATCGCTGCACCAGCAACTGGTCGAACTCTTTCCTCTGGTCATGTCGGCGCTCGGCAGCCTGCAGCCGGCGTCCGGTACGCTGCTGGTCAATCGCACCCTGGAGGGACATTACTGGAACCTGTACCGGCTCGGTGCCTGCCTGCCGATTGCCGACCTGCTGGCTGCCCATATAGAGCGCTGGCTCGACGATGCGCAGCAGACCCGACCCTGATCATTCAGCGCGGGCAACCGCGACAAGAGGCAAAGCACCATGCAGATGAATTCGTTCCCCGAGGGTTATCGCGCGCTGGTCATCGGTGCCTCCGGCGGCATCGGCGCAGCGCTGGTCGAGGCCTTACGCGATGACAGACGCTGCGCCCGGGTGGTCGAGCTGGGTCGTTCCACGGTGCCGGCGCTCGATCTGCTTGAAGCGGCCAGCATCGAGCAGGCTGCAGCAGAGGTAGCCGGGCAGGGGCCGTTTCACCTGATCATCAACGCAACCGGCGTGCTCCACGGCAGCGATTTCATGCCAGAGAAGCGCCTTGCCGACCTCAACCAAGAACAGCTGCTGCAGACCTTCCAGATCAACACGATCGGCCCCGCACTGCTGCTGCGCCACTTCTGCCCGCTGCTCGACCGCCAGCGCGGCGTGCTGGCGATGCTCTCAGCCAAGGTCGGCAGCATCGGCGACAACCGCCTCGGCGGCTGGTACAGCTACCGCGCCTCCAAGGCCGCGCTGAACATGCTGATCAAGACCGCCTCCATCGAAGTGCGCCGCAGCCAGCCAAACGTCGTGCTGCTGGCGTTGCACCCCGGCACAGTGAATTCGCGTCTGTCGCAACCCTTCCGCGGCGCCGAAATAGGCCGCCCGCCGAGCGATGCGACGCAGGACCTGTTGCGCGTGATCGACGGCTTAGGGCCGGAGGCCAGTGGTGGGTTTTATTCGTGTAGCGGACAGGTGCTGCCCTGGTAGGCGAGATAGAAACGGGTCTGCGCGCCGCTTTTCACTGATGCGTAGGCATGTATCGGCTTGGGTTGGTGGTGGATGGGGAGCTTTCGGCCAGAAGCGGTCAGCCGTGAAGGCAGTTTTTAATCATTCCGAGCCGCACACAGACGGGATCAGAGTGCAGAAAAGAAAGCGGATTTTTCATTTCCTAACTTAGCTTTGTGCGCATATCGGAAGGCATGAAGAAAAAAGGTTTATTTCGTTCGGGCTTGGCACAAACATCAGCACTATAATATCAATTAGTTATAATCGGCCGCATAGGTAATCCGGGAGCGAAAAAGCAGCATGGGATCAATTTGGTTCGACCCAGAAGTATTAGGCGATAGTTTGTCCGAAACCGCCGGCTACAAATCTGGCCTAGCTTTGTCTATTGAAGAAATGTGTGATCATTTGGTCGGCACAGGATACTCAGATCTTCTAAGGGCCTCTGAGACCCAAGTTGTAAGGCTTCGATCTGAAGATTATGATGATTTATTTTATAAGCTGCTCTATCGAATTGGATATACGAAAGAAGAGTATAATGGAGATATTACAGGTATTGGCCTTTTCCATAAGTACCGCGGAACTGATCTTGAACAAATCCACGCAGGTGTACAAGAACTTTTCATCGAAATTTGGCCGAAGCTTATAGAGACCGCTGTTAAGAGTGGCACTAAAGCCTTAGATCCAACCCCGTTCATTCGCGCGGCCCATATAAAATATGGCTTTAAAGGCGCAGAGTTAGCACTTGAGAGAGTGCAAGTCATTGACGAGGGGATGCGCTTGAGCCCTAACTCAGGACTTCGATATAACGAATGGAGCAGCGTTGAAGCCTTAGAGGCTCTTTTCAAGGGCGGATCGGGAGATGTTGAAGTTGGAGAATTTATAGATCAGAGATTTGTGAATTATCTAATTGCAAATCACGATAGACTTTCTGACATGCACTGGAGAAAGTTTGAGGAACTGACAGCTGAATATTTTTATCAACAGGGCTTTTCTGTGGAGCTTGGTCCAGGCTCAAACGATGACGGAGTTGACGTTCGAGTATGGAAAATCAACCAAGACGAGGGAGTAGAGCCACCCCACATGATAATTCAGTGCAAGCGACAAAAAGCTAAAATTGAAAAAGTCATCGTTAAGGGTCTGCACGCCGACATGCAGCACCTAAACGCGGAGTACGGCTTAATTGTTACAACTTCGGAGTTAAGTCCTGGAGCAAAGGAAACAATTATTGCTCGCGGCTATTCTATAAATGAAGTAGATGGTGCAGGTCTCAAAGAGTGGCTAAAAGCGTTAGAAAAACCAGGCTCTGGGATTGTAAGAGTTTAAATTATTCAGACGACATCCCAGCCCTACCAGAGCGGTAGCTGTCGGCCCCAAGCGGCGTTGTGACGTCTATGGAATCCGGATCGATTGGGGGGCTCTGTTCTGCGGTCAGTCCCCCACGCCGGACTCTACGTCCTATTGCAATATGTTTAGCTTCGCGTAAAGAAATTATTCTGCAAAGCCGTGTTTGACAAACAGCACGATTCAATTTCCGATGCCCTGATCATATGGGGATTCGAAATGCTCAAGGCACCGAGAGAAAATATGTAACATGCGAGCATGGAGAAATAGTAGCTCTCATATCGCTCCAAAGAAGACTTGCTCGTTTTAAATGGGCTCAAAGCTGATCCATGGGCTCGCTCATTTCGCATGGTGAATAACCATATGGAAAGCAAGAATTCTATCCTGCGAGCATCGGTAAGAATGTTTTTCGGGTTCGTGAGGTCAAGAGATGGATAAATATTTCGCCTTTTCTGAGTTCCCACCGTCCCCGATAGATAAAGTCGCATGAAGCTAGAGGCCGATTGAAGAAGCTCGCCAGATGGAATTGGTGTAATACATTTGGACTGGTCGACACTAAATTTTTTTATGAATTCGTCGTAAAATAGCTGTCCGGTGCAATCAACAACTCTTCCAGAAAACTGCTTGCTTGCGTCGTTTTGCGGTGCATACGACTCACACATGCGTCTAACAATGAACATCAATGTTGGGGCGGGGAGATTGCGGCAAAGACTATCCGTGATAACCTTCCACTCCGCCGGCGCCGCTTTGACTAATTCTTTCCCGAGGCCTTGCGCCACTCCTTTTAAACCCTTTTTTGGATACCGCATTTTGGATGAGCTATCAATCACTCTAAAACAATGATCAAACATGTAATCTGGGCGATGCGGGAGTGCTTCTAGACCATCTAGGTAGTGGCCAATATAGACGCTTTGGTTGTTATCCAGAGGCTTGCCTAGCTTCGCTGTTTCGAACGGGATTTTGTCATGATTTCGTCCCAGGCACGAATCAAATTTCTCTTCAGCTTTAAATTTTGTGCGTTGAGGCCATTGGTGGTAAGCATTTAATCGAGCGGCCTTAAAATTCAATATGAAATCCACCTTCTAACAAATAACTTTAAATTGGTAATTTATTAATTGCTAGCCGATTCTGAAAGCACATCAGTGTGCAGAATTCACAACTGGAGCTGGCGTTATAGCATCAGATTACGCTGCTGGGTGGCGGACGTCCACAGGCGCCCGAATAAGATTCGATGAGGGTGAAGTGTTCACTAGGTGTCATGTTTTCCCTCTCGATTGCACCGAGAGTACCTTGATACGAGAGTAATGAATCGTTGCCAGCGATCTCTCTTGCCCGCAAGGTTGGGAGAGTCATCTTTATGTCGATGCCTACCGGCTTCGACTGTCTACTATTGGCCGCCAGCAGTCTCTGCCATGCCGCAACCGGCCAGTAGCAGATGTGCATGACCTGTTTCAACGGCAATGAACCGCTGGCACACCACGCCGCAGCAGAACGTTCGTCCACTTTTCAATGCCCGGCTGATTGTGATCCGGTTCCTCGGCGGCTGGGCCGAACCTCTGCGTTCGACTGGGTTCAGTTTAAGTAATGAAAGCTACAGCGGTGACAACCCTGGGCTGAGCTTGAACGCACCCTGCGTGCAGTGCCACGCGCCGAACGAGGAGGCAGCCTTTTGCAAAAGCACCCGGGACGCAAGGAGCTGAATGCAGACGAGCGACCGTCCTGTTGCAATAGCCAAAGCACAATAAGAGGGTTCGATATCGACTTCTACGACGGATCGAATGCTGAGCTCGTCGACCATGTCATCGAGGCGAGCAAGGATGCGTTCAGCTATATCGTCACCCCGAACGTCAACCACGTGGTCCGGCTCGAAGATGATCTTGAGCTTCGCAGCGCCTATGCCAAGGCCAGCCACAGGATTTGCGACAGCCAGGTGTTGAAAGGCTTGATGAAGCTGCTGCGCATCCCTGTCCCTGACGTCATCCCCGGCAGTAACCTGACCGGGGAACTGATGTGCATCGCCGAGGCGAAGGCGTGGCGGGTTACCGTGATTGGCAGCGACGCTTCGCAGATACGAACCATGCGTCAGCTATACCCGAACGTGACCTTCTTTCACCACAACCCGCCCATGGGGTTCTTTGACCAACCGCAGGCTGTTCAGGCGTGCCTGGACTTCGTCGTCCGTCACCCCGCCGAACTCGTGGTGCTTGCCGTGGGTTGCCCGCGTCAGGAAATTCTTGGACGGTTGATCCAGGCCGATGGGCGAGCACGAGGGGTCGGGCTCTGCGTAGGGGCATCCATCGACTTCCTATCGGGCAAGGTCAGGCGGGCGCCGAAATGGATGCAGCGGATGTCGCTCGAATGGCTGCACCGTATGTGCACCGAACCTCGGCGCCTGGCCAAGCGCTACGCCAACGACGCGGTGCGCATGATCCCGATCCTGTACCGGCAGTTTCGGTGAGGGCTAGCACTTCGCCGCATGGATGGCTCGCCATTGTGGATCAGCCGAAGGCGTGATTGGCGTACCGGTGGGCTGGTGCGCTTGGGGTGTAGCGGCGGTACAGGCGTCGTTCGCGGTAGACGACGGATGCGCCGCTGCCGATTCCATCCTACGAATCTGATAATCACCAACCTGCCACAGGTTCAGTCGATCCGGAGACGGCGTCCAGTGGCAGGTCGCGACTCGGAAGCTGTACATCCATACAGATATTTGTTGCCTGCACGCCTGCCGCTGCGCATGCTATGCGCCAGGCAAATGACCAGTGACCAGATGATGCGGCTGTTTCTCTGCGAAAAACCCTCCCAAGCGAAGGATATCGCCCAGGTGCTCGGCGCCACGAGGCGTGGTGATGGCTGCTGGCTCGGCGCGGGCGTGACTGTCACCTGGTGCATCGGCCATCTGTTGGAAACCGCACCGCCCGACAGCTATGACACCCGCTACAAGCGCTGGGTCCTGGCCGACCTGCCAATCGTGCCCGAGCGTTGGAAGATGCAGGTCAAACCCAAGACGGCGAGCCAGTACAAGGCGGTCAAGCGCCTACTGGGCGAGGCCAGCGAACTGGTGATCGCCACCGATGCCGATCGCGAAGGCGAGATGATTGCCCGCGAGCTGGTGGACTATTGCCGGTACCGAGGACCAGTCCAGCGCTTGTGGCTGTCGGCGCTGGACGAGGCCTCGATCCGCAAGGCCCTCGGCGCGCTGCGAGCCGGGGTGGATACCTTCAATCTCTATCAGTCGGCGCTGGGTCGCTCGCGTGCGGACTGGCTGATCGGCATGAACATGAGCCGGCTGTTCACCCTGCTCGGACGGCAGTCCGGCTATCAGGGCGTGCTCCCGGTTGGTCGCGTGCAGACACCGACGCTGCGGCTGGTGGTCGATCGTGATCGCAGCATCGCCAGCTTTGTCCCGCAGCCGTTCTGGGCCATCGAGGTGCAGCTGCTGGGCGATGATCCCGTGCCGTTCACGGCGCAGTGGCGTGCTCCGGATGAGCAGTGCGATGAACAGGGCCGTTGCCTCGATCAGCGCCTTGCCCTTCAGGCTGCCGATGCCATGCGTGCGATCGGCAGCGCCCAGCTGGAAAGGCTCAAGACCGAGCGAATGCGCGAAGCGTCACCGCTGCCGTTCGACCTCGGCACCTTGCAGGAAGTCTGCTCGAAGAAACTCGGGCTTGGTGCGCAGGAAACGCTGGATATCGCTCAGTCGCTGTACGAAACCCACAAGCTCATTACTTATCCGCGCAGCGATTGCGGTTACCTGCCGCTGAGTCAGCACAGCGAAGCGGCGGGCATTCTTGTCGCACTGGCTCAGGCCGACCCGGCCCTCGGCGAGCTCAAGCCTCACCTTGATCCCCGACGCAGGTCGCGCGCCTGGAATGACGCCAAGGTCGGCGCGCACCACGGCATCATTCCCACAACTGCAACGGGCGCATTCGAGCGGCTGACCGGCAAGCCGCGGGCGGTCTATACGCTGATCCGTGCGCGCTATCTGGCGCAGTTCCTGCCCAACCATGAATACGATCGCACCCAGGCGGACTTCGACTGTGAGGGCCAGGCGCTGCGGGCGGTGGGCAAGCAGATTGTCGAACCGGGCTGGAAGCGCGCCTTGCCCGAGGCGCTGGCGGCCAGCCGCGGCCGGGAAGCGGCCGTGCCGCAAACATTGCCTGTGCTGCGAGAAGGGCAGACGTGTCCGATTCACGACCTGATGTTCAAGGACCTCTGGACGCAACCGCCCAAGCCCTTCACCGAAGGCGACCTGATCAAGGCGATGAAGAATGTCGCCAAGCTGGTGGACGATCCCAAGCTGAAACAAAAGCTCAAGGACACCACCGGCATCGGCACCGAGGCGACTCGCGCCGGCATCATCCAGGGGTTGCTCGATCGCGGTTACCTGACCAAGCAGGGCAAGGCGCTGGCCGCGACGCCGGCGGCCTTCAGCCTGATCGATGCGGTGCCGCGCGCCATCGCCGATCCGGGCACTACAGCGATCTGGGAGCAGGCGCTGGACATGGTGCAAAGCGGCGAGATGAGCCTGGACGAATTCGTCAGCAAGCAATCGGCGTGGATGAGCAAGCAGGTCGAGCGTTGCAAGGGCGTTCGCCTCACCATCAGCGGGCCCGCTGCGCCAGCCGGTCGCGGCGCACCCTGGAAAAAGCGCAAGGGTGCTGGTCGCAAAGCGGCATCCAAGCCCCGGCGAACGGTCAGTTCATCCAGCCCGGCGTGACAACTGCTGTTGCTCCAGCCAACGGATCGGCTCTTCCTGTTTAGAATGGGCGCCTTTTCATCGAGACGATTTGCCTCATGCAGCCTGATGTTCTCGCCACTCTCCAGCAGCACCTCAGCCAAGCCCTTCTCCAGGTGCCGGACGAAACCCGCCGGCTCTTCCATGGCCGGGGGCGCTGCTGGGCCGGGCTCGAGCACGTCACCGTCGATTGGTTACAAGGCGTGGTGCTGGTTTCGCTGTTTCGTGAGCCTGCCGAGTCGGAGCTCGACGGACTGATACAGATGTTGTCGGTGCTGACCGGGAAGCAGGCGTGGGCGGCGAGCGGGGCGCATACCCTGCTGCTGCAGCACCGCTACCTACACGATAGTCGGATGCAGCAGCTGCTTGGCGAGCCGGTCGAGGAGTGGGTGATCAGCGAGAACGGCCTGCGCTACAAACTCGATCTGGGCATCAAGCAGAACAATGGGCTGTTTCTGGATATGCGCTACGGCAGGCGCTGGGTTCAACAGCATGCCCAGGACAAGCGGATACTCAACCTGTTCGCCTATACCTGCGGGTTCTCCGTGGCGGCTATCGCCGGTGGCGCCGAGCATGTGGTCAATCTCGACATGGCGCGCGCCGCGCTGAGCCGCGGGCGCGACAACCATCGGCTCAACGAGCATGACCTGAGCAGGGTCAGCTTTCTTGGCCATGAGCTGTTCAAGTCGTGGGGCAAGGTTAAGAAGACCGGTCCCTACGATCTGGTGATCATCGATCCGCCGTCTTTTCAGAAGGGCAGCTTTGCCTTGAGTCGTGATTACCAGAAGATTCTCAGGCGCCTGCCCGAGCTGCTTACCGAAACAGGTGTCGTGCTGGCCTGCATCAACGACCCGGATACGGGCCCGGATTTCCTCATCCAGGGCATGGCGGCCGAAGCGCCGGATTTGGTGTTCCAGGAGCGTCTGGACAACCCGCCGGAGTTCCCCGATATCAGCCCGGACAGCGGCCTCAAGGCGCTGGTGTTTCGTCGCGTACAGCAGTGATCGCGGGGCAAGCCTGTTTCCGTGCTGTCTGCTCTAAGCCGTCGGAGGCGTCAGGCCGCAACCCTTGAGGATGATGTGTATCAGGTTCTCGGTGGCCAACGAGAAATCGGCCTTTGTCATCCGCTTGTGGCCGGTGACACGCTGGATCTGGTGTGAAAAGTCCGCGTAATGCTGAGTGCTGCTCCAGATCAGGAAAATGAGGTGCGTAGGGTCGACAGGGTCCATCTTGCCGGCTGCGATCCAGGCTTCGAAGACCGCTGCGCGCCCTCGAAACCAGTTGCGATAGTCCTGATTGAAATGCTCCGACAGGCATTCACAGCCGCCGATGACCTCCATGGCGAAGATCCTCGACGCCTCGGGACTGCGCCGGGAAAATTCCATCTTGATCCGAATGTAACGGGCCAGCGCCTCCGCAGGATCATCGTCGACCGTCAGGTCATCGAACGCCGTGTCCCACAGCTCGAGGATATGCCGCATCACCTCGACGTAGAGCCCCAGCTTGCTGTTGAAATAATAGTGAAGGTTGGCCTTGGGCAGTCCCGCGCGCAGGGCAATGGCATTCATGCTTGTGCCCTTGAAACCGTAACGGGCAAATTCCTCGGCGGCAGCGGTCAGGATGGTTTCCTCATTCTTCTGTCGGATGCGCCCGGCGGGTTTGCCGGTCGAGGAGTAGAGCGGCAGCGTGGCTTCGTTGTTGTTCATGGTCCTGGCCAGTGAGACGGTGGCGTCCGACGCCACCGTAGGTGTGGATCAAGCCTGCTGCGCGCGGGCAACCGTAATGGACTCGGTCTGCTCACGGGGCAACAGCAGGTCCAGCAGAATAGCCGTCAGGCCGCCGCAGGTGATGGCCGAGTCGAACAGATTCTGCACGAGTCTGGGCATCTGGTGCAGCAGCTCCGGTTGCGCTGCCACGCCCAGGCCAATACCCAGCGAGGCGGCGATGATCAGCATGTTGCGCCTGTCCAGCCTAACCTGCGAGAGGATGCGAATGCCCGCAGCTGCAACGCTGCCGAACATGATCAGGGTGGCGCCGCCGAGTACCGGTTTGGGAATCTGCTGCAGTACCGCCCCGAGCAGTGGGAACAGGCCGAGGGCGAACAGGATCGCACCGATGTACAGCCCGACGTGGCGGCTGGCCACGCCCGTCATCTGGATCACGCCG
This sequence comes from Stutzerimonas sp. C6.4V, assembly GCF_058536345.1. Taxonomy (NCBI): domain Bacteria; kingdom Pseudomonadati; phylum Pseudomonadota; class Gammaproteobacteria; order Pseudomonadales; family Pseudomonadaceae; genus Stutzerimonas; species Stutzerimonas sp. C6.4V. Next base: position 583,027 of record NZ_JBZUBM010000001.1, read on the forward strand.
TTATTCTGCGCAAATGTCGTGTTGGGAAAGGCGCTGAAGGTGGCAGCAATCAGGCAACTGACGCCATCGCCGAGAATCCCGCCGCGCAGGCGCCGCAGGTAGCTAGGACCTTCGATCGGCTGGCGCGAAAGCATGCAGTTGGCGGTCAGGTCGCCGACCGTTTCGATGGTGCTGATGACGTAGATGAGTGCTACCGGTACGAAGGCTGTCCAGTCGAAGGAGAAGCCGTAGCGGAAGGGCATCGGCACGCTCATCAGCGGCAGCTCGGGCAGCGGTTGCGGGACCAGCTTGCCGCTGAACAGAGCGGCGAGGCTGCCAATGGCAAGGCCGATGACAATGGCCGATAGGCGAACCCAGGGCTGCTGCGAGCGGTTGAGCAGAATGATGGTCAGCAACACCAGCGCACCCAGTGCCAGGTTGCGCGGCGCGCCGAAATCATCGGCCTTGAACCCACCGCCCAGGTCGGTGATGCCGACCTTGATCAGGCTGACGCCGATCAGGGTAATGACGATCCCGGTCACCAGCGGCGTGATGACTTTGCGCAGCTGGCCAATGAAGCGGCTGAGAACGATCTGCACGAAGGCGCCGAAAAAGCACACGCCGAATATCATCGCCAGGATGTCTTCCGGGCTGCCGCCGCGGCCCTTGACCAGCAGGCCAGCCGACAGCACCGCCCCGAGAAAGGCGAAGCTGGTGCCCTGCAGGCAAATCATGCCGGCGCCGATCCCCCATGGGCTGCGGGCCTGAAGAAAGGTGCCGACACCGGAAACCATCAGCGCCATGCTGATCAGATAGGGCAGGTGATCGCCGAGACCCAGCACGGCGCCGATGACCAGCGGCGGAGTGATGATGCCGACGAAGCTGGCAAGGATGTGCTGCAGGGCGGCGAAGATCGCCGGCAACGGCGTGGGGCGATCGTCCAGGCCATGGATCAGGTCGGCTTCGGTATGTTCTTTCATGGCAGTGGCCTCAGAGGGGAAGGGTTGGCACAGGTTCGAATGCCTGTCTCGGTGCTTGCCCTGGTGCAAGAAGCTGACCACTTGCTTAGTTTTTTCGCGTCGAAGGGCCCCCGGCGACACTTTCAGACAGCGGATCTACTGGGGCGAAGCGCTTCGAGTCTGTCGTACCAGCCGTCAACCTGTGCTTGGCTAATGAGGGGTAGAGCTGGCTGGAGAACGTAGTCGTGCACCAAAAGGCTGCCATGCGCAGGATCAGCTGCTCGCTTTTGTCGCGTCCCGCAGTTGCCGCCCGAGTTTCGGCAGCGCAGGACATGCTTTTGCGGCCCTGTTTTCGTACGGGGTGGTTTGTTCACGCCCCGCAAGGGCTAGACAGGAAACGGGGCCCTGCAATGTGCTTTGCAGTGTCGCTCGTCTGTGCTGCAACCGTCCGGTATCGAAGGATCGGCTGGTGTCGGATCGTTGCACAACGGAGCAGCCGACGTTGCAAACGACGGCTGCCCAGGAGCGCGCCTGGCCGCCCGGACGGGCCGGGCGGCGGGCATGATTAGAAGTGAACCTTGACGATGGCGTTCCAGGCGCTCTGGTCGGTACCGCCAAGGATGTCGGCCAGTGCGCTGTCGTTATCTATGCCGTACTTGTCGGACCAGTAGTCATATTCGATACCGACATAGAGCTGTCCGGCCTTTTGGTATACGGCCTTGCCGAGGTCATATTTGACCTGCGGATTGATATGCAGGTTTTTCGATTGATAGTCAGCCGAGCCTTCGTTGCCAGCGTCGTTGACCACCCAGTCGATATAGCCGTCGAAGAGAATGTCCGAGTTGCCGACCGGAATGGTCATCGCCCAGGTCGGGGTGATCTGCCACTGGCCTGAAGCCTTGTTGCGTATGCCGTCGGGCTTGCGATAGTAGGTGTTGATAGCGAAACGGTCGAAGCCGGGTACTGCCAGGTCCACAGCCGGGCCGAGCAGATAGTTCTGCACCTCGTCCTCGCCGCGCTCGTAGGTGAAGGCAACCAACACGTCCTTGATCGGTCCGAACGACAAGTCGGTACCGGAGACCTTGCCCAGCGACAGCCGTGGACTGAACTCACCGTAGTAGGTGCGTCCCGCGTCGTGATCGTCCTGGCTCTCGTTCCATTTGTAGTCGACGAACATGAACACGTCGCCCCAGGTCCAGCCACTGGCATGCTCGAAGGTCAGGGTGTGCTGGGTATCCGGATCGATCTTGAAATCGTTGCCGTACAGATAGGTCAGGCTGTTGTTCTGCCACAGCATGGGCGCGGCCATGGTTTGTCCGCTGAGGATCAACCCGGCCGCGAGCGCGGCGGTGGTGAGGCTGCGTTTCATCTTGTGCTCCTTGGGTGCAGTTGAGACTGCTTGTATTAGTTGTCCAAGCGGTCAGGCTTTGCTCTCTAAGCAATGCCCGCGCCAGGTGATCAAGCGCAGCGGAAATATCATATAAACCGATGTTTTTCATCAGTTTATTAATGTTCTGGTTGCTGCTGTGAGATGCAGGCGGGCGCAACGTCGCACGACAGTGCTTCAAAAAGCTGATCGAGTCGTCAGGTTGCATCAAATTGGGGCGGGCTGACTGGCCGGTCTCGAGGGGCAGTCCATCGCGCCTCGAACCTATTCGAGGTGCATGCCGAAACGAAACTGCCGGCACTCGGCCGGCAGTTTCGTTTGTAGCGAGGATTAGTGTTGGGTAGCGGTTGCCATGTCGCTGAAACCGACCCGGCTGATCGGGGCTGGTTCTTCAGCTGGGCGAAACCCTGCGTTGACCTAGATCTTTTTTTCCGGGGCTTCGAGATATTTCGCCAGTTGAGCCTTGGCAGCAGGCGTGGCATCGGCGGTCTGCCAGAGCCGGCGGTCGACTCCCTGGGCGATCAGGTGGGCCACGGCTGCCTCGATGGCCGACAGCACGCAGAGCTGAGCCGGCTCGTTGGTCGTGTAGCCCGCTTCGGCCTCGAGCAGTTCCTTGAACTCGATAAACTTGTAGACGTTTGCACTGCGGCCAATGGAGTAGATCGTCTTTGTGGTCATCACGTTGGACAGTACCTGGCCGCTGCGCACGTCAATGGCGCGCAGGTTGACCGTGACCTGATCGACCCGATACTCCTGAGACACACCGATGCCCAGGTAGCGGGCGCCCTGGCCACCGCTGCGCACGTTGGTCTCGTAGGCGACGATGGCTCCCTCCATGATGATGTTGGCAGCCAGCAGTGAAGGCAGCTCGGACTGGATGTTCGGCGCTACATCCGGCTTGGCCTGCGAGGCACGGATGATCTTGCGTTCGGTGAGTACGTTCTGCAGACCCTCGCGCTCGAGCACGATGAACCAGCCGCTGGCCTGCATGGCATCGACCAGCATGCTGGCGGCACCCTGGGTTACCGCCGTGGAGAAGGAGCTGGCCGGGCTTGGCTTGTATTGTCCGGTCTGGTCACGAAAGCCATAGACGGCGGCCACCAGTGGCCCCTTTGGACGTGGCAGCTGCAGCAGGTCCTGATAGGTCGAGGTGCGTGGGGTAAGCGTTGGGGTTTCCTGGTCTGCCGACATTGGTTCGCGCACTGCGCAGCCCTGTAGCACAGCCATCATCCCGATGGTGATAAAGAGGCTTCTCATGGCCTTTGCTCTCCTTGGTTAATCCTGGCCGATGATGATTTCGGACACTTCGCCCGTCAGCCTGTCGGTGATGCTTACCACCAGATTGCCGATGTCGTCGTTGTTGATGTTTACGATGAAATCGTCCGTGGTGATCGACCCGGTCTTGCCATCACGCACATCTCCAAGCAGATCGGAAAGCAGGCGCGACTCCAGCTGACTGGTGAAGCGGTCCAGTGCCGAGGTGCCGGCCAGCGAGGATCGGTCAACCGCGTCAGGATCCTTGGTGTCGTTCTGCGCCTGGGCACTGCCGAGCAGCCAGGCACCGTTCAGGGGACTGCCGCCGAATGACGGGTTTACCGGGGTATAGACCAGCTCGGTTGCGGTGACGCCCGTGCTGAGGAGCAAACCGGCCAGCAGTAGACCGGAGGGTTTGTATTGTGGCCGCTTCATAACTCATCCTTCGCCAGGTCAATGGTGTCTTCGAATAGTGCTTCGACTTTTCTACGATTTATCTCTTGCAGCACGAAATCCGCCGCGTCATAGGCTGTCTGCTCCATATCGGCGACGTTGGGTTGCAGGAAGCGGCGATAGAGCGGCTGGTCGTTCTGCTCCACCCATACCAGGACGCCCCAGCGCGCCGACGGCCGTTCCTTGACCGCCAGGTTGAAGTCCAGCGCACTGGTGCTGTTCAGTCGTTCACAGAACTTGCGATAGAACTCCTGTCCCGAGCGCGACACCGTGCCGTTGATGATGAAACCCTGCAGCTCCGCTTCGTCTGCATATGCCTGGCCCGCCAGCAGCAATGCCAGGCACAGCCATGCGGGTTTCACAGGCACATCTCGCTGACATGCCCAAGTACCAGCGAAGCGCCCTGCGCCCGGTTGGATGCGCCGAGCTTGCCCAGGGCATTGTGGATGTGGCTCTTGATGGTATGGCTGCTCAGATGCAGGCGTTCGGCAATCTCGGAGTTGGAAAGCCCTTTGCCTGCGAGCGCCAGTATCTGTTTCTCGCGCAATGACAGATCGTCGATGGCGCGTGAGGCGTTGGTAAGTTGCCGATAGCGGCCGAGCAGCTTTTCCATCAAGGCCCTCGGCAGCCAGTCACCGCCTTCGAGCATGACGCTGATGCCCTGGGTGAAATTGCTACGGCTGGTGCCGGAATAAAAGACACCCTTGATCCAGGGGTGCTGTTCGAGAAGCAAACGCGCCTGGTCCGCTTGTGCATTGACCAGGGCGGTCGGGATGTCGCGCAGCTGCTTGAGCAACCTCAGGCAATCGTCAGAGGTGAAACTGCCAAGGTCGACAAGCACCAGATCGAGGTCGTTCTGACCGGCGCGCAGGCTGCCACTGCGGCTCATGCGCACCTGGCCAGAGCCACTGAGGTGCTGGCGGAGCGTGGTCTCGAACAGTTCGTTGCTGGACAAAAGAATGACACTAGAGGGTGAGGCGACGAGCGCCGGGCTGGCTTCTTCGAACATATGCATTTCCTTTGCTGTTGTTGGCAGTGTCATCACGCCGCGATCCTTCTGCGGTCTGGCGCTTTGACACTATGTCGGGAGAGTAGTTCAGAGGGGTGACAATAAAAAGTCACAAGTGTCGACTTTTGCCAGTTTCCCGACGAGCTGCAGTGTAGCCATTGTTCTCGGGGTTCTGGTCGTATGCGTGGCCGTCGTGGTCGAGTGCAGTTTCGTATTGATGGCGGCGCGTGCGCGTTCGATGTTGCAGGCCAACCGCCGGGTCGGTCGGTGGCTGGATCGGGTGCTGGGATCCGTGCTGATCGGTCTGGGCGTTCGTCTTGCGCTGGCCGAACGGGCCTAGCGGTGTGAACGTCGGCGTCTGGATCGGTCTCACCTTTTAGGCGGCGCGTCTCTATCAGGATGTACGTCGCCGTATCCTCAAAGGAGAGCTCATGTCCCTGTACAGCAAGCACACCACCTCCAATCTGATCCCCTGTCTGCGCTACCGTGACGTCCCCGCGGCGCTGGAATGGCTCTGCAGGGCGTTCGATTTCGAGCCGCAACGGGTCATCGAAGACAGGCTGGTGGGTGTCATCCATGCGCAACTCGGCTTCGGCAGTGGCATGGTGATGCTCGGGCCAGTGACCGATTCAGGCTATGGTCAGGAGCTCAGACAGCATGACGAGGTAGGTGGAGTCTCTACCCAGGCCATTTACGTTGTCGTCAGCAGCGCCGATGGTCTCTATAACCAGGCCAAGGCCGCCGGTGCGGAGATCGTCATCGAGCTGAAGGACGAGGATTACGGTGGTCGTAGTTTCAGCTGCCGCGACCTGGAAGGGCACCTGTGGACCTTCGGTACCTACGATCCCTGGGCCGAGCCGGTAGCCGCTCGGAACCTGCCGCAGCGGGAGGAATGATGCATTTTGCACATCCATCGACGACTGGGGTGCGTACAGGTGCACCGCTTCGGTGATAATCGCGCCGGGGCCGGGTATTGACGCTCAGCCCCCTTAGCGCGCTGTTTGGCTATTCAGCTGTAAGGCTGGTTCAAACCCCTCGATCATCAAAGCGAGCGCTCTCGGCACCGACAGATTCGGGCCGACCAGGCCGTCACAAGCAATGGAACAGAACATGACTGAGGTTGCTGGAAACCAGGCCAACTGCTCGCTCGACAAGGAAGACGGCCGCCTGGCAGCTCTCTATGCCCTGCAGGTCATGGATACGCCCCCGGAGAAGGAATTCGATGACCTGGTCTGGCTCGCGTCGCGCCTGTGCGATACGCCGATAGCGCTGGTCAGCCTTGTCGACGCCAACCGGCAATGGTTCAAGGCAAGCCTTGGCCTTGAAGCGCAAGAGACACCCCGCAGCGTCTCGTTCTGCGCTCATGCCCTCGACCATGAAGGCGTGTTCGTGGTGCCCGACGCAGCTGCCGATCCGAGGTTCAGCGATAACCCACTCGTCACAGGTGAACCCTATATCCGGTTTTATGCCGGCGCGCCGCTCAGCAGCCCGGAGGGATACCGATACGGAACCCTGTGCATCATCGATACGCGCCCCAGAAACCTGGACGCGCTCCAGTCTGAAGCCCTCCAGAGGCTGGCGCGCCGCGCTGTGGAATCACTGGAAATCCGTCGGCTCAAGCTCACTGCCGAGACGCGACAGCGCACCTTGCAGCGTCTCCTTGAAACCATGCCCGGAGGGGTAGTGACCTGTAACGCGGACGGTGTGCTGGTTGAATTCAATCGCACTGCCCGTGAATGGCATGGCATCGACCCGAGAGCGATACCGCAAGACCAATGGGCGGAGCACTTTGGTCTGTACGAGCCGTCCGGCGAGGCATTGTTGCAAACGGATCAGATCCCCTTGCTGCGCGCCTGGCGTGGCGAGCGGGTACGCGAGACGGAGATGATCATTCGCACGGCGCACCAGCCCGCACGGCTGGTGGCTTGTAACGCAGATCCGTTGTTCGGTCCTGACGGTGAACTGATCGGGGCAGTCTGCACGATGCATGACATTACCCGCCTGGATGCCGCACAGCGGGCAGCTGCAAGCGAGGCGCAGCGATTCAATGACGCGTTTGCCGCTGCTGCACAGGGCATGGCTCTGGTCACCTATGACGGACACTGGCAAGACGTAAATGATGCGTGGTGCAAAACCTTCGGCTATCCGCGGGCTGAGCTGATGAGGACCCGGTTTGAGTATCTGGTTCATCCGGATGAACTGCAGGTGCATCAGGAGGCCGTAAGGCAGCTGGCTCAAGGCTTGAAAAGCCAGGTGCAGTTCAGTGGGCGCTATCTGCATCGGTCGGGCGCCATCCTTTTCGGGCACCTGTCGATATCCTCAGTGTCGGCAGCGGGCAGCCGTCAGCCTCATATGGTCGTTCAGCTACAGGATCTTACGGAGCAGCACCGCGCCGCGCAGCGTCTGCGTGAGAGCGAGCAGCAGCTCCGGGCCATTGCCAATAATGTGCCGGCCTGGGTGGGTCACGTTGATCCAGCGCTGTGTTTCGAGTTCATCAATGAGCCGTACGCAAGACATCTGGATATCCGCAACGAAGAGATAAGCGGCACGCTGTTCAGTTCCGTGTTTCCGGCAGCTGTCACGGAACGGCTGATGTCCTATGCGGAACGCGCCAGAACCGGTGAGACGGTGAGTTTCGATATGGAGCTGCCGTTGGAGGAGGGTGGCTCGCTGCATATGCATGTCACGCTGGTGCCTGATCGTCCATCACGCAGCGTTTCCGACGGGCAGGAGCGTTGCGGCTTTTATCTGACGATGTACGACATAACCGAGCAGACCCAGCGCACCCGCGGATTCGAGAAACTGGCCATGACGGATGCACTGACCGGCTTGCCGAATCGCGCGGCATGGAATATCGAGTTCGCCCGTGGCCTCCATCGCGCTCGCCAGTCTGGAGCAGCCGTTGCGGTTATGTTTCTGGATCTGAATGATTTCAAGGCTGTGAATGACACCCACGGGCATGACGCAGGTGACGCAGTGCTGTGCGAGTTTGCCCGGCGTTTGACGGCGACCTTGCGCAACAGCGATTTCATCGCCCGCTTGGCAGGCGATGAATTTGTGGTCTTGCTCGACCATATTACCGATCCCTGTATCCAGCCTCGGCTCGTGGCGGAAAAGCTCTTGCAGGCGATGGAAGAGCCGGTTTCGCTTGGTGAGCGTGCCTTGATGCTCCGGCCTAGCATCGGCCTGGCGATTCAGCAGCACGATCCGTTCGATGCCGGTTCGCTCCTGTCCGCCGCCGATCGCGCCATGTATCGCGCCAAGCAGAGCGGGGCCATTGAGCTGATCGCCCTTTAGCCGGTGGCTTCGGCAATCGGCAGCTCAGCAACAACCCATCGATGCCCACTTGAGGCTCCGCTGCAGTTCGTCGGATAACACGGCCTAGACCATATTTTGACGTCATTTTGATGACATGGATCAAGGCCTGAAAATGGCGAGAGTGTGACAGTTCGCCTCACCGATGATGGCGACGTGACGTTCTGCCATTCGTCGGGCGCCGCTTAAAGAGCCCGCAAATCTCCCGATAAACAATGAGTTGTTGTCTGCAACCGGCCAGGCGCAAGCGAAAGCCTGCCAGTGCCATGCGCAAACTTCCCTTGCTAAAACGCTCCTGCCTTGCCGTGGAGCATTGAGGTCCCCGTGTTTAAGAACATTCCGTTGAGTTTCAAGCTGCTTCTAATCCTGTTGTCTCCTTTGTTGGGTTTTTTGTGGCTCGCAAGCCTCTATGTAACGGACAGTTATCAGACGCTCCGGCAGATGGAAGAGACGGTCGAGGCCAGTACGGCGGCGCAAAAGATCAGTCAACTGATTACCGCCTTGCAGCGCGAGCGTGGCGCCAGTGGCGTATTTCTTGGCAGTCAGGGCCGTACGATGAGTCGACGGTTGCCAGGCCTGCGCCAGGCAACCGATGAGGCTCTGGGCGCTGTGCAGGCGCTGGCCGGTCGCAGTGACGGCAGAATCGCGGAAGCGCTGCGTGCCCTGGAAGGACTCAAGGCGACCCGGGGTCAGATCGATTCCTTTGCCATTACCAACCTGGAATCGGGCGCTCGTTTCACAAAGGTTATCCAGTCGCTGATCAACTTTACCCATGCGCAGGAGGCCAGCGTAGCGGAGGTTGAGCTTGCACGAGCCCTGGGCGGGTTGAATCAGTTCATCGAAATGAAGGAGCGTGCCGGGCGGGAGCGGGCCATGCTTGGCGTGGTGTTCAGTCAGGACCGCTTCGATGCCGCCCTGCTGGCGTCCTTCAGTCGCAACCTGGGCGAATTCTCTGCTTACTCTGATGGATTCAGGCGTGCGGCTTCGGAGCGGTTTTCCCGCCTGCTGGATGAAAAGCTGCAGCAGCCCAGCGCGCAGGAAGTGGCAAGGTTGCAGCGTCTCGCCTTTGAAATCCCGCTCGGAGAGAGCCTGGGTGTCAATGCCGAGAGCTGGTTCGAAACCTCGACCAGTCGAATCGACCTGATGAGCGAACTGGAGCAGATGCTGGCGGAAAACGTACGCGACCTGGCCATACAGGCACGAGAGGAGGCACGTGGCGCCCTGTGGACGACGCTTGCTGCGGTAATCGTTGCGCTGGCCGCCGTCGCGGGCTTGTCCTGGCTCATTATCCGCAACATCAAGGTTGCCGTATCGGACGTCAATCGCACATTGCTGGCGCTTTCGGCGCGTGACCTCACCGCGAAAGCCGTTTACGAGGGCAAGGATGAATTTGGCGAGATCTCGCGCAACCTGAACAACATGGCAGCGGAGCTTCAGCAGGTCGTCCAGGAGATCGGCAACGCAACCGTTCAGGTGGCAACCGCCGCCGAAGAGTCGTCAGCGGTCACCGTCCAGACGAGTGAAAGCATAGAGCGGCAGCGTCAGGGAACGGAGCTGGTGGTCACGGCCATCAACGAGATGAGCGCAACCGTTCGTGATGTGGCGAAAAGCACCAGCGATGCGGCCGAGCTGTCACAGCGGCTCAATCAGAACACCGCCCAAGGTCGCAGCGAGGTGCAGAACACCATCGACCTCATCCGCCAGCTTTCCGAGCAGGCTGACCAGACCGCGCAGATCATCGGAAAACTGAAGAACGAGAGTGATTCGATCTCCTCTGTGCTCGACGTTATCCGTGGCATCGCCGATCAGACGAACCTTCTGGCCTTGAACGCTGCAATCGAGGCTGCGCGAGCCGGAGAGCATGGTCGTGGCTTTGCCGTGGTGGCTTCGGAGGTACGGATGCTTGCCCAGAAGACCCAAGAGTCCACTGGCAATATCCAGGACATGATCGGCAATCTGCAGGCCGGCGCTGATCGGGCTGCACGCTCCATGCAGGAAACGCTTGCCAAGGCTCAGGCCGGTGCCAGCAATATTGGGCGAGCCGGGGACCTGCTGGCGGAAATTGCCGAAGGGGTTGCCGGCATCAGCGACCGCAATATCCAGATCGCGACTGCGGCAGAAGAGCAGAGCGCTGTTGCCGAAGACATCAACCGCAATGTGGTCGAGATCAACGACGTCGCCATTCAGGTCAGTGCGGGTGCAGAGCAGACTGCGGCCACAAGTCTGGAGCTTGCGCGCCTCGCCGAACATCAGCAGCAATTGGTGGGTCGTTTCAAGGTCGCCTGACGGTTTCGCTGGGCGCTGGCTGGGCTGGGCCTGCCGGCGCTCGGCTGAGCTTGTTGAGCATCGGTACTTCCTGGGCGTGGCGGGGAATGTTTGCCCCGCCACGGCTGTCAGCTTATGAACGACAGCAAACCCGGAGAGACAGACATGAACGAAACCAGGCTCGAGGGCACCGTGGTGGTCATCACCGGCGCGTCCAGCGGCATTGGCCGTGCTGCGGCGCAGGCGTTCGCGCGGGAACAGGCGCGCGTGGTCCTGGCAGCGCGGGACGAAGAAGCGCTGCACGAGGTGGCCAACGAATGCCGGGCGCTGGGCGCTGAGGCGCTGGTGGTACCAACCGACATGACCCTGAGCGACTCGGTCGAACAACTGGCCAGCGCCGCCGCCGAATTCGGCCACGGCTCCATCGATATCTGGGTCAACAATGCCGGGGTAGGCGCCGTTGGGGCATTCGACGAGACGCCGCTGGACGCTCACGAACAAGTGGTGCAGACCGACCTGCTCGGCTATCTGCGCGGCGCCCATGTGGTCCTGCCGTATTTCAAGCAGCAGAACAGCGGAATACTGATCAACACGCTATCGGTGGGCAGCTGGGTGCCGCAGCCCTATGCGGTGGCATATTCGGCTGCCAAATTCGGGCTGCGCGGGTTTTCCCATGCTTTGCGCGGCGAGCTGGCGCAGTGGCCGGGCATTCATGTCTGCGACGTCTATCCGTCAATGGTGGACACGCCCGGTTTCCGCGATGGGGGCAATTTCGCCGGCCGTTCCCTGCAGCCGCCGCCTCCCTTGTGCGACCCGCGCCAGGTCGCCGATGCGATGGTCAGCCTTGCCCTGCATCCGCGGCATACGACTTCAGTGGGCCTGAGCGCCACGTTGCTGCGCTTCGCGCACTTCATCACGCCGGGTTTCGATCGCCTGTCCGGCCTGCTCACAGGGGCAGCCCTGCGTCGGGCCGACCGTGTCGCGCCGTCGTCCGGCAATCTGTTTCATCCTGCCCTTGGCGAACGGCGTATTGATGGTGGCTGGCGCCGGGATGAAAAGCGCCAGCGCAACCTGATGCTTGCCGGAGGCATCGCTGCTGCAGGCGTCCTGGGGCTGTTGCTCGCCAAGCGTCGCGGGTGACGTCAGGGGGGCCGGTGATCGCGGTAATGGCCCCTGCGAGCCGGGCTGCTCAGCGAGGGGGCAGGCAATCCAGCGAGCCGAGATCTCGACGCATGTCCTGCAGCTTTTCGTCGAGATGGCGACGCTGGGGCGCATCGGCCCGTTCGTAAAGATCGGCAATGAGATCGAGAGTGGCCTGCTCGATGCGCGGAAAGGCGGCGCGATATGCCTCGGTCCAATAGACCTCGCGGTCTTGCAGCAAACTGGCGATGCGCTGGTCGAACCCTGGCTGTTGCCGGTCCCTGATGGCGTCGACCAGCGCCCGCTGCCATTGGGATCGGTTGTTTATCCAGAGCCGGTTCTGCTCACCGAGCACATGCGCCCATTCGAGGATGCGCTGGCGCTGCATCGCGTTGGTGCTGCCGATCCATTGCTCGACACGTTCCTGCATACGCTCGGCCCGCTGGCGGATCTGCTCCTCTGGCGGCGGTTGCAGGTATTTCTTCTCCCGTTCCCTGCGGTCCTCTTCGAACTGTTCTTCTAGTTCACGCACCTGCCTCTCACTGAGGTCGCGCAGCAGCTGAACAGTGGTCGGCGTGATTTCCAGGGCGATCGCCTGGATCGCCCGCTGCGCTTCGTGGGAGTGCGCGCGGAGCGCCGGTTCATCCAGCGCGCCCTGTCGAACCTCGACCTGCAAGCGCTCGATAAGGTCCAGGTAGCCGGGTAGTTGCGTTCGGCAGTGCCAGCTGATGTGTTGCCGTAGCTGCTCGCGAAAGCGCGTCTGCTGCTCGCGGTTCATGTCCAGGTAGTCGTTGAGCGTCCAGGGGATCAGCAGATCGAGATTGCGGTAGGCCAGGTTCATGCGACTGCAGCCGACCAGCACTGCGCATGCCAGCATGATGATCGTTGCGCGCCCAATCGCTTGGCGGATCTGCATCGGAGTCCTCGTCTGGTCTACGGTTGTTGTCAGAGCACTTCTGTAGAGCCGCGAACGCTCCCGGCAGTTCGGGAAGAACAGCAACGGCTTGTTTCCGCGAGAAAAACGCCGGCTGCTGTGGTCCCAGAAGAAGGGCAACGCCAGGCGCGGGCCCTGCATACCTGAAAACAATCAGCGGAGGTGGTTATGCAACGCAGGATCAGGCATCTGACTGGAGATGAAGTACCGCAGGGCTGGCGTCCGACCTGGGTCACCTGCTGGGTGGTGGAGATCGACGGCCAGACGATTGCAGGGCCCTATGCCACCGAGGCAGAAGCGCAGGCCGTACTGGACGGAGAGCAAGACCCCAGGGTCTCGCAAACCCCTACGCCCTGAGCGTTGGTCACTGGCATTGGCTGGGGCAGAGCATTTCAGATTCGGAAGGCGATGGAGGGGGCTCGACCAGCTGCGAAACCAGCTCCAACGCCTTGTCGAAGTCCGGGTAACCGCTTTGCGCCACGTCCAGTTCGGCATATTCCATGCGGTATTGTTCGGCTTTGTCGGCGTCGCGCTCATCGATCAGATAAGGCTCGTCATAGATCTTGTAGAGCAAGGCAACCGCATGTGGGTGGCCTTTGGCGCGGGCCTGTTCGAGCAGGCGCAGCACTTCGGATTGCTGCGGCCCTTGCCGAATCAGTAGCAGGGCCTGATAGAACTCGGTTTCGCCACGCTCATCCAGGCGCGCGCTGCGGTCGAGCAGCGCACCGGCCAGCTCATAGCCGTCTTCGTCACCCACCGCGATGAGTATCTTGGCCTGCATCAGGTCATTCTGGTAAAGCAGCCGCTCGGCGCGGCATGCGCTGCCGCTGGCTGGTTCGTCGCAGGACTGTGAGGCGCAGCCGCCAAGGGTCATGAGCAGTCCTATCACCAGAGCTTTCTTCATCGCAGCCTTGTTCTCTTGTTTGGTTGGGTATCAGCGCGTTCTGACCAGCAGGCCGCGCGTCTGTTCAGCACAGCATCTCATTGTTGGGGTGCCATGGGCATCAGCCCGTAGCGATGCAGCAGGACTTGCCATTGCGGGTCATCTGGCAGCTGCTCGAGGACCTCGTTGAGGTAGAGAGTAACAGCGTCGCCCAGCGAATCGGTCAGCAGAACATGCCTGGAAAAGCGATACAGGGGGCGCGCTGAGATGTGCAGGTCACCGAAGTCGTGCTGCTTACGGTAGTAAAACAGGGTCGAGCGTGAGATCAACAAGGTGTGGATTCGCCCGGACAACAGCTTCTCGATATTTTGCAGGTCCGTGCGCACGTCCTGGCGCTCTATCTTCTTGCGGGCGATATCGGCTTCCAGCCCCTCGTAGCGATGACCGAGTACGCCTCCCAGCGTGCGGCCATGAAGGGATTCGGGCGTTAGGTAATCGAAGGGGGCGTCCGGCAGGGACACGAAATCCTGCTGATCCATAAGGAGCGGCGCCGACCATTTGGCATGCCGGGTCGATGCCGCGGTAAAAAAACTCGGCGTGGCCCACAGGAGTACGCCCGGCCGGCCCTTCGCCAGATGGATGTCGATGCGTTTGCGCGGCAGCGTGATCAGTTCGAACAGGAAGCGTTGATCGTTCAGCGGATGCTGGTTGAGCCAATCGACGAAGTCATGCGAGAGGCCGTGCCTGTCATCGACGATAAAGGGAGGCGAGAGGTGATAGGTCCAGACTTCGATGCGCTCTTTTGCACTGCCAAACAGAGGCAGCAGTGCCAGCACCATCACCAGGACGATTTTCTGCATGGCTCACCTTTCCTGAAGGAATGCCTGAACGGTACTGATCACTGCTGAAACGAAAGCAGCAGGATGCCTTAGCTGTTGTTACAACCAGCATAGGTCAAGGCGGGTTGGGCGTGGGCTTTTGCCAAAGGGCAGCCGGGTGGCTGCGGTCAGAAACGTTCGTGCTCGCCGAGAAAGCGCCACTCGTTGACTGGCAGTTTCGCCATCGACAGGCGGCCGATACGGATGCGCTTGCAGTTGAGCATCTGCAGCCCGATGGCCTCGCACAGCAGGCGGATCTCACCTGCCTGCGGTGCCTTGAGCACGATGCGCAGTCGGGTTTCGTTCTGCCAGCTGGCTTTGGCCTTGGGCAGGATCCGACCGCGATGACCGATACCCTTGGCAAGCAACTCCAGGCCGCCATCCTCGGGCTCTCCAGCTACCTCTACAACGTATTCCTGTTCGAGCTTGTCCCGTGGGTCGCCCAGTTTACGGATGATCTCGCGTTGCTGGCTGAACACCACCAGGCCGCTGGCGTGCGGCTCAAGCGGCAGGAGCGCGGTGTGGCGCACCAGATGTCGTTCGCGAGGGGAGAGCTGAGAAGGGTCGCCGGACCAGTGGCTGGCGTTGGCCAGTTGCCGCTGCGCATCGCTGGGCTCGCTCGCGGTAGGCTCTCCGGCAGGCTTGTGCCACAGCAGGGTGACCGGCGGCATTTCGGTTGCAGTTGCGCCAGGTAGCAACTCGACACGCTGGGCATCTACCTTGAAGAAGGGCGTCTCGATGACCTGACCATCAACGCTGACCCAGCCGCCCTCGATATAAAGCTCGGCCTCGCGCCGTGAACAGCCGAATTGTTCGGCTACGCGTTTGGACAAGCGGATCGGGTCAGTCATGTAATTCTCGGGTGTCGCGGGGGGAGGGAACCTTGCGAGCTGCTGCGTCAAAACAGGAGGGCGGAAGCTCGCGTGTTCGGCTATCGGCTGCGTTTACTTCTTGCTGATAGTGATCTGCCGCGATGGGCCCTGGGTCTGACCACTGACCCCGTTGGGGATCTTCTGGACTTCGCCACCGGCCTTCAGGAAGGCGGCCATCTGGTTGGCGAGCGATTCGCTGGTTTCGCTGGCGGGTTCGGGTTTACGCTTGGCGGATGTGGTCTTGGCGGCCATCGTCATCTGTTTCCTTTGGTCAGTCGAACCGGACATTATACAGATCTGGCTAAATTTTGTTCGATTTATGTCGATTTTCACTTGGGCCGATGGGTGAGCGTGTTGGTGAAGCTGACCGGAGGTTCGGTTTTCCCATCTGCCAAGCGGCTCTGGCATGAGCAGTTACCTGCCGGGGGCGTGCGACTCCCGACATAGCCCACGTATTGCCGCAGTAGGCGGCGCACCGCAGGGCAACTGGCCTGCTAGAATCGCCGGCTTCGACCCAGAGGATTCGTGAGATGGCTGCAATCGGGCGTTTCAACAGCCTGCAAATTGTCAAACACACCGGTTTCGGTCTCTACCTGGACGGAGGGCCGGATGGCGAAATCCTGCTGCCCAACCGCTACATCCCGAAGGATACGCCGACCGAAGTGGACGACTGGCTGAATGTGTTCGTCTACCTAGACAGTGAAGACAAGCTCATCGCCACAACCGAGAAACCCAGGGTCCAGGTCGGTGAATTCGCCAGTCTCAAGGTTGCGGAGATCAACCGGATCGGATTGTTTCTCGACTGGGGTTTGCCCAAGGACCTGTTGCTACCCCATTCCGAGGAAAAGCGACCCCTAAAGGAGGGCGACTACTGCGTCGTTCATGTGTACCTCGACAAGCACACCCGCCGCATCACCGCCACGGCGCGGCTGGACCGCTACCTGGACAAGACCCCGGCGCGCTACAGGGTCGGCGAGGCCGTCGATCTGCTGGTCGTAGAGGCAACCGATCTGGGGCATAAGGCGATTATCAACGGTAAGCATTGGGGTCTGATTCACAAGAACGAGGCATTCAAGTTTCTGCGCGGCGGCATCCGCGAGAAGGGTTACATCAAGGAAGTGCGCGCCGACGGCAAGATCAGCCTGAGCCTGCAACCGGTGGGCAGCGAGGCGGCCGATGCGCTGCAGGCGCTGATCCTCCAGAAGCTGCAGGAGAACCAGGGCAGCCTCGCGGTGAGCGACAAGTCCCCTGCGGATGAAATCGCACGCCTGTTTGGCGTCAGCAAGGGCAACTTCAAGAAAGCCATCGGCGGCCTGTACAAGCAGGGCCGTATCGTCATCCATCCCGACCGCATCGAGCGCGCCTGACCTCCGGCGGTTCACCAGGCGCTCCCGTGACATGCAGGTTGCGGTAGCTCCTTCTTCAAAGGCAGTCCGCCGCACCCATGCGGCGCGGGCTTCTTTATAGCCGCTCCAGGCAGCCTTCAGCTGAACGATCCCTTCCGGGACCCGGACCGGAGCTCCATTCGCTCTGTCGCCAGTATTACTGGATGTAACGGCGTGGAACTTGACAGAACGCACCAGGTCCAGAAAGAGCGCCCGGATATCGAAGTGGTCCTGTCTGGTAAAGGCCTGCTCGCCAGGTTCAGAGGCAACAGGTGAGCGCGGCGGAGTACCAGTGCGAACGTCGTCAGGATTCGGGCTCGCTCTGAGTACCGCCTCGACAGGTCAGCGACCACCCTGCCGCGTCCCCTTCTGGACTGGTTAGGCGCTGGCAATAGCGCAGCGATTAAGCATTCGCACAACAAGGCGCGGCAGCGCTGCCACCAACAACAAGATCCAAGCAAGCTAATTCGTGTCGGCGGTCTGGTTATCGATCAGTGCTGCGGACGGTCCTGTGGGTTGTTGATCGGGGCGTCTGCATTCAGACGGGCTGCCTGCGTTCAGGGCGGTAGCGTGCCCTAAGCGAGAGGGTAGAGCGTATGGGCGAGGGAGCCTGCAAGGGTTGTGAATCGTGTCGTGCAGCGAATGTGCAACTGTTAGGGATATTTGCGGTCTGTTGCGTGTCTATGCCTCCTCACAACATCCAGGCGTCGCGGCCAGAGGCGGGTATGAACACCAATTTATCTCCGAGAAGGGATTCCAAATGAGGAAGATCACGCTACCAGGCGTATCGCTATTGTGCCTTGCTGCCACCAATAGCTGGGCAGCGAGTGACCCGCAGGACATCGAGATCGGCGGGTTCGAGTTCACCCCGACGCTGGTGGTGCGCGAGAGCTATGACGACAACTATCGTGGGCTTGCCGACAATGAGCAGTCCTCCTGGGTTACAGGAATTAACCCTACTTTCCTGCTGGGTACCGGTAACCGTAATAGCGAGTATGAGCTTGAGTACTCGTTCAACAGCGACATCTTTCATTCGGATTCCGAAGCCAGCAATACCGACCACCACCTCAGCCTGAGAAGCGCTATGGAGTTCACCTCCCGCCATCGCCTGAGCTGGGGCCTGTCCTACCATCGCGTGGAAGAGACGGCTGATACCGAAACCATTACCGAAAACGACAAGTACAGCAGTGCCATCGCGCGGGCCGCATACCGTTTCGGTGCGCGCAGTGCCCTCAACCAGCTGGAATTCGGTACCCATTACGAGCAGCGTCGCTATCACAATAGCGGCAACATCAATGCGACCGAAGACCGTGACAGCCTGATGTTCAACTCCATCTGGTTCCATCGGCTCGGCTCGCGCACCCGCTCGCTGGTCGAAGTGCGCCACACCGACCATGACTACAAGCTTTCCCGTGCCTTGCGCGACAGCACCAACATAGCCCTGCTGGGCGGTGCCAGCTGGGACGCGACGGCGAAGACCTCCGGTACGCTCAAGCTTGGTGCCGAGCGCAAGGACTTCGACAGCGACCTGCGTGAGGACTTCACCAGTCCCATGTGGGAAGTCGGCGTTACCTACAAGCCGCGCAGCTATTCGGCATTCAAGATCAATTCTCGCCGCGCGTTCGACGAGGGCGATGACGGGGCCAGCACCATCAACGACTGGACCACCATCGCCACCTGGGAGCACGAATGGACGTCCAAGGTAGCGACCGAGCTGCTCTATCGCTTCTCGGACCGGGAATACGAGGGCATCAATCGTGACGACGAACGCACCGGTTACGGCGCTGGCGTCACATGGTCTCCGGATCGCTGGGTGGACGTTACGCTTTCGTATCTCAGGACGGAAAACGATTCCACGCTGAGTACCGAAAATTACGACCGAAACGTTTATCTGCTGAGTTTCGACCTGAGCCTCTGAGGCCAGGTAGGAGGTTAAACCAGTGCCTAAGGAGGAGCCGTACATGCGCATCCCGAACATATTCAAATTCTTTTCGCTGCTGCTGTTGCTGGCATTCAGCGCCGGTGCCACTGCCGCGCAATACCAGCTCGGCTCGGGGGATGTCATCCGTATCAACGTCCATGGCGAGCCGGATCTGACCTTTGAAGAAATCCGCCTGACCGATGCCGGTACCTTCACCTTTCCCTTCATCGGCGAGGTGGACGCCAACGGCAAGACGCCCGGTGAGGTTCGCAACATCCTTGTCGAGAAACTGAAGGATGGTTTTCTCGTTGATCCTCGCGTCTCGGTGTCCGTTGCCAATTACCGGGAGTTCTACATTGCCGGCGAGGTGAAAAACCCGGGGGGATATCCGTTCCAGCCCGGGCTGACGCTGGATCGCGCCATCGCGTTGGCTGGAGGCCTGACCGAGCGTGCATCTACCAAACGCATGACCATCGTACGGGGCTCGCAAGGCAGCCGTGCGGAAGAAAAAGCCACTATGAATACCCTGGTTCGCCCCGGCGATACGATCAACATTGATGAAGGATTCTTTTGATCATGAACAGTCCAGTTCGCCCGGATCGACCTTGGCAGCGACCCACAGGCAGTCCTGACAGCGATTTCATCGACATGAAAAAAATCTGGCATGCCATCTGGTCACGCAAGTGGGGCATCATCCTGCTGGTCGCGATCATCGGTGGGCTGGCCGGGTTTTTTGTCTCTCGAATGACGCCCATCTACCAGGCTGTTGGCACGGTGCTCATCGAGACCAAGGGAACGCCGGTGCTGTCGTTCCAGATACCGGATGCGCCGAAGGAGATCAGCGAATACCTGCAGACCCAGCTCAGCCTGATGCAGAGCCGTGGCGTGGCGCAGCGCGTGGTTCGGGACCTTAGTCTGACCGAGCATCCCGAGTTCGATCTGCGTCAGCAGCCCAAGCCGCTGGTTGACATCGGCGCTATCAAGCGCATGTTCACGGGTGAAGAAGTCGAACCGCCGACCGAAGCGCAGATCCTGGATTTTGCGACCCAGCGTTTCATGAACCGCACTACGGTGTGGGTGGAAGGCAAGAGCCAGCTGGTTTACCTGTCGGTATCCATGGCCGACGCGTTGACCGCGGCTCAAGCCACCAACCAGCTGGCGCAGGCCTATATCGAAGCCCAGCTGGAAGCCAAGGTCGACATGTCGATGACCGCAGCCGGCTGGATGAACGATCGACTGGTGTCCTTGCGGGAAAACCTGCAGGCGTCCGAAGATCGCCTGCAGGCCTATCTCGATGCTGAAGGGCTGGTCGATCTTGATGGCGTGGGCACCATCAGCGCCAATGAGCTGTCGCTGACAGGTGACCGCATGATCGATGCTCGCCGTCAGCGTGCCGAGGCCGAAAGCCAGTACCGGCAGGTCGAATCCATGCGCAGCCAGGGCTGGGAGCGTCTGGCGAGCGTACCTGCGGTACTCGGCCATCCCCTTATCCAGCAGTTCAAGGCTGACCAGGCCCATGCCCGTTCGCGGGTCGAAGACCTCTCGCGTCGTTACGGTGACCGTCACCCGGCCATGGTTTCGGCACGCTCCGACCTTAATGCAGCAACGGCGAGCCTGCGTCAGCAGGTCGAGCAGGTGGTTGCGAGCATCGAGCGTAACTATCAGCTGGCGGTGGCCAACGAGAACTCGTTGCGTGCGTCGTTCAATGAGAACAAGGACCGCATCCAGGATATATCCCGCAAGGAATTCAAGGTGCGCGACCTGCAGCGTGAGGTTGAAAGCGACCGTGCGCTGTATGACACCTTCATGACCCGCCTGCAGGAAACCACTGCCACCTCGGACCTGAGTTCCACCAATGCACGGATCGTCGATGCTGCTATTCCGCCGACCGAGCCGTCTGCGCCCAATGCGCAGCTGATCATGGCCGTGGTGCTGTTCCTGGCGTTGGTCCTCGGCATCGCCCAGGCCATCATTCGTGAAATTCTCGACAATACCTTCAAGAGCTCCGAGGAAATCGAAGCCAAGCTGAACCTGCCGGTCATGGGCATCGTTCCGCAGGTACCGCGCAAGCTGCGCAAGGAAGTCAGTCATCTGTTCGAACGCAGCGGGGACAAGCGCTTCTGCGAGGCAGTGCGCACCATTCGCACCAACCTGCTGCTGACCGAAACCAGTCAGCCTCGGCAGGTGCTGGTCATCACCTCGACCGCGCCGGGCGAAGGCAAGAGTTCGGTGTCAGCCAACCTGGCATTTGCCATGGGCCAGCTGCATCGCGTGCTGCTGATCGACGCCGACCTGCGTCGCGCGACGCTGGACAAGGCATTCGATTTCAAACAGGGGGCGCCGGGACTGGTCAACCTTATTGGCGGCAACGCCAAGCTAGAGGAGTGCATCCACACCGTTGGCAACGTCGACATGATTGCAGCCGGTGCCGTGCCTTCCAACCCGCTGGAACTGTTGTCTTCGCCACGCTTCGCCAAGCTGCTTGAAGTGCTGAAGGGCCGCTATGACCGGATCATTATCGATTCACCGCCAAGCCAGGCCGTAAGCGATGCTGCGGTGCTGTCCACCCTCGCGGATGCGGTGATCTACGTGGTCAAGTCCGACAGTACTCTCATTCCCCATGTGCAGAAGGGCATCAGTCAGCTGCAGAACAGCAGCGCGCCGTTGGCGGGCATCGTGCTGAACCACGTCGATATCGAAAAAGCCAAGAAGAACGGTCAGTTCCGTGGCTATTACGACGTTTACGGTTACAGCGAGCAAACGGTCTAAGCCGACTCGCCTGAGTGGCCGGGTGTCGCCAGTGTGGGAGCCCGGTCCGAATTATGTCTGCCCACATACGATTACGCCCCGGCCCCCTTGATGTGGGTCGCGCCGAGGCTCGCCTGTTTCACTCTTGAATCGAGGATCCTGTTATGAACATTACCGTCGTTGGAAGCGGCTACGTTGGGCTGGTAACCGGGGCCTGTATTGCAGAGATGGGCAACACCGTCTATTGCGTCGACGTAGACAAGTCCAAGATCGATAACCTGAAGCAGGGCATTCTGCCGATCTACGAACCGGGTCTCGAGGAAATCGTCACCGAGAACCATGAGTCCGGGCGCTTGCACTTCACCACGTCGCTTTCCGAGGCAGTCGAGCAATCCGAGGTGTTCTTCATCGCTGTGGGCACGCCGCCGGGTGAAGACGGGTCCGCCGATCTGCGTTACGTCCTGGAAGTGGCGCGCCAGATCGGCGATACGCTGACTGGCCCGGCGATCGTCGTGAACAAGTCGACCGTTCCGGTCGGTACTGCAGACAAGGTGCGTGCAGCCATTACCGAACGTCTCCAGGCGCGCGGTGCGGAGATCGAATTCTCGGTGGTCTCGAACCCGGAATTTCTCAAGGAGGGTGCGGCGGTCAACGACTTCATGCATCCGGATCGTATCGTCATTGGTGCCGACAATGATCACGCCCGTCAGGTGATGAGCGCGCTCTACGCACCCTTCATCCGCAACCGTCCGCGCACCATGTTCATGGGCATCCGCGACGCGGAGATGACCAAGTACGCGGCGAACGCCATGCTTGCCACCAAGATTTCCTTTATGAACGAGATTGCCAGCCTTTGCGAACGGCTGGATGTCGATGTGGAAAACGTTCGCCTGGGCATCGGCTCGGATGAACGTATCGGCTATCACTTCATCTATGCCGGCTGCGGTTACGGCGGCTCCTGCTTTCCAAAGGACGTCAAGGCGCTGATCAACATCGCTCATCAGAACGATTTCGAGCCCAAGCTGCTGCAGGCTGTCGAGGCCCGTAATGATCAGCAGAAGCACTCGCTGTTCAACAAGCTGTCAGCTCATTTCAACGGTGATCTCGACGGTCGGACCTTCGCTGTCTGGGGCCTGGCATTCAAGCCTGGCACTGACGATATGCGTGAGGCACCGAGCGTCGTCCTGATCAATAGCCTGATCAATGCAGGAGCCAAGGTTCGCGCGTTCGATCCGGTTGCGCGCGAAACCGCGCGCCGTGAATTCCCGGAAAGCTGGTTTGCCGAAGGGCGTTTGCAGATCGTCGAAGGTCAGTATGAAGCCGCTATCGATGCAGACGCGCTGTGCCTGGTGACCGAATGGAAGCCGTTCCGCCGCCCTGATTTCCGCGCGCTCAAGCGTTTGCTGAATACGCCGTTGATCATTGACGGACGTAATCAGTACGACCGCGAGCAGGTCAAGCGTGAAGGCTTCAGCTACTACGGTATCGGTCGCCAGCCCGTCCAGGCTTGAGCGAGGGAGTACGCGTGAGCGCCATCGACCAGCCCAGCGCCGGGCACAACATGACCTCGTCCAGAGGCAAGTTCGCCGCGCTGCTGCAAGGAAGCATGCGCAGCCGGCTGTTGCGCAACATCCTCACCGTTGTGACCGGCACTGCGGGGGCACAGGCTATCACCCTGGCCTTCATGCCGGTCATCACGCGGATCTACGGACCCGAGGCTTATGGGGTACTGGGGACCTTTCTCAGCGTGACCTTGATGCTGATCCCCATCGCTGCACTGACCTATCCCATCGCCATCGTGCTGCCTAAGCGCGACGGGGACGCGCGTGGGTTGGTGCGACTATCGCTGATGACGGCGATGGTGCTTGCGACGCTGGTCGCGCTGGGGCTGATCCAGTTTGGAGACCGGTTGGCGGTGGCGCTGGAGATCGAGATCATCCAGCCCTACCTGATGCTGATTCCGCTGGTCATGTTCAGTGGTGCTGCGCTGGAGATCTGCCAGCAGTGGCTTTTTCGAACCCAGCGGTTCCACATCACCGCCCGGGTCGCGGTAGTCAATTCGCTACTGTTCAACAGTCTGCGTACGGTTGCCGGCCTGGTGCAGTCCTCGGCGCTGATGCTGGTTTGCACCACGGCACTGCAGCAGGCGTTGCATGCGGCGATGCTCGGTTTGTCCATGTGGCGTGGCCGTGCAGACGCCGATAAACACGCCAGCGAGGAGGGTGGTTCTCCGCCACTGCTGGAACTGGCGCGCCGGCACAGCGATTTTCCGCGGTTCCGCGCTCCGGTGATGCTGATCAACGCCGTATCGCAACACTTGCCCACGCTCGTGCTCGCGGCCTATTTCGGTCCTGCGGCTGCAGGGTTCTTCGCCTTATGCAAGCAGGCGTTGAGCATGCCAACCAACCTGATCGGCAAGTCGGTCGCTGATGTCTATTACCCACGCATCACCAGGGCGATCCACGATCAGGAGCCGGTGGCGGCGATGCTGCTGAAGGCCACCACTGCTCTGGCGCTGGTCGGCCTCATTCCGTTTACGGCGGTTGCCGTGCTTGGCCCCTGGATGTTCTCGCTGGTGTTCGGTGAGCAGTGGCAGGTGGCAGGCGAGTACGCACGCTGGTTGGCGCTGGCAGAGTACGTCGTGTTCATTTCCAGGCCTTGCGTGGTCGCCGTTCCGGCGCTGTCGCTGCAGGGACGTTTTCTTCTTTTCGAAATATTCAGCACCAGCCTGCGCGTGCTCGCCCTGTTTGGCGGCGCCGTTGTGATCGGCGATGCACTGGCCACCGTGCAGGCCTTCGCTGCAGCCAGCATCGTGATCTACCTGTCGCTGGTGGTCATCGTCACGATCGCGGCACGACGCTGGTACGTGCGCCAACAAGGGCCGGCTTGATGCGGCTCGCAACCCAATTTTCGAGTGCTATGGATCCCCTATGACAGCAAACCTGCCCACCATAGTCGTCATTGGCTACAACCGGCCCAAGAGCCTGTTGCGCCTGCTGGACTCCCTGAGCAAGGCGCATTACCCCGCCGGCGATGTCCGTTTGGTGATCAGTCTGGACAACTCAGGCACGCTGGAGCCACTGCGTATCGCCGAAGCCTATCCCTGGGCGCACGGAGAGAAGCGGGTTATCCATCGCGAGAAGCGCATGGGCCTGCGCAATCACGTCCTGGCTTGCGGTGACCTCACCGAGGAGTACGGTGATGTGCTGGTGCTTGAGGACGATCTGTTTGTCTCCCCATTCTTCTATGAGTACACGACCCAGGCGTTGAGCGTTTACGACGACGATCCGCGCATCGCTGGCATCAGTCTGTACAGCCAACAGTTCAACCAGACCGCCAACCTGCCGTTCACGCCCATCGACGACGGCAATTCGGATGTCTACTTCATGCAACTGGCAGCGTCCTGGGGGCAGGCCTGGTCGCGCAAGCACTGGCAGGGTTTCCGTCAGTGGCTCGAAGGCAACGGCACCGACATCAGCCGTATCGAGGGGATTCCCGGGGATATCCGCAGCTGGCCGGAATCGTCATGGCTGAAGCTGTACAACGCCTACATCATCAGCCGCGACCTGTATTTCGTGTATCCCTACCGCTCGTTGACAACCAACTTCGGCGATCCGGGCGAACATTTCTACATCGCCTCGTCGCGCTTCCAGGTGGCCATCCAGCAACAGCGGATCGACTACCACTTCCCGCGTTTCAATGGTTCGCTCGCGGTCTATGACGCCTTTTGCGAGTTGCTGCCGGCAACCCTGAAGCGGCTGAATCCAAAACTGGCCGAGCACGATTTCACCGTCAATCTGTTCGGCTGCAAGGAATGCCGCAGCGGGCTGCAACTGACGCGGACAACCAAACCCGGCCTGCACAGCTTCAGCCTGTCGATGAAGCCGATGGAGCTGAGCGTGCTGCATGACGTGGCAGGGGAAGGCATCGCATTGATCGATGCGGCCGAGGTAGATGCCGCTTCGCTGAGCGCCCCGCGAACGCAGTACGACACCTATCGTTTCTTCTACAAGTTTCCCTCCCTGCCGGTGATTTGCGTCGGCTTCCTCGAGCGCCTCCAGATGATGATCAAAAGCGCTCGGTCCAGCTGAGAGTTCAATTTGACCAACCCCTTCAACAGCCTTGCACAGGTAAAGCACATGGAACGAAAAAAAGCGTTGATCACTGGTGTCACCGGGCAGGACGGCTCCTATCTGGCGGAATTGCTTCTGGAAAAGGGCTACGAAGTCCATGGCATCAAGCGTCGCGCCTCGCTGTTCAACACCCAGCGCGTTGACCATATCTACCAGGACAGCCATGTCGAGAACCAGAACTTCGTTCTGCATTACGGCGACCTGACCGACTCGTCCAACCTGACCCGGATCATCCAGGAGGTACAGCCGGACGAGGTCTACAACCTCGGTGCGCAATCCCATGTTGCGGTCAGCTTCGAGTCGCCCGAATACACCGCAGATGTGGATGGCATGGGCACCTTGCGCATCCTCGAGGCCATTCGGCTGCTGGGTCTGGAAAAGAAGACCCGCTTCTACCAGGCCTCCACCTCAGAGCTGTATGGGCTGGTTCAGGAAATCCCGCAAAAGGAAACCACACCCTTCTATCCACGCTCGCCTTATGCGGTGGCCAAGCTCTACGCCTACTGGATCACGGTCAACTACCGCGAAGCCTACGGCATGTATGCCTGCAACGGGATTCTCTTCAACCACGAGTCGCCACGCCGCGGCGAAACCTTCGTGACCCGCAAGATCACCCGTGGTCTGGCCAACATCGCGCAGGGCCTGGAGAGCTGTCTGCACATGGGCAATCTGGATGCGCTGCGCGATTGGGGGCACGCCAAGGACTATGTGCGCATGCAGTGGATGATGCTGCAGCAGGAACAGGCTGAAGACTTCGTCATCGCAACCGGGGTGCAGTACTCGGTACGCGAATTCATTCAATGGTCGGCTGCAGAGCTGGGCGTCCAGTTGCGCTTCGAGGGCAGCGGGGTGAGCGAACGTGCTGTCGTCGCCGGCATCGAAGGAGATAAGGCGCCAGCACTCAAGGTCGGTGACGTGATCGTTCGCATCGATCCGCGCTATTTCCGCCCGGCCGAAGTGGAAACCCTGCTTGGCGACCCGACCCGCGCCAAGGAGAAGCTTGGCTGGACTCCGGAGATCACCGTGCAGCAAATGTGCGCCGAGATGGTCCGCGAAGACCTCAAGGTCGCCCAGCGCCACGCCCTGCTCAAGGAGCATGGCTTCGACATTCCAGTGAGTGTGGAGAACTAGACATGAATCGTGACGCACATATCTTCGTTGCGGGACATCGCGGCATGGTGGGCTCGGCAATTGTCCGCCGCCTGCAGGCGCTGGGTTATACCAACCTCGTCACCCGTGGTCGTGAAGAGCTCGATCTGGTGGATCAGGCTGCGGTAAATGCCTTCTTCGCCGAGAACAGGATCGATCAGGTGTACATGGCGTCGGCCAAGGTTGGCGGCATCCACGCCAACAACACCTATCCGGCGGAGTTCATCTACCAGAACCTGATGGTTGAGGCCAACATCATCCACGCGGCGCACTGCAACGACGTCAACAAGTTGCTGTTCCTCGGCTCGTCCTGCATCTATCCGAAGTTTGCCGAGCAGCCGATGAAGGAAGAGGCATTGGTGACCGGCGTGCTCGAGCCCACCAACGAGCCGTATGCCGTTGCCAAGATCGCGGGCATCAAGCTGTGTGAGAGCTATAACCGCCAGTACGGCCGCGACTATCGCAGCGTGATGCCGACCAACCTGTATGGCCCTAACGACAATTTCCATCCGGAAAACAGTCATGTGGTGCCGGCCTTGTTGAAGCGCTTCCACGAAGCGACCCAGCGCGGCGACAACGAAGTGGTGATCTGGGGTAGCGGCAAACCGCAGCGCGAGTTTCTGCATGTGGATGACATGGCAGCTGCGTGCGTCCATGTAATGGAACTGGACGACGAAACCTACCAGGCCCATACCCAGCCGATGCTTTCACACATCAACGTTGGCACCGGGGTCGACTGCAGCATCCGCGAATTGGCCGAGACTATCGCGCGGGTCACCGAGTACCAGGGGCAGCTGACTTTCGATAGCAGCAAGCCGGACGGTACGCCGCGCAAGCTGATGGATGTATCCCGACTGAAGGCGCTCGGCTGGCAATCGAGCATCAGTCTTGAAGATGGCTTGCGCGATGCCTATCGCTGGTTCGTGGAAAACCAGCACCAGGCTCGTCACTAGCCTGTGATAACGGCGCGCCCAGGGTGCGCGCCGGTGCCGCTTCACTCCGCCGGGATGCAATCAGGCATGCCGGCCAGGTCTTGGGGACGAGCGGCGCAAACGCCAGTAGCCGTCCGTTGAGTTGAGCAGCAACGGACCTTTTCATGATCGCTGTGGTCCATCCATGGCACATATTTCCAGAGCGGGTGCATAGCCCGTCTCGGTCGACCAGCCATAGCGGTCTGGTTCTGTGTTTCGCCACGTCAATTGGAATTGGGGATAGCGCTTGTTAAGGAAAGTTCTGGCGTACAAGAATCTGCTGTTCATCCTGTTGTTGCTGAACTCCGCCTGCTTCTTCCTTACGGATGACAAGAAGGCCGGGATTCCGTACTTCCGGGAGCTGTTCCTGTTGATCGTGATAGGTGCAACCGCCTGCTTGTTCGCCACCTGGAAATGGGTGTACCAATCGAAGACCAGCCTCTGGATCCTGTTCATGGGGGTGCTGTTGCCGCTACTGTCGGCGACGCTGGCCTATCTCAATTTCGGACAGCCCATGCCCTATGGCCTGCTGGAAGAGCGGCGATTCTTCGAGTACCTGGTTTTTTTCCCGACCCTGTTCCTGCTGGTGATGGCCGCGCCGACACAGGAGGAGCTGGGCAGATATGTGCTCTATGTTGCCCTGATCTGCGCCACCGTTGGTTTCAGCTACTACCTGGGCATCATCCCGACGAATACCGTTGCGTCCTTTACGGTCGACGACTGGTCGCAAGTTGAAAACATCCTGCGACCCAACCGTTTCCGCATCGGTTCGGCGTTCGTCAGCATCTCCGCATTCATGCTGATGTACAACATGAGGGAGCGTGTCACCACCGGGCAGTTGCTCATACTGCTGTATTTTGCCGCCTATCTCTGGCTGGTCATGCAGACCAGACAGACCATGCTGGTCTGGGCGCTTGCGGGGCTGTGGATCTTCCGCAAGCGTATCGATTCGTTGATGAAAATGAGCGTGCTGGCTATCGCTGTGCTGGCGGTTTCGTATTTTCTCGTTCCAGAGTTTTATGTCGCCCAGTATGAGCGCTTCCATGTCCTGTTGTTCGAGGCGACTACCGGCCCTGGCGTCCGGGACGTAACCATCGCAACGATTGTGGACGCTATTCGCGAGAATAACTTCATAGGCATGGGGGCCCTGTCGCTGCAATGGAAGGGTGGATTCTCCACTCTCTACAACTCCCACTTTTATCTTTCGGATGTTGGCGTCTTTGGAGTTTATTACCGTTTTGGCTTCCTTGCGTTGGTCGTGTTAGCCATGTACTACGGTGGATATCTCTGGATCATGCGCCAATGTCACGACAAGGGCAGCCTGCTTTCTGCAGTACAGGTAACCTTCGTATTTGGCATGCTGAACTTTGTGCTTTCCAACGGCCTGACCTTTTCGGGCGATCTATACGGAATGTCCGCAGCGTTCTTTATCTATTACGCCAAACAGCAAGTGGCTGATTCTTTTTATTCGACGAACTTGGGGCAGGTAAATTATGGTCAGTTTCAGTATCGTAACTATTAACTGGAATAACCTGGACGGCCTTAAGGAAACCTATCGGAGCCTGGTTGGCCAGACTTATCGGAACTTTCGCTGGATTGTCATTGACGGTGCGTCGAAGGATGGCAGCGGAGAGTGGCTTCGTGACCTGGACGACGCGCAGGCGGAGATAACCATCGAGCCCGACAAAGGTATATACGACGCCATGAACAAGGGGCGTCTGCGGGCAATCGAAACGCCGGGCTACACCTTGTTTCTTAACAGCGGGGATTCCCTGGCTGGGCCGGAAGTGCTCTCGAGGATCAACGAGGAACTGTCCCGCGCTGAAATTGCGCCGGCATTCATTTACGGCAACTTCTACCGCAAAAATGCAGAAGGTGCGTTGGAGCCAGTGAGCGCCAGACCGATCGAGCGCGCGCCCCTTGGCTTGCCGGCGAGCCATCAGACGATGTATTTCGAGAACCAGCGGTTGCGTAACTACTCGTTTCGGCTCGATTACAAGTTGTCTGCTGACTACTGTCTGTTACTTGAATTTCTGCAAGGGCTCGATCTTCAACGCGATGTCATGCAGTTGTCTTTCCCTCTGTGCATATTCGATACCACGGGCGTATCGCACAAACGCCGCTTCGAGGCGATACGCGAGGACATGGATATCCGAAAGCGGTTTCTCAATTACTCAGCGCCCAATGCGTTCGCGCTGTATGTACTGCACTACCTGCACACGCATGGCAAGTTGTTGCGCTCGGCATTGGGACGCTAGTAGGCAGGTAGTATCTCCCTTCAGGTTGGATCTATATAAAAGAACAGGGCGCAGGAGCGTGTTCAATGAATTACCGAAGCCTTAGCCACCTCTCCCAACTGAGCACCGAGTGTGCTGGAAAGATTCCGAACGATATAGACCTGGTTGTGGGTATACCGCGTAGCGGGATGCTGGTGGCGAGCATCATTGCTCTGAAACAGAACCTGCCGTTGACGGACCTCTATTCGTTCTTGCGCAACGACGATTTGAAAAAAGGCACCACACGCACCTACAAGCATGCCGAGCTGGTTAAACCGCAGGATGCGAAGAAAATTCTCTTGGTCGACGATAGCATTTCTTCGGCCAAGTCCATGTTTGCCGCCGTGGAGCAGGTAAAGGCCATTTACGCCAGGGATGTAGTGACCATGGCGGTATTTGCGGAACGCCATAATCAGCATCTGGTTGATATGCATCTGGAACTGGTGGAGCAGCCGCGGGTGTTCGAGTGGAACATCATGCATCATGAGTTTCTGAAGCACGCCTGCCTGGATATCGATGGTGTGCTTTGTGTGGATCCGGACGTAATGCAAAACGACGACGGTCCCAAATACCGAGATTTTCTGGCATGCACACGTCCGTTGTTCATCCCGTCGGTCAAGGTCGCTCATCTCGTCACAAGCCGTCTGGAAAAATACCGCGCCGAAACCGAGGAATGGCTACAGCGCAACGGTGTGGAATACGGTGTCTTGCATATGCTGGACCTTCCCACCGCGGAAGAGCGGCGCCGATTGAGCATCCACGCGAAATTCAAGGCTGAGGTTTACGCCAAGCATCCACTCACGCGCTTGTTTGTCGAGAGTGAGGAGAAACAGGCGCATGAAATCATGAAGCTCAGCGGCAAGCCCGTTTATTGCATCGAGACAAACGAGATGTATGTGCCTGGCCAGGTTTATAACCTCAAAGCCAGCACGGTCAGAAAGGGGCATCGATTGAAGGCACGGCTGGTTGGCAAGGCGAAGTCCCTGCTGGCCAAGTTGTCACCCGCATCGCCAGAAAAGGTTTGATGGATTGGCATCGGCAGCAAGTCGATGCCAACTGTAACTAGCAGATGTTCAAGGTGTCGGCCCGATACGGCTGCAGTCGCCTTGACCGATGTACTTGCTGAGTATTTCCCACTGGGGTCGGTGGCTGCCGTCCTTGTGGGGTTCTATGGATAGTTTGTAGTTACCCCAGGCTGATCCCGCCGCCCAATAGGTTATCGGGATACAGTTTTCCTGAAGGTACGCCAGCATGTGATCCATCGCCTCCAGTAGGCGGGGCTCGTCCGCGGGTATACCAAACTCGCCAATATGGCCTTGTTTTCCGTTTCGTTTCAGCCATTCAACAAAGGGTTTGACGCGTTCGACGCCACGCATCGTATCGAAATCCTTGTCAAGCGGATCTTTGTACTGTCCGCTGCTGTCCTTGTCGAGATACACATGGGCAGAGAAGATCAACTTATCGGAGGGATCTTTCAATTGCAGCAATGGATCGTTGTATTTAGGCCAACGATATGAGCTTGACCATGACTTTCCCTCGATTAGCAGGGGGCGTTCCCGATCATGCTTTCTGATGGCGTCGATGCCCGCCTGTGCAGCTGCCGGCCAGTAGTCATTCGCAGCACCATGTGGCTCGTTCATGATGTCGTAGGCGTAAAGGCCTTCATGGTCTTTCCAGCGCTTGGCTACACGCTCCAGAAAGTCCTGATAAGCCGCTATGGGGACCGCATCAGTTCCTATTACTTGCTTGCGATACCGCGCGTAGTTATGGATGTCGAGAATCACGCCCATGTCGTTATCGGCGGCCTGCTGCAGGGTATTTTCGATCAGCTGTGCATAGTCTTTGTCGAGCTCACCGTTCAGTTCGCTTTGCAGGCGTTCCCAGAGAATTGGAAACCGAATGGTCCGAATTCCTTCTTTCTTCCACTTTTCCAGGTAGTTGGGGGCAGGGAAGAAATAATTTGTATTGTATTTGCCGGGTATGTGACCGCTGGCAAAGCCGGCTCCGCCGATGTTCAGCCCGATCAGATCGATATTTTCTGCCCCGCTTGCGGCACTACCGAGTGAAAGCAGGAGTCCGAGGAGCATTCCTTTTGACCGAATCGAGCCATTACGTGTCGCTGTCATTTCAGATCCCGTTTTACCCGTTGGAGAGAAGTGCCATCACCGCACTGCTTCGTTTGTCCGAAAGCGGCACGCATTGTTCCCTGCGCCTGGGCGAATCTGTAGTGGCACGATTTTGCGGCGTCAGACTGATGCGGCTGGCAGCACCGCCGCTAAAAATTTTGATATGCAGACAGAGAAGCTTTATATGAAAAACCCGCTCGCCA
The DNA here is from genome assembly GCF_058536345.1 of Stutzerimonas sp. C6.4V. Taxonomy (NCBI): domain Bacteria; kingdom Pseudomonadati; phylum Pseudomonadota; class Gammaproteobacteria; order Pseudomonadales; family Pseudomonadaceae; genus Stutzerimonas; species Stutzerimonas sp. C6.4V. The sequence continues at coordinate 615,267 of NZ_JBZUBM010000001.1, forward strand.
GAAGAATGGATCCCCTCATAGGGAAGCTGGAGCTACTGGATGAGGCTGATACCGGTGCTTTTATGTCCGAGCTTCATGGACGCGAGTCTCCGACAATTCTTGGTTTCCTCAACCAGCACGGGTACAACATTGCCCAACGTAATCCGACGATCCTCAAAAGCTTCATGCAGGTGAATTATCTGCTGCGTGACGGGATTGGCATCAAGGTGGCCTGTCTGTTCAACGGCGTGGATCCGAAGGCCAATCTGAACGGGTCTGACTTCATTCCGGACCTCATCGAAGAGCTGGTTGCCAAGTCGGAGGAACGCTACGAGCTGTTTGCCATGGGCACGCGCGAGCCGTGGCTTAGCGACGGCGCCAGAACGCTTTTCGGCGGCCGGACCTTCCACGCGATCGATGGCTTCAGGCGTGAAGAGGAGTATCTGGAGTTCTATCAGAAGCACCACGTACCGGGGCGTTTCCCGATCATCGTCATGGCGATGGGTATGCCCAAGCAGGAACAGGTGGCGCTTTATCTGCAACAAGCGATGGACTGCCGCGGCTTGCTGATTTGCGGAGGGGCCATCCTGGACTTCTCTGCGCAGCGCTTCCCACGTGCCCCGTTGTTCTTTCGCAGGTTCGGGCTGGAGTGGGCGTTTCGCATGCTCATCGAGCCACGCCGCTTGTTCAAGCGCTACGCGGTAGGGATACCAGTGTTCTTTTATTACCTGCTACGCAACGCGTTCTCGGGGACGCGCCGCATGGGTGGCTGGAGCGAACTCAAGCGAGAGTAGCCGTGAGTAACCATGCGGGTATGGCGCGCCGGGACTGAAGCATCGATGCCTACGCAGCGGTCACCGCGGAATCACCCGTAGCGACATCAGCAAGCTGAACAGATAGTGGGCCGAGAGCGTAACCGAATAGAGCAGCACGACCGAGGTAATCGGTAGATCGATAAGCTGCGCAGAGCCAAAGCAGGCAACCGTCAGGACGGTGCGTTGCACATTGAGCATCAGAAGCAAGCGCTGGCGGTCGAACAGTGACAGCAAGTGAGACGCCGGCGCATGGATGAACTGGAACAGCAGATAGATTGCCAGCACCGCTGCCAGTTCTCCCGCCAGCTCCCACTGCCGTCCGAATGCGAGTGAAAACAGCCCCTCGCCAAACACCAGCAGTATCAGCGAAGGTGCGATCGAAAGTGCGAGCAGTCGTTTAATGACCGAACGGGTAACGGCACGGACCTCAACGGGGCGTTTGCGTCCCAATGAGGCGATCTCGGCGTAATAAGCCTTGCTCGTCGTGTAGCCCAGCAGCTGCATGGGCAGGGCCAGGGTCATCAGTGCCAGGCCGAGCTGTCCAGTCGTTTCGGCATCGTAGAATGCCGCCGTGAGCAACAAGGGTGACTGACTGGCGAACACCTGCAGGAGCTGCGAAGGCAGGCGATAGGCTGGAAAGGCCCTGTAATGCCGCAAGATACGCCAGGCACGTCTTAGCGTGACCTGCCGCCAATGGCGTTTCACATCGGCGCGGAATGTACGAATCAGCGTCATTGTTCCCGCACCAGCCCCCACGACCTGGCCAGCCAGAAGACCTCCCGGCATCAGCCCAAGCATCCCCAGCGCAATTTTCGCCACCGCGCCCACCACACTCTGGCGCAGCTGTGTGCGTGCGATGGCCGGATAGGCGCGACGGCGCACTGCCCATATCAGCAACACCTCATAAAGACCTGTGCAGAAGAGGCCAATGATCAGCATGGCGCGGTAGGGTGCAATCGCCTCCATGGATATCACGGCCAACAGGGTGGGGCCGGCCAGCCAGAGCAGCAGCCCTAATAACAGTGTCATGAGAGTGAGGAGTACGGTAGAGACCGCCATTAACGTCATGGCAGTGCCGTCCCTGCTGGGCAGCGGGACGGCGAGCTCGTAGCGCAGCGTCATCAGCGGGGTCAATATCAGTAGCAGGGCGGTGAAGACCGAGAGGACGCCGAAGTGTTCCGGGCTGTAGATCCGTGTCAGAACCTGAATCGAAACCAGGCCTATAACCTTTGCCAGCCCACCGCCGAGCGCCAGGGTCGCCATACCCTTGAAGACGCTGCCGGACGACCCGCCCGTTAGGCGATGTCTGGCTGCAATCAGCTTTCCCGTGAAACCTAGGCTAGACAATGGACGCTCCTCCTATGAGCGAGCCGCTTGAAAGCGCGCGCTATTCCGTGCGAACCCGACCATGTCGGGCCTGTGATGTCATTTGGCTGAATTGTTTCGGATTGTAAGAAGCCTGCTACTGCTCAAAGTTCCAGTTGGCCATGCCAGTAAACGCGCGAGACGGGCGGATCTGCAGCCAGACATCGGGCTGCTCAGAGCGTTGCTGGTGTCTGCTATCAGAATCCGGGGCTTTTCAGCTTCTTGGCTGGCTCCCTTGCCCTGTTTTCAGAAGCACTCCCGCATCCGCATAGGCCAGTCGCCCGTTATCCAGTCGCGCCGGCGAAGTATAAGGGTGGGGCGTCAGGTGCTTTTCGTCCTGGATATGCAGGACTTCAATCCCTTGCAGCTTCAATACGTCCGACACCATGGACCGATGACACCGCCACCAGAGCACCTCGGCACACATCATTGCGGTTGGCTGGTTGCCTGCCAGCCGGAGCAGTTTCTGCAGACCTGTTTCGAACTCTTCGCTTTCCAGGTGTGCTGCGTAGCCGCGAAACGAGGCGTTACGCCATGCGCTTGCCGATGGCTCTGGTGGTGCGCGGCGTCGGCCACCCAGCTCTTCGATCCACTCATAACCGATACCGCAGCGAGCGAGTGACGCTTCCAGCGTGTCGGACATGAACTGTGGCAGGCGCTTCGAACCGGGAAAGCGCCTGACATCGGCCACTGCGGCGATCCGATAGTGCTGTAGCAGCGCAATGAAATCTTCCGTGGTACGTGTCGAGTGGCCGATGGTCCAGACGGTAAGTGGGGCCACCGCTCAGTCCGCCTTTGTCAGTGCGCTTTCCTTGTGCATGGCCAGGTGATCAGTCTTGTCGCTACGCACTTCGTACTGAGGCGCGTCCGGACTGGCCCGGCGAGTGCGGCCCATGAATTCGGTGTCCTGGGTCAGCACCTTGGTGATATGGCCTGTGATCTGTCCGGCTTCGGAGTTCCAGTGGACGCGGTCACCCACCTTGAATTTTTGCTCTGTCATCGCTGCCCTCGTCGCTTCGATGGGATTGGGCGAAGCCTGCACGATTTCGCTCCTGCTCTGGTTAAGCGGACCGGAGATGAAGGGCTGTTGCTGCTACCGTTCGTCAGATTCCGGATATAGCGATCCGGCGGTTCCAGATGCCTGGCAAACAAAAAAATGACGCCGACTAAAAACTATCGAAGCGATTTAAAGCGGCTCGTCGGCTATTAAGCGCAATATCAGATTGCCATCTCTTAATAGCACATCAATGGCCGGTCAAAATTGTGGCGGTACATTGGCGATCTAATCCCGACATAAAGATTTTGAATCCGTTTCTAAACCTATTATAAAGACGCCACGCAACGGATTGCCGGGTCTCCCTCAGGTAATCCGGCTCCTTTGCCACACGGTTCGTCCGGTTGCGCGTAGTGAGACTTCTGCCCAGTAAGCGCCTGAACGACTTAATTAACCTCCCGCTACTTTTTTAAAGGCTCCGGCCTTTAGAAGTATTAAGTTCCGGAGAGACTGTATGTCTATCACTGTATTTGCTGGTGCCCCTCGGGTACTTGTTCGTTCCATCGCACTCGCAGCGCTTTTCAGCGGTGTTGTTCTTACCGGTGAAGCAACCGCTGCTGTTGCAGTCAGCGCGTCTACCTCGACTGCCTTTACCTCGACCATCAACAAGTTCACCAGCAACGATTTCCTTAATGGTGTCTGGCGCCGTACAGCCGGCCTGTCCGTGCCGGCCACTTCAGCCTCCATCGCCGCATTGAAGCCGGGCGTGCAGATCAAGTTTGCCGACGGGCAGGTCCGCAAGATCACCAGGGTCTACAAAGTTGGCGTCAACCTCAGTGTGTATGTGGACGGCGGACTGCTTGACGGTTCCAAGGTAGGCGCACCTCGCACGGTCACTACGGTTGTACCGACCGCTGCAGCACCCAGTGCGCCTGCTACGGCTGCGCCGGTCACTACCGCCCCGGCAGTGACAGCGCCTACTACTGCTCCGGCCAGCAGTACCATCACCGCTTCCATGAACAGCTTTACCAACGCGGATTGGGAAAACGGCATTTACCGCAAGGCGGCGGGCTTCTCGATTCCGGATACCACTACAAACAAGGCCGCATTCGTGGTCGGTGCTTCGGTGAAGTTGGCTGACGGCCAGGTACGCAAGGTCGCCGCCGTCTATGACGTGGGTGCCCATCTTTCGGTGATGCTCAGCGGATCCACACTTTCAGCCGCCAGCGTTGGTTATCCGAAGACCATCAGCGTTGTCTCCGGCACTTCCGCCAGCACGCCGGTAGCCGCTGCCCCAACGCCAGCTCCTGTGGTCACGGCACCCGCTCCAGCACCGGCCCCCACTACACCGGTCGTCGGCAGCGGAAGCGGTATCGACCTGGTTGGCGTCAACTTTGGTTCGGGTGTATTCGATCCGGGCACCGTTCCTGGCATCTACAACAAGGGCTACACCTACGCTGACGAGTCTTACTACAAGCGTCACGCTGGTCTTGGCTTCAAGCTGGTACGCCTGGGCTTCCTCTGGGAACGCATTCAGCCCAAGCTCGGTACCGAGCTGGACGCAGCAGAGCTGGGCCGCATCAAGCAATCGCTGGACTATGCACAGAAGTACGGCATCAAGGTCATCCTTGATATGCACAACTACTACCGTTACTACGGCAAGGTCATCAATTCGCCAGAAGTACCGCGCGCGCAGTTCGCCGAAACCTGGCGCAAGATCGCCGTACAGGTTTCCAAGCACCCGGCGCTGTATGGCTACGGCTTGATGAACGAACCCTACAATACGGGTAACAACCTTTGGCCGCAGACTGCGCAGGCCGCTGGCCAGGCCATCCGCAAGGTCGACCCTAGCAAGTGGATCATGATTGCCGGAGACCGCTACTCCAGTGCCTTCCATTGGCAGAAGTACAACACCCAGCTGATCAACGATCCCTGGATGCGTGACCCGAAGAACAACCTGGTCTACGAAGCGCACCAGTATCTTGATAGCGACTATTCGGGCACCTATCGCAGCAAGACTGAAACCTTTGCACCCATGCTGGGTGTCGAGCGGGTCAAGCCGTGGGTCGAGTGGCTGAAGCAGAACAAGCTGCGTGGTTTCCTTGGTGAGCATGGCATCCCGGATTTCTCTCCGTCTGCCGTTGTCGCTACCGATAACCTGCTGGCCTACCTGAACCAGAACTGCATTCCGAGCACCTACTGGGCAGCCGGTCCACGCTGGGGTGAGAACATCATGGCGCTGGACGTAACCAGTGGTAAGCATCGACCTCAGTTGGCACCGCTGCAAAAGCATGCCGCAACGACAAAGACCTGCTCCACTATTGGTCCGCTGCAATAAAGATTGCTGGAACATCTAACGGGCCTTCGGGCCCGTTTTTTCTATTTACCGCCGTGGCATAACAATGCTGTTCGTCGGCTGCGGCTTCGCTCAGCTCTTCCGGGAAAAAAAGAATGCCTGGCATTGATACATACACAAGCTGCAACTTGCTCCGTTTAGTTTGATCGTACCGTTGCGCTTAAACACAGGCGTGATGCGGGGTACCCTCGTTTAATGTGCATATTGCCACTACCCGGCGTCTGCCGACTGGCTCGGGTACAGGCTTTCTATTTCCCGTAATGCCCTGCTTGGCGCCATCCAGAAAGTACGGAACTCAAAAAATTGCCCCCGGTCACCTTATATGTGCGCACCGAAATACACGGCTCGCGGCTAACCGCTCCTGCTGTGTCCCTACGGACCGTGGTCTTCCGGCCAAGCCATATTAAAGGTGAATCAAATGACTACACCCGACGAAGAAATCACTGGTTACGGTGGCCAACCTAAGACCGGCCCCAACTCCACGAGCAACACGACAGGCTCGACCAACCCATCTACCGGTTCTAGCGGTAGCCATTCTTCCGGACCGAACCCGGGTTCCAGCTCCGGCACAGGCTCGGCCGGGCATGCGGCCGAGGACGCCAAAGCAAAGGCCAAACAGGCTGGCGATCAGGTCAAAACTCAGGGCAAGAATCAATTGGAAGGCTATCGGGAAACCGCTGCCGATGAGATTGAAAAGGTTGCCCAGAGCGCAAAAGCCGCCGCTGATGAGCTGCAGGGCCAGGATCGTCTTGGCCTGTCCAGCTATGTCTCGGGCATGGCTCAAAGCATGGGCCAGTTTGCTGACGATCTGCGCGGCAAGAATGTCGACGAGATCCTGCAGGACGTGAATCGTCTGGCTCGCAACAATCCCGCGCTGTTTATCACCGGGAGCATTGCGCTTGGCTTCGGTCTGACCCGGTTCGCCCGGGCATCCGGCAAGCGAGCTGCTCAAGGGCAGTACGGCCATCACGATACCGCCAGCGACTTTGACAGCACCAACAGCGTAGCGAGCACAGGCAGCCACAGCTCGGCGCAGGCTGACCTCAACGATCGTTTGGATACCGGGCGACCCGGCACAATCGGTAGCGTCAGCAATGCGGGGGGTTCGTCCGCAACCAGCACGTCACGACCCACAACCGGAACAGGCACCGGCTCAGGTATAGGAACGGGCTCCGGTACCGGAGTTGGTTCCGGCCTCGGTGCGGGCTCGAGCAGCACGGGAACTGGCACAGGCGCCAATACCAGCAATGGGTTGGGCATTGGCTCCAATCCAGGCTCCAGTACTGGTTCTACAACTACCAGCCGCGATGGCAAGGGTACTGACGGAGGACTTTTCCCATGAGTGAAGCACGTAAGACAACGACCTCGACTTCGACAACAACCGTCGAGCCAGGGGTGCGCACTGACGATACGTCCGTGGGTGGGCTGCTTCGTCAGTTGACCCACGAGGTGCCATCCCTGATCACCAAGGAACTGGCGCTGGCGAAAGCTGAAGTGAGCGAGTCGATCCGAGCGACCAAGGCCGGCGCTGGTAGCGTCGCTACTGGTGGTGCAGTGCTTCTGGGCGGCTTCATCGTTCTGCTGATGTCCGCCGTATACGGCCTGAGCAACGTGGTGGAACCGTGGCTTGCCGCACTCATCGTTGGCGCTGTGGTGGTGGTTATCGGATTGATCATGGTGTCGGCAGGCAAGAAGAAGTTTCAGGCTTCTTCATTCAAGCCTGAGCGCACCATCCATTCGGTCAACAAGGATAAAGAAGCTGTCAAGGGGCACACATCATGAGTACACGCAATCAGATTGATGCCGAAGCGCAGAAGGATCCGGACGAGCTCGAGCGCGAGATCGACCAGACACGCACCGAGATCGGCAATATCGTCCATGCGCTGGAAAACAAGCTGTCTCCCGGTGAACTGATCGATACCGCGTTGGGATACGTCAAGGGTGGCGGCGGCGAGTTCTTTGGCAACCTGAGCAACACGGTCAAAGCCAATCCGGTACCAACCGTGCTGACCTCGATCGGTTTGATCTGGATGATGGCCGGGCAGAATCGCCAGCCTCATTCGAACGTAACCTCGACCGGTTACAACACCGGCTCGAGTGGGCCGTCGATGAGCGAAAAGCTGTCCGCCAAAACTTCAGGCATGAAGCAACAGGGGGCAGGGCTGAAAGAGAAAGCCAACCAGATGACTCAAAGCGTTTCGGAGTCGCTGGGCAATGCCCGTACTCGGGCCAGCGACTCGGGTCGCCAGGCTTCGACGCGACTGCGTGGTGGCGCTGATCGCGCACGTGGCGGATTCAACCAGCTTCTGCAAGAGCAACCGTTGGCGCTTGGCGCGATTGGCATTGCCATTGGTGCCCTGATTGCCGCTTCGGTACCACCCTCGCGTCGCGAAGACGAAATGCTGGGAGAGGCAAGCGACCGCATGACCGATCAGCTTCGGCACAAGGCGGAGGAGGGCTATCAGAAGGTCTCCGCCAAAGGTGAAGAAGTCGCGAACCAGGTCAAGCAGGACGTGAGCAATAGTGACGGCAATCGTTCGAATACCAATTCGACCGGCACCGGCACCTCGGGCTCGACCTCGGCAGGTATGTAAACGCTGCACGCTGCTCGACCTCGGTCGATAAGGCGCCAATCGCCGGTGCGGGCTTGAGTCCGTACCGGCGAAATTTCATAATATGCCGCCCGGCGCCGGTGTAGCTCAGTAGGTAGAGCAGCGCATTCGTAATGCGAAGGTCGGGGGTTCGACTCCTCTCACCGGCACCACTGATATCAAGGCTCGCAGCGATGCGGGCCTTTTTCGTTTCTGAATGGGGCTACGCCGGGGTTCACGAGATCGGGATCGGTTGGCCAGGGCCCGATTTGTGCTGTTACGACGTGGTGCGGCGTATGGCTTCTACGTCAGGCAAGGCATAAATGGGATGGCCGAAGCCATCAAGTTTGCTGGCTGGGCAATAGATAGAGGCGTTTTTGGTGCTGTGTTGGCGCGCCACAAGGCATCTGTCTGGTTAGCGGCTTCCAGCAGCCTGACGAATGCCCCTGTCAGCCTAACGGGCGTTCAATAGGTGGCTTGGCTGCGTCGATATCCAGATCCGCTGCTGTTCTCTTTTTTTTCGAAAACGTACCGAACAGCATGAGATTGAGTCTTCCGTAGCGTTCCACCATCTTTTTCAAAAGCACAGGCAAGGTCATCCCGACCAGCATGCTTGCGACGAACATCAGCCACTGGCTATCGATCGAGAGCCTGTTCAGGGCGATGCGGGTGCCAGCAGTTCCGAATACGTGGAACAGGTAGATCTCGAAAGAGTAATAACCCAGCCAAGCAAGTGGCGCGAAGAAGAAGCGGCGAGCGATCAACAGATAGATGGCCGCCAGGCCGAGCAGGGTCCCGACTGCCGTAGTTTCCATCTCGTCGAGCGATATGGCTGCCAGAAGCTCTGCCTGGTCGATGAGTACTACCGTGATTAGCAGCGCGCCGATCGCAGCGAGACTCGAGGGGGTGATGTATTGCTTGGGGAAGCGGCAGAGTGCCATGCCCAGCAGGAAGGAGGGTAACAGCCTCACCGCGCTGCTCAGGCTGAAGAATCCAGGGAAGGCGTCGGAATAGAGCGATGTGCCAGTTGCAATCGCGAGGGCGGCCAGCAGTGCCTTGGGGGAGTCGAGCCAACCCATTTTCTCCAGCAGCGAGACCAGGATGAAAATGCAAAAGACGGCTTGCAGGAACCAGAAGTGAGCGTAGCCGGAGAAGTAGATGCCTGGCAGTTCGCTCCACGAGCGTGTGTTGTTGGTACCCGGCACCAGCATCTGGGAAATGAAGAACAGGGTTGATACGACAAACAACGGGACGATGATCCGTCGTACCTTGCCTGAGTAGAAGTGCGACAGTGAGGTAGCTTTGCCTACCGGACGTAGGGCATAAACGAAGCCGGAGATGGCCGTGAATAGCGGCATGCGAACGTCGATCAGGGAGTCGTACAGATAGCGAAGCGCCGAGTCGTCGGCTACTTCCATACCGCGCGTCGATGTATAGCCGATCACATGTCCCGCAACCATCAGAAACAGCGCCAGGCCCCTGATGGTTTCTATTTCAAGGTCCCTGCTCCGGACGTTGCTTGCCATTGGCCGTCGTTCTCCTGTCGTGCTCGGCTCCCTTCAGGCTTTTCCACAAGGAACGTATGGATAGCTCTGACGATCAGGGCTGAGATTGTACGCCTGGAATTCAGTTCCGTTCGAAAAGGAACTTGCATCGTTCTTGGCGCCATAATCTGCCCAGCGGTCGCTAAGTACTAGAGAACCCATCGATCCGAGATCAGTGTGCCATCAATGCCGATGGCTTTTGTTCGTCTGCATCAGGCTGTGGGTCAGAGGTCGGTACCTCGTCATAGAGCGCAACCATATGATCAAGATTGGCCCTCACGCGGCCCTTCATGGCTTCGACAACGGCGCGGAGTTCGGTCCGTTGGGTGTCGCCGAAAACCTTGATCAGGTTGGTACCGATCTGGCTGATCTGAGGGACCTCGGCAAATCCGCAGGACTGCTTGGGTACCCAGGTTTCTAGAAAGCTGGACAACTTCACCACACGCTGCGGCAGCAACGCGATCTGCGGAACGGCATAGGCGAGCGCTGTGATTGCGCCGTGCAGGCTGGTGCCGCAATACAGTTTGCTGGTGGCTATGCAGTGGATGATGTCTTCGATCTTGCCGCTGTCGACACGGTAGGCACGCTCATCGCCAAGCAGGCTGTGCAGCTTGTCGAGTGGTTCGTCGTCGGAGTGACCGGGAGCCTTGCCGATGGTCAGCAATGCGATCTTCAGACCGGTATTGACGTTGAGTTCGGTCAGCTGCTGGGCAATGGCCTCGATGCGCCGCTTGGCGTGATGATCCGAGATATGGAAAACGATGTGGCCGGGCTCGGCGGGATCGGTCTGCTGCGCGAAGATATCGGATATGAGAATTGCGCTGTCCGGCACCAGGTTGTGTTCGACGCCGAGCTTGTCCAGTTCGGCCGAGGTCTCCCGGTCGCGTACCGACACATAGGTGCAGTCCTTGAGGTTGCGCTCGATTGCGTCATGGATCAGCGGCTTCTTGCGGCTGATCTCGTTTCCGCCGACGCTGTTGTACATCACCTTGTAGCCGGGCAGGTCGCGCTCGCCCAGAACGAGCGGAATGTCCGATGGAATCGAGGTGAACATTCGGCTGAGACGTATGAACGCCTTGTGGCCGATCAGATAGGGACTGGCCTTGATCGGGTAGTAGATCGCCTGCGGTGCCAGGTAGCCAATGATGCTTTCCCATTGGGCCGTCAGGCATTCGCCTCCGGCCACGATAAGCATGGTTTTCGACTGCTGGCGGGTGGCCTCCAGCGCCTTCTTCAAGGGAATGGTGGGCAGTGCACCGTAACTCGAGAGGTTGGACTTCTTGGTCGCGGCGACCAGCACGGAAAAACGGCCATCCGCTTCCAGATAATGCTTGAGAACGATTGCAAAGAGCAGGTCGCCATAGTTGTGCCGGTCATAGGCCCCGTAAGCAATTACCTTTACCCGGTCAGTCATGGCGTCGGACTCCTTTCGATGTTTTTGAACTGCACGTAGAGCAGGGTGTTCTTGATCGCCAGCGCGACAGCCGTCGCGAAACAGGCGCCGTTGACGCCGTAACGTGGGATCAGGATCAGGTTGAGGACCAGATTGATCACGCAGGCGGCGATGTTGTTATGCAGGTAGCGCCGGTGGTTGCCGGTCATGGTCATGAAGATCCCCAGCGGACCCGCCGCCAGCACAAAGAAATACCCAACGGCCAGTACCAGCAGCGGATAGACGCCTTGCTCTCGATACTCAGGGCCGAACACGGCGAGGATGTACTCACGCAGCAGGCCGATCGCGAGCAAGATCATCAGCGCCAGGGCCAGCATGAAGCGCGAGTATTTGCGGACGATGGCAAAGGCGCCGGCACGATCGTTTCGTGCCCAACGCTTGGATATATCCGGGGCAATGGTGCCGTTGATGATGAACAGCAGCGTGGTCGAGAGTGCCGCAATCTTGGCGGCGATGTAGTAGACGCTGACTTCGCTGGCCGAGCGCAACACCCCGAGCAGCAAGGTGTCGGAGAGCTCGATGATGCTGTTCATGATGGCGATCAGCATCAGTGGTACGCAAAGAACGAGCATCGTGCGCCAGCCGAGTGCAGGCTCCGATCCCGAACTGGGTAGGCTGGTGCGGGCACGCCAGATCGAACCGAGAATGGCCAACCCATAGCTGGCCACGAAGCAGGTTACCACTGTGGTCAGGTCGTTCCCGGTGATGGCCACCAGAAGCAGGGTCAGCGCCGGCTGGAATGCGGTCTGCCAGAACAGCCCTTCGCTGGTCTTGTGTTTGGCTTTCAAGGTCTCGCTGGCGATGCTCAACAGCGACAGGCTAAGCGCGGTGACCGCGAACAGGACAGCCGCGTGAGCGAAATAGGGCTGTGTGGTCTTCGAGAAGTACACCACCGCCAGACCGATCAGAAACGCCGGGATGTTCATCAGGGCGCAGAGCATCAAGGCCCTGTCGAAATAACTGCGTTGCCTCTCGTCCTGTAACGAGGAAATCGTCTTCAGACAGGCAATGTCGAGGCCGAGCCTTGCAAGCAGTGAGAGAAAAATGCCAAGGGCCACGCAAAAGAACACGGTTCCGGCCAGCTCTGGGACCAGCAGGCGAGCCAGCAGGATGTTCAGGCCGAGCGTAGCGCCAGCGCCACTGCCTTTGGTCAGGATGAGTCTGGCGTACTTGACGAGGTCGGCTTTCATTCCTGGCTGGGGTGCGTCCGTGGCGTAGGCCGATTTCATCTGGTGCTCCTGCTGCCGCTGATCGCGACATGAACCATATCTGGCGTCCGGGTTGCAGCTGCCGTTGTTGTGAATGTGCTGAGTCAGCGATTCGCGGGTGGGCGGCCGATTGGTGCAAGCGGCCATCGGGCTGTGCAATGGCGACTCCATCAAGAGCGTCGAAGGGCGCGAAAGTTCCTCCCCGACGCACCCGCTGGCTTAATTCGCTGTTGGCTATCACTGCCCCAGGAATCCTGTCGCGCGGGCCGAACTCTTGCATGGTCGGGTCGTCCCACTTCTGACGGCTTCGACTTTAATCATCGCGGGGAGACTAAGCATGGGCATGCTGAATACGGGTGGCATCGGTGGCTTCGAGCTGCTGAAACGCACCTTCAAGGACTTCAGCAAGGACGACATGACCACCTATGCCTCGGCATTGGCCTACCGCGCCATCTTTTCGCTTTTTCCCTTCCTGCTTTTTCTGATCTCGCTGCTCGGGCTTCTGGATCTGCAGGAATTCTTTACCTGGCTGCGTGAGCAGGTATCGCTGGTGCTGCCACCCGATGCCCTCGATCTCGTCAATCCTGTCATAGACGAGATGCAACAGCAGAAGAGCGGCTTCCTTTCCTTCGGGATACTGGTGGCGCTGTGGTCGGCGTCCATAGGCATCCGATCGCTGATGAATGCGATGAACAAGGCTTACGATGTCGAGGAGGGCCGTCCGACCTGGAAGCTGATCCTGCTGTCGGTCGTTTACACCATTGGCCTTGCATTGGTGCTGTTGGCAACCGCCGCCTTGATGATCATCGGCCCGCAGGTGATCGAATGGCTGGCGGACCAGGTAGGGCTTAAGGACATCGTGGTCACGCTGTGGACCTGGTTGCGCTGGCCGGTTGTCGTGATCCTGATGATGCTGGTCCTGGCGGTGCTGTATTACGTCACGCCAGACGTGGAGCAGCAGTTCCGCTTCATTACGCCAGGGTCCGTCCTCGCTGTGATCGTCTGGATCGCCGCGTCCGTAGCCTTTGGTATCTATGTGCAGAATTTCGGCAACTATGACGCGACCTATGGAAGCATCGGGGCGGTCATCGTACTGCTGCTGTATTTCTATATTTCCGCTGCAGTACTGCTATTTGGCGCAGAGATGAACGCGGTGATCGAGCATGCTTCGGTCGAAGGCAAGGGCCATGGGGAAAAGCGCGTGGAGGGTTAGCGTCGTGAAGGTGCCTGTCAGCGAATAGGCTGATATCGCTGGCGAACAACCGCCTGGGTCGGTGGTCCATTGATTTCATTGCAGAATCTTTCGGGCAGTGGCCGGGCATCCGTCCGCCAGGCAGGCGGCTGATCACCGCTGGCTGACACCGTCTCCCAAGGTTCTGCATCGAGATCTCACGGAGACGCTCCACTTTGCATATCGCTGACATGACCATGTTCTACGCACCCGCCAGCGGCGGTGTGCGCACCTATCTCGAAGCCAAGCACCGCCGTTTGCAGCAATACGCAGGCGTCCGCCACAGCATCCTCGTGCCTGGCGACAGCTATAGCCATAACGGCGGCATCTACCAGATCCCGGCTCCGGCGCTGCCGTTCGGTAAGGGTTACCGTTTCCCGGTTCGGCGTGCCCCTTGGCGTAATCAGCTGCGCGCCTTGCGCCCTGACGTGATCGAAGTCGGCGACCCCTACATGACCGCCTGGGCAGCGCTGGATGCCGGCCGGCGTCTGGATGTGCCGGTGATCGGCTTCTACCATTCCGACCTGCCGCTGCTGGTCAGCAACCGTATCGGCGGCTGGCTGGGTACCAACATGAACGGCTACGTCTCGCGGCTCTATGGCAGCTTCGACCGAGTGCTGGCGCCAAGCCGTGTGATGGCGGAAAAATTGCTCTCGCTGGGAGTCGACAACGTCTATGTCCAGCCGCTGGGTGTGGATCTGGATACCTTCCAGCCTGGCCGGCGCGACCCCGCGATCCGCCACGAGCTGGGCCTGGATGACGATACCCGGCTGATGATCTTTGCCGGCAGGGGCTCGCGCGAAAAGAACCTGGATGTCCTGCTGGATACCGCGCGACTGCTTGGCAAGCCCTATCACCTCCTGCTGGTGGGCTCGAGCATGCCGCATCGCGTGCCGTCCAACGTGTCGGTGATCGACCGCTTCTGTCCAGCGGCCGATGTTGCGCGCTACATGGCCAGCAGTGATGTATTGCTGCATGCCGGCAATCAGGAAACCTTTGGCCTGGTGGCGCTCGAAGCCATGGCCAGCGGTATTCCAGTCATTGCCACCCGTGCCGGTGCGCTTCCCGAGCTGGTGCCGTTTCACACTGGCCGGCTCTGTCGGCCGCTGGACCCGCTGGCGATGGCGCAGACCGTACGCGAGCTGTTCGAAGACGACCCGAGGCTGCTGGGTATGCAGGCTCGTCAGCATGTCGAGGCGCATCATGCCTGGGATGCGGTTGTCGCCGGGCTGCTGGCGCACTATCACGCTGTGCTGGGCACCGTCGAGCTGCCGGTTGCCGTGCATGGCTGAGCGCAGCCTGATGCTGGTGCTGCATGATGTGGCACCGGAAACCTGGCCCGACTATGAACCCTTCGTCCAGGCGGTCGATGCGCTTGGCCAGGTACCGATCTGCTGGCTGGTGGTGCCCGATTTTCACCGCCGCAATCGGCTGGAAGACCATGTCAGGTTTCGCGCCATGCTCGAGGGGCGGCTGGCTCGTGGTGACGAACTGATTCTTCATGGCTGTTACCACGCAGATGAAGCGCCCGCGCCGCGTACCCCGCGTGATTGGTTCATGCGTAGAGTGTTTACCCATGAAGGCGAGTTTTACCCGCTGGACCGGGACGAGTCGGCCAGGCGCCTCGAACAGGGAATTGGGCTGTTTGAGAGAAACGGGTGGCCGTTACACGGCTTCGTTGCACCGGCCTGGTTGTTAGGCACGGGTGCTCGCCAGGCCCTGGCAGCGACCGATTTGATCTATACCAGCGATCCGGCACACTTCTATCTATTGCCAGACTACCGGGCAATCGATGCGCCGGGCCTGGTCTGGAGTGCACGCAGTGCCTGGCGCCGAGGCATGTCGCGGTTGGTCAGCGAGAAGATGCTCAACCGGCATCGGCAGGGACCGCTACTGAGGCTGGGTTTGCATCCGGTCGACATGCGCCACGAATTCTCTCATCGATACTGGCTTGATCTGTTGATACGGCTGCTCAAAGACGGGCGTGAACCGGTAACCAAGATCGATTGGCTGATTCGCCATGGGCGTATTGAGAGCATCGCGGCGTGAGCGGGCGGTGGTGGCTGTTGTTCTGCGGATTGCTGATGGCGGCTCTGGTTCCGATCCTGTTGGGCGGCAGCGGCCTGTTCGAGCGGCTCGTTGCTTTTCCGCCGGGGCTGCTGCTGCTCATGCTTGGCATGATCATGCTGGGCTGGTATCTCAACGCACTGCGGCTACGGCTGCTGGTTGGGCGCCGTCGCCTCGGTCAGCAGCGCGCATTCGGTATCGTGATCGCCACTGAGTTCGCCATCTGCGCCACGCCCGGCGGCGCCGGCGGGCCGCTGACCTTGATGGCCTTGCTGCTGCGTCAGGGCGTGGCACCGGCAAAGGGCACAGCGACTTATGCCGTCGAGCAGCTGGCGGACCTGCTGTTTTTTTTCTGCGCGCTGGCGGGGGTACTGATCTATGCAGTGACCCATTCGCTGAACGCCTACATCGGCAGCCTGCTGGGCTTCAGCGCGGCCCTGCTGGTCGGAGTCATGGTGCTGCTGGCATTGCTCGGGCGCTTTCATCGTCAGGTGTTTCTGCTCAACGGCTGGCTGATCGGCCGTCTGGGCATGAAAGCCCCTCGCAAACGCTACTGGGCGCGGAAGGTACTGAGTTTCCGCAATGCGTTACTGGAGTGTTTCCGACTGCCAAAGTCGATTCTGCTCTGGGTGTTCCTGCTCACCACGCTGCACTGGCTGCTGCGCTACAGCGTGCTTTATCTCACGTTGTATGGGCTTGGAAGCCAGCTTGCCTGGGCGTGGACCTTTATCGTGCAGTTGCTGGCACTGACCGCAGGACAGTTGAGCCTGCTGCCCGGTGGGGCGGGGAGTGCAGAGCTGGCGTCCGCGGCCTTGCTTGCACCACTGGTAGGCAAACCGACCGCTGCGGCGGCTATCATGATCTGGCGTTTCGTGACCTTCTACTTCTATCTCATCGCTGGCGCGCCGGTGTTTCTGCACCTTGCCGGACGCCCGCTGTTCAATCATCTGGTGCAGGCCCGCAAGGGTTGAGCGTCCCGCCTATATCGACATCTGAACGGCTACCGCTCCTCGGGAAAGCGAAACTATCCAGCGGTTCGCTTGGTCCACTTAACGTAACCAACGGAAAAGAGGAAACGCCATGAGCAGTACCGAAGACAAGATGAAAGGCAACCTCAATGAAGCTGTCGGCAAGGCCAAGCAGGGTCTGGGCGAGGCGACCGACAATGAGCGCATGAAGGGCGAAGGCCAGCGTCAAGAAGTCAAAGGTGACGCTCAGCAAGTCAAAGGCGAAGCCAAAGATACGGTAAAGAAAGGCGTCGATGGCGTCTGATTGACTGGAATAAAAAATGCCCGCTTCGTGCGGGCATTTTTTTGGACGTTAGCGCTCCAGATACTGCAGCTTGTCCTTCACGCCATCCCACTCTTCAGCATCGGGCAGCGAGTCCTTCTTCTCGGTAATGTTCGGCCAGATATCCGCCAGGTCGGCGTTCAGCTGGATGTATTCCTGCTGATCATCTGGCACCTCGTCCTCCGAGAAGATCGCCTGGGCAGGGCATTCGGGTTCACAGAGCGCACAGTCGATGCACTCATCCGGATGGATTACCAGGAAGTTCGGGCCTTCGTAGAAGCAATCGACTGGGCAGACTTCCACGCAGTCGGTGTATTTGCACTTGATGCAGTTGTCGGTGACGACGAAGGTCATTTCTAGCTATCTCCTCGGGCGTGTCAGGTGGCGTTGCAATGACGCCCCCGTTCGGCGGGGCTATGGCGGCACCAGGCAAATGCCGCACATATCCAAAAATGCGCGCGATTCTATCAGCTTTTGCAGCGGTCAGACTCGCGTTTTCAGGTTGTATAGCAGGTCCAGCGCCTGGCGCGGGGTCATATCATCGGGATTGATCCGCCCCAATTCCTCTACGACCGGATGCGGCAGGCTTGCAAACAGGTCGTTCTGCATGGGTGGTGCAGGTTCGCCGGCAGCTATTTTCGGTTTTTCATGTGCCAGGCTGGTGGTTTCCAGCCGCGACAGATGGTCGCGTGCGCGCTGAATGACCTCGCCAGGGACGCCGGCCAGCTGTGCCACTGCCAGTCCGTAGCTCTGGCTCGCCGGGCCCGGCAAGACGTGATGCAGAAAAACGATCCGCTCGTTGTGCTCGGTAGCCGACAGATGCACATTGGCCACAACCGGCTCGCTTTCCGGCAGCACGGTCAGCTCGAAGTAGTGGGTGGCGAAGAGAGTAAAGGCGCGCAGCTTGGCCAGATGCTCGGCGGCGGCCCAGGCCAGGGAAAGGCCGTCGAAGGTGCTGGTGCCGCGGCCGACTTCATCCATCAGCACCAGGCTGCGATCGCTTGCGTTGTGCAGGATGTTGGCGGTTTCGCTCATCTCCACCATGAAGGTGGAGCGGCCGCCGGCCAGGTCGTCCGACGAACCGATACGGGTAAAGATGCGGTCGACCAGCGACAGTTCGCAGGTCTTGGCCGGCACGAAGCTGCCGATCTGCGCCAGCAGCACGATTAGCGCCGTTTGGCGCATGTAGGTCGACTTGCCGCCCATGTTCGGGCCGGTGATGACCAGCATGCGGGTGTCATCGTCGAGCTGGAGATCGTTGGCAACGAAAGGCGTTTGCAGCACCTGCTCGACTACCGGATGGCGGCCCTGCTCGATTACAAGGCATGGATGCTCGACGAAGCGCGGACGGTTCAGGTCCAGCGCCAATGCCCGTTCGGCCAGGTTGCTCAGCACGTCCAGTTCAGCCAGTGCTGCGGCACTGTCCTGCAGCGGGGCGAGGTGCTCGATAAGCTGCTCCAGCAATTCTTCGTAGAGTTGCTTTTCACGGGCCAGGGCACGGCTCTTGGCCGATAGCGCCTTGTCTTCGAATTCTTTCAGTTCCGGCGTAATGAAGCGCTCGGCACCCTTGAGTGTCTGGCGGCGGATGTAGTCGGCCGGGGCGGATTCTGCCTGCTTGCTTGGCAGCTCGATGAAATAACCGTGCACGCGGTTGTAGCCAACCTTGAGATTGGCCAGGCCGGTACGGGCTTTTTCCCGCGTCTCCAGGTCCATGAGGTATTGGCCAGCGTTCTCCGAAAGCGACTGCAGCTCGTCCAGCTCGGCGTCGTAACCGGTTTTCAGGACGCCGCCGTCGCGAATCACGGCAGGCGGATTGTCTGTGATCGCCCTTGCGAGCAGCGCCGCGAGCTCCGGGTAGGTGCGGATGATCGTCGCCAGCTGGTTGAGGTGCGGTGCCACCAGTTCGCGCAGCCCCTCCTGAAGCTGTGGCAGGGCTGCGAGCGCATCCCGCAGGCGTGCCAGGTCGCGTGGACGGGCATTGCGCAGGCCGATGCGGGCAAGGATGCGTTCGAGATCGCCGATGTCCTTCAGCTGTGGCTGGATCTGCTCGAAGCGGTAATGATCGAGCAGGCAGGTGATCGAATCCTGACGGGCTTCGAGAACGCTGCGGTCCCGCAGCGGGCGGTTCAGCCAGCGGCTGAGTAGTCGACTACCCATGGCAGTCTGGCAGCGGTCGACCACCGATTGCAGGGTGTTGTCGCGTCCGCCTCCAAGGTTGATGTCCAGCTCCAGGTTGCGTCGGGTTGCGCCGTCAAGGATGACGGTGTCGTCGAGGCGCTCGTGGCGCAGGCTGCGCAAGTGGTGCAGGGCGGTGCGTTGGGTCTCCTTGGCATAGGTCAGCAGGCAACCTGCAGCACCGATCGCCAGGGTCAGCTTCTCGCAGCCGAAGCCTTTCAGGTCCTGCGTGCCAAATTGCTGGCAGAGGCCCTTGAAGGCACTGTCGCGGTCGAAGTCCCAGGGTGCACGGCGCCGCACGCCACGACGCTTTTCGAGCGGAAGGTTGGCCGGCCAGTCATCAGGGATCATCAGTTCAGCTGGATTTAGGCGTTCCACCTCGGCCAGCAGGGTTTCCCAGCCGCCGAACTCCTGGACGCTGAAGCGGCCGCTGGTAATGTCCAGTACAGCCAGTCCGAACAGCTTTTCATCGCCGACCAGAGCTGCGAGGAGGTTGTCGCGATGCTCGTCGAGCAGTGCCTCGTCACTGACCGTCCCTGGCGTGATGATTCGTACCACCTGGCGTTCTACCGGGCCCTTGCTCGTGGCCGGATCGCCGATCTGCTCGCATATCACCACCGACTCGCCAAGCTTGACCAGTCGGCTGAGATAGCCCTCGGCCGAGTGGAACGGAATCCCCGCCATGGGGATGGCGTTACCCCCGGACTGGCCGCGCGCGGTCAGCGTGATGTCCAGCAGCTTGGCAGCCTTCTTTGCATCTTCGTAGAACAGCTCGTAGAAATCACCCATGCGATAGAACATCAACTGGTCTGGATGCTCGCGCTTGAGCTTCCAGTATTGCTGCATCATGGGTGTGTGATGGGACAGATCGTGTGACATATGGCTCGATACTTGGAGGAGATGGGCGCAGGCGAGGCTCTATCCGGGCGATGTAATTGGCAGAGGCGGGTGGTCGATGCGCCGAACGAAACAAACCGGGAAGGTTATCATGGGCCACGCAGGGAGCGATGCGGCATCTTGGCAGCTGGCGCCTGCGTAGCGATCGGATTGAATAGCGCTCAGGGAGTAACTGATGACTGCTCTGCAAGGTGCGCCGGGCGCACCGACAAACCTGCTGGTTGTGGTCGTGGCCAATATCCTCGTCGTTGCGGTAGCGGTGGCCATTCACTATGAGTTTCTGTCCCGGCTCTCAGCCTACAAGCCGAGCCCGCACTTTCAGCACCGAGTAGGAATCGTCTTCGGTGTTTTTGGGGCTCTCACGGCGCATGCCGTCGAGGTCTGGGTATTTGCCTTCGCCTACTACTTCATGCATCACACGCCCGGCTGGGGCGAGCTGGCCGGCGAATTCGGTGGCAGCCTGCTGGACTGCGCCTACTTTTCCTTCACCACGTTCACCACGGTCGGTTTCGGGGATATCCACCCCGTCGGGCCTATTCGGTTCCTGACCGGTATCGAGGCCCTTACTGGGCTGGTGCTGATTACCTGGACCGCCTCGTTTCTGTTTCTGGAAATGCAGCGCCACTGGAAGGTCCGTTGAATCCATCCAGGTGGGCCTGCGGCTGGATGTGCTGACCTGCTGGAGGCCGGGCTGCTAAGGTAGGCATCCAACATCCAACATCCAACATCCAAATCTGGAGCTGCCATGTCCCGCGTGACCGATCTTGCCGCGCAGCTGGGCCGCGCACTACAGCAACAGTCGGCACAGGTAAGCACTGCCGAATCCTGTACTGGCGGAGGCATCGCCGAGGCCATCACCCGTGTCGCCGGCAGCTCGGCCTGGTTCGAGGCCGGTTTCGTCACCTATTCCAATGCGCAGAAAACCCGTCAGCTCCAGGTGCCGGCAAGCCTGTTCGCCGAGGTGGGAGCGGTCAGCCGCGAGGTGGTCGAGGCAATGGTGCGCGGCGCGCAGCAGGCCAGTGGTGCCCAATATGCGGTGGCCGTCAGCGGCGTTGCCGGGCCGGGAGGCGGATCGCCGGAAAAGCCGGTCGGCACCGTGTGGCTGGCCTGGGCCTCTGGTAAGGAGCGATTCGCCAAGCGGTTCAATTTCGACGGCAATAGGCAGGCCATCCGTGAACAGAGCATAGAGGCCGCGCTCGTCGGATTGATCCGGTTGGCAGCAGGAGAAAATCCGTTGGAGGACTAGGCGCTCGATTTTGCCTATGCTCTAATACTGTCTACTTATACAGTTGTCGTGGCCTCTGGCCCTCTTGATCAAGTGAGGATTGTAATGGACGAGAACAAGAAGCGTGCCTTGTCAGCGGCTTTGGGCCAGATCGAAAAGCAGTTCGGTAAGGGCGCGGTCATGCGCATGGGCGATCATGATCGTCAGGCGATCCCCTCCATCTCCACCGGCTCGTTGGGCCTGGACATCGCGCTTGGCATCGGCGGCTTGCCGAAAGGCCGAATCGTTGAAATCTACGGTCCGGAATCGTCGGGTAAGACCACCTTGACCCTGTCAGTCATTGCCGAAGCCCAGAAGCTGGGCGCCACCTGCGCCTTCGTCGACGCCGAGCACGCGCTTGATCCGGACTACGCCGGCAAGCTCGGCGTCAACGTTGACGACCTGCTGGTTTCGCAGCCGGATACCGGTGAACAGGCGCTGGAAATCACCGACATGCTGGTGCGCTCCAATGCCGTTGACGTGATCATCGTCGACTCCGTGGCGGCCCTGGTGCCCAAGGCGGAAATCGAAGGCGAGATGGGCGACACCCATGTGGGTCTGCAGGCCCGCCTGATGTCCCAGGCGTTGCGCAAGATCACCGGTAACATCAAGAACGCCAATTGCCTGGTCATCTTCATCAACCAGATCCGCATGAAGATCGGCGTGATGTTCGGTAGCCCGGAAACCACCACCGGCGGTAATGCGTTGAAGTTCTACGCCTCGGTCCGTCTCGACATCCGCCGTACCGGTGCGGTGAAGGAGGGCGACGAAGTGGTTGGTAGCGAAACCCGCGTCAAGGTAGTCAAGAACAAGGTGGCGCCACCGTTCCGTCAGGCCGAATTCCAGATCCTGTACGGTAAGGGCATCTACCGTAATGGTGAGGTTATCGATCTGGGTGTACAGCAGGGCCTGGTCGAGAAGTCGGGTGCCTGGTATGCCTACAAGGGCAGCAAGATCGGCCAGGGCAAGGCCAACGCTGCCAAGTACCTCGAGGAGAACCCGGAAATCGGTCGGGAGATCGAGCAGCAGATCCGCGACAAGCTGCTGGTGGTTGCGGCCAATACCAAGGCCAACCCTGTGACTGAAGACCTGGCCGAAGCCGATCTCTAATCTGTATGCCGGTTGTGCTTGATAGCCCGGCCGCTGTGCGGCGGGCTGCAATGGATCTCCTAGCCCGTCGCGAGCATGGTCGCATCGAGCTGAGCCGCAAGCTGCGTTCACGCGGCGCACCGGACGAACTCATCGAGCCTGCACTGGACAAGCTGGCTGATGAGGGGCTGCTCAGCGAGGCTCGCTATCTGGAAAGCTTCGTTCGGATGCGTGCGAATGCCGGCTACGGCCCCCTTCGAATACGTGAGGAGTTGGTCCGGCGTGGCGTGCCCCGGGAAATGGTCGAGCAGGCATTGCGTAGCAGCGGTTATGACTGGAACGTCCAGCTGCATGAGGTCTGGTTGCGCAAGTTCGGCGAATTACCTGGCGATCAGCGCGAAAGAGCCCGACAGGGCCGCTTTCTCAGTTATCGCGGCTATCCCCTGGAGCTCATCGGTCGTCTTTTGCGGGGCGGCTCGATCGATTGATCTGGCCGCACCAGCGTTCACCTTCGCTTGGGCACTAGAAACTCGCTCGCCCTAGCTGAGATTCAATCATCTGGCCGCAGTGACGCTGCCCAGTGTTCTTTCGCGTTGATGAAGTCGGTGAGCTGTCGCAGGCGGCCATGGTCCCTGCCATTGAATACAAAGCTCAGCCGTGGTAGCGCCTGCAGCTCCGGCTCATCCAGTTCCATTTCACAGCACGCCTGCTGCTCGAAATGGCCCTCCAGGCACAGGTCAGCAAAGCTTTCGTTCATGAACGTCATTGCAGCGTCGGTCAGCACATGGTTCATGCGCATGACAAAGCGGTCCTTGAGCCAGCGGCTCGAATGGAAATTCCCGTAGAAATGATTGATCTCAGCTGCAGCGTCCTCGGCGTTATCAACCAGGCGTACCAGCCCCATGTCGCTGGGGAGGATGTAGCGGTTGTCTTGTAGCTGATTGCGTACGAAGTCCAGCATGTCCTTCCAGAACGAGCCGCCTGGTTCGTCCAGCAGGACGATGGGCACGAGCGGGCTCTTGCCCGTCTGGACCAGGGTCAGAACCTCAAGGGTCTCGTCCAGCGTGCCGAACCCACCCGGGCATAGCACTAGCGCATCGGCTTCCTTGATGAAAAAAAGTTTGCGCACGAAAAAGAAGTGAAAAGACAGCAGATGGTCGGTGCCGTCCACGGTGGAATTGGCGTGTTGCTCGAAGGGTAGGGTGATGTTCAGGCCGAGGCTGTTATCTGTGCCGGCGCCTTCGTGCGCAGCCGCCATGATGCCTCCACCTGCGCCGGTGATGACCATGAGGTCGTATCGTGCCAGCGTCTGTCCGAGTTCACGGGCGAGGCCATAGAGTGGGTGCTCAACCGGCGTGCGCGCCGAGCCAAAAACAGTGACCTTGCGGCGTCGCTTGAATTGATCGAGTCGGCCGAACGCATGCTCCATTTCCCGCATGGTCTGCAAGAGGATCTTGGCATCCCAACGGCTCCGATCCGCCTGGGCCATGCGCATGACGGTCACGAGCATCTCGCGATAGAGGGGCTGGTTCTGACTGGCCGGAGGGACAACAAGCGCAACCAGCTCGTCGAGTTTTTGGTTCAGGTCAGCACTGCTGGTCTTGAAATGTCTCGACAGATAATGGTCCGGTTCAAAAGGCATATCAGGTTCTCTTTTTTCATCATGGACCTGGCCATCGATTAGCAGGCCGTTGAAAGCGATGTCCGGCAAAGCAGGTGGTTTCGAGCTGCTCGGCCTTGGTGCCATTTTGCACTGGGCATGCGTAAAACAGTCGGACGTCCCAGCGTTCAGCGGGGCCGCAGGAACCTTTAGCGAAGATCTCCGGTTACGACGCGGCTGTAGATGCCGTCATGCGGCTCACCTACTCGCTGTTGCGCCTGCGCTTCAGAGCGCGATGCGATCGCCAGGTTCCGGAATCTGGGCATTCAGTCCCTGACGTTCCTTCAGGGCTTGCTGCAATACCAGCATTTTTTCGAGCTCGCCGTGGACCAGGTAGAGCTCAGGCTGCGGTTGGAAATTGTCGATCCATTCGATCAGCTGAGACTGACCTGCATGGGCTGAGAACCCGCCGAGCGTATGAATCCGGGCCCCAACGGCGATGCGCTGATGCAGCAACTTGACGGTCTTTGCTCCGTCGACCAGTGCTCGTCCCAGGGTGCCACTAGCCTGAAACCCCGGTATCACCACATGGCATTCCGTGCGCCAGAGGTTGTGCTTGAAGTGGTGGAGAATTCTACCGCCACTGCACATGCCGCTCCCGGCAATGATGATCGCGCCGCTCTTGAAGCGATTGATGGTCATCGATTCTTCGGGGGTGGGGGTAGTTTTGAGTATGGGAAGCCATTTCTCGAGGCGACGGCAGCCGTCCTGCTCCGGGCTGGTAAGGCTGATGTCCAGCTGTTCGCTAAACGATGAATAGATGGAATTGGCGCCGATCGCCATTGGGCTGTCGAGGAAAACGGCCTGTTGAGGCAAGCGGCCTTGCTGATAGAGCTGCCCTAGATAGTAGATCAGGTCTTGAGTGCGACCAACGGCAAAAGACGGCATCAGCACGTTTCCGCCGTCTTTGTGTGCTTGCTGAAGTATTCCCGCGAGCTCTTCAATGGTCGCCTCGTGGTCACGATGATCCCGATCGCCATAGGTGGATTCCATCGGTACCACATCTGCTTCGCGTAGCGCTGTTGGCGCATGCATCAGGGGCGAGGTGTCATTGCCCAGGTCGCCTGAAAATACCAGTCGACTCTGCCGGTCGAAGTCGACGATATCCATCTGAACGATCGCCGACCCGAGAATATGCCCTGCATCGAAGAAGGTCACGGTGATACCCGGTGCTGCCTCGAAAACCTCAGCATACGCGTGCGGGGTGCGCTGTTTCAGCATGCGCTCGGTGTCCACGCGTGTATAAAGCGGCTTGACTGCCGGCTTGCCGAGCCGCGCACGCCACTTGTTTTCCCATTCGGCATCCTTTTCCTGAATGCTCGCCGAATCCAGAAGCATCAGCTCGAGTAATTGGCAGGTAGCAGCCGTGGCGTGGATCGGTCCCCGATAGCCAGCTGCGACCAGCCTTGGGAGAAGTCCGCTATGGTCGATATGGGCATGAGAAATCACCACGGCGTCGATGGCTGCAGGATCAAAAGCAAAAGCGGCCCGGTTGCCTGCTTCTTCTTCCCGCCGCCCTTGATGCATGCCGCAGTCCAGCAGTACGCGTGCGCCGCCATGGGTCTCGATCAGGTAGCACGAGCCGGTGACCTGCTGGATGGCACCGAGAAAACTGAGCAAAGCCATAAACGTCCCCACCTTTACGAATAGGTTCAGGGTGCCGGTTCGGCTATGTTCGCGTCTTGACGCATATCAGGAAGCGTCGCTGGTTGTTGGCCTGGCTTCAGTGCCTGTCTTGCTGCGATCGCGTGGTTGCGAGGAGGGCATCAGGCAAGGCGCAGGACAAGGTTGCCCATGACCGGGGCGATGAGCGCAGTGACGACCTGATCGGCTATCTCCGGCCCAACGCCTTTGGAAGGTATCGGTCTGCGACCCTCGATCAACAATCGCTAGCGCGGTAGCGCTCGGTGGTGATGGGCTTCTTGCTTTGGTACTCGCTGAACTCGAAGCGCAGCACTGCGCCTTGGCTCATCAGTTCGCGTAGTCCTTGATTGTTGCAGACGCTGGCAGCCAGTTGCGAGCGGACCTGCTTTGGATTGTCACGCATCTGTGCCGCATGCCGGGGCTGCACGCTTAGATGATTGACCAACTGGTTGCCATCGACGCTGTAACCTTCGTCAAGCAAGTCCGAATTGATGGCGCGTGGCGTGCCGATGCTGCTTTCGCGTGCGACCTTTTCCAGCAACTGGTCGAGCGGCTGGTCCTGTGCGGAGGCGTTGTGGACGAAAGACAGAGCGAGGCAAAGCGGGACGAACGGTATCAGACGGTGCATGGTGATCTCCTGGTGACTGCCGTCGTTCGACCGACCACTGACAGGGCGGTTCAGTGACCTGCTTCGCGCCGCGGGAAGGCTGGTAGACTGCCTGCCCATTCGCAATGAGCCGCCACCGCCATGCCTCATGCTGTAGCCCGGTTGCGGGAAGCGCGTCTCGCGCGTAGCACCAAGCCGTTCATTGCCCGTGGTTCACGCACGCCTCGTTGCGGACGCTGCCGTGTTGCCATCAGCCATTGCCTGTGCAATTTGCGTCCGGAAGTTGAAGCCAGCAGTGCGGTGTGCCTGATCATGCACGACATCGAACCGTTGAAGCCGAGCAATACGGGCTGGTTGATCGCGGATATCGTGACGGACACACATGCGTTCACCTGGGCGCGCACGGGTGTCGATCCAGCCTTGCTGGCATTGCTGGCTGACCCGCAATACCAGCCGTACGTGGTATTTCCCGGCGAATATGCGCAACCCGAGCGCGTGGTCTGTTCCGTAACCCCGGAGATTCAAACGCGGCCCCTGTTCATTCTGCTCGATGCCACCTGGACCGAAGCGCGCAAGATGTTTCGCAAGAGTCCTTATCTCAAACATCTGCCCGTGCTGAGCTTGCAGGCCGAGGTGCTGTCCCGTTACCGCTTGCGGCGGTCCACGCGCAGCGAGCATTTGTGCACCGCTGAGGTGGCCGCACTGTGCCTTGGCCTGGCTGGGGACGCAAAGGCTTCCGCAGCGCTCGATGCCTGGCTCGATGCCTTCACCGATCATTACCTGGGCGCCAAGCATCAACGCCAGCCCGATCCGAACGATGTCGTGCATCAGACGCTGGCGGCGTTTGCAACCTGCTGAGCGGCCAGTGCTAGGGCTTGGCGGGTTGAGCTTTTTCGGCTGCCAGAACAGCGGCTGGCTGGCGCGGCCAGAGTTGGGCAGCGAGCATTCCACATAACATCAGCGCACAGCCTATGTAGCCTCGCAGGCTAAGGCTTTCATCAAGAAACAGGGCGCCCGCGATGGCTGCGAACACTGCTTCGAGCGACAGGATGATCGCAGCGTGCGAGGCGATCGCATGCTTTTGCGCAACCACTTGCAGGGTGTAACCCACACTTACCGCAAACACGCCGCCATAGATCAACGCCGGGACAGCCAGCCAGATTGCGTTGAGGCTCGCCTCCTCGAACAGCGCTGCAAGCATCAGGCTGATCACGGCGCAGGTTACGAATTGAATGAAGGCCAGACGGATCGCGTCATGCCGTCCCACGAAAAAGCTCACAAGCAAAACATGAAGGCCCCAGACAAAGGCTCCGGCAAGCTGGATCCAGTCCCCGGAGGCCACCTGGAAGTCTTCATCGATGCTCAGCAGCGCCATGCCAAGTACGGCGAGGATGGCGCCGAGCCAGGTTCCCAGGCCGGTCCTCTGCCCAATGATCAAACCCAGCAGGGGGACGACGATGACGTAGAGACCGGTGATGAAGCCTGAGTTGGTGACACTGGTAAACAGCAGGCCAACCTGCTGCAGATTGATGCCCAGGGTCAGGGCCAGGCCCATGCACAGGCCGCCCAGCAGTAGGCTGCGCTGCAAGAAGGGTTCGTGTCGGGCCGCGCCGCGGCCCTGGCGCAGCACCAGTGGCAGCAGGACGATCGCACCCAGCATGAAGCGCAGGCCGGTAAACAGATAGGGCCCGATATAGTCCATGCCAATTCGCTGAGCGACGAAGCCGGACCCCCATATCATGGCGGTCAGTAGCATCAGAAAGTCGGCGCGAAGGGCTTGGTTACGCATGGAGGATGCTCGGCGGAGGGCAGCCGGAAACTTTGCACCAAACCGACGTGCTTGACCACCTTTTGCATGGGCGCCATGCTTGCGCCGCTCTTTTTGTAGGCCGGCGATCGAAATTCGGGTGGTGGCGCGATATCATCACATCGGCCCCGAGCTATGGTTCGGGTTCTTGCCGACGTCGTCGGGATCGGCTCTGCCGATGCAAGCGCCAATAAAAACTATAGGTCTGCCCATGGCTGCTTACGAAATCCTCATTGCCGATGATCACCCCCTTTTTCGCAGCGCGTTACAGCAAGCCTTGACGCTTGGGCTGGGCGACGGCGTTCGGTTGTCGGAAGCAGCCAGCATCGCCGAGCTGGAGGCGCTCCTTAATCAGACGTCAGAGTGGGATCTGGTCCTGTTGGATCTGAACATGCCGGGCGCGTACGGCTTTTCCGGGCTGGTGCTGCTCCGGGGACAGTACCCGCAGTTGCCGGTGGTCATGATCTCGGCTCAGGAGGATGCTGCCGTGGTTGCCCGCTCACGGGAGTTCGGTGCCAGTGGTTTCATTCCCAAGTCCAGTTCGTTGGAAACCATTCAGCAAGCCGTGCGGGCAGTGCTCGACGGCGATGCCTGGTGGCCCAGCAACATTCAGGACGTGGCTTATGTGAGCCCGGAGGCCAAAGCCGCCAGCGAGGGCCTCGCCAGTCTTACACCCCAGCAGTTCCGCGTCCTGACGATGGTCTGTGATGGCCTGTTGAACAAGCAGATCGCCTACGAGCTGAACGTCTCCGAGGCGACCATCAAGGCACACGTGACGGCGATCTTCCGCAAACTGGGCGTACGTACGCGCACCCAGGCGGCGTTGTTATTGCAGCAGATGGGTTCCATTCCAGTCGGTTGAGGCGCCTTATCAGGCGATGGTCGGCAATACGATCTGGTCGCTGCGGCGAACGCCTGCAGTCAACGCGCGACACTGCTCAATAAATTCACGCATCGCGGCGGTCCGGTATTTCAGCGAGTGCCAGATGAAGTAGAACTGTCGGGTCAGGTCCAGTTCGGGTGTTTCGACTGCCACGAGGCTGCCCCGGCGGAACGCGTCGCGCAGAGCCAGGCGCGAGATGCAACTGATCCCCAGTCCCGATTCGACTGCCCGCTTGATCGCTTCGGTGTGTTCCAGTTCAAGCCGAATGTTGAGCTTTGCCGGATGATGGCGCATGGCATGATCAAACGTCAGCCGAGTCCCCGATCCTTGCTCTCGAAGGATCCAGGCTTCGCGCAAAAGCGCATCCAGGCTCACATCCTTCCGGCCGGCGAGCGGATGCTGGGGAGCGCAGAACACTACCAGCTCGTCCTCGATCCAGGGCGACACTTCGATATCGGGGTGGCGGCAATCTCCCTCGATCAGACCTAGATCAAGTTCATGTTGCGCAACCTGCTGGACAATATGTGCGGTGTTCTGGACGTGGAGCTTTACCCTGCATTCCGGATGGCGTTGCATAAAGCTGCCTATCAGCAGGGTTGCCAGATAGTTGCCTATGGTGAGCGTCGCGCCGACGCTGAGTGAGCCGAACCCGGTCTTGCCCGCCAGCAGGTCCTCTATGGCTTTGGCCTGGTCTAGCAGGCCAACCGCCTGAGGCAATAGAAGGTGACCCATTGCATTCAGCCACAACCGCTTGCCGGCGCGGTCGAACAGTTGGCAACCGGATTGTCGTTCGAGCTCGGCCAGGGATGTACTGGTCGCCGATTGTGACAAGGCGAGACTCTCCGCAGCACGTGAGACGCTTTCATGGCGCGCGAACGCGACGAACACCTGAAGCTGGCGTAAAGTGAAATGCATATCTATATAACCGATAACATATATCGTTAATATTCGTTTAACGGATATTAACGGTGACTATACACTGCCGCAAATGTCGACGCGCGGAACGCGCGCTAGAAGGGGAACACCTACATGAGCAACCTGAACGTCGAGCGAGTCCTCAGTGTGCATCACTGGAACGACACGCTGTTCAGTTTCAAGACCACCCGCAACCCGGGCCTGCGCTTTGAAAATGGCCAGTTCGTGATGATCGGCCTGGAAGTCGAGGGGCGACCCCTGATGCGTGCGTACAGCATTGCCAGCCCCAACTACGAGGAGCATCTCGAGTTCTTCAGCATCAAAGTTCAGGACGGACCCTTGACGTCACGGCTGCAGCACCTCAAGGAAGGCGACTCCTTGATGGTCAGCCGCAAGCCAACCGGCACCCTGGTGCTGGGCGACCTGCTGCCAGGCAAGCATCTCTATCTCTTGAGTACGGGAACCGGTCTGGCGCCGTTCATGAGCGTGATCCAGGACCCGGAAACCTACGAGCGCTTCGATAAGGTCATACTGGTTCACGGCGTGCGCTACGTGAACGAGGTGGCCTATCAGGAATTCATTACCGAGCATCTGCCACAGAACGAGTTCTTTGGCGAAGCGGTGAAGGAAAAGCTGATTTACTACCCGACGGTTACTCGAGAGCCATTCAGGAATCAGGGGCGGCTGACCGATCTGATGCGCAGTGGCAAACTGTTCGCCGACATCGGCTTGCCGCCGATCAATCCCGCGGACGACCGCGCCATGATCTGTGGGAGTCCAAGCATGCTGTCTGAAACCAGTGAAGTACTGGACAGTTTTGGACTCAAGGCTTCGCCGCGGATGGGTGATCCGGGGCATTACCTGATCGAACGAGCCTTTGTCGAGAAATAGGTAGTCAGTGACAAAGCCAGGCCGGTTGGCGCGATGCGCCTGCCGGCCTTTTTCATATATAGACGCTACAGCACTTCTTGAATTTCTGGCCGCTGCCACAGGGACAAGGGTCGTTACGGCTGGCTTTAAGCGGGACGGTCGGGTCGATGAAGTACCAGCGCCCGTCTTGCTGCACGAACGCTGAACGCTCGTGCTGAGCATGCTCACCCGCCCGATCATGCCAGCGGGCCGTAAAGCTGACCAACGCATGCTCCGGCTGGCCACCCAGCAGCTGGCTGCTTTCGACCTCCAACCCTAGCCAGGTACTTGTCACGCTCCAGTCCCTCATCGACTGCAGATCCAGAGCATCTTGCTGGGCGGGCAGGGTCGTTGCTCGCAGGTAATCAACCAGACCCAGCACATAGGCGCTATAGCGTGAGCGCATCAGCTGCTCTGCGCTCGGGGCTGGAAGCCCGGCGTGATACCGGCCACAGCACTGCGAAAGCAGGTTCCCACTACCGCACGGGCAGCTGGTCGCTTGGAA
Source organism: Stutzerimonas sp. C6.4V (assembly GCF_058536345.1). Classification (NCBI taxonomy): domain Bacteria; kingdom Pseudomonadati; phylum Pseudomonadota; class Gammaproteobacteria; order Pseudomonadales; family Pseudomonadaceae; genus Stutzerimonas; species Stutzerimonas sp. C6.4V. The sequence goes on from NZ_JBZUBM010000001.1 coordinate 646,515, forward strand.
GGGTTCGCTGATCACGGTCGAGTCACCACCAGTATTTGCCAAACATCTGCGGATTGGCCCAGAACTTCGCATTAAGCCAGTCCGGAACCTGCTTGTAATCCAGCAGGTCGTAGGTGAAGAGGGTCAAGGTCTGTTCGTCACGTTCAAACCGAGCACTGACCTGCAGGGCCAGGGCGTAAAAATCCGTCGCCTGCCAGTCGCAAGCATCCAGATCAACCAGAACCGCCATGCGACTGGCATTGAGGTTGCGGAGTCCGCCCAGCAGCTGCAGGCCGTCTCGCTTGGGCAGCTGTTCCAGGCAATCGGCTATCAGTGCAAGGTCGTACCGGCGACTCGTCAGGCCATCGGGGAGCGGGGCAGTTTGCGCTCGAGTGACCTCGCTGCCAGGGTGGCTGCGGGAGAAGGCATCGACGGCAGGCAAGTCACTATAGCCAACGTGCAGCAGCCGTGCCGGAGCATATTGCTGCAGAAGCACGGCTAGTGCCTGTTGTGGACTTTCGGGTGAGAAGGTTGCGATCAAGCCGGGATCCTCATTGTCAGGCGCAGAGCACGGGTTCGAGCAGTGCCAAGTTGCCTGGCCAAAGCGTAAAGACTAGCGCGGCGACGCGTGCCGGCCTAGTCTCGATATAACTGGAGTCGCTTATGCTCGTCCGCATGGCGCTCTGGCCGATCCCACTTTAGGAGGCTTTACCGATGAGTAGCTTACGGACAGCAGTACCCGTGATTGTAATGACCACCTTTCTGGCAGGCTGTGCAGGGGTGCAGAAGCAGGATTGGCCCAGCTGTGCGGCTGTCGGCGGTGTAACCGGTGCCGCGCTGGGTGCGATTGAAAGCAGCACCTATACCGGTTATGGCGCGTTGATTGGTGGCGGTATGGCTGCGGCGTATTGCTGGGCTAACGGTACCGAGCAGGAAACGGTGGCCGTGGTAGAGACCGTGGAGCCAGCACCGGTGACCGAGCCCGAGCCTGAGCCAGTCCTGGAAGCGGTACGGGTCGAGCTGGACGTGAAGTTCGACTTCGACAAGGCTACCGTCCGTGAGGACGCCTACGACGATATCGAAGTACTTGCCGATTTCATGAAGCAGTACGGGCAAACTTCGACGACCGTGGAAGGCCATACCGACTCTGTTGGTACCGATGCCTACAACCAGCGCCTTTCCCAGCGCCGGGCCCAGGCGGTTCGTGACGCACTGGTTGAGCGCTACGGTGTCGAGGCCAACCGTCTAGAAGCCATTGGCTACGGTGAGTCGCGGCCAGTCGCTGACAACTCGACTGAGCTGGGTCGAGCCATCAACCGTCGCGTTGAGGCTTCGGTCGAAGCTCGTCCTTAACGGCTGGTTGGAAACAAATGAACCGGGCGACAGCCCGGTTTTTTCGCGGTTATCAGAACAAGGGACGAGCGCTCGCCAGAACCACTACAGCCATCCCCAGCAATAGATTCACGCCAACCAGCTTTCGGATCTGTCCGAGAGCGGCACCACCATCCGGCCAGTTCTGCGCCGCAACGGCGCGCTTCAGCGGCGGCAGATGCAACAGCTGGATGCGAAGAAAAAGTGCCAGCATCACTACGAACAAACCCGCCATGACGTGCACGTAGCGCGGTGCAGCCTCCATGCTGCCGAATTTGATGTGCCACATGCCGATACCGCTTATCGGCAGAACCAGAAGCGTCGCCCAGACCCACGCAAAGAACCGGCGAAATACTTCGACCCAAAGCGTCAGCCGCTCAGGCGCCTGAAGTCCCGAAACGGCGGCGGGGCGCAGCACCATCCAGGCGAAGAACATACCGCCCACCCAGACCACAGAGGCCAGTACGTGAAGCGAGTAGAGCAGAGCGAAAGGGGTCATCTAGGAAATCTCCGGTGGCGGATGGCTGAGCGCGCGTTATCATAGCCACCCGCTCGGAATACTGAAAATATATACAGCTCGCGCCCATGCTTAGCACCGAACTCAAGACCCAGATCCAGGGCGCCTATTCAAGCTTTCTCGAGGCCAAGGGGTTGAAACCTCGTTATGGCCAGCGCCTGATGATTGCGGAAATCGCGAAAGTTCTCGGTGCGATAAAGGCCGACGACGAAGGGCGCCGCGACGGGGAGCCCGCTGTGGTGGCTGTCGAGGCGGGCACCGGCACCGGCAAGACGGTCGCCTACAGCCTGGCGGCCATTCCGACGGCCAAGGCTGCCGGCAAGCGCCTGGTCATCGCCACTGCAACTGTCGCGTTGCAGGAGCAGATCGTCCACAAGGATCTGCCGGACCTGATGCGCAACAGCGGGCTGAGTTTTTCTTTTGCGCTGGCCAAGGGTCGTGGTCGCTACCTCTGCTTGTCCAAACTCGATGTACTGTTGCAGGAAGGCCAGGCGCAAAGCGCTACGGCTCAGCTTTTCGAGGAAGAGGGGTTTCGCCTCGATGTGGATGAGCGCAGCCAGAAGCTGTTTGGCAGCATGATCGAAAAGCTTGCCGGCAATCGCTGGGACGGAGATCGCGACAGCTGGCCCGAAGAGCTTGCCGATCCTGATTGGGCAAGGCTGACGACAGACCATAGCCAGTGCACCGGACGGCATTGCCCAAACTTCCAGCAATGTGCGTTCTACAAGGCGCGGGAAGGGATGACCAAGGTCGACGTCATCGTCACCAACCATGACATGGTGCTTGCCGATCTTGCCCTCGGTGGCGGTGCTGTCCTGCCTGACCCGCGCGACACACTTTATGTGTTCGATGAAGGGCACCACCTTCCGGACAAGGCCATCGGCCATTTTGCCCACTTCACACGGCTGCGCTCTACTGCTGACTGGCTCGCGCAAGTAGAAAAGAACCTGACCAAGCTACTAGCGCAACATCCTCTGCCAGGTGACCTGGGGCGCCTGATCGAGGCCGTTCCTGAAATCGCTCGCGATTTGCGAAGCCAGCAGCAGTTCATGTTCAGCGCCTGCGAGCAACTGGCCGACTTCAAGGCTGGCGAAGACATGGAGGGCAGGGAGAGGCCACGCCACCGGTTTGTCGGCGGTGTCGTGCCGGAGCACCTGATCGAACTTGGCGTCGAGCTGAAGAAAGGTTTTGCCAGACTGACAGATCTGTTCACGCGTCTGGCAGAGCTGCTCAAGGAGGCCATGGATGGCGAGGCGGGTGTCGGCATCGCCAGCCATCAGGCGGAGGAATGGTATCCACTGTTCGGCAGTCTGCTCACCCGCGCGCAAGGCAACTGGGAATTGTGGACAGCGTTTACCGTCGATGATCCGGAGGACAGCCCGCCCATGGCACGCTGGCTGACCCTGGCCGACGGCGGAGCGCTGTTCGATATCGAGGTCAACGCCAGCCCGATTCTCGCCGCCGAGACATTGCGGCGAAACCTGTGGAACGTCTGCTATGGCGCGCTGGTGACCTCTGCAACCCTCACGGCACTGAACAGCTTCGACCGTTACCGGATGCGGGCTGGGTTGCCCCGCTGTGCGGTGACGGCGGTTGTGCCGAGCCCGTTCCATCATGCCGACGCCGGCGTGCTGCGGGTTCCCAATCTCAACGCCGATCCGCGTGATGCAGCCGCGCACACCGCTGCGATTGTGCGAGATCTACCGCACCTGGTCGAAGGCTCACGTGGCACGCTGGTGCTGTTCTCGTCGCGCAAGCAGATGCAGGACGTCTTCGATGGACTGGAGCGCGAATGGCGAAGGCGGGTGCTGATCCAGGGCAATCTGTCGAAACAGGAGACGCTGAACAAGCACAAGGCCCGGGTCGATGACGGCCAGGAAAGCGTATTGTTCGGGCTGGCCAGTTTCGCTGAAGGCGTCGATCTGCCAGGCGCATATTGTGAACATGTGGTGATCGCCAAGATTCCCTTTGCGGTACCGGACGATCCGGTCGAGGCGGCGCTTGCCGAATGGATCGAGGCGCGTGGTGGCAATCCGTTCATGGAAATCGCCGTGCCGGATGCATCGCTGCGGTTGGTACAGGCATGCGGGCGGTTGCTGCGTACCGAAGAAGATCGGGGTTCCATTACGTTGCTGGATCGCCGCGTCGTCACCCAGCGCTACGGCAAGGCTATCCTCAACGCGTTGCCACCCTTTCGACGAGAGATCGGCTAGCGCCTAAACTCCTTGCCGCTTTCAATCACCATTCGGTTGACTGATGGGATTGCCCATCGTCTTCCTAACGGTTCCCTTGGCCCGTTGTGGCGAGGAAGATACCGGGAACAACAACTTCCAAAAGGGCGTGAACGTGCAGATCCAGGGTTACTTCGATCTTCGTTTCGAGCAGGTCAGGGACAGGTTCGCCGAACTATTCGAACAGACACAGCAGCGGGGCGCCGCGCTGTGCGTAAAGATTGCCGGTGAAACGGTAATCGACCTCTGGGCAGGCGTAGCTGACAACGCTGGCGAGCAGCTCTGGGAAACTGACACCCTTGTCAATCTGTTCTCCTGCACCAAGACCTTTACCGCCGTCGCGGCATTGCAGCTGGTGGACGAAGGCAAGCTGCAGCTCGATGAACCCATCGCGCGGATCTGGCCCGAGTTCGCGGCCAATGGCAAACAGGCCGTCACGCTGCGGCAATTGCTCAGCCATCAGGCAGGCCTCCCGGCGATCCGTCAGCCACTGCCCGCCGAGGCCCTGTATGACTGGGACGTCATGACGGCTGCGCTGGCCGCGGAAAACCCATGGTGGACCCCGGGCGAGAACCATGGTTATGCGGCGATCACCTACGGTTGGCTGCTGGGCGAGGTGATTCGCCGTGCCGATGGACGCGAGCCGGGGCAAGCCATCGTTGCTCGAACTGCCCGGCCGCTGGGGCTCGACTTTCATATCGGTCTGGCCGATTCCGAGTTCGATAGGGTCGGCTACCTGACCCGGCAAAAGAACAATTTTGGCGACGCGGCTGCGCAGCGCCTGTTCCGCGCGATGACTGGTGATCCAGCCTCGCTGACTGCTCGGGCATTCACCAACCCGCCCTCGATCATGAACAGCGGCAACAAGCCGGAATGGCGGCGCATGTCGCAACCTGCTGCCAACGGGCACGGTAACGCACGCTCGTTGGCGGGCTTCTATGACGGGCTGCTCAAAGGCGAGCTGCTCGACCCGGCACTGCTGATGGAAATGACACGCGAACACTGCTTGGGCGAGGATCGCACCCTGCTCACGCGGACACGCTTTGCCCTTGGCTGCTGGTTGGACCAGCCGGATGTGGAGAACGCAACCTTCGGCATGGGCGTGGGCAGCTTTGGTCATCCCGGAGCAGGTGGCTGCATCGGTTTCGCTGATCCGCAGCGCGACCTTGCGTTTGGGTTTGTCACCAACACCCTGGGACCCTATGTGCTGATGGACCCTCGGGCCCAGGCGCTGGCACGCTCGGTAAAGACCTGCCTGGGCTGAACCGCTCGTCTAATTGCCATGCGGCGACTTTTCATAACAATGACCTGCGTCCACAATTTCAAGCGAATCCTTGCTTTAAGCTGCAGACCGATCCGACGTGGCCTGCCTGGCGTAACCTTTCATTAACGGAACCTGTTGCATGAACCTGCTGAAGCGCGCCTCCCTGATCCTTTGCATGGCCATTGCTGGCTGTAGTTCAACAAGCGAGAAGCCGGTCGAAGTGGTGGTGCCTGCGCAGCCGATAGTCGATCAGGCCTGGCTCGATGACTATGAGCCGCGCCTGCGCGATGCGGTGAAAAACAGCAGTTTCGAACTTGAGCGTCGTGATGGATTGCTGATCGTCACCGCGCCGGTCGATGCCTCTTTCAATCCTGATCGTCCTGGCATGCTTCTGCCTGTTACGCTGGGCCCGATCAGCCGGGTAGCGAAGCTCGTCGAAAACGACGAAAAGACCGCCGTGGTGGTGTTGGGGCACGCCGACAGCACCGGCTCGGTGGATATCAACCGTGACATCAGCCGTAAGCGGGCCGGTGCGATCGCGGCGATCTTTCGTCTTAGCGGTTTGAAACACGACCGGCTGCGGATTCGCGGCTTGGGTTCGGATATGCCGCGCGCCTCCAACGAGCATGAAGAAGGGCGCGCTTTGAATCGCAGGGTGGAGATGGTGCTGGCCCCTCAGGCAACGCTGCTGTCGCTGATAGCTCAATACAGCGAGACGCCAGCCACACCGACCCAGGTCGCCACTGCGGAAGTAGCCAAGGCCAAGTGAATCACCGGCACCGATCAGCTTTGCGCTGAATCAAGCAAGGACGAGCAACAAAGCGGTTAAGCTCATGTATCGACTGATACAGGAAGCCCTGCGATGACACAGACCCTGGCGGACATGCGCCGCGATTACACCCGTGAAGGACTCAGCGAAGCGAATGCACCGGACGAGCCGTTCAGCCTTTTCCGGCAATGGTTCGACGATGCCCTGCAGACCGAGCAATCGCCTGTCGAGCCGAATGCCATGACGCTGGCAACCGTCGACGCCGAAGGACGGCCGCACTGTCGAGTGTTGTTGCTCAAGGCGCTGGATGAGCATGGGTTTACTTTTTTCAGCAACTACGACAGCGCCAAAGCAGAGCAGCTGGAAGCCTGCCCGTTTGGGGCGATGACGTTCTTCTGGCCTAGTCTCGAGCGCCAGGTGCGCATCGAAGGGCGAATGGAAAAGGTCAGTGCCGCTGAGTCGGACGCCTATTACCAAATGCGCCCGCTAGGCAGTCGTCTCGGGGCCTGGGCATCACCGCAAAGCCGAGTGATTCGCGACCGCGCCGAGCTCGAGCGACTGCTTGCCGAGACTGAGCAGCGTTTTCTCGACACGGCTCCACACTGCCCGCCGCACTGGGGCGGGTATCGCTTGTTGCCCGACCGGATCGAATTCTGGCAAGGGCGCCCGAGTCGTCTGCATGATCGACTCAATTACCGGCGGGTTGCCAGCGCTTGGCAGCGCGAGCGCCTGGCGCCCTGAACGTCGGCCAGCCCTGTTGGTAAATCTGCACCTGGAGGCTGGACTCCTGGCCTCCGCCTCCTTATCGATTGGCTTCGTATTGCTCCAGCTCGCGCTCCAGCCAGGCCTGAAGATCGCGCCGCTTGACCTTTGCTGCTCGAGCTTGTCCCAGTCGCTGCAGTACCCAGTCGCGCCTGTCCGGATCCTTCCCTGCCAGTGACAGGGCCAGGTCACGATCAGCCCAGCGCCTGAAGCGGACAAACAGCCAGCCATGAAATGCCAACCCAGCAAGGGTGGTGACAGCGATGATGAAGTAATCCATGTATGGGTCTCTGTGCGGTTTGAACAGGCTTACTGCATGCGATGCGGGATAGCCTCGCGTAAAGTACGGTCCTAGTTACTGAATGCTGAGTCAGGCCGAGGTGGTTGCCAAGCAATCAATTGCCGCGGCCGACTACACCGTCGGGATCACTACTCGTTTCCCTGGAGGGTACAGATGCGCAACTCCATCGTTGCTGTTTCGTTTATCGCCGTGACGCTTGCCGTGAGCGGCTGCACATCAAATCTTACGGGCGATAGCTATTCGCGTGATGAGGCCCGAACTGTCCAGACGGTGCGTTATGGCACGATTGAATCCTTGCGTCCGGTCAAGCTCGAGGGCACCAAGACTCCGATCGGTACGGGGGCGGGTGCTGTCGTCGGCGGTATTGCCGGTAGCGGGGTTGGTGGCGGTCGAGGCAGTGCCGTTGCGGCCGTAATCGGTGCGCTTGCTGGTGGCATGCTCGGCTCGGCAGCTGAAGAGGGCATCACCCGCACCCAGGGCGTAGAAATCACCGTTCGAGAGGATGATGGCAATATGCGCGCCTACGTGCAGGAAGTAGAGCCTAATCAGGTGTTCCAGGTTGGGCAGCGTGTGCGAATCATGACTGTGAACGGCACCAGTCGTATCGCACCCTGACGTGCGGGCGGCAAACGCGGCCATCACCGGGGAGATGTCCGCTTGCGAAGCAGAGTGAGCTGCATCCTGCGACAGCTGCTTGCCGAGCCCCCTTGGAGCCAGGCGTGAGTGTAGGCGTAGCCTGGCTGCCGCCGGAAGGCAGCTGGAGCCGCGTCTTTTTCGTGTTTGGAAATACATCAAATCATGACGTTAGAGCGGTCGGCATGGATAATCCACGCACACCGCCGTGCCTCTTTGGGCTGAAATGAGGTGTACCAAGGGATATAACTGCCGTGCTCTTGCGCGGCTATAGGGGTTTTTGCTCATGGCGCTTGCGCTGATAATTGCTCTGCCGTTTCTGGGGATCAGCCTGCCGCTGTTGCTTGAGCGTTTCGGAAGATCCGCCTGCGCATTTGGTGCGGGCCTGGCGCCATTGATCGCATTGGTACTGCTGTTATCCAAACGCGAGGCCGTATTTGGCGGAGACACCGAAGTACTGGTGTTGCCCTGGCTTCCCGAGTTGGGGTTGAACCTTAGCCTCAGGCTGGACGGCCTGGGCTTTCTCTTCGCCCTGTTGATCCTTGGGATCGGCCTGCTTGTCATCCTTTACGCGCGTTACTACCTGTCAAAGAGCGAGCCCATGGGCCGATTTTTCGGCTTCTTCCTGATGTTCATGGGCGCCATGCTTGGTGTAGTGCTTGCTGAAAACCTGCTGTTGATGTTGATGTTCTGGGAGCTGACCAGTCTTTCGTCGTTCCTGCTGATCGGCTTCTGGAATCACCGCTCGGATGCGCGACAGGGTGCGCGGATGGCGCTCGCGATTACCGGCGGTGGCGGTCTGGCCCTGCTGGCCGGAATTCTGCTGATCGGTCATATCGTGGGTAGCTTCGAACTGAGCGCCGTGCTTGCATCTGGCGATCTGATCCGCTCCAGCGCGCTCTACCCGATCACCTTGATCCTGGTATTGCTGGGCGTTTTTACCAAGTCGGCGCAGTTTCCTTTTCACTTCTGGTTGCCACAGGCCATGGCGGCCCCGACGCCAGTTTCCGCCTTTCTACACTCGGCAACCATGGTCAAGGCAGGCGTGTTCCTGCTGGCGCGGCTGTACCCGGCATTGGCGGATTCGGAATGGTGGTTCTATCTGGTCAGCCTGACCGGACTTTCGACCTTGCTGCTGGGCGCTGTGATGGCGCTTTTTCAACATGATCTGAAAGGCTTGCTGGCCTATTCGACCATCAGCCACCTGGGGCTGATCACGCTGCTGTTCGGTCTCGATTCGGAGATGGGTGCGGTGGCGGCCATCTTCCACATCATCAACCACGCAACGTTCAAGGCCTCGTTGTTCATGGCTGCGGGGATTATCGATCATGAGACCGGAACGCGGGACATGCGACGCATCAACGGGATGCTCAAATACATGCCGCACACGGCTGCGTTGGCCATGGTTGCGTCGTTGGCGATGGCAGGCGTGCCGCTGCTCAACGGCTTCCTGAGCAAGGAAATGTTCTTTGCGGAAACGCTCGATCAGCATCTGCTCGGCAGCTTCTACTGGACGATTCCCGCGCTCGCAACGCTCGCCAGCGCTTTCTCGGTGGCCTACTCGCTGCGTTTCGTACATGACGTATTCTTCAATGGCGAGCCGGTCGACCTGCCCAAGTATCCGCCCCATGAGCCGGCACGCTACATGAAGATCCCGGTGGAGATCCTTGTCCTGCTCTGCCTGCTGGTCGGCACTCTGCCAGCCTACACGGTGGCGCCATTGCTGGCCGCGGCAGTCGCGGGCAGCCTCAACGGACCGGTGCCCGAGTACAGCCTGGCCATCTGGCACGGCTTCAACCTGCCGCTGGCCATGAGCTTTGTCGCCCTGGGTGGTGGCCTGCTTATCTATTCGATGCGCAAGTATGCGTTTCGCTGGTACGAGGGCTTGCCGCGTGTCGATTCGCTGCAGGTGTTTGCCCGCGTTGTCAGCGACATTGCTGGTGTCGCCCGCTGGGTTACCGAGCGGCTCGAAAATGGGTCTCTGCAGCGCTATCTGGCATTGATGCTGCTGAGCTCACTGATACTGGTGGTTTACGCCCTGACCCCACTCGAAGCGCTGCACGGACCCGTCGGGCTCACACCGCTGGATGGTATTACGGTATTGGGCCTGGCGCTCCTAGGATTGTCCTCGGTGCTGACCGTGATCTTCCACCGCAGGCGTCTGATGGCACTGATGGTGCTCAGTGTGGTGGGGCTGTTGGTTTCGCTGGTGTTTGCTCGTTTTTCCGCTCCCGATCTGGCCCTGACCCAGCTGTCTGTCGAGGTGGTGACGATCATCCTGCTGATTCTCGCACTGTTCTTCATGCCGGACCGTACACCCGTTGAATCCAGTAGCCTGCGCAGCTTCCGCGACCTGGTACTGGCCGCGACCTTCGGCACCATGGTCGCCTTGCTGGCCTACGCAGTACTTACGCGTCCCTACGACAGCATCGCGTCGTTCTTCCTCGAGAACAGCGTGTCCGGGGGCGGCGGGACCAATGTGGTAAACGTCATTCTGGTGGACTTCCGCGGCTTCGATACGCTGGGTGAAATCGCTGTGCTGGCGATAGCTGCGGTAGGGATCTACGGCCTGTTGCACGGGTTGCGCTTGCCCCACCCGGTCCGCGATTACGGTGGCCGGCTGTGGTCGACGGATCGGCATCCCATGGTGCTGGACACGCTGTCGCGTGCGCTCTTGCCGATGGCATTGCTGGTCTCGGTATTCATCTTCCTGCGTGGGCATAACCTGCCCGGTGGCGGTTTCATTGCCGGCCTGATCACTGCAGTCGCATTGATACTGCAGTACATCTCGCACGGTGTCGTCTGGGCGCAGCAGCGTCAGCCGTTCAGCTACCACGGCATGGCGGGGCTGGGCGTGCTGATCGCTGGACTGACCGGACTGGGTAGCTGGGTATTCGGCCGCCCGTTCCTGACGTCGGCCTTCGGCCATTTCCATCTTCCGCTGATCGGTGAGTTCGAACTGGCTACCGCGATGATCTTTGACCTGGGCGTTTACATGACGGTGGTGGGGGCAACGTTGTTGATTCTCGCCAACATCGCCCATGTCAGTCAGGACGAGTCGTGCAAGGAGGTGCTCTGATGGAGGCTGTGTTTGCGATTACCCTGGGCGTGATGATGACCAGTGGTGTGTATCTGCTGCTGCGGGCGCGCATCTTTCCAGTTGTTATGGGGCTGACCCTGATTTCATACGCAGTGAACCTTTTCATCTTCGCCATGGGGCGTCTCAGTACCGGTGCGCCGGCGGTAATCGGACAGAGCGCCGAGTACGGGGATCCCTTGCCGCAGGCATTGGTATTGACGGCGATTGTCATCGGTTTCGCGATGACCGCCTTCGTGGTGATTTTGGCGTTGCGTGGTCTAGGCGAGCTGCGGACCGATCATGTAGACGGGCGGGAGCCGCGCGAATGAATCATGCGTTGATCCTTCCGATCCTGTTGCCGCTGTTTGCCGGTTGTGTGCTGCTGTTGACTCATCGCCGAGCTGAGCAGTTCAAGCGCGTGCTTTCCGTCAGTGCGACCTGGCTGCTCTTGCCACTGACGCTCTGGTTGCTGACGCAAGCCGATTCCGGTGTGCTGTCTGTGTATCGCCTGGGCGACTGGCCGCCACCGTTCGGCATCATGCTGCTGCTTGATCGTCTGAGTGCGCTGATGTTGCTGGTGACTGCTATCCTCGCTGCCTTTGCAGTGCTGTATGCCTCACGAGGTGATGACGGGCGCGGGCCTAACTTTCACGCTTTGTTCCAGTTTCAGCTCGCAGGAATCAATGGCGCTTTTCTCACCGGCGATCTGTTCAACCTGTTCGTCTTCTTCGAGATCCTGCTGATTTCGTCCTACGCCTTGCTCCTGCACGGGCACGGTGCGAAACGGGTCCAGGCGGGGATCCATTACGTCGTGTTGAACCTGCTGGGCTCCTCACTTTTTCTCATCGGCGTCAGCATGCTCTATGGGCTGACCGGGACCTTGAACATGGCCGACCTGGCGGTTCGGGTGGGTGCGGCCGATCCTGCCGAAGCGCCTCTTTTGGCTGCGGCGGGTTATCTGCTGTTGGTGGTCTTTGCGTTGAAGGCAGCCATCTTGCCGTTGTACTTCTGGCTGCCGCGAGCCTATGCCAGTGCCACGGCTCCCGTCGCCGCGCTTTTTGCGATCATGACCAAGCTTGGCCTGTATGCGATTGTGCGGGTGTTCACGCTTGTTTATGGCAGCCAGGCAGGTGTGCTGACCGACATGGCGCTCGACTGGCTATGGCCACTTTCGATGCTCACCCTGGCCGGCGGCGTTCTGGGAGCGCTTGCGGCTCGCAACCTGCAGATACTCCTTTCCTATCTTGTTGTGGTGTCGGTAGGCACGCTGCTGGCAGGGGTTGCGCTGGGAACGCTGGAAGGCCTTGCCGCCGCCCTGTATTACCTCATCCATAGCACCTTGGTCGCCGGCGGTCTGTTTCTTCTTGCTGATGTCATTGCCAGGCAGCGGGGCGATAGCGCTGCGGAACTGATCTCGGCGCCCGCGCTGCGACAGCCGCTGATGCTCGGCGCCTTGTTTTTTGCCGGGGCGATATCGGTGGCCGGGCTGCCACCTTTCTCGGGGTTTCTTGGCAAGGTGATGTTGCTACGCGCTGTCCCTCCCGGCGTCGATGCCAGCCTGCTCTGGCCGGTGGTATTGATTGGTGGGCTGGGTATGGTGCTCGCCCTGGGGCGTGCCGGAAGCATGATCTTCTGGCGCTCGAGTGACGCGGCAAGCGTCGGCAAGCCGGCAGATCCTGTCCGTTTGGCAGCGAGCTTTGGTCTGTTGTTTGGTAGCGTGTTGCTTGTACTCGCAGCCAATCCGATCCACGTCTATGTCCAGGCGACAGCCGCACAGTTGTTCGATCTTGGTCCCTACCTGCAGATCATCCAGGGAGGTGCCGCTTGAAGTCACGCATCCTGCCCAACCTGCCTTTGACGCTTCTGCTTGCGGCGCTCTGGTTGCTGCTTAACAACACCGTCAGCCTGGGCCACATCTTGCTCGGCCTGTTCCTGGGTTGGGCCATTCCGCTGCTGGTTGGCGGCTTTCTCATCGATGTCCCTGCGGTACGTCGCCCGATGATGCTCTGCCGCTTCACGGCAAAGGTCTTCTACGATATTGCCGTGGCCAACCTTCATGTGGCGAAGCTGGTGCTCGGCCCGCGCGGAAATCTGCAGCCGGCTTTCATCGAGGTACCGATGGCTATCGAGCATCCTTTCGTCCTGGCGGTGCTGACCAGCATCATCTCGCTGACCCCGGGTACGGTATCCGCCTCGTTGCGAGCCGACCACAGGGTGCTGTTGATACACGCGCTGGACGCCCCCGATATCGAAGCCGTAGTGGCCGAGGTGAAGAACCGTTACGAAACGCCGTTGCTGGAGATATTCGAATGCTCTCGTACGTGATTCCCCTGTGCATGGCAATCATCGGACTTGCGGCGCTATTGAACGTGGTCCGTCTGGTTCAAGGGCCCGACATGCCCGACCGGGTGCTGGCCCTCGATACGCTGTACATCAATGCGTTGGCAATGATTGTTCTGTTCGGGATCTGGTTGGCTTCCGATCTCTTCTTCGAAGCTGCGCTGCTCATCGCGGTCATGGGCTTCGTCAGCACCGTGGCAGTAGGCAAGCACCTGCTCCACGGCGACATCATCGACTAAGGATCTGCCATGCCATTGCCATTCTGGGCCGAATTGTTGATTAGCCTGTTTCTCATAACAGGCAGCGTCTTTGCTTTGATTGGCGCGATCGGGCTCTACCGCCTGCCGGATTTCTTTACGCGTCTGCACGGGCCGACCAAGGCCACAACCTTGGGCGTAGGTGGGGTTGTCGTGGCGTCGATGATCTTCTTCAGCAACCAGGGGGATGGCATCAGCCTGCACGAAGTGCTGATAACTCTTTTCCTGTTTCTCACTGCGCCTGTCAGCGCGCATGTGCTGGCCAAGGCCGCGATGCAGCAAAAGCTGCCCTATACGGCCAGGACGCGCGGCAAACCCTGGGACTGACAGCCAACCTGGCGGCGCAATGCCGCCAGGACAGACCTCTCAGATGACGATGCTGCTCGGGGAAGGTTGATGCTCGTTGTCCTGGGACAGTTGCTTGATCATCGCCTGCTGCAGCTGGATGCACAGTTGCGGGTCGGACAGTGGCTGGTTGTCGGCCTGGGTCACGAAAAATACGTCTTCGACGCGTTCGCCCAGGGTGGCGATCTTGGCGTTTTGCACCGAAAGGTCGAAGTCCAGGAACAACTGTCCGATGCGCGCCAGCAAACCGGGCCGGTCAGGGGCGACGACCTCGATGATGGTCTGCGGCCGTTGCATGTCGTTGTGGATGGTGACTTGCGGTGGAAAGGCGAAATGCTTCAACTGCCGCGGCACTCGCTTCTGGATGATCGTCAGGTAGTCGTCCGGGTTGCGTAGCGCGGCGATTAGCCCCTGGCGAATCTCCTCGGTGCGCTCGGGATCGTTGCCGATGGGGCTACCGTCGGCGTCCAGCACGATATAGGTATCCAGCGTGAACTGGCTGCTTGAGGTGATGATCCGCGCGTCATGGATGTTCAGGTTCAACTGGTCCATGGCTGCCACCGTGACGGCGAAGAAGTCATGCTGGTCCGGGGCATAGATGAATATCTGCGTACCACCCTCGAACTCCCGCTGGGTGGTCTCCTTGATCAATACCAGCGGGCCGCCATCATCAGGATGTTCGATGATGGCCTCGGTATGCCAGGCCACATCGGCAGACGAGTGACGCATGAAGTAATCGTCGCCCAGTTGCGACCAGAGCTGCTCGGCGTCGTCCGGGTCGGTGCCATTGCGAACCAGGTTGTCGAGCGCGGCACGCTGGGTCTGGCGGATCTGCTCTTCCCGATCCAGAGGGTTTTCCAATCCGCGTTTGAGGGCGCGCTTGGTCTCGGTGTAGAGCTGGCGCAACAAGCTTGCTCGCCACGAATTCCACAGGGTCGGGTTGGTGGCGTTGATGTCCGCCACAGTCAGTACATAGAGATAATCCAGGTGCGTCTCGTCGCCGACTTGCTGGGCAAAATCATTGATCACCTGGGGATCCGACAGATCCTTGCGCTGCGCAGTGGTGGACATTGCCAGATGGTTCTCGACCAGCCAGACCACCAGGCGGGTGTCCCAGGCTGGAAGCTTGTGGCGTGCACAGAAGGCCTGGGCATCCACAGCGCCAAGCTCGGAGTGGTCGCCCCCACGGCCCTTGGCGATGTCGTGGTAAAGGCCGGCTATATAGATGAGCTCCGGCTTGGGCAGTCGTTCGACCAGCTTGCTGGCCAACGGATATTTTTCCGCCACGCCAGGCTTGCCGAGCTTGCGCAGATATTTGATGACGTTGAGTGTGTGCGCGTCGACGGTATAGATGTGAAAAAGGTCGTGTTGCATCTGGCCGACGATGTGGCCGAACTCGGGAAGGTAGCGCCCGAGAATCCCGTAGCGGTTCATTCGACGCAGGTTGCGATGGATGCCTTCCTTGCACTTGAACAGCTCGATGAACAGGCTGGTGTTGCGTATGTCGCTGCGGAACTCATCGTCGATCAGGTGGCGATGGTCGCGCAGCAGGCGAATGGTTTCGGCTCGGACACCTTGTATTTCCGGGTGCTGTGCGAGCAGCACGAATATCTCGAGAATCGCAAAGGGCCGACGCTTGAACACCGAGTCATCGGCGACTTCGAGGTAGCCATCGCGTAGCAGAAAACGGCTGTTGAGCGAGACGGCCGGTCCGGTCTCGCCGTCCCAGAGGATCACCTCGGCAAAATGCTGGCCGACCAGGTCGCTGAGCTCGGAGATGCTCATCACCACACGGTAATACTTCTGCATGAAACGTTCGATGGCGAGTTTGGCGTCGCTGTCCTCATAACCGAGGAGGGCGGCCAGGCTTCGCTGATGGTCGAACAACAGGCGGTCTTCGGCGCGTCCAGCAAGCATGTGGAGACCGTAGCGAACCCGCCAGATAAATTCCTGGCTGGACACCAGCAGGGCGTACTCGCCCTCGGTGAGAAACCCCTGGTCGACGATGGCGCTCAGGTTGAGGCTGCCAAACTGCCGCCGTGCGATCCAGAGAATGGTCTGGATATCGCGGAGCCCCCCTGGCGAGCCTTTTACGTTGGGTTCGAGGTTGTATTCGGTGTTGTTGTATTTCGAATGCCGGGCCGCCTGCTCGTTACGCTTGGCCAGGAAGAATTCCTTGCTGCTCCACATCTCGGACGGGCCGGTGACCTGGAGCATGCTTTGGCGCAACCGCTCGGGCCCTGCAATGGTGCGACTTTCCATCAGGTTGGTGATGACGGTCAGGTCCGCGCGGGCTTCCTCGGCGCATTCGGCTACCGTGCGTACGCTCTGGCCAACTTCCAGACCGATGTCCCAGAGCAGGGTCAGGAACCCTTCGATTGCGTTGCGGAATACCTCGTGATCACTTTCTTCAAGCAGAATCAGCAGATCGATATCGGAGTAGGGATGCAGCTCGCCGCGGCCGTAGCCGCCCACGGCAACCAGGGCGATATCGGTATCGGCACTCCGGTTGAATCGTTCCCAGGCCGCGCAAAGAATCTGGTCAACGAACCAGGCCCGGTCCTCGATCAGTCGACGAATATCTCCGCCGGCAAGGAAGCGTGCATCGAGTGCTTCGCGCGCCTTGCGGATAACCTTCTTGAACGCGGCAATAGGGCTGGCCTTGAGGGCAAGCTCCGCCTGGAACTGGCTAGGGTCGAAGAGCTCGGGGTCAACCTGAGGCATGGGTAGGCCCCTCCTTCATAGCAGCGAAACGGGTAGGCGATCAGGCCGAAGTGCGAGCAATGGTATCGTCGCTGCGCAGGGTCAGGATTTCATACCCGTCGGAGGTGACCACAATGGTGTGCTCCCACTGAGCTGACAGCTTGCGGTCCTTGGTGATGGCCGTCCAGCCGTCTCCCAGCAGTCGGGTCTCGGACCGACCCTGGTTGATCATCGGCTCGATGGTGAAGGTCATGCCTTCCGCCAGCTCCAGTCCGGTCCCGGCACGGCCATAGTGGAGAACCTGAGGTTCTTCGTGGAAGACCTTGCCAATACCGTGGCCACAATATTCACGAACAACGGAGAAGCCATTCTTTTCGGCGTGCTTCTGAATGACTTCGCCGATATCGCCAAGCCGCGCGCCGGGCCGGACGATCTCGATACCTTTATAGAGGCATTCCTGAGTGACCTTGCACAGGCGCTCTGCCCACTCGGGCGCTTTGCCCACCAGGAACATCTTGCTGGTGTCCCCATGATAGCCATCCTTGATGACGGTAATGTCGATGTTAAGAATGTCGCCATCCTTCAATGGTTTGTCGTTGGGAATGCCATGGCAGACCACATGATTGATGGACGTACAGATCGACTTTGGATAGCCCTTGTAATTGAGCGGGGCGGGGATGGCCTGTTGTACGTTGACGATGTGGTCGTGGCAGCGGCGGTCCAGCTCTTCGGTAGTCACACCCGGCTTGACGTACTCACCAATCATTTCGAGCACCTCTGCAGCCAGGCGGCCTGCGATGCGCATCTTCTCGATATCTTCAGGGGTCTTGATGGAAACGGTCATGCAATCCTCTTGGCGCCAAGAGGCGCTGGCTGAAAAAATTGAGCAGATGATAAACCAAACAGCCCTGCAGCTGCAGGCGGCCGGGGAGGCTGATCAGTCGATGCGATGCGTTGCTTCTGGTGGTTGCGAGCCGGTTATGGTTGGCCGCGCTAGCCTCTTGCCGGTCTTTGTGCTATAAAACGCGCCGCTCTGCGGGACTACCCGCCGAGCCTGACCCCACACACGTGTCGGCACGGTATCCTGGGTGCTCGAAAGAGTTGGATATCGGGACGCGTGGAGGCCTAACCCGACTTATTCTGAGGAAGTCCCATGTCTCAAGTCACCATGCGCGATATGCTGAAGGCCGGTGTGCACTTCGGCCACCAGACCCGTTACTGGAACCCGAAAATGAACAAGTACATTTTCGGTGCGCGCAACAAGATTCATATCGTCAACCTTGAAAAAACCCTGCCGATGTTCAACGACGCGCTGCGTTTCGTTGAGAAGCTGGCGGCCGGCAAGAACAAGATTCTGTTCGTTGGCACCAAGCGTTCCGCTGGCAAGATCGTTCGCGAAGAAGCCACGCGTTGCGGCTCTCCGTACGTCGATCATCGCTGGTTGGGCGGCATGCTGACCAACTACAAGACCATTCGCGCCTCGATCAAGCGCCTGCGTGAGCTGGAAACCCAGTCTCAGGACGGTACCTTCGAGAAGCTGACCAAGAAAGAAGCGCTGATGCGTACCCGTGATCTGGAAAAACTGGATCGCAGCCTGGGCGGCATCAAGGATATGGGTGGTCTGCCCGACGCGATGTTCGTAGTCGACGTCGATCATGAGCGCATTGCCATCTCCGAAGCCAACAAGCTCGGTATTCCGGTCATTGGTATCGTCGACACCAACAGCAGCCCGGAAGGCGTCGACTACATCATTCCCGGTAACGATGATGCCATCCGCGCCGTGCAACTCTATCTGAGCTCGATGGCTGATGCAGTCCTGCGCGGTCGCCAGAATGGCGCTGGCGGTGCTGACGAGTTCGTCGAAGAGGCAGCTCCCGAGGCCGCACAAGGCTGAGCGAGACTGTCGCCTAGCTGATACCCGTTGAACAAGAAGGGGGCTATGCCCCCTTTTTGCCACTTCCGAATTGATCGCCTGACCAAGAGGCGATGATCGAAAATCGAATCGAGAGGATTTGCGAACATGGCAGAGATCACTGCAGCCCTGGTTAAAGAACTGCGCGAGCGCACTGGCCAAGGCATGATGGATTGCAAAAAGGCACTCACCGCTGCTGGCGGCGACATCGAAAAAGCCATTGATGACATGCGTGCCGCTGGCGCGATCAAGGCAGCCAAGAAGGCGGGCAACATTGCTGCCGAAGGCGCCATTGCAGTCAAGGTCGCTGATGACAATAAGCGCGCCGTGATTATCGAAGTCAACTCGCAGACCGACTTCCTGGCTCTGCAGGACGACTTCAAGAACTTCGTCAGCAACAGTGTCGAGAAAGCCTTCGCCGAGAAGATGACCGATGCAGCTCCGCTGATCGCCGCCCAGGAAGCGGATCGTGAAGCGCTGGTGGCCAAGTGTGGCGAAAACGTCAACATCCGCCGGCTGACCACCGTTGAAGCCGATCTGGTCGGTGCCTACCTGCATGGCCATCGCATCGGTGTGCTGGTAGCCCTGAAGGGCGGCAGCGTCGAGTTGGCCAAGGAGATCGCCATGCACGTCGCGGCCAGCAACCCCCAGTTCCTGGATCCGTCGCAGGTATCTGAGGAGGCCGTTGCCAAGGAGAAGGAAATCTTCCTGGCCCTGAACGAGGACAAGATCAAGGGCAAGCCAGCGGAAATCGTCGAGAAGATGGTCGCCGGTCGCATCAGCAAGTTCCTGGCTGAAGCCAGCCTTGTCGAGCAGGCCTTCGTCAAGGACCCGGAAATCAAGGTTGGTGAGCTGGCGAAGAAGGCCGGTGCCGAAATCGTTTCCTTCGTTCGTTACGAAGTAGGCGAAGGTATCGAGCGCGCTGAAGTTGACTTCGCTGCAGAAGTTGCTGCTCAGGTAGCTGCTACCAAGCAGTAATACGCTTAGTTGACCTCGAAGAGGCTGCCCGCTCACGCGCGCGGCCTCTTTGTCGAACTGAAGCCCGGAAATTGTTTATTTGTCACGATATAGTCATCGCTCGGCACCAAGCCGCAGCTTCGCTGTCATAGCGCAGATATTTTCTGGCTGTACGGCCAGGTCAGTCATACAAACGCCGCAGGAGAAACAACGCCAATGGCTCAGCAGATGAGTGCACGCAATCCTCGCTACAAACGCATTCTGCTCAAATTAAGCGGCGAAGCCCTGATGGGCTCGGAAGACTTCGGCATAGACCCCAAGGTACTGGATCGCATGGCCCTTGAAGTCGGCCAGTTGGTCGGAATCGGCGTGGAGGTAGGGCTTGTCATCGGCGGCGGAAACCTGTTCCGTGGCGCGGCGCTGTCGGCTGCCGGCATGGATCGTGTCACGGGCGATCACATGGGAATGCTGGCTACGGTCATGAACTCCCTCGCCATGCGCGACGCGCTGGAGCGTTCGAATATTCCGGCACTCGTCATGTCGGCCATATCCATGGTAGGCGTCACCGATCACTACGATCGTCGCAAGGCTATGCGTCACCTGAAAAGTGGTGAGGTGGTGATTTTCTCTGCCGGTACCGGCAATCCATTCTTTACTACCGATTCGGCAGCGTGTCTGCGCGCCATTGAAATACATGCCGACGTCGTGCTGAAGGCCACGAAGGTCGACGGTGTTTATACTGCTGACCCGTTCAAG
The DNA here is from genome assembly GCF_058536345.1 of Stutzerimonas sp. C6.4V. Classification (NCBI taxonomy): domain Bacteria; kingdom Pseudomonadati; phylum Pseudomonadota; class Gammaproteobacteria; order Pseudomonadales; family Pseudomonadaceae; genus Stutzerimonas; species Stutzerimonas sp. C6.4V. Next base: position 666,691 of record NZ_JBZUBM010000001.1, read on the forward strand.
GATCCGAACGCGGAGAAATTCGAGCAGCTGACATACGACGACGTACTCGACCGCAAGCTCGGCGTGATGGATCTGACGGCCATCTGCCTGTGTCGTGACCACGACATGCCGCTACGGGTCTTCAACATGAACAAGCCAGGCGCCCTGCTCAATATCGTGCTCGGTGGCGCTGAAGGAACCCTGATCGAGGAACCTAAACAATGATCAACGAGATCAAGCAGGATGCGCAGGAGCGCATGAAAAAAACGCTGGAGTCGCTGGGTCACGCCTTTGCCAAGATCCGTACCGGCCGGGCTCATCCAAGCATTCTGGATGGTGTGATGGTGTCCTACTACGGCAGCGATACTCCGCTGCGCCAGATCGCCAACGTGACAGCCGAAGACTCGCGGACCCTGGCGCTGACGATTTTTGATCGCAGCATGATCCAGGCGGTCGAGAAAGCCATCATGACTTCCGACCTCGGCCTTAATCCGGCCACTGCTGGTACTACCATTCGAGTGCCGATGCCGGCGCTGACCGAGGAGACGCGCAAGGGCTACACCAAGCAGGCCCGCGCCGAAGCTGAAAACGCCCGGGTCGCCGTGCGCAACATTCGCCGTGATGCCATCGCACAGCTCAAGGACCTGGTGAAAGAGAAGGAAATCAGCGAAGACGAGGAACGTCGCGGTCAGGATGACGTTCAAAAGCTGACTGACAAGTACGTTGCGGAGATCGACAAGGCATTGGAAGGCAAAGAAAGCGACCTGATGGCCGTTTGACATTGCTTCGTCAGGTCATGTTCGTATCGCTCATGTCGGGGCGGGTCAGCAGTTCAGGAGCTGGCACGCAAGGGGTTAACCAGCTGTATCCCCGGGAACTGTCATTGGCAGTTGCTCCTATTGTTCGCAGCGTGTTTGAGCGCAGGTAGAGTCGTTTCATGGAAAAGGTCAGGCAGATTGCCGGGCGGAATGTACCCCGTCATGTCGCAATCATCATGGATGGCAACAATCGCTGGGCAAAACGGCGCCTATTGCCTGGTGTGGCCGGTCACAAGGCTGGTGTGGACGCGGTTCGTGCGGTGATCGAAGTTTGCGCTGAAGCGGGAGTCGAGGTGCTGACTCTTTTCGCGTTCTCCAGTGAAAACTGGCAGCGGCCAGCCGACGAAGTAGGCGCCTTGATGGAGCTTTTCCTCAGTGCCCTCAGGCGCGAAGCACGGAAGCTGAATGATAACGACATCAGCTTGCGCATCATTGGTGACCGTTCCCGCTTTCATCCCGAACTGCAAGCCGCCATGCTTGAAGCTGAAGAGATGACGGCAGGCAGCGGTCGTTTCGTGCTGCAGGTGGCAGCCAACTATGGCGGGCAGTGGGACATTCTCCAGGCTGCGCAGCGAATGGCCCGAGAGGCGCAAGCGGGGCGTTTGAATCCGGACCAAGTCACGCCGGCGTTATTCCAGGAATATCTTGCCACCGGGGGCATGCCGTTACCTGACCTGTGTATTCGTACCGGCGGTGAGCACCGCATCAGCAACTTTCTGTTGTGGCAGCTTGCCTATGCCGAGTTGTATTTCTCCGATCTGTTCTGGCCAGATTTCAAGCACGACGCGATGCGCACGGCGCTAGCAGACTTCGCCCGTCGGCAGCGCCGTTTCGGGAAGACGGGTGACCAGGTCGCAATCGAGGTTCGTGCAGAATGCTGAAGCAACGCATCATCACTGCGGCCATTCTTCTGCCGATCGCACTGATTGGCTTCTTCCTTCTGGAAGGGCTGGCTTTCGCTCTGTTCATCGGCGTCGTCGTGGTGCTGGGGGCATGGGAATGGGCGCGTCTGGCGGGATTCACCGACCAGATGGTGCGGGTCCTGTATGCGCTGGCTGTCGCCTTACTGCTGGCTGGGCTGTATCTGGCCCCTTCATGGGCGCCTTGGCTGCTGGCAATCAGTGTGCTGTGGTGGTTGTTTGCGTTGGCCTTGGTCCTCGGTTACCCCGAGAGCCAGCGCCATTGGGGTGGTCGTCTCGGCAGTCTGGGTATTGGCTTGCTGGTTCTGTTGCCCGCGTGGCAAGGGTTGGTTCTGCTCAAGCAGTGGCCTCAGGGCAACTGGTTGATCGTTGCGGTCATGGTCCTGGTCTGGGGGGCTGATATCGGCGCCTATGCCGCTGGCAAGACCTTTGGTAGGCGCAAACTCGCGGCTCGGGTCAGCCCCGGCAAGAGCTGGGAAGGGCTGATCGGCGGCCTGATCGCTAGTCTGCTCATCACTGCGGGCGTCGGGCTCTATCACGGCTGGTCTGCACGGGAATTGGTACTTGCCCTGCTGGGCGCCGCCTTGGTGGTGGTGATTTCCGTGGTAGGTGACTTGACAGAAAGCATGTTCAAGCGCAGTTCGGGGGTCAAGGACAGTAGTCACTTGCTGCCCGGGCATGGTGGTGTGCTGGATCGCATCGACAGTCTGACCGCTGCCGTTCCGGTGTTCACCGTTCTGCTGTGGCTCGCTGGGTGGGGCGTGTGGTGAGAGCTCCCCTGCAGGTCACGGTGCTAGGCGCCACAGGCTCGATCGGCCTGAGTACTCTGGATGTCATATCGCGTCATCCCGACCGCTATCAGGCTTTCGCGCTGACCGCCTACAGCCGGGTTCCAGAGCTTCGCGACCTATGCCGGCGTTATCAACCACGGTATGCGGTGGTTGCTGAAAGCGATCAGGCGTTAATGCTGCAAGGCCAGCTGAAGGAAGACGGCTTGGCAACCGAGGTGCTGATAGGTGAGGCGGGGCTAAGCGAGGTGGCCGCACACCCTGATGTCGATGCAGTGATGGCTGCCATCGTAGGTGCTGCAGGCTTGCGCCCAACGCTGTCTGCGGTGCAAGCGGGTAAGCGCGTGCTGCTGGCCAACAAGGAAGCGCTGGTCATGTCTGGTGCGCTCTTCATGCAGGCCTTGCGTGAGAGCAAGGCGGTGTTGCTACCGATCGACAGCGAGCACAATGCGATATTCCAGTGCCTGCCCGGCGATTATTCCCAAGGACTCGCCAAGGTCGGTGTCAGGCGGATCCTTCTGACCGCCTCCGGCGGGCCGTTTCGCGGTATGCCTCAGGACCAGCTGGCCACTGTCACCGTCGAGCAGGCCTGTGCTCACCCGAACTGGTCCATGGGACGCAAGATATCTGTCGACTCGGCGAGCATGATGAACAAGGGGCTTGAGCTGATCGAGGCATGCTGGCTGTTCGATGCGCGGCCCGATCAGGTGGAGGTAGTCGTCCACCCACAGAGCGTCATCCATTCGATGGTCGACTACATCGATGGGTCTGTTCTTGCCCAGCTGGGCAATCCCGACATGCGCACGCCGATCGCTCATGCGCTCGCCTGGCCGGAACGTATCGATTCGGGTGTGTCAGCATTGGATCTGCTGCAAATCGGGCGCCTGGATTTCGAGGCCCCTGACCCACAGCGGTTTCCCTGCCTGCGCATCGCCAGGCAAGCAGCAGAGGTGGGCGGGACGGCGCCCGCCATGCTCAATGCAGCGAATGAAGTGGCAGTGGACGCTTTCCTCGATGGCCGCATTCGCTTTACTGAAATCGCGAGTATGATCCAGGACACTCTTGAGGCCCAGGCTTCCGTCCCGGTTCGCTGCCTGGATGATGTTCTTGCTGCGGACCAGCAGGCTCGCCGACTGGCTTGTAGCTGGTTGCAGCGTCGCGATAGGTAGAGAGAGGCTACGCGCGTCGTTCAGCTAAGACGCCTTGGCGGATTCGACAGGGCCTGAAGCCTGCAGCTTATAAACCGCCTTTTTGGGCAGAGGACATTATGGGCGCGTTGTACATGATCGTTGGCACCCTCGTTGCGCTGGGTGTTCTGGTTACCTTCCACGAGTACGGGCATTTCTGGGTCGCGCGCCGTTGTGGTGTCAAGGTGCTGCGTTTTTCGGTTGGGTTCGGTCGGCCCTTGCTTCGTTGGCATGACAGGCAGGGGACCGAATTTGTCGTCGCAGCCATTCCTCTCGGCGGTTACGTGAAGATGCTTGACGAGCGCGAGGGCGACGTTCCGCCTGCGCTGATGGATCAGGCCTTCAACCGTAAGACTGTCAAACAGCGGTTTGCCATCGTCTCGGCCGGACCCATTGCCAACTTCCTGCTCGCGCTGTTGTTCTTCTGGGCGCTTGCCATGCTGGGCAGCGAGCAGGTTCGGCCGGTGGTTGGCGCGGTCGAGGTAGGCAGCCTCGCGGAACGCGGCGGTCTTGCGGCAGGCCAGGAAATTCTTGAAATCAATGGCAAGACCATTTCGGGTTGGGCTGACGTCAACCTGCAGCTGGTGCGTCGTCTCGGTGAAAGCGGGTCCCTGAGCCTGCTTGTCCGTAGCGTAGAGGGAGGTGAGGCGCAGAGCGTCGAGCTCGAACTGGTCGACTGGCTCAAAGGCGCCGAAGAGCCTGATCCGATCAAGTCGCTGGGTATCCGCCCGTGGCGCCCGGTTGTCGAACCTGTCGTAGCTCAGCTTGACCCCGAAGGGCCGGCGCAGGCTGCCGGGGTTCTTCTTGGTGATCGTCTCGCCACACTGAACGGCAGACCACTTGGTGAATGGCAGGAAGTGATCGATCAGGTCAGGCCCTTGCACGGCCAGTCAGTGATGCTGGGGATTGAACGTGATGGGCAGCGCCTTGAGCTGCCAGTGACATTAGCTGAGCGCGGCGACGGCGAAAACCGTAGAGGCTATCTGGGGGCGGGCGTATCAGCAGGTGAATGGCCGGATGAAATGCTTCGAAACGTCAGCTTCGGGCCGGTCGAAGCCATCGGTGAAGGGCTGCGCCGCACTTGGACAATGAGCATCCTGACGCTGGATTCACTGAAGAAAATGCTCTTTGGGGAGCTCTCGGTAAAAAACTTGAGCGGCCCGATAACCATTGCTAAAGTGGCGGGCGCTTCTGCACAGTCCGGCGTGGGCGACTTCCTGAACTTCCTCGCCTACCTGAGCATAAGTCTTGGGGTACTCAATCTATTGCCTATCCCCGTTCTGGATGGAGGGCATCTGCTCTTCTATCTGGTCGAGTGGGTCCGTGGACGTCCCTTGTCGGACAGAGTTCAGGGATGGGGCGTACAGATCGGTATCAGCCTGGTTGTCGGCGTGATGCTGCTTGCGTTGGTCAACGACCTTGGCCGCCTTTAACCGCCATTTACCTTGATGTCGCCGCGCCAAGCGCAGGTTCAATTATCAGGTTTGAAAAGAAAGGACTTCATGAAACGTCTGCTGCTACCTGCGGTTATTTCCGCACTGATGATTGCCGAAGTTCACGCCGAGTCCTTCACCATCTCCGATATACGTGTCAACGGTCTGCAGCGTGTCTCTGCTGGCAGTGTTTTCGGTGCGCTGCCGTTGAACGTGGGCCAGGCTGCCGATGACAGTCGCCTGGTCGATGCTACCCGCGCTCTGTTCCGTACGGGTTTTTTCGAAGACATTCAGCTCGGTCGTGAAGGTGACGTGCTGGTGATCAACGTTGTCGAGCGCCCCTCGATCTCAGGCATCGAAATCGATGGCAACAAGGCGATCAAGACCGAAGATCTGCTTTCCGGTCTGCAACAGTCCGGCCTTGCCGAGGGCGAAATATTCCAGCAGGCCACCCTTGAAGGTGTGCGCAACGAGTTGCAGCGGCAGTATGTTGCCCAGGGACGTTATTCGGCCACCATCGAGACAGAAGTGGTGCCACAGCCGCGTAACCGCGTCGCCCTGAAGATAGATATCAACGAAGGGTCGGTTGCTGCGATCAAGCACATCAATGTCGTGGGAAATTCAGTCTTCCCCGATGAAGATCTGACTGATCTATTCGAACTCAAGACCAGCAACTGGCTGTCGTTCTTCCGCAATGATGACAAGTACGCCCGGGAAAAGCTCTCAGGCGACCTTGAACGCCTGCGTTCCTACTATCTGGATCGCGGTTATATCAACATGGACATCACCTCCACCCAGGTCTCCATTACCCCGGACAAGAAAGACGTCTATGTTACGGTCAACATTGCCGAAGGGGATCGTTACACGGTCAGTGATGTCAAGCTGAGCGGGGATCTCAAGGTTCCGCAGGAAGAGCTGCAATCGCTGCTGCTGGCGAAGGGAGGTCAGGTTTTTTCGCGAAAAGTCATGACCACCACGTCGGAGCTGATCACGCGACGCCTGGGTAATGAGGGTTATACCTTCGCCAACGTCAACGGCGTGCCCGAAACCAACGATGAAAACAATACTGTCTCGATCACCTTCGTTGTTGATCCTGGCAAGCGCGCCTACGTAAATCGCATTAATTTCCGCGGCAACACCAAGACTGAGGATGAAGTGCTTCGTCGCGAAATGCGCCAGATGGAAGGCGGCTGGGCGTCGACCTACCTGATCGATCAGTCCAAGACGCGCCTCGAGCGGTTGGGGTTTTTCAAGGAAGTTAACGTCGAAACGCCACAGGTCCCGGGCACCGACGACCAGATCGATGTGAACTATAGCGTCGAAGAACAGCCTTCTGGTTCGATCATGGCGAGTATCGGTTTTGCCCAGAACGCCGGCCTGATCCTCGGTGGATCGATCAGTCAGAATAACTTCCTTGGTACCGGCAACCGGGTCAGCCTGGGACTGACGCGCAGCGAATACCAGTCGCGCTACAACTTCGGTTTCGTCGACCCCTACTGGACCGAAGACGGCGTCAGCCTCGGCTATAACGCCTTCTATCGAACCACCGATTACGACGAGCTGGACTACGACGTTTCCAGCTACTCGGTCGACAGCTTGGGCGGTGGTGTGAATATCGGCTATCCGATCAGCGAGACTTCGCGGTTGTCGTTTGGTCTATCTGCACAACAAGACACGATTGATACAGGCCGTTACACGGTCGACGAAATCTTCGATTTCATGGAGGCAGAAGGCGACAGTTATCTCAATTTCAAGGCGTCCGTGGGGTGGTCTGAGTCGACTTTGAACCGCGGCGTTCTGGCAACTCGGGGACATTCGCAAAGCCTTTCCCTTGAAACAACCATTCCAGGCAGCGATTTATCCTTCTACAAGCTGGATTACAACGCCCAGTTGTTCCTGCCAGTGACCCAAACTTACACCATGCGCTTGCATACCCAGTTGGGTTATGGCGATGCATATGGCTCGACGTCCCGCTTGCCGTTCTATGAGCATTACTACGCCGGCGGCTTTAATTCGGTTCGTGGGTTCGAAGACAGTAGTCTCGGTCCGCGCAGTACTCCTAGCCGGGGAGAGGGTAATCCTGGCGGAAGGCCCGGAACTATTGCTGACCCGGACCAAGATGCGCTTCCATTCGGCGGAAACGTGCTGATCCAGGGCGGCGTCGAAGTGCTTTTCCCCATGCCGTTCGTCAAGGATCAACGTTCGTTGCGGACTTCGGTGTTCTGGGACGTCGGTAACGTCTACGATACGAACTGCCCATCGGACTCAGCCAAGTGCAGTGACATAGATATCGGCGACATGGCCAGCTCGGTTGGTGTGGGCCTTACCTGGATTACGGCCATGGGACCCTTGAGCTTCAGCTTGGCCATGCCAGTAATGAAGCCGGACGATGCTGATACCCAGGTATTCCAGTTCTCGCTTGGCCAAACCTTTTAATCATCTGGAGCCTTGCTCCAGCGCATTCATGAAGAGTGGTATTTACCGTGCGTAAGTTGACCCAACTGCTTGTTGTTGCCGCTGCTCTAGTGGCGACCCCCGCATTCGCGGAAATGAAAATCGCAGTTATGAATTATCAGATGGCTTTGCTTGAATCTGACGCTGCCAAACGCTACTCGGTTGACGCAGAAAAGAAATTCGGCCCGCAGCTGGAAAAACTCAAGGGGCTGGAAAGTGATGCCAAGCGTATCCAGGACCGCCTGGGCAAGGACGGTGATAAGATGCAGCAAGCCGAGCGTGAGCGTCTAGAGCTCGAATTCAAGCAAAAAGCACGTGACTTCCAGTTCTTGTCAAAGGAGCTGAACGAATCCAAGGCTTCCGCTGACCGGGACATGCTCAAGCAACTCAAGCCGAAGCTCGACAAGGCTGTAGAAGAAGTCATCAAGAAAGGCGACTACGATCTGGTGCTCGAGCGCGGTGCGGTAGTTGATGTCAAGCCGCAGTACGACATCACTCGCCAGGTCATCGAGCGCATGAATCAGCTGCGCTGATGGAGCAGGTGTCTTATACCCTTGGTGACCTGGCTGAGCGGCTAGGTGCCACCTTGCGAGGCGAAGCAGGCCAGCGGGTATCAGGCCTGGCAACGCTGCAGGACGCGGGCCCAGACCAGCTGACCTTCTTGGCCAACGCCCAGTACCGCAAGTTTCTCCAGAGCACGCGCGCCGGCGCCGTTCTGCTTACCCAGAAAGATGCCGAAGACTACGCTGGCACTGCGCTCATTGTTGCCAATCCGTACCTTGCCTATGCGCAGATATCTCACGTCTTCGAAACGAGACCCCGGCCCGCTGCCGGTGTCCACCCCAGCGCTATCGTAGATGCCAGCGCTGATGTTGATCCTTCGGCCACTATCGGCGCTCAGTCGGTAATCGAGGCAGGGGCGTGGATTGGTCCTGATGTAATCGTTGGTGCTCAATGTTATGTCGGGGCTCGCAGCCGGATTGGTGCAGGCGGACGCCTTTCGCCACGTGTGACCCTCTGTCACGACGTCTGGATAGGCGAGCGCGTAGTGATTCAGCCGGGCGCGGTGATCGGTGGCGAAGGATTCGGTTTTGCCAATCAGCAAGGCAGCTGGGAGAAGATTGCCCAGCTAGGCGGGGTGCGTATCGGTGATGATGTGGAAATTGGTGCGAACACCACCATCGATCGGGGCGCACTTTCCGACACCTTGATTGGAAACGGCGTGAAACTGGACAACCAGATCATGATTGCCCACAACGTGCAGATCGGTGACAACACGGCGATGGCTGGCTGTACGGGCATCTCCGGGAGCACCAAGATCGGGCGCAACTGCATGATCGCCGGGGGGGTTGGGCTCGTTGGGCATATCGAGGTGTGCGATAACGTATTCATTACCGGGATGACCATGGTTACCCGGTCCATCACGGAGCCCGGTAGTTATTCGTCGGGCACCGCCATGCAACCAGCCTCCGAGTGGCGCAAGAGCGCTGCTCGCATTCGTCATCTTGACGACATGGCGCGTCGCCTGCAGAGCGTAGAAAAACGCCTGTCCGCCGTGACCTCGAGCGGGGATTCGTCTTCAGATGCCTGACCTTATCGTCTGATTACTCGCCGGTCATCATGACCGGCGAGTTGCCGCTTTGATGGCGTGCCAGCACTTCCTACTCATTACAGGCTTTTTCATCCCATGATGGATATCAACGAGATTCGCGAATACCTTCCTCACCGTTACCCGTTCTTGCTGGTTGATCGGGTGGTGGAGCTTGATATAGAAGTCAAGCGGGTTCGCGCCTATAAGAATGTCACCATCAACGAGCCTTTTTTCAACGGGCACTTTCCGCAGCATCCCATCATGCCCGGCGTTCTTATTATCGAAGCCATGGCCCAGGCTGCCGGGCTGCTCGGTTTCAAGATGATGGGAGTCAAGCCAGCCGACGGTACGCTCTATTATTTTGTCGGGTCAGACAAGTTGCGTTTCCGGCAGCCGGTAGTGCCAGGTGATCAGCTGATTCTCGAGGCTTCCTTCATCAGTGCCAAGCGCGGAATCTGGAAATTCGACTGTCGCGCCAGCGTCGACGGCAAGACGGTCTGCTCGGCAGAAATCATCTGTGCGGAACAGAAGATATGAGTTTGATCGACCCTCGTGCGATCGTCGATCCGGCTGCCCGACTGGCTGATAACGTTCAGGTCGGGCCATGGTCGATCATCGGCCCGGACGTCGAAATAGGCGAGGGAACAGTGATCGCCTCCCACGTGGTCCTCAAGGGGCCGACGCGCATCGGTCGTCATAACCGCATTTTTCAGTTTTCCTCGGTCGGCGAGGACACGCCGGATCTCAAGTACAAGGGCGAGCCGACTCGGCTGGTCATTGGAGATCACAACGTTATCCGCGAAGGCGTGACAATCCATCGGGGTACCGTACAGGATCGAAGTGAAACCACCATTGGCGACCACAACCTGATCATGGCGTATGCCCATATCGGCCACGACAGCGTTATCGCCAATCACTGCATCCTCGTCAATAACACTGCTCTGGCCGGGCATGTGCATGTTGGTGATTGGGCCATACTGTCCGGCTATACGCTGGTCCATCAGTATTGTCATATCGGCGCTTACAGTTTCTCCGGAATGGGGACTGCAATTGGCAAGGACGTTCCTGCATTCGTCACGGTATTTGGCAATCCGGCCGAGGCACGCGGCATGAACTTCGAAGGTATGCGCCGGCGCGGGTTCAGTGCCGAGGCGATCATGGCACTGCGTAACGCATACAAGGTCGTGTATCGCCGGGGATTGACCGTTGACGTGGCGCTTGCCGAATTGGCCGACGACGCAAGGATCTTCACCGAGGTCGCTCTGTTTCGCGACTCGATACAGGCGTCCAACCGCGGCATCACCCGCTGATCATGTCCAGGCCATTGACGGTTGCACTGGTAGCTGGCGAGGCGTCCGGCGATATCCTGGGTGCGGGGCTGATGCAGGCCATCAGAGCCCAGAGGCCGGATGTCGAATTCGTTGGCGTGGGTGGTCCGCGAATGGAGGCCCTGGGGCTCAAATCCTACTTTCCCCTCGAACGCCTCGCCGTCATGGGGCTGGTCGAGGTGCTCGGACGCTTGCCGGAGTTGCTGGCTCGCCGTAAGCGCCTGGTGCGTACGCTGCTCGAGGTGCGCCCCGACGTGTTTGTTGGCATTGATGCACCGGACTTCAACCTCGATCTGGCGCACAAGCTGCGTCGCGCCGGAATCAAGACCGTACATTACGTCAGTCCCTCGGTGTGGGCGTGGCGACAGAAGCGTGTCCTGAAGATCCGCGACGCCTGTGACCTCATGTTGACGCTGTTCCCATTCGAGGCGAAGTTCTACGACGAACATCAGGTAAAGGTGCGTTTTGTGGGGCATCCGTTGGCCGATACCATTGCGCTGACGACTGACCGAGCTGCTGCGCGCCAGGCGCTGGGTCTGCCTCAGACCGGGTTGATCGTGGCTTTGATGCCTGGCAGTCGGGGTGGGGAGGTTGCGCGGCTGGGGCCCCTGTTTCTCGATGCGGCTGATCGACTTCGCTCCATGCGACTGGGTATCCGCTTCGTGTTGCCCTGTGCCACTCCAGAGCGCCGGCTTCAGCTGGAACAAATGCTGGCGGGTCGAGATCTGCCATTGACCTTGCTTGACGGCCATTCGCATGAAGCGTTGGCGGCATGTAACGCGGTATTGATCGCGTCCGGTACGGCGACCCTCGAAGCGCTGTTGTACAAACGGCCCATGGTGGTCGCCTATAGCGTCGCACCGCTGACCTTCCGTATTCTCCGAAGCATGGTCAAAAGCCCATACGTGGCCTTGCCCAACTTGCTCGCTCAACGGCAGCTGGTGCCGGAACTGCTTCAGGATGCTGCGACGCCAGACGCGATGGCGCAGCGACTGTCCTCCCTGCTGGATAATGGTGATGTCCAGACGGAGGGGTTTGACGCCATTCACCGCACGCTTCGTTGCGATGCGTCCACCCAGGCGGCCGCTGCCGTGCTTGAGCTTGCTGGGACGCAATGATGCAAATCGGGCTGGATTTCAAACTGGTCGAAGACCTGGTGGCGGGGGTGGATGAGGTGGGGCGGGGCCCTCTCTGCGGGCCGGTGGTGACCGCGGCGGTCATTCTCGATCCCAGGCGCCCGATCAAGGGCCTCAACGACTCGAAGAAGCTGACTGAAGCACGGCGCGAAGCGCTGTTTGACGAGATCTGTGAAAAGGCGCTGGCCTGGTGCATTGCCCGAGCAGAAGTTGACGAAATAGATCGGCTTAACATTCTTCATGCCACCATGCTGGCGATGCAGCGGGCAGTCGAAGGCTTGAGCGTAACGCCGCGGATGGCGCTGATCGACGGCAACCGCTGTCCCAAGCTATCGGTTCCGAGTGCGCCGGTGATCCAGGGTGATGGTCAGGTCCCCGCCATTGCTGCCGCCTCGATTCTGGCCAAGGTCAGTCGAGACCGTGAAATGTGTGCTCTGGATCTCTGCTACCCCGGTTACGGGCTGTCAGGTCACAAAGGCTATCCGACGCCTGCCCACCTTGAAGCCTTGCGTCGACTGGGTCCGACCATCATCCACCGTCGTTCCTTCGCGCCGGTGCGTGTCCTGCTCGAGCAAGCAGCTGAAGGTTTTGAGCTTGAAGCCTGAGGTCTTCAGCTCCTCACTTATTCCGCTACAATCCTGCCCCGTCGTTCCGCCAGTCCCAGGTCCCGCCATGCCCGTTTCTTTTGTCCATCTCCGTTTGCACACCGAATACTCCCTCGTCGATGGGCTGGTTCGCGTCAAGCCGCTGGTCAAGACGGTGGCAGGCGCCGGCATGCCGGCTGTAGCCGTGACGGACCAGAGCAACATGTGTTCGCTGGTCAAGTTCTACAAAGCGGCCCAGGGGGCCGGTATCAAGCCGATCTGTGGTGCCGATATCTGGTTGGCCGGCCGTGATGAGGATGGTCCGCTCACCCGCCTGACACTGCTGGCGATGAATGCCAAGGGTTATCGCAACCTTACCGAGCTGGTCTCGCGCGGCTGGACCGAGGGGCAGCGCAACGATCAGATCATCATCGAGCGAGACTGGGTCAAGGCTGGCGCGGAGGGTTTGATCGCACTCTCCGGCGCCAAGGAGGGGGAGATCGGTCATGCGTTGCTTGATGGTGAGGATGCGCTGGCCGAGGCACTAGCGGCCGAATGGCAGGCGGTCTTCCCGCAACGCTTCTACTTGGAAATACAGCGCACCAGCCGCGTCAATGACGAAGAGCATTTGCATGCCGCCGTGGCTCTGTCACAACGCTGCGGGGTGCCACTGGTCGCCACGAACGACGTTCGATTCCTCAGGCAGGAAGATTTTGAAGCACACGAAACACGTGTCTGTATCGGTGAGAGCCGTACCCTCGATGATTCACGGCGACCGCGCAACTACTCCGACCAGCAGTACCTGAAAACGCCCGAAGAGATGTGGGCACTGTTCAGTGATCTTCCCGAGGCGCTGGAAAACACCGTCGAAATCGCCAAGCGATGCAACATCGAGGTGCAGCTCGGCACCTACTTCCTCCCGGACTTCCCGGTGCCGGACGGGATGACCATGGATGAGTACTTTCGCAAGGTCTCGTTCGACGGCCTCGAAGAGCGCCTCCAAGTGCTCTTGCCCAAGGATACGCCGGACTACGAGGCGAAGAAGCAGGTCTACGTCGACCGGCTCAATTTTGAGCTCGACATCATCATCCAGATGGGTTTCCCCGGTTATTTCCTGATCGTCATGGACTTCATCCAGTGGGCGAAGAACAACGGCGTGCCGGTGGGGCCTGGCCGGGGATCGGGTGCAGGTTCGCTGGTCGCCTACGTGCAGAAGATCACCGACCTGGATCCGCTGGCCTACGATCTGCTGTTCGAGCGATTCCTCAATCCTGAACGGGTATCCATGCCCGACTTCGACGTCGACTTTTGCATGGACGGTCGTGACCGGGTCATCGATTACGTTGCGGAAAAATATGGCCGCAACGCGGTCAGTCAGATCATCACCTTTGGCACCATGGCGGCCAAGGCCGTGGTGCGCGATGTGGCGCGGGTTCAGGGCAAGTCCTACGGACTGGCCGATCGCCTCTCGAAGATGATTCCCTTCGAGGTCGGCATGACACTCGAAAAAGCCTACGAGATGGAGGAGCCGCTGCGCGACTTCCTGGCCGTAGATGAAGATGCCCGTGAAATCTGGGAGATGGCGCTCAAGCTCGAAGGCATCACCCGAGGCACCGGCAAGCATGCCGGTGGCGTGGTGATTGCGCCCACCAAGCTCACGGACTTCGCTCCGATCGCCTGCGATGACGAGGGCGGCAGCCTGGTGACCCAGTTCGACAAGGACGACGTCGAACAGGCCGGTCTGGTCAAGTTCGACTTCCTCGGTCTGCGTACCCTGACCATCATCAAGTGGGCGATGGAGACGATCAATCGGGAGCAGGCCAAGAAGGGCCTGGAACCGCTGAATATCGACTTCATCCCATTGGATGACAAGCCGACCTTCTCGCTGCTGCAAAAGGCCGAAACCACGGCGGTGTTCCAGCTTGAATCCCGCGGCATGAAAGAGCTGATCAAGAAGCTCAAGCCGGACTGCCTGGAAGACCTGATCGCCCTCGTGGCGCTGTTCCGTCCGGGCCCGTTGCAGTCGGGCATGGTGGACGACTTCATCAACCGTAAGCACGGCCGCGCGGAAATTTCCTACCCGCACTCGGACTACCAGTACGAAGGCCTCAAGCCAGTGCTCGCTCCGACCTACGGCATCATCCTGTACCAGGAACAAGTGATGCAGATCGCCCAGGTCATGGGCGGCTATACCCTCGGCCAGGCGGACATGCTGCGCCGCGCCATGGGTAAGAAAAAGCCGGAGGAAATGGCCAAGCAACGCGGTGGCTTCATCGAGGGCTGTGCCAGCAACGGCATTGATGCGGATCTTGCGGGCAACATCTTTGACCTGGTGGAAAAATTCGCGGGTTATGGCTTCAACAAGTCGCACTCGGCGGCCTATGGCCTGGTCTCGTACCAGACTGCATGGCTCAAGGCACATCATCCATCCCCCTTCATGGCCGCCGTGCTGTCTGCGGATATGCACAACACAGACAAGGTGGTCACGCTGATCGAAGAGTGCCGCAGCATGAAGCTGCGCATCGACGCGCCGGATGTGAACAATTCCGAATTCAAGTTCACGGTCAACGACGAAGGCCGGATCATCTACGGTCTCGGTGCCATCAAGGGCGTGGGCGAAGGGCCGGTGGAGGCCATCTGTGAATGCCGCAATGAGGGCGGACCGTTCAAGGACCTGTTTGATTTCTGCGGCCGAGTGGATCTGAAACGCATCAACAAGCGCACCCTTGAAGCGTTGATCCGAGGCGGCGCGCTGGACCGCCTGGGACCTTACTTCTCCGATGAGCCCAAGGCCTACCAGGCCAACATCGACCGTAACCGTGCGGTGCTGCTGTCGGCAATGGAAGAAGCCATCCAGGCCGCCGAACAGACGGCGCGTAGTCTGGACAGTGGCCATGCGGACCTGTTCGGTGGACTGTTCGCCGAGCCGGAGGCGGACGTTTATGCCAACCATCGTAAAGCCCGCGAGTTGTCCTTGAAGGAGCGCCTGAAAGGGGAAAAGGACACGCTGGGGCTGTATCTCACAGGTCATCCGATCGACGAGTACGAGGGTGAGGTACGCCGCTTCGCCCGCCAGCGGATCATCGACCTGCGCCCTGCTCGTGGCGAACAGACCATTGCTGGCCTGATCGTCAACCTGCGGGTAATGAAAAACAAGAAAGGCGACAAGATGGGCTTCATTACGCTTGATGACCGTTCGGGGCGCATCGAGGCCTCGCTATTTGCCGAAGCCTTCAACAGTGCCCAGGCCCTGTTGCAGACCGATGCTCTGGTGGTTGTCGAGGGCGAGGTGAGCAATGATGACTTCTCGGGCGGCCTGCGCCTGCGAGCCAAGCGAGTGATGAGCCTGGAGGAAGCGCGCACGGGGCTGGCAGAGAGCCTGAGGGTGAAGGTTGCCAGTGATGCGCTAAAGGGCGACCGGGTACGCTGGCTGGCTGATGTCTGTGGTCGGCATCGTGGCGCATGCCCGATCACGCTGGAATACACTGGCGCTGACGCTAGGGCTCTGTTGCAGTTCGGCGAAAGCTGGCGAATCGACCCTGCCGACAACTTGATTCAGGCGTTGCGTGACCAGTTCGGCCGCGACAACGTCTTTCTGCAATACCGATAGCGGGACGTGGCGGATCTGCGGGATGCCGTGTGATCCAGATTACGTTCCGAATCGGCCCGATCGTGGATCGGGTCTGATCTGAACATTTTGTTCGACCTGAATGCGTCCGTCCCGTAAGGTAGGGCGCAAAAAACGGAACAGCTCCCGGCCGCCTGGCCGTCGACGCATGACGGATGCCTATGAACCCGAATTTTCTCGATTTCGAACAGCCGATCGCCGACCTGCAAGCCAAGATCGAAGAATTGCGCCTGGTTGGTAACGACAACTCGCTGAACATCGGCGATGAGATCGCCCGCCTCAAGGATAAGAGCGAGTCGCTCACCGAGAGCATCTTCGGCAACTTGACCAGCTGGCAGATTGCGCGCTTGGCTCGCCACCCTCAGCGACCATATACGCTGGACTACATCAGCCATCTGTTCACCGAGTTCGAAGAGCTGCACGGTGATCGCCATTTTTCCGATGACGCTGCGATCGTTGGCGGTACCGCCCGGCTGAACGGTGAACCGGTGATGGTCATCGGTCACCAGAAGGGTCGGGAGGTCCGCGAGAAGGTGCGTCGCAACTTCGGTATGCCGCGTCCCGAGGGTTATCGCAAGGCCTGCCGCCTGATGGAAATGGCTGAGCGGTTCAAGATGCCGATTCTTACCTTCATTGACACACCTGGCGCCTATCCCGGTATTGACGCCGAAGAGCGCAACCAGAGCGAAGCCATTGCCTGGAACCTGCGCGTGATGGCGCGCCTGAAGACCCCCATCATTGCCACCGTGATCGGCGAAGGGGGTTCGGGCGGAGCGCTGGCCATCGGTGTCTGTGACCAGCTGAACATGTTGCAGTACTCCACCTACGCTGTGATCTCGCCTGAAGGCTGCGCCTCGATTCTCTGGCGCACCGCCGACAAGGCACCCGAAGCAGCCGAGGCCATGGGTGTGACTGCCGAGCGGCTGAAGAATCTGGGGATCGTCGATAAGGTCATCTCCGAGCCGCTGGGTGGGGCCCACCGCAATCCCGCGGCAACCGCTGCCTCAATGCGCGAAGAGCTGACCGCGCAGCTCGAGATGCTCAAAGGGCTCGATACCGATGCTTTGCTGGCGCGGCGCTATGAGCGGCTGATGAGCTACGGTATCGCCTGATCATCTCCGGGCGAGCAACAGGAACGGCGGGCCTCCCGCCGTTTTTTTTTGTGTCTTGAGAATGGTCGCTACGGGTGCCCGCCCGCTTCGTACACGGGGTGGAATCGCTGCTGGCGCCTGGCCTGTCCCGGTTTATGCTGATGTCTGCATTTCCTGAGCTCCCAACGATGTCACTCGAGTCTCGCCTGTTCGACGTATTGCAATCCTGGCGTAGGGCGCCGCGCTGGCACGTGGCGTTCTCCGGCGGACTCGATTCGACCGTGCTGTTGCATGCGTTGGCCAGGCTATCCAGTCGCGAGCAGCTCCCTCCGATTACTGCGGTCCATGTTCATCATGGCTTGCAACCTGTCGCGGACCAGTGGCCGGCGCACTGTCTGTCGATCTGCGACGCGCTGGGTGTGCAGTCTGCAGGTCGTGCGCGTTCAGGTCGAGGCAGGTCCGAGCCTGGAACGCGCTGCCCGAAACGCGCGGTATGCCGCGTTCAGCGAACTGCTGGGCTCCTTGGAGGTAATGTTAACCGGGCAACATCGTGACGATCAGGCGGAAACCCTGCTGTTCCGTCTTTTTCGTGGTGCGGGCGTACGCGGGCTTGCTGGCATGCCGGCCGCGCGGCCGCTGGGCGATGGCTGGCTGGTTCGGCCACTGCTGGATGTCGGTCGCCACGAGCTTGAGGTCTATGCGCGGGAGCAGGGGCTTGCCTGGATAGAGGATCCAAGCAACCAGAGCATTGAACACGCACGAAACTACCTTCGTCACCATGTCATGCCGATGATCAGGCAGCGCTGGCCGGGCGCGTCGGGCAGCATGGTTCGCGCCGCAGGGCATCTGGCCGAGGCGCAGCATTTGCTGGATGAGCTTGCCGATGCCGATCTTCAGTCCGCGCGGCTGGGAGGGGACCATCAATGGCTGAAGGTGCCCAGTCTCTGTCTGCCATCTCTGAAAGCGCTTAGTCCTGCGCGTCAGCGCAATGCAATGCGTCACTGGTTGGCGGGCATGACGCCGCTTCCAGACAGTGAGCATTGGGCCGGTTGGGAGGCGTTGCGCGATGCTGCACTGGATGCCGCACCGGTCTGGCGCCTGGCTAAGGGTGAGCTGCATCGAGGGAATGAGCGAATCTGGTGGCTTTCTGGCGCCTGGCTGGTCACGCCAACAGCTGCGGTGGACTGGTCGGATCCGGCCACCGACCTGCAGCTGCCGGGGAACGGCTGCCTGCGCCTGGTGGGTTGCGCTGACAAGGGGCCGCTGCAGGTGCGCTATCGCCGTGGTGGGGAGGTTATGGTGCTGCCTGGTCGAGGGCGACGCGATCTCAAGAGGCTTCTCAATGAGACCGGCGTGCCGGGCTTCGTCCGCACGCGTCTGCCTTTGCTGTTTCTCGACGACGCGCTCGTTGCGGTAGCCAACCTGCCACAGTTCGATTGTCTGGGGCTGTCTTTGATCTGGACCCCGCCGGAGGATGGCAGGTTTGAGCTGATGGGGTCTTTCGAGTAGACTACGCTCCCGTCTCAATACAGCTTCTGCGGCTTTCTTCGAAAACCGTGGCAGTTGCGCTATTGCCGCTATCGGCGCAATGGCACCTTCGCTTTCCCCCGGCGGCGCTAGCCGCTTAACGCAGACTTCTAGGGTTTTTCATGACGCGCTACATCTTCGTCACGGGTGGTGTTGTTTCTTCATTGGGGAAAGGCATCGCCTCGGCTTCATTGGCGGCCATCCTGGAGGCGCGGGGCCTGAAGGTCACGATGCTCAAGCTTGACCCTTATATCAACGTCGATCCGGGCACCATGAGCCCGTTCCAGCACGGTGAGGTGTTCGTCACTCATGACGGAGCCGAGACCGATCTTGACCTGGGTCATTACGAGCGGTTCATCCGCACCACGATGACCAAGAGCAACAACTTCACCACCGGCCGCGTCTACGAAGACGTGCTGCGTCGTGAGCGTCGCGGCGACTACCTTGGCGCGACCATCCAGGTGATTCCGCACATCACTGACGAGATCAAACGCCGGATCATCAAGGGTGCCGGTGACGCTGACGTCGCTCTGGTGGAAGTCGGCGGCACGGTAGGCGATATCGAGTCGCAGCCTTTCCTCGAAGCGATCCGTCAGTTGCGCGTCGAAGTCGGCGCCAAGCGGGCCATGCTGATGCATCTGACGCTGGTGCCCTATATCGCCACCGCTGGCGAAACCAAGACCAAGCCAACCCAGCATTCGGTCAAGGAGCTGCGCTCCATCGGCCTGCAGCCGGATGTATTGGTTTGCCGCTCAGATCACCCGATCGACGTCTCCTCGCGTCGCAAGATTGCCCTGTTTACCAACGTCGAAGAGCGTGCGGTGATCAGCCTGGAAGACGTCGATACCATTTACAAGATCCCGGGCGTACTGCATGCCCAGGGACTGGATGACTTCGTGGTCGAGCGTTTTGGCCTGGAGTGCGGAGGTGCCGATCTGTCCGAGTGGGACCGCGTGGTAGATGCCAAGCTGAACCCCGAGAAAGAAGTGACCATCGCCATGGTCGGCAAGTACATGGAACTTCTGGATGCGTACAAATCTCTGATCGAGGCCATGAGCCACGCCGGCATCCAGAGCCGTACCAAAGTGAACCTTCGTTACATCGACTCCGAAGACATCGAGAACCAGGGCACCAGCCTGCTTGAGGGCATGGATGCGATTCTGGTTCCCGGTGGTTTCGGTCTGCGCGGCGTGGAAGGCAAGATTGCCACCGTCAGGTACGCCCGCGAGAACAAGATTCCTTATCTGGGTATCTGCCTTGGCATGCAGGTGGCGGTCATCGAGTTCGCCCGTGACGTGCTGGGCTGGACCGATGCCAACTCCACCGAATTCGACAAGAACAGCAGTCACCCGGTCGTGGGCCTGATCACCGAATGGGAAGATGCCACTGGTGCAGTGGAAACCCGCAGCGACGCCTCTGATCTGGGCGGAACCATGCGCCTGGGAGCCCAGGAATGTGGCCTCGAAGCTGGCTCCAACGTGTTCGCCTGCTATGGAAAGGAGCGTATCGTCGAGCGCCACCGCCATCGTTACGAAGTGAACAACAACCTGTTGCCGCAGCTGCAGGCGGCCGGCCTGAAAATTACGGGGCGCTCCGGCGACGGCGCGTTGGTCGAGGTGGTCGAGGCGCCGGACCATCCCTGGTTCGTAGCCTGCCAGTTCCACCCCGAATTCACCTCCACGCCGCGTGACGGTCATCCGCTGTTCAGCGGTTTCGTCAAAGCTGCGCTCGATTACAAGGCGGGCAAGGCATGACCCAGAAGATTATCCGCGTCGGCAATATCGAGATCGGCAACGACAAGCCGTTCGTGCTCTTCGGTGGCATGAACGTTCTCGAGTCTCGGGATCTGGCTCTGCAGATCTGCGAAACCTATGTAAAGGTCACCGAGAAGCTCGGTATCCCTTATATCTTCAAGGCCAGTTTCGACAAGGCCAACCGCTCCTCGATCAACTCCTTCCGCGGCCCGGGCCTGGAAGAGGGGATGCGCATCTTTGAAGACGTGAAGAAGACCTTCGGTGTCCCCGTGATTACCGATGTGCACGAGCCGCACCAGGCGCAGCCGGTGGCGGAAGTGTGCGACATCATTCAGCTCCCGGCTTTCCTTTCGCGCCAGACGGATCTGGTCGTTGCCATGGCCAAGACCGGTGCGGTGATCAATATCAAGAAGGCGCAGTTCCTCGCGCCGCAGGAAATGAAGCACATCCTCACCAAGTGCGAGGAAGCCGGTAACGATCAGCTGATCCTCTGCGAACGTGGCTCCTCGTTCGGCTACAACAATCTGGTGGTCGACATGCTCGGCTTCGACATCATGAAGCGGATGCAATATCCGGTGATTTTTGATGTCACACATGCGCTGCAGATGCCCGGCGGCCGTGCCGATTCGGCTGGTGGTCGCCGTGCCCAGGTCACGGATCTGGCCAAGGCCGGTCTCAGCCAGGGGCTTGCCGGTCTGTTCCTTGAAGCTCATCCCGATCCGGAAAAAGCCAAGTGCGACGGACCCTGCGCCCTGCGTCTGGACAAGCTCGAACCTTTCCTCACCCAGCTCAAGCAGCTGGATGAGCTGATCAAGAATTTTGCGCCAATCGAAACTGCTTGAAGCCTTGAAGCTATCTACGGAGTGTTAATAAAAATGGCAAAGATCGTCGACATCAAAGGGCGTGAGGTTCTCGACTCCCGTGGCAACCCGACAGTGGAAGCGGACGTTATCCTGGATAACGGCATTATCGGTAGCGCCTGTGCGCCGTCCGGTGCTTCCACCGGTTCCCGCGAGGCGCTGGAACTGCGCGATGGCGACAAGAGCCGTTACCTAGGCAAAGGCGTGCTGAAGGCTGTCAGCAACATCAATGGTCCGATCCGTGAGCTGCTGCTGGGCAAGGACCCGGTCGATCAGAAAGCGCTGGATCGCGCGATGATCGAGCTGGACGGCACCGAAAACAAGGCATCGCTGGGCGCAAACGCCATTCTCGCTGTGTCGCTGGCTGCTGCCAAGGCCGCCGCGCAGGACCAGGATCTGCCGCTGTATGCGCATATTGCCAATCTCAACGGCACGCCGGGCCAGTATTCAATGCCGGTTCCGATGATGAACATCATCAACGGCGGCGAGCATGCCGACAACAACGTAGACATCCAGGAATTCATGGTCCAGCCGGTGGGTGCCAAGACCTTTGCCGATGCCCTGCGCATGGGTGCTGAAATCTTTCACCACTTGAAGGCCGTCTTGAAGGCCCGCGGCCTGAGCACTTCGGTCGGTGATGAAGGTGGCTTCGCGCCGAACCTGGCTTCAAACGAAGACGCCCTGGCAGCCATCGCCGAAGCAGTGGCTAACGCCGGCTACAAACTTGGTGACGACGTTACCCTGGCGCTCGATTGTGCATCCAGCGAGTTCTTCGAAGACGGCAAGTACGACCTGGCCGGTGAGGGCAAGGTATTCGATGCCGCAGGTTTCGCCGATTATCTGGCCGGCCTGGCCGAGCGCTATCCGATCATTTCCATCGAAGACGGCATGGACGAGTCCGATTGGGACGGTTGGAAGGTTCTGACTGACAAGATCGGCAGCAAGGTTCAATTGGTGGGCGACGATTTGTTCGTTACCAACACCAAGATCCTCAAGGAAGGCATCGAGAAGGGCATCGGTAACTCGATCCTGATCAAGTTCAACCAGATCGGCTCCTTGACCGAAACCCTGGAAGCTATCCAGATGGCCAAGGCCGCCGGTTACACCGCGGTGATTTCTCACCGTTCCGGTGAAACCGAAGACAGCACCATTGCCGACCTGGCGGTGGGAACTGCCGCAGGCCAGATCAAGACTGGTTCGCTGTGCCGTTCGGATCGCGTCTCAAAGTACAACCAGCTGCTGCGTATCGAAGAGCAGCTCGGCGGAAAAGCTGCTTATAAAGGCCGTGCCGAGTTCCGTGGCTAACCGGGCTCGCTAGAAAAGGCGAGGCATGCTAGAAAAGGGGCGGCGTTAGTCGCCCTTTTTTGTGGATATCGGTCAGCGCTGTTAAGGTCGCCGCAGGGCGATGCGCTAGTCAGCAAAGGAAAGCCAGGGCATGTCGTTGACCGCTATTGAAGTAACGTCTTTGGAAACCAAGCGAATTCGATCCATGCCGTCCATGCGCAGTCCCTACTGGTTGTTTGTTGTCCTGATTTTGCTACTGGGTGGCTTGCAGTATCGTCTGTGGGTTGGTGAGGGCAGCCTCGCCCAGGTCAGCGGGCTGAACAAGCAGATCGCCGAACAGCAGGGCGAAAATAAGCGTTTGCTCGAGCGCAACCGAATCCTCGAGGCCGAGGTCAAGGAGCTCAAACAAGGCATGGAGACGGTGGAGGAGCGCGCCCGCCACGAACTGGGAATGGTCAAAGAGGGCGAAACTCTCTTTCAGCTCACCGAATGAATGGTCCCGCGCTTCCACCGTTCTGGGTGGTCATCCCGGCCGCGGGCATCGGTACTCGCATGCGGGCCGATAGGCCCAAGCAGTATCTGCAGTTGGCGGGCAAGACCATACTCGAACACACCCTCGATTGCTTTCTGGGCCACGCCCGACTGCAGGGTCTGGTCGTCTGCGTGGCGAGTGACGATTCTTACTGGCCTCATCTCCCTTGTGCGGTCGACGCGCGGGTCTATCGTGCACAGGGCGGCAGCGAGCGAGCCGACTCTGTGCTCGGCGGGCTTCGAAGACTGTCCGAGTTGGGGGCGAATGATTCCGACTGGGTGCTGGTACACGATGCCGCGAGGCCCAATCTGGCGGTCGATGATCTGAATCTTCTGTTAGCGAAGCTCGCAGACGATCCTGTCGGCGGTCTCCTCGCTGTTCCGGCGCGCGATACACTCAAATGTGCCGGTCCGGACGGGCGGGTCAAGGAGACGGTCGATCGAAGCCTTATCTGGCAGGCATTCACCCCACAGATGTTCCGGCTCGGACCGCTTCGCGAGGCGCTGGCCAATGCGCTGGGCAGGGGCATCGCCGTGACTGACGAAGCATCAGCGCTCGAGCATGCCGGGCATCATCCGCGTCTGGTGGAAGGACGGGCCGATAACCTGAAAATTACCCGGCCCGAAGATCTTCAGTGGCTGGAACGGCACTGGAAATCCTGACGCTCTCATACTCTGCAGAGCGTCAGTACGCCCTGCAGAGCTTGCAGTGGCGAGTGGCAGATCAGTACCTATAGATTGCGGCGGCGCCGTTTTCGGTCGGCATGCGTTCGGTAGGCACCGAAATGACTTCCCCCCCTTGTTCCAGGGTCCAGATGGTGAGTTCGTCGAGCAGGTCGGGAGTGGTGGCCGAATCGTCTTCCACGGCGATTGCCTTGCCTTCTTCTCTGTTTGCCACGCCTGGAATCTGCCGCTCGGCTTCTACCAGCAGCGTTGCGACCCGGCCTTCAAGCGTAGCTTTGCCGATCTGGTCCAGCTGATCCGTGGCCAGCCCTTGGCCGCGCGACTCCCCGTATTGGTTGATGAAGCCTTCGAGCCGCTTGATATAGCGCGGCTGCATCACCATCCAGCTCTTTTGCCGAAGGTCGTCATGGCTCAGCAGAGAGGCGTCGTTCTCGATGCCTTCAGGTAACAGGAATTCGTTGTGACTCAGCTTGCGGAAATGGAACTGGTGTTCGGGCAGTGCAGCGAGAATCAATGGCAGTCGTGACTTGCGGCTGTGGTGTTCGAGGATCGCACGGTCCACTTCGCGAAAGAAGCGTTCGCGGTCTCGGTCGATTTCATCCTGGCGCCCGGCGCCCCCGCTTTCAACCTGCATCGGGTCGCCACGCTCGCTGGCGCGGCTGTAGCCCTGCGGAAAACCGGTTTGTCCCTTTTCGGTGAGCTCACGCCCCAGGGCCTCCTCGACTGTCTTTGGAACGCCTTCACCCAGCTTGACTTCGTCTATGCCGTCGCGGTTGCCCTCGAACAGGCGTACCGCATCAAGCGTGATCGCCAGTATCTGGTAACGGTCAGCGGACTGGGCGATGCGCAGCAGAGGCTTAAGGTGCATGCGATCGTTGGCGACAGCCAGCTCTGGCACGCTGCGCTGCAGTCGGAAGACCTCGAAGTAGTCGGCGGCACCGAACACTGCAAGCCCGTCACGGCTGGAATTCCAGAAATTGACGTCATCGATCAGGTCATGGAAAGGCTTGAGCAGGGTCTTGGCTTGTTCTGCGCGGCCCTGCTGTTTAAGCGAGTCTTCCAGCTCGCGGACCAGGTGTTTGAATCGAATGGGATCCTGCTGACGCTCGGGAAAGCTGCGGTGCGTAGGCTGATACAGCGACAGGCAGGGGGCTTCACGCTTTGCCAGTAGTTGCGACATGGTTTCACGATCGAGCAATCTGTTCATGTACGGCCTCTCGTTTATTGAATGGTGCGGTCCCTCATGGGTTTCCATCGGCCCGCTTGGGCAGGTCGTGTCGGGTGGCTATCAGTGATGGTTGAGTTTTTTATCCAATGCATGAGCCAGTGCATGGCTGAGCTTTTCGGCGGCACCCTCGATGGCCAGGTTGAGCGAGTCAGCCTTGTGGCTTGTTGAGATGGGTTCGTGGCCCTTGACCCGAGCCTCCATCTGACAGCGCTTGTCCTGTGGGCCGCTTTTTCCACTGTTTTCGTCGTTGAGATGAACTTCGACTCGGGTCAGCTGATCGTCGAAGCGTTCCAGTTCGCTCTCGACCGTCGCTTTCACGTGCTCTTCAAGGATGCTGGTCACGTCGACGCTGTGATTGCTGTTCACCAGAATCTGCATGATGTCCTCCTGATTGGATCGCCGGCTCGCTCAAGCAGAGGGCCGGAGGCACCGGCTTCAAAATTTCGACGTGGTGGGTTAAGCCGGGTTCCGCCTGAACTTGGCAGTCGGACGCGCGGCGCAGTCGCAACTCAATCGCGTTCTGTGCGGTATTCGGGGCGGATTGCGAGGCCTTCCTTCAGGGCATGGACCAGAAGCCTGACCCTAGGCAACGGGTATCGTCGTTGCGGATAGACCGCCCAGACTGCCGTATTCGGTGGCTGGTGGGTTTCCAGCAGGGACACCAGCTCACCGCGGAGCAGCGGGCCCTGAACGTAATAATCCGGTAGCTGACAGAGGCCAAAGCCCCGAAGCGCAGCGTCCAGCACCGCCTGCCCACTGTTGCAGCGCCAGTTTCCGGATGGCTTGAACAGCTGCTCGCGGCCATCGACCTGCAACACCCAGCTATCCCCGGTGCCCACCAGGCAGTTGTGACGCGCCAGCTCCGAGAGCGTGTGCGGCCTCCCGTAGCGTTCCAGATAGCTTGGCGCGGCGCACAGATACATGGCGCGCGGGGCGATGCGTGTGGCGACCAATCTGGATTCGCCCAGACGACCGAGACGTATGGCAAGGTCGTAGCCTTCCTGAACCAGGTCCAAGGGGCGGTTGGACAGTTCGATATCCACCCGTAGCTGCGGGTGCTGCGCCATGAATTCGTTCACCAGCGGAACGATGAAGCGCTCTCCGTATGTCACCGCTGCAGTCATGCGCAGCAGCCCGGTCGGCGCGGCATGCAGATCGCTGACGGCATTGAAGGCCTCGTCGCGCTCTTCGATGAGCCGTTGGCAGCGAGCCAGAAAGGTGTGACCCGCCTCGGTCAACGAGACTCGCCGGGTCGTGCGGTAGAGCAGGCGTGCCTGCATGCGTTCTTCGAGACGCGCTACTTGCCGGCTGACGTGTGATGAAGAGACACGCAGCTGCTCGGCTGCGCGCATGAAACTTCCACATTCGGCCACGGCGACGAACTCATCGAGGCCTTCCCAGCGATTCATTCAAGCTCCAGGCAACAGATCTCACAGAACGGGATTATCCCTGCAGAGCAATAATGTTTCCATAAATGGCTTATTAACCCTGCCCACAATAGAAACTACACTGCGTATGATACTTTCCCATCGCGAGTAAAGACTCCATGACCATCAAGTCCCGCGCGGCAGTCGCCTTTGCCCCCAACCAGCCCCTGCAGATCGTCGAGGTGGACGTCGAGCCGCCGAAGGCCGGCGAGGTACTGGTGCGCATAGTCGCAACCGGTGTCTGCCATACCGATGCCTATACGCTTTCCGGCGAAGATTCCGAGGGCGTGTTTCCCTGCATTCTCGGACACGAAGGCGGCGGCATCGTCGAGGCGGTTGGTGAAGGGGTGACAACCGTTGCCGTTGGCGACCATGTGATCCCGCTGTACACAGCCGAATGCCGCCAGTGCAAGTTCTGCAAATCTGGCAAGACCAATCTGTGCAGCTCGGTCCGCGCGACC
Source organism: Stutzerimonas sp. C6.4V (assembly GCF_058536345.1). Taxonomy (NCBI): domain Bacteria; kingdom Pseudomonadati; phylum Pseudomonadota; class Gammaproteobacteria; order Pseudomonadales; family Pseudomonadaceae; genus Stutzerimonas; species Stutzerimonas sp. C6.4V. Next base: position 693,384 of record NZ_JBZUBM010000001.1, read on the forward strand.
CAGGGCAAGGGCCTGATGCCGGACGGCACCACGCGCTTCTCCTACAACGGCGAGCCGATCTATCACTACATGGGCACTTCGACCTTTTCCGAATACACCGTGTTGCCCGAAGTCTCCGTGGCGAAGATCCCCAAGGAAGCTCCGCTGGACAAGGTCTGCCTGCTCGGCTGCGGCGTAACCACCGGCATCGGTGCGGTGCTCAATACTGCCAAGGTGGAGGAGGGCGCGACCGTTGCGATCTTTGGCCTCGGGGGCATTGGTCTGGCAGCGATCATAGGTGCCAAGATGGCCAAGGCCAGCCGGATCATCGCCATCGACATCAATCCATCGAAGTTCGCCATCGCCGAAGAGCTGGGCGCAACAGACTTCGTCAATCCCAAGGAACACGACAAGCCGATCCAGGAAGTGATCGTCGAAATGACCGATGGCGGCGTGGATTATTCCTTCGAATGTGTCGGCAACGTCCAGCTGATGCGCGCGGCTCTGGAATGCGCCCACAAGGGTTGGGGCGAATCGGTGATCATCGGTGTGGCCGGTGCGGGTCAGGAAATCAGCACCCGCCCGTTCCAGCTGGTGACCGGTCGCGTCTGGCGAGGCAGCGCGTTCGGTGGCGTCAAGGGCCGTACCGAATTGCCGGGCTACGTCGAGAAGGCTCAGTCCGGCGAGATCCCGCTGGATACCTTCATCACCCATAACATGGGGCTGAATGAGATAAATCAGGCCTTCGACTTGATGCACGAAGGCAAGAGCATTCGAACCGTCATCCATTTTTAAGGAGCAGCTGGAGGCTTGAAACCGGAAGCTGAAAGTGAACGGCGCCGACGCGGCGATCAACGTGACTAAAGCTTCCAGCTTCCAGCTTCCAACTTCCAAAGGGTTTCCTATGACTCTCGAAATCATCGCCAGCCAGAAAAGCTTTGGCGGCTGGCACAAACGTTATCGGCACCGCTCGTCTACGTTGAACTGCGACATGGTGTTCGCTGTGTACTTGCCGCCCCAGGCAGAGCAGGGCAAGAAACTGCCGGTGCTCTACTGGCTGTCGGGGCTGACCTGTACCGACGAAAATTTCATGCAGAAGGCCGGGGCACATCGCCTGGCGGCCGAGCTGGGGCTGATCATCGTCGCGCCGGACACCAGCCCCCGGGGGGAGGGCGTCCCCGACGATCCGCAAGCCGCCTATGACTTCGGGCTCGGAGCGGGCTTTTACCTCAACGCTACGCAGGAACCCTGGGCCCGGCACTACCGCATGCATGACTACGTGGTTGACGAGCTGCCGGCGCTGATCGAAGCGAATTTTCCGGTATCGGACAAACGCGGCGTCAGCGGGCATTCCATGGGCGGCCACGGAGCCCTGATTTGTGCCTTGAGAAACCCGGGGCGTTATCAATCGGTGTCGGCCTTCGCGCCGATCACCAATCCGGCCGATTGTCCCTGGGGCGAAAAGGCATTCTCCGGTTACCTGGGTGAGGACCGTTCACGCTGGCGCGATTGGGATGCCTGCGCGCTTCTCGCCAAGGCGCAGGAGAAGCTGCCGATACTGGTCGATCAGGGAGATCGCGACGACTTCATGGCCAACCAGCTCAAGCCCGAGGCGCTCGAAGCGGCTGCCACAGCTGCTGAGCATCCGCTGACGCTGCGTATCCAGCCAGGCTACGATCACAGCTACTACTTCATCAGCAGTTTTATTGACGACCATCTGCGACACCACGCCGAAGCGTTGAAGGCCTAGGTGGATGCCGGCGAAGCCTCACTCGCACGTCGGGCACGGGGCCGTTTGCACGATGGGTGATCAGTAGAAACCTCGGCCAGGTCATCAGACGTATTGCTCAACCCTGCCTGAGCCGAACAAAAAAGGCCCGACCGGACATCCGGTCGGGCCTTCCATCGCAAGGAGCTAGAGCGACGGATAATCGGTATAGCCCTCTGCACCTTTGGCGTAGAACAGCTCAGGGCGCGGCTCGTTGAGCGGCGCATCTTGATGCAGTCGCTGAACCAGGTCGGGATTGGCGATGTAGGGGATGCCAAACGCTACGGCGTCTGCTTTGCCTTCAGCCAGCCAGGCGTTGGCTTGCTCCTTGGTGAAGCCCTCGTTGGCGATATAGACGCCTCCAAAGATTTCCTTCAGTTGCGGACCAAGACTGTCTTCGCCCGCCTTTTCTCGGGTGCAGATAAAGGCGATACCGCGCTTGCCCAGCTCCCGTGCGACATACCCGAAGGTCTCGGCACGGTTAGAGTCGCCCATGGCGTGAGCGTCGGCGCGTGGTGCCAGATGTACACCTACGCGGCCAGCACCCCAGACCTCGACTGCAGCGTCCGTTACCTCCAACAACAAACGCGCCCGGTTTTCCAGCGAGCCACCATATTGATCGGCGCGCTTGTTAGTGCTGTCCTGCAGGAACTGGTCGAGCAGGTAGCCATTGGCACCATGGATCTCGACACCGTCGAAACCGGCTTCACGCGCGTTTTCGGCGCCCTTGCGGTATGCCTCGACGATGCCCGCTATTTCCTCTGTAGCGAGGGCGCGAGGTGTTTCGTAGCCCTTCATCGGCCGTACCAGGCTGACGTGGCCGTCTGGTTTGATGGCGCTTGGCGCGACCGGTAGCTGGCCGTCAAGGTAGATCGGGTCGGAAATCCGGCCAACGTGCCAGAGCTGCAGCACGATCTTGCCGCCCTTGGCGTGCACTGCATCGGTAATCTTCTTCCAGCCCTGAACCTGTTCGGCGGACCAGATGCCGGGGGTGTCCGGGTAACCGACGCCCATTGGCGTCACCGATGTGGCTTCGCTGATGATCAGGCCGGCCTCGGCCCGCTGTGCGTAGTAATCGGCCATCAGATCCCCGGGAACACGGCCCGGCTCGGCGCGGCAGCGTGTCAGCGGCGCCATGATGATGCGGTTGGCCAGTTCGAGTTCGCCAATCTTGATCGGGTCGAAAAGTGTAGGCATAGCGATGCTGCTCCTTTTGCACGGTGAGGGCTGTGAAGCTCAGAGTTCGTGTCCAAGTCGGGCGACGAAGGCTTCGATGGCCGGTTCATTGCGTTTGAAGAAATGCCATTGTCCAACCTTGCGGTTGGTGACAAGTCCCGCTCGTTGCAGGGTTGCCAGATGTGCCGATACGGTGGATTGCGACAACCCGGCGCGCTGGTCGATCTGCCCGGCACACACACCGTTATCGAGCGAGTGGTGTTGTTCGGAGAAATAGCGTTGCGGTTCCTTCAGCCATCTCAGGATGTCCCGCCGCAACGGGTGGGCGATTGCCTTGAGGATGTCGTCGAGTTCGTCGGGCATTGCCTTGGTCGGTCCGTATATCGAGATGAAGCGAACTATATATCGCCTCGAGGCGATGCGAGATCGATTCGGTTGATGGTGCTTATCGCCTGCGTTGATTCGCAGCGTTGTCATGGCTGCGGCTTCAACAGGTGGCGCTGTCCTGTAGAATCGCGGCCTGATCTCTACTGGGGTATGTGACTATGCGTATCGGTCATGGCTATGACGTGCACCGTTTCGGCGAGGGCGATTTCGTCACCCTCGGCGGGGTGCGGATTCCGCACAGGTTCGGCCTGCTCGCGCATTCAGACGGCGATGTGTTGCTTCATGCCTTGAGCGATGCGCTGCTCGGTGCAGCGGCACTTGGCGACATCGGCAAGCACTTCCCGGACACCGACCCGGCCTTCAAGGGCGCCGACAGTCGCGTGCTGTTGCGTCACGTGCTGGAGCAGGTGCAGGCGAAGGGGTGGAAGGTTGGCAATGTCGACGCCACCATCGTCGCCCAGGCGCCGAAGATGGCCCCGCATATCGAATCGATGCGCTGCCTGATAGCCAAGGACCTGCAGGTCGAACTGGATCAGGTCAACGTCAAGGCTACTACCACCGAAAAGCTCGGTTTTGTTGGACGCGAGGAGGGGATTGCCGTCCACGCCGTGGCCCTGCTGGTCGGCGCATGACCGAAGATCAGTTGCTTGGTCCCTGTGCACACGGCGGCGCTTGCGGCTCGGCGCTGCTCAAGGCAGTGCCGGAGGACTTTCAGGTTGACGAGGTGCTCGACATTCCACTTTCAGGTGCCGGCGAACACCTCTGGCTCTGGGTTGAAAAGCGCAACCTGAACACCGAGGAAGCCGCACGACGTATCGCACGGGCAGCCGGCGTTCCGGTGCGCAACATCAGTTATGCCGGTTTGAAGGATCGTCATGCCCTGACTCGCCAGTGGTTCAGCCTTCATATGCCCGGCAAAGCCGATCCTGTCCTGGAGAAAGCTGAAGACCAAGCCCTGAGGATTCTCAAAAGCGGCCGGCACCAGCGCAAACTGCAACGCGGAGCGCATTCTGCAAATGGCTTCACCTTGCGCCTGACCGAGTTGCAGGCCGATCGCGGGATACTCGAAGCTCGCCTCGAGCAGATCAAGAGGCACGGGGTGCCCAACTATTTCGGTCTGCAACGGTTTGGGTTCGAAGGTGGCAACGTCCTTGGCGCCCGCGATTATGCCGAGCGTCAGGAGCTGCCGGTGCAGCGCAACCTCCGCTCGCGTCTGCTCTCAGCCGGACGCAGCTATTTGTTCAATCGGGTGTTGGCTCAGCGAGTCGCCGCGGGCAGTTGGGACCAGGCCTGTGTTGGCGATCTGCTGGCATTTACTGACAGCCGCAGCTTCTTTCCCGCCGGTGAGGCTGAATGCAGCGACCCTCGGCTCGAGATACTGGATCTGCACCCCACCGGCCCGCAGTGGGGAGAGGGTGTATCGCCGGCAAGCGGAAAGATTCAGGAGCTGGAAGCTGCCGTCGCTGCCGCCGAGCCGTCAATCGCCAAGTGGCTCGCAGAAGCCGGAATGAAGCATGAACGGCGCATTCTTCGCCTCCCCATTGGCGGCTTGTCGTGGCATTATCCCGAGCCTGACATTCTGCAACTTGAATTCGTCCTGCCGACCGGATGCTTCGCCACTGCTGTGGTGCGTGAACTGGTCAGCCTGGCAGGGCAGACGGACATCTGATGCGTATTCTGATCGCCAACGACGACGGGGTGTATGCACCCGGGCTCGCCGCGCTGTATGACGCGCTGGCGGATTACGCCGAGTGCAGGGTGGTAGCTCCAATCCAGGACATGAGTGGCGCCAGCAGTGCGCTGACCCTGGATCGCCCACTCCATCCCACAACCATGCCGAACGGTTTTATCGGCGTGAACGGCACACCTACCGATTGTGTCCATCTGGGCATGAACGGCTTGCTGGAAGACGCGCCCGACATGGTGGTCTCCGGTATCAATCTGGGCGCCAACCTGGGTGACGACGTGCTGTATTCCGGCACGGTTGCTGCGGCCATCGAAGGCAGATTCACCGGCAGGCCCGCCTTCGCTTTTTCTCTGGTGTCGCGGTTGACCGATAATCTGCCGACTGCGGCTTATGTAGCCCGCAAGCTGGTCGAGCACCAAGGGTCGCTCGAGCTGCCGCCGCGTACTGTATTGAGTGTGAACGTTCCGAACCTGCCGCTGGACCACATCCGCGGCATTCAGCTGACCCGCCTGGGCCATCGCAGCAGGGCCAAGCCGCCGGTGAAGCAGGCGAATCCGCGTGGCAAGGACGGTTACTGGATTTCGGTGGCCGGCGACGTTGAAGATGGCGGGCCAGGCACCGACTTTCATGCGGTCATGCAGGGCTACGTCTCGATTACGCCCCTGCAGCTGGACCGAACCTTTCATGAGGCCTTCGGCGGCCTCGACAGCTGGCTGGAGGGCGTGCTGTGAACCGCGGATCCGATGACCTGCTGCGCCACGGCACCGGGATGACTTCGCAACGCACCCGCGACCGACTCATCCAGCGACTCTACGAAGAAGGGCTCTCCGACCCTCGCGTATTAGAAGTGATCCGGCGCACCCCGCGCCATTTGTTCGTCGATGAAGCGTTGTCTCATCGCGCCTATGAAGACACCGCATTGCCCATCGGGCATAACCAGACGATTTCGCAGCCCTTCATGGTGGCGCGAATGAGCGAGTTGTTGCTCGCCGACGGTCCTTTGGACAAGGTGCTGGAGATCGGCACCGGATCCGGATACCAGACCGCAGTGCTGGCGCAGCTGGTCGAGCGGGTGTTTTCGGTGGAGCGTATCCAGGCACTGCAGGATCGAGCAAAGGAGCGCCTGGTCGAACTCAAGTTGCGCAACGTGGTCTTTCGCTGGGGTGATGGCTGGGAAGGGTGGCCTGCACTGGCTCCTTATAACGGCATCATCGTTACCGCGGCGGCAGCCGACGTACCCCAGGCTCTGCTCGATCAACTGGCTCCCGGCGGGCGGCTGGTGATCCCGGTCGGGGTTGGCGAAGTCCAGCAACTGATGCTGATCATTCGAGAGGAAGACGGTTTTTCCCGCCATCTGCTGGATACCGTGCGCTTCGTGCCGCTGCTCAATGGACCTGTAGTTTGATCAAGCGGAAGGAAGCATGAAAAACGCGTTGTTGCTGTACGCCAAGGGCATGGCCATGGGCGCAGCGGATGTTGTGCCTGGCGTCTCCGGTGGAACCGTGGCGTTCATTACAGGCATCTATGATGAGCTCCTGCGCTCCATCGGCGCGGTACCGAACGCTATCGCGCCACTGCTCAAAGGTCGCGTCACAGAGGCTTGGCGCACAGCCAACGCAAGCTTCCTGCTGATTCTATTTGCCGGCATTCTCACCAGCGTGCTGAGTCTGGCGAAGGTGATCACCTACTTGCTGGAACAGCACCCGATTCCGGTGTGGTCGTTCTTTTTCGGTCTGATTCTGGTTTCCGTGCATCTGGTCAGCAAGGATATTCAGCGTCGTAACCTGTCGCGGTTGGTCAGCCTTTGCCTGGGCATTGGCTTGGCATACTGGATTACCGTTGCAGCTCCCATGCAGTGGAGTGCAAGTAGCATCAGCCTGTTCTTTGCCGGCGCCATTGCAATTTGCGCAATGATCCTGCCAGGGATATCCGGTAGCTTCATTCTGGTTCTTCTCGGCCTATATCCCGTGGTGCTTGGCGCGGTAAAAGCACTGGATCTAGGCATCATGCTTACGTTCGCGGCGGGCTGCCTGGTCGGATTGCTTAGCTTCGCGCGAGTCCTGAGTTTGGTTCTGCGCCGCTGGCGTGACCTAACACTGGCATTTCTGACCGGCCTGATGCTCGGCTCGCTGAACAAGGTCTGGCCCTGGAAAGAGACGCTGACCTGGCGCGTCAACTCGCATGGCGAGCGCGTTCCGCTGTTGGAGCAGAATCTGCTGCCGGGTGCCTATGGCGACCTGACCGGGCAGGATCCGCAGGTGCTGCTTGCCATTGTTCTTGCGGTTGCCGGTATCGCTCTGGTGCTGGGGCTGGAGTGGTTTGCCGGACGTCACCAGCCAGTCACACAAAGTGCCTGACAGTCATGTCGAATAGGGAGCGAGCATTGAAGCTCAGAGTCAGCATGCGGCAGATATGCGGGTCCTCAGGCCGCTGCGCGCTTGTCGTCATGCTCGTGGGGACGTTACTGGCAGGGTGCGCCAGTTCGCCGTCAGGTGGGGTGAGCGTTGTCGATCGCAATAGCCGCGAGCGTGTAACCAGCGGCCAGTATGTCGTCCGCCGTGGCGATACTCTCTGGGCCATTGCGTTTCGCTTTGGCTGGGATTGGCGTGATCTGGCGCGGGTCAATAACATACAGCCTCCTCATGTCATCTATCCGGGACAGACGATTCGCTTCAGCGGTCAAAGCTCTCGTGGCGTTGCCGCTCGTCCGGTAACTCCGCCGCCGGCCGCAACACCCAGCACGCCGACCATCGTTACCAACCCCGTGCCCACCCCACCGCCCTTGACGCGGCCGACCGCACCGGTGGCCAAGCCTCCTGTGCAGAGCACTCCGGTGAAACCCGTCGCCCGTTCTGCAAGCGGTTGGGCCTGGCCTGCAGGGGGTACTGTAATTGGTCGATTTTCCTCAAACGGGAGTTTGAATAAAGGAATTGATATCGCGGGGGAATTAGGACAGCCTGTTTTAGCTGCTTCTGATGGGGCTGTTGTGTACGCCGGCAGTGGTTTACGGGGTTACGGCGAACTTGTGATCATCAAGCACAGCGATACCTATGTAAGTGCCTACGGCCACAACCGCAGGCTGCTGGTTCAGGAGGGTCAACAAGTCAAAGCTGGGCAAACCATTGCCGAGATGGGATCGACTGGAACTGACCGGGTGAAGCTGCACTTCGAGATTCGCCGCCAAGGCAAGCCTGTTGATCCGTTGCAATACCTGCCCAAGCGTTGATTTGCTGCTGCCTGTTCTGGCACTAGGAGGGGCTTGAGCGATACCAGGGAACGTGTGCCGCCCGAGCCTGTTGTCGAACTCAGAACAGGAAAACAATAATGGCTCTCAAAAAAGAAGTGCCGGAGTTTGACGTAGACGATGCCGTCCTACTCACGGAGCCGTCCGCGGAAATTGACAAGATCGCCGAGATCTCCCGCGCCGGTTCAGCTGGCACCAAGTCCAAGGCCGCAACGGTCAAGCAACACAAGTTCGTCGATTACACCCGCGCGCTCGACGCCACTCAGCTCTACCTCAACGAAATCGGTTTCTCTCCGCTGCTGACCCCCGAGCAGGAAGTGCATTTTGCGCGCCTCGCGCAAAAAGGCGATCCGGCGGGGCGCAAGCGCATGATCGAAAGCAATCTGCGGCTGGTCGTGAAGATCGCTCGACGCTACGTCAACCGAGGTCTGTCTTTGCTGGACCTGGTCGAGGAAGGCAACCTGGGGCTCATACGGGCTGTCGAGAAGTTCGACCCCGAGCGGGGTTTCCGTTTTTCGACCTACGCGACATGGTGGATCAGGCAGACGATAGAACGGGCAATCATGAATCAGACCCGTACCATTCGCTTGCCTATTCATGTGGTCAAGGAGCTGAACGTCTACCTACGTGCAGCGCGTGAGCTGACCCAGAAGCTCGACCACGAGCCCAGCCCGGAGGAGATTGCCAACCTGCTGGAGAAGCCGGTGGCTGAGGTCAAGAGAATGCTTGGGTTGAATGAGCGCGTCACCTCGGTCGACGTGTCCCTTGGCCCGGATACCGACAAGACCCTGCTTGATACGTTGACCGATGATCGGCCAAGTGACCCCTGTGATCTTTTGCTGGATGACGATCTGTCCGAGAGCATTGATCAGTGGCTGTCGGATCTGACCGAAAAGCAGCGAGAAGTGGTGATTCGCCGGTTTGGTCTGCGCGGCCATGAGAGCTGTACGCTGGAGGAGGTGGGTCAGGAAATCGGCTTGACTCGTGAGAGGGTCAGGCAGATCCAGGTCGAGGCACTGAAGCGCTTGCGTGAGATTCTCGAACGCAACGGACTGTCCAGCGAATCCCTGTTTCGCTGATTTCTCGAGGACCCCTGTCCAACAGGGGTCTATCTCTTGATTCTTTAGTGTCTCCGGCCGTCGGCATGTTGGGATTGAGCACAACGGCTTAACCCAAGGTTTTCGCCGATGCCGAGATTGCTCGTGTTTTTGTAAGCCTTCACTTACAAGAGATGTAAGCAATGCCAGCGAAACCCAAGGCGAACAACGATTGAATCAAAAAGTTACATTTGTAACCCTTTGATTTTAAAAAGCTATTTACGACGCTTAGATGATGGCTATCTGGCCATCATGCATTTTCACCGGTTGCTGTTGTCGCTCAGTCCCTTAATATCGCCTCCGTGCCTAGGGACGAGCACAGCCGGCAAGGAAGTCGGTCAGGAACAACCGCCGGACGCGGTTTCATCAGGACGATGAGTCGGAGTAAATGGACGCATGGAAGAAGATGGGCGGGGGCTTAAACCCCCGCCCCTTTTTTTGCCCGCAATTCAGGCGTCATTCTTATCGAACAAGTTCCGGCTTGGCTTGCCTAACAGGTTCCTGGTAATCCAATGGAGCACAGCATGAACAACGACAGCCCTGCACAACCTGAGCATCCCGGGCAGCATGTGGATGATGAGGCCAAGCGCAATCCGGAGGAGGCCGATGAGGATCAGCTGGATGAGGCGCTTGAAGAAACGTTTCCGGCGAGCGACCCGATCTCTCCCTGATCGCTTACACGCTTAGACCTTCGTTGATGCGGTCTCTACCAAGTGCCGGCGCAATGCCGGCAGCACCTTGTCCCGTAGCAGCGGAGCCAGTGCTTGGGATTCTTCCGTCTTCAGCGTTATCCAGCCCGATTCCTCGATTTCCGCTTGAATTCTGACTGCCTCTGGCGCCTTTCCTACAAACACCTCGGCAATGACCCAGTGCCCCGGCTCGTTGGCTGCACGTGCTTGAAACTGGCCGAGAAAAACCAGCTGGGAGGCATTCATCCTCAGATCCAGCTCTTCACGGAGCTCACGCAGCAGCGTGCAGATTGGCGTTTCGCCCGGGTCGGCCTTGCCACCCGGCAGCATAAACAAACGGGTGTTGCGTTTGCGAACCACCAGCACCCGGTGGTCGTCATCGATAAGGCAGGCTGTGGCGATTTTCAACAGCTTGGTGGGCATGGCCCTCTCCAGTTTGGGTGACAAAGCGCCATGAGCACCTTGCTTCGATTGTAGCGCCGCAGGCCATTTGCGTGCGGTTCGGGCAGGCTTGCCGTCAGACCCGAGCCCCAGCAGGAAGCGGAATCCACCCCCACCTGGAGCGCAGAAGAGCCAGGCCGGGCCCGGGTCAAGCGCTTGCGCATAGCATCAGCGGCGCGCCGAGCCCTTCTCCATCGGCCACTGTCGAAGGGCGTCATCAGACGTTCACAAGTCCGAGGGGAGCATGGATGGGGCAGGGCGATGGGCGGCGCCGGGAGAAGCCTGGCAGGAACGTTCCGTTCATCCAAATGTTGCAATTTTGACGGGTTGCCGGGCTCTCAAGCAAAACAGCCCTCCAACAAAAGGACATAACAATATGTTGGATCTTCTGATAGTCGCGGCATTCGTCCTGTACGGTTTGAGTTCGGGCCTGCGAGCACGCGGCAAGGCCTCGCAGAGTCTTGATGAGTACTTTCTGGCAGGAAAGACGATCAAGGGTTGGAAGGCCGGCTTTTCTATGGGCGCAACGCAGTTTGCCGCCGATACGCCGCTGCTCGTCACCGGTCTAGTCGCGACCGCCGGTATTTTCGCACTTTGGCGCCTGTGGATTTACGGTCTTGCGTTTCTGTTGATGGCGTTTGTCTTCGCTGTCGGCTGGCGTCGTGCCGGTGTGCTGACCGATGCGGAGCTGACTCGGGTGCGCTACAGCGGCAAGGGCGTGATGCCGCTGCGCCTGCTCAAGGCGATCTACTATGGCACCGTGATCAATTGCGTCGTGCTGGCGATGGTTCTCGTCGCCGCCATCCGCATCGCCGAGGTGTTCCTGCCATGGCATATCTGGCTGCCGGCAGGGATCTACGAGCCCATTGTGGGTTTCGTAGCGAACTCCGGCTTGCAGCTTGGGGAAAGCATCACCGGCCTCGAACCGGACATGATGAGCGCCAACAATCTTATTTCAATCCTCCTTATCCTGGCGTTCACCGCGATGTATTCGATCACGGGCGGGCTGCGCGCAGTGGTGCAGACCGACGTGGTTCAGTTCATCCTGGCGATGGTCGGCACGTTGCTGTATGCCTGGTTTGTTGTCGATGCGGCGGGCGGGTTGGGTGGCCTCACGGATCGCGTGGTCGAGCTTTACGGTGCCGATCAGGCGAGCAAGATGCTGTCCTTTGCGCCGCCAGCGAATGCCGGGGAAGCCCTGATGCCCTTCCTGGTAATCATTGGACTGCAATGGTTTTTCCAGATGAATTCGGACGGAACCGGCTATCTGGCGCAGCGCAGCATGGCCTGTCCGACCGACCGGGACGCTCGGATGGCGGGGCTGGTGTTCACCTGGTTGCAGATCTTCCTGCGCAGCCTGTTCTGGATGGCGATCGCGGTTGGCTTGCTGGTGCTGTATCCGTTCACCCCAGCGGAAATGGGGGCCGAGGGCTTTACCGCAGGTCGAGAGGCGCTGTTTGTACAGGGTATCGAGGATCTGCTGCCACCCGGCGTGCGAGGCCTGATGTTGGTGGGATTGCTCGCCGCGCTGGCTTCTACCGTCGATACGCACCTCAACTGGGGCGCTTCGTACTGGAGCAACGATGTCTACGGCGGCGTTGTCGCCCCGCATATCCTCAAGCGCAAACCGAAGGACCGTGAATTGGTTCTGGTGGCGCGGCTGTCCAATGTGCTGATCCTGACGATTGCAATGATCATCATGGCCAACCTGGGCTCGATTCAGACGGCCTGGTTCATATCGCTGCTATTCGGGGCTGGAATGGGCTCGGTGCTGGTGCTGCGCTGGCTATGGGAACGCATCAATCTCTATTCCGAGCTGACCGCCATGGGTGTATCGCTGATCACAGCGCCGCTGTTGCTTTTCTACCTGGGCACTGACCCGGAGCGCGAGTGGATTCGCCTGGGCATCATGGCCCTGGCGACCACGTCAGCTGCGATCCTGGTGACATTCATCACGCCAGCGACCGATGACGCCACACTCAAGCGCTTCTACCATCGCGTGCGACCTTTCGGCTTCTGGCGACATGCAGCGTCGCTCAACGGAGTGGCTGCGCATGTTTCCAGGCGCGCGTTGGGCACCCGGCTGTTTGCAGTGGCGGTGACTGCTGTTTCGCTGTTTTCCCTGTTGGTAGGCGTCGGCCGGCTGATGTTCCCACCGCCAGATGGAAATTCGCTTATCAGCTGGATCTGCCTCGCGCTGGGCTTGTTGCTGGTCCCCGTGTGGCTGCGCATCGCCATGGGGCACGAGTTCGATACTGACCCTGTAAACGAGACGCTGGAGGAAGATGTTGTGGTAGGTCATGGCGGCCCCGTCAAATAACGGCGCAACTTTCGCGCTGGCCTAGAAACTGTTTCAGGCAGGTGGTTAATTGTTCAATCGCTCAAATAAACCGTTTCGCTTGTTTGTTATCTGGAAGGTGTGGAGGCCATCAGGCGACTGAGCCGGGCAAACTAGCGAGGCGGCTTGAAATAAAAAAATCCTTGTCTGATAGATGGTTGCGGCCTACTTCTAAAAATAATTGAACAGTCTCAGCTCGCTTGGGTCTTTACCTTACGCATTGCATTGGCTCTTTGCGTATTCCGCCATCGCAGAACAAGAGGTATTGTCATGAACCGACTTTTCAAAACATCCCTGTTGGTAGCTGCCATGCTCCCCGCAGTTGCAATCGCCGCTCCCGTGGCTGGCGATCGGGAAGTTACTTTGAGTGGCGCGGGCAGCAGCGATAAGAACTTCGACGACACTGTTTTCTCCGTGCAGGGCAGTTGGGGTACTTACCTCGATGAATCGTCCATGTGGGGGGTGCGCCAGACCGTCAACGCAAGTGATTCAGAAGGCGAGAGCGTGCGTTGGGATGGCTCGACCCGAGTGTTCTACGACTATCACTTCGGCAGCGGCAAAACCCGTCCTTTCGTCGGAGTAAGCCTCGGCGGTATCTACGGGGAGGAAGTAGACGAGACGTTCATGGGTGGTCCTGAACTGGGTATCAAGTACTGGGTGCAGGATAAAACTTTCATCACCGCAATGGCCGAGTATCAGTTTCTGTTCAAGAGCGGAAGCGACGCGCGGGATCGTTACGATGATGGCGCGTTCTTCTATAGCGTCGGTCTGGGTTATAACTTCTAAGTGGCCAAGCAGTGCGGCGCCGAATGGCGCCGCACTTGTTTAACGTTTCGTTTGTTGTCGATGGTTTTTGAGTTGGCCTTCGACAGAAGATTTACGAGTTGTTGTGCCTCACTTCGCTGCGCAATCGGGTATCTGATAAGTCATGAAGCCTTCAGTGCCACGTGAGAACTTTGCTGCCCAGCGGCTAGCTATCATTTTTTTCCGCTTCGATATCGCCGGATGGCCATCGTTGCAGTAAGTCCATGCCCGCTTAGATGAAGTGAAGCATCACGGCAACCCCCCAGAGAGCTGAACTGAACAGGGTCATGGCCTTCTGCAGGAAACATGACACTTCCGGGTGGGCAGGGTTCGGTAGTCAGTTCGGTGGTCAGACTGGCGAATGATGCGGACATCTCGATTGGCAAGCCAGAACAATACGGTCGGCCGGTACGCGTAACTGCATCAGTAGATAGTGGGCGAACTCGGCCGTGTAGGGCTGTTCGGCAATCGCCCGCGCCATACAGTCGAGCCACACGTCTCGCTCGAGCTCGCCGATCGGCCATTGGGTATGGAAACGCGGGATATGAATGTTTCCGAATCGCTCGGCGTAGCGGCGCGGCCCGCCCAGCCAGCCGCACAGAAAGGCGGCCAGCCGCTGGCGTGAGTCATCCAGGTCTCGTGGGTACAGCCGGCGCACACAGCCTGCAGATTCCAGTTGCTCCATATTGCGATAAAAGGCGGTGACAAGGCGTTCTATACCTGGCTCGCCGCCGGCAGCCTGGAAGGAGGCGTCGCCAACGCCGAATACTGGGGCGATGAGGGTCATTGCCTGATTCCTAGATTACGCCAAGGTGCGCCAGATCAATGCTTCGGGTGCGCTTTTCCGGCAGGGTTGGGCTGTGGTCTATGCTGCTGCAAAACACTAGAAGGAGTCGGGATATGCGTAATTTTCTGTTGGCCTTTGATGGCTCGGCCAATGCCAAGCGTGCGCTGCAGTACATTATCGATCTGGCGGCGGAAGCACCCAACCTGATGCGGGTTCAGGTCCTGAATGTCCAGCAGGAGCCGGTGATCTATGGTGAGTATGTCACCGCCGACATGATCGACGAGCTAAACAGCAGTCTTATGGAAAAGTCTCGCCGCACCCTCGAGGAGGCAGCCACTGCGCTGCAGGCAGCAGGGTTGGAGTATGAGACCCACTCAGCGCTTGGTAATGTCGCCGAGCAGGTCAGTGAAGCCGTGCAGCGGTTTGGCTGCGATACCGTTGTCATGGGCACGCGTGGGCTAGGCAGCTTTGCTGGCATGATCCTCGGATCGGTAGCCAATCGGGTGATACATGAGGTCTCGGTGCCGGTGCTGCTGGTGAAGTAGTCGACACCTCAGCATCTCGCCAGCCTTAATCCTGCTTGCCCTTGAGCAGGTCTGCCAGATTGGCGAAGGCCTTGAATGTTTCCTTTGGCCCAAGATCGCTGCCAGGCTTGGCTTCGGCGTGGTACTGGTTGTCGGTATAGCGTGAGTGCTCGTTGTCGTGGCAGTACAGACAGAGCAGTTCCCAGTTCGAGCCGTCTTCCGGGTTGTTGTCGTGGTTGTGGTCCTTGTGATGGACCGTCAGCTCGCTCAACCGCTTACCCGAAAACTCGCGGGCGCAGCGCCCGCAGACCCAGGGGTACATCTTCAACGCTTTTTCCCGGTAGCCCTGTTCGCGTTGGGCGTAGGGCGTGTTGGGTTTGTTTGTACTCATTGCTGTCTCTCTACCTGAGCGTCTGGCTGCGTTCGGTCAGCCGGCAAGGCCGACGTATACGTTCTGCACATCGTCATGGGCGTCGATCGCGCTGAGGAAGGCTTCGACCTCCTCAAGCTCGGCGTCTGACAGCGTACTGACGGGATTCTTTGGACGGTAACCGAGCTGTGCCGACTGCACGGTGAAACCATGCTCCGGCAGGGCGCGGCAGACCACGTCCATGTCGGTGGCATCGCTGATGAACAGCGTGGCACCGTCTTCTGCGGCCTCGAAATCCTGCGCGCCGGCCTCGATGGCGGCCAGTTCGGCATCGGCGTCGGCGCTAGCTGGCGCGGCTTCAATCATCCCGCAGTGGTCAAAATCCCAGGCCACAGAGCCGGATGCGCCGAGCTGACCCTTGCGGAACAGCACGCGGATTTCCGCCACGGTGCGGTTGACGTTGTCGGTCAGACACTCAACGATCACCGGGACCTGATGCGGGGCGAAGCCTTCATAGGTGGTGCGCTCATAGTGAACGCTTTCGCCCAGCAGGCCGGCGCCTTTCTTGATGGCGCGCTCCAGGGTTTCACGGGGCATGGAGGCCTTCTTGGCCTGTTCGACGACCAGGCGCAAGCGAGGGTTCATGTCCGGGTCGGCACCGCTACGGGCCGCGATCATGATTTCCTTGGACAATTTGCCGAAGGTACGACCCTTGGCGTTGGCTGCCGCTTCCTTATGTTTCGCTTTCCACTGTGCGCCCATGGTTACTCTCGTGTTTGCTGAAATGGGAGGAGGGTCGGATGATTGAGCGATTCTAGCCGTTGCCGCCGCCGCAGGCACGGGCCGTACGCAACTCCGAACCTTCGCAGACGTATGGCAGCGCAGCAGGTGACTGTAACGGCAGATTGAACGCTCGCTGTATGAGGACTATGACCCTGGCGACAGCTTTAATGCGTTTTTGTCTGGGAGCTGCGCCATGTCGCCCAAGGACCTGATGCTGGCCCTGGTTGTGATCGTTGTCTGGGGTATGAACTTCGTTGTGATCAAGGTCGGTCTGGATGACATCCCGCCGATGCTGCTGGGCTCACTGCGGTTCATGCTGGCGGCGTTTCCCGCGGTTCTGTTCATCAAGCGTCCACAGATGCCGCTGCGCTGGCTGCTGGCCTACGGTGCAACCATTTCGCTGGGGCAGTTCGCGTTTCTCTTCTCGGCGATGAAAGTCGGCATGCCGGCCGGTCTGGCGTCCCTGGTATTGCAGTCACAAGCATTCTTCACATTGTTTTTTGCCGTGCTGTTTCTCGGAGAACGTCTCCGTTTGGCCAACCTGGTCGGGTTGTTGATTGCCGCGGGTGGTTTGCTGCTGATCGGAATGCAGGGCGATCGCAGCATGACGCTGGCGGGCTTTGTGCTGACGATCTGCGCGGCGTCGATGTGGGCACTGGGGAATGTCGTCACGCGCAAGGTTGGCAAAGTGAACCTGGTCGGCCTGGTAGTGTGGGGGAGCCTGATTCCTCCGCTTCCGTTCCTCGCCCTGTCCTGGATACTCGAAGGCCCGGATGTGATCGAGGCGGCATTGCGCAGCTTCGGTATGGATTCTCTTCTGGTGCTTATTTACCTGGCGTTTGGTGCCACCATCCTCGGCTACGGGCTATGGAGCCGTTTGCTGTCGCGTTATCCAGCAAATACCGTGGCGCCTTTCTCATTGCTCGTGCCGGTGGTAGGCCTGACATCCGCGGCGTTGTTGCTGGATGAGCACCTGGGGCTGCTGCAAGGGGTCGGTGCGTTGCTGGTAATGCTGGGACTGGCGGTCAATGTAGGTGGAGGCTGGGTCGTCGGCCGGCTGCGCACCGTGT
Organism: Stutzerimonas sp. C6.4V; assembly: GCF_058536345.1. NCBI lineage: Bacteria > Pseudomonadati > Pseudomonadota > Gammaproteobacteria > Pseudomonadales > Pseudomonadaceae > Stutzerimonas > Stutzerimonas sp. C6.4V. Next base: position 710,528 of record NZ_JBZUBM010000001.1, read on the forward strand.
TTGGCAACACGGCTGCCTGAAAGCAAAGCGCCCCGTGTCGGACAACCAACCGGGGCGGATGGCGGGGGTTTACGCCTGTCATTCAGGACTGGATAACGACATCTCGCAGCGTGGCTATCCAGTCCTTGGCAACAAACGTCAGACTTTGAAACGCGCGATCAGCGTCTGAAGTTCGCCGCCCAGCTGGGCCAGGCGGGCTGTGGAGGAAGCGGTCTCCCGAGCCGCTTCGGCTGACTGGTCGGCCACGTCTCGCACGCTCAGCACGCTGCGATTGATCTCTTCGGCAACCGAACTCTGCTGTTCGGCCGCCGTGGCGATCTGCTGGTTCATGGCCTGGATCACCGAGACGGTTTCCGTGATGGCTTGCAACTCGGCACCCACGTCCCGGGCCAGGGCGACGGTATCGCGCGCCAGGCTACTGCTGCTGTCCATCATTCCCGATGCGGTACGCGCGCCCTTTTGCAGGTTGGCAATCAAGGCTTCTATCTGCGCGGTGGACTGCTGTGTACGTTGAGCCAGCCCACGAACTTCGTCGGCGACTACGGCGAACCCGCGACCCGCTTCACCGGCTCGTGCCGCCTCGATCGCTGCGTTCAGAGCCAGCAGGTTGGTCTGTTCGGCGATGCCGTTGATCACGGTCAGCACGGTGCTGATGCCATCGGTTTCCTGATTCAGCTGGGTCATGGCTTCGGCGGAAAGCGTCACCTCGTTAGAGAGCCGGTCGATCTGCGACAGAGCGCGCTGGACCACGGTGTTGCCTTTGGCCGCTTGCTGGTCGGCCCGTTGGGCGGCGTTCGATGCTTCTTCAGCGTTGCGTGCCACTTCCTGCACGGTAGCGGTCATCTCATGCATGGCGGTGGCAACCTGGTCGGTTTCCTGGCGCTGGCTGTTGACTCCGGCGCTGGTCTGTTCGGTCACTGCCGACAGTTCGCTGGAGGCCGTGGCCAGTTGTGCGGTGATGCCACCGATATGGCCGATCAAGGTTTGCAGGTTGCCGCGTGTCTTGCCCAGTGCTTGCAGCAACTGGCCAAACTCATCGTCGCGCTGTTCGGCTGCCTGGCCGGTCATGTCGCCTGCACCGATGCGCTCGGCGATTCGCACGGCCTGGTTCAGCGGCTGGGTGATCTGGCGGACAATGAGCCCGCCGATCAGCACGCCGAGAACGATGGCAAGCAGCGTAACGCCCATTAGCTGGAGCTTCTTGGTTCGGGCATCGTCCGCACGTTTCTGCGTCTGGCTGGAAATGATGCCCTGTGCCTGATCGTAGAGCCTGGCAAAAATGCTTTCCATGTCCTGGCGGGCCTGCTGTTGCTGAGCAACGATCGGCGGCAGTTTCTTTACCAGCTCCACGTATTGTGTCGCGCTGGCCCGAAGGGCTTCCAGGCTATCGGCTTGAGGCCCGATCAGTTCCTCCTGCAACGGCGCTATGGCCGCGTTCAACGCATCGAACTGCCGGTTCAGGGCCTGCAGGGCTGGTTCAGACTCCTCCATCAGGTAGCCACGAACCGTGAAGCGCAGCAGGCGGTTCTGCTTGGACAGATCGGTGGTGAGCAGGGCGATGTTGGCGATGTCGCTGGTCGGGTGCAGGACCGGGTTGCCTGGCACACCGTTCCAGCGATGCTCCAGATCGGCGATCAACTTGTCGGTGGTATTGCCGGCATCGACCCAGTTCGCGCGGGTCTGCTTCTTTAGCGCATGCAGCGCGACGAGTTTCTCGAACGCGCCCTGATAGCCGCTAGCCTCGCTGGCCATGGCTTCCAGGTACGCACGGTTCTGTGGATCGGAGAAGCTGGCTCGGTTCTGTTCGACGATCCTGGCGATATTCGCCACTGCATCGGTTACCTGCGCCACGTACTTGGCATCGCCACGCTCTTCGAAGCGGACTTGGGCGTAGCGGATCTGATTGGCTTGGTTAAGCAGGTTTTCGGCCGTCTGCGCTTTCTCGCTTCGCGAGATCAGGGCGTCCATGCTGAAAACCCCGATAGCAGCAACACCAATGGTGAGCAGCAGTACCGAGGCGAAGCCTAGGGCCAGCTTGTAGCTGACCTTGAGATTTTTCATTGTGCTTCCTCAAGCAGGCGGAATGCCCATAACGGGTCGTACTACGCCATCGGCGTCATCGCCAAATACTTGAGGTGTTGTCATACGACCGCATTTGTCGAACGATCCTGGCTCAGTTCGATCAGCGCAGCATTCGTTGCGCCCGTATCTCGGGCAGATCCAGGCGACGCACATAGACGAGCAGCGGCTCGCTGATGTCCAGGCGGCTATTCACATTCTGGTCGATCAATAGCTGGCAGCTTGCGGCTGAGTGTCATCTGCTCGCCCTCGACGGGCTGCCAGACAAACTCGCTTGCGGGGATGATGCTGGCGTCGGCCACATCCATACCGAACGAGTCCTCGCTGAATCGGACGATGTGTTTGCCGCTCTTGCCGTTGTATCCCACGAAACCCTGCAGGCGGTCTGCAGCCTGGCAGATGTCGACGGATGTGATGCTCATGTAGACCTCGCGTATGGATTCGGTGATTTACACGCAGGGGCAGGCCTTGTACTGGCGTCCTTCTCCGAGGGCGCTTCGAAGTCGGGCATTGTCATGACAAGCGTTTCGGTTGAACAGCGGCATGTCGCCGCTAGGCATGGCTCAGAACAACGTGCCCTGGTCCTGGCGTCGACGACTCGCGTCGAGCCGTTGGCGAAAACGGTTGCGGTATTCGATGGCCAGGTTCGGCAAATCGACCAGCCAGGCGAGTTGGTCATCGCTGAGAGTGTTATTTGTGAAGCTGCGCCAAACGCGCAGTACGCTTGCTGCAGGGCAGGGGCGCTCGATCAGCTGTAGCTCGAGGCCTGGTTCAACCGCGCCCGGCTCCAGGGTTCGGTACAACCATCCGGTTCTGCCGCTCTGTGCCATTTGCCGGGCCAGCCCACGGGCGTCATGACGGCGGTCCAGATTGCTGCAAGGCGAGCGGGGCTGGCTCACCTCGATCACAGCATCGCCCCAGCGGAAACGGTCGCCGATACATACCTGCCGCTCGTCCAGCCCCTGGGTGGACAGGTTTTCACCAAACGCGGCGGGGCCGATGGTGGCTAGGTGCGGGTAAAGGTTGCGCCAGCGACGGTAATGTTCGGCCGGGTAATGGCAAAGGCTGCGATCGGGGCCGCCATGGAAGCGGCGGTCGGCGACCCGGTCACCCTGCAGACCGTCGTAATCGAGCCAGACAGTAGCTGCTGCAAGGTGTTTGTCGATGGCAGACGGCTTGTCTGTACGAGGTAAAGAAAGGAGCTGATCCCGTAGAAAGGGGCCATCGATCGGCCATCGCATGCACCTTTCCTGGTTGGGAGGCATAGAAAGCAACCTGTGCTCAGCCTTCGTTGAGCCGGGCGAGCTCGCGGCGGACCATGGCTGCGTACTCCGGCGGCTTGAGCTGGTACAGCTCGGTCGCGACCCAGGCCAACCAGCGCGGGCCCAGCGTTGAGCGCTGTTCGGAAAGGCGCTGCGCTTCTGCTTTCGCGCGCTCGGCATGCTGCTGGTGAAATTCCGACCGGCTCATTTTTGGGTCCCCGTTTAGCGAGCGGGAATTCTAAACGACAACGGAGCCGGGGGGCGGCCCGCTGCTTGGTAAAGCCGCTGTACCGCGCTAGGCTCGCGGTACCTGAGATAGACGAGAGTACGCCATGCCGGGGTCAGTGAACTTCAAGGACAAGATATCCCGTCAGCGACCCTACGGACGCGTCGACTCGGCCCCCAGGGCCTTGGACGGTGACTTGTCGCTGATTATCGATCAGCTTGAAAGTGACCGGGGCCGCATCATCAACTCCGCCGCGGTTCGGCGTCTTCAGCAAAAGACCCAGGTTTTCCCTCTTGAGCGCAACGCCGCGGTTCGCAGCCGGCTGACGCACTCACTCGAGGTCCAGCAGACCGGACGCTTCATTGTCCGCACACTGTACAAGCAGCTGGGTGACAAGGCGGCACGCTACGGTCTGGACGGGCTGCAAGGGGCCTTGGAGAGCCTGGTGGAGATGACGTGCCTGATGCATGACATTGGCAATCCACCCTTCGGGCACTTCGGTGAGTTCGCCATTGGCGAGTGGTTCACGCGGCACATGGACACACTGTTCGACGCGGCCGTGCCAGACGGGCAGGGTGATGCCGAACTGCGCCTGCGCATGCTGCGTGACCTGGAGCACTTCGAAGGCAATGCCCAGGCGATCCGGCTGGTGGTGAGCCTGTTGCGTCTCAACCTGACATATACGCAGACAGCCGGTCTGCTCAAGTACGTGCGCGCCGCCTACGCACCAAAGCCGGCCAAGGGGACGCCCGGCGCCTATCTGCTGAAGAAGCCCGGGTTCTATCTTGCGGAGGAACCTTTCGTCGCTGATCTCCGGGCTGCGCTAGGCCTGCAGCCCGGCACCCGCCATCCGGTGGCCTACATCATGGAAGCGGCTGACGATATTGCCTACTGCCTGGCCGATATCGAAGACTCGGTGGAAAAAGGCATCTTCACCATCGACCAGCTGGCGCAGCTGCTGGTCAGCCGATTTGCCGAGCACGGCTCTCCCGACGAACCGATTGGCGCCACCGATCGCAGCTTTCGCAGCATGGTCGAGTACGCCCAGTCCCGTGCGCAGAACGAGCCGATCAACAAAGTGGGTGAATTTTTCATCTGGTTGCGGGTGAACATGGTTCATCCGTTGGTGCAGCATGCGGCGGCGCAGTTCATCGAACATATCGAAGCGGTCTACCACGGCACCCTGGACCGCGCATTGCTGGAGGACGCCAGCTTGCCCAACGCCATCGTGCAGACGTTCAAGGATGTCGCGATGGACCGCGTGTTTTGCCACCGCGAGGTGGAAACGTTGCAATTACAGGGATACCGAATCCTGCAGGGCCTGCTCGATGCCTACGCACCGCTGCTGGTGGTGACGCCGCAAACCTTCCAGGCGCTTACGGAAGGCACCTGCCGGCGTGAGCCCTATCTGCAGATGCTTGCCCGTCGTTTGCCCAGCCAGCTGATCAAGGCTTATCACGAGGCCCTGAAGGCGCACCTTCAGGGAGCCCCGGACTGGCCGTTGTGGGAGTTCTACTACCGCTGCCGGATGTTGCAGGACTTCGTCAGCGGCATGACCGATCAGCTGGCCCAGGACGAATACCAGACGCTGTCTGCCTTGTAGTTCCATTTCAGTCCGCTTAGCCATCGCCATTCCGCTTGGAGGCAGGACTTGCTGCGCCACTTTGGTACGTTATCGCCGCTTCGCTGGTATAGCACTTGCATTGGTCTGGTGCGGCTCTATCGCCTGCAGCCCCCAAATGGCGCAGGAAGACAGCCTGGCTAACACGCGCAGTTCTCGTAACCCTTTGATGAACAAGGTTTAACGGAGAGAACTCGAGCTGCTCTGGTTAGCCCTCGTCGTAAGTGAACGCAAGCCAATTCAAAAGCGTGACGCAATTTGGTGCGTTTAGTTGATAAGGCTTGCTGTTTTGGTGCGCTAACTCCACAGGACGCAGTAGATGGATAATCCAAGCAGTGCGGTTGAAGTTCTGGTTCACGGGGCCAATACCCTGTTCATTCTGATGGGCGCCGTCATGGTGCTGGCGATGCACGCCGGTTTTGCCTTTCTGGAGGTCGGTACTGTACGCCTGAAGAATCAGGTCAATGCGCTGTCGAAAATCATCGCTGACTTTGCGGTATCCACGTTGGCGTACTTTTTCATCGGCTACTGGGTTGCCTATGGCGTCACCTTCCTCCAGCCGGCCGATCAGCTGATTGCCGAAAATGGTTACTCGCTGGTCAAGTTCTTCTTTCTGCTGACGTTCGCGGCCGCGATTCCTGCGATCATCTCCGGGGGTATTGCCGAGCGCGCCAAATTCGGGCCGCAGCTGTGCGCGACTCTGCTGATCGTTGCCTTCATCTACCCGTTCTTCGAAGGTCTGATGTGGAACGGCAATCTCGGCCTTCAGGCCTGGCTAGAAGCACAGTTCGGCGCTCCGTTTCACGATTTCGCCGGCTCGGTGGTAGTGCACGGCATGGGTGGCTGGCTGGCGTTCGGCGCGGTGATTCTGCTCGGTCGACGCAATGGCCGATATCGCGACGGCCGTCTGGTGGCCTTTGCGCCATCGAACATTCCATTCCTGGCGCTGGGGTCGTGGATTCTTATCGTCGGCTGGTTCGGCTTCAACGTGATGAGTGCCCAGACCCTGGAAGAGGTCAGTGGGCTGGTGGCGATCAATTCGCTGATGGCGATGGTTGGCGGGACGGCTGCCGCCTGGGCGGTCGGCCGAAACGACCCTGGCTTCCTGCATAACGGGCCGTTGGCGGGGCTAGTGGCGGTCTGTGCCGGCTCGGATCTGATGCACCCGATCGGTGCGTTGGCCACGGGCGTTGTAGCCGGTGCGCTGTTTGTCTGGGCATTCACCGCGGCGCAGGCCAACTGGAAGATCGATGACGTGCTGGGTGTCTGGCCATTACACGGCCTATGTGGCGTCTGGGGCGGGCTGGCTTGTGGTGTGTTCGGCCAGCACGCGCTGGGTGGACTGGGTGGCGTCAGCCTCTTCAGCCAGCTGATCGGCAGCCTGCTGGGTGTGGTGGTTGCGCTGATGGGCGGATTCCTGGTCTACGGCCTGCTCAAGACGGTGGTGGGCATTCGCCTCAGCCAGGAGGAGGAATTCAATGGCGCGGACCTATCCATTCACCGCATCGGCGCATTGAGTCACGACTAAGCCCAACCGGTAAGCTTGGCCGCTACGCGCGGCCAGCATTTATCGTTACGGCAAGCCATCCTGAAACTGACGGCCTCCATAGGCGCGCATGAACAGCTCAATGCAGCTTTCGACATGCCGCCTCGCATCTTCCGCTTCCAGTTGGTCGACGTAGCCGATCAACAGGCGGAAATGGCCAGCACCCTTGATCAAGGTGCAGAAGTGTTCAGCCGCACGCATCGGCTCGGGGGTATTCAGCAGGCCACGATCGTTGGCATGGGCAAACATTTGCTGAAGGTCGACGAGCAGTAGCTGTGGGCCCACGTCAAAGAACATGCGTGACAGGGCCGGGTTCTGTGTCGCCATGGCCACCATCAAACGATGCAACCCAATCGATTCGGGGCTGTTGACCAACTCCTGAAAGGCGCAGCCGATGTCGAGCAGCGCTTGCCCAATCGGGCGATCCCCATCCAGCAGGAACAGGCTGCGAGGCAGGCGTGTCTCGCAGATGGCCTTCACCGCCGCAGCAAACAGGGCTTCCTTGTCCTTGAAATGGCTGTACAGCGTGAGCTTGGAGACCCCGGCTTCTGCCGCGATGGCCTCCATGCTGCTGCCTTCGTAGCCGTTGTTGAGAAACAGGTCTCGGGCTGCCGCGAGAATCGCCTCGCGCTTGGCTGGATCCTTCGGCCGGCCGGGGCCAGAGGAGATAGATAGGCTATCGGTCATGAGGTTTTTAATACTGGACTGGCTGGTTCGGTATTTTTACTATACCGCGCAGTATAAGTATTAGAACCCGCATCGCGACAGAGAGAGATCCGACGTGTTCCGACATGCCTTGCCCTTCCTCGGTATCCTTGGTTTCGCCGTGCTTGCCGGTTGCGGCAACAGTGAGCCGGAACAAGTCTCGACACGTCCCGTGATGGTGGTCCAGCCACAAGCTGCCGGGGAAGCGTTCGAAAGCTATCCCGGAGAGGTTCACGCTCGTTACGAGCCCGAGCTGTCATTCCGGATTGGCGGCAAGGTAACCGAGCGAATGGTCGAAGCAGGCGAGCGGGTGCGCAAGGACCAGGCGCTGGCGAGCCTGGATCCCCGGGACGTCAAACTGCAACTGGAGGGTATCCGCGCTCAGGTCGCTGCCGCCGAGGCCAACCTGCGCGTCGCCCGCGCCGAGCATGAGCGCTACAAGACGCTTATGGATCGCCAGCTTGTCAGCCGCTCGCAGTTCGATACCTCGGAAAACGCCTATCGCTCGGCGCAGGCGCGCTTGCAGCAGGCTCGCGCCGAATATGATGTGGCAAGCAATCAGGTTGACTACGCCGTGTTGCGTGCGACCCGCGACGGCGTCATCGCCCAGCGGCGAGTCGAAGTCGGCCAGGTCGTTGCGCCAGGCCAGACGGCGTTCGTTCTGGCGGCCGATGGGGAGCGCGAGGTGTCGATAAACCTGCCGGAACAGGCGCTGGACCGCTATTCGGTGGGCCAGAAAGTGGAGGTGGAAATCTGGTCGCATCCCGGCAAGCAGTATCCGGGACATATCCGCGAACTGTCCCCAGCGGCTGACCAGCAGTCACGTACCTATTCGGCACGGGTTGCCTTCGATGACGCCGAGGTGCCCGCCGAGCTTGGCCAGAGTGCCCTGGTATCCATCCGCAACAATGGCGACATCCCGCTTGCCGTTCCCCTGTCCGCCATCACCGCTGAGCAGGGCGAGGCCTATGTCTGGCGGGTGAAAAGCGATGCCACACTCGAGCGCGTTCCTGTGCGCACCGGTGCCTATGGTGAATCGCTGGTACCTGTGCTTGATGGCCTGAATGCTGGTGACTGGGTGGTGCTGGCCGGCGTGCAGATGTTGCATCAGGGCCAGTCGGTCAGGGCGGTGGATCGCGACAACCGTCCGGTCGTCCTGGCAGCGCAGGAGTAACCACGATGCGCTTCAACCTTTCCGCCTGGGCGCTGGGCAATCGGCAGATCGTGGTTTATCTGATGCTGCTGATGGCTATCGTGGGAGCCTTGTCCTACAGCAAGCTCGGCCAGAGCGAGGACCCACCCTTTACTTTCAAGGCGATGGTGATCCAGACGCAGTGGCCTGGCGCTACCGCCGAAGAGGTCTCGCGTCAGGTCACCGAGCGCATCGAAAAGAAGCTGATGGAGACCGGTGAATACGAGCGCATCGTTTCGTTCTCGCGGCCGGGCGAGTCGAACGTCACCTTCATGGCCCGTGACTCGCTGCGGTCCGAGCAGATTCCAGACCTCTGGTATCAGATCCGCAAAAAGATCGGAGACATCCGACACACCTTGCCCGCCGGGGTGCAGGGCCCGTTCTTCAACGACGAGTTCGGTACCACCTTCGGCAACATCTACGCGCTGACCGGCAAGGGCTTCGATTATGCCGTGCTCAAGGATTACGCCGATCGCATCCAGCTCCAGCTGCAGCGTGTAAGGAATGTCGGCAAGGTCGAACTGATCGGTTTGCAGGACGAAAAGATCTGGATCGAACTTTCCAACGTCAAGCTGGCCACGCTGGGTGTGCCGCTGGAAGCCGTCAAGCAGGCATTGGAAGCGCAGAACACCGTGATGTCGGCGGGCTTCGTCGAAACGCCCAGCGACCGCGTTCAATTGCGCGTGACCGGCAGCTTCGAGACAGTGAAGGAAATCCGAAACTTCCCCATCCGCGTGGCTGGCAGCACTTTCCGCATCGGCGACGTTGCCGAGGTCTATCGTGGCTTCAACGACCCGCCCGCGCCGCGCATGCGCTTCATGGGTGAACCGGCAATCGGGCTTGCCGTGTCGATGAAGGAGGGGGGCGACATCCTCGTGCTGGGCGAAGCGCTGCAAGAAGAGTTCGCGCGCCTTCAGCGGGAGCTGCCTGCGGGCATGGAGCTGCGCAAGGTGTCCGACCAGCCAGCCGCTGTGAAGACCGGGGTGGGCGAGTTTGTACGGGTGCTGATCGAGGCTCTGGTAATCGTTCTGCTGGTGAGTTTCTTCTCGCTGGGCGTGCGCACCGGTCTGGTCGTGGCGCTGTCGATTCCGCTGGTGCTGGCCATGACCTTTGCAGCGATGAACTACCTGGACATCGGCTTGCACAAGATTTCGCTGGGCGCGCTGGTACTGGCACTGGGGCTGATGGTGGACGACGCGATCATTGCCGTGGAGATGATGGCGATCAAGATGGAGCAGGGCTTCGACCGGCTAAAGGCGGCGAGTTATGCCTGGACCAGCACGGCCTTCCCGATGCTCACCGGTACGCTGATTACCGCAGCAGGTTTTCTGCCAATTGCCACTGCACAGTCCAGCACCGGCGAATACACCCGCTCCATCTTCCAGGTAGTGACCATCGCCCTGATCGCGTCATGGATTGCGGCCGTGGTGTTCGTACCGCTGCTCGGCGAGAAGCTGCTGCCGGACCTGGCCAAGCGTCACGCCGCCAAACACGGTGGCAGCGATCAGGGCCATGACCCTTACTCGACACCCTTCTACCAGCGGGTACGGCGGGTGATCCAATTCTGTGTACGCCGCCGCAAGACGGTCATCATCCTGACGTTACTGCTCTTCATAGGCGCGATAGGCTTGTTTCGAATCGTGCCGCAGCAGTTCTTTCCTGCCTCGGGCCGGCTCGAGCTGATGGTTGACCTGAAGCTGGCCGAAGGCGCATCGCTCAAGGCCACCGAAGCCGAGGTGCATCGCCTCGAGGAAATGCTCAAGGACCGTGCGGGGATAGACAATTACGTGGCATACGTGGGCAATGGTTCACCACGGTTCTACCTGCCGCTGGATCAGCAGTTGCCGGCGACCAGCTTCGCGCAGATCGTGGTGTTGGCAGAGAGCATCGAGCAGCGAGAAGCGTTGCGCGGCTGGCTGATCGACCGTCTGCGAGAGTATTTCCCGACCCTGCGTGGTCGTGTCAGCCGGCTGGAAAACGGCCCGCCGGTGGGCTATCCGGTTCAGTTTCGGGTGACCGGCGAGCACATCGACGTGGTGCGCAAACTGGCACGCCAGGTGGCGGCAAAGGTGCGTGAAAACCCCTATGTCGCAAACGTACACCTCGACTGGCAGGAACCGAGCAAGGTGGTCTGGCTGAATGTGGATCAGGATCGCGCCCGTGCGTTGGGCGTGAGCACGGTCGAGCTGTCGGGCTTCCTCAAGCGCACCTTCACCGGTACCACCGCAAGCCAGTTTCGTGAGGACAATGAGCTCATCGAGATCCTGATTCGCGGTACCGTTCGTGAGCGCGAGGCGCTATCGATGCTACCCAGTCTGGCCATTCCCACTGCAAGCGGTCGCAGTGTGCCCTTGTCGCAGGTCGCGACGCTGGAATATGGCTTCGAAGAGGGGGTGATCTGGCATCGAAATCGCTTGCCGACCGTGACCGTTCGCGCCGATATCTACGGTGACCAGCAGCCCGCCTCGCTGGTCCAGCAGATCGAACCGAGCCTGGTGGAGATCCGCGACTCGCTGCCTGGCGGGTACCTGCTCGAAGTCGGTGGAACTGTCGAGGACTCCAGCCGTGGCCAGGCATCGGTGAACGCTGGCATGCCGTTGTTCGTGATCGTCGTGGTGAGCCTGCTGATGCTGCAGCTCAAGAGCTTCTCGCGCTCGGCCATGGTGTTCCTCACCGCTCCGCTGGGGCTGATCGGCGTTGCCCTGTTCCTGTTGTTGTTCGGCAAGCCGTTCGGCTTCGTGGCGATGCTTGGCACCATCGCGCTGTCCGGCATGATCATGCGTAACTCGGTGATCCTCGTGGACCAGATCGAGCAGGATATCGGCGCCGGGCAGGATCGCTTCAATGCAATCATCGATGCGACAGTGCGGCGCTTCCGGCCAATCGTGCTGACTGCCCTGGCATCCGTGCTGGCGATGATCCCCCTGTCACGCAGCGTGTTCTTCGGCCCAATGGCGGTGGCCATCATGGGCGGCTTGATTGTCGCGACTGCGCTAACCCTGCTGTTCCTGCCAGCGCTTTACGCTGCCTGGTTCAGGGTCAGGGAAACGCCTCAGGGCTGAAGCTGTCGGCGTGCAGCGCCTGGCCAGCCATTGCTTAGATTGCAAAGGCCGCCGAGGTAACGCCGCGGCCATTCTCAGCGCACAAAAGGGCGTCTCCGTTCGTCTACTTGGGGACACCGGGCGAACCGCCGCACGCTAAGCTTAAGCCTGTTAATCCTCAAGGAAGCCAGGCCGGAATATATGGGCGCAGTATGGCGGTCCGACTCATCCCGGACGGGTAAAGGCAAACGTGCGCCGGTACCCAAGAAACCCGCAAATCAACCGAGACATGGCAGCCGTTTGGCTCGCCGTATGGGTCTGTTGCTGGGCGTTTCATTGTTGGCCGGTGGCGGATATGCCGCCTGGCATGAAATGCAGACCTCAAAGCTGCAGGCATTGTGGCTAAGCCGTTATGCCGAAAAGCTCGACTATGGGCTCGAATCCGGCGCCAGCTCGGCGATTCTGTTTCCGGCTGCCGGTCCGTTCGATCGTAGGCTGGGTTATGCGCAATTGCCGACCTTTCTCGAGCGGCTGACACAGCGCGGCTTCGATATCCAGCAGCAGGTGCGTTTTTCGCCAGCGCTGCAGCGCTACGCCGGCCATGGATTCTTTGTGCCTTATCCGGAAAAGTCCCAGGCCGGGCTGACGATCGACGATTGCCGGGGCGAGCCGCTCTATACCAATAGCTATCCGCATCAGTACTACGGAAGCTTTGACGATGTGCCGCCGCTGGTAGCGATGAGCCTGCTGTTCATCGAGGATCGGGGACTGCTTAATGCCGAACGGCCACGCGCCAATCCTGCTGTAGACTGGCCGCGCTTCACCATGGCTGCAGTCAGCCAGGTCGAGAAGAAGCTTGGTCTGCCAGTCCAGGCAGCCGGTGGTAGTACGCTGGCCACACAGGTCGAGAAGTATCGTCACTCGCCGGAGGGCCGCACCGGAAATGCCGAAGAGAAGATTCGGCAAATGATCTCCGCCAGTGTGCGCACCTATCGTGAAGGCCAGCAGACCATGGCCACGCGGCAGCGCATCGTTCGGGACTATCTCAATAGCGTGCCGCTTTCCGCTGCCTACGGGCATGGTGAGGTCCATGGCATCGCCGACGGCCTGCGCCTGTGGTACGGCGCCGACTTCGCCGAGGTCAACCGTCTGCTGGACTCGCGCTATAACGCCGGCACCAGCTACGCAGCGCAGGGACTGGCGCTGCGCCAGGTGCTCTCGCTGCTGATCGCCCAGCGGCGGCCGTCGTATTACCTGGGAGCAGGGCGCGACGACATGGCCGAACTGACCGACAGTCACATCCGCCTGCTGGCCAACGGTGGCGTAATTGGCACGCGGTTGCGTAACGCCGCGCTGCAGCAAAAGGTGACCTTTCGCGACTTGCGGCGCGAGCCCGGCATTCGCGAGGTGCCATCGAGCAAGGGCATTACGGCAGCGCGTATGCGCCTGAGCAACTTGTTGGGTGTGTCGCTGTACGATCTGGATCGTCTTGACCTGGCCGCGACCACACCGCTGCACGGCGAATTGCAGGAACGGATCAGCGACTACCTGCACCGCCTTGCCGATCCGGCCTTTGCCGGTGAAGCGGGCCTGTTCGGCGAACGCATGCTTTCACCGGAGCGCACCGGTGACGTGCGATACAGCTTTACCCTGTTCGAGCGCGGCGAGCAGGGCTTTCGTGTACGTGTACAGACGGACAACACCAACCAGCCGTTCGACATCAACGAGGGCAGCAAGCTCGAGCTGGGTTCGACGGCTAAATTGCGTGTGCTGACTACTTACCTCGAGGTCATCGCCGAACTGCATCAGCGTTATGCGCAGAGCGATGTCCCGACCTTGCGCAAGGCCGAGGCAGTTGATCCGCTGACGCGCTGGGCGCTGGGTTATCTGATCGAGCATGAGGACCGCAACCTGCCGGCAATGCTGGATGCGGCGCTCGAGCGGCGCTATTCGGCGAGCCCGGCCGAACGCTTCTTCACCGGTGCCGGCATGCACCGTTTCGGCAATTTCCGCCGGGAGGATGATGGCCGCCTGCCTACCATGCGTGAAGCGCTGCAGGAGTCCATCAACCTGCCATTCGTGAGGCTGATGCGTGATCTGGTGAGCTACAGCACCTACCAGACGTCCAACGGTGCCGAGCTGTTGAAACGCGACGACAACCCCAAGCGGCAGGAATATCTGCAACGTTTCGCCGACCGCGAAGGGTCGGTCTTCCTGCAGCGGTTCTGGCGCAAGTACCGGGACAAGAGCGCGGACGAGCGCATCGAAGCACTGTTGGACGGCATGCGCGCAACGCCGTCCAGGCTGGCAGCTGTGCACCGCTACCTCATGCCCGAGGCGGACCGCGTGACCTTCGAGCGCTTTCTCAAGGCGCGCCTGCCAGGTTCGGAGCTCACCGAGAAGGCGGTCGACTCGCTCTACGAACGCTATGCGCCAGGCGCCTACAGTTTGCCGGACCAGGGCTACATCGCCCGTGTCCACCCGCTGGATCTCTGGCTGCTGGGCTACCTGATCAAGCATCCGGACGCTGGCATTACCGAGGTGATAGCGGCCAGTGCCGCCGAGCGCCAGGAGGTGTACGGCTGGTTGTTCCGCAGTCGTCACAAGAGCGCACGGGATAGCCGCATCCGCATCATGCTCGAGGTGGAAGCGTTCACCGACATTCATCGGCGCTGGCAGCGCCTGGGCTATCCCTTCGATCATCTGGTGCCATCGCTGGCTACGGCTCTGGGCAGCTCTGGAGACCGGCCGGCGGCGTTGGCCGAGTTAATGGGGATCATCGTCAACGACGGTGTGCGGTTGCCCAGCGTGCGCATCGACAGCCTGCATTTCGCCAGCGACACGCCCTATGAAACCCGCCTTGGCATCAAGCCGGATGTCGGGGTGCGGGTGCTGCCCAGTGAGGTCGCCACCGCGCTTCGCGAGGCCTTGGCCAGCGTCGTCGAGGGCGGCACGGCACGGCGTTTGCGCGGCAGTTTCATGATGGCCGATGGGGAGGCACTGCGCGTCGGTGGCAAGACCGGGACCGGAGACAACCGGATCCAGACCGTGGGCGCAGGCGGACGGCTGATCAGTTCGCTGGCGCTGAACCGCACCGCCACCTTCGTTTTCTATCTTGGGCCGAATCACTTCGGTACGCTGACTGCCTATGTACCGGGCCGCGGGGCGGACAGCTTCCGCTTCACCTCTGCATTGCCAGTGCAGGTGCTCAAGGGCATGGCGCCGATACTGCAACCCTATCTCCAGCCTGGGGCGCAGACGCAATGCGAGCCGGTCGGCGAGCCGCTTAAGCCAACACTGACAGCCAGCAGTGAAGAGCGGTCCTGACGATGGCGGGTCGAGCGGCTGATAACACCTCACCGTTTCGGCCTGTCTCGCAGATGACCTTTGCCGATCGCCCCGCGCTCGGTGACACTCTCACCCTTCATGACCCAGTGACGGGCTTTAATCAGGCGAGGGCGAGAGATGAAACTGCCGATCTATCAGGTCGATGCATTCACCCAGGAGCGGTTCAAAGGCAACTCGGCGGCGGTCGTGCCGTTGGAGGATTGGCTGAGCGACGCCCAGATGCAGGCCATCGCCAGGGAGAACAACCTGTCGGAAACGGCCTTTCTGGTACGTGAGCCTGACGGTGGTTTCCTCATTCGCTGGTTTTCGCCGCTAACCGAGATCGACTTCTGCGGGCACGCCACACTGGCCAGCGCTTTCGTATTGTTGGGGCAGAACCTGACGACGGCACCGCTCACCTTTCGTGCGGCTGCGGTAGGCGATATCAGCGTAGCTCAGCTGGACGATGGCTTGCTGGAAATGAGCTTTCCTAACCGTGCTCCGGAAGCGGTCGAGAACCCGCCGGTCGAACTGTTCAATGGTCTTGGGACGTTGCCGCAGGCGGTGCTGCGCAGCCGTCAGGCCTGGTTCGCAGTCTATGAAGACGAAGATCAGGTCTGCCAGTTGTCGCCCGATCTCGCCCTACTCAAGTCACTGGCGCCATTGGACGTCGTGGCTACCGCGCCGGGGCGGGACCAGGATTTCGTCTCGCGCTATTTCTGGCCAGCCAACGGCGGCGACGAAGACCCGGTGACCGGCTCCATCCATGCGGGGCTGGCGCCATACTGGAGTGAACGGCTGGGCAAGACGCAGCTGCTGGCGCTACAGGCATCAGCTCGCAGCGGGCTGCTGCATTGCCGGATCGAAGGCGAGCGGGTCCTCGTGGCCGGACACGCTGTTCTTTATCTTCAGGGCACGATCGAGATCTGACCGCGCGCTTGCTGGATGTCCTGTCGGCGAGGTCGAAGCTTCACTCGCTTACCGCTTGGCCATCTGTTTGCACCTGTTCCGCCGGCTAGGTGGTTAGCTCTTCGCGTCGAAGGCGTGCCGCGCACCGCCGATCCCGGCATCATCCTCGATCCGCTCTACCGTTCTTCAAGGACCACTATGATTCTCAAAGGCCTGACCTGGCTGGTCGTGCTGCAGCTGCTGGGCAACGTCATCCACCTCTCGCTGCTTCCGGCATTGCCTGGCCCTATCATCGGCATGTTGCTGCTGTTCGGCCTGCTGTTGCTGCGTCGAGGTATTCCCGAGCCCCTGGAAAAGACCGCTGCGCTGCTGCTGCAGTACCTGCCTCTGCTGTTGATCGTGCCGGCGGCAGGCATTATGACCAGTAGCGACGCCTTGCTCGCGGACCTGCCGGCCATCGCTGCCGGACTGGTCCTGTCGCTAATGGTGACCGTGCCGTTTTGCGGTTGGCTGATGCAGGCACTGATCCGCCGCATGGATCGCAGGCGGGGAGACCAGCCATGAGCGGTGTTGACTGGCAGGGCGTCTGGACCATGACGCTGGATCACCCGCTGTTCTCGGTGGCGCTGACGCTGATCGCGTTCCAGCTGGCCCTTGCGCTGTACCGTCGCAGTGGCTGGCTGATACTGCAGCCGGTCATGGTGGGCATGCTGCTGGTTGTCGGCACGCTCTATCTGTGCGGGATCGACTACCAGAGCTACCGCGCCGACGCGTCGATGGTGGCCGTACTGGTCGGCCCGGCAACCGTGGCACTGGCGGTGCCGTTGTACCGGCATTTCCGTCGCATTCACGCGCTGTTCTGGCCCATCCTGATCACATTGATCAGTGGCGGTGTGTTGGGCGTGGTCCTGACCTTGACGATCGCCGGTGCGCTGGGGGCGGACCTTAAAGTACTCATGAGCCTGTCGCCCAAGGCCGCGACCATGCCGATTGCCATGCTGGTGGCCGAGCAGATCGGCGGCCTCGCTTCGCTGGCAGCGGTGTTCGTGATGCTTACAGGCGTGATCGGTACGGCGTTGGGTCCGCTGTTGCTGGGGTGGGCGGGTGTCGATCATCCGGCGGCGCGAGGGCTCAGTTATGGCATCAATGCGCACGCCATCGGCACGGCGCGAGCACTGGAGGAGGGCGATGAGTGTGGCGCCTTTGCGGCATTGGGGATGAGCTTGCTCGGGATCCTCATTGCCTTATTCCTACCGCTTTTGCTGACCTCCCTGTCTTGATCCCGAGTGGGTTGATCATCGAATTTGCCGATCTGTTTGTGCGGAATTATCCAACCAAACCGATGCCAATCGGATGGAGGATGGCCTCATCCCGGCACGAGACCGTTCGGCAATCGCAGCGCCGTCTCAGGCTATCGCCATGAGCGCTACTGCCCGGCACCAACTCGGTTTGCCCAGGGCAGGCAGGCGCGAGAGCAAATGATCGCCGATGCGCATGGCCCGACACTTTGTGCCGCTCCGATTGCCGAACAGGAGATCGGGCCGGCCCCCTGATGACGCGCCAGTCACGGGCGCATCGGGGAGCAGACCCGCCCCGGCACACATCAACCCAGAAAGAGGAAGCTTGAACATGGCAAAGATTCTTGTGTTGTATCACTCGATGTATGGTCACGTTGAAACCATGGCCAACGCGGTTGCCGAGGGCGCACGGCGCGTCGAAGGTGCCGAGGTTACGGTCAAGCGTGTGCCCGAAACCATGCCCGAAGATGCGTTCAAGAACGCTGGTGGCAAGGTCGATCAGCAGGCGCCGATTGCCAGTCCGGCGGAACTCGCTGATTACGATGCCATCATCGTGGGCACGCCGACTCGCTTCGGCAACATGTCCAGCCAGATGCGCACCTTCTTCGACCAGACCGGAGGCCTATGGGCCAAGGGTGCGTTGCATGGCAAGGTTGCTAGCGTCTTCACCTCGACCGGTACCGGTGGCGGCCAGGAAATGACCATCACCTCGACCTGGACGACCCTGGCGCACCACGGAATGATCATCGTGCCCACCGGCTACGGCATTGGTGAGTTCTTCGACATTTCCGAAGTGAACGGTGGTACGCCCTACGGTGCCTCGACCATCGCCGGTGGTGACGGCTCGCGTCAGCCGTCCAACAAGGAACTGACCATTGCCCGCTATCAGGGCGAACACGTAGCCAAGGTCACGTCCAAACTGATGGGTTAGGCCTGGTCCAGCGGCGCGAGGGAAGTCCTTCTGCGTCGCTGCATGACCCCGGTGGGCTTATTGCCCGTTCAGCAACAGGCCATACATCAGCTCGTCGACATAGCCTTCATCCGAGGCGCGCTTGTAGGCGGCTCGTTGAGTGCCTTCGTGGCGGAAACCAGATCGCTCGTAGAAGGCAATCGCCCGTGGGTTGTCCGCTTCGACCGTGAGCTCGATCCTCTTGATCCCAGCCCTGGACAGCCTGGCGATCGCATCCTCCAACATTGCCCTTGCCACGCCTTGCCCTTTCATTCCAGGCGCTACGGCGAGCGTCCCAAGATAGGCCACATGGGCTGCTCGGCCAACATGGCGTTGTGCCTTGTAGAAGCCCTGTATCTGACCGGCCAGTTCATAGACGTAGAAGCAACCGCTGTCGAACAACGGATCGAAGACCTTGCCGAAGGCTTCACGCGGCATGGGGTCGAAGCCGAGAAAGGGCACCACGTCTTCGTGCATGTAGATGTCGTAGACGCGATCGATGTCCTTGGGTGTGGCGAGTCTGCGCATGCATCCGTCCTCATATGATTTTTCCAGGCACTGATTCGGCTAGGTCGCCCCAAGCGTGCGCCTTGATGCGCAAGGTCAGCTCGCTGGAGCCTGGTTGCGGCGATAATGCTGCGACCAGAGCTTTTCTGCTCTTGGCCAATAAAGGATCAGCCTCGTGGTGACATTCGAAATCAAGCAGCTTAGTCCCGAACATTACCGTCAGCAGACCCGACGCAGCACCCTGATCGTGGTGGTGACCTTTGCAGTGCTCGCGATGGGCCTGGCATCCCTGGCGGTGGCGCTGCTGGGCGAGCCCGGTCGAGATGGCGTGATGTTGAACATGGCTGGCGTTGCCGCCGGGTTACTGCTGACGGTTGCGCTGGTACGCTGGGTTTACTGGCCAAAGCCTTGGATGGCATGTGCTGTGTACGGCTGGCAGCTCAAGCGCAGCCTGATGCGGATAACGAATGTAATGCACCACATAACCACAGGTGTAGCGCAGGGCGATCCGAGTGCGATGAAGCTGCTGCGCTTTTACCATCTGGGTTTGATACAGATGCATGAGCTGGACGGCAATACCGGTTCGCTCAGCGAGATTCGTGGCGAAATCGATAGGCACCGTGACGTCATGCAGGCGAAGGGGCTCGAAACGGAGCAGGTTCGCCTGGAGGCTGAATGGATCGAAGAGGTAAAGCGTTTCGCCGCGTGATTCAGCTTCCGTTTTTATTGTAGTGGCGAGGCAGTCTCCATCTACCTGGCAGGGCGCGCTCCGGGTAATATCTGCCGCTCGGCAAGCAGCCTGCAGCCGAACCCTCCTCACGTTCGCGAGGAGCACGAACACCCAAGGCGGTCCTCCCGACAATGCTGTTGTTCAAGCGGAACGCCAAGGTCCGCCTTAACGCCTTGCAAGCCAGGAATTTTCAATGAAAAGGTTGTACCTGCTAGGTCTGATTGCGTGTCTTTCCGGGTGTTCGGCTATACAAACGCCATCCGCTCCGCTGGATGACAAATCGGCTTTTGTTGCCGGCCTCATCGAGCAGATGACCCTTGAGGAAAAGATCGGCCAGCTGCGGCTCATCAGCATCGGCGCGGACATGCCGAGAGATCGCATTCTCAAGGAGCTGGCCGCGGGACGAATCGGCGGTACCTTCAACACCGTGACGCCGATGGACAACCGGCCCATGCAGGAAGCGGCGCTGAAGAGCCGCCTGAAGATACCGGTCTTCTTTGCCTACGACATCATTCACGGCCACCGCACCATCTTCCCGATCGGGCTTGGCCTGGCGTCCAGCTGGGATCTCGATGCAATTGCCACCAGCGGCCGGGTATCAGCCATCGAGGCCAGTGCCGACGGGCTGGACATGACCTTTGCGCCGATGGTTGACATCACCCGCGACCCGCGCTGGGGGCGAACCTCCGAAGGCTTCGGCGAAGACCCTTACCTGGTGTCGGAGATTGCCCGTACGGTGGTCAAGGCCTATCAGGGCGAGTCGCCCCAGGCAGCGGACAGCATTACCGCCAGCGTCAAGCATTTCGCTCTTTACGGTGCGGTCGAGGGCGGCCGTGACTACAACATTGTCGACATGAGCCCGATGCGCATGCATCAGGACTACCTGCCGCCATACCGCGCAGCCGTCGAGGCGGGTGCTGGCGGAATGATGGTTGCACTCAACTCCATCAACGGTGTGCCGGCCAGTGCCAACACCTGGCTGCTGCAGGATCTGCTGCGCCGTGACTGGGACTTCAAGGGTGTGACGGTGAGTGATCACGGCGCGGTGCGTGAGCTGATCAAGCATGGCGTGGCGCGCGATGGTAGAGAGGCGGCAAAACTGGCGATCGAAGCTGGCGTCGACATGAGCATGGCCGATGAGCTCTACCTGCAGGAATTGCCTGGGCTGGTCCGGAGCGGACAGGTACCGGAGCGCACAATTGACCGCGCCGTGGGCGAGGTACTGGGCGCCAAGTACGACATGGGCCTGTTCCACGATCCGTTTCGTCGCATCGGTACGGCCATGGACGATCCGGGGGACATCAACGCAGAAAGCAGGCTCCACCGGGAAGAGGCCAGGCGGGTGGCGCGCCAGTCCCTGGTGCTGCTCGAAAACCATCGGCAGACGTTGCCGCTGGACAGGGGCAAGCGTATCGCGCTGATCGGGCCACTGGCAGATGCGCCGGTGGACATGATGGGCAGCTGGTCGGCCGCTGGCGTGGCCACACAATCCATCACCCTGCGCAAAGGCTTGCAGGATGCCCTGGGTGAGACGGGTCAATTGCTTTATGCCCGCGGTGCGAACGTCACTGACGACCCGCACATGGTCGACTACCTGAATTTTCTCAATTGGGACAAGCCGGAAGTGGTACAGGACCCCCGCACGCCGGAGCAAATGATCGCCGAGGCGCTGGAGGTGGCCAGGCGGGCCGAGGTCATCGTTGCCGCGGTGGGCGAGTCGCGCGGCATGTCTCACGAGTCCTCGAGCCGTACCAGCCTGCGTATTCCGCCCAGCCAGCAGAAGTTGCTGGAGGCACTGAAACAGACCGGAAAGCCACTGGTCCTGGTGTTGATGAATGGCAGACCGCTTGAGCTGACCTGGGCGAAGGCGAACGCCGACGCGGTCCTTGAGACCTGGTTCAGCGGCACCGAGGGCGGCCATGCGATCGCCGATGTGCTGTTTGGCGACTACAACCCGTCCGGCAAGCTGCCGATCTCTTTCCCACGGTCGGTTGGCCAGATCCCGACCTATTACAACCATCTGCGAGTGGGGCGCCCCTTTGTCGAGGGCAAGCCGGGCAATTACACCTCACAGTACTTCGAAGAGCCCAACGGCGCGCTTTATCCCTTCGGCTATGGCCTGAGCTATACCGATTTCGAACTCTCCGACATGCGCCTCTCGTCAGCAAAGCTGGCGCCCGGCGGGTCGATCGAGGCAAGTATCGTGCTGAAGAACAAGGGCTCCCGGGACGGCTCCACCGTCGTGCAGTTGTACATTCATGACCGGTTCGCCTCGGTGATCCGTCCGGTAAAAGAGCTGCGGGATTTCCGTAAGGTCACGTTGAAAGCCGGTGAAGAGCGGGAGATTCGATTCGCTATCGATGAACAGGATCTCGCGTTCTTCAATGCGAAGCTTCAACAGGTAGCCGAGCCGGGTGAATTCGAAGTCCAGATAGGGCTGGATTCGCAACAGGTCCAGCGGCAAGCCTTCGAATTGCTGTAGCGGGAACATTACCCCTGGATTCTTTGCGGTGCCGAAATAAGCGTTTCGGCGCCGAAGAGGGCGTGTGGCTGATTGCAACAGGTCGTTTCGTTTACTTTCCGCCCGTTGGGAATCATTTGCCGTAACGGCAGACCAATGAGGGCAAACCCAGGCCGTATATCGGTCAGTAAGTCAGGAGGCTATGTGTCAAGGGTCTTTAATCTCAGATTCCGGTTCGGCAAGAAGCAGTTGCTTGGCATGCTCTTGAGCTTGCCGATGGCATTGCTGGCTGGGAATGGTTGGGCGTTCGGCATCGAGGATGTCGCGTCACGGGCAGAAAAGCTTGCTGCGGAGCGCTATGTGGCTCCGCAAAGCAACCTGCCGGCGGTCTTTCGCGAGATGGCTTTCGCCGATTACCAGCAACTCAGGTTCCGTGGGGAGAAAGCGCTCTGGCACGACGCCAACACGCCGTTCCAGTTGCAGTTCTACCATCAGGGCATGCATTTCGATGTGCCGGTGAAAATCAACGAGATCACCAGCAGCGGCGTCGAGGAAATCAAGTACGACCCGCAGATGTTCGATTTCGGAAATGTGCAGATCGAGCCGGCAGCGTTGGAAAACCTTGGCTTCGCCGGTTTCAAGGTACTCTACCCGCTGAACAAGGCCGACAAGGCGGATGAGCTGATGACGCTGCTCGGTGCCAGCTACTTCAGGGTGGTCGGCAAACATCAGGTATATGGCTTGTCCGCCCGTGGCCTGGCCATCGACACCGCCTTGCCGGGCGGCGAAGAGTTTCCGCGATTCCGCGAATTCTGGGTAGAGCGGCCGCAGCCCGACCGCCGCAACCTCGTGATCTATGCACTGCTGGATTCGCCTCGCGCGACCGGTGCCTACCGTATGGTGGTGACGCCGGGCAAGGACAGTACCGTAGATGTTCAGGCACGAGTCTTTATGCGCCAGCCGGTAGAAAAGATCGGCCTCGCGGCGCTGACGAGCATGTATCTGTTTGGGGCCAACCAGCCCAGCAGCCAGCTCAACTACCGCCCTCAGCTTCACGACTCTGAAGGCCTGGCCATACACGCAGCCAATGGTGAATGGATCTGGCGGCCACTGAACAATCCCAAGCGGCTGTCCATCAGCAGCTATGCGGTCGAAAACCCGCGCGGCTTCGGCCTGTTGCAACGCACTCGCGAGTTCGGCCGTTACGAAGACCTGGACGACCGCTATGAGCTGCGTCCAAGCGGCTGGGTAGAACCTCGCGGCGACTGGGGCAAGGGGCATATAGAGCTGGTCGAGATCCCAACTCCCGACGAGACGAATGACAACATCGTTGCCTATTGGGTGCCCGAGCAATCACCGCAGCCGGGCCAGCCACTGGATTTCGGTTACGTGTTGCACTTCACCATGGATGAGCCATCGCTGCACGATCCCGAGCTGGCCTGGGTGAGCCAGACGCGGTTATCGACCGGCGACGTCAAGCAGTCGAACCTGATCCGGCAGCCCGATGGCAGCACGGCCTTGATCGTCGACTTCGTCGGCCCCAATCTGGCTGCGCTGCCGGCCGAGGCCATGGTGTCGACCCGGGTGAGCGTAGGTAACAATGCCGAGCTGGTCGAAAACAATCTGCGCCACAATCCGGTGACCAAAGGCTGGCGTCTGACGCTTAGGCTGAAAGTCCGTGACCCGGCGCAGCCGGTCGAGTTGCGCGCAGCGCTGGTGGAAGGTGAGAAGACACTTTCCGAGACCTGGAGCTATCAGATTCCAAGCCATGAATAATCCTGCGCAAGCGTCCCTTATTGCGGACTACCTGAACTGTCTTCAGTTGAATGCAGAACAGCGCGCCGCACTGCTCCGTGAGACAGAAGGGGCGGGCAGCGATCTGGATGCTCTTCACACGGCACTTGCCCACGTAGTCGGTGAGCAACAGGGCCTGCCCACTGGCAGAGGATTGCTCGGCTCGGTGGTTGCGCGGCTTAAGCTTGGCTGGAGCGACACTCTTGAGCGTGGCCGGGCGCTTTCACAGGATCATCAGGGCCAGCCCTGCATCAGCTCGACACCGCCGATTGTACGCACACGAATGGTGCCCGAACCCTGGCACACCAATGTGCTGCGACTGAGCTGGTGGCGCTTGCTGCGCAAGAAGAACCGCATCGTCGATCCGCCGCCGACTGCCAGAGCCATGGACCGCTCGGGCTGGCGCAAGATGGCCGCGTTCCGCCGTTCCACGCTGTTGATCCTGATGCTGGTGCAGACGGTCATCGCGACCTGGCACATGAAGTCGGTGCTGCCGTACCAGGGCTGGGCTCTGGTGGATCTGCAGGGCGTGCTTCAGCAGCCCTGGCTGGAAACGGCCAGGCAGATCCTCCCTTATGTCGTTCAGACAAGCATTCTGATCCTGTTCGCCTTGCTGTTTTGCTGGGTATCGGTGGGGTTCTGGACGGCCCTGATGGGATTTTTTCAGCTGCTGAAGGGGCATGACCAACACAATATTTCCGCCAGTACACTCGGTGACGAACCAATACCGCGCGAAGCCCGCACGGCGCTGGTGATGCCGATTGCCAACGAAGATGTACCGCGAGTATTCGCCGGTTTGCGGGCCACCTACGAATCGCTCAAGGCGACCGGTCAGATCGAGCGCTTCGATATCTTCGTGCTCAGCGACAGCAACGACCCTGATACCTGTGTCGCTGAGCAGAAGGCCTGGCTCGAGCTATGCCGCGACGTCGATGGCTTCGGCCATATTTTCTACCGCCGTCGTCGTCGCCGAGTGAAGCGCAAGAGCGGCAACATTGATGACTTCTGTCGGCGCTGGGGTAGCAGCTACCGTTACATGGTGGTACTTGATGCCGACAGCGTGATGAGCGGTGACTGCCTGACCAGCCTGGTGCGGCTGATGGAGGCCAACCCGGGCGCCGGCATCATCCAGACAGCCCCTACCGCTTCGGGCATGGACACACTGTATGCACGCATGCAGCAATTCGCGACGCGCGTCTATGGGCCTTTGTTTACCGCAGGGCTCAATTTCTGGCAGCTGGGCGAGTCCCACTACTGGGGGCACAACGCGATCATCCGGGTAAAGCCCTTTATCGAGCATTGCGCCTTGGCGCCGCTGCCAGGCAAGGGCTCGTTCGCCGGGGACATCCTCTCCCACGACTTCGTCGAAGCCGCGCTGATGCGCAGAGCCGGCTGGGGCGTTTGGATTGCCTATGATCTGCCGGGAAGCTACGAGGAGCTGCCGCCGAACCTGCTCGACGAGCTCAAGCGCGATCGTCGCTGGTGCCACGGCAACCTGATGAACTTCCGCCTGTTCCTGGTCAAGGGAATGCACACCGTGCACCGCTTCGTGTTCCTGACAGGCGTGATGTCCTACCTGTCGGCACCGCTGTGGTTCGTCTTCCTGGCCCTGTCGACCGGATTGCTGGCGATCCATACCCTGATGGTGCCGGAGTATTTCCTGCAGCCCAACCAGCTCTATCCGCTGTGGCCGCAGTGGCATCCGCGTGAAGCCATCGCGCTGTTTTCCGCAACGCTTACACTGCTGTTCCTGCCCAAGTTGCTGAGCGTATTGCTGATCTGGATACAGGGCGCGAACGAATACGGGGGCAGAATCAGGCTGCTGCTGTCGATGATTCTCGAAACCCTGTTCTCTATGCTTGCCGCCCCGGTGCGCATGGTGTTTCACACCGTGTTCGTCACTGCGGCGTTCCTTGGCTGGTCGGTGCAGTGGAACTCGCCGCAACGTGCAGACAACGCCACGCCATGGAGCGAAGCGCTGCGCCGGCATGGCCCGCAGATGCTGCTGGGCGCGCTCTGGACTGCCCTGGTCGGCTGGCTTGACCCGGCGTTCCTCTGGTGGCTGGCACCGATCGTGGTGTCGCTGATGCTGTCTGCAGCGGTCTCGGTAATCACCAGTCGCACCAAGCCCGGGCTGGTCGCGCGTCGGCTGAAGCTGTTCCTGATCCCGGAGGAGCACAACCCCCCGCCGGAACTGGCCTCGACGGATCGCTATACATTACAGAACCAAGCCAATGCGCTGCATGATGGTTTCGTTGCCGCAACCGTGGACCCGATCTACAACGCACTGGTTTGCGGTATGGCTCGGGCCCGTCACGCCAAGGTCGTGCCGGGCGCCGAGGCGCTACGTGAGCAACGTATGCAACAGATTCTCGACGCCGGCCCCAACGGTGATGCCGAAGCAGCGCGATGGCGCCTGCTGAACGACCCGCAAGGCATGGCGCGTCTGCATCAGCGTGTCTGGCAGGACGAGCGCTACGGGTCCTGGCGCGCTGCATATGGCAAATCACTTCGCGTAGAACCGCAAGCGTCGGAAACGCCAGCAACCATCGAGGCCGTGCATACGTAACGCTGCCTGGCGGTTGCTGAACAGCCTGCCGTTCGGTACGGACAGGCTGTTCACTAGCGCAACAGGTTTCGGTGGCCCTTGGCCAGGAGCCTTTAGTCTCCAGGGTACTCCGCCAGCACCACATCCTTACCGTCAGCGGTAAGCCCGATTACCTGGTAGGCCTGAGCGGGTTGGCCGTAATCCATGCCGGGTGAGCCGGCAGGCATTCCGGGCGCAGCGACACCTACCAGATCCTCACGCTGCCGAAGCTCCTGTATCTGCGCCACAGGTACGTGTCCTTCGACGAACTTGCCGTCGACCACGCCGGTATGACAAGAGCCCAAACGGGGCACCACGCCCAGGCGCTGCTTGACCGCGCTCATGTCTTTCTCGACATGATCACGCACCTCGAATCCATTGGCCTGCAGGTACTTGATCCAGTCCTTGCAGCAGCCGCAATTGGGGTCTCGATGGACATCGATGACCTGGGCGGCCTGGGCGCTACCCGCCATGAAGAGCGCAGCGATAACAGCCATTTTCAATTTCATGTAAAAACTCCAGCTAGAGATCAACGGCAACCGCAACCGCAACCCTTCGCTGGCGCGGTGGACTCTATGGCCCCACTGGTGACCTGGGCCGGGAATCCGGCTTGGTCCAGCGCGGCAATGAGCGAGGAGCTATCCGGGTTGCCTTCGACAGTCACCCGCCCGTTTTGCAGATCTATATCGACCGCACCGACGCCGGCTACAGGTTGTAATGCCTGGCTGACATGCCGGACGCAGGCACCACAGGTCATGCCCTGCACCTGAAGATTGATGGAACTCATGAAAAGCCCTCCGCAACTGCCGGCCTATCCGGCGCTGATTGGCATCATCAACCTTTCCCTGGTGGCAAGGTCAAGCGGCGCTCATGCGCGGCTCACGGGAGCCATGCTGAGGTTTCGCCAGGCGCCTACTCACCCTCGAGTTCGTTGACCAGCTGCTTCATCTGGGCGATTTCTTCACGCTGTGACTGGATGATCTGATCCGCCAGCTCCCGCACTCGTGGGTCGGTAATGGTGGCGCGTTCACTGGTGAGGATGGCGATCGAGTGATGCGGAATCATGGCCTTCATCCACGACACCTGATCCACCGTCTGCTGGCTGCGTACCAGCCAGAGCGACACGGCGAACACCAGCAGGCTTCCAGCGAAGATCGCGATATTGACGCCGCGCTTGCCATACATCCCAAGCATGTAGGCCAGCATGATGACCGCCATGGTCGCACCCATCACCAGTGCCATATAGGCCCGCGTCTCGCTGAAATAGATGTGATCGAGGCTATACACGTTCAGATACATCAAACCGAACATGACAAGGGTAGAAGTGGCAATCATCGCGCCGAACCGGGCGTAGTTATTCATCGGTTACTCCTCATCGTTTGGTCAATGGTTTGCTGCCAAGCCTATGAAAACTGACTCGGATGAGCGCCGCTCGTTCGCTCGTCAGGCACCTCGACTCGAATGGGGTCGCCGACGTTGACGCATGCAGGCCGGTTGTAAGCACGGTCAGGCAGCCTCACGGGCCGGCACTGTCTCGTTGGCACACGTCATCCAGCACTGGCCAATCCACTCGGTACGTGTTTGCATCGGACTTCCGCTTTGCCTGTGTCGGCTATCACGCCCGACACATCACTGCAGCGGATGGAGGCGCCATGAAAATCGAACGATGCGAAGAGCTTGTCGACTGGACCAGCCAGGCCCACACCCGGCTATCACGTTGCATGACAGAAGGGGCTGATGAGCGCAGCGACTCACTGGCCAGGATGCTTCTGGTCTATCTGGCCCAGCATGAGCAGGAGCTGACCGTCACCATTGCACGAATCAAGGAGCACGCTTCGCCGCGGGCGTTGCAAGCCCGGCTGCACGATGCGGTCGATCAGGACATGCTCGCGCTGGAGCTTGACAGCGAGGCCTATGCGCAGATGAGCGTCGACGAGATATCGCGAGAGGTTTTCGCGATGCACAACCGGATCATCGACCTGTATCGCTCTCTGGAAAACCGCCCTGGGCTGGACAGCGCGAGCGAGCTGATCGGCGAGATGTTGCAGCTCGAAGAACATGAAACCATGCGTCTGGCGCAGCAGGTCAATCGAATGCACGAGCTCTGATTGACCCAGACCAGCAGCCTCAGACCACGTAGCGCAGGATGGCAACGAAGTGCAGCAGGCTGCCTGCGATGACGAACAGATGCCAGATGCCATGCCAGTGGCGGAACCGCTGGTCATAGGCGAAGAAGATGATGCCTCCTGTATAGGACAGGCCGCCGGCTACCAGCAAGCTGAAGCCGGTGCCGCCCAGTGCGGCAAGCAGCGGCTTGACCGCGACCAGCACGATCCAGCCCATCACCGCGTAGATCACGATGGACAGCACCCGTGCTTCTGACCGAGGTTTGATCTCTTGCAGCATACCGACCACTGCCAGTGACCAGACGATGCCGAACAGCCACCAACCCCAGGCGCCGCGCAACGTGACGAGGCAGAAAGGCGTGTAGCTACCGGCAATCAACAGATAGATCGACAGATGATCGAGCTTCTGCATCACGACTTTGGCGCGGCCTCGTACGCTGTGATAGATCGTCGAGGCGGTATACAGCAATGTCAGGGTGAACCCGTAGATCGCCATACTTACGATTTTGGCGGGGTCACCATCGAGGATTGCCAGGGTCACCAGCCAGATCGTTCCGGCAATTGCCAGCACACCCCCCGCCAGGTGTGTCCAGGCGTTGAATTTTTCTCCGTGATACATCGTTTCCCCAGTTCTGAACCTTGTCGATCAGTTGCCCTTCAGGAGGCCGAACACCTTCTTCGCCATACGACTTGCCGCCTGAGCCGGGTTCTGCCGAACGCTCGCCTGCTGCTCGGCTGTGACCGTGAACAACCCGTCGAGTGCCTGCTCCGTGACGCAGCCCTCCACAGTCCCGTTGCGCGCCCCGCCCGGAGGCCTAACCCGTGCGCGTTGTATGGGACGCGGTCGCTGTCGTCGCTGGATCCTCGTCATGCTGCGGTTCCAGTGCGACCTGGCGAATCGACAGGCGAATTTCTGCAGGCAGTACGCGCTTTGCGACGCCTTCAACCAGCTCGCCGAGCTTGGCGTGATGGCCGAGCTTTCCGGCTTCGTCCTGCTGCAGTACATCCTGATCCAGCAGGCTCTTGATGAAGTGTCGGAACAGGCTCTTGTCGAAAAATTCCGGCGCGTTCAACCCGTGAAGGATCGACAGCCGCTGGGCCATGACCGTGCAAAGCGTCTCCAGCTCCTGCGCGTCGAGGCTGTTCTGGCCGCTGTTGAGCAGCAGGGAGATAGCCATGTAGAAGCGTTGCAGCGTCTGCATGATGACCCGGGCCAGCAGCGTCAGCAGCACGAACTGACGCGAGCTGGGCGCCGGCCGCACATAATTTTCACCATCGAGCTTGAGCAGGCCCTGCTCGACGAAGGCGGCCAGCCACCGGTCGATCACGGCTTCCAGCTCGTCCGGTTCCCAGCGGATGAATAGTTCTGCCCGCAGGTAGGGATAGAGCGCCTCGGTGTAGCGCAGGATCTGCGCCCGGCTGATTCGCGAACTGCTCTGGAAGAAGCTGGCCAGCAGGGCGGGAAGGGCGAAGATGTGCATCACGTTGTTGCGGTAATAGGTCATCAGGACGGCGTTCTGCTCGTCCAGGTAAAGAATATTGCCCAGCGCATCGGTCTGCTCGGCGAGCAGGCCCAGATCCTTCACGTAGCCGATCAGCGCTTCGCCATCTCCCTCCGGCAGGGTGATATGGGGCGAATAGGGCACCGTGCGCAGCAGGGTTTGATACAGGTCGAGAATTCTTGCCAGGGAGCGTCGGTCCAGCGCCTGACGGCTGGTGGACAGCATCGCCAGGGCTATCAGGTTGACCGGGTTGACCGCAGCGGCCTCATTGAGGCGCTGGGCGATGCGTTCGGACAGGCGGTCAGTGGTCTCGTTGAGCCAGCCGGGACGAAACTCCGGTGCCAGGTTCTGCTGACGCCAGCCGGGTTGCTGTTGTTCAAGAAAGTCGTTGAGTTTCAGCGGCTCGCCGAAGTTGACCCAGACCTGGCCGAAACGCTGCCTGAACGCCCCGATCACCTTGAAGATGTCGAAAATCGACTCCTTCTTCTTTGCCGCGCCCCGCAACTCGCCCAGGTAGGTGCGGCCTTCGAGGACCCGCTCGTAGCCGATGTACACCGGCACGAAGAGAATCGGCAGGCGTGAAGATCGCAGGTAGCTGCGCAGGGTAATGGCCAGCATGCCGGTCTTTGGCTGCAGCATGCGCCCGGTACGTGAGCGCCCGCCTTCGACAAAATACTCCACCGGAAATCCGCGGCTGAACAAGGTGTGCAGGTACTCATTGAACACCGCGCTGTACAGCGGCTTGCCCTTGAACGAGCGGCGCATGAAGAAGGCGCCGCCGCGGCGCAGCAGACTGCCGACCACAGGCATGTTGAGGTTGATCCCCGCGGCTATGTGCGGTGGTGTCAGCCCGTTGCGAAACAGCAGATAGGAGAGCAGCAGGTAGTCGATGTGGCTGCGGTGGCAGGGTACGTAGATCACCTCATAGCCCTGCACGGCGTCCTGTATCGGCTCCAGGTGATTGACGCGAATCCCGTCGTAGATCTTGTTCCAGAACCAGGACAGCACTACCTCGAGAAAGCGCACAGCGGTGTAGGCGTAGTCCGAGGCGATTTCGTTGCCATAGCGCAGCGCCCGGGCTTCGGCCTTTTCCAGGGAGATATTGTCGCGCTCGGCTTCGTCCCTGATCGCCTGGCGTACCTGCGGTCCATGCACCAGTCCCTTCACCAGATTGCGCCGATGCGACAGGTCGGGCCCGATCACGGCGGTCTTCTGATGGCGGAAGTGCACCCGCAACATGCGGTGGACCATGCGCAGCGTGCGTTCGTGGCCCTTGTTCTGCGCCACCAACTCGTTGAGCTGAATCGGCGGCGAGAACTGCACACGCGTCTGGCGTCCGAGCATGACGATGCTGAGCAACTTGCGCAGCCGCCCGGTAACGGCCCAGCTGTCGGCAAACAACAGCTTCCAGGCACTGGTCTCCCGGTCCGGCGAGCGGCCCCAGAACACGCTCACCGGAATGATCTGGGCGTTATCTACCGCGTTGTGTTCCAGCGCACCGACCAGCCGCACCAGTGGCTCCGGCGTGAGGACTCGCGCCCGCCTGCCGAACCAGCTGGCGGCGGGGTTGAGAAAAATGAAGGCTGCCGGCTCGACATGATTACCCACCGCCACCTCGGCCACCGGGCGCGGCAGGCCCGCCTTGCCACACTCATGATCGAGCACCGCCAGATCGCTCAATGATGCACGTTGCAGCATGTAGAACACCGGCTGGCTGCGGTCGAGCTTTAGCGAGAAGGCGGATTGGTTGATGGTCTCGGAACGAACCCAGACATACAGCAAGCGGCGCACGATTGAGAAAAACAGACGGCGGAGCGGGGAACGGGTCATCTGGAAGATTCGATAAAGGGATTAATGCCTAGGATTGGCAAGTGTGCCGCATGCGGCCTGGCCGGGCAAAAAGAGCTTGAAGCTGAGGCCAAGTTCGTGGCGCCGCCGATGGAATATCGGCCGCGGTTCGCTGGGGCTCGCCATTCGCCACGGGATAGCCGCGTCTCGATTTGCCGCAGCATGATCGATGGCCGCGGAGTCTGGAAGCAGAGGTCAGTTGCGTCCGGCCGAATGGCGCAGCCATGTACCGGGTGGCTTATTTCATGTTCTTCCAGGCGTGAATGGCGGAGAAGATCACAAGACTGGTACCTGCTCCAAAGTACAGGGTCTCCAACGTCGCGCCTATTTCGACTGCATGCTCGAGGAACAGTATGACGAGGATGACCACCGAGACCTGGATCAAGGTCTTCTTCAAGTCGTGGAAGGTTCTGACTTCCAGCGGGCCCAGCAATGGGCTTTTTTCGGTCGTCGTTGGGGAGATGAACAACCGGTGAAGGCTTACGGCAATGAGCTGAAAGGTGATTGCAATGAACAGTAGATCAAGCAGCTTCAGCAATTTGACTGCCAGGCTCTTGCTCCCATCTGCCGTGCTGGGAATTTTCTGAAAGAGCTCCAGCAGTATGTGCGCCATGGTGTTGAGGCTGACGCCGTACAGAAGTACGGCAGACAAGGCTGTGGTCGCGACGGCAACCCATACCAGGAAACGGCTTCGCTGAAAAATCTGTTCGATCATTCGTCCGTCTCTGATCGCCGCTATGGCAGTGACTCGCTTCTGGATGGCTGATGCCCAGCGTTCTACCACAGGGGTGCCACCAACCGCTAACACTGTTTCTCCTGGCTTGTTGCCTGTTTTGTCAGGTGGGAAATCCCCGTTGCGCTGCTGGCCGACTGACCCGAAGGCCGGGCTGTTTTCACCCTGTGGATACCAGCCCTCAGTCAGTGCGCCAGACGATTTCGGCCTCGCCGCGCTCGCTGACACTGAGCCAGCGGTCCGCGTCGTCCATCGACTCCTCTTCCTGCCAGCCACCCGGCGCGCAGCGGATCTCGACGCCGAGCGCCGCATGGGCGGCTCTCGCGCAGGCGATATCGTCGTGCCAGGGGGTGGCGTCGCTTTCCAACAGCAGGCTATGCCATTTGCCAACGGCCTTCGGCAGCCAGGTCACCGGAATGTCCCCGGCGTGGCATTTGAAAGTCTTGCCTTTCTGCTGCCAGGGCGTGCAGCTACCAACGGCCCCATTCAGCCATTGGGTAACGGCGTCCTGGTTGGCATCCCTGAGGTAGATCTCGATATCCGGTTGACGCATGGGCGGCTGCCTTGTGTGGAAATTAATGCGGATCGCGCTGAATCCAGTCGTAGCGTATCGCAACCCGAACCTGCAAGGACGCATCGATCACCGCGGCGCGGCGTTCAGCGCTGGCGCGCCAGCCGTGGGGCGTCATTGCGAGCAGATCGGCACGGGCCTGCGCACTGTCCAGTTGCAGCTCGAACGATAACGTCTCGCTGTGGACCAGATGCATCCCGTCGGGGATCAGTGACAGGTGCTTTTCGTCATCGTAGTCACGTACTTCGTCGTAGAGCAGGCCGCGCAGTTCCCAAAGGTGCTCGCGGGTCGGGCCCATTCGCAGCAGACCGCCGCCGGGTGCTAAGAGGCGGCGGGCTTCGTTCCAGTCCAGTGGGCTGAACACGCTTGCCAGCAGATCGCAGCTGGCGTCGGCCAACGGCACGCGGGCCATGCTCGCCACCAGCCACTCCTGCTGCGGCGCTCGCTTGCAGGCACGCTTCACCGCCTCGCGCGAGATATCCAGGGCGTAGCCCTTGGCAGCGGGCAGGGCGTCTGCAATCTGCGCGGTGTAGTAGCCCTCGCCGCAGCCGATATCAACCCAGCGATTCGGTGCATGTTCCGCGGCCAGCTGCGCCAGGCGGCAGGCCAGCGGGGCGTAGTGGCCGCCATCGAGAAATCGCCGCCGGGCTTCGACCATGGCCTGATTGTCGCCAGGGTCGCGGCTGTTCTTGTGCTGCACCGGCAGGAGGTTGAGATAGCCCTGGCGGGCGCGATCGAAGCGGTGGTTGGCCGCGCAGGCGACGCCACTGTCGACCGCGTCGAGCTCGCTGCGGCAAATGGGGCAGATCAGCATGCGAGCAGGTTAACCATTGTCTGGTAGTAGATTTCGGTCAGCAGATCGAGATCGCTGGCGAGAATGTGTTCATCGACCTGGTGAATCGTGGCGTTCACCGGACCAAGCTCGACCACCTGGGTGCCAAGGGTGGCAATGAAGCGGCCGTCCGAGGTTCCGCCGCTGGTGGACGGGGTGGTTTCGCGGCCGGTCACGCTACGGATCGCTCTGGCCACGCCATCGAGCAGTTCACCCGGCTCGGTGAGAAAGGGCAGGCCCGACAATGCCCAGTCAAGGCTCCAGTCCAGACCGTGTTTGTCGAGAATCGCCGCGGTGCGCTGCTGCAAACCCTCGACAGTCGATTCGGTGGAGAAGCGGAAATTGAACACCGCTTCCAGCGTGCCGGGGATCACATTGGTGGCGCCAGTGCCTGCGTTCAGGTTGGAGATCTGGAAACTGGTCGGCGGAAAGAACGTGTTGCCGTCGTCCCAATGCTCGGCAGCCAGCTCGGCCAGGGCAGGAGCCGCAAGATGAATGGGATTTTTTGCCAGGTGCGGATAAGCCACATGACCCTGCTGGCCGCGCACGGTGAGCGTGCCGCCGAGTGAGCCGCGGCGGCCGTTCTTGACCACATCACCGACCAGTCTGGTGCTGGAAGGCTCGCCGACGATGCACCAGTCCAGTCGCTGACGGCGCTCACGCAAGCGCTCCACCACGGCCTTGGTGCCATGGTGTGCGGGGCCTTCCTCGTCGCTGGTGATAAGAAAGGCGATTTGGCCCTTATGGTTGGGGTGGTCAGCGGTAAAACGCTCCACCGCGACGATCATCGACGCCAGACTGCCTTTCATATCCGCTGCGCCGCGGCCGTGCAGCATGCCGTGCTCGTCGATGCGCGCTGCAAACGGCGGGTTCTGCCAGGCCTGCAGTGGGCCTGTCGGCACCACGTCGGTATGGCCGGCAAAGCACAGCACCGGACCGTCATCGCCGCGAACGGCCCAGAAATTCTCGACCTCTTCGATGTGCATCGGCTCGACGGCAAAACCGCAGGCGGCAAGACGCTCGCTCATCAGCCTCTGGCAGCCCTCGTCCAGCGGGGTCACCGAAGGCCGATTGATCAGCTCGCAGGCGAGTTCGAGGGTGGGGGAGAGGGCGGCGGCGGTCATCACGGCTCCGAGGCGGGCGGGGAAAGGGCGCCATATTAAAGCAAATCAGGGCCTGTGCCTCCCGGGAGCGGGTACCGTCGGTGCATCGCCTAGCGTGGAGGCTGCGGTCGACGGCACGTGACTCGGAGAACGATCGCTGCCCTGTGTTTGGCTCACCGGGCCACCCTATAATCAGCCCAGCGTTTTATTGAGGAATCGGGATGGCAATCGACGATCAGCGTTTCGGCGGCATTGCGCGCCTGTATGGCTCGGAGGGACTGGCACGTCTTGCTGCTGCGCATGCAGCAGTGGTCGGCATCGGCGGGGTCGGCTCCTGGGCCGCAGAGGCGCTGGCGCGCAGCGGCGTCGGTGAGATCAGCCTGTTCGACCTGGACGATGTCTGCATCACCAACACCAACCGGCAGGTGCATGCGCTCGAGGGTGCCGTGGGCAAACCCAAGGTCGACGAGATGGCAGCGCGGATCAAGGCGATCAACCCGGCCTGCGTGGTGCATGCCGTTGCCGACTTCGTCACGCGCGAGACCATGGCCGATTACATCACCGAGCAGCTGGACTGCGTCATCGACTGCATCGACAGCGTGCCGGCCAAGGCCGCACTGATTGCCTGGTGCAAGCGGCGCAAGATCCAGATCATCGCGACTGGCGGAGCAGGCGGGCAGGTTGACCCTACCCAGATCCAGGTCAGCGACCTGAACAAGACCTTCAACGACCCGCTGGCGGCGAAGGTGCGCTCTCTGCTGCGGCGCGAATATAACTTTTCGCGCACCCCAGGCCGTACCTACAGCGTGCCGTGCGTGTTCTCCACCGAGCAGCTGCGCTACCCCAAGCCGGACGGCGGTGTCTGCCAGAGCAAGAGTTTCGTCGGCGAGGGGGTGAAGCTCGACTGCGCGGGGGGATTCGGCGCAGCAATGATGGTCACGGCAAGTTTTGGACTGGCGGCTGCCGCGCGTGCCGTAGACAAGCTGGTCGCCGGGGCCCGGCGGCCGGCTGAGCGTAGCAAGGGCTGAACGCAGAACGCTCTGCCGGCTCAGGCTGACGTCGCCAACTCCCGCATCCGCCCGATTACCGCATTCATCCCGTTCGCGCGGGAGGGCGACAGCTGCCGAGCGAGCCCGAGCTGGTTGAACCATTGGGTGACATCGAGTCGCTGTAAGCCTTCGGAGTCCAGTCCCTCGACCCGAACCAGCAGGACCGCGAGCAGACCCCGCAACAGCCGCGCCTCGCTGGTGCCACGAAAATGCCAATGCCCGTCGCGCCCTTCACCGACCAGCCAGACTTTGCTGTCGCAGCCGGTCACCAGGTTGGCGTCGCTCCGCTCCATATCCGTCAGCGGCTCCAGGCGCTCGCCCCATTGCATCAACAATCGGGCCCGCTGTTCCCACCCAGGTGCTTGCTCGAAGGCATCTAGGGTTTGCGCGGCGGCCTGGGGTAGATCAGTCATCGCAGCATGCCCAGCGCCTGGTCCAGCGCGTCGAAAAAACGCTGCAGATCGTCGCCATCGTTGTATAGCCCGAGCGACACCCGAGTCGCACCCTCGAGGCCCAGTGATTTCATCAAGGGTTGCGCACAGTGAGTCCCGCTGCGAACGGCGATGCCTTGTTCGGTGAGTAGATGCGCCAGGTCGCCGTGATGGATACCGTCGACCGTGAAGCTGGCCAGTGCTGCTTGCGGAGCGCCGACCAGCCGAACACCCTCGCGCTCGGTCAAGCCGGCGAGCAGGGCCTGGTGCAGTGTCACTTCATGCGTGGTCACAGCGTTGGCGTCCAGCCTTGACAGATAATCGAGGGTCGCACCGAGCCCTATCACGCCGCCGATGGGCGGTGTGCCGGCCTCGAAACCCAGCGGGGCGGCGTGAAAGTCGGCCTGCTGAAAGTCGGCCAGCCGAACCATCTCGCCGCCGAATTGCCAGTGCTTGAGCTTCAGTAACGACTCGCCCCGACCGTAGAGCGCGCCGACACCTTCCGGGCCGTAGAGCTTGTGGCTGGACAGCACGTAGAAATCGCAGGCCAGTGTGTGCAGGTCATGTCGGCCATGGACGACGCCCTGAGCCCCATCGATGACCGTCAGCGCACCCTGCGCCTGCGCCAGCGGTAGCAGCTCGGCTAACGGCTGCCAGGTGCCGAGCACGTTGGACAGTTGGCTGACGGCCAGCAGGCGGGTTCGCGGGCCGATGAGTCTTGCCGCAGCATCGAGGTCGATGATGCCGCCGGAGCCCAGTGGCAATACCACCAGCCTGGCACCCCGCCGCTTGGCCAGTTGCTGCCAGGGCAACAGGTTGGCGTGGTGTTCCAGGGCGCTGATCGCTATCTCGTCGCCTTCGCCAATCAGGTGTTCGAGCCCGTACGCGAGCAGGTTCAATGCCTCGGTGGCACCACGGGTAAAGACGATCTCCGTCGGGCACGAGGCGTTGAGCCACCGTGCCACCTTGATGCGCGCATCTTCAAACGCACGGGTGGCACGCTCGGCAGGCTGGTGCTGGGCACGATGCACATTGGCGGTGCCGCAGGTGTAATAGCCGGTCAGGGCGTCGATCAACGCCTGGGGCTTCTGTGCGGTAGCGGCACTGTCGAGGTAGGTTTGCCCCTGGCTCTCGAGAATGGCCAGGGCGGGGAAATCGGTGCGCCAGGGAGATACCAGAGACATCGCTGTGATCCTTTGGCTTTGCCGAAAAGAAGCTGGAGGCTGAAGGTCCGACGAGTCGGCAGCTTGCCACTCGTTCAGCCTTGCGCCTCCAGCGGTTCGATCGGCTATTTCGGCTTAGTTGTGGGCGTGCAGCGCCTCGTTCAGCTCAACGGCCGATTTGTGCGTCTTGCATTCGACCGCACCATTCAGCGAATTGCGGCGGAACAGCAGATCGGGCTGGCCGGCCAGCTCGCGAGCCTTGACCACCTTGACCAGTTCGCCGCTTTCATCGAGCAGATTCACCTTGGTGCCGGCCGTGATGTACAGGCCCGATTCCACAGTGTTGCGATCACCCAAGGGGATGCCGATGCCGGCGTTGGCACCGATCAGGCAGCCTTCGCCCACCGAAATGACGATATTGCCACCACCGGACAGGGTGCCCATGGTGGAACTACCACCGCCAAGGTCCGAGCCCTTGCCGACGAAAACGCCTGCCGACACGCGGCCTTCGATCATCCCCGGGCCTTCGGTGCCGGCGTTGAAATTGATGAAGCCTTCATGCATCACTGTGGTGCCTTCACCCACGTAGGCACCGAGGCGGATGCGTGCGCTGTCGGCAATACGGACGCCGGCCGGTACCACGTAGTCGGTCATCTTGGGAAACTTGTCCACCGAGACGACTTCCAGCAGATAGCCTTTCAGACGGGCTTCCAGCTGCCGCTCGGCCAGCTCGGCCAGGTCCACCGCGCCCTGGTTGGTCCAGGCGACGTTCGGCAGCAGCGGGAAGATGCCGGTGAGATTCAGACCATGGGGCCTGACCAGGCGATGTGAGATCAGATGCAGCTTGAGGTAGGCCTCGGGCGTTGAGGTCAATGCAGCGTCTTCGGCGAGCAGGGTCACGACCAGTGGCCGCTGGCTCTCGGCGAGGCGGGTCAGCAAGGCGTGCTGCACGCTGTCGAGCGGCTTGATGGCGTCTGCTAGCTGAGCGGCAAGGGTAGTGCTGATGGCGATTGCCTGGTTGCCTCCTTCGTACTTGAGCAGAGGCGCGATGGCCGAAACCAGCTCGCCGGCAGGCGCCAGCAGCGGCTGGGCGTAGAAAACCTCAAGCCAGTCGCCCTGGCGGTTCTGGGTGCCGACGCCAAACGCCAGGCTGAATAAGGAATTGTTCATATGGGAGTCCTTTTCTATCGCGCTCGTCATGGCGAGCGGGTGTCAGTTCTAGGCTGCCAGTACGGCAGCGTAGGTGTCCGGCTTGAAGCCAACCAGCGTCCTGTCGCCCAGATCGAGGATAGGGCGCTTGATCATCGATGGCTGGGCCAACATCAGCGCTATGGCCCTGGCCTGGTCAAGTTCGGTTTTCTGCGCATCGTCCAGCTTGCGGAAGGTGGTGCCAGCACGGTTGAGTACGGTCTGCCAGCCATGTTCGTTGCACCAGGCTTCCAAGTGGGCGCGGTCGATGCCGGCGCTTTTGTAGTCATGGAACTCGTAGCCCAGCCCCTGCTGGTCGAGCCAGGTCCGGGCCTTTTTCATGGTGTCGCAGGCCTTGATGCCGTACAGACACAGTCCTTTGTTTTCATCGGGCATAACAGGCTCCGCGGTCTCCGGCCAATCAGGGGCGGGAATTATGCCACGATGAACGCACGCCTGCCGCCCTGAGCGGCTCCAAGGCTCAGTTCGCGGGGCTATCTGTCTGGCGCAAGAGGTCCTCGATCACGTCGGCGGTGGTCGGGCGGACCAGGCGGCCAAGTTCCTCTCCCTGACGCAAGAGGATCAGCGTGGGCCAGAGTTTGACGCGAAATGAACGGCCGAGTGGCCGGCCTGGCCCATCCTCGATCTTCAGATGCCGCAGCGCGCGATCGCGCATCGCATCGGCCAGGGCCGGCTGAGCTGCGCGGCAGTGTCCGCACCAGGCGGTGCCGAATTCTAGCAATGTGAAGCCGTCCAGCGCGTCCACCTCGGCGCGTGAGGGTGCGCTGGTGCTGTAGGTGTCGTTGATAGGCATATGGGCCTCCAATAGTACCGGTTAAAGCTGGGAGTCGTGCTCAAGGCTTGCGGTTCAGCGTGTCATGAGAAAGCCGCTCGATCTTTTTCCTGCTGTGCGTTGTCCACTGAATACAGTCGTAAACGATGAGGTCCTGTATGGCACGCAAGCATTTCGAAAACTACGAGGCCATTTCGTCGGCCGTCCCTGCCGACGACGCATTCGAAGCGGTCATCGCCGTGAAGCGTCGTGACACGGACGAGCATGCTCAGGTATTCAAGGTGGCCAATGGCCGGCGGTACGATCTCGCCTCGGAAGCGGACGTTGCGGCGGAAGCGGCCCTGACGAAGGTTCGTGAAGTAAGCGACGAAGGTGAACTGATCTGGGAAGAAAACGCTATCTGACGGAGGGCGACATGAACGAGCCAGAAAAGCCGGATGTGGACCAGCAGCAAAAGCAGGACGAGACTACGGCCGATACCCCGGAACATATGAAACCGGAGAACCTGGAAAAGCTGCGCGACTATGGCAAGGACATGATTCCGCCGGGTGTCGCCTGAGGTTGCAGCCGGACGCCCCTGGCGTCCGGCAAGTCTGTTCAGAGTGATTCGATAAAGGTGCGGATTCGCTGCGCGGCCTCGATGCATTCGGGCAGCGGTGCGACAAGAGCCATGCGTACTCGACCGGCGCCTGGGCTGAACCCGTCCACTTCTCTCGAAAGATATGAGCCCGGCACCACCGTGACGTGCTCGCGGGCAAACAGCTCGCGGGTGAATTGCTGGTCTTCGATCGGCGTGCTCGGCCAGAGATAGAAGCCGCCGTCCGGTCGCTGTACGTCCATCACCGGAGCAAGGATCTCCAGCACGGCATCGAATTTTTCTCGATAGAGCTGCCGGTTCGCCTGTACATGCGTTTCGTCATTCCAGGCGGCGATGCTGGCCAGTTGTGTCTGGATCGGCATGGCGCAGCCGTGATAGGTGCGATAGAGCAAGAAGGCCTTGAGGATGTCTTCGTCCCCCGCGACGAAGCCAGAACGCAACCCGGGCAGGTTGGACCGCTTGGAAAGGCTGTGAAAGACAACGCAGCGCT
Organism: Stutzerimonas sp. C6.4V; assembly: GCF_058536345.1. NCBI lineage: Bacteria > Pseudomonadati > Pseudomonadota > Gammaproteobacteria > Pseudomonadales > Pseudomonadaceae > Stutzerimonas > Stutzerimonas sp. C6.4V. The sequence goes on from NZ_JBZUBM010000001.1 coordinate 751,189, forward strand.
TGAAATCGTGCCGGCCCAGCGCAGCGCAGGCCGTCAGCAACCCAGCCGGGGGCTGGCTTTCATCGAAATACAGTTCGCTATAGCACTCGTCTGCCGCGATGACGAAGTCATGCTCGTCTGCCAATGCAATGAGCTTTTTCAGCGTGTGAAGCGGAACCAGCGCTCCGGTCGGATTGCCTGGCGAGCAAAGAAACAGGATCTGGGTGCGCTGCCAGACTTCTGCCGAGACTGCGTCGAAATCCGGATTGAAGCCATTCTCCGCCTTGCAGGGCAGGTAATGCGGCGTCGCTCCGGCCAGCAGGGTCGCGCCTTCATAGATCTGGTAGAAGGGGTTCGGGCTGATCACCAGTGCGTCCGGTTGGCGATTGACCACTGCCTGGGTGAACGAGAACAGTGCCTCTCGGGTGCCGTTCACCGGTAAAACGTGTCGCGCCGGATCGAGTGCGCCCTGGCTGATACCGAAGCGGCGCTCGCACCAGCGAGCGATCGACTCACGTAGCGCAGGGACTCCCAGGGTGCTGGGATAGACCGCCAGCTGGTCGAGATTGTCGACCAATGCCTGGGCCACGAAATCCGGTGAGCGGTGTTTCGGTTCGCCGATCGACAGTGCGATGGGGCGCTTGTCGGCAGGCGGTTCAGCGCCGGCCAGCAGGCTGCGGAGCTTTTCGAATGGATAAGGCTGTAGCAGGTTCAGGGCGTCATTCATGGTCGGTCTTCAAAGCGTCGGGAAGCGCGCAGTGCGCGCCTCGAAATGTTCAGTCCTGGCGGGCGCCGCCGTAGTAGGCGCAGCCACGTAGCGTCTCTCCGTTCAGGCGCAACTCGGCGGTCAAGTGGCTGACCGCGCCGGTGGCGCTGTCCAGGCAGCGCTGGGGCGCGACCCAGAGATCGAGGCGCTGATCGTTGGCTTCACTGCTGAAGCTGGTCTGGCCACCTGGCAGCTGTTCCTCAAGGTAAGGCAGGGCCTGCGGTGGCTGTTCAGGACGCTCCAGCAACAGGCCACGGCTGGTGATCCGCACGCTCCATCCAGGCTCATGTCCGCTTGCACCCAGCATCAGCTCAGTGAAGGCGTCGTCGCTGCAGCCCCGGCCTTCGGCTTCTAGGCGATACACCTTGGTCAGCTGCAGTTGACTGCCGTCGGCTTCGTTGGAGACCAAGTGGCCACGAACGTCGGCAAATAAGGGGAGGCCACTATCAGCCATCAGCATGTGCGCATCGGCAGCTAAGCCAGTCATGGCGCTGTCGATCAGCTGCAGGCTGAGTCGGCCCTGGCAGGTGTTTAGGTACAGTCTGCCGTCTTGCTGGGTAATGGTGCCCTGCAGCCTTTCCGTGGCTCGTGCCGGAGGCTGGTCGCTCCACGGCAATGACTGACAGCCGGCAAAGGCGGGTAGGAGACAGAACAGCAGGCGGCAGGACAAGGTCATGGAGTGGGCTCGATGTCAGGCGGGGCAGTGCAACGCCAGCGGCCTGGCGCGCTTGTTTCAGCTACCTTTGACGGCTTTGCCGTCGACGGTGCCTTCGTCGAGCATGATCTGGTATTCCTTGCCGTCCTTTTCCACCTGATGCAGACGGACCAGCATGTAATCCCAGTTCTTGGCGAACCAGAGGATAGTCTGGCGCTTGCTCTGAGTCGGGTCGCGTACCCGCTCTACCTTGATGGCGTCGACCTGGCCCGCCTTGGTGCTGACTTTCTCCTCACCGAGCACGCGGAAATCGTAGGTTTCGATTTCGTCGCCATCGATGACTTGGTAGCTCATGCTCTTCTCGCCAGCCGCCACAGCATGCTGCAGGGCGATCTGATAGGTCGACTTGTCGAGCAGGCCACGGTTGAGCGGCAGCTTGACCGGATCGCCGCGGTCTTCGCCGACGACCTGTTTGGCCTGCCAGTCGAAATCATGCTTGATGGACTTGCCCTTGCCCAGACCGCTGCGTTTGAGACGGTACTTCTGCGGCAGGAAGGTGTCACCTTCGATCTTGAAGGTGCTGCGCTCGCTGAAGCTGGCGACCAGCATCGAGGCCTCGAATTCCAGCTCCCAGGTATCCCCACCCGTCTTTTCAAGGCTACGTTTGGCGGTGCCACTCACCGGTACCTGTTTCCAGTCGGCGGTATAGCTGGCGGAGAAGGGCTTGAACTCCAGGGCCTGGACCGGCAGGGCCAGTACGGCAAGGGCGAGCAGCAAGGCGCGACGCATAGTATCTCCTAGGTTCTGAGCAGGTGGCCGGTAGCCGGCAGTAGGGTGTTATCCAGCATCGCGCCTTGTTCGGCGAGGCGCAAGCGCCCTTCGGCGAACCAGCGTACGGCCAGCGGGTAGATGACATGCTCGGCCGCGTGGACCCGGTCGGTCAAGGCGCCGATCTCCGTGCCCGGCTCGATGGCAAATGAAGCCTGGATCGCCACCGGTCCGCCGTCGAGTTCTTCTGTCACGAAATGGACACTGCAGCCATGCTCCCGGTCGCCGGCTTCCAAGGCCCTGCGGTGGGTGTCCAGTCCCTTGTACCTGGGCAGCAGGGACGGGTGGATGTTGAGCAGGCGACCCTGGTAATGCCGGACGAAACCGGCCGTGAGAATCCGCATGAAGCCGGCCAGCACTACGAGCCCCGGCTGATGTGAATCGATGATGTCCATCAGCGCCGCATCGAAGGCATCACGGTCGGCAAAGCTCTTGTGCTGCACCACATGCGTGGCGATGCCCGCATTCCTTGCGCGTTGCAATCCAAACGCATCGGCTCGATTCGAGATGACCGCGCAGATGCGTACCGGGTTGTCCTCGCCGAGGCTGTCGATCAGGGCCTGCAGGTTACTGCCCGACCCTGAAATCAGCACCACGACCTTGCAGGATTGGCTCATCAATGACTTTTCAGGTTGTTCAGCAGAACGCGTTCGGCATCCTTGTCAGCCGAGCCAATATGACCGATGACCCATGGGCTCTCGCCGGAGCTGCGCAGATTGGCCAGTACTGTCTCGACCTGGTCCTGGGCGACACAGATGACCATCCCGACGCCGCAGTTGAGGACGCGGTGCATTTCGTGCTCATCGACATTGCCTTGCTGCTGCAGCCAGTCGAACACGGCTGGTCGTTGCCAGCTGGCGACATCGATGACCGCCTGGCTGCCTTCGGGCAGCACGCGCGGGATGTTGTCCAGCAGGCCGCCGCCGGTGATGTGCGCCATGGCTTTGACTGCACCGGTGTCCTTGATCAGCTGCAGGAGCGGCTTGACGTAGATGCGCGTTGGCGCCATCAGCAGCTCGGTCAGCGGTTGGCCATCGAGCTGGGTGCTTTCGATATCGGCGCCAGCCACTTCGATGATCTTGCGGATCAGCGAGTAGCCATTGGAATGCGGGCCCGAGGACGGGAGAGCGATCAGCGCATCGCCTTCGGCTACCCTGGAGCCATCGATGATTTCACTTTTCTCCACGATGCCCACACAGAAACCGGCCAGGTCGTAATCCTCGCCTTCGTACATGCCGGGCATTTCAGCGGTCTCGCCGCCTACCAGCGAACAGCCGGCCAGCTCGCAGCCGGCACCGATGCCGGTCACCACGGTGGCGGCGATGTCGACGTTGAGCTTGCCGGTGGCGTAGTAGTCGAGGAAGAACAACGGTTCGGCGCCACAGACCACCAGGTCGTTGACGCACATGGCGACCAGATCCTGGCCGATGCTGTCGTGCTTGTTCAGGTTCAAGGCCAGGCGCAATTTGGTGCCCACACCATCGGTGCCGGAGACCAGTACCGGTTGCCGGTAGCCGGCCGGGATCTCGCAGAGGGCGCCAAAGCCGCCCAGGCCACCCATGACCTCAGGACGAGCGGTGCGCTTGGCCACGCCTTTGATGCGTTCGACCAGCGCTTCGCCTGCATCGATGTCGACACCGGCGTCCTTGTAGCTGATGGAAGGTTGCTTGCTCATAGAGAATCCGGACCTGTGAAGGGAAGGGCGGGCGACCGGGTCAGAATCAGGCTTCTGTCGCGACGTGATGAGGCGTTGGACCGGTCTGCGGAAAGCGCGCGATTTTATCAGGCTTGCCACGGACCGGCCATCCCGAAGCCAATCGGGGTGATACGCGATGCAGAGTCCAGGCGCGGCGGTTGCCCCGGCCAGGGCGCCTGTTTAAGGTATAACGCCTGATCCAACCTGAGCCGAAATCGATGGTGCGTTACGCCATCGCAAGGCCCCCAATGTCTGGCCAGCCAGCGAGTATTTCCATGAGCCTCTTGTCCCGCTTATTGCTTCTCTGCGGTGCGGTCTGTTCCGTGCCGGTGACGGCTGCGCCACTCACTGATCTCTACAAGGTGCGCGAGCCGGTTGCCAGCCAGCAGCCTGCCGAGCGCGAGGAGGCCTTGCGCAAGGCGTTCGACACGCTGGTCCTGCGCCTGACCGGCGATGCGAACGTGGAGCGGCCAGCGGTCGCTGCGCTGCGCAATGACCCGCAGCAGCTGGTCAGCCGATACGCATATGAAAGCGATGCGGTGGTGGTGAGTTTCGATTCGACGACAACCGAGCGTGCGCTGCGCGACGCCGGCTTGTCGATCTGGGGTGCTGACCGCCCAAGTCTACTGACCTGGTGGCTGACCGAATCGGCCGAGGGCACGCAGCTCATCGGTGACGCCCAGGAGGGTGCCGCTGATCTTCAAGCGGCTGCACAGCACCGCGGCTTGCCGTTGCGCCTCCCGCTGGCCGATCTAAGTGAGCAGCTGTCCGCAACCGCCGAGACGCTTGGTGCCAAGGATCCACAGGCGTTGCAGCAGGTTTCGGAACGCTACGATGCCGACGGCTTGCTGACCGTGGTTGCCCGACCATCCGGCGAAGCCATGGAGGCGAACTGGCGCCTCTGGATCGGTGACAAGCAGACCCAGGGCCAGGTCAGCGGCGAAACCCTGCCGGCGCTGGCCGACGCGGTGATGCTGGCGGTCAGCAGCTATCTCGCTCCGCAGTACCGCGTCGCTCCGGGAGAGACCTCGGAACTGACACTGGAAGTGCTGGGTGCCGACATTGAACGTTTCGCCGAGCTGGACCGCTTGCTGGAGCCGTTTGACGGGCGCCTGCTGCGTGTCGAGAGCGATCGTCTGGTCTATCGGCTAAATGCCAGCCCCGAGCGGCTGCGGGCCCAGCTGGCGCTGGCCCGGTTGCATGAAGTGCCTGCGCAGGAGGTTCCCGCTGAGCCGCTGGACGCCGAAGCGCCGTTGTCGGAGCCGGGCCAATCCATGCCAGAACCCGGGCCGTCGCCCGAGGCAGAACTGCCAGGTGAAGTGCTGCGCTACAGCTGGTAACAGATACTCCGGATGTAACGTCGCGCGGCCTGTGGCGTTCGTCTATTGCCGCGGGTTCGTTTTCGCCGGCTGGTGTAGCCCAGCTTGCGGTTCACTTCTCTAATAGGTGCTTCGAGCATGACCATCACTCAAACCAACCGCTGGCTGTGGTTGGCGGGGCTGTTGTTTCTCGGCTGGCTGGTCTACCAGCTTTCTCCCATTCTTTCGCCTTTCCTTGTAGGCATCCTGCTCGCTTATCTGGGTGACCCTCTGGTCGATCGACTGGAGCGCTGGAAGCTCTCGCGTACCTGGGGGGTGATTCTGGTTTTCGCGCTATTCAGCCTGCTGTGCCTGGTATTGCTGTTGGTCTTGGTGCCGATGCTCGGTAAGCAGCTGATGCATCTGTATCAGCTGGCGCCCATGGCACTGGATTGGCTGCAGATGACTGCACTGCCGTGGGCCCAGCTGCAATTCGGGCTGGACGATGATTTCTGGCGCTTCGACCAACTCAAGAGCGCGTTTTCCGCCAATCTGGGCAATACCAAGGATATGGTCGCCGTGATCCTCAGCCAGGCCACCGCTTCGAGCATCGCGCTGCTGGCATGGCTGGCAAACCTGCTTCTGGTCCCCGTGGTCTGTTTCTATCTGCTGCGGGACTGGGACCTGATCATGGCCAAGCTGCGCATGCTGTTGCCGCGGCGGCGGGAAGCGACGGTGATGGCGTTGATGCGCGAATGCCATGAGGTGATCGGTGCGTTCCTGCGCGGACAGTTGCTGGTGATGCTGGCCCTGGCAGTGGTCTATTCTGCTGGGCTGATGCTGGTGGGCGTTGAACTGGGGCTGCTGATCGGCGTGCTTGCCGGTCTCGCCAGCATCGTGCCCTACATGGGGTTTGTGGTCGGCATAAGCGCGGCATTCATCGCGGTACTGTTCCAGTTTGGCCTCGATCCCTATCCCCTGCTCGGTGTGGCGGCAGTGTTTACCGTGGGACAGATGCTCGAGGGTATGCTGTTGACGCCACTGCTGGTGGGTGACCGCATTGGCCTGCACCCTGTCGCGGTGATCTTCGCGGTGCTGGCGGGTGGCCAGTTGTTCGGCTTTACTGGCGTCTTGCTGGCATTGCCTGTGGCCGCGGTAATCATGGTGTTGCTGCGGCATGTTCATGATCTCTATAAACTCTCCGACCTTTACGCAGAGCCTTCTGCCGCCTCGGTCGAACCACCCAGCCAATCATGAAACCCATCCAGCTTCCCTTGGGTATTCGTCTTCGCGACGATGCCACCTTCGCCAACTTCTATCCTGGCGCCAACGCCGCAGCGCTGGGCTATGTCGAGCGCATCTGCTCGCCAGAGGCAGGCTGGTCCGATGAGCTGATTTATCTGTGGGGCAATGCCGGTGTCGGGCGCAGCCACTTGCTCCAGGCGGCGTGCCTGCGCGTTGAGCAGCGCGGCGAACTGGCGATTTACCTCCCTCTTGCAGACGTTGCGCAATATGGGCCGGCACTTCTGGACAATCTGGAACAGAGCGAGCTGGTATGCCTGGACGATCTGGATGCGGTGGCGGGCGATCCTGTCTGGGAAGAGGCGCTATTTCATCTGTTCAACAGACTGCGCGACAGCGGTCGTCGCTTGCTGCTGGCCGCCGATGCTTCGCCGCGGGAGATCACCGTTCAGTTGGCGGATCTGAAATCTCGTTTGAGTCTGTCGCTGGTCTTTCAGCTCCAGGAGCTGTCCGACGAGGACAAGCTCCGCGCGCTGCAGCTTCGTGCCTCGCGCCGGGGGCTGAGCCTGCCCGATGATGTCGGGCGATTCATCCTGACGCGGGGCGTGCGAAACATGAGTGCTCTGTTCGACCTGCTCGACCGGCTCGACCAGGCGTCGCTGCAGGCGCAGCGCAAGCTGACCATCCCGTTCCTCAAACAAACGCTTGGTTGGTAACTGACGCATCCTGGCAAAGAAGCCGGTGCGTTAAATGCTGCTCATCCGCCTGGGTGCGCTGCATAGAGGTTGCGTCAGCTTTCGCCTGCCATCTTTCGCTCGTACTGATAGGCCCATCGCGTGTAGAGCAGGGCGCTGGTGAACAGCGCCAGGCTGATCAGTGCCTCAAGCCAGCCATACAGCATCCGCGCCGGATCGATGGCGGCCAGTACGCCCTGAATGAAGTACAGGTTGACGATAAAGCAGGTCCAGGCGTGAGCGCGCGGACTTCCGGACAGCATGCCGGGCGCGACCAGCACCAATGGAATCAGCTGGATGCTGATGACCACCCAGGTCCGTGCGCCATGCAGGTCGGCAAATACCAGATTCCATGTCGTCAGGAGCACGGCAAGGCCGATAAAGCTGGCCAGGCTGACTGCACGGCTGAGCTTGACGCGCGGGGTCAGCCATTCGATTGAGGGCAGGGGTTTCGGCTTTCTAGCCACGGTCATTCTCCAGACGCTTGGCGGTCTGCGCGAGGCGTTGGCCCAGTGCGCGACAAAGGGCGATTTCATGCTCATCCAGCTGGCGCTTGCCGTCCGTGCCGGCATGGTGGCTCGGTCCGTAAGGCGTGCCTCCGCCCCGGGTTTCGAGCAGTGCGTTCTCGCTATAGGGCAGCCCCAACACCAGCATCCCATGGTGCATCAGCGGGATGAGCATCGACAGCAGGGTGCTTTCCTGGCCTCCGTGGAGGCTTGAAGTCGAAGTGAATACACCAGCCGGCTTGCCCACCAGCTCTCCGGTGAGCCACAGCGTGCTGGTGCCGTCGAGAAAGTACTTCAACGGGGCAGCCATATTGCCGAAGCGGGTTGGGCTGCCAAGCGCCAGGCCTGAACAGCGCTTGAGGTCGTCGAGAGTTGCGTAGATTGCGCCTTCCACGGGGATTTGAGGCGCCACGGCTTCGCATTCAGCGGAGACAGCCGGAACCGTACGTAGCCTGGCCTCCAGTCCGCCCTGCTCGACGCCGCGAGCGATGTGCCGAGCCATCTCAGCAGTTGCCCCGTGACGGCTGTAATACAGAACCAGGATGTAAGGTTCGCTCATGGCAGCAGCTCCAGCACCTTTTCCGGCGGACGGCCAATCACCGCTGCGTTGCCCACCACCAGGATGGGCCGTTCGATCAGGCGGGGGTGAGCGACCATCGCCTCGATGAGCTGGGCATCGCTCAGCGACGGGTCAGCGAGCCCAAGCGCCTTGAATTCGTCCTCACCGCTGCGCAACAGCTGCCGGGCAGATATGCCCAAACGGTGGAGCAGTTGCTTGAGTTCGAAGGCTGAAAGTGGTGTTTCCAGATAGCGGACGACCCTTGGGGTAAGGCCGCGTTGTTCGATTAGCTCCAGCGCGCTCCTTGATTTCGAGCAGCGTGGATTGTGGTAGAGGACGAGTTCGGTCATTTGTGGTTGCTTCGCGCCAGTGTAGTTGGCCATTCTAACCTTCATTGCGGCACTGCCTGAAACGCTGGTCCCAAGCGGAGGTCAGCAAAAGGGGTAATCATTCGCTTCCAGCTGGCCTGTCATCGGCCGTGACTCGCCAACGAGGAGATGGATTTGCAGCAACGGATCAACGACCTGATGGAATTCTGCCGTTTCCTTGTGCAGCGATTTTTGGCCGATCGCGGCCCGCACAGTGCCGCGGCGCTGACCTACACCACCCTGTTCGCGGTCGTTCCGATGATGACCGTGACCTTTGCCATGCTGTCGGCCATTCCAGCCTTTCAGGGCGTAGGCGAGCAGATCCAGATGTACATCTTCAGCAATTTCATTCCTTCGACCGGGGCCACCATCCAGGAATACCTGATCGCATTTACCGACCAGGCGCGACAATTGACCTGGTTCGGTGTTGGCTTCCTGATGGCCACGGCCCTGATGATGCTGCTGACTATCGAAAAGGCGTTCAACGTGATCTGGCGGGTGAGGCAGCCGCGGCGGGGCATGTCGAGCTTCCTGCTCTACTGGGCCATCCTCAGTTTGGGGCCGTTGCTGCTGGGTGCGGGTTTCGCCATGAGTACCTACATTACCTCGCTGTCGTTGATATCGGGACCCCACGCATTGATCGGTGCGCGCACGATTCTGAAGGTAATGCCCCTGGTGTTCAGCGTCGCCGCCTTCACCCTCATCTATGCGGCAGTACCCAATACACGAGTACCGCTCAAGCATGCGCTGGCCGGTGGGCTGTTCACGGCGGTGCTGTTCGAGGCAGCCAAGCAGCTGTTTGGTCTCTATGTCAGCTATTTTCCCAGCTATCAGCTGATCTACGGTGCGTTTGCCGCGGTGCCTTTGTTCCTGCTCTGGGTCTACCTCTCCTGGATGATCGTGCTGTTTGGTGCCGAGCTGGTATGCGGCTTGTCATCGTCGGTGCAGTGGCGACGGAGATCAGTGCCGCGCCTGCTCGTCATGTTGGGGTTGCTCCGGGTGCTGTATGACAGCCAGCGGGCGGGCCGGGAGGTTCGCCTGCGCGACGCACATCGTCAGGGCTGGCGCCTGCCTGAGGATGAATGGGACGAAATCCTGGAGTTTTTCGAGCGGGAAAAACTCGTCTGCCGAACCGGTTCGTCGGGTTGGGTGCTGTGTCGAGACCTTGGACACTACAGCTTCGATCGCTTGCTTCGCAGCAGCCCATGGCCGCTTTCCGGCCTGCAGCAACTGCCGGAGCATCTGGACGAGCCCTGGTACCCGACGCTGCGTCAGTCCCTGGAGTTGCTACAGCAGGAACAGGCCAATCTGTTTGGCGGAAGCGTTGCCGACTGGCTGCAGGCCAAACGGGTATAAGCTGACTTCGTCTTCACAAGGTAAATACGCATGATCAATCGCTTGAATGGCCTGCTGGCGGGCGTGTTTGCCTGTCTCGTACTGGCGGGCTGCAACGAAAGCTGGGGTCCGGACCAACACGGAGCGGAGGTAACGCCAAGCCAGCTCGATAAGCAATGGCTGCTGATCAATTACTGGGCTGAATGGTGTGGGCCGTGCCGTACCGAAATCCCTGAACTGAACACTCTGGACGCTTCTCGAGACGATGTGACCGTGCTCGGAGTCAATTTCGATGGTCTGCAGGGTGACGAATTGCGGGATGCCGCCAAGACGCTTGGGATCGATTTCAGGGTGTTGAGCCTGGACCCTGCCGAGCGGCTCGACCTGCCACGTAGCGCGGTGCTGCCGGTCACCTACATCGTCGATTCTGAAGGAGAAGTGCGGCAAAGCCTTGTAGGCGAACAGACCGCCGAAGGTCTGGCCATGCATCTGGCACGATTGCAAGAGGGCCCGTAAGGCGCTTCGGCGGTACCATTCCTGTTACGGCTTTACGTACCAGAAGTCCTGCCAGAAGCCGATGACCTTGGCCGGGTATTGGGGTTTGCCAAGGCTGCCGTTATAGCGCGCCAATGCCCGGTTGATATCACCATTCTCCTTCTTCAGGTAATAGCTGAGGATGGTGCAGCCGTAGCGAAGATTGGTCGCGTTATCGGTGAGGTTGTCCTGCGGGCGCCCCAGTTCGGCCTTCCAGAAGGGCATGATCTGCATCATGCCCTGCGCACCTACGCTGGAAATGGCGAAACGATCGAAATGACTTTCGGCATGGATAAGCGCCAGTACCAGATCCGGTTTCAATCCTGCCTTGCTGGCTTCTTGATGCACCAGTCGAAGCAAGGTCAAGCGTTCCTGCGCATCCGGTACGTATCGCTTGAGTCGTGTCGACATATCCAGCAGCCAGACCTCGGCATCGAATCGGTCGGCGAAGCTCTCTGCCTCCGCGACGGTCCGCTGCATAAGGTCACGCAGTTCGGGTTCTGGTGCCTGGCGAAGGCTGGCGAACGCCGGCCAGGCGATGCTCATCACCGTCAGTAGCAGAAGTCCGCGCAGCAGCTGCATGGATCTCAGTCGTCACTGCCTGAATCGCTCGCCTGGCGACCGGCGTCCTGCATGAGGCTGCGCAGGAATTCCTGCTGCAGATCGGGATCATGGCGCGTCAGCTCGATCAGGCTCTGCTCGAGTTCGCTGGCTTCTTCTTCGAGGCCGAGCTCGGACAGCCGCTTGACGCGGTGCACCCATTGGCTGACATCGTCACCTTCCAGGTCGTCGAAAATAAGGTCATGCGCCTCAAGCAGTTTGCCCCGCAGGCTTCGGCTGACCAGGAGCATGGCGGACGCGGCTGTGGTGTCCTGTGGGTCTTCGACCTCCAGCTCAAGCCTGCCCACCTGACTGATGTCCTGGTCGGCGAAAGGTCCATCGAGCAGGTTCAGCCGCAGGATGCCGTTGCGGTCGGTGACCAGCTCGTGGATCTCGGGGCCAGCGGTGATTCGTACCGGTCTTTCGGCCCAGGGCAAGCTTGAGTACTCAAGCCGGGCGTCGCGGCGTTGTTCATCAAGGCTTGCAAGGTTCTGCTGCGAGCGGCCGTTGGATTCCACATTGATGAAGGGGTTGAGTCCGGCAAATCCGTAGCTGATCCAGTCGCGAGTCGCGCTTTCCGGCACGTTGCCAAGCATCACCACGTTGAGCAGATTGGCGCCGACGCCTCCAGCTACAGCAAACGCCCCCAGAGGAATTTCATAGAGTTCGCGCCAGGCCTGGTAGGGCGTATAGCGGTCATAGCGGCGGGTCACTTCGAAGTCGGTGACCTCGAAGGTTTTCTGATCAAGCACGCGGATGCGCCGCTGAGGGAGCTCAAGCAGCGGTTCGCCCACTTCGATACGCAGGCTGTGGTCAAGCAGCTTGCGCTCGGTACGAGCTTCGTGTTCGCTGCGTTGCGGTAGCTGATTGGCGCAGCCACTGACCAAGAGCGCCACGCAAAGCGTGGCGCAGGCTGAAGCACTTCGGTTGAGCATGTTTTCCGTCAGCGACTGGCGCGTGATGTTATGAACTCGAGGATATCTGCAGCGGGAACTGCCTGGCTCTGGGCATCGCGACGATGCTTGTATTCCAGCGTGCCTTCGGCAAGCCCGCGATCGCCGATGACGATTCGATGAGGAATGCCGACCAGCTCCATGTCAGCGAATTTGACGCCAGGACTGGTCTTTTTGTCACGGTCATCGAGCAGAACGTCGTAGCCCGCTGCTGTGAGCTGTTCGTAAAGGCTATCCGTGGCAGCGCGGACGGCTTCGTTCTCGTATTTCATGGGCACCAGTGCAATCTGGAAAGGCGCAAGCGCGTCTGGCCAGAGAATGCCCCGGTCGTCGTAATTCTGCTCGATCGCCGCGGCAACGACACGTGATACACCAATGCCATAGCAGCCCATGGTGAGTACGACAGGCTTGCCGTTTTCACCCATCACGCTGCAATTCATTGCCTCGCTGTATTTGGTGCCCAGCTGGAAAATGTGACCCACTTCGATGCCGCGCTTGATGACTAGCGTGCCGACTCCGTCCGGGCTTGGATCGCCAGCTACGACGTTCCGCAGATCGGCTACTTCAGGCAGCGGCAGGTCGCGCTCCCAATTGACGCCAAAATAATGCTTGTCTTCCTGATTCGCTCCCGCCGCGAAGTCGCTCATCAATGCGACCGAGCGGTCAACGACGCAACCGATAGGCAGGTTCATCGGGCCCAGCGAGCCAGGGCCGGCACCCATCGTAGCGCGGATCTCTGCTTCAGACGCGAATAACAGTGGACTCTGGACCTGCGGCAGGTTCGCCGCCTTGATCTCGTTCAGTTCATGGTCCCCGCGTACCACCAACGCAACCAGTTGCCCTTTCTCGGCACCATGGACAACCAGTGTCTTGATGGTTTTCTCGATGGGTAACTGGAACTGCTCGACCAGCGCAGCGATTGTCTTGCAGTTGGGTGTATCGACCAGGCGCAATTCTTCAGTCGCCACAGCCCGCTCGGTTTCGCGCGGAATGGCCTCGGCTTTCTCGATATTCGCTGCGTAATCGGAGGTGTCACTGAAGGCGATGTCGTCCTCGCCGGATTCGGCAAGTACATGGAATTCATGGGAGCCGGTGCCGCCAATCGACCCGGTATCGGCCTGCACCGGACGGAAGTTCAGTCCCAGGCGGGTGAAGATGTTGCAGTATGCCTGGTGCATGCGATCGTAGGTCTGCTGCAGTGACTGCTGATCAGCATGGAAAGAGTAGGCGTCCTTCATGAGAAATTCTCGGCCACGCATCAGGCCGAAGCGCGGGCGGATTTCATCACGGAACTTGGTCTGGATCTGGTAGAAATTGATCGGCAGCTGCTTGTAGCTGTTCAGCTCGTTGCGCGCCAGATCGGTGATGACTTCTTCGTGCGTCGGGCCTACGCAGAATTCACGGTCATGGCGATCCTTCACGCGCAGCAGTTCGGGGCCGTATTGCACCCAGCGCCCCGATTCCTGCCAGAGCTCGGCAGGCTGAATTGCCGGCATCAACACTTCCAGCGCTCCGGCCTTGTTCATTTCTTCACGTACAATCGCCTCAGCCTTGCGCAGTGCGCGCAGACCCATTGGCATCCAGGTGTAGAGCCCTGAAGCCAACTTGCGAATCATCCCGGCACGCAGCATCAGCTGGTGGCTGATTACCACGGCATCGGAAGGCGTTTCTTTGAGGGTCGAGAGCAGGAACTGACTGGTGCGCATGTGGCCGTTGTGTCCTTGCAGAGCGGAGAATTTGGCTCGGCATTGTACGGTGGCGGCACGATGGCGTACAGAATCGATCGGCTGGTTGTCAGCTACAACGAATAAGCCCGGCGTGGGCCGGGCTTATCGTGTTGCTCGAGCTACAGCTGATGAGCCTGGGTTACAGGATGCTCAGCGGGTACTCGACGATCAGGCGGGTATCGCTCAGGTCATTATCCAGACCGTTGGTGGCGTTATAGAACGCCTGGCGAACGCGCAGGGACAGATCCTTGGCGGGACCTTCCTGGAACACGTACTTGGCTTCCATATCCCATTCGCGTTCTTCCGCGTCCGAGTTGCCGGCGCCCATGTTGATGTTGCTGCCATCCACATAGCGGGTCATGAAGCTCAGGCCCGAAACGCCGTAGGCGGCCATGTCGAGGTCATAGCGGACCTGCCAGGATTGCTCGTCTTCGTAATAGAAGTCGGAGTACTGGACCGAGTTGCTCAGCCAAACAGTGCCGCCACCGTCTATGCCGTAGAGATAGCCATTGGTGTCGTAGCCGCCATGCGACTTCTGATACGCGACAGTGAACTTATGAGCGCCAACGCCGTAGGAGGCGGCCAGGCTCCAGATTGTGTTGTCTTCGTCGCTGCCGGTGTTCGTGAATTCTGACTCGTAGTCGGTCTGGTAGATATTGAAGTCAAAAGCCAGCGACTGGTCTGCGTCGAGCGCCATGTTGTAATTAACGTTGCCGTATATCTTCTCGAAGGCGTCCTTTACATCCGAGTAGTACAGCGAGGTGCTCAGGCTGTCGCTGAGCGCATAGGTGCCGCCGACGAGGTTGATCTCTTTAAGGCCAACGGAGTCATGGTCGCTTTCGGATTTAGCACTCAGTGCAGTAAAGCGACCGACGTTCAATTCAAGCCCATCAATCTCGCTGCTGGTGATGAGGCCGCCGCGTGCGGTTTCCGGCAGCAAGCGAGCATCATCTGTGGAAAATACAGGCAGTGCAACGAACTGGGTACCGTATTTCAGTACGGTGTCAGATACGCGAAACTTGACTGCAGCGCCGGCCTGAGAATAGTCGTCTTGTGGGCGGCCTTCGCTGTCGCGAGGAAATATATCTGGCCAAGCGCGGTCAGTACCGCTGTCAAGCTTAACGCCTAGCAAGCCAATCGCATCGACACCGACGCCAACGGTGCCTTGAGTAAATCCGGATTCGAAAGTACCGATGAAGCCGTGGCCCCAAGCTTCGCGATAGCTTTGAGACGCGTCTCCGCGGAAATCGCGGTTCATATACAGGTTGCGGTTCAGAATGGTCAGGCTGCTGCCTTCGACAAAGCCTTCGGACTCGGACTGGCTGGAAGCCAGGGCCATTTGCGACGTGCCGGCCGCAACGGCCATGGCGATAACGCTCCACTTCATCACTTTCATTCGTGATTGCTCCTTTGGTTTCAACTTGGTGCTTGCTTTCCCGCGTGCGCCGGAAAGAGGCATCTTTATTTATCGGTATACAAGCTCAAATCAATCCATGTTTGCTTAGCCAGTCTTGGCCTGCAGCAAGCCTTGGAAGTATCTCCGAGCATTACTGTTTAGCTGGGTAAACTAGCGAGGGCAAGCTTAACTCAGCTATTTCGGATTTTCTCCCCCCTATTTTGGGCGCTGTCAGCTTTAAGCAATAAGCATGCACAAAGTCGCAAAGCCGTTCCGATAGGGCGGGCGTGGAAGGTTTGCGTCACTATGCCGCGTGGAGGTTGCGCGAGGTGTCAGCGGTCGATGCACTCGGTTGGTGCGACGGGGTCTGGTTGTGCATCAACTAAGGTTGCAATTCTGGCTGGTAGAATCCCTTGGCTATCTCGACACCTTTTACTGGAGTGCAGGTATGTTCGTTCTCGATGCGCGACTGGCGCAAGACACCTTCGTCATTGGCGATTACCCCTTGTGTCGTTTGCTGCTGATGAACGATGCAACCTATCCCTGGTTCATACTGGTGCCTCGCCGTGAGGTGGTCAGCGAGTTGTTTCAGCTCGATGCGGCGGACCAGCAGAGACTCTGGGTAGAGGCTGCCAAACTGGCGGAGACGCTCAAGGACACCTTTGCGGCAGACAAGATGAACATTGCCGCGCTTGGCAATGTTGTCAGCCAGCTTCATGTCCATGTCATCGCGCGTCGTAAGGATGATCCTGCTTGGCCTGCTCCCGTCTGGGGTTATCAGCCTGCCACGTCATATAGTGACGACCAGGTCGCGGCCATCCGTTCGAAGCTCGAACTGGTGCTGACCGACGACTTCAGTTTTGTGGGGTAGCGCAATGGATATGGAAAGACGCATCACCGACCTCGAAACCCGTCTGGCTTTCCAGGACGATACGATACAGGCGCTGAACGACGTGCTTGTTGCCCAGCAGCGCGTCGTTGATCAACTGCGGGCGCAGCTTGGTGCGCTTGCCAGGCGGCAGGAGGAAATGCAGGGCCGGATCGGTGCGTCCGAGGAAGATGAAGCGCCCCCGCCGCACTACTGACGACAGCGGGGTTTTCCCTCGGCTGGTGCGGCTCTGTTGCACCGGTCTGCTTAGGTAGGAACGACGTCTTCGGCCTGCAGACCCTTGTCGCGCATCATGATCGTGAATTCGACGCGCTGGCCTTCGACCAGAACGCGGTGACCCTCGCCGCGAATGGCACGGAAGTGTACGAATACATCGTCACCGCTATCGCGCGAAATGAAGCCAAACCCTTTCGATGTGTTGAACCATTTAACGGTGCCGGCTTCGCGCTCCGCTGATGCGGACGGTGTTGCGGCCGTACGCGGCTTTGCTGTCCGGCCCGTCGACTGGGAGGAGCGGCTGCGTGCTGAGCGTTCGGGGCGTGATTGTGTGCTGGCGGCCAGATTGAGCAGCACGGCGATCATGGCGAATAACAGGCTGGCGACTGTCACTGGCTGCCCGGCAAGGGCTGCAAGCGGGATGAGCAGGGCGGCTGCCTGAACCACTGCAGCGGCTATCAGAAGTGCAGACGCGCCTACGATCAGCGGATTAACGCGGTCCTGGGTGCGGCCCTGAGTCGCTGCGAACTGCACGTTCAGCAGACCAAGCAGCAGCAGGCACAAGGCTTCAGGTTGGGTCAGAGGCGGCAGGCCTCCAGAAAAGCTGGGAACAAATGACAGTACAAGGGCAACAGCGCCCGTCAACACGTGGACGATCTTAAGCATTTTAATGACTCACAGTTAAACAGCACGATAGATAGCACGGCGTGCGCTGGGCAATATGAAGGCTCGAGCGGAAGAAGGCGGCTGCTCGGTGACGAGCCCAGGCGACGACGCGGGCGTATTTAACAGTAAAGAGGGGCGCCGCTCAAATGGCTTGTCCAGAGGTGCGGTGCGGGTGTTGCGCGGCTATTGGGGACGCACCAGCCAAGGCAGTCCTGCCCGCCCTGGCTGATGGATAAAACGTATTTAGCGGGCAAGCAGGCTGCGTAGCATCCAGGCGGTCTTTTCGTGGACCTGCATGCGTTGGGTCAACAGATCGGCCGTAGGCTCGTCACTGACCTTGTCCAGCAGCGGAAAAATACCGCGTGCAGTTCGCACTACTGCTTCCTGGCCTTCGACCAGCAGCTTGATCATTTCGTCAGCCGAAGGAATGCCTTCCTGCTCCTTGATGGAGGAAAGCTTGGCATAGGCGGCATAGGTGCCCGGTGCAGGGAAACCCAGGGCGCGAATACGCTCTGCGATATCGTCGACGGCAACAGCGAGCTCGGTGTACTGGGTTTCGAACATGGTGTGCAGGGTGTTGAACATTGGCCCCGTCACATTCCAGTGGAAGTTGTGGGTTTTCAGGTAAAGCGTATAGGTGTCGGCCAGCAGGCGGGACAAGCCTTCTGCGATGGCAGCGCGGTCCTGTTCGGCAATACCGATGTCAATTTCCATGGTTTTCTCCCGTTGGTGAACTTAATGCCAGTTATGCCAGAAAAACAGCCCTGGCGTGAGGGATGTTTGCATAGCGTATGGTATTGCTTTGAAGGGTTTAGTTGCGCCGGGTTCAAAATCTGGTGGCTATGCTACTGATTGAGCATGCCTATCCGCGCGGCTGCGCCAGTGCGATTTAGCAGATATAATCCCGCGCTTGTGCCAGGCAGCTCCAATCCGAACATTGCCCAGTGCGCTGTGTCCTGTATCTGAGATGACTGCAGCCCGGTCTGTCTCGCGGGCACGCCAGTCGTGCTGGCTGCTCATCGCGAGCCGAGCCACCCAAACGAACTTTCAAGTTACGAGAAGCGAACCCCCACCATGATGCGCAGCCACTATTGCGGCCAGTTGAACGAAAGCCTGGACGGCCAGGAAATCACTCTTTGCGGCTGGGTTCACCGTCGCCGTGACCACGGCGGGGTCATCTTCCTCGATGTGCGTGACCGTGAGGGACTGGCTCAGGTCGTGTTCGATCCCGATCGTGCCGAAACCTTCGCCGCCGCAGACAAGGTGCGCAGCGAGTACGTAATAAGGATTACCGGCAAGGTGCGCCTGAGGCCGGCCGGTGCGGTTAACCCGAACATGGCGTCTGGCGCTATCGAAGTGCTGGGTTACGAGCTCGAAGTCCTCAACGAGGCCGAAACCCCGCCGTTTCCCCTCAATGAGTACAGCGATGTTGGCGAGGAGACGCGTCTGCGTTATCGCTTCATTGATCTGCGTCGCCCGGAAATGGCCGAGAAGCTCAAGCTGCGCTCGAAAATCACTGCCAGCATTCGCCGCTATCTCGACGAGAATGGCTTTCTCGACGTAGAAACGCCGATTCTCGGTCGCCCCACCCCTGAGGGTGCGCGTGATTATCTGGTGCCTAGCCGGACCCATGCCGGTAACTTTTTCGCGTTGCCGCAATCGCCGCAGCTGTTTAAGCAGCTACTGATGGTTGCGGGTTTCGACCGCTATTACCAGATCGCCAAGTGCTTCCGCGATGAAGACCTGCGGGCGGACCGTCAGCCGGAATTCACCCAGATCGACATCGAAACCAGCTTCCTCGAAGAGTCCGACATTATCGGCATCACGGAAGGCATGGTGCGCAAGCTGTTCAAGGAAGTGCTGGGCGTCGAGTTCGGCGAGTTCCCGCACATGCCGTTCGAAGAAGCCATGCGTCGCTATGGCTCCGACAAGCCGGATCTGCGTATTCCGCTCGAACTGGTCGATGTTGCCGATCAGCTGCAGCAGGTCGAATTCAAGGTTTTCAGCGGTCCGGCGAATGATCCCAAGTGCCGCGTCGCCGCGCTGCGCGTCCCGGGCGGTGCGAGCATGCCGCGTAAACAGATCGACGACTACACCAAATTCGTCGGCATCTATGGCGCCAAGGGCCTGGCCTACATCAAGGTCAACGAGCGCGCCAAGGGCGTGGAAGGCCTGCAGTCTCCGATCGTGAAGAACATCCCGGAAGACAAACTCAACGTGATCCTTGATCGGGTTGGTGCTGTCGACGGCGACATCGTCTTCTTTGGCGCGGACAAAGCCAAGATCGTATCCGAGGCGCTGGGCGCGCTGCGCATCAAGCTCGGCCATGACCTGAAGCTGCTGACCTGCGAGTGGGCGCCGATGTGGGTGGTCGACTTCCCGATGTTCGAGGAGAACGATGACGGCTCGCTCAGCGCGCTGCATCACCCGTTCACTGCGCCGAAATGCACGCCGAAAGAACTCGAGGCCAACCCTGCAGGTGCGCTGTCGCGTGCCTATGACATGGTTCTTAATGGCACCGAGTTGGGTGGCGGTTCGATCCGTATTCACCGCAAAGAGATGCAGCAGACCGTGTTCCGCATCCTGGGCATCGATGAGGCCGAGCAAGACGAGAAATTCGGCTTCCTGCTCGACGCGCTCAAGTTTGGTGCGCCGCCCCACGGCGGCCTGGCCTTCGGCCTCGACCGTCTGGTGATGCTGATGACTGGTGCTCAGTCGATCCGCGAAGTTATCGCATTCCCGAAAACCCAGAGTGCCGCCGATGTCATGACGCAGGCACCGGGTGCGGTGGATGCCAAGGCATTGCGAGAGCTGCACATCCGGCTTCGCGAACAACCCAAAGCCGAGTGAAGGCGCAAGAGCCCAGGGAAACCTGGGCTCTTGGTTTCAGCACGATGAACAGTTGATCAGAAAGGGAGGCAGTTAATGGCTGGTCATTCCAAATGGGCCAACATCAAGCATCGCAAAGGGCGCCAGGACGCCAAGCGCGGCAAGATTTTCACCAAGATTATTCGCGAGCTGACCGTCGCCGCGAAGAGCGGTCCTATTCCTGCAGACAATCCACGCCTGCGCCTGGCAGTCGATAAGGCACTGGTTGCAAATATGTCGCGCGACGTGATTGACCGCGCCATTGCGCGTGGCGCCGGCAATAACGAGTCGGACAATGTCGTTGAGCTGACCTATGAAGGTTATGCCCCCAGCGGCGTGGCCATCATCGTCGAGGCCATGACCGACAACCGCAACCGCACGGCGGCCGAAGTCCGTCATGCGTTCAGCAAGCACGGCGGAAACCTGGGCACCGACGGCTCGGTTGCCTACATGTTCGATCGCAAAGGGCAGATCAGCTTTGCGCCGGGGGTGGATGAGGACGCACTAATGGAGGCGGCGCTGGAAGCCGGCGCTGACGATGTGGAAATGGGCGAGGACGGCTCGGCCCTGGTCTCGACCAGCTTTGCCGAATTCCACGCCGTCAACGAAGCCCTGAGCGAAGCTGGATTCAAAGCCGAAGAGGCGGACATCGCCATGATTCCCTCAATCGCCGCACCTTTGGCCGATCTTGAAACCGCGCAGAAAGTGCTGCGCCTGATCGATGCGCTGGAAGACCTGGACGACGTGCAGAATGTCTACCACAACGCCGAAGTCCCGGATGAAATCATGGAGCAGCTGGACTGACCCGCTGTGGCGATCACGAGCCGGAAGCCACCCCAGGGTGCTTCCGGCTTTTCATTTTGGACTTGGCGCCGCTTCTCGTTATGTCGCTGGTCGCCGCGGCATAGCCTCCTTATACTTGCGCCTGGATAAATAGACAGTACGGCGGCTGCATGACGCTTATCCTGGGCATCGACCCTGGTTCACGAATTACCGGCTATGGTGTGGTGCGCGATACCGGCCGCCATTGCGAGTATGTGGCGTCTGGCTGCATTCGCACCGGCAGCGGCGAACTGTCCGCCCGCCTGCAGGCGGTGTTTGTCGGCGTCAGCGAAGTGATTCGTCAGCATGGACCTGTGACCATGGGCATCGAGCAGGTGTTCATGGCCCGCAATGCGGATTCTGCGCTCAAGTTGGGTCAGGCTCGAGGCGCAGCCATCGTCGCTGCTGCGGAGCAGGGGCTGGAGATCGCCGAATACACCGCCACACAGGTAAAGCAGGCCATCGCAGGCACTGGTGGGGCCGACAAGCAGCAGGTGCTGATGATGGTCATGCATCTGTTGAAACTCACCCAGAAGCCCCAGATCGATGCGTCGGATGCCCTGGCGATCGCGCTGTGTCACGCGCATCATCGCCAGAGCCTGATTCCGCATGGGCTGGCGACCGCCAAGCGACGAGGCGGACGGCTGCGACTGTAATCACACCGCCTCGACCCATCCGTCGAGGTACTGGTAGAACAATCCGGCCCGTAGCTGTGTTGCGGGCTGCAAGAGGACGCATGACAGTGATCGGACGCTTGCGCGGTACCCTGGCGGAAAAGCAGCCCCCTCACCTGATTCTGGACGTAAATGGCATCGGCTATGAGCTGGAAGTGCCAATGACGACCTTGTATCGGCTGCCGGCGGTAGGCGAGCCGGTTACGCTTCATACTCATCTCGTGGTGCGAGAAGATGCGCATCTCTTGTATGGTTTTGCTGCAAAGCGCGACCGTGAACTCTTCCGGGAACTCATCAGGCTCAATGGCGTGGGGCCGAAGCTTGCCCTGGCGTTGATGTCCGGACTCGAAGTGGATGAGCTTGTGCGCTGCGTCCAGGCGCAGGACACCTCCGTATTGGTGAAAGTCCCCGGCGTCGGCAAGAAGACCGCGGAGCGGCTGCTGATCGAACTGAAGGATCGCTTCAAGGCGTGGGAAACCATGCCGTCCATCGCTACCCTGGTGGTGGAACCCCGCAGCGCTGCAGCGGTCTCAAGCGCCGAGAACGATGCCGTCAGCGCCTTGATTTCCCTAGGTTTCAAGCCTCAAGAGGCGAGCCGTGCCGTAGCCGCCGTACAGGAAGACGATTTGAGCAGTGAAGACCTGATTCGCCGTGCACTGAAGGGAATGGCCTCGTGATCGAAGCTGATCGTCTCATCACCGCTACGGGTCGTGATCGCGAAGAACAGTTCGACCGCGCCATTCGCCCGCTGAGTCTTGCCGACTATATAGGCCAGCCGGTTGTACGCGAACAAATGGACCTGTTCATTCGAGCTGCACGGGCTCGCAAGGAACCGCTGGACCACACGCTGATCTTTGGTCCGCCAGGTCTGGGCAAGACCACGCTGGCGCATATCATCGCCCAGGAAATGGGCGTCTCGATCAAGAGCACGTCTGGCCCTGTCCTTGAACGGCCAGGCGATCTGGCCGCACTGTTGACGAATCTGGAAGAGGGCGACGTGCTGTTTGTCGACGAGATCC
The DNA here is from genome assembly GCF_058536345.1 of Stutzerimonas sp. C6.4V. Lineage (NCBI taxonomy): Bacteria > Pseudomonadati > Pseudomonadota > Gammaproteobacteria > Pseudomonadales > Pseudomonadaceae > Stutzerimonas > Stutzerimonas sp. C6.4V. Next base: position 773,519 of record NZ_JBZUBM010000001.1, read on the forward strand.
ATCGTCTTTCGCCTATTGTCGAAGAAGTGCTCTACCCCGCGATGGAGGATTTCCAGCTCGACATCATGATCGGCGAAGGTCCTGCGGCCCGCTCGATCAAGCTCGATCTGCCGCCCTTCACCCTGGTTGGGGCCACCACGCGTGCTGGCATGCTGACCAATCCGCTTCGTGATCGCTTCGGTATCGTGCAGCGTCTCGAGTTCTATTCGACGGCCGATCTGGCGACCATCGTCAGCCGCTCTGCCGGCATTCTCGGCTTGCCAACCGAAACCGAAGGTGCCGTCGAGATCGCCCGGCGTGCACGCGGCACGCCGCGTATCGCCAATCGCCTGCTGCGTCGTGTGCGTGACTTCGCCGAAGTTCGGGGGAACGGCGAAATCAGCCGCAGCACTGCTGACCTGGCGCTGAACATGCTCGATGTCGACGAGCGAGGCCTGGACCACCAGGATCGTCGCCTACTGCTGACGTTGATCGAGAAATTCGATGGTGGTCCCGTGGGTGTCGATAGCCTGGCGGCAGCCATCAGTGAGGAGCGTCATACCATCGAAGATGTCCTCGAGCCGTATCTGATCCAGCAGGGTTACATCATGCGCACCCCGCGCGGGCGAGTCGTCACCCGTCACGCCTATTTGCACTTCGGCTTGAACCTGCCGAAACGCATGGAAAACTCACCTACCGCTGACCTCTTCGGTGGCGACACAGAGTGACAAGAATTTCTTTCTCGTACCCGATTGGCAATTGCAGGGCCTGGCACTAGTATGCGCGCGGAATCACATGCTCAACCGTTCTCCCATCGCTGCCGTGTCTATTACGAGGACACCGATGCGGGTGGCATCGTTTACTACGTCAACTACCTCAAATTCATGGAGCGGGCCCGTACCGAGCGGCTGCGCAGTCTGGGTTTTGCCCAGTCGCAGCTGGCCGGGGAAGACCTGCTTTTCGTCGTGCATTCGAGCCAGGCGCGCTATATCGCGCCGGCCCGTCTGGATGACGAGCTGCGGGTTACGGCAGAGGTGGTGGAGGTCAAGCGTGCAAGCCTGCGTTTCAGGCAGCAGGTACGCCGAGTTGAGGATGATGCGCTGCTCTGTGAAGGGCAGTTCGTGGTGGCCTGCGTGCGCACCGAGAGTTTGAAACCCCGTCCCATTCCCGAGCCGCTGCGCGCGGCCTTTACCGGGTCGGGTCTACCCCCAGCAGGAGAGTAAGCGTGGAACCCAACGTCGATCATATGTCCATGTGGAGCCTGATCAGCAACGCCAGCTTCGTGGTTCAGCTGGTAATGCTGATTCTGGTAGGCGCTTCGGTGACATCATGGATTCTGATTTTCCAGCGCGGCAATATGATCCGTGCCGCAAAGCGGTCCCTGGATGCGTTCGAAGAGCGCTTCTGGTCAGGCATCGATCTCTCCAAGCTCTACCGCCAGGCGGGAAGCAATCCTGACCCGGACTCTGGGGTCGAGCAGATCTTTCGTGCCGGCTTCAAGGAATTCTCTCGCCTTCGCCAGCAGCAGGGAGTCGACCCGGATGCGGTGATGGACGGGGTGAACCGCGCCATGCGAGTGGCCATCTCCCGTGAGGAAGAAAAGCTCGAGCAGGGCCTGCCGTTCCTTGCCACCGTGGGTTCCACCAGCCCCTATATCGGCTTGTTCGGCACCGTCTGGGGCATCATGAACTCTTTCCGCGGGCTGGCCCAGGTACAGCAGGCGACGCTGGCCACCGTCGCGCCGGGCATCGCCGAAGCGTTGATCGCCACCGCGATTGGTCTGTTCGCAGCGATTCCGGCGGTCATTGCTTACAACCGGTTCGCGGCCCGTGGCGAGATGCTCATCGGTCGCTACTACACCTTTGCCGATGAGTTCCAGGCGATCCTCCATCGCAAAGTTCACACCTCGGAAGAGTGAGGCCCGCTGGCCATGGCAAGAATTCGCAACAGACGCAAACCCGTTGCCGAGATGAACGTGGTGCCGTACATCGACGTGATGCTGGTGCTGCTGGTGATCTTCATGGTGACTGCGCCCATGCTCAACCAGGGCGTGAAGGTCGACCTGCCCAAGGTCAGTAGCGAGGTATTGCCTCAGGATAACGATGCCCAGGTGCTGACAATCTCCATCAAGGCGGACAAGACCTACTACTGGAACATCGGCAGCGAAGTCGACACCGATACCGTGCAGGACAGAGCGCTGACGCTGGAAGAGATGACCACGGCGGTAACCGCGATCATGAACCAGAACCGGAGCCAGGGTAAGCAGGTTCAGGTGTTTGTCCGCGGCGACAAGGCGGTGGACTATGGTTCGGTCATGTCCGCCATGGGCGGGCTTCAGGAAGCGGGTGTGGGCAATGTCGGTCTGATTACCGAGGCGCCTTGATGCAGCAGCCGGATCGTTCACGCTCAGAAAGCCTCTACTGGCCCACCATTTTTGCGGTGGGCCTGCATGTCATCATCTTTGGCATGCTGTTTGTCAGCTTTGCCATGACCCCCGACCTGCCGCCTTCGAAACCAATCGTGCAGGCGACCCTGTATCAGCTCAAGTCCCAGAGCCAGGCGAAGACACAAACCAACCAGAAAATTGCTGGCGAGGCGCAAAAGACCGCTGCCAAGCAATATGAAGCCGAGCAGCTGGAGCAGCGCAAGGTCGAACAGCAGAAGCAGGCTGCAGCCAAGGCGGCGGAACAAAAGCAGGCGCAGGAGGTTCGAAAGGCCGAAGCGGAGAGAGCTGAGGCGGTAAAGAAAGCCGAGGCGGCAAAGAAGGCTGAGGCCAAACAGGCTGAGGAAGCGAAGAAAGCCGCAGAGCAGAAGAAGTTAGCGGATATCGCGAAGAAGAAAGCGGCGGACGAGGCGGCCAAGCAGAAGGCGGCTGAGGAGGCCAAGAAAAAAGCGGCCGCCGAGGAGGCGAAGAAAAAGGCAGCTGCGGAGCAAGCGAAGAAGAAAGCCGCCGCCGAGGCTGCGAAAAAGAAAGCCGCGGAGGAAGCCAAGAAAAAGGCAGCCGCCGAAGCCGCCCGGAACAAAGCCGCCGCTGAAGCCGCCCGCAAGGCGACTGAAGACAAGAAGGCTCAGGCGCTCGCCGAATTGCTCTCTGAAGACACCCAGCGGCAACAGGCCATGGCCGATACCCAGGGTGACCAGACTTCGGGTAATTTCGACGACCTGATTCGTCTGCGTGCTGCGGAGAACTGGACCCGCCCACCCTCTGCACGAAACAACATGTCGGTTACGCTCAGGGTCAACATGCTTCCGGATGGCACCATATCGGCGGTAAACGTCTCGCGGTCAAGCGGCGATACACCGTTCGACAGTTCCGCGGTCGCCGCGGTCAAGAATATTGGTCGGCTGACCGAGATGCAGGGGCTGTCAGCCCAGGATTTCCAGCCGTATCGCTCGTTCATGATGACATTCACGCCAGAGGATCTTGCGTTGTGATCAATTCCCTTAGAGGTTTCATCGTTCTTCTGCTGTTCGTGCTGGGCAATGCCGTGGCTCAAGAGAAGAATATCGTGGTCACCAGCGGCACCGATCGCGCCATTCCAGTTGCAGTAGTGCCCTTCGGCTGGCAAGGCGGAACCGTGCTGCCAGAAAACATGGCCGAAATTATCGGCAATGACCTTCGCAATTCGGGGATTTTTCAGCCCATCCCAAGGCAGAACATGATCAGCCTGCCTACCCGCGGCAGCGAAATCATTTTTCGAGACTGGAAAGCGCTGGGCGTCCAGTATGTGATGGTCGGCAACATCGAGCCGGGTGCCGGCAAGTTGCAGGTTCGCTACGAAGTGTTCAATGTGAACACTGAGCAACAGGTCATGAATGGCACTATCGGCGGCGGTCAGGACCAGTTGCGTGATATGGCGCACTATGCCTCTGATCAGGCGTTCGAAAAGCTCACGGGTATCAAGGGTGCATTCTCTACCCGTCTTCTATACGTCACGGTTGAGCATCTGGGCAGTGCCAATACGCGATACACGCTGCAGCGTTCCGACTACGACGGTGCGCGTGCTGTTACGTTGTTACAGTCGCGAGAGCCGATACTTTCGCCTCGCTACTCGCCCGATGGTCGTCGTATCGCCTACGTGTCGTTCGAGCAGAAGCGCCCGCGCATATTCATCCAGCACATCGATACCGGTCGTCGTGAGCAGATCACCAATTTCGAAGGGCTCAATGGTGCTCCGGCCTTCTCGCCGGACGGTAATCGCCTTGCGTTCGTGCTTTCAAAGGACGGTAACCCGGAGGTCTATGTCATGGATCTCGGTTCGCGGCAATTGCAGCGACTGACAGACCATTACGCAATCGATACCGAGCCGTTCTGGGGCGCTGATGGGCAGACGATCTACTTCACCTCGGATCGCGCTGGCAAGCCGCAGATCTACAAGCAGCGCCTGGGAACCAACAATGCCGAGCGAGTCACCTTTGTAGGAAACTACAACGCCAACCCTAAGCTGTCGGCAGATGAGAAGACGCTGGTGATGATTCATCGCCAGGAGGGCTACACCAACTTCAAGGTTGCGGCACAGGATCTGCAGCGCGGCAATCTGCGCATTCTTTCCGAGACAAGTTTGGATGAGTCACCCACTGTTGCGCCCAACGGCACCATGCTAATCTACGCGACCCGCCAGCAGGGCCGGGGAGTCTTGATGCTCGTATCAATCAATGGTCGAGTTAGGCTCCCGCTTCCTACTGCTCAAGGCGAAGTCCGTGAGCCATCGTGGTCCCCTTACCTGAACTGATGCGGTATCAATGCTGTACCTAACTAAAACACACTGGGGTTGTTACACATGGAAATGCTGAAATTCGGTAAGTTCGCTGCGCTGGCGCTGGCTATGGCTGTAGCCGTCGGTTGTTCTTCCAAGGGCGGCGAAGACTCTGGCGAAGGTTCCTCCGTCATTGATCCGAACGCTGGTTACGGCGCCAACAGCGGTGCTGTTGACGGCAGCATGAACGGCGAAGAAGCCGCTCTGCGCGCCATCACTACTTTCTACTTCGAATACGACAGTTCTGATCTGAAGCCGGAAGCCATGCGCGCGCTCGACGTTCATGCCAAGGATCTGAAGTCCGCTGGCAACCGTGTCGTTCTGGAAGGCCACACCGACGAGCGTGGTACTCGTGAGTACAACATGGCGCTGGGTGAGCGTCGTTCCAAGGCTGTACAGCGCTATCTGGTACTGCAGGGCGTATCCCCGGCTCAGCTGGAACTGGTGTCCTACGGTGAAGAGCGTCCGGTTGCCATGGGTAACGACGAGCAGTCCTGGGCTCAGAACCGTCGCGTTGAACTGCGTAAGTAATCAGCCATGCTCAAGCACCGTTACGTTCTGACGCTTCTTGTGCTTGGTCTGCCGTTTTTTGCGGCGGCTCAGGTTCCCGTTGTGGAATACGATTCGCAGACCCAGGGCGGCTCGTCCGGGGCAGGGTATTCCTCCGGGACAGACAACGGCGGTGCTTACGCTGGAGGCGGGGCGACTGCTCCGTCTTCAGCGCAAGGCATGTTGTTCATTCAGCTGCAACAGATGCAGGAAGAGATCGCGCAGTTGCGCGGCATGCTCGAAGTGCAGCAGAACGAGATCCAGCGGCTTCAACAGGAGGGGCTGGAGCGTTACAAGGATCTGGATGGTCGTCTGGCCGGGCTTTCGGCAGGCGGGGCAAACAGTCAGAATTCATCAGCCGCCGGTGGCAATGCTGCTGGTGGAGCCTCACAAGAGTCTTCTATCGGGGGCGTGGATGCAGCCAGCGCACAGTCGGCTGATCCCGAAAAGGAAAAGCTGTACTACGATGCGGCTTTCGACCTGATCAAGGCAAAGGACTTCGATAAGGCCAGTCAGGCGTTTGCAGCATTCCTGCGCAAGTATCCGGGCAGCCCGTACGCTGGCAACGCTCAGTACTGGCTCGGCGAGGTGAATCTCGCCAAGGGCGACCTGCAAGGCGCAGGGCAGGCGTTCGCCAGGGTTAGCCAGCTGTATCCGCAGCACAACAAGGTGCCCGATTCGCTCTACAAGCTTGCGGATGTCGAACTCAGAATGGGTAATCGCGACAAGGCCGATGGTATTCTCCGTCAGGTCATGGCGGACTACCCCAGCAGTTCGGCAGCGCAACTGGCCAAGCGTCAACTGAATCGCTGAAGTCTCTCGCCGACAGATGAACAAAACCCGCCCACCGGCGGGTTTTTTCGTTAGAATCTCGCCCCCTTTCCCGCACCGGAGGCGGATGGCCTGTTTAGCCGTCACGCCCGTGGCTGATATGCACCATACCCTGCGAATTTCCGAGATTTTCTACTCGCTGCAGGGGGAAACGCGCACCAGTGGATTGCCCACAGTGTTCGTTCGCCTGACCGGCTGTCCCCTGCGTTGTCAATATTGCGATACCGCCTATGCCTTCACCGGCGGCGAACTGATGTCGCTCGACACCATAGTCGAGCGCATTGCGGCATTTCGTCCCCGCTATGTCTGCGTCACCGGGGGCGAGCCGCTGGCCCAGCCCAACTGTATTCCCTTGCTGCGGCAACTGTGCGACGCCGGTTACGAAGTGTCGCTGGAAACCAGCGGGGCGCTGGATATCTCGTCAACCGACACGCGTGTCAGTCGGGTCGTAGATCTCAAGACGCCGGGTTCGGCCGAGATGGGGCGCAACCGTTACGAAAACATCGCTCACCTTACGCACAACGACCAGGTGAAATTCGTGATCTGTTCGCGCGAAGACTACGACTGGGCCGTATCCAAGCTGATCGAGTACCGGCTCGACGCACGGGCAGGCGAAGTGCTGTTCTCTCCAAGCCACGGCCAGGTGGATGCGCGAGCACTGGCCGACTGGATCGTCAGCGACAATCTGCCAGTGCGTCTGCAGCTGCAGCTGCACAAGATTCTATGGAACGATGCGCCCGGCCACTGACCTCTTGCATGGGCGGCCGATTCAGGCCGCTTCGGTTTTCAGACAGGTATTCCATGACAGACAAGAAAGCGGTGATTCTTCTTTCCGGCGGGTTGGATTCGGCAACCGTGGTCGCTATGGCCAAGGCTGAAGGCTATGCCTGTTACACAATGAGCTTCGACTATGGCCAGCGTCACCGCGCCGAGTTGCAGGCGGCCGAACGGGTGGCCCAACAACTGGGCGTGGTCGAGCACAAGGTGATCGGCATGGATCTCGCTGGCATCGGCGGATCTGCGCTTACCGACAGCAATATCGCGGTGCCCGAGCAGCCTGGCGAAGGGATACCGGTCACCTATGTGCCGGCACGCAATACCTTGTTTCTTTCTTTGGCGCTGGGTTGGGCCGAGGTGCTGGGTGCGCGAGACATCTTCATTGGCGTGAACGCCATCGACTATTCAGGCTATCCGGATTGTCGTCCAGCATTCATCGAAGCGTTCGAGCGCCTGGCTAATCTGGCTACCAGAGCTGGTGTGGAAGGGCAGGGTTTTTCGATCCGTGCTCCGCTACAAGACATGAGCAAAGCCGATATTGTGCGGGCTGGAGTGCAGCTGGGAGTGGACTACAGCATGACCGTATCCTGTTATCAGGCGGACGAGGATGGGCGGGCTTGCGGCAAGTGCGACAGCTGCCGCCTGCGTGCCGTCGGCTTCCAGCAAGCTGGCCAGGCTGATCCGACCCGCTATGCATGACGGCAAAAAAAGCGTTGATTTAATCAATCAAATCAGTATCATGCGCACCGCATCGGGTCGTTAGCTCAGTTGGTAGAGCAGTTGGCTTTTAACCAATTGGTCGTAGGTTCGAATCCTACACGACCCACCAGATCTCCTCACGGAGAAGCAAAGCCGGAGGCCTCATGGGTCATCCGGCTTTTTTATATCCGCAGTTCAAGCTCTATAAGAAAGCACGTACGGGGCGGTTATCAAGGTCGAATCCTCTACGACCTTGGTAGGTGACCCGAGCGTCTTTAAACGTACTAGACTGCGACCTTCCGATTTCACAGTGGTTCGAGGCTCAAATGTATTCTGATCGCATCCGCTTGTCCTCCCTGCATAGCAAGGTCATGAGCGCCGACGAGGCAGCCACTCATGTCCTCGACGGTATGACTGTTGGCATGAGCGGCTTTACCCGTGCCGGTGAAGCCAAGGCAGTCCCCCTGGCGCTGGTCAAGCGCGCCAAGGAGAGCCCGCTGAAAATCAGCCTGATCACCGGTGCCAGCCTCGGCAATGATCTGGACGGGCTGATGGCGGAAGCCGGTCTGCTGGCTCGCCGTATGCCGTTCCAGGCTGACGCAACGCTGCGCAAGGCGATCAACCAGGGCGAGGTCATGTTCATCGACCAGCATCTGTCCCACACCGTCGAGCAGATGCGCAACCACCAGATCAAGAAGCCGGACCTGGCGATCATCGAAGCGGTCGCAATCACCGAGCAAGGCCATATCGTGCCGACCACGTCGGTTGGCAACTCAGCCAACCTGGCCCTGTTCGCCGACAAGGTGATCATCGAGCTGAACATGGCCCACAACCCCAACCTGGAAGGTCTGCATGACATCTACATTCCAGGCGAGCGTCCTAACCGTCAGCCGATCCCCTTGCTCAAGGTCGATGACCGCATCGGTGTAGGTGCCATCCCGATCGATCCGGCTAAAATCGCTGCCATCGTCATCACAGACCAGCCGGATTCCTACTCTACGGTTACCCCGCCGGATGATGAGACCCAGGCTATCGCCAACCACCTGATCCACTTCTTCAAGAAAGAAGTGGACGCGGGTCGTCTGAGCAACAGCCTCGGCCCGCTGCAGGCCGGTATCGGCAACATTGCCAACGCCGTCATGTGCGGTCTGATCGATTCGCCGTTCGAAAATCTGGTGATGTACTCTGAAGTCCTTCAGGACTCGACCTTCGATCTGATCGACGCGGGCAAGATGGTCTTCGCTTCCGGCTGCTCCATCACCCTGTCCGAGCGCTGCAACGACCGTGTTTTCGGCAACCTGGAGAAGTACAAGGACAAGCTGATTCTGCGTCCCCAGGAGATCTCCAACCATCCGGAGCTGGTGCGTCGTATCGGTATCATCGGCATCAACACAGCACTTGAGTTCGACATCTACGGTAACGTCAACTCCACCCATGTTGGCGGCACCAAGATGATGAACGGCATCGGCGGCTCAGGTGACTTCGCCCGTAACGCCCATATGGCCATCTTCGTCACCAAGTCGATCGCCAAGGGAGGCAACATCTCCAGCGTGGTTCCGATGGTTGCGCACGTCGACCACACCGAGCATGACGTCAGCATCCTGGTAACCGAGCAGGGCCTGGCAGACCTCCGTGGCCTGGCACCCCGTGAACGCGCCCGCGTCATCATCGACAACTGCGTGCATCCGTCCTACCGCGACGCATTGAACGCCTACTTCGAAGCGGCCTGCAAGAAGGGCGGCCAGACGCCGCACCTGCTGCATGAAGCAATGGATTGGCATACCAATCTCGAAGAGCGCGGACACATGCTCAAGGGCAAGTGATAATGAGCCCGCCGGCGTCAGTCGGCGGGCTTTTCGTTTCAGGCTCGCTTCAGTAGACATCCTTCCGCTTTCATTTTTCTGAAAGCTTCGGCTAGTATTCCGCCCCCTTGCAAACGTGAGGGTGAATGCTTGGTCCTTCCTTGCAGCGCCATCCGTTCGCCAGGTCAGTATTCCCGCCTCGTTGATTAGACCCGGCGATCTACGCTTTGCCGTGCTTGCAGGAACCGCGAACATGACGCACATACCCGAACGCATCCTCGTCCAGGCCCATCTGGCGGCCAAGCAGCCGCACCCGCTGACAGCGGCTGATGAGCTGCGTCTGCGAGGCGAAATCGCGGCTGAGTTGAAAAGGCAGAATGCGGTACTGGTCGCCCATTACTACACCGATCCAGTCATCCAGGCTTTGGCGGAAGAAACCGGTGGCTGTGTTTCTGATTCGCTGGAAATGGCCAGGTTTGGCAACGAGCATTCGGCTGATACGGTGGTGGTCGCGGGCGTCAGGTTCATGGGCGAAACAGCGAAGATACTGAATCCTGAAAAGCGGATTCTGATGCCAACTCTTGAGGCAACCTGCTCGCTGGATCTGGGCTGCCCGGTTGAGGACTTCTCCGCGTTCTGTGATCAGCATCCAGAGCGCACCGTGGTGGTTTATGCGAATACCTCGGCCGCGGTGAAGGCCCGTGCCGATTGGGTCGTCACGTCCAGCTGCGCCCTGGAAATCGTTGAAAGCCTGATGGATAACGGCGAGAAAATCATCTGGGCCCCGGACAAGCACTTGGGCAGCTATGTGCAACGGGAAACTGGCGCTGACATGCTGTTGTGGGAAGGTGCCTGCATCGTCCATGAGGAATTCAAGGCCAAGCAGCTGGCAGATATGAAAGCGTTGTATCCCGACGCCGCTGTGCTGGTTCATCCCGAGTCGCCAGAGGCGGTGATTGAGCTGGCCGACGCGGTCGGCTCGACCAGTCAGCTGATCAAGGCCGCGCAGACCTTGTCGAATCCGGTCTTCATCGTCGCCACCGACCGCGGCATTTTCTACAAGATGCAACAACTTTGCCCGGACAAGCAGTTCATCGAGGCGCCAACTGCAGGCAGTGGAGCTGCGTGCCGCAGTTGTGCCCATTGTCCTTGGATGGCGATGAACACACTGGAGCGAACGCTGGAATGCCTGCGTTTAGGCAGGGACGAGATATTCGTGGATCCGGCGTTGGTGCCCCGGGCGGTCAAGCCGCTCAAGCGCATGCTCGACTTTACGCAGGCGGCGCGGATAAGGCAGGCCGGAAACGCATGATAGATGCCACAACGGAGCCATTTGGCTGCGTTGTGGCTTATGCCTCCCTCCGGATCGGGAGGCTTAGCGCAACATTTCCTCGACCATTCGCTTCTCTTCGATCAATGCCTTCTGCCTTGCATCGATTCGTGCTGCCGTCTGGAAGCTGTCCGAGCGGCGTTTGGCAAAATCGAGCTGTTCGATGGCCTGGTCATAGTCGCCGACCAAGGCAAAATACTCTGCTCGGCCCTGATGCAGGCCAACGATATTGTCGGTGAGCCCGCGTATTTCCGAGACCTGATACCAGATGTCCGGATCCTTGGGGCGGGCGATGACCAGTTGGTCCAGCTCGCGCTCGGCCTCCTGCAACTTGTTTTCCTTGATCAGCAGATCGATATGCGATTGACGTACTGGATAACTGCCCGGGTATAGCTGAAGCAGGCGCTGAATGCGCTGGCGTGCTGCAGCGAGCCGGTTCGCGGTGATATCGAGCTCGACCTGCGCCAGATTGTAGATCGCATCGTCTGGTTCTTCTGCCAGCAGCGGCTGCAGCTCGCTGGCTGCCTCCTCGAGCTGCCCGCTCTTGATCTGCGCCAGCGCCAGGCCATAGCGGGCCGCGTCCAGGTTCGGATCCTCGCTTAGCATGGCGCGGAAGCGCTTGGCGCTGACGCCTGGGGTGTTCTCGAACTTCAGATCCACGCGGGCCCGCATCAGTTGGTAGCGAAGGCTGTCTTCAACGCCGGCATCGGCGTATTGCTCGGCCCGGTTTTTGGTGTCGGCGATGCGTGACGCGGTGACCGGGTGGGTCAGCAGGAATTCCGGAGGCTTCTGGTCGTATCGATACTGGCGCATGAGGCGGCCGAACATTTCCGGCATGGCGCGGGGGTCATAGCCGGCTCTCTCCAGATTTACGATACCGATACGATCGGCTTCCTGTTCGTTCTGTCGGGAGAATCGGCGCTGGGACTGTATCGCGGCTGCCTGGGTCGAAACTATCGCGGCGATACCGGCATCGCCGGCGCCTGCTGCGGCCGCCACTACGCCGGCGAGCATCGCCGCCATCAACGGTAGCTGCATGCGCTTCTGGGCTTCCAGGCCGCGCGCGAAGTGGCGCTGGGACAGGTGCGCCAGTTCGTGTGCCAGGACCGAAGCATACTCGGCTTCAGTCTGTGCATGCAGAAACAGCCCGCCGTTGACGCCGATAATGCCGCCAGGTGCAGCGAAGGCATTCAGTTGAGGGCTGTCGAGCAGTACGAACTCCAGGCGCCGATCCTGAAGCTGGCTGGTCTCCGCCAGACGGTAGACGCTCTGCTCCAGATAGTCCTTGAGCAGGGGGTCGGACAGTTGGGGGACCTGTCCACGTAGCAGGCTGAGCCAGGCTCGGCCTAGCTGATGCTCCTGCTCAGGCGAGACGATGCCGGAGCTCGAATCGCCAAGCGAGGGAAGGTCGTTTGCCATCACCGGTTGCGCGATCAGGCAGGCCAGGGTCAGCAGGGTGGGGCGCAGCAATTTCATCCAGACCAGCTCTTCTATGCAGGAGCGCTACTGTAGCCTTGTGCTCGGGTTGCTGGCCAGAGCCTGGCTCGGCTCGGTATCCTGCAGCACTTTTACAGGAGATCGACATGACTCAACAGGGTGGCCCTGGCATGGCCTGCGATGCCGATGCCGAGCTGGACGCGACTGGGCTTGATTGTCCAATGCCGCTGCTCAAGGCCAAGTTGGAGCTCAACCGCCTGCTGAGCGGTCAGATATTGAAGGTCACGGCGACAGACCCGGGCTCTCAGCGAGATTTTCGCAGTTTTGCCAGGCTGGCTGGTCATGCCCTATTGCATGAGGAAGCGGACGATGGGCTCTATCGATACTGGCTTCGCAAGGCCTGACGGCTGTTAAGGAAGGCTTATGCTCAACGTGTTGCGGGGCTGGATTCATCGTTATTTTTCGGACGAGGAAGCGCTCGTCCTTGGTGTGCTGCTGGTCGTCTCCTTTGCGACGGTGCTGACGCTTGGCCATATGTTGGCGCCGGTCATCGCAGGTCTGGTGTTGGCCTTCCTGATGCAAGGGCTGGTCGGTGCGCTGGAGCGCATCAAACTGCCTCATCTGGTTGCAGTCTGGCTGGTCTTCCTGATGTTTGTCGGCTTGCTCACCGTCTGCATCTTCATTCTCGCGCCTCTCATGTGGCAGCAGGTGCTGACGCTGTTCAACGAGCTGCCGCGGATGCTGGTCGAATGGCAATCGCTGCTGCTGCTCCTGCCTGAGCGTTACCCCCAGCTGCTCACTGAAGAGCAGGTGTTGCGCGGAATCGATTTCATTCGTGGCGAGATCGGTCGCTACGGGCAGATTGTGCTGACCTCGTCACTTTCGAGCCTGCCGCTGTTGCTGAGCCTGATGATCTACCTGATCCTGGTCCCGATCCTGGTGTTTTTCTTCCTCAAGGATCGTCAGCAGATAGGCGACTGGCTGGCCGGGCACCTGCCACGCGAGCGCGGACTGATCACGCAGGTGGCCCAGGAGATGAACGTACAGATTGCCAACTACATCCGGGGCAAGGCCATCGAGATCCTGATCTGTGGCGTCGTTTCCTATGCAGTCTTCGCCGCTCTGGAGCTCAACTACGCAGCGCTGTTGGCGATGCTCGTCGGCATATCGGTGGTCGTGCCGTATATCGGTGCCACGGTCGTGACCATTCCCGTGGCCTTGATCGGCTTGTTTCAGTGGGGGGTGAGCGACCAGTTCATCTACCTGATGGTGGCGTACGGGATCATCCAGGCACTGGACGGCAATGTGCTGGTGCCGCTGCTGTTCTCCGAGGCGGTAAACCTGCACCCGGTGGCGATCATCGTTTCGGTGCTGCTGTTTGGTGGCTTGTGGGGTTTCTGGGGCGTGTTCTTTGCGATTCCCCTGGCCACGCTGTTCAAGGCTGTGCTTTACGCATGGCCTCGCCGCTCGGCTACTGTACCGGTGGTGGATCGCGCGGGGTAACGGCCTGGCCGGCTGCTCGGACTGCGTGAATGTAGCGCAGCCGTTCGTTTCGCCGGCCTTCTCTCGCTGGGTCTGCTATTTGTTCAGCGCCTGGGCTGCCTGCAGCACTGCGTCCACATGGCCCGGTACCTTTACGCCGCGCCATTCCTGTCGAAGGACACCATCGGCATCGATAAGAAAAGTGCTGCGATCGATGCCCATGTATTCCTTGCCGTAGAGCTTCTTCAGCTTGATCACATCGAACAGCTGGCAGAGCTGCTCATCCTTGTCGCAGATCAGCTCGAAGGGAAAGCCCTGCTTGGCCTTGAAGTTTTCGTGCGTCTTCAGGCTGTCCCGGGAGACTCCATAGACCAGGGTGTTGGCCGCAGTGAAGGCGTCGTGCTGGTCACGGAATCCCTGGCCCTGGGTAGTACAGCCGGGCGTGTTGTCCTTTGGATAGAAGTACAGCACCACCTGCTTGCCTTTCAACGCCCCGGGGCTGACCTGCGTATCGCTGGTGGCCTGAGCCTGGAAATGCGGTACGGGCTGGTCGAGTTCAACGGTCATCGGTTGCTTCCTCTATCAGGGGTTCTGGGGGCGCCAGGGTTCGATCAGTGCGTCCAGATTCAGCGCGTCAGCGAAATCCAGAAACTGGTCCCGCAGCCAGCTGATCTGCGTACCGGCAGGCAGCGTGACGGTCAGGGTCGCGTTGAGCATCGTGCCTCCGGTCTGCGGCGCCTGATAGGTATCGCATGTCAGGGCTTCGAGTTCGACACGGTGGTCAATGAAGAACTGGCACAGCTCATTGAGAATGTCAGGGCGATAGGCCGAGCTGACATAAGCCACATAAGGCAGCGCTTGCGGACGGGTTTCCAGCGCTTCACTGCGCACCACATTGGTGGTGAACTCGTGCTTCTTCGCCAGCCCTGGAAGCGCGGTTTCCATGCGGGCCAGGGCATCCCAGCTACCGCTGACCTCCAGTACGAGGGCGCAGCACTCACCATGCCGCGTCAGGCGGGTAGTCACAACAGCGCAGCGGTTCTCGTTGCTGGCTCGGCAGAGCACGTTGGTGAGCTCCATCGGGCTACGGCCCATGGCGCTGATGACGAGAAACTGTTCGCGGGGTACGGGAGGGGTGGACATGCAGCGTTCCTGGCAGTGATGGGTCGGACGGCCAGCCAAGCCGAAAACGGTTAAGGGTAGCGAAAAGCGCGTCTGTATGGAATGCGGACGCTGAGTACAGCCTCAAGGCATCTGCCGAAGTGAACCTGCAATATCCGCAGGCAGATGGCCTCTCGTGCACTCGCAAAGCGTCAAGGAGCCTTGTACCATTACGCCTCTCTTTTTCCGGCAGGAGTGGTTGCATGATTGCGGGCAGTATGGTGGCGCTGGTCACTCCCATGGATGCGCAAGGCGGTCTTGATTGGGATGGCCTGAGCAAGCTGGTGGATTTCCATCTGCAGGAAGGCACCAACGCAATCGTTGCGGTCGGTACCACCGGTGAGTCGGCAACGCTCGAGGTTGCCGAGCATATCGAAGTGATCCGGCGCGTCGTCGACCAGGTGAACGGCCGCATTCCGGTCATTGCAGGTACCGGCGCCAACTCCACCCGTGAAGCGGTCGAACTGACCGAGAATGCCAAGGCTGCCGGTGCCGATGCCTGTCTCCTGGTCACGCCTTACTACAACAAGCCGACCCAGGAAGGCATGTATCTGCACTTCCGCCACATTGCCGAAGCGGTGGCCATCCCGCAGATCCTCTATAACGTACCTGGCCGGACCGCCTGCGACATGCTGCCCGAGACTGTCGAGCGCCTGTCCAGGGTGCCCAACATCGTCGGTATCAAGGAGGCCACTGGCGACCTGAATCGCGGCCGGGATGTGCTCGACCGTGTCAGCAGTGATTTTCTCGTCTATTCCGGTGACGATGCCACCGCCGTCGAGCTCATGCTCATGGGTGGCAAGGGCAACATCTCCGTCACCGCGAACGTTGCGCCCCGCGCCATGAGTGAGCTCTGTGCCGCTGCCATTGCCGGTGATGCGGAGAAGGCGCGTGCCATCAACGCGCTGCTGATGCCGTTGCACCAGATGCTCTTCATCGAAGCCAATCCGATTCCGGTGAAATGGGCACTGCATGAAATGGGCCTGATGCCCAACGGCATCCGCCTGCCCCTGACCTGGCTCAGCCAGCATTGTCAGGAACCGCTGCGCCAGGCGATGCGTCAGTCTGGCGTGCTGGCCTGAAATGCACATTCCGGTGTACTGGTTTTATCTATGAAGGAACACGCATGAAGCGACTGGCCGGACTCTCGACCCTAGCCCTGATTATCTCTGGAACCAGCGGTTGTGGCTGGTTGTGGGGCGAAGACGGATATTTCCGTGACCGTGGCAGCGACTATCTGCAAGCGCACCAGGTCGCTCCGATGCAGGTTCCAGCCGGAGCCGAACTGCGTCCAATCGAGCCGCTGCTGCCGATTCCGCAACAGGTAGCAGACAGCCGCTCGACCGGCGACTATGAAGTGCCCCGTCCGCAGCGCCTGATGGTGGCCGAAGAAGCCAGCGAATTCAGTCTGCAGACATCCGAAGACGAGCGCTGGTTGGTGGCTCTGCGTCCGGCGACCCAGGTTTGGGCGGCGACGCGGCAGTTCTTTACCGACAACGGTTTCCAGATTGCTGAAGAGCGTCCGCAAACAGGCGAGTTCATCACCGCCTGGCAGACCCGCGATCAGCTGGCACCGTCATTGGTGCGCGATCTGGGTCTGGGGCAAGGCGAAACACGTGTCCGTGTGCGCATCGAGCCGGGCGTCCAGCGCGACACCAGCGAGATCCATGTGCTCAGCGTGAAGCGCCCGGCTGGTAGTAGTGCGGACGTCGCCTGGCCGGATTCTACCGAGAATGCCGAACTCGACCGGGTTCTGCTCGATGAGCTCCAGGTGGGCCTGACCAAAGGGGCAGAGCAGGGCGGTTCGGCTTCGCTGCTGGCCGAGCGTGAATACGATGCGCCAAGCCGTGTCACGATAACCGAGGCAGGCAGTGGCAGTCCGGTCCTGCAGCTCGACACGGACTTCAACCGTGCCTGGTCAAGTGTAGGCCGCGCGCTGCAAGCGAGTGACATCCTGGTCGAGGATCTGGATCGCAGCTTGGGGATTTACTACATAAACCTTGCCGAAGGCGCGGCGAACCCCTCTGACAAGCCTGGCTTCTTTTCACGGCTGTTCGGCGGTGCTCCGGATCGTGAGGAAATCGATGCCCGAGCCGAGCGATATCAGCTTCGTGTTACCGACGTGGCGGGTGATATCCAGGTTACCCTCGACAAGGATCTCGACACCGTTGCGCCCGCTGACGTGGCGCGTCGTGTGCTGAACATGCTCAAAGACAACCTGGGCTGAACTGGCGAAACGTCCATATCCCGACCCAACCAGGCGAAACCAATGGTTTCGCCTGTTTCGTTTGAACGAAGCCCCCGCCAAGGCGTTGTGAATGCCGCGCTTTGTCTAAGCTTGGTCACCATGAGAACAGCCATGACCACTGCAAACGCTCTCAGCCTGAAGAAAATTTATTCCGGCAAGGTCCGGGACCTGTATGAAATCGATGACACACGCATGCTGATGGTCGCTACAGACCGGCTTTCGGCATTCGATGTGATTCTTGCCGAGCCTATTCCGGACAAGGGCAAGATCCTGACCGCCATCTCCAACTTCTGGTTCGACAAGCTTGGCGATCTGGTGCCCAACCACTTTACCGGCGACAAGGTTGAGGACGTCGTGCCTGCCGAAGAGCTGCCCCTGGTAGAAGGCCGTGCCGTGGTTGCCAAGCGGCTCAAGCCGGTGGCCGTGGAAGCGATCGTCCGCGGGTATATCGTGGGTTCGGGCTGGAAGGAGTATCAGAAGAGCGGAACCGTATGTGGCATCCAGCTTCCAGCCGGGTTGAAGGAAGCAGGCAAGCTGCCCCAGCCGATCTTTACTCCCTCGACCAAGGCAGCCGTAGGCGATCACGACGAGAATATTTCGTTCGAACAATGCGAAGCGATCATTGGCAAGGAGCTGGCGGCGCAGGTACGTGACGTCTCCATTGCGCTTTATAGTGCGGCCGTTGAATACGCGGCGACCCGCGGCATCATCATCGCCGACACCAAGTTCGAGTTCGGCCTCGACGAGAACGGCACGCTGACCCTGATGGATGAAGTGCTCACGCCCGACTCCAGCCGTTTCTGGCCGGCTGACAGTTATGCCGAAGGCCATAACCCGCCAAGCTTCGACAAGCAGTTCGTGCGTGACTGGCTCGAATCCACCGGTTGGAACAAGGAGCCGCCCGCCCCACCGGTACCTGCCGAGGTCGCGCAGAAGACAGCCGACAAATACCGCGAAGCCCTGACTCGTTTGACGGGATGAGGACGGTGACGGATCGGTGGGGCCGCCAAGCCGCACGGCCAGCCTGATGCAACAGCCTGAAATGACGACAAAAAAGCAGCCCACTGGGGTTCGACATTCGATCCTGAGCTGATATGATGCGCGCCGCTGGAGAGATGCCGGAGTGGCCGAACGGGACGGATTCGAAATCCGTTGAACTGGCAACAGTTCCTAGGGTTCAAATCCCTATCTCTCCGCCACTACATAACCTGAAAGCCCCGGATTCCGGGGCTTTCTCGTTTTTAGGGTTTTCCTAAGCGCTTGGACCTACACTCTGACCTACACTGCGGCGTCGGCTTGTCTCGGTTGGTCGTTGCCTCTGCCGCTGCCTTCTTTTTTGAGGTTCTTGGGATCTGCGGGCGGTCGCTTCTGCGCGGGGCCAGTTGAGCGTCGCTCGTAAGTGCTTTCCACCATGCGGCCTGACCCAGCTGTAGCGGTGCATTAGGTAATAGCTGATGTCTCGCTGTGCTTGCTGAGCTGTAAGGTAACCGGTCTGCGGTATCCACTCCGACTTCAGGCTGCGGAACAGGCGTTCCATCGGCGAATTGTCCCAACAATTACCCCGGCGGCTCATGCTCTGCTGCATTCGGTAGCGCCACAGCCGCTGCCGGAACAAGCGGCTGGCGTACTGGCTGCCCTGATCCGAATGGAACAGCACCTGCTGTGGCTTGCCGCGCTGCTCGTAGGCCATATCGAGGGCTTTGCTTACCAGCTCGGCATCCGGTGTTGCGGAGAACGCCCAGCCAGCCACCCGACGCGTGTGTAGATCCAGCACCGCGGCCAAGTAATGCCAACGACCTTCCGCCCAGACGTAGGTGATGTCGCCGCACCACACTTGGTTCGGGCGTTGGACACCTGAAGACTGGACTGCTGAGAGGGGGGTGTAGCGATCGAACAGGGACAAGGCCTGCCCGGCAAGATGCTGGACCTGCCGCCGAGTGCTGCTTTGAGCGTGTGGAGCGAGTACCGGCACCGCTGCGTAAGTGGTACTGGTACTGTCCCTGTTCGATCCTCGGTGTCCCTGTTGGGGACAGCTCAGTGGACGTACCAGATGCCCTCACCCTCGTCTGGTTCGTCGTCAGGTTCGGGGTCAGGGAGTTGGCCCTGAATCAGGGTGGCGGGGCCATGCTTCCAGTCCAGCAATTGTAGCCATTAGCTCAAACCGGCATGCTCCGGCGCCACGATGTGGCCGTCCCGGTTGTGTAGGGTGGTTAGGCCGCGCTCACCATCACATCGTCGTCTTCGGATGTTTGTCAAAACGCAGGTGTGAGAGCTCACCGTTCATGCTGTAGATGAACTGATCCCCTACCTGCGCCCCGGTTGCCCAGATCGGTGCTAGTCGTACCCGCAGAAACGTTTTTCATTGACTGGTTTGAGTGGATACCAACTTGGATACCGCCCTGTGGATACCACTGGACCTACTAACGCTAAGCGCAGGGAGAGCTAACCCGCCGCTGGTGCGAAAATGCACGGTGTGCAAGCTAGTGCGCATGATGGTTCAACGTTGCGTACCACGCTATTCGAGCTGGCTTACGCCGGGCGTCTCCTTGTTTGTAAGCGCCCCTTAAAACCCTATGAAGGCCATCTAGTAGCCAACGCCGCTCGGCAGCGCTGGACTTGCTCATCGGATAGCGGTTCGCTGTGATCAGCCTTAGAGGATGCTGCGATAGATCGCCTCGACGTCCGCCCGGGACATATCTGCAGGGTTGCTGTCGATCAGGCGGCGAATACTAGTCACCACTTCGTCGGCCATGGACGCAATCGCCGACTCGGGGATGTCCAGCTGCGACAGCCGCGTTTCCAGTCCGGAGCAGGCCACCAGGCGCTCGATCTCGCTGACAAAGGCAGAGGCGGCCGCGTGTTCGTCATCGAACCGGCCGCCGAGCAGGTGGCCGGCCAGTTCGGCGTAGAGCGGCTGCGCAGCGGGCAGATTGAAGCGAATCACAGGTAACATCACCAGCGCGTTGGAATGCCCGTGGGGAATGTGAAAGCGCGCGCCCAACGGGTAGGCCAGCCCATGGATAGCCGCGACCGAGGCGTTGACGAAGGCGATGCCTGCCATCAAAGAGCCCTGCAGCATTGCCGAACGGGCGGCAAGGTCGTTGCCATCGGCGATGACCCGCTCCAGGTTCTGTCCCAGCAGGCGAATCGCTGTGGTGGCGAGCCCGTCTGAGAGCGGGTTTTTGCGGGTGCGGCTGGTATAGGCCTCGATCGCGTGCACCATGGCGTCGAGACCGGTGGCGGCGGTGACCGGTGGCGGCAGGCCGAGGGTCAGGCGCGGATCAAGCAGCGCGATGTCAGGCAGCAGTTGCGGGGCGTAGACGGCCTTCTTCTGGCCCGCATCGTCAGTAACCACCGAAACCCAGGTCACTTCAGAGCCGGTACCGGCGGTGGTGGGTAGCAGGATCAGTGGCACCCGCTGGCCGGTCGCCTGGTCGGTGCCGTACATCGCCTCCAGCGGTTGTTCGCTGTTGATCATCAGTGCGACCAGTTTGGCGGTGTCCAGTGAGCTGCCACCTCCGAGGCCCAGCACACCATCGGCCTTAAACGCGCGTGCTTGTGTGGCGGCTTGCCGGATGACCTCGGCGGGCGGGTCGGCACTCACGTCGCTGAATAGCTCGACGGTGCAGCCGACTCCTTCCAGGGCCTTGCGAGCCTGGTCGGCGAAGCCCAGGCGCACGATACCCGGGTCGCACACGATGAGCACCCGGCGTGCGTCGAGCTCGGCCATGAGCTCGCCGGCGCGGGCCAACGCACCGGCCTCGCAGATAATGCGTGGAACGCTGCGAAATTGGTAGCTAGCGGTATCTGACGGAGACATGGAGGTACCTCAGTGGGGAGTGATGGCGCCACGTTCGATGCGGTAAGCGGCATCGACGAGGTCTGCAGTGTGGGTCTGGTCCGATTCGGAGATGAGCACGCATAGACCCTGTTCGCCGAGCTGCGCGATCACCTCGCCGAGTCGCCGTGAAAGCACCGGCGCGACCCCCTCGAAGGGCTCGTCCAGCAGCAGGAGCTTCTGCCCGGGCATCAGCGCACGCGCCAGGGCCACCAGCTTCTGCTGCCCGCCGGACAGCTGCATGGCGCGGCGATCACGGTACTGAGCGATCTCGGGCAACAGGCTGTAAACCCACTCCAGGCGCTCGCGACTGCCAGGCAGGCGGTTGGCCCAGACCGGCATCAGGATGTTCTCTTCGACAGTCAGCGACGGAATCAGCCGGCGGTCCTCCGGCATGTAGCTGATGCCGCTGGCGGCACGGGTATGTGCCGGTCGGGGCAGCAACTCGCTGTCGCCGAAACGGATGGAGCCGGCGTCGGCCTCGATCAGGCCCATGATGCTCCGGATCAGCGTGGTCTTGCCTGCGCCGTTGTGGCCGATCAGGCCAACCATCTGGCCGGTCTCCACCGATAGCGACACGTCGCGCAGGATCGGCACGGACTCGATCGAGACATTTAGTCCTGTAATGCTCAGGCTCATACGCTTGCCCCCCGCTTTGCATGATCCTGGCCAGTCACTAGTTCACGGACCTTGTCGTTGTCGAGGACGGCATCTGGCGTGCCGTCGGCGATGATCTCGCCGCTGTAGAAAGCGAGGATGCGCGTCACGTAGCGACGCACCACATCCATGTCGTGCTCGACGAACAGCACCGTCACGCCATAGTGTTTAACCACCGCCATCACCGTATCCATCAGCGAGGTCTTCTCTTCGGAGCTGACGCCACTTGTGGGTTCGTCGAGGAGCAGCATCTGCGGCTCGCCGATCAGCGCCATGGCGATGTCGATCAGCTTGCGCACACCCTGCGGAACGGCTGTCACTTGCGTGTCGCGCCAGTCGCTTATAGAAAACTCATTGAGAATCGCCACGGCACGGGCAATCCGCACGGCACTGCGCACCGGCCGCAGCACCGACGGACGCGGGCTCTCGGCGGCGGTCAGGGCGATCAGCAGGTTGTCCAGCACCGACAGAGCCGGGAACAGCTGCGCCACTTGGAACGAGCGGGCCATGCCTGCCCGGGTGATGGCGCGTGGCGTGTGGCCGAGAATAGATTTGCCGTTGAACAGGATCTCCCCGCGTGAGGGCGGCAGGTAGCCGGTGACCATGTTGATGAAGGTGGTTTTGCCGGCGCCGTTGGACCCGATCACGCCGACCACCTCGCCCTTGTCGATACGGACCGAGAGATCCTTGGCCGCGGTCACCGCACCGAACTCCTTGCACAGCGAGCGGGTTTCCAAGATGCAGGTCATGCTGCGCTACCTCCGTTGCGACGGGCGAACAGGCTCCACAATCCCTTCGGCAGGAACACGATGATGGCCAGCAGGGTGAAGCCGAGAATCATCTGCCAGAAATGCGGTACCAGCTCGATGGCATAGGTACGCACCACGGCGAATAGCACCGCGGCGATGAATGGCGCGGCGACATGCGCGGTACCGCCCAGTAGGGCGATGAATATGAACTCGCCCGAAGTGGTCCAATAGGCCATCTCGGGGTCGACATGGCCGGCGGCCAGCGCCGTTAACCCTCCACCGAGGGCGGACACCGCTGCCGCGGCGACGTAGTTCATGTAAAGGATCCAGCGTGGCGACAGCCCCAGGTACTCCACGCGGACCTCATTCTCGCGAATGGCCTCGCAGACCGCCCCGGCGCCGCTGCGCATGTAGCGGTGTAGGAGGATGGCCAGCACCAACGCACAGACACAAGTCAGCAGGAACACGCCCTGGGCCGACTGGCTGCCCTCCGGAACCCAGCCGAACAGCGACCAGCTGGTGACATTGAAGCCGTCTGTGCTGCCCAGACCGTGGCTCTTGACCAGCACGCCGAAAAGAATCATTGAGAAAGCCAGCGTAAGCATGGCGAAGAAGATGTCGCGGTAGCGGGTGAGCAGCAGGCCGAGCACCATCGCTACCAGCACCGAGCAACCGACGCCGAGTAACAGCAGCACCGGCAATTCGGTGATCTGCAGGAACTGCCCTCCCATACCCACGGCATAACCGCCGATGCAATAGAACAGCCCCTGGCCGAATGTGACCAGGCCGGCGCGCATCTGCATCACCACGCCCTGCACCACCAGCCCCTTCGCCAACGCGATGGTCAGTAGGAACACCAACCATTGCGGGGCGATAAACCCGCCGAGCATCAGCGCGACGGCCACCGCAAGGAGAATCCACTCAGTCTTGTCCAATCGCATCAGATTTTCCTCGCGAGCGTGCGGCCGAACAGGCCTTGTGGACGGACCGCCAGCACCAGCGACATCACGCCATAGATGACGAACAACTCGAACTCGGGCGCGTAGTGCACCGCCGCCGCACGGCTCAGGCCGACCAGCAGTGCGCCCACCGCGGCGCCCTCGATGCTACCCAGGCCGCCGATCACTACCACGGCGAAGGCCAGCACGATCACCTCGATGCCGATGCCTGGCACCACCGAGATCGCCGGCGCGGTCAGCGCCCCGGCCAGCGCGCCAAGGGTAGTGCCAATGACGAAGGTGATAGTGAACATGCGCCGCACGTTCACGCCCATGGCTTCGGCGATTTCCCGGTCATGAATCACGGCGCGCAGCAGCGTGCCCATGTTGGTGCGCTCGAGCCAGGCCCAGAGGCCCCCGCCGAGTACGAGGGAGACGCCGACCAGCGCCAGGTCGTAATTGGAGACCTTCAGGCCGCCCAACGCGCTACGATCCATCTCGGCGTAGGGCTGGTAGGCGAAATAGGGGTTGACTCCCCATACGAGTTTCATCGCGTCTTCGAGGATCAGCAGAAGGGCATAGGTGATGATCACCATCAGCACTTCATCGCGGCCGTACATCAGCCGCAGCAGGCCGCGCTCGACGATCAGCCCCACCACCACCCCGGCGACCAGGGCGCAGCCGAGTAGCAGCAGGTAGCTGACCCAGACAGGGCCGTCGCCATTGTTGAAATACCAGCCGACCAGCGATGCGGCGCAGTAGGCACCGATCGCGTAGAAGCTGCCGTGGGCCATGTTGAGGATGCGCATGACCCCGTAGATCACCGTCAGCCCTGCGGCGACGAGGAACAGCCACGAGGCGTAAATGGTGCCGTCGATCAGCACCGCATAGAAACTAATCATGTCGGGATTCCAAGCTTGGGAAAGGGCCCGGGTGCTAGCACCCGCGGCCCATGGTTCACCGGCGTGGTGGGGTCACTGGCACTGAGCTCCCGGGAAGCCGGCCTTGATCCAGTCCTGCGCTTCGGTGCCATCCGGCGGGGTAACGCATTCGCCGCTGAAGGACACGACGTCCTTCACCGAACCCTTGCCACTGGCTTCGTCGTAGTGGTACTCACCGTAGGCAATGCCCTGCATGGCCTGGTGACCACCCGCGCGCGCCATGTTTACCGTGCCTGAGACCGACTCGAACGTGGCACCCTTGAAGCTAGAGGCGATAGCCGCTGGAGCAGGTATCTCACCCTCGGCCTTGGCTGCCTTTTCCGCGGCGTGCTTCAGGCCGAGAATGGCCTGGGCCATCTTAGTTGCCGGGTAGGTGGGGTTGGTGCCGTACGCCTTGTTGTAGGCATCCTTGAACCAACTGTTTAGCGTGTTTTCCGGGGCGAATGCACCGAACGGCCCGCGCCCGCCGATGATCATGCCGTTGGGCGCTTGCCCTTCGTATCGATCGATAGCCGCTTCGCCACAAGTCAGCAGCGCGGTGGCGTCTTCGAGCAGGCCGCGCGCATTGGCCTGCAGCACAAAGGCTTCCATATCGCCGCCCCAGAAGCTGCTATGCACGATTTCCGGCCGCTTGACCGATAAGGCCGAAATTTCAGCACCGTACTGACCCTGGAACATCTTCGGCATCTGCGACTCGACCAACTTGGTCTTGGGCATCAGTTGCTCCATCGAGGCAGCGAAATCCCCCCAACTGTCCTGCCCCCAAGAGTAGTTCTGTTGTATGCCCGCGACCCTCGTTACATCCGGCCGGGTTTGGGCGAGGTAGCGAGCCGCGCCGACGTTATCCACCGCGGCATCAAGGCCAGTGCGGAAGACGAACTGCGAGGGCTTATCGTTGCTGAACAGGCGCGATGTACCGCAATCGTAAAAGACCGTCAGCGCGCCGAGCTCCTCGGCCAGCGGGGCGATCGCCAAGCAGTCGCCCGAAGACACGTATCCGACCACTGCGTCGACCTTCTGCCGCTGCACCAGGTTGCGGAACTCTTCCACCTGCTTGGTTGCGCCGCCGGCCTCGTCGATGATTACCGCCTCGATTTCGGCGCCGTTGATCCCTACCGTGTTATAGGGGGCCGGCATCGTGCCCTTATTCAGAGCCTCAACTAGCAGCTTCGCCGCATTGGCCGAGGGTTCGCCGAACGGCCCGGCCGCCGGCCCCGATAAGAACGTCACGATGCCAACGCGAAACTTTCCATTGTCTGCGGCGCTTGCTGGCCCGCTGGCTACCAGGGCGAGGCTGGCGCCTGCAATGGCCAAAGCCAAACGGTTCGTGAACGCGGTTTTCTTGTACTTGTTCATGCGGTTCTCCGTTGAGGTCATGGGTGTTGCGGTTGCGAAGCGGGTATCTCCGAGCCGCTGCGCGCCTGGGCGCGACGGCGTTCGATCAATTGCGGGGACGGCTGCAGCTCGGCGGCCGGATAGACCGACCAATTGCCCACCATCACCTTCGCGGGCGGGAACCGGTCGTTGCGTTCCAGCGTGCCTACGGCCTGCGCCTGGAGGATCTGGTGGGTGTCCGGGTCGATCCAAGAGGCGAAGCCCGGCGGGTCTTCGGGCAGGTCCAATCTCAGCCCTTCGAGTGCCTCGACCAACGACTCGCTGTCGGTCTTGCCGCCGGCGGCCTGTACCGCGCGCGCGGCGGTCATCACCCCGGAATAGGCGCCCTGCGCGGCGTAGGTCGGATAGCGGCCGTTGAGCTGCTCAAAGGTGGCCACGAAGCGCCGGTTGCGCTCGGTGTCGGGCCAGTTGTTGTGATGCCGCGCCGAGAGGATCAGCCCGGGCGGCGGTACTTCGCCGAGCGAGATAAGCGCGTCGTAGTTGGCGCCGGTATCGAAGTTGGCCAGCCGAGTACTTTCGAACAGCCCCGAGCCGGCCGCCTGCTTGACGAAGGCGATGAAATCTCCGCCCCACAGCGAAGTGACCACTATGTCTGGCTTGGCCTGCAGCAGCGCGGCGGTGTGCAGGGAGTAGTCCGGCTCGTACAGCTTTGGCCACAGTTCGGTGACGGTTTCGTACTGTACGCCAAGCTCGTCCAGCGATTGCTGCAGGTCGGTCCAGGACACGTGCCCGTAGTCGTAATCGGGGCCGATGAAGGCCAGGCGCTTCCAGCCGGTGCCGGCCTGCAGGTCGCGCAGGTAGCGGGCGCCGGCGGCCATCGAGATCCAGCTGTCGTTGGTGACGCGGAAATAGTAGCGATGGCCCGCCTCGATGGTCATGCGCGAGGAGGCATGATCGGTGCCGATCAGCACCACGCGCTCGCGCTGGGCCACACGGCTGACGGCCTGGGCAACGCCGGAGGAAACCATCCCGCAGAGCACGTCGACCTCGTCGTTGCGCAGGAAGTCCTCGGCCAGGCGTACGCCGTAGGAAGCCTTGGATAGGTCGTCGTCAATGATCACCCGCAGCCGTGGGGTTTCGCGCCCCGCGGCGCGTTCGGCCTCGAGGTCGCGCAGAGCGATGTCGATGCCGGCAATGCTGTCCTGGCCGTACATCGCGGCGCGGCCGGCCATCGGGTAGAGGCAGCCCATGGTCAGGTCGGCCTCGCCGGCGGGGGCGCCAAGTACGACGCGTGCGGCGTTGGCGTCGCCGATCGTCAGCACCAGGCCGGCGAGGAGGGCAGCGGCGTTCAGGGCCGGGTGCACGAGGCAGGGCTGTGACATGGGTGTTCCTCTGGGCGTTTGTTTCGCCTCTTGTTCGTCTCGACTAGAGCAAGCGATGTGCCATAAGCCAGAGACGAGGCGTGGGAAAGTCGCGCGAGGGCTCTGGCCCGGCGCTTGCGGTGCTCGATGAAAGGTTACGACAGGTGGTGCGACGAGGTGTGCTCGAGCGGTGTTGCGCGCTGGGCTGAGCGGAATCCGCTCAGACGAAGAGTGCTTGAGCGGTTAGCGCTCGCTCTCGTGGCTGGCGCCCAGTCGCTGCAGGCGCCGCTTGAGCGCGTGTCGCGAGATACCCAGTAGATCGGCGGCACGGCCCTTGTGGCCGCTGGCACGCTTGAGGGCATCGAGTACCAGGTCGCGCTCGGTGATCTGCAGGTGGTTTTCTAGGTTGCCGACTTCGATGCGTGCCGCCGGGTCCGGCGCGAAGGTCTGCTGGAATTCTACCGGCAGGTCGCCGGCTTCGATGCGCTGGCCCGGGAACAGGATGGTCAGGCGCTCGATCAGGTTCTTCAATTCGCGGACGTTGCCCGGCCAGCGGTGCCGCCGCAAGGCTTGGCAGGCGTCGGCGGTCAGCTGGATCGGCTGGCAGCCCTCTTCGCGCGCCTGGCGCTCGGCGAAGTGGCCCGCCAGGTTGACGATGTCCTCGCCCCGCTCGCGCAGCGCCGGCACCTCCACGGTAATTACGTTGAGGCGGTAGAACAGGTCCTCGCGGAAGGTGCCCTGGCGTACCGCATCGGCCAGGTCACGGTTGGTGGCAGCCACCACGCGCGCATCGGCGCTGGCGGCTTGGTCCGAGCCCACAGGCCGATAGCTACCGTCTTCCAGAAAATGCAGCAGCTTGGCCTGCAGGGGCAGCGGCAGCTCGCCGATTTCGTCGAGGAACAGCGTGCCGCCGTCGGCGAGGGCGACAAGCCCGGTGCGTTTCTGATGCGCGCCGGTGTAGGCGCCCTTCTCGGCGCCGAACAGCTCGGCTTCGATTAGCTGCTCAGGCAGTGCTGCGCAATTAACTTCGACGAACGCCCGCTCGGCGCGCTGGCTGCTGGCATGGATCGCCCTGGCCACCAGAGCCTTGCCCGTGCCGGACTCGCCGAGCAGCAGGATGCGCGTCGCGGTGCTGCCGGCGATCCGCATGAGGGTGGCCTGCAGCTGGCCTATCACCGGGCTTTCGCCGAGCAGGCCGTTGGCCGGAATGTCGCGGCGCCGATGGTAATCCAGCTCCTGGACCACGCGGTTGTGATCGAGCGTGGCGACGATGTCGTGCAGCAGTTCGTCCAGCTCGAACGGCTTGGTCAGGTAGTCGGCCGCGCCGCTCTTGACAGCCTGGACGGCCGCGCGAGTATCGCCATGCGCGGAAATCATGATCACCGGCAGGTTCGGATAGCGCTCGAGCAGCGTGGCGAGGGTCGCCATGCCGTCCATACCCGGCAGGCGCAGGTCGAGCAGCACAACATCGGGTCGCTCCCGTTCGGCTTCGCTGATGCCCGCTTCGCCGGTGTGCGCCGTGCTGACGCGCATGTTTTCGTTGCGCAGGGCGAAGCTTAACGAGCGTACGTAGCTCTCTTCGTCGTCGATGATCAGGACATGGACCTTGGGCATGGCGGGCTGGCTCATTGGCGTGAGGGTTTCGGCGGGCCGGGGAACAGCAGGCTGACGCAAGTGCCCTTGCCTGGCTCGCTGGCGATGGTCATGGTCACCAGGTTCGCCTCGGCCATCTGCTGACAGATGCTAAGGCCCAGCCCGGTGCCGGAGGGCTTGAGTGTGAAGAACGGCGTTCTCACGTTCGCCAGGTGCTCGGGCGGGATGCCGCAGCCGTCATCGTTGATGGTGATTAATATCTGCTCGCCTTGCGACTCGGCGCGCAGGCTGATGGTACCGCCGGCCGAGCAGGCCTCCAGGGCGTTGAGGCCCAGGTTGGCGAGAATCTGCAGCGCCTGGTCGGGGTCGGCGAAGACAAGCAGGCGCGAGTCGCCCACCGAGGACAGCGCAACGTCGCGATCTTCGGCCATGGGCCGAAGCAGGCTGAGCGTCTGGCGGAACAGCTCGCGGACCGGTGTGGGTTTCGGCGATGGCGGATGCGGGCGGCCGTAGGCGAGCAGGTCGGTGGTGACGCGGGACAGTCGATCAATTTCTCGCTCCATGTCGGTCAGCAGAAGGTGGCGCTCGGGATCGCGTTCCTGCCGGCTGAGCGCTTGCACGGTGGTTTTCATGGTCGCCAGCGGGTTGCGCACCTCATGGGCGACGCCGGTGGCGAAGCCGCCCAGCACCGCTAGCTTCTCCGCCCGCACCGTGCGGCTGATCAGGTCGTTCAGACGCTCGGCCATGATGTTGAATGCATGCGCCACGCGGCTGATCTCGTCGTTGTGCTGCTCTTCGGGCAGGCGATAGTGCAGATCGCCACCGGCCAGGCTGTTGGCGCCGTGCAGCAGCGTGTCGATGCGATGGCGCAGGCGCCGCGACAGGGTGAAAAAGGCGATCAGAATGAAGCCGAGGATGGCCGCCGCGGCCACGTACAGCCAGATACGTGCAGTCACCAGCGGCTCGAGCAGCGCGCCGGGCTGAACGCTCAGCACGATGTTCCAACCCGGCAGGATCTCCGGCCCCTCGATCAGTCGACCCGAGGCGATGGCCGGCCGCGCGGTGGCATCCAGCAAAACGCCACCCGGCACCCGCAACAGCGGCTCGATCACACCGGCGACTCCGGCGCCACCGAGCAGTTCGGTGAGCGACGCCAGGCGCAGGTGCAGGGCAATGCTGGCATCGCCGCCCTGGCCGGCATCGCGGATACGCTGACGAGCGATCAGCCAACCAGAACGACCGTCGCGGGGCAAGGCGGGGCCGATGATTTCCACGTTGTCGACTTGGGTGACGGGTAGGCCGTCGAGCGACCAGTCCTCGCCAGACCAGTAGGGCGGCCCGGATGCCGCCTGGCCGGCTACCACGCGAATCAGGCGATCCTGCTGGTCGAAGAACAGCACGCCGTAGAGATCGGGCAGGTCGGCCTCCAGGCGCAGCAGCGCATCGGCGTCCGCCGCGCCATACCAGTCCTGGCGAACAAATTCCGGCATGGCCGGGTGATTGGATAGGGCCGACAGCTGATAGAAGCGGTTGTCGAGAAACGAGGACAACCGGCTGGCCGTCGCGGTGACCTGAGCATTCAGGCGCTCGCCAGTGAGGCGGTCGAGCAGAGTGTTGGCGAAGCGCTCGTAGAGAACGCCCAAGGCGATCAGCCCGAAGATCGTCACTACGATCGACAGCAACATGTAGCGCGCAACCAGACTCAGCTGCGGCCCGGACAGCCTTATTAAGTGCATGACGATGGGCATTGCCTGTTTGCGTTGTCACGATTAAGACACGCCAGCATAGGGAGCAAACTGGGACAGTGTCCATTGCCCGTTTTTCGCCGGGACACTGTTCGATAAACATTTCGGTGCTAAATCGGACACTCTAAGCTCCCGCTCCTAGTGCTATCGGTTCGGCCTTGGATATACGAACCACCTGAGGGTCGCTAACGCTAGGAACTCGCGCGAGTTAACCCGCCGCTGGTGCGCAAATGCACGGTACGCAAGCTGGTACGCACGGAAATCGAAGTTTTTATCGTTGCGCACCAACCTGTACTAACCGCTCTTATGCTTGGCCTGCTAGCTGCCTCGCTATTTTGCGGATGTCCTCTTGGCGGTACAGGCTGCCAGTCCAGTCTTCGGGAATTTCGCTACTACCGTAATAGGCGCCCGCCAGTTGACCGCAGATCGCTGCGGTAGTGTCTGCGTCATCGCCTAGGTTGGCTGCGGCCAGGATTGCCGCTTCGAATGAATCGGTGTGCCAAAAGCACCACAGGGCAGCTTCCAGACTTTCCACCACATAGCCCGATCCAACGATTTCGTCTGCGGTTAAGTTTTTGAATCGCTGGTCTATGATCCGCGCCGTGGAGTCGGGCATCTCGAAGTCGACTTCGTCTGGGAATAGGCTTGTCTTGTCCTGCTCACCAGCGAGCGCCCTGAGTAATACCAGGGCGAAGTACCGGCAGCACGCCAAGCACTCTGCGGAGGCATGCGTAGTGCTTGAGCTCAGCGTTGCGAAATCAATAGCGTCTTTGGGCCGGCGGGCGAAATACATCGGGATAGGTGCTAGGCGCATCAGCGATCCGTTGCCGGAGGACGCCGAGTCGGTCGCGCCGCTGTGGGGTTCGCCTGTTCTTTGAAACCGAACAAGGGCGGCGGCAATTGTCTTGCCGATACCGAATGCGTGAGTACGGCACGAGTTGTGGCCTTCATTAGCCCAGCGCCAATAGTGTTGCATTTGGTCAAGCGCATCGAAACCATCGCATTCGATCAGGCTGTCAGCTAGGCACAGCGCCATAGCCGTGTCGTCTGTCCACTCCCCTTTGTTAAGCCGGAATTTCCCACCCCCGGTCATTCCGGTGACAGGTTCAAATCTTCCCCGCGGCATGAATTCCACTGTGGCGCCCACCGCATCACCGCAGGCGAGTCCTAGCAGGCAACCCTCAAAACGGTCGATGTCTAGATCCATATGCTGCGTTCTCCTAGGGTTGTGCTCATTTCGCCACTCGCATCGTTTGGTCAAAGCGTCTGGGGGCGTCTGACATGCTGGCTCAATGAGGCCGAAGTGGATAATGTTCGCGGGTTAAGCGGCAGGTGAAGCAAGCTGATGTTCGCGAAATGCTGCAATCACTCATCCCTGCAGGCGCTCAAGCACTCTCCATAATGGCAGAGCGAAAGGCAGCGCCTGCGTACTCACTTATTCGCGTCATGTTTTGGGGTTGTTCGTGGCTATCAAGAAATCCGACCTATATTCCTCCCTCTGGGCCTCGTGTGACGAGCTACGCGGGGGGATGGATGCCAGCCAGTACAAGGACTACGTCCTGTTCATGCTGTTCATTAAGTACATTTCCGACAAATACGGAAACTCGAACGATTTCGCTCCGCCTGTGACCATCCCATTTGGTGCCAGCTTCAAGGACATGGTCGTCCTCAAGGGTAAGCCCAACATTGGCGAGAAGATAAATACTCAGATCATCCAGCCTTTGATCGACGCGAACGCTCGGCTTGCTCGCAGCGACTTTCCTGACTTCAACGACCCCAACAAGTTGGGTGAGGGGAAGGATATGGTGGAAAGGCTGACCAACCTTGTGGCGATCTTCGAGAAGCCAGAACTGGATTTCTCAAAGAACCGCGCTGACAACGACGACATACTCGGTGACGCCTACGAATACCTCATGCGCCACTTCGCTACGCAGAGTGGTAAGAGTAAGGGTCAGTTCTACACGCCATCCGAGGTCAGCCGGATCATCGCGCAGGTCATAGGCATCAGCCCGGCCAATGCCTTAGCGTCGACTACCGTTTATGACCCGACTTGCGGGTCGGGATCGCTTCTGCTGAAAGTGGCCGACCAGGCTGGCAAGCACATCACCCTGGAAGGGCAGGAGATGGACGTGACCACTGCCGGTCTCGCCCGCATGAACATGATCCTGCACGACTTTCCTACCGCCAACATCCTGCAGGGCAACACGTTGTCCAATCCCAAGTTCAAGGATGACGAGCAGCTGCGTACATACGACTACGTGGTGGCGAATCCGCCATTCTCGGTTAAAACGTGGAGCGTCGGCCTATCGCCAGCTAATGATCCCTATCAGCGCTTTGCCTGGGGCGCCCCACCAGCCAAACAGGGTGACTACGCGTTTCTGCTGCATATCATCCGTTCGCTTAAAAGCACCGGCAAGGGGGCCTGCATCCTGCCGCACGGCGTGTTGTTTCGCGGCAATGCCGAGGCGGCTATACGTGAAAAGCTGGTGCGCTCGGGCTACCTCAAAGCGATCATCGGGCTGCCGGCTAACCTGTTTTTCGGAACAGGAATCCCCGCCTGCATTCTGGTGCTCGATAAGGAAAATGCCAGCGCTCGCAAAGGCATATTCATGATCGATGCATCCAAAGGATTCCTGAAGGACGGCCCGAAGAATCGCCTGCGCGACCAGGATGTCCACAGAATCGTCGATACTTTTAAGCGAATGGCCGAGGTTCCACGCTACGCCCGTATGGTCTCGTTTGACGAAATCAGCGACCCGAAGAACGACTTCAATCTCAACCTGCCGCGCTATATCGATAGCACCGAGCCGGAGGATATTCAGGATATCGACGGCCACTTGCGCGGCGGCATCCCCGAGCGTGACATCGACGCTTTTGATAGCTACTGGCAGGTGATGCCTGCCCTGCGTGCGGCCTTGTTCAAACCCGCCAGCCATTCCGGTTATTTCGAGCTGGTCAGCCGCGACGTGAAGCCGGTGATTTTCGGCCACCCGCAGTTCACTGCGTTTAAGGCGGGTGTGGATACGCTGTTCAACCAGTGGCTGGCCAGCAGCACGCCGCAACTCAAAGGCTTTGCTGCGGATGCGCCCAGCAGCCATCCCAAGGAGTTGATCCTCAAGCTCTCCGA
The DNA here is from genome assembly GCF_058536345.1 of Stutzerimonas sp. C6.4V. Classification (NCBI taxonomy): domain Bacteria; kingdom Pseudomonadati; phylum Pseudomonadota; class Gammaproteobacteria; order Pseudomonadales; family Pseudomonadaceae; genus Stutzerimonas; species Stutzerimonas sp. C6.4V. The sequence goes on from NZ_JBZUBM010000001.1 coordinate 806,855, forward strand.
GGAACTGCTCAGCGCCTTTGCCAAAGCACCCTTGCTCGACCATTACGACATCTACCAGCACCTGATGGACTACTGGGCCGAGACCATGCAGGACGACTGCTATCTGATCAGCTCCGATGGTTGGAAGGCAGGCGCTACTGTGCGTGAGATCCACAAGGTGAAGGACAAGAACAACAAGCTGGTCTGGGCGGAAAAACACGACTACAGCCAGGGCAAGCGCCGCTTTAAATCTGACCTGATCCCGGTCGAGCTGCTGGTTGCCCGCTACTTCAGCGCTGAGCGCAGCGCCATTGAAGAGCTGGAAACGGAGTTGGCCAGCATTGAGCAAAGCCTGAGCGAGCTGCTCGAAGAGCACAGCGGTGAGGATGGCTCCCTCAGCGAAGTGATCGAAGGCGAGGGCGACAAGCAGAAAGTCACCACCAAAGCCATCAAGGCTCGCCAACGTGAGATTGATAACGACCCAGACTATGAAGAAGAACTCAGGGTACTGGCTGAATACGCAAAGCTGCTCGACCAGCAAAGCACGCTTAAAGCCAAACTGAAAAAAGCCGAGGAAGACCTCGATAACAAGATTCACACGAAATACCCGCAGCTGAGCGAAGCCGAAATCAAAACCCTGGTGGTGGACGATAAGTGGCTGGCCACTCTGGCCATTGCTGTACAGGGCGAGCTGGATCGTGTATCGCAAACCCTGACCGGGCGTATTCGTGAGCTGAGCGAGCGTTATGCCACGCCATTGCCGCAGCTTGCTGATGACGTCGCCACCCTGGCCAGTCGCGTGGACGAACATCTGAAAAAGATGGGGGCGGTATGGCAGTGAAGCCGGGCTATAAGCTGACGGAGGTGGGGGTTTTTCCTGAAGAGTGGGAGGTGAAACCTCTCAAGCGCATATCGCCGAGCCAAAGTGTGGGCTTAGTTATCAACCCCTCCACGTACTTTGATAAAGCTGGCTCCGTGCCGCTCCTCGTTGGGTCAAATATTTCGGAAAATGCCATCGACTCAACGAAATCGAACCGCATCACGAAAGCAAGCAATGAGTTGCTGTCTGTGTCGCGTTTGGTAGCTGGTGATCTTGTAACCGTGCGAGTTGGTGAGCCAGGCATCACTGCAGTGATTCCTCCTGAGCTAGATGGATGCAATTGTGCATCAATGATGATCGTTCGGAGGCATCCGTCATTCGACTCGCGCTGGCTGTGCAGCATGATGAACTCGCGACACGGGCGTAAACAAGTTGAGCATGTGCAGTACGGTACGGCGCAGAAGCAGTTCAATATCAGCGATGCCGTCGAGTTCCTTTATCCAGTTCCTCCTCTCCCCGAGCAGCGCGCCATCGCGACGGTATTGAGTGATGTGGATGCTCTACTGGATGCGTTGGAGCGGCTTCTCGCCAAGAAGCGCGACCTCAAGCATGCCGCTATGCAACAACTCCTCACCGGCCAAAACCGTCTACCCGGTTTCGATGGCGAGTGGGAAGTGATGCAATTGGGAGAAGTGGCGACCTTTCTTAAGGGAACAGGTCTACCGAAGAGCGCGCTTGTTCCTGACGGTAGAGATCTTTGCGTTCACTACGGTGAGCTGTTCACTAGGTATCCAGAGACTATTGGCGAAATATTTAGCCGTACCAATGGTGTGGGTGATTCTTTCCGGTCTGTTGCAAACGACGTGTTAATGCCCACTTCGGATGTCACACCCAGAGGTTTGGCAAAAGCAAGCTGCGTCACAATTGATGGCGTCATCCTTGGCGGAGACATTCTTGTGATTCGCTCTGATAAGCAGCGAGTATTCGGGCCCTTCTTGAGTTACATCATTCGCCGAGAGGAGAGCCAGGTTCTTCGACTTGTTACCGGTTCTACGGTTTATCACCTTTATGGTTCGGAGATGAAGAAGTTTAGTTTTTCGTTGCCTCCCCTAACAGAACAAGTCGCCATAACTGCTGTGTTGTCCGATATGGCCGCCGAACTGGCAGTGCTTGAAAAGCGTCTAGCCAAAACCCGCGCCCTTAAGCAAGGCATGATGCAAGAACTGCTCACCGGAAGGACGCGCTTGGTATGACCGACTTGGGCATGGATGCAAAACAAGCGCAGCAGGCCACCGAACTCTCCAGCACGATTATCAGCGTGTATGACTTGCTCATGGACCCGGCGCTGGAAATTCCCCAGTACCAGCGCCCGTACAAATGGGCCGGCAAGCATATCAACCAGTTGTTCTCTGATATCGCCATCCACAAGGACAAGTCGGCTTACCGCCTGGGCACCATCGTGTTTCACCGGGAGGGTGAGAAAAAGAACATCGTCGATGGGCAGCAGCGCACCATCAGCCTGCTGCTGGCGGCCCGTGCACTCATTGAGCGTACGAGCAAGAAGGAAGACAAGCTTAAGCGTAAAGACTTGCAAGACCAGTTAGACGAGCTTGGGCGGGTGATGGTCAACCCCAGCTTTACCAGCGAGATCTCGCAAAAGAACATCCACAGCAATTACCTTGAGGTGGCCCGCATCGTCTCCCGTGCGGACTTTACCGAGGCGCATATCGACTTCTTCCTGAACAAGTGCCAGGTCGTAGCGGTGGCGTTGACGGATGTGTCCGAGGCCTTCCAGTTCTTCGACTCGCAGAATGCGCGGGGCCGCGATCTGGAGCCCCATGATCTGCTCAAGGCCTACCACCTGCGTGAGTTCAGCCCGTGTGATGAGCCGTTGAAGGCGGCTACGGTGGCCCGTTGGGAGAGCAGTGATACCAAGGAGCTGGCCACGCTGTTCTCGCAGTACCTGTACCGCATCCGCAATTGGTCAAAAGGGGTGTCGGCCCGTTACTTCAGCAAGGACGACAGCGACCTATTCAAAGGCGTGAATATCGATACGGTGGCCAGCTACCCCTATGTGGAGCAGCTGCGCATCGCCCACCATTTTGTTGACCAATATAACGGGCAATACGAGCGTAAGATCGACTCGCGTGAGATGGGTTTTCCCTTCCACCTGGACCAGATAATCATCAATGGCCGGCGCTTTTTCGAGCTGGTAAGCCATTACCAGGGCAAGGTGGCGCGGATCAGCGCAGAGTCCTGGAATGGGCATGAACTGGTGGGGGCCGCAGGCCTGGATGGCTATGCGAAAAAAATCATGGATGTTCTCAACAACTATCCGGCTAGAACCCGCACGGGCGATTCCTACGTACGGGCGATGTTCGATTGCCTGTTGATCTACTACATCGACAAGTTTGGCCAAGCGGAGCTGTCCCGGGCCATTGAGAAGACTTTCATCTGGGCCTACAGCCTGCGCCTGCAAATGCAGGTCGTGCAGCTGGCCAGCATGGATAACCACGTGCTGGCGAACAATCTGTTCAGGCTGATCAAGGATGCCACTCGCCCAGCGGACTTTATCAACTGCAGCCTGCCGGTCGCCAGTGGTAAGAAGTCCACCAAGACTGGGGAGATCGAGGCGCTATTCAGGGAGATGAAATACTATGAGTGAGGCGATCATCCAGCTTTCCATCCAGCGGCTGCTCAGCGGGAATGTTGAGTACGTTATCCCGATGTATCAGCGCAATTACGCCTGGGAAGAGGGTGAGATCACCCAGCTGATTCAGGACGTTATCGACTACCTGCCGAAGTCCGGCGATAAAGCGCGTAACTACTACATTGGCAGTCTGGTGGTGTATGAGCGACCAGACACTAAAACGCCGGTATTTGAGACAATTGATGGTCAGCAGCGACTGACAACGCTGTCGTTGCTGACGTCCTATCTGAAGAACACCCAGGCTGCCGACCTCGACTGGTATTCAAATCTGAGTATCCACTTCGATAGCCGCGAGCATTCGCGCGCCACCTTTGCGGCCATCTTCGAGGGTCGCTTCAAAGATGACCCTGCCGAGATGCTGGCTGAAAAGCAGATCAATACCGGCATCCTCAATGGCTATCGGCTGATCCAGAAGGTCTTGCCGCAGAAGCTCAAAGAGAATGGGGTTTCAGCGCAGCAGTTTGCGGATTTCCTGTTTCGTTATGTGCAGATCATGCGGGTGAAGGTGCCGGCGGATACGGACTTGAACCATTACTTTGAAATCATGAACAACCGCGGTGAGCAGCTGGAAAAGCACGAGGTGCTCAAGGCGCGGATGATGGAGAAGCTGCAGGGTTGCCATCAGAGCCAGAACTGCTTGCACACCGTATGGGAAGCCTGCGCGAATATGGAGCGCTATGTGCAGATGGGCTTCACGCCCGGCCAGCGCGGCAGCATTTTTGGTGAAAAGGATTGGGGGCGGTTCGAGCCAGCGGACTTTAATGAGCTGACCGCTGCGCTGCACCGTACGCAAGAGGTGGCCTACAAGGAGGGTGCTTCGTTGTCCCTCATGGACATCATTGACGGACCCCCGGTTAGCGCGGAAAAGCCCGATAGTGGTGAAGATGCGCCCGAGCGGTTTAACACGGTGATTAACTTCCCCAACTTTTTGCTGCATGTGCTGCGTGTGGATACGCAAGCGGATATCCCACTGGATGACAAACGGCTGCTTGATACGTTTGACACCCATGTTCTGAAACAGTCAGACCCGGCTGCTGCGGTGAAGCGTTTTATCTTCAGCCTGCTGCGCTGTAAGTACCTGTTTGACCAGTACGTGATCAAGCGCGAGTCCATCAAGGGTGCCGATGGTTGGAGCCTTAAACGCTTCAAATGGAACGAGGGCGGTGAGCGCAGCCGAGTAGGTCGCGGCAGCTATGTGAATAGCTTCGGCGAAGAAGAGGGCAGCGAAGGCATCAACCGTCGCATTTTGATGCTGCTTTCAGCGTTCCATGTATCCACGCCAACGTTGGTTTACAAGCATTGGCTGAATGCGGCGCTGTATTACCTCTTTCACGCTGAGCAGGTTGAGGCTCGGGCCTATCTGCAGCATATGGAGTCAGTCGCGAAGGCCTTTGTTTTTGACCGTTTTCTGGCTCCCGAGGCCGGCTTGGAATACTTTGCGATGGTTTACGGGAACAAGTGTATCTGTCAGGCCCGTCGCGAAGGCGTAACGGCAGAGACGCTGGAACCGCGCTTGAGCTTCGGCAATATCGAAAACAACCTGGTGTTCAACTTCCTGGATTACCTGCTGTGGCTTGAGCATCAGGGTGATGAAAAGGTGAAGCTTTACGAGTTCACCTTCCGTAGTTCGGTGGAGCACTACTACCCGCAGCATCCATTGCCGGGGCATGCTCCGCTCGATGCCGAGGTTCTGAACTCGTTTGGCAACCTATGCCTGATCAGCCATGACAAGAACTCTCGTCTCAGCAATTTCATGCCGACGGCAAAGAAAGAGTTTTATCAGAGCAACAGCATCGACAGTATTAAGCAGCACCTGATGATGAAGGCCGAACCCTGGGATGCTCAGGCCATACGTGAGCATTACCAGCAAATGATGGACGTGCTGCTGAAGAGCCTCGCCGGCAAACACGAGACCGAGTAAACCCTGCAGGATGCACCTGATGACTCAACAACCTCGCTCCGAACGCCGCACCCAGAATCGTGTTGTGGCCCTGTTTACGGACAAAACACGGCCTGATTGCCTCGGCTACGACTACCTAGGCGAGTGGAGCAAGCGCGGGCAAAACCGCAACATTGAAACTGAGCTGCTGCAGGCCAACCTGAAACAGCGCGGCTACTCCGATGCGCAAATATCGGCGGCACTGCAACGGTTAATGGCTGCAGCGGATGCCACGGGCATCACGCTGTATCAGGCCAACTTGCGTACCTATCAGTTGCTGCGATACGGCGTGCCGGTGCAGGTGGCTGTTGGCCAAGCCCACGAGACAGTGCATTTGGTTGATTGGGAAAACCCTGACGCTAATGATTTCGCCATCGCCGAGGAAGTGACCTTGCGCGGCGGTCATGAGCGCCGTCCTGACTTGGTCATTTACCTGAATGGTATCGCTATCGGCGTGATTGAGCTGAAGCGTAGCTCGGTTGACGTAGCCGACGGCATCAACCAACTGATCACCAACCAGGAGGAAATCTTTAACCTGGGTTTCTTCAGTACGGTGCAGATGGTGTTTGCTGGGAGCGACTCACAGGGCCTGCGCTATGGCACTGCCACCACTCGCGCCGAGTTTTTTGTCGAGTGGAAGGCTGCCGCGTTTAAACTTGAGCCTGTTGAGTTGAATACTCAGCGTGAGATGCCTGCTCACTATCAAGCATTGGCCGGTGCAGAGGCCGTTAAGTCGGGGTATCTGTTCGATGGCCCGCTGGCGCAAATGTGCGAGAAGTCCCGTCTGCTCGATCTGATCCGCAATTTCATCATCTTTGACGCGGGTATCAAGAAGGTCCCGCGCCCTCATCAGTACGCCGCAGTGAAGGCCGCGCAAGAGAGGGTTCGTAGGAAAGAAGGTGGGGTGATTTGGCACACCCAGGGCAGTGGCAAGAGCATCTTGATGGTGTTGATCGCCAAATGGTTGCTGGAGCATGACCCGGATGCGCGCATCCTGGTGATCACGGATCGTGATGAGTTGGATAAACAAATTTCCGGGGTTATGCGCAACGCGGGAGTCATCGGCAACGACTCACCTTCGCCACGAATCACCTCTCGTGCTGATCTCGTGCAGAAGTTGTCTGCTACTACGCCACGGTTGCTGTGCGCGCTGCTCCACAAGTTCGAGCCCGATCTAAGCGTGCCGCCGCCGCCAATGCGCGGTAGCTTTTATGTGTTCGTGGATGAATGTCACCGCACCCAGGGTGGTGACATGAACCGGCAAATGAAGCAGTGGCTGGCTAATGCCCTGTTCATTGGCTTTACCGGCACACCCTTGCTGCGCAAAGACAAGCAGACCACGCGCGATGTGTTCGGCACCTATATCCACACCTACAAATTCCATGAGGCTGTGGCGGACAAGGTGGTGCTGGATCTGAAGTATGAGGCGCGTGATGTGCCGCAGCGTTTGACGTCGCAAAAGGCTATCGACGCTTGGTTCGAGCAGAAAACTAAGGGGTTGAACAACTACCAGAAGTCGATTTTGCGTAAGCGCTGGGCCACGATGGAAGCATTGATGAGTGCAGGCGAGCGCAAGCAGCGCATCATCGCCAGCATCATTGAGGACTTCAGCCTAAAGCCACGGCTAAACAACGACCGACGTACGGCCATTCTGGTGGCGGCGAGCATTTACGATGCCTGCCATTACTTCCGCTTGTTTCAAACCACCTCGTTCGGCCCTTACTGCGGCATCGTGACATCGTATGAGCCAAACCATAACGCCATCTCCCGTGCGCCGGCGCAGAGTGATGAGCGTTACAAAATTCGATACCTACACGCAGTACGTGCTGAAGCAAGGCCAGACCACTACGGCTTACGAAGAAGAAACCAAGCGTCGCTTCATCGAGGAACCTGCCAACCTGAAACTGCTCATCGTGGTGAGCAAGCTGCTTACCGGTTTCGATGCGCCGAGTTGTTCATATATCTACCTGGACAACGAACTGCATGATCACAACCTGTTCCAGGCCATTTGCCGGACCAACCGACTCGACGGTGATGACAAGGATTTTGGTTACATCGTCGACTTCAAAGAGCTGTTCGGTGACGTGCAGGATGCCATTTCGGTCTACACCTCCGACGAGCTGGACATCGATGCGGGCAACGGTGGCAGCAATAACGTTGAGTTGAAGGACTGGCTGGTTGAGGGCAAGAAGCAACTGGATGCGGCCCGTGAAGCATTGAGTTATCTGTGTGCTCCAGTGGTACCGCCGCGCGAGGTTGAGCAGTTTATCCACTACTTCTGTGGCATGGCTGCTGATGCCAATGGGCTGGACGAGACTGAAGCGCTGCGGATCTCCTTCTACAAAGCAGTGGCTTCATTTGTGCGAGCGTTTGCCGAGTTGGCGCAGAACCTGGCTGAGGCGGGTTACTCTGCGGCAGAAGCAGAACGGTTGCAGGCAGAAATGCAGTTTTATGCGGACTTGCGTGAGGCTATCAAAAAGCATTCTGGTGAAGAGCTTGATATCAAGCCATTCGAAGCGGATATGCGGCATCTGCTCAATACTTATATCCAGGCCGATTACGCTGACTCGATGAGTACGGTCGATAATTTCTCGTTGGTTGAACTGATCATTCAAACCGGCGTTCACGATGCGATTGCCAAGAAGCTGAACTCCAAGGGCAAGCTCTCTAAGGATGCAATCGCTGAAGGCATTATCAACAACGTTCGCAAGACTATCATTCGCGATCAGCTTACGGATCCACGGTTCTACGAAGGAATGTCGAAGCTGCTGGAGGATCTGATCAGGCAGAGCCGTGATGATGCGGCGGCCTATGAGGAGTTCCTGCGCAAAGCTGAGGCGCTTGTTAAGCAACTTGCGCAGAACGGATCGAAAAGCTCGCCCGAGGCGCTCGTCGGCCACCCAGAAGCTATAGTCCTGTTCAACAACCTCGACAGCATTGCTACCACTAGCTTCGAGTGTCCGCAGGACGAAGATGAGAAAGTACGGCTAGCGTTAGAGATTGATGAGGCCATACGACATAACGCACCTGCATCTTGGAGGGGCGATGATGCTCGTGAAAAGCAAGTTTTGAACGCGTTGTTCCCTCTCCTCAGTCGTGATCGGGATGCGACTGTCGCAATCTTCGAAATTATCAAGAATCAGCCGGGTTACTGATGATCGAGACTATCGAGCTAGGTGACATCTCCATATCGGTGTCGCGTAAGAACATCAAGAACGTCCATCTAAGCGTTCACCCACCGGAGGGGCGGGTGACGCTAGCAGCACCTACCAGCACGCGGTTGGAGGTTGCTCGTGCCTACGCTATCTCTAAGCTCGGATGGATTCGCGACCAGCAGCGAAAGCTAGAGGACTAAGCCCGTGAGACGCCGCGCCAGTTCGTGGGGCGAGAAAGCCATTGTGTGTGGGGGCGGCGCTATTTGTTGGAAGTTTCTTATCATGATGCCAAGCCTTCAGTAGTCCAGGACCACAAGCGCATCAAGCTGATAGTACGCCCTGGCAGCGATGCACAAACGCGTGCGGAGGTTATGCACGAATGGCAGAAGCGCCAGATGCATCAGGTGGTTCCGGCCCTAATTGAGAAATGGGAACGCAAGCTAGGAGTAACGGTTGCCCGATACTTCCTCCAGCGGATGAAAACCAAATGGGGAAGTTGTAATTACCAGGCGGGCAACATCCGACTGAATACTGAATTGGTGAAGAAGCCAAAAGATCTAGTTGAGTACGTTATCGTCCACGAGATGGTGCACTTGATCGAGCCAAACCACGGGGAACGCTTCGTCTCTATCCTTAGCCATCATTACCCAACTTGGCGGGAGGCCCGCGCAGAGTTGAATGACTTGCCGCTGTCGGCGGAGGTCTGGAAGGAGTGAGTGTGCTGCTTCAGAATCATGGCTAGCACAAGAGCGGATCAGTCCAAAGTAGCGCTTGTGGGTGGTAAATGTAGGAGTGGTTTAAAAACGATACCTGTGAGGGCCAAAAAAAGCCTCCCACAGGTATCAAAAACGCTACCTGTAGCACCCGCCAATCCCGTCTATGGTTCATATTCGATACTTGTGGCAACGATGGAAGTATCGTTTTTAAACCGGTGGAAATGTTAAGGCGACTTCTTTTCCCAATCATTGCTAGGTGCCCTGTTTCTCCAACAAGGCATCCACGTCAGCCGCCACGTGCGCGATTTGGACTGCGTCCGACTGCAAAATAACGACTCGTCGATCATCTCGATAAACCCCGCTTCGACTAGTTCGTTAAACGAGCGCATTGCCAATGCCCTTGAGCAAGGTATCTCTTGCTCTGCTTGCCTGACTCCAAAGGCGACTGGTCCATTCGGCGACCAATGCCGTTGAAGCAGCGTAATCAAGACTTTGGCTTGCGGAGTCAGGGCTAGGTAGTTTCTGGAGCTAAGAAGGCGGCGCTGAATGGCTACAACGCCGCCCTGACTATCAAATGGCAGTCTCTGCTTCTTGGCCATAGTGGCATTTACAGCTGACTTGGGGGGTTGCGTCCCAGCAATTGTGCTACAGCGCGATCAGTCTGCTGCTTTTCAGCCTCCCCTAGTGGATAGCAGTGGTCGCTCAGTACCTCCGCTTCCGGAAGGTTCAGTTTGATGTCATCCGGACGGTGGCTGAAAGTACGAAGATCCTTGCCTAGCGTTTCGGAGCGACTCGGTGTGGTCATGGTTAACGACCTTCCAGACGATCTACGACCCATTGATCCACGAGGGTCCCGTCCCAGCCGACAGCACGTTTCCCAATGCGAATGGCTTTAGGGAATTTCCCCTCGGCCATCAATTGATAGATCCAGGCGCGACCAAAGCCCGTGGCGTCCATAACTTGGCGCAGGCGATAGATGCGGCGCTCAGCGCGCGTGAAACGACTAGTTTGAACAGTAGTAGCGACGGCAGGCATAGCCATACCTCCTTTGCGCTCAATGGCGCGTAGTGGATGTCGCTACGCATTCAATACATCAGGATAGCGTGTTCCTAGATTCGTCCGCGGAGGGTCCAAAACTATTTTTAGGAGCGTCGGGGTGTTTGGCTTTCTTTTTCGCTTCGTGCTTCCGTATCCACCGACGTACTACGGCTTCATCAACTCCATATTCATCGCATCTATCTGCGGCGAAGCGAGAGGCTATCTTTCTACCGTTTTGGGATCCTTGCCAAGCATCCCAATCGACCATCGCTCTCGCGGTTACGACTCGGTTGTCTTCGTGTCGAACGTCGTTAGCTTTCTTTGACAAAAATTTCCCTTTATCGCCTAACGCAATGTTGACGACTTTAATCCCGAAGTCTGTCAGCGCCGACTCAATGATTCGCTGTAGGTCAGCCTCGGTCAGCCGATACGTATTGCTCCGTGTTCGCTTAAAGCCTAAGCGAGGCTCTCCGAGCTGCTTCCCTGCAGGGTGGTAGTCCTTGAGTACTTTCAGAGAAATCAGGTGTTGTGCGACTTTGACTGCAAGCTGTTCAGGCGTGTGCACATTTAACAGCTGCTTCGCCAGTCGCTCCGTTTCTTGATCTAGGGCTCCGGAGCCAGCTTCCTGAATCGCCCCTAGTTCTCCCATAATTTTCTCCTTGGCTCGCTCAACGATCTCGTTATCTATGGTGTAAGAATTTAAAAATTGAGGTGCTACGAGTCGCTTTCGCCGGATCCGATCATTCAACAAAATCAGGCGCGCTTGAAATCAGCTTGGATAATGCTCGTGGCTGAAGGGTTGGCGATGAAAAGCGCCCATTCGGCCATCAAAGCTCGGCGCTTTTCTAGAAAGTCGGATCGGGAATAAGCGGCTTCGGTCTGGTCACGCTCGTAGTGCGCTAGCGCCAACTCGCAGACTTCCCGCGGGTAATGCGTCCGCTCGTTTGCCCACTCGCGGAAACTAGACCGGAAACCATGGCGGAGCTTGGGTGACGCCGACTAACTGGACACTGTCCCAGCCACCGAATGAGAGCACCGCGGTATCCACCTCGCCATCGCCATCGCCATCGCCGTCGAGGTCAATGGTGCCGCCAGCGCTGCCCGTGACTCCATCTGTGAGTCTGATCAAGTCCGAGCCCATCTGAAAGTCGAGTGTCTGGTCGGTGCCACTTCCACTACCGAACACGAAGATGTCTTCGCCTAGACCTCCCCTCAACAAGTCGTTACCCGCTTCGCCATGGGGGGTGTCGTTGCCTCGATCTCCAAATAGGTGGTCAATGCTATCTCTCTCAAAAAGAAGGTCGTTGCCGTTGCCGCCGATAAGCCTGTCTGCGCCACCTTCTCCGTATAAAACTTCATCGCCATTGAGTCCCTCAAGCGCTTCGTCCCCAGCTGTACCACGCAGCGCCGTATACCCTGCGTCCGGACGGACGGTGCCGACAATCGTGTTGCTGTCCTTGATTTCAGACATGGGTCATGGTGACGGTCGCCGTGGAGGTAGCCCCAGCCGAGTCGCGAGCGGTATAGCTGAAACTGTCGGTGGTTGTTCCATCGTCTGAGAGCAGGTCGAATACAGCGCCGCTTGCAGTGTAAACCACCACCTCCTCTCCGGTCTCGGTATCAACTTCCGTGACTACAGACGCCCCTTGTCCGAACTGACACTACGCTGGTCCGTGTGGCAGTAAGGAAAAGCAGTACTGAGCTTTAAGCTTGCTAGTCAATGAGTTATCCGGTGCAGACCGATTTGGTGGGTTCAGGAGATGATGGTCTTGATATGCTTGTGTTTGTTGGCCGGCATGGGGTCCTCCTATTCAGTCTTTACTTTGCTTCTGCAGGGGTAAAATATCTTTTAGTCCAGCGCTAATTTTGTGGCGTATCCTTGCCCCCGTTATATAATCTTCGATCTCCCAGATAAGGAACTGGTTAGCTATTTCTTCATGGCCTGCAAGCACTGCTAAATTACGGGGGGTGTTGCCATCGTGATTTTTGGCGTCGAGGTCAACGGAAAGCCTGAAATGTTTTTCTGTGAAGTTCTTGGCCGCCTTTAAATGTCCATTTGCTGCTATCCAATGGATGGGTGTGTTCCCCTGTAAGTCGCGGGAATTAAGGCACGCGCCTTCGAGATAACGCTTTTCCAGAGTCTTGATCTTGCCCTGCTTTGCGGGCAGATGTACGTATTTTTCGTTCCCGATCAGGCAGCCTACACCACGATCATTTGCAATTCCGGCGTCTCCTTGCGCCCCTAATGCTTTTAATCGATCAATCAATATTGGGCGATTCAGTCGATAAGCAACTTCTAAAGCGGTGTGATGCCCAAAATCCCTGTCATTCAGCGTCTCGATCGCCAATTCGCTGAGGTGGTCAGGTATATCTAGTAGGACAGATGCATGCCAATTTCCCATGCCATGAACCTGCATGTCTTCCATGCAGTACATAGTAGGCGCCAAGACGACCTTGAGCAGATCTTGTAAAGCGGGATGATCGATCAATCGGATGTTTCTCCCTAGTCAAAGCGGGCCATACACGACCGCATATGTTCAAAACGTTGCTTGATCTGCTTGAGACGCACCAATAAGGCGTCGCTGCTGGCAGGTGGCCACTAATAGCCTGGATGACCTTTTCCGTCAATTTATGATGCGTTTTCTAAAGGTTTCCGTTTGCGTCGCTCGCAGCGGTCATATGCTCGACACCTTGAGGTTCAGGTCAGGAGTTGTTGTACCTCCGACCGGTCATTGGGGCGTGCTTTTACGCCTCCTGGGCAGCGTCTGGCCAGAGTAGAGTGCCATTCCTCAACCTCAGCGCAGGGCTGGCACTGTTGCGAAGGCTGCCCTTAATCATCGCGGAGGACTCACCTCGGACGCAAAAGCCCCATGTATATAAAGTTTTTCGCTTGGTGGTCGAAAAGCAAAAGGTGTCTATCCATTGAGTCAGCCACCCGAGCTAAACGTTGGCCGGGTACATGCCAGTTGCCGGAGGATAGCGCTACGTTAATAACAACTGAGTGCGGAATATATATGCAAGCTTTCGCTTTTATTGATGATCATGCGGTACCTCAGCTTTTCACAACAGCAATAGAAGCCTATGAGTTCATGCATCATGGGACTAGCAGAAGTAAAGGTTATGACAAGCTCGAAACATTTGGATTGCTTTGGGGGTACTCTATCCCGAAAAAAAATGGTTCGCCCGCCCGGATTGTAGTCACGATGGCGACGGCGGAAACCTCTGCAATTCGGCACGCGGATTGGGTACAGCCAAACTTTGCATCTGTCGTAGCAAAGAAAGAGTTCTTTGACAGATATTGGCCCCACTTGGAGCTGGTCGGTACGTTTCACTCACATCCTTACGATAGTCTGTCGGAAATAACTAAAGTGCGTGGATGGCAGGCGTCTAAAGACGACAAAGAATTCTGGCCTGAGTTTCACGCTGCGGTTACTCCTGAGCAGGGGGCTTTGTTACATCTTGTAATAGGTATAACGAGGCTGGAAAGAAAAGGTTGGGCTTTTCCAAGTCGCTTATTGAATAGTGAACATAAAAAAGGCTACGTGCTCTCTGCAGAAAGCCGGAAGCTCTGGTTGAGGGCGTATGGCAGCGAGTTGTCTCAGGAGGAGGATGGCGAGAAACGCTACGGGTTCTCGGATGACATGACTTTGGAGATCCCGGCGCTGGAAAAGCGATTTCAGTGATGCTGAGTGGCTTAAATCTTCTGACCACTGCCTCGGCAGTTCACCTTGTTGGACCTAAACGGTTGATGTACTGACGTCAGCACTGAAACGCTACGACGATTCTGGTTAGGAATGATCTAGCGATATCTGGGCGTCTCACCCGCAAGCTAGTCACCGCTGCGACCGGGTAGGTCACACCAGACCGGAGCGACTTGGCTCGTTATGCCCGCCGGGCCAGTCGCTGTTGATGCCTAAGCATCGGTGCGAGGAAATTTTTGGTCGGCCTTACCACCAAGCGACACAAGATGACGCACCTTGGGCGCATGCTGCAATCCTCAAAAGGGGATTGGAACGCATCATGCTGAAACGCCGGCCAGAATCACGCATCTCGTCTCATGGTCCGCATAGCGACGATACGTGCGAGCTGTCCATTAAGTGGGCCTACATGATGCTGTTAGATCTCGGTGGGCACCGAAACTTCATACAGCGGCATGGTTTCAACGAAGATAGCGTAGCGGCAGAGCTAGGTCTTCAGGATCTTATTGACGAAGATGACTTTGATACTGGCATGGCACTGCGCCGACTTCGAAAGGAGCGCAAGGCATTCGATCAAGCCTATCCGGTGGTGAGTTATCCCGATTGCCTGGTACGGAACCTGAAAGCTCTCGCAAGCCTGATCGGGCTTGATGATATCGATCAGCGTCTACTTGGCTTTTGCGTGATGCTGCATAGCGACCCCGTTTTAAGCGATGCCGCAGACTTAGTCGGCGCGCTCGGCTTCAACCGCATGCTGAAAAGCCTGTCTGTGCTTCTCGACGTTCCGCAGAAGCGCCTGCAGCCTTATCTATCCAAGGATGGCCGCCTGATGCGTTCGGGCTTGGTGGAAATCAGCGTTGAGAATGCTATTCACGCCACTCTGTCGCATCGGCTTGCCATTAGCAGTCCCGAATTTGTGGGTGCATTGCGCTTTAGCACGGGCACTGCCACTGAGCTGTTTAAACATGCCTTTCGACCCGCTCCGCCAGCCGAGCTCCAAAAACACGACTTTCCACATGTCGACACTTCGCTGGCCGTCGCCACGCGGTACCTCACCAAGGCTCTGCTGTCCCGCCGCAGCGGGGTGAACATTTTGCTTTACGGCCCGCCGGGTACTGGCAAGACGCAGCTAAGCCGGCTGCTAGCTGAAGCGATGGGTGCCACCTTGTATGAGGTCGCATGCAGCGATAGCGATGGTGACCCTATCATGCCCCGGCAACGCCTAAGTGCGCTGCGCTCTGCCATGAGCGTACTGCGGAACCAGCGCGCGATGGTTGTGCTGGACGAAATCGAAGATATCTTCGAGGCTCAGCCTATCCCGTTTGCCAAATCCAATAAGAGTCAGAAGGGCTGGATCAACCGAGCGCTGGAGGAAAACCCCGTGCCTTGCTTCTGGCTCAGCAACAGTATTGATGCTCTGGATATCGCATACATTCGCCGCTTCGATTTGGTCATCGAACTGCCAAACCCGCCCCGAGCCCAGCGTGAGCGCATCATTAGAAAAGTCAGCGCAGGTAAACTGAGCAGCGCAATGGTTGAGAACCTCGCTGCGCACCAGGACATGACGCCAGCGGTCGTTGCACGGGCGCTGCGCATCGGCCAGACCCTGTACCCACGCAGCGGTAGGGCGTTGGAAGAGACCGTGCGGTTACTCGCAGACGCCACGCTCAAGGCTCAAGGTTTCCGCAGGCTCGATAGTATCGAGTCCAACCCGCTCCCTCAGCTCTACTCAACAGGCCTGATAAACACTGATATCGATTTAGACGAGCTGGTCAAAGGCTTGGGCAGCAATGCCGCAGCCCGACTGTGTTTTTATGGCCCGCCTGGCACCGGTAAGTCCGCTTTCGGCTTGTGGCTGGCTCGACAGCTCGATCGGCCCCTGATGGTTCAGCGCGTATCTGATCTGGTGTCTCCCTATGTAGGGGAGACGGAAAAGAACCTTGCCCAAGCGTTTGCTAGTGCCGATGCCGAACAAGCCGTCTTGCTGTTCGATGAGGTAGACAGCTTCCTCCAAGACCGCAAGAAGGCGCGGCAGAGCTGGGAGATCACTGCGGTTAACGAGATGCTGACGCAGATGGAGAGCTACCGTGGCCTGTTTATCGCTTCTACCAATCTCATGCACGATCTAGACGAGGCCTCGATGCGTCGCTTCGATCTCAAAGTCCATTTCGGCTATTTAAAACCGCGGCAAATCGAAACGTTGTTCGCATCACACCTGGATCTGCAAAAGCTCAAGGACCCGGATGGTTCGGCATTACGAATGCTCCTGGCAGCTAACAATCTCACTGCCGGGGATTTCGCATTGGTAGCGCGGCGATCACGGTTCAAGCCTTTTAGCCGAGCACAGGAGCTTGCTAAGGCACTGTTGGCCGAGTGCCGGCTAAAGAGCAGCCCCAGCCGGCCGATAGGCTTTGTGCATTGAGAAGCAAGGCTCTTTATGGTGTCAAGTTGCCATCATTCAGATAAAGCATCATGCTTCGCCACCGAGCTAATTTCCAAAGGTCGTCCGCTTTGCCTTCCGCCTCGACACGCAGTGCATTGAACCGGCAATGGGAGCTGCTGCGGCTTCTACCCTCAAAAGCGCCAGGCATCACCTGCGCAGAGCTCGTTACCAAGCTTGATTCGGCTGGTTTCAAAGCCAGCAAGCGCACCGTAGAACGGGACCTTAACGATTTATCCCGCCAGTTCCCTCTTCAATGCAATGACAAGGGCAGTCCTTATGGATGGCACTGGGCACCGGGCGCCAGTGTGGACCTGCCCGGCATTAGCTTAAGCGAAGCGGTAAGCCTGGTCTTGGTGGAGGAGAGTATCCGTAAGCTTCTCCCGTCGAGCATGCTCAAAGCGCTGGAGTCTCGCTTTGGGCATGCCAGGCGCAAGCTGGAAAGACTTGCGAGCGAAACACAGGCAGCGCGCTGGCCGGAGAAAGTGGCGTGCGTACATCCGAACATGAATCTAATCTCGCCACAGATACCTGAGGCCGTAATTGAGCGCCTTCATGAAGCACTGCTTACCGAAAGGCAGGTACGCTGTAGCTACTACTCTGCGCACAACGACAAGCTTCGAGAATTGATCCTCAACCCTTTGGCAGTTGTTCAGCGTGGTCCGGTGTCGTATCTGATCGGAACCGCCGAGCCCTATCGGGACATAAGGCAATACGCCGTGCATCGTTTCCAGGACGTTGAGTTGCTTGCCGTACCTGCTTCCGGCGCTGATGCGTTCAGTCTGGATGATTACTTGAAGAGCGATGCGTTGTCCTTCGGCCGACTGGAAAGCATTCAGTTGGTGGCACACGTCACCGAGGGACTAGCGCGACTGATCCGAGAAACACCCCTGGGACCAGACATGACCCTCAATCCCACCGCAGACGGATTCCAGCTCCGGGTCGGAGTCCGTGATACCTGGCAATTGCGTTGGTGGATCTTGTCGATGGGAGACGACATTTTGGTGCAGGGTCCGGAGTCGCTACGTGACGCCATTGGGCAAAAGCTTAATGCAGCCGCTAGTCAGTATGTCACGTCATACATGGTCAACCCATCTGCTGCCGAGGTAACGACGTGACCGTAGCCGAGATGCTTCCCTTCAGCCAGCCAGTGACACTTTCCGCCGCGCTGTTGGCCCGAGGTTTTCTGGTGGAAACGATAGGTCGTCACATCTAATAAGCTTCGGGTCCTGTTGACGCCAATATTGGAGCTACAGGTAGCTAACCTGAGCGAACAAAAGTGGAGCACCCCGTGGGGAGATTCCAAGCCGGTACGTATTAGGCTCGCCCGCACTGCTAGCGAGGAGCCTCCGGACCAATGGCGTATTTTGATTAGACGAACCAGTATGACGGGTAAAAAAGCGACCAGCGAAAGCTGGCTATTGCTGTGGATGGGCTTTCGCGAGGCATCAAAAGGTAGGGAGCTCGTTGCGGCTGCCTCTGCAAGAAACGTCACGGGCTCTCCTGCTGCATGGTTTCCTAATCGACGATTAGGCGAGGCGTGGGACGGACCCAATTACGCCATGTCAGCGGGGCTGAGCAGTTCGGCTCAACGGTACTTTTACTGCAAGCCGACTATACCTAGTCTCGAATCGTGCGCGACGCATGATGTCGTCTTCGGGTGGAAGTATGTCCGCTCTTTACGAGTGGAGTATCAATCGTGGATCGCCTAATCAAGGAAAATCTTGAGTATCTTCTGCAGGAAACGTCAAATAGCAAAAGGTTAGGGCGGCGGATCATCAGTCTGGCCGGCTTTCTCGATTCAGCTCAGTCACCCGAGCCCGTGCAGCGCCAACTTGGTAGCCTGTCCCGGTTGTTGATCCTACAGGACACGTTTGACTCTTTGCTCGAATCTCTCGCGCTGATGTCACGGGCAAATCTCCCGCATGGACTTGATGCGCATGCCGCACAGTTGACCGCCAGTAGCGTCGAAGAGGCGCGAAAACAAATTGCTGATCTAGAAGAGGTCAACTATCCGCTGCTCGTGAGCTGGCTGGTCAGCGCTGCGGAGTCCAGAAAAATACTGCGGACAAAGAAGTGAGTTAATAGCTGCAGCATGCTGAACCCTCACTTACCATTTCAAGCACGTAAGGTCGGGGTGTACGACCTGGCTGCGAACCTTGGCGAGCAGCTTAGGGGTTCGTAGATCCGAATTCATAATTTGCGGGGGGCAACTGGTTGGGACGCGTCCCGCTGATTACTACCGCGGCAGGTCAAGTGTTTCTCTGATGATAGGGCATAGCCATGAAAACCGAAGGAACTTACGAAATACGGGCTGGATTGTCGGAGCGCGATAGGCCAACAACTAGGGCACTTAGATATTTCGCATGCGAAAGCTGCGGTTACGAACGCCGGATGATGATTGGTAAAACGCCGCACAGGACTGTCACAATTGAATTGAGCGTCGAAGGCTATCTTCTGAGCAAAGAATATTTGCATCCGGAGGGACTCGGCGAACGTCCAGCCGACAATGCGCTACGTACCCCAGATCGGGCACGCTGCCCTGAGTGTCACCTCGACAGCGTTCGCATAAGTGGCTATGCCGACGTCTGCTAGCCCGATCCAGGCCAAGCACGGTTGAACTCGTCCTTAACGATATTGGCTGCTGGTGTGGCGTAGGCGTATTGCGCCCAATCAATCATCAGGGCACGTCGTTTCTCAAAAATATCGCCACGCCAGTAAGCGGCTTCGGCTCCTGCGGCTATTTTGTGAGCAAGTGCCATTTCGCAGACCTCGCGCGGATAGTGGGTGCGCTCGGCTGCCCAGTCGCGGAAGGTGGAGCGGAAACCGTGGACGGTCAGATGACCCATGTTCATACGTCGCATGGTCATGGTCATGGCCAGGTTGGAGAGGGGCTTGCCCGGTTTCATGCCAGGGAAGAGAAAAGCGCTGCGCTCGCGGGGCAGGGCGTCCAGCACGGCCAACGCCGCGTCGGCCAACGGCACGCGATGCGCCTTGCCGGCCTTCATCCGCTCCGCAGGGATTGTCCAGGTACGCGTCTCGTGGTCAATCTCGTCCCACTTGGCGTTCAATACTTCGCTGGTGCGGCAGGCAGTCAAAATCGTCAGCTCAAGAGCGCGGGCGCTGCTGGCCTCGACCGTCGCCAATTGGACCATAAATGCCGGCAGGTCGGCCCAAGGCATGGCGGCATGGCTTTTCACGGCGCGCACCTTGGACCGCTTTGGCAGCAGCTTGTCCAGGTGGCCACGCCAGCGGGCCGGGTTCTCGCCTTCGCGCAGCCCTCTCGCCTTCGCAGCATCCAGTACCAGTTCAATGCGGTTGCGCACACGGCTGGCGGTCTCGGGCTTCTCTGTCCAGATTGGGTGCAAGATGTCCAGGAGGTGCGCTGTGGTCACGTCGTATGTCGGCAGATGCCCAATGATGGGCTCGGCGTAAGTGGCGAGCGTATTTTCCCATTGTTGGGCGTGTTTGATGTTCTTCCAGCCGGCGCGGTGCGCAGCGATGTAGTCGGTGGCCACGGTCTTGAAGGTTACGGCACGGGCCTTGGCAACCCCCCAGGGCGAGGCGCTCTTGCTCGATGCGCTGGCGCTCTTTCTTCTCCTCCAGTTGCTGACGCTCACGGTTTGCGCCTCGCGCATCAAGAGGGTCAATGCCGGCTTTGGTCAGCTTGCGGCACTCTGTGGCTTTTTCACGGGCTTCTGCAAGGCTTGTCTCGGGGTATCGCCCCAGGCCCATCAGGCGAGGCCGGCCACCGATCTTGTAGCGGAAACCCAGCTTGTGTCCCCGGTCTTACTGATTTGAAAGTACAGCCCTTCGCCATCACCGGTCATGCCGGACGTTCCGGCTTTCACCAGACTGTCCACCGTTCGAACCGTCAGCTTCCCCATCTGCAACTCCTGACCTACACCTTCCAAATTCCGACCTACACCCTGACCTACACCTTTGCCGATAGCTTTGGGTGTAAACGTCTGGCGCTCTCTGGACGATGATAGGCTGAAAAGCCCGTAAGACAAAGGCTATAAGAAAGTTTGCTGGATGTTGGTTACGCTTGATGGAAGTGGAATTGGCGGACTATCTCTCCGCCACTTTTTGAAAGACATGAAGCCCCGCCACGCGTTGCGTGCAGCGGGGCTTCTTGTTTTCGCTTCGTTTATGTCGGTGATATTCGAATCGTCCCGGCGATGGCGGCGACCTGCTCGCGGCCAGCTAGCTAGTCCGCCTTGAGCAGCGCGGCATTTCACCAATGATTCATTGGAGCTCCCCCTTCGCAGCTGATGCCGCATCCACAATCCTGGCAGAAACGCAGATCAGCTCTCGTAGGAGTGGCTTCAGCCGCGAAGCTCCCACTCAGTCCGCTTACAGGCTTCAAGGGCTGCGACGATAAGTTGCAGGTTCGGGGAAACATTGTCGTTGAAAACATAATATCTAAATAGATAATATCTTCAATGAAACTGAGCTGGACGAAACAGGAAGTTGGTCGTGTGGGCCTGGATGCTGTCGGTCCGGCCTGATGCGTTGTAAACCTCAGTCCAGGGGGCCCGAGGCGCATTTTTGTAAGTTACGGACAGCATATGAAGACCATCAGCGTTCAAGGCAGTATGGGTAACGGCTTTGCGATTGAGATGGCCTGTAGTGGCCATCAGGTTCTGATCGACCAGCCGCGGGCAGCATTCGGTACCGACACAGGGCCAAGTCCGCTGGAACTGGTACTAGCCGCTCTGGGTGGCTGCTTCGGCACGATTGGTCGATTTCTAGCCCATCAGCGCAAGATCGAGTTGCGCGGCATGCGCTTCGAAATCGAGGCGGACTACGATCCGGCAGGCCTGCTGGGGCGGGACGCCAGCGTGCGGCCTGGCTTCGAGGAGGTGCGCCTGCGAGTGGATATCGATGCGGACCTGAGCCATGAACAGAAGCGTGAGTTTCTCGAGGAGGTAGAGCGTCGCTGCCCATTGGCGGACAACCTGCTTCACGGCACCCGGTTGCACAGCGAGCTGGCTGGCTAGGCGCTGCATCATCCTATATGGACGTGCCGCCTTCGCAGCTTGTGCGTTGCAGAAGGGTTGGCACGAGGTATTTCGATCGGGGCAACGGGGCGCCACGGAGCTGGGCGTTTCCTGGTTCCGATGGGTTTTTACATGGCTAGCCGCGGCCAGGTGCCGCCTGAGGAGGTTTCGTGCGCTACCTAGTTTCCACAAGTCTGCTGTTGGTGAGCCTCGCCGGCCAGGCAGAACCTGTCGACCCCTTGATCAAGGAGGGGTTGGCGCTCATCCCGCCATTTCAGCAACAGTTGATGACGACGGTAAAGACAGCGGTAAAGACCGGCGGGCCGCAACAGGCCGTCCTTGCCTGCCAGGAGCTGGCGCCCCAGATCAGCTCGGAACACAGTCAGGCGCCCTGGCACGCAGGCCGTACGGCGTTGAAAGTCCGCAACCCGGAGAACGCTCCCGACGCCTGGGAGCGCTCGGTGCTGCAACAATTCGCTAAGCGTGCCGCCAACGGCGAGCCATTGAACTCGATGATGCATGCTGAGGTGGTGGCCGGTGAGTTCCGGTTGATGAAAGCGATCCCCACCGCGCAGGCCTGCCTGGCGTGCCATGGCAGTTCAATCAAGCCCGAGCTGGCCGCTCTTATCGACCAGCGTTATCCCCACGATCAAGCTCGCGGCTTCAACGAGGGCGAGCTGCGCGGCGCCTTTACGCTCAGACGTGCCATGCAATAGACGCCGTTGAAAGCGCGTGCCGGCATAGGCGGGAAGCCGTAGCGTGGGCCAGTCCTGCAACTTCCGGCTCTGCTATTGCTGTTCCGCGTCGGTTTCCTGTTCGTCTTCCATATCCACATCTCCGTGGGCGTTTTCGATGGTTTCTTCGGTGAGGCGCGGCTGCGGATCTTCGCCGGTCGGGTTCTGGTAGCCGTGTGCCGAGGCCTCACCGTTCTGGTTCTGCTGGGTTTGCTGGTTCTGCTCGTCCGGACGGTTGTCCTGAGTGTCGCTGGAGGCCGCATGGGCCGCCGTGCCTGTTATCAGGGCGGCAATGAGCGTCATTGTGGTGGCGGAGATGTTCATCGGATGTCCTCGATTGCTGCGGTCGGGTCTCTCTGATCTGGACCCGATGCCAGTTCGATTGTTCGGTCCCCGTTGATTCCGCGAGGTCCTCCGATCCGGCTGATGGTGTTCGCAGGCTGGCACGTCATCTCCTTTGTGCTGTCTCAGCAGCGGACCACACCGCGAGGCTTCCAATGATCGAATGGCTTAAAAACAATCACCAGCTGATTTCGCTGGCCCTGTCTGCCAGCACGCTGCTGGTCTGGATGTTCTATGCCCACCTGCTGCTGAGAAACTTCAGGCGCCAGCGGCAGCCGAGCCTGCTCATCAACCGTGGTGCCGGCAAGGGGCTGGGCTCGCTTTGCCTGATTTCCAATATGAGTGCCGAGCCGATGTTCATCAATCAGCTGGTGGTGTCGATCGAGACGTCGCGTGGGCCGCTGCAGGTCGATGTGACGGATATTCGCCAGAGCATGGAGGATGACGTTTCACCCGACCTGGCCATTCACCAGACGACGCACCAGGGCCCCTTACGCAGCAGTGAATTCATCCATATCGGAACGTTTCAGGGCATGTTGCGGCGAGTCGCGGAGCTACACGGCATTGAGCTTGACGGTCATGTGCCGGTAGGTGACTGGCAGTTTCACACCATGGAAATCCGCGCCGTGGCGTTCTATGGGCCGGAGCGTCATCCGCTGGGCGTCTTGCGACGGTTTCGTCTGGGCGATCTCACCGATCCGGAGTGCCGCCTGGTGCCGGAGGAGTCCTTTACCCGGCAATTGCTCTCTCGCAGGGAGCGCCGGCAGGTGCGTGCCTGGCTGGCCGAGGGCTTGAATGATTAAGCCCAGGTGATGCACGGAACAGCCCGGTACGGAACTACACAGCCGCAAGGGGGTCACGTACAACTGGTCGTTTGGCCGTGCCAGTGCGGTGCGCCAGGCTTGGCCAGGTATGCGCTGCGCAGCGGAGCAACTGCTGACGTGAACGAGTGATCAGGCAGCCGGCTTTGGTCAAGGCTGCAGAAGGAAGGGAAGAGGTCGTGCAAATCAACCGCGTAAGCGCAAGGGACATCGACAGGACACATTACGAGCTGGTGGTCATTGGATCGGGTTTCGGTTCCAGTTTCTTTCTGAACGAAGCCTTGAAGCACATCAAGGGACGCGCCCTGATCATCGAATGGGGCGACTTCCATCCCTGGGACTGGCAGATCCAGAACCAGAGCAGTTCGCTCATCAAGCCCGAAGCCACTTACGCCAACCGCGGCGAGAAGCCCTGGAACACCACCATCGCCCTGGGTGGCGGCATGAATTGCTGGTATTCCCAGACGCCGCGCCTGCATCCCAGCGACTTTGCGACCCGCACACGCTACGGCGTGGGCCACGACTGGCCGCTGAGCTACGACGAACTCGAGCCCTATTACTGCCAGGCTGAACAGGTGATGTCGATTGCCGGCGACCCGGACATGGCGCGCGTGCTGCCCCGCAGTCAGCCATTCCCGCAGCCGCCACACAAGGGGTCGTCGATCGACATGCTGATGAAGGAGGCGATGCCCGATCACCACTTCATCATGCCTACCGGCCGGGCTCGCGTGGCCACCGGCACCCGCGGCGTCTGCTGCGCCAATGCCACCTGCAACCTGTGTCCGATGAACGCCAAGTTCACCGCACAGAACGGCCTGCCCCACCTGTTCAACCATCCCAAGGTCGATGTCTGCCTTAAGGCTGAAGTGCGGACCCTCGAGTACGAGGGCAGCGCGATCAAGGGCGCAACGGTCAGCTCCGAGGGAGTCGAGATCAAGGTTTTCGGCGACTTGTTCGTGCTGGGCGCCAATGCGATCCAGAGTCCGGCCATCCTGCTGCGCTCGGGTATCGACTTCGGCGATACCGGCCGGGGCCTGCATGAGCAGGTTGGGGCAAACGTCGAGGTGTACCTCGACGGTCTGGGCAACTTCGACGGCAGCACCATCACCACGGGCCTCAACTACGCCCTGTATGACGGTGATTTCCGCAAGGACCACTCGGCTTGCCTGGTCTATTTCGAAAATCGCTGGCCCTACGGGCTGCGTCCCGAATTCGGGCGCTGGAACCAGCTCCTGCCGCTGATGGTGGTCAGCGAGGACCTGCCAAATCGCGACAGCCGAATCACGCTGGATCCAACCAGTGGCAACGCCGTCATCGACTACCAGGGTGAGTCCGACTACGGCCTGAAGGGTGTGCAGTTCGGCCTGGACAATCTGGAGAAGCTGCTTTCGCCGCTGCCGGTGGAATCGATCCACTTCCGCGAGTGGCGACTGACCGAATCCCACGTGCAAGGCACCTTGCGCATGGGCGGGATCGATGATGGCTCGGTCGTAGATAGCCGGATGCTGCATCACCAGATGCGCAACCTGGTGGTCGTCGGCACCGCGACCTACCCAAGCTGCTCGCCAGCCAACCCCAGCCTGACGGCCGCTGCGCTGTCGATCCGCGCTGCTGATCTGCTGTTTAGCTAAGGAACGCCGATGAAACGTCGCACATTGTTGATCTCATCAGCTGCCACGCTGGGTCTGGTGGCGGTGAGCGCGGGCGCCTGGATCTATGAGGATCGCCAGGTGTTCATCCCGCACCTGCTGCATCGTCTGGTTGGCGACTTTCAGATGGAAGACGAACAACAGCGCATGTTTGTCGATGCAATGCATGAACACTATGGTCAAAAGAAACTCACAGCACTGATGGGCTTGTACAGGATCCGTGAAGACACGGGGATGGGCTCAGCCTATACGGACCCCAAGGTCGACGAATTCGAGCGTCGTCTGCTGACGGATTTCATGATGTCGACCGATTTCCTGCGACAGCAAGGCCAGGCCAACCCCAGGGTTTCCTTCATTGGTTATCGGTTGCCCTGCAGCAATCCCTATGCCCGGTTCGACGGGCTGGCTTGAGGTCATCTGCCTACGGCCACCTGTGATGAACCTGTCGGCCGCTCGGCTCGTAGCCATAGCCTTCCCGCGTGAAGGCGTGGACTCGGGCCGGCGGTCGCCCAATAGACATCATGAGGAGGTACGCCATGCGCATCGCGGTATTCAGCACCAAGCCCTACGACCGTACCTTTCTTGAACAGGCCAACCGCGCCCACCAGCACCAACTCACCTATATTGATGCCCGACTGACAGCGGAAACGGCTTCCCTGGCTACGGGTTTTGCAGGCGTCTGTGCATTCGTCAACGATAGGCTCGACAGCGAAGTGCTGCAGCTACTGAAGGCGAACGGCACCGAACTCATCGCGCTGCGCTCGGCAGGTTTCAACAACGTCGACCTGGCGGAGGCGCAGCGACTGGGCATGACGGTTGCGCGTGTGCCCGCATACTCGCCTCACGCGGTTGCCGAGCATGCCGTGGCGCTTGTGCTGAGCCTGAATAGAATGACGTACCGCGCCTACAACCGGGTCCGCGAGGGTAACTTTTCGCTCGACGGCCTGTTGGGGTTCGACCTCTATGGCAAGACGGTAGGGGTCATCGGCACCGGCAAGATCGGACTGATCTTCGCAGACATCATGCACGGCTTCGGTTGCAAGGTGCTGGCCAGCGACCCCTTTCCCAGCCCCGATGCCAAGGATTTCCTCAGCTACGTGCCGCTGGAAAGGCTGCTGGGCGATTCGGACATCATTTCCCTGCATTGCCCGCTGACCCCGGAAACCGACCACCTGATCGATGCAGCGGCGATCGGGCAGATGAAGCCCGGCGTGATGCTGATCAATACAGGGCGCGGCCGGGTCATCGACACCAAGGCGGTGATCGATGGTCTGAAGAGCGGCAGGATTGGCCGGCTGGGGCTGGATGTTTACGAGGAGGAGGAAAACCTGTTCTTCCAGGACCTGTCCCAGCGGGTCATAAGCGACGACCTGTTCATGCGCCTGACCACCTTCCACAACGTGCTGATCACCGGGCACCAGGCCTTTTTCACCACCGAAGCCCTGACCAACATCGCCGAGACGACGCTGGCCAACGTCAGCGCCTTCGAGAACGGCAGCGGCACGCTGCACCGGGTTACCGCCGACAAGCTGGCGTGAGGGATGCGGGCTGCGCCTAATCGCATAGCGGATGCATGACCGGCATTGTTGTCGGCTGCGCTGCGCTGTCTGACGAAGCCAGACGGCTAGGATTAGGCGGTGAGCGCAGACCGCTGCGTCATGCAGAGCTGCGAGCAGCGGACCTATCTGGCAATGGATGTCGTTCATCCTGCCGTCACTCAGGACCGTTAAACACATCCGTACCAACCTCGGATCGTCGACGGTCGCGCCGTGACCGTTCCCGAGGTCAAGAACACCTTTCACTACCGCATCCAGTGATGCGGACCAGACCCATTTGCTTGACGAGTCATTGATGAAACAGGATTTTCAGAGCTTTCACGCCAACCTTTCCGCCCTGGACGACCAGGCGATCAACCCGAGCACCAACGCCTCGCTGGAGCAGCTGGTCGATCGCAGCCGGCGCAACCTGCTCAAGGGCGGGATGGGTCTTGCCGCACTGGGCTTTCTCGGGGGCAGCCTGGGTGCTTGTAGCAGCGCCGTGCAATCCGAGTCGCTGATTGGATTCAAGGGCATCCCGACGCAGCTAGACCCAGCGTTCGACAGCGTGCAGGTTGCACCGGGCTACAGCGCTCGGGCGTTCTTTTCCTGGGGCGATGCCGTCATGGCCGATGCGCCCGAATGGAACCCGGACGCCACCGATGACTGGCAGGCCCAGCTCAAGCAGGCGGGCGACAACCATGACGGCATGCACTTCTTTCCCTTTCCGGAAGATCCGGATAGCCATGCCCTGCTGGTGATGAACCACGAGTACGTGAACCCGCCGCTGCATCCCAACGGCATGACCTTCACCGATGGCAAGCGGCCGCTGGATGAGGTGCGCAAGGAGCAGGCGGCCCATGGCGTCAGCGTCATCGAAGTGAAAAAGGATGCGCAGGGGCAATGGCAGCGGGTCATGCCGTCGCGTTACAACCGGCGCATCTCGGCCATGACGCCCATGGCGGTGAGCGGCCCGCTGGCCGGCAACGACGCGCTGAAGACGGCTTCCGACCCCAGCGGACGGGAGATCATCGGCACGCTGAACAACTGCTCGAGCGGCTTCACGCCCTGGGGCACCTATCTGGTGTGCGAGGAGAACTGGCACAACTACTTCGTCAACCATGACGCCGAGGACATGGCCAAGCGAGTGTCGCACAAGCGTTATGGCATCGAGGGCAAGGGCCTGAGCAAACTCTACGGCTGGGAAACCGCCGACCCGCGCTTCAATGCGACCCCGGACCCGACGCAACCGCACGGCGGCCATGTACACGAGCCGAACCGCTTCGGCTGGGTAGTCGAGGTCGATCCGTTCGATCCGCAGAGCAAGCCGATCAAGCGCACCGCCTTTGGTCGCTACTGCCGCGAATGTTCGGTGCTTTCGCTGGGTGAAGACGGCCGAATGGCCTTCTATTCGGGCGACGACACCAAGGGCGAGTACGTTTACAAATTCGTCCCCAACGGCCGCTATGTGGCGAGAGACGATCAGGCCAATCGACGGCTGCTGGACAGTGGCATCCTCTACGTGGCGCGTTTCAATGCTGATGGCAGCGGCGAGTGGCTGGCGCTGGTCCACGGGCAGAACGGTCTCACTGCCGAGAACGGCTTTGCGGATCAGGCCGAAGTATTGCTCAATGCCCGCGCCGCCGGTGACCATGTGGGGGCCACACCCATGGACCGGCCAGAGTGGGTGGCCGTGCACCCGCGCAGTCGCGAGGTCTATGTGACCCTGACCAACAACGACAACCGCGGCGTTAAATGGCCCACCGACAAGGCCAACCCCCGTCCCGTGAACCTGCACGGCCAGATCCTGCGCTGGAGCGAGGAGGGCGCCGATCCGACCGCGACCACCTTTGCCTGGGAAGTCTTCCTGCTGGCAGGCGAACAGCCCGGAGCCAGGAGCGCAGACGGCCAGCCAGTACCGGCCAACCTCACCGGCACCATCAACGGCGACATCTTTTCCTCGCCCGATGGGCTGGCCTTCGACAATGCTGGCCGGCTATGGATCGAGACCGACTTTGGCGACGAGGAAGCGGCGATGCAGGCCATGGGCACCAATCAGTTGCTCTGCGCCGACCCGCGCACCCGCGAGGTACGACGCTTCCTGGTCGGCCCGCGCGGCTGCGAAATCACCGGCATCACCTGGAGCCCGGACTACCGCGCCATGTGGATCAACGTCCAGCACCCCGAGCTGAGCTTTCCGGCCAGCGACGGCAAGACCCGCCCGCGGGCCTCGACGGTGCTCATCACGAAAGACGACGGCGGCGTCATCGGGACCTGACGAGTTCCGTTGAGAGAGCTGGTGAGGGTACGGGTTAGCGTCGCCAGCTACTGCGAAGTGATCTTCTCCAGCCCTGTGACGGCCTCCGTTCGAGGCATCGCTTTTGCGCGTCTTCGGCGTGCATATCGCTTGCTTGCGCATCCTTTTTTCTGCTGCCACGGCGGGCCCGCTCAGGCATGTTCTGATGGCGGCTGCTGCAGAAAATGAGGCTGAAAACCGCGTATCAGACAGGGTGGTCGATCAAAACCAACAGGAATTTAGATGAAACAATATGTTTCCAGTGCAGTCCGTTGAATACCCAGACGGAAGGAATGGGCATCACGTGTCGGTAGAAGCTGACCCCGATTGAGCCGTTCGTTCCGTCAAGCCTGTTGAGCGTATGGCCAGTTCGGTCTGCGCATCACTTCAAGGGACCTCGCATGAACGACAACCCCAACCGTGGCCTGACTCGCCGTCAGTTGATCTTCTCCTCTGTCAGCGGTCTTGCCGTTGGTGCTGCTGCCTCCGCCAAGGCCACTACCCTGACCGGTATCCCGCCCTGGCAACCCTTCGACCACAACGGCCCGATGCACTACGACTCCCCCGGGTGGCGGTTCTTCACCGGGGACGAGGTCAGGGAGGTGACCGCCGTCGTCGATCGTCTGATCCCGGCGGACGGGCTGAGTGTCAGCGGCAGCGAGGCCGGTTGTGTGGTCTTCATGGATCGCCAGCTGGCCAGCAATTACGGCGATGCCAGTCGCCTCTACATGGCCGCGCCCTTTCAGGAAGGCACGCCGGAGCAGGGCGACCAGTCCCGGTTCACACCGCGCGAGCGCATGCGTCTGGGACTGGCCGGTCTGGAAAAGCTATGCCAGTCGCGTCATCAGCAATCGTTCAGCGGCCTGACTGCTGAGCAACAGGACGGGTTGCTCGCCGAGCTGGAAAAGGGCGGTGTTCCGCTGGAAGGCATGGACTCGAAACTGTTCTTCGAGCAGGTGCTGGGCAACACCATGGAGGGGTTCTTTGGCGATCCCATCTATGGCGGCAATCGCGACATGGTGTCCTGGAAGATGGTCGGCTTTCCCGGCGCGCGTTACGACTATCGCCGCTACATCACATTGCACAACCAGAAGCTGGATCTGGTGCCGCTGTCGATCATCGGTGGGGACTCCTGGAATGCGAGGGCCACGAAATGATCAAGAAGCTTCCCGCAACAGATGTCGTGGTTATCGGGCTGGGCTGGGCCGGGTCGATCATCGCCAACGAACTGGCCGACGAGGGACTTGAAGTGATCGCGCTGGAGCGCGGACCCTGGCGCGATACCACACGTGATTTCAACATTGCCTCGGTGACCGATGAATTGCGCTACCTGCGCCGTCAGGAACTGATGCTGCGGCCGATGCAGAACGCCGTGACGGTACGTAACAACCCGTCGCAGACGGCCCTGCCAATGCGCGAGTGGGGCTCGTTCCATCCTGGCAACGGTGTGGGCGGGGCGGGTAACCACTGGGCCGGCATTACTTTTCGCTTTCAGCCCGAGGAGTTTCGCCTCAAGAGCCACCTGACCGAGCGCTATGGCGCCGACGCCATCCCCGATGAGCTGGTTTTGCAGGACTGGGGCACCGACTGGTCCGAGATGGAACCGCATTACACGGCTTTCGAGCGGCTGGCCGGTACGTCAGGCAGGGCGGGCAACCTCAACGGCGAGATCCTCGAGGGCGGCAATCCCTTCGAAGGCAGCCGTTCGATCGAATACCCGCTGCCTCCACTGGAGCAGCCCTACGGGCCGACGCTGTTTGCCGAAACCGTGCGCGAGCTGGGCTACCAGGCGTTTCCGGTGCCGTCCTCGCTGGCATCCCAGGCCTATACCAATCAGCTCGGCGTGACCATGGGGCCCTGTACCTTCTGCGGGTTCTGTACCAACTTCGGCTGCGCCAACTATTCCAAGGCCAGCGCCATAGTCAATGTGCTGCCAGCCTTGATGCGCAAACCCAACTTCACAGCTGTCACCCACGCTGAGGTGCTGCGCGTGACCCTCGACTCCAGCGGCAAACGCGCCACCGGCGTCGTCTATGTCGACACTTCGGGCAATCAGTACGAGCAGCCCGCGGACCTAGTGGTGGTCAGCGCCTTCACTTTCGAGAACGTCCGCCTGATGCTGCTGTCCGGCGTCGGCCAGCCCTATGATCCGGTCAGCAACACCGGCACCACGGGGCGCAACTACGCCTACCAGACGGCCAACAGCGTGCAGCTGTTCTTCGATAACAAGAATTTCAACCCCTTCATCGGTGCGGGCGCCGTCGGGATGGGCATCGACGACTTCAACAACGACAACTTCGATCACTCGGGGCTGGGCTTTCTTGGCGGAGGCAGCATCCGTGTGACTCCGGTGGGTGCGTCGCCGATCGGCACGCGGCCGGTCCCGCCCGGTACGCCGCGCTGGGGCTCGAAGTGGAAACAGGCGACCGTCGACAACTACCTCAGCACCATGTCCATTGGTTGCGAAGCGAGCAGCTACACCACCCGTACCAATTACCTCTCGCTCGACCCGACCTACACCGACCCGCACGGCAGGCCGCTGCTGCGCATCACCTTTGATTTCTCCGAGAACGATCGCAGGATGTCGCGCTTCTCCATCGACCGGTTGGCCGAGATTGCGGCACCGATGAACCCGAGGGAGATCGTCAAGACCTACCAGGATGGCCACTGGAACAGCGGTCCCTATCAGTCGTCCCACGTCGTCGGCGGTTTCGTGATGGGGGCCGACCCGACCACCAGTTCGGTCAACAAGCATTTGCAGGTCTGGGACGTGCCGAACCTGTTCGTCGTCGGCGCCAGCGCCTTTCCGCAAAACCCGGGCTACAACCCGACCGGAACGGTTGGTGCGCTGGCCTTCAAGGCGGCCGACGCCATCCGCCGTCTGTACTTGAAAAACCCAGGGGAGATGATCGCCATATGAAAATGATCTCCTCTCTCTGCGCTGGAATGCTCGGGCTCATGGCAGGCATGGCGCAAGCCGGCGATGGCAGCGACTCCTATGACCTGGTCGCCCGTGGCCGCTACCTGGCCACGCTGGGCGACTGCACCGCTTGCCACACGCTGCCGGGTCAGCCCCCGTTTGCCGGCGGTGTCGCGATCGATACGCCCTTTGGGGAGGTGCTGGGCGCCAATATCACGCCCGATGCCGACACCGGCATCGGCCGCTGGTCGTTCGAGGATTTCCAGAACACCATGTCCAACGGCCACGCACGCGGGGGCAAGCGTCTCTACGCGGCCATGCCGTACACCGCCTATACCAAGGTGACCCGCGAGGACAACCGCGCGATCTGGGCCTACCTGAACTCGCTGGACCCGGTCCGCCACGAGGTCGACACCAACCAGTTGCCGTTCCCGTTCAACATCCGCGCCAGCCTGATCGCCTGGAACTGGCTGGTTTTCGAGGAGGGCGAATATCGGCCAGACCCTGACCGTTCTGCCGCGTGGAACCGGGGCGCATATCTGGTGCAGGGCCTGGGCCACTGCGGCAGCTGCCACACACCGAAAAACCTGATCGGTGGCGACAAGGATGATGAGTTTCTCACCGGCAGTGCCCTGCAGAGCTGGATGGCCCCAGACATCACCGCAAACAGCCATACCGGTATCGGCGGCTGGAGCGAGGCGGAAATCGTCCGCTATCTGAAAACCGGCGCCAATCGCTTCGATATGGCCTCCGGACCCATGGCCGAGGCGGTTGAACATTCCACCCAGCACTGGAAGGACGAGGACCTTTCCGCCGTCGCGCTTTACCTCAAGAGCCTGGGTGACCGGGAACAGCCACCGCCCGAGGCGCTATCGGCTGATACGGCGACCATGCGCACCGGCGCGCTGATCTACGAAGACCAATGCTCGGCCTGCCACACGCCGGACGGCGAGGGCATCACCCATCTGTTCCCACGGCTTGCCCAGGCACCACTGGTAAACAGCCGCGATGCGACCTCGTTGATTCGGGTGGTTCTGGCGGGCAGCCGTGCGGTTGGGACCGATGCAGCGCCGACCGCACCCGCCATGCCATCGTTCGCCTGGAACATGTCCGACGAGCACATCGCCGATGTGTTGACCTACGTGCGCAACAGCTGGGGCAACGCGGCTGCGGCGGTATCTGCCGACGAGGTCAAGGCATTGCGTGAGGAGATGAAGCCCTGATAGACGCGTAGAGACGGCGCGTGCGCCGTCTCTCGGGTTTGGCCTACTTTTTCACCCAGCTGCCGTTGAGCTGAATGATCTGGCCGGACGGGGTCTTTTCGATGGCCTTCTTGCCGGCGATGGCTTCAACGTCGCTGACGCTGATGCCGTTCTTCTGCGCCAGCCGATGGTATTCGGCCCGCCGTGCCTGGTTGATCTGGCTGGCGATTTCCTCGGCCTGGCCGCCACTCTGTACCACACCGAGATAGCCGTCCGGCCTCTCGCCGAGCTGGCCGCTGGCCTTGGCCTGGCCAAGTGCCGACATGGCTTCGTTGAGGGTCATGGCAGCCGCAGGCAGAGCCAGGCAGAGCGTCAAGAGCAGGGTTCCGAGTTTCAGATAGGTATTCATAAGGCTCCTCAGAACAGACCGCTGTCTTCGTTGATGATCGAGTCGAGCTGCTTGTCGACCTTGATATAGATCTCGTGCTCGATTTTCACATTGAGGTTGATGTTGATTGGCTCATTGGGGACGGCCAGTTCCACGCGCGGGGTACAGGCGCTGGCGAGCAAGGCCAGGGCCAGAATACTGAAGGGTTGGCACAACCGCATGACGGTTCTCTCCTGGTCGGGGGTGGCGATACCTTGCCTCAATAGGCCATTAAAAAACTACCTGCGTTGGCAACGCTGCGTTAAAAACGCCTGTGACTGCTCGTTTCACTCGTAAATCGCTCGATTTCCCGATCCGCTTCATCGGCTATCCGCGCCGTCACTTTTCCTGACTAGTCCGTTCTCAACGATCCGATCCGAGACGTTCCTGCACGCGCCTTTGAATGGTTTCGCTCACCCTGTCGGACAGCTGCAGGCTTGTCAGCAGAGCGGGGATGTCCTCTTCCAGATTGATCGAGAAGTTGATCGGACGACCGCCTTCCAGTGCCGGATTGCGCCCATGCAGCTTCAGGCCCAGGTCGAGGGTGCCGTCGGCGGCGTAGCGCACGTCGCTGGCGAGCAGGTCATAGTGGAAGTCATCCAGCGCTTCGGTCACCAGGCGCATGGCCGGGTTGGCCTGGCCCAGCGCCTGGAGCTTGGCCGAGCGGAACTGCAACGCGCCGCCCGGTTCGCGGGCCTTCAATGAGCCCTGTTCGATGCTGATCCCTGCCTCGCTGCGCTGAACCTGCATTTCACCATCAATCACCCCCGTGCCGGAGAGGCCTTCGGCGGGGTAGGCCTCGAGCAGTAACGGCAGCTGCAAGCCGCGCAATCGCGCCGTCAGCTGTTGCGTGCCGGCAGCCAGATCGGCTCTGCCCGGATCAAGCCAGAGCCGCCCACCCAACAGCCGCACTTCAGCGACACTCCACTCCAGGCGGCCCTGGGCGAGGTTGTCGAGTGGACCGGCGTAGGCCCCCTGGAACTGCAGCGGGCCAAAGGTGAAGCCTGGGTTGGCCTCCCGCACGGTCAGCTCGGATACCTTCACCTTCAAGCCATTTCCCTGCATGGTGGCTGATAGCTCGGCATCCAGCCCATCCAATTCGATGCGGTCGTAGATGCCTCCGAGGCCTCTTGCGCTGAGCGTGGCTGTTGCGGCGAGAGGCCCGCTGGCCGGCAGATCGAGCTGCGCCTGTCCCCCGAGACGGCCGTTATTCAGATCCAGCACCTGCGGCCAGTCGGCGAGGGTCGCGGCCAGGGGGTTCCCGGCGCGCAGGAACACTTCGGGCAGGGTAGCCTTCAGACGAGTCGCATCTGTCGTCAGGTCATGGGTCAGCGCCAGCGGCGTGTCCAGGCCGGCATCGTTTCTCAACCGGCCGTTGAGCGAGACCCGGGGGTCTTCGACCTTGAGCGTGCCGCTCCAGCGCCAGCCCTGGGGGCGCAGTGCGGGATGAAGCAATCTGCCCGCTGTGACCGAGGGATTGCCATTGACCGAATAACCCTGAAGCTTTCCGTCGAGTAAGCTCAGGTCGATGCCAACCCCGGCCAGATCCAGGCGCAGATGGTTGGCCGTCAGGTCCACTGGGGTGCTCAGGTTGCTGGACGTGATCGCCGAGTGCTTGTCGAAGCGGATGGCTGCTGCGTCTGGCGAGAGCCGTCCGGCCAGATGCAGGTCCGCTTCAACCCCCTTCAATACCACGTCAGGCCCCGTGAGGGTCTGGCTGCGGACCCTCAGCCGGCCGTCTTCGAAGGTCAATGCGAAGGGCGCGGACCTCTGCACGATGAGGCGCGTATCGAGGGTGAGCGGCGAGGGGCCGCTGGCTGCCAGCTGCACATCCAAGGGCAGCGTCTCTTCCGATGCGCCAGCTGATGCCGGTGTGATCTTGAGGCTCAGGGCGCTAGGGCGAAGGCTCTCCGGCAGCTGCGAGAACAGCTCGGCCATCGGTTGTACGGTGATATCCGCCGCCAGCTCGGAAGGCAGCCAGACGCCTCGCTCGACCTGCGCGCCCAGGTCCAGCTGACCCTGGAGCCCGCCGATGCCCACCACCGGCCAGGGTGCAGGCAGATTCGCCGATACCCGCAGCTCGCCGTCTAGTGGCTTCCAGTCTTCGAACAGGGTGT
Organism: Stutzerimonas sp. C6.4V; assembly: GCF_058536345.1. Taxonomy (NCBI): domain Bacteria; kingdom Pseudomonadati; phylum Pseudomonadota; class Gammaproteobacteria; order Pseudomonadales; family Pseudomonadaceae; genus Stutzerimonas; species Stutzerimonas sp. C6.4V. The sequence goes on from NZ_JBZUBM010000001.1 coordinate 842,396, forward strand.
CGGTGTCGACCTCCAGCGCCCAGCCGGCGCCAATGCGCATCTGTTCGGGCACAGGCAGCGCCGGTGGCGTATAGGTCAGCCAGTCGCCCAGCCATTCCAGCAGCCAGGGCGCTTCCGGCAGTTCATTCATCGCCAGCGTGCCGCGCCAGAGCGTGTGGTCTCCTCTCTGCCTGAACTGATTCTGCAGGGTCATGCGTTGTTCGCCGTCCAGCTTGAGCTGCAGATTCACGTGGGAATCCGCGGCTTGCTCGTAGGCGTTTACCAGCAAGGCCAGGCGATGGGATTGCCGTTCCAGAGTCACGCTTGATTCAGCAGGGAGCACCTGGCCACCTGAATGACGCCAGTGCGCCTGGCCCTGCTCATGGCAGCTGCCCTTGGCGCAGGGGACGCTCAGATTGAATGCTGCGATGCTGCCCTCGCGTGGCAGCCAGTTCGCCCATGCTTCGATGTCCTCGCGGCCGGGCAGCTCCGGAGCATCAGGTAGGGCGGCTTCATTCGGCTGTTTGCCGGGGTTCCATTCAACATCAAGCTGTTGCACATGGATGGACCGGACCGGCAGCAGTTTCCGCCAGCTATCGAAGGACAACACCAGGTTCTCGATGCGTACTCCGAGTCGTTCGCCGTCTTCCGACCGACGGCGCAGGACAAGTTGTCGCAGGGTCAACGAGCGCAGAGATAGCTGCAGGCCGTCGATTTCAAAGGTTTCGATACCCTGCTGATCCTTGAACTGCTGCCAGCGATACGCGCCATAGAATCCGGCAGAGAGAATGATGGACAGCAGGAGCACAGCCGAGAGCCCGATGATGCGCGGCTTTGTCATTGGCCCTTCTCGTGATGGACGGCGGCACAGCATAAGCCGGTTGCCTCCGTGTTGCGACGCGCCCCGCTTCGGCGCAGCCGACGACTGGCTCGGAATGGAAAAGTTCCCTGACAAGGCCGTGAAGGCCCGGTATTACGCTGGATTGACCGGTTTCAGGGCCTTCGCGCCAAACTTGTGCACATTCACCAAACAGGCTTGTCAAGCGCTTATGACAAACTGTCGCAAACCAGGCCAAGCCATAGATCGATTATTAAGTACCTGAAAAATAAGGACTTTTTGGTGTGGCGAAAAAAACATCAATCTAACCGCAGGCCACTGTTCATCAGGCCTGCGGAAAACTGTAACCTGTTTGCCCACAGAGTTATCCACAGCTTCTGTGGATTAAAAAACAATGTGATCCGGATCGCGTTTCAGATCTTTTTGCAAGTCTTTAACTCTCGAAAAAAAGGAGTAGAGTGCGCGCCCTTGTCCCCCCGAACCATTCGGTGACCATGAGAACGCGTCCTCTTGCCTCGAACTCGCTCGAGAGCACTTCATCTTCTCCACGCCTGCCGATGCGCATGGCGTTGTGGCTGCTGGACAGCCAGCGTCTAGGACAGACCAAGAGCGTCAAACGTATCGCCGGGCGGATGCTCAAGCAGCCGGCACTCGAAGGTGTGGTTGTTGCCCAGAGCCGCCTGGGACGGTTGCTCTGCCATGACTGCGACAGCCAGCGCGACCGCCGAATCGGTTTCGAGTTGCTGCGTCAGGCTGCACGAGCCGGTGACCGCCAGGCCCAGCTGGAGCTGGGTCAGCTGTATTTCCAAGGGCAACATCGTGAGTTGTCCAAGGCTCGCCACTGGCTGGAACAGGCTGCCGCACAGGGCTCGGCCGAAGCCTCGCGTCTCCTTTCACGACTGCCTGCCTCTCGCTAGAGGCGGCAGCGCAGGCGGGTCGGCCTGACCTCCGGGGTCATGCTGGCTATACTGCCCGGCAATTCAGCCGGAGCCGCCAATGCCTTTCGATCCCCTCTATCTGTCCGCCGGGCTCGGCGCCCTCTGCCTGATGCTGTCTGTTGTCGCGGTGGGGCTGCAAAGGCGCTTATCCCGGCAGCAGGCTGAGGTTTCGCTACTGGACGAGCGACTGACCCAGGCGACCATGGCCCAGGAAGGCCTGAGCGCCCAGCTGGAAACCAGTCGGCAGGATCTGGCCGACCTGCAGGAATCCCGGGCGACGCTGCAGGCCGAGGCTGCCGTCTTGCGCCGTGAGTCCGAATGGCTGCAGGTCCAACGCCTGGAAACCCGCGAAGCCCTCGATGATCTGCAGGCCGAGCGCGATGCGCAGCAAGCCGAGCTGCGCACCCTGAGTGCCGCACATGCTGCGCTCACCGCCGAGCTGAATGAACAGCAGAAGACCCACGAGCAGCGCCTGGCCGACCTCCAGGGCGCACGGGACGAATTGCGGTCGCAGTTTGCCGAACTGGCAGGAAAGATTTTCGAGGAACGCGAGCAGCGATTTGCCGACGCCAGCCATGAGCGTCTTGGGCAGCTGCTCGATCCTCTGAAGGAGCGCATCCAGTCGTTCGAAAAGCGCGTCGAGGAGAGCTACCAGAGCGAAGCGCGAGAGCGGTTTTCCCTGGCCAGGGAACTGGAGCGGCTGCAGCAGCTCAATCAGCGCCTGGGTGACGAGGCGACCAACCTGACCCGCGCCCTGCAGGGGCAGAAGACCCAGGGCAACTGGGGTGAGCTGATTCTCGAGCGCGTTCTGGAACATGCCGGGCTGGAGAAAGGGCGCGAATACCACACCCAGGTCAGTCTCAGGAGCCCGGACGGCGAACGCTTCCAGCCGGACGTCCTGATTCAGCTGCCCGGCGACAAGCAGGTGGTGGTGGATGCCAAGGTCAGTCTCACTGCCTACCAGGCGCTGACCTGCGCCGAAGACGAACCCAGTCGCGCGCTGGCGCTCAAGCAGCATGTCCTGTCGTTGCGCAACCATCTCAAGGGCTTGTCGCTCAAGGATTACCAGCGTCTCGAAGGATTGCAGAGCCTGGATTTCGTGCTGCTCTTCGTACCCATCGAAGGCGCCTTCGCAGCGGCCTTGCAGGGCGATCCCGAGCTGTTTCAGGAGGCGTACAGCAAGCACATCGTGATCGTCAGCCCGACTACCCTGCTCGCCACACTGCGGGTGATCGACAGTCTCTGGCGGCAGGAACGACAGAGCCAGAATGCCCGCGAGATCGCCGAACGGGCGGGGGCGCTCTACGACAAGTTCGCTGCCTTCATTCAGGACCTTGACGAGATAGGCACGCGCCTGCAGCAGCTGGACAAGGCCTTCGTCGGTGCACGCAACAAGCTTACCGACGGGCGCGGCAACCTCGTGGGGCGGGCTGAACAGCTCAAGCTGTTGGGCGCGCGCGCTAGCAAGCGGCTGCCGGCCGATTGGCTCGAGCGTGCCGGCGCCGAGACGCCGCTGGAGGAAGCCGAGGAATAGGCAGCGCGGTTTGCGTCATACCAGCCACAACACGGCAAGTCCGGCCAGCAGGCCGACAAGCATGAACGGCAGCGTCAGCATCGCCAGGGATCTGCCACCGATGAACAGAATCAGGCCTGCCTTGACCAGGCTGTTGCTCAGCGCCGCGAGAAAGATCCCGCGGACTGCGATCTGCTCGTCCAGATCGGTACGGGCGCTGTTGGCAAGCGACAGGGTGATCGCATCCACGTCGGTCAGTCCGGATACCAGCGAGACTAGGTAGATGCCCGTCTCGCCCAGCAGGCGCCGTGCCCCTTCGACGAGAAACAGGATCAGCACCAGCAGCGCGGCGAAACGCAACGCCGGGCCCAGCTCGAAGGGATTGCTCAGCGGCGGTTGCGCTGAGCCTTCCGGTTGTCCGGCAGCACGCATGTAATGGAACAGGGCGCCGCCGGCATAAATGAGCCCGGCGGTGGCTAGCGGCGCGACCAGCTCTGGCAACAGGCCCCGGTTGATCAGACCAACTTCCAGCAGCACCCGGGGAAACATCAGGGCCGAGGTTGCCAGCAGCCCTGCGGCCAGGGCAGGGCGCAGTCTGGGTGCATCCAGGCGGGCAAGGGAGATGGTCATCGCGGTGGAGGACACGATGCCGCCGAGCAGCGCCGTAACCATCAGGCCATGGCGCGCGCCCAGCAGCCGGATGGCGACATAAGCAGCAAAGCCGATCCCCGCGATCAGCACCACCATCCACCAGGTGGCGTAAGGGTTGAAGGCCTGCCAGGGGCCGTAGCCTTCGTTGGGCAACGCCGGTAGTAGCACCACGGAAATGAACAGCAGCTTCAGCGCACCGCTGAGCTCGGCCTCGCTGAGTTGGCGCAGGGCACCATGCAGGCGCGCCTTGAGGCTCAACAGCAGAGCCACGACAACCGCGACGGATGCCGCGAGCAAGCGATTGTCATCGACCGCGAGGCTGCCCAAGACAAAGGTCAGCAGCAGCGCGACCTCGGTGGTCATGCCGTGGTCGGGGTTGTTGCGCGATTCGATCAGGTAACCGGCGACCACCAGCAGCGCCAGCATGATGAAGATGACAATCCACACTGCACCGCCGAGCTGTCCGGCCAGCAGCGTGGCCAGCCCGCCAAACAACCCGCCGAGGCCGAACGTACGGATACCGGCCAAGGCTTCCTGGCTGCTACCGCGCTCGCTCCAGCTGCGTTCGGTGCCGATCAGCAGGCCTACCCCGAGGGCAGTGGCCAGGTTCAGTAGCGTCTCGAGGGTCATGGGCGCAGGCCACCGGTAGTTGCTGATGAGCCGATTCTAGCCGTCTGGCTAAGGGGCGGGCTTGCGCCAGGGCAAGCCCGCTTCAGTGCAGCGGAACGTGACGGCTCATCAGTGCCCGCAGCGCCGCTGGCTTGACTGGCTTGGCAAGAAAGTCCAGGCCGGTGGCGTGGATCGCAGCGATCAGCTCGGGGCGGCCGTCGGCGCTGATGACCACGCCGGGGATCGGCTCGCCGAGGCGGGTGCGAAGCCAGGCCATCAGCTCCGATCCCGTCTCGCCGTTGTCCAGGTGGTAATCGACCAGCACCAGTTGCGGGCGCACGTCCTCGCGCAGCAGCGCCTCGCATTCGGCCCGGTTGCTGGCCGTCCATACCTGGCAGCCCCAGCGCGACAGCAGGCTGTTCATGCCGACCAGGATGCTGTCCTCGTTGTCGATGCACAGGACCTGGATGCCGGTCAGGGCGGTCTGCTGGATATCACCGTTGGCCTTGATCTGCCTGGCGGGATTGCCGGCGATTGGCACGCTCACGCTGAACACGCTGCCCTTGCCAGGCCAGGAGCGGACCGAGAGGGGGTGGTCGAGCACCTGGCAGAAACCGTCGGCGATCGCCAGGCCCAATCCCAGGCCTTTCTCCGCTCGGGTCTGATGGCTGTCCAGGCGTTTGAACTCCTGGAAAATCACACGCAGCTTGTCTTCGGCAATACCCGGTCCACGATCCCAGACTTCCAGGCGCAGCGAGGCTCCCTGGCGGCGCACGCCCAGGACGACGCGGCCCTTGGCATAGCGGAAGGCGTTGGTGAGAAAGTTCTGCAGCACACGCCGCAGCAGGCGTATATCACTGTCGACCCGCAGCCGGCTGCCGTGCACCTTGAAGTCCACGCCCTGTTCGGCTGCCAGTACGGTGAACTCGGTGCTCAGGGTGTCGAACAGATTCGAAAGCGGGAAGGGGTTGCGGTCCGGTGTGATACGGCCGTTTTCCAGGCGCGAGATGTCCAGCAGGTCGGAGATCAGGTCCTCGGCCGAGCGCAATGAACTGTCGAGATGGCGAACCAGATCCTGGGCCTCGCGTGGCAGGGCATCGTGCTGGTGCGACAGCGCGGCGGAGAACAGCCGCGCAGCGTTCAAGGGCTGCATCAGGTCGTGGCTGACCGCCGCGAGAAAGCGGGTCTTCGACTGGTTGGCGGCTTCGGCGGTGCTTTTCGCCGCGGTAAGCGCCTTGTTCAGCTCGGACAGTTCCTGGGTCCGTTCGCTGACGCGCTGTTCCAGGCCTTCATTGGCATCCTTCAGGGCGCGCTCGGCTTCGCGGTAGGCGGTAATGTCGCTGAAACTCATGACGAAGCCACCGCCGGGCATGGGGTTGCCGATCAGTTCGACCACCCGGCCATTGGGGAAAGTCCGCTCCGACGTATGGGCGCGGCCCTGGCGCATCCAGTACAGGCGCTTGGCCACGTGTGTGTCCGGATTGCCCGGCCCGCACAGTCCGCGCTCGGCGTTGTAGCGGATCACGTCGGCAACCGGCCGGCCGATATACACCAGTCCGTCGGGGTAATCGAACATTTCCAGGTAACGGTGATTCCAGGCCACCAGCCGCAGCGACTGGTCAACCACGCTGATGCCCTGGGTAATGTTCTCGATGGCGCCTTGCAACAGCGCGCGGTTGAACTGCAGCACTTCGGAGGCTTCACCGACGATGCGCACCACATCGTCTACCTGCATGTCGCGACCTTCCAGCGCCGCCTTGACCACCGCCCGTGTGGAGGAAGCGCCGAGCACGCCAGCGAGCAGGCGCTCGGTATGGGCGATCCACTGGCCATCGGCCTGCTGCTTGGGCGAATAGTCGTGGCCGTGACGACGGGCGAAGCGCTGGAAGCTCAGCTCGGCCCGTTCGGCACCGACGAAACGTGACGCCAGCGACAGCAGGTCCTCGACCTGCACGGCCAGGAGCCGGCGGGTGCTGGCCGTCGAGTAGATCTCCTGACCGATGAAGCGACTGGCCTGCCAATGCTCGGCCACTCGCGTTTGCGACAGGATCGAGACCCAGAAGAACAGCGTTGCATTGCCCACCAGCGACAGCGTGACGCCCAGGGTGAGGGCGCTGGTGTTGAACGGCAGATCGGCCGTGTACATCCACTCAAGCCCCGGAAACATCTCCAGCGGCCAGCCGAGCAGCGGCAGAATCAGCGTGTACAGCCAGATCAGTGCGCCAGCGGTGAGGCCGGCAAAGACGCCACGTCGGTTCGCCTGCTTCCAATAGAGCGCTCCGACCATCGCCGGTGCCAGCTGGGTAAGGGCGGCAAAGGCGATCTGGCCGATAGTCGCCAGGCTGGCGCTTGAGCCGAGCAGGCGATAGCTCACGTAGGCCAATAGAAGGATCGCGACAATACTGATCCTGCGCACCGACAGCATCCAGTGGCGGAACACTTCGAAGGGTTGTTCGGCTTCCTTGCGGCGCAACAGCCAGGGCAACAGCATGTCGTTCGATACCATTGTCGACAGCGCGACGCTGGCAACGATGACCATGCCGGTCGCCGCCGATGCACCGCCGATGAAGGCCAGCAACGCCAGGGCCGGATGCGATTCGGCCAGGGGCAGACTGATCACGAAGGAGTCGGGGCTGACGCCGCTCGGCAACAGCAATTGACCGGCAAGGGCGATCGGGATGACAAACACGGCGGCAAGAATCAGGTACAGCGGAAACACCCAGCGCGCCAGGCGGAAATCACGTGGCTCGATGTTCTCCACCACCGTGACATGGAACTGGCGCGGCAGACAGACGATGGCCATCAGCGCGACAGTGGTCTGCACCATCATGGCTGGCCAGTTCACCGTTTCTTCCCAGAACGTCGACAGCTCAGGGGCGTCGTGCGCCCGGTTGAACAGGTCGCCAAATCCATCGAACAGACCAAAGGTGACGAAGGCGCCGACAGCAAGAAAGGCGAACAGCTTGACCAGCGACTCGAAGGCGATCGCCAGCACCATGCCGCGGTGGTGCTCGGTCACGTCCAGATTGCGGGTACCGAACAGCACGCTGAACAGCGCCAACACCATCGACACGATGAGCGCCGTGTCTTGCGCGCCCGAGCCGGCAGCGGCCTCGCTGTGATTGCCGATGAGCAGGTTCACGCCCAGCACGATGCCCTTGAGCTGCAGGGCAATGTAGGGCAGGACACCGACCAGGCAGATCAGCGTCACTACCACCGCCAGCAGTTGCGACTTGCCGTAGCGCGCAGCGATGAAGTCGGCGATCGAGGTGATGTTTTCCTGCTTGCTGATCATGATCATCTTCTGGATGACCTGCGGCGCCAGCAGCATCAGCAGAATCGGGCCGAGATAGATAGGCAGGAAGGACCAGAGTTGCTCTGCCGCCTGGCCGACGGCGCCAAAGAAGGTCCAGCTGGTGCAATAGACCGCCAGGGACAGGCTGTAGACCCAGGCCCGCACGCGCGGTGACAGCTGGCTGCGGTTACGATCGCCATAAAAGGCGATGGCAAACAGAACGGCCATATACGTGAGGGCGACTAGCGCAATCAGCCCACCGGACAATGACATGTGAACTCCAGATTGATAAACCGCGTGCTTCGGTGTGGCGAATCCGCCAAAGCGGGTCGGCCAGGCAGCGCTGATCCATGTCCGGCAGCCTGGATCGAAATCGATGCGATGGCACGCCGGGGCAGTGCCCGGGTGCAGCTTGAACCGGCAGGAAACGGATGACCGAAGCGATCGCTCATTGAACGTCGAATGGTTGCAGTTTCGCAGTAAAAAGGGGTTGAGTGTTGCGGCTGCGACCATGGTCGCATGGGCGGGTTAGTCGCAGCCGGGGCGGGCGCAATGCCCTGTGCTAGACGAATGGCAGCCCGTTGGACAGTCAGTCTCCGCAGATAGGCCTGGGCTGGTGTCTCTGTTATGAATGGGCGGCCAGGCTCGTTTACTCTACGTAGAATCCTGGCGATCGCTGTTGCGATGGGACAGGCGACTCGTTCCAACCAAACTGGGAGAATTCAGATGTTCATGCCGCGTCCGGTGACCTTGCAACGAGGAGCCCTGCGACTGGAGCCGCTTGCAGAAGGTGACATCCCGAGTCTGGTTGAGCTGGCCGAGCGTAACCGCGACGAGCTGATCTACCTGAACGGACCCTTGCGTCCCGACTGGTATCGCCTGGCAGTCAGCGAACAGCGCGAAGGCCGTGCCGTGCCCTTCACCCTGCGCATGGCCGATCGTATCGTCGGCACCACCCGCTTTGCCGATTTCAACGCGGCGTTGCCGGCCGCCGAGCTTGGCTGGACCTGGCTGGACAAGGCCGAACACGGCAGCGGTCTGAATGCCTCGATCAAGTACCTGCTGCTCAAGCACGCTTTCGAGGAGTGGCAGCTGGTGCGCTTGCAGCTGAAGACGGCAGCAAGCAACCTGCGCTCGCAGCGCGCCATCGAAAAGCTGGGTGCCCAGCGTGAAGGCTTGCTGCGCAATCATCGGCGCCTTGCCGACGGTCGCCTGGACGACACGGTGCTCTACAGCATCACCGACCGCGAATGGCCGGCCATCAAGGGGTTGCTGGACGCGGGAGTGCAGTAGCCCAGCGTTCCGCGAGATGGCATCCAAGATCCTCTGCCGTCACGCAAGGGACGAGCCGTCGCCCTTCGGGTCCGACTTGGGGTAATGTTCGGCGTTTCGCAGGCAGCCTGTCTTGCATTCATCAGCCCGTCTTCACCTTCCTCTATGCTCCGGCCACGATGGCGGTGCGTAGTGTTTTTCGCCGTTGTAGCTAAGGAGCCCCGGATGTCCCGCTCGCAAGAGTTCTTGCATGGTTGCCGCGATATTTTGCCGTTGATCGTCGGCGCTATTCCGTTCGGCATCATTTTCGGGACGCTCTCCATTGGCGCCGGACTCTCGACCTGGCAAACCATGGGTATGTCGGCCCTTGTATTCGCCGGCTCGGCGCAGTTCATCGCGATCACCCTGATCACCGGTGGGGTTGGTGCAGCCGTGGTGCTGCTGACCACCTTTGTCGTCAATTTGCGCCATGCGCTCTACAGCGCCGCGCTGCAGCCATTCGTCAGGCATCTGCCGACCCGCTGGCGAGTGCCGCTGGCGTTCTGGCTGACCGATGAGGCATTCGCCGTCATCCAGCACCGCTATGCCCGAGACGACGGCTCAGCCTACAAGCATTGGTACTTTCTCGGCGCGGCACTGACGATGTACCTGAGCTGGCAGCTTGCGACACTCGCCGGCATCGCCTTTGGCCAGGCGGTGCCGAATGTAGCCAGTTGGGGGCTGGACTTCGCCATGATCGCCACCTTTATCGGCATCGCGGTACCGATGATGCGCACCTGCCCGCAGGTGGCGTCGGCTGTGGTCGCTGGTGTCGTGGCGTTGCTGACCTGGGAGCTGCCCTACAAGCTGGGGCTGATCGCTGCGGCGCTCGCCGGCATCGTGGTGGGCGTCTGGCTCGAACAGCGCGCCGAGCGCCGCCTGCTGTCGGAGGTGCGCTGATGCAGACCTGGTTGCTGATCCTCGGCATGCTGGCGATCACCTTCGTGATCCGCTACAGCTTCTTTGCCTGGCCTGATCTGCGTTTTCCACGCCTGGTGGAGCAGGGCTTGCACTACGTTCCGGTCGCGGTCCTTACGGCCATCGTCGTGCCCGGCATGCTGATGCCGGCCGGAGAGTGGGCCCTGACCTGGCAAAACAGCTACCTGCTAGCCGGCGTCCTGGCCATCCTTATCGCGGCGGTCACACGCAATCTGCTGGCGACCATTGCCGGTGGCCTGTTGTGCTTCTTCCTGCTGCGCTGGGCGCTCGGGCAGTTGCCGCTGTGAGCGCCGCGACGATTGCCGGCAACCGGGCGCTTGCGCCTTTCTGCGGAGCTTCACGATGAGTCAGCATTCCCAGTTTCGTCTGCTCGGTACGCGGCGCTTTCTGCCGTTCTTCGTGACGCAGCTGCTGGGCGCATTCAATGACAACGTCTTCAAGCAGGCGCTGGTACTGGCGATCCTCTACAAGCTAGGGACGGAGAGCGACGTTAGCCTGCTGGTGAATCTGTGCGCGCTGCTGTTCATACTGCCGTTCTTCCTGTTTTCTGCGCTGGGCGGTCAGTTCGGCGAGAAGTACGAGAAGGCCTGGCTGATTCGTCGGGTCAAGTTCGCAGAAATCCTGATCATGCTGGTGGGCGCCCTCGGGATGCTGGCCGGCAACTTGCCGTTGCTGCTGATTGTGCTGTTCTGCATGGGCACCCAGTCGGCATTGTTCGGCCCGGTCAAGTATTCGATCCTGCCGCAACAATTGCGCAGCGATGAACTGGTGGGCGGCAACGCCCTGGTGGAGATGGGCACCTTTCTGGCGATTCTTGGCGGTACCATCGCAGCGGGGGTGCTCATGGGCCATGCCAGCTATTCGGTACTGGTGTCGCTGGCCGTGGTGCTGCTTGCCGCGATCGGCTTCGTTGCCAGTCGCTCGATTCCGCTTTCGGCCGCGGCATTGCCCGATCTGAAGCTGGACTGGAATCTGCTGCGTCAGTCGCTGGGCATCCTGCGCCTGGGGCTCGGCCAGCAGCGCGCCGTGTCGCGGGCCATGATCGGCAATTCCTGGTTCTGGTTTCTCGGCGCGGTCTATCTGACCCAGATCCCGGCGTTCTCTCGTGATCTGCTGCAGGGCGACGAGGGTTTGGTGACGCTGATTCTCGCGGTGTTCTCGGTGGGCATTGCGCTGGGCTCCATGCTCTGTGAGCGGCTCTCCCGGCATCGGCTTGAGCTGGGGCTGGTGCCGTTTGGCTCGCTTGGGCTGACCCTGTTCGGTGTCTTGCTCTGGTGGCATGCCGGTGGCGTGCCGAGTGCCGCCGAAACACGCGATTGGCCTGCGTTGCTGGCTGAGCCAGATGCCTGGTGGGTACTGATGGATATTCTCGGCCTCGGAACCTTCGGCGGGCTCTATATAGTGCCCCTGTATGCACTGATCCAGTCGCGTACCCCGCCGCAGGAGCGTTCCCGCGTGGTGGCGGCGAACAACATCCTGAACGCGTTGTTCATGGTTGTCTCGGCAATCGTTTCGATCCTGTTTCTCACGGTTGCCGGCCTTTCCATTCCGCAACTTTTCCTCGCGGTGGCGGTGCTCAACGTCCTGGTGGCCAGCTGGATCTTCTATTCAGTGCCCGAGTTCGTATCGCGCTTTCGCCTGTGGCTACGCGGTGCGGCTGGGCCTACAGCCGAGCGCCCTTTGTAAGCGGGCCCCCTATCTTTCAGCCGTCCCGAGCAATCTGCTAGCTGACCGGTCCAAGCTCTGACGAGCCGAGCCATTGCCGCTGGGGGCAGGAAAATGTCGATCACAGAAAAACAGAAGATGCTCATTGGCGAGTTGTACCGTCCGGGCGATCCCGAGCTGCAAGCCGACCAGGCCGCGGCCAAAGCATGGATGGTGCGCTACAACGCAGCGCTGGCCGAAGCGCCAGCGGTGCGCCGGGCCTTGCTGGAAGAGCTGCTGGGGAGCGTGGGCAAAGGCGTGGTGGTACGGCCACCCTTTCATTGTGACTACGGCTACAACATTCACCTCGGCGACGATGTGTTTTTCAACTTCAACTGCGTGATCCTCGACGTGGTCGAGGTACGCATCGGTGCGGGGACGCAGATCGGGCCAGCTACGCAGATCTACGCGGCGGACCATCCACGAAGCGCGGAAGAGCGCCGCAGCGGCCTGGAATTTGGCCGTCCGGTGGTGATCGGGGAGAACGTCTGGATTGGCGGTGGCGCGGTCATCCTTCCGGGCGTAACCATCGGCGATGACGCCGTGATCGGAGCGGGCAGTGTGGTGACTCGGGATGTGGCGGCGGGGACGACAGTCGTAGGCAATCCGGCCCGTAGTCGCTGATAGACGTAAGAATGGCAGCCGGCTCCGAGGCCGGCTGCCGGCACTGCTTACTGCTGAGTCACGGTGGCCATGTTGCCCGAGCCCATCTGCGACACCATTGCCGTATCGCCCATGCCGCTCTGCATCAGCATGGCCTGGTTGCCAACGCCGCCCTGAATGACGGTCGCCAGGTTGTCCTGACCGGCTTGCGTCAGGCTGACTTCGTTGTCCGAGCCGTAGATCTGCTGAATGTCGGCCACGTTGAGGTCGCCGCTCTGCACCACGTCCACACGGTTGTTGTCGCCATAGCTGGAGCCGGTCAGCTCGTTGCCATTTCCGGTCTGGCTGGCGGTGAGCAGGTTGCCGGAGCCGTCCTGGGCGAAGTCGATCAGATGATCGGTGCCTTCCTGGGTGACATAGGCTTCGTTGTACTCGCCGGCTTGCTGCAGCGAAGCAGTCTGGAAGCTGCCATCCAGCTGGTCGATGGTGATGTAGTTGTTGTTGCCGGTCTGCTCGGTGCTGGCGGTGTTGCTTTCGCCAGCCTGGAAGATATCCGAGCTGTTGGCGGTGCCGTCCTGGTAGATCGACGCGGTTTGCAGTGAGCCGCTCTGGTCGATGTAGGCTTCGTTCTGCAGTCCGTTGGACTGGATCTCAGCGTTATGCTCCGCGCCTTCCTGGGTGACGGACGCGACCTGCAGATCACCCCGCTGGTCAATATCAGCGAAGGAGTCAGAAACGTTCATCTGGTAAACAGTGGCGTCGTTGCCGTTGCCTTCCTGATTAACCAGGCCCTCGTTGCGTGCGCCATTTTCCTGCCATACCAGGGAGAGGTTGTCATCGCCGACCTGGCGCTGTTCCGAAACGCTCAGTTCAGTGTCGGTCTGGATGGATTCGGCGAAGTTTTCGTTGCCGTTTTGGTCTGTCACGGCAGTGCTCAGGTCGGCCCTGGTCTGCTCGATAAACGCGGTGTTGTAGCTGCCATCCTGGTACTGACGGGCGGTGGCGCCAAAGGAGTCGTCCTGGACGATGCTCGCATCATGATTGTCGCCGGTCTGCAGCTGGATCGCTTCGCTCTGTTCGGTCGAGCTCTGAACGATATTGGCAAGGTTCTGATTGCCGGTCTGGGTCTGGACTGCATCGGACAGTGTGGCCTGATCCTGCGTCACCATGCCGTCGTTGATATCGCCAGTCTGCGACTGATAGGAAATGTTGTCCTGACCGCCGTTCTGAGTGACTTCGACAACGTTCTCGTTACCGGACTGAAGCTGTTCTGCATTGTTGTCGTCGGCGTAGGCTTGGGTGGCCAGGATCGCAACGATGGCGGCTGCGAGGGGCTTGCACTTGAACATGAGGTCTCTCCATGGAAGGTGGATGCGTGTCGCTCCTGACTGGTACGGCGGCGCGGGATGTCTGCCCGGCGCTGCAGCTACTGCAACGTCAGCCCTGGAACTGGCTTGATCCTATAACTCGCTCGTGACAGATAAATGTCGACCCGCTTGTGTATAGACGGATTACTGGCGGATTGACAGCCGGCGCTTGAAAATTCGTGCCGGAAAGGCCACGAACGCGGTGGGCGGGCACAGGGTCCCGGAACGTTTTTGGTTTGAACGACGCGCACCCGGCTTGCCCGGGCGACATGTATCCACGCCTTCGAGGGCGGTCAGTGGCTGAGCTTGAGGCCAACCAGGCCGGCGCAGATCAGCACGACGCTGCCCACGCGCAGCAGGCTCATCGTTTCGCCGAACAGCAGGATGCCGGCGATTACCGTCCCCACTGCGCCGATGCCGGTCCAGATGGCGTAGGCCGTCCCCAGCGGCAACTCCTTCATGGCAAGGCCCAGCAGGCCGAGACTGCTCAGCATCGCCAGGATGGTCAGGACGGTAGGGAGCGGGCGGCTGAAGCCGTCGGTGTATTTGAGGCCAACGGCCCATCCAACCTCGAAAAGACCAGCAATCAACAGAACGAACCAGGACATGTGGACCTCGACGGGACGGTGACTGGGCGGGGCCGTCCCCGGGAAGTTATGCCTTGTCTGAGGTCGTCCACAGACGGCGCTTTGCTTTTATTGCATGAGCGACTGGTCCGCAGAACAGGCCCGGACCAGTGGCGATCACAAAGCGTCTGGCTCCTTGTCCTTCATACGCCGGTAAAGAGTCGCAAGCAGCGCACCGGAAAGGTTGTGCCAGACGCTGAACAGCGCACTCGGCACCGCCGCCAGGGGTGAAAAATGCGCGCTGGCCAATGCCGCGCCAAGCCCCGAGTTCTGCATGCCCACTTCGATGGAAAGGGTCTTGCGCTGCGCCAGCGGCAGCTTGAACAGGCGACCGACAAGATAGCCGATGCCGAGCCCGAGGCTGTTGTGAAGTATCACGACTGCCATGATCAGCAGACCGGACTCGGCAATCTTCGCCTGGCTGGCGGCAACCACGGCGGCAACGATGACCACGATGCTGACGACCGAAACCAGCGGCAGAATATCGACCACCTGGTGCACCCGGTTGCCCAGCAGACGGCGGGCGACCAGGCCGAGGGCGATCGGCAACAGCACAATCTGCACGATCGACATGAACAGCGCGCCGAAATTGACCGGTAGCCAGGCCGAAGCCAGCAGCCAGATCAGTGCAGGTGTCACCAGCGGGGCGAGCAGCGTCGTGACGGCGGTGATCGCTACCGACAGCGCCACGTCACCCCGGGAGAACCAGGCGATCACGTTCGAGGCGGTACCGCCCGGGCAGCAGCCGACCAGGATCACGCCCACCGCGATCTCCGCGGGCAGCCCCAGCAGCTGGCAGAGCAGCCAGGCCAGGGCAGGCATGATCAGAAATTGCGCCCCGACACCCAGCGCCACCCATAAGGGGCGACGTGCGACCTCGGCAAAATCAGCGGTTTTCAGGGTCAGACCCATGCCGAACATGATCAACCCCAGCAGCGGGACGATCCAGGCGGTGGCAGGCAGGAACCAGCTGGGCTGGAAAAAGGCAAGAACGGCGAACAGCAGCACCCAGAGGGCGAACGTATTGCCGACGAAACGGCTGAAGGCGGCGAGGGCACGCATCGGGCTTACCTTGTAGTTATGAAGGAGTAACCGTCAGCCAGGGCTGACGGCACGGGCAGTTTAGATGCCCTGCGGAATCTCCTCACCTCCCAGAGCTTCGAACAGCGCGGGCAGGAATTCCTTGAAGGTCAGCATCATCAGCAGGAAGCTGGCGTCCTGCTGGCTGAGGTCGTCGTCGCCTCCGTCCTGTTCGGCCTGGTCCTGTAACAGTTCTTCGAAACGCAGGCGCTTGATCACCAGCTTGTCGTCCAGCACGAAGGACAGCTTGTCCTGCCAGCCCAGCGACAGCTGAGTCACCTGCTTGCCGACTTCCAGGTGCTGCTGGATTTCATCGCTGGTCAGGTCCTGGCGCTTGCAGCGTACGACCCCGCCGTCTTCGTGGGTATCGCGCAGCTCGCATTCGTCGAGGACAAAGAAGTCGTCGGCCGCTTTCTGCGTCTTGACCCAGTCGGTCATGGTGGCCGAAGGGGCAATTTTCACGGTCAGCGGGCGAACCGGTAGCGAACCAATGGCTTCGCGCAGCGTGGAGAGAAGGTCTTCGGCGCGCTTGGGGCTGGAGGAATCGACCAGAATCAGGCCCTGCTCAGGCGCAATGGCAGCGAAGGTGCCGGACTTGCGAATGAATGCACGTGGCAGGAAGGCCTGGATAATGTCGTCCTTGAGCTGTTCGCGCTCCTTCTTGTAGACCTTGCGCATCTGCTCGTTTTCGATCTCGTCGACCTTTTCCTTCAGCGCGTCCTTGACCACGCTACCGGGCAGGATGCGTTCTTCCTTGCGTGTGGAAATCAGCAGGAAGCCCTGGCTGGCGTGCACCAGTGGTGCGTCTTCACCTTTGCCCAGTGGGGCGACGAAACCATAGGTGCTCAGCTCCTGGCTGGCGCAGGGGCGGGCGGGCTTGGCGGCCAATGCAGTTTCAAGTGTCTCGACATCGAAAGGGACGTTCTGAGTGAGACGGTAGACGAGCAGGTTGCGAAACCACATGACGATTGGAACTCCGGTAAAAGCAAAGCGCGCATTATTCCCCTCCCGGTAACGCAGGCCAACCCTGAAATCCTCAATGCCGAAGGAAACCGCAAAAAGCGGGCATAAACTGAGGGTTTGCTAAGTCTTTGTAAGTTCTTCAATTTTTTTTTCAAAAGGGGGTTGCCAAGGTCCGGATCCATCTCTAGAATGCGCCCCACTTCGAGAGCAAACGGGTGATTAGCTCAGCTGGGAGAGCATCTGCCTTACAAGCAGAGGGTCGGCGGTTCGATCCCGTCATCACCCACCACTCGAGGTTTAGCGCAGCGGTAGTTCAGTCGGTTAGAATACCGGCCTGTCACGCCGGGGGTCGCGGGTTCGAGTCCCGTCCGCTGCGCCATATTTGAAATCAAGGACCACTGAACGCCTTGGTTCATCGAAGAAAGCGACCTTAGGGTCGCTTTTTTTTTCGTCTCGTGTTTTTCACTTTCGCCTGTTTCTGCGTTTCGTGCGGCACTTCTGGACTTTGCACTGTCTTTACCTATTACCGCAGTGTGCTCGGTAGCCACTGCCCAAGCTCACTGCTAAGCTCCGGCAATTATTTTTGCTTCACGTCATTAAGCGTAATAAGGAAACAGAATGAGACATCAACGTTTGGCGTCTGCCATAGCTCTGGTTGGCCTGGTCCTGGCGGGCTGTGATTCGGAGACCAGCGCCAAGCTGGAAACGCCGGCGCAAAAAGCTTCGTATGGTATCGGTCTGAACATGGGCAAGAGCCTGGCTCAGGAAGGTCTGGCTGATCTGGATTCGACAGCCGTGGCACAAGGTATCGATGATGCCATCGGCAAGAAGGAACAGAAGCTGACCGACGAAGAGCTGATGGAAGCGTTCTCGTATCTCCAGACCCGTGCCGAAGAGCGCATGGTCGAGATGAACAAGGAGGCCGTCGCAGCCGGTAAGAAGTTTCTTGAGGACAACGCCAAGCGTGAGGGCGTGAAGACCACTGAATCCGGTCTGCAATACGAAGTGATCAAGGAGGCCGACGGCGCCCAGCCCGGTCCTGATGATGTCGTCACTGTCCACTATGAAGGCAAGCTGGCGGACGGAACGGTCTTCGACAGCTCGATCAAGCGCGGCACTCCGATCGATCTGCCGGTCAGCGGTGTGATTCCAGGTTGGGTCGAAGGCTTGCAGCTGATGCATGTCGGCGAGAAGTACAAGCTGTACATTCCAAGCGAGCTGGCCTACGGCGAGCAGAGCCCAAGTCCGTTGATCCCGGCCAACTCGGTTCTGGTCTTCGACCTGGAGTTGCTGGCCATCAAGGACGAAGAAAACCCAGCGCCGCCGGCTGCTGCAGTCACGCCTGAGACTGCTGAAGAAGCTGCTGAACAATAAGCGCTATGTGACATTCGAACGCCCCGCTCATGCGGGGCGTTTTCATTTCCGGGAAGCAGAACGCGCTTCAGCGCGGCCCCGAAGGGGTGAGCGAAGCGAATCACCTGGGACAGGTCCCTGGTGAGAGTCCATCGGGCACAAAAAAGCCCCGGTGCGAACCGAGGCTTCAAATTTGGCTCCGCGACCTGGACTCGACGGCTTGGCAGAACGCGCTTCAGCGCGGCCCCGAAGGGGTGAGCGAAGCGAATCACCTGGGACAGGTCCCTGGTGAGAGTCCTTAAGACATAAAAAAGCCCCGGTGTGAACCGAGGCTTCAAATTTGGCTCCGCGACCTGGACTCGACTGCTTGGCAGAACGCGCTTCACCGCGGCCCCGAAGGGGTGAGCGAAGCGAGTCACCTGGGACAGGTCCCTGGTGAGAGTCCATCGGGCACAAAAAAGCCCCGATGCGAACCGAGGCTTCAAATTTGGCTCCGCGACCTGGACTCGAACCAGGGACCCAATGATTAACAGTCATTTGCTCTACCGACTGAGCTATCGCGGAACAGCGGTGCGTATCCTAATGATAACTAAGGGGAAGTCAACCCCTGGTCAGTCAGAGTACCTGGACGATGGCGTCGGTAACGTGGTTCAGGTTCTTATGGTTCAGTGCTGCTGCGCAGATGCGTCCGGTACCGATGGCGTAAACGCCGAATTCGACACGCAGGCGCTCTACCTGAGCTGGTGTGAGGCCCGAGTAGGAGAACATGCCGCGCTGCTTGGCAACGAAGCTGAAGTCCTGCCTGGCGCCTTTTTCGGCCAGCTGGCGAACCATGGTCAGGCGCATGTCCTGAATGCGGGTGCGCATCTCGCCCAGCTCGGTTTCCCACATAGCACGCAGCTCCGGGCTGTTGAGCACGGCGGAGACCACAGTGGCGCCATGGGTCGGTGGGTTGGAATAGTTTGTGCGGATCACTCGCTTGATCTGCGAAAGTACGCGCGCGGATTCGTCGCGGCTCTGCGTAACCATGGACAGCGCACCGACGCGCTCGCCATACAGTGAGAATGACTTGGAGAAAGAGCTGGAGACAAAGAAGCTCATGCCTGATTCGGCGAACAGGCGCACGGCCGCGGCGTCTTCTTCGATGTTATCGCCAAAGCCCTGATAGGCGATGTCGATGAACGGCACGTGATCGTTGGCGCGCAATACCTCAAGGATCTGCTTCCAGTCCTCCGGCTGCAGGTCTACACCGGTCGGGTTGTGGCAGCAGGCGTGCAGCACGACGATGGAGCGGGGCGGCAGGTTTTTCAGATCCTCGAGCATGCCGGCACGGTCGATCCCGTGGCTGGTCGCCTCGTAATAGCTGTAGTTCTGCACCGGGAAGCCGGCGGACTCGAACAGGGCACGGTGGTTCTCCCAGCTCGGGTTGGTGATGGCGACGACCGCGTCGGGCAGCATGCGCTTGAGGAAGTCCGCGCCGATTTTCAGGGCGCCTGTGCCGCCCAGTGCCTGGGTAGTGACCACGCGGCCATCAGCAACGAGTGCCGAGTCGCTGCCGAACAGCAAGCCCTGAACCGCCATGTCATAACTGGCGATGCCTTCGATGGGCAGATAGCCGCGCGGTGCGTTCAGCTCCAGGCGCGCCATCTCGGCTGCGGCCACGGCGCGCAGCAGGGGAATTCGACCTTCTTCGTTGTAGTAGACGCCCACCCCCAGGTTCACCTTGTTCAGCCGCGTGTCGGCATTGAAGGCTTCATTGAGGCCGAGGATCGGATCGCGCGGCGCCATTTCGACAGCGGAGAACAAACTCATGATGGGGAGGCTCGAAGAGAGGAGGTGACTGGATTGCATCACCCTCGCTTCGCGCTGAGGGCGGTGCGCAAACGGGGCAAGAGTATAGCGGCCCTGGCCCCCCGTCGCGATATGCTGAGCCGGTTTTTCTGTCGGAACCGGCCCGTTTTGACGCCAGGATAGCTTCACGTCGTCTGGTCGCTGCAACCCTGCACTTGATAATGCCGGGGTAGGCCGCATTGAAAGGGGTTCTGCTGGGCGTTGCTCCATGCCGCAACAGCTCGATGCAGCTTTGAAAAGAGTGCCAGGGAGGCTCATCCGTTCGGCTTTCGGGTCGTCTCGCCATCTGAAGAGGTCGATATGTCGCAGTTCGAATTGGTCACGCGCTTCAAGCCTGCCGGAGACCAGCCTGAAGCCATCAGGCAGATGATCGAGGGCATCGAGGCCGGTTTGTCGCACCAGACCCTGCTTGGTGTGACGGGGTCTGGCAAGACGTTCAGCATTGCCAACGTCATCGCCCATGTGCAGCGGCCAACGCTGGTGCTGGCGCCCAACAAGACCCTGGCTGCGCAGCTGTACGGGGAATTCAAGGCCTTCTTTCCGAACAATGCGGTGGAGTATTTCGTTTCCTATTACGACTACTACCAGCCGGAAGCCTACGTGCCGTCGTCCGACACCTTCATCGAGAAGGACGCCTCGATCAACGACCACATCGAGCAGATGCGGCTGTCGGCCACCAAGGCGCTGCTGGAGCGGCCGGACGCGATCATCGTCACGACCGTCTCCTGCATCTATGGCCTGGGTGATCCGCAGTCGTACCTGAAAATGGTGTTGCACGTCGACCGCGGCGATCGCCTCGACCAGCGGGAGCTGCTGCGGCGGCTCACCGGCCTGCAGTACACCCGCAACGACATGGATTTCGCGCGCGCAACCTTCCGCGTGCGCGGCGATGTGATCGACATCTTTCCGGCGGAATCCGATCTGGAAGCGGTGCGCATCGAGCTGTTCGACGACGAGGTCGAAAGCCTGTCGGCCTTCGATCCGCTGACCGGTGAGGTGATTCGCAAGCTGCCGCGCTTCACCTTCTACCCCAAGAGCCACTATGTGACGCCACGCGACACCCTGCTGGAGGCCATCGAGAAGATAAAGATCGAGCTCAAGGATCGTCTGGACTACCTGCGTTCCAATAACAAGCTGGTGGAGGCGCAGCGGCTCGAGCAGAGAACCCGGTTCGACTTGGAGATGATCATGGAGCTGGGCTACTGCAACGGCATCGAAAACTACTCGCGCTACCTCTCGGGGCGCGCGTCCGGTGAGGCGCCGCCAACGCTGTACGACTATCTGCCGGCCGATGCGCTGCTGGTGATCGACGAATCCCACGTCAGCGTGCCGCAGGTCGGCGCCATGTACAAAGGCGACCGCTCGCGCAAGGAGACGCTGGTCGAATATGGTTTCCGCCTGCCCTCGGCGCTGGACAACCGTCCCATGCGTTTCGACGAGTGGGAGGCGGTCAGCCCGCAGACCATCTTCGTCTCGGCGACGCCGGGGCCCTATGAGGCCGAGCACGCTGGGCGAGTCATCGAGCAGGTGGTGCGGCCTACCGGGCTGGTCGACCCGCAGATCGAGGTGCGGCCGGCGCTGACCCAGGTCGATGACCTGCTCTCGGAAATCACCAAGTCGGTGGCCAAGGAGGAGCGGGTATTGGTCACGACGCTGACCAAGCGGATGGCCGAGGATCTGACCGACTACCTCGGCGACCACGGCGTGCGGGTGCGTTACCTCCATTCGGACATCGACACCGTCGAGCGCGTCGAGATCATCCGCGACCTGCGCCTGGGTGTATTCGATGTATTGGTGGGCATCAACCTGCTGCGAGAGGGCCTGGACATGCCAGAGGTTTCGCTGGTGGCGATCCTCGATGCGGACAAGGAAGGCTTCCTGCGTTCGGAGCGCTCGCTGATCCAGACCATCGGCCGCGCGGCGCGCAACCTCAATGGCCGCGCCATTCTCTACGCGGACAACATGACCGGCTCCATGGAGCGCGCCATCGGCGAGACCGAACGCAGGCGCAACAAGCAGATCGCCTTCAACGAGGCCAACGGTATCGTGCCGCAGGGCGTGTTCAAGGATGTGAAGGATATTCTCGAAGGCGCCACGGTGCCGGGTTCGCGCAGCAAGAAACGTCGCGGCGAGGCGAAGGCAGCGGAGGAGTCCGCGCGCTACGAGAACGAGCTGCGCTCGCCGAGTGAAATCACCAAGCGGATCCGCCAGCTGGAAGAAAAGATGCTCGCCTATGCGCGTGATCTTGAGTTCGAGGCGGCCGCGCAGACGCGTGACGAGATCCACAAGCTGCGTGAGCGTTTGCTGCAGGTTTAGCAGGCCGTTGAAAACCAAGACGAGGCAGGCAAGACGAGGCGCGGCGCGGCGACAAGTGTAGCAACAGCTGAAAGCTGGCCGCATAGCGAGCGCCGCTGTGTCTCAGTGGCCTCCCGCGCCTGCTTGCACGTTCTGTGGTAGCTGCCGGGTGAGCAGCACCGCCACCATGCTGACTGCCAGGGCGATGCCCACGAAATGGAAGGCATCGTTGTAGGCCATGATCATCGCCTGCTGATGAGTGATCTCACTCAGGCGGCCCAGTGCAGCCTGCTCGCTGCCCAGTTGCTGAATCAGCACGGCCAGGCGCTCGGCTACCGCTGGATTGGCTGGTACCACGGACTCGCGCAGATAATCGAAATAGACCTTGCCCCGGCTGTCGAGCAACGTGGCGAGCAGGGCGATGCCGATGGCGCCACCCAGATTGCGCAGGATATTGAACAGGCTCGAGGCGGAGCCGGCGTCCTGCGGCTGGATATAGGCGGTGGCGATCAGCGAGATGGTGACCATGATCATAGGCTGGCCAAGCGCTCGGATGATCTGGATCGGGTGGAACTGGTCCCCGGCAAAGTCCGGGTTGAGTGCGCCGGAGGCAAAACTGGATAGCCCGAACAGGGCGAAGCCGGCGGCGCAAAGCAGCTTCGGCGGGATGATTTTCATCAGCTTGGGCACCAGCGGGATCAGGAACAGCTGCGGAATGCCCATCCACATGATGACCTGGCCAATCTGCAATGCGTTGTAGTTCTGGATCTGCGCCAGATACAGCGGCAGCAGGTAGATCGATCCATAGAGCCCAAGACCCATGCCCAGGCTGGCGATGCTGGTCAAACCGAAGTTGCGTTCGCGCAGGATGCCCAGGTTGATCAGCGGGTTCGGGCGCGACAGCTGAAGGATCACGAAAAGAACCAGGCTGACCGCCGCCACTGAGCCGAGCTGCACGATGAGGGTGGATTCCAGCCAGTCCTTCCGATGGCCTTCCTCGAGAAAGACCTGCAGGCAGCCGAGCCCCATCGCCAGCGTGACGATTCCGGCATAGTCGGTGCTCTTCAGCAGTTCCCAGTGCGGTGGCTTTTTCTCCAGGCCATAGAGCAGGCCGGCGATCATCAGCAGGCCGGGCGGAATGTTGATGTAGAAGATGTATTCCCAGCCCCAGCCTTCGGTCAGCCAGCCGCCCAGCGTCGGCCCGATCGAAGGTGCAAAGGTCGCCGTGATGGCGAACAGCGCCATGCCCTTGGCGCGGTGATGGTCCGGCAGCTTGATCAGCGTCAGGGTGAAGGCCAGCGGAATCAGCGCGCCGCCAGTAAAGCCCTGCATGGCGCGAAAGACGATCATGCTCTCCAGGCTCCAGGCGAAGGAACAGAGCAGGGAGGAGATCAGAAAACCGATCGACACCCAGACCGCCAGCCGGCGTGCCGAAAGCAACTGCACCAGCCACGCGGTCAGCGGAATCATGATGATTTCCGCGACCAGATAGGAGGTGGAAATCCAGGACCCTTCCTCCAGCGTGGCGGACAACGCGCCCTGGATGTCCTTGAGCGACGAGTTGGTGATCTGGATATCCAGCACCGCCATGAAGGCGCCGAGCATGGCGCTCATTACCGCTATCCAGTCGCGCCGGCTGGGTTCGCCAACCGGTCGGATCAGCGCATCAGCGGCCACGAAGGTCGATCTTCACATCGACCGACATGCCGGGGTGGATGCGGCCTTTCAGTGGGTTGTCACTGGCGAAGGTCAGCTTGACCGGTATGCGCTGTACCACCTTGGTGAAGTTGCCGGTGGCATTGTCCGGCGGCAGCAGGCTGAACTGGGCGCCGGAGGCCGGGAACAGACTCTGGACGCGGGCCTCGATGGGCGTGTCGGGGTAGGTGTCGAAGGTCAGTTCGGCCGTCTGCCCTTCCTGCATGCGGCCGATCTGGGTTTCCTTGAAATTGGCCTGGACCCAGATTTCCTCATCCGGAACGATCGACATCAGGTAGGCACCGACCGGTACATATTGACCGTTGCGCGCGGAGCGCTGACCGACAACGCCGCTGATGGGCGAACGGATCTCCGTGCGAGAGAGGTTCAGTTCAGCATGTTCGATTTCGGCCTTGGCGCTGTCGATCTGGGCTTGCAGACGTTTCACATCAGCCTTCAGAGCATCGATCTGCTGACGCTGGGCGGTGAGGTCCGCTTCGGCTTTCTGCCGCTGTGAGCGCGCCACCCTGGCATCCGCGGACAGGGTGGTGACGCGCTCTTCGGAGACGAAGCCGGGCTTGCGCAGGGCCTCCACGCGGGACAGGTCAACCTGGCTGCGCTCGAGATTCGCCTGCGCCGCGCTGACGGATGCCTGGCTGGAGGCGATGAGGCTGGCTTGTTGCGCCAGGCGGCTGCGCGCCTGGGCCAGTTCGGCCTCGCGGATGGCGAGGTTGGCCCTTGCCTGATCGAGAGCGAGACGGAAGTCGCCCGGCTCCAGGGTGACTAGCAGGTCCCCGGGCTTCACATGCTGGTTGTCCTGCACATGGACCATGTCGATGCGTGCGGCGAGCTGGCTGGATACACGGGTGATTTCGCCCTGCACGTAGGCGTTGTCGGTGTGCTCGTAGTGACGGCTCACGAAGTACCACCGGGCAAAGAAGGCGGCTGCGATGAGCAGCACCAGGGCGATGAATACGAACAGGCGGCGTTTCAGCGTGGCGGACATGTCGTCGCTCGGGACCGGTTAAATAGCCGGCCAATGTAGCAGCGTTCCGGTTTAGTAATAAGACGTTACAATCGCTATAGTTTGTTGCGCATAAGGAACAGTACATGGGGCTTGATGACGCGCTGATCTTTACCCGGGTCGTGGAATGCCAAAGCTTCACCCAGGCGGCATCGAGCCTCGGCATGCAGAAATCCACGGTCAGCCGGCGTATCGTCCAGCTCGAAGAGCGGCTCGGTGTACGCCTGATCCACCGCACCACGCGTCGGCTGCGGTTGACCGAAGTGGGTCAGGCCTATTACGAGCGATGCCGTCAGATCATGCTCGATTTTGCGGAGGCCGAGCAGGCCGTCATGCAATTGCAGCAGGCGCCGGCGGGGCTGCTGCGGATTACTGCCCCTATCGAGTTCGGCCAATGGATTCTCGGTCGGGTACTGGGGGACTTCATGCGCCTGTTCCCCGACATCAACGCCGAAGTTGAGCTGGCGTCCAGACTGGTCGACCCCGTGGAAGAGGGTGTTGATATCGCCATTTCGGTCGGGCAGCCGCAGGATTCCACGCTGGTTGCCCGCAAGCTGTTCGAAGCGCGGCGGCGACTCTGCGCAAGCCCTGCGTACCTGGCGCAACATGGTATGCCGGTGACGGTTGATGATCTTGCGGGCCACCGTGCGATCATCCTATCCCGCGACCCGGTTCGTTACTGGCCGATCCTGGAGCGGAACATCAGCTGCCGCCGGGTATTGACCTGCAACAACATTACCTTTGCCCGCGAAGCGGCATTGGCAGGCGCTGGAGTTGCCGCGCTGCCGACGATGATTACCGACCTGGAAATCAGTGACGGTCTTCTGGTCGAGCTTCTTCCGGACGTCGATCTGCCAACCGGGGAGGTCTATGCCGTGTATCCGTCTCGGCGTTTCCAAGCGATGAAAGTCAAAGCCTTTCTCGACTTCTTGGTGCAGTCATTACCTGTTGCCGATGGCCGCCTTGTGGAGCCGGTGGAGGCGCGCCTGCTAACATCGCGCCTTTACACGCGCTAGCCCAGCCGACTGCGCCAGCAGCCGTGTGTTCCTGTGCATTGATTCGAGACCATCATGACCACCGTTCGCACCCGCATCGCACCATCTCCCACCGGCGACCCGCACGTCGGCACTGCCTATATCGCGCTGTTCAACCTCTGCTTTGCGCGCCAGCACGGCGGCCAATTCATCCTGCGCATCGAGGACACCGACCAGCTGCGCTCTACGCGCGAGTCGGAACAACAGATCTATGACGCGTTGCGCTGGCTGGGCATCGAGTGGGACGAGGGTCCGGATGTGGGTGGTCCGCATGGTCCGTATCGGCAGAGCGAACGTGGCGAGATCTACAAGAAGTATTCCGACGAGCTCGTCACCAAGGGTCATGCATTCCCGTGCTTCTGTTCTGCTGAGCGCCTGGATCAGGTGCGTGCCGAGCAGATGGCCAACAAGGAAACCCCGCGCTACGACGGGCATTGCATGCACATCGCCGCCGACACCGCGCAGCAGCGCATCGCGGCGGGTGAGTCCCACGTGATCCGCATGAAGGTGCCTACTGAGGGCGTGTGTCAGGTGCAGGACATGCTGCGCGGTACGGTCGAGATCGGCTGGGATCGCATGGACATGCAGGTGCTGATGAAGGCTGATGGCCTGCCGACGTATTTCCTGGCGAACGTCGTCGACGACCACCTGATGGGCATCACCCATGTACTGCGCGGTGAGGAGTGGCTGCCGTCGGCGCCGAAACTGATCAAGCTGTACGAATACTTCGGCTGGGAGCAGCCGCAGCTCTGCTATATGCCGCTGCTGCGCAATCCCGACAAGAGCAAGCTGTCCAAGCGCAAGAATCCGACCTCGGTGACCTTCTACGAGCGCATGGGCTTCATGCCCGAGGCAATGCTCAACTATCTGGGCCGCATGGGCTGGTCGATGCCGGACGAGCGGGAGAAATTCACCCTGGCGGAAATGATCGAACACTTCGACATCAGCCGCGTGTCGCTGGGGGGGCCGATCTTCGATGTCGAGAAGCTGTCCTGGCTCAATGGCCAGTGGTTGCGCGAGCTGTCGGTCGAGCAGTTCGCCGAGCAGGTGCAGAAGTGGGCGTTCAACCCCGAATACATGATGAAGATCGCGCCCCACGTGCAACAGCGGGTAGAGACTTTCAGCCAGATCGCGCCCCTGGCCGGCTTCTTTTTCTCCGGTGCACTGAATCTTGACCCGGTGCTGTTCGAGCACAAAAAGCTCGACGCCACTCAGGTGCGCCAGGTGCTGCAGCTGACCCTATGGAAGCTCGAAGCCTTGCGGCAGTGGGACAAGGAGCGCATCACCGACAGTATCCAGGCCGTCGCGGCTCATCTGGAATTGAAACTGCGCGACGTCATGCCCCTAATGTTCGCCTCGATCACCGGCCAGGCCAGTTCGGTGTCGGTACTCGACGCGATGGAGATCATCGGTCCTGACCTGACCCGCTTCCGTCTGCGGCAGGCGTTGGAGCTGCTGGGTGGCGCGTCGAAGAAGGAAGTAAAGGAGTGGGAAAAGCTGTACGCAGCGATGATCTGATCCGCGCTTGCTACATGGACTGCGGCCGGCGCTGCGCAGCAGTTGTCCGCCGCTTGCCACTCGTCGCCGGTAAGTATTTGTTCTGATGTCGAAAATCTTCTGGGTCAGGCAAAAATATCGTTGACACTCCGAGAGGCCGCACCTAATATGCGCCCCGTCCTCGAGATGGGGCTATAGCTCAGCTGGGAGAGCGCTTGCATGGCATGCAAGAGGTCGACGGTTCGATCCCGTCTAGCTCCACCAATCTCGATTGCCACACCGGTTCAGGCCGGTTGCCTTTGAAGGGCTTTGCGTCCCCTTCGTCTAGTGGCCTAGGACACCGCCCTTTCACGGCGGTAACAGGGGTTCGAGTCCCCTAGGGGACGCCATTATTAAGTCGTGACGCGAAAGCGGTGCGAGTCGGGAGACATTAAATCCGGGGCTATAGCTCAGCTGGGAGAGCGCTTGCATGGCATGCAAGAGGTCGACGGTTCGATCCCGTCTAGCTCCACCAATCCACGACAGGTCGTAGAGGTACTGCGGTCTGTTCATCGAAGGTTTCGTCCCCTTCGTCTAGTGGCCTAGGACACCGCCCTTTCACGGCGGTAACAGGGGTTCGAGTCCCCTAGGGGACGCCATTTTTTTGCCCGTTTTGGGCGCCGAGGGGTCATTTCTCACGAAATGGCCCTTTTTGTTTTGCACGCGATTCGATCCGCTGATGAATGATGCCGAGTCGTCATCAGCCTGAAACGACCTGGGCGCTGAATGGTCCGTCATAGACGACAAACGCCTGCGTGACATCCCGAAGCGTCTGGCCTCCAATAAGCAGCGCCGCAATGGGGCGGCACGCAGTACAGCGGAGCTTTACATGATCTGGGACAGGACCGACGCGTTCGTCATCGACTTCGAGGTACAGGCCGAGCACATCGATGAGCTCGGGCACGCCAACAATGCGGTTTACGTCACCTGGCTGGAAAGCAGCGCCTGGCGACATTCCCAGAGCCTGGGGTTGGGGCTCGACGACTACCGCCGTCTCGATCGCGCAATGGCTGTGTTGCGGCACGAGATCGACTACCTGGCCGCGGCGTACCTGGGAGACCGGCTGCAGCTGGGCACCTGGATCGTCGACTCCGATCAGCGATTGAAGATGAAACGAAACTTCCAGCTGGTC
Source organism: Stutzerimonas sp. C6.4V (assembly GCF_058536345.1). Classification (NCBI taxonomy): domain Bacteria; kingdom Pseudomonadati; phylum Pseudomonadota; class Gammaproteobacteria; order Pseudomonadales; family Pseudomonadaceae; genus Stutzerimonas; species Stutzerimonas sp. C6.4V. Next base: position 870,732 of record NZ_JBZUBM010000001.1, read on the forward strand.
AGGCCGGCCGACGGGACGACCTTACTGCGTGCCCAGACCACGTTCGTCTGTATTGGCCTCTCGGACGGCAAGCCCAGGCGGATGCCCGCGGAATTCATCGGGGGGTACGGCAAGGCACTGGTTCAGCCTTACCCCCTCGAGCTTTGACAGCTGCATTTGGCTCAACGCTGTTCCGGCTTGCTGACGTCAGCCTCACGGCGTTCCTCGGCATCCTCGCGCCAGTCGTTCTGTACTTCGTTCTCCATCTTCTGGTCGAGCGACTTGTCGCTCTGGTTGATGTTTGCCGTGTTGGCGCGCTGATGGTTCTCGCTCATGGCGCTGCCCTGGGTCGAGCTTGTGGTGCCATGGTTGTCGTCCTGCATGGACTCCTGATTGGCTATCGCGCCGGTGGCGAAAAAGCTGGTCAATAGAGCAGTTGCAATAAGAGTTTTCATTGTTGATCCTCCGGCTGGTTCGAGGGTTCGCTTCTCTACCTCTCTAGTTGCGACCCGGTGGCCGGGGGATTGTTCTGGGTTCCGTTGATGAGCAATCCTCGCTTTGTCACGAGCGCCTCTGCGCCGGCGTCTGCGTCTGGTTGCCTCTGGTCGGGTCACGTTCAGGCATGAAGGCGTAGCGGCCCGGTTAGCTGACTGGCGCCTGGTTTTCCCGGTGCAGGCCTCGTCTGTCCATCCATCCTCACCATATCCACGGTGCGCCGCGGATCGTCCATAATGTGGCGCGTCCCGCTCCGGTCTTCAGTGTCTGTTGCCAGGGGTGGAGGTTCTTCTGCCAAGAGTTTCCGACCGTTAATTCGCCACGAAAAATCATCCATGTCGATTGCGACTGCTTTTACGCCGCAATCGAGATGCGCGACGATCCAAGCCTTGCCAACCGGCCGATTGCGGTAGGCGGGCTGGCTGATCGGCGCGGTGTCATCGCGACCTGCAACTATGAAGCCCGCGCCTATGGGGTGCGTTCGGCGATGGCGTCCGGTCACGCCCTGAAGCTCTGCCCCGATCTGCTGATCCTTCGGCCGCGCATGGATGCCTATCGGGAAGCGTCGCGGGAGATCCATGGCATCTTTCGCACCTACACCGACCTGATCGAACCCTTGTCGCTGGATGAGGCGTATCTCGACGTGAGCGGCTGCGAGCACTTTTCCGGCAGTGCGACACGCATCGCCCAGGACATTCGTCGCCGGGTCTGGCAGCAGCTGCGCATTACCGTCTCGGCCGGTGTGGCGCCGAACAAGTTCCTCGCGAAAATCGCCAGCGATTGGCGCAAGCCCGACGGCCTTTTTGTGATCACGCCGGACCAGGTGGACGATTTCGTCCTGGCGCTACCTGTGACCAAGCTCCATGGCGTCGGTCGGGTGACTGCGGAAAAACTCAAACGCATGGGTATCCAGACCTGCGCTGACCTGCGGACCTGGAAGCGCCTGGAGCTGGTCCGCGAGTTCGGCTCCTTTGGCGAGCGCTTGTGGGGCCTGGCGCATGGGGTCGATGAGCGCCAGGTCCAGATAGAGAGCCGCCGGCAATCGGTCAGCGTGGAAAACACCTATGACCAGGATTTGCCTGACCTTGCCGCCTGCCTGGAGCGGTTGCCCGAGCTGTTGGACGCACTCGCCGGAAGAATGGCGCGGCTTGACTCCGGTTACCGCCCCGGCAAGCCATTCGTGAAGCTCAAGTTTCATGACTTCACTCAAACCACCCTCGAGCAGGCAGGCGCTGGCCTGGAGCTCGACGATTATGCCGATCTGCTGGCCGGGGCCTTTGCACGAGGGAAGCGGCCGGTGCGGCTGATTGGCGTCGGGGTGCGCCTGATCGACCTGCGCAACGGGTTCGAGCAGCTGCAACTCTTCTGAGCGGCTACCGCCTGTCGCTCGATCGAGCGCCCAGGCGCGCTTTTCGCCGCATCTGGTATGCCAGTTGCTCTGGCTATCGCCGTGAGTAGATGCGTCATTTCTCCGCCGCCCGAAAATTCGGCTGGCCGCTGTCCGCGCCGCGGGGACAGGCGGCTTAACGGTACCCGGAAAGCCGCCGATAAGACGGGTTGCAGGATTTTGACGCGAAACCGGCGCAAATCGAGGCCAATGACAATATTTGGACTCGCGGTTGCATTTTGCTAGAGTCGCGGCTGACGGAAGATGGCGATCTGATATCAGTTTCGTGCGATGTCCAGTGGCTCGTGTTCAACGGTGCGAGTCACCGAGTAGTGGCAGGAGTGCCTTGTCCGATGGGGATGTTTTTCAAGCGTCGTGCAAATACCGCTGGCGGTCTGCTGGGCATCGAGTCCGGGCCGCTAGGGATCGCTGTTGCGCACGTTGAACGCGCCAAGGGCGAGGCTGTGCGGTTGCTGCGTTGCGACTATCTTGAAGGCGAGCCGGCAGCACAGGCCGAGCTGTTGAAGCAGGCGGTGGCAAGCCATCGCTTGGGCGGCATGCCTGTCAACTACCTGTTGCACCCTTCGGCCTATCAGATATTCCTCCTTGAGGCGCCAGAGGTGCCTGCCGAAGAGTTGCGTGATGCCATGCGCTGGCGGGTCAAGGATCTGCTGAGCGAGCCGCTCGACGAGCTGGTGACCGACTGTTTCAGCTTGCCCGACGATGCCTACCGGGGTCGCACCCACATGGTGTATTGCGTCGTTCTGAAAAAATCCCGCATGAAGGAGATCCGCGAGCTGGTTGCGCAGGCCGGGCTGAAACTGGCCAGCATCGACGTCACCGAGATGGCCTTTCGCAATCTGGGCATGCAGGCGGGCGCTGACGCCATCAACCTGGCCCTGCTGCGCCTGCGTACCAGCGAAGGATTGATCAGTGTGCAGAACGGCGCCGATCTGTACATGGCGCGCCGTATCGAACACGGCCTGGCACGGGCCGCGCAGGACCTGTCCAGCCTGACGCTGGAGATCCAGCGCTCGCTCGATTACTACGAAAGCCAGCTGGGCAAGGGCTATATCAGCCGCCTGCTGCTGTTGCCGATGAAGCAGGATGGCGAGCGCACCTACCAGGCCCTCAGCAGTGGTTTGGCGGTCAACCTGCAGCGGCTGGATCTTCGTGACCTGTTTGCCAGTCAGCCGGCAGCCGATCTTTCCGAGGCGAGCCAGGCCTTCTGCATTGGTGCCGTAGGCGCGGCTCTGCGGCAGGATCCGAGCTGATGCAGAACATCAACCTTTACCAGCCTGACCGCCGCCGTCATGGCGGGCCGCATACGCGCCAGATGCTGCTCGGTCTGGCGCTGCTCGGCGGCGTCCTGGCTATCCACTGTGTCTGGCAGGGCTGGCTGCTGCATTCGGCCAGTGTGGTGGCCAGGCTTGCCGAACAGCAGGCCGCGGCGGCCGAGGCGCAGCTCGAGCTGGTCAAGGCCGACTTCCATGAACCTGTCCTCGATCCGCAACTGCCTCGCCAACTGGCCGAGCGCGAGGCTGAGAACCGCGAGCTTCAGCGACTGGCTGATCATCTCAAGGCACTCGATGCGCAGCGCAGCAATGGTTTTTCGCTGTTGTTGCAGGGCCTGGCCGACCGTCATCCGCCCCGCGGGCTCTGGCTGACCCGGATCCGGCTGCAGGCCGGCGGCGATGATCTGTTGCTGCAGGGGCTTACGCAGGATCAGGAGCTTCTACCGCTTTATCTGCAGAGCCTGGGGCAGAGCAGCGCGTTCAGCGGACGCGACTTTGCCCGCTTCGACCTCCAGCGTAGCGACTTGGATCTGTTGCAGTTCCGTTTGTCTTCGAGGGCAGGTCCGGATGACTCCGATGAATAGGCTCATGCAGCAGTGGCGGGGCCTGGCGCCCCGCGAGCAGTGGCTGGGTTTCGGCGTGGGACTTGCCTTGCTGGGCATGCTCTACGTGCTGCTGGTGGCCGAGCCGCTGGGGCTGCGTATCGCTGCCGAGACCAGCCGTGAGCAACAGGCCAATGCTCGTCGACTCTCGGCGCAGAACAGCTTGCTGGAGATTCAGGCCCGGCTGGCTGCTGATCCCAATCTGAGCTACCGGCAGGCTCTGGCGAGCGCACAGGCGAGCCGGGAGCAGCTGCTCCAGCGCATCGACCTGGAAACCAGCGCATTGGTGTCCCCGGCAAAGATGAAAAGTCTCCTGCAGGACCTGCTGCGCAACCAGGCCAGGCTCAAGCTGGTCGCGCTGGAAAGTTCCAGTGGTCCGCTGGCCGTTCCGGCAGCGGCGACCGCTGGGACCGCAGAGCAGAAGGCACCGCCGGTGGTGTTCTACCGCCACGGTCTTCGTCTGACCCTGGAAGGCGGCTATTTCGATCTGCTGGCCTACCTCACTGCGATCCAGGCCAGCGGCTGGCGCCTGCACTGGGACAGCCTGAATTACGAGGTAGGCGAGGGCGGTGCCAATCGGGCGCGGGTGATCCTTGACCTGCATACCTTGAGTCGCGATGCGGGGTGGGTGGGTGTTTAAGCTGGCAGTCAACATGTTCGGCCTGGTTGCGGTTTTCGTTGCCACGCCTGTTTTCGCCCTGGACCCGACTCTGCCACCCGGTGGGCAGGTCCTCAGCGATACGCCATCCGCAGCGCAAACCGTGCTACGCCTGCAGGCCATTGTTCGTGGCCCTGACCGCGTCAGCGCCGTGATCAATGGCCAGACCCTGATGGTCGGTGACCGTCTGGGGGACGTCCGGATCCTGGCAATCCGCCCGCATGCCGTTGTCATCGATCGTCTGGGCCAGCAGCAAGAGTTGCGCCTGAGTACCCCCATCATCCAAACGAGCCGTACCCAGCCATGAAGCCGATCCTCAAGTCTCGCCTCGGCGTGTTGAGCCTCTCCTGCCTGCTGTCTGCCTGCCAGACCTTCGAAGACGGTGACAAGCGGCTGTACGAACAGAGCAACCGTCTGTTCGAGGAAAGCCTGCAGCAGAGCCAGCAGAAGGTCGTGCCGCCAGCGGCGGTGCAGGCCGGGCTGATTCCGCCATTGGCATCGGCTGATGGCGCGGCGGTCGCCGGCCCTCGTTTCGATGTCGCAGTCAGTGACATGCCTGCACGCGAATTCTTCCTGAGCCTGATGGACAGTGCCGGTGAAAACCTCCTGGTGCACCCCGGCGTGACGGGCAACGTGACCTTCAGTCTGCGCAACGTGACCCTTGAGGAAACCCTGGCGGCGGTGCGCGACAGCTACGGCTACGATTACCGCCGCACGGCCTACGGCTACCAGATCCAGCCGAACGAGGCGATTACCCGCACCTACGACCTTGACTACCTGAACGTCCAGCGCCAGGGCATGACCGACACGCGGGTGAGCTCGGGCCAGGTTACCAGCAGCGACAGTACGGGCGTCGGCGCGGCCGGCACCACCACCAGCAGCACTTCCTCGACAGTCAATGCCAGTCAGTTGCTGACCACCAGCAACGTGGATTTCTGGAGCGAAGTGCGCGCCGTGATCGAGATGATGATCGGCGGCGAAGAGGGCAATCAGGTCGTGGTGAATCCGCAGAGCGGGTTGCTGGTGGTGCGCGCATCCAGTGCGGATCAACAGGCAGTTGAGCGCTTTCTGGTCCAGGCGCAGCGCAACCTGCAGCGCCAAGTGATCCTCGAGACCAAGATTCTGGAAGTGAATCTGTCCGATGGCTTTCAATCCGGCATCAACTGGGCGCAGCTGGGCAGCATGGGCAACGCCGATTTCAGCCTTGGGGTGCAGGGTGACAACCTGAGCGGACCAAACAGTGTCGGGGGTGTCTTCAGCGCCGCCGTGCAGGTCGGCGATTTCAGCGGTGTGCTGCAGCTTCTGGAAACCCAGGGCGAGGTGCGGGTGCTGTCCAGTCCGCGGGTCTCGACGCTGAACAACCAGAAGGCGGTGATCAAGGTCGGTACCGACGAGTTCTTCGTGACCGATGTCTCGACCACCACGACATCCCTGGTGGGCGGCACTACGGCCCCGGATCTGGACATCACCCTGACGCCGTTCTTCTCTGGCATCTCCCTTGACGTCACGCCGCAGATCGACGAGAGCGGCCAGGTCACGCTGCACGTACGGCCCACGGTGAGCCGAGTGGAAGACCAGAACAAGAGCATCCAGCTGGGTGGTTCGGACAACGTATTCAACCTGCCGCTGGCACTCTCGACCACCCGCCAGTCCGACTCCATCGTGCGTGCCCGCAGCGGTCAGGTGGTGGTCATCGGCGGCTTGCTGGAGAACCGCAACACCAATACCGACGCCAATATCCCCTGGGCCTCGAAGCTGCCAGTGGTGGGCACCCTGTTCCAGCAGCAGCGCAAGGCCTTGCAGCAGACCGAGCTGGTCATTCTCATGCGGCCACAGGTGGTGGACGACCAGGTCTGGCTGGATGATTTGCGCCGGTCTGCCGAATCCTTCCGGTCGACCAGGTAACGGCCGGTATGTACGAAGCATTTTTCGGCCTGCGCGAAAAGCCGTTCGCGCTTACGCCGAACACCGGCTTTCTGGTCCAGCTGGCGCCCTACCAGGCCTGCCTCAATCTGCTGCGGGTAGCGCTGGGCGAGGGCGAAGGATTCATCAAGGTCACCGGCGAGGTCGGCACCGGGAAGACGCTGCTGTGCCGTGCGTTGCTCAATGAGCTGGACGCCGAGCACTATCAGGTGGCCTGGCTGCCCAATCCGACGCTGACGCCCATGGCCCTGCGTCAGGCGCTGGCGCACGAGCTGCATGTCCGCGACGCGGCGGAGCTGGACAATCACGGTCTCCTGACCGCCTTGCACGCGCGGCTGATCGATCTGGCCGGGCAGGGCAAGAGCACCGTCCTGCTGATCGACGAAGCACAGGCATTGCCGACCGCAACGCTGGAAGCCCTGCGTCTGCTGACCAATCTCGAGACCGAACACAGCAAGCTGCTGCAAGTGGTCTTGTTCGGCCAGCCGGAACTGGATGCGACCCTCGCCCGCGAGGACTTCCGCCAGCTGCGCCAACGCATCACCTTTTCCTATAGCCTGCGGCCGCTGGACGTCAGCGATGCCACACGCTACCTGAACGAGCGCCTCGCCGTGGCGGGCTACCGTGGCGAGCCGCTGTTCAAGGCTTCAGCGGTGCGCTTGCTGGTTCGCGGCAGCGGTGGCGTGCCACGCCTGCTGAACGTCCTGGCGAACAAGTGCCTGATGGCGGCCTTTGGTGAAGGTGCTCGCCAGGTCCTGGCCCGCCACGTTCGCCGTGCGCTGGACGACACCGAAGGCGCGCGTTCTTTCTGGCGAAACCCTTCGCGTCGTTTCGGCTGGACCATGGCCGGCGGTTGCCTCTCGCTGGCGCTGATTGCCGGGGCCTGGCCCTGGCTGGCGCAGCTTGCCGGGGTACTGCCATGAGCCTGGTCAACGACATGCTGCGTGACCTTGAAGCGCGCCGCGCCGCGCCGGACGAGCGGCTGCGCTTGGGCAACATGCATGCCGTGGACGAAGCCGGTGCGGCGCGCCGCGCGAGAAGCCAGCAGCTGCGCAAAAGGCTGCTGGCGGTGCTGGTTGTCGGACTGATGGCTGTTGCGCTGTTCGCGTTGGGTATTGAGCTGCGCCCGGTAGCCGAGCCTGCGCTGGTCCCGTCCGCTGCCGTGCAGCCGGTCGAGCCGACGGCAACGGTGGCGGACAGGGAGGTCACTACCCGGCTGCTCGATGTGCTTCCCCAGAACGATGGGCAACATTTTGTCCTACAGCTGCTGCTTGACCGCCCCGTCAGCTACCAGCGAACCGATGCGACCGGTTCAGTCAGCTTTGCCCTGAAGGATGTGCGCTTTGCTGGCGAAGGGCTGTCCGGTCGCATCGAACGAAACGGCCAGACTCTTTCCTGGCGGGTCGAAGGGGTGGGAGATGATGTCCACGTCCTCCTCATCGGTTTTGGCGAGCAATTGACCGTCGCCGACCGGCTCGAACTGGCAGGCGACCGCTCGCAACTGTGGCTGGAGGTAACGCGGAGCGATGCCGACGAGGAGGAATCTACGGCCGCGCTGCCGGTGGCCGAACCAGCCGAGCGGGAGCAATCGCAGTGGCCGGACTGGGTTACCCGCGACGCCCCTGCGGCAGAGCCGGTCCGTACACCGATGCCGGCCGAACCGGCGCCGGCACAGCTAAACCGTCAGAAAGCCGCGCCAGTCGCTGAGCCTGTCGCTGCGGCCGGACCAAAGGCCCTCAGTATCGGCGCGCATCAGCCCGACGCCCTTGCCAGCGCACGTCAGGCCCTGGCTCGCGGTGATCACTTGTCGGCTATCCAGCAGTTGCAGGCGCTGCATCAGGCCCAGCCGGACAACCCCGAGATCAGCCGCTGGCTGGCTCGCGCCTATCTTGCAGCCGGCGACACCGTGGCGTTGCTCGGCTGGCTACCATCGCAGCTGCAGGCGCATCCGTTCGATGCACAGATGCGCGAGCTGCTGGCTCGTGGACAGCTGCAGGCCGGCGATCAGCATGCAGCCATCGCCACGCTGCAACAGCACGTGCCCGAGCTGCGGAGCAATACCGCCTATCACGCCTTGCTTGCCGCGCTTCACCAGCAGGTGGGCGACTGGGCTGCCAGTGCCACCCGCTACCGCCAGCTGGTTGCCTTCCAGCCGGGCCAGGGCGCATGGCAGCTGGGGTTGGCCATCGCACTGGAACAACTCGATCAACCGGCCCAGGCCGGCCGGCATTACCTCCTGGCGCTGCAAGGGCAGGGCCTGGATCAAAGCGCGCGCCAGTTCGCCTCCGAACGCGCCGGTTCCCTGGGAGGAACGAGATGACGCAGGATATTCGCCAGCGCAAGATTCGCCTCGGTGACCTCCTGGTCCAGGCCGGGCTGATCAACGATGCACAGCTGCAGCACGCGCTGCAGGATCAGAAACGTACCGGTTCGAAGCTCGGCCGGACTGTTCTCGATCTTGGCTTTATCGACGAAGGTCGCCTGCTGCACGCCTTGTCCGAGCAGCTGCAGATTCCCTTTGTCGAGCTCAAGCACTACAAGTTCGACAACCAGCTGACCCAGAGCCTGCCCGAGGCGGTGGCGCGGCGTTTCCGCGTGCTCGTACTGTCGCGTCAGGGCGAGGGGCTGCTGGTCGGCATGACCGATCCACTCGACCTGTTCGCCCAGGACGAAATGGAGCGCCTGCTGGGCAAGCGAGTGTTTCCGGCTGTGGTTCGGGAAAGCGAGCTGCTCGCTGCCCTGGATCAGCTCTATCGCCGCACCAGTGAGATTGCCTCGCTGGCCGGGGAGCTGGAAGGCGAGCTGCAGGAGAGCGATTTCGACCTGTCGCGTCTGGGCGCCGAGAGTAACAGCGATGCGCCGGTGGTTCGGCTGCTGCAGACGCTGTTCGAGGATGCCGTGCAGATGAAGGCGTCGGACATTCATATCGAGCCCGACGAAGGTGTGGTGCGCATTCGCCAGCGTATCGACGGTGTGCTCAACGAACAGGTCATGAAGGAGCACCGGGTCGCTTCGGCGCTGGTCATGCGCCTGAAGATCATGTCCGGCCTGGACATCTCCGAGAAGCGCCTGCCTCAGGACGGCCGTTTCAATATCCGCGTGAAGAACCGCAACCTCGACGTGCGGGTTTCCACCATGCCGGTGCAGTTCGGCGAGTCGGTGGTGATGCGTCTGCTCGATCAGAGCGGCGCGATGTTCCAGCTCGACGGCACCGGCATGCCGGCGGCGATGCTAGAGCGCTTACGTCGCCTGTTGCAGCGCCCTCACGGGATGGTGCTGGTCACCGGGCCGACCGGCTCGGGCAAGACCACGACCCTCTATGCCGGTCTTTCCGAATTGAACAGTCCGGAGAAGAAGATCATCACCGTGGAAGATCCGGTGGAGTATCGGCTTCAGCGGGTCAATCAGGTGCAGGTCAATGCAAAGATCGAGCTGACCTTTGCCCGCGTGCTGCGCGCTGCCCTGCGTCAGGACCCGGATATCGTGCTGGTCGGCGAAATCCGCGATCAGGAAACCGCCGAGATCGCCCTGCGTGCCGCACTCACCGGCCACCTGGTGCTGTCCACGTTGCACACCAACGACGCCATGACGTCGGCCATGCGTTTGATCGACATGGGTGTGGAGCCCTTTCTGGTTGCCACAGCCCTCAACGCCGTACTGGCGCAGCGGCTGATTCGCCGCGTCTGTGAAAACTGCCAGGAAGAAGACCGACCCGATCCGCGCCAGCTGGCCTGGCTTGAAGCGCTGCATGGCGGATCGCTGGCTGACAAACGCTTCCGCAAAGGCAGCGGCTGCCACCAGTGCCACAACAGCGGTTATAGCGGACGGGTCGGGGTCTACGAGTTGCTCGAGCTCGACGAGCCGATGATTGCTGCATTGCGCCGTGGTGATCCACAGGGCTTTGCCGAGGCGGCGCGCCAGCAGCCTCATTACCGGCCGCTGGCCGAGTGCGCCATGGACTACGCCATCGCCGGCATTACCAGTGTCGATGAAGTCCTCAAAGTGTGCGCCACCCTGGCGGATGACGAGGTGACGGCGTGAACGCCCGGCCCGCGCCATGCCGTGCCGCTCCTATAGGCGCCAGTTTGCTGGCGAACCCGGGATGCTCGGCGGAGCACGGCTTTCGCGAGCAAGCTCGCTCCTACAGATGCTTGATCAGTTCGCGGGTCTTGGCTGGCACCATGCTGTCGGCACTCCGGGTTGCCGGAGGGTGTGCCTGATGCCCACCTTCCGCTACACCGGCCGCAACGCCCAGGGCGCCAAGGTCAGCGGGGATCTTGATGGCGCCAGCGCTGACCTGGTCGCTAGCGAACTGTTGTCGCGACAGATCACACCGCTGACCATCGAAGCAGGTCAGGCTCCGACAGGCAGCGGCGATGCGCTGGCGATGCTGCGCGACAAGCTGCGGCGCAAACGCGTCGACCTGGACGAGCTGATCATCTTCAGCCGCCAGATGTACAGCCTGAGCAAGGCGGGTGTACCGATTATCCGTGCCATCGGCGGTCTGGCCGAATCCAACCGAAACCTGTTCTTCCGGCAGATCCTGCAGGACGTGCGTGCCAGTCTGGAAAGCGGCCAGTCCATGGCCGTGGCGCTGAATACGCACCCCAGGGTGTTCAACAACCTCTTCGTCAGCATGGTCAGCGTCGGCGAAAACACCGGCCAGCTCGATCAGGCCTTCAGGCAGCTGGCGGCCTACCTCGAGCTGGAGCGCGAAACCCGCAAGCGCATCAAGCAGGCCACCCGCTACCCGATTTTCGTCATGGTCGCCATGGGCGTCGCGCTGGCGGTAATCAACCTGCTGGTCATTCCCGCGTTTGCCAAGGTGTTCGCCCAGTTCCACGCCCAGCTGCCCTGGGCCACCCGTGTGCTGATCGGCACTTCCAATTTCATGCGCGACTGGTGGTGGCTGCTTCTGCTCGGCATCGTCGGTGGGCTCTACGCCTTCTTCAAATGGATCGAGACCGATGCCGGACGACTCCAATGGGACCGCATCAAACTGCGCCTGCCCATTGTCGGCGGCATCTTCGAACGCATCGCCCTGGCGCGTTTTACCCGCACCTTCGCGATGATGTACCGCGCCGGTGTGCCGTTGCTGCAAACCCTCTCGATCAACAGCGCCAGCGTCGGCAACCGGCATATCGGCCAGGCGATTCTCGGCATTCGCGAGAGCGTCGAGCGGGGCGAAGCCTTGACGCGTTCGGCCTATAACTCCGGCCTGTTTACACCGCTCGTCCTGCAAATGATGGCCGTGGGTGAAGAAACGGGCGCGTTGGACGACCTCTTTATCGAAGTCGCCGACTTCTACGAACAGGAAGTCGACTACGACCTCAAGCAGCTGGCCGACGCCATCGAGCCAATCCTTATCGTCTGCATGGGTGTGATGGTGCTGGTACTGGCGTTGGGTGTGTTTTTGCCCATGTGGGACCTTGCGTCGGCTGCAAGGGGAGGGACCTGATCGACGAAACCTACAGGCGCTGCGACTGCCGCTCCATTTGGCCGGCTGTTTGCAATGCTGTGCTTTCAGCTAAGTAGTGCCAATTCCCTGGCGCGCGTGGCTCAGCGAGGGCCCGCCGCAGGGGAGCATTGACGCACCACTGGCCGCGACAAGGCAATAACAGGCTCACGAACTCGGACGGATTCATGAGCCTGAACTTAAACCCGTCCCGGCCCGAAACTGGCCATATGGATAGACGCAACCGAGGAGCGAGCAAGGCAATGAGAAAACAGAACGGATTCACCCTGATCGAGTTGGTGGTGGTCATCGCCATCCTCGGCATCCTGGCGGCGGTTGCGTTGCCGAGGTTTATGAATGCAACGAAGGACGCGCATCGCTCAGCGGTCGCAGGAACCACGGGTGCGCTATCTGCTGCCGTCTTGCTGGCTCGTGCCCAGTTCGAAATAAACCGTGGCGGCGGCACTTTGGGGTGTGAAACCGCCAATTGTCAGCAAAACGTTCGCGGCTTCGGCAATGGCGACATTGATGTCAACGCGAATGGCTGGGCGATCGGGACCGGACGGTCCGATGGCGCAGGCGCGACCGTCAACTTGACGGCCGCACATTGTGTGCAGGTATTCCAAGGCGTTTTGCAGGGTTCCGCTCCGGTGGTGTCCGAAACCACTGGGGGCAACGTTCAGTACGTTGCGGCCAGCGGCACAGGCACTGCTGCAAACGGCTGCCGTTTTACCTACCAGCCTGACGGTGGAAATGACGTCATTACCTACAACGCCGATCTTGGCGAAGTGACCTACACGTTCAATTGATCAATCGCTTAACAAACCAAGTAGCAAGGTGCAGATATGAAAAAGCAGCAAAGTGGTTTCACCCTGATCGAGCTGATCATGGTTATTGTGATTCTGGGGATACTGGCGGCGTTTGCGTTGCCGAGGTTTGCTGACTTTAGTACGGACGCTAGGTCTGCTGCGGTACAAGGAGCTGCAGGTGCGATCAAATCTGCCTCAGCAATAGCTCACTCAGCATTCGTTGCTGGGAAAGCGACTACCACCGGGACTGGGACCTCAGCAGTTACTTCAGTGAGCCTGGAAGGCGTCACGATCCCGATGTCTAACGGTTATCCAACTTCGGCAGGAATACTGCTGGCGGCACAAATATCTTCAAGCGATTTTGATATTGTCGGAACGGCAGGAGCACCCGCCACCGTCTCGGCAAAAAACGTTACGGATGTAACTAAGTGTCAGGTGAAATACACCGAGGCGACAGCAACTGCTGCGCCACTGATCGCGGTTGATGTATCCAAATGCAACTAGTGGCGCGGCCAATGCTGTTCCGGCTGTCACCCTGATGGGGCTGTATCTTTCATGATCCGCTCCTCTGGCTTCACCCTCGTCGAGTTGATCATGACGCTCGTCATCATCGGCATTCTCGCCGCTGTGGTGGGGCCGCGTTTCTTTTATCGGCAGGTATTCGACGAGCGCCTGTTCTTCGAGGAAACGGTCTCGGCCGTGCGTTACGCGCAAAAGCTGGCCTTGGCCAGCGGCTGCCTGACCGAGGTCAGTCTTGGGACTGGTGGCTACCATCTGCGCCGCGCCGCCAACTGCACTTCGGGCGCGTTCAGTGCTGAGGTGCAGGGGCCGGACGGCCAGACTCCCTTCGCCAACACCGAGGTGCCAGCAGGCGTTTCGGTGTCGGTGACCAATTTTCCGGTGGTGTTCGACTCGCTGGGGCGCCCCTCCAGCGCGTCGAGCGCCACCATCGGCGTGTTCACTTTCAGCGTGACCGCCGAAACCGGGCTGGTGCAATGAGGCAGCAGCGTGGCATGACCTTGGTCGAAATGGTGATTGCCATCGTGATCATCGGTATCGCAGCGGCCGCGCTGTTCACTGCGATGGCCTCGATAACGGCGCGCTCCGCCGATCCGCTCTTGCGCCAGCAGAGCCTGGCGATCGCCGAGGCCTATATTGAAGAGATCAAGCTGCAGACGTTTGCCATTCAAGCCAATGCGACCTGCGACATTGCCCGCGCCTGTTTCAACGACGTTCGCGACTACGCGGGGTTGTCCGAGGCGCCGCATGATGCGTTCGGTACTGCGATTGCTGACTTGGCAGCCTATAACGTCGCCGTTTCGGTGAACGGCCCGGACGCCTGGAGCGGCGTTCAGGCCCTGCGCATCGACGTCAGCGTAACCGATCCGTCCGGCGCCATTTTGCAGCTGAGCGGCTATCGCACCTGCTACGGCGAAACAGACGCCTCGGGGGCAAGCCTATGTCCCTGAAAAAGCGCGGCTTCACCCTGGTGGAGCTGGTTATGGTCATCGCGCTGGCCGGCCTGGTGGCGGTGATGATTTCAACAGTGTTGGGCCGGCCGATGGAAAGCTTCGCGGCGCAGAGTCGTCGCGCCGAGCTGGTCGATCTCGGGGCTGGCGCCCTTCAGCGAATGACGCGGGACGTCAGACTCGCGGTCCCTAACTCCCTACGCGTGTCCGCCGATGGGCAGGCCCTCGAATTGCTGCTGATTCACAGCGCTGGTCGCTACCGCCCGAACCGCAATGACAGCGATGGGCTGCGTTTCGGCGAAGCGGCAGCCGATTGCGGGAGCACGACGGCCGACCTTAGCTGTGACAACGTCCAGCTACTAGCCCCGTCAATGGACCTCGATGGCGCGCGCTGGATGGTGCTGTACAACATTGGCGCTGAATCCGGGGGCGCACCGCTTGCCGGCGCAAACGTCTGGAAGTTCGCCAATCCAGGCGTGATCACACCGAGCGGGACAGCATTCTCTTTACGGACCGGTGCGCCGGCGGGCGAGTCGCTCATTGCGCTTGGCAATTTGCCTTCCGGTGGGTTTCGCTTTGCCATGGCCTCACCCCAGCGTCGGCTCTACCTGGCGGAGCGCGTGGTGGGGTATCGCTGCCTGAATGGCGAACTGGTTCGCTACAGCTATGACCAGCTATTGGAGAGCCTGCCCTTGTTACCACCACCCGGTGCCAACCCTCTAAAACTTACCGGTGACGTTAGCCAGTGTCGCTTCAGCTACCGGGGCGGTACCGCACAGCGTGGGGGGCTATTGAGCCTGGAACTCGGTATCGCTCAGGACGCTGAGGTCCTTCGGCTCACCCAACAGGTTCACGTCGATAATGCGCCCTGATTTCCGATCACCCCGGCATTTGGCTGGGTTCGGCCTGGTTGCAGCCCTGTTCCTGATGATTGTTGTCACCCTGATCATCGTGACCATGGCGCACCTGTCTGCGACACAGCACGGGACCAGCAGCCTGGCGATTCAACAGGCGCGCGCATATCAGGCGGCCAGCGCGGGGCTGGAGTGGGGTATATCGCGTGCGATCGAGGGGGGAGTCTGCGACTCGAACGTCTCGCCTACGTTAGCCGGGAGCGGCCTCGATGAGTTTGCCGTACATGTCGAGTGTCGCCGGCATGGGTATCCCGAGGCGGACGGGGGGAGCATCACGCTATTTCGACTCGTCTCTACTGCACAGAACGGCCAGCCTGGCGCGAAAGCGGACTACGCCTATCGGCAGCTCAGTGCAGTGGTGGAAAGGAAGCCCTGATGAAAACTCTATTCCGTAACGTACTGGTTGCTTGTATTGGGATGGCCTGGTCTCTGCTTGCCTGGAGTGCCGAAGTAGGAATCTGCTCAGAGAACTTCCCTGATGGCCTGCAGAGCTACAACCTTGGCGGGATCTACTTCGGCTATAACGCACAACTGCAGAACAGCCCCGATGCGCGACTGCACGCCGGGACGATCACCCGAAACTGGTGGTCCTGGTTCGCGCCGACCTGTACGACCAGTCAGTGTGAGGCGATCGTCTCAAACGGGCCTTCGCAGTCCCCGGGGGCTTTCCAGAGCTATTCCAGCACGACGGATGTCAACGTAGGTTACCAAGGGAGCGGGACGCTCACTGGCAACGGTGTGAACCGGTATCGAACTGTCGACGTGGGCTCAGAAGGTCAACTGTCGATCAACAGCAATGGCCAGAACTTTTACATCGCTCAGTTACAGGTCGGCTATCGCGCCGTTCTGTCGCTTTCACCCGGCGATTACTGGATCGGTTCACTGGTGACGGGTTCGGATTCGCAGATACAGGTCGCTGGCAACGGGCGGGTTCGGTTGTTCGTACGAGATGCGCCGAGCCTGGGCTATCGCTCTCTCTACAACTCGCCGGGGAACGAAATCGCGGGTTCAGCAAGCAAGCTGTTCCTGTACGGCTACAGTGACGTCACGCTCAATACCGATACGACGTTCAGCGGTTATGTCTACAGCCAGCGCAATGTGGTTATCGGAGATTCTGTCAGGCTGTACGGTGCGGTAACGGCATCGAACGTGTCGCTGGCATCGAATGCTTCTGTTCGTTATGTGGTACCGGTGGGTAGCTGTGCCAAGCCGGCCGAGCTGCGTCTAAGCTGGTTGTTGGACGAAGCGAGCTGGACGGGCGCGGCTGGGGACGTGAAGGATGCCTCCGGCAACGGCTTGGTCGGTCGCGCTATCAACGGTGCCACGGCGGCATCAGCCACGCCTGCATTGCCGGCGGTGGACTCACAGGGGACCTGTGGTTACGGCAGCTTTGTTGCCAGCTCCAGCCAATACTTGCAGGCAGCACATGATGACCTGCTCTCCTTGCGTGACAGCTTTACAATTGGCGTTTGGGTCAAGCCGCGCAGCCTTCCGGCGAGCGGCGGATTGATGAGCATTTTGTCAAAGGACGAAAACTACGAGTTTCATCTCAATTCGAACGGTACGGTGAATTGGTGGTGGCAGACGACCGGGCCTAACGCAACAGTCCAGTTCAATAGCAACAAGGCGCTTGCAGTCGGGCAGTGGAGCCACGTGGTGGTTCGCTACACACCGGGAGATCAGCGCATTTACATCAATGGCGTCGAGTCTGGACGAGCCAGCTTCAGTGGAACTCCGGTTGCCAACACCGATCCGTTGCAACTGGGTTGGGATCAGCTGGCCGGCCGTCATTTCAATGGCGAACTGGATGAACTGCGCATCTATGACGGTGCGCTCAGTGCCAGTGAAATTGCTGCTCTGGTTAAAGAACGCCATGAATGTTCGCGTCGTCTACAGTGTTTTGGCGACAATTTCGACAGTGGACTGAGCACCGATTGGGCGGTTTCCAGTCGTGGTAGGACGGCCTTTACGCCGGCTGTTTATTCGGGTCGCCTGCGCCTGACCAGTAACGCAAATAACGTTTCCACCGCGTCGGCATTGCAGCGGCTGTTCCCGGCGCAGGGCAACTTCATCCAGGTCGAGTTCGATTATTTCGCCTACAACGGCAGCGGTGCCGATGGCATCGCGGTCATCCTGTCGGATGCCACGCAAACTCCACAACCGGGTGGGTTTGGCGGCTCGCTGGGATATGCCCAGCTCAACGACAGCAGCAACAAGGTCAATGGCTTCGCCGGTGGCTGGCTTGGAATTGCCATCGATGAATACGGCAACTTCTCCAACCCCACCGAGGGCCGTGTTGGTGGAAGCGGGCTTATTCGCGATTCGGTAAGCGTCCGGGGGTCGGGTAGCGGATTGACCGGCTACAAATATCTAAGGGGGACCGAGGGTATGCTCAGTCCTGAAGTTGACGCTGCCTCCAGCACCAGCGCTTCGCCGGGCCATCGTTATCGTTTGACCATTGACGCTCGAGTCCAGGGCCAGGTACTGGTCACGATGGAACGCAAAACAGGCTCAAGCTTCGAAGTACTGCCGAATCTGAATCGCTACAACGTAATGGCCAGTGGCAACGGCCAGGCGGCGTTGCCGGAGCGGTTCTATCTGTCCCTCACCGGCTCTACGGGCGGATCGACCAACATCCACGAAATCGACAACCTCAACGTGTGCGCTACCGACATTGAGTCCATCGACGAGCAGATACATCACTTCGATCTGCGCTATTCCTCGCCCTCGCTTACCTGCAACCCACAAGAAGTAACGGTGACCGCTTGCCTGAATGCCGATTGCTCCAAGGTTTACAGCGAGGCGGTTACAGCGATGCTCACTTCCGATGGAGCGGTATGGCAAGGCAGTAATCAATTGAGTTTCACCGGTGGAACTGCCAAGGCTATGGTGCAGGTTACTCGCCCAGGGGAGGCGACAATCGGCGTGGGCGGGTCGACACCCCCGGCTCTGTCCTTTGGCGAAACCACCTGTTCTACGGCGGGATGCAAGCTGGTGGGCGTGGAGAGCGGCTTCATCGTCGACGTACCCACACTGATCGCCAACCGCCCTCAGCCCGAGGTCTGGTTACGAGCCGTCAAGGCCGGTACCAAAGACCCGCAGAAGTGCGTGGCCGGGTTTGGAGGTGGAACCAAAACCATCGGATTCAATGCTACGTACGATTCGCCAAGCTCCGGTAGTCAGGCGGTCAGCCTCAACGGCACCACAATCAGGACGACCCCAGCGGGTTCGGCGTCGGAGTTTACCCCGGTCACTTTGAAATTCGATTCCGAGGCGAGGGCCGCGCTGACGGTCAGTTACCCCGACGCTGGGAGGATGAACCTCAATGTCCGGTATGCGCCAGCAGAAGGTAATGAGCAGGGGCTGGCCATGCAGGGGGCCGACCTGTTTGTCAGTAAACCCTACGGAATCCATATCGAGACGGACATCGACAACCGCCCGGTGGATCAGCGTTGCAAGGGAATGACGATAGAAGAATGTCCCGTATTCATCGCTGCAGGGGAGCCGTTTCCGGTGCGCTTCCGGGCCGTCGGCTGGGGCGGTTCCGATAGCGAGCCCCGTACTGCCCAAGCGTTAGCGGACAACGCAACCACTCCGAACTTCACACTAAGCGCCCTCAATGGTGCGTTTATGTTGAAGCACACACTCATGGCTCCAGAAGGAGGTGATAACGGCGTTCTCAGCGTGACGGCCTACGACCATGGGCATGGCGAGATGAGCACCGTTACCGCACAGAGGATTTCAGAAGTTGGCGTCTTTCAGCTGACCGCTAGTCCGAACCAAGGCGTCAGTTACTTCGGCGAGACTGTCGATGGGGGCGTCAGTAACCTCATCGGTCGATTCATTCCGGCCCGTCTGGGGGTAACCGCAACGGCCAGTCTGACCCCGAGTTGCAGTACATTCAGCTATCAGGGGCAGCCGATGGACTTTGCTCCTGGCCTCGAACCTCAGGTGACGGTGACCGCTTATAACAGCGCAGGTGCGGTTACGAACAACTATGATCGTCCGCCGTTCTGGCGGCTCGGCTCTCCGGCTCGTGAGGCTTATCGCTCGATCGTCGGTAAGGCTGCATTGGACGAGCGCTTGCACACGCGCGGCTCTGCTGAGGCGGTAATCGAAGGCATTAACGACGGCAACGGCTCCCGGCTGTACCGCTGGTCTGGCGAGCAGCTTGTCTATGCGCCTCAGGAAATACATTCGCTGGTTGACCTTCCCTTCGTTGCTGCAGTGGAGCAGACATTGACGGCTGCCGGCATTACAGACCAGGACGGAGTCTGCCATTCCTCGCCAGGCACAGGCTGCCAACCTTATACCTACGAACTTGAGCAGACTCCTGGCAGCGAAGTTCGCCTCGGTCGGCTGTCGCTCGGCAATGCGCACGGTTCGGAGACTGCAAGACCTGAACCTACCGATAACGATCGAAACCTGGCAGCCACTCGGTACGGCAGCAGGCTTCAGGCAGGAGGAAGATCGCTGCACAACCTCCGCATCGCTGGGAGCGCCCTCGTTACAAGCCTATACCGGCAATCTTTCCCAAGGTGAAGTCATTGCTTCCGTCAGGGCTCTGGACGGCGGCGAAGGCGCCCTAGTGCTGAGTGCGCCGGGAGAGGGTAACCAGGGAAGCGTAACCGTAACCATGCCGGCCATGCCCGAGTGGCTCAAGTACAACTGGACTGGCGGGGGACGGGTACCGGCTGCCGGTTTGGCAAGTTTCGGTATTTACCGGGGCTCGCCGCCCCTGATTTTCCGACGTGAGGTCTATCGCTGATTTGGCAAGGCCGCTCGACACCGAGCGGCCTGGGCTTCTTTTCGATAAAAGAGGGGAATCCCTGGCCTGCCTGTACCAGGGTCCCCAAAACTGGTTACCAGAGGCTTTGCATGACGCGTGCCAGTTAGGAAAATCTGATGGGCGCTCTGTCTGGACGGGCAGGCCAAAGTGGGCCTGACGTAGCGACGGAGGAAGCTGGAATCAAGGGCTATGCGGCTCGGAGCCACTGCAGGCCAGATGTGGCGCGAGAATTTGCTGACGGCGGGGCAGGAGCCCTGGTTGCAATAGTCGACATCGACGCCCGGTGCTACTGAGCCATACGCTTGCTGGCAGTGCGTTTATCGACTGGCGTGCCCAGCTTTGGCGCAGCCTAGTTCTGCTCTGGCCAAACTCGCAGCGGGGCACCTTTGGCAGGCCAGAACCGCAGCTGATCGATCTTGGAGACATCCCAGCGTTCGATCTGAGAGAGCAGTTCGAGGAAATGCTGTTCCTGCTTCATGATGTGCTCGGCGCACATCTTGCGCGTGCTGCCGATCTCACTGAAGCGCAGCTTCTGTCCGTCGAGCTGGTAGCTGGCGAACCAATGGTTGCAGCCGGCATTGCCGTAGGCGCGATCGTCGCTAAAGGTCAGCGATAGAGGGTTGCGGCCCACTACCGGTTCGTCGCCGATCCATTCGGCAATATAGGTGACATCGTTCTGCAGCGTTAACGGTTCTACCGCGCATCCCGTTACGGACAAGCAGACCAAGCCGGCCAACAGGGTTTTGTTCATGGCTTCGCCCTCTGACAGGCTGGGCAAAGGTGTCGGTTGGTGTCGTTCTTCCAGCCCAGTTCGGCGATTCGTGCTTCGGCGGCCGGGGCGCGGGCGGCTTCGCCCTTGCTGGCATCGACGGCGAACTCGAAATCCAGTCGCTTGCCACAACCGTCGCAGTCGACTTGCCAGTTGATGATCGCCAGTTCCTTGAACACCGGCCCGTTCGCCACGGCCATCCACTGGCCAGGCGGGTTTATCAGGTGACGAACCTTATCGACGGTCAAGCGCTGGGAAAGGTCTCGGCTGCCCTTGAGCGTGACGATAAGGACATCGCCTGAGCGAACATTGCCACCGTTGCCGGTGACCTGGTAACGGCCCGGTGCCAGGGCGCGGCATTCGGTCAGGGTGTGTCCGGGGTTGAGCAGGGTGTAGCGAAAATCGTGTTCGGCCATGACTCGCGATCGACTGGAAAGGTTGCAGTGGCGGCAATGCTAGCACGGCCACGCCAAGCCCTCGCGTAAGCATCACGATGGAAGCGCCTGCGGCGATTCCATCCTGCGATGCATCACGCCACGTAGCCTGGATTAGCCTAAGGCGTAATCCGGGTTTCAAACACGGCGTAACCCGGCGAACGAAGCTGTGCGCTATGGCCGTGGGTTGTCGAATGTTTCCTCGAGGAAGCGTTGCATGTCATTCCACGAGCGCTCGTCGGCGGCTTTGTTGTAGGCCACATCGACTCCCTTGTCCTGGAACTGGTCAGCGCCTGGGTTGGTGAAACCATGCTTGGCGCCAGGCAGGTTGACGAGCTGGTAGTCGGCGCCGGCCTTGACCATCTCGGCGCTGAGTGCCGCGACGTCATCGGCGCTGACCATGCTGTCGGCACTGCCATGCTCGACCAGCACCCGCGCCTTGACGCTACCTGGCGCAGCACGGGTCTCGGTGGCCAGTGCGCCGTGGAAGCTGACTACCCCGTCAAGGGGCACGCCTTGGCGGGCCATGTCCAGTACGACCTTGCCGCCGAAGCAGTAGCCGACTGCTGCAAGCTTGTCGCTATCGGTCTGTTGTTGCTTTTTGAGCAGATCCAGGCCGGCATTGAAGCGACCCTTGGCGGCATCGGCATCAGCCAGTGCCGCCTTCATGAAACTCATGGCGTCTTTGGGATGTTCGGTGTTCTTGCCCTGGCCATACATGTCGATCGCCAATGCGCTGTAGCCAAGCTCGGCCAGGTCACGAGCGCGGCGTTTGGCGTAGTCATTCAGGCCCCACCATTCATGGACTACGACAATGCCAGGTCGCTTCCCCTCGGTGGCATCGTCATAGGCGTAGTAACCGACCATCTCCGTGCCATCGGCAGCGGTATAGGGGATTTCCCGGGTCTGGACTTCGGCGTGGGCGAGGGCACTGGCGGCCATCAGCGTGCCGAGCAGGCAATAGCGCATGGGGGACTCCTTGTTATGGGCGCAACGATAGATAGCCGTTGTTCGACTCGTCTGCAAGCCGGTTGTTCAGGCGCAGCCCAGGAAGGAATCGCTGGATGGGGAGAGCGCAAGCCGGCGCGAAGCAAAAGCCTGCGCCGGCCCGGGTGGGTTACCAGCCAGGCACACCATGCATGTCCGGCAGGCGGTGGGCGATGCCCTTGTGGCAGTCGATACAGGTCGCTTCGCCGGTGCCCAGCGCCTTGGAGTGGAACTGAGCGGCGCGTTTGCTCTGGCGGGTAAAGTCCATGAACTCGTAGTTGTGGCAGTTGCGGCACTCGAGCGAATCATTGGCCTTCAGGCGACGCCACTCGCGCTCAGCCATTTCCCGGCGCATGCCGAGGAATTTTTCGCGAGTATTGATGGTCCCGAAAATCTTGCCCCAGACCTCCTTGGATGCCTGCATCTTGCGCGCGATCTTGTCAGTCCATTCATGGGGCACATGACAGTCGGGGCAGGTGGCGCGCACGCCGGAGCGATTGGTGTAGTGGATGGTGTCCTTGATTTCCATGTACACGTTGTCTTCCATCTCGTGGCAGGAAATACAGAAGGTTTCGGTGTTGGTCGCCTCCAGGGCGGTATTGAACCCGCCCCAGAAGATGATGCCGGCAATGAATCCGCCGAGCGTCAGCGCACCAAGGCTGTAATGCACGCTTGGCCGTCGCAGGACGGCCCAGTATCGCTTGAGAAACGACAGTATCGACTTCATCCAGGCGTCCTCACTCTTCGTTCTGCTGATGTTCGTGATACAGCAGTTCGTCGATGTTCTCGAAGTCGTTCTGCACCAGCGGTTTCACGTCGTGCTGCACTACGTGGCACTGGGTGCAGAAATAGCGACGTGGCGCAACCGTACCGAGCGTCTGGCTGTCACGATCGGTGAAGTGAGTGATGCTGATCATCGGCGCCTGGGTGCGTGCACTGTTGGCCCGGCTGTGACAGGCCAGGCATTTGTTGCCGTTCTTGTCGACCTGATAGCCACGGATGGTGTGGGGGATAGTCGGTGGCTGCTCGGGATAGTTGCGCTCTCGCCTGAGGTCCTTGTTTTCCTCGTCCTTCAGCGGCGGGGGGGTGAACTCCTGGGTAATGGTACCGCCCGGCCGACGTCCGTCCGGGGCAGGGGCATCCAGCGGGTAGTCCGGCCCGGCCGCCACGGCAAGGCCAACTACCGCGAGGAGCGTCAAAGGTAGTAAACGAAATTTCATGGCGACTCTCCTCAGGCGATGCTGACCACTTCGATCTTCACGGCACACTTCTTGAAATCGGTTTGCTTGGAGATCGGGTCGGTAGCGTCGAGGGTGACCTTGTTGATCAGTTTGTTGGCGTCGAAGAAGGGCACGAAGATCAGGCCCTTCGGTGGCTTGTTGCGTCCACGCGTTTCGATACGCGCCTGCATTTCACCCCGGCGGCTGATTACCTTGACCACACTGCCGCGGCGCGCCTTGAGGTCGCGAGCGTCTTCGGGGTGCATGTAGACCAGCGCATCGGGTACGGCGAGGTGAAGCTCGTCAACGCGCTGGGTCATGCTGCCGGTGTGCCAATGCTCCAGCACGCGGCCGGTGCTGAGCCAGAACGGATATTCTTCGTCGGGCATCTCCGCTGGCACCTCGTAAGGCAGCGCAAAGATGATCGCTTTCTTGTCCGGATAACCGTAGAACTGCACGCCTGCGCCTTTGGCAACATAAGGATCATGACCTTCACGGTAGCGCCAGCGTGTTTCCTTGCCGTCTACCACTGGCCAACGCAGGCCGCGCTCCTGGTGGTAAAGGTCGAAGTCGGCAAGATCATGGCCGTGACCGCGGCCGAACTGGGCGTATTCCTCGAACAGGCCTTTCTGGACATAGAAGCCGTAGGCCTCCGACTCCTGGTTGCGGTAGCCCTCTTCGATATCCGAGGTGGGGAATTTGTCGACCTGACCGTTCTTGAACAAGACTTCGAACAATGTCTTGCCCTTCAGGTCCGGGGCCTTGGCCAGCAGCTCGGCTGGCCAGACCTCATCGGTGGTGAAGCGTTTGGAAAACTCCATCAGTTGCCAGAGGTCGGAGCGTGCTTCGCCAGGCGGGCTGACCAGCTGGTGCCATAGGTGCGTGCGCCGCTCGGCGTTGCCGTAGGCGCCTTCCTTTTCCACCCACATCGCGGCGGGAAGAATGAGGTCTGCGGCCTGGGCCGAGACAGTGGGATACACGTCGGAAACCACGACGAAGGTTTCCGGGTTGCGCCAGCCAGGCAGCACTTCCTGCATGATGTTCGGGCCGGCCTGCATGTTATTGGTCGCCTGGGTCCAGTAGACCTTGAGATTGCCGTCTTTGAGTTCCCGGCTCTGTTGCACGGCGTGGTAGCCGGGCTTTTCCGGAATCGTGCCCTCGGGCAGTTTCCAGATTTTTTCGGTGACCGCGCGGTGCTTGGGATTGGTGACGACCATGTCCG
Organism: Stutzerimonas sp. C6.4V; assembly: GCF_058536345.1. Taxonomy (NCBI): domain Bacteria; kingdom Pseudomonadati; phylum Pseudomonadota; class Gammaproteobacteria; order Pseudomonadales; family Pseudomonadaceae; genus Stutzerimonas; species Stutzerimonas sp. C6.4V. Next base: position 895,139 of record NZ_JBZUBM010000001.1, read on the forward strand.
CAGGCAGACGGTGCGAGAAGGTGCCGACCTCACGCGCCGTGCCGCAGGCAGAGGGTTGGCCGGTGAGCGAGAAGGGGCTGTTGCCGGGCTCGCTGATCTTGCCGGTCAGCAGGTGGATGTTGTAGATCATGTTGTTCGCCCAGACACCGCGGGTGTGCTGGTTGAAGCCCATGGTCCAGAACGACATGACCTTCACCTTCGGGTCGGCATAGAGTTCGGCCAGGGCTTTCAGGCGCTCGGCAGGCACGCCCGATTCCTTCGCCGCATGCTCCAGCGTGTAGGGCTTGAGGAACTCGGCATAGTCTTCGTAGCTGATATCGGTCCAACCGCCGGCGGCAGCGGCATTCTCCGCCTTCAGTTCACGGGGGTCGGTCGGGCGCAGGCCGTAGCCGATGTTGGTCGCGCCCTTGGCGAACTTGGTGTGGTTCTTGATGAAGTCCTGGTTGACCGCGCCGCTCTGGATGATGTAGTTGGCGATGTAGTTGAGGATCACCAGGTCCGTCTGCGGCGTGAACACCATCGGAATATCGGCCAGATCGAAGCTGCGGTGCTCGAAAGTCGACATCACCGCGACTTTTACATGTGGCGCGCTCAGGCGGCGGTCGGTTACCCGCGTCCAGAGCACCGGGTGCATCTCGGCCATGTTCGAGCCCCAGAGCACGAAGGCGTCGGCGGCTTCGATGTCGTCATAGCAGCCCATCGGCTCATCCATGCCGAAGGTGCGCATGAAGCCTACGGCAGCCGAGGCCATGCAGTGCCGGGCATTCGGGTCGAGGTTGTTGGACCTGAAGCCGGCCTTCATCAGCTTGCTGGCTGCATAGCCTTCCCAGACAGTCCACTGGCCGGAACCGAACATGCCGACAGCGCTGGGCCCGCTCTGCTTGAGGGCGGTCTTGTATTTCTCTTCCATGACGTCGAACGCCTGTTCCCAGCTGACGGGCTGGAACTCACCCTGCTTGTCGTACTGGCCATTCTTCATGCGCAGCAGTGGCTGGGTCAGGCGGTCGGTGCCGTACATGATCTTCGACAGGAAGTAGCCCTTGACGCAGTTGATGCCCCGGTTGACCTCGGCTTTGACATCGCCATGGGTAGCCACGACACGATCACCGGCGGTAGCGACCATCACGCCACAGCCTGTGCCGCAGAAGCGGCAAGGCGCCTTGCTCCACTTGAGGTTGGTGGCTTGGGGGTCGGTAAGCAGGTTGCTGGCGCTGGTTGCGATGGGCATGCCCGCCACGGATGCAGCGATGGCCGCGGCGTTGGCCTTGGCGAATTGGCGACGAGTGAGGCTCATTCAGGCTCTCCTTCATGGGTGAGGAGTTCGTGGTAGATCAGGGCAGCGTTGAGTACGCCGGGCATTTGCTGGATGTGGTTGATGGTGTCGAGGATGCGGCTTTCGTGTTCAGCTTCCAGGACCACAACCACTTTCCCGGCCGGGCTTTCCTGGTGCAGTTCAAGGGCAGGCAGCAACGCCAGGTTTCGTTTCACCGCTTCTAGCAACTCGGGGCGGCAATGGACGAGCAGGCTTGCGATGTGCAAGGCAGTGTTCATTTTTATGGGCTCCGCCGGCATCAATGGATGCGGCTAAGGGGAATAATTCAAGGTTTCCCCGGCGGGGGCTCGATGCCTAGCCAGGTGGGCCGGGAGGGCCGAAGATGACCAGCTGGCTGATCCAGACGATAAAGCCGTAGCCGGCAACGGAGACGATGCTCAACAGGGGGAACAGGAATACCAGCAGAAATACGAAAAGCCGCGTTTCCTGTGGTTTGCCAATTGACGCGAGATCGGTGTCGTTTGCCACTGCGGTCACCCTTGCTAACTTCCGACTGCTGTGCCTGAAGTCTAGGTAACAGGAGCAAGGTAATCAAAGCCATTCGTCCACAAAGCATAAGGTTATTACGGCCACTTTCACTTTCATTGATCTCACTCAAGTGAAGCTCAGTTGGCACAACCAAAACGCCGAACGGTCAGGCATGAATTTCGTTCCTGGCGCCGTTCAGGCATACCTTGCTTCAGGTAGTTGCGACGTGGCGGGGGACGATCGGGCCGGTGCCCGCTGTGGTAGCCTGCGCGCCTTTTTCCGCCTGCATGATGGCGATCGCCTGTTTGGTAGCAGCATGCCTCTCGATGTTTCGGTCCATGGCCATTTCAAGCGCGGCACGAATGCCTATCGCCGCGCAACGCTGGCGCTGTTCTGCGCCGGGTTCGCCACTTTCGCCATGCTGTACTGCGTGCAGCCACTGTTGCCACTGTTGGCCGCGCGGTTCGCTGTATCGGCTGCCAGCAGCAGCCTGGCGTTGTCCTTGACGACGTTGTCGCTGGCGCTCGCTCTGCTGGTGTCAGGTGCGCTTGCCGAGAGCTGGGGACGCAAGCCCGTCATGGTGGCTGCCCTGACTCTCGCGGTTATTCTCGGCTTGGCGTGCGCGTTGGCGCAGTCCTGGACGCTGCTGCTGGTGCTGCGCGCATTGCTGGGGCTCGCGCTCAGTGGACTGCCGGCATTGGCGATGGCGTATGTGGGGGAGGAGTTTGATCCCGAATCGTTGCCCGCAGCGATGGGGTTGTACATCGGCGGAACCGCACTGGGTGGGCTCTTGGGCAGGCTGTTATCAGGCTTGCTGAGTGACATCGGTGGTTGGCAGTTGGCGCTGGGTGGAATCGCTGCGCTGGGGCTGGCTGCCCTGGTTGCGTTCGGCTGGCTGCTCCCACCCTCGCGCCATTTCAAGGCACAACCGCTCACGTTGCGCGGGCTGATGGGAAACTTCGCAGAGCATCTTGGCAATCCGATCCTCCGTAACCTATTCCTGCAAGCGTTTTTGCTGATGGGAGGTTTCGTTGCCTTGTTCAACTACATCGGCTTTCGCCTGGCTGGGCCACCTTTTGGCCTGTCTTCGACCATCATTGGTCTGCTCTTTACGGTCTATCTGGCTGGGATATTCAGTGCCGGTTGGGCAGGGCGGCTGGTCCCGCGGCTGGGTGCGAGGAGGGTGCTGCAAGGCGGTGTTGGGCTGATGCTACTGGGTGTGGGGCTGTGTTCGACACCGTGGCTGTTCGCGATTGTGGTCGGGTTGGCGTTGTTCACGCTCGGCTTTTTTGCCGCGCACGCCGTCGCCAGCGGGCAGGTCGGTGTACATGCCAAGGGCGCCAAGGCGCAGGCCTCGGCGCTCTACCTGTGTGCCTATTATCTGGGTTCAAGCGTGGTGGGATATGCGGCGGGCTATGTGTGGGAGCATGCGGGATGGCTACCGCTGACGGCAGTGCTGGCTGCGCTGTTCGTGCTCGCTGCCTGGCGCGCCAGATGCCTGTAGGGCGCCGGTCGGTCAGTCGATTCGCTGTTCGCCGCTGTAAGCCAGCGTGGAACGGCAGCTGCGGCAGAAGTAGCGGCGCCCTTTGCGTACCAAGGCATGGCGCTGAGCCGTAAACGGAAAGTCCCGCTCAGGGCAGGCGCATCGATAGATGTAGGCGCTGGTTTGCCGACGGGAAATCGCATAGCTGTGGCAGCGATCAGCCGGGAGTTCGTATACGCCGCGCATGATCAGTTGCCATTCTTCGCCATGAGGCCGAATCCGACCGCCAAACATCTGATGAGCGACCAAGTGGGCCACTTCATGGGCCACGGTCTGCTTGAGAAAGTGCTCGCGGTTTTCCTGATACAGCTGAGGGTTGAAGCGCAGCAGATTCTGGTTCAGGTGGGCGACACCTGCTTTCTGACCGCGAAGCTTGAAGCTGATCTGCGGACGCTCGAAGCCTCGCTTGAAGAAATCCTCGGCCAGCTGGTAGCAGGTTTCGACACGGGCCTTAAGTCGCTCGGGCATCGGGAACTCCGGTTGCAGAGCGCGGCATTATGTCAAAGCGGGCCGAGGTGTTCGAGTCGATTCACTCATTGGGGCGTTCGTTGAAACGCCGCTCGTTATCCAGGCCACCTGGCTCTTCCTGTGGGCGGTTCTCTTCGAAGCCATAGCTCTGATTTTGCTCAACGTTTCGCTCGTAGTTCGGCTGGAGGAACTGCGACCAGAACAAAATCATGGACACCAGGATCGTTACCATCACCAGCAACGCCACAGCCCAGATCGAGCTGGCGTACAGAAAGCTCTGCGAACTGCGTTGGCGCATGAACGCCGGCAGGCCGGTGAATAACAGATAAGTCGAATAGATACCCGCAATCAGCAGGACCAGAGCGGCAAACCAGCGATTCGGATACAGCCCCGTCACACCGGCGAGCAAGAAGGGCGTGATTACATACGCGACGAAGCCGATGCACTGATTGATGTTCGGTCGCACGTCGAACGCGCGTGCCATCCAGCGGACAAAGAAACCCATGATCACGGTGCCGACGATGATGGTGACGTACAGCAGCAAACAGAGTTGCAAGGCACTGCCGAAGTTGAGCCGCACCCGTTCCGCCTCTACCAGGCTCCATCCCACGAACGTGACACCGATGAACAGGCACACAGCTGGAACAAGTGCCAGCAATAGCAGGTGCATAAGATAGTGAAGACTATGGGCATCTTCCTTTTGACGAATGGTTTCCCAGGCGCGGTCCGGCCGGGTGAACAAGCTGATGAATTCTGGGGTCATGGAGCCTCCTAATGCCAGGTGCTTGAACGCAGCTGTTGCTGTATAGACGCCCAAGCGCGATAGGGATTCAACACCACTATGTCGCAGGCAGCAGCGAGCCGGCGCGATGATCCTCACGCCGGCTCCGGCTCAATTGAAGTTATCGAACGTAGATCGGCCCGACGCCCATGCCCCACATGATCACCGACAGGGCAATGATCGCTACCAGGACCACCAGGCCAACGGCAAGCACCGAGCTGGAGAACAGGAAGCCTTCGTCCGAAGGAATGTTCATGAACGTAGGCAGGCCGACATACAGCAGGTAGGTGGTGTAACAGATCGCCGCCGTACCGACGAGCATGCCGAGCCAGATATGCGGGTAGAGCGCTGCCAGGCCTCCAACGAACAGCGGCGTGGCGGTATAGGCGGCAAATACCACACACTGGACCAGCGTGGGGCTGGCGTCGTAGGTGCGCGACATCCAGTGGATGAACGCGCCCATGACCGCTACACCTGCGAGCATGGCCAGGTAGGACAGTAGCGTCAGCTGGAGGGCGCTGCTCTCGGTAAGCTTGACCGCTTCGCCACCGCCGATGCTCCAGCCGACCTGGGTGGTGCCGATGAATGCCGATATGGCCGGTATCGCCGCCAGTGCCGCCACCTCTCCAAGATGCAGGCGGCCGACACCGCGTTCCTCACCGGTGATTTCCTGCCATTCCTGGCCAGGATGCGCAAAGAGTCCCCATACGTGATTGATCATGCCAGCGTCTCCTCTGTTTGGAGGGTCGCTTCGCCTGGCGTGCCGTCAATGCGACGGGCGTGCGACCTTAAGTCGCAGTATAGGGAGGCAGCGGCACGGCGCATCAGGTTGGTTAGAGTAAATGGAAGCTACCTCTTCATCGGTAATAGCGTTGCAGTATTTCCATCGCCAGGTTGATCGACTGGATGCGCGTTGTGCTGCCTCCGCGGTCGGGATGATGAATGCTGACCAACTGGCGGTAGCGACGCTTGATCATGGGCAAGCTCAGCGACGGCTCTTCCTGATCAAGCTCGAACAATTCCAGCGCGGCACGCTTCTGATCCGGGTCCGAGGCATCGCTGCTCTCGCCGATGAAATCGCCACGCATCCGCGCCCAGAAGCTCGCCAGCAACCGCTCGACTTCCGCTTCGTCGGTATCGCGCAGGTTCGTCATGTCCAGGTAGTACTCGCGCAATGGGTCGTTCTCGACAACACCGCAGTCGCCTGGAAGGTAGGGATGCAGCTGAACGCACAGCGGCGAGATCTGCAGGCTATGGCTGGTCTCGCCCCAGAGCTGATCGCGCAAGCGATACAGGGCGTTGAATACGAGAAAGTGGGTGCGAAACAGCACCAGCTTGTCGAGCAGCGGCAGGTTGGGGATATGCGTGCTATGTCGGGCCTTGAGCTGTTGGATGAGCTCGTATTCGCTGCAGCCTTCGGGCCGTTCGCGCAGCAGCATGAGGATCTGCTCGGCCAGGTCCATGTCGGGTTCGAGATCGTCGTTCATGCTGGCAAGCCTAGCACAGCGCCAGCACTGTAAGGGCTGGATGGACGGGGTGGGGCGCTGGCACTTTTTGCGCGTAAAATGCGCGCCTTTCGCATCTCACCGGACTCCAGACATGGGCAACCTCTCGGTCAACCAGAACAAACTGCAGAAGCGCCTGCGCCGCCTTGCCGGCGAGGCTGTCACCGATTTCAACATGATCGAGGATGGCGACAAGGTCATGGTCTGCCTGTCCGGCGGCAAAGACAGCTATACGATGCTCGACGTGCTGCTGTATCTGCAGAAGGTCGCCCCGATCAAGTTCGAGATCGTTGCCGTGAACATGGACCAGAAGCAACCTGGCTTTCCTGAGCACGTGCTGCCCGAATACCTGAAATCCATTGGCGTCGAGTATCACATCGTCGAAAAGGATACCTATTCGGTGGTCAAGGAAAAGATCCCGGAAGGCAAGACGACCTGCTCGCTGTGCTCGCGCCTGCGCCGCGGTACGCTCTATACCTTTGCCGATGAGATCGGCGCGACCAAGATGGCGCTCGGTCATCATCGCGACGACATTCTTGAAACCTTCTTTCTGAATATGTTCTACGGCGGCACCCTCAAGGCCATGCCACCGAAGCTGCTGTCCGATGACGGCCGCAACGTGGTGATTCGCCCGCTGGCCTACTGCAGCGAGGCTGACATCGAAGCCTATTCGCAGATGAAGGCCTTCCCGATCATCCCGTGCAATCTCTGTGGTTCGCAGGAAAACCTGCAGCGCCAAGTGGTCAAGGAAATGCTTCAGGAATGGGAGCGAAAGTCGCCCGGTCGCGTCGAGATCATGTTCCGAGCCCTGCAGAACGTGGTGCCGTCGCAACTCGCCGACCGCAACCTGTTCGACTTCACCAGCCTGCGCATCGATGACGCCGCTACGCCGCGCTTCCTCGATGTGATGAGCCTGTAGAAACGGCAAGCTGCAGATTTGGCGTTCCGGCTTGAAGCCTGACGCCTGAAGCTCTATGGTTAGCCCACTCCAGGAGTCGAACATGTTCGCCAGCCCAACATCAGTGTCCATCACCATCTCAGGCGCCCCCCGCGTCACGACGGAGTGCGGGCGGATGGTTGTGGCTGCCGGTTATTACTTTGGGTATTGGTTTAGCCACAGGCGCGCCTGATACCCCACAGGCGCCCTAGCAGCACAGGGTCGCCACCAGTCAGTTTTCGAACCCCCGGTCGGCCACCCGACCGGGGGTTTGTTTTTTCCAGCCTGAAAAGGCAACTCGAATAGAGGAAAACACCATGTACAGCTACCGCAATGAATACCGCACCTACCGCTATGACTGGCGATTTAGCCGTTTTAACTGCGTTACTCCGAAACCTCTAGACCGAACACTTCGCTAGCGCCGACGCGGCACAGATGCCGCGCCGGCCAAAAGGACGCCAGATCATGAATTCACCGCTCAACGCCCTAGCCTTAGACCAGTCGCCTGTTGGTTCTCCAACCAGACGCAGCGCTCAGCCGCTCCCCAGCCCCGCCTTGCTACGCCAACGCCTTCCGCTCAGTGCATCGCTCGCCAAACGCATCCAGACCGACCGTGATGCCATCCGGGCCGTACTCAATGGCGAGGACGCTCGTCTGCTCGTGGTGGTTGGCCCCTGTTCGCTGCATGATCCGCAATCGGCGTTGGATTACGCGGCGCGTCTGGCCGGGCTTGTGCCCCAGGTCAGCGATAAACTGCTGCTGGTAATGCGCGCCTATGTCGAGAAGCCGCGTACTACGGTGGGCTGGAAAGGACTGGTTTATGATCCGCAGCTCGATGGCACCGGTGACATGGCCCAGGGCCTGACCGTTGCGCGCCGCCTGATGCTGGACATCATCGAATGCGGCCTGCCGATCGCCACTGAGCTGCTGCAGCCACTTGCGGCAGGGTACTTCGATGACCTGCTGGGTTGGGCCGCTATCGGCGCGCGAACCAGCGAATCGCAAATCCATCGTGAGCTGGTCAGTGGGCTGGATCTGCCGGTGGGCTTCAAGAACGGTACTGATGGCAGTCTCGCGATCGCCTGCGATGCGATGCGCTCAGCCGCGCATCCGCATCAACACTTCGGCATTGATGACCTGGGCCACCCGGCGATGTTGAGTACGGCCGGTAATCCCGATACCCATCTGGTGCTGCGCGGTGGCCAGGGTGCTCCCAACCATGACGAGGCGAGCGTCGCCCGCGCCCGGGACACTCTGCTGGGACAGGGGATCGTCCCGCGGATCATGGTCGACTGCAGTCACGCCAACAGTGGCAAGGATCCGCTGCGTCAGCCCGCAGTGCTGCGGAGCGTGATCGAGCAGCGTCTGGCTGGCGACACGAGTCTGCGCGGGGTCATGCTTGAGAGCCACCTGTTCGATGGCTGCCAGCCGCTGACGCATGAGCTGCAATACGGCGTATCCATCACCGATGGCTGCCTTGGCTGGAGCGCGACCGAACAGACGCTACTTCAGGTTGCGGATCGTCTGCGCGGCTGAAGAGAGCGGCCCGGCTGCGATGGCCGGGCTTGCGGCACCGATTCGCCCCGGGCACCCTGTGCGGCTCGTTTCGAATGATGTTCAGGACCCGCATGCGCGACTACAAATGGCTGCACGAATACTGTCTCAATCGTTTCGGCTCCGCCGCGGCACTGGAGAGCCGTCTGCCGCGGCCCAACAGCCCTGATGAGCTTCGCGCCGTTCCGGATGATCGCTACCTTTCGCTGATCAGCCTGCGAATCTTCCGGGCCGGCCTCAAGCACAGCCTGGTCGATGCCAAGTGGCCGGCGTTCGAGGAAGTCTTCTTTCGTTTCGATCCGGACAAATTGGTGCTGATGGGCGGCGAGCATATCGAGCGATTGATGCAGGACACGCGCATCATCCGCCATCTGGGCAAGCTCAAGAGCGTGCCGCGCAACGCGCAGTTCGTGCTGGATGTCGCCAGGGAACATGGCAGCTTTGGCAACCTGATCGCCGACTGGCCGGTGACCGACATCGTCGGGTTGTGGCGGTACCTGGCCAAACAGGGATGTCAGCTTGGCGGGTTGTCGGCGCCGCGCCTCCTGCGCATGGCCGGCAAGGACACCTTTATCCCCAGCAATGACGTGGTGGCTGCGCTCAAGGCGCAAAAGGTGGTGGACAAGGTGCCTGCCAGCCAGCGCGACCAGGCTGCGGTGCAGGCCCTGTTCAATCAATGGCACAACGACAGTGGCCGACCCATGTCCCAGCTTTCGGCGATGCTTGCTTTCACGGTCAATCATTAACCGCACTTAATGCGGCGGTTTGGCGCAGCGCTGATGGCAGGGCCCCGGTGTAAAGTCCAGACATGACCATCGTCAAAGCCAAGCGTATCGAGACCATCACCTGGGTGCTCCTTGTCTGCATCCTGCTCGATGGCTTTGCCTGTAGCCTGAACCACGGCTCCCACCAGGGCTTGCTGTTGGCCCTGGGCGAGACCTCCTTCTGCACCACCGATGCGTCTTCGGCCGGCGATCAAGTGCTGGCCGCGGACGTTCATGAGCTGGCCCGGCAGTCCCTTGACTGCCCACTGTGCGGTTCAGTCTTTCTGGGCATCCTGGTGGTGCTCGCCCTGGGTTGGCTGAAGCGCAGCGCAGCGCTGCCACCAGCAAGACCAGCCCCGGACCCGCGCAGACCTCGGCGCCATTGGCCCGCGCTGAATCCCCACGCCCCCTGAACTCCTGGCCGGTTCATGGCGCCGTCTGCCCGCCGTGACGCTGCGGGTTGGACGGAAGACCGTCGGCAACCGACGGATCAGTCAATACAGGGGACTCAGCATGACGATGACAGAAAGATCGAACCGCACCGTCAGTCGCGTTGGCTTGCGGCTGCCTTTCCCGGACTACCCCAGCAACGCCTGCAGCTTCGTGCATCTGGATGCCAGGCTTCTGCCTTATTGGCACGCGTTGTTCGATGTATGTCCTCAACTACTCAAGTTCGACCCGCCAGATGGGATGAATGTGTTCCGCCAGTTCATGACCTGGGCCTACGGTTGTCAGGTGGCTCTCGGCTGGACCTTCCACCTCAGCGTTTGCCGCTGGCTCCTCGGGTCGGGCTACCGCGAGCTGATCGAATCGGACCATATAGAGGCCATGATGATCGCCGCCGCAGCGCGTTGGGTGGTCAGTGACGACAGCCCGGCGATTGGCATCGTGATCGGTTGGGGAGGCGACAACATTCATGTCTTCGATTGGAAACCTCAGCTACGCCAGCGCCCCCGTCCCTTGGCTGCGGAGCTGGAGGAACTGCCACCCGTACCCTGGGATTTCGCCTGGAGTCCACTCTCAACCACCAGCGGCACGGGCTTTCGACGGTGGTTAAGGGTGCCCTGAATGCGACGGTCCGCCGCAGTTCACGCCGGCCTTGCCAGGGCAGCGAGGCGGTGGCCGGCGGCGGCTGGCGACGGTGTGCTGGGGCAGCCTGTCGCAGTTGTCGCCGCAGTGGGCGCGCACGACACTTCAGTTGCCTCGGCCCTGAGCACAGCTTCCACGGGTGGGTCGAGACAGCAGAGTAATCCCGGCTCCCGAGCGGGGCCTCCAATCGCAGCATAGATCCCGTCGGGAAGCGCTGAGGCTGCGCAAAGCACCTCAATTACGGAGCAGGGGAGGCGGGCATGTTCAGGTCATCGCTGAAGCGGGACATCGTGCTGGTGATGCTGGCCAAGGTGGCGATCCTCATGATCATCAAAACCATCTGGTTCGATGCGCCCGGTGTTCCGGAAAGGGGGCCGGCGCAGGTTGCCGGCTATCTGCTTGATACACGGGATTCAGTCCCTCAGGGAGTACCGAGATGATCTCCGAAAGCGTTGTCGATCTATCACGTCTGCAGTTCGCCATGACGGCGATGTATCACTTTCTCTTCGTGCCCCTGACGCTGGGGCTGGCCTTCCTGCTGGCCATCATGGAGTCGGTCTACGTCATCACCGGCCGGCAGGTCTACAAGGACATGACCCAGTTCTGGGGCAAACTCTTCGGGATCAACTTTGCCCTCGGCGTCACCACCGGCCTGACCATGGAGTTCCAGTTCGGCACCAACTGGGCTTACTACAGCCACTACGTGGGCGACATCTTCGGCGCGCCGCTGGCGATCGAAGGGCTGATGGCGTTTTTCCTGGAGTCGACCTTCATCGGTCTGTTCTTCTTTGGCTGGGATCGGCTGAGCAGGATGCAGCATCTGGCCGTCACCTGGCTGGTGGCGCTCGGTTCGAACCTCTCGGCGCTGTGGATCCTGATCGCCAACGGCTGGATGCAGAATCCGGTCGGCTCGCAGTTCAACTTCGAGACCATGCGCATGGAGCTGGTGGACTTCGGTGCGCTGCTGTTCAACCCGGTGGCGCAGGTGAAGTTCGTGCATACGGTATCGGCCGGCTACGTGACGGGCGCGATATTCGTCCTGGCGATCTCTTCCTTCTACCTGCTGAAGAAGCGCGACCTTGGCTTTGCCCGGCGGTCATTCGCCATCGCGTCTGTGTTCGGCCTGGCCTCGACCCTCTCGGTGATCATCCTGGGGGACGAGTCGGGCTACGAGATTGGCGATGTGCAGAAGGTCAAGCTCGCCGCCATCGAGGCGGAGTGGGAAACCCACCCGGCACCGGCCGGCTTTACCCTGTTCGGCCTGCCAGACCAGCAGGCGCAGCGCACCGACTATGCGGTAAAGATCCCTTATGCACTGGGCCTGATTGCGACCCGCTCGCTGGACGAAGAGATCAAGGGCATCAAGGACCTGCTGATCGAGCACGAGCAGCGCATTCGCAACGGCATGCTTGCCTAAACGCGGCTGCAGACGCTGCGTGGCGGTGACAAGTCGCCGGAGAACATCGAGGCCTTCAACGAGGTCAAGCAGGACCTGGGCTATGGCCTGCTGCTCAAGCGCTACACCGATAACGTGGCGGACGCCAGCGACGAGCAGATCCGTCTTGCCGCGCTGGATACCATTCCGGATGTGTTCAGCCTGTTCTGGACCTTCCGCGCCATGGTCCTGGCCGGCTTCCTCATGCTGCTGCTGTTCGCCCTGGCCAGCTGGGCTTCGGTCAAGCGCAATGCAGAGAACAAACCCTGGTTGCTGAAGTTCGCGCTGTTCAGCCTGCCGTTGCCGTGGGTTGCCGCACAGACCGGCTGGTACGTCGCCGAGCACGGCCGCCAGCCCTGGTCGATCGCTGAGGTGCTGCCAACGCACCTGTCGACCTCGACCCTGGCAGCGGGGGATATGTGGGGTTCGCTGCTGGCCCTGGTGGGTTTCTATACGTTGCTGTTGGTAGTGGAGCTGTTCCTGATGATCCGCTTCGCCCGGCTGGGCCCGAGCAGCCTGCATACCGGGCGCTATCACTTCGAGCTGGAAGCGGCGGCCGCCAGCCACATGCGCAAGCTTCGCGAGGCTGTCGCCGCGCCGGCGCCAGAGAAAGATACCCCCACCGAACCTGCCCCCGTGTGAGGTAAAAGCGATGTTCGATTACGAGGTTCTCAAGCTGGTCTGGTGGGTGCTGATCGGTGTGCTGCTGATCGGCTTTGCCCTGACCGATGGCTTCGACATGGGTGCCATGGCGCTGATGCCCTTCGTCGGCAAGACCGACAACGAGCGGCGCGTGGCGATCAACACCATCGCCCCGCACTGGGACGGCAATCAGGTGTGGTTCATCACCGCAGGCGGTGCACTGTTCGCGGCCTGGCCGATGGTCTACGCGGTGGCCTTTTCCGGGCTCTACTGGGCGATGCTGCTGGTGCTGTTTGCACTGTTCTGTCGGCCGGTGGGCTTCGACTACCGCAGCAAGGTACAGGACCCACGCTGGCGCAGCGCCTGGGACTGGGCGCTGTTCGTCGGCGGGGCCGTCCCGGCGCTAGTATTCGGCGTGGCCTTTGGCAACCTGTTTCTCGGCCTGCCATTCCAGCTCGACGAGTCGATGCGTTCCAGCTACCACGGTTCGTTCTTCGCACTGCTCAATCCCTTCGCGCTGCTATGCGGCGTGGTCAGCCTGAGCATGCTCAGCGCCCATGGCGGTGCCTGGCTGATGATGCGCACCGAGGGCGCGCTGGGGGAGCGTTCACGCCTGGCGACCCGCCTCTGCGCGCTGGTATTTCTTGCCGGCTTCGTCGGTGCGGGGCTGTGGCTGACGTTTGGAGTCCAGGGCTTCAGCCAGCCGTGGGTGGCAGACCCAGGGGCGGCGCTCAATCCACTGCTGGACAAGCAGGTGATGCGCAACAACCCGGGTTGGTTGGCTAACTACGGCCTTTATCCCATCACCATGGTCGCGCCACTGACCGGTATCGTCGGTGCGTTGCTTGCATTGCTCGGCAGTGGCCGCAACAGAGGAGGGCTGAGCTTTCTCGGCAGCAGCCTGATGATCGTTGGCAGCCTCTGTACTGCGGGCTTAGCGCTGTTTCCCTTCGTCTTCCCGTCGAGCCTCGACCCGGCCTCCAGCCTGACGATCTGGGACGCGGTGTCCAGCCAAAAGACCCTGGGCATCATGTCCGTCGTGGCCTGCATCTTCGTGCCGCTGATCCTTTGCTACACGCTGTGGAGCTACGTGCGCATGTGGGGGCGACTGAACGACCGGACCATAGAAGCCAACCCGCACGGACTGTACTGAGCGAATGGTCGGGCGCTGCATGCGTCTGGCCTCGATCTGCCAACGGAGATAACGACATGTGGTATTTCACCTGGATCCTTGGGGTGCTGCTGGCGTGCAGCTTCGGCATCATCACTGCGCTCTGGTTCGAGGCGACCCAGGATCTGGACGCGGACCCGAACAGTGATCATTCAGGGCAGTAGCGTCCTGCATCGGCGAGCCAGCTACGCCGTCTCGCTGCTGTTGGCGGCGCCGCTGGCGCTGGTGTTGCTGATCCACCCGGCCGCCATGCTCGACGGACAGGGGGGCTACAGTCATTCACAACTGATGCTGGTGATGTGGGGTGTCTCAGCCGGCTTCGTCCATGGCGTCGGTTTCGTGCCGCAATGCTGGGCCGTGCGCTGGCTGCTCGGGCCGCTGCCGGCCTGGTTTCTGGCCTCGCTCGGTTACGCCATGCTGCTCAACGCCTGACCATCACGGTCGCGCCCAGCTGCCATGGGCAGAGAGGCGCGAGGTGGCACGTCTGGCCTTGGACAGGGTCAAAGGTTGCGTTCCGGTTTCGAGGGAGCCGCATGCACGACCGAATCCAGCAAGTGGCGCGCGAGTTGCGCAGGGCCGAGCGCATTCTGTTCATCACCGGCGCCGGCCTTTCTGCCGATTCAGGCCTGCCGACCTACCGCGGTGTCGGTGGGCTGTACAACCAGCCGACGGACGACGGAGTGCCGATCGAAGTCGCGCTGTCCGCTTCGATGATCAGGCACGATCCTGCTCTCTGCTGGAAATACCTCGCCGAGATCGGACGGGGCTGCCTCACAGGAGAGCCCAGCGCGGGGCACCTGGCGATTGCCGAACTGCAAAATCGAAAACCCGGCTGTTGGGTGCTGACCCAGAATGTCGACGGCTATCACCGGGCGGCGGGCAGCCCACCTGAGCGGCTGATTGAGATCCACGGCACGCTTGCACCTCTGTTCTGCATGGACTGCGGCCAGGAAAGCCATGACCTGGCGGGTCACCTGGCGCAGCCGCTGCCACCGCGCTGCTCCCGATGCAGTGGCGTGCTTCGGCCACCAGTGGTGCTGTTCGAGGAACTGCTGCCAAAGCAGGCGCTGCACTCTTTGCATGAGCAGATGCAGACAGGCTTCGATGCAGTGATCGCAGGGGGGACCTCGGCCAGTTTCGCCTATATCGCCGAGCCCTTGTTGCAGGTGCGAAACCGTGGCGGTTTTACGGCTCAGGTCGACCCTTGCGCCAGCGAACTGTCGCTTTTGGTTGACCTGCACATGGCTGGAAACGCGGCAGACGTTTTGCCGCACCTTGTTCGTCACATTTTCAACGATTGAATTTGCTCATCAAAGCGTCAGCGGGCATAGTTCCGCCACTTCGACTTCCTGACGTATTGTTGTCATGCGCCGACGCTTCTCGATTCTGTTGCCTGTTTCACTGGTCCTGCTGCTGGCTGCATGTGCCGGCCAGCCGGAGCAGGGCCAAACCCCGGCAGTGCCGAAGGGCTTCGCGTTCAGTCTGCCGGTGGAGCCGCAGGACGTCACTCAGGCCGATCCGGGCGAGCCCACCGAGCAACAGCTGCGTGAACTCGCCGACGAACAGGGCTACGAGCTTCCCGGACTGGCCGAAAGCGTGTTGGAACTTGGATTCAAGCTGGTGGGAACGCCGTACCGCTACGGTGGCAACTCGAGCAAGACCGGCTTCGATTGCAGTGGCTTCGTCGGCTTCCTGTTCCGCAAGGAAGCCGGTATCGAGCTGCCGCGCTCGACTCGCGAAATGATCAATCTGGATGCGCCGAAGATCAAACGCAGCGAGCTTGAGCCCGGTGACGTGGTCTTTTTCAACAACCGCGGTCGTGGTCGTGTCAGCCATGCCGGCATCTACATCGGCGATCAGCAGTTCATCCATTCCGCCAGTCGCCGCAGCGGCGGAGTCCGTGTCGACAGCCTAGACGACGCCTACTGGCGCGCCAGCTTCATGCAGGCCAAGCGCGTGCTGGCGCTGGCCCATGATTCCAGCAGCATTCCCACTCATCACTGACTGCTGAGATAGCCGTGCGCCGGGCTTGCAACCACCCGCGCATGCCGGCAGAGTGATGGCTCATTCGTCTGGACTGCTCTGCCATGCCGCTTCTGGCTCGATATACGATGGTCTTGCTGGCAGCCATGCTGCTGGCCGCCTGTTCCAGCCAGAGGCCTGTCGAGCCGCTGGTTGTCGCGCCTGCGCCAGCGATGCAGCAGTCTCCCGGCACTGCTGAAGATGTTCTGTTCACCGCGTTGGGACTTGTCGGTACGCCGTATCGCTACGGTGGCAACACGCCCGATGGTGGCTTCGATTGCAGCGGTCTGATCAGTTATGTCTACCGAGGCGCAGCGGGTGTCGCGTTGCCGCGCACAACCCGGGCGATGAATGCCATGCAAGGGATGACCGTCGGGCGCGACGCGCTCAAGGCGGGTGATCTGCTGTTCTTTGCCACCAGCGGCGGGCGTCGCGTCAGTCATGCGGCCATCTACGTTGGAGAAGGACGTTTCGTACACGCTCCTTCGACGGGCGGAACGGTACGCCTTGACAGCCTCTCCAACAGTTACTGGAAGAGCAGCTACCTCGGTGCCAAGCGCGTGCTCGACAGTGAGCGCCTCGCTCGAAATCCCTGATCCATCGGCGCCTGGCTGGAGGTCAACATGACTGGTGCAAGGGCATTGAACGAACTTCCCCTGCGATGCTGCTCACTGGCGGGGGTAGCTTCCGGGCGGAGTCGCTAGGATGCCGATCCTGCGCTTGCCGGATCCGCCTGAACGTTGCGAGCTCTGCCAGCGCAGCGCCCCGCTGACGCGTCATCACCTGATTCCCAAAGCACTTCACGGCAAGACCTACGTGCGCAAGCGTTTCGCACGAGAAGAGCGCATTACCGCCACGCTCTGGGTTTGCCGGCCCTGCCATAACCAGATCCATCGCCTTTTCAGCGAAAAGGACCTGGCGCTCACGTTTAACAACCGAGACGCCCTGATGAACGACCCGCGCCTGCGCACCTTTGTCGATTGGTTGTCCAGCAAACCTGCCGGTTTCGTGCCCCGCCACTAGCTCCAGAGCGCCTGCCGCGCGGCAGAATATTTCGAAATAATCCTGGGTTTGACATTAGTCAGGTGTCGGATTGTCGCACTTTGGATATGATCGGCGCCCCAACTTCCTCGGGTGCGCAGACCGCGCACAAACCGTTCCCCTTATGCATCTGGTGTCCCATGCCTGAAATACTTCAGCTAGTGCTGATCGGCCTCGCCGTGGCCGCTCTGCTCGGTGTTGTTCTCGAAGAAATAACCCACGTCAACAAAGCCAAGGTGACGCTGTTTTTCGGCACCCTGGCCTGGATGCTGCTGTTCGTGTTCAGCCCAGAGGGCGCCGAGCGCGAACGGGTGCTGGACAGCCTCAACGAAAACATCGCGGAGATCGCCGGGCTGTGGATCTTCCTCGTCGCCGCGATGACCTTCGTCGCGTACCTGAACAAGAAAGGTCTGATCGAAAACCTGATCTACCTGGTCCTGCCCAGGCGAATCAGCGAGCGGGCCCTGCTGTTCCTGACCGCCACCTTTTGTTTCGTGTTCTCGTCGCTGGCTGACAACATCACCGCGACGCTGGTATCGATCACGCTGATCCTCTCGCTCAAGCTCAGTGCCGAGAAGACCATCAAATACGCCGCGCTGGTGGTTTTTGCAGTGAACTCCGGTGGCGTTGCGCTGATTACCGGTGACGTCACCACGCTGATGATCTTTCTGGCGGGCAAGGTCAAGATCCTGCAGTTGTTGCTGTTGGCGCTCCCGGCCTTCCTCGCGGTCATGCTGCTGGCGGCGATGCTCTCGCTGGGCATGAGCGGGCAGGTAGTAGTGGAGAGTCACCGCACCGACGTGCGTCGGGTCGACATCGCCATCGCGCTGATCTTCCTGGGCACCATTCTGAGCACCATCGCCGGCAATTTCTTTTTCCAGATCCCGCCGGTGCTGACCTTTCTGACGGGCCTGTCGATCATGTTCCTGGTGGCGCGCTTCTTCAGCGACGACATCGAGACCGATCCGATCCTGGAGTATGTGCGTCAGGTCGAGTTCGAGACCTTGCTGTTCTTCCTCGGCATCCTCTTGCTGGTCGGGATGCTCAAGGAGATTCATGTGCTCGACGGTCTGGTGCGCATCTACGACCAGGTCCCGGCAGTTTTCGCCAACTACCTGATGGGCCTGCTCTCGGCGGCCATCGATAACGTGCCGTTGACCGCTGCGTTGCTCAAGTCCGGCCTGCAGATGGGCATCGCCGAATGGATGGTGCTGACCTACGCGGTGGGTGTCGGCGGTTCGCTGCTGGTAATCGGCTCGGCGGCCGGCATCGTGGCCATGAGCAAGGTGCCGGGGCTGACATTTGGCAGCTACCTGAAATACAGCCTGTACCTGTTTGTCGCGTTCAACCTGGGGTTTGTCGGTGTCTATCTCACCGGACTCGCGGTGGCCGGCATGCTTGGCTGATCTCGCCTGGGGTCGCGGCAGGTTGAAGCTCGGCGGTTGGGCAACCTGCTGCGTTCACCAATGCAGATTGAAGTGCGAACCAAGCACGAACTGATTGTCCAGCAGATCCCAGCGCTCGACACAGACCTTCTTGTCGGCGCCAGGGTGCAGCTTGAGGCGATTGAAGGAGTTCGGTGAGGTGCCACGCACCCGTGATGACAGCGTGGTTCCTGCCTGAACCATCCAGATCTCCCGCGACAGTTCGGTGTATTGCTTGGACAGCGGCAGTACGTAGGGCAGATGGATGTGGCCACCCATCACCAGATCCAGTCCTTCGTCAGCCCAGCGGTGCAAGGCTGCATCAGCGTTGTGCTGCAGGTTGCTCAGATCGCTCAACACCATTGCGCCAAATGGTTGATGCGCCACCACGATGCGCACCTTTTGCGGGTCGCTCTGTTTGAGGCGTCGCGAGACGGCTTGAACCTGCTCGTCAGTGATCAGCCCGTCCTTGTGTCGGCGCGGGTGAGTGGTGTTGAGGCCAATCACCAGCACGTTTTCATTTTCGAAGGTCGGCTCAAGATCATTGCCAAAATGGCGCCGATAGTTGCGGTAGGGCATCAGGAAACGTGCAAAGAGGTTGTACAGCGGGATGTCGTGGTTGCCGGGAATCACCAGCGCCTCTGGAATTCCATGACCATGCAGACGCTGGACGAATGCCTGGGCGTCGGCGAATTGCCCGGCGCGCGCGCGCTGCGTGATGTCGCCGGAAAAAATCAGCAGATCCGCGCCGTGCTCGAGTACATGGTCTTCCATGGCTTGTAACACGGCCGCCTGCTCGGTACCGAAATGGGTGTCGGAGATCTGCACGATGCTGGTCATGGGCAAGTGACTTCTCGTCTGTATGGTGAGTGACAGGTTGGCATTGTTGCATTCGAAGCCGATCAGCGCCGGGCGTTCCGGTAAACATCTCATCTCCTCGGCCCTAAGCGCATCCAGGGCTGGCCAGGTGCAGGCTGGAGCTGCTTCCGGTTGCGCTGGGAAGGGCCTTGGACTAACCTCCGCGCTGCTTCAGGTGCCCCTGGCGTAAAGCCAGTGGGTGAAACAGGGAAGCCGGTTCATTCGATGAAGATTCCGGCGCTGCCCCCGCAACGGTAGGCGAGACAGGACACCGCTCACAGCCACTGTGCCACAGGCATGGGAAGGCCGCGGTTCCGGGGTGCATGGCATCCGCTCGCAAGCCCGGAGACCGGCCTGTCGCATTCCACGGCAGTGCGGCGGGCGCTGATCGGGGTGCGGCTGCTTGCACCTGCGCTCCCTTCGCATTCTCCGTCTGCCTCATCGACTGATGTCGTGCGGCGGGCACGACGGAGACCTGAACTTGATCTGCAAGACCTTCCATGCTTCTGCAGTTTGCACGCTGCTTGGCCTCGCGCCGCTTTCCATGACCCATGGCGCAGAGCGCCTCCTCGACCTCGACCCTGAAACCGTCCCAGCGAAGCCTGTCGGTCAGCAGACCGCTACGCTGACGGCCACAACGGTTCTCGACCGAGAGAGCATCGAGCGCTGCCAGACGCTGTCGTTGCCCGGCCTGCTTCGCCCCGTACCCGGCCTGTCCATGGCCGGCGGCGCCTACAAGGACGGTTACGGCACATACGACACGACCATCGGCAGCGCAGGAGTTACCGCCGCGGTACGGGTCGTCAGGCCGGGCGCCTGGAGCGTCCAAGGGGATTGCGCATGAGCGATTCCAGCGAGCGCGATGATCGCCACAAGGCACGCATGCAGCGCAAGAAGACAGTGGTCGACGAGAAGATCGCCGAAGCGCAGCAGGAGTACGGGCTGCTGCTGGTACACACTGGTAACGGCAAGGGCAAGAGCAGTTCTGCCTTCGGCATGGTCGCCCGCGCTCTTGGTCATGGCATCAGGGTCGGCGTCGTACAGTTCATCAAGGGTGCGGCCAGTACTGGTGAGGAGAGCTTTTTTCGCCGCTTTCCCGAGGAGGTCCGCTATCACGTAATGGGCGAGGGCTTCACCTGGGAAACCCAGGACCGCCAGCGCGACATGGCCAAGGCCAGGGAGGCGTGGGCGGTTGCCGCTCAGCTGCTGGCTGACCCCGAGATCGGGCTGGTGGTGCTGGACGAGCTGAACATTGCACTCAAATACGGCTACCTGGACCTCGAGCCCGTTCTCGCCGATATCGAGTCGCGCCCGCTGCTCCAGCATGTGGTGGTCACCGGTCGCGGTGCACCGTCGCGCTTGGTGGAGGCGGCCGATACCGTGACCGAAATGGGTATGGTCAAGCATGCGTTCAAGGCTGGTGTGAAGGCTCAAAAAGGAATCGAGTTCTGATGCAGAAGTTCCCGGCATCTTCGAGGAATCAGGCAGCTTGGGTCATGGGCTGGGCGTGCAGCACAGATAAGAGAATGTGGGTGACGCGGCATTCTCGCAGTACCGCTGCGTTGCAGGCGCCCGAACTCGCCTGCGCTGGAACCAGGGGGGCGTCATGAGCGAATCGCGCCACTGCCCGGCACTACTGATCGCAGCACCGGCATCCGGACAGGGCAAGACCACAGTAACCGCCGGCCTGGCTCGCTTGCACAGGCGCCAGGGCAGGCGAGTGCGCGTCTTCAAGTGCGGCCCGGATTTTCTCGACCCCATGGTGCTGGCCCGTGCCAGCGGTCATCCGGTCTACCAGCTCGACCTGTGGATGGTGGGCGCAGATGAAAGCCGTCGGCTGCTGTGGGAAGCGGCGGGCGAGGCCGACCTCATCCTCATCGAAGGCGTCATGGGGCTGTTCGATGGCACGCCATCGGCGGCCGATCTGGCGCGACATTTCGGTATTCCCGTACTGGCGGTAATCGATGGCTCAGCCATGGCGCAGACCTTCGGCGCCCTCGCTCATGGCCTGGCCAGCTACCAGCCCGATCTTCCCTTCGCCGGCGTGCTGGCCAATCGCGTCGGCAGCAATCGCCACGGTGAGGTCCTTCGTGCATGCCTGCCTGCACATACCACCTGGTTTGGTGCACTGCCACGCAGCGAGGCGGTCGGTTTGCCTAGCCGGCATCTGGGGCTGGTGCAGGCGCAGGAGCTGGCTGACCTGGACGCGAAGCTCGATGCGGCAGCCGACGCGCTGGCAGCGAGTGCCGATTGCGACCTGCCGTCATCGGTGAGTTTTCCAGCGCCGGAAGCCGGAACCATCGAGCCGCTGCTCAAGGGCGTGCGCATCGGAGTGGCGCGGGATGCAGCGTTCGCGTTCGTCTATCAGGCCAATCTCGATCTGCTCCAGGCGCTCGGTGCCGAACTGCTGTTCTTCTCGCCCCTGCGATTCTCGAAATTGCCTGCTGTGGACAGCCTGTACCTGCCGGGTGGTTATCCGGAGTTGCATTCGCGCGCCCTTGGCCGCAACCGCGCGATGGGCGAGGCGATTCATGCTCACCACGCCGCAGGCAAGCCGATTGTCGCCGAGTGTGGCGGCATGCTCTATCTGCTCGACGGGCTGACTGACCAGGCAGGCGACCGTGAAGCCATGCTTGGCCTGCTCTCTGGCGAAGCCAGGATGCAGAAGCGTCTTACCGCGCTGGCGCTGCAGGACGTCGAGCTGCCTGAAGGACGTCTGCGGGGGCATACCTTCCACCACTCCTCCCTTGATTCAACCCTGCAACCGATTGCCCGCGGCCAATGCCCGAACTACAAGCGAACGGCGGAGGCGGTGTACAGGCAGGGAAGGCTGACCGCTTCCTATATCCACTTCTACCTGCCGTCCGATCCCGCGGCAGCGGCTGCCTTGTTCAAGCCATGAGCGAGCATGCCTTTACCGATGAGCAGCGCGCCGGGGTCTATCGCGCCATCGCCGAACGACGTGACATGCGCCACTTCAGTGGCGGCGAGGTGGCGCCGGAGGTTCTGGCGCGCTTGCTGGAAGCGGCACACCAGGGGCCGAGCGTTGGATTGATGCAGCCGTGGCGCTTCATTCGCATTCGCAGCGCGGACCTGCGTCTGGCCATCGCTGAGCTGGTCGAGCGGGAGCGGGTGCTTACGGCCAACGCGCTGGGCGAGCGCGGCCGTGAATTCATGCACCTGAAGGTCGAGGGCATCAGCGATTGCGCCGAACTGTTGGTCGTTGCCCTGATGGATGGTCGTGAAACCCATGTCTTTGGCCGGCGCACCATGCCGCACATGGACCTGGCCTCGGCAGCCTGCGCCATACAGAACCTCTGGCTCGCGGCCCGGGCCGAGGGGCTGGGGATGGGCTGGGTCTCGCTGTTCGACCCGAAGGCACTGGCCGGGTTGCTGCAGATGCCGAGCGGAGCCGAGCCGGTGGCGGTGATCTGCCTCGGGCCGGTCGATGAGTTCTATCCGGCGCCCATGCTCGCGTTGCAAGGCTGGACCCAGCCGCGCCCATTGGAGGAGTTGTTGTTCGAGGATCGCTGGGGAGAGACATCTTGAGTCTTGCCCTGAGCTGCCTTGCCGGGGTTGGGTTGGACGCACTGCTGGGTGAGCCCCGCCGCGCTCATCCACTGGTGGTCTTCGGCAGATTTGCCGACCGGATCGAGCGGCAACTCAACGGCCCGGATGGTCGCGGCTGGCGCAGCCACGGGGTCACCGCCTGGTGCCTGGCGGTGTTGCCGCTGACCTTTGTGGCCTGGTTGCTGAGCCTGCTGCCGGGGATCGGCTGGCTGGTCGAAGTCCTCCTGCTTTACGTCGCGCTGGGCCTGCGCAGCCTGGGCGAGCATCTGGTTCCGGTCGCGCTCGCCCTACGCAAGGGAGACCTCACCGAAGCGCGTCGGCGAGTAGGTTTCATCGTCAGTCGGGACACACGTGAACTGGACGAGCAGGGCGTGGCACGCGCGGCCACCGAATCGGCGCTGGAGAACGGCAGCGATGCAGTTTTCGCCGCGCTGTTCTGGTTCGCCGTTGCCGGTGCGCCAGGGGTGGTCCTGTACCGCCTTAGCAATACACTCGACGCCATGTGGGGCTATCGCAATCCGCGCTTCGAGCGCTTCGGCTGGGCCGCTGCGCGGATGGACGACATGCTCAACTTCATCCCCGCCCGGCTGGTGGCGCTGACCTATGCGGTGCTTGGGCAGACAGGTAGGGCATTGCGCTGCTGGCGAAAGCAGGCGCCGCTCTGGGATAGCCCGAATGCAGGCCCGGTGATGGCGGCGGGAGCCGGCGCGCTAGGCGTATCCCTGGGCGGGCCAGCGATCTATCACGGCCAGCTGCACCAGCGACCCGTGCTGGGAGAGGGCAACGCTCCGGTTGCACGCGATATCGAGCGGGCGCTGGATATGGTCTGGACGGGCGTTGGGCTCTGGCTGCTGGCGTTGCTGTTGGGGGGTTGGCTGCATGCTTGAACATGGCGGGCGGTTGCGGGCAGCGGCACAGGCTTTCGATATTCCCTTGGCGCAATGGCTCGACCTGTCCACCGGTATCGCCCCGTACGGGTTCGACCTGCCGGCAGTCCCGGTGGACGCCTGGAGCCGGCTCCCGGAAGACGAAGACGAGCTGGAGGCTGCTGCGCACGGGTACTACGGCGCGGCTTCCCTGCTGCCGGTAGCCGGCTCGCAGGCGGCGATCCAGATGCTTCCACGGCTGCGACGGCAGCTGCAGGTCGGCATTGTCTCGCCCTGTTACGGCGAGCACGCCCAGGCCTGGCGCCGCGAAGGGCATCGGCTCAGCGAAATCGGTGAAGGCAGCGTGCCGCGAGCGCTGGATGGGCTGGATGTGCTGGTGGTGGTCAACCCGAACAATCCCACCGGACGGCTGTTGGCTCCCGAACTGTTGCTGGACTGGCACGCCCAGCTGGCAAGCCGTGGTGGCTGGCTGGTAGTCGACGAAGCCTTCATGGACTCGACGCCGGAACACAGCCTGGCCCGTCACGCGCACCTGCCAGGGCTGATCGTGCTGCGCTCGTTCGGTAAGTTCTTCGCGATGGCTGGCGCGCGGCTCGGGTTTGTCCTCGCAGAGGCCGAACTGCTTACCGCGCTGGGAGATGCATTGGGGCCCTGGCCGATCGCCGGACCGTCACGCTTCATCGGTACGGTATTGCTCGCCGATAGGCAAGGACAGCACCGCCAGCGCGAGCGTCTTCGCGCCGATGCCCGGCGGCTGGCTCAATTGTTGGCCTCCAGCGGGCTGGCGCCCACCGGTGGCTGCGATCTGTTCCAGTGGGTCGTTACTGACGAATCGGCCCTGCTTCATCAATATCTGGCCTGCCAGGGCATTCTCGTGCGCCGTTTCAACTACCCGCCCAGCCTGCGGTTCGGCATTCCGCCCGTCGAGGCGAGCTGGAGACGGCTGGGGAGCGCCTTGACGAACTATCGAGACCTTCGCACATGAGCACACTGATGGTTCAGGGCACCACGTCGGACGCCGGCAAGAGCACGCTGGTGACCGCACTGTGCCGTTGGCTTCATCGCCAGGGCGTAGCGGTGGCGCCGTTCAAACCGCAGAACATGGCGCTCAACAGTGCGGTGACTGCGGCAGGCGGCGAAATCGGTCGCGCGCAGGCGGTTCAGGCGCAGGCCGCCGGGCTGGCGCCGCACACCGATATGAATCCGGTGCTGCTAAAGCCCAACAGTGATATCGGTGCACAGGTGATCATCCACGGTCGTGCAGTCAGCAACATGAACGCCGTGGCTTACCATGACTACAAGCGCGTGGCGATGGAGGCGGTGTTGGCCTCGCATCAGCGGCTGCGCGAGTCGTATCAGGTGGTAGTCGTCGAGGGTGCCGGCTCGCCCGCGGAAATCAACCTGCGCGCCAACGACATCGCCAACATGGGTTTTGCCGAAGCGGTGGACTGCCCGGTGATCCTGATCGCCGATATCGACAAGGGTGGCGTCTTTGCGCACCTGGTCGGCACCCTGGAACTGCTCAGCCCGAGCGAGCAGGCGCGGGTGCAGGGCTTCGTGATCAACCGATTCCGTGGTGACATCGCACTGCTGCAGCCGGGGCTGGACTGGCTGGAACAGCGTACCGGCAAGCCGGTCCTCGGCGTGTTGCCCTATCTGACGGAGTTCCACCTCGAAGCAGAGGACGCAATCGACGTGCGTCAGTCGGCCAAGGCCGAGCGGACCCTCAAGGTGGTGGTGCCGGCGTTACCGCGGATCAGCAACCATACCGACTTCGACCCGCTGCGCCTGCATCCTCAGGTGGACCTGCGATTCGTCGGCCCCGGCCAGGCAATCCCGGGTGCGGATCTGATCATCCTGCCGGGCTCCAAGAGCGTTCGCGCGGACCTCGCCTGGCTGCGCGAGAACGGTTGGGAGACCGCAATCCAGCGTCATCTGCGCTACGGCGGCAAGCTGCTCGGCATCTGTGGGGGACTGCAAATGCTGGGTGAGCAGATTGCCGACCCCCTCGGGCTGGAGGGCCCGGCTGGGCTGAGCGACGGTCTTGGCCTGCTGGAATTGAGCACCGAGCTGGCGGCGCAAAAGCAGCTGCGTAATGTCAGCGGTCGCCTGCTGATAGGGGATGCTCCGATCAGCGGCTACGAAATCCATGCCGGCGTCAGCTCTGGCGCGGCGCTCGAGCGGGCTGCGGTAGAGCTCGACGATGGCCGCATGGAAGGCGCTATCAGCCCGGATGGACAGGTGCTCGGCACCTATCTTCATGGCCTTTTCGAAACCCCCGACGCCTGCCAGGCGCTCTTGCGCTGGGCCGGGTTGGGCGAGGTGCTGCGTGTCGATTACCACGCGTTGCGCGAACGTGACATCGATCGTCTGGCCGATCTGGTCGAGGCGTACCTGGACACGCCTCGGCTGAAAAGCCTGTGCGGTCTGTAACCTTGGGATGAACACGGCATGATCGAACTGATTCTCGGCGGCGCCCGATCCGGCAAAAGCCGGCTGGCCGAGCGCCTGGCGGGCGAGTCCGGCCTGGCGGTTACCTATATCGCCACCAGCCAGCCGCTGGACGGCGAGATGAGCACGCGCATCGCCGAGCATCGGGCCCGTCGGCCTGCGCAGTGGGCGCTGGTCGAAGAACCGCTGGCACTGGCGGCTGTGCTGCATGAGCACGCCGGCGCCGACCGCTGTCTGCTGGTCGATTGCCTGACCCTGTGGCTCACCAATTTACTGATGCAGGATGACCCTGCTCGGCTGGCGCAGGAGCGCGACGCCTTTCTCGAATGCCTGGACGAACTTCCGGGTCGCATTCTGCTGGTCAGCAATGAAACCGGGATGGGCGTGGTGCCGCTGGGCGAACTCAGCCGTCGTTACGTCGATGAGGCTGGCTGGCTGCACCAGGCTCTGGCCGAGCGCTGCCAGCGGGTGGTGTTCACCGTGGCCGGCTTGCCGATGACTCTGAAAGGAGAACCGCTTTGACCAGGCATTGGTGGCAGGCTCCCTGTCATGGGCTGGATGAGGCCGCGCGTCAGGCAGCCATCCAGCGCGACGCACAACTGACCAAGCCCGGTGGCGCGCTGGGGCGTATCGATGCGCTGGTCCCTGGGCTGGCGGCGATGCGTGGGCAGGAACGGCCAAGCGTCGACCCGGTCTGGATCAGCATCTTCGCAGGCGACCATGGAATTGCGGCGGAGGGCGTCTCGGCCTTTCCGCAGTCGGTGACCGGGCAGATGCTTGCCAACTTCGTCAGCGGCGGGGCGGCGATCAGCGTTCTGGCCCGTCAGCTGAACGCCAGGCTCGAGGTGATCGACCTTGGCACCGCGATGCCGGTCGGTCCATTGCCAGGCGTTCGGCACCTGGCATTGGGCGCAGGTACGGCGAACTTCGCCGAGGGGCCCGCGATGAGCATGGATGTCTGTCTGCAGGCGATGCAGGCCGGACGTGACAGCGCGTTGCGTGCCCATGCCGAGCAATCGGCATTATTCATCGGCGGGGAAATGGGCATCGGCAATACCACAACTGCCGCTGCGCTGGCCTGCGCTTTGCTGGAGTGCGAACCGCACCGCCTGGCTGGCCCTGGCACTGGTCTGGATGTTGCGGGCGTGGCGCATAAGTGCGCCGTGATCGAGCGTGCATTGGTCTTGCACGGTGGTCAGCACGACACCCTCAGCTGGATGCAGCGGCTCGGCGGGTTTGAACTGGCCGCGCTCACTGGCGCTTACCTCGCCTGCGCTCAGCAGGGTATCGCAGTGCTGGTGGATGGATTCATCTGCAGCGTGGCGGCGCTCTGTGCGGTGCGCCTGAATCCCGGTTGCCGCGACTGGCTACTGTTCGCGCACCGGTCGGCGGAGCCCGGACATCTGGCCGTGCTGGAAGCGTTGGATGCAGAGCCGCTGCTGGATCTCGGTCTGCGGCTGGGTGAGGGCAGTGGCGCCGCCCTGGCGGTGCCTCTGCTACGTCTGGCCTGCGCGCTGCACGACGAGATGGCGACCTTCGCCGAAGCGGCTGTCGCGGGACGGGGCGAATGAGCCTGCATCTGGACATGCTGCGTCACGGCGAGACAGTTACCGGCGGTGGTTTTCGTGGACGCCTGGATGATGAGCTGACTGATGTCGGCTGGCAGCAGATGCGCCAGGCGGTGGTGAACGCAGGCCCTTGGGATCGGATCGTCAGCTCCCCCTTGCGCCGTTGCGCCGCCTTTGCGGCCGAACTGGCGGAGCAGCGTGATCTGCCGATGGAGTTGGAGCCGGATCTGCGTGAACTGGACTTCGGCCAATGGGAAGGACGCACCGCGGCCGAGCTGATGGTCGATCAGAGCGAGGCGCTGGGTCGCTTCTGGGAAAACCCGTACAGCTTCACCCCACCGGGTGGCGAGCCGTTGCCCGAGTTCGAAGCGCGCATCCTTACGGCCATCGAACGCCTGACCGACCGTTACGCTGGCGAGCGGATTCTCCTGGTCACTCACGGCGGCGTGATGCGCCTGCTACTGGCTGAGGCACGGGGTTTGCCGCGAGAGCAGCTGCTGCAGGTGGAGGTTGGCCACGGCGCCATGTTCGGGCTGAAGACCGGCTTCACCGACGCCATGCTCTGGCTGGAAGAAGCATGCAGCCATTCCTGATCGCCCTGCAGTTCCTTACCATTCTGCCGGTACGTCTGAGCGGGATGCCGCGGCCTGAGCAGGTTGGGCGGTCGCTGCTTTATTACCCCGTGGTGGGGCTGATCATCGGCGGGCTTTTGTGGTGTGTCGCTCAGATGACTGAAAGCGCGGCAATCCCGCTGCAGGCCGCGCTGCTGCTTGCCGTCTGGGTTGCGCTGACCGGCGGGTTGCATCTCGATGGCCTGGCCGACAGCGCCGATGCCTGGTTGGGCGGGTTCGGTGACCGAGAGCGCACCCTGACCATCATGAAAGACCCGCGCAGCGGGCCGATCGCTGTAGTGGTGCTGGTGCTGGTCCTGTTGCTCAAGTTCGTCGCGCTCTGGACGCTGCTTGCCGAGGGGCAAAGACTGGCGCTGTTGCTGGCGCCGTTGTTGGGGCGTACGGCGTTGATCGGACTGTTTCTGACGACGCCCTATGTCCGCACCGGCGGTCTCGGCCAGGCTCTGGCGGAGCACCTCCCCCGCACGGCGGTTCGCAGGGTTCTGGTTGCAGTAGCCGTTCTGTGTCTCCTGGTTGGCGAGGGCGGTTGGCTGGCGCTGTTGGTAGCTGCCGGAATTAGTGTCCAGGCACGACGGGCGATGTCTCGTCGCATCGGCGGCACCACCGGCGATACGGCCGGTGCCTTGCTGGAACTGACCGAATGCGGCGTCCTGGTTGCACTGGCGCTGCAGCTCTGACTCAGCCGAGCAGCGCGACGGTCTTGATCTGCGCCCATAGCTGCTTGCCAACGCGAACGTCCAGCTGATCAGCCGAGCGACGACTGATACGCGCCAGCAAGGGCGTGCCCTGAGCGCTCAAGCGCACCAGTACGTGAGCGGGCGTGTCGGCGGGGACGACCTGCTCGACGCATGCCGGCAACAGGTTATTGATACTGGTGCCTTCGGCCTTGGCCAGGGCCAGGCTGACATCCCGTGCATGAACGCGAAACCGCAGACCCTGCCCGATGGCTTCGTCGCGCCTGGCCACCAGTACCTCGCCGCCCTGAAACACCAGCCGTGTCAGTTGATAGCTTGTGTCGTGCTCGGCCACCACCGAGTCGATCACCACACCCGCGTCCTCGCCAAACGCGGTGGGCAAATCGAGGCGCGCCAGTGTTTCCCGCAGACCGCCCTGAGCCACCACACGACCATCATCCAGCAGCACCAGATAATCGGCCAACCGTGCCACTTCGTCCGGGGCGTGGCTGACGTACACCACCGGAATTTCCAGCTCATCATGCAGGCGTTCCAGGTAGGGCAGGATTTCCTGTTTGCGCTTGAAATCCAGCGCGGCCAGAGGCTCGTCCAGCAACAGCAGCTGCGGGCTGGTCAGCAGCGCCCGGGCGATCGCAACACGTTGCCGCTCCCCGCCCGATAGGCGTTCAGGCATGCGCTCAAGAAGATGACCGATGCCGAGCAGTTCCACAGCCTGATCCCAGACCACGCGCCTTTCATCGCGCGCGACCCGCTTCATACCGAATTCGAGGTTGCGCTTCACCGACAGGTGAGCAAACAGATTGGCGTCCTGAAACACATAACCGATCGCACGCCGGTGCGGTGGCACCAGCAGACCGCTGACCGAATCCTGCCAGCAATGGCCGTTGATGCTGACCTGTCCGGTCGCGTTGCGCTCGAGCCCGGCGATGCAGCGCAAGCAGCTGGTCTTGCCGGAACCGGAGGGCCCGAACAATGCGCTGACTCCCCGGCCCGGTAGTTCCAGCTGCACATCCAGCGCGAAGCCGGGATGTTCCATCTTCAGGTTGGCCTGGATTCCGCTTGGGTTGCTCGTCATCCGCGCCACCCCTGTTTCAGGCGGCTGCTGTAAAGGGCGAGCAGCACCAGGAACGAAAACAGCAACATGCCGCCCGCCAACAGGTGCGCCTGGGCATATTCCATCGCCTCGACGTGATCGTAGATCTGTACCGAAAGCACCCGTGTCTTCTCAGGAATGTTTCCCCCAATCATCAGCACCACGCCGAACTCGCCCACCGTATGGGCAAAGCCGAGAATGCTGGCCGTGATGAAGCCGGGGCGGGCCAGTGGCAGGACGACCGAAAAGAAACGGTCCAGCGGCCCGGCCCGCAATGTCGCGGCGGCTTCGAGCGGCGCTTCGCCGATAGCCTCGAACGCGTTATGCAGGGGCTGCACGACAAAAGGCATGGAATAAAACACCGATGCGACGACCAGGCCGGCAAAGGTGAAGGGCAATGTGCCCAGCCCAAGGCTCTCGGTAAGTTGGCCGACCGGTCCGTTCGGGCCCATGGCCACCAGCAGGTAGAAGCCCAGCACTGTGGGCGGTAATACCAGCGGCAGCGCCACCACAGCACTGACCGGTCCCTTGAGGCGCGAACGCGTCCGCGCCAACCACCAGGCGATAGGGGTGCCGATCAGCAATAGCAGCACCGTCGTTGTCGCGGCGAGCCTGAGCGTCAGCAGGATTGCCGCCACGCCGATGTCGTCCAGCGGCATCATCTCGATTTCACTCCAGGTTGTAGCCGTAGGCTTTGATCACTTCGGCGGCCTTCTCACCTTTGAGGTAGTCGATCAACGACAGCGCCGCCGGGTTGTCGCTGCCTTTTTGCAGCAACAGGGCATCCTGACGAATCGGCGGATGGTATTGCGCCGGGACTATCCAGCCCGAACCTTGACCGATCACACCCTTGTCCACGACCTGGGAGAGGGCAACGAAGCCGAGCTCAGCGTTGCCGCTGGCCACGAACTGGTGCGCCTGTGCAATGTTCTCGCCTTGCACCAGTCGTTCACGAGCGGACTCGGTGAGGCCAAGCCCCTCCAGTGTCGCCATGGCCGCTGCGCCGTAGGGTGCGGTTTTCGGATTGGCGATGGCGAGATGGCGATAGGGTTGCTCGGTCAGCGTCTTGGCCCCGTCAACGTAACCCGCGCGGGGTGACCACAACACCAGCGTGCCGATGGCGTAAGAGAAGCGGCTCCCCGGAACACCCAGCCCCTCGCGCTCCAGCTTGCTGGGCACCTGTTCGTCTGCTGACAACAAGACGTCGAAGGGTGCGCCGTTGCGGATCTGCGCATACAGCTTTCCACTAGACCCGAAGGCGAGCAGGGCCCTGTGCCCGGTATCCCGCTCGAACCGCTCGGCAATCACCTGCATCGGTTTGGTGAAGTTCGCTGCAACGGCGACCTGCACCTCCGCGGCTTGGCTGACCAGTGGCAGCAGACATGTCAGCAGTAACGCAATCGGGCGAAACGGATTCATGGGCGCTCCTAATCCACGGCAATGATGACGTGCGACGCCTTGATCAGCGCCGTACAGGGTTGTCCAGGCGCCAGGCATAATTCCTCGGCACTCTCATTGGTGATGACTGCGCCCAGTGTGCGGTTACCAGGCAGGAGCAGCTTGACGTCGCAATTCACCGCGCCGGGGTTAAGCCCGCTGATGGTGCCGGTCAGCCGGTTGCGTGCGCTGATCCTCACGGCGGGATCAGGCGACAGCAGCACGAAGCTGGCCTTGATCAGGGCGATGGCGGTCTTTCCGACTTCCAGCTGCAGTTCGTCGATGCTGTCATTGGTCAGCGTCGCGGTGATGGTCTGGCCTTCTCCGATGTCGAGGCTGAGGCTGCCGTTTACCGCGCCCTTATCGACGCGAAGGATGCGGCCACGAAACTGGTTGCGTGCGCTGGTTTTCATGGCGATGGCCCTGAGCAATTTGTCGATGTCCTCGAACCCGTCGATGCCCCTCGCGACCTGCGCAAGAAAGCGTTCGTACTCGTGCTGCATGCGCTGCCAGACATGCAGCATCTCGCGTCCGAATTCCGTCAGCTGGGTGCCGCCACCTTTAGTGCCGCCGGCGGCACGGATGACCAGCGGCCGCTCCGAAAGATTGTTCATCGCATCGACCGCATCCCAGGCGGCCTTGTAACTGAGATTGATGGCCTTGGCTGCGCGGGTGATCGAACCTGTGGCGTCGATTTGCTGGAGCAGTTCGATACGTTTGCCGCCGAGGTAACCCTTTTCGCCACGGTTGAACCAGAGTTGGCCATCGATGCGTAGCGGGCCGAGATCTTGTGGGTCGCTCATCGAGCCTCCGTTGTCAGTGGCGGCGAGTTTGTCAGCGCTATATCCGTTTGTATATAGCGGTTCGGGTCGCAGCCCTGCATGCCAAGGAAAACGTTGCCGACTCACTGCGCCGGGGTTAGCGTGACCGCGACCCTGATCGGAGAAGCATGATGAAAGGCTATCTACTCGCTGCATCAATGGCGTTGACCTTGCTAGCCGGCCCCGCCATGGCCGCCGATTGTCCGGCGCTGCTACAGCATGAGTTGCCGAAACTGCGCTCGAAGGAAACCATCGACCTGTGTGAAGAGTTCAATGGCAAGACTCTGGTGGTGGTCAATACAGCCAGCTTCTGTGGCTTTGCTCCCCAGTTCAAAGGGCTGGAGGCGCTGTATCAGCTGTACAAGGATGAGGGACTAGTCATTCTAGGCGTGCCGTCCGATGACTTCTTTCAGGAGTCGGACGATGCAGCCGAGACGGCCGAAGTCTGCTACGTCAACTATGGCGTGACCTTTCCGATGGCCCAGACGCAACCGGTCAGGGGCAGCGATGCCACGCCGCTGTTCAAGGAACTGGCCGAGCAGGCCGGAGGCGCGCCGCGCTGGAACTTCTACAAGTATGTTGTCGATCGCAATGGCAAGGTGGTGGATTACTTTTCCAGCAAGGTCGAGCCGGACGATCCTGAGCTGATTGCTGCGGTGGAAAAGGCGTTAGCCAAGTAGCGGGAGGGTGCCCCGGCCGAGCGGCCGGGGCGAGGTGTATCAGAAACGATAGGTCAAGCCTGCACCAAAACCATGGGCGCTGTTTTCGTAGCTGGCGTTGTAGTTTTGCGTTAGCAATCCGCCTGAGTAATCCCTGCTGCGATTGACCTCGACACTCTCTTCCCAAAGGTAGGAGTAGGCCAGGTCAACGGTGACGTCGTCGCTTGGGCTCCAGGCAACGCCAAAACTCACCGCCGTGCGATCCCCGCTTGGGATGCGTGGCGAACGATGGGTGTTGTTGGTCGGGCTCTGATCCAGTGCGATGCCTGAACGCAGCGTCCATTGATCGTTCAGCTTGTAGGCGGCGCCGAGCGCGTAGGACCAGGTGTCGTGCCAGTCCTGCTCTTCGATGATGGGTGAAAGGCTGCCTTGTAGCGGGCCTGGTACGCCGTCGTTCTCGATGATGATCGATTCGAAGCGGCTCCACCGAGTCAGCATGGCACCGGCATAGACCGTCCAGGCGTCGTTGAGCTCGTGCGTAAGAGAAAAATCGATTGTCTCTGGGGTGGTGAGGTCGAGCGATGCGTCGTACTTGGTTCCAGAAGCAGCGCCAAAGCCGGTACCTGTGATTTTTGTATCGCCTTCCAGCGTGTATTCCACCTTGGAACGGTAGGTTACGCCAGCGCGAGTGCCAGGGCTGAACTCGTAAAGAACGCCTACGTTGAAGCCAACGGCCGTGTCGTCGCCCGTTACCTTGACCCGGCCATCGGAACCTCCCAACTGAGCTGCGTTGGGTGAAGCGCTCTGCAGCTCACCGTTGACCCGGTTGATCGTTGGGCCAAAGCCGACAGACAGCTTTTCATTGAAGCGGTAGCTCACGGTGGGTTGTACCGTGATCACGCGGACTTCGCTGTAATCGCCAAAGTAGCGGCCCTGAAAACCACTTTCGTAATCGGTGATAACACCGTATGGCACATAGAGGCCAACGCCAACAGCCCATTTGTCATCGATGGGTTTGACGTAATAACCCATGGGTACGGCAGTGAACGGAACGATATCGCCGTCATTGCTTCCCGTTGTCGGACCCTGGATACGGCCCCCCCCTGCGCTGAAGGAGCCGGTGGCATCGGAAATGTCGGTGTTGGCATTGATGGCCGCCATGCCGACAGTGACCTGCTCGCGCTTCAGGCGAGCCATGCCAGCTGGGTTGCCAAAGACGGTTGCGGCGTCGTCTGCGGAAGAGGAGCGACCGGCGAAAGAGGTCCCCATACCGCTGATGCTTTGTTCGTTAAGGGCGAAGCCGGCAGCCATGGTCTGGGTGGAAAGGGCGCCTACGGCTACTGCGATCGCGGTCTTCAACCATGTTTTTTTCATTGTTGTACTCCAGGGGAAAAAGCGGCTCGGACCCTATCAAGCTTCGCTGATCCGTCGCAAATGAAAGAGTGCAATTTTTCGTAAAGGACGACGATTGGCACCGATAAGAGGGTGAATATCCGTAAAAACCACTCGGGCAGTTTCTGACTTGTCGGCCATTTTTCTGGATCAGGCAACCGGGTGTCCCGGGTCGATGATCCATTCGCTCCAGGAGCCTGGATAGAGCTTGCCCAGCGGATAGCCCGCCAGACACAGGGCGAACAGGTTGTGGCATGCCGTCACGCCTGATCCGCAGTAGGCGATCAGGTCTTGTGCGGATCGGCCGGCCAGTTGCTGGTCGAAACGTGTACGCAGCAGGTCCGGTGCGAGAAAGCGTCCGCTGAGGTCGAGGTTGCCCGTGAACGGGACGCAGATGGCGCCAGGGATGTGGCCGGCGACCGGGTCGATCGGCTCGACTTCGCCGAGAAAGCGGGGCAGGGCACGCGCATCGATCAGCATCAGGCGTGGCGATTCCAGTTCGCGTGAGAGCGCCGCTGCGTTCATGACGAGGCTGTCGTCCGGCTGCCCGACGAAGCGGCCCGGCGGGACAGCCGGGGAATGCTGCTCGATGGGTAGCCCCGCTTCCTGCCAGGCTTGGAAGCCGCCATCCAGCAGGTACACCCCATCACGCTTGCCCAGCCAGGCCAGCAGCCACCAGGCGCGCGCAGCAAAGGCGCCGGGGCCGTCGTCATAAAGCACGATCTCGCTGTCGTTGCTTACTCCAACTTCCTCAAGGCGAGCAATCATGTCTGCAGGTAGGGGCAGCGGGTGCCGGCCGGTCTCGCCCGCTATGATTTTCCCCGACAGGTCACGTTCGAGGTCGACATGGCTGGCGCCTGGAATATGCCCGTTGGCATGGCTGTGCTGGCCATATTCCCTGTCATCCAGGGCGTAACGGCAATCAAGGATACGTAGCGACGGATCCTCTAACCGTGCGGCCAGTTGGTCGGCGGTGATCAGGTGGGCAAGTGGCATGGCGACCTCCGGTGTGGGTTTGCAAGACGTCAATACGCAACGCCAGGATTCATGTTCAGCGTGCGAAGGCGCGCCAGCACTATATACTGCGCGGCTTTCGACCAGATATACGGGTCGCATGCCGGACAAGAAAGGAGGGCCTAGTGGCCATCGAAACGCAATGGGTACTGGATAACGCTCATCTGGCCCGCCTGTGCGCCGAATGGCGCACGCTGCCCTATGTCGCGCTGGATACCGAATTCATGCGGGTCGATACCTTCTATCCGATCGCTGCCTTGCTTCAGGTTGGTGACGGGCGCTGCGCCTATCTTATCGATCCGCTGCTCATTGATGATTGGAGCGCCTTCGCCGGTTTGCTCGAAGATCCATCCGTGGTCAAGGTGCTGCACGCCTGCAGCGAGGATCTGGAGGTGCTATTGCGTCTGGCGGGCAGCTTGCCGGCGCCGCTGTTCGATACCCAGCTGGCGGCTGGTTACCTCAATATCGGCTTTTCCATGGGCTATTCGCGGCTGGTGCAGGCGGTTCTGGGCATTGAACTGCCCAAGGGCGAGACCCGTTCGGATTGGCTGCAGCGGCCGCTTAGCGAAACCCAGATTCAGTACGCCGCCGAGGATGCGCAACACCTGGCAGAGCTGTACGAGGCCCTGATACCCAGGCTGTCCGAGGACAAGCGCGCCTGGGTTCTCGAGGATGGCGCGGAACTGGTACTGAATCTGCAGCGTGAGGCCGATCCTGACGAAGCCTATCGCGATGTCAAACAGGCCTGGCGACTCAAGCCGCGTCAGCTGGCGGTACTGAAGGTCCTGGCTGCCTGGCGTGAACGGCAGGCCAGGATACGCAATCAGCCACGTAACCGTGTCCTGCGCGAGCACAGTCTGTGGCCACTGGCACGAACGCAGCCGTCTGATCTGGTCGGCCTGTCACGCATCGAAGACATGCACCCGCGAACCGTACGCCAGGACGGCGAAACGCTATTGGAACTGATCCGTAGCGCGGCTGCGACACCGGAACAGGAATGGCCGGCGCCGTTGCCGGAGCCCCTGCCGCTGGAGGTGTCGGGGCTGCTGAAGAAGTTGCGCGCGGTGGGCCAGCGCGAAGCGGAAGTTCTGGATATTGCGCCTGAACTGATGCTGCGCAAGAAGGTGCTCGAAGCATTGCTCAAAACAGGCTACCCCACTGGACCCTATCAGCTTCCCGATTCCCTGCGTGGCTGGCGCCGCGGGCGGATGGGACAGGCTCTTCTCGATGTATTGGAAGAAACACCATGAAACGCATCTGCTCGATCTACAAAAGCCCGCGCAAGAACGAGATGTACCTGTATGTGGAGCGAAGCGAAGCGCTTGCACGCGTGCCTGAATCGTTGCTGGCTGCCTTCGGTCCGCCTCAGCATGCCTTCGATCTGGTGCTGACGCCCGAACGTACCCTTGCTCGCGAAGACATCACCAAGGTGCTGGAGAATATCGAAAAGCAGGGGTACCACCTGCAGATGCCCCCTCCCCAGGATGAGTACATCGAGCATCTGCCCGAAGAACTGCTACGCCGCAATGATCCGGTCTGACAGCAGGCTGTCCCGGCTAGCATCGGGCCTCATTTCGGCGGTGGCCGGACTTTAACCTTTTCATACAAGTGGCAACGGTCATGGCGGCAAAAGTCGAACCCTTCTGGAAGCGCAAGAGCCTCGCCGAGCTGGACGAGGGCGAGTGGGAGTCCCTCTGTGACGGTTGCGGACTATGCTGTCTGCAAAAGCTCGAGGACGAAGAGGACGGCAGCGTCTACTACACCCGTATCGCCTGCAAACTGCTCGATCTCAAGAGCTGTCGGTGCAGCGACTATCCCAATCGCCGCGCCACTGTGCCGGACTGCGTCCAGCTAACCGCCGTTGATGCAGCTCAGTTCAAATGGCTACCGCCGACATGCGGCTATCGGCTCTTAGCCGAGGGCAAGGACCTGCCGCTATGGCATCACCTGGTCTGCGGTGACCCGGACGCGGTTCATGCGGAACGCATCTCCCAAGCAGGCCGCATGATTGCAGAAGGCGCAGTGGCCGAAGATGACTGGGAAAACCACCTGATTTTCCGGGCGGGTTGAATCAACGTCCGGCCGCATCGTCATAGCACTGATCGTTTTCTGGAGTCTTTCGATGTCCATCCGTCAGCTACCGCTGCTTGCTGTTCTGCTGCTATGCCTGGGTCCCGCGCAGGCGGCTAAGCGCGTCGATGTGGATTTCAATGTCGCCTTCCTTCCGGAGCAGGACCTTGCCGAAGTCACCCTGGAATTGGAGGACGGGAGCGCCGTGCGCGCCTTCGATTTCAATCTCGGCGGTGAAGGGCAGTACGGCGACTTCAGCACCGATGCCGAGGCCAGCTGGGAGGAGGCTGATGGCCGCGGTATCTGGCGACCCGCTTCGGGCAAAGCGAGACTGACCTACAGGGTTCGTGTCAGCCATCAGCGCAAGGACGGTCGGTTCGATGCGCGGATGACGGATGACTGGGCCTTGCTGCGGGGCGATGACCTGATCCCTGCCGGTCGTGTGGTGCAGCAGGACGGTGTGCAGCTGATTTCTCGGATGACGGTCGAACTGCCCAAGGGCTGGAAAAGTGTCGAGACGGGCTGGCCGCGGGTGGGCAAGAATCGCTTTCGCATCGACAACCCCGAGCGACTCTTCGACCGTCCGACTGGCTGGATTCTGGCAGGCAAGACAGGCAGCCGCAGGGCCAGGCTCGGCGAGACCGACGTGACCGTGGCTGGCCCGGTCGGGGAGGGGCTGCGGCGGATGGATATCCTCACCCTGCTGACCTTCGTATGGCCCGAGGTGCAGCACGTTTTCCCCCGTGATCCGAAGAAGCTGCTGGTCGTCGGCGCTGGCGACCCGATGTGGCGGGGCGGACTGTCGGGGCCCAACTCGCTGTTCATGCACGCCGATCGTCCCTTGGTCAGCGAAAACGGTACCAGTTCGCTGGTTCACGAACTTGTTCATGTATTCAGCCGTATCACCGACGCCGATCGCAGTGACTGGATCAGCGAGGGCCTGGCCGAATATTACGCCATCGAACTGATGCGCCGCGCCGGTGGCATGAGCGAGGACCGTTACCAGGCAGTGCGTGAGCACCTGAGCGAATGGAGCCGCAAGGTCGATAGCCTGCGAACCGAGCGATCTACCGGCCCGGTCACGGCGAAGGCGGTATTGCTGCTTCAGGATCTGGATCGGGAAATTCGCCAGCGCAGCAAGGGGCGTCATTCGCTGGATGATGTGGCTCGAGGACTGATGCGCCTGGATCGGGTGACCACCGATGACTTCGTCAATATCACCGAAACCCTGCTGGGGGCTGGTTCCGACGTGCTCGCCACGCGCCTTTTGCGTTGATGGCACGCGCTGGTAGGCGCGACGTGCGGTTTCGGCAGGTTGCGTGTAACACCTGCGAGCAAAGTCGGGCAAGACACACAAACGGCAAAGGCGCCATTTTCAGAGGGAGGCAGCATGAGCCGCATCGATCTCAGAAGCGATACCGTTACCCAGCCCACGATTGGCATGCGCGAGGCGATGCTGGCTGCGCCCACCGGCGATGATGTCTACGGTGAGGACCCGACGGTCGCCAGGCTGGAGCAATCATTGGCTGCGCAGTTGGGGATGGATACCGGATTGTTCGTGCCGAGCGGAACCATGAGCAACCTGCTGGCCTTGATGTCGCATTGCGAGCGCGGCGACGAATACATTACCGGTCAGCTGGCGCACACCTACAAATACGAGGCTGGGGGCGCTGCAGTACTGGGGTCGATCCAGCCGCAGCCAATCGAAATGGAGCCGGACGGCTCCCTGGACCTGGGCCGCGTGGCGGCTGCCACCAAGCCTGACGATTTCCACTTTGCCCGCACGCGCTTGCTGGCGCTGGAAAACACCATGCATGGCAAGGTCCTGCCGCTCTCCTATCTGGCCGAGGCGCGGTCATTCACAAAAGCGCACGGCCTCGCATTGCACCTCGATGGCGCTCGTTTATTCAATGCAGTAGTCAAGCTCGGCTGCGCCGCGTCCGATATCAGCGGTCACTTCGACTCGGTGTCGGTGTGCCTGTCGAAAGGCCTGGGTGCGCCGGTCGGTTCGGTGCTCTGTGGTAGCGATGCGTTCATCGCCAAGGCCAGGCGTCTGCGCAAGATGGTCGGTGGAGGGATGCGCCAGGCGGGTGTGCTGGCAGCAGCAGGGCTGTATGCATTGGAGCACCAGGTGCAGCGCCTGGCCGATGATCACCACCATGCCCGCCTTATCGGGGACGGTCTGCAGGCACTGGGATACCCTGTCGAGCCGGTGCAGACAAACATGGTCTACGTGCAGATGGGCGACCAGGCGGGGGCGCTGAAGGCGTTCTGTGCCGAACGCGGGATCGTGCTTACCGCGGCGCCACGGTTGCGGATCGTGACGCACATGGACATCTTGCCTGAGCATGTCGAAGCGATCCTCGATAGTTTCGCCTCCTTTGCTCGAGCATAGCGGCCGATCGCTGTCGAATAGCTTGATTCAATCTTATTTATCCTCTATGCGCGAGCCGTGGGGCCGATATAATGCGGCCCTTTGCCGGCTATCCGTTTGGATAGTTGCGAACCGGCTCACGGTGCCGCCTCGCCGTGTCGTTTTGCAGCCGCTCGGCCGCAGTCCTCTGGAAGAAATCTATGAAAAGCGCAGAAATCCGTGAAGCCTTCCTCCGCTTCTTCGAAGAGAAGGGCCATACCCGTGTGGCCTCCAGTTCGCTGATCCCCGCGAACGATCCGACCCTGCTGTTCACCAATGCCGGAATGAATCAGTTCAAGGACTGCTTCCTCGGCCTGGAAAAGCGTGGCTATACCCGCGCCACCACCAGCCAGAAATGCGTGCGCGCCGGAGGCAAGCACAATGACCTGGAGAACGTCGGCTACACCGCGCGGCATCACACCTTCTTCGAGATGCTCGGCAACTTCAGCTTCGGCGATTACTTCAAGCGCGACGCTATCACCTACGCCTGGGAATTCCTGACCTCCGACAAGTGGCTGAACCTGCCCAAGGAGAAGCTCTGGGTCACCGTGTACGCCAGTGATGACGAGGCCTACGATATCTGGACCAAGGAAGTCGGCGTGCCGGCCGAGCGCATGGTTCGCATTGGTGACAACAAGGGCGCTCCGTACGCGTCGGACAATTTCTGGGCCATGGGCGATACCGGCCCCTGCGGCCCTTGCACCGAAATCTTCTTCGACCATGGCGATCACATCTGGGGCGGCCCGCCCGGCTCGCCGGAAGAAGACGGCGACCGTTATATCGAGATCTGGAACAACGTCTTCATGCAGTTCAACCGCACGGCTGACGGCGTGATGCATCCACTACCCGCGCCGAGCGTCGACACCGGCATGGGCCTGGAACGCATCAGCGCGGTACTGCAACACGTCAACTCGAACTATGAAATCGACCTGTTCCAGAGCCTGCTCAACGCTTCCGCCCAGGCAATCGGGTGCAAGAATGACGGGCAGGCTTCGCTGAAGGTCGTGGCCGACCATATCCGGTCCTGCGGCTTCCTGATCGCCGACGGCGTGACGCCTTCCAACGAAGGGCGCGGCTATGTGCTGCGCCGCATCGTTCGTCGCGCCTGTCGCCACGGTAACAAGCTGGGCGCCAAAGGAAGTTTCTTCTACAGGATTGTCGCCGCCCTGGTCGCTGAGATGGGCGATGCCTTCACCGAACTGAAGACCCATCAGGCGCACATTGAACGCGTCTTGAAGACCGAAGAGGAGCAGTTCGCCAAGACGCTGGAGCAGGGGCTGAAAATCCTCGAGCAGGATTTGGCCGAGCTGCAGGGCAACGTCATTCCGGGCAGCGTGATCTTCAAGCTCTACGACACCTATGGCTTCCCGGTCGACCTCACGGGCGACATTGCACGCGAGCGCGAACTGACCCTGGACGAGGAGGGCTTCGAGCGTGAGATGGAAGCTCAGCGCGAGCGTGCTCGCTCCGCCAGTGCGTTCGGTATGGATTACAACAGCCTGGTCAAGATCGAAGGCCAGACGCGCTTTACCGGCTACCTTGGAACGAGTGGAGAAGGCAAGGTCCTGGCCCTGTTCAAGGAAGGCATGGCCGTGCAGAGCCTGTCGGCAGGTGAAGAGGGCGTAGTGGTTCTGGACCAGACGCCGTTCTACGCCGAATCGGGTGGCCAGATCGGTGACTGCGGGTACCTCGCTGCCGAAGGGCTGCGCTTTGATGTCCGTGATACCAGCAAGGCCGGCGGCGCCTTCCTGCATCACGGGATCCTAGACAGTGGTCAGCTGCAGGTTGGGGTAACTATCGAGGCGACCGTCGATGCTTCCGTTCGCCAGGCCACTGCCCTGAACCATTCCGCGACACACCTGCTGCATGCCGCCTTGCGCCAGATCCTGGGAGAGCATGTCGCTCAAAAGGGCTCGCTCGTTGACAGTCAGCGCCTGCGCTTCGACTTCAGCCATTTCGAGGCAGTCACGTCCGAGCAGCTCAAGGCCCTGGAAGACATCGTCAATACCGAAATTCGCCTGAATTCGCCGGTGGAGATCGAAGAAACCGACATCGAAACGGCCAAGCGCAAGGGCGCCATGGCTCTTTTCGGTGAGAAATATGGTGACCGGGTGCGCGTCCTGACCATGGGCGGCGGGTTCTCCGTCGAACTTTGTGGTGGAACGCACGTCAAGCGCACCGGAGACATCGGTCTGTTCAAGATCATCAGCGAAGGCGGGGTTGCAGCCGGCGTGCGGCGGATCGAAGCAGTCACCGGTGAACAGGCCCTGGCTTATCTGAATGGTGCAGAGGAGCAGTTGAAAGAAGCGGCCATGCTGGTCAAAGGCAGCCGGGACAACCTGCTCGACAAGCTGGGTGCTGTGCTGGAGCGCAATCGTCAACTGGAGAAGGAACTCGAACAGCTCAAAGCCAAGGCTGCGAGCGCGGCGGGTGATGACCTGGCAGGCTCTGCGGTCGAGATCAAGGGCGTGAAAACCCTGTCGGCGCGCCTCGATGGCCTCGATGGCAAGGCCCTGCTGGCGCTGGTTGATCAGCTGAAGAACAAGCTGGGCAGGGGCGTTATTCTGCTCGGCGGGGTGCAGGACGAAAAAGTCGTTCTGGTCGCAGGGGTTACCCAGGACCTGACTGCCAGCCTGAAAGCGGGTGACCTGATGAAGCAGGCAGCCGCGGTTGTCGGCGGAAAAGGGGGCGGCCGGCCGGATATGGCTCAGGGGGGTGGTACCGACGCTGCTCGTCTCGACGAAGCGCTCGCGCTGGTACGGACGTTCGTGGATCAGGGCGTCTGAATGGGCGACCTGTCAGCCAGTGCGTTGCGCTGGCTGGCTGACGCAAGCCGTCAAGCATCGTGATGCCCTGGGCTAGTGGTCTGAATGTAAACAAGCGCCCTTTTCGGGCTTAGGCGGCAATGAAATGGCTTTGATCGTACAGAAGTTTGGAGGGACCTCGGTGGGCTCCGTCGAGCGCATCGAGCAGGTAGCTGCAAAGGTCAAGAAGTTTCGCGACAACGGCGACGATATCGTCGTCGTGGTCTCGGCGATGAGCGGGGAAACCAACCGTCTCATCGCGCTGGCCAAGCAGATCAACGAACAGCCGGTGGCGCGGGAGCTGGACGTCATGGTCTCGACCGGCGAGCAGGTCACCATCGCGCTCCTGGCCATGGCGCTGATCAAGATCGGTGTGCCGGCTGTTTCCTTTACCGGCAACCAGGTGCGTATCCTCACCGATAGCGCTCATACCAAGGCGCGCATCCTCGAAATTGACTCGCAGAACATCCAGAAGGAGCTCAAGGCCGGTCGCGTAGTGGTCGTTGCGGGGTTCCAGGGCGTGGATGACGCCGGCAACATCACGACCCTGGGGCGTGGCGGCTCGGACACCACTGGTGTGGCACTGGCTGCTGCGTTGAAGGCTGACGAGTGCCAGATCTACACCGACGTCGATGGGGTCTACACCACCGACCCGCGCGTCGTGGCGAAGGCCCAGCGCCTGGAGAAGATCACCTTCGAGGAGATGCTCGAGATGGCCAGCCTGGGCTCGAAGGTGCTACAGATTCGCGCGGTGGAATTTGCCGGTAAATACAGCGTGCCCCTGCGTGTGCTGCACAGTTTTCAGGAGGGTCCGGGAACCCTCATTACCCTTGATGAAGAGGAATCCATGGAACAGCCCATCATTTCTGGCATCGCTTTCAACCGTGACGAAGCCAAGCTGACGATCCGTGGAGTGCCGGACACCCCCGGCATTGCGTTCAGGATTCTGGGGCCAATAAGCGCGGCCAACGTCGAGGTCGATATGATCGTCCAGAACGTTGCGCACGATAACACCACGGATTTCACCTTCACCGTCCACCGCAACGACTACCATAACGCGCTGCAGGTGCTCGAAGACATCGCTCGGGAGATGAACGCCCGCGAAGTCATCGGTGACACCGAGATCGCCAAGGTGTCGATCGTTGGCGTTGGAATGCGCTCTCATGCAGGGGTTGCCAGCCGGATGTTCGAATCCCTGGCCAAGGAAAACATCAACATTCAGATGATTTCCACATCGGAAATCAAAGTGTCGGTGGTCATCGAGGAGAAATATCTGGAACTGGCAGTGCGGGCGCTACACACGGCATTCGAGCTCGACGCTCCTGCTGGAAAAGGGGAGTGACAGGTCGGGAGAATATTGCTGTCTCGCACCTTCCGTCGATTCTAGAGCCTCTCGAGGAACTTTAAGCTCGTTTCTACTGGTCAATAGCTGGTGAAAGGCTCTAGGGTCGATGTCTCACGGAACATGATCCGTTTTTATCTTTGCAGACTGTTTACTGAATTGAATCCGTTTTAAGGAGAAAGGAATGCTG
The DNA here is from genome assembly GCF_058536345.1 of Stutzerimonas sp. C6.4V. Taxonomy (NCBI): domain Bacteria; kingdom Pseudomonadati; phylum Pseudomonadota; class Gammaproteobacteria; order Pseudomonadales; family Pseudomonadaceae; genus Stutzerimonas; species Stutzerimonas sp. C6.4V. Next base: position 939,212 of record NZ_JBZUBM010000001.1, read on the forward strand.
ATTCTGACTCGCCGGGTCGGAGAGACCCTGATGGTGGGTGACGATGTGACTGTCACTGTGCTGGGTGTGAAGGGAAACCAAGTGCGTATAGGAGTGAATGCACCCAAAGAGGTAGCGGTGCATCGCGAGGAGATTTACCAGCGGATCCAGAAAGAGAAAGACCAAGAACCAAACCATTAATTTTTATCTGATTTTTGGCTTTGCAAGCGGGGTAAAGATGGGTATTATGCGCCCCGTGTTGCGGAGAGGTGGCCGAGTGGCCGAAGGCGCTCCCCTGCTAAGGGAGTACATCTCAAAAGGGTGTCGGGGGTTCGAATCCCCCCCTCTCCGCCATTTTGCATAGTTAGGTCGTAAGTGGTTTAAGGCAGTGGGTTCACTGGCAACATAATGAATCAAACAGCTTGACCACACAAAATACGAACTTATAATGCGCACCCTCAGTGCACTCATAGCTCAGCTGGATAGAGTACTCGGCTACGAACCGAGCGGTCGGAGGTTCGAATCCTCCTGAGTGCACCATATCAAGTAACAGGCAGCGATGCGTGTTACTAGCTTCAACCAGCGGTGATCTGGTTTATCAATCGCCATATGCACTCATAGCTCAGCTGGATAGAGTACTCGGCTACGAACCGAGCGGTCGGAGGTTCGAATCCTCCTGAGTGCACCACACCGAAAGGGCCTGCAGAAATGCAGGCCCTTTTTATTTGGCCGAAATCATGGTTTGCCACGAACGCAGCCATGCTCATCGAAGCTTACGGTGCGAGATCGACCTTCACGGCCTACGTAGCGGTATTGCGTCTGCCCGTTGCGATTGACTATGCGGTCTGGTTTGCCGAAGGCGCTTTCAACGTCGTTGCGGGTCATCCCGGCGTGGATCTGCTGGTTTATGAGCGCGTTGCGCCTGGCTCTGCCGGTCAGCCTATTGCCGCAACCATCATCCTGCTCGCCAACTACCGTCAGCTCACGGCTTCCCCTCGATACCTGGCGCTTGCTAGCTGGCGTCGGCTTGGCCAGGGGTATGGCAGGCCCTGAGCCTGGGGTCTGGTTGACTACCCGTGTCGTCTGCGCCTCCTGACCGGCGGGGCAGCCTTGACGTGTCAGAGTGATTTGCCCTGCCTTATCGACGCAGCGATAGATGCTTGCTGCGTCCGAGTGGGTGGGCAGTAGTGTCAGCAGGCCAAAGCCTATCGAAGCCAGTGCTTTCATGGTCGTCCTCCTTGACGATTTGTGACGAGCCAGCCTAGTCAATAAATTCCTGTCCTGCAGTCGTGTCTTCCCGAGATGTGAATGCGTCGACAATGGGTGGCGGCGGCTTTGGCAGTGGCGCCAGCTTGCATGCGGCGCTTGTATTGCTGGCGCGCATGGTCTGGATTCGTTGCTGCGATGGTATTATCCGCAGTCCGCCTTCGGGCCTGTGGATTCCCTTTTCATGGATCTGCCCAGTAGCCGTTCAATTCCTGATTGCCAATCGCTTATGAATGATTGATCCCCTGGCGTACTCCGACGGCTGGGGGTGGAGTGCGCCATGATTGAAGTTGAAGCAAAAAAGCCGCAAGAAAGTCTTCAGGATCGCCTGGCGCAGGTCGTCGAGCTGCTGCATCGTCAGCGTATTGTCGAAGACCTGGCCCATCGTCAAAGTGCCGAGGGCGAACATCAGGAGCTGGTCGACAATCTGGTGCATCGCCAGAATCTTGTCGAGTTGCAGCGCAAGCTCGAAGCACTACATCCGGCCGACATCGCCCACATTCTCGAAGCGCTGCCGCTCGATGACCGGTTGACGGTTTGGCAACTGGTCAAGTCAGACCGGGATGGCGACATCCTGCTTGAAGTCTCGGATGCGGTTCGTGAAACGCTGATCGCTGACATGGACGATCATGAGCTTCTCGCGGCGGCGAAGGAGATGGATGCCGATGAGCTCGCGGACCTCGCTGCGGAGCTGCCGCGTGACGTCGTCCACGAGCTGATGGAAACCCTCGACGCACAGCAGCGCGAACGGGTGCGCTCTGCATTGTCCTACGAGGAGGATCGGGTCGGTGCGCTGATGGACTTCGAGATGGTGACCATCCGCGAGGATGTGAGCCTGGAAGTGGTGCTGCGTTATCTTCGCCGACTCAAGGAGTTGCCAGGGCACACTGACAAGCTCTTCGTCGTCGACTATGACGGTGTGCTCAAGGGTGTTCTGCCGATCAAGCGGTTGCTGGTCAATGACCCGGAAAAGCAGGTTGCCGAAGTCATGGCCAGTGATCCCGTCACCTTTCATCCGGACGAAGACGCCTACGAGGCGGCCCAGGCATTCGAGCGTTATGACCTGGTCTCCACTCCAGTGGTCGATAAGAGTGGCAAGCTCATTGGCCGTCTGACCATCGACGAAATGGTCGACCTCATCCGTGAAGAAAGCGAAAGCGAAGTGCTGAACATGGCCGGTCTGCGCGAAGAAGAGGATATCTTCGCGTCGGTCTGGAAGTCGTTGCGTAACCGCTGGGCGTGGCTGGCTGTAAACCTCGTGACTGCCTTCGTGGCCTCGCGAGTAATCGGACTGTTCGACGGTTCGATCGAGAAGCTGGTGGCGCTTGCTGCATTGATGCCCATTGTGGCGGGAATCGGTGGAAACTCCGGCAATCAGACGATCACCATGATCGTACGGGCGATGGCGCTGGATCAGATGGGTACCGGCAATAGCGCCCGCCTGCTGCGAAAGGAAGCGGGCGTCGGAATGCTGAACGGCCTGATATGGGGTGGCGTAATCGGGGTTGTCGTCTACTGGCTGTACGGCAGCTGGTCGCTGGGGGTCGTGATGACCGCGGCGATGACGCTGAACTTGCTGCTGGCGGCGCTCATGGGGGTCCTGATTCCTGTCACGCTGGCACGTATGGGGCGTGATCCTGCGCTGGGTGCGAGCGTGATGATCACTGCGGTGACTGACAGCGGCGGTTTCTTCATCTTTCTGGGCCTGGCTACGATCTTTCTTCTTTGATCGCGATAGTGCGGCGATCTGGAGTTTGCCTTGCGCCTGTTTTTCGGGCTACTGTGCGGACGTTTCGCCATGGCGAAGCCTTCAATCATCGATGCGAATAACAGGTGGCCTGAGCTGCCGATTTAAAAGGGAGCCCCAATGACGCCCAGCGAACTCCTGCTTGAAGGTGTCGAACTCATGCTGTTCGGCATCGGCTCGGTCTTTGCCTTCCTCGTTTTGTTGATCGGCTGCATTCGTTTGATGTCTCTCATCATCAGCCGCTTCGATACCGCACCGCTCGCTGCTCCGGCCCAGGCAGCCCCTGTTGTAGCCGACGCGGATGCCGACGTCCTTGCAGCCATCCAGGCTGCTATCCATCAGCACCGCACCCGTCGCGGGTGACGCAGGAAAGGGAGCTCCTTCCAGATGACATCAGTAACCAAGCCGCTCGGCATTACCGACGTGGTGCTGCGTGACGCGCATCAATCCATCCTTGCTACCCGTGTTCGCCTCGAAGACATGCTGCCCATTGCCGGCAAGCTCGATCAGGTCGGTTTCTGGTCTGTTGAATCCTGGGGTGGCGCGACGTTCGACGCATGCATACGGTATCTCGGCGAAGACCCTTGGGAGCGTATTCGCGAGTTGAAGAAGGCGATGCCCAGGACGCAGCAGCAAATGCTTTTGCGCGGGCAAAACCTGCTCGGCTACCGCCACTATGCGGACGATGTGGTAGAGAAATTCGTCGAGCGCGCGGCCTTCAATGGCGTCGATGTGTTCCGCGTGTTCGACGCGATGAATGACCCTCGCAACCTGGAAACGGCGTTGCGAGCGGTCAAGCGCCAGGGCAAGCATGCTCAGGGAACCATCTCCTATACCACCAGCCCCGTGCACACCCTGGACATGTGGGTCGACCTGGCCAAACAGATCGAGGACATGGGGGCCGACTCGGTCGCTATCAAGGACATGGCTGGTATCCTCGCGCCGTATACGGCCTATGAACTGGTTTCGCGGCTGAAGGCGAGCCTGTCCATTCCTGTCCACATGCAGTGCCATGCAACTGCAGGCCTGTCGACGGCAGCCATCATGAAGGCTGTTGAGGCGGGCATCGACAATGTCGATACGGCGATCTCGTCCCTTTCGATGACATACGGGCATTCGCCGACCGAGTCGGTCGTCGCGATTTTTCAGGGCACCGGGCGTGACACCGGTCTGGATCTCGAATTGCTCGAAGAGATCGCTGCGTATTTTCGTGAGGTGCGCAGGAAATATGCGAGGTTCGAAGGCACGTTGAAGGGAGTGGACTCGCGGATTCTCGTCGCGCAGGTTCCTGGCGGCATGCTGACCAATATGGAGGGGCAACTGAAAGAGCAGGGCGCACTCGCCAAGTTCGATGAAGTGCTCGCTGAAATACCCAGGGTGCGCGAGGATCTCGGTTTCATTCCGCTGGTGACCCCGACGTCGCAAATCGTAGGCACCCAGGCGGTGATCAACGTGCTGACTGGGGAACGCTACAAGTCCATCACCAAGGAAACCGCCGGTATCCTCAAAGGCGAGTATGGTTCGGCGCCCGCTCCGTTCAATACCGAGTTGCAAAAGCGCGTGCTCGACGGGGCTGAAGTTATTACCTGCCGTCCGGCCGACCTTCTGCAGCCGGAGATGGACAGGCTGTCAGCTGAGCTGAAAGGCCTGGCTCGGGAGAAAGGCATCAAGCTCGCTGCCGACGAGATCGATGATGTGCTGACCTACGCGCTTTTTCCACAGATCGGCTTGAAGTTTCTCGAGAATCGCGGAAACCCCGATGCCTTCGAGCCTGCCCCTACCGGCCGGGAGCAGGCGCCTCGTGAGGCGGGTAAGCCTGAAGTCTATACCGTCGAAGTGAATGGCAAATCCTTTGTGGTACAGGTCAATGAAGGTGGAGATATCGAGGGCATCAAGCCAGTCGGAACTACAGCGGGCAGCACGTCAGCGCCTGCCGCGCCAGCAGCTGGTTCGGGAGAGCCACAGCTGGCGCCGCTTGCGGGCAACATATTCAAGGTGCTGGTGCATGCTGGCCAGACGGTACAGGAGGGTGACCTAGTGATCATCCTTGAAGCCATGAAGATGGAAACCGAGATACGCGCATTCAAGGCCGGTACTGTCTCCGGCGTCAACGTCAAGGTCGGTGACGCGGTGTCCGTAGGCGACAGCCTGCTGACCATCGCTTAAGGAGTGTTACATGGATAAGTTGCTAACGCTCTGGCACAGCACCGGCTTGTATCATCTGGAGCCGGGACAGCTCCTGATGATGGTGGTGTGCCTGGCGCTCATCTATCTGGCAATCCGCAAAGGCTTCGAGCCGTTGCTGCTGATCCCGATTGGCTTTGGCGGGTTGCTGGCCAACATTCCTGTCGCCAACATGGCTGAGGGTGCGGGCGTTCTGCATCTTTTCTATGAGGTGGGTCTTCCAACCAGCGTCTTTCCGCTGCTGATCTTCATGGGCGTGGGGGCAATGACCGATTTCGGTCCCATGCTCGCAAACCCCAAGACGCTTTTGCTCGGCGCTGCTGCTCAGTTCGGAATCTTCGCAACGCTGCTCGGCGCGTTGGCCCTGGCTGCGGCAGGAATACCGGGGATGGAATTCACGATGCGCGAAGCGGCGTCGATAGCAATCATCGGAGGGGCTGACGGCCCTACATCCATCTTTGTTACGGCCAAGCTCGCTCCGCATCTGCTCGGTCCGATTGCTGTGGCGGCTTACTCGTACATGGCGCTGGTCCCGTTGATCCAGCCGCCCATCATGCGCGCGCTGACCAGCAAGGAAGAGCGCTCCATCGTTATGAAGCAGCTTCGCCATGTAGGACAGGTTGAGAAAATCGTGTTTCCTCTCATGTTGGCGTTGCTTATCGGCATGCTTCTTCCAGATGCTGCACCGCTGGTGGGCATGTTTGCATTCGGCAACCTGCTGCGCGAGTGCGGGGTAGTCGATCGCCTGGCCGACACGACTCGAAATGCGCTGATCAACATCGTCACCATCGCGCTCGGTCTGACTGTAGGTTCCAAGCTTTCTGCCGACGCCTTCTTGCAGATGAAGACGCTGGGAATCCTGGTTCTTGGTATGGTTGCGTTCTGCGGAGGTACGGCTGCTGGCGTACTGATGGCGAAAGTCATGAACCTGTTCAGTCACAACAAGATCAATCCCTTGATCGGCGCAGCGGGTGTATCAGCCGTGCCCATGGCTGCCCGCGTATCGAACAAGGTAGGTCTCGAGGCCAACCCCCAGAATTTCCTGCTGATGCATGCGATGGGGCCAAACGTGGCGGGTGTGATCGGTTCAGCGGTGGCCGCCGGGATTCTGCTTAATTTTGTAGGCTGAACCCTTCGGATAAGACCTGGCTAGGCCAGCGAGCTGTAAATACAACAATGCCCGCATAGCGAAAGCGGGCATTGTTGTATCAAACGCTACGAAACAGGAAAGATAGACGGAGCTGATAGCTCCTTGGCGGAGCAGGCCGCTCGACCTTGGTACGCAAACGCCCTGGGGCTCGGGCATTGGCGCTCAAGCGCAGGCTGCAGGCCTCAGGGGAGAATCACTCCTCTTCTTTCGGTGCTTCGGTATCCTGCGCAATAAGCGCAATGAGTGCGTTCTGCTGGCGATGAGCAAGCTGACGGAATCGCTGGAGCAGCTCGCGCTCATGCAACGTCAGTTCAGGGCTATCCAGGCGCATGTTCAGGTCATCGTCCAGTGCACCTTCTTGTAGAAGGCTCTGCTCGAGGCGAGCGATTATCTCGGAATTCATGCTGCGGTGATGGTTGCGTGCGACCTCAGCAATGCGTTCACGCATGCCATCGGGGAGCCGAACCACGAATTTGTCAGCCGTACGGCTGGAATAAACTGCCTGCTTCATAGGGCGCATAGTTAACCGGATAGTCAGGTGGGCGATGGTGGCTTATTGCCGTTCTAGTCACCGGTCTGACAACCGAACAGGGTCGCCTGTTCCGCGACCTGCTTAAAAGATACCGGCGGTTTGATGGCGCCAATTATAAGGCGCGAAAATGAGGTGTAAAGGTCCCGTGATGTCACGGTGCCTTTATTGTGACCCAATACCGGTCTTTTGGGTCTATTAGCGCAAAATTGGATCGAACTTGATCCGCTTGCCTATAAGCAGCGAGCCAACAAGCATCAGGCCGAACACGCTAGCTGCTACCTTGGCTGCCAGTTCCCAGGAACCGCTGAGGTCAGCGCTTACGCTTGCCAATCCACAGGCTACGCAAAGGACCAGTAACACCAAACTTGAATGAGACATTGCCGTTCATCTCCCTGATAGAACCCTGATGGCAGGTAACAGTCTTAAAAAACCCAACGCTGAGGCTGCGCCGGCAACAAGGTGTCGAGGCTGCTATTGATTGGTGCTGGTGAATTCAGGCGTTGGACCATGCTATAGGTTTCAACACTCGGTACTGCCGCGGGCTGCGAGGTTTCCATAACCGGTCTTAAGTCCTGAAGTTGCAATGCAACAGCGCCCAATATGGCGGGGCCAAGCAAGTAGGCTAGGCGTGGCATAGGCGTCTCCTTCGCGTAAGTTGATAGCTTACTTGAGAGCATATGGCGTGCCAGCTTTAATCAATAAAAAGTACTTATAAAACAAAGACTTATAGCGATGCGCTTGCCTTCAGCATTGCGCTTTGCAAGATGGCGCTTCAATGGCTCGTGCAATATGCAATCTCTCCGAGCCATGCAGATCTTTTCCTGTTAAGCGGTTAGAGCTCCGCCAATCCAGGCTGGATCAGCTTGGTCTGCATGACAAACGTAACGAGTGCCGCTAAGATGCTGCCCGCACCCGTCCCAGTAGCTCAATTGGATAGAGCATCCCCCTCCTAAGGGGAAGGTTGTGAGTTCGAACCTCGCCTGGGACGCCATATATTCCGCGCCTTCCAGCACTTTTCACCTTCTTGAACACTGCGCCCATGGGTGCAATGTGGGTGCAAAAGAAAGCCCCGTCAGCGCGAAGCATAACGGGGCGGTCCCCCCCCTTCCAGAATCACTCTGGTCGGATCTAGCGCAGCCTCTCGCCGGCTAGATGGTGTTTGCTGTCGCCGGCCCCGGAGAAAACTCTAAGGATTCAGGCCGCACAGCGTGACGGGGTTTTGCATGAACCGTGGCACTCGCCGTCTAATCCACGTCCTGGCTATCCCGTAGGCCGCCCAGGCTGCGGGGTGAATCAGAGTTTCGTGACCTCACAAAGCAGGGTCATCTCGGACATATCGTTGTTCGGCAGGATGGCTTTCACGTTGTACTGCTTGCCGTGGTAGATCAGCCGCCACTCGGTCGTCAGGTCGGCCCGGTACGGCATCGTCACCTTCGCGCTAAGCAAGGTCTGCAACTGAGCGGCGGAAAAGTATTCATCGCCCGACACGCTATCGACTGCGGCCCATTCGGTCGCGATGGTTGACCAGCCTTCTTGCCAGCCCCCCATACCATCCGAAACGCGGGTCAGCTTTTGGAGTTCCAGCGGGTGGCGTCGGCGTCCAATTCGCATCACAGCACCGCCATCGTGCGATAGGGAGCCAGCAGCAGCGTATAGGCCGTGCTCTCGTACAGGATGCGGTCGGCTTGGCGCTCACGGTTGACGTACAGGTCAGCAGTCAGCAGCAGGACGGCGGCTTGTATGGGTTCCGGCATCGGATCGGGCAGATCGTCGCCCAGGTATTCCTCGACGTGCCGGGTCGCAGCGTCCAGGTACAACTGAATCAGCCCGTCTTCCAGGCCGTGCATGACGCGCAAGTGTTGCTTGGCTTCGGTCACGGTAATCATACGAAAAACACCTCGGTATCAATCTCAATGGGGGCGGCTGCGGCTTGGGCGGCGCCCATTGCCATTGCCAGTGCTTGCAGGCCGTCGATGCGGCCAGTGCGGCGGGACTTGTCCAATTTGCGCCCCCCGCTAGGGTCTTTGGTGGCGACGGCATTTGCGGCGCACATACTCAGAACCGGGTGGTTGCCGTGGGCGATGCGTTCGTTCAGCAGCTCGGCTTCCAGGGCGTCGAGTGCCGGGGCCATATCCTTGAAGCCCTGCCCGAACGGCACTAGCGGCAAGTCGAGGCCCAGGCGTTCCAGCTCTTTCTTGAATATGTCCATCCGCCAGCGGTCGAAGGCGACTGCCTGAATGTCCACGTCTGCCAGGATCTCGGCCATCTCTGCGGCCACGAACTCATAGTCCACCGTCGCGCCGGGTGTCGTGCGCAGATAGCCTTCGGCGGCCCACTGGTCATACGGGGCGCGGTCCTTCTTGGCCCGGTCGAACAAGCCCTGTTCCGGCGTCCAGAAATACGGACGAACCTGCCAGACCCCATCGGTTTTGCCGATCAGCACAAGCGCCGTCAGGTCGGTACGGGCGGACAAGTCGAGGCCGGCATAGACAGGCCCGTCAAACGGCTCAGGCTCAGCGCCACAAGCTGCCCACACGTCAGGCGATATGAACGGGCTGTCCAGGCTCACGCGCAAATTGAGTAGTAGATTTCTCGCCGTATTGGACATTGAGGGCATACGGGCGGCTTGCTGCATCTGCTCGCGTAGATCGTCCTCGGAGCGGAACAGGCCCAGCGCCGGGTTGGCGGCTTTCCAGGCATCTTCATCCAGCAGGTCGCAGCCCTTGGGCGCGGTGTACAGGTGGCAGACGATGCGCGGATCTTTCGAGCGTTTGGCGTCGTCCAGCTGGATCGAAAGCCAATCCGAGTCGGAGGCCGCTTGCGTGCTGATGATGATTTGCAGCGGGTTGGCGTGCGCTCCAGATGCGGTCAGCAGGGCGTCGATAAAGTCAGACTGCGGCCCGCGTACCTGCCCCCATTCGTCCCCAACCACGAGCACAGGTGACAGGCCGTGCGCCGTCTTGCCGTCAGCCGCAAGGGCGCGAAACTCAGTATTCAGCGGCAGGCCGATCAGGCGCTTACCACTCGGCACGATGCGGACGATCTTCGACAAGGCCGGCGACTGCATGACCATCTGCGATGCGAGGCGGAACACCAATGCGCTTTGGTCACGACTCATGGCTCCCGATACCAGTTGGCTGTTCTGCTTGGCTTCAGGCCCGACCAGATGGGCGAGGATCAGAGCGCCGATAAGTCCGGATTTTCCGTTCTTCCTTCCACACGAGAACAGGGCGCGCCGGGTGCCGTGGGGGTTGTCGTACACGTCCCGGATGAACTGTTTCTGAAACTCGGCCAGCAGCAGCGGCTTGCCCACGTCCGCACCTTCCGGCGTCACGCAGTAGCGTTCGACAAACTGAATGATCTTCTCGGCGCGGCTCATTGCATCGTCGCCAAGGTAGGAATCAGGTCATCGTCGAGCTGCGCGCGGGCGTCACGCTCCAGGGCGGCACCTTTCGGGATGTTCTGCGCCTTGCCCACGGTAGCGATGGTGTCCACCTTCAACTGCCGGCCAGTCGCCAGGGCGCGGCGGGTCATCTTGTCCAGCAGGTCACAGGCCGGGTTCGGCTTGCCGTCCACCAGCAGCCCGTCATTGTCGATGGCATCTTGCAGCGCCTCGATATCGGCATAGGCGCGTGCCAGGCTCCCGGCCAGGATCAGGTCAGCATCGGTCCAGGTGTCACGCGGGCGAGCGGTCACGATGGCGTCCCAGAACGGCCTAGCCTGCTTGCCTACGCGCACAAACGCAGGCGGCGCTATAGGTCCAAGCGCAACGGCCTGAGCGGCTGCTATGGCGGCTCTGGCGCTGTCTGAGCGGGGGCGGCGTGGGGTGGTTTTCATGGCACTTAGCGTTAAAAGAGCAGGGACCGAGCGGTCTTGTCTGCGGCGGTTGCTGGTGATTTATTCCAAGGGTGATCCGGGTCGAGCGGATTGCCTTTCACGTCGCAGCCCCACGACACGCCCTTGCCCATCGACGCGGCTGTCTTGAGCGAGTGGCATTCATGGCAGAGCGGCTGCAAATTCTCCCGGCTGTTGTCGTCGGTGAAGTCGTCGCGGCTGTCCACGATGTGATCCACGTCAGTTGCTGGCACTACCAGACCACGCGCTGTACACATACGGCAGAGCGGCTCACTGGCCAGCACCTCAGCGCGGAGACGCCTCCAGGCGCTGCTGCTCAGGCTGAGCTTGCGTTTCTTCTTCATGCCGCTGCCCCTTTTGCTTGGCCTGGTTCTTCTTCCACTCGTCCAGTGGCGTCCCCAGCATTCGGTCTTCCAGCGGCAGGCGCTGCATCTTGAGTTTTCGCATCGTCGATTCCTTCGATAGCTGGCAGGTTCTCAATGCGGCGCACCTCGGACTTGAGCATCCAGCCGTCTTCGATACCGCGCTGATAGAAGTTCGCCCGGGCAAGGCTGTCGCCACGCAGCAGACCTTCAACGTTGTGCTCCACGAAGAACGCGGGGTTGGTGATGCAAGCGCGGTTCACTGCCTGCTCCCACATAACGAGATGACGGCGCAGGGTGTTGGTCACGAAGAACCGGGCGAGCTCCACCACGTTTGAATAGTTGGCTGCCTCCATGTCGCCGATCATCACAGGCGGTACGCGGAACAGGCGGGCAGTCTCGACGATGGACAGGCGCCGGGCTTCGATCCACTCGGCATCCTCAAGCGTCATGCTCACGGTCTTAAACGTCGCGCCTTGCGGTAGCACAGCGGTCTTGCCGTGGTTGCTCACACCGGACTGACCAGCAGCCCAGCTATCGCGGATCTGGCCTGCCTGTTCTTTCGTGGTACCGGGTGGTGTCTCGATAACGCCTGATAGCCGCGTACCGTGCTCGAACATCTTCGCGCCGTGGGTACGCTCTGCCAGGGCAAGGCCGATAGTGTCGCGGGCTACCTGAATCGGTGAGCGTCCGAGGATCCCATCGTCCGAGTGGTAACGCAGGTGCAGGACTTCATCTGCCAGCAGGCGGCGCTGATTGCCTTTGCCGTCCGCGTGGTCATAGACCAGATTGCCCAGGCTCGAGCGCAGCACCGTGACGCTATCCGGGTGCATTGGCAGCAGGGCTTTCACTGAGCCGTTCGGGTTCCACACGATCTCCGCATAGGCGTTACCACGCAGCAGGACGTGACGCTGCATCTGCTCGCGGAACTCCAGGGCGGTCTGGTAGTTGTTCGGCGCGTCGTGCAGCAGGCGGTACAGCGGGTACGTCTTGGCCTTCTCGCGTCCGTTGTCGGTGTTGCGATACACGTCGAGCGGCAGGCTTCCGACCGTCTCACTGATAGCGGCCACGCACGCATACACGGCGCTGATACCTTCGGCGGTCGTGGTGTTCACGTCCACGCCAGCCACGCCACCAAAGCCGTTCAGGCGGTCGTAATAGGTGTCATAAGCCGGGGTGGTCGGCTCGGGGCTGGATCGTTTGAACAGGCGTTGAATAAGGCTCATTCGATGGCCTCCAGGTATTTACGGGCCAGGCGAATCGAGCGCGGCAATTTAGAACGAACTTGGACGCTGGTTGCGTCATAGGCCGGATTTGCGGTGATTGTTATCTCGAACAGATCCACGTCGCGCAATTCGCGGACGGGCTTCGCGCCTTCGGCCCAGGTGTCACGGACAGGCAGGAACCCGAACGAACAGCCGGCCACGTCGCCACGTTTCACCAGCTCGGCCAGATCCCGGCCAAGGGTGGTATCAGGAAGGTCTAGCTCGAACGCCAGACCTTCGGAATCTTCGGAGAGTCGCAGAGTGCCGGCACCCAGGCGACCGAGCAGCGACTTGCCGTCATGCTCGTAAATCGCCCGGATGTTTCCAGCAGAAGCGGCGGCAAGCGTCCGGGTGAAGGCACCGGGGCGGATGACTTCCACAAACTCGCCCAGGTCCGTCTCAGAGTTGAACCGAGCGGCATAGCCGGTCAGCTTGCGTCCGTCAGGCTTCAGCCCATTGCTTGCGCGCCGTTCCATTGCTTAGACCTCGGTCGCTACGACGAAGCCTTGCGGGTGGCGCACGGCGGTGTCTACGGTGGCCATTGCGCGGACCTGAATGCCGCCTCGGCTGTACGCGGGTTCGGCCCAAGCATTGGCCAGAATGTCGATCTCGCTCCAGACGCCCAGCATGACTTGCGAGAAGTCGCCCAGGATCAGCTTGCCGGCCGGCACGCTCTTGCTCGCCGCCAGGGACAGGCCAGCCATTGCTCCGCCGTCATACAAGAAGCCGCTACCGGAGCCTGCGACCTTCTCAGCAGCAGCCAGGGCGGTACGGATCGCGGCAGTGGTCAGCCAGCGACCGTTCTGGATATCCACGTCGTCCATCTTTTCGAGCATCGCCAGGACTTGCGCCCAGGTGGTCGGAATGTCGCCGGCAGCTTGGATGCCCACGGTATTCAGGATGCCCAGCGGCTGACCATTGAGGCCCGAACCGTTGATGATCGCGGCGTCGATCTGCTTGGCGATCAGAGCGGACAGATCCTCGCGGACCAGTTGTTCGATAGCCGGGGCGCTCTGCTGAATGAGCTGGCGGCTCATCTCAGTCTTACCGCCGACGTGCTTCGGGGTCAGCGTGATTTGGTCGAAGCTCATTTGGGCCTCGGGTACTGCGGAGCCTTCAGTAACCCAGCCGGTTTCGAGGCCGCTGCCGAACTTCGGAATGCTCACGTTGCCACGCAGGCCGGTCATCACACGGATGCCCAGCGAACGAGCCAGCAGGGCTTCGCGCAAAGGTCCGACATACAAATCGGCGCGGTGGTCATTGGCTACCAGCTCGGGAGCGGTCGCGGTGGTGTTGGCGCGCTTCTCCAGGCTGGCGAAGGGTACGAAGGCGCCCTCGGCTTTGCGGCCACTGCGGCGTTCAGCTTCGCGGGCATATTCAGCTTCGGCGCCGTCCAGGCTGCGGCCTTCCATCTGAGCGCGAATCACGCGGGTGACGCTTACAGAACCCGCCAGGCGGTCGAAGTCGGCAGAGGGTGCGCCCGATACCGGAGTGCCAGCGGCGCGGCGCTCACAGTCGGCCAGGTGCTCGGCGCGTTCGATCTGAGCGGACAGGGCGCGTTCTTCGGTCTTGAGGGTGTCGAATTGCTTGGTTTCGTCGGCAGACAGATCGCGGCCTTCTGCGGCTGCGGCATCTACCAGGGTTTTCATGGCGGCGACCTTGGCGGAGCGCTGCTCGCGTAGGGCGGAAATCTTCATACGTCGATACCTATCGAGTTGGGATATGCCCATCTAGTCTACATGTAATGTTATACCATATCAATCATTCGGTTGACAGGCTGCGCCTTGGTGGTGTAGCGGGTGGAAACCTTCCTCATTCCGGGATTTATTCCGTCTGCGAGTGAGACGATTTGGTCTCAGTGAGACGATTTGGTCTGAGTCGGCCCTGTTGGTCTGTCTCGCGTGTTGAAAACGACACAGTGTGTTGATTTCTACACAGTGGAAACCCAGCAGTAACCCAGCCGGTTAGGGTTGGGTTTCAACGGTCGCTGAACAGGTGTTGAACGATCGCTGAACGCTTGGTGCACGAAACGTGCTCAGTTCTGAGCGCATTAAAAACCCCGCTCGGTGGCGGGGTCTGGTGGCTTGGGCTGGTCAGTGTGCCGGGGCGCTGCTTTCGGTCGGCGTCCAGAACTCCAATGCTTGCAGCAATGCGCGTCCGGAATACTCTCGGTCGCGGGCCTTGATGATGGTTTCCTTCGTCCTTTCGGTTAGCGCCTCTGCCTCTGCCCGATTCTCGATGCCTACACCATATCGAATGATGTTCACGCGGGCTTCTGGGTATTCGTCGCGCAGCCGCTCCATCATCTCGATAGCAAGCCCGCACACGATCAGGCCGGGGAATTGCTGAGCCAGTCCGCCGTCAGGAAACCGCACCGTGACGCTGTACAGCACTTGCCCGACCTCGATGCCGGCTTGGGCGAGTATTTCGGCGTTCGTCCGAGGCTGCCCGATGCGATCCGCGAATGATTGTTGAGTCATTGGTTGTCACTCCTTGAGCTGCGGCTGCGGTCCCTCCCCAGGTTCCGAACAGCCGCATGGTTTGCGTGGTTATCGTGTTGGCGATGTGGTTACTTGAGGCCGGCTGTCGGTTGCTCAAATGTCAGCTAGCCGCAGCCTCGTACTCGGCAAGCCATTCATCCACCGTCTGGCCTTTAAGATCAGACAAAGGATGAAGAGAAGGCATTCCCGTGTTACCGCACTCCCTTATTACCGTTTTACCGTGGTTCGTTTGTCCCGTAGTTAGAACCGGCTGAAAGCCCCGGCTGGTCTGGCTTAGCGGGGTTTCCTTGTCCGGTCGAATTGTCCGGCAGTTGTCCGGGAGTTGTCTGGATGTTGTCCGGTAGTTGTCCGGCATAACGGCTCTGATTACTGCGTCGGCAGATAGGCAAATCGGCTTCAGCGAGCCGGCATTTATCCGTTCGCCTTCGATCTCGGCTGCGAACAAGATCCCTCTCAGTTTCCCCATGTAGTCGTGAAATGATGAGATCCGCTTAGGTAGCGCCAAGCCTGTTGAAAGCCAGAGCGCATAGAAATGGCTTCGCTTTCCCACCCGAAACTGACCCTTCGGCAATGGCGTGCCAGCCACCTTTCCAGCAACGGTGCGCTGCCTGGTTAGGTCTGCATTGAAGATCGCGTAGGCGCTTTGCCCGGTCATCACAGAAACAAATTGAAGGGTTATCCCCCCGGCTTTGTGTCGTCCGTAGTTCCCTGTCTGATAACCCAGGTATTCGAACGCGTCCGTGCCTGCAGCGGATAGAATTTCCCGGCACAGGTTGAGCCGGTTTGCATCCATCCAATCAGCAGGAACGGGCAGGCCGCTCGCCGAATCGATGATCAATCGCCCCATCTCAACGCGAAGCTGGTCGCCGCGACTCAATAAGTAACGGGCTTGATGTGTCATAGCCTGTCTCAGTTGAACGCTCGGACTAGAAGCTGGCGAGGCAAGGCCCCGCCAGATCCTTTAAGCCGCTATGCGGGCCGGTTCCGCGATAAGCACGTATCGCCCAACTCGGTGCGGCGGGCGACCCGGCTCGATGGCCTGATAAACCCACTCCGTGCGGATGTCATAGCCTTGGCGACGAAGCCGGCGTATTGAACTTGGCGGGTGGACAATGTCGAGGCCGCCTGATGCTTCTAGGCTCGTGACTGGTCCTGTTCTAAGGGCCGTCAACATCCGATTGTCTTGCGCGCTGGCAGAGTGAAATGTCATAGTTCAGCCCTCACTTGGTAGCGACCAATGTGCTGTTGCCCTTGGCAGAGTTGCAGCTCTGCCTTGGGCCTCTTTTGTGGCTCTCTTCTCATACAACCTCCAGTCGATGCGCTCCGAGATTCCGGAGCTGTTCGAGATCCGCCAGCTTGGCGGTCCCTGGCAGGTGCAGCCAGCCCAGCACGGCGCCGGCCTTACCAATCAGTTTCACCTTCAGCGTTTCGGTGTTCACCGGGCGTTCTCCTTTGCCATCCGATTCAGCCAGGCGCGCAGCTCCTCGACGAGAATCAGGCGGCGCTTGCCTGCCTTAAAGGAAATTAGGTCGCCTCGGGCAATGGCTTCATAGACGGCGGAACGGGTGGTGCCAGATGCGCGGGCGGCGTCTTCAGGGCCGACAGCGAGGGGTTGCAGCGTTGCGGGTTGGCTCATG
This sequence comes from Stutzerimonas sp. C6.4V, assembly GCF_058536345.1. Taxonomy (NCBI): domain Bacteria; kingdom Pseudomonadati; phylum Pseudomonadota; class Gammaproteobacteria; order Pseudomonadales; family Pseudomonadaceae; genus Stutzerimonas; species Stutzerimonas sp. C6.4V. The sequence goes on from NZ_JBZUBM010000001.1 coordinate 955,690, forward strand.
GTCTTCTCCATCTGGCCGGAGGTTGTGGCCAGTGAGGCGAATCCTAGAACGCAAATCCGGTTACTGCAAGCAATTACTGCACGAAACTCAATCGTACATTTGACAGCGGGTGCGTTCAGAGCCAGTCTTTGCGTTCAAAGGAGCAATCTATGGCAAGGCCGAAGAAAACAGCAGACCAAGCAGCGACGGTAAGCGTATCGCTGAGAATCGATCCAAGAATCAAATATGGGATCGACTTAGCGGCACGTGTGCAGAAGCGCACCGTAACCGGCGTAGTGGAATGGGCTGTCGAGAGAGCTCTAAACGATGTGAAGATGCCGGTCGACTTCTTGGTTGAAGGTCACCAAGGGAAGCCTGAAAGCGTTTTGGATGCCGTGAAGGAGAGGCTCTGGTCCTCGGATGAAGCGACCAGACTGATGCGTCTTGCTTTTGAGTGTCCGAGCCTTTTGACTTTTGAGGAAGGGCTTATTTGGGAGTCTATTCGTCTTTCCCCACCGTTTTGGCGGTTCACACCTCGGGTTGTTACCGAAGCAAGCCCTTGGCAGAACGCGAGGCTCGAGGTCGTATCAAAGTATTGGGATACGCTCGTAGAAAGGGTTCGGACCGAGGGCGGGATTGTTCAGGTGTCATACGAGGACGTTGGATTGCCCACTCCCTTAGAGATGGAAGAAAGAAAAGCGCAGGCTCTCCAAGATTCCGCTGGATACCTTCAGGATCTTGCTCTAGAAAACGACCAGTTGCGCCGGGAAAACGAGGCGCTGAGAAACTTAACAGGCAGTCTTAAGACGATTCTGATGAAAATCGATCCGAAGACTCTCATATAAGACCCACAGCCGCCGCCTTGCTATCCGGTGCAAGGTGGGCATAGCGCAGCGTCATCTTGATATCCGCGTGCCCCAGCAGATCGCGCACCGTGTTCAGCGGTACGCCAGCCATCACCAGCCGCGATGCGAAGTCGTGGCGCATATCGTGCCAGCGGAAACCGACGATGCCGGCGTTCTTCAGCAGCTCCAGCCAGGCGGTTTTCACGTCCGTCATCGGCTTGTCGTCCTCGCCCGGGAAGATGTAGCCGGTACCGCTCGCCTGGTCGTACCATCCTTGCAGCGTGGCCAGCGCTTCGGCGTTCAACGGTATGTGCCGTGTCTCGCTGGTCTTGGCGCCTTCCCCGGCTACCGTCAGGGTTTTAGCTTGCAGGTTCGCGTGATGCCAGCGCAGGTTGAAGAGTTCGCCGCGCCTCATTCCGGTATTGAGCGATAGCAGAACCATGGGCTTCAGGTGATCGGCGAAGGCGAGGGCGCGAAGGTCTGGCAAGGCCTCTCTGCCGCGTTTTGAGCGCCATTCGTTCGCGCTGTCACGCTCTGTCCTGATTCGCTCCTCACGTGCGTCTAGCGCGTCCCTGAGGGCCTTGGCTTCGTCCTTCGACAGGTAACGGATGCGGCCGATCGAATCGACCTTCAGTTGCTTGACCTTCTCCAGGGGCGAGGCGGGCAGATAAGCCCATTCCACGGCGCGGCTGAATACTCCGCTGATGCTGCCCATCTTGCGGTTGGCGGTGGCCGGCTTGTTGCCGCCGTTCAGCCAGGCGGTGCGGATCTGCTCAAGGTCGCGGCCGGTTATCTCATCGAGGCGGCTATGCATGATCGGCTCGAAGCTAGTGTCGAGCGTGTGTAGCGTCTTCTCGTGGCCTTTATGGTGGGCCTTGAACCACGGCATATAGTGGTCGTCGATGAACTGGCGCAGGGTAGGGGTGCGAGCACCTCGCCGGCCCTGGGTGACTGCCAGCGGCTCGCCGTGCTTGCGGGCTTCGTTCAGGTATTGCAGAGCCTCTTCGCGGGCCTGCTCAAGTGTCAGGATGCCGACACGGCCGAGCGCCTTCTTGCGGCCACGCGCCCAGGTCACAACGTAGGACTTTGCCCCGGCCGCCGTCACGCGCACAAACAGGCCGGGCACGGTGGTATCGTGGACTTCGTATTCCTTGCCGGTGACTTCCAGGCTGTTCAGTCGGCGCGCCGTCAGCTTCTCTCGCACGGTGTCCCCATGGGTGCAGTGTGGGTGCAAAAGCGACTATACGGGGCTGGTTTACCGGATGCAACGGGACGCTAACTGCTTGATTTACAAGGTAAGTGCTTGATCTGCAAGGGGCTTGGCTGCCCCTCCTAAGGGGAAGGTTGTGAGTTCGAACCTCGCCTGGGACACCAGCCTCTTCAGCGGCAGGGGTCTAACCCCCGTCGCTGTCTACTCTACTGGCTGTATCGGATGCGCTGTTCGCGCTATCTGGCCCGGCGGCGTATTTTTGCTCCGATGCAGACCGCATCGGCGCGACATCAATCTTGAATATCCGGACTTAGCTGAACCGGTCGGCAGCCTGGTCGCGGCGTGCCTCGCGTTGCAGTTGGTAGACGAATCGTTCGATCTGACGTTGCGTCAAGCCAGCCAGACGATGAAAACGCATTCCGCAGAACGTCGTGCATAGCTTTTCGTCGAATACGACGTGTCGCACTTCCACCGCCGTGGTGATGTCGCCAAAGGGGAGCCTGGCGGTGAGTTGCTCATAGACCTGTCCTGTTTGCAGGCGACTCTGCACGTCGCCGCTGAAGCTCACCTTGCAGCCGGTAGCAGACATATCAAGTAGCTTGCCCTCCAGCGGCGTCTTGATGGCTTTGCCGTTGAGCTCGGCACCGGCGGGTTGGCCAAAGAGCTGGGCGCGGTAAGCGTTGCGCCGCTGGTGGTACAGGATTTCCGTAGGCAATGGCGCCCAGTAGCAGCGCGCGTCGTCCAGTTCGCCAGGATGGACGGGATGATCATTGCTCCATGCGATGCGCACGCCCTCGTAGAAGCCTTCGATGTGAAAGGTCTCGCCTGCCATCAGCAGCCGCTCGCCATCGTTCGGTATCAGCTCGTCAAAGGCTATCCATCCCTTTTCACGGTTGATGTCGACGAGAAAGGTCTGATAGCGCTGATTGCGCTCGGTAAAGCGAATCTGAAGGGATGTCCGATTTTCCAGAAGAGGACGGAGGTTGGAAAAAACCTCCGTTGCGGTTCTGAGGATCTGGGGCGGCTGGGGCCCGTGTTCCTCGGCAAAAAGATTAGACACGTTGCTTGGATCTCCGCCAGGTAACGAAACTCAGGCGCATGATAGCACTCTGCCAGAATGCCGACTCCCGGCGTTACGCCTGACTGAGCGGTCGATGGTAGCTGCTCTTGGCTGCCGCACCCCGGCGGTCATAAAGCCCGGGTGTCTGGTTGCTGCTCTGCAGTATCTGCAACATGCTGCCAACGGCACGCTGGTTGGCTCTTATGAGCTTGCCATTGCGCTCGTTGGCGCTTCGGCACGCATCGAGGATCGTATCGAGTCGTTCTGCTTGCTTCAGGATGTCCGCGCCGGCTGCTGAGCTGGCGGCAAACGATTGAAGGCCGGTTCGGTCGGCATTGAGACCGGCCCTGATGAGAGCCTGGCTGCGAAGAGAACCGTGTTGCCCAAGCAGTGCCAGGAGCGCCTGTTTTTGGGTCAGTAGCTGTTCCAGGTTGGCGAGGTCGCGTTCGGCAAGTGACTGGTATTCAGCGTCAGTAAGCTCAAGAAGTCTCTGGGCCGTGCCGATGTCCTCAATGAGCTGCTGAAGCAAATCGGTATCTTGCATGTCGACCTCTGGGAGCGATGAGCGTCAATCGGAATCAGCGCTGGTTTTCGAATGCGAGCAGTTTGGAGGCTACGCGCTGACTGTCTACCTGGTAGCTCCCGTCGGCGATGGCCTGTTTGATGGCTGCAACGCGCTCCGAATCAACAGACGGCTGTTGGTTCATCTTGTCGGTCGCTTGCTGGAGCCGCTGCGCTTCCGGGCTCAGCTGTACACTTTCACCCTGGCTTGAGGCACTGCTGGCATTCTTGGTCGGCTCTGCCGGTGCCTGTTGAGCGGGAGCCCGATCAGCATTCTGGACGCCATTGTTGCGCCCGCTTGTGGGTGGAGTAACCGCACCGTTCGGTCGGTTGAAATCGATAACCATGATGGAGACCTCGAATAAGTCAGGACGCTTGCCTGCTTTTCGGCAAAGCTTATAGGAACTTTAGCTCTTTTTGAGCGATGGCTTTCGAGGGGCTGCAGCGCTACATGTTTACTTCGACCTGGCCGGGACCTGTGACCCTGGCTTTCACCACTCTGCCGGATCGTTGATTCTTGACACGAATCTGGCTGCCGAGCGCACCGTCGGTTAGGGCCTCGCCGGGCATTCTTACATTTATTGTCGAGTTTTTCGCGCTGATCACAACCTGATCCCCTTTGCGTATGACCTCTGCAAGGGTAATGGAGCTGGGCGGCAAAACCTGATCGGGCAGGGTGCTGCGTGTCAGCTTGTTACCGAGCGCCTGGTCGAGTGCGGTCAGATAACCCTGCGTCAGCAGGCTGACGTCCCGCTCGGCGAGCGTGACGTCACCCTCCGCGATCACGCTCTCGCGCTTGAGAGGACGGCGGGCGACCACCACCTCACGAAACAGGTGCACCTGAGCGGGTACGAATACCGACCAGGGGGTAGAGCCCTCGCAGCTGACACGGACCGTTGCTCTGCCTATAGGTTGCGCCGGGCTCTCCAGCCGGGTCGTGAGCGGGCTGCTGCACTGCGCCAGACGCAGGCGTGGGTCGAGTCGGTTCACCTCGACTTCATGGCGAGCCTGAATTTGGCTACGCTGCAAATATTCGGTCACTTCCCGCTCAAGAAAGTTGTGGGTGACGTCGATAAGCTGTTCAGGTCGGGTCATGGTTCTGGCTTCGGCCAGTTGGCCCGTCCCTGACAGAACCAGTACGACAAGTAGCGCTCCGCACAGGGCAGAGCGTGGACGCCATAAATAAGTCGATATTTTATTCATGATCATGCCGAAGCAAGGCCCGTGCCGTAGGTTCCGACATTCATGAGTGCCCACTACCAAGCGAGAGGAAACTGGCATGGCCGGTGTATTGGATTCGGTTAACCAGCGTACGCAGCTGGTCGGGCAGAACCGCCTTGAATTGCTGTTGTTCCGGTTGGACGGCAAGCAGCTCTACGGAATCAATGTGTTCAAGGTCAAGGAAGTGCTGCAGTGTCCCCGGCTTACGGTCATGCCGCGGTCCAGTCCAGTGGTGCGCGGCGTGGCTAACATTCGCGGCAATACGCTCTCAATCCTTGATCTGTCGTTGGCTACCGGAAAACCGGGCCTCGATGACCTCACCAACAGCTTCGCGATCATCGTCGAATACAACAACAAGGTGCTCGGCTTCCTTGTGCGTTCGGTCGAGCGGATCGTGAACATGAACTGGGAAGATATTCTTCCGCCGCCCAAGGGAGTAGGGCGCGACCATTATTTGACGGCGGTGACCCACGTCGACAACCAGATGGTCGAAATCATCGATGTGGAAAAGGTGCTCGCCGAGGTCGCGCCGGTGTCGGAGCTGGTGTCGGTGAGCATTCCGGATGAAGAGACCCACTCCAAGGCGTCTTCCTGTCGCGTGCTGATTGTCGATGACTCGTCCGTCGCGAGAAAGCAGATCACCCGCTGTCTGCAGAATCTCGGAATAGAGGTGGTCGCTCAAAACGACGGACGCCAGGCGCTTACCTATCTCAAGGGGCTTCTTGCGCAAGGCAAAAAGCCGGCAGAGGAGTTCATCATGATGATCTCCGATATCGAAATGCCCGAGATGGATGGGTACACACTGACCACGGAGGTTCGCCAGAACCCAGAAATGCGTGACATGCATGTTCTGCTGCATACTTCGCTCTCTGGCGTATTCAACCAGAACATGGTCAAGCGAGTTGGCGCTGATGATTTTCTAGCCAAATTCCAGCCGGACGATCTCGCAAGCCGAGTGATAGAGCGGATCCGGAGTACGGACGCAAACTGAGGCTTGTCCTCTTCAATACGACGGTAGGGCCTTATTAGTGTCAGGTGATCTGGATTTCGATCAGTTCCGAGTGTTTTTGGAAAAGACCTGCGGCATTGTGCTGGGCAACAACAAGCAGTATCTGGTGTCCAGCCGATTGAACAAGCTGATGGAGCAGCAGGGGCTCAAGAGCCTGGGAGATCTGGTAAGGAAAATTCAGTCGCAGCCCCGTAGCGGCCTACGTGAGCAGGTCGTCGATGCCATGACGACCAACGAAACGCTCTGGTTTCGCGATACCTATCCGTTCGAAGTGATGAAGAGCCGTGTACTTCCGGAGCTTCTCAAGTCTGCGCCGGGGCAACGGTTACGGATATGGTCCGCTGCCTGTTCGTCAGGCCAGGAGCCATATTCGCTGTCGATGATGATTGACGAGTACGAACGAAACAGTACCGGCCAGCCGAAGCCGTCCGTTCAGATTGTGGCGACGGAGCTGTCTGGTGCGATGCTCGCGGCAAGCAAGGCAGCCGAATACGACAGCCTGGCCATTGCCCGGGGCCTGTCCAGCGAGCGTCTGCAGCGCTATTTCGACGTCAAGACACCAGGAAGATGGGTGGTGAAACCCGCTATCCGGAGTCGTGTCGAGTTCCGCGTACAAAACCTGCTCGACAGCTACGCAGTGCTGGGTAAGTTCGATGTAGTGTTCTGCCGAAATGTGCTGATCTATTTTTCGGCTGAAGTGAAGAAAGACATTCTCAAGCGCATCCACGCCACCTTGAAACCTGGTGGCTATCTCTTTCTAGGCGCATCCGAAGCCCTGAACGGCCTGCCAGAGCTATACCAGATGGTGCAGTGCAGCCCCGGCATCATCTACAAGGCGAAATGACCCATCCCGAAAGAGCAGGCGGCAGAAATCTGTCGGCTACTCGGAAAGAAGCGGCAAGCCCTTCGGAAAAGCTTTGCCGCTTTTGACGCCTCTGCGCGACAGCCTCCTAAAAAAACTCGAATTTTCAGTCACTTAGCTGAGTGGCACGGCCTTTGCTGTAAGTTTGCCAAGCAGACTGTATCCGGCGGAGGGCCAGATCATGAGCATCAGTTTCGACAAGGCACTTGGCATTCATGAGAAGGCGCTGGGTTTCCGCGCCCAGCGTGCCGAAGTCCTGGCCAACAACATAGCCAACGCCGACACGCCCAACTACAAGGCGCGTGATCTGGATTTCAGCTCGGTTCTTGCTGCGCAGAACAGCAAGAACCAGGGTGGCTTTGGGGTGGCTGTCACCAACAGTCAGCATATCGCTGCTCAAGGCATGGAGATCGCTGACCCAGGGCTGCGCTTCCGTACCCCAGCGCACGCGTCACTGGACCAGAACACCGTCGATGCGCAGGTCGAGCAAGCGGCTTACGCCGAAAACGCTATCGATTTTCAGGCGAGCTTCACCATGCTCAACAGTAAGTTCAGGGGGCTCATGAGCGCCCTGCGCGGCGAATAAAAGGAGCGAACGTCATGTCCCTTAGCAACGTGTTCAACATCGCCGGCAGCGGCATGAGTGCCCAAAGTACCCGCCTCAACACCATCTCCAGCAACATTGCCAACGCCGAAACGGTGTCGTCCAGCGTTGACCAGACCTACCGGGCACGCCATCCGGTGTTTGCCACCATGCTTCAGCAGGCCAACGGCCAACCGGACCAGTCGCTTTTCGCCGAACAGGGCCAGGCGGGTGTCGGCGTACAGGTGCTTGGTGTGGTGGAAGACCAGAGCGAGTTGCAGGCGCGTTACGAGCCGAACCATCCGGCGGCGAATGCAGAAGGCTACGTGTATTACCCGAACGTCAATGTGGTGGAGGAGATGGCGGACATGATCTCCGCGAGCCGCTCGTTCCAGACCAATGCCGAGTTGATGAATACGGCCAAGACCATGTTGCAGAAGGTCCTGACCCTGGGCCAGTAACCCTTACGAGAGATTGCCATGAGCACGACAGGCAGCGTCGCCGGTACCGGTTCGGTACTCGACCAGTACCAGATCAAGGACCGCGAAGTAAAAAGCAACGATCTCGGCAAGAACGAGTTTCTCGAGTTGCTGGTTACCCAGTTGAACAATCAGAACCCGCTCGAGCCCCAGGAGAACGGTGAATTCATCGCTCAGCTGGCACAGTTCAGCACAGTGGAGGGTGTCGAGAAACTGAACTCCAGCATGGAAACCATGCTGTCGGGCTATCAGTCTTCGCAAGCGCTGCAGGCCTCTTCCCTGGTTGGGCGTAAAGTCATTGTGCCGGCCGATAAGGCAGTTATTGATACTGCCGAGACCTTCAAGGCGAGTCTGGTATTGCCAACCTCCAGCAGCAACGTGTCGGTCAACGTCTATGACAGTGCCGGTACGGCAGTCAACCGTATCAATATGGGTCAGCAGGAGGCCGGCAACGTTTCGTTCATGTGGGATGGCAAGGATTCGAGCGGCAATACCTTGCCGCCTGGAACCTACCGTTTCGAAGCGCAAGCCACTTATGAAGGCGAAACCAAGGGTTTGTACACCATGCTTCCCGCCAACGTGGACAGCGTAACGCTTGGACAGAACGGCGGTGAGTTGATGCTCAACCTGGCCGGCGTCGGCAGCATCGGGCTGTCACAGGTTCAGGTCATTGGTCAGTAACTACCGGCGCGTCCGGTAACAGGAGCAGTTCATGTCGTTCAATATCGGCCTCAGCGGCATGCGTGCCGCCAGCAAAGACCTCAATGTCACGGGTAACAACATCGCCAACGCCGGAACGGCGGGCTTCAAGCAGTCGCGGGCGGAGTTTGCGGATGTCTACGCGTCGTCGGTGCTTGGTACTGGCAAGAACCCTCAGGGTAGCGGCGTTCTGTTGGCCAACGTGTCGCAGCAGTTCAATCAGGGCAACATCAACTACACCCAGAACGCGCTTGATCTTGCCATCAATGGCAACGGCTTTTTCCAGGTCAGCAATAACGGTGCATTGAGCTACACCCGTGCCGGTTATTTCGGTACGGACAAGGAAGGCAACCTGGTCGATAACTTCGGTTATAACCTGCAGGGTTATTCGGTCGACGACAACGGCAATATCCAAACCGGCCAAGTCAGCGATCTGAAGATTCAGACCTCCAGCCAGGAGCCCAAGGCAACGACAAAGGTCACGCAGGGTTTTAATTTGAATTCGACCAACACCCAGCCCAGCAATACGCCTTTCGATCCCGCTGATCCGCTGAGCTACAACTCATCGACATCGACCAATATTTACGATGAGCAAGGCAATGCTCATGTGATGACCCAGTACTTTGTTAAAACGTCGACAGCTAATACATGGCAGATGAATGTATTGGTCGACGGGCGCAACCCTGCATCACCTGTGGCTACAGCTGGCGATGACACGGCTGTTCCACCAATAGCCGCCTGGAGCGGCACTGACCCTGCAAGTATCTCGATCAGTTTCAATCCAGATGGAAGTATGGCGTCCATGAGCGGCGGCTCCGGAATGGCTTACGATAGCGCGACAGGCTTGGTATCCCTTGATAATTGGCAGCCGGCTCAGCGGAACACATCAGGGGGCTGGGAGCTCAATAATGCGGCGCCGGCAGGCGGCCTGGACGTTTCCCTTGATTTTCGGGGCTCCACCCAATACGCCAGCACTTTCGCCGTCAACAGCGTCAGCCAGGACGGATATACGACTGGTGAGCTCGCGGGTCTCGAAATCAGCGAAACCGGCGCGATCTTTGCTCGGTACACCAATGGCCAGTCCAAAGTGCAGGGTCAGATCATTCTCGCCAACTTCGCTAACGTTCAGGGCTTGACTCCGGTTGGCAAGACGCAATGGGTTCAGTCCTTCGAGTCGGGCGAGCCCGTGCGCAACCCGCCTGGCAGCGGCACCCTCGGTTCCCTCCAAGCCGGCGCTCTGGAAGATTCCAACGTCGAGCTTTCAGATCAGCTGGTAAACCTGATCGTGGCGCAGCGCAACTACCAGGCGAACGCCAAGACAATTGAAACAGAAAGCGCGATTACCCAGACGATCATTAATCTCCGGTAATCGCTACCTGGCACTGCGCGGGGTGGCGGGAAACTGCCGCTTCGTTTTCACAAGGCCCTTCGGGCCTTTTTTTTGCAATATTTTCTTTTTATTTTCAGTAATTTATGTCTGATTTTATCGTTTGGCATACCCCTTGCTTCTTTAGCTGGAGTGAGTCTAGTCAGCGTCAAATTGCGAGGGAGGTTCCATGGACAAGATGCTCTATGTGGCGATGACGGGAGCGAGCCAGAATGCCCGCGCCCAGCAGGCGCATGCCAACAACCTGGCAAACATCTCGACCACGGGCTTCCGGCGCGACTTCGAGCAGGCGCGCTCGATGCAGGTCTTCGGCGACAGCTTTCCGGCACGGGCCTATGCCATGACCGAACGCCCGGGCACGGACTTCAGCTCCGGCACGTTGCAAGAGACCGGTAGGGATCTGGACGTAGCGGTCGAGGGCGATGGCTGGATAGCCGTGCAGGCGCCTGATGGCAGCGAGGCCTATGCCCGCACCGGCAGCCTGAATATCGACACGCTTGGCATGCTACGGACCGGCGACGGTTTGCCGGTGCTCGGCAATGCCGGGCCGATTGCCGTGCCGCCAGAGGAAAAAGTGGAGATCGGCGCCGACGGCTCGATCAGTATCCGCGCGCTCGGTGAAGACCCGAACGTGGTGGTGACGGTCGATCGCCTGAAACTGGTGAACCCCGACCCCAAGCAATTGGAGAAGGGCACCGACGGCCTTATCCGCATGAAGGACGGCCAGCCTGTCGAGGCGGACGCTGCGGTCCGTGTCACATCCGGCTTCCTCGAGGCGAGCAACGTCAATGCTGTCGCCGAGATGACGTCGATGCTCGCCCTGTCCCGGCAATTCGAGCTGCACGTAAAAATGATGCGTACTGCCGAAGAAGATGGTGCCGCAGCGGCCCGAGTCTTGCAGATCAGCTAAACAAACTAGGCGGCGTCTGAATTCCGGCGCACGAGGAGAAGAACATGCTTCCAGCATTGTGGGTCAGCAAGACCGGTTTGTCCGCGCAGGACATGAACCTGACCACCATTTCCAACAACCTGGCCAACGTGTCCACCACAGGCTTCAAGAAGGACCGGGCCGAGTTCCAGGACCTGCTCTACCAGATCCGTCGTCAGCCCGGCGGCCAGTCCAGCCAGGACAGCGAGCTGCCTTCTGGACTGCAGCTGGGTACCGGTGTGCGAATCGTCGGCACGCAGAAGCAGTTCACTGCCGGCAGTCTGCAGACCACCGAGCAACCGCTCGACATGGCCATCAACGGTCGCGGTTTCTTTCAGGTACTGCTGCCGGACGGCACAGTGTCCTACTCGCGTGACGGCAGTTTCCATCTGAACGCTGAAGGCCAGATCGTGACCTCCAACGGTTATTCTCTGGAGCCGGCCATTGTCGTGCCGCCGGAAACCCAGACCTTTACCGTGGGCGAGGACGGCACTGTATCCGTCACCACGCTGGGCAACCCGGCTCCACAGATCATCGGCAACATCCAGACCGCTGACTTCGTCAATCCGGCCGGCCTGCAGGCGATGGGCAGCAACCTCTTCCTGGAAACCGCCGCCAGCGGCGCCCCGCAGGTGAGCACCCCCGGCCTCAACGGGCTGGGCACCGTGCTGCAGAACACCCTGGAAAACTCCAACGTCAGTGTGGTCGAGGAGCTGGTGAACATGATCACCACCCAGCGCGCCTACGAGATGAACTCGAAAGTCATCTCCACGGCCGATCAGATGCTGTCCTTCGTCACCCAGCAGCTGTAACAGCTGTCAGCCTGCTGGATTGAGGTGAATATGCGCCGCTTGTCCATTCTTCCGCTGATGTCTGCCGTGATCCTGACTGGATGCATGGCGCCGGCCGCGAAGCCCAATGATCCGTACTACTCGCCGGTTCTGCCGCGTACGCCGCTGCCCGCTGCGCAGAACAACGGCGCGATCTACCAGGCGGGCTTCGAGACCAATCTGTACGACGATCGGAAGGCATACCGGGTCGGTGACATCATTACCGTCACGCTCAACGAGAAGACCCAGGCGAGCAAGAATTCGAACTCGAAGATCTCCAAGGAGAGCAGCGCGAATATCGGTCTCGGCTCGCTGTTTGGCGGCGCCGTTTCGATGGCCAATCCGCTGACCGGCAACAGCATGAGTCTGGGTGCGGAATATGACGCGTCACGCGACACCTCCGGCTCCGGTCAGGCGGGGCAGAGCAACAGCCTCTCCGGCTCGATAACCGTTACCGTCTCGGATGTGTTGCCCAACGGCATTCTGGCGATCCGCGGTGAGAAGTGGATGACGCTCAACACGGGCGACGAGCTGGTGCGTATCGCTGGCCTGATACGGTCGGACGATATCGCCACCGACAACACCGTGCCGTCGACCCGTATCGCTGACGCACGCATCACTTATTCCGGTACCGGCGCCTTTGCCGATGCCAGCCAGCCCGGTTGGCTGGATCGCTTCTTCATCAGCCCGTTGTGGCCGTTCTAAGCAGGTGCATGCATGAAATTGTTCAGCTCGATCGTAGTTGCATTGCTGTGCCTGGCCGCTGCTCATGCTCACGCCGAGCGGCTGAAGGACATCGCAACCATTCAGGGCGTGCGTAGCAACCAGTTGATCGGCTACGGCCTGGTGGTGGGCCTCAATGGCAGCGGTGACCAGACCACTCAGACGCCATTCACCGTGCAGACCTTCAACAACATGATGGCGCAGTTCGGCATCAAGGTTCCGGCCGGTGGCAATGTGCAGCTGAAGAACGTGGCTGCCGTATCGATTCATGCCGAGCTCCCGCCGTTTGCCAAACCGGGCCAGACCATCGACATCACGGTGTCCTCGATCGGTAACGCCAAGAGCCTGCGTGGAGGCAGCCTCTTGATGGCGCCGCTCAAGGGCATCGACGGCAACGTTTACGCCATCGCCCAGGGCAATCTGGTGGTGGGCGGTTTCGATGCGGGGGGCGCGGATGGTTCGCGGATCACCGTCAACATTCCGTCCGCCGGTCGGATACCCGGTGGGGCGACTGTGGAGCGGCCAGTGCCGAGCGCATTCAACCAGGGCACGACCCTGACGATGAATCTCAATCGGCCGGATTTCACCACGGCCAAGAACATCGTCGATCACATCAACGAGTTGCTCGGCCCCGGCGTGGCGCAGGCGCTTGATGGCGGCTCGATCAGCATTACGGCACCGCTGGACCCAAGCCAGCGCGTCGACTACCTGTCGATCCTGGAAAACCTTGAGGTCGACGTCGGCCAGGCAGTTGCGAAGGTCATCATCAATTCGCGTACCGGCACCATCGTGATCGGCCAGAACGTGCGCGTTCAGCCTGCAGCCGTGACTCATGGCAGCCTGACCGTGACCATCTCCGAAGATCCGCAGGTCAGCCAACCGAACCCGCTTTCGGACGGCCAGACCGTGGTCGTTCCCAACTCCAAGGTGAAGGCGGAGCAAGAAGCCAAACCGATGTTCAAGTTCGGCCCCGGTACAACGCTGGATGAGATCGTCCGTGCCGTGAACCAGGTAGGCGCTGCCCCTAGCGACCTGATGGCCATCCTGGAGGCGCTCAAGCAAGCCGGTGCGCTGCAGGCCGATCTGATCGTGATTTGAGGGACAGGGACATGGAAAACCGTCTGGGACTGGGTCGGCGCACCCCTGATAGCGGAAGCTACTCCGACCTCAATCGGCTCAACCAGCTCAAGGTCGGCAAGGACCGCGATGGCGCGGAGAACGTGCGCAAGGTCGCGCAAGAGTTCGAGTCCCTGTTCATGAACGAGATGCTCAAGTCGATGCGTTCGGCCACGGAAGTCATGTCCAAGGACAATCCGTTCAACAGCCAGGCCAGCAAGCAGTACCAGGACATGCACGACCAGCAACTCTCCGTCACGCTGTCCAAGGAAGGTGGTGGCATCGGGCTCGCCGACGTGCTGATTCGCCAGTTGAGCAAGCAGCAGGAGCCCACCGAAAAGCCGAATCCTTTTGCTCAGGCTGAGCGGGCAGAAGGTTCGCAACGGTCAAGCCAGCCCACTACCGCGGTCATCAAGGCAGATTCGGCCCGTAACGACGTGCAGATGCTCAATCAGCGTCGTCTCGCGCTGCCGGGTCGATTAGCCGAGCGTTTGCCTGCGCAGGTGACAAACGCCAGTTCACCGGTCGACCAGATCCGCCTAGACGGCAAGGCCAGGCCGCTGGTCGATATCGACTGGAAACCGGCCACCGTTTTCGCTGCACCTCAAGACACAGCTTTAACTATCAATGGCGTCGACGCTGCGGTCCCAGCTGCACCAGGCAAGGCGCGCTTCAGCTCGCCTTCCGAATTCATCGCCACCATGTTGCCCATGGCGGAAAAAGCGGCAAAACGCCTCGGTATAGAGCCGCGTTTTTTGGTAGCCCAGGCCGCGTTGGAAACCGGCTGGGGCAAGTCGATGATCAAGCAGAAGGATGGCAGTAACAGCCACAACCTGTTCGGCATAAAGTCCAACGGCTGGGACGGTGAGTCTGCGAAGGTCACCACTACTGAATACGTCAACGGCAAGGCCACCAAGCAGGTTGCGGGCTTTCGTGCCTATGACTCGTTCGAGCAGAGCTTCAACGATTACGTACGGCTGCTGGAAAGCAACGATCGCTACAAGCCAGCGATCCAGGTAGCCAGCGCATCCGGTGACTCGGAGCGTTTCGTCAACGAACTGCAGCGGGCCGGCTATGCGACCGACCCGCAATATGCGCGCAAGATCAATCAGATCGCCCGCAAAGTGCAGACCTATCAGACTATTGCTGACGCCAGTACGGCGCCCGCCATGCGGACTCGAGGTTAATCATGGCCGACCTGTTGAATATTGGCCTGTCCGGCCTGAGCGCCAGCAAGAGCCAGTTGTCCATTACTGGCCACAACATCAGCAACGTCAATACACCGGGTTTCAGCCGGCAAGACGCCTCGCAAGCGACTCGTACGCCACAGTTCAGTGGCGCAGGGTACGTGGGCTCGGGCACGACACTGGTAGAGATCCGTCGCAGTTACAGCGAGTTCCTGACCAGTCAGCTGCGCAGCAGCACGTCGCTCAGCAGCGATGTTGAAGCCTATAAGAGCCAGATCGACCAGCTCGATTCCCTGCTCGCTGGCAGCACGACCGGCATCACGCCCTCGTTGCAAAAGTTTTTCTCTGCCCTGCAAACCGCTGCGGAAGACCCAGCCAACATACCCGCGCGTCAGCTGGTACTGGCCGAAGCCGAAGGGCTCGCCCGTCGATTCAATACTGTGTCGGACCGACTTACTGAACAGAACAACTTCACTAACAAGCAGATGGCGGCGGTAACTGATCAGATCAATCGCCTGGCAGGTAGCATTGGCAGCTTGAACAATTCGATCGCGATCGCTTCGGCAAACGGCCAGCAGCCCAACGACTTGCTGGATGCTCGGGACGAGGCCGTTCGGCAGTTGTCGACATACATCGGCGTCAGCGTGACGCCACAAGATGACAACAGTTTCAATATTTCAGTGGGTAGCGGGCAGCCTTTGGTAGTTGGCAGTACCGTCAGTCAACTGAAGGTCGTGCCGGGACAGAGCGATCCCAATCGCCATGAAATTCGATTTTTGAGTGGGCAGTCGGAGCAGGGCATTACCTCGCAGATTTCCGGAGGTGAGCTGGGCGGGCTGATTCGCTATCGCGAGGAAGTGCTGGACCCGACGATGAACTCGCTGGGACGGCTGGCGCTGGCTGTGAGTGATCAGGTCAATACCCAGTTGGGACAGGGGTTGGATCTGAAGGGTAACGTCGGCGAGGCGCTGTTCGGCGATTACAATAGTGCTGCACTGATGGCGCTTCGTGCTACACCGTTCAGCGATAATCCTTCGCTCAAAGTGGCAAGCCCCGATGTTGCGGCTGATGCGTCTCTGAAAATTACCGAAACTAGCCTGCTCACCATTAGCGATTATCGCCTAGAGCGTGCAGGTACTGGTTACACCGCGCGCCGCTTGAGCGACGGTGAACCCATTACCGTCTCGCCGGTGCTCGATGAAGGCGGCCAGCCGGTACTGAATGCTGATAAGAATCCGCTTTTGCGATTTACCGACTCGACTGGCCGGGATCAGGGATTTCAAGTGAGTGTGAGCGGGGCGGTGGCAGACGGAGATCGTTTTGTTCTGCAGCCCACGCGGCGCGGTGCCTCCGAGATTTCCGTGCAATTGAACCAAGCGGATCAGCTTGCTTTTGCTGCGCCTGTGCGTGCTGCTAGCGACCCGCAGAATGCCGGCACCGGAGTTATCAGCCAGCCGGATCTAGTAATGCTTCCTGAGAGTATGACAGTCAAAGACGCGCTTTCTGAACTGGCAGTTAATCTGTCGTTTACCAGTAGTAGTGGCCTGTTTAGCGGAGTTGGAGCCGTCATAACTAGGGTAACGCTCGGTCCTGATGGTTATGTAGCGGCCGATGACGCAACCTACAAGCAAGGCGAAATAAACACATATCAGCTCGAGCAAAATGGAACTGTTTTGCGTTTTACAGTCGGCGGACGCCTTTCAAATACTGACTCATTTAATGTTCAGTTCAACACTAGCGGCGTCTCGGATAACCGCAACGCGCTAAAGCTGGTCGATCTGCAAACCAAGCAGACCATCGGCGTGACGGATGGGGTAGCTGGCTCAGGCTTCAGCTTTACCGATGGCTACGGCGAACTGGTCGAGCGCGTCGGTACCCTGACTGCCCAGGCTCGTATGGACAGCGAAGCTACTGGCGCAATCGTCAAGCAGGCCACCGACAACCGAGACTCGCTTTCCGCCGTAAACCTGGATGAAGAAGCCGCCAACCTGATCAAATTCGAGCAGTACTACAACGCTTCCGCACAGATCATTCAAGTTGCCCGCTCCTTATTCGATACATTGATCAGCACCTTCAGGTAACAGGCCCGATTATGCGCATCTCGACTTTGCAAGCGTTCAATAATGGCGTAACCGGTATTCAGCGAAACTACTCCAACGCCACGCGGACCCAGGAGCAGATCAGTACGGGTAATCGAATCCTGACGCCTGCCGACGACCCGGTTGCGTCTGTTCGCTTGCTGCAGCTGGAGCAGCAACAAAGCGTGTTGGGCCAATACGATGCCAACCTGACGGCGGCAAAGAACAGCCTGACCCAGGAGGAGGTGACGCTCAATTCCGTCAATACCGTGCTTCAACGTGTCCGTGAGCTGGCGGTACAAGCAGGCAACGGCGCCCTCGATCCGCAAGACCGCAAATCCATCGCGGCGGAACTGGGGGAAAGAGAGGATGAACTGCTGTCTTTGATGAACACACGCAACGCGCGCGGGGAATATCTTTTTTCTGGCTTTCAAGGCAAGACTCAGCCGTTCGTTCGCGCCGCCGATGGCAGTTACAGCTATCAGGGCGACGAAGGACAGCGGAAGTTACAGATCGCCAGCTCGCTAAATATCCCGATCAGCGATAACGGTAAATCGATTTTCGAAAACGTGACGAATGCCGGGCGCATGTCCAGCTCCATTAGCCCGCAGACCTCTACCTTGCGTGTGTCCGCCCCGTTGGTACAGGATGAAGTTGCGTTCAGTGCCTTTCCCAACGCGGGAATCGAAGTGGTATTCAACGCGGCACCAGACGAAAAAAGCTACAAGGTGTTCGAAGCGGGCGCTGACGTGACCACTGCCACGCCGCTCGCGACGAACAGCGTGGATGCAGACGCAAGCAAGTCGGATAAGCTCGTTTTTGCCGGGGTCGCCTTGCAGTTCGATGGCGTGCCGGCTGGCGGCGAGCGCATCGCGGTGGCCGCAAAGACCAATACCGATCCGGTGACGGGAGTAGTGAGCGCGGAAAACAAACAAGGCATCCTCGACACGATCGCCAACCTCCGCTCCGCACTGGAAAACCCCTCCACAGGCAGCACCGGCGTGCGCGACGCCGTTGCCGTTGCCTTAACCAACCTCGACCACGGCATGGTCAGTGTGGACCAGGCCCGCGGCAACATCGGTGCCCGTCTGAACGTCATCGAGACCACCCAGACCGATAATCAGGACGTCACGCTGGTCAACAAAGGCGTTCAGGCGGAGTTGCGTGAGCTGGACTATGCCGAAGCGTTGTCCAGGCTATCCCTGCAAACGGTCGTGCTTGAAGCCGCACAGCAAAGCTACGTCAAGATTGCTGGCTTGAGCCTGTTCAACGTCATGCGCTGATAGCGCGGAGCTGATCACATTACTGAAAATATCAGGTTTGACTTGCCTGGTTCGCTAATTAAAGTGACCAGGCGGCGCACGGAGTACCGCGCCGGTAAGTCAACAATCAAAGGACTGTGAAATGATCAAATCAGTTATTTCCGCTACGCTTTTCGCGCTGCTCACCAGCGTATCCATCGGCTCCTATGCAGCCCCATCCGAGCCCGTCGAACCCGCCAGTGTGGCTATCGCTCAGGTCAGTGCAATTGATCTCAACACTGCTGACGCCGAAACGCTTACGCGTGAACTCAAGGGAATTGGTTCGACAAAAGCCAAAGCAATTGTGGATTATCGTGAAGCGCACGGCCCCTTCAGCTCGGTTGACGACCTGCTTGAAGTCAAAGGTATCGGCGCTGCGACACTGGAAAAGAATCGTACCAAGCTGACCGTCCATTGATGCGGTCAAGTTAGTAAGAAGGCCGGTCTCAGTACCGGCCTTTTTGTTTTCCGCTGTACCTCAGCACTGTGACCCCAGTCCTCGCCCTAAACGCTATACGGTCAGCTGATTGCCGAACACCATCGGCCGTAGCGCTGTCCCAGTTAGAACGCTTAGGCTGGCATGTACAGGCCAGAAGTTGCTTAAAATGTCTTAAAAAATCGTTGACACGAGCGGGTTATACACATTCGGCAAGGCGCACTGAGCGCAGCCGGTGCTTGGGCGAGAGGTGTCTAGAGTCGTTTCGTTAAGTTATTGATATTTCGAGCTTTTGGTTAAATGTGTAAAAACTCGACAATCAGGCGGAGGCCCCGTCCAGCGGGTGTTTGAGACGGTCTTCCAGTAACTGTTCACAGTGTTATCCACAGGTTTTGTGGATAAGCTGCCGGACCCAATCACGACGGCTATTGCGAGGGGTGTATATGAAAATGCCATGGAAATTTTTCAGGTATCTGCCTATTGCACAGCGCGTCCTGGCCAGGGGGCGGTTGCCAGCGGTATTGGTTGCGGTCGCGCGCAAGCGGTCATCGCGCGGCGGCTTGGTCAAGGGGCTAAAGGAAGATCTCAGCCTGTTGCAGTCGTTATGCGTGGCATGGTGGAAAGGCGAGTACCGGTCTGTCAGCAAGCCTGCGCTGGTGGCTGCAGTGGCGGGTCTTTTGTATTTCCTTTCGCCCATGGATGCTATCCCTGACTGGATCCCGGGGCTGGGATTTCTCGACGACTTGGCCGTGTTGGGATGGGTAATGCGTAAGTGGTCAGGGGAGCTGGATGCATTCCGCACATGGCGCGATGGCCAGTCAAGCGAGGTGCTCGCTGAAATCGATCGATTGCCGGACACCGATGAACCATTGGCGGACGATGTCGGTAGCGCTCGCCCGCGTTGATCCGGCTGGCAGGAGAGTGTCGATACCGGTGCGTGATGTTTCTGCCTGGGTTCTGGTTACTGCGGGCTCTTTGGCTAAAAATCGGCGCTGAGGCTGTTAAGATCGATTGTCTTGATCAACCCAGCGAGGTAGCGGATGAGTATCCAAGTCATCATGCGTGACGGTCTGCCCGAATATGCGGTCGTACCGTGGGAAGAGTACCAGGCGCTGCTTGGCAAGGCCGGGCACGCCGCGACACAGGCCAGCACTACTGTCGCTACCAGCCTCCCTCGCTTCGCCGACCTGGCTTCAGTTCGAGAATCCAGAGGCTTGAGCCAGTCTGTGCTGGCGCAGTCCGTTGGCATCAGTCCAGCCTATCTGGCTCTCATCGAGAGCGGTGAGCGTGACCCCGGAGAGGCGATACGTCGCGCGCTGGCGCGGGCGCTGGAGATATCGGGATGGGAGCAGGAAGCTTGAAAGACGCGTCTCTTCCGATTCGTATCAGCGGTACGCACTGGCAGGCGCTACTGAACGAGCTGGCCGAGGCTCGTCGTCAGCACCACTTGGTGACGTACCGTGCATTGATTGAACGGTTGCAGCTGCCGGTTCCCGCCATGCAGACCCTGGCCGCAGCGCTGGAGCACTTGGCTGCGCTCGACGCCGCGGCGGACCGGCCATTGCGCAGCGCGTTGGTGATCAGCCAGGGCGCCAGTCGGTTACCGCAAACCGGTTTCTTTGAATGTGCTGCCCGCCTAAAGCGCTTTACCGGGCCTGCCGATGGGGCCGCCGCTGCTTCGTGGCATGCGGGCGAAGTGGCGCGGGTGTTTGAATTCGATTATCGGGAGACGCCGTGATGCTGCAAAAGGTCAGGGCGCGAGTGGGATACCTGATTGCACGCAAGCTGATGGCGTCTCGGTGGGTGGTCCAGCAGCCCAAGCTATGGCGATGGATGGAAGGGCAGTTTTCGCGAATGGCGGCCCTGGGCAACAGTCAGGCGCAAAGCTTTTATGGACATATCCTGCTGTTTCGGGGGCAGGGTTACGGGGCGAAGAAGGAAGGTATCCGTCTGCTACGGCTGGCGGCCGAGGCTGGCGACGCGAAGGCGGCCTATCAAATGGGTGTTATCAGCCTGAGTGAAGATGCCACCCACGGCCCGGACGGTGCCCAGGCCGCTCGCTGGTGGAAACTGGCAGTGGAGGCTGGACATCCTCTTGCCGCGACGCGGCTGGCCCAGCTTTATCTGGCTGGTGGTCATGGGCTTGCAGCCGACAAGGAGCAGGCAGAGCACTACAAAGCCAGCGCTGCCAGGCTTGGATTGTGATGGTCTGCGATCAGGCTTGATTCGATGGTGTACAGACTGTAGCCGGGCTCCTGTTTGGCCTGGCGCTTGGCGTCAGACGCCAGACTGGCGAGCTGCGATGCATCGAGCGTAGCCGGCCGTTGCCTTTCGAGCAGCACGGCACCGACCGACAGGGACAATAGCGGATAGCGCTGCTGGCCTCCCTGACGCGCCTCAGCGACAAAACAGCCTTCGGCGAGGTGCTCGCTGCGGTAGAAGGGTTTACAGCGCCGCTCGAATGTCTGGAATAGCTTTTCAATCTTTGATGACCATCCGTTCGGGTGGACGACGAGCATGAAGTCGTCACCGCCTATGTGGCCGACGAAGTCAGAGGTCGAGTCGATCTGCTCATCCAGGCAATGCGCCAGGCACAGGAGGATCTCGTCGCCCTTGGCGTAGCCATAGAGGTCATTGAATGGCTTGAAATGGTCGATGTCCACGTAACAGATGACCGCTTCTCGCTCGTTCCTCAGTAGTCGCGTCAAACACTGCTGGATCGGCACGTTGCCCGGCAGCAAGGTCAGGGGATTGGCGTGGCGAGCTTGCTGGATTTTCATTTCAGTGATCAGCTTCAACACGTCGATCACCCGTCCAAGCCCATGGTAGGTGCCGTCCAGGGTGATCACGAAGTCCTCCTCGATGCGTTGCCTGGCTCGACTGGTAAGCAGGCGGCTGACCTGCTGCAGGGATTGGCTCAGCTCCACCGCCAGGAAGTCATCGCTCATCAACCTGCTGATTGGCTTGCGTGCGAGCAGGTCGGTTGCAAAGGGTTTTAGCAGGGCATCGGAAAGCAGGCCGCGATGGACGATACCAATGGGGCGGTCAGTGGCGTCCAGTACCGCCACGGAGTTGAGATTGGCTTGCAGGCGAAAGAGCTCCAGCACATCTGCAATGGGTTGCGAGGCGGGGACGGCTGACTGCTTGATCACTAGCGCAGAGAGGTCCGGACTGTCCTCGGCGAGGGATTCCCCGTTGTTGTCCGGACCTGGCAGTACGATCTCCATGTCCGTACCAGGTTCGTCAGTGGGGCGTCCCAGCAGGTATCCCTGGACCAGGTCGATGCCCATGTCCGAAAGCGTCCGCAATTCTTCGCCCAGCTCGATACCCTCGGCGATGACCTGTGCCCGTGATGCCCGGGCTATCTTCATGATCGATTCGACGAATTCGCGCTTGACCCCGTCGCGATGAATGCCATCGATGAAGTAACGGTCGATCTTCACGTAATCAGGGCGCAGCTCCGACCACATGCGCAGGCTGGAATACCCGGCTCCCAGATCGTCCAGAGCGATGGAGAAGCCCATGTCGCGGTAATGGTGGAGTGCCGCGTCGAGAAGATCGAAGTCGTCGGTGGGTGTCTGCTCGGTTAGTTCGATGACCACCCTGGCGGCGGGTATACGGTACCTCTGTAGCAGCTCGAGGGTCCGGCCAGCTTTGTGAGTAGCGTCGAGCAGCATTTCGGGTGAAGCGTTGAGGAAGAGCTTGCCTTGCAGTTTTAACTGACTGTAGCGACGACAGGCGTTCTCCCGGCAGGTCATCTCCAGTTCGTTGATGCGCCCCGCATGGCGCGCTGCCGCGAGCAGGTTGATGGGGGAGTGCAGAGGCGTATTGGAGGGGCCTCGCGTAAGCGCCTCGTAGCCCAGGATGCGCCGCTCGGAGAGGGATACGATGGGCTGAAACAGGGTGGTGATGCCGCCGTGAGCCAGGATGTTATCCAGCGTGCTCAACTGCTCGGTGACGGTCATGGTGATCTCGTGGTGGCCGGAAATGCGAAGGGCCGTATGGAAACGGCCCTCGTATTTCACGACCAAATGATGTCACTTTGATGACATCATGCATTTATCGCTGGATCGATGCTTCCTTCGCCACCGAGTTTTCCAGCCCCAGATAATCGAGAAGGATACGACCGCTCTCGGCCAGATAGGCGTCGTCTTCGGGCTTGACCTTCTCTGGCTCGATGTGCGGCGTGTTCTCATCCTCGCGCTCAAGTTTTGCTAAAGGCTCTTCGCCCTTGGCTGATCGCAGGGCATTCTCTAGCGCAAGCTGGCGTTTCTCGATGCGATCCTGCTGCGCACGGCGCTTCTCTTCGTTGAGGCTGACAGTGGTTTCGTGCATCAGCTCCTGGGTCAGCGCCAGGCGATCCCGGGTGAATACGAAATCCGGGTTATCACCGGTACGCGTTTCGTGGCGCGCCTTCAGTTCTGCGAGAAATGGCTTGAACGGATTCATGTCCGGGTTGATCGCCGCTCGGATGCTGTCCCATGGCATCGCTTCGGGCAGAGCGCTTTCACCGATTTCCTTGGTATCGACTTCGGCCGGATAGGAGATGTCCGGAATCACTCCTTGATGCTGTGTGCTCTGTCCGGAGACGCGATAGAACTTGGCGAGGGTCAGCTTGAGTTCGCCATGGTTGAGCGGCTGCACGGTCTGCACGGTACCTTTACCAAAGGTCTGGCCGCCGACGATCAAGGCGCGATGGTAATCCTGCATGGCGCCGGCGAAGATTTCCGAGGCCGACGCGGACAGTCGATTCACCAGCACCGCCAATGGACCCTTGTAGAACACACCGGTTTGCTCGTCGGCGAGGACATCGACCCGGCCATCGCTGTTGCGCACCAGTACCGTCGGACCCTGGTTGATGAACAGGCCGGTCAGTTCGGTAGCTTCCTGAAGTGAGCCGCCGCCATTGTTGCGCAGATCGATCACCACGCCATCGACGTTTTCCTGCTCAAGCTCGGTAAGCAACTTCTTTACGTCACGGGTGGTGCTCTTGTAGTCCTTGTCGCCCGCACGAAGTGCCTTGAAATCAAGATAGAAGGCCGGGATCTCGATGACGCCAAGCTTGTAGGCGCGCCCATCCTGCTCAAGGTTGAGGATGGATTTCTTGGCCGCCTGTTCTTCAAGCTTGACCGCTTCGCGCGTAATGGCGACGACCTTGCTGCTCTGATCGTTCGGCGCATTGCTGGCGGGGATGACTTCAAGGCGCACAACCGAGCCCTTCGGACCACGGATCAGTTTGACCACCTCATCGAGACGCCAGCCAATCACGTCGACCATCTCCTCGTTGCTCTGGCCGACGCCGATGATCTTGTCCGCCGGCGCGATCTGTTTGCTCTTCTCGGCCGGGCCGGCTGGAACCAGGCGCACGACCTTGACGTGTTCGTTGTCGCTTTGCAGCACAGCACCAATGCCTTCCAGGGAAAGGCTCATGTTGATGTCGAAGTTCTCTGCGTTATCTGGCGAGAGATACTGGGTATGCGGGTCGTACGATTGGGCGAAAGCGTTGATATAGGTCTGGAACACGTCTTCGCCGCGGGTCTGTTCCAGGCGAGACAGCTGGTTCTTGTAGCGCTTGACCAGCAACTCCTGAATCGCCGCCGGCTCCTTGCCGGCCAGCTTCAGCCGCAGCACTTCATCCTTGACGCGTTTGCGCCAGAGGTCATCAAGCGCAGCCTCGTTCTCCGGCCAGGCCGCGTTCTTGCGGTCTATCAACAGCTCTTCGTCGAGACTGAAGTCGAAGCTGTCGACGCCTTTGTCCAGCAGGCTCAGCGCATACTGGAGCCGACTCTGCAGGCGTTGCAGATGCACCTTGTAGATGGCGAAGCCGGGTTCGAGGTTGCCGTTCTTGAGGAAGTCGTCGAACTCATTACGCCACGTCTCGAACTCTGCCAGGTCACCAGCTGTGAAGTAGCTGCGCGATGGATCGAGCATTTCGATATAGCTGTCGAATATCTTGGCCGATCGGGCATCGTTCAGCGGGGGTTTGTTGTAATGGTGGCGTTTGAGCAGCTCGACGACG
The DNA here is from genome assembly GCF_058536345.1 of Stutzerimonas sp. C6.4V. Classification (NCBI taxonomy): domain Bacteria; kingdom Pseudomonadati; phylum Pseudomonadota; class Gammaproteobacteria; order Pseudomonadales; family Pseudomonadaceae; genus Stutzerimonas; species Stutzerimonas sp. C6.4V. Next base: position 980,203 of record NZ_JBZUBM010000001.1, read on the forward strand.
TTCAGGCTGGCTATAACCTGATCGCGGTCAGGCTGCAGATAATCCCAGTCGTGCCCTTCGGCGGGCTTGGCCAGGGTGACGCTGGTCTGGAAGGCCAGCAGCAGGGCTAGAACGCCTGCGCTCAATGATCGTTTCATCTCGAAGGGGCGACGCTTGGCTGGGTGAGAACGCATAGTAGGCCATCAAATCAGGCGCCGGAGCAGGGATCCGTCCGGCGGTAAAAAATAATAGCCCGGTGGCGGCTGGCACGCCGTAACAGAGCACGCTCTGTGCCGGTATTGCGAGTGCCGCAAGCCTCGTTGCCGGATCGAAGAAATCAACGGTTTCGAATGGGCTGTTCACTTATAGCCTGTAACCTTCCAGTCTGGTCCGCACCGCTGGCAGGCCAAGTCGAGCAGGCATAACTGGAAACCACTATGGAGGCAGCATGGCGGCATTGCAAGGTATTGCAGCTCATGCGAGGTCAGCCAAAGTGGGTCAATAAAGCTGCACTAGCCGGCAATCCTGTATCGTGCAAAATGCTCCGGTCGTCGACGACGGCCTCGAATAGGACAGAAGCCGGGCGTCTGTCGGTTGGCTCAGTGCTCGTCGCTGCCAGCCAAAGCGCATCGCCTCTGCTTTGCCTGGCTGGGTTGCGGCTCGGCAAGCTGTCCTGCGTTGTCCAATCAGGGCAGTTCAGGGCTGGAGTAGAACGCGCTGAGCACCTTGACCAGATGGGCCAGGTCCTGACTGCCAGCGAGCTCCCGAATCGAGTGCATAGCAAAGGTCGGCAGGCCGATGTCTACAGTGCGGACACCAAGCTGGCTAGCCGTGATAGGCCCAATGGTCGAGCCACATCCCATGTCGCTGCGCGTGACGAAGCTCTGTACCGACACCTCGTTCTCGAGGCAGAGATGACGGAAGAAACCGGCCGTTTCGCTGCTGGTCGCGTAGCGCTGGTTGCTGTTCACCTTGATAACCGGGCCTGCATTGAGCTTCGGCCCATGGTTGCCGTCATGCTTGTCGCTGTAATTGGGGTGCACGGCATGCGCATTGTCGGCCGAGATCATCAGTGAGCGATTGATGCTGCGCTGGAAACCTTCCCCTTCCGGTAGTACGCGGCGTAGCACCTGCTCCAGGAAGGGGCCGTCCGCACCGCACATGGAGGTCGAGCCGACCTCTTCGTGATCGGTGCAGACCAGCACGCAGCTTTCTTCCGGGCCGGCTCGCAGCAGGGCCTGCAATCCGGCGAAGCATGACAGCAGATTATCCAACCGGGCACCGGCGATGAAGTCTCCGTTGAGACCGATGACCGCCGCGCTCTGGGTGTCATAGAAGCTGAGTTCGAAATCCAGCACTACATCGGCGACCAGGCCGTGTTCGCGGCTGAGCTGGTCAGCGAGCAGGGCGCGGAAGTCCGGGCTGTCCTCGCTGGCGATCTGGGCCAGGATAGGCGGCAGTTCGTTTTGTGGGTTGATGGCCCAGCCCTGGTTGGCTTCCCGGTTCAGGTGAATCGCAAGGCTCGGAATCACCGCAATGGGCAGCTTGAAGTCGATGAGCTGACTTTCGATCCTGCCGTCGCGGCTGTAGGTGACACGTCCCGCCAGGGACAGGTCGCGATCGAACCAGGGCGCCAGCAGCGCGCCGCCATAGACTTCCACCCCGAGTTGCCAGAAGCCCTGGCGTTGCAGTTCCGGTTGCGGTTTGACCCGCAGGCAGGGGCTGTCGGTATGGGCCCCAACCAGGCGTATGCCGTGATCGATCGCCGGTTTGCTACCGAGCTGGAACGCGATGATGGCGGAGTCGTTACGCGTCACGTAGTAGCGACCACCCGGTTCGGTATGCCAGGTCTCGCGCTCGTCCAACGCCTTGTAGCCGGCGGCCTGCAGGCTCAGCGCGAGGCTGCGGGTGGCGTGAAACGGGGTTGGGGAGGCCCTGAGGTAATCGATCAGACCCTGGTTGAGTTCTTCGCGCATGACGAGCTCCTGGCTGCAAGGCATGGAAGTTTATCGGATTACGCAGTGAGATAGCCCAGGCATTGCCTGCCAGACAGGAGCCCTGTTTGACTAGAACGGAGCCGGGCAGTCGAAGCGCAGGCGTTCGCCGGTCTGCGGTTGGGTCAGCGAGAGCATACTGGCGTGCAGGCAAAGCCGATCATGGGCCGCAAGTGCCTGCTCATGGGCATACAGTCGATCGCCCAGCAGGGGGTGACCGATAGAGAGCATGTGCACGCGCAATTGGTGGGAGCGGCCAGTGATGGGGGTCAGCTCGACGCGGCTGTATTCACCGCGCCGCTCCAGGACTCGCCAATAGGTCAATGCGTGTTTGCCCAGTTCATGGTCGACGACATGTCGTGGCTTGGTGGGCGGGTCATAGCGCAGCGGAAGGTCGATGCTGCCGCTGTCCCGCTCGGGTTCGCCCCAGCACAGGGCGGTGTAGGCCTTCTCGGTCTCGCGGTCATGGAACTGTCGGGACAGCTCTCGATGACTGTCGGGGTCGCGCGCCAGCACGATGAGGCCCGAGGTTTCCCAGTCCAGCCGGTGCACGATCCGCGCTTCCGGATAACCGTTATCCTGCAGGCGGGTGACCAGGCAGTCCCTGTTGTCCTCGGCTCGGCCGGGTACGGAAAGGAGCAGGGTAGGCTTGTTGATCACCAGCAGGGCAGCGTCCTGGTGAACGATCTGGATGTTGCTCAGGGGCATCTTTGATTTCCGCTAACGACATCGGCGACCGAAGTCGCCGATGAACGGGTGCAGCACAGGGGGCCTGCTGCCTGGCCGGATCGTTTAGCGATCGGGCAGGGTGATGTTCAGCTCGAGAATCGAGCAGCTGCCCTGATCCTCCAGCGCGACCTGAACCTGGTCGCTGTCGATGTTCACGTATTTGCGAATCACCTCGACCAGTTCTTTCTGCAGAGCAGGCAGATAATCTGGCTGCGTCCGCTGGCCACGCTCGTGGGCAACGATTATCTGCAGGCGTTCCTTGGCGATGTTGGCTGGCGTTTCCTTCTTCTTGCGTTCACGAAAGAAGTCGAGGAAATTCATTCGCGACCTCCAAACAGGCGTTGCAGGAAGCCCTGCTTCTTCACATCAAGGAAGCGGTGGCTGACTTCCTTGCCCAGCAGGCGGTCGACTGCATCGCTGTACGCCTGGCCGGCGTCGCTCTGGTCGTCGAGGATGACCGGCACGCCCTGGTTCGAGGCTTTCAGCACAGCCTGCGATTCCGGGATCACGCCCAGCAGGCGGATCGACAGGATTTCCTCGACGTCCTCGACGCCAAGCATCTCGCCCTTGACTACGCGCTCGGGGTTGTAGCGGGTCAGCAGCAGGTGCTCCTTGATTGGCTCGTCGCCATTCTCGGCACGGCGGGACTTGCTGGCGAGCAGCCCGAGCATGCGGTCGGAGTCGCGAACAGAGGATACTTCCGGGTTGGTCACGACGATGGCTTCGTCAGCAAAGTACATCGCCAGGTGTGCACCTTTCTCGATGCCGGCCGGGGAGTCACAGATGACATATTCGAAGGTCTTTGCCAGTTCATCGATGACCTTGCCGACGCCTTCAAGGGTGAGCGCATCCTTGTCACGGGTCTGGCTGGCTGCAAGGACATAAAGGTTTTCGAGGCGCTTGTCCTTGATCAGTGCCTGGGTCAGGGTGGCGTCGCCCTGGATGACATTGACGAAGTCGTACACCACACGACGCTCGCAGCCCATGATCAGGTCCAGGTTACGCAGACCGACGTCGAAGTCGACGATGACGGTCTTGTGGCCGCGCAGGGCGAGGCCGGTACCGATGGCGGCGCTGGAAGTGGTTTTACCGACGCCACCCTTGCCGGAAGTGACTACGAGGATCTTGGCCAAGGTGATTCACCCTAAATATGAAGTCGGGACCGTAGCCGAGTCGGCTTACAGTACGCCCGTTCTGGTGCTTGAAAATTCGCGGCAGTATCCGTTAAAGGCGGGTGATGTTCAACACGTCGCCGGATAGCTTCATCTGTACGGCCTCGGCCCAGAGAGGGTCGCGTCTGAGGTCTTCGGCCACCTTGTAATGTCCGGCAATCGAGACCATTTCAGCCGCAAGCTGCTGACAGAAAATGCGCGCATTGGTGTCGCCCTTGATGCCGGCCAGGGCACGCCCACGCAACGGACCGTACACATGGATGTTTCCATCGGCGAGAAGTTCCGCGCCCGGGCTGACGGCCGCAAGCACGATCAGGTCGCCGCCCTGGGCGTAGACCTGCTGGCCCCCACGAATAGGCGTGGCGACCACGCGGGTGGGGCGGTAGACGGGTTCGGCCGGTTTGGCGGGCTCGGCCGGACGCTTGCTGGCAATGTCGAGCGTGCGCTCACGAGCCCCGGAGGGCGGCAGGACTGGCAGATCGAGCTCGGCTGCAGCCTTGACGATCTGCGGGTCGCCTGCGCGCAGGGCAAGGGTGCGCAGGCCGTGCTTGCGGCACAGGGCGATAAGCGCAGGCAGATCGAGGTCACAGTCGGCGGGAAGCTTGTCCAGCGCCAATACCAGTGGCGTGTTGTTGAAAAAATCCGGCGCTTGTTCAACCTTTACGGCGAGCTGCTGATCCAGACGTTCAAGGTCATTCTGCGCCAGCTCCAGCACGGTGATAGCGAGCATACTGCCCTTGAGCTGGAAAACGGCTGCTTGGTCGGGTAGATCGGCTTTGCTCATGGTCTGCCTGCTGCGGTAAATGGCGAGGACTTATAGCGGGGCGGGTGGCAGGCTGCAAGTCTTCGCCGCGCTATCGGATGGATGCCATGCATCGAGACGCAGCCGCATCGGCAGGCATTTTGTCGCTAGAATGCCCGCTTTTCCTGGTACGAGCTTGCTAATGGATCGTCCCCGTTTCCGTAGTGCCTTCCTTCATCCGCGTTTCTGGCCGTTGTGGTTGGGCTTGGGTTTGCTCTGGCTGGTGGTTCAGCTGCCGTATCGGCTTCTACTGCTCCTGGGGCGCGGGCTGGGCGTATTGATGTACCGGACCGCCCGCTCCAGGCGGCATATCGCCCGGCGCAATCTGCAGCTGTGCTTTCCCGAGTTGAACAACAAGGAGCGTGAGCGCTTGTTGCGTGAGAATTTCGCCTCGACGGGCATCGCCTTTTTCGAGATGGCGATGAGCTGGTGGTGGCCCAAGGCTCGCTTGCAGCGCCTGGCGCGGATCGAGGGCCTTGAGCATCTGCAGCAGGCGCAGGCCGAGGGGCAGGGTGTGATCCTGATGGCGTTGCATTTCACCACGCTGGAAATCGGCGCGGCGCTGCTGAGCCAGCTGCACACCATCGACGGCATGTATCGCGAGCACAAGAATGGGGTCTTCGACTTTGTTCAGCGCCGCGGGCGGGAGCGGCACAACCTCGACGCCAGCGCCATCGAGCGCGAGGACGTCAGGGCCATGCTCAAGGTACTGCGCGCCGGGCGTGCCATCTGGTATGCCCCGGATCAGGACTACGGCCGCAAGCAGAGCCTGTTCGTGCCCTGGTTCGGCATCAATGCGGCAACCGTGACCGCCACGACCAAGTTTGCCCGCCTGGGCAAGGCACGGGTGGTGCCCTACACGCAGGAACGTCTTGCCGATGGCGCCGGCTACCGGATGGTGATCCATCCGCCCCTGGAAAACTTTCCCGGTGAAAGCGAGGAAGCGGACTGCCGACGCATCAATGACTGGATCGAGGATGCGGTCCGGCAGCATCCCGAGCAGTATCTATGGGCCCATCGTCGCTTCAAGACACGCCCGGATGGCGAACCGAGTCTGTACCGCAAATTGCCGAAGAAACGCCTCAGCCCGTAAATACCCCATCGCGGAAGTCACGCAGTGCCTGTTCGATCTCCTCACGACTGTTCATCACGAACGGGCCGTATTGGACAATCGGCTCGCCTAGCGGCCGACCGGCCAGTAGCAGCACGCGGGCACCGCTGCGGGTTGTCAACTCCAGCTCTCCCTGTTCGGAAAGCCTGGCCAGCTGGTTTTTCCGAACTGGATTTCCACCCACCGTCAGCTCGCCTTCAAACACGTACAGCATCACCCGGTGGCCGTCGGCCAGCTGCGGTGTCAGAACGGTGCCGGCGGGCAGGCGGAGGTCGAACAGCTGTGGCTCGGTGTCGGGCCGCTGCACAGCGCCAGCTTGTTCGATGCCTTCAGCACGGAGCTGACCGGCAATCACCACCGCTTCGATACCGCCCGGCAGGGTGACCCGCGGGATCTCGGTAGGAGCGAAATCGCGATAGGCTGGATCGCTCAACTTGTTTTTCGCAGGCAGGTTCAGCCACAGCTGGAAGCCGCGCATCGCCCCATGTTCCTGCTGAGGCATCTCGCTATGGATGACACCGCGTGCTGCGGTCATCCATTGCACCCCGCCGCTCTCCAGCAGGCCGACGTTGCCAAGGTGGTCTTCGTGGCGCATCCGCCCTTCGAGCATGTAGGTGATCGTTTCAAAGCCGCGGTGCGGGTGCGGTGGAAAACCGGCAATGTACTCGTCGGGATTGTCCGAGCCGAACTCATCGAGCATCAGGAAGGGGTCGAAGCGCTCGGGGGCTGCGCCGCCGAAGACCCGGGTCAGGCTGACCCCTGCGCCATCGGACGTGGCGCGGCCGGTGCTGATGGAAAGAATATCGCGCATGGTCATGGCATTGCTCCAAGAAGAGGTCAGCAGAGAATACCGTCAGCATAGCGATACGTTGATGCGAAATACGGACCCTTCCCATCGATCCTTTCGATTATTCCTCGACCTGCAACTCTCTTGCACGGGTGTAGACGTAGCGGACCTTCTCGTATTCGAACGGCGAATTGAGCTGGCCGTAACGCAGGGGAGTGGTGTGGCGGATATCGATCAGGCGCAGGGCCGTAAGCCCGAATTCGCCGCCGCTGGCTTCGGCATAGCTGAAATAGTCGACCTGGCGCTCAACGCCGAAGTCCGCGACCTGGCCTGCGGTGTCGCGAAGGTTTGACGGGCCCAGTGCGGGCAGGATCAGGTAGGGGCCGTGCGGAACGCCGTAGAAGCCAAGGGTCTGGCCGAAGTCTTCCCGGTAGCGGGGCAGGCCCATGCGGGTCGCAGGGTCCCAGATGCCACCAACGCCGATGATGGTATTGAACAGCAATCGGGCAGTGGTGGTCATGGCTCGCTCGCCCTTGAGCTGCGCGATGGTATTGAAGAGGGTGGGAATCTCGCCAAGGTTGTTGAAGAAGTTGCTGACGCCGGTACGCACGATTTTAGGTGTGACGTACCGATAGCCGCGGACGGCGGGCAGCATCACGAACTGATCGAGTCGGTAGTTGAAGTAGTACATGCGCCGGTTCAGCGACTCCCACGGATCATAGATGTTCAGCGCGACGAAGGTGGCACGCTCGAATTCATGCTGATCCAGGCCGGGGTTGAACTCCAGATTGCGCAATGGATGGGTGAAGCCGTCCTCGTCGGGAGTCGGTGTCTGGGCGTGGGCCAGGCTGCTGAGCAGCAACAGGGCGAACAGAGAGCGTCTAACCACGGAAAAACTCCAACATATCCTTTGCATTGACCCGGTAGGTAAGGTTGCCGCAGTGGCCGCCGCGAGGGTAGAGCGTCATGCGGTCACCAAAGGTACGACGCAGGAAGCCCAAATCGCCGCTGCCGAGAATGATGTCGTCTGCGTTGTGCATGACGGCGATTTTCGTGGTGCTGCGCAGATAGTCCTCGAGGGCATAGAGACTCACCTGATCGATCAGTTGGGTCATGCTGCCGCCGTCCTGCTGGGCGCGCCACATGGGAATCAGCTGTTCGGTAATGTAGCAGTCGAAATCGCAAAGCAGGGCTCGGCGGAAGAACGGCTCGAGGCTGGTGCCTTCGTCTATCGGATACTTGGGCGGCACGATGAGGCCGCGGCGGTTGATCAGGTCCGAGGTAAAGGCGATGTCGGCTGCCGAAAAGCGAAACACCGAACCAATCAACATGGCCATCTGTTCATCGGTCAGGCGCAGCGCAGACTGCTGGAAATCGAAGAGCATCGCCTCGTCCAGGTCGATCATTCCCCGCTGGCGGTAGTAGCGGGTGAGTTTTTCCAGGATGACTTCATAGAAGGTGGTAGTGCTGTCGATGGCGTCGACCTGCGTCTGCACGAGCTTGTCGAGGTTGTCGATCGAGGTGTAGAGGTTGACGGGTGGGTTGACCATCAGCACCCGCTTGAAATTGAAGCTCTGTCGCGTCTCGTCGAGCTTGCTGACGAAGGCAGCATTGAGCGCGCCGAGGCTGTAACCGATGAGGTTGAACTCGGTGACAGGTAACTCATGCTGCTGCGCCCGTATGGCTTGCATCACGCGGTACAGGTCCTTGGCGTCGCCCGGGCTATAACCGGGCGTAGCGTAGCGCGAGGCGGCGGCGATGAAGTCGAAACTGGTAGGCGACGATAACTGTACGACGTGATAGCCAGCCCCATAGAACAGCCGCTTGAGCGATTCGGTTTTGCCGGCCGAGTAGCTTGCGCCGGTACCCGAGATGATGAACATCAGGGGTGCCGGTCCTGGCTGTTTCGCCAGTCGGTAGGTCAGGCGCTTAACCGCCCAGAAGTTGTCGGGCAGGATAAAGTCGCGCTCAGGGCGCAACCGAAGGCTGTAGTCGGCCTGATCAATGTCGTCACCCCCCGGCAGGTCGGCTCGCAATGCCGCCGGAGTGGTGGCAATTGTCGCCTCGAATGGATTACTCAAGGGATAGCCATATTGCTCGATGCTGATATCTGCCGCGTAGGCAGGCGTAACGACCAGCGCGAGCAGTGCGCTCAGGCACAGCAGCAGTCGCATGTTGAATGATCTCCGGTAGCTACGATGGTGTTCGGTGGATGGATGCTCAGATCTGACGGCCGATGGCAAGGCAGCCCCCTCGGCGGGTGCATTCGATAGCTGACAAGCGTCTCAGGTCACTTCGCTTGAGCGACAGGCCGGGCCATTCGAAAGCCCTGACTCTTGCGGTCAGCTAATGCCTGGAGTCACCCGCGACGTATCGCTTCGCCAACCATGGACCACAATGGGGCCGGCGGGTTGCGTTGTTTTCGGAAAGTGATAGCAAAAAGCCTCGGGCTTCTAGGTAGGGATCGCTGTTGGTCGGCCGGTAACCGGAGCAGCGTGCTCAAGGGAGGCGAGGGTAACACTCACGCCTGGTGGTGCAGCCAGGCGTGGCTTGGAATCCTTTCCTTGGCACCCTCGCGTTTGTCCAATCGCTGCCAGATCCTCTCGTGAAAATAGAATCCGACCGAGTTGCAAAGAGGTTCGATGGCGGCCACAAGCCCGCCGGCGGCGAGGCTTCCGGTCAAGGCATAGGTCACCGTGAATGCTATACAGAAGTGCATCAGGGTGAAAGTGACGGTCTTGATCATGGCGATGCGCTCCAGAAACGATCGAGAATTGTTCTCGCTTGTGAGCAAGTTTCTGCCAGCCTGCTGGAAGTTGGAAATGGTCGCCGCTGATGGCTCGCATAGGCTCTTGCTATGAACGTCCCGGTTTGCTGCGCAGGCCCCGGCAAAGCGTCTGGCTCGGGCGTTTCAGAAAATAAAAACAAGACCATGGTCGAGTGGTTTTCGGGCTGACTCACCCTAAAGTAGCCGCCCTGCCTTCATGTGGGGGCAGAGACCGTGTGGAGACATCATGAACAACGACATTGTTTTCCAGCAGATCAACGCCGATCCACGCTTCCAGCAACTGGTCGCCAAGCGTGGCCGTTTCGCCTGGACGCTGGCTGCCGTCATGCTGATGGCCTACTTCGCCTTCATTCTGATCATCGCGTTCGAGCCTGCCATCCTCGGGACTCCGCTGAGCGCCGGCTCCGTCACTACCTGGGGCATCCCTGCGGGGCTGGGGCTTATCTTCCTGTCTTTCGTCCTGACGGGCATCTATGTCCAGCGCGCCAATGGCGAATTCGATCGCATCACCCAGGACATTCTCAACGAGGCCCGGAAATGATGCTTGCTCGTTTGCTGACCGCCGCTGCCCTGACTACGGCTGCACCGGCACTGTTCGCTGACGCCCTGACCGGTGATGTACAGAAACAGGCCACCAACTGGACCGCCATTTCCATGTTCGTCGTGTTCATCATTTTCACGATGGGCATCACCAAGTGGGCAGCCAAGCGCAACACCTCCACCTCCGATTACTACACCGCCGGCGGTAGCATCACCGGCTTTCAGAACGGCCTGGCGATCGCTGGGGACTTCATGTCCGCGGCCTCGTTTCTCGGCATTTCGGCACTGGTGTTCACCAGCGGCTACGACGGCTTGATCTATTCGATCGGCTTCTTGGTGGGCTGGCCGATCATTCTTTTTCTGATGGCCGAGCGACTGCGTAACCTGGGCAAATTCACCTTCTCGGACGTAGCCTCCTACCGCCTGGGCCAGACGCAGATCCGTATCCTTTCGGCCTGCGGCTCGCTGATCGTGGTGGCCTTCTACCTGATCGCGCAGATGGTCGGTGCCGGCAAGCTGATCCAGCTGCTGTTCGGTCTGGATTACCTGGTCGCCGTCGTGCTGGTTGGTGTGCTGATGGTGATGTACGTGATGTTCGGCGGCATGCTGGCGACCACCTGGGTGCAGATCATCAAGGCGGTGCTGCTGCTGTCCGGTGCAACCTTCATGGCCGTTATGGTGATGTACAGCGTCGGCTTCGATTTCGGCCGTCTGTTCTCCGACGCCGTGGCGCTGCATCCGAACCACCAGGCGATCATGAGCCCGGGCGGCCTGGTTTCCGACCCGATCTCGGCGATTTCGCTGGGCCTGGCACTGATGTTCGGCACAGCGGGCCTGCCGCACATCCTGATGCGCTTCTTCACCGTTGCTGACGCCAAGGAAGCGCGCAAGAGCGTGTTCTATGCGACTGGCTTCATCGGCTACTTCTACATCCTGACCTTTATCATCGGCTTCGGCGCGATCCTGCTGGTCAGCACCAACCCGAGCTTCAAGGACGCCACGGGCGCCATCGTCGGCGGCACCAACATGGTCGCTATCCACCTGGCTTCGGCGGTTGGCGGCAATCTGTTCCTTGGGTTCATCTCCGCGGTGGCCTTCGCCACCATCCTCGCGGTGGTGTCCGGTCTGGCGCTGGCAGGTGCTTCGGCTGTTGCGCATGATCTCTATGCCTGCGTGATCAAGAAGGGCAAGGCCAGGGAAGAGGACGAGATGAAAGTAACCAAGCGCACCACGCTGGCCCTGGGTGTGCTGGCCATCCTCCTCGGTGTCGCTTTCGAGAACCAGAATATCGCCTTCATGGTGGGCCTGGCCTTCTCGGTTGCGGCCAGCTGCAACTTCCCGATCCTGTTCCTTTCGATGTACTGGAAGAACCTGACCACCCGCGGCGCGCTGATCGGCGGCGCGATGGGCCTGGGCACAGCTCTGCTGCTGACCATCCTCAGCCCGACGGTATGGGTCGATGTGCTGCACTTCGAGAAGGCGATCTTCCCGTACAAGTACCCGGCACTATTTGCCATGATCGCGTCGTTTGCCGGCCTGTGGTTTTTCTCGGTCACCGATAAATCCAAGGCGGCGGCGGAAGAGCGTGCACGTTTCTTCCCGCAGTTCATCCGCTCCCAGACCGGTTTGGGTTCGAGTGGTGCCGTCGCACACTGAAGCTCATCGTTGTGATGCAAAGGCAGCCGAAAGGCTGCCTTTTTTGCTTTCGGAGCCTGTGTCTCAGCAGTGCCAATCGAACCTGAAGCATGACAGTCATTCAGCGTTTCGATAGAGGCCGGAGGCAGCCGTCGCTTTCGCTAGACTCGTGGCAACCAACGAACAAAAGGTCACACCGATGCAGAATCGAATGATGGTCACGGGAGCCGGTTCCGGCCTGGGTCGCGAAATTGCCTTGCGCTGGGCGCGGGAGGGCTGGCAGCTGGCCTTGTCGGATGTCAACGAGGCCGGTCTTGCCGAAACCTTGAAAATGGTTCGTCAAGCGGGCGGCGATGGCTTCACGCAACGCTGCGACGTACGCGACTACAGCCAGCTGACCGCGCTGGCTCAGGCTTGCGAGACCAATCTTGGCGGCATAGATGTGGTGGTCAACAATGCGGGTGTCGCCTCGGGTGGCTTCTTCGAGGAGTTGTCGCTGGAGGACTGGGACTGGCAGATCGCAATCAATCTCATGGGTGTGGTCAAGGGCTGCAAGGCATTTCTGCCGCTGGTGCAGAAGAGCCAGGGCAAGATCATCAACATCGCCTCGATGGCTGCCCTGATGCAGGCGCCAGGGATGAGCAACTACAACGTGGCCAAGGCGGGCGTGGTCGCCCTGTCCGAGAGCCTGCTGGTCGAGCTCAAACAGCAGCAGGTCGGGGTTCATGTGGTCTGCCCGTCATTCTTCCAAACCAATCTGATGGATTCCTACCGCGGGCCGACGCCCAATATGAAAGCGCAGATCAGCAAGCTGCTCGAAGCGTCGCCGATCACCGCAGCCGACATTGCCGACTATATCTATCGTCAGGTAGCCGAGGGCGTGTTCATGATCCTGCCGCATGACGAGGGCCGCATGGCCTGGAAGATCAAGCAGCAGAACCCACAGGCTATCTACGACGAGATGGCGGCCCTGGCGGAGAAGAAGCGCAGCAAGAGCAGAACCTGACCGAACAGTCCGTTTTGCTTGCCCTGATCCAGGCGCGGGAGTAGGGTTGCCGGCTCACCCTCGGCCCGCCCTCTGGATGCACCTTGAAGAACCCGTCTCGCTGGCTGCTCATGCTGGCTCTCGTGCTTGCCGCGATCAATCTGCGTCCCGGCATCACCTCTTTCGCACCGCTGATCGAGCGCATCGCCGAAGAGCTGCAGCTCAGTCGCGGCGTGATCAGCCTTACCACGGCCCTTCCGGTGTTGCTGATGGGCTTGCTTGCGCCCATGGCGCCGCGACTGGCGGTGCGTTTCGGGCTGGAGCGCACCATCAGTCTTTGCCTGGGCTTGATCGGCGTGGCGTTGCTGCTGCGCCTGCTCGGTGACAACGCTCCGCTGCTCATCTCTACCGCTGCGCTGGTCGGCGCCGGAATCGCGGTGGCAGGGCCGCTGTTATCGGGCTTCATCAAGCGCCACTTCCTGGACCGGATGGGCAAGACGGCCGCTTACTATTCGTTGAGCATGGCAGTGGGCGGCACCATTGGCGTGGTGTTGACCGCACCGGCCACCGAGCTGATGGGTAACCGCTGGACCTGGGGACTGGCGCTGTGGGCGGTCCCCGCCGTGCTGGCGCTGCTGATCTGGTGGCGGTTGCCCAATCAGCCCGAGTCGGCTGCAGGGGGGCGCACCGGTCTGCCCTGGGGCGAGCCGAGGGCCTGGCTGGTGAGTATCTATTTTGCCCTGCAGGCCGGGCTGTTCTATGCGCTGGCAACCTGGTTGGTGGCGCGTTATCACGAGGTTGGCTTCAGCTTGCTGCAAAGCAACGCGTTTTTCAGCGGATTCATGCTGATCGGCTTACCCAGCGCCTTCATCATGCCTTGGCTGGCTCAGCGCTTCGGCAGGCGGCATCTGCTGATGTCTGGCTGTGGTGTGCTGGCGACGGGCTGCCTGTTGGTCATCGCCTGGCTTCCGCAGGTCAATCCTTTGCTGGTGTGCATGCTGCTGGGCGTGGCCTTGAACGGCACCTTTTCCATGTCGCTGGTCTTGCCGATGTATGAGGCAAGCACCCCGCTGGCGGTCAGCCGCCTGACCGCCATGATGCTCTGCACCGGATATTGCCTGGCTTGTCTGGCGCCGGTATTGACCGGGTTGGGACGGGATCTGGCGGGCGACTACCGCTGGCCCTTCGTCGTCCTGGCGGGCATATCTGCGTTGATGTCCGTTCTTGCCATACGGCTGGCCCCTCGTCGAGAGGCGAAAGCGGCAACGGCAGCCTGAACGCGTCCCAAAGCTGTGGTCTGCGTCACCGCTGGCCAAAACAGCCAGTGCCCAGCAGCCTGGCAAGCTGGAATGGCGCTTCGAATTGGTTGAACATGTCGACCTTTCGTCTGGAGTGACACTGTGGAGCCGGAATCCATCGTCTACGGCAGTATCCGCGATTGGCCTTCGGCTGACGTAGGGGAGTGCCGGCAGCGCAGGGCTGTCAATCGCCGTGCACTGGACCGCTTGCCGCTAGGGGAGGGCTGGCCCTTCATTGGCCGTGAGATGTTTTCATGCTGCGCCGAGGAAGGCGTCTACCAGACGCAGGTGATCCACTTTGGCGCCAGCTATCGAGCGGTCGAGTACGAGTGGGCGCTGTGGGTCCGCAATTTCGAGGCGCTTCTCGATGAGCTGTATTGGACCAGCGCGGTGGTGCATCTGGAAACCGAGCTCAACGGCACGCACACCTTTCGCTGGGATACCGATAGCGGCTCGCATAGCCCTCACCAACGTGATCTTCGCATGCGCTGCGCCTGGGAGCGCGACGGCGGGGTGCTCGGCTAGCGCTCAGTCGTCCAGCCATTCCTTCGGCACGTCGCGCTTGAGTGCCAATTGACACTGCTGGTGATCAACATCGAAGAGGATCACGGCGGTGCCTTTGCTCAAGGCGTGGCGCACCCGTTCGACCCGCGTCTGCAGCGGCGTCTCGTCACCGTTATCGGTGCCATCGCGAGTGACGAAATCCTCGATCAGACGAGTCAGGGTGTCAGGTTCGAGCTGGTCGTATGGAATGAGCATCGGCTTCTGTTCAGGTAGGGTGGTGCAGGTCGGGTTCGATGATCGGGGCGTCCAGGAACCTGTCCAGGCAAGCATACAGCTGCTCGCTGGCCAACGGCTTGCCGATGAAATCATCCATGCCGGCATCCCGGCCCTGTCGGCGATGTTCTTCAAGCACATGGGCAGTGAGCGCGACGATCGGTACCGCCGGTATACCCCGTTCGGCCTCGAAACGACGAACCTGTCGGCTGGCTTCGAAACCATCCAGTTCCGGCATCTCGCAATCCATCAGGATGAGCTGCACTGCTCCTGGGTTCAGACAATAGGCCTTGACTGCGCGGCGCCCGTTCTCGGCAATGATGACCTCGTAGCCCCGTTTGCGCAGCAGACTGGACACGACCATCTGACTGACGGGATTGTCTTCGGCAATGAGAATGCAAGGTCTGGCGTTCATGCGGGGCAGTTCGCCTTTAGCCATCGCTGCGCCATCTGAGGGCGTTTGGGGTGGCTGGTAGAGCCGGTGCAGGGCGTCGCGTAGCGGGCCAAGCAGTAGCGGCAATGGCAAGCTGGCCAGTCGCAGCGACGAAGCAACAGGAATCTGCTCGTCCTGGGGCGGATACAGCAGCATCACGCGCTGATCCGGCTCGAGCTGGCCGGCCAGCGGGGTGAGCCACGAGAGCGGATTGCCTGTCCAGGGCGCCACTATGACCAACAGCGAGGCAGGGGTCTGATCGTCGAGGTAGCGAGGCAACCGTTGCGGCTCCTCGCAGCGAACGATGCGCATGCCCCAGCGGCTGAGCAAATTGCCCATCGCATCCAGGGCGCACGGATCCCCAGACGCAATCACTGCCGTATGCCCCTCGAGCAGCGGGATAAGGGGGTCGAGGGTGCCGCCTGCTTCACGCAGCGGCATATCGAAACTGAACCGGCTGCCGTGACCAGGCGTACTCTGCACTTCGATGCGGCCACCCATCATTTCCACCAGCTCCTTACTGATGACCAGCCCCAGCCCGCTGCCGCCATAACGGCGCGTGGTGCTGGAATCGCCCTGGGCGAACGAGACGAACAGCTGACTCAGCACTTCTGCACGCATCCCAATGCCGCTATCGGTGATCGCGAACACCAGGCTGCGCGCTTCCTGAGGCCCCTGGCGGCTGATCTCCAGCAACACGCATCCCCGTTCGGTGAACTTCAGTGAGTTGCTGAGCAGGTTCATCAGGACTTGCTTGAGGCGGGTCGGGTCACCTCGCAGGCGACGGGGGACGCCAGGCCCGAGGCTGAGATGCAGGCCCAGTTGCTTTTCCAGTGCCTGGGCCGTGAACAGGCTGATGGTTTCGGAAACCAGCGTCTCCAGGTCGAATTCGATGTCTTCCAGAACCATCTTGCCCGCGCCGATGCGCGCATAGTCGAGGATGTCGTTGATCACGGTCATCAGCGAGTTGCTCGAACTGGAGATGGTGTCCAGGTAGAACCGCTGGTTGCGGTCCAGCGGGGTTTCACGCAGCAGTTGCAGCATTCCCAGCACGCCGTTGAGCGGCGTGCGGATTTCATGGCTCATTTTTGCAAGGAAACGGCTTTTCGCCTGATTTTCGCTTTCTGCCCGCTCGGCTGCCTGGCGCGACCTGAAGCCTTCTTCCTTGAGCAGGTTGATGCGGTCGGCAAGCCCGATGGACAGGGTGATCAGCTCGAAAGCGATGCCGATCTTGACGACCGGGGCGCCGTAAAGACCAAACAGGTTCACGCCCAGTGAACCGGCCGTGACGATGACGAATGTAGCCAGCAATACGCCCCAGGCGAGCGTGTAGTACAGGCCATAGCGCACGCCGCGGCCCCATACGAAAGCTCCGGTAAGGAGCAGGCCGATGGACACCCCGATGACCATGACGCTGGCCAGTACGCTCCAGGTTTGCATGTCGAGCACGAAGCCGGACGCCAGCGCACCGACCGCTCCGGCCAAGGTGACTTGCAGCGCGATGTCCAGGCGCGGGAAATATTCACGGGTGTGAAGGAAATGCCTGCTGAACTGCACGGCAATCAGGCAATGGCTGAGCATCAGCGCATAGATGCCCAGCGCAACGACGCCGCCGGCATCATTCAGCCATTTGACCAGCATGCCATCGAAGCTGAGGGTGAACAGGCCTACGTTCAGGTTGTAGATCAGATACCAGAAGTAGGCTGGTTCCCGCAGCGAGAGGAAGAGAAAGAAGTTGTAGCAGAACATCGCGAACAGCACGCCGTAGAAGGCGCCGGCAAAGCCCATCGATTCTTCGGTGGCTTCGGCGTTTGCCGCATAGCTGCTGAAATACAGCGGGAGGTACAGGGTGCTGGTGCTCTTGACACGCAGCAGCACGGTGGAAGTGCCGGGTTCCAGATCAAGGGGAAACCAGAAGTTGCTGACCTTGACCGAGCGTTGGCTGAACGGATGGCCGTCTCCCGATTGCTGCCGGCTGATCCGGCCGTCCGGGTGACGCAGATAGAGCTGGATGTCGTCGAGCAACGGATAGTTGATCTCGACAAAGCCGCCGACGGGGGCGTTCAGCTGGTTATCGAGATCGACTCGGAACCACCAGACCGAGTCGTTCTTGCCCTTGTTGGCGTGAACGCCTCTTACTGGCTCGAAGGTTTCCTGCGGCAACGCGAATACTTCAGTCGCGCTCAGTTCTGCGCCGGGATCTCTAAGAAAGTAGGTACTGCTTCCCAGGGCCTCGCGAAAATGCTGTGAGTCCACCTGCACGGGTGCAAACGCCCAGACCTGAGCGGACAGGCAGAACAGGAACAAGGCCAGACAAAGACGCGAGAGCATGTGATCGACTCGGGGGCTTGCAAAGCCGCGATACGCGGTTTTTCCAGTTACGCAGACGGCAAACCCAGGTTCGCCTGATGCCTGCTCGAGGCACCCATGCAGTTCAGAGGCTGCGACTTTGCCCGGATAGAAGCCGCCTCGCAATTGGCAGATGCCTCAAGTTGGCGGCACATCATGAAACGTACAGGTCATTGGGATGAATCGTCGTTGTGCTTGTCGAAGATCGAATCGACTGCCGGTACCCGCGTGTCGTTTTCCATCTGGGTGACATGCTCGAGCTGGTGGCTGAAATTCTCCAGTGAATCCTTTCCGGCATGGGCGTCACTGGCAAAGACTGGCGGGCTCAGCAGGTAGGCGCAAACCAGTCTGCTCATGGCGGCCAGGCTGTCGATGTGGGTGCGTTCATAGCCGTGCGTGGCGTCGCAGCCAAAGGCCAGCAGGGCCGTACGGATGTCATGGCCCGCTGCGATCGCTGACTGGGCGTCGCTGTGGTAGTAGCGGAACAGGTCACGCCGGACCGGGATCTCGTTGCCTGCGGCCAGCTTCAGCAAGTGTCGCGACAGGTGAAAATCGTAAGGGCCGCCGGAGTCCTGCATGGCCACGGTCACGGCGTGCTCGCTGGATGCCTGGCCCTTGGCAGTAGGCGCGATATCGATGCCGACAAATTCACTGACATCCCAGGGCAGGGCGCCAGCAGCGCCGGAGCCGGTCTCTTCGGTGATGGTAAACAGCGGGTGGCAGTCGATGGGCGGCTCGCGACCGCTTTCAACGACCGCCTTCAGGGCCGCCAACAGCGCCGCAACACCGGCCTTGTCATCAAGATGACGCGAGCTGATGTAGCCGCTGTCGGTGAATTCGGGCATGGGATCGAAGGCCACGAAATCGCCCACGTTTATCCCGAGCGCCAGGGTGTCCGCACGGCTCTGGGTGTAGCCATCGAGCCGCAGCTCGACGTGATCCCAGCTGATCGGCATCTCGTCGACCGCAGTGTTGAAGGCGTGACCCGATGCCAGCAGCGGCAACACGCTGCCGCGCACCACTCCGGTGTCGGTAAACACACTGACGCGGCTGCCCTCGGCGAAGCGGCTCGACCAGCAGCCTACAGGTGAAAGGCCAAGCCGGCCGCTGTCATGGATTTCCCGAACGCTGGCCCCGATGGTGTCCAGGTGCGCTGCGATGGCTCGGTCCGGGCTGTAGCGGCGCCCCTTGAGCGTGGCGCGAATGGTACCCCGGCGGGTCAGTTCGAAGGGAATACCCAGCTCCTTCAGGCGCTCGGCGACATAGCGGACGATGGTGTCCGTGAAACCGGTAGGGCTGGGAATGGCGAGCATTTCCAGCAGCACACGCTGCAGATAATTCAGGTCAGGTTCTGGAAGTTTTGCAGTCATTGTCAGTCCTTAGCGGCGAACGAAATGCTGCCGCTATGTTGTAGGTGAGTTTGAGCTGCGATCAGCCGCAAGCGAGGTGGCGACAGGGCGCCGACACCTACAGGTGCCGGAGCGCGAACAAAGGATTCGCTCTGCCCCGCTAGCGGGTCCCATGGCTCAACGGAAACAGCAGATCCACGAAGCGCTCAGCCGTGGGCTGCGGGTGGTGATTGGCAAGACCGACCCGCTCGTTCGCCTCGATGAAGACGTACTCGGGCTGATCTGCCGCGGGCACCAGCAGGTCGAGGCCGACCACCGGGATGTCCAGCGCGCGGGCGGCACGAACGGCAGCGTCGATCAGGTCGGGGTGCAGTTGATCGGTCACATCATCGAGCGTGCCGCCGGTATGCAGATTGGCGGTGCGTCGAACCGTCAGATGCTCGCCACGTGGCAGTACGCTGTCGTAATCGAAGCCGGCTTCGCTCAGGCACCGCTGGGTTTCCTCATCCATTGGAATCTTGCTTTCGCCCCCGGTGGCGGCCTGGCGGCGGCGACTCTGGGTTTCTATCAACTCTCGAATGGTGTGGCTGCCGTCGCCGACGACTTCAGCCGGTCGGCGGATTGCCGCAGCGACTACCTCATAGCCGATCACCACGATGCGCAAATCGAGGCCGGGATGATAGCTTTCGAGCAGCACACGCTGATCGAAGTGGCGTGCTCGGCCAATCGCTTCTTCGACGTCTGCGGGGTTGCGCAGGTCGACTGAGACTCCGTGGCCCTGCTCGCCATCGAGCGGCTTGACCACGACGCTGCCGTGCGCTTCGAGAAACGCGGCGTTGTCTTCGGGTGATCCAGCGAGCTGCTGGGCCGGCAGCTTCAGGCCGGCGCGGGCGAGTGTTCGGTGGGTCAGGCTCTTGTCCTGGCAGAGCGTCATGCTCACGGCAGACGTGAGATCCGACAGCGATTCACGGCAGCGCACCTTTCGACCGCCCTGGGTAAGGGTGAACAAGCCGGCCTCGGTGTCGTCGATGCTGATCTCGATGCCGCGCCGGCGCGCTTCGTCAACGATGATCCGGGCGTAGGGATTCAGCTCGGCTTCCGGGCCAGGGCCCAGAAACAACGGCTGGTTGAAGGTGTTCTTGCGCTTGACCGTGAAGGTCTGCAGGTCGCGGAAGCCCAGCTTGGCGTAGAGCGCCTTTGCCTGCTTGTTGTCATGCAGGACCGACAGATCCAGATAGGCCAGCCCACGTCCCATGTAGTGCTCGATCAGATGGCGCACCAGGGCTTCGCCGACGCCCGGGCGAGTGCAGCTCGGGGCGACCGCGAGGCACCAGAGGCTCGAGCCGTTTTCCGGATCGTTGAACGCCTTGTGGTGATCCAGGCCCATGACGCTGCCAATGATCTGGCCGGAATCGTCATCCTCGGCGAGCCAATAGACAGGACCGCCCTGATCCCTGGGGGTACAGAGCTCCGGGTTTACCGGCAACATATGGCGGGATTGATACAGGCAGTTGATCGCCTTCCAGTCCGCCTCGCTCTGGGCCCTTCGGATACCGAAGCCGCGGAAGCTGCGCCGTGCCGGTCGGTAGTCGGTAAACCAGATGCGCGACGTGTCGGACGGGTCGAGAAACAACTGCTGCGGCGCGTAGGCAAGCACCTGGTGTGGCGCGGCAACATAAAGCGCGATGTCGCGTTCGCCAGCCTGCTCGTGGAGCAGGTCTGCGGCGAGCTTTTCCGGATCGGAATACGTATGGCCGATCAGGATGCGGCCCCAGCCACAGTGCAGCGTCACGGGCGCCTGGGGTTCATCCTGGCCATCCTCGGCGAGCCGTTGCTGCAAGCGCTCGTAGGTCGGTGTCTGGCCGCGCAACAGTCGCTGTCCATAGGCTTGGGACTTCTGCATGGTGCATTCCTTGGAGCTTGTCATGACTTCACGGCGGTAACGGCTCGGCGCTCGCTCGCCGCGTCGTCATGATCGGGTTCTTAGAGGCCTTGTTCGCTCAACCATAGATTGACCGCAGCCAGTTGCCACAGCTTGGAGCCACGCAACGGTGTCAGCTGCCCTTCGGGATCATTGAATAGCTTGTCCAGCATCGCCGGGTTGTACAGCCCGCGGTCCTGGCTCGGGTCCGTGAGCAGCTTCCGCACCCAGTTCAGCGTATCGCCCTCGAGATGCTTGAGCCCCGGCACCGGGAAATAGCCCTTGGGACGATCGATGACTGCTGCCGGAATAACCTTGCGCGCCGCTTCCTTGAGCACGTACTTGCCGCCATCCGGTAGTTTGTACTTGGCTGGAATGCGCGCGGAAAGCTCCGCCACGTTGTGATCGAGAAACGGCACCCGCGCCTCCAGGCCCCAGGCCATTGTCATGTTGTCAACACGCTTGACCGGGTCGTCTACCAGCATCACCGTGCTGTCGATTCGCAGGGCCTTGTCGACAGCCGCATCGGCGCCGGGTTGGGCGAAATGCTGACGTACGAAATCGCCGGAAAAGTCGCCCTTGACCCACTGCTGCTGCACCGTGTCGGCGTACTCTTCGAAGCTGCGGTCGCGGAAGGCCTGCAGGTAAGCCTCGACCGGATCCTCTGCACCGTCCACCTGTGGATACCAGTGGTAGCCGGCAAACAGCTCGTCTGCACCCTGGCCGCTCTGTACCACCTTGCAGTGTTTGGACACCTCACGCGAGAGCAGATAGAAGGCGATGCAGTCATGGCTGACCATCGGCTCGCTCATGGCGCGGAAGGCGGCGGGCAGCTGTTCGAGGATTTCCCTTTCCTGAATGCGCAGCTGGTGATGGCGCGTCCCGTAATGCTGGGCAATCAGGTCGGAATACTTGAACTCGTCACCGCGCTCGCCGCCTGCATCCTGAAAGCCGATGGAGAAGGTTTGCAGATTATCAGCGGCACCCGCTTCGCGAAGCAGGCCGACCAGCAGACTGGAGTCGACACCGCCGGACAGCAGCACGCCAACGTCCACTGCTGCGCGATGGCGCAGGGCAACGGACTCGCGCAGGGTCGTCAGGGTGCGCTCTTGCCAGTCTTCGAAGCTGTAGTGCTGTTCCTCTTCCGAGGCGCCGAACTCCAGCGTCCACCAGCGGTGCTGGCTGGCCTTGCCGCTGGCATCGACACGCATGAAGGTACCTGGCGGCAGCTTTTCGATGCCTGCGATGAGCGTGTCCGGTGCGGGCACGACGGCATGGAAGCTCATGTAATGGTTCAGTGCCACCGGATTCAGCACACCGGCAATGTCGCCACCCTTGAGCAACGCCGGCAGGGTCGACGCAAAGCGCAGGCGCTCGCCGGTGCGCGACAGATACAGCGGCTTGATGCCGAGGCGATCCCGCGCAATGAAAAGCTCCTGCCCGTCGCGCTGCCAGATGGCGAAGGCGAACATGCCGTTCAGGCGGGGCAGCAGGGCTTCGCCCCAGGCGTGAAAACCCTTGAGCAACACCTCGGTGTCACCGCCGGAGAAAAAGCTGTAACCCAGTGCCTCGAGTTCGGCACGCAGTTCCGGGTAGTTGTAGATGGCGCCGTTGAACACCATGGAAAGGCCGAGCGCCGAATCGATCATCGGCTGGCCAGAGGCCTCGCACAGATCCATGATTTTCAGACGCCGATGCCCCAGTGCGAGAGGCCCGTGGCTATTGAAGCCGCAGGCATCCGGTCCACGCGAGGTCAGGGATTGGGTGATGCGTTCAACGGCAGCCAGATCGGCCGGTTGATTATCGAAGCGAAGTTCGCCAGCTATGCCACACATAAGGTCCTTACCGGTATATCCGTTCGAAAGTGTGACTGGCACGCGGACCGTGAAGTTCAGGTTTCTTGACGGGCGTGACCGGCTGCAAGCGATCTGCAGCAAGGCGCGGCGCGGCATTGCAGATCAGTCGCGCATGGCTCGCCAGCCGCGCAGCTGCCTCCGGGCAATACGAAAAACTACCGTTGCGGGCCGGCACCCTGCACGAGTGAGGGAACCCCAGGCGCTGTGATCCATCACTCAGGTGCGGAAACCCTCGACGATATGCTCGGCCAGGGTTTCGCTGACCTGCGACTGGTTACGCTCGCTGCGTAACAGCACGATGCTGCTCAGAGGCAGTTCAGGCATGCCCTCTGCTTCGCCGAGAATGCGCATGTCGGATGAGACGAGGCTCTCGAACTGCGCAGTCACGGCGAGGCCCGCGCCAACCACCGCCATCAGCGCCGATAGGCTGGGGCTCGTGTAGGCGACCCGGTAGGGTATGTCCAGTCCGTCCAGGGCGTTGCAGGCCCAGGCCCGACAGAAGCACTCGGTGTTGAACATCGCCAACGGCATGGGGCGCTGCTCATGAGTGTTGAAGCCCGGCGCCTCGGCCCAGACAAACCGTTCGCGACGCAGCAGCTGGCCGATCTCCGTGCCCGGCTCCCGAGTGACGATGGTCAGGTCCAGGTCGCGTCGGTGCAATAGCTGGTATGACGGCTCGCAGTGCACCTCGACCTGAACCAGGGGATAGGCCTGAGCGAAACGCGACAGGATGCCGGGCAGAAAACGCATCACATAGTCGTCTGGCGTGCCAATGCGCACCGAGCCGACCATGTGCGGCTCGCGCAACGTGGTAAGCACCTCGCCGTGCAGCTTGAGGATCCTGCGCGCATAACCAAGCAGGATCTGGCCCTCGGGCGTCAGCCGAACCTGGCGACCGTCACGCTCGAAAACCGGGCGCTGCAGCACGTCCTCCTCGAGCCGCTTCATCTGCATGCTGATAGCCGATTGTGTGCGGTTGACCGCTTCGGCGGCGCGGGTAAAACCACCGTGATCAGCGATCGCGACAAAGCTGCGCAGCAGTTCGGCATCGATGCTGGGATAGTTGGCCATTCATCAATCCCCGAGATGGTTGCCATCAGAAACATTCGTTGGATTGATCATAAGCCCGGCTGGAAACTGGCGCCATCCACTGGGAGGGTGCACAGATGAAAAGCCATGCCGGGTTTCTACCGCGTACGCTGAGCACAGCGGGCCATTTCTCGCTCGGACGCCTGTTGCTGGGTTCCTGGCAGCAGATCTGCCGCTGGCATGCGTTGTATCGTCAGCGCCAGCGGCTTGCTGCACTGAGCGATGAAATGCTCAAGGACATCGGGCTTAGCCGAGCCGATGTTGAGGCGGAAAGCGCCCGCCCGTTCTGGGACGAGCCGTCTCGCCGCTGACAAGTGCGCTGGATTGCAACGGCGAAGTAACCTCGCCGTTGCTCAAACGTCCCGGCAGCTGCCTGCAAGTCAGGTGCGCCGAATCAGCTTGCGCAGCAGGAAACGGTTCGGGTGGCAGGCTTCGGCGATGGCGCGGGGCAAGGGCAGGGGCTCGCCATCAAGCCAGGCCGCCAGCAGTTCGCCGGCCAATGGCGTGGTGATCAGGCCGCGCGAGCCGTGAGCGGTGTTGACGTACAGCCCATCCAGCCAGGGGCAGGGCGTGTCCGGAGCCTGCCGGGCATCTTTGGACAGCACGGCATAGGCACCAGCGAACGCTTCGGCGTCGGCCAGGGGCCCTATGATCGGCAGGTAATCGGGGCTGGTACAGCGGAAGGCGACACGCCCGTGAAGGTCCTCAACGGCGCATGTATCGGCGTGCAAGCGGTGATGAAGATCGGCGGAAATTTCCTTCAGCATTTCGAGATTGGAACGGTGCTCGGCTGCGCTCGGTGCAGGGTCGGCTTCGGCGAAGTTGAAGCTGGCGCCAAGGGTATGCTGCCCTTCACGGGCTGGGGCAACGTAACCCTTGGCGCAGAGCACGGTCTGTAGCACGGCGCTTTCTGCTGTCTCCGGCAGGCCGGTAATCTGCCCGCGGATGCGCTTGAGCGGCAGCCAGGCGCTCTGGCTGAAACATCCAGCCTCGGCGGCCCCGGCGAGCACTACCACTGGCGCCTCGGCCAGCACCTGGTCGGCATCCAGCGCCTGCCAGGACTCGCCACTGCGGCGCAGCTCAACCGGCTGCTGGTGGTGAATCAGCCGGATATCCGGATGATCGATCAGCCAGCGGCACAATGCCGGCGGGTGCGCCCAGCCGGCGCTCGGGTAGAACAGGCCGCCCTGGCCCGTCTCGACTCCTGACAGCCTCCGAGCCTGTTCACGATCAACCGGATGGAGCAGATCGGCAGGGAAGGCCGTGGCCAGTTCGGCCTGACGTGCGGCCTCCTTCTCATCAAAGGCGATCTGCAGCACACCGCAGGCGTCCCAGTCCCGGCCCTGCTGCAGGTTGGCCAATAACCGACGGGTATAGCCGAAGCCGCTGACCACCAGTTGCGACAGTGCCGTACCGTGCGCCGACAGCTTCAGATAGAGCACACCCTGGGGATTGCCGGAGCCTTCCTCGGCGATGGCCGAGTGCCGCTCCAGCAAGGTGACCTGCCAGCCGCGCGCGGCCAGGCTTGCGGCGCTGGCGCAACCGGCCAGGCCTGCACCTATCACCAGAGCCCTGCGTTGCGCGGGTTTGAACGCTGGCCGGGCAAACCAGGGCTTGCCCGCCTGCTCCGGGGAGCCGATGAACCGGCCGCGCAGGCTTTCCCACTTCTGACCGAAACCGGGGATGCGCTTCACCTCGAAGCCTGCCGCCTGCAGTGCGCGCCGCACCGTACCGGCACTGGTGAAGGTGGCCAGCGTGGTGCCCGGGCCGGACAGGCGGGCCATCTGCTCGAACAGTGCAGGCTGCCACATGTCCGGGTTCTTGGCTGGAGCGAAGCCGTCGAGAAACCAGGCGTCGACACGGGCGTCCAGCGTGCCCAGGCAGTCCAAGGCGTCGCCCACCAGCAGGGTCAGCACTATCCGGCCGAAGCGAAACTGCTGGAAGCCGGGATTGACCGCCACGTATTGCGCGAGCAACTGCTGCGCCTGATGCTGCAGTTCGGGCCACAGTGCAAGGGCGCGCTGCAGGTCGGCACGGGCAAGGGGGTGTTTTTCCACGCTGACGAAATGCAGCCTGGCGCCAGGCTTCGCACAACGCTCGAACAGCGCCCAGGCACAGAGAAAATTCAGCCCGGTGCCGAAACCCGTCTCGCCGATGACCAGGCGCTCGCCAGTCTCAAGGGCGGCGAAACGCTCCCCGAGGCCGTTCGGCTGAAGAAACACGTGCCTGGTTTCCGCCATACCCGAAATGCGTGAGAAATAGACGTCGTTGTACAGGCGGGACTGCGGCTGGCCATTGGCGTCCCAGTCGAGTTCGGCATGCTGAAAATCGTTGGCTGAATGGCTGGACATCATAGGCATCCTGGCGCGAAAGGCGGCGATTCTAGCAGCCGCGCGAAACCTGCCGTGGATGCGCTTTGTCGCATCAACGGGTGGCCAGGCCAGAGCTCACGCCAAGGCCACTCAGCCTGCTAGTGTTATGCGAAGCCATACTCTGGAGTAGCTCATGTTCGAGTCCGCGGAAATCGGCCACACCATTGACAAGGAAACCTACAACAAAGAAGTGCCCGCTCTGCGCGAAGCCCTGTTGCAGGCGCAGTACCGCCTGCGGGAACAGGCACGGTTCCCGGTGCTGATCCTGATCAACGGAATCGAGGGCGCCGGCAAGGGCGAGACGATCAAGCTCCTCAACGAATGGATGGACCCGCGACTGATTCGCGTGGACAGCTTCGATGTGCCCACCGACGAAGAGCTCTCGCATCCGCCGGCCTGGCGCTACTGGCGGCGCCTGCCACCGAAAGGCCAGACCGGGATCTTCTTCGGCAACTGGTACAGCAAGATGCTGGAAGACCGTGTCCATGGCCGCATCAAGAAAGCCGACCTGGAACTGGCCATCGACCGCGCCCAGCGGTTCGAGCGCATGCTCTGTGCCGAAGGCATGCTGATCTTCAAGTTCTGGTTCCACCTCTCCAAGGAGCGGATGCTCCAGCGCCTCGAATCGCTCAAGGATGATCCGCTGCACAGCTGGCGGATCAGCCCGCTGGACTGGCAACAGTCGAAGACCTACGACAAGTTCGTGCGACACGGCGAACTGATCCTGCGCCGCAGCAGCCGCGACTTCGCGCCCTGGTACGTGATCGAGGGGCACGACGAACGTTACCGCAGTCTTACGGCCGGCCGGCTGCTGCTCGAAGGGCTCAACGCGGCGCTGGACGCCGCCGATCAGCAACCCTCGCAGCCGCATACCGCGCCGGTGGAGTTGAACCTTGACCAGCTCAGCCTGCTTGGCAGCCTGGATCTGGAACAGAAGCTGAGCAAGGACGACTACAAGGAGCAGTTGGCGCAGGAACAGGCGCGCCTGTCACAGCTGCTGCGCGATCCCCGCCTGCGCAAGCGCGGCGTGCTGGCGCTTTTCGAAGGACATGACGCAGCAGGCAAGGGCAGTGCGATTCGACGCGTCACCGACGCGCTTGATCCCCGGTTGTATCGCATCGTGCAGATTGCCGCGCCCAGCGAGGACGAGCTGGCCCAGCCCTGGCTCTGGCGCTTCTGGCGCAACGTGCCGGCGCGCGGTCAGTTCACCATTTTCGACAGATCCTGGTATGGCCGCGTACTGGTCGAGCGGGTCGAGGGCTTTGCCTCGCCCGACGAGTGGCTGCGCGCCTATACCGAGATCAATGATTTCGAGGAACAGCTGGTGGATGCGGGCGTGGTGATCGTCAAGTTTTGGCTGTCGATCGACAAGCAGACTCAGCTCGAGCGGTTTCAGGAGCGGGAGAACACCCCGCACAAGCGCTTCAAGATTACCGAAGAAGACTGGCGCAACCGTGACAAGTGGGACGACTACGGGCATGCCGTCGCCGACATGGTCGACCGTACCAGCACCGAAATCGCGCCCTGGACACTGGTGGAGGCCAACGACAAGCGCTTCGCCCGGGTAAAGGTGCTGCGCACGCTCAACGAGGCACTGGAGACCGCCATCGCCGAAAAATGAGGCGTGCCGAGGCTCACCCGGTAGTCGCCGGGGCGGGGCGATGGCTGGACATATCCCTGCTGAATGGTCGTCGCCTTTCGCAAAGGGCTGGAACTATGCTCGGGTCATCGTCCAGCAAAACAGGCCGCTTCAGCGAGTCGGGGCCTGTCCAACCATTCGAGGTATGCCATGCGTGATGTAGTGATCGTCGACAGCGTTCGGACCGGTCTGGCCAAGTCCTTCCGTGGCAAATTCAACATGACCCGGCCCGATGACATGGCGGCTCATTGCGTCAACGCGCTGCTGTCGCGCAACGACCTGGACCCGAAACTGGTGGAAGACTGCATCGTGGGCGCCGGCTCCAACGAGGGCGCGCAGGGCTACAACATCGGCCGCAACGTGGCGGTGCTGTCGAACCTGGGCATCCAATGCGCGGGTATGACCCTCAATCGCTTCTGCTCCTCCGGCCTGCAATCGATCGCCATCGCGGCCAACCAGATTGCCTCCGGCTGCAGCGACATCATCGTTGCCGGCGGAGTCGAATCCATCACCATGACGGCCAAGAGCAAGAACACCGAAAACCTGTACAACCCGATCCTCCAGGAGCGCGTACCGGGCCTGTATCACAGCATGGGCCAGACCGCCGAAATGGTTGCGCGCCGCTACAACGTGACGCGCGAGCAGCAGGACATCTATTCCCTGCAGAGTCAGCAGCGCACCGCGCGGGCCCAGGCTGAAGGCTTGTTTCAGGACGAGATCGTGCCGATGAACGTCCGCTACTTCACCGAGGACAAGAACACCGGTGAGCGCACCGAGCATGAAGGCGTGGTCGACCGTGACGATTGCAACCGCCCGGATACCACGCTGGAAAGCCTGTCGGGCCTCAAGCCGGTATTTGCCGATGATGGTTCGGTGACCGCTGGCAATGCCTCGCAGCTGTCCGACGGCGCCTCGATGACCCTGGTGATGAGCCTGGACAAGGCGCTCGAACTCGGCCTCAAGCCGCGTGCGTTCTTTCGCGGATTTACCGTGGCTGGCTGTGAGCCGGAAGAAATGGGCATCGGGCCTGTATTCTCGGTGCCGCGCCTGTTGCAAGCCCGTGGTCTGCAGATCAGCGATATCGATCTCTGGGAGCTCAACGAAGCGTTCGCGTCGCAGTGCCTGTATTGCCGCGACACGCTGGGCATCGACAACGAGAAGTTCAACGTCAATGGTGGCTCTATTTCGATTGGTCACCCGTTCGGCATGACTGGCTCGCGGACCGCCGGCCATCTGGTTCGTGAACTGCAGCGTCGCAACCTGCGTTACGGCGTCGTGACCATGTGCGTGGGCGGCGGCATGGGCGCGTCGGGGCTGTTCGAAGCGGTTCGCTAGGCCTGGAAGCTGATCTGCATTGACCGATAGCAAAAATGAACCCGCGCCTCGGCGCGGGTTTTTCTTGCTTGAATCGCAAGCCTCGATCAGCTGCGGCTGGATTCCAGCATGGTCTCAGGCCGCACCCACTGATCGAACTCCTCGTCGGTCAGATAGCCCAGCGCCAACGCCGCTTCGCGCAGGGTCGTACCTTCGCCATAGGCCTTCTTGGCAATCTCCGCAGCCTTGTCGTAACCGATGTGCGGATTGAGTGCGGTCACCAGCATCAGCCCGCGCTCCAAATGCTCGGCCATGCGCCCGGCGTCCGGCTCGAGGCCGACGATGCAGTGGGTATTGAAGTTGCGGCAACCGTCGGCCAGCAAACGAATGGATTCGAGCATGTTGTGCACGATAACGGGCTTGAACACGTTGAGCTGCAGGTGCCCCTGGCTGGCGGCGAAGCCGACGGTCACGTCATTGCCCATCACCTGACAGGCAAGCATGGACAGCGCCTCGCACTGCGTCGGGTTGACCTTGCCCGGCATGATCGAGCTGCCCGGCTCGTTGGCCGGCAAACGCACCTCGGCCAGGCCGCCCCGCGGGCCCGAGCCCAGCAGGCGCAGGTCGTTGGCGATCTTCATCAGCGCCGTGGCCAGCGTCTTTAGAGAGCCGGACAGCGCCACCAGCGGCTCATGGCCCGAGAGTGCGGCAAACTTGTTCGGCGCCGAGACGAACGGGAGGCCGGACAGCGCCGCCAGTTCAGCCGCTATTGCCTCGGCGAAACCGTGTGGAGCATTGAGGCCCGTCCCAACAGCAGTCCCGCCCTGGGCCAGCTCGTAGACCGCAGGCAAGGCACGGCGAATCGATTGTTCGGCAATGTCCAGCTGCGCCACGAATGCAGAAAGCTCCTGGCCAAAGGTTACCGGGGTGGCATCCATCATATGAGTGCGTCCGGTCTTGACCAGCTTACCGTGCCGCGCCGCCTGTTCGGCGATGCCGCCAGACAGCTCGGCGATCGCGGGCAGCAGGTCGTCATGGATCGCACGCGCAATGGCGATATGCATGGCGGTCGGGAAGCAGTCGTTGGAGCTCTGCGCTCGGTTCACATGGTCATTGGGATGTACCGGGCTCTTGCCGCCACGTGCCCCACCGGCCAGCTCATTGGCGCGGCCAGCGATCACTTCGTTGACGTTCATGTTGCTCTGCGTGCCGCTGCCGGTCTGCCAGACCACCAGTGGAAACTGGTCATCATGCTGGCCATGCAGGATTTCGTCGGCGGCCTGTTCGATCAGGCGGGCAATGTCCGGGGGCAAGTCACCAATGCGGTCGTTGACCCTTGCGGCGGCTTTCTTGATCAGTGCCAGCGCATGGCAGACTGCAAGTGGCATGCGTTGCTCGCCAATAGCGAAGTTGATGAGGGAGCGCTGAGTCTGTGCGCCCCAGTAGGCCTGTTCCGGTACTTCCACTGGGCCCAGGCTGTCGGTTTCGGTGCGTGTCATGCCGTGCTCCATTGATGAGGTATCCCTGTTTGGTCGTCGGCTGCCGGCACTGGTTCAATCCGCTGGCCGCCTGTTCCTTGAGCGATGGGAACCTTGCGCGCAGAATGTGTCCATTGGTGCTCAACTATCACCCGGCAAGGATCCTCCGATGCACATTCTTCGAACATTCGGCCTTTGTAGCGTCCTGTCCATGGCGCTGCTCAGTGGCCAGGCCAGCGCGGACGCTGCTGGCCACAAGGCCCAGGCTGAGCGATTCCTGGAACTGGTCAATGCTGATCGGCTCGCCGTGCCGGTCTACGCTCAGGTGCAGCAGATGTTTGCCCAGCGCTTCGAGCAGACCCAGGCTCCAGCCAGCAAGCGCGCACTGCTGGAACGCTACCAGTCGAAGGCCGATGCCGAGCTGGACAAGGCGATCGGCTGGGAACAGGTCAAACCGGACCTGATCACCCTCTACACCGAGACCTTTACCGAGCAGGAGCTCAGCCAGCTGAACGACTTCTATGAGTCGGCGCTGGGCAAAAAGATGCTCACCAAGCTGCCGGAGCTGAATGCCCGCTCGGCGCAGGTTACCCAGGCCAAGCTGGAAAGCGCCGTGCCGAGGGTCAACAAGCTGTTGGCCGAAATGACTGCCGAACTCGATACCCAGAAAAAGCCCTGACGGAGCCGCCCGGATGTCCAAACTCGAATCCATCGAACAGGCGCTGCAAAGCGCGCTGCAACCTCAGCATCTGCAGGTGCTGGACGAAAGCCACATGCACAGCCGTGGTCAGGAAACCCACTACAAGGCGGTGATCGTCAGCGAGCACTTCGCTGGCTTGAACGCGGTCAAGCGCCATCAGCGGGCCTACGCCGCCATGGGCGACCTGATGCAGCAGATTCACGCTCTGGCCTTGCACACCTACACGCCGGAAGAATGGGCGGAGCAGGGCAGCGCACCGGACTCGCCGACCTGTAGGGGAGGAAGCAAGTCTGAAGCTTGAAGCCTGAAGTCGGCTGAGGACTGCTGCTTTCTCTTCCAGCTTCCAGCTTCCAGCCCCCCAGCGACGTTTTTGCTAAACTCCGCGCCCATTTTTCCCTACCCGGTCCGCCCTTTACGTGGGCGACAACTGCAGGACCTGATTGCATGACCCAGAAAATCGTCGTCGCGGCGCTGTACAAGTTCGTCTCCCTGCCGGACTACATGGCGTTGCGTGAACCCCTGCTTGAAACCATGACTGTCAACGGTATCAAGGGCACGCTGCTGCTCGCCGAAGAAGGCATCAATGGCACGGTGTCCGGCAGCCGCGAAGGGATCGATGCCTTGCTCGCCTGGTTTGGTACCGATGCGCGCCTGGCCGATATCGATCACAAGGAGTCCTACTGCGACGAGCAGCCGTTCTATCGCACCAAGGTCAAGCTGAAGAAGGAAATCGTCACCCTCGGTGTGCCAGGCGTCGATCCCAACCAGCGCGTCGGCACCTATGTCGATCCAAAGGACTGGAACGCCCTGATCGAAGATCCGGAAGTGCTGTTGATCGACACCCGCAACGACTACGAAGTGGCCATCGGCACCTTCGAAGGCGCCGTGGACCCGAAGACCAAATCCTTCCGCGAATTTCCCGATTACATCAAGGCGCACTACGACCCGGCCAAGCACAAGAAGGTCGCGATGTTCTGCACCGGTGGCATTCGCTGCGAGAAGGCCTCCAGCTATATGCTCGGCGAGGGCTTCGAGGAGGTGTATCACCTCAAGGGCGGCATCCTTAAATACCTCGAAGAGGTACCGCAGGAAGAAACCCGCTGGCGCGGCGACTGCTTCGTCTTCGACAACCGGGTGACCGTCCGCCATGACCTCACCGAGGGCGACTTCGACCAATGCCACGCGTGTCGCACGCCGATCTCGCTGGAGGACCGCCAATCGGAGCACTACGCTCCAGGCATCAGCTGCCCGCACTGCTGGGATAACCTCAGTGAAAAGACGCGTCACAGCGC
This sequence comes from Stutzerimonas sp. C6.4V, assembly GCF_058536345.1. Lineage (NCBI taxonomy): Bacteria > Pseudomonadati > Pseudomonadota > Gammaproteobacteria > Pseudomonadales > Pseudomonadaceae > Stutzerimonas > Stutzerimonas sp. C6.4V. The sequence goes on from NZ_JBZUBM010000001.1 coordinate 1,012,592, forward strand.
GCGTGAGCGGCAAAAGCAGATCGAACTGGCGCTCAAGCGCAACCAGCCACACCCCATCGGCTACAACTATCGCAAGGCAGGCTTGTAGCCGTGAACAGCCATAAGGCGCGCCAAACGCGTTTCATCTGATAAAACCGGACCCCCGATGAGCCGACTGATCTATGTGATGGACCCGATGTGCTCATGGTGCTGGGGCTTTGCGCCGGTCGTGCAGGCACTGATCGAGCAGGCGCAGGCAGGTGGCGTCGGTACCGATCTCGTGGTCGGCGGCTTGCGTCAGGAACGTACCGCGATGGACCAGGCCGCTCGTGACCGCACCGCTTCCTACTGGCATGCGGTACATGAGGCGAGTGGCCAACCCTTCAACTTCGAGGCAGGTCTGCCGGAAGGGCTGGTTTACGACACCGAGCCGGCCTGCCGTGCGCTGGTTGCGGCACGTGATCTCGACCAGCAAGCCGCATGGCGACTCGCTGGGCTCATCCAGCGGGCCTTCTACGTCGAAGGGCGCAACGTCACGCTGCCGCCGGAACTTGTCGAGCTGGCCGAGACGGCAGGCATACCACGCATCGAGTTCGCCGACCGCTTCGATTCCCAGGCGGCGCGCGACGCCACCGTTGCGGATTTCGAGTGGGCGCGCAATCTAGGCGTCGCCGGTTTCCCTACCTTGCTCGCCGAGCACGAAGGTCAGCTGGCATTGGTGACCAACGGCTTTCAGCCGCTCGATGCGCTGTCGCCGTTGCTGGGGCGCTGGCTGGACCACAACATCAATGCCTGATCAGCTCAGCTGGGCTGAGATCCGCCGCCTCGCGCTGCACCATCGCAAAGCGCTGATACTGGCCAATCTGGTCGCGGTGCTGGCCACGCTGTGCAGCGTGCCGATCCCCTTGTTGTTGCCGTTGCTGGTCGACGAGGTGCTGCTGAAGCAGGGCGACACGGCGCTGCAGATCATGGACAGGCTGTTGCCATCCGACTGGCAGACGGCAATCGGATATATCGGTCTGATGCTCTGCGTAACCCTGTTGCTGCGTGCATCGGCTCTGATGTTCAACGTTCTGCAGGCGCGTCTGTTCGCCCGGTTGTCCAAGGATCTGGTCTATCGCATCCGTGTGCGCCTGATCGAGCGGCTCAAGCGCATTGCGTTGAGCGAGTATGAAAGCCTGGGCGGTGGGACCGTCGCCGCGCACCTGGTCACCGATCTGGAGACCATCGACAAATTCATCGGCGAGACCCTCAGCCGTTTGCTGGTCGCCTTGCTGTCCATTGCCGGTACGGCGGCGATCCTGCTCTGGATGCATTGGCAGCTGGCGCTGTTGATCCTCTTGTTCAATCCGCTGGTGATCTACGCCACGGTGCAGCTGGGCAAGCGCGTCAAACACCTGAAGAAACTGGAGAACGACAGTACCTCGCTGTTCACCCAGGCACTCACCGAAACGCTGGACGCGATCCAGGAAGTCCGCGCCGGCAACCGCCAGGGTTTCTTCCTCGGCCGCCTTGGTCTGAGAGCCCGCGAAGTCCGCGATTACGCCGTGGCTTCGCAGTGGAAGACGGACGCCTCCAACCGCGCCAGTGGACTGCTGTTCCAGTTCGGTATCGACATCTTCCGCGCCGCGGCCATGCTCACGGTGCTGTTTTCCGACCTGTCCATCGGACAGATGCTCGCGGTGTTCAGCTACCTGTGGTTCATGATCGGCCCGGTGGAGCAGCTGCTCAATCTGCAGTACGCCTTCTACGCGGCGGGCGGTGCGCTGAGCCGCATCAACCAGCTGCTGGCGCGTGCCGATGAGCCTCAATACGTCGGCGGCCAGGACCCGTTCGCGGGGCGCGATACCGTGGACATCGAGGTTCAGGGGCTGTGCTTTTCCTATCAGGATGAGCCGGTGCTGGAAGGTCTGGACCTTTCCATCTCTGCGGGAGAAAAGGTCGCCATCGTCGGCGCCAGCGGCGGCGGCAAGAGCACCCTGGTGCAGTTGCTGCTGGGCCTCTATCAGCCGCAGGCCGGACATATCCGCTTCGCCGGGGTGGAGGTGCAGGACATCGGACTGCCCACGGTTCGCGACAACGTCGCCGTGGTCCTGCAACATCCCGCACTGTTCAACGACACGGTACGCGCCAACCTGCTGATGGGCCGCGAGCGGGACGACCAGGCGTGCTGGCGTGCGCTGGAAATCGCCCAGCTGGCCGATACGATCCGCCAGCTTCCGGCCGGGCTGGACAGCATCGTAGGGCGTTCCGGTGTGCGTTTGTCCGGCGGACAGCGGCAACGGCTGGCAGTCGCCCGCATGGTCCTGGCCGAGCCCAAGGTGGTCATCCTCGACGAGGCGACCTCGGCGCTGGACGCGGCCACCGAATATGCCCTGCACCAGGGGCTCAATCGCTTTCTGCAAGGGCGTACCACGCTGATCATTGCGCACCGTCTGTCGGCGGTTAAGCAGGCTGATCGCGTTCTCGTATTCGACGGTGGACGCATCGCCGAGCAGGGCGATCATCAGCAGCTGATCGCCGACGGCGGGCTCTACGCCAAGCTTTACGGGCATCTTCAGCAGCATTGAGGATGGGCTTGGGCGCTAGCCGGTGCGTCCAGTCCCATGACAAGCATCGAGAAATGGCTCTGTGCTATCAAAGCCTGATCAAATTGGTCTGAAATCGCATTCAACTTTAGTCGCGACCTGCCGACTTGATTAGGTGCACATCTTTCTTAGGGATCCCTCTGATGCAGTCCGTCGATCTATTCGCCAACCTTTCCGTGGGCAAGAAGTTGCTGCTTGGCTTCGCCATGGTGCTCTTGCTGACAATGGGCGTTGCCGGGACTGGCTTCTATGCCGTGGATTCGATCCTGTCCCGCTCCTCCCAGATGAATCAGCTGTCGCATATCAACGCCGCAATCCTCGCGGCCCGGGGCGAGGAGCGCGACTATGCGCTTACCCGCAATGAGGCCTCAGCCACCGCCTTGCGCAGTACCCTCGCCAAGCTCAATCAGGAGCTCGATGAACTTGCCGAAAACTCTTCTGAAGAAGAGCAACAGATCCTGCAGCAGGTCCGCGGTGATGCGGCTGTCTATGCCGGACAATTCGATAGCTACCAACAGCTGATCAGCCGGGGCGCGGAGCTGCGTGAACGCATGACCGATGCAGCGCAGAAGAGCCGCGAGGAGTTCGAGTACATCGAACTGGACATGTATGACGCGGTGCGTGTGTTGCGTCTGGAGGGGGACCACCTCAAGGGTAGCGACCCGCTGACCATCGCCGAAGCCGCCTCTGGTCTGACCAAGCGCATCCTCGACTTGCGCACCTTCGAGAATGTGTTTATCGGCAACAGCGCCCAGACCGCCGTGGACAGCTGGAACGAATCCTATGAAGACGTGACCACCATTGGCACCAGCCTCAAGACCTGGCTCAACGACGAGCAGAAAGGCACCATGGACGGCGCCCTCGCGGCGCTGGCCAGCTATAAGCAGGCGTTCGACGAGTTTCGCAACAGCCGTGCCGAGCGCGTTGCGCTCGAGCGGGCCATGGTGGCCCAGGCTCAGCGCATTCTCGATGCAGCCGACCAGGCACTGGCTGGCGCCACCGAAGCCATGCAGGATCAGCGTCGCAGCGCCTACCTGCTACTCGGAGTCATCAGCATACTCGCGGTCGTGATTGGTCTGGCTGCCGCCACGGCCATCTCACGCATGATCGTCCTGCCGCTGCGCTACACCGTTCAGTTGGCGCAGCGTGTGGCCGATGGCGATCTCACCCAGTCGCAGGCGGTTAACCGTCGTGATGAGCTGGGGCAGTTGCAGCAGGCGATGTATGACATGACGCAGAGCCTGCGCACGCTCATCGGCCGGATTGGCGGCGGCGTCGGCCAGATCGCAACCGCTGCCGAGCAGCTGTCTTCCGTGACCGCGCAAACCAGCGCTGGGGTGCAGAAGCAGCGTGTCGAGACCGAGCAGGTTGCTGCGGCGATGCATGAGATGGCCGCTACCGTGCAGGAAGTCGCGCAGAACGCCGAGCAGGCGTCACTGGCGGCACGCCAGGCTGATCAGCAGGCCCGGCAGGGTGACCGGGTCGTTCAGGAGGCTATCGGTCAGATCGGCAGCCTGTCCGGAGAGGTCGAGCATTCCGCTCATGCCATCGAAGAACTGAATACCGAGAGCGGTCGCATTGGCAGCGTCCTGGAAGTGATCCGGGCGGTCGCCGAGCAGACCAACCTGCTTGCACTCAACGCAGCGATCGAAGCGGCGCGTGCCGGCGAACAGGGGCGAGGGTTTGCCGTGGTGGCAGACGAAGTGCGCGCCCTTGCACGCCGCACCCACGACTCCACCGAGGAGATCGAAGGCCTGATCGGCAACCTGCAGCGTGTTGCGCATAAAGCCGTTGAGCAGATGCAAACCAGCCGCGATCTCACCCAGCGCACGGTTGACCTGGCCGGTGAAGCGGGTACGGCCCTGAGCCGCATCACCGAATCGGTATCGACCATCGAACAGATGAACCAGCAGATCGCCGCGGCGGCCGAGCAGCAGAGTGCGGTGGCCGAAAACATCTCCGAAAGCGTGACGCGCGTACGCGACATCGGCGAACAGAGTGCCAGCGGCAGTGAACAAACCGCTGCGGCCAGTGCCGAGCTGGCGCGCCTGGGCGTCGAGCTGCAGGGTCTGGTGGCGCGTTTCCGCACCTGATCCGCTGCGCTGCAGCATCAAAGCCCCGGCTGATCAGACGGTGTAAGAACGTAGCGAGCGACGGTCAGGCAAGCAAAAACAGGCGAAGAAGCGAAGTTTACGTGCCGTAAATGAGCATTCCGAGCCTGTTTTTAACGCTGCCTGACCGAGCGCAATAGTTCTCACACAGTCTGCATTGCCGGGGCTTTGTCGTGCATAACGCTGAACTCCCTCGAGCCTCCGGCTATCTAGTAGAGGAACGCGGCTCCTGTCGCACCCATCGGAGATGCCTGATTGAACGGCCTGCAGCGCGCGAATCCAAACCTCGTCCCGGAAGCGACCCAGCCATGAAAAACATCGGATCTGATTCGGGTGGGTCCCGGCTGAAGCAGGCGATTACCGGCCCGGCGCTGTTTCTGTTCATCCTCGGCGATGTGCTGGGTGCGGGGGTCTACGCCCTGGTGGGCAAGATCGCCGGTGAGGCGGGCGGCGCGGTCTGGGTGCCGCTGCTGGTCGCGCTGGGGTTTGCCATGCTGACGGCCGCTTCCTACGCCGAGCTGGTGACCAAGTACCCGAAGGCGGGCGGTGCGGCGGTATTCGCCGAGCGCGCGTTTGGCAAGCCGCTGCTGTCGTTCCTGGTCGGCTTCTGCATGCTGGCGGCCGGCGTGACCAGTGCCGCAGGGCTGTCACTGGCGTTCGCCGGTGACTATCTGGGCGCCTTTCTCGATACCCCGGCGGTGCCGACCGCATTAGCCTTCCTGACCATCGTCGCGTTGCTCAATGCGCGAGGCATCAGGGAGTCGCTCGGTGCCAACGCGGTGATGACGGTCATCGAGGTGTCGGGTCTCCTGTTCGTCGTGATCCTGGCTGCACGCTTCCTCATGAGCGGGCAGGGAGAACCATCCAGAGTGCTGGAATTCGCTCCCGGCGTATCACCGGCAATCGCCGTGCTGGGGGCTGCGCTGATCGCGTTTTACTCCTTCGTTGGTTTCGAGGTGTCGGCCAATGTGGCAGAAGAGGTGAAGGACGTGCGGCGCAACTACCCGCGTGCGCTGTTCGGTGCCCTGTTGGTGGCCGGGCTGGTCTACATGGGCGTTGGTGTCGCCGCGACGGCCGTGCTTTCACCTGCCACGCTGGCTGGCTCGTCGGCCCCCTTGCTGGATGTGGTACGGGCGACGGGCTATGCCGTGCCGGACTGGCTGTTCGCAGCCGTGGCCCTGGTGGCGGTTGCCAATGGGGCGCTGCTCACCATGATCATGTCCAGCCGCCTGGCGTATGGAATGGCCGATGAGGGGTTGCTGCCGTCGGTGCTGACCCGGGTATTGCCAGAACGGCGAACCCCCTGGCTGGCAATCGTTCTCACGACCTTGCTGGCGATGATTCTCACCGTGACCGGTACGCTGACGGCACTCGCCGAAACCGTGGTGCTGTTGCTGCTGTTCGTGTTCATGAGCACCAACGTGGCGGTGCTGGTATTGCGCAAGGACAAGATCGCCGAGCCGCATTTTCGCACCCCGACCATCCTTCCCGTCCTGGCGATCCTGTCCTGCCTGGTGCTCCTGTCCCAGCAAGGCGCGGGCACCTGGCTGCGTGCAGGGCTTCTGATGGCGCTCGGGGCCGTACTCTACGGAGTTGGCCACTGGCGCAAGGGGCGTGGCCGGTAGTCAGCCCCGGTCGAGTTCGGCTGCCCACTCGGCCAGCGGCAGCGCGGGCTGCTGATACCAGATGCGCTGCCAGATCTGTTCCAGCCGATCCAGGCCGCCGCGCTCCGCCGGAAGTCGTTCGACGTAGGGGATCAACCTCCAGTCATCCCCTTCACGTTCGGCCAGGGCGAAGCGGAAGGGATGAAAACCGGTCATGCCAAGGCGCAGATCAGTGACCAGCAGTTTGCCCTCGACTTCGTCGTAACGCAGCACGCCGTCGGTAAACCATTGCAAGCGCTGATGTTGCGGCGACCCGCTGAGCGCTCCTGCGAGCCCTTCACCACGGGGCAGGGGGACCAGTTCCGGCGGGCTGCGATCGAACCAGCTCACCAGCGACTCGTAATAGCTGTCACCTTCGACGACGATGACCCGCCACAAGAGGCTGTTGAACGGTGTCGGCGTGCTGAACACCCGGCTTGGCTGAACGCCTTGCCGGTCCATGACCGCTTCCACACGCTGCTCGGCCATCTGCTTGCCCATGACGGTGAAACCCAGGTACAGCGACGTCACGGCCAACGCCACGACCGGGCCGCGAGGGCTCCCCTTCAAACCGGATATTGCCGCGACCAGCACAGCCAGAAGCAAGGGGACGCTGTACACCGGATCGATGATGAATACGCTGGACCATGCCACCGGTGGCGTTGCCAGCGGCCAGAACAACTGGGTGCCATAGCTGGTGAATGCGTCGAGCAGCACATGGGTCGCCAGCACCAGCCATATCGTCAGGAACAGGCGTCTGCCTGTGTAGTTCGGGTCGGGTCGTATCCGTCGCGCCAGCCAGGTCAGCGCAACGGCCAGCAGGCTGAGGACAAACAGCGAGTGGCTGAAGCCGCGGTGGTAGGTCATGTCCGCGACCGCGTCGCCATAATCGATAACCACGTCGAGGTCAGGCAGGGTGCCCAGCATCGCGCCATACAGCAACGCCTTGCGGCCTTGCCAGCGACCGAGCAGAGAGGCCTGAACCGTGGCGCCGAGCAGGGCCTGGGTAATCGAGTCCATGCGGGATTCCATATGCTGCGAGAGGGCTACAGTAGCTGAACCCGCCTGGCTGTAGCGGTTCGAAATCATATAAAAACGTGTCCACCCGTCCCGGCTGGTGGACAAACCCGTCTATTTTCGATTCACGAAGGACCGATGCTCGACATATCCAACAGCGTGCAGCTGCCTGACAGCGAAATCGAACTGACCGCCATTCGCGCCCAGGGTGCCGGCGGCCAGAACGTCAACAAGGTATCCAGTGCGCTGCACCTGCGCTTCGACATCAATGCCTCATCATTGCCGCCGTTCTACAAGGAACGGTTGCTGGCGCTGCGCGACAGCCGCATCACCGGAGACGGCGTGATCGTCATCAAGGCGCAGCAGTATCGCACCCAGGAGCAGAACCGTGCCGACGCCCTGGAGCGCCTGGCAGAGATGATCCGTGGTGTATCCAAGGTGGAAAAGGCGCGCCGACCGACGCGCCCCACATTGGGCTCCAAGAAACGCCGCCTGGAAGGCAAGACCAAGCGCGGCGCGATCAAGGCCGGTCGCGGCAAGGTGGATTTCTAGAGTCAGCCAGGGGTGTCGCTACCCGGTCATGAACCACTGAGACCTTCTCGAGCCCGCGCCTGCCCAGGGCCTGGGCAGGGCACCAAGCCCGCTCAATGCGTGCCGGTGCGCGGCTCGACGAGATCTTCCTCGTCATGCCGAGGCTGCTGGCCTTCGTCGAGGATGTCCGCCTCGGCGACTTCGCCTTCGGGCGTATCCGGCATCAGTTCGAGCACCGTATGACTGGTGCGTAGCATTGGGGTGAAATGACCATGGGGCTCGGTGACCAGGTCGAATACCCGGCGCGCGCGGAACCATGAGTAGATCGCCAGAAATGCCAGGGTGACGGCAAAGAATACCGGCAGCGCCTTGGGGCCGAAAAAGCTCATCAGGCCACCCGCCACCACCGGACCGAAGGCCGCACCGAAACCGTTGGCCAGCAGCAGGCCGCTCGAGCCGGACAGGATCTCGTCCGGGTGCAGCTGATCGACCATCTGGGCCACCGCAATCGAGTAGATGGAGAATGCCAGGCCGCCCCAGAGAAACATCATGCCCAGCAGCAGCGGGCCGGATGTCAGCGGCGTGATCAGCCCGCCAAGCACGGCGCCGATGGCCACCACCCAGAGCAGCACCAGGCGGCGGTCATGGGTGTCGGAAAACAGCCCGATGGGCCATTGCAGCACGGCGCCGCCAAGAATCGTCACGCTCATCAGCAGGCCTACACCGGCGGCGTCGAAGCCGCTCTGGGACGCATACACCGGCGCCAGACCCCAGAATCCGCCCAAGGTCAGACCGGAGACACCCGCAGCCATCAACGGCAGCGGAGCGATGCGCGCCAGTTGCAGAAGGTCCGTGGCCGGCATGTCCGGCTGTGCCGGCTGAGCCTGGCGGGTGAGGGTGATCGGCATCAGCGCGGCGCAGATCAGGATGGCCGCCAACGCGAACAGGGTGAAGCTCATCGGGCTGTCCAGGCTCAGCAATTGCTGAGCTGCGGCCAGCGCCCCGAGGTTGACTGCCATGTATAGGGCAAACACCTGGCCGCGCTTCTCGCCGCTGACCTGAGCGTTGAGCCAGCTCTCGATCACCATGTACAGCGTGACCATGGCCACGCCGTACATGACCCGCAGCACCAGCCAGACCCAGGGGTTGACAATGATCACGTGCAGCAGCGCTGCCACGGCCGCCAGTGCAGCGTAGAAGGCGAAGGTGCGGATATGGCCGATGCGCCTGATCAGCGAAGGCGCGAGCCAGGTACCCACCAGAAAACCGGCGAAATAGCCGGACATGAGCAGGCCGATCAGGCCTGTCGAGTAACCCTCGGCGACGCCTCGCAGCGTCAGCAGGGTGTTCAGCAGGCCGTGGCCGAGCAGTAGTAAGGCAACTCCGCCCAGCAGCGAGCTGATGGGGGCTAGTAACGACGTCATGGCAAACAACCCTAGGCAAGTATGACGGTGATGGCAAGCCGCGTACGGCACCGCAGCTGGCCGATAATATGAGTAACCTGCTGATCTATTTAGTGTTTTGCATGGCAAGGATGGTGTTTCAGCTTGACCGTTGCTGCTTGGGCAGTAATTTCCGGTCAGGATTCCCGCAGGCCGCTAATTTTCAAGCGAAGCGCATGTGACCGCGAGCGGCGCTGTCATGCTGCAGCTGGCGGTACCACTTTGTACAGGCTAGCCGACCCCAGGCGCCAGCACACCGATCAAGGCCCGAACGCTTCCGGGTAGCGCATCCAGTTCGCGCACCAGAATACTTCGCTCACGGATGGCCCACGGCTCGTCGAGTTCGATGAGTGAGAGCTGCATGGTACGGCTATGCCGGCGTGCGGCCGACTCCGGAATGATGCCGATGCCAACGCCGACCTCGATCATTCTGCATACCGCTTCGAAACTGGAAAGCTGGATGCGCAGCGACAAAGTGCCGCCGAGCCTTTCCACCCGGTCGCGAAGGAAGGTCAGCAGGGTGCTGCCTTCATGCAGGCCGATATGCTGATAGTCCAGCGTCTGGCCCAGGCTGACCTTTGCCTCGCTGGCCAGGGCATGTCCGAGCGGTACGGCCAGCACCAGCCGGTCGGTACTGAAATGCAGAACTTCAAGACCCTGCGCCTCTACCGGCCCGGCAATGATGCCGAGATCGGTGCTGCCATCGAGAACGCCGCGCACGATGTCGCGGCTGAGCCGTTCCTGTAGATCGATGGTGACGCCGGGCCTTTGCGCGAGAAAGCCGGCGAGCACTTCGGGAAGAAACTCGGTAACCGCGGTGGTGTTGGCAAAGATGCGGATATGCCCGGCTGAGTCTGTGCCGTATTGGTTGAACTCGCCTTTGAGGTAGTCCACCTGGCGCATGATGAGGCGCGCGTGCTGCAGCAGCTTGTGTCCGGCTGGCGTCAGTTCAACGCCCCGGCTGTCACGGTACAGCAGGCGGCTGTCCAGTTGCGCTTCCAGTGCCTTGATTCGCGCGCTGGCCGCTGCCGGCGAAAGATACGCCCGGCGCGCGCCCTGGGTCAGGCTGGGAGATTCGGCGATGTGGATGAACAGCCGCAGGTCGGCCAGATCGAAGTGCATGGCGAGGCTCGCAAGAACGGTCGCGTTCAGCATAGCCGAACGCCGGCATTGGTAAATGCAGATTCCCGGAATGCCCGTCGCGTAGCAGTCTGCTGAAAACAAGACAGCCGGAATGCCACGATGACGGACGTAACTGCCTGGATAGGCCGCAGCGAAGAGGTTCACGACCAGCTCAGCCGTAATTTGCTGATGCGTATCGCAGCAACCCTGAATGAAAGAACACCCGGCCACGGCGAAGCCTTGCCGCCGCTGTGGCAGTGGTGCTTTTTCCAGGAGCCGATGCCTGAAAGCGGACTGGGCGGAGACGGCCATCCTGCACGCGGAGGCTTCCTGCCGCCTGCCGACAACCGCAACCGTATGTGGGCGGGCGGGCGCGTCGAATTCATCGAGCCCCTGATGGCCGGGTCCGAGGCCAGTCGTGTCTCGACCATTAAGCACGTCGAGGAAAAGCAGGGTGGCACCGGCGCACTGCTGTTCGTCACGGTGCAGCACGACTACCTGCAGGACGGCCGCCTGGCGATCCGCGAAGAGCAGGAGATCGTCTATCGCGAGCCGAGCCCGCCGAAGACATCGAGCAGCGAGTCGATGCTGGCTGGCGATTGGCGTGAACCGGTGACGCCGACCCCGACGCTGCTGTTCCGCTACTCGGCGGTCACCTTCAATGGCCATCGCATTCATTACGACTGGCCCTACGTCACCGAAACCGAAGGCTATGCCGGCCTGGTCGTTCACGGCCCGCTGATCGCCACGCTCAACCTGCGTGCCTTCTGCCGGGCGAACCCGGACGCCAGGCTCAGGCGCTTTGCCTACCGCGGCCTGCGTCCGCTGGTGGTGCCGCAGCCGTTCGAGGTCGGCGGCCGCATCGTCGCGCCGGGCAAGGCCGAACTCTGGGCCGGCGACGGCAACGGCCTGGCGCAGAAAGCCGAAGTGGAATTCGACTGAATCGTAGGGTGGATAACGGCGCAGCCTTATCCACCGAAGCCCGGCGGTGGATACCCACCCTAGGTCTGCCGCGACAACGATAAGAAGGTGAAGAGCCGAGATGACCCCGAACAAGACCGAAGAACTGAGCTTCATCCGCGAAGGCGTGCGCGCCCTCTGTGCCGAATTTCCCGCCGAATACTGGCGCAGGATCGATGAGGAAAAAGGCTTCCCGGAAGCCTTCGTCACCGCCATGACCGAGGCCGGCTGGCTCTCGGCGATGATCCCGGAAGAATACGGCGGCTCCGGCCTGGGTCTGGCCGAGGCTTCGGTGATCCTCGAGGAGGTCAACCGTTGCGGCGGCAACTCCGGGACCATCCACGGGCAGATGTACAACATGTTCACCCTGCTCAGAAACGGCAGCGAGGAGCAGAAACGCTACTACCTGCCGAAGCTGGCGAGCGGCGAGCTGCGCCTGCAGTCCATGGGCGTCACCGAGCCGACCACCGGCACCGACACCACCAAGATCAAGACCACCGCCGTGCGCCGGGGCGACAAGTACGTCATCAACGGGCAGAAGGTGTGGATCTCGCGCATCCAGCACTCGGACCTGATGATCCTGCTGGCGCGCACCACGCCGCTGGCCGAGGTACAGCGCAAGTCCGAGGGCATGTCGATCTTCCTCGTCGACCTGCGCGAGGCCATCGGCAACGGCCTGACCGTGCAGCCGATCGCCAACATGGTCAACCACGAGACCAACGAGCTGTTCTTCGACAACCTGGAAATTCCCGCCAGCAGCCTGATTGGCGAGGAGGGCAAGGGCTTTCGCTACATCCTCGACGGCCTGAATGCCGAGCGCACGCTGATCGCCGCCGAGTGCATCGGCGATGGCCGCTGGTTCGTCGAGAAGTCCGCTGGGTACGCCCGCGACCGTGTGGTGTTCGGCCGGCCTATCGGGCAGAACCAGGGCGTGCAGTTCCCCATCGCCGAAGCGCATATCGAGATCGAGGCCGCGGACCTGATGCGCTGGCGCGCCTGCGAGGAATACGACGCCGGGCGCAACGCCGGAGCGGCCGCCAACATGGCCAAGTACCTGGCGGCCAAGGCCAGTTGGGAGGCAGCCAACGCCTGCCTGCAAACCCACGGCGGCTTCGGCTTCGCCAACGAATACGACGTCGAGCGGAAGTTCCGCGAGACGCGGCTGTACCAGGTGGCGCCGATCTCCACCAACCTGATCCTCTCGTACGTGGCCGAGCACTTGCTCGAGCTGCCGAGATCCTTTTAACCGGCAGCCGATGCCCCGAGGCAACGGCGCGGGCTCGGACAGACGCGTGGAAAAGGCTTCGCCGTTTTCCACGCTACGACGGCACGTTTGTAGGGTGGATGTCGCGAAGCACATCCACGCGCGGCTTGATGCGTTGGCGTCAATAGGAGGTACACATGCGGATCGACCACCTCGACCATCTGGTCCTCACCGTTGCCGATCTCGAGGCAACGATCGACTTCTACACCCGCGTGCTCGGCATGCAGGCGGTGACCTTCGGCGAAGGGCGCAAGGCGCTGGCCTTCGGCAACCAGAAGATCAACCTGCACCAGGCCGGGCGTGAATTCGAGCCCAAGGCCGAGCGGCCGACGCCGGGTTCGGCGGACCTCTGCTTTATCGTCGCCACGCCATTGGATCGAGTCATTGCGCATCTGGAAACGCAGGGCGTCTCGATCATCGAAGGTCCGGTGCCGCGCACCGGCGCGACCGGACCGATCCGCTCGGTGTACCTGCGCGACCCTGACCAGAACCTCATCGAACTGTCCAATCCGTTAGAGAATCCGCTGGAGCCCAACGCATGAGCCAGCACACCCGTGCCCTGACCGAATTCCTCGCCGGGCTTGCCTACGAGCAGATCCCCGAACCGGTGCTCGCCCGCACCGAAGACCTCTTTCTCGATTGGCTCGGCTCGGCCCTGGCCAGCGCCGGCTCGCATCCGATTCCGCTGTTCGAGCGTTACGCGCAGAAGATGGGCCCGGCCGACGGGCCGGCGCGCATTCTGGTCAACGGCCAGAGCAGCTCGGCCTATTTCGCCGCTCTGGTGAATGCCGCCAGCTCGCACCTGGTGGAGCAGGACGACCTGCACAACAGCTCCGTGCTGCACCCGGCCACCGTGGTGTTTCCCGCTGCGCTGGCGGCGGCGCAGGATCTCGGCAAGTCCGGCCGCGAGCTGCTGGTGGCCTCGGTGGCCGGCTACGAGGCGGGCATCCGCATCGGCGAGTTCCTCGGCCGCTCGCATTACCGCATCTTCCACACCACCGCGACGGTCGGCACCCTGGCCGCGGCGGTGGCCGTTGGCAAGCTGATGGATTTCGACCAGCAGCAGTTCACCCATCTGCTCGGCAGCGCCGGTACGCAAGCGGCGGGGCTGTGGGAGTTTCTCCGTGACGCGGCGGACTCCAAGCAACTGCACACCGCCAAGGCGGCTGCCGATGGCCTGCTCGCCGCCTACCTGACCGCCGATGGCCTGACCGGCGCACAGAACATCCTCGAAGGCGAGCAGGGCATGGCGGCGGGCATGTCCCGCGATGCCGAGCCGAGCAAGCTGTCCGACCGGCTCGGCAGCCGCTGGGCGCTGGCGGAAACCTCGTTCAAGTTCCACGCCTCCTGCAGGCATACCCACCCGGCGGCCGATGCGCTGCTGGTGCTGATGCAGCGCGAAGGGCTCGGGGCCGATGACATCGCCTCGGTCACCACCCGCGTGCACCAGGGCGCGATCGACGTGCTCGGCCGCGTGACGGTGCCGCAGACGGTGCATCAAGCCAAATTCTCCATGGGCACCGTGCTGGGGCTGATCGCCCTGTACGGCAAGGCCGGCCTGACCGAATTCCACAGCCATGCGCTCAGCGACCCGCGCGTCGGCGAGTTCCGCGAGAAGGTCTCGATGACGCTCGATCCCGAGGTGGACGGCGCCTACCCGGCACGCTGGCTCGGTCGCGTCGAAGTGACCACCGCCGATGGCCGCACGTTGCACGGCGCCATCGACGAGCCGAAGGGCGACCCGGGCAACACGCTGAGCCGCGCCGAGCTGGAGGACAAGTTCCGCCGCCTGGTGCAGTTCTCCGCGGCGCGCAGCGATGACCAGGCGGGCCTGCTGATCGATACGGTTTGGCGCCTGCGGGAGAGCGGCAATCTGAGCCTGTTGAGGTGAACGTAGGGTGGAAAACGACCGCAGGTCTTTTCCACCGATGGTACGCCGTCCCAAGCGCATCACCCGAGGCCGAGCAGACCGCAACAAACGCGTGGAAATGGCTTCGCCGATTTCCACCCTACGCCGAATTTGCAGGAACCGAACATGAACGACACCCAAGTCAAACCCCGCCCACTCGACGGCATCACCGTGGTCAGCCTCGAGCACGCCATCGCCGCGCCGTTCTGCACGCGCCAGCTGGCCGACCTCGGCGCACGGGTGATCAAGATCGAGCGGCCCGGTGCCGGGGATTTTGCCCGCGGCTACGACGAGCGGGTCGACGGCCTGGCCTCGCATTTCGTCTGGACCAACCGCTCCAAGGAAAGCCTGAGCCTGGACGTGAAACAGGACGCCGCTGCCCAGGTGCTCGACCAGCTCTTGGCCAAGGCCGACGTGCTGGTGCAGAACCTGGCTCCGGGCGCCGCCGCGCGCATGGGGCTCTCCTTCGAGGCGCTGCACGAGCGCTTTCCGCGGCTGATCGTCTGCGACATCTCCGGCTACGGCGAGGGCGGCCCCTACGAGCAGAAGAAGGCCTACGACCTGCTGATCCAGAGCGAGGGCGGCTTTCTCTCCGTCACCGGCGGGCCGAGTGAGACCGAGATGGCCAAGGCCGGCTGCTCCATCGCCGACATCGCCGCGGGCATGTACGCCTACACCGGAGTGCTCTCGGCGCTGATGCTGCGCGACAAGACGGGCGAGGGCAGCCGCGTCGACGTTTCCATGCTCGAAAGCCTGGTGGAGTGGATGGGCTACCCGTTGTACTACGCCTACAAGGGCGCGACGCCGCCGCCTCGTGCGGGCGCCGCTCACGCCACTATCTACCCCTACGGCCCGTTCCCCACTGGTGATGGCGGCACGGTGATGCTCGGCCTGCAGAACGAGCGTGAGTGGCTGCTGTTTTGCGACAAGGTGTTGCTGCAGCCCACGCTTGCCAGGGATGAGCGATTCGCCAGCAACTCCCTGCGTTCGGAAAACCGCGAAGCACTGCGCGCAATCATCGTCGATGCGTTCGGCGCGCTCAGCGCCAATGAGGTGATCGAGCGGCTGGACAATGCGCCGATTGCCAATGCACACGTCAACGACATGGCCGGCGTTTGGGCTCACCCGCAGCTGGAGGCCCGCCAGCGCTGGAGCGAGGTCGGCAGTCCCGCCGGTCCGTTACCCGCGCTGCTGCCACCAGGGCGCAACAGTGCCTTTGCCCCGCGCATGGACCCGATCCCCGCCTTGGGCCAGCACACCGACAGCCTGCTGGCCGAGCTGGGTTACGCCCCCGGCGACATTCAGCGCTTGCACGAGCAGGGGGCTGTATGACGCCAGCTGCCAGACCGAACCGTGCGCGCCTCGACACGCCGAGAGTCACCCACACCAAGGGAAACCTGCCATGACCGAATCGATCATCCGCTCCGCACTGTTCGTCCCGGCAACCCGTCCCGAGCGGATTCCCAAAGCGCTGGCGAGCGGGGCCGACGTGGTAATCGTCGACCTTGAGGACGCCGTTGCTGAATCTCTCAAGGTCGAAGCCCGTGGTGATCTCGACCGTTTTCTCAGTGCCAATCCGCAAGCCTCTGTCCTGGTACGGATCAATGCGGCGGGGCACGTCCAGCAGACCGAAGACCTGAAGCTCTGCGCGGCGCGCGCCGGCGTCATCGGCGTATTGCTGCCCAAGGTGGAAAGCGCAGCGCAGGTGGCCGTGGCCGCGGCGTCCGGCAAACCCGTCTGGCCGATCATCGAAAGCGCCCGCGGGCTCATGGCGTTGCCGGAAATTGCGGCGGCCAAAGGTGTCGAGCGGCTGTCCTTCGGTGCGCTGGACCTGGGCCTGGACCTTGGTTTGGCCAGCGGCACGCAGGCTGCCGATCGAATCCTCGATCACGCTCGCTATGCACTGCTGCTGCAGTCCCGGCTGGCTGGCCTGGCGTCGCCACTGGACAGCGTGTTTTCCGACATCAAGAACCAGCCGGGCCTTGCCCGGTTCGCTGCCGACGCCCGAGACATGGGTTTCGGCGGAATGCTCTGTATCCACCCAAGCCAGGTGGCTGTGGTGCACGAAACGCTGATGCCCAGCGCCGACGAACTGGCCTGGGCGCAACGCGTCCTCAGCGCCGGTGCGTCCGGCGAGGGGGTCTTCGTGGTGGACGGAGAAATGGTCGATGCGCCCGTCATCGGCCGTGCCCGTCGCCTGCTGCAACGTGCCGGGCAAGCGGTCCCCTGACCGCGCCCTTTGCCCGCAAACGTACCAACCGACAACAACAAAAGGGGTACTTCCATGCTGAGCAACAAACTCAAGGCGCTCGCCTGCGCGCTTTCCTTGTCCATCGCCGGTTTCGCTCACGCCGAGCCGATCACCATCAAGTTCTCTCACGTCGTAGCGGACAACACGCCAAAAGGGCAGGGTGCCCTGCTGTTCAAGAAACTCGCCGAGGAACGGCTGCCAGGCAAGGTAACGGTCGAGGTCTACCCGAACTCCTCGCTATTTGGCGACGGCAAGGAAATGGAAGCGCTGCTGATCGGTGACGTACACATGCTGGCGCCGTCCTTGGCGAAGTTCGAGCACTACGCCAAGCCGATCCAGATCTACGATCTGCCCTTTCTGTTCGACGATCTGGCCGCGGCCGATCGCTTTCAGAGCAGTCCGCAGGGCAAGGCGCTTTTGACTGCCATGGAAGACAAGAACATCACCGGCCTGGCGTATTGGCACAACGGCACCAAGCAGATGTCGGCGAATAAACCACTGCGCGAGCCAACGGATGCACGCGGCCTCAAGTTCCGCGTACAGGCCTCGCAGGTGCTGGAGGAGCAGTTCAAGGCCGTACGCGCCAACCCGCGCAAGATGAGCTTTGCGGAGGTCTACCAGGGCCTGCAGACCGGCGTGGTCAATGGCACCGAAAACACCTGGTCCAACTATGAGAGCCAGAAGGTGCACGAGGTGCAGAAGTACATCACCGAGTCCGACCACGGCCTGATCGACTATATGGTGATCACCAACACGAAGTTCTGGCGCGACCTGCCCGATGACGTACGCAGCGAACTGGAACAGGTCATCGACGAGGTCACCGTGGAGGTCAATCGCCAGGCCGACGAGCTCAACCAGAAGGCCAAGCGTGCTATCGCCGAGTCTGGCAAGACCGAAATCATCCAGCTGACCCCGGAGCAGCGCGGCGAGTGGCGCGAGGCGATGCGGCCGGTATGGAAGAAGTTCGAGAACGAAATCGGCGCCGACCTGATCAGGGCTGCCGAAGCGGCAAACCAGAACTGAGCATAGGTCGAAGGTTGGCAAGGGCAGCGCCCGCTGAGGCGCTGCAGCGATTCGGCCCATAACGCCGATCTATGGCGCAGGCCGTCCAAACAATGAACCAGCTGCTTTGCAATACTGCCGGTTCGTTGAGGCGGGTCAGACGATGCCACGCTCGCGCAGGCCCTGGATCTGCTCTTCCGTCAGCCCCAGGCCGGCCAGCACGTCGTCGGTGTGCTCGCCAAGCTGCGGGCCGCCCCCGCCGATGCGCCCGGGCGTGCGGCTGAGCTTGGGTAGCACGCCGGGCACCTTCAGCGGGCCGGCGGAGGTCTGGACCTGGCTGATCATCTGCCGGGCCAGGTAGTGCGGGTCTTGACGATGTCGGCGGCGGTATAGGGATAGCCCGCCGGTACGCGTGCGGCCTTCAGCGCCTCGATCACTTCGTCGCGACTGTGCCTGGCAGTCCATTCCCCGATGGCGGCATCGATCAGCTCGGCGTGGCCGGCGCGCCCGTCGTTGTGGGCCAGGCGCGGGTCGTCGGCGAGATCCTGACGGTCCATCAGCATCATCAGGCGCTTGTAGATGCTGTCGCCATTGCCGGCGATAAGCACATAGTTGCCATCGCGGCACAGGTAGGAGTTCGACGGGGTGATGCCGGGTAGGGCACTGCCCGCCGGTTCACGAACGTAACCGAAGGCGTCGTATTCCGGCACCAGGCTCTCCATCATGGCGAACACCGACTCGTACAGCGCCACATCGATCTCCTGGCCCCGGCCGCTGCGGTTGCGCTCCTGCAATGCCAGCAAAACGCCTATGACGCCATACAGCGAAGACAACGAATCGCCGATGCTGACCCCGACCCGCACCGGCGGCTGGCCCGGGTAGCCCGACAGGTGCCGCAGCCCGCCCATGGCCTCGCCGATCACGCCGAAACCCGGCAAGTCGCGGTAGGGCCCGGTCTGGCCGTAGCCGGAGATGCGCAGCATGATCAGCCGCGGGTTCAACCTGGACAGCTCCTCCCAGCCCAGGCCCCATTCCTCCAGCGTGCCGGGGCGGAAGTTTTCCACCAGAACGTCGGCCTCGGCGATGAGATTGAGGGCGATGTCCTGACCCTCGGCGGCTTTCAAGTCCAGCGTGATGGACTGCTTGTTGCGCGACTGCACGTGCCACCAGAGCGAGGTGCCGTCCTTCAGCTTGCGCCATTTGCGCAGCGGGTCGCCAATGCCCGGCGGCTCGATCTTGACCACCTGCGCGCCAAACTCACCGAGCAGCTTGCTGGCGAAGGGACCGGCGATCAGCTGGCCCATCTCGATGACCTTGATGCCGTCCAACGGCATGCTGTTTTCGTCCTGTTGATTCATCACAACACCTGAGCTCGGGTTGATATACAGGCGGAGGATGACCGAGCGCGGTGCGATGGACAATGCTCGACCGGCCGCTATGGCTGCGAATCGATTGCAACGCAGCGGATAGCTTTTCGTTCGATACAGGTCCTGACCGTGCTCTATCTCGCTGAAGCCCGCTGGATACCCGGGCCCCCGCGCATCCAGCAACGCGAACCGCAATCGCAGGTCCGTTGGCGTTCGCCTCCTCGAACGCCAGATTCAGGCCGTCGTTCGCAGCCTGGGAACAAGCCAGATGCCACCCGGACGTTCGGGCTGTTCAAAGTCTGAACAACATGCTACAAACGAACGCAACCCAAATGATCTAGCCGCTTGAAAACGAAGGGAAAACCATGACCAAGTCGGAGTTGATCGAACGTATCGTCACCCAGCAAGGCCTGCTTTCTTCCAAGGACGTCGAGCTGGCGATCAAGACCATGCTCGAACAGATGGCCCAGGCGCTGGCCACCGGCGACCGCATCGAAATCCGCGGCTTCGGCAGCTTCTCCCTCCACTACCGCGCCCCCCGCGTCGGCCGCAACCCCAAAACCGGCCAATCCGTCCCCCTCGACGGCAAGTTCGTCCCGCACTTCAAGCCGGGGAAGGAGCTGAGGGATCGGGTGAATGAAGAAGACTCGCTTTAAGCCGGTAGGTGGGCCTCTGCAGATTGTTAGCAAGCCGATGGGCTAGCTGCCCCGCCTGGATATGCCTCATATCATTGGCATGAGGCGCAGGGCCCGATATCAGGCGTCGAGCTCCCTCAGTGCCGCGCACCTTCGTCGGGCATCGTCAGTAGCTGCTTTTCCATGTTCCAGTCGAAGGGTTCCTCGTTCTGCTCAGCTTCGTAGCGGCGTTCTTCCAGGCGCTGGAATAGCTCGATTTCCTCGTCCGGCATGTAGTGCAGGCAGTCGCCGCCAAAGAACCACAGCAGGTCGCGTGGGACGAGGTGGGCGATCTGTGGGTAGCGGTGGAAGACCTGGCAGATCATGTCCTGGCCCAGGTGCCGTTCGGCCGGTACCTCTCTGAGGTTCATGATCAGTTCATCGAAGCGTTCGAGGAACAGGGCGTGGCTTTCTTCGGAAACCTGTTCGGTCTCCCCCATGGCGAGCAGGATGCCGCGCAGATGGGCCAGTAGTGCCAGGTTGTGATCGTGATATGCGTTGGCCATGGTTCACCTGTGTCGGATTGGGCGCGCGATTATAGGCGCGTCGTGTCGGGTTGGCGTGTTTAGTTGACCCATGAGCCGGAGCTGGGTTCGGTATGGGCGATGGGGGGCGCCCACGCCGGAGCCTGGGCGCCATCAGATCCGCTGCCGAACGAGCGGATGCCATCTAAGATGGCGCCGCGGATGCGCGGCGCCTGCCTGCTAGCGGATCTTGCCGGGTGCCAGCATCAGCTCCTCCTTGGAGAAATCATCGACGCTGATGACCTTGCGTCGGGCCGCCTCTGCCGCGGTCAGCTGGGTGGCTTCGCTGGCATCCAAGACACCGGCGGCCAGTGCGGCTTCGATGGGGTTCTCACCGGCGCCCAGGGAGAACGCTCCACTTTTGAGCGCCTTGTGCAGTTTTTTCTGCAGCGGCTGAACCGCGGCGAGGGTGTCGAACGCCTCGCGCAGATCGCCGAATGCCTCTTCGTTGCCTGCAGGTCGGTAAACGCCTTCGAGGATCTGCTCCAGCGCCGGGTCGCCTTCGGGGCGTCCCAGAATGGCGGCCACTTCGGCGTCGAGTTCATCGGACGGCCCCTTGTGCCGCGCGCCGAACGGAAACACCACCAGCTGCAGCACAGCGCCAAGCAATCGGTTCGGGAAATTGACCAGGGTGTCCGCCAATGCCTGCTCGGCCTTGGCCAGGCAGTCTTCCAGCGCCCAGCGCAACAGCGGCGCCTGTTCTACCGGATGGCCGAGGTCGTGATAGCGCTTGAGGGCAGCGGAGGCCAGATAGAGATGGCTTAGAACATCGCCGAGCCGTGCCGACAGCCGCTCGCGGCGCTTGAGTTCGCCGCCAAGCAGCATCATGGACAGGTCGGCCAGCATGGCGAACGCCGCGGCAATGCGATCCAGGGCACGAAAGTAGGGACGGGTCAGGTCGTTGCCCGGCGCCTTGCCGACCAGGCCGAGCGTCAGGCCCAGCACCAGAGTGCTGGCCGTGTTGCTGACGGCGAAGCCGATGTGCTGCATGAGCAGCTTGTCGAACCTGGCCACCGCCGCGTCGCGGTCGGGCTCGTGCACCAGCTCCATTTCACGCAGTACGAATGGATGGCAGCGGATGGCGCCCTGGCCGAAGATCATCAGGTTGCGTGAAAGAATGTTGGCACCTTCCACCGTGATGGAGATGGGGGCTGACAACCACAGGCGGCCGAGGTAATTGTTCGGGCCCATGATGATGCCCTTGCCCGCATGGATATCCATGGCATCGGTGATACAGGCACGGCCGCGTTCGGTCAGGTGGTATTTGAGGATGGCCGAGAGCACCGAGGGTTTCTCGCCGAGGTCGACTGCGTTGGCGGTCAGGATGCGTGCGCTGTCCATCAGCCAGGCGTTGCCGCCGATACGGGCAAGGGGCTCCTGGATACCTTCGAAGGCCGCCAGCGGCACATTGAATTGCTCACGGATACTGGCATAGCGCCCGGTCACGTAGCTGCAGGTCTTCGCCGCGCTGACGCCGGTCGCAGGCAGGGATATCGAGCGGCCCACGGACAGGCAGTTCATCAACATCATCCAGCCCTTGCCGATCATGTCGCGGCCACCAATGATCGCCTCCAGCGGCACGAACACATCCTTGCCCCAGTTCGGCCCGTTCATGAAGGCGGCGCCGAGGGGCTGGTGGCGGCGGCCGATCTCGACGCCGGCTGTGTCGGTGGGGATCAGCGCCAGGCTGATGCCCAGCTCGTCTTCGTCGCCCAGCAGATGGTCCGGGTCGTAGGTCTTGAATGCCACGCCGAGCAGCGTCGCCACCGGCCCTAGGGTGATGTAGCGTTTTTCCCAGTTCAGGCGCAGGCCGAGGACTTCTTCACCTTGCCACTGGCCCTTGCAGATCACGCCGCTGTCGTTCATGGCGCCGGCATCGGACCCGGCATAAGGGCCGGTCAAGGCAAAGCAGGGGATGTCCGTGCCGTTGGCCAGGCGTGGCAGGTAATGGTTGCGCTGCTCCTCGGTGCCGTATTGCAGCAGCAATTCGGCCGGCCCAAGTGAATTGGGGACCATGACGGTGCTGGCCAGGTCACCGCTGCGGGTCGCCAGCTTCATCACGATCTGCGAATGCGCATAGGCCGAGAAGCCCTTGCCGCCGAATTCCTTGGGAATGATCAGGGCAAAGAAGCCCTCGGCCTTTATGTAGTCCCAGGCTTGCTCGGGCAGATCCAGCTGCTGCCCGACGTTCCAGTCATTGACCATGGCGCAGAGGGTTTCGGTGGGGCCGTCGATAAAAGCCTGTTCTTCCTCGGTCAGCACCGCCCTGGGATAGCCGAGCAGGGTGTCCCAGTTGGGACGACCACTGAACAGCTCGCCGTCCCACCACACGGTGCCGGCGTCGATGGCGTCGCGTTCAGTGTCGGAAATCGGCGGCAGGACCTTCTTGAACCAGTCGAACATCGGGCCGCTGAAGTGCTTGATGCGCAAGTCGGTAACCAGCAGGGGCACCGCGACCGCTATGAGCAGGAGCCAGAGGATGACCATCAGCCAATCCGGGCTGTGGTCAGCGGCGCCCATCAGTACCAGATAGGCGGCAACGATAGCGAGCGCCGGCACGGGGGAAACCCGCAGATGGGCGATCATGGCGATGCCGAGCAGTAATACGAGCAGCCAGAGCAGGGTCATAGGTATTCCTTGTTTTAGCAGGTGGCGTCCTGCTTGAGCATAGGCACCCGGCCGTGACGGGTGAAGGGACGGGTTGCCACGTTGGGTATCTGCTAGTGACCGGAGCGGCGGTTGCGAGTTCGGATCATGACGCGGCGGGCTGGCGTGTTCTTGCAGCTGTCCTGCGCCCGCGCCTGGTTAACGCTGTATCGCGATGGCCAGGCGGCTTTGCCATGGATGGGCGATCTGTAAAAGGAAACGAATGAGCGCATGTCGAGTTCAGCTGACTAGTCGTGCGGGCCGCCGGCTCCGGGCGGTTCTTCGAGCGCGCCCAGCCGGCGCGCTTGAGCCCTACGAACTTAACCCGCAAGACAAAATGCACGCACAGCGTCACAGAAATCCGGTATAGTACGCGCCGGCTGAAACCCAGCCTGCGTTCAGGTACTGCAACACACGAAGCGCTGCTTCGGCTGCTTTCCGCTTCTCGCGGCTGTCCTAGACGATTCATCATTCATACGTTTTCGCAAACCCCGCCGACCAGGCTGCCAGGGTGACCTTCGGGTTTTGCATGGCATGCGCAGCTTCGGAACATGGGTCTTTGCGGAGCATCAGGAAAAGACCCATGACCCAAGAAATCGGCGGCTTTGCCGCACTCGGCATTCATCCCTCCGTACTCGCTGCTGTCATCGCAGTCGGCTACGAAGAGCCTTCGGCCATTCAGAGCCAGGCGATTCCGGTAATCCTCGGCGGCCATGACATGATCGGCCAGGCCCAGACCGGTACCGGCAAGACCGCAGCCTTCGCGCTGCCTATCCTGTCCAAGATCGACCCGGCCAAGCGGGAACCGCAGGCGCTGATCCTCGCGCCGACGCGTGAACTGGCCCTGCAGGTCGCCACCGCCTTCGAAACCTATTCCAAGCAGATGCCAGGCGTGGGCGTCGTCGCCGTCTACGGTGGTGCCCCGATGGGTCCGCAGCTCAAGGCCATTCGCCAGGGCGCGCAGATCATCGTCGCGACACCAGGGCGCCTGGTCGACCACCTGAGCCGCAACGGCACGCTGCTGTCGACCATCCAGTACCTGGTGCTCGACGAAGCGGACGAAATGCTCAAGCTGGGCTTCATGGATGACCTCGAAGTGATTTTCGAAGCCATGCCGGAAAGCCGCCAGAGCGTGCTGTTTTCCGCGACGCTGCCGCATTCGATTCGCGCAATCGCCGAAAAGCACCTGCGCGAGCCGCAGCACATCAAGGTCGCTACCAAGACCCAGACCGTTGCCCGCATCGAGCAGGCGCACCTGATGGTGCATGCCGACCAGAAGATTGCTGCGGTGCTGCGCCTGCTGGAAGTCGAAGACTTCGACGCCCTGATCGCATTCGTGCGGACCAAGCAGGCCACCCTGGACCTGGCCGCCGCGCTGGAAGCCAAGGGCTACAAGGCTGCTGCGCTGAACGGCGACATCGCCCAGAACCAGCGTGAGCGCGTCATCGAATCGCTCAAGGATGGTCGCCTGGACATCGTGGTCGCCACCGACGTTGCCGCTCGTGGCCTCGACGTGTCGCGTATCACCCACGTGTTCAACGTTGATATGCCCTACGATCCGGAATCCTACGTACACCGCATCGGCCGTACCGGTCGTGCCGGTCGTGAAGGCCGCGCGCTGCTGCTGGTCACGCCGCGTGAGCGCCGCATGCTGCAGGTCATCGAGCGCGTCACCAACCAGAAAGTTGCCGAAGCCCGTCTGCCGAATGCCCAGCAGGTTCTGGATGCGCGCATCAAGAAGCTCACCAACAGCCTGGCGCCGCTGGTGGCCGATGCTGAAGCCAGCCATGGCGAACTGCTCGACAAGCTGGTAGCCGATATCGATTGCAGCCCGCGTGCCCTGGCCGCTGCGCTGCTGCGCAAGGCTACCAATGGCCAGGCGCTGACCTTGGCTGAAGTGGAAAAAGAGCAACCGCTGGTTCCGACCAGCAGCCCACGCGAGCGCTCCGATCGTCCGGAGCGCAGCGGTGACCGCGAACGTCGCGCTCCGATCCCGCTGGCTGAAGGCCGTGCCCGCTGCCGTAGTCCGCTGGGTGCCCGTGACGGCATCGCCGCGCGCAACCTGCTTGGCGCCATCCTCAACGAAGGCGGCCTGGCCCGCGAAGCCATCGGCCGCATCCAGGTGCGCGACAGCTTCAGCCTGGTCGAGCTGCCGGAAGAGGGGCTCGAGCGTCTGCTGGGCAAGCTCAAGGACACCCGTGTCGGCGGCAAGCAGCTCAAGCTGCGTCGTTATCGCGAGGATTGATCGTCCTGGTGTGATCGAAAAGGGTGAGCCTGGTGCTCACCCTTTTTTGTATCTGTCGCACAGCCGTGACGCGGCTTGACTGGCTATCGCTGGGTCCGGTCCAGGACCAGCAACTCCACACCCGGGTGCTTGCGCCCCTGCAGCTTGTTCATGCGCTCGAGTTGGTCATTGACCGCGTATCGGTCACGCCGGTTTTCGACCTTGGCGTCTGCCTCATCGCGCAGGGCATGGATCTCGCCGTGCAACGCCTCGACCTGTTCGTCGCTTGGGCTGTCGTGCAAGGCGTTCTTCATGCACTGCAGCAGGGCAATGAGAACGTGGGGATCGTGGCTGCCGTAGATGCGGATCGGCGCAGCCACCACTTCCAGCAGGCTCTGCATGTCCAGCTGCGGATAGAAAAGGCGTGGGCGGCCATCGTCCATGCAGCCAACGTCGTAGGGCGGGACCCCGCCGAGGCGTTTCAACAACAGGCCGATGAGGTTGACGGCGCGTATCGCGGTGCCTGGGTCGTTGATGGCCGGGCTGATGGCCTTGACGGCGATTTCGGAAATCTGGCGCATGCCGTACGAGATGTTGGCGCCGGCGAACTCGTTGTTGTGGAAGTCGAAGCAGTCCAGTACCTCGCCTGCTTCCTTGTCGGACAAGGCCCCATCGAGCCTCAGCAGGGGGTGACCTTCGATAAGAAAAAAGCCTGGTTCCACCTGGACGACTGCCGTGAGGTCGCGCTTGCGCAGCAGCTTGC
Organism: Stutzerimonas sp. C6.4V; assembly: GCF_058536345.1. NCBI lineage: Bacteria > Pseudomonadati > Pseudomonadota > Gammaproteobacteria > Pseudomonadales > Pseudomonadaceae > Stutzerimonas > Stutzerimonas sp. C6.4V. The sequence continues at coordinate 1,038,609 of NZ_JBZUBM010000001.1, forward strand.
ACAGGCGCCGCTCGTTGACCTCCCGCAAGTAGCCCGGGCGTGTCGCGGCCAGGCACCACCAGTCGCTTGGGTCCGGAATCTGCGTGATCCCGGCCATCCGTTCCTTGCGCTTTTCCAGGTTGCGGGACGAATCCCCGAAGAGCTGGTTAATGACCCAGTCGACCTGGATCGATTGCGAAACCGAGCGGATAAACACCACAAACAGCGCCATGCAGGTCATGCCCAGCAGCAGCGTCAACAGCAGCCCAAGCGTCGGCACACTGGCGGGATCGTTCTTGTCCAGGGTGCCGATCATCAGCAGGAAATAAAGAATGCTGCCCAGATAGAAGCCCAGGATCATCTGGTTGCGCCGATCGCTGACCAGGCCGGGCAGCACACGCGGCGAGAGGCGTGCAGCCGCACCGTTGAGCACAACCATCACCATGGAAAAGCTGAACACCGTCAGCGAAATGATGGCGGTGATCAGGGTGCCGAGGATTTCGCGCGCGTTGTCTGCTTCGACGAGGCCCGGGGGCAGGTCGCGACGCAGGGTTTCGGCCAGCGGGGTCGATTCGAACGCAAGGACGAGGCCGGCGACTATCAGGAAGCCGGTGGCGATCACTACGGGATAGAAGGCGATGCTCTCGCTGATGCGCTTGGCAATACGAAACAGGGCGTTGGTGGGTGAGGACATGCCGGGGGGTTCCAGTGTGCGGGCGATCCGCCCCGTCTTCCTGTGACAGCGCACAGCCGCAAAGTACACCCCTGGCGAGACCGTCTATGCTCATTGGGGGAAGGCTGTCGGGCCATGCTGGATCAGGCGGCACCGACGGCCTGCTAGCCCGTGAGAAGACGTCTATCAGGCGCATGGTTTGGATTCGTATGGTTCGCCTGTAGGACAGGGTTATTCGACAGATAACTGGACCAACGAGTGAGGTACTGCCCATGAGCGCTGCTTACCTGTATCCCGTGCAGCCGGAAGTTGCGGCTCGGTCGTTGACCGACGAAGCGGCCTACAAGGCCATGTATCAGCAGTCGGTGATCAATCCCGACGGTTTCTGGCGCGAGCAGGCGCAACGTCTGGACTGGATCAAGCCGTTCACGCGGGTCAAGCAGACCTCTTTCGATGATCATCATGTGGACATCAAGTGGTTTGCTGACGGCACCCTGAACGTATCGGCCAATTGCCTCGATCGGCACCTGGAGGACCGTGGCGATGAGTTGGCGATCATCTGGGAAGGGGACGATCCGTCCGAACACCGCGAGATCACCTATCGCGAACTGCACCACGAAGTCAGCAAATTCGCCAACGCCCTGCGCGGGCAGGATGTCCATCGGGGCGACGTGGTGACTCTCTACATGCCGATGATTCCGGAGGTCGCCGTGGCGATGCTGGCCTGTGCCCGCATTGGTGCGATTCACTCGGTGGTCTTTGGCGGCTTTTCGCCCGAGGCCCTGGCCGGGCGGATCATCGATGGCCGATCCAGGGTGGTCATCACCGCCGATGAAGGATTGCGCGGCGGCAAGACGGTGCCGCTGAAGGCGAACGTCGACGAAGCGCTGACCAACCCACAAACCGCCGGGGTGCAGAAGATCATCGTGGTGCGGCGCACGGGCGGGGACATCAAGTGGAACCCGCACCGTGACATCTGGTACGAAGATTTGATGCGCGTGGCCGGGGACATATGCGCGCCCAAGGAAATGGGCGCCGAGGAGCCGCTGTTCATCCTCTACACCTCGGGTTCGACGGGCAAACCCAAGGGCGTGGTGCACACCTCGGGCGGCTATCTGCTTTATGCGGCGCTGACCCACGAGCGCGTCTTCGACTATCGCCCCGGAGACATCTACTGGTGTACCGCTGACGTCGGCTGGATCACCGGTCACAGCTATCTTATCTACGGCCCGCTCGCCAACGGTGCGACCACGCTGATGTACGAAGGCGTGCCGAACCATCCCGATGTGACGCGGATCGCCAGAATCATCGACAAGCACAGGGTCAACATCCTCTATACCGCGCCCACCGCGATTCGCTCGATGATGGCCGAGGGTGCCGCAGCGATGGAGGGTGCCGATGGCTCGAGCCTGCGGCTGCTGGGCACCGTGGGCGAACCGATCAACCCCGAGGCCTGGCACTGGTACTACGAGACGGTGGGCAAGTCGCGCTGTCCCATTGTCGACACCTGGTGGCAGACCGAAACCGGCGGCGTGCTGATCACACCCCTGCCAGGCGCGACGGCGCTGAAGCCGGGCTCGGCGACGCGACCATTCTTTGGTGTGGTGCCAGGACTGGTAGACAACCTTGGCAATCTGCTCGAAGGCGCGACCGAAGGCAATCTGGTGATCCTCGACTCGTGGCCGGGGCAGATGCGCACCCTCTACCGCGATCACGATCGTTTCGTCGACACCTACTTCAAGACCTTTCGCGGCATGTACTTCACCGGTGACGGCGCGCGCCGTGACGAAGACGGTTACTACTGGATCACCGGCCGGGTCGATGACGTGCTGAATGTGTCCGGCCACCGCATGGGTACTGCGGAGATCGAAAGCGCCATGGTGGCGCACCGCAAGGTGGCCGAGGCGGCGGTCGTCGGTGTGCCGCACCCGCTGAAGGGGCAGGGTATCTACGTGTACGTGACGCTGGTGGCCGGCGAGGAGCCGTCCGATCAATTGCGCCAGGAATTGCAGCAATGGGTGCGCAAGGAGATCGGCCCGATTGCCGTGCCGGATGTGATCCAGTGGGCGCCCGGGCTGCCAAAGACCCGGTCGGGCAAGATCATGCGACGCATCCTGCGCAAGATTGCGACCGACGAGTACGACGCCCTGGGCGACATCTCGACACTGGCCGATCCGGCGGTGGTTCCGCAGCTGATCGAGATGCACAAGCAGATGCAGTCCCATTGATCGCCTGGTGCAGTGCCGGTGGGTCCGGCACTGCACGGCTGATCAGGCGAATGGCTGGCTGCGTGAGGCGTCTGCCTCCTGGTTGGCCGCCGGTTGCTCCTTTGGCACGCCGGCAACGCTGATTTCGGGGAAACTGCCGCCGATGAACTCCACGCTGCGTGTGGGGAAGGCGAACTGCAGGCCCATGCCACGAATGCCATCGAGCAGCTTCAGGTTGATCTCCTGTTGCGCATCCATGTACTTGTTGTAGTCCGGCACTTGCATGATGTAGACGACTTCGAAGGTCAGCTGGCTGTCATCGAAAGCCAGGAAGTGGGCACGGTCGAAGTTGGCGTTTTCCACCTCGTCGATGATCCGCTTCACCAGCGCCGAGACTTCACGCACCTTGTACGACGGCGTGTTGTAGGTGATGCCGAACTTGAACACGATGCGTCGCGTGTTCATGCGCTTGTAGTTGTGCAGGGTCTGCTTGAGCAGGTCGGCGTTGGAGCACACCACCTGTTCGCCGCTCAGGCTGCGGATGCGGGTCGTCTTCAGGCCGATGTGTTCGATGTTGCCGGCGACATCGCCAAACACCACGAAGTCGCCAATCTCGAACGGCTTGTCGATGCCGATGGACAGCGAGGCAAAGATATCGCTGAGCAGTGTCTGGACGGCCAGGGCAATGGCGATACCGCCGACCCCGAGGCTGGCTACCATGGCCGTGATGTCCACGCCGAGGTTGGCGAGGATCGACAGCAGCATCATCGTCCAGACAACGATGCGTACCATGATGCCAATGATCGTGGTGGTTACTGGATTACGCGTCTTGCCATCGTGGGTCAGGCTTTCCATCCACAGGCGGACCCCGGCGTCCAGCCAGAGGGCAATCTGGAACGCCAGCGCAATGAACCAGCCGTGCGACATCGCCGCCTCCCAGCGATTCGGCAGCTCAACAACCTTCAGGGCAACCAGCAGGGAAAGCGCAATAAGCAATATGTGACTGGTGCGGCTGAGCATCTCCGCGGCGATGCCGACAAAGCCGCTTCTGGAGCCTTTGGCCAGCTTGCGCAGGCGGTTGGTGATAATCCGCAGGATTGCCTGCAGCACCAGATAACTGACGAGGGTGACGCCAACGATAATGCCGGTGTTGATCCATAACCTCTCGTTCAACATCACGTCCCAATTCATCGATTCGAATCCTCCGGTGGGCGGGCGCGGCCAGGCGCCAGAGCAGTGGGCTACTTTTTCAGTAGCCCCTGCTCGGCATTAGTTCCGCGATCTCGGGAAGTAAACGAAACGGTGACGGTGGAATGGCTTCAGCGAGGCATGACGACAGATTTGAGCTCGTCGTAGCCGCCGGCGTTGATGACGTTGGAATAGCCCATGCCTTGCAGTAGATCCTGCGCGGCTGAAGATCGCCGGCCCGTGCGGCAATAGAGGATGACCGGGGTCTGCTTGTCGGGGGCCACGCTGGCGATACGTTCAGCTAGGTGCTGCGTCTCGATGCGCGTGGCGTCGGGCAGTGCCCCCTCGGCGTATTCCGGTGCGGTCCGCACGTCGATCAGAACGCTGTCCGGTTGCTGCAGGGCGGCCAGGGCGGCGGGCTGGTCTATGGTTCCAGCCGTGGCAGTCACGGTCAGCAGCATCAATATCGGAAGCAGTCGGTACATGGAATCCTCTCGCGCAATCTCGTGGGCCCTTCAGCCAATGAGCCGGGTCAGGTTAGGGAGGATCAGGATTATAGCTGTTGCGATCAGGATCAATGTTGCCTGCCGGAATTTCTTGTGCTTGAGCATGGGGCGGCCTTTGTTGTTGTTTGAGGCGGGGCTCCAGTGAGCCGGTCAATAATCGCGTCATGCCGCTTCGGTCACGCGATCTGCTGATCGGTCTGCACGCTGACGGCCGATTTGCTTCGTCGATCTCTGGCCGTCGATTGCCGCTGTCTTGGTCGAAGGCAAAGCAATTAGCAGACCAGGCCCGGGCGAGAACGGTTTGGGCCGACACATGGCTGCATGCATGAGGGGTGGCCGCCACCCATCCGGGTCCCCTGATGATCCGCGAGCTTCGCGCGCGGTCCCGCGCCAATCGGTACCGGCGCCGTCCAGCCGGGCCGATGGCCGCATTGATGCCAATGGAAACGCCACGCCGTGAAGCGGAGCGACAACGGGTGAAATCGGAACATTTGCGGGTAACGGTGCTGTCGTTGGTTCAGCGACGACATTGGCAATGGCTTGCGCTGGATATCGAAGCCGGGCTCGGCTTTTGTGCGGCGCAGTCTGCTTGCAAGGCAATAGAGGAGGGCGCGCAGGGCGCGTTTACTCGCGGATACAAAAAAGCCCCGATATCGGGGCTTTCTCGTCAGGTCTGGCGGTGAGGGTGGGATTCGAACCCACGATACGATTTCTCGTATACACACTTTCCAGGCGTGCTCCTTCAACCGCTCGGACACCTCACCGGATCTCGACGGAGCTGATGTCCGTCGAGGCGCGCTAATGTAGCCGAACAGGTTGCCGATGGCAAAAAGTTTTTTAGTTTTTTCATGTGGTTAAGGTACTGGTTGGATACTGGCCAGATGATATTTGGCAATGAACCTTTGAATGTTCTAGCGTTCAGAACACGAGATGGCATCGGTTTCCTGCCGCCGGGATCGAGCGAAGAGAGTATGAAGAGCCAGGAAAGGCTTCCATGAAGTTATTCAGACACAGGAAAAAGCGCCCTGACACGGTACAGGTTGCGACCAAACGCCGCCTGCATGTCAGCTATCTCGAACTCGGGATGTACATCTGCGAGCTGGATCGGCCCTGGCGTCAGACCGATTTCCTTTTCCAGGGCTTTCCGCTCCTGAAACCTGAACACATCCAGGCGGTGCGTGAGCGCTGCGACTATGTATTTGTCGACGACACGCGAAGGGTTGTGCTCGGCGAAGGCCAGATGGTCGTCCCTACGGCGACACCGCTGCGTGTCAAGCGCACCATGAATCGCATCCCCTTATCGCTCGAAGTGCAGGAAGCGCGCGAAGCGTATCGGCACAGCACAGAGGTGCTGGATCAGGTATTGACGGACGTTCAGCAAGGGCGGCCCATCGACACCCGTGCCTGCCAGGCACTGGTCAAGCGCAACCTGGAAAGCATGTTGCGCAACGAAAGCGCGATGCTCTGGCTGACTCGGCTCAAATCCCAGGATCTCTATACCAGCCTGCATTGCCTCTCGGTCTCGATCCTGGCGATGGGGTTCGGTACCCATCTCGGCCTGTCCGATGAAAAGGTAGAAGTCTTGGGGATTGCCGGGCTGCTGCACGACGTTGGCAAGATGAAGGTCGACCCCCTGATCCTCAACAAGCCGGGCAAACTCACCGAAGAAGAGTTCGGGCAGGTCAAGCTGCACCCCACTTACGGCTACCAGGCGCTGTGTACGCAGGCCGATATTCCTGCAGCTGCAGCCCAGGCCGCCTATGGTCATCATGAGCGGCTTGATGGAAAAGGCTACCCGCTGGGGCTCGATCGCTACCAGATACCCTTCACCACCCGGGTGATCACTATCGTCGATGCCTTCGATGCGATCACCAGCCACCGCTCCTACGACGATGCCCGACCGATCCAGACCGCTTATGACGTGCTGCGCAGCGGCGCGGACCAGCAGTTCGACGAAACCCTGGTGCAGGAATTCATCCGCTGGCTGGGCGTGTTTCCCGTTGGCACGCTGGTCGAACTCCACACCGGTGAAGTAGGGCTGGTGCTGGAAAAACATCCGCAGCTGCATCTGCGACCCAAGGTCGTGGTGTTGCGCAATGCAGCCAAGCAGCCCTGTGATCCACGGTATCTGGATCTGTCCCAGCTGACAGTCGATGCCGATGGCATTCCCTATCGAATCAGCAGCGGTATCCCGGACGGCGCCCATGGCCTGTTCGTCTCGGATCCGAAATTGCAGTCCATTCTGCATCCGGAGCTGCTGGCGGTACTGGATCTGGAGCCGGAAACTGCCGAGGGCTGAGTGTGCCGCCAGGCGTGCCTGCCAGCCGCTGATTTGCCCTTGATGCCTGACTTGTCGGTCAGTCACGGCGCTTTACCTGGCCGGTCGCGCTGGGTAACGTCTGCCAACTACCAACAAGAGATATTCGTCATGAGTGAACTGGTTTCCTACGAACTCGAAGACGGCATCGCCACGCTGACGCTGCACAACGGCAAGGTCAACGCGTTGTCCCCGGCGGTGTTCGAGGCGCTGAACGCAGCCTTTGATCGTGCCGAGCAGGATCGCGCGGTCGTGATCATTACCGGGCAGCCGGGCATTCTGTCCGGTGGCTACGATCTGAAGGTGATGACTGCCAGTGCCGAAAGCGCAATCAGCCTGGTGGCCACCGGCTCCAGCTTTACTCGGCGAATGCTGGCCCATCCTTTCCCGGTGATTACTGCCTGCCCAGGGCATGCCATCGCCAAGGGTGCGTTCCTGTTGCTGGCCTCGGACTACCGGATCGGTGCGGAAGGTGCATTCAATATCGGGCTGAACGAGGTGCAGATCGGCATGACCATGCACCACGCCGGCATCGAACTGGCGCGTGATCGGTTGCGCAAGTCGGCGTTCCAGCGTTCGGTGATCTGCGGCGAGCTTTTCGGCCCTGCAGCGGCGGTCGATGCGGGCTTCCTGGACAGGGTCGTTCCGGCTGGAGAGTTGCTGGCGGTTGCCCGGGCAACGGCCCAGCAGCTCAAGAAGATCAACATGACCGCCCACAAGAACACCAAGCTGAAGGTGCGCAAGGCTCTGCTCGAAACCCTCGATCAAGCCATCGAACTCGATCGGCAGCATTCGATCGGCCAGTGAAGAGAATTTTTCGCCGGACCGCCCATTCCTGGCGGACCAGCGTTTAAACTGCGCCAGCAACGCCCCGCCACGGTGGGGCGTTTTTCATTCCATGTGTATCGCCTCGCAGGAGAACCTTGATGTCCGCCCCGCACACTCCGGTAGAACGTGCTGATTTCGACCAGGTCATTGTTCCTACTTTCGCTCCGGCCGCCTTCATTCCCGTGCGAGGCCAGGGTTCGCGAGTATGGGACCAGAGCGGACGAGAGCTGATCGACTTCACCGGTGGTATCGCCGTGAACGTGCTCGGCCATGCCCATCCGGCGCTGGTGGCTGCGCTGACCGAACAGGCCGGCAAGCTCTGGCACATCTCCAACATCTTCACCAACGAGCCGGCGTTGCGTCTGGCCAAGAAGCTCACTGCCGCGACCTTTGCCGACCGGGCCTTCTTCTGCAACTCCGGCGCTGAAGCCAACGAGGCGGCGTTCAAGCTGGCGCGCCGCTACGCCCACGATAATCACGGGCCGGAGAAGTGCGAGATCATCTCAGCCGTGAACAGCTTTCATGGCCGCACCCTGTTCACCGTCACCGTGGGTGGCCAGCCGAAGTACTCGGATGGTTTCGGGCCGAAGATCCAGGGCATCAGTCATGTGCCGTACAACGATCTGGATGCGCTCGCCGCGGCAATCTCCAACAAGACCTGTGCGGTGGTACTGGAGCCGATTCAGGGCGAAAGCGGCGTGTTGCCCGCTGACCAGGCCTATCTGGAAGGCGCCCGCAAGCTTTGCGATAGGCACGGGGCCTTGCTCATTTTCGACGAAGTCCAGACCGGCATGGGCCGCACCGGCGAACTGTATGCCTACATGAATTACGGCGTCACACCGGACATCCTCACCAATGCCAAGAGTCTCGGCGGCGGCTTCCCGATCGGGTTGATGCTGGCGACGGAAAAGGTGGCGGCGCACTTTAGTGTCGGCACCCATGGCACGACATACGGCGGAAATCCGCTGGCCTGTGCAGTGGCCGAAGCGGTGGTCGATATCGTCAACACGCCTGAGGTTTTGAATGGTGTGAAGGCTCGCCATGAACGCTTCAAAACGGGCTTGCTGGAAATCGGCCAGCGCCATGGTCTGTTCAGTCAGGTTCGCGGCATGGGCATGCTGATCGGCTGCGTGCTGAACGATGATTGGAAAGGTCGCGCCCGCGAGATCTTCGATGCGGCCGAAAAGGAAGCCTTGATGATCCTGCAGGCTGGGCCCGATGTGATCCGCCTGGCCCCGAGCCTGATCATCGAAGAGGCGGATATTGCCGAAGGTCTTGCGCGATTCGAACGAGCCGCAGCCATGCTCACCAGGGCTTGAGCCCAACCGGGGCGGTTTGCCGCCCTGTCCAGTTTATTAGGGAGATCCGACCATGAGCGACAGCCTGCAACTGATTCTGGAAGACGTAGACGGTACCCAGCTTGAAAACCTCCTGCACCCGCTTTGCGGTGATGTGGCAGGGCCGCGAGGTATGGATTCAGCAGGTTGGCAACAACCAGTTGATGATCGGCGTGGACGTCGAAGACGGTGATACCGAGTACGCCAACCTGCTGCTACGCCCGCTGGCGACCAACCTGGTGAGCCTGGAGCTGGAGATGGAACCGATGGAATCAGGCGACGGCGAACACGTCCACGGCCCTGACTGCAATCACGACAGCTGATCGCATCGAGATGCTTTCGCTGGGCGGCCTGCTGCAGATGACGATGGCCGGGCAGGTGCCTGGTGAAAGGGTTCAATACACCTCGGCACGGGCACGGTTGCAATGGCTTGCTGAAGGGGTGCTTGAGGTGACGCCAGCAGCGGGTCGGGACGGTGGGCTGGATCTGTTGCTCAGCGCCGGCGTGCACGGCTGTGAAGTCATCCCGATCCAGGTGCTTGATCGCCTTATCCAGGCCATCGTTCAGGGCGAGGTGCATCCTCGGGCACGGCTATTGCTGATGTTCTGCAACCCGCCTGCAATGCGGCAGGGTGTGCGCCGGGTGGGGCAGGATCTGAATCGCCTGTTCTGCGGCTCCCACGCGCAGGGCCCCAGCTACGAGCAGCGACGCGCTGCCGAGCTGGAGTCACTGGTGGCACGGTTCTTCGCCGATCCGCAGCGGCGGCGCTGGCACTACGATCTTCATTCGGCGATGCGTGCGTCCAGGCTGCCGCAGTTCGCAGTCTGCCCGTGGGTGGCGGGGCGGGCAGTTTCCGAGATGAGCCTGCAGCGTTTGCGGCAGGCGGCCGTGGATGCGGTCCTGATTCAGGAGAAGCCATCTTCCACGTTCTCCGCGCATACAGCGACACGCCATGCGGCTGAGGCCTTTACGGTGGAGATGGCTGAAGCGCCGGGCGGCGTCTGGCCTGAATGTCTTGCGATCTTTCTGCGTGCCGCCTGCGCGTGGAGCGAAGACAGCGAACCGCCGCCGCTGGATGATCCATCGAAACCGCTGCAGAAGTTCCGCCTCGCGCGAGAAATCATCAAGCAGAGCGACGACTTCGTGCTGCGCCTTCCGCTGGATATCGAGAATTTTTCCCGGCTGCCAAGGGGAATGTTGTTGGCAGAAGACAGGGATGGCGTTCGCTGGATTGCTGAGGAGCCGGACGGCTGCATTCTGTTCCCTCAGGCTGGTGTCGCCATCGGCGAGCGTGCGGGACTGATCGTCGTCCCGCGCGCCTAGGCCGGACGCTGTCAGACGCCGGCAGGCGGATTACGCAGCGAGTCGTTGCCTGTCACCGTTGCGGTATTTGTCGCTGCAACAGCGCTGGCCTGCAACTGGCGATCTTCCGCTTCGCTGCGCTCAAGGGGCATGCTGCGGGAGTTGCCTTCAGCCAGCTTGGCCTGCTCGGTAATGTCGGTGATTACCCGCTTGGCCTCGCAGTGGCCGGTGAATCCCCGCGCCAATGCCATTCCGCCCATGGCGAGCTGCAGCAGGCCGCTCAGGCCCCCACGCCGCAGGCCCTTGCCAAGAAAGTACAGGCCGCCTGCCACAGAGGCTGCACGCTCCCAGCCCTCTACGTTCTGTTCGCCACGCTTCAGGGATGTCCGGTTCATGATTCGTCACTCCGCAGTTGGGTGAACAAGTGACCCCAACGGCAGCAACCTGTTCCACATCGCCGGCGATCCCCACGCATGGAGGCTTCGGGTTGGCTATTCGCGCTGGGTCAGGCCGAGCACCTTGAGTACGAAGGCATATTCGAGGGCTACGTCCTTCAGCCCCTGGTATCTGCCGCTCATGCCGCCATGGCCTGCGCCCAGCTCGGTCTTGAGCAGGAGCAGGTTGTCATCCGTTTTGGTGGCGCGCAGCTTGGCGACCCACTTCGCAGCCTCCCAGTACTGAACGCGACTGTCGTTGTAGCCCGCCACGGCGAGAATCGGTGGATAGGCCTGTGCTTTCACATTCTCGTAGGGCGCGTAGGCTTTGATCCGGGCATGCACCTCGGGTTGGTTCGGATCTCCCCATTCATCGTACTCGGTGACGGTCAACGGCAGGTCGGCGTTGAGCATGGTGTTGAGCACATCGACAAAGGGCACCTCGGCAATTGCGGCGCCGAACAGCTCAGGTCGCAGGTTGAGCACGGCACCTATCAGCAGACCGCCGGCGCTGCCACCGCTGATGGCCAACTGCGGTGCGCTGGTGAAGCCGTCTGCTACGAGTTTCTCCGCGCAGGCGATGAAGTCGGAGAAGGTGTTCGGCTTGTGCTCCAGCTTGCCGGCGCGATACCAGGCTTCGCCCAGATCGCCGCCGCCCCGGACATGAGCGATGGCAAACACGAAGCCCCGATCGAGCAACGACAGCCGTGCGTGAGAAAACCAGGGGTCCAGGCTGTGGCCATAGGCACCGTAGCCATACAGGTAAAGCGGTGCAGGTCGGCCGAATGCCTCGCGTCGGCCTACCAGGCTGATGGGTATCTGGGTGCCATCCGCGGCCTTGGCCCAGATGCGTTGGCTGACATAGGCATCGGCATCGAAGTCGCCCTCGACCGGCGTTTCCTTAAGTACCCGTTGTGTGCCGTCTGCCAGACCCAATTCCCGGATCTGTGCCGGGCGGTTGAGCGCCTCATAACGCAAGCGGATCACCGGGCTGTCGAACTCCAGGCTGTTATGCACATGCAGGCTGTAGGCGGCGTCCGGCAACTGCACCCTGAAGGCTCCGCCTTGCCGAGGCCTGACCTCGATCACGGGCAGCCCCGCTTCGCGCAAGCTGAGCGTAACGGCATCGGCGTTGAGGCTGACGTCTTCGAGCATCACCTCGTCGCGGTGGGCGACCAGCTCCTTCCAGTGTTCGCGTTGCGGGGTGCTCTCCGGCGCGCTGTAGAGGGCGAAGTTCATGCCGGTCTGATTGCTGCGGATCAACCAGCTCCACTGGCCTTCGAACAGACCATGGTCCGGAAAATATTCGTGCTCATCCTCACGGGGCGCCAGGCAGAGCCAGTCTCCTTCCGGGTCGTCGGCCGAAAGGACCCAGGCTTCGCTGGTGGTCTTGCTGTTGGACAGGATCACCAATTGCCGCTCGGAGCTGGCGCGGTAGCAATGGACGAAATAGCGGCCGTCCGGGTCGTGGTAGACCTCGGTACGCTCGCTGTCACCCAGCCGATGGCGGTAGATCTTGTGCGGCCGGTGAGTGTCGTCGAGCTCGCCGAAAAACAGGGTCTGGTTGTCGTTGGCCCAGGTCATGCTCCCGTCACAATCCTCGAAGGGCAGGGCGGTCACCTCGCCGGTTGCCAGGTCCTTGACGAACAACTGATAGATTTCATCGCCCTGCGTGTCGAGGCTGTAGGCCAGTTTGCCGTGATCCTGGCTGACGCTGAATGCACCCAGCGAGAGGAAGCCACCGGCCGCCAGTTCGTTGGGGTCGAGCAGCAGTTGCTCCTGGTTTTCATCGACTGTGAACGAGCCATCTGCCGGCCGAGGGCATCGGTAATGGCGTGGATACTCGTCGCCGGCGGTGGTGCGTTGGTAGTAAAGCCAGGGGCCCCAGGGCGAAGGCAGGGACAGGTCTGTTTCGCGGATACGGTTCTTGATTTCCTGGAACAGCGTCTCACGCAGTGCCGCCTGATCTGCCAGCTGTTCTTCGAGATAGGCGTTTTCTTCCTTCAAGTAATCGAGCACTGCCGGGCTGTCACGCTCTTCCAACCACTTGTAGGGATCTTGACCGTGATCGGCTCGGGCGATAGGGGCAGGCATGCAAAACTCCAGAATCGGGCCGCTCAATGTCGCGGCTGAAGGGGGCAATAGGCGCGCAGTGTACAAGGCGCCCCGTCATTTTGTGACGGTGTCGGGGGGATGAGGGTTCATCGAGTTCAATCATCGGTGTGAATGCTGACTGATGCTGGCAAGGCCCGACTCTATCTCGTGCGGCACCGCCGCAGGGTTTGGCTAGTCTTATCGGTCTGGCGGGCGAGCACGAGCCGCGAGCGGCTTGATGGCCGATTGACAATGGGTCGCTTTTCCATGAAGGTGTGCTCACCCAAATCAAACGGGCGTATGAATCGAGCGTTTGCCACGCAAATGCCGTCAGCCCGGATTATCGTGTCGGTGGGTGTCGTTTTACCTGGATCGGTGACGGTCCTGGATCGATGACGTGCGACACGTAACGTTCAGCTTCCATACCGTGGAGATCAGTTGATGATTTACGAAGGTAAAGCCATCACGGTTAAGGCTCTTGAGAGCGGCATCGTCGAATTGAATTTCGACCTCAAGGGTGAGTCCGTCAACAAGTTCAACCGCCTCACCCTCAGCGACCTTCGCCAGGCAGTGGACGCCATCAAGTCCGACGCTTCGGTCAAGGGTGTCATCGTCAGCAGTGGCAAGGACGTGTTCATCGTCGGCGCCGACATCACCGAGTTCGTCGACAACTTCAAGCTGCCGGACGAAGAACTGGTCGCCGGTAATCTCGAAGCGAACAAGATATTCAGCGATTTCGAAGACCTGGGTGTCCCGACTGTCGCCGCCATCAACGGCATCGCCCTGGGTGGCGGTTTCGAAATGTGCCTGGCGGCTGACTACCGCGTCATGTCCTCGGCCGCCAAGGTCGGCCTGCCGGAAGTGAAGCTGGGCATCTATCCAGGCTTCGGTGGCACCGTCCGCCTGCCGCGTCTAATCGGCGTCGATAATGCCGTCGAGTGGATTGCCTCGGGTAAGGAAAACCGTGCTGAAGATGCGCTCAAGGTTCGCGCCGTAGACGCTGTGGTTGCTCCCGAGCAGCTGCAGGCCGCTGCGTTGGATCTGATCAAGCGCGCCATCTCCGGCGAGCTGGACTACAAGGCCAAGCGCCAGCCGAAGCTGGACAAGCTCAAGCTCAACGCCATCGAGCAGATGATGGCCTTCGAAACGGCCAAGGGTTTCGTCGCCGGTCAGGCGGGTCCGAACTACCCGGCGCCGGTCGAAGCGATCAAGACCATCCAGAAAGCCGCCAACTTCGGCCGCGACAGGGCCATCGAAGTGGAGGCCGCTGGCTTCGTCAAGCTCGCCAAGACCTCGGTCGCGCAGAGCCTGGTTGGTCTGTTCCTGAGCGATCAGGAGCTAAAGAAGAAGGCCAAGGCCTACGACAAGCAAGCTCGTGATGTGAAACTGGCAGCCGTTCTCGGTGCCGGCATCATGGGTGGCGGTATCGCCTATCAGTCGGCTGTCAAAGGCACGCCGATCCTGATGAAGGATATCCGCGAAGAAGGCATCCAGATGGGCCTGAACGAGGCCTCCAAGCTCCTCGGCAAGCGCGTCGAGAAGGGCCGCCTGACGCCGGCGAAGATGGCTGAAGCACTCAATGCCATCCGCCCGACCATGTCCTACGGTGACTTCGGTCACGTCGACATCGTGGTTGAAGCTGTGGTCGAGAATCCCAAGATCAAGCAGTCGGTGCTCGCCGAAGTCGAGGGCCTGGTGCGTGAGGATGCGATCATTGCTTCCAATACCTCGACCATCTCCATCAGCCTGCTGGCTCAGGCGCTCAAGCGTCCTGAGAATTTCTGCGGTATGCACTTCTTCAACCCGGTACACATGATGCCGCTGGTGGAAGTGATCCGCGGCGAGAAGACCAGCGAAACCGCCATCGCCACCACCGTTGCCTATGCCAAGAAAATGGGCAAGAGCCCGGTCGTGGTCAACGACTGCCCGGGCTTCCTGGTCAACCGCGTGTTGTTCCCCTACTTCGGCGGCTTCGCCCGTCTGGTCAGCGCTGGCGTGGACTTCGTGCGCGTCGACAAGGTCATGGAAAAATTCGGCTGGCCCATGGGGCCTGCGTACCTGATGGACGTGGTTGGCATGGACACCGGCCATCACGGTCGTGACGTCATGGCTGAAGGCTTTCCGGATCGCATGAAGGACGATCGCCGCACAGCGGTAGACGCCCTGTATGACGCCAATCGCCTGGGCCAGAAGAACGGCAAGGGTTTCTACAGCTACGAGATGGACAAGAAGGGCAAGCCTGCCAAGGTGGTTGACCCGAGCGTCCAGGAAATACTGGCGCCTGTCGTCTATGAGCAGCGCGAAGTCACTGATGAGGACATCATCAACTTCATGATGATTCCGCTGTGCCTGGAAACCGTCCGCTGCCTGGAAGACAAGATCGTTGAAACCGCTGCCGAGGCCGATATGGGCCTGATCTACGGCATCGGCTTCCCGCCCTTCCGTGGTGGTGCACTGCGTTACATCGATTCGATCGGTGTTGCCGAGTTCGTGGCCCTGGCCGACAAGTACGCCGACCTGGGCCCGCTGTACCACCCGACTGCGAAGCTGCGTGAGATGGCTGCCAACGGCCAGCGCTTCTACGGCTAAAAGGGCTTTGAAAGCGTAGCGAGCGAAGGCAAGGCGAGGCGAAGTCGGTCGAAAAAGCGGAGTTTACGAGTAGTAAATGAGCATTTTGAGGCTGACTTCAACGACGCCCTGCCTAGCGCAGTAGCTTTCAAGGCGCTTTTCTAATGAGGAATAGAGAGAATGAGCCTTAATCCGAGAGACGTCGTCATTGTCGACTTCGGCCGTACCCCGATGGGTCGTTCCAAGGGCGGCATGCACCGCAACACCCGCGCCGAGACCATGTCCGCGCACCTGATCGATGGCTTGTTGGCACGCAACCCCAAGATCGACCCGGCCGAAGTCGAGGACGTGATCTGGGGCTGCGTCAACCAGACCCTGGAACAGGGCTGGAACATCGCCCGTATGGCTTCGTTGCTGACCCGTATCCCGCACACCAGCGCCGCACAGACGGTTAGCCGCTTGTGTGGTTCGTCCATGAGCGCTTTGCACACCGCCGCTCAGGCAATCATGACCGGCAACGGTGATGTCTTCGTCGTCGGTGGCGTCGAGCACATGGGCCACGTCGGCATGATGCATGGCGTCGACCCGAACCCGCAGTTGTCGCTGTACGCCGCCAAGGCCTCCGGCATGATGGGCCTGACCGCCGAAATGCTGGGCAAGATGCATGGCATCACCCGTGAGCAGCAGGATGCCTTCGGTGAGCGTTCGCATCGGCTGGCCCACAAGGCTACGGTCGACGGGATGTTCAAGGATGAGATCATCCCGATGGAGGGTTACGACGAGAACGGCTTCCTCAAGGTCTTCGACTACGATGAAACCATTCGTCCGGAAACCACCCAGGAAAGCCTGGCGGCGCTGAAGCCGGCATTCAACCCGAAGGGTGGCACAGTGACAGCTGGTACTTCTTCGCAGATCACCGATGGCGCTTCGTGCATGATCGTCATGTCGGCGCAGCGGGCTCAGGATCTGGGTATTCAGCCGATGGCTGTGATCCGCTCCATGGCGCTTGCCGGTGTCGATCCGGCAATCATGGGTTATGGTCCGGTGCCGGCCACTCAGAAGGCGCTCAAACGCGCAGGTCTGACGATGGACGACATCGACTTTGTCGAGCTCAACGAAGCTTTCGCCGCTCAGGCTCTGCCGGTGCTGAAGGACCTGAAGCTGCTCGACAAGATGGAGCAGAAGGTCAACCTGCACGGTGGCGCCATTGCCCTGGGCCATCCGTTCGGTTGCTCGGGGGCACGCATTTCCGGCACTCTGTTGAACGTGATGAAGCAGAACGGCGGTACGCTTGGCGTGGCTACGATGTGTATCGGCCTGGGTCAGGGTATCACCACGGTGTTCGAACGCGTCTAAGCTGTTCGAGGACAGGGAACCGGGGCCATGTGCCCCGGTTTTCATTTTTATGCCGGGTGGGCTTATCGGAGGTTGGAATGCAGGTTGTGCCAGGGCGGTATCGTCACTACAAGGGGCCTGAGTACCGGGTATATGCGGTTGCCCTACATTCCGAAACGGAAGAGCCGATGGTCTTCTATCAGGCGTTATACGGAGATTTTGGTCTCTGGGTGCGACCGCTTTCGATGTTCACCGAAACGGTCGAAGTCGACGGCGAAACGCTTTGCCGTTTTGCCTTGATCGAGGCCGAAACCAGCCGTTTTTAAGGGTGTCCTGCGCTAGGTGGCTTAACCCTCGCGCTTGACCTCGGCTCCATCGCCACTATATATAGCGGTGCTTTTCGGACAGAGTGAAAGCGACTCCACTCGGTTTCGGACGAAAAACGACCCACCGGGCAGCCAGCTGCCAACGGATTTAGCAGTGGGCATGAAGGTTTTCGGAGTGTTGATTCATTCCCGTAGCAGCTCTGGAATACGCTGCTTCGCTTCCCTGGCAGCCGGACATCGCCTATGGCAACCGGACATGCCGATCAGTTTATTCTCAGTTCACCTCTCGATTCAGGAACTCTCCTCTCCATGGGTAAATCGCTGGTCATCGTGGAATCACCGGCCAAGGCCAAGACAATCAACAAGTATTTGGGCAACCAGTACGTGGTGAAGTCGAGTATCGGCCACATCCGCGACCTTCCCACCAGCGGCTCTGCCAACAAGGAGCCGGTCAAGCGCGGCAAGGCCGCAGCGGCCGAAGCCCCGGCGCTTTCGCCGAAGGAGAAAGCCAAGCGTCAGCTGTTCACGCGGATGGGTATCGATCCCGAGCACGGCTGGAAAGCGAAGTACGAGATCCTGCCTGGTAAGGAAAAGGTGATCGATGAGCTTCGTCGCCTGGCTAAGGAAGCCGACACCATCTATCTCGCGACCGACTTGGATAGAGAAGGGGAGGCCATCGCCTGGCACCTGCGCGAGTCCATCGGGGGCGACGACAGTCGTTACAAGCGCGTTGTGTTTAACGAGATCACCAAGAAGGCGATCCAGGAGGCATTCTCCAAGCCCGGCGACCTAGACATCAATCGCGTCAACGCACAGCAGGCGCGGCGCTTCCTCGATCGCGTGGTGGGCTACATGGTTTCGCCCTTGCTTTGGTCGAAAATCGCTCGCGGCCTTTCTGCCGGCCGGGTGCAGTCGGTTGCGGTAAAGCTGGTGGTCGAGCGCGAGCGGGAGATTCGCGCGTTTGTCCCGGAAGAGTATTGGGAGGTGCATGCCGACCTCGCCACAGCGGAAAGCGCAAAGGTGCGATTCGAGGTTTCACGGGAGAACGGCGAGGCCTTCAAGCCGCTGAATGAAGCTCACGCCATGGCTGCGCTGGAGCAACTCAAGGGCGCCAGCTATAGCGTCACCAAACGCGAGGACAAGCCAACCTCGAGCAAGCCGTCGGCTCCGTTCATTACCTCGACCCTGCAGCAGGCAGCCAGCAACCGGCTCGGTTTTGGCGTCAAGAAGACCATGATGATGGCCCAGCGGCTCTACGAGGCGGGTTACATCACCTACATGCGTACCGACTCGACCAATCTGTCGGCCGATGCCCTGAGCATGGTGCGCGGATTCATCGAAGGCGAATTCGGCAACAGGTATCTGCCGGAGAAGCCGAATTCTTACTCGAGCAAAGAAGGTGCTCAGGAAGCGCACGAGGCGATTCGCCCGTCGGATGTGAACCTGCGCCCGACCCAGCTCTCCGGCATGGAGCGCGATGCGGAGCGCCTTTATGACCTGATCTGGCGCCAGTTCGTGGCCTGTCAGATGCCGCCGGCCCAGTATCTATCCACCAGCGTGACGGTCACCGCTGGCAACTTCGAGCTGCGGGCAAAGGGCCGCATCCTCAAGTTCGACGGTTATACCAAGGTCATGCCGCAACAGAGCAAGAGCGGCGAAGACGACGTGTTGCCTGAGATGAACAAGGGCGACGGGATGAAGCTGATCAAGCTCGACCCCAGCCAGCACTTCACCAAGCCGCCGGCACGCTATTCCGAAGCGAGCCTGGTCAAGGAAATGGAAAAGCGCGGTATCGGTCGTCCGTCTACCTATGCAGCGATCATCTCGACCATTCAGGACCGTGGCTACGTGTCGTTGCACAACCGTCGGTTCTATTCCGAGAAGATGGGCGACATCGTTACCGAGCGCCTCTCGGAGAGCTTCAACAACCTGATGGACTACGGCTTTACCGCCGGAATGGAAGAAAACCTCGACGATGTCGCCCAGGGCGAGCGTGAGTGGAAGCACGTGCTCGACGAGTTCTACGGTGACTTCCGCAAGAAACTCGAGATTGCCGAGTCCAGCGAGGCCGGCATGCGCGCCAATCAGCCGACCCTCACGGACATTCCGTGCAAGGTCTGTGGCCGCCCGATGATGATCCGTACCGCATCGACGGGTGTGTTTCTCGGATGCTCTGGTTACAGCCTGCCGCCCAAGGAGCGCTGCAAGTCGACGGTCAATCTCGTTCCTGGAGACGAGATCGCCGCCGATGACGAGGGTGAGTCCGAATCCCGCGTGCTGCTTGGCAAGCATCGCTGCCCCATTTGCAGCACGGCCATGGATGCTTATCTGCTCGACGAAACGCACAAGCTGCATATCTGCGGCAACAATCCCGACTGCACCGGCTACGAAATCGAAGAAGGGCAGTACCGCATCAAGGGCTACGAGGGTCCGAGCCTGGAATGTGACAAGTGCGGTAGCGAGATGCAGCTCAAGACCGGTCGCTTCGGCAAGTTCTTTGGTTGCACCAACGCCGAATGCAAGAACACTCGCAAGCTGCTCCGTAGTGGCGAGGCGGCGCCGCCTAAGATGGATGCTGTCAAGATGCCGGAGCTCAAGTGTGAAAAGGTGGACGATACCTACGTCCTGCGCGACGGCGCTTCTGGCCTTTTCCTGGCGGCCAGCCAGTTTCCGAAAAATCGCGAGACGCGTGCACCACTGGTCTCGGAGCTGATTCCGCACAAGGACGAAATCGACCCGAAGTACCATTTCCTGCTTGATGCGCCCAAAAAGGATCCGGAGGGCCGTCCGGCCGTGATCCGCTTCAGTCGCAAGACCAAGGAGCAATACGTGCAGACCGAGGTGAACGGTAAGCCAACCGGCTGGAAGGCGTTCTTCGATGGCGCCAAGTGGAAGGTGGAAGACAAGAGCACAAAATAGAGCCAAGCCGAAAGAAACGCTGGGGGCAGGAGAGTGTTCGCATTGAGTTCTTGCCCTGGCTGGCGTCGACAGGCGGGTTGCGTTTCCCGGGCCCGCCGCCATACTTTTCCAGCTTCCAGCTTCCAGCTTCCAGCTTCCAGCTTCCAGCTTCCAGCTTCCAGCTTCCAGCTTCCAGCTTCCAGCTTCCAGCTTCCAGCTTCCAGCTTACGAGACAGACGCCATGGCCAAAGAGCTCTACACCCGCACCAATCAGAAGATCTATTTCGCCGGGCTCTCGCTGGAGAACTGGCGCAAGGCTGAGGAAAAGGGATCGGTGAATGCGCCGGGAATGATTCAGGCCGAGCGCGAGGCGAGTCTTTTTCATTTGTACGGCGCACTGCTCGGGCTTTGCCACGAAATTGCCGGCTACTATCGCCTGGCCAACGCAAACGCACCGCGGGTGGAGCTGTTGCTGTTCCGCTCGCCCGGAGAGCCTACGCCAAGCCCGGAACTAAGCGAGCTGATCGAGCTGGCTGGCCATTCCGAGACCTGGGTTGCGCAGCTGATCTCCGCCTATGACGCCTTGTTCCAGCCGCCCCGCGCACCGGCCAAACCGAAAACCGATCCCACCATGCCGTTGATCGAAGCGATTTCCGTTGCGGAGGAGGTGCTACCGTTGGGTCGCGCCGATATCGAGTCCTGGCGGCAACAGCTCAAGGAGCTTGCGCTACGTTTCCGCGAATCCCTGTCCGAGTGGTAGGCGTCGGCTACGGCTTTGTTGTCCATCTAGTCTGCTAACGGGCAGTTCGAGGGGCGCGCTTGAAGCATAGGACCAGCGCAATGCCGCCCAAAATAGCGAGCCCGGCGAGCAGTAGGCGAGGAGTCAGGGCTTCACCCAGCAGCAGGCTTCCAGCCAGTGCTGTCAGCAAGGGAACGCTCAGCTGGACGCTGGCCGCCTGCACAGCGGCAAGGCCAGGCAATGCTGCGTACCAGATCGCATATCCGACGCCTGACGTCAGTGCCCCGGACAACAACGCGAAGGTAACACCGGCTGCATCCCATTGAAGCCAGGAAAATGCCAGCACTGCCAGCAGCGCTGCCAAGGGGACGGCGCGCATGAAGTTGCCAGCCGTTGCGGCCAGCGAGTCCGGCGCACCGCGGCCCAGTAGCGAATAAGCCCCCCACGCAACGCCTGATATCACCATTAGCAGTGACGCCGAAACCGCCGGAGTGCTGGCGCCCGGAAGAAGCAGTGCGAGCAGGCCAGCGGCCGCCAGGCCCAGGCCGGCGATCTGAAACCAGTGGAACCGCTCGCCGTGCCAGAGACCCCAGGCGATCATGCTCAATTGCACGGCCCCGAACAGCAACAAGGCGCCGGCGCCGGCATCGATGTGCAGGTAGGCATACGAAAAGGCGGTGGCGTAGACAAACAAGGCAATGGCACCAGCCCAGGATCCGCCTGTTACCGATGACACGTTACGCAGCTTGATCAGGAACCAAAGCACCGTTGCGCCCGAAAGGATACGAAGGGCGGTAAAGCTGGCGGGATCAATCTCGCTGTCTCGCAGCGCTGCACGACAAAGGAGCGAATTCCCCGCAAAGGCGAGCATCGCCAATACGGTCAGTGCAACGGTTTTGATGCTCATCCTGCAAACCCCAACGGCGAACCCCTGTTGCAGGCCCCAGGTTGGGGCTGCCCGGGCCCATCCTACGTTCAGCCGGGCCATAGCGCACCCACCTCACAGTGGGAGCCATCGAACCACCGTCGGCCAGGATGCCTTCCGCGGCCCTTGAGGTGCCCACCGGCCAGCGCGCTGTTACAATGCGCCCCTTTCAAGGGGAGCAGACCATGCCAACATCTTTTCTGGAAATCGTCGAGCTACCCGACGGCAGCATCGTGCTGCGTCGTGCCGAAGACGAAGAGGTTCTTGCAACGCTGGATTTTTCCGACGATGCCAAAGTCTTCTTGCAAGGGCAGCATGTAGAGATTGCTAAAGCGATGTTCAGTGTCGGCGTGCAAATGGCAGGCCGGGTATCAGAAGGGGAATTCGAGCAGGAAGAGAGACCGCACGTGTTGCATTGAGCAATGCTTGCCGGTCGTTGCGACTGGCACAGTCTAGGCACGTCCATGTGCCGTTAGCTGTAGCGTATTACTTTCTCATTCGAATATTCAGACTCTGCGTGTTGCCTTGGCTAGCCGCTTTACGCAGCTTCAACTGGGCAGGCCGATCCAGTCGATCGAACCAGGTAATCACCGTATGGCTGCAGCCCGACATCAGCGCCTTGCAGGCCAGGTCCAGCGTGTCGTGAATACCGCGGCCCTGTAGCAGCAGGATGCGATCACGGTTGAGCCCCGACTCCCGAAGCCAGTTGAGCGACAGCGCCGCAGGCGGGGCGATCAGCGTAAGCCAGCGGATGTCGGCAGCCTCGCTGAGGTCGCGCAATACCGGCGCTAGCAGCTGCCTGCATTGAACCTTATCGCCAGTTAACGACATTTCGCTCAGGCCGCCTTCATTCGGTACTGGGTCAGCGCACCTGGCAGGGCCGAACGGCGCTGGTTGGTGCGCGACCAACCCTTCGAATAAAGATAATTGCGGTGGTTTGCCTGCAAGGGGTTGGAGTTGATACTGCATATTCTCTCCTAGCGGCGAATGACGCCGACACTCAAGCCTTCAATAACCAGCTCCTGATGCTCCAGATCCACTTCGATGGGCGCGAATTCTGAGTTTTCCGCAAGCAACCAGACCTTGTCGCCTTCGCGCTTGAAGCGTTTTACCGTCACCTCGTCGTCGATCCTGGCTACAACAATCTGCCCGTTGCGTGCTTCACGTGTCGTGTGAACGGCAAGCAGGTCACCATCCAAAATGCCGATATCCTTCATGCTCATACCACGCACGCGCAGGAGGTAATCGGCTTTTGGTTGAAAGAAGGAAGGGTTGATCTGGCAGGACTCTTCCACATGCTGCTGTGCCAGAATCGGCGCGCCTGCCGCTACGCGGCCGATCACGGGCAACCCGTTATCCTCGGTAGCTGGCTCGAAGCCCGGAATGCGGATCCCGCGCGAAGCGCCAGGAGTCATTTCAATGGCACCTTTGCGAGCCAGTGCCTTGAGGTGCTCCTCGGCGGCGTTGGGAGATTTGAAACCCAGCTCCTGAGCGATTTCCGCGCGGGTAGGCGGGTACCCGTTGTCTTCCAGGCAGCGCTTGATGAAGGCCAGGATTTCCGACTGGCGAGGGGTCAGCTTGGTCATGGAAGGTCTCTGTTCTTATATACAGTGACTGGGATTATATACAGTGCCGGTTCCTTGGCAATCGTTGATTTGTTGAGCCGGGCGCCCGCTTGATGCAAGCTTCGCCTGCTAGCAAGCAGGCAGCGACGATGTATTCGCTGTTGACTTGGCTAAGAGTGAAACGTAAGTTTCAAACGGGTGTTTGGCAGGGGAGAAGGCATGGCGCAGTCTGAGACAGTAGAGCGGATCCTGGATGCGGCTGAACAGCTGTTCGCCGAGAAGGGCTTCGCCGAGACTTCGCTTCGCCTGATCACCAGCAAGGCCGGAGTCAACCTGGCGGCGGTGAACTATCATTTCGGCTCGAAGAAGGCCCTAATCCAGGCGGTGTTTTCCCGGTTCCTAGGGCCGTTCTGCGTCAGCCTGGAACGTGAACTCGACAGGCGCGAGGCGCTGTCGGACAAGAAGGACACGCTGGAAGAGCTACTGGAAATCCTTGTCGAGCAGGCGCTGGCAGTGAAACCGCGCAGCGGTGATGACCTGTCGATCTTCATGCGGCTGCTGGGGCTCTCGTTCAGCCAGAGTCAGGGCCACCTGCGACGCTATCTCGAAGACATGTACGGCAAGGTGTTCCGCCGCTACATGATGCGTGTCCATGAGGCCGCCCCATCGATTCCTCCCATTGAGCTGTTCTGGCGCGTGCACTTCATGCTCGGCGCAGCGGCATTCAGCATGTCCGGCATCAAGGCGCTGCGTGCCATTGCCGAGAACGACTTCGGTGCCAAAACCTCCATCGAGCAGGTCATGCGGATGATGGTTCCGTTCCTTGCGGCCGGCATGCGCGCCGATTCAGGCGTTGCCGACAGCCACCTGGCCCAGGCGCATCCCATCGCTCGTCGCAATGCGTTGGCCATGCCTGCCAAGGGTTGAGCTACACGCCTGCAGAGCGATCGGCTAAGCTAGCTGCCCATGTCTGATCTTGATCTGCTGCATATTTCCATTGCCGACCAGTTGCTCTTTGGCTTTTCCAAGGGTGCGCTGTGTATCAGGCTGCCCGTATCGACCGCTCGCAACGGAGCGGGTGAACAAAATGGGTCCGGCTGCACCCCACGTGGCCGGCATCTGGTGCGCGCGCGTATCGGTGACGGCCTGCCCTTGGGGGCCGTGCTTCGCGGTCGTCGCTGGACGGGCGAGGTGTGGAACACTGCCCTGCAGGAGGAGTTTCCCGACCGCGACTGGATTCTGACCCGCATTCTCTGGCTGAGCGGCTGCGAGCCAGGCCGCAACCGCATGGGTGCGGTAGACACCTTTCGACGATACATCTATCTGCATGGCACTCCCGATACCGAACCCATGGGCGTGCCCCTTTCCCATGGTTGCATCAGGCTGCGCAATGCCGACCTTCTGGATCTTTTTCCGCGAGTGCCGGTCGGCTGCGCGGTGCAGATCGACGAAGCCGGCTGCCCCGGCTGGGCGGGCATGGCGCTTAACTAAAGGAACATCTTATTAGCATGCAAGGCTCGTTGATGCTGGACATAGCCGGTACCTGGCTGACCGCCGAAGACCGGCAACTGTTGCGCCAGCCGGAGGTGGGCGGACTGATTCTGTTCGCTCGCAACATCGAAAATCCGCGTCAGGTGTCGGACCTTTGCGGAGCGATACGCGCGCTGAGGCCTGATCTTCTGCTGGCGGTGGATCAGGAGGGCGGTCGCGTTCAACGATTGCGTCGTGACTTCGTTCGCTTGCCGGCGATGCGGGAGTTTGCCTCGCGCGCCGATGCCGAGGGCCTTGCCGAAACCTGTGGCTGGGTGATGGCGACCGAGGTGTTGGCGGTGGGCCTTGATTTCAGCTTTGCGCCAGTACTGGATCTGGATCATCAGCGGAGCGCGGTGGTTGGCACCCGCGCATTCGAGGGCGACCCGCAGCGTGCCACCATGTTGGCAAGCGCCTTTATCAAGGGCATGCACCGTGCTGGAATGGCCGCGACGGGCAAGCACTTCCCGGGTCACGGCTGGGCCGAGGCAGACTCGCATGTGGCAATCCCGGTGGATGAACGCAGCCTGGAGATGCTCCGGGTGCAGGATCTGGTGCCTTTCCAGCGCCTGGCAGGACAACTGGACGCGGTGATGCCAGCCCATGTGATCTATCCGCAGGTAGACGAACAGCCTGCCGGGTTTTCAAAACGCTGGCTCCAGGATGTTCTGCGTGAGGAGTCTGGGCTTCGGCGGCGTGATCTTCAGTGACGATCTGTCGATGGCTGGTGCGCACGTCGCCGGCGATGCCGCAAGCCGGATCGAGGCGGCGTTGGCTGCTGGTTGCGACATGGGGCTTGTCTGTAACGATCGGGCGGCTGCAGAGCTGGCGCTTTCGGCCTTGCAGCGTCTTGGAGCAAGGCCCGCTCCAGCCCTGTCGAAGATGCGCCGGAGGGTGATCGGTTCACTCGAATACAAGCAGGACCCCCGCTGGCTGGCATCGATCGCCAGCCTTAAAGCTGCCGAACTGATTGTTTGACCGAGGAATACAGATGACTGTCCACGCTATCGTCGGCGGTACCGGTCTTACCGAGCTGCCGGGCCTCCTGTTGCGCGAAGCCGTTGCGATCGATACGCCGTACGGTCCGCCATCGGCCAACATCCTGCGTGGTGACTATGCCGGTCGAGAGGTGTTGTTCCTCGCGCGGCATGGCCACCCGCACCGTATTCCACCGCACCAGGTGAATTACCGGGCCAATCTCTGGGCGCTGAGAGAAGCTGGAGCGCAGGCGGTCATTGCAGTCAATGCTGTCGGTGGCATTCATCCGGCGATGGGTGCAGGTCATCTGTGCGTGCCGCATCAGCTTATTGATTACACCTACGGGCGCGAACACACCTTTTTCGAAGGCGATATCGAGCATGTGACCCATATCGACTTCAGTTTTCCCTACGACGAGGCGCTTCGTCAGCGCCTGATCGATGGGCTTGCCGCTGAAGGCTATCTTTTCAGCAGCCACGGTGTGTACGGATGTACGCAAGGGCCGAGATTGGAAACCGCTGCCGAGATAGCAAGAATGGAGCGTGACGGCTGCGATATCGTCGGTATGACCGGCATGCCGGAGGCGGTCCTTGCCCGTGAGCTGGCGCTACCTTATGCCTGCCTCGCGCTGGTGGTGAACCCGGCTGCAGGCAAGGCGCAAGGAGTCATCACCATGGCCGAAATCGAACTGGCATTGGCGGAGGGTATCTCCAAGACTCGCGCTGTGCTGGCTCGGGCGCTGGCATAGCGGAAAGGAATGCCATTGTTTTCGGCCGGGCATGCCATCCCATGCCATGCCGGCGGATGCTTGCTGACATGGCTTCGGCCGGTAGCAAAGACGTAGCAAGGTTGCGCTAATTTCCTCGATCCAACCCATTGCAGCCGATTCGCCGCTTGCTACACTTGGCCGTCCTCTGGAGTACCGCAATGCTTTGCCACGCACCCATAAGAAGAATATCGAGAGCAGTGGTTTTGCTGGGGCTGTTGTCAGGCCTGGCGGGTTGTTCGACCTGGTTCAGTGCCGATTTTCAGGACCCGCGTGTTCAGCTCACCAAGGTCGAGATCATCAAGGCCCGTCTGCTCGAACAGCAATTTCTGCTGCGGTTTCGCGTCGACAATCCCAATCAGCAGAGCCTGCCGGTGCGCGGGTTGATCTACACCGTGCATCTCAACGATATCGAGCTGGCCAGTGGCGAGTCCAGCGGATGGCTGACTGTCCCGGGCGGAAGTTTCGAGTATTACGAGGTGCCGGTGCATACCAACCTCTGGCGGCACATGAAGTACATCGTGCGCCTGCTTGAGAAGCCTGACCGCCCAATTGCCTATCGGCTGGATGGTCAGTTGAAAACGGGCCTGATGGCGGGGCGAAGCGTGCACATCTCCACCAATGGCGAGATAATCCCCGGCAACTTTATTCCGGAGTAGCGACACCGATGAATCAGGAAACTCACGTACACGGTCCCGATTGCAATCATGACCATGATCATGGCCACGAACATCATGTCCATGGGCCGCATTGCAACCACGGCCACGACCCAATCCGCAACCCGTTGAAGGATGTCGGTCGTAACGATCCCTGCCCTTGCGGCAGCCAGAAGAAATTCAAGAAGTGCCACGGAGCCTGATGCGCTCATGACCACTGCCTCTCTCGTGTTGCTAGTCGTCGGGCTGCTATTGGTTGCCGCGCTGGCCGCTTATGCCTTGCATCTGTGGCGCAAGGTCTGGCGCAGGGAGCGGCAGGTTGCCGAGTTGCAGGCGCAGCAACACGCCGCGCTCGCCGGAGATATCAGGGTGCTGGCCGGCAGTTTGCTGACCGAACAGGTGCCGCTCATCGAGGGCGCCATCCGCATCAAGGTGCTGCTCGACAACTATGACTCGAATCTCGGGCAGGACCCACGCTGCCAGGTTTTCCAGGTGCTCTACGAAGCGACTGAGCAGGTGCCGACCCATGCCGCCTGGAAGGCGCTGGACAAGAACGAGCGGCGCCGCCACGAAGCGAATTTCAGCGCACTCGAATTGCAGCACAAGGCCGAAGCCCGCCGGTCTGCCCGCTGGTTGCTCGATGAAGGGCTGCCGAGCGATCACAAAGCCGCCTGAGCGCCGCACCCTTTTAACCTCACTGTCTGACCATGAATTCCCGTGTCGCCATCCCGGCGAAGGAGCCGTTGATGCCTCTGCGCCTGTCCTCAATGCTGCTACGACTTACCCTGGGCGCCGCGCTGGTTGCTGGCGGTCTCAGCGGTTGCGAGGCCTATCTGGACAACCGCTACAGCTATAGCCTTCCGCCTGCGCACGGCGTGCAACCTATCACCGGGCTCGACAAAAGCGTGAGCATCCGGCGCAACTCCCTGGGCATGCCCCTGATCGAGACGGCGACGTTCCATGATGCGCTGTTTGGGCTGGGTTATGTCCACGCCACGGATCGCCTGAGCCAGATGATCAGCTTGCGTCTGATGGCGCAAGGGCGCCTGGCGGAGATGGCCGGGCCTGGCGTATTGGAGATCGATCGTTTCATGCGTGCGGTGAATCTGCGCAAAAGCGCGGAGGTGCTCTACCGCGAGAGTTCGCCGCGCATGCAACGGTTCTTCGATGTCTATGCGCGGGGGGTCAACGCCTATCTGTTCCGGCATCGCGACAAGCTGCCCATGGACCTCGCTGCGGCGGGTTACGTGCCTGAGTACTGGAAGCCCGAGGATTCGGTGCTGGTGTTCTGCCTATTGAACTTTGGCCTGGCGGTCAACCTGCAGGAAGAGATCGCTTCGCTGGCCATGGCGCAAAAGGTCGGCAGCGACAGGCTGGCCTGGTTGCTGCCAACCTATCCCGATGAGTCTCTGCCGTTCGACGAGGCGGAGAAGCTCAAGGGGCTCGAGCTGACCGGCGACATCGCCGGACTGGACGCGCTGGGAAATGTGGCCGGGCAGATCGCTGCATTGAACATGCTTGGCGTGGCCGCTTCGAATAACTGGGCCATCTCAGGCAGCCATACGCGAAGCGGCAAGCCGCTGATGGCCAACGACACCCATCTGCCCCTGGCGATGCCGTCGTACTGGAATTTCGTCCAGATCCGCGCCCCTAGTTTCGAGGCGGCGGGCGTCAGCATTGCGGGTGTCCCTGCCGTCGTGGCGGGCTTCAACGGCAAGCTGGGGTGGGGCATGACCATGGTCATGGGCGACACCCAGGATCTCTTTATCGAGCAGGTACGTCGCGAAGGCGAGCGCTTGCTGTATCTCGCCGAGGGCAAATGGGTCGAGGCGGTCGAGCGCCATGAGACTTTTTTCATCAAGGGGGAACGGCCGATCCGTGAAACCCTGTATGAAACCCGCAACGGGCCCCTGCTCAACAGCGTACTTGGCGAGCGCAAGCACCCGCTGCAGCCATTGCAGCTGAGCAGCGGTTATGGGTTGGCGCTGAAGACCACGCAGCTGGAAGCGGATCGGACCCTGGACGCGTTTTTCGATCTGTCGCGCGCAAAGTCGGTCGATGAGGGCTTCGAAGCGACGCGCGAAATCCGGGCGGCGGCGCTCAATATCGTGTTTGCCGATGCGCAGGGGATTGGCTGGCAGGTTACCGGCCGGTATCCCAATCGGCGCGAAGGGCTTGGCCTGGTACCTTCGCCCGGCTGGGACGGGCGCTATGCCTGGGACGGTTATGCTGATCCCATGCTGCATCCCTATGACCAAGACCCGGCCCAGGGCTGGCTGGCAACCGCCAACCATCGCACCGTACCCAAAGGGTATGGCATGCAGCTATCCAACTCCTGGCATTACCCGGAACGGGCAGAGCGGATCGCCCAGCTTCTGGGACAAGGCAGCCACGACACCCAGAGCGCGAAGGCGATGCAGTACGACCAGACCACCGGGTTTGCCGCCAAGCTAGGGGCGATGCTGCAGGCGCCTGGGATGGACCAGGCGCTCGACGCCGCCATAGAGGCGCTTGCCGAGCCCGCACGAGGCAAGGCGCGCTGGACCCTGTCTCGTCTGATCGGCTTCGATGGCAAATTGTCTGCGGACTCGGCGGATGCTGCGTTGTACGAGGCTTTTCTGTCGGAGTCGGCGCGACAGATCTTTCTCGATGAGTTGGGTCCCGACACCAGCACTGCCTGGAAGGCGCTGGTGGAAACCGCCAATATCTCGTATTCGGCGCAGGCCGATCATTTGCTGGGCCGGGACGACAGCCCCTACTGGAACGACATCAGCACAGCGCAGGCCGAAGACAAGCCCGCGATCCTGGCCCGCACGCTGGTGGCAGCGGTTGATCGCCTGGAGGCGGAGCAAGGTCCGGATCGCAGTGCGTGGCGTTGGGGCAAGGCTCATACCTACAGCTGGCGCAGTGGCGCGACGCAGCTCGCCCCCTATATGCCCGCCGGCCAGCGCAGCAAGATCAACGCAGTCAGCGGCTACCTCGATCGCGGCCCTGTCGCAGCGGGAGGCGACCACAGCACCCTTAACGTCTCGGCTTACCCATGGGGGGATGGCTTCGATACCTGGCTCGTTCCCGCCATGAGGATCATTGTGGATTTCGGTCTTGATGAACCAATGATCGGGCTCAACAGCTCCGGGCAATCGGGTAACCCGGCAAGCCCGCACTATGCCGACGGCATCGAGGCCTGGTTGAGCGGAAAGTACATGAGCTTTCCGTTCAAGGCAGAAAACCTGGACAAGGTCTATGGCACCCAGCGGCTGCTGCTGACTCCGGCGAGCCACTAGCAATACCGGCAGCAGCAGTACGGCAAAGTATCTTTCGGCGTCAGGAGTTCTGGCGCCAGTCGAAATCCAGCTGCCTGGCCGTGGCCGCGGCGAGCTCAAGTCCTGCGATTCGCTGAACCAGGTGCAGGCTCATATCGATTCCCGCCGAAATCCCGGCTGAGGTCACGTAGCGGCCGGCGTCTACCCAGCGGCAGCCCTCAACTACCTTCAGCAGCGGAAACATTGCCTTGAGTTCGGTAATGTCTTCCCAGTGCGTGGTCGCTTTATGCGCATAAAGCACGTTGGCCTTTGCCAGGAGAAAGGCGCCGGTACAAACCGCAGCGGTAAGCCCGGCCTGGGCGGACGTTTTCTCGATCCAGCGTATGACCTCCGGGTTTTCCAGTTCCGCGTTTACCACGCCGCCGGGAACGATCAGCAGGTCGATGGCGGGATGATTGGCAAAATTGTAGTTGGGTTGCACCACCAAGCCGCCTCTGGCCCGGACCAGCCCCTTGCGCGCCGCGATGGTGAAAGTGGAGAAGGGCGGCGGCATATCTCCGCCCACGGCCAGTCGCGTTGCGGTGCTGAACACCTGGTAGGGGCCGGTGAAGTCGAGTATCTCGACCTCTGGGTAAAGATAGATGCCGACTGAGGTAGGCATGGAATCACCGTGCTTTATCGTGGGCGTCGGCACAGCCCGCCGGAGGGGCAGCGCTGTAACGCTTGCCATCGCCAAGGCTAGTCCGCTGCGCGCAACACTTCCAGGACACAAATGATCTGCGGGTTTGGGTAGTGCCAGCGTACCTCGACATCCCAGAAGCGAGTGCCATAACGACGTTCCGCTGTCGGGTTCTGGTAGGCCGGTCGCGGATCCTGCGCCAGGCATTGCTCGATCAGCTCCACCAGCGGCTCGCCCAGTCGCAGGCCCTGCGCGCGCGCCTGGCTCAGGCTGGCCTCAGTCCAGCGGACCCGGATCAGCGGAGGGGAATCACTGGCCAGGTCGTTTCGGGCCTCAATAACGGCGTCGGCGTAGGGAACGTAGGGTTTGATATCCAGCACCGGGGTGCCGTCCAGTAAGTCGATGCCGCTCAGATGAAGTCGTCCGGGTTCTATCCCGTCGAGCCTGACGACTGACTGACCTATCCCGTTTGGACGGTGCGTTGCGCGCGTAGCGAATACGCCTACCATCCGGTTGCCGCCCAGACGCGGCGGCCGTACCCGCAAGCGCGGCTCGGCTTCGAGCGCCTGATGAAACAGGAACAGCAGCCAGACATGGCTGACCTGCTCAAGGCCTTCCAGAGCTTGAGGCTGGTCGAAGGGTGGGATCAGCTCAAGCACACCGCGCGCCGCGGGGGCCAGTTGCGGCTGGCGCGGGATGGCGAACTTTTCCTTGAAACAGGAGCGGACGAAGCCGATGGGCGAGACTGAATAAGACATGTGCTGGCTGTCGGGAGTTAAGGCCGCCATCTTACTGTGACTTCACCAGGATAAAGGCGCCCCGCTCATGCGGGGCGTTTTATCGATCGACCTGCATCAGAGCGTTTCTGCCCAGAGGTCATATTCATCGGCATTGGTGACCCGGACCCGTACCTTGTCGCCCGGCTGCAGCGGGCGATCGCTGTCGACATACACCATGCCGTCAATCTCCGGGGCATCAGCATAGGAGCGGCCGATCGCGCCATCCTCGTCCACCTCATCGATCAGCACTTCGATTTCCTGACCGATCTTGCGCTCCAGGCGGGCGGCGCTGATGGCCTGCTGGTGGGCCATGAAGCGATCCCAGCGATCCTGCTTGACCTCGTCAGGCACGGGCTCCAGGTCCATTGCTTCGGCTGGGGCACCCTCGACGGGCGAGTATTGGAAGCAGCCCACGCGGTCCAGTTGGGCTTCGGTGAGCCAATCGAGCAGGTACTGGAAGTCGTCCTCGGTCTCGCCCGGGAAGCCGACGATGAAGGTCGAGCGGATGGTCAGCTGCGGGCAGATTTCGCGCCACTTCTTGATGCGGGCCAGCGTCTTGTCTTCGAAAGCCGGGCGCTTCATGGCCTTGAGGACTTTCGGGCTGGCGTGCTGGAAGGGGATGTCCAGGTAAGGAAGCAGCTTGCCCTCGGCCATCAGTGGAATGACGTCATCCACATTCGGGTAGGGATAGACGTAGTGCAGGCGCACCCACACCCCCATGCTCGACAGCGCCTGGCAGAGCTCCAGCATGCGCGTCTTGACTGGCTGACCGTTCCAGAAATCGGTCTTGTACTTCATGTCGACGCCGTAGGCGCTGGTGTCCTGGGAAATCACCAGGATCTCCTTTACGCCGGCCTTGACCAGACGCTCGGCCTCGCTGAGCACGTCGCCCACCGGCCGGCTGACCAACTTGCCACGCATGGACGGGATGATGCAGAAGCTGCAGGTGTGGTTGCAGCCCTCGGATATCTTCAGATAGGCGTAGTGACGGGGAGTCAGCTTGATGCCCTGCGGTGGCACCAAATCGACGAAGGGGTCGTGGTCGATATTTGGCGGCACGACTTCATGCACAGCGTTGACCACCTGCTCGTACTGTTGAGGGCCGGTGACCGCCAATACGCTGGGATGCACGTTGCGGATGCTGTCCTCGGCGACGCCCATGCATCCGGTAACAATGACCTTGCCGTTTTCGGCGATTGCTTCACCGATGGCATCCAGCGATTCGGCCTTGGCGCTGTCGATGAACCCGCAGGTATTGACCACTACCACGTCGGCGTCCTGATAGGTCGGCACTATCTGGTAGCCCTCCATGCGCAGCTGGGTCAGGATGCGTTCGGAGTCCACCGTCGCCTTGGGGCAGCCCAGTGATACGAATCCGACTGTCGGCGCTTTGCTCATCGAGTTAAACCTCAGGACACCATGCGTAAAAGGCGCCGGAGTATACAGCTATTTGCTGCTGTTCGGACCTGTCTCAGGGGGCGGAGTGCTCGACGGCACGGCAGCGTCTTGGGTCAGCTCGGCTGGGGCGGAGGCTCGGGTAGGTGGGGGTCCATTCTGGCCACTTCAGCGCGATTGCGGCCGTTGTGCTTGGCTTGGTAGAGCGCGGTATCGGCAAGCTTGAGCACCCGATCGACATCCGCCGAGTGCATCGGCCAGAGGGCAATGCCGAGCGAGATGGTAAGAAAGCCGACCTCAGGCATTTCCGCCTGCTCAACGCAGCATCGCAAGCGCTCGGCGACCAGAAGGGCCGAATCCAGGCTGGCCGATGGCAGCAGCATCAGAAACTCCTCGCCACCGCTTCGGCAAAGAATGTCGGCATCACGCGAAGAGGCGCGCATCAGCTGGGCAACATGCCGGATGACCTGATCGCCGGTGTCATGCCCATGGCTGTCGTTGATGCGCTTGAAATGATCGATGTCCAGGGCAACGACCGCAAAAGAGCTGCGCTCGGAGCGCAGGGCGTCCAGCGCAAGCGCAAGTCCGCGTCGATTGTGCAGTCCGGTCAGTGGGTCGGTCTGGGCATCGAGATTGAGCTTGCCGATACGCTGGTGCAGCAGATTGATGCCCAGCTGCATGGCCCGCTTGAGTTGCGCCGCCTCGAAATACCAGGAGCGTATCCGCTGGATGCGATCGGCGCTGCCGGGCGCATCCATCTCGCTGGCGCTCCTTGCCAGCTGCCAGAGCGGCAGCGAGATCAGGCGAGCCAGGCCCCAGACGCAAAGCAGGGTCAGGAGTGCCAGTGGTGCTGTCTGCTTGAGGACCCTGAGCATCAGCCCATCGAGCGGGTGAAGGGTCGCTGCCGTAGGTCGTTGCGCCACGATACCCCATCCGGCGACGGGCACTGGAGCATAGCCGGCCAGCATATCCACGCCTTTACTGTTGATGACGCGCTGGCTGCCTCTTTCGCCCGCGGTAACGGCGTCGATGACGCGGTTTTCAACGACCACAGTGCCAACGCGCTTCGGGTCCGGATGGTAGAGCAGGCGACGGAATGGATCGACCGCGTACAGGTAGGAGCCGTCCTGGTAGTAATGCTCACCGAGCAGGCTGTTGAGGATGCTCTTTTCCTTGAGGCTGATGACGCCCCCCACATACCCCAGGTAAGTGCCTTCACTGCTGAACAGCGGATGGGACACCAGCACCACGAGCGTCTCGATCGCTGACATATAGGGGCTGCTTATCAGCGGGCGCTGTTCCTGAAGCGCCTGGCGGGCTCCGGGCGAGTCGAGGCGCTTGCCAACCAGACGGCCCGTATCGGGTGAAGTGGCCAGCACGATGCCCTGGGCACTGGTGATGACCACTGCATTGAAACTGTCGGTTTGCAGATCCAGGCGTACCGCTTCGTCGAGCACCGCCTGCTTGTCATCGACGTCCCTTGAGATGACCGTCGCGCTGTATGCAAGCTGTTGCTGTGCTGCCTGGAAGAACCGCTCGGTGCTGTCGGCAAGTTTCGCCGCATAGGCGCGATTGGCCTCGAGGGTATTGTCGATCAGTGATTGGCGCTGCACCTGATAGCTTGCGTAGAAGCTGATGCCCAGGGCAATGACGCCGCTGAGAATCGCCAGCAGCATGATCAGCCGGCGCAGGTCCACGCGAAACAATGGGGCGAGAGGCATAAGTTCGATGTGTTGGCGTCGGGCTCGGGTCGCCGCGCATGGTAGGGGGTTTGTGCGGCAGGCTCCAGCACAACTCATGGCAGGCGCTGTACGGCAAGGGGCAGCCTGCACCGCTGCGCGCCCCTAGGTGGGATCGCAGGGGTGAGGCTGGCTGACGACTTGCCTGTGAATGGCCACCTCGAATGTGAACGAGCCCTTACGGGCGTTGACCAAGCTGTACGCGATGCACCGAATGGTGCGGCCCCTTGTTAACATGCGGACATTGACTTGAACGGGTAGCCGCTGTGATCGATACGAATATTCCGGAAAAGGGCCCGTCGCATGTGCCGACCGGCGTGCCCGGGCTGGACGCTGTGCTCAAGGGAGGGCTGTTGCCGCGCGCCGTCTATATCGTTCAAGGGGGCCCAGGCGAGGGCAAGACGATCCTGGCCAATCAGATTTGCTACGGCTGGGCCGCGAATGGGCTGCGCTCTCTGTACGTAACGCTGCTGGCTGAAACTCACCACCGACTGTTACGCCATCTGCAGAACATGTCCTTCATGGACAACCGCTACGCGGGCACTTCGGTCGTGTACGAGAGCGCATTCGATATCTTGCGCAGCGATGGCCTCGAGGGCGTCCTTCGATACCTCTCCCGCAACGGCAAGCGACAGGACGCCTCGCTGATTGTCATCGACGGCCTGTTCGCACTGGAAGAAAACGCAGCGTCGGAACGCGCATTTCGGGAATTCATCAACGACTTGTCGATCTATGCCGACGTGGTCGGGTGCACCATCCTGTTGTTGACCAACAGCAAGCGTAATTCCGGCAGCCCCGAGTTCACCATGGTGGACGGCTGGCTGCATCTTGGCAGCGACCAGGACCAGTTTCGAACCTTCCGTTACATGCAAGTGCGAAAGACCCGAGGCAGCGATTTCATCTCGGGTCGACACATGACCTCAATCACGGGGGAAGGCTTCCGGGTATTCCCTCGCCTCGAAGCGGTCACGGGTGAGCTGGAGTCGGCCCCCATGCGCGACGAGCGCCTGAGTACAGGTGTCCATGGCCTTGACCGGATCATCCAGGGCGGCATTCCTTATTCTTCAACCACGTTGCTGGTTGGGCCGACCGGTGTCGGCAAGACTACCCTTGGGCTGAGCTTCATCTGCGACAGCAGTGAAGCCGAGCCTGGACTGATCTTCGGCTTCTACGAGGACGCGCACCGCCTGCGGCGTCGAGCCAGTGCGCTGGGTCTAGGGCTGTCGGAAATGGTCGAGAGCGGCGTGGTGGAAGTCCTTCATCGCTCGCCCACGGAATTGCTGCAGGACCAGCTGGCAGAGGAAATCCTCGACGCGGTCCGCCGCCGCGGTGTCAAACGGCTATTCATCGATGGCGTCGATGCGTTCAAGCAAGCCGCGGTTGACCAGCAGCGGCTGGGCCGGTTTCTCAGCACCTTGACCGCAATCCTTCGCTGTGAAGGCGTAACCACCGTGTTTACCGCCGAACTGGCGGAGATTGTCGGCGGCGAACATGGTTTGCAGTTCGCAGCGGTTTCCGCCATTGCCGAAAACATCATCCTGCTCCGGTACGCTGAACTCGAGTCGAGGCTCTACCGCACGCTTGCCATCCTGAAGATGCGCGAGAGCGGCTTCGATCCTTATGTGTACGAGTTCTACCTTGGGGCAGAAGGTTTCAAGCTAGGTGAACGGATGAAGCGTACCGAGGGTGTCGTGACCGGACAGCCTCATCGCCAGCCTCCGTCCGGGGGCCAGGATGCGTGACAAGCACGCGGAAGAACGGGCGCCACTCGTGCTGCTGGTCGAGGATGAGCTCGGCCTCAGCAAACTGATGGTCATGATTCTCGAAGACGAGGGTTATAGGGTGGTCGAGGCAGCCAACGGCGCGCAGGGGCTCGTCAAGCTCGAGCAGGAGAAGCCTGCCCTGATCATCACCGATTACATGATGCCGGAGCTCAACGGATGCGAAATGGTCCGCACGATCCGCCGCAACCGGGCCTATGACGACGTGCCTATCCTCATGATGAGTGCCGCGCTGCCTCAACAGATACCGGGCCGGGAGCTGGTCGATCAGTTTCTGCCCAAGGGTACCGGGCTCGCCTTGCTGGTGGCTACGGTACACCGGCTGATCGAGGGCGGTGCCGAGCCGCCTGAGCCGTCGCCTTAGTCGACACCTGGTTCATGGCGCCGGGGTCAGATCCGAGCTTGCGCTGGGCGCAGGACGACTGTGCAGGTAGCGTTTGAGCCGCAGGGCGGGCGATTCGATCAGATGCCAGGACAGCGCGGCGACGGCTATGCTGGCGGTCAGGCTGATAGCCATGAACGCCGGCAACGGGAGCTCGGGCCCCAGCCAGTACATCAACAGTTGCTGCAGCGGAAAGCTGTATATGTAGAGGCCATAGGAATAGTCGCCATACTTGCCGAAGCGGGAAAGCGCTGGCAGCTTCAGATGTGCCAGGTAAATGGTGAGATAGGGCAACGTCAGTACGTGAACGTACAGCCACAGCTCGGTCCCTGCGCTGAGCAGCGAAAGCGCCAGCAGTGCCAGCGCGACCTTCCAGTTCCAGGGCAGGCTCGAGCGAAACAGGTAGAGTGCCGTACCCGCAAAAAAGAACATTCCCAGCCGGGTAGACTTGCGCAGGACGTCGCTGTCGATGCCCAGACCCGGCATCACATGGAAGTGAGCAACGACCAGCGCTATGGGCAGGACCACAAGTGCGATCCTGCCGAAGAGTTTGAGTAGCCCCATCAGCAACAGCGCGGTGTACATCATCACTTCGTAGGGTAGCGTCCACACCGATCCGTTGACCGTTTCGGGAAATGGATTGTCCACGAAGACGCCGGGCAGATGGAATTGCGTCATCAGCGCGATATTCGACAGGTAGCGCAGGGTCTGGCTGTCGAGCAGATAGTCCTTTAGTGACAGCTGGGTCGCTACGGGGCCGACGATAAATACCGTCAACAGCACCGACGCGCTTAGTGCAGGGAAAATGCGTAATGCACGCTTGAGCGCAAAATCCGCGGCGCTGCGGCTGTTCTGCCAGGAGGCGGCGATGAGAAAACCGCTCATGACGAAGAACAGGTTCACAGCGATGTCCGCGCTGTCCATGCTCCCGGTAAACAACCGTACCGGCTCGGCATGACCGATCCCCGACAGCCAGTAGCAGTGACCGAGCACCACGGCCGCCGCAGCAAGAAAACGCAGAAAGTCGAAATTGTTCTGTTCGCGGTCAGTCAGTGCGATGCCCATCCAGAGATTTCCTAAGAGTGCTTGCGGCCGGGTTGCGAGGCGGATCAGCGCAGCGGGAAGGTCTTGTTCATACCCAGTGATCCTTTCTCCCCGTCCTGAATGGCCTGTTCAATCAGCTTCAGACGATCACCGGTATTGCGCAGCCGCGCGACCAGTCTCAGCAGGGCGAGGAAAATGGCGCGGTTCAGGCGGTGCAGCCAGGGTCTGTCTGCCCAGATGTTTTTGTCGAACCAGGCCTGGTTGCGTGCGGCGTAATAGGCGCGGAAATCGGAACCGCCAAGCAGGAAGCTTTCATAGATATTCCGCGTATGCGCCTTGATGTTCCAGGACTGCTCAAGCTCGTCGATTACCGCATCGGTGAACAGGTAAAGGCGGCCGCCATCGGCGGTAATCCGGCGGGTGTATTCGGTGTCGTCGACATACAGCACCAGGTCTTTTCGGGGCATGCCGATGCGCTCATACAGGCTGCGGTGCGCAAGCATGCCGCCGTAGGGCGCAAAGGGCAGGCTGATGCTGGCTGGAACCTGCCTCTGGTGCTTGCCCCAGGGCAGTCGACGCCAGACCTTGAAGGGAAGCTGGGCGACATGAAAGCCAAAGTAGCTGGAGCGCGGCTGGCGGACATAGTGCGCCGGCACGCCCTGAGCGACATCCGCCTGCTGCGTGGCCCGATAGCCCAGTACGGCGACACGCTCCGGGCCGAGCAAACGGCCGAGACGCTGAGCTTCACGATGCAGGATCTCCACTGCCTCTGCTGTCGGCGCGTTATCGTCATCCATCATCCAGATGTAGTCTGTGCCACTTTCCAAAGCTGCTTCGAGGGCAACCGCATACCCATTGGCCGAGCCGGAGTTATGCCCAAGCCGAATGATTCTGACCCTGCCAGGCCAGCGCTCCACCAAGCTCTCGAGCGGCGCGAGCGCGGCATTATCTACCACGATCACTTCGCTGATCTCGTCAAAGGCGAGCGCGCGGTCCACCAGTTGCTGCAGGTAAGCCAGGCGATCACCGTAGGTCACGGTAACCACAGTCGTTCTCGTGTTCATCTGGTTGTTCTCAGCAGTTGCCGGGCACAAGCCCGCACCGGAAGGCATCCAGTCCGTCCGGTGGGGCTATCGAAGGTTGTTGCGGGGCGATTCGGGTGATGCGGTAGTTACTACTGTCGGGTTCAGCCTCTGGCCGTTGTCTCCAGCGCTGCTGCAACGGGCTCGGTGGCTGGTGGCGTTACTTCAATCACGTCACTTTCGCGGTCGCTCGTGAACAAGGCGTGGAACACGGCGATCAGCCGGTGGCTGCTCGGCATTCCCGGTGTCTCCGGGGCCTCGAAGATTTCCGTATAGGAATAGCCATCGGCATAAACCAGCGATTGCGGGTTTGAATTGATATTGTCCATGACGCCTCCGAAGGGTCATCGTATTCAGAATGAATAGCGGATGCTGCCGTTCAACTGGTTATAGCCACTGCCTGGCAGCGGGCGGGCAAGGCGTATAGCCGGAGGCGTAACAGGCTGAGCGCCTTTGCTACATGTGGGCGCAGCTTGACTGGTGCCGTGCTCGAAAATAGTGACCCGTGGACGTTGGGAGGCCAGGCAGCCGGTCGCGTCATTCGAGTAGATTTCGTAACCCTGGCGGTTTGCCTGGCCATCGAACAGCTCGGCGCGATGGCTGGCATTGGTGGTCCCGCTGATCAGCAGAGCGAAGCCGAGTGCGCAGGTTGTCTGGATACGTTGAGTGGCGGCTGTTGCATTCATCCTTGAAACCTCACGTTTGAATAGGGGTCATACTCAGGCGTGTTTCATCGGCACCGCCGTCGGGTAAACCGGGGTGACACTTACCGGTGCCACGATCGGTCGAGCCAATGCCACATCCTGTCCTTGGAGCAAAGAGACTTCGCGAACCCTAGTATCGACGAACGCCTTGATCTCATGCCTGAACCGTTCGGTTGAAAAGCGCTCCGCACTTGCCCTGCAAGTTTCAGGCAGGATGCGATGTGCTTCCGTTTCGAACTGGTCGATGGCGGCGATTAGCGATTCGGGAGTCTGTTCGGCATAGAACACGCCGGTGGGCTCCGGGTGATCAAGCCCGCGCACGGTTTCCAGTACACCACCGCGTCCATAGGCGATGACCGGGGTGCCGCAGGCCTGAGCCTCGATAGGGGCGATGCCGAAGTCTTCTTCTGCTGCAAACACGAACGCTTTGGCGCGTTGCATGTGGTGCAATAGTACGGCAAAGCTCTGGTAACCCATCAAGGTGATGTTGGCAGTTGCGAGCTCCTTCGCTTTTTCCATTTCCGGCCCGGTGCCGATCACGATCAGCTGCTTGTCGGGCATCCTCGAAAAGGCCTCGACGATCATCGGGATGCGCTTGTAGGGCACCATACGCGACGCGGTCAGGTAGAACTCCTGCTTGTTCGTGTACAGGGTGAAGTCCTGGGTATCGACAGGCGGGTAGATGACAGTCGACTGGCGTCGATAGCTCTTGTTGATCCGGCGGCCAATGAAATGGGAGTTGGCGACGAACTCGTCCACGCCGCTGGCGGTGCGCTGGTCCCACATGCGCATGTAGTGCAGCAGCATGCGCGCCAGCTTGGCCTTGAAACCCCGGTCCAGGCTCGCCTCGTGCAGATACTGGTGCTGCAGATCCCAGGCATAGCGAATCGGCGAATGCACGTAGCTGATGTGGAGCTGGTTCGGCCCGGTGAGTACCCCCTTGGCCACGGCATGGCTGCTGGAAATCACCAGGTCATAGCCCGACATGTCGAGCTGCTCTATGGCCAGCGGCATCAAGGGCAGGTATTTCTGATAATGCGTCTTCGCCTTCGGCAACTGCTGAACGAAGGTGGTTATGGCACGCTTGCCGCCAAGGTTGGCCCGGTCTTCGTCGGAGAGAAAGTCGATCACGGAAAACAGGTCGGCGTCCGGCCAGACATCCAGCAGGCCGGAAAGAACCCTTTCGGCGCCGGCGTAGGTCACGAGCCAGTCATGAACAATGGCGATTTTCATACGATGGCCTTCCTTATATGTGTGGGAGCAGCAGCTGACCGTGGGAACGGCAGTAGAGAATCGAACTTGGGAATCTGCGCCGACAGCGCTAGGGTTGGCCCGGATAGGCCTGAACCCGTCTGGCTAGTGCTTGGGTTGGTGCAGCGGTAATGACGTTGCGTCAGTTGGGTTGATCTCTCGCTCACCGGTGAATATCTGGTCGATCAATCGCGACAGCTGGCGCGCCGACGTATGCCAGGAGTAGCGGGCCACGTTGGCCTTGCCTCGTTGGCGAAGATCCAGGCGCAACGCCCGATCGCTGAGGATACGCTCCATTGCTCTGGTGATATCCGCGACGTCCAGGGGATCGAAGTACAGCGCGCTTTCGCCCAGAACTTCGGGAATGGAGGCAGCTCGCGCCGCGATGACCGGGCAACCGCAGGCCTGTGCTTCGAGCGGTGGAATGCCGAAGCCCTCATAGACCGACGGGAACACGAAGGCGGCAGCGCCCTGGTAAGCCTCCACCAGCGCCTCATCGGGAAGTCTGCCCAGGTTGCGTATCCGGCGACTGCCTTCAACGTCGTGCAGGGTGCCGGAAAAGACCCGGTTGGAATCGCCGATGATACGCAGCTCGACATCATCGTGGCCTTCAATGCGCAGAAATGCTGCGACCATCCGGGCAAAGTTCTTGTGCGTGCTGGGGGATGAAACCGCAAGCAGGTATGGCGCAGTGCCCCGCGAATCTGCATCTACGCAGAAGGGCTGGAAACGTTCGTCCACGGCACTGGGCAGGATGTGGATATTGCTTGCCGGATGGCCGTAGTGGGCCGAGATCTCCGAACGCGAAAATTCGCTTCCGGTGATCACTGCCTTGACCCGTCCAAGCATCAGCGGCGTCAGGGTACGGTACATGGTTCTGAATGCTCTGGAATAGCTTTCGGGATGCCGGAGGTAGGTGATGTCATGATGCATGGCGATCTGGTTGGCGTAGGCCAGCGGCGCGGTGTTGCACAGTGAGACCAGCGGCGGGTTGCCGTTGCGTGCCAGCCATAGGGGGAGGTCCAGCTGCTCCCACAGGTGACCCCGAAGGCGTCCGATGCGGCGCACCCCCAGACGCTCGGCACTGTCGTGCAGGCAGATGTCGTCTGGCGCGACGAATACCAGGTCGTCGCGCAGGGTTTTCAGCTGCAGGCAGATCTGTTCAGCGAAACGTTGTACGCCACGCATCTCCTGGGTCAGGAAACGAGCATTGATCACGATCATCGGTAAGTCCCTATGTCCTTGGAGTTTGCTGGTTCGGATGCCTGGCTCGTTTGTTCATAGGCAAGTGCTGCCGGAGTGGGCGCGCCAAGGCTGATGATCTTGGGGAATGTGCTGAGCTCGATACGGGTCGAGCAGTTGTTGCCGTCTGCAAGGCATTGCCAGCGCGACTTCCCTGCGGTTCTTCCCTGATCAGGCTGAGCGGTGTCGATCAGCTCCACCTTGCCAGCCGCCGGGCCGGGTGAGGTGACACTGACCGTGCGTGTTCCGTCGGTGCTCCAGGCGACCAGAAGCTCGTCCTCCCCGTTGCCGAACCGCAACTGCACGGTATTTGCCTCCTGTTCGTCGATCCGCTCGAGAAACTGGTAGTGCTGGATGATCGGGCTGATGGCTTTCAGCACCCGGTACGCCAGCTTGGGTGAGTAATCCTGGCGAAGCAGGCCAAAGTTGTGCTCCCGCTCATGTGGGTCGGTGCCATCGTTCCTGAAGTCGTACCACCAGTAACCACGGACGCTGGGTAGCGTCTTGGCAAGGAAATAGCTGCGGGCCAGGTAGGCCGCCTGCAGGCTCTCGTCGAAGCCACACGCGCCTTTGTGCGACGGCCAGGCCATCTCCGTGAGGTAGAGAGGCACCGGTTGGTTGGCGGCGTTGGCCAACTCCAGCGAGACCTCTTCCAGCCACCTGATCCAGTCTTCGGGTGTGTCCCGCCCCCGGCCGAAGCAATGGACGTAGGGGTGCAGGGAAATCCCGTCCACGGACTGCATCACCCCGGCCTCGACCAGGCGCAAGGCGAAACCGGATTCGATGCCCATGCTGGTCACCGCCCCGGCGAGCACCTTGGCGTCGGGATCGCGCTGACGAATGATGCCGGCGGCGTCTGCAACCAGGCGCGCGTAGTCCTGGGTGAGCCCGGGGTCTTCGGGATCCTCGAGGTCCCATTCATTCCACACCTCGTAATGCCGCACCTGCCCGCGCAGCTGTTGCGCAATGAAGCCCACATAACGGTTGTAGGCAGCACGCACGGGTTCACTACGCGGCTTTTCACCGTTGCCGTGGTGGCTGTTGCCGTATCCAAGGATCAAAAGATTGTCGATTCCCTGGGCCTTGACCTTGGCCAGGTAGTCGTCCCAATGCGGCTCAAGCGCGAGCTGGCCACGTTGGCGCTCGACAAAGGCCCAGTGGGCGTCGGTCCTGACCGACTCGATCCCGGCCTGACGCAGCAATTCGAAGCCCTGATCGCGGCTGTTGCGCAGGTGCAGCTCATGCGAGCCGACCCCAATGATGAATGGATCCTCAGCCTCCGTTGCTCTCGAGTCCATGACGATGCCGCATATAGCAATGGTCAGCAGCAGAGGGTGAAACCGACGATGAAGGCTCATGGCTGATCGCCCCTTGATCTAGACATGTGCAGGTCAACTCCAGGAAATGGCTGTGGCAGAGAGGTCGTGGCGTGTTGCCCACCCGGCATCGTCCGGGGTGACAGCACATGGGCGATGGCCATGCCGAGAAACAGCGTGGCCGTCGTGACTTCAAAGACATCGGTGGCCCAGCCGATCAGGCAGGTGCAGAACACGATCCCCAGCAGGGCGTCACGGATGCGCGGGCCCCGGTCATGCAGACGCAGGAGCAGTACGAACAGCA
Organism: Stutzerimonas sp. C6.4V; assembly: GCF_058536345.1. NCBI lineage: Bacteria > Pseudomonadati > Pseudomonadota > Gammaproteobacteria > Pseudomonadales > Pseudomonadaceae > Stutzerimonas > Stutzerimonas sp. C6.4V. The sequence goes on from NZ_JBZUBM010000001.1 coordinate 1,082,721, forward strand.
GCAGGTACAGCAGTACGCCAAAGACGCCGAGCATGCCCCACAGATACAGGGCCGAATTGTCCGCAATGCTCAGCAGTTCCAGCCAGGTCAGCGGAAAGGCCGCCGCGCTGCTTCCTACGGCGCCGAAGCCGGCACCGCTCCAGCCCCAGCCTTCACCTACAACGACATCGATGAAATTGGGCCAGCTATTGATCAGCCGATCGTTGAACGACGAGAAAAGCCCCTGGCTGTACGCCTCCTTTTGCGGGATGTTCAGCATCAGGCTCGCGGCCGGCAGCGCCAGGCCCATGACCACCGCAACGAAGAAGGCCGCGGCGCTGGGTACGCGGTACGCTGCAAGAAACAGCATCATCAGCGTCAGCAGGTAAGCCGCAGCGGTGGACTTGTTGGTGGTCAGGATGATCGCGCCGAACGCCACCGGATAGAGCATCAGGCGCAGCAGCCGGGACCTGAGGAACGCAGCGAGAAACAGACTGTACAGGGCGATCATCACCGCCAGGTTGGTGGACATCCTGGCAAAGCCGGCAAGGCGGTCGGTGCTGCCGAAGGCCCAGGACTTGTTTGCCGTTACCTCCACGTCGCCCATCATGTAGGTGTAGCCCTTCCAGGGCACGCTGGTGAACATGTCCAGCGCAATGCCGATCAGCGATGCCACCAGGCAAAGACCGATCACCCAGCCCAGCAGGCCCAAGCGGTGTTCCAGATAACGACCGCAGAACAGTCCGAACAGCAGCGGAGTGTAGATGAACAGGCTGAAACCCACGTTGCCCAGCGTGGCACCGTGCAGCAGCGCCAGCATGCTCGACACCAGAGCGGCAAACAGTACCAGCCATACCCCCGGCTGGATTCGCGCCCGTGGCATTTCCAGCCCCACCGCCACGACACAGGCCAGCTTCGGCAGGTAGAGCAGGGCGGAAACCCCAGCCATGTCGAGGTAGTAGCGCAGAGCTCCGGCAAAGGTCTCACTGATCAGTAGCGAGGCGGCGATCAGCGTAAGCACTGTGGGTTTGTCAATCGCCAGCGTGCTCGACCTGTGTGGCGAAATGATCAGCGTATTGGGCGTCATCATGGGCTCTCCGGCCGTGTAGCGTGGCATGCAGGATCGACTGGTACTGATCGAGCATCCGTTCCATGTCCAAAAAAGGTGCAACGCTTTCGCGGGCCTGCCTCGACAGCCGTTGGCGCAGCCCGCTGTCGAGGTAGAGGCGAAGCATGGCCCTGCCAAGCGAATCGGGGTCATCGAGTGAGCAGAGCAGGCCGTTGTGGTTGTCCTGGATGATTTCCGGCAGACCGCCTATCCGAGTCGCTATGACGGGCAGCTGCTGAGCGCAGGCTTCGATGGCGACCAGGCCGAATGGCTCGGCCCACATCGAGGGCACCACCAGTACGTCGATGTTGCGCATGAAGCGTTCCGCGACTTGATAGCCGACGAAGCGGACCTTGCTCGGATCGGCCATGGCCTTGATCTGCGCTTCATAGTCGTGCTTGCCGGTGCCGGCGATCTCCAGCGTGGCGTTGAGCGATAGCGCCTGGAACTGCTCGATCAGCCAGCCCACCCCCTTGTTTTCCGACAGCGTGCCGATATAGCCGAAGCGCAGCAGTCCGCTATGGCTCGGGCGGGGCGCAGGGGGCGTATCCAGGCCCGGCGGTGTGCTGTTGTGTACCACATGCAGGGTGGCCTGGCTGAAATAGCCCCGGCTGCAAAAGCGTTCCAGCACGAAGCGACTTACGCCGATCACAGCCGCAACCTGGCGGGACGCTGCGCTGTGCTGCTGGCGGAAGGCCGCGCACATGCCGCACTGTTGTACGCAGATGCGGCCCTTGTTGAACATGGTGTCCTTGGGGCACAGCAGATAGAAGTCATGCAGCACCTGGATGATGGGTAGCCCAGCTGCGGTGATCTCATCCCAGACCGATATGGACCAGCCGGGGAGGTTATTGCAGAGCACCAGGTCAGGCTGTTCAAGCTCGATCACCTCGCGCAGCTGCTGGCCCATGCTGCGGTTGTAGCGATCGCGATAATGCCAGCCAAAGCGCAGCAACGGATTTGGTCGGTTCTGGCTGAAATGCCAGTAGAAGTTGTGCAAGCCCGCACGGTGGACCCGTACCCCACCCACGCTTTCGGTGTGCAGGCCGGGTTCCGGGCCGGTCGCCAGCACTGCCACCTCGCAGCCCCTGGCCTGAAGCCCTTCTGCCAGCTGGCGCACTACGATCTCCGCGCCCCCCCCGATGTGAGGGGCATAGAGGCTGTGCAATATCAGTATCTTCATCGCGAGCGTCCCTTAGACGATCATGGATCGATCAGTCAGATGCCGTCAGGTCCACCAGGGACCGCTACGGCACTACATTCCAGATAGCGCGTCGGGACGCGGACTTTCTGTTCCCTCTGCAGCAGATTCAACAGGATCACCGAGCGCTTTTCCCCGTCTGTGCTGACGAAAATCGCCTCAAGATCCTGAAAGCTCCCGCCCACCAGCTGCACTCGATCGCCGGGCTTGAAAGGCGGCGATTCGGCCGGCTCGGTCCCAGTGGCGATGCGCTGGCGCAACTGTTCGATGATTTCGTCGCGGACCGGTGTGGGCTCGCCGCCAAAGGAAACCACGCGGGCGACCCCGCGGGTCGAGCGGATTGGATACCAGTTGTCCTCCAGCCGATCGAGACGAATGAACAGGTAGCCGGGGAACAGGGGCTCGGTGGGTTTTCGGCTTTCCGAACCGGGCTTGTGCGGGCGGTAGCATTCGAAATGCTGCCGCCGCAGGTGCTCCTCGGCGCGCTGTTCCTGCCGCGGTTTGGTCTGAATCAGGTACCAGCGTGGGCTGCTGCTTTGCGCTGCCATGAAGAACCATCCTTAGAGAGTGAAGCGGTGTCCGTTTACAGGTCGCTATGCCCGTTGCAGCGTGGCTTGCTGTTCGACGCCCTCGATCAGCGAATAGCGCTTGAGCAAGGCCTGGGCCTCGCTCCGGCTGTTGAACATCAACACGTCGATGATCGACAGCGAGGGCACGAAGGGTTGGTTCAGCTGGGTATAGCTCAGCTCATCCATCCGGAGAAAGCGCAGCAACAGGCCATGTGCCCTGAAATAGGCGGGGCAGTAGAGGTCCAGACCGCCGATAGGGTTGATGTACAGCTCGGCACCCAGCTTGTGGGCAATACTGACGACCCGCTCCTGCTTGTCCATACGCGCAGGAAGCCCCAGTTCCGAGCCGATGCGAATCGGTGTGACGATGTTCAGGTAAGCGCAGATACGGCGTATCGAGTGCTCGGTGAAGCGCGCCAGATTGCGCTCCGGATGCATCAGGATCTCTCGCAACAGTCTAAACACCTCGGCCTTGTACGGCGCGCGGGCGTAGGCGTACTCGATTGTCTTGAGCAGCTTTTCGGCTTCCTGCGCAAAGTCGTCGCACAGCCAGCGCTGGTTGATCCGGTCGTACTGGTTGCCCTTGCGCAACGGGAAGGTCACCAGCTTCGGTTGTCCGTTGACCAGGATCCGGTTGCGGTTCATCCATGAACCCTTGACGTACTGCAGATCGTCACCTAGGACGAATACATCACTGCGCGCGATCAGTTGGAAATATCCGAGGTAGGGGAACAGGTAGGGTTGCATCATGGCGACGGTTCTGGTCATGGCGTTTCCCTCGCTGACATCAGGCTTGTTGCGAATAGCTGTAGTAACCGTAGGCGCCGGTTTCGTAGGCGCCGCTTGAAGCCTTGCGTTTGACGCCGTTGAGAATCGCGCCCTTGAGCAGTACCCCGTTCTGCGCCAGGCGGCGCTTGGACGCCTCGATCTGGCTTGCGGTGCTCAGCCCGAAGCGGGCGACCAGCAGGCAGGTTCCGGCCAGCTGGGCGACCAGGACGGCGTCGGTCACGGCGAGCACCGGCGGGGTGTCGACGATGACGAAGTCATATTCACGCTCGGCGTCCCTGAGCAGCTTGGCGAAGTTGTCATGCATCAACAGCTCGGACGGGTTTGGCGCGTGGTGGCCGCGGGCGATGAAATGCAGGTTGGCCTGGTCGGTCTTGTTGACCACCGCAGCGAGGGGCAGCCCGCTGGCCAGTGCATCGGACAGGCCTGTGCGCGGTGCCATGCCAAACATGCCCGCCAGGTAACCGCGCCGCATGTCGGCGTCGATCAGCAGCACACGCTGACCCGCCTGGGCGATCACCGAAGCCAGGTTGCTCGCGACGAAGGATTTACCCACCGAAGGCGTCGGGCTGGTGATCACCAACACCTGATTGCGCGCCTCGAGCATGGCGAACTTCAGGCTGGTGCGCAGGCTGCGCAGGGACTCGATGGCCAGGTCGGCGGGGTCGGCTCGGCCGAGCAGCTTGCTGCGACCGTCCTGAATCTTGCGCAGCCTGTGCAGCTGCTCCTGCTTGCCCGAGAAGGGCAGGGCTGCATAGACCGGTATTCCGAGATGCTCGATGGTTTCCGGGCTTTCCACACCGCGGTAGAACACCTGACGCAAGAGGATCACCATGGCCGACACCAGCAGCCCGACAAAGATGGCTACCAGCACGACCAGTGGTTTGATTGGCTTGGCCGGTTCCTCCACCACCGAATAGGCGTTGTCGATGATCCGCACGTTACCGATGGTCCCGGCCCGCAGGATGTCCTGTTCCTGCGCCTTGTCCAGCAGCAGCGTATAAGTACGGGTGGTGACCTGCATGTCGCGATTCAGGCGCAACAGCTCCTGCTGTGTCATCGGCAGGGTGTCGATCTTCTCCATCAGCGCCGCCTTTTGCGCCTGCAACTGGCCGATCTTTTTCATCAGCGTCTGGTAGGTGGGGTGCTCCGGGGTGTACAGCTGGTTGTATTCCGTGCGCTTGAGATTATGCTCGGAGATCTGCGCTTCCAGCGCGACGATCTGATCCAGTACGCCTTTCGTTTCGATGCTGATGTCCACCGATTGTGCGCTGGTCTGGTAGTCGTTGAGGGCCGCTTCGGCCTTTTCCAGTTCCTTGCGAACCAGCGGTACCTGCGAGCGCAGAAACTCCAGCCGTTGTGCTGCCTCGGCTGAGCTGCGCTCGATGTTCTGGCGGACATACAGGCGACTGATCTGGTCGAGCACGCGGTTGGCCTTGTCCGCGTCCGGGTCTTCCAGGGTGAGGTAGATGATCCCGGAATCCTTGCCCGCCTCGCCGACCTTCAGTCGCTTCTGATAGCCCAGCGCAGTGGTCTGCGGGCGACTGCGCACCACCGAAAATTCGGTGCCCGGGCGCGCCTTCAGTTCGGCGATCTGCACGCGGAAGCCTTCATGCTTGACGGCTTCGTTGACGGCGCCGCGCAGCAGCAGCTTCTCGTCGGCATCGTACAGGCTGTAGCTGCCCTGCGCGCCGGCACGCAGGACGAGCTTCTCGCCGAGGTAGGCTTCCGGCACATCCAGCTGGAACACATCCAGATTCTCGCCACCCCAGGCGTAGCTATCCAGACCGAACAGGGGGGCGGCCAGCTCGCCGTCCTTGACCGGATCGTGCAGGCGGGCAATGTAGCCACCCAGCAACGGTACGTACTTGGGCCTGGTTTCGATGTACAGCTTGAGATCGGTGACGGTGCGGCCCAGTACCGAGCGCGACTTGATCAGTTCGATTTCGGTAACCGCCTGGGACACCGAGTCCGGCTTGGTCACCGCCTCGGGGATGCCGGTGATGCCGGTTTTCTTCGGCTCGATCTGGATCATCGCACTGGCGCGATACACCGGCGTGGCGACGATCGCGTAGGCAACGCCAAGCAGGGCGAAGATGGCCGTGATGGTGAAAATCAGGGCCTTGTGATCGAAGGCCACGCGCAGGATGCGCGCCAGGTCGATGCGATTGTCCGCGTCGTACTCCAACGAAGAGCGGGTCATGACTGTCATTGGGGATCCTTCCTTGAATGGTTCGCCATCGTTACGGTAAAGGGTGCCGGTGCGTGGATTCATGTGCCTGGGTTCAGGCGGCGCAACAGGTTGATGCTGATGTTCTGGAATACCTTGCCCAGCGCCTCTAGCTTGCGCGGCGGTGAAATCAGCGACAGCGCGTGGGTGAACACCTGAACGAGGAAATATTCATAGAGGTCCTGCTTGCCGATCCGGTGGTAGTAACGGGCGAGGCTGTAGTAGGCGTGCATGGTCATCTGGATGCGCTGCTTGCTGCTGCGCATCGAGAAAATGCCACCATCATGGACGCGGTAGGCCGCCGGCTTGATCGACTCGATGAACTTGCCCTTGCCATAGGCGCCCAGCAGCGACCACCAGCAGATGTCCAGCACTTCGACACCGTGCAACTCCGGTGGAAGCTCATGAATAAGGTTGCGAAAACACACCGTGAGGGTCGAAACGTAGCGTGCCTGCATTAATTCCCGGGCACTGGCGTCCTGCCGGAAACGGCCCTGCAGGTGCGGGCTGCGCACGACCCCCTGGCTGTTGAACATGAAGGCATCGTGATAGGTCATGACGTAGTCGCGATGCTGCTGGAGAAAATCGACCTGGATCTGCAACTTGCGCGGGTCGGTCCAGTAGTCATCCCCTTCGCAGTAGGCGATGTACTGGCCGCGAGCGAGCGCAAACAGCCGCGTACTGAAGGGAACGCCCAGGCGGTACTGGTTTTCCTGCTGGTAGATAGGCTTGATGATCTCCGGATAGCACGCTGCGTACTCCTGGATGATCGCTGCGGTTGCATCCGTCGACGCGTCGTCATGGATGATGATCTCGAAGGGGAAATCCGTTTCCTGCCGAAGAAAGCCGTCCAGCGTTTCCCTGATAAAGGCTGCGTGGTTATAGGCCAGGCAGACGATGGTCAGCAGGGGTTCATGGCAGGCTCCCCAGCCTGCCATCAGCTCGCGTTCGTTCTTGAGTGGCGTGTTCATCTATAGGCTCGACTTTGTCATCAGTACATAAATCCGCAGTACTACCGGCTTGGAGGTGAAGGTGACCAGCGTCAGGCAGATCAGCCCGCTGATGGCCAAGGCCAGCAAGGTGTCGAAGCGGTTGTCGCTGGCGATGGCATTGAAAATCGGCTCGCCGATCAGCAGCCCCAGGCCGGTCATGGCGGTGATGCGCAGCAGGTCCTGCAACCACTGCTTGTGCAGGCCAGGTGCAAAGCGTTTATGCACGATCGAAGGCCAGATCAGGAACGTCAGCATGCGTAATCCGAACCAGGAGAGCGCCGCGCCATAGGCGCCGTGCTGCATGGTCGCGTAGATGACCAGCGGAATGCTCAGGGCCGCGGAGATCAGGCTGAACCAGACATGCAGCCGCAGCTGGCCGTGGGCGTACTGCAGGTAGAACTGAAAAGCGTTGATGGCCATGATTGCGCTTCCCAGCACATACCAGGGGAGGATGTTGCGACTCCAGTTCGCAGCCTCGGCATCGCCGGTCCAGGCGAGGATCAATTCAGCCGAATGGAAAGCGATCACCCCGGCCAGTGGAAACAGCAGGCTGCAGACGAAACGGGTGGCGTTCAGGTAAAGCGCCTGCATGTCCGCGATGCACTCTTCGGCAACAAGCATGGTCAGCCGCGGCAATAACGTCTGTACCAAGGGGTTGGTCAATGTCATCAGCCCTGTTGCGATCAGCGCCACCAGGGAGAAGTAGCCGTACTGTTCGAGCAGCAGGACGTTGGAAAGCAGTACCTTGTCCAGCTGTGTCAGGACGATCCATAGCAGCGAGGTGACAAACATTCCCGCGGCGAAGGGAAGCACCGGTTTCACCACGGCCCAGTCGAAGCCTGTCAGCCAGCTCCTGTTGGGCATCAGCGCGTAGGCCTTGGCTGCGAATATGGAGGTCTCGATAAACGCGATCACCGCCTGGAACAGGAAGAAGTCCAGCGGGTCCTGGCTCACGTAGGCGACCAGGAAAAGACCACCGAAATAGCGCAACGTGGCGATCACGATATTTGCACCGTTCAACCAGGCGTGCAGTTCCAGCCCTTGCAGGCCGCTTTTGTAAAGCGTCGCGTAGAGTTTCAGGCCGATCATCAGGCCCATCAGGCTGATGCAACGGATGATGGTCTCGGTGCTCAGTTCCTGTGCTTGCAGCCATTGCTGGGCAATCCAGCCGCTCGACAGACCGATGCCCAGCACGGTTAACGACGCCACAGGCAGGAACAGGATCTCGAACGAGCGCAGCAGCCGACCCGGTTGATAGCGCATCGTCGCGGTCTGGGACCGGCCCCGTAAATGTGCGATCTGACGGACCAGGGACGGGGACAGGCCGGCATCCAGCAACTGCAACCAGGCCTGCAGGACGGTGAAGAATCCGATCAAACCATAGGCTTCAGCCCCCAGGTGCTCCAGGTAGAAGGGCAGGATGAGGATGCCGACCAGCAACGCATAGGCCTGACCGACATAGCTGAGTCCGGTGTTGCGAAGCATCGATAATCTTGGGGAATCAGGCATGACGTCAGCCAGGGTCGGTCAATCAGGAAATGTGCGTGTACTGGATATCGCTGAAACAATGGTCGGGCGCGCTTGTTGCCGGCCAGAAGTGTTCAGGCTGGGCTGGTGCGTGCCGTGACGGCTGCTGCAGTAGGGTCTGGATAATGGTGTTTTGCGTATGACGGGATAGCCCAGGGTAGATGGGCAGGCAAAGCACCCGCCGGCTCAGCGTTCGCGATTGGATCTGTGGTACTTGCGGCTGCAGGTAGCCGAGCGTGTCGAGCGACGGGTAGAAATAGCGCCTCGGATTGACGCCCTGGGCGTTCAGGGCGCTTCGGCAACGCAGTAGATGATCTTCGTCTGCAGCGGCGATGGGAAAATAGGCATGGTTGCGCATAGACCCTGCTTGCTGGACCTGCAGGTCGAAGTAGTCGCCCAGCTCGCGTTCGTAGCGGTCGGCGATCTCTGCTCGTGCTTCCAGGATGAGCGCCATGTCATCAAGGATGCAAAGACCCATGGCCGCAGCAAACTCGTTGAGCTTGGCGTTGATACCAATGCCGTCGATGATGTCGGTATCGACGATTCCGAAGTTGCACAGCAGCCGTATTCTCGCAGCCAGTGCGTCATCGTTGGTAACGATGGCACCGCCTTCGATGGTGTGGAACAGCTTGGTGGCGTGAAAGCTGAGCGTGCCGACATCACCCCAGTTGAAAACCGACTCGCCCTTGTAGCGCACGCTGAACGCATGGGCGCCGTCATAGACGACCTTCAGACGATGCCGATCAGCTATGCGCGCGATGCCTTCCACGTCACAGGCGTTGCCGAACACGTGCGTCGCCACGATCGCACTGGTGTCGCTGTCGATTCGCGCCTCGATGGCATTGGGGTCCAGGTTCCAGGTAGCCCTGTCTATATCGGCAAATACCGGGCGGATACCCTCCCACTGCAGCGAACTGGCCGTGGCGACGAAACTGAACGGTGTGGTAATGGCGTTGCCGGTCAAACCCAGTGCCCGGTAGGCAATCTGCAGTGCCAGCGTACCGTTGTTGGTCAGGATGATATTCCTGACCCCAAGGTAGTCGCTCAGGCGCGCTTCGAGCTCCGTCACGAGAGGGCCGTGATTGGTCAGCCAACCCGATGAATAGATAGCGTCTATGTAATTCAGGAACTTGGACTTGTTGCCCAGATACGACTTGGTGACATTGATCATCTCGATGTCCTTATCGGTGGTTTTGCCGAGGATGACGTAACGAGCGAAGCGAATATCGTCAGGTGGTCGGTTGTGCACCTGCAGCGGTAGCGCGGCGGGCCCGGCGCTGGTTCAGCTTGAGGATCAGCCGGGTGGTAAGGCTGCCGGCGTGCGGATCGCCGTAGTGGAAGATGGCGGTCGCTCGGCGGCTGCTGGGGTCGCACGGCTCGTTCGCATGCAGGGTTCGGTAGCCCCAGAACATGTACAGGTTGCCGGGAACCAGTTGCAGCTTCGTTGGTTTCACCCATCCCCGTTTGATGGCGGTCGTGATGAGCGCTCTGCTCCATTTGTTCTGGATCAACAGTTTTTCGAGTACGTTCATGAAGACACTTGAGCGAACCCGTCTCAGGTTTGGAAAAACGATCAGGTCGCCTCGATCCTTGCCTTGTTGAGGAATCTCGATCGGCAGCAGAACGGTGAGAAGACTTGCGTCGTAATGGAAACAGTTGGATTCCCGTCGTCCCGTACCGCCCTGTACGCAACGCAGAACCGGGTAAATGGTGTCGCTGAATGCTGGTTTACCCACGCCTTCCATATAGATGCTGGCCAGCATTTCGCGAAACTCCGGCGAAGCGCCTAGAACGCCTAACAGAGACCGCTCGATTGCTGCGCCGCCATGGTGCGCAAAATATTCTCCGTGATGTTTCTTGGCATCTATCTCAACTTCATGTTGCAACTTGGCGAGCTGTTCAGCGGTGAGGAAGTTGGCGATGCACGAATATCCAGTGCTGTCCATTTCCCTAACTATCAACTGGTGGGTTGCAATATCAACGCTGCGAAAAGTCGTGCTCACGGCTTACTCCTGATTGGTAATAAAGCGATCACAATTAAAGTTACAGGTCGGCACGCAGCATGGCCCTTGATTACGGCGAGTTAATCAAGGAGAAGTGCTTGTTATTGATCATGCTTTTAATCAGGCAGCCCTGGCTGCCTTATGCAGTCGTAATCTTTGCTTTAGGCAAAGCTACCGCCACCGGCCCGGTTGGCCGCTTCGCTACAGACTTTGTTTTCTCCGTCCGGAAGCCCGACTGGCCTGGCCTTGAAGCGGGCAAAGCTACCGCACTCGGCTAGGGTTCGAGATAAGCATTCGGAGAAAGGTACTCTTGCCGGTATTGAGAAAATCAACACCAAAGGGAAGGCAATCCCTGCAAACTGTTCACGGCGGCAATGTCCGACTAACTGAGTAGGTTTCGATTGCGGCTCTGAAACATCCTGTCTCGTTTTTTTCTGTGACGTAGTTATCAGTCAAAAATTGAGGGCGGTCAAGATCAAAAAACAAAAAAATTATCGGGCCCGGAATAAGCGAAACGGCGACGGCAGGCCGACTAAGTAAGTCTTGTGGAAGTTTTTGTCGTTGTTGTTAGCAGGTAGAGCCTTGTATCTGGCGGGCGATCAACTGTTTGATCTAAGCCGTTCGGTCTATCAACTTAGTTGCAGGTAGCCTTTAGTCGAGTAACGAATAAAAAACGAGACGAGACCAGAAGCAAAGAAGATAAGGGCAGGGGCCAGCTAAAGGCGAAACGAAAAAAGGCCACTCGTATGAGTGGCCTTTTCGTATTTGGTTGCGGGAGCCGGATTTGAACCGACGACCTTCGGGTTATGAGCCCGACGAGCTACCAGACTGCTCCATCCCGCGTCTGTGGGGCGCATTCTACAGGCTGCCTGCCTGCTGTCAACCGTGCCGGGGATAAAGAGGTTTCGTATCAGCTATTTAGCGTTGGCTGTATCACCTGCGCCGGTTTTCCAGCTGCGATCCAGAAGCATCGCCAAACGAAAAAGGCCACTCGTGTGAGTGGCCTTTTCGTATTTGGTTGCGGGAGCCGGATTTGAACCGACGACCTTCGGGTTATGAGCCCGACGAGCTACCAGACTGCTCCATCCCGCGTCTGTGGGGCGCATTCTACAGGTTTCGGCCTGGCTGTCACGGGTTTATTTGGCCGCGTCCATTCAGATTCAAGTACTTAACGTAATACCCTGCGGCGGCTGGTTGTTTCGGGCCTGTCCGGGAGTGGATTGCTTCACCTCCGGACTGGTACGCAGATGGTGACGAGTGACTCGAAGCATCCCCCAGAGCATTGCGAAGGCGGCGCTGCTCCAGCCGATGACCATCAAGAGTATTACCAGGGCCGGCGTGATCATGTGTTCGATTCCTTTCTAACCAGACATATCAGCTCTCAACCGAATTGACCCCCCAATGTGTTTACGGTTCCGATCGCCGTCGGTCGCCTATGGCGCACGCACCGAAAGCGGTGCTGCCTAAATCCATATGCAATCTTGCGAGGAGAACCTCATGCAAAACTATTCAACCGTGATGTTCGGTGCCCTGATCGCAATGGCCGCCGCGCAGGGAATGGCCGAAGACGCGCCTGTGCAGGCGTTAGGGGCGATCGAGCTGGCGCAGAATACCGGCGCCGCCAATCGAACCCTGGGCAACGGCTCCATGGGCTTGGGGGAGGGTATCGATCGGCTTCAACAGCCTAAAAATGGCGAAACCGAGCACGACACGGATGAGCGCCGACCGCAGCGTTACGATCAGTCGGCGCATGGGGACAATGACACGGATATGGAGCATAGGCAGCGCCCCACGCTAGGCGACCATGAGGACGAATAGCACGGTGTGTGTTGAGGGATGGGCTTTGTGCCAGTCGCTTATGCAGCGAACATAGAATCGCCTCTGCGCCTGGTCCCCGTGAAGGCGACGAAGAGGTTGCCCAGGTCTGTACTGCAACGTTTCTTCGGCACGCGTTGCTCCGTACAATGCCCTCCCTTTTCGATTGGTCAGTACCATGCAAATCGCCCTCGCGCCCATGGAGGGGCTGGTCGACGACATTCTTCGTGACGTGCTGACAGGCGTCGGAGATGTCGACTGGTGTGTCACGGAATTCATCCGCGTCTCAGATCGGCTGTTGCCACCGTCCAGCTTCCGCAAGCTGGCCCCTGAACTCGATAGCGGGGCGATGACCCGTGCAGGAACGCCGCTGAGAGTGCAGCTGCTGGGCTCGGACCCGCTATGCCTCGCCGACAATGCTGCATTCGCCTGCACGCTTGGTGCGCCCGCGATCGATCTCAACTTCGGTTGCCCGGCCAAAACCGTCAACAAGTCGCGGGGCGGCGCTGTTCTGCTCAAGGAGCCGGAGCTGTTGCATTCGATCCTCCATGAGGTGCGCAAGGCCGTGCCCGCGCATGTGCCTGTCACGGCAAAGATGCGCTTGGGCTACGACAGCCCGGACGGCGCGCTTGACTGCGCAAGGGCCCTGGTCGATGGCGGTGCTGAGCAGCTGGTGGTGCACGCCCGGACCAAGGTCGACGGTTACAAGCCGCCGGCGCACTGGGAATGGGTGGCCAGGGTCCAGGACGTGGTATCGGTCCCGGTGTACGCCAACGGTGATATCTGGTCGCTCGAGGACTGGCGTCGTTGCCGGGAGATCAGCGGGGTAGAGGACATCATGCTCGGTCGGGGCCTGGTTTGCCGGCCGGACCTGGCACGGCAGATCAGCGCTGCGAGCCGGGGCGGCACTGTCGAACCGATGGGCTGGAGCACGCTGCAACCGCTGCTGGCCGAGTTCTGGCTGCAGGCCAGGCGGAAGATGTCACCACGCTACGCGCCGGGCCGCCTCAAGCAATGGGTATCCATGCTCACCCGTAGCTATCCTGAAGCGGTTGCACTGTTCGACCAGCTTCGTCGCGAGAACGATTGCCAGCGTCTCGACGCGCTACTGGGTATCGATTTGCAGGCGCCAGGTCTTGAAACGGCGGTCTAGCGGCCACCACTGACGTCGAGCAAAGCACCGCAGGTGTAGCTGGCCTTATCGCTTGCCAGCCAGAGAATCGCTTCGGCCACTTCCTCGGCATGACCGCCACGACCCAGCGGAACGCCCGCTTTCACCCGCTCGACCCGTCCGGGTTCGCCGCCGCTGGCATGGATTTCGGTGTCGATCACGCCCGGCCGTACCGCGTTGACGCGAATGCCCTGCGCAGCGACCTCCTTGGCCAGTCCAAGGGTCATGCTGTCGATCGCCCCTTTGGCTGCCGCGTAGTCGACATATTCGTTCGGCGCGCCAAGCTTCGCCGCGATGGAGGAGACATTGACGATGGCGCCGCCGTGCCCGCCGTAACGCGTCGACATACGTTTCACTGCCTCGCGAGCGCAGGAAAAGCTGCCGAAGACGTTTACCGCGAAAACCCGCTCCAGTCGCGCTCGGTCCATCTCGTCCAGGCGCATCTGGCGCTCCAGCATGCCCGCATTGTTCACAAGTACGTCGAGTCTGCCGAATTCGGCATCGACGGCCGCGAACAGCCTGGTGACCTGGGACTCGTCCGCGATGTCCGCTTCGACGGCGATCGCGCGCACGCCAAGGTCGTGCACCTGGTGCAGCAGCTGCTCGACCGCGTCCTGGCGCCGATGATAGTTCAGGCACAGCGCGTACCCTTCGGCCGCTGCCAGCCTCGCCGTGGCGGCACCGATTCCGCGGCTCGCGCCTGTTATCAGCATCACTTTCGACATGTCAAAACTCCGACGGACGGTCTTGAAAATCAGCGTGTGGCACCTATCTAGGGCATCACAGGATGCCGAATTCGGGTCCTGGATGTACCACTCGCTGAATATCAGGAGATAGCAAAATGACCAATTTCTCGATGGCTCCACTGTTTCGCCAATCCATTGGCTTCGATCGTTTCAACGACCTGTTCGAGTCGGCCTTGCGCAATGACGCCAACAGCTCGTTTCCACCTTATAACGTGGAAAAACACGGTGATGACCAGTACCGCATCATCGTAGCAGCTGCGGGCTTTCAGGATTCCGACCTGGATCTGCAGGTCGAGCGCGGCGTGCTGACCATCACTGGCGGCAAGCGCGAAAACGGGAGTGACAACGTCACCTACCTGCATCAGGGCATTGCCCAGCGCGCGTTCAAGCTGTCGTTCCGCCTCGCTGACCACATAGAGGTCAGGGGCGCCGCGCTGAACAACGGACTGCTGACCATTGAGCTCGAGCGCATCGTGCCGGAAGAAGCCAAGCCCAAGCGCATCCCGATCAACGGTGAGCGGCCGGCGCTGGAGCAGGCCTGATCTGAAGAGGGCGTCGCGAGACGCCCTTTTTGTTCAGGACTTCCTGTCGTTGCGCAACAGCGCGCTGAAGTCTGCAAACGGCACTGGCCGGCTGAACAGGTAGCCCTGATACAGATGGCAATCCTGCAGCTGCAACAGGTCAAGCTGTGCTTGCAGCTCTACACCTTCGGCGATCACGTCCAGTTCCAGGCTCTTGGCCATGGCGACAATGGCGCGAATGATTGCGGCGTCGTTCGTATCGTCCAACGCATCGCGAACGAACGACTGATCGATTTTCAACAGATCCACCGGCAGACGCTTGAGGTAGGTAAGCGACGAGTAGCCAGTGCCAAAATCATCCATCGCGAAGCTTACCCCGTGCCGCTGTAGGCGGCGCATCTTGGCGATCGTGTCGTCCAGGTTCTGGATCACGATGCCCTCGGTAATTTCCAGCTTGATCATCTGCGGCGGCAGGCCGGCCGCGCTCAGCGTATCGACTATGCGCTCGACGAACTCACCCTGGCGGAATTGCCGGGGGCTGATGTTGACGCACAAGCTGAAACGCTCCGGCTGCACCAGCCCGCCTTGCAGGAGCAGGGCGCCGAGACGGCAGGCTTCGCGGATCACCCAGGCGCCAACCTCGATGATCAGGCCGCTCTCCTCGAGAACGTCGATGAACTGTCCGGGCGCACGCAGGCCGTGTTCCGGATGCTGCCATCGCAACAGGACTTCGGCACCGACGACAGTGGCTGATCGGGCATCGACCTGAGGCTGCAGATAGAGCTCGAACTCTCCGCGCTGCAAGGCCCGGCGCAGTTCGTTCTCCAGTTGCAGGCGGGCGCTCGCCTCCTCCTGCATGGTCGTGCGGAACAGCTGGATGGCGTTGCGCCCGGCATCCTTGGCGCGATACAGGGCGATGTCGGCGCGCTTGAGCAGGTCGGCGGGGGTTTCGCCGTGGTCCGGTATAAGCGCAATGCCAATGCTCGGTGTGACCTGCAGCTGATTACCTTCGAAGACCATGGGCTCGGCCAGCAGCGTGCGCAGTTTTTCGGCTACTTGCCTGACGTGCCGGGTGACTTGCGAGCGCTTGCCGCTTAGGCCGGTCAGCAACACGACGAATTCGTCGCCGCCTAGGCGAGCCACGGTGTCTTCCTGGCGCACGCTGGCCTCCAGCCGCGCCGTGACCATCTTCAGCACGCCGTCACCGACAGGGTGGCCCAGCGAGTCGTTGATGTGCTTGAAATGATCGAGGTCGAGAAAGAGCAGGGCGCCGCGAAGGTTATGCCGCTTGTGCAACGCGGTTTGCTGCGTCAGTCGATTCATCAGCAAGGCACGATTGGGCAGGTTGGTCAGTGGGTCGTGATAGGCCAGGTGATGAATTTGCGCGTGAGCGGCCTTCAGCTGGCTGATGTCCCGCGCCGACAGCAGCAGGCAGTCGATACCGTTGAGTTCGATGGGCTCGACCGAAACCTCGATCTGCTTCGAGCGACCCCAGCGATCCTGGCCAGTCATCTCCCAGTTCGAGACGCGTCCTTCCCGCTTCAGCCGCTCGAGGATCGCCTTGCGCTGACTGCCGGGCCAGATGCCCAGCTCGGTCGACGTACGGCCGATGGCCTCCTCGGCGAGGTATCCACTAAGCCGATAGAAGCCCTCGTTGACTTCTATGAAGCGACCGCTCTCACGGTCGCTGATGATGATCGCGTCGGGGCTGGAGTGGAATGCTTTGGCAAACTTCGCTTCGCTGGCCTTGAGTGCCGCCTCGGCCTGTTGCCGTTTGGTGATGTCGCGGAAGGTCGTCACGACGCACAACCCATCATCGATCCGTACGAAGCGGCTGGAAACCACGCAGGTCACCACGCGACCATCCCTGGTATGAAACTGCGCCAAGGCTTCCTCGAGACGGTGGTCGCGCCTCATTTGTTGAAACAGGAGCTGCCGTTGCGCCTCATCACACCAGAAGTCGATGTCGAGGCCCGAGCGGTCGATGATTTCATCCTTGGCCCAGCCAAAGACCGCGCTGAAGGCAGGATTGACATCAAGAAATTTTCCGTCGCGTATGCGCGATACCGAGACCGGGTCGGGGCTGCCCTGGAAGAGGGTGGCAAACTTTGCTTCCGAAGCGGCTAGGCGTTGCTCGCGAAGAACGCGTTCGGTGGCATCAATGATGATTCCGGCCATCCTGAGTGGTGCACCTTGCTCGTCGCGGTAGAGCTTGGCGGTACTTTCAAGGTGGCGAACCGAGCCGTCGGCATGTTCTGCCCTGTAGACCGCCAGATAGGTTTGTCGTCTTCCGGTAAGCAATTCCCCGTAGGCTTCACGCATGGCCCGCCTGTCCTTGGTCGCAACACTTCGGAAGAATTCCCGGAACGAGCCATTGAAGGTCTCCTTGACCGTACCCTGCAATTCCAGCGCTCGAGTCGAGGCATACAGGGTGTCGCTGGGTATATGCCATTCCCAGTTGCCCAGTTCTGCTGAGGCCAATGCCAGTTCGAGGCGTTCCTGGCTATCCGCCAGTGCCTGTGCCTGGACGTGCTGGTCAGTCACATCCCTGACGATGCCGACCAGTATCGAACGAGCCGCAGCATGAGACTGCCACTGGCCTTCGACTTCCAGCCAGCGCACGCTCATGTCTGCAGAGTGCACCCGATGGCGAAAGCCGAAGCGGGCCTTGCTGTCTTTCAGTGCAGCGCGCACCTGCTGCTGGATGCGCGACCTGTCCTCATCCGCAACCATAGCCAGATAATCGTCTTGCCGGATCTGCACCCGGGAATCGTCCAGCCCGTACAGCCTTGCGGTTCCGCGTGACCATTGCAGCATCCCGCACAGCGGATGCCAGGACCAGACGCCAAGCCCGGTGCCTTCAAGTACCGAAAGCAGCTGTGTGGCGTCCTGCCAAGGTGTCGCCTGCTGAACATTGGATGTTTCGGTCGCTATGTCTTGGGGCTCAGTGGGAGGCATGAACAGACTCGGTCGGATAGGCCGGTGGCAGGGGCGTCGGCTGGAGACGAATGGCGAGCATGCGCATCTTGTAGTTGTCATTCAATGCGAACTTATCCGCAGTAGATGGCAAAGTGCAAGTATGCTCAGCCTGCTTCAAGCAGCGTCATGAAGGCCTTTGCCGCATTCGACAAGGTGCGGTCGGTATGTACGATATAGCCCAGCTGCCGCGTAAGCTGCACGTCCGGCAGCGGCAGGCGCACCACTTGCTCGTCCAGCATGGTGCGCGGCAGGACGCTCCAGGCGATACCGATGGAGACCATCATCTTTATCGTCTCCATATAGTTGGTGCTCATGGTGATGTTCGGAGTGAGCCCTTCACGCTCGAACAGCCGCTGGGCAATGTGATGGGTAAAGGTATTGCCACCTGGGAATACCGCCGGGTAGCGGGCCACGTCAGCCAGTGTGATCCCGGCCTTCTGTGCCAGGGGATGCTCTGGGGCGACGACGAAGTCCAGAGGGTCATCCCAGACCCTGGTGGCGCTGACCGGGGCGGCCGTCTGTGGCGCCAGGGTGATCACCGCCAATTCGGCGCGCCCATGCAGGACTTCTTCATAAGCGATCTCGGAATCGAGGAACCGAATATCCAGGTTTACTTCGGGGAAGCGCCGGGTGAAGGTTCTCAGCAGCGGAGGCAGGCGGTGCAGGCCGATGTGGTGGCTAGTCGCCAGGCACAGACGGCCGCTGACGTCGCCGGTGAGGTTGGTCAACGCCCGGCGGGTGTCATCCAGCACGTTGAGAATCTGATAAGCGCGAGGAAGCAGGGCTCTGCCGGCTTCGGTCAGGCTGACCTCCCTACCCAGGCGGTCGAATAACCGTACCTTCAATTGCGACTCCAGCGCGGCGAGACGCTTGCTTACGGCTGGCTGAGTCAGGTGCAGGCGCTCGCCTGCCAGAGAGAAACTGCCCGTCTCGGCGATGGCGATGAAGGCGTTGAGGCTGGCAAGGTCCATGGCCGGTTCCTGTAGGGTGGGGAGGTGGTTGACTCAGTTAGTTATTCCAGCATGGAATGCATTGGATGAAAAATATGAATTTGAGTAATTTCATGTATGGCCATAGCATCACCCCATAAGCAAAAGGGCTATTGGCCCAAATAACTGATGAGGAAATGTCTGATGGCCGGCAAGACGCTCTACGACAAGCTCTGGGAAATGCATGAGGTCAAGCGGCGCGACGATGGCTCGTCGCTGATTTATATCGACCGCCATATCCTTCACGAAGTAACTTCACCACAGGCTTTTGAGGGCCTGCGTCTGGCCAATCGCAAGCCGTGGCGCATCGACGCGAATATCGCGACACCCGACCACAACGTGCCCACCACAAAGGGTGAGCGCCAGGGAGGTCTCGAGGCGATCGCCGATGAAGTTTCGCGCATTCAGGTGCAGACCCTGGACGAAAACTGCGATGACTTCGGAATTCTTGAATTCAAGATGAACGACATCCGCCAGGGCATCGTTCACGTTATCGGCCCGGAGCAGGGCGCGACCCTGCCAGGCATGACGGTGGTCTGCGGCGACTCGCACACCTCCACCCATGGCGCCTTTGCCGCGCTGGCTCACGGCATAGGCACCTCGGAAGTCGAGCATGTGCTTGCAACCCAGTGTCTGGTTGCCAAGAAAATGAAGAACATGCAGGTCCGCGTGGAAGGCAAGCTGCCTTTTGGCGTAACGGCCAAGGACATCGTTCTGGCTGTCATCGGCAAGATCGGCACGGCCGGCGGCAATGGTCATGCGCTGGAGTTCGCGGGAAGTGCCATCCGCGACCTGTCGATGGAAGGCCGCATGACCATCTGCAACATGTCCATCGAAGCCGGCGCGCGGGTCGGTATGGTGGCTGCGGACGAGAAGACGATCGCCTATGTCGAAGGCCGACCCTATGCGCCCAAAGGTGCCGACTGGGAACGTGCCGTCGCCGCCTGGAAAGAACTGGTGTCGGATGACGATGCTGTGTTCGATACCGTTGTCGAGCTGGATGCAGAGGACATCAAGCCACAGGTCAGCTGGGGTACCTCCCCGGAAATGGTGCTTGCGGTCGATCAGTGTGTGCCGGATCCGGCCGCCGAGGCCGATCCGGTCAAGCGCGATTCCATCACGCGTGCGTTGAAATACATGGGCTTGCGCGCTAACCAGCCGATCACTGACATTCAGCTTGACCGCGTGTTCATCGGCTCCTGCACCAACTCGCGCATCGAAGACCTGCGTGCTGCTGCCGAAGTGGCAAAAGGGCGCAAGGTTGCATCGAGCGTCAAGCAGGCAATGGTTGTACCCGGCTCGGGTCTGGTCAAGCAGCAGGCGGAAGCCGAAGGGCTGGACAGGATCTTTCTCGAAGCCGGTTTCGAGTGGCGCGAGCCGGGCTGCTCGATGTGCCTGGCGATGAACCCTGACAAGCTCGGCAGTGGTGAACACTGCGCGTCCACGTCAAACCGCAACTTCGAGGGCCGGCAGGGTGCCGGCGGGCGGACCCATCTGGTCAGCCCGGCCATGGCTGCTGCAGCTGCAGTGACCGGCCGTTTCGTGGATGTTCGTGAACTGATCCAGGCCTGAGGAGACGGATATGAAGCCTTTTACCGAGCACAGGGGTCTCGTTGCGCCGCTCGACCGTGCAAACGTCGACACCGACCAGATCATCCCGAAGCAGTTTCTCAAGTCGATCAAGCGTACGGGGTTCGGGCAGAACCTGTTCGACGAATGGCGCTATCTGGACGTCGGTCAACCCAACCAGGACTGTTCGAATCGTCCGGTAAACCAGGAGTTCGTTCTCAACTTCGCCCGTTACCAGGGCGCGAGCGTCCTGTTGGCGCGCGAGAACTTCGGTTGCGGCTCGTCCCGTGAGCATGCGCCCTGGGCGCTGGAAGAGTACGGATTCCGCGCCATCATCGCGCCGAGCTTCGCTGACATTTTCTACAACAACAGCTTCAAGAATGGCCTGTTGCCTATCGTGCTGAAAGAAGAAGAGGTCGACGCGCTGTTCGAGCAGGCCGAGGCCACTGAAGGTTATCAGCTGACCGTCGATCTCCAGGCACAGACGGTGACTCGTCCGGACGGCGTCCGATACGAATTCGAGGTCGATGCGTTTCGCAAGCACTGTTTGCTCAATGGCCTGGACGACATTGGCCTGACGCTGCAGGACGCTGAAGCCATCAAGGCTTTCGAAACCCGGCATCAGCAGAGCCAGCCCTGGCTGTTCGGCGCAATCAAATGACACGAGGTGGAAGCCGGAATCCGAAAGCTGGAAGTAACAGCGCTCGGCTTCTAGCTTCTGGCTTTAAGCTTCAAGCTTTTCTGAAGGAAACGTTATGTCCAAACAGATTCTGATTCTTCCGGGTGACGGTATCGGCCCGGAAATCATGGCCGAAGCAGTCAAGGTGCTTGAGTTGGCCAACGATAAATTCCAGCTTGACCTGCAGCTTGGCTACGACGAGCTGGGCGGGGCGGCGGCCGACAAGTACGGCGTGCCCTTGGCCGACGAAACCCTGGAGCGTGCCAGGGCGGCGGACGCCATCCTGCTGGGTGCCGTGGGTGGTCCGAAGTGGGACAAGATCGATCCGGCGATCCGCCCCGAGCGCGGCTTGTTGAAAATTCGTTCGCAGCTTGGCCTGTTCGGCAACCTGCGCCCGGCCTTGCTGTATCCGCAGCTCGCCGAGGCTTCCAGCCTCAAGCCGGAGATCGTGGCAGGCCTGGATATCCTTATCGTTCGAGAACTGACTGGCGGTATTTACTTCGGTCAGCCGCGTGAAACCAGGGTGCAGGAAAACGGCGAACGCATGGCGTTCGATACACTGCCTTACAGCGAAGGCGAAGTGCGTCGCATCGCCAGGGTCGGGTTCGACATGGCGCGCGTGCGTGGCAAGAAGCTATGTTCCGTGGACAAGGCCAATGTCCTGGCGTCCAGCCAGCTATGGCGCACAGTGGTGGAGGAGGTTGCCAAGGATTATCCGGACGTCGAACTCAGCCATATGTATGTCGATAACGCGGCCATGCAACTGGTACGGGCACCCAAGCAGTTCGACGTGATCGTGACCGATAACATGTTCGGCGACATTCTGTCGGATGAGGCTTCCATGTTGACCGGTTCGATCGGCATGCTGCCATCAGCGTCCCTCGATTCAAACAACAAGGGCATGTTCGAGCCGTGCCATGGCTCGGCACCGGATATCGCAGGCAAGGGCGTCGCGAATCCGCTGGCGACCATCCTTTCGGTATCTATGATGCTGCGCTACAGCTTCAATCAGGTAGCGGCTGCAGATGCGATCGAGCAGGCAGTCAGCAATGTGCTCGATCAAGGGCTGCGTACCGGCGACATCTGGTCCGAAGGATGCGAAAAAGTCGGCACCAAGGCGATGGGCGACGCAGTAGTCGCGGCCCTCGCGAAGTTGTAATCTTTCTGGCCCCTTTGCACAGGCCGTTGATCAAACTTGCGGGCTACGGCCAGGCACATGTGCAGCGATGGCGGTCTGTCACTTGGCGTTGCTAGGTGATCCTTCCATGCTTCGAGCATGTGGCATATGTTTATCGACGGCCTGCTCTGCAGGCCATTCATATATAGGTGTAGTTGCGATGAAACGTGTAGGTCTGATCGGTTGGCGCGGCATGGTGGGTTCCGTGCTCATGCAGCGGATGCTGGAGGAGCGGGATTTCGACCTGATCGAACCGGTGTTCTTTACCACTTCCAACGTGGGCGGTCAGGGGCCTTCCATTGGCAAGGATACTGCGCCACTGAAAGACGCCTACAACATCGACGAGTTGAAGTCGCTTGATATCGTTCTTACCTGCCAGGGCGGGGACTACACAAGCGAGGTGTTTCCGAAGCTTCGCGAGGCTGGCTGGAAGGGCTATTGGATCGATGCGGCTTCGACGCTGCGCATGCACGACGATGCCGTTATCGTGTTGGACCCGGTCAACCGCAAAGTCATCGACCATCAGCTGGATGCCGGAACGCTCAACTACATCGGAGGCAACTGCACCGTCAGCCTGATGCTGATGGGCCTCGGTGGTCTGTTCGAAAACGGCTTGGTTGAATGGATGAGCGCCATGACCTACCAAGCCGCTTCGGGTGCCGGCGCGCAGAACATGCGTGAGCTGATCAAGCAGATGGGCAGCATCAATGCGTCGGTGGCTGATGACTTGGCTAACCCGGCGAGTGCCATCCTCGAGATCGATCGCAAGGTGGCCGCCTGCCAGCGCTCCGAAGCGTTTCCGGTTGATAATTTCGGCGTCCCGCTGGCCGGCAGCCTGATTCCATACATCGACAAGGAACTGCCGAACGGGCAGAGCCGCGAAGAGTGGAAGGCCCAGGCCGAGACCAACAAGATACTGGGCCGTTTCAAGAGCCCGATCCCGGTGGATGGTATCTGTGTTCGCGTCGGCGCCATGCGTTGCCACAGCCAGGCGTTAACCATCAAACTGAACAAGGATGTGCCGATCTCGGACATCGAGGGCATGATCAGTCAGCACAACCCCTGGGTAAAGCTAGTCCCCAACCATCGAGACGCAAGCATGCAGGAGCTTAGCCCCACCTCAGTGACGGGCACTCTTAGTGTTCCGGTCGGCAGGCTGCGCAAGCTGAACATGGGCTCGCATTACCTGGGAGCGTTCACCGTTGGCGATCAGCTTCTTTGGGGGGCTGCTGAGCCGTTGCGCAGAATGTTGCGCATCCTGCTGGAACGCTAGTACCTCTGCGAACATAAGCGCCTCGACCCTGGTCGAGGCGTTTTCTTTTCTACTGGGTATGGCGGTGCGGGGTGGTTTGCTAAAGGCTCGACGAGCCTGCGGGGTAGGGGGCTTGTCTTGGTCTCGCTACGCCAGCTCTCCGGCCCTCATCCAGCACAGGGCTGTCAGCGGCTGGTACGTTCCGCACATTTTGTGGAGTGTGTCTGATAACGCACTAAAAGGGCTGAGGCTTAATGCCTGCTCGTCCGGTGGGTTGTTGATAAAACCCTATCTGTAAAAGATACTTACTGAAAGTTCGAAGAACTATTCTAGCTGGCAACGATTATAGGCTTATCGCTGATGGGGGCGCCACCAGGCGGCGCAGGCAGCGACTATAAGACCCTCTCGAAGATCCGAGAAAAGTTAAAAAAACAAGGGATTACATAATGGTTCGGGTTCGCAATCTGGTGCTGGCAATCGCGGCTGCTACCGCGCTGACTTCCGAAATGGCCTACGCGCTGGGGTTGGGCGAGGTCACGCTGAAGTCGGCGCTGAATCAACCGCTGGTCGCTGAAATCGAACTGTTGGATGCAAAGACCCTGGCGCCTGGTGAGGTCGTGCCAGTCCTGGCATCCGCTGAGGACTTCAATCGGGCCGGTGTAGACCGGCAGTATTTCCTGACTGATCTTACCTTCACGCCTGTTTTGCGCCCTGATGGAAAAAGCGTCATTCGCGTATCGTCCAGCAAGCCCGTTCGCGAACCCTACCTGAATTTCCTGGTCGAGGTGCTTTGGCCGAGTGGTCGCCTACTGCGCGAATATACGCTGCTGTTGGATCCGCCTCTTTATTCTCCGGAAACTGCTGCAGCAGTTGCACCGCAGCTTGCCAATCGCAGCCCCGTCTTCTCGGCCTGTTGCTACACCCCGCCCGGCGCCAGCGCCGGTCTCGTCATCAACCCCGGCTCTACAAGGCGACCAGTACAAGGTCACGCCAAACGATACGCTCTGGGAAATCGCTGATCGTGCACGGCAGGGCGGAACGGTCCACCAAGCCATGCTGGCCATCCAGGATCTGAATCCAAACGCATTCATCGGCGGAAACATTAATCGCATGAAGAATGGCCAGGTACTGCGATTGCCCAATGCCGAGCAGATTGCCAGGCGCAGCCAGGCCGAGGCGATACAGCAAGTCGCCCAGCAAAACGCCAGCTGGCGGAGCGGGAATGCCTCCCCTGTGGCTGGTGCACGCCAGCTCGATGCCACGCAGCGGAGCAGTGCCGGTGCTGCTCCCTCCCGAGCTGAGCAGGGTGATAACCTGCGACTGGTCGCTCCGGACAGTGGAGCATTGGCCAGCGGCAGCGAGTCGGGTAGCGGTAATGAAGCAAAAGCGCTGCGTGACAAGCTTGCCCTTACCGAAGAAAGCCTTGATTCGAGTCGTCGGGAGAATATCGATCTCAAGGATCGTCTGAGCGATCTGCAAGGTCAGCTGGACAAGCTGCAGCGACTGATGCAGCTCAAGGATGATCAACTGGCGAAACTGCAAGCGCAGTTGGGCGCCGATAGCCCGGCCGAAACAGGCGTGACTGCGCCTGCCTCTCAGCCTGGTACGGTCGATTCCAGTCCGGTTGCTGCAGCCGAGCCGGTTGAGCCTGCCGCGGAAGTAGAGGCCGAGCCAGGGGTTTCTTCGCCAGCGTCTGAATCCCAGATTGCAGAGCAGCAACCTGTGGAGTCCCAGCCTGCAGCGGTGGAGCCGGTTGCCGAAACGCCTCCTCCCGCTCCTGTCGCGGCTCCCGAGGAATCGGAAGGCTTCGTCGAGGGCCTGTTCGGTAACCCCATTCTACTGGGGGTGTTGGGCGGCAGCGCCTTGTTGCTATTGCTGGTCGGGTTGATGGCCCTGTCTCGCCGCAACGCGATGAAGGAAGCCGAGCTGCAGGAGTCGTTGCTTGCGGACAATGGTTCCACCGACCTATTCGTTGCACAACAGGATTTCAGAGCATCGGACGTCGCTGAAGCTGATCATGGACAGCATGATGAAACCTCAACTCAAGGCGAATCAGATGCTCCGGTGGGCACTGGCAACGATCCTCTTGCTGAAGCCGACATCTACATTGCCTATGGCCGTTTCAATCAGGCCGCTGAACTACTGCAGAACGCGCTCGACAACGAGCCGCAGCGAGGCGATTTGCGCCTGAAGCTGATGGAGGTCTACGCCGAGCTGGGTGGCCGTGACGGGTTCATCCGACAGGAGTCAGAGCTTCGTGATATCGGCGGCTCCGCTGCTGCAATTGACCAGCTCAAAGCCCGGTACCCGGCGATGGTGATGGCTTCTGCCGCAGGTGCCGGTGCGGTTGGCGTAGCCAGCAGCGATGACTTCGATAGCCTGAACCTTGACGATCTCGAGCTCGAGGAGCCTGCGCCTGTTTCTTCCGTCTCACCGGACGCCGACGACTCTTTCGATCTCAGCCTCGATGACCTTGCTCTGGATGATGAATTTCAGGAGGTGCCTACAGCGCGGCAAACCGAGGCCGAGCAGGATTTCGACGCGTTGGATTTCGACGATCTCAACATTGAAGCGGCGGCGCAGGAGCAGGCCATCGATGATTTCGCCTTCGATATTGACGAGCCGTCCAAGCCAGGTGAGGCCTCGCTGGAAGATGAGCTGGCTGGCTTTTCGCTAGACCTTGATGATGATCAGCCTGCATCGACGCCAGGTGTTTCCTCTCCGGCCGTCAATGTACTTCCGGACACGACCGCGCCGGATACGGATGATTTCGACTTCGGGCTTGCCGATACGGCGCAGCCAGAAACCATGCCGGACGAGTTCGATCTCTCTCTGGATGAAGGCAGCGCGCAGTCGCCTGCTTCCGATAGCTTCAGTTCCGAGTTGGAAAACGTCGAGGCCGAGCTTGAGGAGCTGTCGCGTGATCTTGATGAGCCGCGTGACCAGCCAGCTATGGGCGAATCAGCGAATATAGCTCTGGTCGAGCCGTCACCTTCTTCCATCGACGATATGGGCGAAGATTTCGACTTCTTTTCTGACACCGACGAAACCACCACAAAACTCGATCTGGCTCGTGCCTATATCGACATGGGCGATGCCGAAGGTGCGCGTGACATCCTGGATGAGGTCATCAGCGAAGGGAGCGATAACCAGCAGCAAGAAGCGCGAGATATGCTCGCCAAACTAGCCTGAACATGACAGAAGCAGTACCTGAAGCGGCAGCCCTATCGGCTGCCGCTGGCTTTTCCAGAATCGCACTGGGCGTTGAATACAAGGGGGCTCGCTATCGGGGCTTTCAACGCCAGCGCGACGGTGTTCCTTCCATTCAGCTATGCCTTGAAACCGCGCTGAGCAAGGTTGCAGGCGGCCATCCTGTGACCCTGAGCTGTGCCGGGCGTACAGATGCCCTTGTGCACGCGTGTGGCCAGGTCGTGCACTTCGACACCCCCGTGACACGCTCGATGCACGCCTGGGTGATGGGGGCGAACATGAACCTGCCCGGCGATATCAGCGTGACCTGGGCCAAGGAGATGCCTAAGCGTTTCGATGCCCGATTCAGCGCCATGGCTCGTCGTTATCGCTACGTGATCTACAACGATCAGATCCGTCCAGCTCACCTGGCCGAGGAGGTGACCTGGAATCATCGCCCGTTGGACATCGATCGCATGCGTGAGGCGGCCAGGGCCTTTGTCGGCACCCACGATTTCAGTGCTTTTCGTGCACGCCAGTGCCAGGCGAAGTCACCCATCAAGACCGTTCACCACCTTGAGCTACTCGAATACGGGCGTCTGATCGTGGTTGACGTTCGTGCCAACGCGTTTCTGCATCACATGGTGCGCAATTTTGCCGGCGTGCTGATGACAATCGGTGCGGGTGAGAGGCCGGTCGAGTGGGCGCGGGAAGTGCTGGAGTCGCGCGTGAGGCGAACCGGGGGTGTTACGGCGCACCCTTATGGGCTCTATCTCGTTCAGGTGGACTATCCCGACGAGTATGAGCTGCCTCAGCGTTACCTCGGTCCGCACTTTCTTTCCGGGCTGCCGGATGTTCGTTCCGCTGCCGATAGATAGGGCGTGACGTCCTTCGGGATTTAGTTCTTGCATGCGGGCGATGCAGCTTGCAGCACGCGGCGCTTTTGTTACCATCCGAGGTCCTTTATCGCAGGTACCGGCCGTTGCCCATCGTTCGAACCAAGATCTGTGGAATCACCAGCATCAAAGATGCACTTGTCGCTGCTGAGGCTGGTGCCGATGCGATTGGCCTGGTGTTCTATGCGAAAAGCCCGCGAGCGGTCAGCATCCAGCAGGCGCGGGCAATCATTGCTGCACTTCCTCCTTTCGTCACGACGGTCGGCCTGTTCGTCAACGCCTCACGTTGTGAAGTAAGCGAAACGTTAGAGGCGGTACCGCTCGACACGTTGCAGTTTCATGGTGACGAGACCCCTGAGGATTGCCAGGGTTTCCAGAAACCCTGGTACAAGGCGCTCAGGGTGAGGGCAGGCGAGGATATCGCGGCGCAGGCCGCGCGCTTTTCGGGAGCCAGCGCCATCCTCCTCGACACCTTCGTCGCAGGGGTCCCGGGTGGGACAGGCGAACTCTTCGATTGGTCGCTGATTCCTGCGAACCTGCCCAAGCCGCTGATTCTTGCCGGTGGGCTGACTGCACAAAATGTTAAACAGGCGATTTCCCAGGTCAGCCCGTTTGCTGTGGATGTCAGTGGTGGGGTAGAGCTTCGCAAGGGCGTCAAAAGCCCTGACGCTGTGCATCAATTCGTGCGCCAGGTGAGGGCCTCGATGTGACGAACCCCGGATGGCTGCCGTCCAGTTACCACTCGCGAATGGGCATTCGCACGATCGACGCCTGTCCATCCTTGGAGAGGGCCTTGTTTCTGTGACGGCCATTGGGCCTGTCACCTACGCGATGCAGTGAACTCCGATTGGAGACCGATCGCAATGTTGAATCTGCCTGGCGCGTTTATCCATCACGCGCAGGACTGACAAGCTGTGGAGAATAAAAGCATGAGCAACTGGCTGGTAGACAAGCTGATCCCATCGATCATGCGCTCGGAAACGCAGAAGAGTTCAGTGCCTGAAGGGCTCTGGCACAAGTGCCCATCATGCGAGGCGGTACTGTATCGACCCGAACTGGAAAAAACCCTGGATGTCTGCCCGAAGTGCCAGCATCACATGCGTATCGACGCCCGTACTCGCCTGGATATCTTTCTCGACAAGGACGGGCGTGAAGAGATCGCGGTCGAACTTGAGCCTGTTGATCGTCTGAAGTTTCGCGACAGCAAGAAATACAAAGACCGTCTCTCGGCTGCGCAGAAGCAGACCGGCGAGAAGGATGCGTTGATTGCCATGCGCGGCACCTTGAAAAAACTGCCCGTCGTAGCCTGCGCATTTGAATTTTCGTTCATGGGTGGTTCGATGGGCGCGATCGTGGGCGAGCGTTTCGTGCGTGCCGCCAATGTGGCTCTCGAGCAGCGTTGCCCGCTGGTCTGCTTTTCCGCATCGGGTGGCGCGCGGATGCAGGAGGCGCTGATATCCCTGATGCAGATGGCCAAGACTTCCGCTGTGCTGGCACGCATGCGTGAAGAAGGCCTGCCGTTCATCTCCGTCCTTACCGATCCGGTCTATGGCGGTGTCTCAGCAAGTCTTGCCATGCTCGGTGATGTCATCGTCGCGGAGCCCAAGGCGCTCATTGGATTCGCCGGGCCTCGGGTGATCGAGCAGACCGTGCGTGAAAAGCTTCCCGAGGGGTTCCAGCGCAGCGAGTTTCTTCTGGATCACGGCGCGATCGACCTGATCATTCCACGCGCCGAGCTTCGTGCACGTCTGTCCCGTCTCCTGGCTCAGCTTCAGCAACTGCCTACGCCGGCGGAGCCCGTCCTGGTGACGGCAGACGCATGATCCGCAGGAGTCTGCCGGAGTGGCTTCATTACCTCGAGCAGCTACATCCCACGGCAATCGACATGGGCCTGGATCGCTGCCGTGAGGTTGCGAACAGGCTCGCGCTGACCCGGCCGGCTCCCCTGGTCGTCACGGTTACGGGTACCAATGGCAAGGGTTCGACCTGCGCTTTCCTGGCCCAGATGCTGGCTGTCCAGGGTAAGCGCGTCGGCGTCTACAGTTCTCCGCACCTGCTGCGTTACAACGAGCGTGTCCGGATTGACGGGGTCGAGGCCACTGACCAGGCGCTGTGCAGCGCGTTCGAAGCAGTCGAGCGCGCCCGCGGCGATATATCCCTGACTTACTTCGAAATGGGAACCCTTGCTGCCTTCTGGTTGTTCGAGCGCGCAGGGCTGGACGCCGCAGTGCTCGAGGTTGGGTTGGGCGGGCGTCTTGATGCAGTCAATCTGATCGATGCCGATGTCGCCGTTGTGACCAACATTGGCCTGGACCATGCCGAATGGCTAGGTGACACCCGCGACAGCGTAGCGTACGAAAAAGCAGGCATATTCCGGGCAGGCAGGCCAGCCGTCTGTGGCGATCCGCTGCCACCAGGGCCGTTGACCAAGGTGGCGCGCCAGCTCCAGGTGCCGTTGCGGGTGCGTGGGCATGATTTCGAGCTGGTGAAGGATCGTGGCTGTTGGCACTGGCAAGGGCAGACCAGCACAGGTGAAGCGCTGGAGTTGAGGGATATACCGATTCTGGCCCTGCCGCTTGAAAATGCCGCGCTGGCGTTGCAGGCCTTCGCATTGCTCGGCGCGGTTTGGCAGCCGCAGCAACTGATCGAGGCGCTAACGACGACGGGTGTGATCGGGCGCATGGATCGTCGGACCGTCACCTGGGAAGGGCGTAGGCTGTCAGTCGTGCTTGATGTTGGCCACAACCCCCATGCAGCCGCCTATCTGGCGCAACAGTTGCAATTGCAGCCGAAACAGGGGCGGCGGATCGCGGTTTTCGGTCTTCTGGCCGACAAGGATCTGAACGGAGTCCTCGAGCCGCTACTGCCGGTTTTCGACAGCTGGGCCGTTTCGTCGTTGCCTACGCCCCGTTCTCGAAGCGCTGATGCGTTGAGCGAGGCATTGATGGAACGGGGTGCCTCCGTCACTATCTACTCCGGTGTGGCACAAGCGCTTGACCGAGAATGCGTGCGCGCAGATGAAGAAGACGAGCTGGTGGTGTTTGGGTCCTTCTACTGCGTGGCCGAAGCACTCGACTGGCTTGAGCGGAACGCAGCGAACGGAGGGCAGGGCGATGGTAGATAAAGGGCTGTTGCAACGTATCGTGGGGGCGCTGGTGCTGCTTGCGCTGGCTGTGATTTTTGTCCCGATGCTGTTCAATCGCGCAGACGAAGGGCCTGAGATCGCTGTAAACGCGCCGGAAATGCCTGAGGCTCCTGCGGCTCCGATAGTCGAGACTCAGCCTGTCGAGGTCCCTGAACCAGCCGTCGAGCCGTTGCCGGAAGAATACGAAATCATAGAAGAAGGGCCGGTTGTGGACAGCGGCACGCCCACGGAGCCCATCAAGCAGACCCCAGTGCCAGCTCCCTCGTCTGCGCCTGAGCCGGCCACCACGGCTGCCGCTGAGCCAGCGCCCTCGCAAGCTGCCGCGCCCGCACCGGCCGCTGAACCGCGACTGGATGCTGCAAATCTTCCGGTGAGTTGGTCGGTTCAGCTGGCCAGCCTGTCGAGCCGTGAGAATGCCGAAAAGTTGCAGCAAACGCTTCGTTCGCAAGGGTACAACGCCTACGTGCGCAACGCTGACGGCATGAATCGTGTCTTTGTCGGGCCGCTGATCGAGCGAGGCGAGGCCAACCGTCTACGCGATCAGCTGCAGCGTCAGCACAAGCTCAATGGTTTCGTTGTGCGCTTCAAGCCGGAGCAGGGCTGATCGGGCATCCCGGTAGTCGTTGGTTACCTCTGCGGGGTGTTTATCCGGACCAGGATTGCCACGCCGGCTCATGATGCTTACCCCTGAGCCGGCGCTCTGCTAAAATGCGCGGCCTTTGTCTCGTGCAGGAACCCCCGTGACGTTCACCTGGGTCGATTGGGCGTTTGTCGCCGTTGTGGTCATCTCCAGCCTGATCAGTTTGAAGCGCGGTTTCGTCAAGGAAGCGCTTTCCCTGCTCACCTGGGTCATCGCCGGCGTGGTTGCCTGGATGTTCGGTGGCGCGCTGTCCCATTATCTTGCGGACTACATCAGTACGCCGTCTTTCCAGGTCATCGCGGCCTGCGCGATCCTCTTCGTAATAACCCTGCTGGTCGGGGCGTTAATCAACTTTCTCATTGGTGAACTGGTGCGGGTGACGGGCCTGTCCGGCACGGATCGCTTTCTTGGAATGGTCTTCGGTGCGGCCCGTGGTGGGTTGCTGATCGTGGTGCTGGTGGGCCTGCTCAGTCTCGCACCAGTTCAACAGGACCCCTGGTGGCGAGAGTCTGCACTGGTGCCTCATTTCCTGCTGGTTGCCGATTGGTCAAAAAATCTGATCCTCGGGTTCGGTAGTCAGTGGGCAGCCAATTCACTCGACGCATCCAGTTGAGTCGATTTCTTTACAACGGGCGTGTCGCAGCATTTCAGCGGAGCGCTCGGATCAGCCGGTTATAACTGAGAGGTTCCTTGCATGTGTGGCATTGTCGGCATCGTCGGTAAGTCAAACGTCAATCAAGCGTTATATGACGCGCTTACCGTACTGCAACACCGTGGGCAGGATGCAGCGGGAATCGTGACCAGCGACAGCGGCAAGCTGTTTCTGCGCAAGGACAACGGACTGGTTCGGGACGTCTTTCAGCAACGTCACATGCAGCGCCTCGTTGGCAACATGGGAATAGGCCATGTCCGTTATCCAACGGCGGGAAGCTCCAGTTCGGCCGAAGCCCAGCCGTTCTACGTCAATTCGCCGTACGGCATCACGCTGGCGCACAACGGCAACCTGACGAACGTCGATCAGCTGACCAAGGAGATCTACGAGTCCGATCTGCGTCATGTGAACACCAACTCCGATTCCGAAGTGCTGCTCAACGTCTTCGCCCATGAGTTGGCTGTGCGCGGAAAGCTCCAACCGACCGAGGAAGACGTTTTCGCCGCAGTCGCCAAGGTCCACGAGCGCTGCGTTGGGGGCTATGCGGTGGTGGCGATGGTCACCGGCTACGGCATTGTCGGTTTTCGTGACCCTCATGCAATTCGACCCATCGTGTTCGGCCAGCGTCACACCGATCAAGGGGTCGAGTACATGATCGCGTCGGAAAGCGTTGCGCTGGACGTACTCGGGTTTTCCCTGATACGCGACCTTGCGCCGGGCGAAGCGGTCTACATCACGGCCGACGGCAAGTTACACACTCGCCAGTGCGCGCCGAACCCTCATTATGCACCTTGCATTTTCGAGCACGTCTATCTGGCACGCTCCGACTCCCTGATGGATGGCGTCTCGGTTTACAAGGCCCGCCTGCGCATGGGTGAAAAGCTAGCTGACAAGATTCTCCGCGAGCGTCCGGAGCACGACATCGATGTGGTCATCCCCATTCCGGACACCAGCCGCACGGCGGCACTCGAACTGGCCAACCGCCTGGGCGTGAAATTCCGCGAAGGCTTCGTCAAGAACCGCTATATCGGCCGGACTTTCATCATGCCGGGCCAGGCCGCACGCAAGAAATCCGTGCGGCAGAAGCTCAACGCCATCGATCTGGAGTTCCGGGGCAAAAACGTCATGCTGGTGGATGATTCCATCGTGCGCGGTACCACGTGCAAGCAAATCATCCAGATGGCCCGCGAGGCCGGGGCCAAGAACGTGTACTTCTGCTCGGCCGCCCCTGCGGTTCGCTATCCAAACGTTTACGGCATCGACATGCCTAGCGCCCATGAGCTGATTGCCCATAACCGCACCACAGAAGAGGTAGCGGAGCTCATCGGTGCCGACTGGCTGGTCTATCAGGATCTGGCAGATTTGATCGATGCAGTCGGCGGCGGCAAGGTCAAGATTGATAACTTCGACTGCGCGGTGTTCGACGGCAAGTACGTCACCGGCGATATTGACGATGTCTATCTGCACAAGATCGAACAGGCGCGCAATGACTTGAGCAAAAGCAAATCTGCCATTGGCAGCGCCATCATCGATTTGCACAACAACTGACCAACCGGGGCGGCGCTGGTCGCCCAGGATGAGGGATTCGCATGACAATCGATTGGGATGCAGGTCGACTGGACAGTGACCTGACTGATGCCGGCTTCGATACTCTGGCAGTACGCGCCGGCCAGCATCGTTCGCCAGAGGGTGAGCACGGCGAGCCTCTTTTCTTCACCTCCAGCTATGTATTCCGAAGTGCCGCTGATGCCGCGGCCCGGTTCGCAGGCGAAGTGCCGGGTAACGTTTACTCCCGCTATACCAACCCTACCGTGCGGGCCTTCGAAGAGCGCATCGCTGCCATGGAAGGGGCTGAGCAGGCCGTGGCGACCGCATCAGGCATGGCGGCCATCCTGGCCATGGTGATGAGCCTGTGCAGTGCCGGAGATCATGTGCTGGTGTCGCGCAGTGTGTTCGGCGCGACCGTTTCGTTGTTCGAAAAGTATCTCAAACGCTTCGGACTTGAAGTCGACTATGTGCCGCTGACTGATGTCGCAGCCTGGGGACCAGCATTCAAGGCCAATACAAGGCTGGTCTTCGTTGAGTCACCGTCGAACCCCTTGGCGGAGCTTGTCGATATCTCGGCGCTGGCCGATCTGTGCCATGCGAAGGGTGCGATGCTGGCGGTGGACAACTGTTTCTGTACACCGGTATTGCAGCAACCCCTGGCTCTTGGTGCAGATATCGTCATCCATTCGGCGACCAAGTACATCGACGGCCAGGGGCGCTGCCTGGGCGGCGTGGTGGCGGGCAGGGCCGAGCAGATGAAGGAGGTCGTGGGTTTCCTGCGGACCGCAGGCCCTACGCTAAGTCCGTTCAATGCCTGGGTGTTTCTGAAGGGATTGGAGACCCTGCGTCTGCGCATGCAGGCTCATTGCGCCAGTGCAAAAATACTGGCCGAGTGGCTGGAGCAGCAGCCCGGTGTCGAGAAGGTTTATTACGCCGGGCTGCCCAGCCATCCGCAGCATGACTTGGCCAGGCGCCAGCAAAAGGGTTTCGGTGCCGTGCTCAGCTTCGAGGTGTCGGGGGGGAAGGAGGGCGCCTGGCGGTTCATCGATGCCACTCGGCTGATCTCCATTACCGCCAACCTGGGTGACAGCAAGACCACGATCACCCATCCCGGCTCCACTACCCATGGTCGGCTGTCTGCTGATGATCGTGCCACCGCGGGGATTCGCGACAGCCTGATTCGTGTCGCCGTAGGGCTCGAGGACGTTGCCGATCTGCAGGCTGACCTTGCGCGAGGCCTGGCGGCACTCTGAAGCGCCCTCTGGTCAGTGAAGAGAAACCCCGCTTGCGGGGTTTCTGTCGTTAGAGGCTCGGATAAAACCGGGCCTGTCGGTCTGCTCTGGATCGCCAGGCCTGGCTGTGGCACCGTCTGCAAGCGGGCGAGAATCAGGTCATATTGCTTTGCTCGGGCTACTCAGTTTTCCGCCGGCTCGAAGTTCACCACGAACCCGTCAAGACGCTGTTCGATGGCCAGCTCGTCCCGAACTCGGCTGGCCTCCTGGCGATCGGCTATCGGCCCTACGAACACCCGATGGGTACGGCCACTGGTGCGTACATAGGTAGTGAAGCCCTGTTCGCGCAACTTATCTGCAAGGGCTTGAGCACTATCGCCGTTCTGCAGGCTCGCCAGCTGTACGGCCCAGCCAGAGAGAGCAGGTGCCTGGGTCGATGGCTGTGCTTGCGGCGTGAAGCTCTGCGGCGCGCGCTGCGTTGCTGGTGCGGTGGGCATTCGGCTGCGCTGGGCCGGTTCGTTGGAGCGAAGGTCAATGGCCGGTGCCGGCTGGCCTTGCCCATCGAACAGACCCTCGGGTGTGGCGGGTAGAATACTCGGACTGTCGGAGCTGGTTTCAATAACCCGGATATCGCTGTACTTCTTGCCTGATAAGGCCGCCAGCCCCGCACGGTCGCGAATCACGGTTGGTCGCAGGAATACCATCAGGTTGCGTTTGACATGGGTTTCCTGGGTTGAACGAAACAGCGCACCCAGCAGCGGGATGTCGCCGAGCAACGGAACCTTCGAGTCGGTACGGGTCACATCGTCCTGGATCAGGCCGCCCAGGACGATGACCTGGCCGTCTTCAGCAAGGATGGTACTCTTGATTGAACGCTTGTTGGTGACCAGGTCGACGGCTTGGGCAGAAAGGCTCGCAGAAGGCGCGATGGAGGAGATTTCCTGCTCGATTTCCAGACGCAGGGTGGCCCCTTCGTTGATGTGCGGAACGACCTTGAGCGTAACGCCTATGTCTTCCCGCTCGATCGTAGTGAATGGGTTGTTCGCGCCGGAAGCATCGGTCGTGTAGGTGCCGGTCTGAAATGGCACGTTCTGGCCGACCAGTATCTCCGCTTCCTGATTGTCGAGCGTCAGCAGACTGGGGGTGGAGAGCAGGTTGCTCTTGCTGTTTGCAGACAAGGCGGTGATCAGCGCGCCAAAGCTGCGGGTTCCGACGCCGATGATCGCACCGTCTGGAAGGTTGCTCGGTATCTCGTTTTCACCAATGGCGGTGAGCACACTGCCAATGGAGAGTCCGGTATTGCCAAAGCTGACCCCGCCAGCGCCTCCGGTTCCGCCTCGTGCGTCCACGGCCCACTGAACGCCAAGCGCGTCAGTGATATCGCCGGATACTTCGACGATGGCTGCTTCGACCATTACCTGCGCACGCGGGACGTCCAGTTGACGCACAATCGACTCGAGCGTGGTGATCAGTTCCGGTTCTGCCAGCATGACCAGCGCGTTCAGGCTCTCGTCTGCACGAATCAGAATATTCTGCTGTCGACCACCTTGGGCCTCGCCATCCGCGGGCTCGGCTAGTCGCTCGGAAATGTCCCCAAGGGTTTCGGCGAGGGATTTGGCATCGTTGTGGCGCAGGCGGATCACTCGAGTGTTGGCAGAACGAGTACTGGGCGTGTCGAGCGTATTGGCCAGGCTGGCCAGCTTCTGCCGTGCTTGTTCCGGGCCAGTAAAAATTAGCCGGTTGGTGCGTGAGTCGGCAATGATCTGCGCACCTGCGGTGTCCCTGGCTTCGCCGCGAGCCAGGGTATTGCGCAGCACCTCGGCGATATCCACGGCCCAACCGTATTGAAGGTTTACCACCGAGAAGTCTTCGTTCTGGGCGCGATCGAGCTGGCGGACCAGATCTTCGATGCGGGCGATGTTGGCGCTGCGGTCGCTGATGATCAGCGCGTTCGCAGAGCTGACAGCGGCGAGATGTCCATACTGCGGAACCAGGGGGCGGATCAGCGGAATGAGCTCCGTGGCAGAGGTGTGCTGAACCTGTATCACCCGGGTCTCCAACAGGTCGCCGCCTGTCGGCCCGCCCCCCGCTTCAGACTTTGCTTCGGCATTGGGCACGATGCGGGCCACCTCGCCCTGGGTCAGCACACTGTAGCCGTGGGTCGCCATGACCGAGAGAAAGAGCTGGTAGACCTCGTCCAGCGAGAGCGTCGTCGACGATACGACACTCACCTGGCCCTTGACGCGTGGATCAACAATAAAGGTCTGCCCGGTCAGCTGACTTATCTGATCGACGAAGGCTCGTATGTCCGCGTCCTTTAGATTGATCGTCCAACCATCCTGTTGAGTGGTGCTTGGCTCGATGCCGGGGTCGGCCGCGAGAAGCGGCAGAGGAGCGGCTAGCAGGCTCGCTGTCAATAATGCAATGAGCGGGCGAGGGGAAAAAGGCAGCATCAGTCAGTCGTCTTCCGTGGGCGATTCGTCGGTGGGCATGGAAACGGGTGGGCTGCCCCCTTCCATCTGCAGGCGAAGTGCTTCCATCTGTTGTTGAAGCAGTTCCGCTTGTGGATCCGGTTGATTCAGGTCTGCGGGTTCACTGTAGTCCGGCAGATTGTCAGGCATGGCTGTTACGGAACGGGTACTCGGGAAGAGCAGGCTTTCTATTCGGCCATTACGCTGTATCTCGACCCGGTCGGGGTGGACGCCTTTGAGCCGTACGCCGGGTTCCAGCTCCTCATCTACGCGGTAGAGCTGCGGTGTTGCTCCGCTGACCTGAATGATTGCAGTGGAACGGGCGGGGTCGGCATGCACGAAGCTCCCAAGCAAGGTTAGATCAGAATTCGCAGCCCCGGCCGTGAAGCTTTGCGCCTGCGGTGATCCAAACAGGTTGGCGATGCGTTGCATATCAGGTGCAACGCCGGCGGGCTGGCTGTTTTCCTCAATACTCTGCTGTGATGGGCGCATCAGTTGTCGCCAATCGTTTATCTGACCGGTCAGATAAAGGCCGAAGAGCACCACGATCACCGTACTGATGATCATAGGGGCATGCTGACGAAGTCTGTGCGCTGCTGCGGGGGAAGCCAAGCTTGGCGCTCCATGAAGCTGAATGAAGACTGCCATTGTCCATCGACTTGATTAAAGCGGTGTGGACGGACTGTAAAAAAGCAAATGCATGGCCGTTCAATCAGGTTGAGCCAAGTCTGAGTATGCCAGTGCAACTGACTGTTTTTCAGGTAAAAGGTGCCCAACGGTGCTCGATTGGCTGAAGTGATTGGAGATTGCCTATATTTTTTAAAAAAACCGCAGCAGGCTGTTGACTTGAGTTCACCCGATGAGTAAATTGCGCGCCTCGCAGGGCGATCGGCCACTAGGTTCCACGGCCAGTAAGATGTTCTGCGAATCGGACGAGAGTCCGGCCGACGCGCAGCGGTAGTTCAGTCGGTTAGAATACCGGCCTGTCACGCCGGGGGTCGCGGGTTCGAGTCCCGTCCGCTGCGCCATATTTGCTCTGTACGTTTATACGACTAGAGCCACGCTGAAAGCGGCCCAACAAGGCCGCTTTTTTCGTTTGTGCAATCCCCCTCGCCATCACGACCTCTCGTGTCGGTTCATGCCTTTGTCGCCGATCTCGTCCCTGCGCTGAAACTGTTTCTCACTCTGAAAAATCCGGGTCGCTACGGTAATTGCCGTTCTTGCTAGCGTTGGGCTTGGGCCTGCTCGCCATGCCTGGCTACTGTCCCGCGCCGTTCAAGTGCTTTGCCTGTTTTTCATCCCGGTGCGCTCTGACGCGCTCGTGTCGCTGTTCGAACTCGATGGGGATGGAGTGATCGTATTCGTACGCGGTGGCTTGGCTGCCAGTGCTGCCCCGAACCTGCTTGGGCCTATCCAAAGCGTGGGCGCGATGCATCTGTTTTGATCTGCATCATTTCCTCTCCCTGCGTCATCTGGTAGCGCGCGTCGAGCGCACCCTTGCGGTTTAATGCGGTCAGTAATGCGTGAGTCATTAATAAGCCAGGTGCAAGCGGCTACTGACGAGGGGTTGTTCATGTTTGGTTTGGAAGCTCTCGAGCTTGCGCGGATCCAGTTCGCTTTTACCATTTCGTTCCACATCATCTTCCCAGCGATCACCATCGGGCTGGCCAGCTTCCTGGCCGTGCTGGAAGGGCTGTGGTTGAAGACCAAGCAACAGGTTTACCGGGATCTTTACCATTTCTGGCTGAAAATATTTGCGGTGAACTTCGGGATGGGTGTGGTCTCCGGCATCGTCATGGCCTACCAGTTCGGTACCAACTGGAGTGCCTATTCCGAGTTCGCGGGAAGCGTGACGGGACCCTTGCTGGCCTACGAAGTACTGACGGCTTTCTTCCTCGA
Source organism: Stutzerimonas sp. C6.4V (assembly GCF_058536345.1). Taxonomy (NCBI): domain Bacteria; kingdom Pseudomonadati; phylum Pseudomonadota; class Gammaproteobacteria; order Pseudomonadales; family Pseudomonadaceae; genus Stutzerimonas; species Stutzerimonas sp. C6.4V. The sequence goes on from NZ_JBZUBM010000001.1 coordinate 1,121,686, forward strand.
AGCGGGGTTCCTCGGCGTCATGCTGTTTGGCTGGAACCGCGTCGGCGCAGGGCTGCATTTCTTTTCCACCCTAATGGTGGCGGTCGGTACCTTGATATCCACCTTCTGGATCCTGGCGTCCAATAGCTGGATGCATACGCCGCAAGGGCACGAGATCATCGACGGGATCGTGATCCCGGTGGACTGGTTCGCAATTGTCTTCAACCCGTCCTTTCCCTACCGGCTGACCCATATGGCAATCGCGGCGTTTCTCGCCACTGCCTTCATGGTCGGTGCCTCTGCCGCCTGGCACCTGCTGCGTGGAAACGACAACCCAGCGGTTCGCAAGATGTTTTCCATGGCCATGTGGATGGCGCTGATCGTTGCGCCGATACAAGCGGTGGTTGGGGATTTCCACGGGCTCAATACGCTTGAATACCAGCCGGCGAAAATCGCCGCGATGGAAGGGCACTGGGACAACGCTTCTGGCGAGCCCACGCCGCTGCTGCTGTTTGGCTGGCCGGACATGGAGCGTGAAGAGACGCGCTACAAGGTGGAAATTCCTTACCTTGGCAGCCTCATTCTCAAGCACAGCCTGACCGAGCAGATTCCGGCGCTGAAGGACTTTCCTAAGGAAGACCGGCCGAACTCGACGATCGTGTTCTGGACCTTCCGCATCATGGTCATGCTGGGGCTGTTGATGATCCTCACCGGTTTCTGGAGCCTGTGGCTGCGTCGCGGTGGCAGGCTCTTTCACACCAGGCCTTTCCTGCGGCTGGCGCTGCTGATGGGGCCGTCCGGGATCCTCGCGATACTGGCAGGCTGGTTCACCACCGAGGTCGGACGTCAGCCCTGGGTGGTGTACGGCATCATGCGTACGGCTGATGCCGTGTCGAACCATGGCGCCGGACAACTCGGCTTGACGCTGGCCATGTTCGTCCTGATCTACTTCGCCGTGTTTGGCATCGGATTCGTCTATGTGCTTCGCCTGATTGCCAAGGGGCCGATCATCAATGAAGGGGACGAGAAGGGTGCCGGCGGGCCGGGCGAGAAACGCACACCGATGCGGCCGCTCTCGGCGGCTGATGAGGCGATACCCCACGATCATGGCGACGACCTGGGCGAGAGGAACTGAGTATGGGCATTGATCTTTCGCTTATCTGGGCCGTCATCATCATCTTTGGAATCATGATGTACGTCGTGATGGACGGCTTCGACCTGGGAATCGGGATCCTTTTTCCATTCCTGGCCGACACGTCCGAGCGCGACGTGGCGATGAATACCGTGGCGCCGATCTGGGACGGTAATGAAACCTGGTTGGTACTGGGTGGCGCAGGGCTGTTCGCTGCATTTCCGCTTGCCTACTCGGTTGTGCTTTCGGCGCTCTATCTGCCGATCATCTTCATGCTGATGGGGTTGATCTTCCGCGGCGTGGCGTTCGAGTTTCGCTTCAAGGCCAGTGCCGCGCGCCAGCACGTCTGGGACAAGGCATTTGTCGGGGGGTCGCTGGCGGCCACGTTTTTCCAAGGGGTTGCCCTGGGCGCCTTCATTCATGGTTTTCCGGTTGTCGATCGCGCTTATGCGGGTGGGCCGCTGGACTGGCTGACTCCGTTTTCCGTCTTCTGTGGGCTGGCGCTGGTCGTGGCTTACGGCTTGCTTGGTTGCACCTGGTTGATCATGAAGACTTCGGGAGAACTGCAAAAGCGCATGCATGACATCGGTATCCCGCTGGTCTGGGCGGTACTGGCGGTGACTGGCATCGTCAGCATCTGGACCCCGCTGACGCATCCGGACATCGCCGAGCGCTGGTTCAGCCTGCCGAACCTGATCCTGTTCCTCCCGGTGCCGATTCTGGTGTTGGTCTGCACGGTCGGTTTGCTTCGCTCGATCAAGCGTTACGCTCATTATTCGCCGTTCCTGTTCACCCTTGCGTTGATCTTCCTGGGCTACAGCGGACTTGGCATCAGTTTGTGGCCAAATATCATTCCTCCGTCGGTCAGCATCTGGGAAGCCGCAGCACCGCCTCAGAGCCAGGGGTTCACGCTAGTGGGTGCGCTTCTCATCATTCCGCTGATCCTCATGTATACCGCCTGGAGCTATTACGTGTTCCGCGGGAAAGTCAGCGCTGACGACGGTTACCACTAAGACGGTCCGCCACGGAGCGATATATGCAGCACAAGCACGAAAGCGGTGCATCCAGGCCGGCACCCCTGTGGAAGCGCATGACCTGGCTGGTCCTGATCTGGTCGGCAAGTGTGCTTGCCCTTGGAATCGTTGCCTGGCTGTTGCGACAGGCGATGACTGCAGCGGGTCTTACCGTCCCTTGAGCCCGGGCATGCGGCGATGTGGCGCGTTGTGCTGGTTGAGCGCCTGGGCTATTTGTTAGTCATTCAGTGCGAAGCAGGTCACGTTTCGGTCATACAGGCCTGCTAGTTTCACTGGCATGGACTTTGAAAGGCAGAATCAGGCAGACACGACAAGGGTGGCTTTATGGACGACTATCAAGACGAAATTCTCGAGTGGCACGCATCAGAGCTGGACGGTCCAGAGCCGGCTGACGACGCCTTCGAGCTCTGATCAGTCAGCCCGCCGCTGTTCGCGCCGGTAGTCCCCCGGCGTCTGTCCACTCCAGCGCTTGAATGCGCGCTGAAAGGCTTCCGCGGAAGAAAACCCGAGCAGCCAGGCAATCTCTCCGAACGCCGATTCGGTATCTCGGATATAGGCCATGGCAAGGTCGCGGCGGGTGTCGTTGAGGATGGCACGATAGCTGGTGCCTTCTTCTTCCAGTTTTCGACGCAGGGTCCATGGCGGCAATTGCAGTCGTGCCGCGATCTGCTGCAGATCAGGCTCCTGACCCTTCAGCATTGGCCCTAGCAGTTGGGCCACGCGCTCGCGAACTGTGCGTGTGCGGGTGCGCATTTCCAGTTCCGCGTCGCAGAGTTCCAGCAGCTGCCTCCAGGTGCCTGGGCAGTGCTCTGGATTGCGCAGCGCCAGCGTCGCATGATCCAGGCGCAGTTGATTATGCTCGGCGCCGAACTCGACAGTCTTCGCAAAAAGCGTTTCGTAGCGGGCGGCATAGTCGGGAGAGTCGAATTCGATATGCACCGCAACCGGTGTTACAGGCTGTCCGGCAATTGCACCAAGTTGCGTGACCCAGCTGGCCAGCACTGTGTCGACGACGAACCGGTTGTAGCTGTTGTAGGGGCTGATGGAATAGAACCTGAGCCAGGCACCTGATGGATCCTCGTGAAATTCCGACGCGCCCCGGTAATTTGTCGCATACAGGGGCTCGTAGCGAATCAGGGTTCGTGCGGCTTCGCGAAGGGTTGGTGCCTGCGCCGAGGTCACGCCCACCAGCCCGAGGTGGCCTGCCTTGCGTAGCCGGCCCATCTCGAGACCAAGGGCCGGGTCGCTGGCAAGCTGCATCGCGGCATGGCCCAGCCGCATGTAGCGGGGGATCGACAGTCGCGCTCGCGGCTCCGATAGGCGCGCCTGGTCGAGCCCATAGGCATCCAGTAATGGTTGCGGGTCGATCTGCTTTTCCTGTAGGGCACTGCTGAGGCTGTGGACGAAGCCAACCGAAAGATCGCCGAGCCGGACCCGCTGCCGATTCATGGTTGCTCCGGCAGCCAGATATTGTGCAATCGCACCGGCTCACCGTGCAGGTGCCGAGTAGGGCGGCGCGGCGAGCCGACGAGATTCCAGGGTAGCCCGAGGGTGCGTACATCCATGCGGGCCACGGACCCTTCGATCGACTGCTTCGCACCGCAGCTTTCTTCCGGCTCGTCGCGTGCCCCTGGCACAGCCAGCAGTTCCGCTCTGGCTGATGGCTGGCGTGTATAGGCATCGCAGCCAATCAGCACGGCTAGCAGGCCCGCAGGAGTATGCAGAACCGATTCGCCACGTTGTTCCGGCGCTTCGCTGTAGCGTCGTTCGTAACGGCTCAGTGCGTGCTTGTATTGCAATGGCCCCAAGGCGCTGCCGTCCGTCGTAAAGCTCAGGCTGACCTGCCGGAGCGGTCCCGTACCGCTACGCAGTCGGCCATCGTCCAGATAGGGTTCTGGCAGAACGATCGAGCCGGCCACCAATGTCACGCCGTATGTTTTCGCCAGTTCTCCAAAGATCCGCTGATAGTCGTCGGCCATCTGCTGCGCTTTGATTTTCAGCACCGCTTCGGTGCGCCGATCATCCCCCTCGTTATCGAACAGCGCATGCAGGTATTCCCACGGGTTGCTCAGCGCAGTCCACTGCATGGCGTCACGCAGGGTACGGGCCTGCTGGACTTCAGGTTTCTCGCCCACGGCGAACAGGCCCGTGCCGACATGCTCGGGCAGCACGACAATGGTGTAAGGGTTCAGCAAGCCGGCGTCACGCGCCTGGTCCAGATAGGTGGCAAATTTCAGTCGCAGACGCTCGGGGCTCTGGTAATCGGCAGGCATGAGCCGGGTCTCGATCCCGAGCAGGTTGCCTGCGCTTCCCAATTGGCCCTGGGTCTCGATCGGAAGTGTTCGCAGATCGGACAGCAACGGGCCACTGTGACGATCCTGAGTCCAGTCGAGATAGAGGGTCAATGCCGCGCCGGCGAGCAGGGCACTGCCGAACAGCTTGCTGAATGTGTGCATGGGCGGAACGCTGACCGTCGGTGCACAAAAGGGTATGCGTGTGCTCGATCCTTGCCAAGCGTTTTGCGCGATAGAGTCAGTTACTTGTTATTTACGGTCATTGAGAGGCTGGCCCGGGCTGTTTATCGTCATGCCCACTTGATCGCGGCCGCAGAGCCGTGACGATATCCGTAGCTTGTCTGGCACCAAGCGGTGCCGCCTGATCGAGGAATAACCATGACCGCCTTCCCGCACCTGCTGGCTCCCCTGGACCTGGGCTTTACCACGTTGCGCAACCGCACGCTCATGGGGTCGATGCATACCGGCCTGGAAGAAATGCCCAACGGGTTCGAGCGTATGGCAGCCTTCTTCGCAGAACGGGCTCGGGGTGGCGTGGGGCTCATCGTGACCGGTGGGGTCGGGCCGAACGAGGAGGGCTCGGTGCGCGCGGGCGCCGCGAAACTGTCGACTCCCGAGGAAGCCCAAGAGCACCGGGTCGTCACCCAGGCGGTGCATGAAGCGGGCGGCAAGATCTGCATGCAGATCCTCCATGCCGGGCGTTATGCCTACAGCCCACAGTTAGTGGCCCCCAGCGCGATTCAGGCGCCGATCAATCCGTTCACGCCCCGAGAGCTGGATGAAGCCGGCATCGAGAAGCAGATTGGTGACTTCGTCAATTGCGCAAGCCTGGCTCAAGAGGCTGGCTACGACGGCGTCGAAATCATGGGGTCGGAAGGCTACTTCATTAACCAGTTTCTGGTAGCCCACACCAACCACCGCACCGACCGCTGGGGCGGCAGCTACGAAAACCGTATGCGTCTGCCAGTTGAAATCGTCCGTCGCGTACGCGAAGCGGTAGGGCCCAGCTTCATCATTATCTATCGCCTGTCGATGCTCGACCTGATGGAGGGTGGCAGCAGCTGGGACGAGGTGCTGACCCTGGCCAAGGCCATCGAAGGGGCGGGGGCCACCTTGATCAACACCGGTATCGGCTGGCATGAGGCGCGTATCCCCACTATCGCCACCAAAGTGCCACGCGCGGCTTTTACCAAGGTAACGGCGAAACTGCGCGGCGAGGTTGGCATTCCGCTGGTCACGACCAACCGCATCAACACGCCGGAAATCGCTGAACAGGTGCTGGCGGAAGGGGATGCGGACATGGTTTCCATGGCGCGCCCCTTTCTTGCTGATCCCGATTTCGTCAACAAGGCCGCAGCGGATCGCAGCGACACCATCAATACCTGTATCGGCTGTAACCAGGCCTGCCTGGATCACACCTTCAGCGGCAAACTGACCACCTGCCTGGTCAATCCGCGTGCGTGCTACGAGACCGAGCTGAATTACATCCCGACCGCCACGGTTAAGAAGATTGCCGTGGTGGGGGCGGGGCCTGCCGGTCTGGCGGCTGCCACCGTAGCGGCGGAGCGCGGCCATCAGGTGACGCTATTCGAGTCTTCGAACGAGATTGGCGGCCAGTTCAATATCGCGAAACGCGTGCCGGGCAAGGAAGAGTTCCACGAGACGCTGCGCTACTTCAACAGCAAGCTGCAGAGCACCGGCGTCGAGGTACGCCTGAACACCCGCGTCAATGCTGCTGATTTGCTGGCCGGAGGTTTCGACGAGATCATCCTTGCAACGGGAATTGCGCCACGTACGCCCGATATTCCGGGTATCGATCATCCGATGGTCATCAGCTATGTCGATGCGATCCTGCAGCGAAAGCCTGTCGGACAGCGCGTGGCGGTGATTGGCGCTGGCGGGATCGGCTTCGATGTCTCCGAATTCATCACTCATGAAGGTCCTTCGACCAGCCTCGATCGGAAGGCTTTCTGGCGGGAGTGGGGGATCGATCTTGCCCTCGAAGCGCGTGGTGGCGTCGCCGGAGTCAAGCCCGAACCGCACGCCCCGGCGCGCCAGGTCTATCTGTTGCAGCGCAAGAAGTCCAAGGTGGGCAATGGCCTGGGCAAGACCACCGGCTGGATCCATCGGACCGGTCTGAAGAACCGGCAAGTACAGATGATGAGCGCGGTCGAGTATCTCAAGGTCGATGACCAGGGCTTGCATGTCCGCGTAGCCGAAGGCGAGCCGCAGGTTCTAGCCGTAGACACCGTGATTGTCTGCGCCGGGCAGGATCCGTTGCGCGAGTTGCAGGCCGAGCTCGAGGCCGCCGGTCGCCAGGTCCACTTGATCGGCGGAGCGGATGTTGCCGCCGAGCTTGATGCCAAACGCGCCATTAACCAGGGCTCTCGGCTCGCTGCTGCAGTCTGATCCGGGCAACCCTCGATCTCGTGCGGCGCCTGACGGGGCGGTACAGATCGGGGGTCGACAAACAAGTGCGCAGCCATGCTGCTCTGGCGAACTGGACTGGTGTAAGACCTTGAAGTCTCGCTGAGCGAGTCGCAAGGCGTCGGTGAGATCATGAAGCGGTGCAGGGAGGCCGTCAGCCTGCCGCCTTGAGCAGCTGACCGGCGTTATCCGACCTGTTCACAGTTTGCCGGTTGTGTTTGAGTGGCCAGACTTGGCGCCGAAGTCGCTGCCAACCCAGTCACATTGCGGGTTTCGCTTTTTCCCATACACTCCGCGCCAACCATGGGCTGGCGCCATCCAGAGGCTACCTGGATGATTCGCTGGTCGTTCAGCTGTCGAGGAAGCCGAGCATGCAGATCAAACCGCAGACGGTCGAAGCCGTTCTGTTTTTCAATGATGGCGGCGTCTGCAAGGAAATGCTCTATCCAGAATTCGAGGCCATGCTTGATGGCGTGGTGAACATGCCCGAGTTCGCTGACCAGCAAATGCGCGTCGCCTACGTACTGGTCAACGCCCGGCTGCAGATCCGCGCCGCAGTGTTCTTCTACCTTGACTTCAACGAGGATGGTTCGGCCGACAGCGGCTGGAACATTCCACTGCGAAACCTTGCCGAACGCACCGGCCGTGGACCGGATCTGGGAGCTGGACCGATTCGTCTGGCCTGCCGCAGCCAGTGTCCGGTGTCCTGGTACCAAATGCACCTGTGGGACCCGCAGTTGACGCAGGGCAATAACCACTTCGTCATGCTGCGTGACCGCATAAAGCGCAATCAGCTGGGCCTGCTGGTCGAGGACGAAGCACCGCAAGCCGTGCCGGCCGAGCGATTGCAGATGGTGGCCGAAGAGACCTGGTACGCGTCCGATGCGCCCGGGCACGCGGCCGAGCGTCGCTCCGAACAGCTGGAGCGGGAGCAGCGACTCAAGGCTGCACAACTGATCAAACAGCAACGTCTACGTATCGCCAGCCTCGAGCAGTTGCGCGAAGCCGATGTCGCCAAGCTGCGCGAACTGACCGGCCAGCAACAGGCCAAGCTACAGGCCGAAATCAGCCGCTTGCGGGGCGCGCTGCACGAGCAGGAGCAACTGGCAGTCGACCTTCGCGCTCAGCTCGAACGACAAACTGAAGCCTTCCAGAAGGCCCGAGAAGAGATGAGCAGGCAGTTGCGTGCCCTTGAGCAAAACAGCCGCGACGAGGCCGAAGCGGCGCGGGACCGCTTCAACAGTGAACTGCACCTGCAGCTTGCCGCTGCGGTAGCCGAGTACAAGGAGCAGGTGGCCATACGTGACGTTGAGCTGGCTTACCGTAACGAGCTGGATGCGCAGCTGCAGGAAGAGATCGAGGCACTGCAGAAGCAGTGCGGTGTGCTCTCGGAAAATAGCGGTGATCGCGTACTCCAATCGCTTTCGCGCCTTGGCGTGGTATTCATGGCCTACCACCCCGGCGCGGGCCACCTGACCATTCCGCTTCAGGACCTGGCCCGTTATCAGCAGAACCCCCTTGCATATGCGGCTGCCAAGTGCGCGGTTTCGGAGGAGCAGTATGGTCAATGGGTCCAGCATTACCAGCAGCCGACCTGCGTCGCGACGCTATCCAGCGGTGAGCGCTGCAACATGCCATTGGACAAGGTGGATTCGCCTGTTCGTTTCGTGATCGGCGAATCCAATTGTTGCGCCAGGCACCGCTCGCAAGATCGGTTGCGGACCGGTAGCTAGAAGGGTTCAGGTCATCGAGCCCTTTGCCCCCAACCTCACCAAAGCGCCGCTTCACGCGCTGGACCTGCCCTGGCTGCGAAAGGCCCAGGTGCAAGTAGCGGTGTTGCGTCTGGACCTGGTCGACCCTGAACTGTCGGGTAACAAATGGTTCAAGCTCCATCATCATCTGGTCGCCGCTCAGGCCTGCGGCGCGTCTGGGCTCATCAGTCTTGGTGGGCCACATTCCAATCACCTCCATGCCCTGGCGGCGGCCGCCAGGCGTTACGGCCTGGCCAGCGTTGGGCTGTTGCGCGGGCACCCGCAGCAGACGGCAACCGTTGAGGATTTGCAGCGCCTTGGCATGCAGCTGCACTGGCTTGGCTATGGAGGCTATCGTGAGCGCCACTGCGCGGGTTTCTTTGATCGGTGGCGCGCACGTTTTCCCGGTTACTACAGCGTGCCCGAAGGTGGCGGCGGGTTAGCCGGCGCGCTGGGTTGCGCCCCGCTGGTGCAGCATGTGCAAACTGGCCTGGCCGCTATCGGCTGGAAGGATTACCAGGGCTGGTGGCTCGCTGCCGGTACGGGCACTACCCTGGCCGGGTTGGTTATCGGCGAAGCGCTGCAGGATGGAAAGACGGTCTACGGAGCGCTGGCAGGTCCGCCTTCGCACGGCGTTGCAGAGGAGGTAAGTCGGCTGCTGCGAGAAGCCGAGACAGCTGATTCCGGGTATCAGCTGAATGATGCCAGCCGTGGCGGTTTCGGTCGTTTCGATGAGGCCCTGGCGCGCTTTCTACAGGAAACCGAAGCTGTCTCAGGTTTGCCTCTGGAGCCTGTTTATACAGCCAAAGCGATGATGTCGTTGCGCTTGCATGTTCAGGATGGATATTTTCCGGCGGGTACGCGCCTCGTCTTTGTGCATACGGGCGGGTTGCAAGGCCGCAGAGCTGCCCAGGCGCAGCTGGACGAGCTGTTGCGCTGAACGTCGGCTATGAATCCGCGAAGAACAAGCTGCTGTCGTCGATTGTTACGTCGTGCCGCTCCGGAGGCCGCATCGAGCGCAGCAGCTGATCCTGAGTCACGCTAGCAGGTCGGCAATCAACCAACCGGCGATACCACCGGCCAGCACCACCAGCCAGGGCGGCAGTTTCCACACCATCAGCGCTGCGAGGGCGATCAGCGCCAATGCGAAATCGGCCGGGCTTGAGACGGCGCTGGTCCAGACAGGATCGTACAAGGCTGCCAGCAACAGGCCGACCACTGCCGCATTGACACCGCCCAGCGCAGCCTGCATCCGCCGGTTGGCACGGAGTTCGTTCCAGAACGGCATGGCGGCGAAAACCAGCAGAAATGACGGAAGGAAGACGCCAATCAGGCAGGTAGCAGCGTTGACCAGACTTCCGTTACCCTCGCTGATCGAGGCGCCAAGAAAAGCGGAAAACGTGAACAGCGGGCCGGGAACGGCCTGCGCGGCACCGTAGCCGGCCAGAAAGGTGTCGTTGCTGACCCAGCCGTTCGGGACCACCTCCGCCTGCAGCAGCGGCAGCACCACATGACCGCCGCCGAACACCAGAGCGCCTGCTCGATAGAAACTGTCGAGCAGCGCCAGCCCCTGGCTGGAAAAGGTCGCGGCCAGCACAGGCAGCATAACCAGCAATGCAAGGAACAGAATCAGTGACAGCACGCCCGTCACGCGCCCTGCACGCGCCGGAAACGGTGCAAGCCTTGACGCGTCATCCATGCGAAACAGCAGTAGGCCAGCCAGCCCTCCAGCTGCGATGACGAGCACTTGGGTCCAGCTGGTTGAAAAAAGCAGCACCACGCAGGCAGCCAGCAGCATGATGCTGATCCTCGTGCTGTCAGTGCAGAGGTTGCGCGCCATGCCCCAGACGGCTTGCGCCACCACGGCAACTGCGACGATCTTCAGGCCCCGGAGAATGCCGTCCGGCAGACCGTCGCCCCAGTGATTGATGCCTAGTGCGAACAACACCAGGGCAATGGCGGAAGGCAGGGTAAAGCCGCTCCAGGCGGCCAGCGATCCCCGGTAGCCGCCGCGGAGCAAACCAATGGCGATTCCGACCTGGCTGCTCGCCGGGCCCGGTAGAAACTGACAGAGGGCTACCAGATCCGCATATCCTTGCTCGTCAAGCCAGCGCCGACGATGCACGAACTCTTCCCGAAAGTAGCCTAGATGAGCCACCGGCCCGCCAAAAGAGGTCAGCCCCAGGCGCAGAAAGACCAGGAAAATCGACTTGATACTCGACCCGTCCGAGCCGCTTGGATGAGCATTATCAGAGAGCATCGAGGGTTACCCTTGGCTGCAGAATTCGGTCAGCAATGCTGCAGCCCAGTGTGCGGGAGGCACATGACATTTTCACGAGGGCAGGCTCAGCCTCGATCACAGGCTCGGCCAGCCATCTGGCACCAGAAACAGGCGTTCCTGCTCCAGCCAGTTGCCATTGGCGTCGGGCTCGAGGCGAACCAGCAGTTTCGCTTGACGCTGGCCTGCTACTTCGTCCAGCCATTTGTCGAACTCGGCGCCAGACCAGATCGCTTCGTGCCGCAAGCGTGCCGGTGCCAGCCAGGCGGGGCGAGGCAAGGGCTGCCAGTGCCGGTACTGGTCGTGACCGGGCGGCCCAGGCCAGTCGTGATGGCGTAGCCAGTAGCCCTCAAGATGCCGCGGATTGGCGCCCGCAGGTGGCTCGCAGCCGTGCGGCATCGGCTGGAACAGGTAGCCGCCGAGCCAGAGCGCACTGGTTATCTCGCAGCAGGTCAGTTCGCTCAGCAGTTCCTGTGCCGCTGGCGTTGATGGCAGCGCGAGTTGATGCTCGCAGAGTCGCTGGAGCTTGATGTCAAGCCGGTCATGGCTGCCGGGGCCGAGCCAGCGGTCGTGCGCTGAGCTGTCATCGCCCAGCCCGAGGTAGAACTTGACGGCCAGTTCAAGATGGTGGACACCTTCTTCATCCCGCAGCAGCAGATCGAGTTCGCCCAGCGTCTGGCCGCCTTGGCGAACGGGCAGGTTGGCCACGAGCAGGTCAATATCCGGGGCCTGGCCCAAGGCGAACTGCCAAAGGCGTTCGTAATACAGGCCAAGCCGCCTGATGCTGCGCTGTGCAAGCCAGGCTTCGAGTATCGCCGGTTGCACATCGAGCAGGCGAAGCCAGGCGGCGAGTTCGTCTGGTCGCGCGCCCCAGCGGCTGGCTGTCAGCGGGTGACGTTGTGGCGCAGGTGCGTCACTCAAAAGAGGCGGCGACAAGAGTGTCCAGGCAAGATCCCGCACGTGTGGGTGCGACAGGTTCGCGAGCAGGTCGGTAAGGTCGGGGAGATTCATGCAAGCAGCATAGCCGAGGTTGGTTTGCTGCCACTTCCCGCTTTCGCCCATAATCCTGCGGCGGCACTACCGCAGTAGCGCCGAGTCGACCAAAGCGTTGAACTCGTGCGTCCCTGCGCGACACCAAACTAGTGCCTGTTACGCTTCGGCCGGTCTTTGTTTATCCAACTCGCACCCGCCTGCCATCCGTTACGCCTACAGGGAGCTTCAATGGATCAGTTCCGCAATATCGGCATCATAGGCCGCCTGGGCAGCTCCCAAGTGCTGGACACCATTCGCCGGTTGAAGAGGTTTCTCGTGGAGCGCCACTTGCACGTGATCCTGGAGGAAAACATCGCCGAGGTGCTGCCTGGTCATGGTATGCAGACCTCTTCGCGACAGCGCCTGGGCGACTCCTGCGACCTGGTGATCGTCGTCGGCGGTGACGGAAGTTTGCTGGGCGCCGCACGGGCGCTGGCCAAGCATCGGGTTCCGGTCCTGGGCATCAACCGTGGCAGCCTCGGCTTTTTGACCGATATTCGCCCGGATGAGCTGGAAGAGAAGGTCGCCGAGGTGCTCAGCGGCCAGTACACCCTGGAGAACCGCTTCCTGCTAGAGGCCCAGGTGAGGCGCTTCGAGGAGTCCATCGGCGAAGGCGATGCGCTCAACGACGTGGTGCTGCATCCCGGCAAGTCGACCCGGATGATCGAATTCGAGCTGTACATCGATGGTCAGTTCGTCTGCAGTCAGAAGGCCGACGGGCTGATCATAGCCACCCCGACAGGCTCTACTGCCTACGCACTGTCCGCTGGCGGGCCGATCATGCATCCACGTCTGGATGCCATCGTGGTTGTTCCGATGTATCCGCACACCTTGTCCAGCCGGCCGATCGTGGTGGATGGCAACAGCGAGCTGAAAATCGTTGTCTCACCGAACATGCAGATCTATCCGCAGGTTTCGTGTGACGGCCAGAACCATTTCACCTGCGCGCCGGGAGACACCGTCACGGTGCGCAAGAAGCCGCAAAAACTGCACCTGATTCATCCGCTGGACCACAACTACTACGAGGTCTGCCGTACCAAGCTTGGCTGGGGCAGCCGCCTCGGTGGAGGGGAATAGTGCTTGTCGACCCGGAGCGCAGCTACGACCTCATCGGGGACGTGCATGGTTGCGCCCATACCCTGACGCGTCTGCTCGACCAGCTCGGCTACAGCCAGCATGGAGATGTATGGCGCCACCCGCGTCGGCAGGTCATTTTTCTTGGCGACATCATCGATCGCGGTCCGCGGATTCGCGAGGCGCTGCACCTGGTTCAGGCGATGGTCGAAGCAGGGCAGGCCCATTGCATCATGGGTAATCACGAGTTCAACGCCCTGGGTTGGCATACCCCGGCACCACCGGAAAGCGGCAAGACCTTCGTACGCGATCACACGCCACGCTACGCCATGCTGCTGCAGCACACCTTCGAGCAGTTCGAGCCGTATCCCGAGGAATGGCAGGCTTTCCAGCAATGGTTCATGACGTTGCCGCTGTACCTGGAAAACGAGCGCTTTCGCGTCGTGCATGCCTGCTGGGATAACGCTGTGATCAACCAGCTACGCGAGCGGTTGGTCGATGGGTGCGTTGATCCTCAGTTCCTGCGCGACGCCGCCTTCGGTGAGGGATTCGCCGCCAAGGCGCTGGATCGCCTCCTTAGGGGCACCGACATGCCGCTGCCTGAAGGGCTGACGCTGACCAGTGCCGAGGGCTTCACCCGCAGTTTTTTCCGGACCAAGTTCTGGGAAGAAAATCCGCAGACCTATGGCGATATCGTCTTCCAGCCCGACGGCCTGCCTGAAAAGGCAGCGCGGGTGCCGCTCAGCGAAAGCCAGAAGAGTCAGTTGTTTCTCTACGGTCCGGATGACCCCTTGCTGTTCGTTGGACATTACTGGCGTAGCGGCACGCCGGCGCCGATCCGGCCAAACCTCGCCTGTCTCGATTACAGCGCAGTGAAGTACGGCAAGCTTGTTGCCTACCGACTTGATCAGGAAACCAGACTCGACCCGGCGAAGTTCGTCTGGGTGGATGTGGAGCGATAGATGGGAAGTGTCGAGGCGCTGCGTCTGCCCCTATCTGAGGACCTGAGTGGATTCATCGCTCTGCTGAGGCGGCTGCAGGTTCCTTGCCGGGTTTCCGAAGAGGCCGGCGAGCAGGTCCTGCGGGTGCCGGCGGAGACCGCCGAGCAGGTCAGAGAGCTTTATCAGCGTTATCCCCGGGGCGACGGCGCCGTGGTTGCCGAGCAGCCTGGGCGACGCGGCGGCGGGTTTGTCGCCAGCCTGCGTCGCAGCCCGGTGACCGCGGCGGTCTTGCTGCTGACGATGATCGCGGCCGCGATCACCATGCTCGGCGAGAACTTCGAGACCATCCGCTGGCTGAGCTTCACCGATTTTCGTATCGACGGCGAATACGCCTATTTCGCCACGCTCGAGCAGAGCCTTGCCGCAGGGCAGTGGTGGCGGCTGGTGACGCCGATGTTCGTGCACTTCGGTTTTCTGCACCTGGCCATGAACTCGATGTGGTACTGGGAGCTCGGACGACGTATCGAATACCGGCAGGGCGCGCTGATGTTACTCGGGCTGACACTGATGTTCGGCGTCGTTTCCAATGTGGCGCAATACACCTACGGTGGCCCAGGAATTTTCGGGGGGCTTTCCGGCGTGTTGTATGGGCTGCTTGGACATTGCTGGCTGTTCCAAAAACTATCTCCCGACGAGGCGTACCGACTGCCGCCCGGAGTCGTGGTGCTCATGCTGGCCTGGCTGGTGATCTGCCTGACCGGTGTGATCGAAGTGGTGAGTTTTGGCGCCCTGGCGATTGCCAACGCGGCGCATGTCGGCGGGCTGGTTGCAGGTTGCATCACGGGCATCGTCGGCGGGTTTCTTGCGCGTCGAAACTAGGGACGTTGAGCTTCCGGCTTCCAGCTTCATTTCCGCTAGAATGCGCACTTGATTCCCTGGGAGCCGGCCATGTCGTCCTTTATCGAAGCTATCGAAAACATCACCCCCGAAATCTACGAAAATCTGAAAACCGCCGTCGAGCTGGGCAAGTGGAGCGACGGTCGCAAGCTGACGCCCGAGCAGAAGGAAACCTGCCTCGGCGCGATGATCGCCTGGGAGATGAAGAATCTGCCGGAAGAGCAGCGCACTGGCTATATGGGCGGGCAGGAGTGCGCCTCCAAGAGCAAGAAAGAGGCGCCGATCGACACCAGCCTGTTTTCTCCCGCTTCGGGAACGCGTCACTGATGCTTGAGCTGGGACGCGGCGCGCTGAGCAAAATGTCGATTCAGCTGGGCGAGCAGGCACAGTATTCATTCCGTCTGAACGACCAGCTGGTACCGGTCAATCCCCTGATCGGCAAGACGCTGCGGCTGGAATACCTCGGCGCCATCAACTGCACGCATTGCGGACGCAAGACCAACAAGAGCTTCAGCCAGGGCTATTGCTACCCCTGCTTCAAGAAACTGCCACAATGCGACGTCTGCATCATGAGCCCTGAGAAGTGCCATCACGATTTCGGCACCTGCCGTGATCCGCAGTGGGGCATGGATTTCTGCATGACCGACCACGTGGTGTACCTGGCCAACTCGTCAGGCATCAAGGTGGGCATCACCCGTGCGACGCAGCTGCCGACGCGCTGGCTCGATCAGGGCGCCAGTCAGGCGCTGCCGATCATGCGCGTTGCGACTCGCCAGCAGTCCGGCATGGTCGAAGACCTGCTGCGCAGCCAGGTCGCGGACCGCACCAACTGGCGCGCGCTGCTCAAGGGCGATGCCGATCCCATCGATCTGATCGCTATGCGCGAGCAGATTTTCGATGCCTGCGCCGAGGGGCTGCGCGAGCTGCAGCAGCGCTATGGATTGCAGGCGATCCAGCCGATGGTAGATGCCGAAGTACTTGAGATCCGCTATCCGGTCGAGGCCTATCCAACCAAGGTCGTCAGTCTGGACCTGGAGAAGACCCCGGTCGTAGAAGGCACCCTGCGCGGCATCAAGGGTCAATATCTGATACTCGATACGGGCGTCATCAACATTCGCAAGTTCACGGCCTATCAGGTCGCGGCCAGCGCTGCTGCGTAGGGTGGATAACGCTTCGCTTATCCACCGATAAATGCTGGTTACCAACACCAGGCTCAGGGATGCACGGCCTGGAACAATCGCGTGGAAAGGGCTGCGCCGTTTTCCACGCTACAAGTCAGCTGCGACAGACGCTAAGCTCGACGTCATCCGCCGCCCGTCGTCCGGGCTGGCAGTCCATCGCCCCATTCCTGCTTGAAGCTTGCCGCTTGAAGCTCAGCCGACGAGGTTTCCATGCGCACCGAACAACCGAAAGTCATTCATCTCAAGGACTATCAGGTTCCGGATTACCTGATCGATGAAACTCACCTGACCTTCGAGCTGTACGAAGATCGCACCCTGGTGCATGCCCAGCTGGTGATGCGGCGCAACCCGGAGGCCGGCGCCGGCTTGCCGTCCTTGCGATTGGACGGTCAGGATGTCGAGCTGCTATCCCTGTCGATCAACGACCGCGAGCTCGGCTTGGGTGATTACGAAATCGGCGAAGAAAGCCTGACCCTGCAGCCTGACGCGGCGAGCTTCACCCTCGACAGCACCGTGGTGATCCATCCCGAAAGCAACACTGCGCTGGAAGGCCTCTACAAGTCCGGCAAGATGTTTTGCACCCAGTGCGAGGCCGAGGGCTTCCGCAAGATCACCTACTATCTCGACCGCCCGGACGTGATGAGCAAGTTCACTACCACCGTCAGCGCCGAGAAGCATGCCTATCCGATCCTGCTGTCCAACGGCAACCCCATCGCCAGTGGCGAAGAAGACGATGGGCGTCATTGGGCGACCTGGGAAGACCCCTTCAAGAAGCCGGCCTACCTCTTCGCCCTGGTCGCCGGCGATCTCTGGTGCGTCGAGGACAGCTTTACCACCATGAGCGGGCGCGAGGTGGCGCTGCGCATCTATGTCGAGCCGGAAAACATCGACAAGTGCCAGCACGCCATGGATAGCCTGAAGAAGTCGATGAAGTGGGACGAGGAGGCCTATGGTCGCGAATACGACCTGGACATCTTCATGATCGTCGCGGTCAACGATTTCAACATGGGCGCCATGGAAAACAAGGGCCTCAACATCTTCAACTCCAGCGCCGTGCTGGCGCGCGCCGAAACGGCTACCGATGCTGCCCACCAGCGTGTCGAGGCGATCGTCGCCCATGAATACTTCCACAACTGGTCGGGCAACCGCGTGACCTGCCGCGACTGGTTCCAGCTGTCATTGAAGGAAGGTTTCACGGTATTCCGCGACTCGCAGTTCAGCGCCGACATGAACTCGCCGACCGTCAAGCGGGTCGAGGACGTGTCCTACCTGCGTACTCACCAGTTCGCCGAGGATGCCGGCCCGATGGCCCACTCGGTGCGCCCGGAATCCTTCATCGAGATCTCCAACTTCTACACCCTGACCGTTTACGAGAAGGGCGCCGAAGTGGTTCGCATGATCCAGACGCTGCTGGGTGAGGAGGGCTTCCGCAAGGGCAGCGATCTCTACTTCGAGCGGCATGATGGCCAGGCGGTGACCGTCGATGACTTCGTCAAGGCGATGGAAGACGCCAATGGCGCCGATTTGACCCAGTTCAAACGCTGGTACAGCCAGGCGGGCACGCCGAGACTGGCCGTCAGCGAGCAGTACGACGCCGCCACAAAAACCTACAGCCTGACATTCCGCCAGAGCTGCCCGCCAACGCCTGGGCAGAGCGAAAAGCTGGCCTTCGTCATTCCGGTTTCGCTGGGCCTGCTGGACGGGCAGGGCAACGAAATCGATCTGCGCCTGCAAGACGAGGAATCATCGGTCGGTACTACCCGTGTGCTGGCCGTCGACCAGCCCGAGCAGACCTTCACCTTTGTCGACGTACCGGAGCAGCCATTGCCCTCGCTGCTGCGCGGCTTCTCCGCCCCGGTGAAGCTGGACTTCCCCTACAGCCGCGATCAGCTGATGTTCCTGATGCAGCACGATTCAGATGGCTTCAACCGTTGGGAGGCAGGGCAGCAGCTGTCGGTGCAGGTGCTGCAGGAGATGATCGGCCAGCATCAGCGCGGCGAAGCATTGCACCTGGATCAGCGTCTGGTCGCGGCCCTGCGCAGCCAGCTCGAGGATGAAAGCCTTGACCAGGCGATGGTCGCCGAGATGCTTTCCCTGCCGAGCGAGGCCTATCTCACCGAGATCAGCGACGTGGCCGATGTCGACGCGATTCACGCCGCGCGTGACTTCGCTCGCCAGAGCATCGCCACTGCGCTGTTCGATCTGTTCTGGAAGCGTTACCAGGCCAATCGCGAAGTGTCTCGGCAAACGCCCTATATCGCCGAAGCGGGTCACTTCGCCCGCCGTGCCCTGCAGAACATCGCTTTGTCTTACCTGATGCTCAGCGGCAAGCCCGAAGTGGTTGCGGCGTGCGTCGAGCAGTTCGAGCAAGCGGATAACATGACCGAGCGCCTGACCGCGCTTGCGGTGCTGGTCAACTCGGGCTTTGAGGCCGAGCGTGACAAGGCGTTGGCCTCGTTTGCCGAGCACTTCAAGGACAACCCGCTGGTCATGGATCAATGGTTCAGCGTGCAGGCTGGTAACACCCAGCCGGGTGGTCTGGAGCGTATCCAGCACCTGATGCAGCATCCGGCGTTCACGCTTAAGAATCCGAACAAGGTTCGTGCCTTGATCGGCGCTTTCGCCAACCAGAATCTGGTGAACTTCCACCGTGCCGATGGCGCCGGTTACCGGTTCCTTGCCGATCAGGTCATCGTGCTGAACAAGCTCAACCCGCAGATCGCCTCGCGCCTGCTGGCGCCGCTGACTCGCTGGCGCAAGTACGACATAGGCCGTCAGGGACTGATGAAAAACGAGCTGGAGCGGATTCTGGCGTCCGGTGAGCTGTCCAGCGACGTGTACGAGGTGGTCAGCAAAAGCCTCGCCTGACATGGTCCATCGCTGAACATCGATGGATGAAGTCATCGCAAATCCCGCGCTCCGTCGCGGGATTTTGCGTTCCAGCGCCTCGTGAATTCCCGTGCCCCGAGCGGCTGTCGAGATGCTCCGAAGCCCCGTGCCATAAGGCTCACCTATCAGGCAACATCAATCAGCCCGGTTTAACAAAACATAACGTCCAGATAATTGCCGGCGCTTTCGAAAGCCCTATAGCATGGCCTCGCCTGTCTTCATACGCAGGCCCTGCCTAATAAAAATAAAGGGGGTATGTATGAGTGAGCCCGTCATGTGGCGCACACCGGTTGGCCGCGCGGAAAAAAAGTCCCGCACGCCGCTGTTCAGCAGTCGATCGCCGCTGGCAAGAACGCTCTCGCTCTGCAGTGTTCTCTCCATCCTGTTTCTAGCCGTTCCGGTTCAGGCCCAAAGTGCTGCCGAGCCAGGCGTGCGCTACGCGATCGAATCACAGAAAGCTGCGTCCACCTTGCTTCTCGACATCGCCCATGCAGGCAAACGTCTGGTTGCCGTTGGTGATCGCGGGCACATCCTTTATTCCGACGACGGCGGTTCCAGCTGGACCCAGGCCAGGGTGCCGACCCGACAGCTGCTCACGGCCGTGTATTTCGCTGATGAAAAGCACGGCTGGGCGGTGGGGCATGACGCGCTGATCCTGGGCACGACGGACGGCGGTCAGACCTGGACCCAGCAATACGAAAACCGCGAAGGCGAAGTACCGCTGCTCGACGTCTGGTTCGAGAATTCGCAGCACGGCTTCGCCACCGGCGCGTATGGCGTGCTGCTGGAAACCACCGACGGGCAGAACTGGGAAGACGTTGCCGATCGGCTGGATAACGAGGACGGTTCCCACCTCAACGCCATTGCTGAGATTCCCGGTTCTGGTTTGTTCATCGTCGGCGAGATGGGCGGCATGTTCCGCTCCGCTGACATGGGCGAAACCTGGGAGCGCGTCGAGTCACCTTATCAGGGCTCTTTCTTCGGCGTTGTCGGCAGCGGCGAGCCGGGCGGCGTCGTCGCGTTTGGCCTGCGTGGCAATCTGTTCCGCTCAACCGATTTCGGCGACAGCTGGCAGGCGATCGAACTGCTGGATGACGGTGATGCCGTCGAATCGGGTCTGGCAGATGGCAACCTGTTGGCCGATGGACGCATTGTCGTGGTCGGGCATGGCGGCACCGTGCTCAGCAGCGAGGACAACGGAAGGAGTTTCAAGCTGTTCAGCCGCCCTGACCGGCGCTCCTTGTCGGGCGTCGTCGGCAACCCGGATGGCAACCTGGTCCTCGTCGGGCAGAGTGGCGTCCGGGTTGTTTCGCCGACCGGCGCCAACTTGCCCGCAAAACAACAATAAGCCGGAGCCAACATGACCAAGCATCAGCAGAAGCCGGCCTCCTTTCTCGAGCGCCTGATCTTCAACAATCGACCGGCAGTGATCCTGATATGCCTGTTGATCAGCGTATTCCTGTTCTATCAGGCCGCGCAGGTTCGCCCTTCGACCAGCTTCGAAAAGATGATCCCGCTGGGACATCCCTACATTCAAAACATGCTTCAGCATCGTGATGACCTGGCGAACCTGGGCAATACGGTACGGATATCCGTCGAGGCCAAGGACGGCGACATCTTTTCCAGGGAGTACATGGAAACCCTGCGTCAGATCCATGACGAAGTCTTCTATATACAGGGCGTCGACCGCTCCAACATGAAGTCGTTGTGGAGCCCCAGCGTTCGCTGGACCGAGGTGACGGAGCAGGGCTTTGCTGGTGGCGAGGTCATTCCCCAGACCTATGACGGTTCGCCGGAGAGTCTCGATGACTTGCGCAGCAATATCCTCAAGTCCGGGCAGATCGGACGCCTGGTGGCCAACGACTTCAAGTCCAGCATTATCGACGTGCCGCTGATGGAGTCCTACTCGGACCCGGACGACCGCAGCAAGCAGATCACGCTCGACTACCAGCAGTTCTCCCATGAGCTGGAAGAAAAGATTCGCGACAAGTACGAGGCGCAAAACCCGAATGTGGAGATCCACATCATCGGCTTCGCCAAGAAGGTTGGTGACCTGATCGATGGGCTGGTCGGTGTTGCGCTGTTCTTCTTCGTCGCGATCGGCATCACTCTGGCGCTGCTGCTATGGTTCACCCGCTGCGTCAAGAGCACCATCGCGGTGGTGGTGACCACCCTGATCGCGGTCGCATGGCAGCTCGGCCTGCTGCACACGCTGGGCTTCGGGCTGGATCCGTATTCGATGCTGGTGCCGTTCCTTGTATTCGCCATCGGTATTTCCCACGGTGTGCAGAAGATCAATGGCATCGCCATGGCTTCCGGCGAAACCGACGATCCGCTGGCAGCCGCGCGGATGGCATTCCGCCAATTGTTCATCCCAGGCATGGTGGCGCTGGCCTCCGACGCCGTCGGCTTCGTGACCCTGCTGCTGATCGACATCGGTGTGATCCGCGAACTGGCGATAGGTGCTTCGCTGGGTGTGGCGGTCATCATCCTGACCAACCTGATCCTGTTGCCGGTGGCGATTTCCTACATGGGCATCAGCCAGCGCGCGGTCAAGCAGGCACGTGAGGAAGCGTCGCGCGATCATCCGTTCTGGCGCGCACTGTCCAGCTTCGCCAGCCCGACCGTGGCGCCGATTTCCATCGTCATTGCCTTGCTCGCCGTGGGTGGCGGACTCTGGTACGGCCAGAACCTGAAGATCGGCGACCTTGACCAGGGCGCACCGGAACTGCATCCGGACTCGCGCTACAACCTCGATAACGATTTTGTCATCCGTAACTACTCGACCAGCTCCGACGTCCTGGTGGTGATGGTCAAGACAGCAGCCGAAGGCTGTGCCCACTACGACACCCTCGCCGCCATGGACGAGCTGATGTGGAAGATGGAAAACACTGCGGGCGTGCAGTCGGCCGTCTCGATGGTCACCGTGGCGCGGCAGAGCATCAAGGGCATGAACGAGGGCAGCCTGAAATGGGAAACGCTGTCGCGCAACCAGTTCGTGCTGAACAGCTCCATCGCTCGTGCCGAGGGCATGTACAACGGCGATTGCTCGCTGGCGCCGGTGCTGGTGTTCCTCAACGATCACAAGGCTGAGACCCTGGAGCACGTGGTTGCCGCGGCGCGTGAGTTCGCCGAGGAAAATAATCGCGAAGGGCTGGAGTTCGTCCTCGCAGCCGGTAACGCAGGTATCGAAGCGGCTACCAACGAGGTCATCGCAGCCTCTGAAACCACCATGCTGATTGCGGTCTACGCCGCGGTGAGTTTCATGTGCCTGCTGACTTTCCGCTCCATCGCCGCGACCCTGTGCGTGATCCTGCCGCTGGTATTGACCTCGATCCTCGGCAACGCCCTGATGGCCTTCATGGGCATCGGCGTGAAGGTGGCGACGTTGCCGGTTATCGCGCTCGGCGTTGGCATCGGTGTGGACTACGGCATCTACATCTATAGCCGTCTGGAGTCCTATCTGCGCCAGGGCATGACGCTGCAGGAGGCCTACTACCAGACCCTGAAATCCACCGGCAAGGCGGTGATTTTCACCGGCATCTGCCTGGCGATCGGCGTGTTCACCTGGGTGTTCTCGGCGATAAAGTTCCAGGCGGACATGGGCCTGATGCTGACCTTCATGTTCCTCTGGAACATGGTCGGCGCGATCTGGCTGCTGCCGGCACTGGCGCGCTTCCTGATCAAGCCGGAGAAGCTGCGGCAAAAGGCTTGATCGGTTCGCGGTAATGAGAGCCGCGGCCCTTTGGGTCGCGGTTTTTTTGTGGGTAATGATTCGGGTCGCTACGCATCCTGATGGGATCGCGGGGCGAATACATTCGCCCCTACTCAGGCGATCTGGCTCAAGACCTGAGTGACTGCTTGCGCAGCGACTTCGCCGATGACCAGAATCGCTGGGCTCTTGAGCTGAAAGGTGGCGGCATCCTTACACATCGTCCCTAGTTGCGAGCGGCATTCGCGTTGCTGCGGCAGGGAGGCGTTTTCGATCATTGCTACCGGAGTGCTAGCCGGCAGACCGCCCTGCATAAGTCCGGTTTGGACCTGCTGCAAGCTGCTCACGCCCATGTAGACGACCAGGGTAGTGCCGGTTTTCGCCAGCGCGTGCCACTCGGGGCTGCTACCGTCGAGCGTGTGCGCGGTGACCAGGGTGACGCCGCGGGCCACGCCGCGTTGGGTGAGTGAGATACCGCATTGGGTGGCGCCGGCCAGGCCTGCGGTGATGCCATTGACCAGTTCGACCTCGATGCCGCGCTCCGCCAGCCATTCGGCTTCCTCGCCACCGCGGCCGAAGATGCACGGGTCACCGCCTTTCAGCCGCACCACGCATTTGCCCTGGCGTGCGTAGCGCAGCATCAGCCGATGGATGAACGCCTGCGGCGTGGAGCGGCAGCCGCCGCGCTTGCCCACCGGAATGACCCGTGCGTTCGGGCAGTGCTCGAGGACGGCTGGGTTGACCAGATCGTCGATCAGCACCACCTGGGCCTCGCCCATGGCGCGCACGGCCTTGAGCGTCAGCAGCTCCGGGTCGCCAGGACCTGCACCCACCAGCCAGACTTTTGCGCTCATGTCTCTACCTCTCATGCTGCTGTAATCGTATCGGCGACACATCGGGCATCGCCGGTTGTTCTCTGGGTGAGCCGTTCAGGCCACCGCCGGCTGTTTCACCAGCAACCGCTTGATTTCCGGAACACAGGACCCACAGCTGGTGCCGCAGCTCAGCTCCCGCTTCAAGCCGTTGAGGTCGAGGCCGCGGTCTATGCCCGCACAGATCGCGTCCTCGCTCACGTTCATGCAGTTGCACAGCGTCTTGGCCGCGCGGACACCTCCGCCCGGCGGCGTGCTCAGCGGTACCAGCAGCCAGCGGCGTAGTGCCTGATCGGCCGTGCCGTCGTGCCAAAGCTGCTTCAGCCATTCGCGTGCAGCGGTTTCGCCGGACAGGCTGAGGGCGACGATGCGACCTTCCTCGATGCGTACCCGCTTGCCGACAGCACGTCGCGGGTCGTCGTAAGCCACCACCGGGCCTTCATCCAGCCCCAGCAGCTGTTCGATCCGCGCCAGTTGCACCGCATCGGGGGCTTCGTTACAGGCGGCGCGGATGACGAGCGCCGAACGGTCCCGCCCGGTCAGGCTGAAGCTCGCATGGGCGAAGCCTTCGAAAAGGGGCCGCAGCTTTTCGAAGCGCTTCTGCACATGCCCTTCGACCATGGCGAAGAACTGCCAGGGCAGCTCCACCTTCTCCACCTCCACCCCGGCGTGCTTGAGCTCCGGCTGTTTGGAGACTGGATCGAACTCGGGGAGGGTCAGCACATTCACGCCCATTCCCTTGAGGAAGCGATCCCCCCAATGCATCGGCATGAAGGCCTGGCCGGGCCGCAGACTGTCGTCCTTGTGTACCGGCAACAGCAGCTCGCCGCGGCGGCTGCGGACCTTGACCAGTTGACCGTCCAGCAAACGACGACGGCGCATGTCGTCGCCATTCATGCTCAGTATCGCTTCCTCGACGTGGCCAAACAGCCGCGCCGCGGTGCCGGTGCGGCTCATGCCGTGCCAGTGGTCGCGCAGGCGGCCGGTGTTCAGCGTGAGCGGGAAGCGCGCCTCGCGTCTCTCTTTCGGTGCCTGGTACTGCTCGGCGAGAAAGCGTGCGCGGCCGTTATCGGTAGGGAAGACCCCGTCGCAATAAAGGCGCGTGGTGCCCTTGGTGCTGCCGGCAGGAAAAGGCCATTGCTGCGGGCCGAGCCTGTCGATCAGGGCGTGGCTGAGGCCGGACAGGTCCAGGTCGCGGCCCCGGGTGAGTAGCTTGTATTCCTCGAATAGCGCTGACGGCGTATCGAACGCGAACAGGCTGGCCTGGCCCGGACGCATCAGGCTTTCCAGCCGGCGAGCGAAATCGCAGGTGATGGCCCAATCGGCACGCGCCTCGCCCGGCGCGGCGATGGCGGGTCGCACATGGCTGACACAGCGCTCGGAGTTGGTCACCGTGCCTTCCTTTTCGCCCCAGCTCGCGGCGGGCAGCAGCAGGTCGGCGTAGCGACAGGTTTCAGTGGTGAAGAAAGCTTCCTGCACCACCACGAACGGGCAGGCGGCAAGGGCTTCGTGAACCTTTTGCTGGTCCGGCATCGACTGCGCCGGGTTGGTGCAGGCGATCCACACTGCCTTGACCTTGCCGCTGCGCACGGCCTCGAACAGCTCGATGGCGGACAGGCCTGGCGCCTCCGGCAATGCCGGCACGTTCCAATAGTCAGCCACTTCGGCTCGATGTACCGCATTGCCCGCTTCGCGATGACCGGGCAACAGGTTGGACAGACTGCCGGTTTCGCGACCGCCCATGGCGTTGGGTTGACCGGTCAGGGAAAAGGGGCCGGCGCCGGGCTTGCCAATCTGGCCGGTGGCCAGGTGCAGGTTGATCAGCGCGCTGTTTTTGGCGCTGCCTGCGGTGGACTGGTTGACGCCCATGCACCAGAGCGAGAGGAAACTGTTCGACGTGCCGATGAGGCGGGCGGTGGCCTGCAGTTCATCGACGCCGATGCCGCAGAGGTCCGCCACCATGGCCGGATTGTAATCGCGCACCATGCTTTTCAGCTCGTCGAAGCCATCGGTGTGGGCCTCGATGAAATCGCGGTCGATCCAGCCTTCCCACAGCAGGATGTGCAGCATGCCGTGAAACAGCGCAACGTCAGTGCCAGGCAGGATCGACAGGTGCAGGTCCGCCAGGTCACAGGTGTCGGTGCGCCGCGGATCGACGACAATGACCTTCATTTCCGGGCGTTTCGCCTTGGCTTCTTCGAGGCGGCGGAACAGCACCGGATGGGCATAGGCCATGTTGCTGCCAACGATCAGCAGGCAATCGCTCTGCTCGATGTCCTCGTAGCTGCACGGCGGGGCGTCGGCGCCGAGACTGCGCTTGTAACCGACCACGGCGGATGACATGCACAGCCGCGAGTTCGAATCGATGTTATTGGTGCCGACCAGCGCGCGGGCGAGCTTGTTGAAGGCGTAATAGTCCTCGGTCAGCAACTGGCCGGAGATGTAGAAGGCGACGCTGTCCGGGCCGTGCTCGGCAATGGTCTCGGCGAATACGTTGGCAGCGTGGTCCAGGGCGCTGTCCCAATCGGTGCGTGTGCGGGCCAGACCCTTGCCGAGCCGCAGTTCGGGGTAAAGCGCGCGAGCGTCGAGGTCACCGGTGAGGTGAAGGGTCGCGCCCTTGCTGCACAGCTTGCCAAAGTTGGCGGGGTGGTTCGGGTCGCCGGCGACATCGAGGATGCGCTCGCCGTCGTGCTCGATCAGCACGCCGCACCCCACGCCGCAGTAGCAGCAGGTCGAAGCGGTTGTCTGGCGCATGGCGTCTCCTGGCAATTCGTTCATCTGGGGCTGGCTCTCCGTGGGCTCAGGCGCATTCGGTTGCGCTGTTCAGCCCTAACAGCACGCGGCCGTTCTCGATCCGCGCCTCATGCCGATGCGCACAGCCCACATCCGGCGCCACGGCTTCGCCGCTATCGAGGTTGATCTGCCAGTTGTGCAGCGGACAGGCGACCTGCTTGCCGAAGACGATGCCCTGGGACAGCGGGCCACCCTTGTGCGGGCAGCGGTCGTCCAGTGCAAACACCTGATCGTCGGCGGTGCGGAAGACCGCTATGTCACCCTTCGGCCCGGCGACGATGCGTGCCCCGAGTGGGTTGATCTCGTCCAGGGCGCAGATATCGAACCATTTCATGGCTGTTTCCTCGCGATTCGGTTGATCAAGCGGCTTTCGGTACCGGCGAATTACGCGGGCTCGATCTGGGCCAACTGGATGGTTTCGTATTCTTTCTTCAGTGATTGCTCGGCGATGGCCTTCTTCCAGCCATCGCCCTCGAAACTCAGCGAGAACATCAGGCGCTGGGCCAGTGCCTTGCGCCGGGCTTCGTCTTCGAGAACGATCTTCTTGATGTATTCCAGGCCGACGCGCTGCATGTAATGCACGGTGCGCTCGAGGTAGAAGCCTTCCTCGCGGTAGAGCTGGAGAAAGGCGAAGCTGTATTCGGCGACTTCCTCGGCCGTCTTGACCTTGACGAAAAACTCCCCGGCTTCGGTCTTGATGCCACCGTTGCCGCCGACGTACAGCTCCCAGCCGGAATCCACGCCAATAATGCCGACGTCCTTGATGCCGGACTCGGCGCAGTTGCGTGGGCAGGCGGAGACGGCCAGCTTGACCTTGTGCGGCGAGTACATGCCGAACAGTGCCTTTTCCAGATCGATGCCCAGCCCGGTTGAATTCTGCGTGCCGAAACGGCAGAACTCCTTGCCGACGCAGGTCTTCACGGTGCGAATGGATTTGCCGTAGGCGTGGCCATCGGGCATGTCCAGGTCCTTCCAGACGTTTGGCAGGTCATCCTTCTTGATGCCCAGCAGGTCGATGCGCTGGCCGCCGGTGACCTTCACCATCGGCACCTGGTACTTGTCGGCAACGTCAGCGATGCGGCGCAGCTCGGCGGCATTGGTCACGCCGCCGAACATCCGTGGGACGACCGAGTAGGTCCCGTCCTTCTGAATATTGGCGTGGGCGCGCTCGTTGATGAAGCGAGACTGCGGATCGTCCTTGGCTTCGCCGGGCCAGGACGAGATCAGGTAGTAGTTCAGAGCCGGGCGGCATGTGGCGCAGCCGTTGGGCGTGCGCCAGTTCAGGTAGCTCATCACGGCCGGAATGCTGATCAGGTGCTCGTCGACAATGGCCTTGCGCACCTGGCCGTGGTTGAGGTCGCTGCAGCCGCAGATGGCTTTTTCGCTTTTCGGCTTCACGTCCGCGGCGCCGCCGACGGTGCTCATCAGGATCTGTTCCACCAGCCCGGCGCAGGAGCCACAGGAGCTGGCGGCCTTGGTGTGCTTCTTTACATCGTCGACGGAGAACAGTCCGTGTTCCTGAATCGCCTTGACGATGGTGCCTTTGCACACGCCGTTGCAACCGCAGACTTCCATGCTGTCGGGCATCGCCATGGCCTTGTTCTGGCCCTGGTGGCCGGTGTCGCCGATGGCGCCTTCGCCAAACATGAGGTGGTCGCGGATCTCGCTGACGTTGTGGCCCTCGCGCACCTGACGGAAGTACCAGCCACCGTCCGCCGTATCGCCATAAAGGCAGGCGCCGACGAGAATGTTGTCCTTGATCACCAGCTTCTTGTACACGCCGCCGATGGGGTCGGAGAGGGTGATGGTTTCGGTGCCTTCGCCGCCGAGAAAATCGCCTGCGGAGAACAGATCGATGCCGGTGACCTTCAGCTTGGTCGAAGTCACTGAACCCAGGTAGCGCGAGAAGCCCAGCATTGCCAGGTGGTTGGCGCAGACCTTGGCCTGCTCGAACAGCGGTGCCACAAGGCCGTAGGCAGTGCCGCGATGGTTGGCGCATTCGCCAACGGCATAGACGCGCGGATCGTAGGTTTGCAGGGTGTCGTTGACCAAGATGCCGCGGTTGCAGGGAATGCCGGATTTTTCTGCCAGCTCGCTGTTGGGGCGGATGCCGGCGGCCATCACCACCAGATCGGCATCAATCACCTCGTCATCGGCAAAGCGCACCGCCCGAACGCGGCCCTCATCGTTGCCGAGCAGCTCGGCGGTCTGCTTCTTCATCTTGAAGTTCAGCCCGCGTGCTTCCAGTGCCTGCTGCAGCAAGGTGCCGGCAGTCTTGTCGAGTTGGCGCTCCATCGGCCATTCGCCGATATGCACCACCGTGACTTCCATGCCACGCAGCTTGAGGCCGTTTGCCGCTTCCAGCCCGAGCAACCCCCCACCGATGACCACGGCATGCTTATGGGTCTTGGCGGTGTCCATCATCTTCTGGGTGTCAGCAATGTCGCGGTAGCCGATCACGCCGTCGAGCTGGTTTCCTGGTATCGGCAGGATGAAGGGCTTCGAGCCGGTGGCGATCAGCAGGCGGTCGTACTCTGCCTCGCTGCCGTCTTCGGCAACCACGCGGCGCTTGGCGCGGTCGATTTCGACCACCTTGCGGTTGAGCATCAGGTTGATGTTGTGCTCGGCGTACCAGTCGAGATCGTTGAGCACGATCTCCTCGAAAGTCTGCTCGCCAGCCAATACCGGAGAAAGCAGGATGCGGTTGTAATTCGGATGGGGTTCGGCACCGAATACCGTAATGTCGTAGAGCTCGGGGGCGAGCTTGAGCAACTCTTCAAGGGTGCGAACCCCGGCCATGCCGTTGCCAATCATCACCAGCTTGAGTTTCTTCATGCCGTTCTCCGTGCCAGACCTTAGCAGTCAGTAGCTGCGTGGCCGTGCCGTTGTAAAAATCCAAAACGAAAAAAGGCGTCCCACTGATCTCCCAGTGAGGACGCCTTTGTCCTTGTCTTTCCGTATTCGGAGCCCGACCCTCGTCGTTGAAGGTCCAGCCTATGTAACGCTGCTGATGCAGAGGCTGTGCCAACCTGGCACTTGAGTGATGTCAGGGGTTTAGCTGCAGTTATGCAGAAGGAATTTGCGATTTATTGCACCCTGATGAAGCGCTATGCGCAGCACTGGTGCAGACCGGCACCAAAGCCTGCCGGAAATTGGCCGTTGACAGCCGCCGTGCCGCTTTTCTATTGTTCAGCCCATGCGCCGATTTAGTCAGCTACTTGCGGGGCGCCTGGAGCCAAGGCTTCGAAATACCGCTAAAGCGCTGGTTCGGTGTCGCCTCCCACCGCTGCCCAGCGGAATTCTTGAGGCGGGACTTTTCTCCAATGAATGCACTGCAACACGCACCTCTACGTTTGGCCCCTATTACCAGTGGGCTGGTCCGCAGCAACCCAAAAATCCTTCTTGGCGGAAGCCATCAACCCTCGCTGTTGCGCTATCTGGACGGCTGGCCGAAGCGCTGGGGCAAACCGCGCGCCTTTCAGGTTCAGTTCACCGGTGCCGATGAGTCGCTGGCGCCGTTTGCGTCCAACAGTTTCGATCTGGCCGTGATCCAGGCGCCAAGCGCAGAGTGCCTTGATGATTGCGTGCGCCAGCTCACCCGTGTCGCGCGCCAGGGCCTGATCGTTCGGCGCTGATCGGTCCGCTGTTGCTAGCTGCCTTTCGCCAGCCACACCAGCAGCACCAGATTCAGCAGCAGTGAGATCAGCGCGAGACCGCGCCAGACCTTCAGCGGCTCGCGTTCGAGCAGCGGCAGCTTATGCGTGCTGCTGGCCAGGCGCTCGCCCTGTTCCAGCGCCCGCAGCCATTCTTCTGCGGTTTCGAAACGGTGCGCGGGATCGGCCGCGACGGCGCGCTTGAGCATGTCATCCAGCCATTGCGGCAGGTCGGGCCGGTAGCGACTGGCCGGCACCGGCAATCCGAAACGGGGCCGTTGAAAAGCCTCGACTTCGCCGTAGGGAAAACGGCCGGTCAGCAGGAAATAGAGGGTGACGCCTGCTGCATAGAGGTCCTGCTCCCGACTCGGGGCCTCGCCGTTAAAGGCTTCCGGCGCGATATAGCTTGGCGTACCCGGAAGATGATGCGGCAGGTCCCGGGACAGACCCGGGCAATAGGCGAGGCCGAAATCCAGCAGGCGCAGCTCGCCGTCATCGCTGAAATGAAGATTCTCAGGCTTGATATCGCGGTGCAGGATATTGCGCCGGTGCAACATGCCCAGTGCCCGGATCAGGCGTGGCGCCAGCTGCAGCCAATCGGCGATCTCCATCGGGCCTTGCAGGTTGAATTGCCGGGCGAGGGTCTGGCCGCTGTATTCACGCTGCACGTAATACAGATGCTGGCGCTGGGCCAGTCCATGGACCTCGGGAAAGGCACGGCCGGCGACGCGGCGCAGAAACCATTCTTCCTGTAACAGGGCCGGCCCGGCTTCGGGTTCATCGTCACGGCTGGCCGGCAGTGTTTTCAGCAACCAGGGTTGGCCCTGCTGATCCTGCACCCGGTAGATCAGCGACTGACGCGACTCAGCCAGCAGCGATTCCACGTGCCAGCCTTCGAATACCTGGCCGGGACGTAACTTGGGTGGCAAGGGCCACTCCGGCAGCTGCGCGAACGAATCGGCCAGCGCCGCTTCCGGCAGTTCGTCGACCCGCAGCAACAACGCGCTGGCGTTGTCCTGGCTGCCGGTCTGGTGGGCAAGATTGACCAGCGTTCTGGCCGCGCTGGACAGATCCGGTCCGGCGCTCAGGACATTCTGGATATCACCTTCGGTAATGCTCTCCCAGACGCCGTCGCTGAGCAGCAAGAAGGATTCGCCGAGGCGCAGCTCGCCGTCGAGATAGTCCACCACCAGATGCTGGTCCAGGCCCATGGCACGCTTGAGCACATGCTGCATGTCTGGTTGTTCCCAGACATGGTCTTCGCTGAGCCGCTGTAGCTCGCCATCGAGCCAGCGATAGGCGCGACAGTCGCCGACATGGGCGAGGGTGAAGCGACGGCCGCGCAACACCAGTGCGGTCAAGGTGGTCAGCAGCGGCTGCCCACCACCGTTGGCCTGCAGCCAGCGATTGTGGGCAACCAGTATCCGGTCGAGGGACTGCGCGACAGTCCAGGTTTCCGGCGTGGCGTAGTAATCGGTGGCCAGTGCCTGCATGGTTGCGCGTGCCGCCAGGCCGCCATCGGCGCACTGGCTAACGCCGTCGGCAATCGCAAACAGCGCGCCCTTGCTCGCGGCAAGCCCGGGCGTTGGCGTGACGATCCGCAGCGCGTCCTGATTCTCCTCACGGGGGCCGGTTGCGCTGGCTTCGCCGAAGGAAAGGGTCAGGGGCATGGAAGGATCCTTGGTGAGTTGGATGTCGGTAGCTTTGAAGCTTGAAGCTTGAAGCTTGAAGCCCAAGCCCAAGCCCAAGCCCAAGCCAGGAGCCCTGGCTCCCAGCTCCCAGCTTCTGGCTGTGCTCTTAAACCCTTGCCGCCGTCATCGCTGCGGAACCCCAGGTGGTCCTCCAGCGGCGCTTGACGCCGTAGAGCCCGAACCATGCGAGCGCACCCAGGCTGGCGAACAGCCACAGGCCCAGCTGGTAATCGCCCGTGGCCTGCTTGACGGCCCCCAAGCCTGCGGTCAGCAGAAAGCCGCCGATGCCACCGGCCATGCCGACCAGTCCGGTCATCACGCCGATTTCCTTGTTGAAGCGCTGTGGCACCAGCTGGAACACCGCACCGTTGCCAGCGCCAAGGCTGAGCATCGCCACCACGAATAGCGCCAGAGCGGCGGTCGAGCTCGGCAGGTTGAAGCCGACCACGAACAGACAGATCGCTGCGACGGTGTACATCACCAGCAACGAACGAATACCGCCGATGCGATCCGCAAGCGCGCCCCCGAGCGGGCGCAGCAGGCTGCCGGCAAATACGCAGGCGGCGGTGTAGTAGCCAGCTTTGACCGGATCGAAGGCGTACTGGTCATGAAAGTAGCCGGGCAGGGTGCTGGCCAGGCCGAGGAAGCCACCGAAGGTCACGCTGTAGAAGAACATGAACCACCAGCTGTCGCGATCGCCCAAGGCCTTCATGTAGTCGGCAAAGGATTTCGGGGCAGGGCGATTAGGAGCATTTCTGGCAAACGTCGCGAAGATGATCAGCGTGAGCACCAGCGGGATCAGCGCCAGGCCGAAGACGTTGGTCCAGCCGAACATCGTTGCCAGAACGGGCGCGAAAAGGGCCGCGAAGACCGTCCCGGAGTTGCCCGCACCGGCGATACCCATGGCCTTGCCCTGATGCTGTGGCGGATACCACTGCGAGGCGAGCGGCAGCGCGACGGCAAAGGACGCGCCCGCCATGCCGAGGAACAGGCCCAGCAGCAGCGCTTGCTCGTAGCTGTGGATGCCGTTCAGCCAGGCGATGAAGAGCGCCGCGATCACCACGATCTGCCCGAACAGGCCCGCGGTTTTCGGCGAGGTTCGGTCCGCGAGCATACCCAGAACGAGGCGAAGTATGGCGCCGGAGAGAATCGGTGTGGCGACCATGAAAGCGCGCTGTTGCGTGGTCAGGCCCAGGTCGGCGGCGATTTGCACGCCCATGGGGCCAAGCACATACCAGACCATGAAGCTCAGGTCGAAATAGAGAAAGGCGGAGAACAGTGTCGGCGTGTGGCCGGCTTTCCAGAAACTGGTACTCATTGGAGAGGCTCCAGGCGTTCATCGTGGGCGAAGGGGGCCGCCCCAGCTTCGAGGCGAAAACAAAAGGCGCCGCGACACACCTACCGGAGCAGGAATGTTGCGACGCCTTTGTCTAACGTGGAGACCGCCGTTGGCCTACCGTACCCAACGTGGAAGCATCTAGCGTGCCAGTCTGTTCAACACGGCGTTCTGTGCGGATCAGAGTTACAACAGGAGCTTGAAAGGACTGTACGTGCACAACGATCGCGCAGCTCCGGTCCATCTCGGGGCGATGCTGGCTTTAAACGATGCAGCCGTTTTGGCTGATGTAGTCTTGGGCAGAACAACTCAAGGAGTGATCAATGCCTGTCATTTCCACGCTTACCCTCAACCCGGCGATGGATCTGTCCGTCAGCACCGCCCGCGTAACGAGCACGGAGAAGCTGCGCTGTTCGTTGCCGCGCCATGACCCCGGCGGTGGTGGCATCAACGTCGCTCGGGTGGTCAAGACCCTGGGTGGCGATGCAATTGCGGTCTATCCCGCGGGCGGTCCCTTCGGCGATCTGCTCAAGCGCGCGCTGGATGAGCTGGACATGGTGCATCGACCGGTCCCGATCGCGGGTGACACGCGTGAAAGCTTCACCGTGGACGAGTCCGAGACGGGGCTGCAATACCGCTTCGTACTGCCTGGCCCATTACTATCGGCTGAGGAGCTGACGCGCTGTCTCGACGCGCTGGCCTCGCTTGAGCCATCGCCTAGGTATCTGGTGCTGAGCGGGAGCTTTCCGCCAGGCGTCCCCGTCAGTTTCTTCGATGATCTGCTCCTGCTCGCGCAACGCATCGGTGCAAGGCTGGTCGTGGACCTGTCCGGCGAACCCCTGGCCTACGCTGCTCGCCAGGGTGGTGCATACCTGATGAAGCCAAGTCTCAGTGAGCTCGCGGCGATCATGGGCTACTCGATCACAAGCGAGGCCGAGCAGGAAAACGCCCTGCGCCTGCTGCTGGCACAGGGCAGTGCGCAGGTCATAGTGCTGTCCCTCGGCGCAGATGGAGCATTGGTTGCCTGGGGCGAGCAGCTGCAGCGGCTGCGTTCGCCCCGGGTCCCTGTGGTCAGCGCGGTGGGTGCGGGCGACAGCATGCTCGGTGCCATCGTGCTGGCGCTGGCGGAAGGACGCAGTATCGAAGAGGCCGTGCAGTTCGGTATCGCCGCGGGCAGCGCAACCGTCATGCGTCCCGGTACCGAGCTTTGCTACCGCGAGGATGTGCTCCGATTGCTGCAGCTCGGGGATGGCCAAGGCTAGTCGATCCAATTCACGCGCGGGAATTTAGCGGCAAACGCCTCAGGCATGGCGACGACACGACTTTGCGCATAGTCGTAGAAGACGAAGCCGGATTTGGCCATGGCAATCAGGGCCCCATCGGCCGGGCGGGTGATGCGAAAGGTGATATCGCCGCCGTACTTGTTGAAATCCATGACGCCCACCTCGAACAACAAGGCATCCCGTGCATGGGCTTCGGCTCTGTAGGTGGTGGCCAGGTCGGTGACGATGATGCCACCCCCGTCCTTGCTGGTCTCGGCGATGCCATAGGCAAACAGGAAGCGCGCACGGGCCTCGGAAATCATCGAGATCATCGAATCGTTCGCCAAATGGTTGCCAGCATTGATGTCGGTGATGCGTACGGTGAGCTGGGTGCTGAAGCAGAACTGGTCTTCGGGAAACTGGAGGGTCAGGCGGGCCATGGTGCTCTCTTGCTTGGGCTTGTTCCGGGCGCTGGGTAACGGCGCGACATGGGCGCGGATTCTACGTGTCCGCGCACCAGGCCCAAACAGGATTCAGCCTGCGGATGACCCGCCTTGCGTCGATTGCACGGGTGCGTCAGGTAATGCGCTGGCGGATGCCCTGCAGGCGCTCATCGATGATTGATCATCCGCGCATGGCATTCGGCTGGTGCCAGGTGCGCTGATACGTTTGCGGTGCCGCTCGGCTGCGACTCGACTGAGATGGTTGCCGAGCAACACCAGGCAGGCGGCCAGGGACAGGGCTATCGATATTTCCATGGGCATCTTCCTCTGTTCGGAATTCAGGCAGCAGGCCGCTGCTGGCGCTGGTAGAGAAATTCCAGCACCTGCGCGCGGCAGGCGTGATAGCCGGCGTCATGGGCCAGCATCATGCGATCCCGCGGGCGTGGCAGGTCGACGCGCAGAATGTCGCCGATGGTCGCGGACGGCCCGTTGGTCATCATCACGATGCGGTCCGAGAGCAGCACGGCTTCGTCGACATCGTGGGTGATCATGATCACCGTGTTGCCGAGGTCGGCGTGGATCTGCATCAGCGAGTCCTGCAGGTGCGCGCGGGTGAGCGCATCGAGGGCGCCGAAGGGCTCGTCCATCAGCAGCACCTTGGGCTGCATCGCCAGCGCCCGGGCAATGCCGATGCGCTGCTTCATGCCACCGGAGATTTCGCTGGGGCGCTTGTGGCGGGCGTGGGTCATGTGCACCAGGTCGAGGTTGTGTTCGATCCAGTCGCGCATTTCCCGTTTGCTCTTCTGGTCCTTGAAAACTTCCCGCACCGCCAGCTCGACGTTCTCGTAACAGCTGAGCCACGGCAGCAGGCTGTGGTTCTGGAACACCACCGCGCGCTCCGGGCCCGGTTCGTTGACTTCGCGACCGTCGAGGATGACGCCGCCGGTGGTGGCCTGGTAAAGCCCGGCGACAATGTTCAGTACCGTGGACTTGCCGCACCCGGAATGGCCGATCAGCGAGACGAACTCGCCCTTGGCGATGCGCAGGTTGACGTTCTGCAGCGCGCAGTAGAGTCCCTTGTCCGTGGGAAAGCTGATGCCGACGCCGGTGAGTTCGAGATGGGTAGGGTTCATCGTTATTTCCTCAGCGCAGGTCTGCGTTCTTGTCCCAGCTCACGCGGCGCTGGAGCATCAGCATGATGCGATCCAGGGCGAAGCCGATCAGGCCGATGACGATCACCGCGACCATGATCCGGCCGAGCGAGTTGGAGCTGCCGTTCTGGAACTCGTCCCAGATGAACTTACCGAGGCCCGGGTTCTGCGCCAGCATCTCGGCGGCGATCAGCACCATCCAGCCGGTCGCCAGCGACAGTCGCAGGCCGGTGAAGATCATCGGAATGGCAGCCGGCAGGACGATGCGGCGCACATGGCTGAGCGGCGACAGGCGCAGCACGCGGCTGACGTTGGTCAGGTCCTTGTCCAGATTGGCCACGCCAACGGTGGTGTTGATGACCGTGGGCCAGAGGCAGCACAGCGCGACGGTCAACGCTGAGGTGACGAAGGACTTGGCGAACAGCGGGTCCTCGCTGACATAGACGGCGCTGACTACCATGGTGACCAGCGGCAGCCAGGCGAGTGGTGAGACCGGCTTGAACACCTGGATCAAGGGGTTGATGGCGTTGTACACCGGCTTGCTCAGGCCGCAGACGATGCCCAGCGGCACGGCGATCAGCGAGGCGAGGGCGAAGCCGGCCATCACCGTGTACAGGCTGGTGAAGATCTGCTCGAAGAAGGTCGGCTTGCCGGTGTAAGGGCGAATCTTGACGGTGGCATCGGGGTTCTTCGCCAGCGTCGCGGCGTTGCGTTCTTCCTGGCGCTGGTAGAAGGCGGTGGCCTTTTCCCGCGACTGGATGTGCGCATCGACCAGCCCGTTGAATTGCTTGGCCACCTGGGTCGGACCGGGGAACTGGCCGAGGCTGGTCTGGATGTTGCTCGCCACCAGCTGCCAGAACAGCAGGAAGGCGAGCACGCCGACGACCGGCATGATGACCCGGGCGAGCCAGCGCTTGAGGCGGACCTGACGGGCCACCTCGAGGGTTTGTTTGATGTTTTGCACGACGGCTGGGTTGCTCATCGACATGTCCTCCTGGGTTGGGAGGCCTGCGCCTCCCATGCGCGGGATCAGAGCGTGGTATCGCCTTTCAGGCCGATCGCGAACTGTTCGAGGTAAGCGTTGGGCGCGTGGCCGTCGTAGGTGATGCCGTCGATGGTGTCGGCCAGCGGTTCGCGGATGCCGTCTTCGTCGGCGGGCGGCACGTCTTCGGCACTGAGCAGGCCGTCGGCGATCAGCTCTTCGGCGGCCTGGCGGTAGATTTCCGGGCGGTAGACGCGCTTGGCGGTTTCCAGGTACCAGCTGTCCGGCTTGGCTTCGGCGATCTGCCCCCAGCGGCGCATCTGTGTCAGGTACCAGATGGCATCGGAGTAGTAGGGGTAGGTGGCGTGGTAGCGGAAGAAGACGTTGAAATCCGGTACTTCGCGCTTGTCGCCCTTTTCGAACTCGAAGGTGCCGGTCATCGAGTTCGCGATGACCTTGGCATCGGCGCCGACGTATTCCGGCCGCGAGAGGATTTCCACGGCTTCCTGGCGGTTGGCGTTGTTATCTTCATCGAGCCACTTGCCAGCGCGGATCAGCGCCTTGACCAGCCGCTTGTGGGTTTCCGGGTTCGCTTCGGCCCAGGCCTTGGAAACGCCGAAGACCTTTTCCGACATGTTCTTGCGGATCGCATAGTCCGCCACCACCGGCACGCCGATTCCCTTGAACACGGCCTGCTGGTTCCAGGGCTCGCCGACGCTGTAGCCATGGATGGTGCCGGCTTCCATGGTCGAAGGCATCTGCGGCGGCGGGGTGACCGAGAGCAATGCCTGGGCATCGATCTGGCCGCTGATGTCGCCCTTGGCAGGCGCGTAATAGCCCGGATGGATGCCACCGGCTGCGAGCCAGTAGCGCAGCTCGTAGTTGTGAGTCGAGACGGGGAACACCATGCCCAGATTGAACGGCTTGCCGCTGGCCTGGAACTGTTCGATGACCGGCTTGAGCGCGTCGGCCTTGATCGGGTGCACGGGCTTGCCATCGGCCATCGGCACCTGGGGCTTCATCTGCTCCCAGACGGCGTTGGACAGGGTGATGGCGTTGCCATTGAGATCCATGGTGAAGGCGGTGATGATCTCGGCCTTGGTGCCGAAGCCGATGGTGGCACCGATCGGCTGGCCGGAGAGCATGTGCGCCCCGTCCAGTTCGCCGTCGATGACACGGTCCAGCAGAACCTTCCAGTTGGCCTGGGCTTCGAGCGTGACGTACAGGCCTTCGTCCTCGAAGAAGCCCTTCTCGTAGGCAATCGCCAATGGCGCCATGTCGGTAAGCTTGATGAAGCCAAGCTTGAGTTCTTCTTTTTCAGGTTCGGCAGCCCAGGCGGCCATAGGTATCAATTGCAGCAGGGCTGAGCAGCCAACGCTGGCAACCAGCGCTTTCAGTAGCGTACGGCGGGTCTTGCGCATGATTCATCCCTCAATCGCGAAACGAAAAAAGGCGTCACGGACACACCCTCTGCAAGCGCAGAGCGAGCACCGTTGACGCCTTTGTCAATTCGTCCCGATCACCGCCGTTGGCGACCCGAAGACGTGGTGCCAAGGTGATTGCAAGGGGCTTGCCAGATTCATTCTCGGCGTAGATCAGTTCTGAAACGCATTAAAATACAGGTGGTTAGCGATTGTGCATGGCGGATGGCTGGGTGCTGGTGGCCAGTTGGTCGAGCGATGAGAAGAGCGAAACTCGTGCAAAGCGCAGAAACCTGGCGCCTTTTTGGTTCACGGCGAAGCGACATGAGACGTTGTTAGGAACTGCTTATCAGCACTGCGCAGGTGAGGGTGGTGGGATGTTGTGCCATGGGTGGGGCGGGCGAACAAGTTCGTCCCTACAGAAAGCGCCATGTGGATGTAGGGACGAATGATTTGTCCGTGGCACTCACTGTCCCAGCAGATCATTCATCGCAATGATCTGCTCGGCGACCTGGATCAGCTTCTGCTGGCGGCTCATGGCCTGGCGGCGCATGAGGGTGTAGGCCTCTTCCTCATTGCAGTTGCGCATCTTCATAAGCATGCCCTTGGCCAGTTCTACGCGCTTGCGTTCGAGCAGTTGCTGGTCGCGAGCGTGCAGTTGCGCACGGATGGCCTGGTCACTTTCGAAGCGCGCCATGGCCACGTCGAGGATCGGCTTGAGGCGCTGGGCCTGGATGCCTTCGACGATGTAGGCGCTGACGCCGGCACGGATCGCCTGGCGCATGGCGTCGGGGTTTTTGTCGTCGGTGAACATGACGATGGGGCGGGGCTGGTCACGGGTGACCATGACGACCTGCTCCATGACATCCCGGCCCGGTGAATCCGTATCGATCAGCACGACATCCGGGCGGACGGCTTCGACCCGTTCGGGCAGGTCAATGGTCAGGCCGGACTCTTCGATGACTTCGAAACCGGCCTCGATCAGCGCATCGCGCAAGCGGCCAACCTTGCGTGGGGTGTCATCGATCAGGAGAACACGAAGCATGGCTGTCTCCCTTTTCAAGGCTTGCACAGCGATGGAGTGCCCGTCAGGGCATGCAGGGCAAAACTGCGCGCGTAGCCGGCAGGATCGCTGCCATCCCAGTAGCTGCCGTCCATGAGCCTGGCGCTGCGCATGGGGGACGCGGGGACGGGAATGCCCAGAGCGGTCGCTGCATCGCGGTACAGGCTTGTCTGCTGCACGCTCTGAGCTACGGCGAGGTAATCCGGATCTTCACGAAGCAGGCCCCAGCGACGTAGTTGTGTCATGAACCAGAGGCCGTCGGAGTGGTACGGCATGTTTACCTCACCGTCACCGAAGAAGCGCAGTGGGTGTTTGTCCTGCCAGGCATGACCGAGGCCGTCTTCATACTGGCCAAGGAAACGTGGTTCGATGGCTGCGACGGGCGCATCGACATAGTCGCGGCCGGCTATCAGCTGCGCCGTGCTGCGGCGGTTCTCCCTGCTCTTATCGATGAAGCGGCTGGCCTCGAGAATGGCCATGACCAACGCGCGGGCGGTGTTGGGATAGTGGTCGACGAATTCCTGGGTACAGCCGAGTACCTTCTCCGGATGGTCGGCCCAGATCGACTGGCTGGTTGCGATGGTGAAACCCATGTCCTCTGCAATAGCCTGCGCACCCCAGGGCTCGCCGGCACAGAAGCCATCGATGCGACGCGCCCGTAAATGGGCCACCATCTGCGAGGGTGGCACCACCAGCGTGCGGACATCGGCTAGCGGGTGAATGCCGTGAGCGGCCAGCCAGTAGTAGAGCCAGAGCGCATGGGTGCCCGTGGGAAATGTCTGGGCGAGCGTGAGTTTTGCACCACTCTGGCGCACGCATTGGCCAAGCGCATCAGGATCGATCACGCCAGCGGCTTTCAGTTCACGGGACAAGCTGATGCTCTGCCCGTTCTGCGCCAGCCCCATAAGCACCGCCATGTCCTTGGGGGCACCGCCACCTATGCCGAGGTGCACGGCGTAAACCAGCCCGTACAGCCCGTGCGCGGCATCGAGTTCGCCTTCGACCAGCTTGTCTCTCACGCTGGACCAGGAACTCTGTCGGCGAAGATTGAGCGTCAGCCCATAGGGCTGCGCAAAGCCCTGCGTCGCTGCGACGATCAGGGATGCCGCATCGGTCAGCGCCATGAACCCCAGGTTTACTACGTGCTTTTCCGGCGCGTCGCTGCCGGCTACCCAGGCCTGGGCATCAGGGCGGGGCGAGGGGGAAAAATCGGTCATGCTGAGAAGTACCCGTTGCCGTGCGAAGCCCGCCCGCTGGTTTATGGGGGCTGAGGAGAGCTGAAACCTGTCAATGGATTAGCAAGCCACATGCCATGCAGGCGCAAGCCGCTCTGGCCGCAACGCCCATTCCGCCGGGGTTGGCCGATCAGCGGGGATACAAGGGCGGGAGAGTACCGGTTTCCTGACCGTCTTCAGTAGCCTGGCTTGCCGGCAGGCTCTGGATGGCTTGCCACAGGGCGTCGCCTTGCCAGCGTTGGCCGGTCTCGCTGTAGAGCGCGCCGTTGAGTCCATCCAGCGCCTCGGACAGCGGTTGGAAGCGCGCAGCCATGTCGGCGAGGGTTTCGGGTTGCTGGCGGGCCCAGGCGTCGAGGGCCTGGCGGGTGGCCTGGGTGTCGTTGGCCATACAGGCGCGTTTGAGATCGTCGAGCAGGCTGCGTGGAGTCGGCCCGGACTGAGCCGCACGGACTACCGCGGGTTGGCTGCGTGCGTGCAGCCACAGGCCGAACCCGATCAGGGTTGTCAGCGCCAGCAATGCGCTGCTCAGCTGCCAGGGCCAGAGCCTTGCCACATCCCGCTGTTCGGACACGTCGGCCGGCTCGATCACAGGCTGTTGCAGTTCGGGGTTGTCAGCTATCTGGAGGCTGCGCGCGGGCAATACGGTGCGTTCCAGACGATCTTCCAGGGTGTTCCACCAGACCAGTTCGATAGCTTGGAGCTGGAAGTCGCCAGCGCGCGTCGCCACCAGGGCTTCGCGCTGCTCAATGCTACCGCTGATGCCATCAGCGGTAATTTCGTTGTGC
Organism: Stutzerimonas sp. C6.4V; assembly: GCF_058536345.1. Taxonomy (NCBI): domain Bacteria; kingdom Pseudomonadati; phylum Pseudomonadota; class Gammaproteobacteria; order Pseudomonadales; family Pseudomonadaceae; genus Stutzerimonas; species Stutzerimonas sp. C6.4V. Next base: position 1,162,994 of record NZ_JBZUBM010000001.1, read on the forward strand.
AGGCTCGGCTGGTCAGGGTAGCTGCGCAACCCGGGAATTCGGGTTGCCTCTATGGGAGGGAGTTGGCTGCTGGTCAAGCCGTTCGCCTTGAGCATCACGCTGCGGGTCAACGCCTCGCCAAGCTGTGCTTCCCCAGGCTCGGGGCTCCAGGCTTCGACCAGCGTCAGCCCTCGGGCAGGGAGCCAGGGCGCGTCGGCGGGATAATCGGCGGGCTTGGGTTTTACCATCAGCGGGATCGTCGGGGATTTCACCTGCGTCGAGCGCCCGAATCGCGATCCGTAACGGTCCCCGGCCGCAGGCGCGACCGTGGTGGCGCTGAACAGCTGAGCGGGGATCGTCAGCTCGCCGCTTTTCTGCGGGAATATCGCATAGCGGATCTCGATCACGCCGTGACGGACCCCGTTGATGTCCTTTTCGTAGGTGCGTGGCTCGCCCAGCCGCTCCACCAGCGCGTCGCCCATCTGTAGCGGCGAGAGCGTGCTGTCGTCATAGAGCGATACCGAATGGTAGATGCGCAGGGTCAGTAGGACCTGCGCCTGCACATAGGCAACTTCCTGGTCGAGGCTGGCGTCGATGAAAATCGGGGCAAGCAGGTCCGCAGCGCTGGCGCTGGATTCGGTGACATGCAAGGTGATGGGTTCGCTATGTGCCTCGCCGAGCCGCAATGGAGGGATGACGACATAGCCGGTCTGCCGCGGTTGCAGGGTAACCTGCCACTGGGTGACTGCCCGAGCTTCGCCGTTGCTACCGGACAGCTGGTTGTTCTGGCGGGTGCCGGATACCTTGAACAGGCTATCCAGCGGCTGCAGGTCGGGCTTGCCGAATGCGGTGGCATCAGCAGTCTCCAGGGTCAGCTCCACCGTTTCGTCCAGGCTCAACTCGGTGCGGTCCACCCGAGCGACAAGGGTTGCGGCGTGGGACGGCAAGCCCACCAGAAGCACAAACATCAGTGTCATCCGCCGGATCATCGCTTCAATTCCTGACGTTTGCGTTGTTCAAAGAGAAACTTGCGGCGTAGCAGCTCGCCGGGATCGTCCGGAATCCTGCGCAGCCATTGGTTCATCGCCTGGTCCTGCTCTGGATCGAGGGATTGCTCCGGTGCTTCGGCCAGTGTTTGTTCCGCAGTCGATGGTTCGGGTTCGGCAGAGGCCTCTGGCAATGCTTCGCCCGGCCTCTGCGTTTCCTCTGCCAGAGGTTTCGTGGGTCCGTCCGGCGCGTCGTGGGACGACGCTTGCCCTTTGCTCGCCTGTACCTGACTGCCCTGTTCGGCTTCGCTCATGGACGCCCGGTCCATCGGCTGGTCAGAGACGTCGTTTTCCTCCTGGGCCTGCCGTTGCTGCCGCAGCGCTTCTTCCACGATGGCCTTGTTGCGGCGTGCTATCTCAAGGTTCGGGTCCAGCTCCAATGCTTGATCATAGGCTTCGATGGCCGCTTGCAACTCGTCGTTGCGTGCCAGGGCATTGCCTCGGTTGTAATGGGCAGCGGCTGTATCGCCTTTAGCGAAACTTTCCGCCGCTCCGGCGAAGTCTCCTGCTTGATAGCGAGCGTAGCCCTGCCACTGATGGTCCCTGAACGTCTGGGCGGCTTCGTCGGGGCGTGAGGATTCGAGCAGGCGCATGCCTTGCTGGTCAGGACGCCACCACAGATCGTCCATGCTCATGGCGCTGGCCGGTTGCGGTAGAAACAGAACCAGCGGCAGGCAGAACAACCAGCCTCGGCGACCGGCACAGGCCGCCAGCAACAACAGGGGAAGCAGCAGCCAGTAGCCCTGATCGTGCCAGGCATCGAGTCGGGTGGTGTCTTCCTGCGCCAGCAGCTTTGCGCTGCGTTCGAGCAAGCCGAGGTTGCGTAGGTCGTCATCGTCCAGCCGAGCCTGCTGATAACGGCCACCCACGCGGCTCGCGAAACGGCGCATGGCGCTGTCATCCAGCCGGGGAATGACGATAGCGCCCTTGTCGTCCTTCATGAAGCTTCCGTCTGCAAGGGGAACCGGGGCGCCTTGTTCGGTGCCGATGCCCAGCAGAAGAAGCTGCTGGTCGCTGTCTTCGAGCATCTGTTCGATGGCTGCGCGCTCAGCCTCGTTCAGGCTGCTGCCGATGAACAATAGACGGCCACGTCCATTGGCCCCTCGCTGAAGCAATTCCATGCCTTGCGCCACGGCAAGATCGGCGCGATGACCGGATTCAGGCATCAGGTCGGGCTTCAATACCTCCAGCAGGTTCTGGGTGGTGGCCATGTCGTTTGACAGGGGTACCAGTGTATGGGCGCTTCCTGCGAACACCACCACCGCTGTCTGCGCATCCTCGCGCCGTTGCAGCAGATCGAGGACCTTGCGCTTGGCCTGCTCCAGCCGACTGGGACCAGCATCGGTCGCCAGCATGGCCGGAGTGGTTTCCAGCAGTATTACCAGTGGATCGGCGCGAGACAGGCTCGGCTGCTCGACGTGCTGCCAGCTTGGGCCGAGCAGGGCCAGGCACGCCAGCAGCCAGGCGGAGCCGAGCAGTACCCATGGCAGCTTGCTGTTACGCAGCTTGCCGCGGGTCAGCAGCGCGGCATGGAAGGCTTCGGGCAACAGGCGCTGCCAGCGGCCTGTCTGGCGCTGGCGATGCCATAACCGCCACAACAGCCAGATCGGCAGCGGCAGTGCGAGGAGCCAGAATGGCCGGAGCAGGTGTGGCAGCAAATCGCTCATGACGGCCTGCTCCAGCCGGCAAGGCGACGAAGCGCCTGGTGCCAGAGGCTTCGCGCAACCAATAGCCAGCTCATCAGCAGTGCGGCAGCCAGTGGCCAGGCATAGAGCGCAGTGGCCACCCGGGCCTGCGCGGCTTGTTGTGCGGCCGGTTCGAGTTGATCCAGCGTCTGACCAACCGCTTCCAATTCCTCATTCGAACGGGCCCGGAAATACTCGCCGCCGGTCTCAAGGGCGATTGCGCGAAGAGTGGTTTCGTCGAGATCACCGCCTGGGTTGAAGCCAAATCGGCCGAGCATGCTCTCGTCCGCTTCAGCACCGATGCCGATGGTATGTACCTTGACGCCTGCCGCTGCGGCGAGGCGCGCGGCCAGCAGAGGGTCGACTTCGCCTCCGTTGTTGGCGCCGTCCGTTATCAGCACCAGCACTCGGCTTTTGGCCGGGCGCTCGCGCAGGCGTTTGACCGCGAGCCCGATGGCGTCGCCGATAGCCGTGTTGCTGCCGGCGATGCCAATCACGGCTTCGTCCAGCCAGGTGCGCACCGTTTGCCGGTCAAACGTCAGCGGCGCCTGCAGGTAGGCTTTGCTGCCGAAAAGGATCAGCCCGACGCGGTCGCCGCGCCGCTCACTGATGAAGTCGCCGATCAGACGCTTGACCAGCTCCAGCCGGCTGATTTCCTCGCCTTGCCATTGCATGTCGGGGTAGTCCATGGAACCGGACACGTCGACCGCCAGCAGCAGGTCGCGACCACTGGTAGGAATCGGCAGCGGCTCGCCAAGCCATTGCGGTCTGGACGCGGCAAACAGCAACAGCAACCAGATCAGCAGAAAGGGCAATTGCTGACGCCAGCTGGGAAGTGCGATCTTGGCGCGTCGCCCGGCCAGGCTTTCCAGCTCGGCCAGAAAACCCACCTTCAATGCGGCGTCACCGCTTTCCGATACCGGCAGGAACCAGCGTAAAAGCCATGGCAGCGGAAGCAGCAGCCAGACCCAAGGCCACGCCAACTCAAACATGCTTGCGGATCCAGATCTGCACGGATTGCTCAAGCCCCTGTATGGCCTTGTCATCCAGGCGACACTCGGCACGGTATGCACCCTCCACCAGTACCATCCAGCGTGTCAGACCCGCTGCCGGGCACCGATTGTCGAGGAACGCCAGCCAGGCTCTGCCGCTCAGCGTGTGCGGATTGTCATCCGGATAGCGAATACGGCACAGGCGCTTGAGCAGCGCATTGATTTGCTGCAGCCAGTGGCTGGCGGGCTGGCCACCATATGGCTTGCTCAGCTGGGCAAGTTCCAGCAGGGCAGCCTCGCGTTGAGGGTCAAGCGTCGGTTCGGTGGTGGAAGTCTCGTCTCGCTTCAGATGCCGCAAGGGGCGCAGTCGCACCAGCAGGACGATGCTAAGAAGCAGCGCGCCAAGGAACCACCAGCCGGGTGCCAATGGCCACCAGCTTACCGGGGCGGGCGTAATCAAGGGTTCCAGTTGGTCGAGGCTGTTCATCGGTGCGCTCCCGGGTGCTGAACGCTCAGGTGTTCCCGGAGCTGATCGACCAGCTCTCGCTCTGTATTGAGCGGCATCAGGGGCACTCGCAGTCGATCAGCCAGGCGCCTCCAGCGCGCACTCCGGGCTTCACCCTGTAGCCGGTAGCGTTGCCGTAGCGCAGCGTCATGAGTGTCCAGTTCCAGCCGCGCACCGAACTGCGCGAACCGCAGCAGTCCGGCTGCCGGTAGGCTATGGTCGAGGGCGTCGCATACCGGGATCAGCAGCAGGTCGACGTGACGTGCGAGCAGACTCAGCTGCTGCTCGGCGGCATCGCTCAAGGCACGTTCATCGCAGACGATTACGGCCAGGCTGCCGGGGCGTAGCACCTCGCGAGCGCGTCTAAGCGCAAGGCCAAAAGCATCGGGGTCATGAGCCTGATCGGCTTCGAGCAGCGCATTGGCGCGGGCGAGGCGATCAAGCAGCTGGAGCAGGCTCTGCTTGTGGCGACGCGGCTTGATTTCATGCTGGTCGCCATGACCGAAGACCAGCCCACCGACGCGGTCGTTGTGGCTCAGCGCGGCCCAACCCACCAGGCTGGCAGCCTGCGCGACGATCACGGATTTAAAGGCCATCCCGCTGCCGAAGAACAGGCGCGGGCTCTGCTCGACGATCAGATAGATCGGCCGCTCGCGCTCCTCATGGAACAGTTTTGTATGGGGCTCCTGGGTACGCGCCGTGACGCGCCAGTCAATGGTGCGGACGTCGTCACCTGCCTGGTAGATACGCACCTGATCGAAATCCACACCGCGTCCACGCAGTTTGGAATGGTGCAGGCCGACCAGTTGACTGCGTCGTTGCGGACTGGAAAACAGCGGAACCTCGCGCACTCGATGGCGCATGTCGATCAGCTCGGCGAGGCTCACCCGTATGCCATCGTTGGTTTCGGGCGGCACTGATGTGCCCCCGGTGGCACGCAAGGGGGACATCAGGCCACCGCGACCACGTCGAGTATGCGCTGCAGCACGCGATCCTGATCGATACCGGCTGCTTCGGCTTCGAACGACAGGATCAGGCGGTGGCGCAGGACGTCGAAGAGAACGGCCTGGATGTCCTCAGGGCTGACAAAGTCCCGACCCGCGAGCCAGGCATGGGCGCGGGCGCAGCGATCCAGGGAGATGGAGCCGCGCGGACTGGATCCATAGGCGATCCAGCCAGCGAGCTCGGCGTCGAACTTGGCAGGTGTACGGGTCGCCATGACCAGCTGAACAAGGTACTCCTCCACCGCATCGGCCATGTACAGACCGAGGATTTCCTTGCGCGCGGCGAATATCGCCTGCTGGGAGACTCGGTGTTCGGGTGGGGTTTCGCCATGGATGGCCTCACCCCGAGCTTGCTGGAGGATACGTCGCTCCACCGAGGCATCGGGGAAGCCCAGCTTCACATGCAGCAGGAAGCGGTCGAGCTGGGCTTCCGGCAACGGATAGGTGCCTTCCTGCTCGATTGGGTTTTGCGTCGCCATCACCAGGAACAGCGGCGACAGCTCATAGGTACTGCGACCTACGCTGACCTGCCGCTCGGCCATGGCCTCGAGCAGAGCCGATTGCACCTTGGCTGGCGCACGGTTGATTTCGTCGGCCAGCACCAGGTTGTGAAAAATGGGACCCTGCTGGAATACGAAACTTCCGGTTTCCGGCCGGTAGATCTCGGTGCCGGTAATGTCAGCCGGAAGCAGGTCTGGCGTGAACTGGATCCGGTGGAACTCAGCCTCCAGCCCGCCGGCAAGCTCCTTGATTGCACGTGTTTTCGCCAGACCCGGCGCGCCTTCCACGAGTAGGTGTCCATCGGCCAGCAAGGCGATCAGCAGCCGCTCGATCAGGCGTTCCTGACCGAAGATCTGGGATGAAAGAAACTGTCGCAGCGCGACTATGGCTTCACGGTGATCCATCGCTGAGCTCTTCTGAAGGGGCGTGCCGGGGCGAGTGCCTGGCGGCCTCGACTTTAATTCATTTGCCGATGTACAGGCTATGCGCCGTTCGGCAACTTCGGCAGCCGCAACTGCTGCGTCCACGGAACGCTCCGGGGAGGCGACGCAAGTCGGTTAGCGAAGCGATTCGACGACCGCAGCCAGTGTTCGTCATGTTTCTGGAATAATGTGACTGCCGGGCCACTGGCGGCGCCAGAGAAGGGTAGTGTCGCGTTTTCGCAGTCGCTGTTTTGCTGGGCTAACGTGGAACTTACACGTTGCGTTGCCAGTCAGGTCCCGCGACTGCCTTAGTCGAATTCCAAGCCAGAATGGAGCGAAAAAATGGCGTTCTTTACAGCTGCCAGCAAAGCCGACTTTCAGCAACAACTGCAAGTGGCGTTGGCGCAGCATGTCGACGAGAAACTCCTGCCACAAGTGGGACTCTTCGCCGAGCAATTCTTCGGTATCGTCGCTCTCCCCGAGCTTACCCAGCGACGCATGACCGACCTGGTTGGCTCCACGCTTGCCAGTTGGCGTCTGCTGGAGCGTTTCGACCCGGGCAGTCCGGAAGTGCACGTGTTCAACCCTGACTACGAAAAGCATGGCTGGCAGTCGACCCATAGCGTGGTCGAGGTATTGCATCCCGACATGCCGTTCCTCGTCGATTCGGTACGAATGGAACTGACGCGCCGTGGTTACGCCATCCATACCTTGCAGAACAGCGTATTGCAGGTTCGCCGGGATGCCGATGGCAGCCTGGTTGAGCTGCTGCCCAAGGGCAGCTCGGAGGATGACAGCAAGGCCGAGTCGCTGATATTCGTCGAGATCGACCGCTGTGCCAGTGCCGCTGCCTTGCGCGAGCTGGAGCAGTCGTTGCACGGCGTTCTGGCCGAGGTGCGTCTGGCCGTGACCGATTTCCCGGCGATGAAGGCCAAGGCCGAAGAACATCATGCCCGCCTTGGAACGCTGCAGCTGGCCAACGAAGCCCAGCTGGCCGAAAGCATGGACTTCATGCGCTGGCTGGCCGACGACCATTTCACCTTTCTCGGCTATGAAGAGTTCACGGTCATCGACCAGGGGGATGGTGGGCGCATCCTGTATGACGAGTCGTCGCTGTTGGGCCTGTCGCGCATCCTGCGCACCGACCTGCAGCAGGACGACCAGCTGATCATGCCGACGGCTTTGGCCTACCTGCGTGAGCCGCTGCTGCTGTCGTTTGCCAAGGCGGCGACCCCGAGCCGGGTGCACCGACCGGCCTACCCGGATTTCGTGTCGATTCGTGAATTCGACGAGCAGGGCCGGGTGACTCGGGAATGTCGCTTCCTCGGACTGTTCACCTCATCGGTCTACACCCAGAGCGTGCGGCGGATCCCTTACATACGCAGCAAGGTCGCTGAGGTCATCAAACGCTCCCAGTTCGACGATTCGGCGCATCTTGCCAAGGAGCTGACCCAGGTACTGGAAGTGCTGCCGCGTGACGAGCTGTTCCAGATGACGCTCGACCAGCTGTTCAGCACTGCCATCGCCATCGTCCAGATCCAGGAGCGCAACAAGCTGCGGTTGTTCATGCGGATCGATCCCTACGGGCGATTCTGCTACTGCCTGGCGTATGTTCCCCGTGACAGTTACTCGACCGAGACCCGCCTGCGTATTCAGCAGGTATTGATGGATCGCCTGGAGGCGAGCGGTTGTGAATTTTCTACTTATTTTTCTGAATCCGTCCTGATCCGCGTGCAATTCCTGTTGCGCCTGGATCCGAACAAGCAGGTTCAGTTCGATCCGGTTCAGCTGGAGAACGAAGTGGTACAAGCCTGCCGTACCTGGCAGGACGACTATACGAGCGTGGTCATCGAGCGCTTTGGCGAGGGGCAGGGCACCGGCATTTTGGCTGACTTCCCGAAAGGCTTTCCCGCCGGTTATCGCGAGCGTTTCGCGCCCCACTCAGCCGCGGTCGACATGCAGCATGTGCTGAGCCTGAGCGACGAGCGACCGCTGGTGATGAGTTTCTACCAGCCGATCACGGCGGTGGAGAATCGCCTGCATTGCAAGCTGTACCACCTGAACTCGCCGCTGCCCTTGTCGGACATGTTGCCGATTCTCGAGAACCTTGGTCTGCGGGTGCTGGGTGAGTTTCCCTTCCATCTGCGGCGCAAGGACGGTCGCGAATACTGGATTCATGATTTCGCGTTTACCTATGCCGAAGGGCTCGAAATCGATCTGATGGAAATCAATGAGCCCCTGCAGGATGCCTTCATTGCGATCCATAACGGCCAGGCAGAAAACGATGCCTTTAACCGGCTGGTGCTGACGGCGGGCCTGACCTGGCGGGAAGTGGCGCTGTTGCGGGCCTATGGCCGTTATCTCAAGCAGATCCGCATGGGCTTCGACCTGGGGTATATCGCCAGCGCATTGCTCAACCATACCGCCATTGCCCGCGAGCTGGTGCGCCTGTTCAAGATGCGTTTCTATCTGGCGCGCAAGCTCGGCGAGGACGATCTGGCCGACAAGCAGGCGCGCCTGGAGCAGGCTATCGTCACGGCTCTGGATGACGTCGCGGTACTCAACGAGGATCGCATCCTGCGGCGTTACCTGGCCCTGATCAAAGCAACGTTGCGGACCAACTTCTACCAGACCGATGCCAGCGGCAAGGCAAAAAGCTATTTCAGCTTCAAGCTCGACCCCCGTTCGATTCCGGAAATGCCGCGCCCGGCACCCAAGTTCGAGATATTCGTTTATTCCCCGCGTGTCGAGGGCGTACATCTGCGCGGCGGCAAGGTCGCACGGGGCGGCCTGCGCTGGTCCGATCGTGAAGAGGACTACCGCACCGAGGTGCTCGGCCTGGTCAAGGCGCAGCAGGTCAAGAACGCCATCATCGTGCCCGGCGGGGCCAAGGGCGGTTTCGTCCCGCGCAGGCTGCCAACGAGCGGTTCGCGTGACGAGGTGCTGGCCGAAGGCATCGCCTGCTACCGGATATTCATCAGCGGCCTGCTGGACATCACTGATAACTTCAAGGACGGCAAGGTGGTGCCGCCGGCCAACGTATTGCGCTACGACGAAGATGACCCCTATCTGGTGGTGGCAGCAGATAAAGGCACCGCCACCTTTTCCGATATCGCCAACGGTATCGCTGCCGAGTACGACTTCTGGCTGGGGGATGCCTTCGCTTCAGGCGGATCAGCTGGCTACGACCACAAGAAGATGGGTATCACCGCCAAGGGCGCGTGGGTCTCGGTACAGCGTCACTTCCGCGAACGAGGAGTCGACGTGCAGCGCGACCCGGTCAGCGTCATCGGGATTGGCGACATGGCCGGAGACGTATTCGGCAATGGCCTTTTGATGTCCGAAACCCTCCAGCTGGTTGCCGCGTTCAACCACCTGCACATCTTCATCGATCCGAACCCGGATGCCGCCCGCAGCTTCATCGAGCGCAAGCGCCTGTTCGATTTGCCGCGTTCGTCATGGACCGACTATGACGCTTCGCTGATTTCAGCGGGCGGTGGAATATTCCCGCGCTCGGCCAAGCGCATCACGATAACGCCGCAGATGAAGGCACGCTTCGAAATAGAGGCCGATCAGCTGACTCCTGCCGAACTGATTCACGCGCTGCTCAAGGCACCGGTGGATCTACTCTGGAATGGCGGTATCGGGACTTATGTGAAGAGCACCGCCGAAAGCCATGCGGATGTCGGCGATAAGGCCAACGACATCCTGCGGGTCAACGGCAACGAGCTTCGCGCCAAGGTCGTTGGCGAGGGTGGCAACCTGGGCATCACCCAGCTGGGACGGGTCGAGTACTGCTTGCACGGCGGCGCGGCGAATACCGACTTCATCGACAACGCGGGCGGAGTGAACTGCTCGGACCATGAGGTCAATATCAAGATCCTGCTCAACGAGATCGTCAGTGCCGGCGACATGACGGGCAAGCAGCGCGACAAGCTGTTGTTCGACATGACCGATGCGGTCTCCGAGCTGGTGCTGCATGACAACTACAAGCAGACCCAGGCGTTGTCACAGGCCGAACACCGCGCTCGCGAGGGTGGGGCCGAGTACAAGCGGCTGATCAGTGCGCTCGAAGCGGACGGTCTGCTGGATCGGGCACTGGAGTTCCTCCCAACCGACGAGGTCCTGGCTGACCGTGCCTCGCTTGGTAAAGGGCTGACCCGTCCAGAACTGTCGGTCCTGATCTCCTACAGCAAGATCCATCTGAAGGAAGCCTTGCTGCAATCCCGCGTGCCGGACGATGCCTATCTGGCCCGCGAGATGGAAAGTGCGTTCCCGCAGCTGCTGGCTGAGCATTACCGCGATGCGATGTTGCAGCATCGCCTCAAGCGCGAAATTGTCAGCACCCAGATTGCCAATGATCTGATCAATAACATGGGTATTACCTTTGTTCAGCGCTTGCATGAAGCAACCGGGCTGAGCGCAGCGAATGTCGCCGGGGCCTATGTGATCGTCAGGGACATCTTTCACCTGCCGCACTGGTTCCGCCAGATCGAGGCGCTCGACTACAAGATCCCGGCTGAACTGCAGTTGAACCTCATGGATGAACTGATGCGCTTGGGGCGTCGGGCCACGCGCTGGTTCCTGCGCAACCGTCGCAACGAGCTGGATGCAGCCCGCGACGTCGGGCATTTCGGGCCGCGCGTCGCCGCGCTGGGGCTGAAGCTCGACTCCCTACTGCAGGGCGCCACGCGTGAGCTATGGCAGGCACGCTATGAGCGCTACACCGAAGCAGGTGTTCCGGAGCTGTTGGCGCGAATGGTCGCCGGGACCAACCATCTGTACACGCTGCTACCGATCCTTGAAGCCGCTGACGAAACCGGCCAGCCCCCGGCGGAGGTCGCCGCAGCTTACTTTGCTGTAGGCGGAGCATTGGAACTGCCGTGGTATCTGCAGCAGGTGACCAGTCTGCCCGTGGAAAACAACTGGCAAGCCCTGGCGCGCGAGAGCTTTCGTGACGACCTGGATGGTCAACAGCGAGCGATCACCGTGTCGGTGCTGCAGATGAGCGGGGCGCCGGACGCACTCGATGCGCGGGTACAGCTCTGGCTTGAGCAGCGTCAGTATCAGGTCGAGCGCTGGCGCAAGATGTTGGTCGAGCTACGAAGCGCCACGACGGTTGACTATGCAATGTATGCGGTTGCCGGTCGTGAGCTGCAGGACCTTGCCCTGGAAAGTGCACGTCGCTAGTGCGCACCAACCGCCAGGCAGGCTGGCGGTTTGAATGGAAAGCCGGCGCGATTGCGCCGGCTTTTTCTTTGGCGTGCCGCACTGATGCAGACCGCGCCGGAGACAGTGCCAGCCAGGCACACTGCGCGACCCGGCGATGGTCAGTCTGGCTGAGAGGGCTGCCGGCCCAGGCGAAAGCGCGTTATCTGCGGCAGATCGCGCAGGTAGCGAACCATGTCCGGCGCGCCGGCCAGCTTGAGACCCTCGCCCAACGCGTTGGCTGAAAAGTCGCTTCTCTCCAGCAGTAACAACTCGGAATTGCTGGCGCTGCGCAGCAATGTCAGGCGGGCATAGGGCGCCTTCGCATCAAGCAGCAGATTCATGAAGGTGCGGTCACTCCAGGCTTGTGCAGGCAAGGTGATCGCATGGTATTCGTTATCCAGCGCTTGCAGGCCAGACGCGTCCAGGCGGTAGTCGGTCAGCTCGCAGGGCAGGGAGATCTCGAGTCCGCGAAGGCGGGCATAAGCGATGGCGCAAGCGAAGGCTTCGCTGTGGTGTTCACCTGCCCAGTAGACGCGTTCACCGAGCCAGCTGGCCTGTCGCAGTTCGAGGGGCGCGTTGGCCTGGAAGTCGGGCAGCGCTGCACTGAGCGTTTTTACGAAGTCCTTGTAACTGATGACCCTGAGCTGGCGGCAGGCCGGAGTGGCGGCGAAGGCTTCAAAGGTCGGGTAGATCTGGCCACTGCCATTCTGGCCGCTGAGTCCGTCTATCTGGCGCAGATCGAAAGCCTGGAAAAAGCTGACTTCCTTGCGTACCAGGCGCGTCAGGGCGGCATGTGCACGGGCCTTGTCTTCCTGGATCGGGCCGGACAATGCGCCACGTGGCAGGTCGGCGAAACGCTGAAGGCAGGGGCCGTCTTGCCAGAAGATGCCGGGAGAAGGTTCTTCCAGCGGAGCGAAGGGCAGCCTGATCTGGCTGGCATGTTCGAGCGTCTGGCGCGGCGATTTGCCGGTCAGTCCCAGGCGTTGCGCTAATCTGGCGATTCGGGAGGTCACGGACGGCATTGCCTCGGGCAGGCTCATCATGATGCATGGGCTCGATGGGCTACGGTATAGGCATGACAGGGCCTAGATCCGTGTGTGCTGGCATCAAGCTTCTGCTGCAGAAGGCAGACGTCTGGAGTCTGGATATAGGTCATGCACCAATGTGGCAAAATCGCTGCACTGTTCATTGAGGAGCCTCCATGCTACGCCTCGTGCTGGATATCGCGTTACCTGCCGACCGCTTGCTGGCGGTGTATCAGGGACGTGCCAATCGTATCCTGATCAGGAGCCGGGAGGGAAAGAGCGTCAGCTTGCCTGCGCACCACCTGCGACCCTTTCTGACAAGTGCGGGCGTGTTTGGTTCATTCGAGATCGAGTTTTCTGCAGACGGGAAGCTGATCGGGCTCCGCCGGGTTGGTTGACCCCCGCGCGCACCGGTTCAAGGCTTCAGGTTCAAGGGCTGGGAATGCGGGCGCCTGCTATACTCCGCGGCCCACTTTCCCAGGATTTGGCTTTGTATGTATAACCTGGCCCGTCAGCTGCTGTTCAAGTTCACGCCCGAAACTGCCCACGAGCTCTCTCTCGACCTGATAGGGGCGGGCGGTCGTCTTGGGCTTAACGCTTTGCTGGGCAAACCCCCGGCCAGCTTGCCGGTGCGAGTGATGGGGCTCGATTTCCCCAACCCGGTTGGGTTGGCCGCCGGGCTGGACAAGAACGGCCAGGCGATCTGCGGCATGTCGCAGCTGGGGTTCGGCTTTGTCGAGGTGGGAACCGTGACGCCTCGGCCACAGCCGGGAAACCCCAGGCCGCGTGTATTCCGGCTGCCTGAAGCAGAAGCGATCATCAATCGGATGGGGTTCAACAACCAGGGCGTCGATGCGTTGCTTGAACGGGTGGATGCGGCCAGGTTCAAAGGTGTCCTGGGCATCAATATCGGCAAGAACTTCGACACGCCTGTAGAGCGCGCGCAGGATGACTACCTGTTGTGTCTCGACAAGGTCTACCACCAGGCGAGCTATGTGACCGTCAATGTGAGCTCGCCTAACACTCCGGGCCTGCGCAGTCTGCAGTTCGGGGATTCGCTGAAGCAACTGCTCGACGCCCTTCGCCTGCGTCGCGAGGATCTTGAGGTCCTGCATGGCAAGCGGGTACCACTGGCTATCAAGATCGCGCCGGACATGACCGATGAGGAAACGGTGCTGGTGGCGGAGACGGTGCTGCAGTCCGGCATGGACGCGATCATCGCCACGAACACCACGCTCGGTCGCGAAGGTGTTGCGGGCCTGGCCCATGCGGATGAGGCGGGCGGTCTTTCAGGCGCACCGGTTCGGGAGAAAAGCACGCATACGGTCAAGGTGCTCGCCGACACGCTGCGTGGGCGGTTGCCAATCATTGCCGTTGGCGGAATCACCGAGGGGCGCCACGCGGCTGAGAAAATCGAGGCGGGTGCCAGTCTGGTGCAACTCTATACCGGCTTTATCTACAAGGGGCCTGCGCTTATTCGCGAGGCGGTGGATGCGATCGCTGCGTTGCCGGTGCGCAAGGATGCTGGGAGGGAATGATGCCCGGAGGGGCTCCCTTTGGGAGCCCCGGGCTCTAGGCCCGCCGCCCGGGTGGGGCGTGCCAGTTGACGTCGGTGTGATCCAGAATCAGCCGACCGCGTGAAGTTCGTTCAGTCGATGAAGACCGGCTGCGCCAGTCAGACCGTCCCAGTTGTCGCCGCGACCCTCCCGCCAGCCGTTGATCCAGGCTTGGCGTACTTCGGAGTGGGAGAAGGGACATAAATCGCGAGATTTGCCTTGTATGCCATGCTGATAACCACGCAGAAATGCTCGTTCCATCGGATCACGCTTGAGTCTTCTCATTGGGTATTGCCCTCAGTGGTTGACTGGTGTTCCTGTTGACCTCATGGCGAGATCAGGCAGCTGGACTGCCAGCGAACCCCGCTGCCGGCGTGGCGGGGCTCTACCAGACGTCGTTGCGACGCCGGACTAGGTCGATTTCTAACGCAATGGGCCCGGCGCGGGAACGATCGTTTTGTCATAAGGACGTAACCAAACCGTGGCCGCACCCATAAGGCCCACCATACAAAGGTTTGCGCAGCACCAGTAGATTGGCGATACCGACAACAGCCGTGATATTTGCGGATACCGATCTTTTCCAAGCCAGGCCAGCTCCTCCAGGCGCGGCCTGAATGAACATTTTTCTGGGATACCCCATGACTGATCGACACGAACTTATCCTGACCTGTCCCAAGGGGCTGGAAAGCCTGTTGCTTGCCGAGGCCGTCGAGCTTGGCTTGGAAGATGCCCGCGAGCAGACCGCCGCGATTCGTGGCGCTGGCAGCATGGAAGTGGCGTATCGCCTGTGCTTGTGGTCAAGGCTCGCCAACCGCGTGTTGCTCGTGCTCGATCGTTTCGCTACAGAAAACGCCGATACGCTGTATGACGGCGTCTACCGAATCGACTGGGCTGAACATCTCGAAGCCACCGGTAGCCTGGCGGTGGAGTTCAGCGGCAACGGTTCGGGCATCGACAACACCCATTTCGGCGCCCTGAAAGTCAAGGATGCCATCGTGGACCGGCTCCGCACGGCGTCAGGTGAGCGGCCCAGCGTGGACAAGCTGAACCCGGACGTGCGCGTGCATCTGCGACTGGATCGTGGCCAGGCCGTCCTGTCTCTGGATCTTTCCGGACACAGCCTGCACCAGCGCGGTTACCGTTTGCAGCAAGGCGCCGCGCCGCTCAAGGAGAACCTGGCGGCCGCCGTGCTGATACGCGCGGGCTGGCCGCGGATCGCTGCGCAGGGCGGTGCGTTGACGGACCCCATGTGCGGTGTCGGAACCTTTCTCGTCGAAGGGGCAATGATGGCAGCGGATATTGCACCCAACCTGCGTCGTGAGCGTTGGGGCTTTTCCGCCTGGCTGGGCCATGTCCCGGCGCTGTGGTCGCGTCTACACGCCGAAGCACAAGCACGCGCCGATGCCGGGATGGCCAGGCCACCGTTGTGGATCCGCGGCTACGAAGCCGATCCGCGCCTGATCCAGCCCGCCCGAAATAACATCGAACGCGCCGGACTGGCCAGCTGGATCCGTGTCTATCAGGGCGACGTGGCGACATTCGAGCCGCGCCCCGACCAGAACCAGAAAGGCCTGGTGATCTGTAACCCTCCATACGGTGAGCGCTTGGGCGACGAAGCCAGCCTGGTCTACCTGTACCAGAATCTCGGCGAGCGTCTGCGCCAGGCTTGCCTGGGCTGGGAAGCTGCCGTACTGACCTCTGCGCCTGATCTGGGCAAACGCATGGGGGTTCGCAGTCACAAGCAATACGCCTTCTGGAATGGTGCACTGCCGTGCAAGCTCCTGCTGATCAAGGTCGACCTTGACCAGTTCGTCACGGGACAGCGATCTTCTTCCGCTTCGCCTGCACCGCAGGCTGACCCGGAGCCCGCGCAGGAGTTGGCCCGACTCAGCGAGGGCGGGCAGATGTTCGCCAACCGCTTGCAAAAGAACTTGCGCCAGCTTGGCAAGTGGGCGCGGCGGGAGGGAATTGAATGCTATCGGCTCTATGATGCCGATATGCCTGAATACGCCCTGGCGATCGATCTGTATGGCGACTGGGTGCACGTCCAGGAATACGCGCCGCCACGTTCGATCGACCCTGAAAAAGCCCAGGCGCGGCTGTACGATGCACTCGGTGCGATACCGCAAGCGCTGGGTATCTCCCGCTCCAAGGTGGTGGTCAAACGTCGCGAGCGCCAGAGCGGTACGCGTCAATATGAGCGTCAGGCGAGCCAGGGTGATTTTCTCGAAGTCGCAGAAGGCGGCGTCAAGCTGCTGGTCAATCTTACCGACTACCTGGACACCGGCCTGTTTCTCGACCATCGGCCGATCCGGATGCGAATTCAGCGCGAAGCGGCAGGCCAGCGCTTTCTGAACCTTTACTGCTATACCGCGACGGCCACGGTGCATGCGGCCAAGGGCGGCGCTCGCAGCACCACCAGCGTAGACCTGTCCAAGACCTACCTGGATTGGGCGCGGCGCAACCTGGCGCTCAACGGCCTATCCGATCGCCAGCGCCTCGAGCAGGCTGACGTCATGGCCTGGCTAGAAGAAGATCGCGGTGAATACGACCTGATCTTCATCGATCCGCCAACCTTCTCCAATTCCAAGCGCATGGAAGGCGTGTTCGATGTCCAGCGCGACCACGTCGCCTTGCTCGACCTGGCCATGGCGCGTCTGGCGAGCGGCGGCACCCTGTACTTTTCCAACAACTTCCGCAAGTTCGTGCTTGATCCAGGCGTTGCCGAGCGTTACGTCGTAGAGGAAATAACCGCCACGACGCTGGATGAAGACTTCCGTCGCAACAGCAGGATCCACCGCGCCTGGAAGCTTCAGGCGCGCTAAGGTCAGGGGGGGCGTGTGTAGAGGCATACAGCGCCGAACGGCCTTGCCGTCGGCGTCTGTCGCTAACGCTGTGCGGTGCTTTGATTGCCTGGCTGGTTGTACAAACTGACCAACACCTGATCCAGCACTGCTGACGCTCCCCAGGGGCGCGGGTGGTTGAGTATCGCAACGACAGCCCAGGTATTGCCGTCGTTGTCTCGGCTATAGCCGGCAATGGCGCGTACCGTGTTCAGCGTGCCTGTCTTGATATGCGCCTTGCCGGCGACTCCTGTGTTGCGCAGGCGCTTGCGCATGGTGCCGTCAAGCGCGGCCAGCGGCATCGAAGAGATGAACTCAGCCGCGTAAGGACTTTGCCAGGCAGCCTGCAACAGGCTGGCCATCTCTCGTGCACTGACCCGTTCGGCACGGGACAGACCAGATCCGTTTTCCATGACAAGGTGAGGCGAAATCAGCCCCTTCTTCGCCAACCATTGGCGGATGACCCGCTGTGCAGCCTTGGCGTCATCGGCATCCGACTCGTTACGGAACTCGGCACCGAGGCTAAGAAACAACTGCCGCGCCATGGTGTTGTTGCTGTACTTGTTGATGTCCCGAATGATCTCGACCAGATCCGGAGAATAAGCCCGGGCGATCATGCGCGCCGAGTCTGGCACCTGGGAAACCTGATCCGCGCCCAGGATAGCCCCGCCCAGTTCCTTCCAGATGGCGCGTACAGCGCCTGCTGCATAACCTGGATGATCGAGCAGGGACAGGTAGGTCTGGCCACTGCAACCCACTGGCAGCTTGCCGGTGACCACTACTGTCGTGCCGCCTGCATCGTTAACCGGGTTGTAGCGAATGTCCGGCCAGCCTGGGCATTTGGCCTTGGGCAGCGACTGGATGCGATTGTCTATGCGCACCGAGGCAATGGGCGGCTCGGCGATCACGCTGGTGCGCCCGTTGTCATTGCGGGCGATGAACCGCAGTGCCTTCAGGTTGACCAGCAGCGAATCCGGTCCCACCAGGAAGGGCTTGTTCTTGTCGTTGCCATCGTCATCAAACACCGGCAGTGCAGGCTGGACGAAGTGGCTGCGATCCAGGATCAGATCGCCCGTTACCGTCTGGACGCCATTCGCTCTCAGGTCGCGCAACAACAACCAGAGCTTCTCCATGTTCAGCTTTGGGTCACCTCCGCCCTTGAGGTAGAGGTTGCCGTTCAAGGTGCCGTTTTCTACCGGCCCGTCAACGTAGAATTCCGTCTTCCACTGATGGTTAGGGCCGAGCAGCTCGAGTGCGGCGTAGGTCGTGACCAGCTTCATCGTCGATGCGGGATTCACCGAGACGTCAGCGTTGAAGAAGGTCGGCGAGGCGTTGCCATTCAGTGGCAGCATGACCACAGACAGCGCACTGCTCTCGATCTTGTTTGCTTTCAAGGCCTGTGCGACACGTGACGGCAGGGTCTGCACGACCGTTTCGGCGACGACCGGAAACGTCAGCGCGGCAATGGCAAGGCCGCCAAGAATGCGATTGCGAAAGGTGTTCCGACTTCTGCAAGTCGGTGTAACGATGCCAGACATACTCGACATGGGAATTCCCTACAGCGTTCAGGGAAGAAGTGACGGAGCATTATGCCCGTCGCCAGGAGGCAGCGCATTTCTCGTCCGACAAGCGTAGCCGGCGTTCGGTATGGTCTGCAAAGGGAGTTGTGACCGTCGAGCCAGTCGCAGGAATGCGCTGTCATCGCACAAGCCTAAGGTTGCTGTTAGAGTGCGCGCCGTCATCCAGTAAAGATAAAGGACCGTTCAATGGCTACCAATCGCTCGCGTCGCTTGCGCAAGAAACTCTGTGTCGATGAATTCCAGGAATTGGGTTTTGAGATCAACCTGACCTACCGTGAAGGGCTCGATGGGAAGGCCGTGGACGCTTTCCTCGAGGCCTTCCTGAATGACGCAATTGAACACAATGGGCTGGGTTACGTTGGCGGTGAAGACTACGGCTTCGTTTGCCTGGCTCGCCGCGGTTCGGTTTCAGAGGAGCAGCGCGGCCAAGTAGAGGCCTGGCTGAAAGGGCGCGAAGAGCTGTCCGAGTTCAGCGTCAGTCCGCTGATGGATGTCTGGTACCCCGAAAACGAGATCAACGCTAAGGCGTGATCGAGTTGTCCTTGCCCTGATCGGTATCGGTTGATCGCCTGTCTCGGCGCAAAAGCGTTCGGGCGGTCAGTCGACGCAACAGTTGCACCAGCAAGGTAACTGCCAGGGCAACGCCGACGCCGATCGTGGCGTTGATCAGGCGTAGCTGTGGAAGGTCCCAGTCCTGAGCCAGGGTTTCGGCCAGCAACAGGAAGCTCAGCGTCGTCTGCAGAACAAAAAGCCCGTAGTGATGTGCTTGGAATGCGCGGCTAAACATCACCAATGGCAGCATGATCATCACCATCATCGGTGGATCGGCCAGGCTGTGGCCCATGTAGATCAGCACTGCCGCCGCGCAGAGTATTCCGAGGCTTGCCTGCAACGCTCGCACGAGGCTGCGTTGCAGATCCATCTGCAAGGTCGTGAAGACCGCGAGGGTCAACCAATACCCACGTGGGAGATCGGCAAGGGTGACGATAAGCCCCCCGGCCGCAGTTGCCAGCAGATAGGTCAGGGCATGCAGCCGCCACTGGCGAATCGGTGTCCGCCGGGCGTGTCGCCGCATGACCTTGAGCAGGCTGAGCAGCCTCGGCATGTAGGGCCACATGCGCAGTCCGTGCATCCCTCGCAGGCCAAAGGCCAGAAGGGTGACCCACAACCCGCCCAGTGCAAACAGCACGGCAATCGCCTGTGGATTGTTGAAATCACCTATCCCGTACTGACCCTGGCCAAGGCACAGGCATATGGCAAGGCCGATGCCCAGTTTCCCAGCCTCACTGCCATAGCGTTGCAACCACGCCAGCAACAATCCGTAGAATGCGAATAAACCAAGACTGGCCCAGGGATGAGGGGCTGACCAGAATCCAAGCCCTGCGCTGGTGGCGCCCAGCGCAATCAATAGCAGCATTCGCAACATGCCCAGACGGTGCAGCGGGTCTGCTTTCGCGGCCTGGAAGGCGCCCACTGTTGCCCAGAGAAAGCCCGTATGACCGCTGAACAGCCCGAGCAGAAGGGGCAATGCGCAACCGAGGCCGGCAACCATGGCTGCCCCCCAGGCAGGACGTCCCGGATGCCAGCCAAGTCTGTGCCACAGGGGTTTCTTCATCTTTCTCACGTAGGGCTGGAACGTCCGGTCATTTCTCCAGCCATCTCGGTCGCGTAGCTGTCTGTCATGCCCGCGATGAAGTCGATCATCCGCACGAACGAGCGATACAGCGGCCATGCCGGGTCGGGCGCGTTGCTGCCAAGCAGGTCGAGAATACGGCGGTTCTTGAATGAAGGCGTCCGGCCTCCATGTTGCTCCAGAGCGGCACCGCAGAACGCGTTAAGCAATATTTCGAGCGTGGTATAGGCACCGATCTCGTGCAGCGTCTTTCGTTTGTCCTGGAAGATCTTCTCTCTGGCCATGGCCTTGGCCTGCAGGACACAGGTCTTGGCCGGCCCGTGCATGTGCTCAACCAGATCACCTACAAGCTCACCGGCCAGCAACGCCTTTTGCTGCTCCACAAAAGCCCGCGCCGCGGCATTGGTGAGATGCTCGATGGCCTTGCCACGGAGGATGGCCAGCTTGCGCCTGCGCGAATCACCGGGGCCTAGTTGGCGGTAGGTTTCCGGAAGGTCATCACCGACCAGGCTCAGCAACAGTGATTCGACCTCTGCATAGTCCAGCAGCTCCATCTCCAGACCGTCCTCCAGATCAATCAGGCCGTAGCAGATGTCGTCTGCTGCCTCCATCAGATAGACCAGTGGATGCCGCGCCCAGCGCTGCTCGTCCAGCTTAGGGAGGCCAAGTTTCGAGGCAATCTGTTCAAGAAGCGGAAGCTCGCTCTGGTAGCAGCCAAACTTGTGTTTCTTGTACCCCAGGGCTTCGGCATGGCGAGATGTCCAGGGATATTTGAGGTAGGTCCCCAGGGTGGCATATGTAAGCCGTGTGCCGCCATCGAATTGATGGTACTCAAGCTGGGTCAACACCCGGAAGCCCTGGGCATTGCCTTCGAAGTGAAGGAAATCCGCTCGTTGCGCATCGCTCATGTCATCCAGCCAGCCACGACCAGCCGCCTGTTGGAACCAGTAGCGGATGGCATCTTCACCTGAATGGCCAAAGGGCGGGTTGCCGATGTCGTGTGCAAGACAGGCCGACTGGACGATCATGCCGAGGTCTGCAGGACTGCACCACTCCGGCATTTCCTCACGCAGGACCTCGCCGACTCGCATCCCCAGCGAGCGACCCACGCAGCTGACCTCCAGCGAATGGGTCAGCCGGGTATGGATATGATCGTTGCTGGATACAGGGTGCACCTGGGTCTTGCGCCCGAGGCGGCGGAACGCGCCAGAAAATATGATTCTGTCGTGGTCTTTATGGAAAGGACTTCGACCCAGCTCCTCATTGCTGTGGATCGGCTTTCCGAGCCGTTCACGTGTAAGCAGGGTTTGCCAGTCCAAGAACAATCTCCTCGTTGCCGTAAATGGTCACGGTTTCCAGCGCAATGCGAAAGGCACCGTCAAGCGGGCGAGCGATGGTGCACACTGTGGAAAATGCGTGAGCCAGCGTACAGACTTGTCTTGCCCGAGACCATACGGAAAGAAGAGGCGGGGTTACATCAGCTCACCACCGCCTCTGGTACTGCCTGTCAATGGCGCAGCCGACGCAACAAGGGGTAGAGCGTTATGCCCAGTCGTGCCAGCTTGCCAACTTTGCCGAGACGTCGTCCGAAAAGCGTCAGCGCCAGCGTGGCAGCGATCATGATCGGCCCTTTGCTCAAGTGATGCTCGGTGCTCGTACGATGGCTCACCATGCCCTTGATCCGCTGGAAGGGGTGGGTAAGCGGCTGGGAGTGGTAGAGGAGCTGCTGACGGTTCATTTCCATGCGCAAGCGGATCAGGTCCTTGCGCATGGCTAGATCGCTGGATGTGCTGAGAGGCAGGCTCATGGCAGTAACCGTTCCCGATTGCGAGCAAGTTCTTCGACTGTCGCCTGGAAGGGCGACGCGCTTTCCTTGGCGAGCCGCATCGCCTGGCTGATGCAAAGCGACATGGCGACGCCATACAGCAGGCACAGAACGATGATCGCTGCGATGGGGTTGCTTTCCCAGAAAGCGATAACGATGGCAGCGGACAGGCCGACAAGAATCAACAAACCTAGGATCAAGCTGATGCTGGCTAGAAGAAACAGCTTGAATACGCGGGTTCGCTCCTCCTGAATCTCGATACCAACCAATTCCAGATGCCCTTGCACGAGACCGGCAAGGGCACCGCCCATTTTCTTCAGAGAAGGCGCGGGTGCTTCATCCGGATGATTGGATTCCATAGGGTTTTCTCCCCACATCAGCGACGGGTAACCAGGCCGAGAAGAAAGCCGACCCCAGCAGCGATGCCGATAGATTGCCATGGGTGCGTGTGAACATATTCTTCTGTGCACTGAATCGCGGCCTGGCCTTGCTGCCGCAAGGAGCTTTCCTGTTCGGTCAGCATCTGGCGAGCACGGCCGAGGTTGGCGTTGATCTTTCCACGCAATTCTTCGGTCTGGGTGCCGGCGGTGTCCTGGGTATGCTTGAGCAGGCGCTCGGTGTCACCGATCAAGGTGCGGAACTCATCGATCAGCGCGCTCTGTGCCGCCTGCAGATTGCGTCGATGGGCCGATTTGTCGATCAGTGATGATTGAGTGGTTCCGGTAGTTCCATCTGGAATCGGCGTTGTGTCGTTGGTGCCGAAAGTCGATTCGGTAGACATCTGCAGCTCCTCTTGAGTCTCGCGGGGACAAGTCGTCCCGGTGTCTCAAGCTTCGAGCAGCGTAGTTGCCTAAGGTTCCCGTTTCGTTTGCAGTGAGTGAACGATCTCGATCGTCGAGTGGGCTCGGTTCAGATTAATGGCAGACGTCCCCGAGAATGCACTGTTCGCTCAGTAGCGAAAAGCAAGAAACCCGCCGAAGCGGGTTTCTTTGATACTGCAAAAATTCGCAGTCAGTCGCTATTACATCAGCGGGATGGTGTAGCTGACGATTAAGCGGTTCTGGTCGATATCGCGTGTACTGTTGCTGCGATAGGTCCCGTTACGCCATTTAACGCCCAGATTTTTCAGGGCGCCGTCCTGGAAGACGTATGCGATGTCGGTGTCGCGTTCCCATTCCTTGCTGTTTCCGCCTGCGCCAAAGTCGTCGCCGGTCACATAGCGAGTCATGAAGGTCAAGCCGGGAATGCCGATGGACGCGAAGTTATAGTCGTACCGCGCTTGCCAGGACTTTTCATCGGCGTTGGCAAAGTCTGCAGCGATCATGACGTAGTTGACGAGGAAGGGGTCGGTACCATTCAGGTAGGCAAAACCGGTGTCACCTTTCATTTCCTGATAGGCAATACCGAAGCTGTGTCCACTAACCGAGTAGGTCACCATACCGCCGAGAGCCTTGTTATCTACGGTCGACGAACCATCATCACTCGAACGTGCATAACGCAGATCGGTTTTCAGGGATTGTCCTTCACCCAGCGGCTGTACGTGCACAAGGTTAAAAGAATGCTGCTTGTAAGCTTCTTCCAAGTTGCTGTAGTAGTAGCTACCAGTCAGGTTGTCTAGCAGCTTGTAGCTGGCGCCGGCGAAGAGAAAGTTGTCAATCTCGTCGACTGTCGTACCACCCTTGAGGGAGCCTTTCAGATCTTCGTAGTGGGAGTCATTGCGCTCGTTCACTTCGGTTAGATAACCAAGATCAAGCGTCAGTCCCTTGATCTCCTCGGAGACGAGTTGGCCACCTTTGAAGGTTTGCGGAAGCAGACGAGAGTCGCTGCGAGCAACCGCCATGTTCTTAGGCTCGAGTGTTCCGACTTTCAGGATCGAGTTGGAAATCTTGGCTTTGGCGGTCAGGCCCAGTTCGGAATATTCAGTTGGAGCAGAGCCATCATTATCTACAGGAAGCAGGCCTGTTCCCGTACGACCACGTCCAGAGTCCAGCTTGACTCCCAAAAGGCCTAACGCATCTACGCCAAAACCAACCGTACCTTCGGTATAACCAGACTGTGCTCTGAACAGGAAGCCTTGCGCCCATTCCTCGCTCTTCGACTGAGAAGTCGATGGTACAGAGCGGTTATCCGAGTTCATGTAGAAGTTACGCAGTTCCAGACCAGCTTTGGTGTCTTCGATAAAGGCAGCTTGGGCCAGGGTAGGAATTGCCAGTGTTGCTCCCAGAGTGGCAAGTGCCACGCCCCGGGCGATTGGGGTCTTGAGCATTTCTTATGTCTCCTCGTTGGATGATGCTCTGAAGTCGCTCTAACGGCGCCATGCAATAAAGCACTACACAGTTGTTAAAGCCTTTAGACATTAGTCTTTAAGGCTTAATCCCGGGGTGTCGGTGATTTCGCTCGGCAGTCGTAGTTCGCAGACTTGATGATTATCAAGCTTCGCTACCGATGCGCGACCTTACACGTCCGGCCCACTGGCTCTTCGGCCGCTTGGGCTGGCGCATCCTAGCGTTTTGCTGGTCGCTAGTCGAACCCATAAATCAAACCGTCGTTTGAGTGGGTCCAGGTTCACATTTTCCGTGTGATCTACACCGTGCTGAGAGGAAAGTCGGGAAAGAACGGCTGCATGCTGAGGCTGCTAAGATTGACGCATTATGAATGTCGAGCCATTGCCATGCTTCCTGAATGCCAACTTTTCGGAACACTCGGCTGCCACCTGTGCGAGCAGGCCGAGGCAGTACTGTTGCCTCTGGTCGAGCACGGGCTGATGGTCGAATTGCTCGATATCGCAGAACAGTCGGAATGGGTCGAAGACTACGGCTTGCGAATACCGGTCCTGCGGCGCGTGGATACGGCGGCTGAACTCGATTGGCCTTTCGAAATAGAGCAGGTCGTATGGTTTCTGCAACGGTAGGCGTTCAGCTGCAGTGAGCCGACCAGGTGCGGCGCACCGCTCAACGTATTGGGGGCGTGATGCAGCGTGTGAAGGCTGATTACCTAAACGAAAAAAACCGGCGATTAGCCGGTTTTTGCATCCAGACTAGAGTCTGGATATCGGGATTTTGGTCGGAGCGACTGGATTCGAACCAGCGACCTTCTCGTCCCGAACGAGACGCGCTACCAAGCTGCGCTACGCTCCGAAGATGGCGCGCATTTTACAGAAAATCTTTTGGGCCACAAGCTTCCGGATGACGCTTTTTACGGGCTCGCTGGATCTTCAGGCTGGCGTTCATAGTTCCTGAACAGTACGTACCTGATCCTTGTTTACTTGCCCTGGCTTGCCGTCGATGCCTTCGTACTCGTAAAAGCCGGAATCCTCATCGTAGTCAGGTCTATCGAGTGTCTGGATTTCACGACCGTCATTCAGCGTGATAACGCTGGGGCTCGAGCAGCCAGCCAGCACCGAAAATCCGATCAGCAAAGCCAAGGTAGGGCCGGGTCCTGCGCGCATGTTCATTCCCCTCAGGTGATTGTTGCGTTTGTGACGACGTGCGCGAAGGCTAAGTTCCCTGGCGTGGCGATTGCCCTGCGAGCAGAACAGGCGAGTTCAGATTGGCCAGGCGAGGATCATCCTTGCGGATGTCCAGGCTGCGAGCACCCAGCCTCAACAATATTTCGCGGTTGCTTCTTTCTCCCGCATGCCACGCTTGCTCGATGTCGGTGGCCAGCCCGGCAGGTATGACACAGAAAAGGGGTTCCCATTGGTTGCCGCGCCGGAGCATGACTGGCAGGCTGGGCTCTTCGTATGCGTAGGCCAGCAATTGCGTCAGCAGCGCTGTATCGACCAGTGGCGTATCACAGGGAAGCACCAGCATTTGGCTATGGCTTGCAGCAGCTAGCCCGGCCCTTATGCCCGTCAGGGGACCTGGAAAGTCTGGTTCTTGATCGGCGACCAGGCGGTCGGCGTATGAGGCGTAACGCTGCTGGTTGCGGTTGCATGAAATGAGTATTTCGTCTGTCAGCGGCCTTGCTACCTGATGCACCCAGGCGATCAACGGCTTTCCATGCCAGTCGATCAAGCCTTTGTCTTGACCGCCCACTCGCCGGCCTTGCCCTCCTGCCAGCAGCAATATGGAACAGTTAAACGACTGATTTGGTGGCATCAAGTGCTCCGATAAAAGCCTGTGATATAACACCCCACATTAAATACCAATAAACGGAATTCGTTTATGAGCCATCTTGCTGATCAGTGCTTTGTACCTTTGAACATCGCCGTTTTGACCGTCAGTGATACCCGGTCGCCCGACACCGATACGTCTGGACAGCTACTCGTCGATCGTTTGCTTGCGGCCGGCCATCGTCTCGCGGCGCGCGTGTTGCTCAAGGATGATCTCTACCGTATCCGCGCGCAGGTGGCGACATGGATCTCCGAGGACGAGGTGCAGGTTGTACTAATAACTGGCGGGACTGGTTTTACCGCGCGCGACAGTACGCCAGAGGCAGTCCGTTGTCTTCTTGACAAGGAAGTCGACGGGTTTGGCGAGCTTTTCCGACAGATATCCCTTGGCGACATCGGCACCTCGACCGTGCAGTCCCGCGCGTTGGCAGGTCTGTCGAACGCAACGCTGGTGTGCTGCCTTCCTGGGTCGACCAATGCCTGTCGAACCGCCTGGGATGGCATCCTTGCTGAACAGCTCGACGCGCGCCATCGGCCGTGCAATTTTGTCCCTCATCTCAAGCAGGCTGCGCCTTGCGAGACTCGTTCGTGACCAGGGTAACGCCAGCGGCTGGGTTGATATCGGTCGACGACGCGCTTGAAGCACTGCTGCGGTTGGCAGATGAAGCGCCTGTCCGGGAGATTGAGGAGGTCGCATTAGCCGATGCCCTCGGCAGGGTCCTGGCGAGGCCCTTGGTTTCGGACATGGATTTGCCGCCGTGGCCGAACAGCGCCATGGATGGATATGCGTTCCGTCAGGCTGATCTGAGGGAACAACCATTGGTGGTGTGCCAGACGATCTTCGCCGGCAGCCAACCGCAGCCGCTGCAGCCTGGCTGCTGTGCGCGTATTTTCACTGGCGCGCCACTGCCCGAGGGGGCGGATAGCGTGGAGATGCAGGAAAACACGGAAGTACTGGCTGACGGCCGGGTGCGTTTCGTCGAGCAGGCTAGAGTCGGTCAGCATGTCAGGCCCCAGGCAGGTGAACTGTGCCGGGGCGAAACCGTCCTGCAAGCAGGGACTCGTCTCGGCCCGGTAGAGCTTGGTCTTGCCGCTTCTTTGGGGCTGACGCACATTGCCGTTTCCAGAAAACTTAGGGTCGCGCTGCTTTCTACCGGAGATGAACTGGTCGAACCGGGTATCCCACTCGCTCCCGGGCAGATCTACAACAGCAACCGCGTCATGCTGTGTGGATGGTTGGAACGCCTGGGATGTGTGGTATTGGATAAGGGCATCGTGCCCGACAATCTCGACCGTGTACGTGCCTGCTTGTCGCAGCTTGGTACGGCTGACCTCATCCTGTCGACCGGAGGGGTTTCGGTTGGCGAGGCCGATTTTCTTGGCAAGGTTTTGCGGGACGAGGGGGAGTTGTCGTTCTGGAAGCTTGCAATCAAGCCCGGAAAGCCATTGACCTGCGGCCGCTACAAGAGCGTTCCGGTAATCGGACTGCCAGGAAATCCGGCTTCGACTCTGGTTACTTTTGGTTTGCTGGCTCGACCCTATCTCCTTCGGAGGATGGGCATGTCCTCTCCGGCACCCTTAAGTTTTGAGGTTCCGGCGGGTTTCAGTTGGGACAAGCCTGGGCACCGCCGCGAATACTTGCGCGCGCGGCTTGAAGCGGGAAGGGCAGTTTTGTATCCCAATCAGAGCTCTTCAATGTTACGCAGCGCAGCATGGGCAGATGGGCTGGTTGAGGTGAGGGAGCACCGTAAGCTTCAACAGGGTGATCCGGTTTCGTTTATTCCTTTCGCAGAGATTGGTTTGATGCATTAAAGCCGCGTCTTGCTTTGAGGCTGCAACCTGGCTAGCGACTAGCGGGCGACCGCTGTTTTGCTGCCAATGCCGTTGGTGTTCTCCAGCGACAAACAGATCGCAGATTCGATTGTCTACCTTTCCCATCCGGCTCGTAACAGCTAGGAAGGGGCCGGATTATCCATAGACAGGAGATTTGTGATGCAGGAGAGAAATGCCTGGGTCGACTATGCCAAGGCCATCGGGATCATCCTCGTGGTTTACGGGCATGTCGCTCGCGGCGTTTTCAACGCCGGCTTGCCAATGGAAGAAGGCCGTTTTGTTCTAGTGGACAGCATTATCTATAGCTTCCACATGCCGCTATTTTTCTTTTTGTCAGGATTGTTTTTCTACGACTCACTGATGAAGCGCGGGAAAACGGGACTCATCCTTAATAAGGTCGATACGATTGTATATCCGTTTATTGTGTGGTCGCTGCTGCAGGGCCTGCTTGAGGTAGTGCTATCCAACTACACCAACGGGCAGGTGTCGCTGGGAGAAGTGCTCTCCTTGCTATGGTCGCCGCGGGCACAGTTCTGGTTTCTGTATGCGTTGTTTCTGGTATTTGTGGTGTGCTCTTTCGTCTATGCCCGAGCGGATCGTCGGCTTTTTTTGTCTATCTTGCTTGGGTTCGGTTTGCTGTACATATTCAAGCAGGATCTTGCTACCGGTAACTGGACACGTTTCATTTATGCCAACGCGGTGTTTTTTGCACTTGGCATCTGGTTCAACGAGATCAAAGCGTTCTTTCTAGCGCGCTATATTCTGCTTACCTGCCTGTTTGGCGCGTTGTTCGTAGCAGGCCAGTATCTGTTTCACGTCACCTTTGGTTTGAACTGGGAAGTCGGCGGGTGGCCTGTTCTGGCGCTGGCGATCGTCTCGATCCTGTTCATCGTCGCAGCGTCGATGTGGCTGGGTCGGGTTCGCATCGAGTGGGTACTGTTTATCGGGGCATCGTCGATGACCATCTACCTGATGCATATTTTGGCTGGTAGTGGCGTGCGTGTGTTAATGGCCTCGTTCATGGGCATCGATTCAATACCTGCTCACCTTATAGCAGGTACGCTGGTAGGGCTTGCGGCGCCTCTCGTTGCGCAGCTATTGGTGAAGCGCCTCAAGCTGCACTTTCTTTTTGCTCCGCCAAAGGCTGTTTCTGCCACGGTTTTATGTGCGCGTCGGCTCGCTACCAACTAGCTATGACTTCTGGGTAACAGTTACGCTCAGGAAAACTTTTCCTTTTGAGGTGTGCTTTCGGAGCGCCGGCGCTTCGTACCGTTGTATGAGTGACGGCGGCGTCGGCCTCGCTCCAGTGGTTTGGCGGGCTTCAGTTGCGTGGCGGCAAGACCAGTCAGGATGCCAACGATGTTTACTGTCATGTCCGCAAGGGAAGGGGTTCGTGACGGGGATAGCGCCTGCAGAAGTTCTATTGATGCACCACCTATCATGGTCCAGAGAAATAGTGAGCCCGGCCTGACACGAGGAAAAGCGAGGTGGGCGGTGTAGGTAAGCACGCTGAAGCCGATCCAGTGATATAGCTTGTCCGCTCCGTGATAAAGCTCTCCGGTCGGCGTGGTCTTCAGCGCCATCGTAGTAAGAAACAGCACGGCCAACCCGAATGGCATCACCCTGCGTAGTTTTCTGTACTTCATGTTATCGGCTCGCTTGATGGGGGTCGCTGGCGGCCACGGTTGTCAAAGCTGTCCGCCGGCGTAGTGGCAATATGCCGCCTATAGCCTAACCGCCGACTGTCAATGCATTCAAATACTGATTGGAGACCTAGTCCTTCGGAGCGACCAGCGGTGGCATATTGCCTAACCACAGCCTATGCGTTCGATGACGAGATCCTCGTTGGTAACCAATGTCAGGCGCTGGTAGTTGTATTCCAGCGTAACGATGTCACCGGGGCGAACTATTCGAGCCGTCCCGGCCCCGCTTTCTCGGCGTGCTTGATCAAGCACGGCGGGGGTTGCTTGTTCACCGATCAGATGATGTGCAGCTGAAGCGTTGCAATCATCACTGGCGTCGCCTGTGGCCTGGTCCGGGGCTTTTGTCTGACAGCCAAACAGGACGCCGCTGAGCACGAGGATGCAAAAAGCGTGGATTTGGCGCATGGGGTTCTCCTGAATTAAAGGTCAAGGGTAGGTTTGAGAATCTGGCTGGTCGGTGAGCAAGGGTCCGTTATGGCCGTAAGACGCAACAGGAGTCGTCTCGCAATGTGGATGAGTTGCACACGGTTTAGCTATTCAAGCGCTGCAATCGAACGTTTTAGCGACCTTCCGATTTCAACGCGGTGGCATCAGGCAGCAATCCGAATGAAGACAGGTCCTGTTCAGACAGGCTTTGGCCACGCGATAAGATGTTCGACGACGGAACTGCCACGCTTTCGGCCACGTCTTAGTGCTGACGGTCCTTGGCGATATGCACAGGACAATAAAAGATAAGGAGTTTCACCATGCTCAAGTCGTCGATGATCAAGCGCGTGGCCAGCGTCCTGGCTGCCATCCATTTTATGTTGTTCGCACAGCTTCCCCTGGCGCAGGCGGCCATGATCGGTACGCCGGAAGTCATTGCTGAGCATCAGCAGCAGGTTGATCGCCAGCAATTGCTGACGATGTTGGACGATAAGGGTGTTCAGGAAAAACTGGTCTCCATGGGTGTTGAGCGTGACCAGGTCGAAAAGCGAATCAACAGCTTGACGCCGGCTGAGTTGGCTCAGTTCAACCAACAACTGGATGAGGCTCCGGCGGGTGCCGGTGTTGTAGGCATCATCGTGCTGTTTCTGGTGGTCTTCATCATTACGGATATGTTGTGCGCCACCAATATCTTCAATTTCGTCAACTGTATAAATCGTTGATTCGAGCAGTACTGCTGCTGCTGTCTCTCGGTCTGCTCGGGGCCTGTGCACGTATTCCGGTGGTGCCGATCGGAGACGCGCAGCTGCCTGAGCACGTCGAGCTGGCCAGCGTTCCTTTCTATCCTCAGCAAGCCTACCAGTGCGGCCCTGCCGCGCTGGCTACTATGTTGGTCCACCGCAAGATCGGCGTGACGCCGGAGCAGCTTGTCGAGCAGGTCTACATACCCGAGCGAAAGGGCAGCCTACAGGTCGAAATGGTAGCTGCCGCCCGCGCTCATGAACTGGTGGTCTACCCGTTGGCGCCGAACCTGGAGGCGGTGCTGGCGGAAGTTGCGGCGGGTAACCCGGTACTGGTACTGCAGAACCTGGGCTTTGATCGTCTGCCGCAATGGCACTTCGCAGTGGTCATAGGTTATGACCTCAGCAGTCAGTCCGTCATCTTGCGATCCGGCACAACCCGCCGCTGGGAGGGCAGTTTCCGTAGCTTCATACGCAGCTGGGCGAAAGGTGACCGCTGGGCTTTGGTGATGGTTGAACCCACTGATATTCCCGCTACGGCTGAGGAGGGAAGCTGGCTCAAGGCTGCAAGTGATCTCGAGCAGACCGGACATATCGAGAGCGCCAGACGCGCATACGAGGCAGCAACCAGGCGCTGGGCAGGGCACCTATCGTGGTTCGCGTTGGGTAACGTCGAATATGTCCTTGGCGACAAGCAATTTGCGGAGCGGGCGCTGCGTCGAAGCGTGGCAAAGGAGAGCGGGTTTGCTGCGGCCTGGTTCAACCTGTCGCAGATTCTGGCGGAGCAGGGGTGCGCGACGCAGGCATACGAGGCACGTCAGTGCGCCGCCAGGCTGAAACCGAATGACAGCCGCTTCAGGGGTCACCCGTCAGTGGTTGGCTCAAGCGAAGGGCCCGCGTGTAACAGACTCCCTCAATGCCTTCCAACCACTGAGCGCTAGAAGCCGAGCCGGTCACGCAGGCTGTAGTAGGCGGCGCCAATTGCACTGAGTGGGGCGCTCAAGCTGTGTCCACCCGGAAACGGGTAATGCCGCAGGCTGGCAAAGGCATCAAAGCGTTCCGCTTGCCCTCGCAATGCCTCGGCAAGCACCTTTCCCGCCACGTGGGTGTAGGTGACGCCGTGCCCGCTGCACCCTTGGGAATAATAGATGTTGTTGCCAAGCCTGCCGACCTGGGGCAGGCGTGACAGCGTCATAAGGAAGTTACCCGTCCAGGCAAAGTCTGTCTTGATGCTCGCAAGTTGCGGAAAGGTCTTGAGCATCTTGGGTCGGATGATCGATTCGATGTCAGCAGGGTCACGTGCGCCGTAAACCACACCGCCGCCATAGATCAGGCGTTTGTCCGCGGATAGGCGATAGTAGTCCAGCAGGTAGTTGCAGTCTTCGACGCAGTAATCCTGCGGCAACAGACTATTAGCCAGCTCTTCTGGAAGTGGTTCGGTGGCGATAACTTGTGTGCCGCACGGCATCGATTTCGCTGCGAGTTCCGGTACCAGCCCTCCAAGGTAAGCATTGCCAGCCACGACCACGAATTTTGCATTTACATGCCCCTGCTCCGTATGCACGCACGGAGAATCCCCTCTATCGATACGGATCGCAGCGCTCTGTTCGTATATGGACCCGCCCAGAGATTCGATCGCCGCCGCTTCACCCAGTGCGAGGTTCAGTGGATGGATGTGGCCACCCCCATGGTCGAGCATGCCGCCGAGATAGCGCTCGCAGGCCACTACATTTCTGATGCCCTGGCGGTCAAGAAGCTCAAGCTGTCGATAGCCGTAACGCTCCCATAGGGACTTCTGCGCTTCGAGATGCTTTAACTGCTTCGCATTGAATGCGGCGAATACGCCTCCATCCTTGAGGTCGCATTCAATCCCGTAGCGCTCGATGCGTTCACGAATTATCTGGCCACCCTCAAAGGCCATTGCGCCGATTAGTCGGGCTTCATTGGTGCCGACGCTGCGTTCGATGCTGTCAATGTCACGGCTGTAACTGTTGACGATCTGCCCGCCATTACGCCCGGATGCGCCAAAGCCAACCCGGGCTGCTTCCAACACGACCACCCGAAAACCATGCTCAAGAAGAAACAAGGCGGTCGACAGTCCCGTATAGCCAGCGCCTATGACACAGACGTCGGCTTCGACCTGGCTGGCCAGTGTTTCCCGGTGCGGTGTGGGATTCGCCGAGGCGGCATAATATGAAGAGGGATAGGTGGTGTGCGGCATTCTGATACCCTCTGTTCTGAATAATTGACGCTGATGCTAGCGTTCCCAGCGTACTCTGGCCATAGGGAGGCAAGAGATGAACATCTTGGCCTTCAAAAATTACTGATATCAGAGAGTTAGCGAAAAAAGCTTGACTGCTCTGCGCGAATCTCTAGAATGCGCGTCCATCGGAGGCACATAGCTCAGTTGGTTAGAGCACCACCTTGACATGGTGGGGGTCGTTGGTTCGAATCCAATTGTGCCTACCAATTCCGAAAAGGGTCGCGCTAGCGACCCTTTTTTTATGCCTTGCTTGTCAGTGCGGCGGCTTTCTGAAAGCATCCGTGCCCATATTTCCAGTGAGTTCGGTCCGTGTCGATCAGCCTTAAGCTCCTGCCAGAGTACGGCAGGTTATTCAGCGGGTCGCTTTCCTGGCTCATCCCAACCCACGTGGCCTTTGGTAGGGGTCACCACTAGGAGAGGAGGCGCCATGCCCACCATTTCTCTTCCTGACGGTAGTCAGCGTTCGTTCGATCATCCCGTTTCTGTCGCCGAGGTGGCAAAGTCCATCGGTGCGGGCCTTGCAAAAGCCACCCTTGCCGGCAGGGTGAACGGTCGACTGGTCGATGCCTGTGATTTGATCGAGAGCGACGCGAGTCTGCAGATCATCACGCCGAAGGATGAGGAAGGGCTGGAGATCATTCGCCACTCTTGCGCGCATCTGGTTGGGCACGCCGTCAAGCAGCTCTATCCGTCGGCGAAGATGGTAATCGGACCGGTCATAGCTGAGGGGTTCTATTACGATATCGCCTTCGAGCGGCCGTTTACTCCCGATGACATGGCGGCGATCGAAGCGCGCATGAAGCAGCTGATCGACACCGAGTATGACGTGATCAAGAAGGTCACGCCGCGCGCCGAAGTCATCGAGGTGTTCCAATCGCGCGGTGAGGATTACAAGCTGCGTCTGGTCGAGGACATGCCTGATGAGCAGGCGATGGGGCTGTATTACCACGAAGAATACGTGGATATGTGCCGTGGCCCGCATGTGCCTAACACACGCTTTCTCAAGTCATTCAAGCTGACCAAGCTGTCAGGCGCCTACTGGCGTGGCGATGCGAAGAACGAACAGCTGCAGCGCGTGTACGGCACCGCATGGGCTGACAAGAAGCAGCTCGCAGCCTACATCCAGCGCATCGAAGAGGCCGAAAAGCGCGACCATCGCAAGATCGGCAAGCGTCTGGACCTGTTCCATACCCAGGAAGAAGCGCCGGGAATGGTGTTCTGGCATCCAAATGGCTGGACCCTTTATCAGGTCCTCGAGCAGTACATGCGCGGCGTGCAGCGTGATAATGGTTACCAGGAGATTCGGACTCCGCAGGTCGTAGATCGCAGCCTCTGGGAGAAGTCCGGACATTGGGCGAACTACGCCGAGAACATGTTTACCACCGAGTCGGAGAGCCGCGACTACGCGATCAAGCCGATGAACTGCCCTTGTCACGTGCAGGTGTACAACCAAGGGCTTAAAAGTTATCGCGAACTGCCGCTGCGCCTCGCTGAGTTTGGGGCCTGTCATCGCAATGAGCCCTCGGGCGCCTTGCACGGCATCATGCGTGTGCGTGGCTTTACCCAGGACGATGCGCATATCTTCTGTACGGAAGAACAGATGCAGACCGAATCGGCTGCTTTCATAAAGCTGACGCTCGCGGTCTATGCCGATTTCGGCTTCGAAAACATCGAGCTCAAGCTGTCGACCCGGCCTGAGAAACGAGTCGGTTCTGATGATCTATGGGATCGCGCCGAGGCGGCCCTTGCTGCTGCGCTCGATAGCGCAGGTCTGCCCTACGATCTGCAGCCCGGCGAAGGTGCATTTTACGGACCGAAAATCGAATTCTCTTTAAAGGACTGTTTGGGTCGCGTCTGGCAATGCGGTACCCTTCAGCTCGATTTCAACCTGCCGATACGCCTGGGCGCGGAATACGTCAGTGAGAACAACGATCGTCAGCATCCGGTGATGTTGCACCGTGCGATCCTGGGTTCGTTTGAGCGTTTCATCGGCATTCTGATCGAGCACTACGAAGGGGCATTCCCTGCATGGCTGGCACCGACCCAGGCCGTCGTAATGAATATCACCGACAAGCAGGCTGATTTCGCATTGGAAGTGGAGAAAACACTCAACCAAAGCGGCTTCCGTGCCAAGTCCGACTTGAGAAACGAAAAGATCGGCTTTAAAATCCGCGAGCATACCTTGCTCAAGGTTCCCTATCTCTTGGTTATTGGAGACAGGGAAGTAGAGACACGAGCCGTTGCTGTGCGCACCCGTGAAGGCGTCGACCTGGGCTCCATGCCCCTAGATGACTTTACGCAGCTGCTGACACAAGCGGTTTCCCGGCGTGGTCGCCAAGAATTGGAGTAATGACTATTAAGCGTGAAATGAGACAGGATAAACGAGCTGCACCCAAGGCCCCGATCAACGAGAATATCTCGGCTCGTGAGGTCCGTTTGATTGGTGCTGATGGCGAGCAGGTTGGCATCGTCTCGATTGATGAAGCGCTTCGTATAGCTGAAGAAGCCAAGTTGGATCTGGTGGAAATTTCCGCCGACGCGGTTCCTCCGGTATGCCGGATCATGGATTACGGCAAGCACCTCTTTGAAAAGAAGAAGCAGGTCGCTGCAGCGAAGAAGAACCAGAAGCAGATTCAGGTTAAAGAAGTAAAGTTTCGTCCAGGGACGGAAGAGGGCGACTACCAGGTCAAGCTACGCAATCTGGTACGTTTCCTGAGTGACGGGGACAGGGCCAAGGTTTCGTTGAGATTCCGCGGTCGTGAGATGGCGCATCAGGAGCTGGGGATGGAACTGTTGAAGCGGGTCGAAGGTGATCTGGCTGAATACGGTTCGGTCGAACAGCATCCAAAGATGGAAGGACGCCAGCTGATCATGGTCATCGCTCCCAAGAAGAAAAAGTAACCACCAGGGCACTGGCAGGCCTTGCGGTTATTTGAAATCACCCACACTGTGGAGTACCGAACATGCCAAAGATGAAGACTAAAAGTGGCGCTGCGAAGCGCTTCAAAAAGACGGCGAATGGCTACAAGCACAAGCACGCTTTCAAGAGCCACATCCTGACCAAAATGTCTACCAAGCGTAAGCGTCAGCTGCGTGGTACATCTCTGATGCACCCGTCTGACAACGCAAAAGTAGAGCGCATGCTGCGCGTTCGTTAATTCGGTCAAGACTCAGAGGAATAACTCATGGCTCGTGTTAAGCGTGGCGTCGTCGCTCGTCGCCGTCACAAGAAAATTCTGAAACTCGCCAAAGGCTATTACGGCGCTCGTTCGCGTGTGTTCCGTGTTGCCAAGCAGGCGGTGATCAAGGCTGGCCAGTATGCCTACCGTGACCGCCGTCAGCGGAAGCGTCAGTTCCGCGCTCTGTGGATCGCTCGTATCAACGCCGGTGCGCGTGTAAACGGTCTGTCCTACAGCCGTTTCATCGCTGGCCTGAAAAAAGCAGCCATCGAGATCGACCGTAAGGTTCTGGCCGAGCTGGCAGTGAACGAAAAAGCAGCTTTTGCTGCAATTGTCGAAAAAGCCAAAGCTTCTCTAGCCTAAGCCCATCGACAATCGGGTCTTCGGATTCGTAGTGACACTGATAGGGGAAGAGCCTTGTGCTCTTCCCCTATTTCGTATTTGAAGGGGCATTTGCAAAAAAGCATCTTGGCAACTCGATATCGGCGCCGGGTGCGGTTCTGCAAGAACCTCTGGAGGTTGTACATGGAAAACCTGGATGCACTGGTCTGGCAAGCGCTCGAGGCGGTGCAACATAGTCAAGACACCAACGCTCTCGAGCAGCTCCGCGTTCAATATCTGGGTAAGAAGGGAGAGCTGACACTCCTCATGCAGACCCTGGGTAAGCTTTCAGCCGAAGAGCGCCCACAGGCAGGGGCCATGATCAATGCAGCGAAGGGTAAGGTTCAGGAAGCCCTGGGCGTCAAGAAAGCCCAGCTCGAACAGGAAGCCTTGGCTGCTAAATTGGCTGCGGAGCGCATCGACGTAACCTTGCCCGGCCGTGGCGAGGCTTCAGGCGGTCTGCACCCTGTAACGCGTACGCTCGAACGAATCGAGCAGTTCTTCAGCCATATTGGCTACAGGGTAGCGGAAGGGCCGGAGGTTGAGGATGATTACCATAACTTCGAAGCGCTCAATATCCCTGGCCACCACCCGGCTCGGGCGATGCACGATACCTTTTATTTCAATGCCAACATGCTCTTGCGTACCCACACCTCACCGGTTCAGGTGCGGACGATGGAATCGCAGCAGCCGCCAATCCGGATCGTTTGCCCTGGGCGCGTCTATCGTTGCGATTCGGACATAACGCACTCGCCCATGTTTCACCAGGTCGAAGGCTTGCTGGTGGACGAGGACATCAGCTTCGCGGACCTGAAGGGCACGATCGAGCAGTTCCTGCGCGTTTTCTTCGAAAAGCCATTAGGTGTTCGGTTCCGACCATCGTTCTTTCCATTCACCGAGCCGTCTGCGGAAGTGGACATGCAGTGCGTTATGTGCAGCGGGAAGGGCTGTCGCGTCTGCAAGCAGACCGGCTGGCTTGAGGTGATGGGCTGCGGGATGGTGCATCCGAACGTACTGCGCATGTCCGGCATCGATCCGGAGCGCTATCAGGGCTTCGCTTTCGGCATGGGCGCCGAACGGCTTGCCATGTTGCGTTATGGCGTCAACGACTTACGCCTGTTCTTCGATAACGACCTGAGGTTCCTGGCGCAATTTCGCTAGGTCCCAAGTCCATTCAGAGAATTCTTAGGAGAGCAGGATGAAATTCAGCGAGCAGTGGTTGCGTACGTGGGTCAACCCGCAGGTTTCCCGTGACGACTTGGTAGCGCGTCTATCAATGGTAGGTCTCGAAGTGGACGCGGTGACCCCAGTTGCCGGTGAGTTCACTGGTGTGGTTGTGGGAGAGGTGCTGAGCACGGAGCAGCATCCCGACGCGGATAAATTGCGGGTGTGTCAGGTCAGCGACGGCAACGAGTCTTTTCAGGTGGTCTGCGGTGCGCCCAATGTGCGCCCTGGACTGAGGATTCCTTTCGCCAAGATTGGCGCCAAGCTGCCCGGCGATTTCAAAATCAAGAAAGCGAAGCTGCGCGGCATCGAGTCCAACGGCATGCTTTGCTCCGAAACCGAGCTGCAGATCGGTTCCGATGACAGCGGTTTGATGGAGCTGGCGGGCGATGCCCCGATTGGCAGCGACTTGAGAGCATATCTTGGCCTGGATGACGCGAGCATCGAGATCGGTCTGACCCCCAATCGTGGTGATTGCCTTTCCATTGCCGGTCTTGCGCGTGAGGTGGGGGCAATCTACGGCGCGACAGTTGCTCCCGTCGACATCGCTCCGGTTTTGGCGGGTCACGACGAGGTGCGTCCGGTCCAGGTGTTGGCGGAAAAAGCCTGTCCGCGGTACCTGGGGCGGGTGATCCGCAATGTCGACCTATCGCGGCCGACACCGCTGTGGATGGTCGAGCGTCTGCGTCGCTCTGACATTCGCAGCATCGATGCGGTGGTGGATATCACCAACTATGTGATGCTCGAGCTGGGGCAGCCATTGCACGCCTTCGATCTTGCCGAGATCAATGGCGGCATCAGGGTTCGGATGGCTGATGAGCAGGAAAAGCTCGTCTTGCTCGACGGTCAGGAAGTGACCCTGCGCAATGACACGCTGGTCATTGCAGACCATCAGCGTGCCCTCGCAATAGCGGGCGTGATGGGTGGGGAGCATAGCGGGGTCAGTGCCACGACCCAGGATTTGTTTCTGGAAAGTGCCTTCTTCGACACCATCAGCCTTGCCGGCAAGGCGCGCTCCTATGGCCTGCACACCGATGCATCGCATCGCTACGAGCGTGGGGTGGATTCTCAGCTGGCCCGTCGCGCCATGGAGCGAGCCACTGCACTGCTGCTGGAAATTGTCGGAGGCAGCGCCGGCCCCGTGATTGAAGCCGTCAGCGAAGCCAGTCTTCCCAGCACTGCACCGATCCTGCTGCGCAAGGATCGAATCGAGCAGATGCTAGGGTTGAGCATGGTGGGCGAGCAGGTCGTCTCGCTGTTGTCAGCACTGGGCCTGGGTGTGGTGTCGCTGAGCGACAACTCCTGGGAAGTCAGTGTGCCTAGTCACCGATTCGACATCAGCCTCGAGGTCGATCTGATCGAAGAACTTGGTCGCTTGTATGGTTACGACCGTTTGCCGGTGCGTTATCCGCAGGCGCGCCTGGCTCCAGAGGCCAAACCCGAATCCCGCGCCGATTTGCCGGCTTTGCGTCGCTTGCTGGTGGCTCGTGGTTACCAGGAAGCGATTACCTACAGCTTCATCGATCCTAAATGGTTCGAGCTGTTCAGCCCGGGTGTCGAGCCGCTGCAGCTGGCCAATCCGATCTCTTCGGACATGGCGGCCATGCGCGCAACGCTCTGGCCGGGGTTGATCAAGGCGTTGCAGTACAACCTTAATCGCCAGCAGACGCGCGTGCGCTTGTTCGAAAGCGGATTGCGTTTCGTCGGTCAGCTTGGCGACTTGAAGCAGGAGTCCATGCTGGCGGGAGCGATCACCGGAAGCCGTCTGCCAGAAGCCTGGGGCAACGAACGAGCAGCGGCAGACTTCTATGACATCAAAGCCGACGTCGAAGCCCTGCTCGGATATGCAGGTGATGCCGCTGCGTTTGGCTTTGTCGCTGCCGAGCATCCGGCTCTGCATCCCGGGCAGACAGCTCGGGTCGAAAGGGAAGGGCGCCTGGTTGGCTACATCGGCAGCCTTCATCCAGAGCTTGCCGCTACGCTGGGCATCGATCAGCCTGTCTATCTGTTCGAGCTACTGGTAGACGTAATCAGGGAAGGCCGGTTACCGCGTTTCAGTGAGCTGTCCCGTTTCCCCGAGGTACGCCGCGATCTGGCTATCATAGTGGCGCGTGAGGTTTCGGCTGATGCCGTGCTTAGATGCATACGTGATGCCGCCGGTGAAAACCTGACAGACCTCAAGCTATTTGATGTCTATCAGGGTAAAGGTATTGATCCGCTTAGCAAAAGTGTGGCAGTCGGCTTGACCTGGCAACACCCTTCGCGCACTCTAAACGACGATGAGGTGAGTGGTGCGATGCAGCAAATCCTCTCCTCCCTGGAAGAAAGGTTCAATGCCACGTTAAGGAAATAGCGTATGGGGGCTCTGACGAAAGCTGAGATGGCCGAACGTCTATATGAAGAGCTAGGCTTGAATAAGCGCGAAGCCAAGGAGTTGGTCGAGCTTTTTTTTGAAGAGATTCGGCAGGCGCTCGAGCACAACGAGCAGGTCAAGTTGTCAGGCTTTGGCAACTTTGATCTGCGCGATAAGCGCCAGCGCCCTGGGCGAAATCCAAAAACCGGCGAGGAAATCCCAATCACGGCGCGGCGCGTCGTGACATTCCGGCCAGGGCAAAAACTAAAAGCCAGAGTCGAAGCCTATGCTGGAACCAAGCCATAACGACGAGCTTCCATCGATTCCTGGAAAACGCTACTTCACGATCGGTGAGGTCAGTGAGCTATGCGCGGTAAAGCCGCACGTTCTGCGTTATTGGGAGCAGGAATTTCCTCAGCTCAATCCGGTCAAGCGCCGCGGCAACCGTAGGTATTACCAGCGTCAGGACGTTCTGATGATTCGTCAAATCCGCGCTCTTCTGTATGAGCAGGGTTTCACCATTGGCGGTGCCCGTCAGCGGATGTCCGGGGATGAAGCGCGGGACGACACAACACAATACAAGCAGCTGATCCGGCAAATGATTTCCGAGCTGGAAGACGTCCTTCATGTGCTTCGGAAGTAAACTCGATGTACAAAAAACTTTCACCTATTCAGTCAGTTAATGTATAGTGCGATCCGCTTTCGGCGGTAATGAAAGCTTGTCGGGGCGTAGCGCAGCCTGGTAGCGCACTTGCATGGGGTGCAAGGGGTCGAGTGTTCGAATCACTCCGTCCCGACCAAAAAGACTGAAAAGCCTGATCAGTGATGATCAGGCTTTTTTATTTGTAAAAATCGCGGCTTCATTGGAAGTTTCGGCTGCGCACATCCAGCCCGGTCAGCATAGGTGTGAGATCACTCAAGCGGCCGGCGATGATATGGCGTACGCCACTGGATGATTCGAAATGTCCATCGACTCGCAGCAGCTGCGACTGGATGAGTACACGTCGTTGCCGCTCGGCCAGGTCGCGCCAGACCACGACATTGATCATGCCGAACTCGTCTTCGAGCGTGACAAAGATGACACCACTGGCGGTTTGTGGGCGTTGCCGGCCGATAACCAGGCCGGCGACGCTGATGGGACGGCCATGATCGACAGCGCCCAGTTCACGAGAACTGCGGCAGTGACGGGATTTCAGCTGGTTTCGCAAGAGGCTCAAGGGGTGTGGGCCAAGGGTGGTGCCGAGGGTGGCGTAATCGATCAACAGCTCTTCACCAACCGAGGGCAGCGGCAAGGGGGGCGGGGATTGCTGGTTGGTGGGCTGATCGGCAAAGAGTGGTAACTGTGGCTCAATGCCAGCCATTGCCCAGCGTGCCCGGTGTCGATGCCCGGCGAGGCCGCGTATTGCACCGGAATCAGCCAGTTCTTCTCTAGCGCGAGCATCAAGCCTGGCGCGCAGACACAGGTCTTCGGTATCGGTGAACGAACGGAGCTGACGCGCTGCTTCGATGCGCCGTGCGTCCGTCTCGCGAAAACCGCGTATCAGGCGAAGCCCGAGACGAATCGCTGGTTGTTCGTGGCCGCTCGGCTCCAAGGTGCAATCCCAGTGGCTATAGCGGACATCCACGGGACGAATCGCTAGCTTATGGCGGCGGGCGTCCTGAAGAATCTGGTCGGGGTTGTAGAAGCCCATCGGCCAGCTGTTGATCAGGGCACAGGCAAACGCAGCCGGCTCGTGGCATTTCAGCCAGCAGCTTGCGTAGGTAAGCAAGGCGAAACTGGCCGCATGGGATTCAGGGAAACCGTAGCTACCAAAGCCCTTGATCTGTTCAAAGATGCGTGCAACGAAATCCGGCTTATACCCCCTGGCGAGCATGCGCTCGCTCAGGCGTATACGGTGGGGCTCAAGGCTGCCATGACGCTTCCAGGCGGCCATGGCGCGGCGCAGCTTATCGGCTTCGTCCGCAGTGTATTCGGCGGCTACGATCGCCAGCTCCATGATCTGTTCCTGAAACAGTGGAACACCTAAGGTGCGCTCGAAGACGGGTATCAATTCATCCGACGGGTATTCCACCGGTTCTTCATGGTTACGACGCCGCAGGTAGGGGTGAACCATGTCACCCTGGATCGGGCCAGGGCGAACAATCGCAACCTGTATGACCAGGTCATAGAAGGTTTGCGGGCGAAGACGCGGCAGCATGGCCATTTGTGCCCGCGACTCGATCTGGAACACGCCAATGGTATCGGCGCGGCTGATCATGTCGTAGGTCGCTCGGTCTTCCTTGGGCAGCGTGGCGATGCTCCAGCGTGTACCGCGATAGTGCTCGATCAGGTCGAAGCAGCGGCGCAGCGCGCTGAGCATCCCGAGGGCGAGCACATCCACCTTGAGCAGGCCGACAAGGTCCAGGTCGTCCTTATCCCACTGAATCACGGTACGCTCAGCCATGCTGGCGTTCTCAACGGGCACAAGGGTTTCCAGCGAATGCTCGGAGATGACGAAGCCGCCAGGATGCTGGGACAGGTGACGAGGAAAGCCGATCAGTTCGCCAGTGAGCACCAGGACCCTGCGCAGCGCCGGATTGCCGGGATCGAAGCCGGCTTCACGCAGACGCTCGTCGTCAGGCAGGCGATCAGTCCAGCGTCCGCAACAGCTGGCCAATGCGTTTATCTGGTCGGGCGGCAGGGCAAGGGCCTTTGCGGCATCACGCAGTGCACCCGTTGCATGATAGGTACTGACGACGGCTGTCAGTGCAGCACGATTGCGGCCATAGCGGCGAAACAGATATTGGATGACTTCTTCACGGCGGTCGTGCTCGAAATCCACATCGATGTCAGGTGGCTCGTTGCGTTCGCGGGACAGAAAGCGCTCGAACAGAAGCTTGCTGCTCATTGGGTCCAGTTCAGTGATGCCCAGTACGAAACACACCGACGAATTGGCTGCAGACCCCCGGCCCTGGCAGAGAATGCCGCGCTCGCGGG
Organism: Stutzerimonas sp. C6.4V; assembly: GCF_058536345.1. Taxonomy (NCBI): domain Bacteria; kingdom Pseudomonadati; phylum Pseudomonadota; class Gammaproteobacteria; order Pseudomonadales; family Pseudomonadaceae; genus Stutzerimonas; species Stutzerimonas sp. C6.4V. The sequence goes on from NZ_JBZUBM010000001.1 coordinate 1,205,994, forward strand.
CGAAGCGGACGATGTCATGAACGGTGAGGAAGTAGCTTTCGTAGCGCAGCTCGGCGATCAGCTCCAGCTCGTGCTCGATCTGGGCGCGTGCCTTTTCCTTTACCCCTTCAGGCCAGCGCCAGCGAGTACCGTCCTCGACCAGCTTGCGCAACCAGCTCGTGGCGTCGTGACCCAAGGGCACGAGTTCGTGTGGGTATTGATACTGCAGTTGACCAAGATCGAACTGGCACCGGCTGGCGATGCGCAGCGTTTCGGCAAGCAGTTCGGGCGGATAGAGCTGGGCCAGGTCCTCGCGCTGGCGAAGATGGCGTTCGCCGTTGGGAAACAGATAACGGCCGGCTTCGGGTATGGGCAGATGATGACGGATAGCTGTCATGCAATCCTGCAAGGCGCGCCGTCCACGGGCATGCATATGCACATCGCCACATGCCACGGCGGTCAGATCCAGGCGCGCGGCTAGGGCCAGCCACTGTCTGAGGCGCATCCGATCGTCCGGCCCGCGATGCAGTTCGACGCCCAGCCAGAGGCGTCCACCAAACCGCTCGCGCAGCCAACGGCCCTCGGCCTCCGCATCGGGACGATGAGGCAGCCAGATGGCCAACAACCCGTCCAAGGACCCGCTAAGGTCTTCGGGTAATAGGCGATAGTGGTCTTTTTCGGCACGGCGGCGAGCTTGGGTAATCATCCGGCACAGCGCCTGGTATCCCGCCAGGTTTTCCGCCAGCAGAACCAGCTTGGGGCCGCCCTCGATCTGTAACTCGCTACCAATGATCAGAGGTAGCCTGGTCTCTTTCGAGGCCTGCCAGGCCCGGACGATACCGGCCAGCGTGCATTCGTCGGTGATTGCCAAGGCTCTGTAACCCAGGCGTACGGCACGTTCGAACAGCTCTCGTGCGCTGGACGCGCCGCGTTGAAAGCTGAAGTTCGACAGGCAATGCAACTCAACGTAATCGGCAGTCATGCGAACCATCCGTGTATCTGCAGCGACCCTCCCCCGACCGGGCGAAATGCCCATCCACGCTGACCTGCGCGGGTTTCCACCAGATAGTAGTCGCGACGCACATCGCTGCCGTCCCACCAGCCAGACTCGATCCGTTCGGGGCCGGCGAGAATGCGCAGCGATGCTTCATGGACAGGCGTGGATTCGGCAAGCAGCCAGGCGGGACGAGGGCCGGCAGGCTGGGCTGGCTCGTGAACGCCGGTCGGCGTTCGTAGCCAGGCACATTCGGGACGGTGATCGGCGCGGGCCCCGAGACCCTGAACCGCATCGTCCCCCAATCGGGCCCGCAGTCGCTCGCGCAGCTGTTCCCAGGGCAACGACTGATGAGGCCGTTCATCGAACAGCTTTCTGTGCTGCGGCGTGAAAGGGGGTAGCTCCCGGGCAATCAGGCGCACTGCCAGCACAGGCGCCGGGATTTGAAGGGGTTCCAGGCGGCCGCGAGTCAGTTCGAACAACATGGCGGGCTCGCGCTCGGCGCTGAGCAAGCCAACGGCAACCTGGCTGTCTGGCATGTTGCGATGCTCGAGGTGCAGCGTGAAGTGCTGCACGCCGGCGTCGCGACCGGCCAGGTAGGCCGCGAGATCGGCGGTCAGGCGACGCAGCGGAAAGAGCAGTGCCTGGTTCGATTCAACTTCGAAGTTGAGTTCGATGCGGGTGTCGAACAGGTCTGGTGGATGATAGAAATCCAGTGCCACTGACCGTTGCCCAACGAGGGTGTCGAGGTGCTTCATCACCTCTTCCTTGAAGCGTTTTGCCAATCCATCACGCGGCATTGCAAGCACTTGCCTGAGCGTGCGCAAGCCCATCCGGGAAAAGGCGTTGGCAACCTCTCCTGGCAGGCCGATCCGGTCCACGGGCAGCGGATCAAGCACCGTCCTCAAGGACTGGCAATCCAGAATCGCCAGACCATCATGGACATTGGCCAATACCCGCGCGGCAGCGGGGTTGGGCGCGACGGTAATGCGATGCTGGAAACCGAGACCCTTCAGCTCGTCACGCAAGCGTTGCTCGAAGCGAGGCCAGGGACCGAAAAGGGCGAGGCTGGCTTCTACCTCCAGCAGCAGGCAGCGCGGGTAATGAAGGCTGACCTGGGCGCTGAAGGTGTATCCCCAGGCCGCAAGAAGGGTCTGCCAGTGCTCGATGGCGCCCATATCGTATTCGGCCGTGGCGAAATCCTGGGTGAGCGCTTGTGCGGCGATCAGCGTCTGGCCTGGTTTGAGCCCCAGTGCCCTTGCAGCTGGGTTGACCGCCTGCAACACGCGCCGTTGTGGCGTGCCGCGCAAGAGCGCAAGCGGCGCTTCAGGTTCGGCTCGGCTGCGCAGAATCCCGTCCATGGCCAGTTGCGGAAAAAGGATGCAAGCCCATAGCATGTCAATGCCACGCTGCCGCTGGGACTGGCTGCGCCGGAGCGATACCTCCACGGCATTTGAGGATGCGCAGTTGCGCCGGCTGGGCTTCTACCGTCACCCGCAGCGCCGCGGGCGATGGGTTGATCGCTTCATGCAGCGGACGATAGGCAAAGGCGAGCGTCTGGCCTGTCTCTGCAGCGACCTGCAACCGACGCAGCGCGCGGTCGTCGACCTGTCTGGGCCAGCAGATGACTGCGCCGCAACTGCCTGAACGCAGGCATTGTTCGGCCGCCCATAACGCCTGTTGGCCTTTCGCCTGGATGATGGTCAGATGATGCAGGTCGATGTGTGCATCGAGCCAGGCGTGGGGATAGGGTAAATGGGGTGGGTCCACCAGCACTACCCGTTCGCCCTGGGCGGTCAACCGGGCCAGTGTCGGCCAAAGCAGGCGTAACTCACCGATTCCGGTAGCAGCAATCAGAAACTCACTCAGGGCAGCCGCTGGCCAGCCACCGCCAGGCAGGGCCGCATCCAGTGCTGAATGGCCGGTAGATCGGGCGTTGTCAGTTGTCGCTCGTGCCGGGCCACGCCACAGGCGGCGACTGTCGAACAGATGATTGAGAGCGGTAACTGAAGACATGAAGGTTGGCTTCGAATGTACTGTATATGGATACAGTATTCTGCTTTGTGCGTGCGTGGGTCAAGCCGGGGCGACAGATGTCACGCCATTCGACGAAATTCCGCGCGGTGACGCTGCATTGCCGTTGGGAGCAGAGCACAAATGTCTTCTGTCTTTATTGCCAACCCCAAGTAACGATGTATGCCAGAGCCACCGGCTGTGGCCAGCTGTATTTTGGTCTGTCGTTCGAGAGGACGTACCTTGGCTTGTGCTAGCAAAGTCGATTAGGATTCGCGCCCGGCTATGGGCGTGACGGTGACGTCAACGCGATGCCCCATCGAGCAAAAGCCCGGTTCGGAGACGACCGGGCTTTTTCATGCGCTGGCTGCACGATCCCGAGTATGCCGGTTCCGTTCCTGATGACCAGGAATTCAGTCAACAGAGGGGATTGCCATGCGCGAGCAACTAGTGGCCACTGAAAAGGTGAAAGCTTTCGTCTGGGAGGACGGGCGTCTGTTGCTGCTCGATCAGCGCAAGCTGCCGCTGAGGGAGGTCTGGCACACCTGCGATTCTGTTGCGGCTGTGGCAGCTGCCATTCGCGAGATGATCGTGCGCGGCGCGCCGGCAATCGGTATCAGTGCAGCGTACGGACTGGTGATGGGCCTCAGGGTGCGGCTCCAAGAGGGGGATGATTGGCGTGTCGCTCTTGAGCAAGACTTTCGGATGCTCCTGGATACTCGTCCCACTGCTGTGAACCTGTTCTGGGCGCTCAACCAGATGCGCGAGCGGCTCGATCGACTCAAGCCCGGCGAGAATCCGCTGGATGCAGCCGAGGCGCAGGCGATCTCCATTCATGCCAGCGACCGCGAAGCCAACCTGACCATGGCTCAGTATGGTGTCGATCTGATTCGCAAGCACCAGGGCAATCCGCAGAACATTCTCACCCATAGCAATACCGGCGCTCTGGCAACCGGCGGCTTCGGAACGGCGCTCGGCGTGATTCGCGCGGCGCATCTTGAAGGGCTCGTCGAATGTGTCTATGCCGATGAAACCCGCCCTTGGCTGCAAGGGTCGCGCCTGACGGCCTGGGAACTTGCGGGTGAGGGCGTGCCGGTCATCGTGAATGCCGATTCCTGCTCCGCGCATCTGATGAAGGCACGGGGCATCACCTGGGTGATAGTAGGCGCCGACCGGATTACAGCCAATGGTGATGTCGTCAATAAGATTGGTACCTATCAGTTGGCGGTGCTTGCCATGCATCACGGGGTGCGGTTTATGGTCGTTGCGGCCAGTTCCAGCATCGATATGGCGCTGGAGTCGGGCGAAGACGTTCCCATCGAAGAGCGTGACGGCAGTGAACTGCTGGAAATTCATGGTCAGCGCTTCGCCGCGGATGGGGAGGCATTCAACCCTGTGTTCGATGTCACCCCGGCCGACCTGATCGATGCCATCGTCACTGAAAAGGGCGTTGTGGAGCGCCCCAGCGCTGCGAAACTGGCCGCCCTGATGAGTCGCAAGCGGCTGCATTAAAGGCGCAGACATGTGTGGCTGGGGCAGCGCGGCAAAGGCTTTTTGTCTTCTCGCCTATGAGCGATTGGTACCGACTTGAGCGCTTTCTTCGTCAAGCCCCCGGCCTTCAGCGGCCCGCCTTGTGATACTATTCCGCGCTTAATCGCAGGACCCTGCTGACTATAAGGAACCAGGCTTCCATGGGCGAACTGGCCAAAGAAATCCTCCCGGTCAATATCGAAGACGAACTCAAGCAGTCCTACCTCGACTACGCCATGAGCGTAATCGTAGGTCGTGCGCTGCCGGATGCACGTGACGGATTGAAGCCCGTGCATCGCCGCGTGCTTTACGCCATGAGCGAGCTGGGTAACGACTGGAACAAGCCGTACAAGAAATCCGCCCGTGTGGTCGGTGACGTAATCGGTAAATACCATCCTCACGGCGACTCGGCGGTTTACGACACCATCGTGCGGATGGCGCAGCCTTTCTCGCTGCGCTACATGCTGGTCGATGGCCAGGGCAACTTCGGTTCGGTGGACGGCGATAACGCTGCAGCCATGCGATACACCGAAGTGCGGATGGCCAAGCTGGCGCACGAGTTGCTGGCGGATCTGGACAAGGAAACCGTCGACTGGGTGCCCAACTACGATGGCACCGAGCAGATCCCGGCAGTCATGCCGACCAAGATTCCGAACCTGTTGGTCAATGGCTCCAGCGGTATCGCCGTGGGCATGGCGACCAACATTCCGCCTCACAACCTGGGTGAAGTGATCGACGGTTGCCTGGCGCTGATCGAGAACGCTGATATCACCATCGATGAACTCATGCAGTTCATCCCGGGGCCCGACTTTCCCACCGCCGGCATCATCAACGGTCGCGCCGGAATCGTCGAAGCCTACCGGACGGGTCGCGGGCGCATCTATATGCGCGCCCGGTCGATCATCGAGGACATCGACAAGGTCGGTGGTCGCCAGCAGATCGTGATCACCGAGCTGCCTTATCAGCTGAACAAGGCTCGTCTGATCGAGAAGATCGCCGAGCTGGTCAAGGAAAAGAAGCTCGAGGGCATCACCGAGCTGCGCGACGAGTCCGACAAGGACGGCATGCGCGTGGTCATCGAACTACGCCGCGGCGAGGTGCCCGAGGTCGTCCTTAACAATCTCTACGCCCAGACCCAGCTGCAGAGCGTGTTCGGCATCAACGTGGTGGCCCTTATCGATGGCCAGCCGCGTACCTTGAACCTCAAGGAGCTGCTCGAAGCCTTCGTTCGCCATCGCCGCGAAGTCGTCACCCGTCGGACCGTTTACGAGCTGCGCAAGGCACGTGAGCGTGGGCATATCCTCGAAGGTCAAGCGGTCGCACTGTCCAATATCGATCCGGTTATCGCGCTGATCAAGGCGTCACCAACCCCGGCCGAAGCCAAGGAAGCGTTGATTGCCGAGGCCTGGGAGTCCAGCGCTGTTGAATCGATGGTAGAGCGCGCCGGTGCGGATTCCTGCCGCCCCGAGGGTCTCGATCCGCAATATGGTCTGCGCGACGGCAAGTACTACCTGTCACCGGAACAGGCCCAGGCCATTCTCGACCTTCGCCTGCATCGCCTGACGGGTCTCGAGCACGAAAAGCTGCTCAGCGAATACCAGGAGATTCTCACCCAGATCGGCGAGCTGATCCGCATTCTGACGAATCCGGTGCGCCTGATGGAGGTCATTCGCGAGGAGCTCGAAGGCGTCAAGCGCGACTTCGGCGACAAGCGGCGCACCGAAATCCTCGATGCTCGCCTGGATCTGACCCTGGCCGACCTGATCACCGAAGAAGAGCGTGTCGTTACCATCTCCCATGGCGGCTATGCCAAGTCGCAGCCACTCGCTGCCTACCAGGCGCAGCGTCGTGGCGGGCGTGGCAAGGCCGCGACAGGGGTGAAGGAAGAGGACTACGTCGAGCATTTGCTAGTCGCCAACAGCCACACCACGCTGCTGCTGTTCTCCAGCAAGGGCAAGGTGTACTGGCTCAAGACCTATGAGATTCCCGAGGCGTCACGCACATCGCGCGGTCGCCCGCTGGTCAACCTGCTGCCGCTGTCCGAGGGCGAGCACATTACCGCGATGCTGCAGGTCGATATCGAGGCGGCACGTCAGCAGCAGCTGAACGGTGAAGAGGATATCGAGGACGCCGAAATCATCAGCGAAAGCGATGATGTCGAAGAGGCGATCGAGGGAGACGAGACCGACGAGTCGCTAGACGAGCCGACCGGTACCTACATCTTCATGGCTACTGCCAAGGGCACCGTGAAGAAGACGCCGCTGTCCCAGTTCAGCCGTCCACGCAGCGTGGGCTTGATAGCGCTCAGCCTGGAAGAGGGCGACACCCTGATCGCAGCCGCAGTCACTGACGGCGCACGTGAGGTGATGCTGTTCTCCGATGGCGGCAAGGTCATCCGTTTCAAGGAAAAGCACGTCCGCACCATGGGCCGTACCGCTCGGGGTGTGCGTGGCATGCGCCTGCCGGAAGGCCAGCGCCTGATCTCGATGCTGATTCCCGAGCCGAATGCGCAGATCCTTACGGCCAGCCTCAACGGCTATGGCAAGCGCACCGTGCTGGCGGAGTTCCCGCGCCGCGGTCGTGGCGGTCAGGGCGTCATCGCCATGGTGACCAATGAGCGTAACGGGCGACTGGTCGGTGCCGTTCAGGTGCAGCAGGGCGAGGAGATCATGCTGATTTCCGATCAGGGCACCCTGGTTCGTACCCGTGTCGACGAAGTTTCCTCACTGGGTCGTAATACGCAGGGGGTTACCTTGATCAAGCTGGGCAAGAATGAGCATCTTGTCGGACTGGAGCGGGTCCAAGAGCCTTCCGAGGAGGACGTTCTGGAGGATATCGAGGCGGTCATCGACGAGGATGCGCTGGATAAGGAAATGCCTGTTGTCAGCACCGAGCCGAGCGGAGACGACTTACTGGGTGGCGGTGGCGACGTTCCGCCAGACGTAGTGCCTACCGACGACGACTGATCAAAAGCGGCGGCGCAGCCTTCAGGGCTTCGCCGCTGTTTTCGTTGTAGGCTCCCCGATTGCGGATGAAGGATGGCGAGCCCCGCAGATGACCTGACCCTGGGTCCTGAGCAGGGCAAGCATGGTATCGACCGTTTTGAGAGATCGAAAGATGAGCAAACGCGCCTTTAACTTCTGCGCAGGCCCGGCCGCGCTTCCTGAAGCTGTGCTGCAGCGTGCCCAGGCCGAGCTTCTGGACTGGCATGGCCGCGGCTTGTCCGTGATGGAAATGAGCCATCGCAGCGACGAATATACGGCTATTGCGGAAAAAGCCGAACAGGATCTGCGCGACCTTCTGAACATCCCCTCACATTACAAAGTGCTTTTCCTGCAGGGCGGTGCCAGCCAGCAATTTGCAGAGATTCCGCTGAATCTGTTGCCGGAAGACGGCGTTGCCGATTACATCGATACCGGTATCTGGTCGCGCAAAAGCATTGAGGAGGCCAGGCGCTTCGGGACTATCAATGTCGCTGCCAGCGCCAAGTCCCAAGACTATTTCGCTATACCAGGGCAGAACGAGTGGAAACTCAGTGCTGATGCCTCGTATCTGCATTATGCGAGCAACGAAACCATAGGCGGTCTGCAGTTCGACTGGATACCTGAAGTCGGCGATACGCCCCTCGTCGTGGATATGTCTTCCGACATCCTTTCGCGCCAGCTGGATGTTTCCCGCTTCGGCCTCATCTATGCCGGTGCACAGAAAAACATCGGACCATCGGGCCTGGTGGTGGTGATCGTTCGCGAGGACTTGCTCGGTCGCGCGCGCTCCAGCTGCCCGACGATGCTCAATTACCAGATCGCCGCCGACAACGGTTCCATGTACAACACGCCTGCGACCTTTTCCTGGTACCTCTCCGGCCTGGTCTTCGAGTGGCTGAAAGAGCAGGGTGGCGTCGAGGCCATGGAGCAGCGCAACCGTGCGAAGAAGGATCTGCTTTACGGTGTGATCGATTCCAGTGATTTCTACTCCAATCCGATTGCGAACAATGCCCGTTCCTGGATGAATGTGCCGTTCCGTCTCGCTGACGAGAAACTGGACAAGGCATTCCTGGCTGGTGCCGATGCGCGTGGCCTGCTCAATCTCAAAGGGCATCGCTCGGTAGGCGGCATGCGTGCCTCAATCTACAACGCGGTTGGCCTGGATGCCGTCGAGGCGCTGGTGGCCTATATGCGCGAATTCGAGAAGGAGCACGGCTGATGAGCGATGCCGACCGGCTGAAGGCGCTGCGTGTTCGCATCGACAGTCTCGATGAGAAGATTCTCGAGCTGATCAGCGAGCGCGCGCGCTGCGCTCAGGATGTGGCGCGGGTGAAGACTGCAGCTCTGGCTGAAGGCGAGCAGGCGGTGTTCTATCGCCCGGAACGTGAGGCCTGGGTCCTCAAACACATCATGGAGCTGAACAAGGGGCCGCTGGATAACGAAGAGGTGGCGCGCCTGTTCCGCGAGATCATGTCGTCCTGCCTGGCGCTGGAGCAGCCGCTGCGGGTCGCCTATCTCGGTCCGGAAGGCACCTTTTCCCAGGCCGCGGCACTCAAGCACTTCGGGCATTCGGTGATCAGCAAGCCGATGGCGGCCATCGACGAGGTCTTTCGCGAGGTGGTCGCTGGCGCGGTGAACTTCGGCGTGGTGCCAGTGGAGAATTCCACCGAGGGTGCGGTCAACCACACCCTGGACAGCTTTCTCGAGCATGACATTGTCATCTGCGGTGAAGTCGAGTTGCGCATCCATCATCATCTTCTGGTGGGTGAGACGACCAAGACGGACCGCATCACCCGTATCTACTCCCACGCGCAGTCCCTGGCGCAGTGCCGCAAATGGCTGGATGCTCATTACCCGAACGTCGAACGTGTGGCGGTATCGAGCAATGCCGATGCGGCCAAGCGCGTCAAGAGCGAGTGGAATTCTGCTGCGATAGCTGGTGACATGGCAGCCCAGCTGTACGGCCTGAACAAGATCGCAGAAAAGATCGAGGATCGCCCGGACAACTCCACGCGCTTCCTCATCATTGGCAGCCAGGAAGTGCCTCCGACCGGTGATGACAAGACCTCGATCATCGTGTCCATGCGAAATAAACCGGGAGCGCTGCACGAGCTCCTGATGCCGTTTCATTCCAATGGCATCGACCTCACGAGAATCGAGACTCGGCCGTCGCGCAGCGGTAAATGGACCTACGTGTTCTTTATCGATTGCATCGGCCACCACCAGGACCCACTCATCAAGGACGTACTCGAGAAGATCGGCCGCGAGGCGGTGGCACTCAAGGTGCTTGGGTCCTATCCCAAAGCGGTACTCTAAAAAAGCAGCTGGAAGCCGAGAGCAATAAGCTGGAAGGCAAGAGCAACATCGTTGCCTCGTCTTCCAGCTTCACATCTGAGGCTTGCAGCTTCAGCGGAGCTGAATATGTCGTGTGATTTCCTTGCGCTAGCCCAGCCGGGCGTGCAGAAGCTGTCACCCTATGTTCCCGGCAAACCTGTTGACGAACTGGCGCGTGAGCTTGATCTTGATCCCCGCACCATCGTCAAGCTCGCCAGCAATGAGAACCCCCTGGGCCCCAGCCCCAGGGTCATCAGTGCAATCAGGGCGGAGCTCGACGAACTGACCCGCTATCCCGACGGCAATGGTTTCGTGCTCAAGCAAATGCTGGCCGAGCGGTGCGGGGTCAACGTCAATCAGGTCACCCTTGGCAACGGCTCCAATGACATTCTCGAGCTGGTCGCGCGGGCCTACCTTGCGCCTGGGCTGAACGCGGTGTTCAGTGAGCATGCCTTTGCTGTCTACCCGATCGCCACGCAGGCGGTTGGCGCCCAGGCCAAGGCGGTTCCCGCCAGACAGTGGGGGCATGATCTGGATGCCATGAGGGCAGCCATCGACGAGCGCACGCGGGTCGTTTTCATCGCCAACCCCAACAACCCCACCGGCACCTGGTTCGATGCGAAGGCGCTGGACAGATTTCTCGCAGGCGTGCCCGAGGATGTCCTGGTTGTGCTCGATGAGGCCTACATCGAATACGCGGAGGATGGTGAGCTACCCGATGGGCTGGCATTCCTCGCTGCGCATCCGAACCTGCTGGTCTCTCGGACCTTTTCCAAGGCCTATGGTCTGGCTGCTCTGCGGGTGGGCTACGCGATCTGCTCGGCGCAGATTGCCGACGTCCTGAACCGGGTGCGCCAACCTTTCAACGTCAACAGTCTTGCCCAGGCAGCCGCCTGTGCCGCGCTGGACGACCAGGCCTACCTCGCTCAGAGTCGGGCGTGCAACGCGGCTGGCATGCAACAACTAGAGGCGGGCTTCAAGCAGCTGGGCCTTGAGTGGATACCGTCGAAGGCAAATTTCATTGCAGTCGACTTCGGGCGCGATGCAGCGCCCATCAATCAGGCACTGCTTCGCCAGGGGGTCATCGTCCGTCCGGTGGCCGGGTATGGAATGCCGACATTTCTTCGGGTCTCGATTGGTACCGAAGCGGAAAATGCACGCTTTCTCGATGTGCTGAGCAAGGTGCTTGAATCTTGAGTCGTGTGGAAATGAACGCCGAAGTGCCTCGGCTATCTCGCCTGGCCGTGATCGGCCTGGGGCTGATCGGTGGCTCGTTCGCCAAAGGCCTGCGTGAGCAGGCGATTTGCAAAGAGGTCATTGGTTTTGACCTGGATGCACGCTCACGCACCCTTGCTGTGGAATTGGGCGTAGTGGATCGCTGCACGGATACCCTGGCCGACGCCTGCCGGGGTGCAGATGTGATCCTGCTGGCTGTACCTATTCTTGCGATGGAGCGCTTGCTGGCAGAGTTGGCCACATTCGATCTTGGCCATGCAGTGCTTACGGATGTTGGCAGTGCCAAGGGCAATGTCGTGCGCTGTGCCCGCGAGGTGTTTGGTCACATGCCGCCACGTTTTGTCCCGGGGCATCCGATAGCCGGTTCGGAACAGAGCGGCGTCACCGCTGCCGAAAGCACGCTTTTCCGGCGGCACAAGGTCATCCTGACGCCCGTGCACGACACCGACCCATCTGCGCTGTCGCTGGTCGATAGCCTATGGCGTGCCCTGGGGGCAGATGTCGAGCACATGGAGGTTCGGCATCATGATGAAGTGCTGGCGGCGACCAGCCACTTGCCGCATCTGCTGGCGTTCGGGCTGGTGGATTCACTGGCCAAGCGCAATGAAAATCTCGAGATATTCCGCTACGCCGCGGGCGGGTTCCGGGATTTCACTCGTATAGCCGGTAGCGATCCGGTGATGTGGCATGACATTTTTCTCGCCAATCGCGAAGCGGTGCTGCAAACCCTGGACGATTTTCGTGCCGATCTCGACGCATTGCGCGCCGCGGTCGATGAAGGAGACGGGCATACCCTGTTGGGCGTGTTTACGCGCGCCAGGGCGGCCCGAGAACATTTCAGCAAAATACTGGCTCGCAGAGCCTATGTGGACGTTATGCATTCCAACGACTTGATCTTCCTCGCCAATCCGGGCGGCAGCCTCAGTGGACAGCTGCGTGTGCCAGGCGACAAATCCATTTCCCATCGTTCGATCATGCTTGGCTCGCTTGCCGAAGGCATCACCGAAGTCGAAGGTTTCCTCGAGGGGGAGGACGCGCTGGCAACCATTCAGGCGTTTCGTGATATGGGTGTCGTCATCGAAGGGCCGAGCCAGGGGCGAGTTACCGTTCACGGCGTAGGCCTGCATGGTCTGAAACGCCCGCCAGGCCCGATCTATCTTGGCAACTCCGGTACCTCCATGCGTCTGCTGTCCGGCCTGCTGGCCGCGCAGCCATTCGACACCACCCTCACTGGCGATGCGTCACTGACCAAGCGGCCAATGAACCGCGTGGCCAAGCCGTTGCGTGAAATGGGTGCCTTGATCGAGACGGCAGCCGAAGGTCGCCCGCCACTCGTCATTCGCGGCGGTCAGAAACTATCCGGCATACATTACGACATGCCGATGGCGAGCGCTCAGGTGAAATCCTGCCTGCTTCTGGCAGGCCTCTACGCGGCGGAAGCAACCTCGGTGACCGAGCCGGCTCCGACCCGTGATCACACCGAGCGGATGCTGCAAGGCTTCGGTTACCCGGTAAAAGTCGAAGGCCGTACGGCCATGGTCGAGCCCGGCCATAGTTTGCGCGCCACGCACATCGAAGTACCGGCCGACATATCGTCCTCGGCTTTTTTCATGGTCGCGGCAAGTATCGCACCGGGGTCCGACATCACCCTGGAGCATGTCGGTGTCAACCCGACACGTACAGGCGTTATCGATATTCTCAAGCTTATGGGGGCGGATATCGAGCTGACCAACCTACGGGAGGTGGGTGGGGAGCCTGTCGCCGACATCCGCGTTCGTGCCGCGCAGCTGAAGGGCATCGATATCCCGGAGGATCTCGTGCCGCTGGCTATCGATGAATTTCCGGTGCTGTTCGTCGCCGCCGCCTGTGCCCAGGGCCGAACCACCCTGCGTGGGGCTGAGGAGCTGCGGGTCAAGGAATCCGACCGTATCCAGGTCATGGCCGATGGCCTGCAGACGCTGGGCGTGAATGCCACCCCGACACCAGACGGGATCATCATCGAAGGCGGTAGCCTGGGTGGTGGTGAAGTCTGGGCGCACGGTGATCATCGCATCGCCATGTCGTTCAGTGTTGCCGCGCTGCGTGCCAGCGCCCCGATCCGCATTCATGACTGCGCAAATGTAGCTACATCCTTCCCCAACTTCCTGTCTCTTGCCGAACGGGCCGGTATGCGCGTCGCCGAGGAGGATAACTCATGATCAGGCAGATCCCGGTCATCACTATCGATGGCCCGAGCGGTTCCGGCAAAGGCACGGTAGCGGCGCTGCTCGCGAATAAGCTGGGATGGAATTTTCTCGACTCCGGAGCCTTGTATCGCCTGCTTGCATTTGCAGCCCGCAATCATGGTGTCGACCTCACCAACGAGGAAGCACTGAAATTGCTGGCGGCTCATCTGGACGTGCAGTTCGGCGTCGCAAGGGATGGCCAGGGCATGGAAATCGTCCTTGAAGGCGAAGACGTCACCCGGGCAATCCGCAATGAGCAGGTGGGCGCGGGCGCTTCTCAGGTAGCTGCACTGCCGGTCGTCCGTGATGCACTGCTGCAACGGCAAAAGGCATTTCGCGAGCCACCCGGCCTGGTTGCCGACGGTCGCGACATGGGAACGGTCGTATTTCCCGACGCGCCATTGAAAATCTACCTCACCGCCAGCGCCGAGGAGCGGGCGCGCCGCCGTTACCTGCAGTTGAAGGACAAGGGGGATGATGTTAATCTCGCGAGTCTTCTCGATGAGATACGGGCCCGCGACGAGCGTGATACCGGTCGTGAGGTGGCTCCACTGAAGCCGGCAGACGATGCCATACAGCTGGACTCAACCAATCTCTCCATCGAAGAAGTGCTTGGACAGATTCTGAGCGAAGTTGCCAAGCGCGATTTCGCCTGAAGAGCGACTGCCGAGAGGCAGCCCGACGGTTACTCGGTTTCGAGAGCTGTTAACAAGGAGGCATGTGGGAGACCAGATCTAGTCCTGCACGCCTTTTTTTATATGAATGAACCCACTTCTATCTGGGATGTGGAGATTGGGCGGATCCTCGTCCGAAAACAGCAGGAATAAACATGAGCGAAAGCTTTGCAGAACTTTTTGAAGAAAGCCTAAAAACCCTCGACATGCAGCCGGGTGCGATCATCACCGGCATCGTGGTCGACATCGACGGTGACTGGGTCACTGTTCATGCCGGCCTGAAGTCCGAGGGCGTCATCCCGGTCGAGCAGTTCTACAACGAGCAGGGCGAGCTGACCATCAGCGTGGGTGACGAAGTTCACGTTGCGCTGGACGCGGTTGAAGATGGTTTCGGTGAAACCAAGCTGTCCCGTGAAAAAGCCAAGCGTGCCGAGTGCTGGATTGTTCTGGAAGCGGCTTTCGCAGCTGAGGAAGTGGTCAAGGGCGTTATCAACGGTAAGGTTAAGGGCGGCTTCACTGTCGACGTTAACGGCATCCGTGCGTTCCTGCCAGGTTCCCTGGTTGATGTCCGTCCAGTGCGTGATACCACTCACCTGGAAGGCAAGGAACTCGAGTTCAAGGTCATCAAGCTCGACCAGAAGCGCAACAACGTTGTCGTTTCCCGTCGTAGCGTCCTGGAAGCCGAAAACAGCGCCGAGCGTGAAGCGCTGCTGGAATCGCTGCAGGAAGGCCAGCAGGTCAAGGGTATCGTCAAGAACCTCACCGACTACGGCGCGTTCGTCGACCTGGGCGGCGTGGACGGCCTGTTGCACATCACCGACATGGCGTGGAAGCGCATCAAGCATCCGTCGGAAATCGTCAACGTTGGCGACGAGATCGATGTCAAGGTCCTGAAGTTCGATCGCGAGCGTAACCGCGTATCCCTGGGTCTGAAGCAGCTGGGTGAAGACCCATGGGTTGCCATCAAGGCTCGTTACCCGGAAAACACCCGCGTCATGGCCCGCGTTACCAACCTCACCGACTACGGCTGCTTCGCCGAGCTGGAAGAGGGTGTCGAAGGCCTGGTGCACGTTTCCGAGATGGATTGGACCAACAAGAACATTCACCCGTCGAAGGTCGTACAGGTCGGCGACGAAGTGGAAGTCATGGTTCTGGACATCGACGAAGAGCGCCGTCGTATCTCCCTGGGTATCAAGCAGTGCAAGTCCAACCCATGGGAAGACTTCTCTGGTCAGTTCAACAAGGGCGACCGTATCTCTGGCACCATCAAGTCGATCACCGATTTCGGTATCTTCATTGGTCTGGACGGCGGCATCGACGGTCTGGTTCACCTGTCCGACATCTCCTGGAACGAAGCCGGCGAAGAAGCCGTGCGTCGCTTCAAGAAGGGCGACGAGCTGGACACCGTCATCCTCTCGGTCGATCCGGAGCGTGAGCGCATCTCCCTGGGCATCAAGCAGCTGGAAGACGATCCGTTCTCCAACTATGCCGCCGTCAATGACAAGGGCAGCATCGTTCGCGGTACCGTGAAAGAAGTTGACGCCAAAGGCGCCATCATCGATCTGGGCAACGATATCGAAGCTACACTGAAGGCCTCCGAAATCAGCCGTGACCGCGTTGAAGATGCGCGCAACGTACTGAAGGAAGGCGAAGAAGTCGAAGCCAAGATCATCAGCATCGACCGCAAGAGCCGCGTCATCAGCCTCTCCATCAAGTCGAAAGACGTTGAGGACGAGAAGGACGCAATGAAGGAACTGCGTACCAAGCAGGACGTAGAGCCAGCTGCCGGTCCGACCACCATTGGTGATCTGATCCGCGCACAGATGGAAAACCAGAACTAAGTTCTGCGATCTGTCAGAGAAAGGGCGACTTCGGTCGCCCTTTTTTGTGGCTTTGGAAAAGCCGTTCGCAGGACGAGCGGCTTGATCAGGCCATATGAGTCCGGCCAAGGGCTCGCCTGGATCCAGCTGGTTTCTCTAAGTTGATCATATCGTCTGGCTGACGCTCAGCTACGAGGCGTGCCAGCCGCCAGCGCCTGGTTAACGGCCAGCCAGCCGTTGACTGCTTCCTCTCCTGCGCTCTGGAAGGCACGCTCCAGCAGCCGTACCTGCTCGCGGCGCAACGCCTGTTCAAGTCTGGCACCCTCGGGGGTAAAGCGCAGCATGCGCTTGCGCTTGTCTTCCTCAGCCGTTCTGCTTTCAACCAGATGCATCTCGATAAGCTGACGCAGAGGGATATTCAGTGCTTGCTTGCTCACGCCCAGATAGCCGAGCAGTTGCTTGACGCTAAGATCGGGATAGCTGGCTATAAAGAAAAGGATGCGGTGATGCACACGGGACAGGCCGCGACGGGCGAGCATTTCATCCGGCTTTGCCGTAAACGCCTGATAGCCAAGAAAGAAGCTTTCCATGATCTGGCGCTGAACTGTACTTTTTTTTAGGTCAGGCATATTGACGTATCTGCAGATGTAGGCGTAATTTCGGTCAAGCGATTTGACGTATTTTATGACCCTTGCACCTGGTGTTGCCATGCCTTTCTCCGAACGAGTCGACCGCCTGAAAAGCTCGCTTATCCGTGAAATCCTCGCCGCTGCCCAGCGTCCGGAGGTAATGTCTTTTGCAGGTGGGCTGCCAGCGGAGTCGATGCTGCCAAAGGTCGATTGGGCGCCGATGCCTTCGAGCCTCGGCCAGTATGGGATGAGTGAAGGGGAGCCTGCCTTGCGTGAAGCCATCGCCGCAGAAGCCCGGTCGATCGGCATTCCCTGCACTGCCAGCCAGGTGCTCATCGTAAGCGGGTCCCAGCAGACACTGGACCTTGCATCCAAGCTATTCATCGACCGGGGGACGGAGGTGCTGCTAGAGGCTCCGACCTACCTCGCTGCGCTGCAGGCATTTCAATTCTTCGGCGCCGACTGCCTGACTGTTGCTCAAGAAGCGGACGGACCTTCGCTGGCAGCGCTACGCCAACGACTGGAGCAGCACAAGCCGGCGTTCGCCTACCTGATCCCGACATTCCAGAATCCGTCGGCGGTTCGCTACAGCGACGCAAAGCGAGATGCAGTGGCGGCGCTCCTGGACGAGTTCGGGGTGACGCTGATCGAAGACGAACCGTACCGCGAGCTGGTATTTGACGAGGTTAGCGCGCTGCCCATCGTCAGTCGACTGCGCAACGCGTCCTGGATATATACCGGAACGGTGTCCAAGACATTGCTCCCCGGTTTGCGTGTCGGCTACTTGATTGCAAGCCCCGAGCTGTTTCCCTATCTGCTGCGCCTCAAACAGTCCGCTGATCTGCATACCAATCGTATCGGTCAATGGCAGGCATTGCAGTGGTTAGGTAGCGAGCAATATCGCTCCCACCTGAATGAACTGAGAGGCTTCTATCGCCAGCGTCGCGACGCCATGCAGGCGTCGCTGACGGAGCATTTTTCTGACCTCGCAGATTGGCAGATACCGCAAGGTGGTTTGTTCTTCTGGTTGAAGTTGAAGCAGCCTATCGATACGCGATGCCTGCTCGACTCGGCGCTGGCGCAGGATGTCGTGTTCATGCCGGGAGAGCCGTTTTTCGCTGATCCGGAGCAGAATCCGGGCTACTTGCGATTGAATTTCAGTCACGTCGCGCCGGAGCGCATGCATGAGGGTCTGGGTCGTCTTGCAGCAGTGGTTCGGGAGGCTCAGCTGGTTCGGGCTGCTTAGCAGAAGCGGGTGCTTGTAGCACTCAACGGGGGAGAGGATGTACAAGGTCTACGGTGATCACCGGTCCGGTAACTGCTACAAGGTAAAGCTGATGCTGCACCTGCTGGGGCGGGACTATGAATGGGTCCCGGTCGATATCCTGCGTGGCGAAAGCCGCGAGGAAAGCTTTCTGAAGAAGAACCCCAACGGCAAGATCCCGGTGCTTGAGCTTGAGGACGGTGTCTGCCTTTGGGAGTCGAATGCCATCCTGAATTATCTTGCGGAGGGAAGCGAATTCCTGCCGGTTGATGCCCGCCTGAGAACTCAGGTGCTGCAGTGGCAATTCTTCGAGCAATACAGTCACGAGCCCTTCATCGCTGTGGCGCGCTTCATCAAAGTCTATCTGGGCATGCCGGATGATCGCCTGGACGAGTACGCCGCCAAGCAGCTTGACGGCTATCGCGCGCTCGATGTGATGGAGCAGCAATTACTACGCACGCCTTACCTGGTTGGTGATCGCTATTCGATAGCTGATGTCGCGCTCTATGCCTATACCCACGTAGCGGAAGAGGGCGGCTTCAGGTTGGCAGAGTATCCGGCTATCCGTGCCTGGCTGCAGCGGTTGGCCAGTCATCCTCGGCACGCCGGCATGTACGAAGCGTAAAAGCAGCGGGCAGAGGGCAAAGATTTTATGGGGAAGGGAGAGGGGCTGGAGCCCCTCTGGGCTACTTGACCAGGCCTAGAAACTCGCTTCTCGTTGCAGCATTCTCGCGAAACTGTCCGAGCATGACTGAGGTGACCATCGAAGAGTTCTGCTTCTCGACGCCACGCATCATCATGCACATGTGCTGCGCCTCGATGACAACCGCCACGCCCCAGGCTCCGGTGACTTGTTGAATCGCTTCAGCGATTTCCCGGGTCAGGTTTTCCTGAATCTGCAGCCGGCGCGCATACATGTCGACGATACGGGCTACCTTCGACAGGCCAAGTACCTTGCCATTGGGCAGGTAGGCGACATGGGCCTTGCCGATGAAGGGCAGCATGTGGTGTTCGCACAACGAGTACAGCTCGATGTTCTTGACCAGCACCATCTCGCTGTTGTCGGAGCTGAACAAGGCGCCGTTCGTGACGTCCTCAAGCGTTTGCTGATAGCCCTTGCACAGGTACTGCATGGCTTTGGCGGCGCGCTTGGGAGTATCGAGCAGCCCCTCGCGGGTGACGTCCTCACCGAGTTGGCCAAGGATCGCGGTGTAATGGGTTTCCAGGGACATTTAACTACCTGTCAGGCTTGCAATGGAGCGCGAGTGCGAAGGTTAGGGTGTCGGCGGTCAGGCTGCAAGCAGCATGCGCTGCGGGCTAAGAGGCCGTGGGCGTTCTTTATTCGTCACGGCCTTCAAGCATGGTGCGCTTGAGAATCACGTAAACCGCACCGGTACCGCCATGTTTCGGTATGCAGGAAGTAAAGCCGAGTACCTGGGGATGCTGCCGCAGCCAGGTATTGACATGGCTCTTGATCATGGGGCGTTTGCCGTCTTTGCGCGCTGCCTTGCCATGGGTTAGCCGTACACAGCGGATTTCGAACTTGCAGGCTTCGGCCAGGAAATCCCAAAGCAGTTCGCGGGCCCTCTCGACAGTCAAACCGTGCAGGTCCAGGCTACCTTCGAATGGAATCTGCCCAGCCTTGAGCTTGCGTATCTGGCTGTCCTGCACCCCGTCGCGCGCCCAGTACAGCTCGTCCTCGGCGGCTACATCGATGACGAACTGGTCGGACAGGCCATCAATGCGTGTTTCATTTTCGTTGATGACGGCATTAGCCCGGCGGGTCGCAATCTGGGTCTTGTTGCTACGAGGCTTGCCGGTGTCGGCACGGTCATGTTCGATAGGTTTTACGCCGCGCACGGCTGATCGGAACAGGGAAAAATCGTCGTCTTGCATGGGACCTCCGCGTAAGCGCGCGATTCTACCCCATGGAATGTGCGCTGAACCTTCACACACCGATCAGTTGCGGCATGAATGGCGATCGGCTCAGTTGCGTTTGTTCCTCAGGCGGGGAGAAAGGCTGAGGTCACTGGGCGCACCCAGACGGCGACGAATACGGCGTCTGATCATCAGGCCAGTCCAAATCAGGATCAGGCCCAACGCGAGCGAGGTGGCGGCGACTTCTGCTGCGACGGCAATGGATGCAAGAGCTTCGTGACTGCCAAGCAACGAGGCGGCGCCAATGAATGCCAGAAAGACGCCGAGGAGAACGAGCAGCAAGCCGAAAATCGATCCGATTCTGGAGCCTAGGCTACGCTGCTCGCGTGGGCGAAGTCGGCGTGCATCGAAGCCATCGGTTCGTTTCATTCAGGTTACCTCGTCAAGCTTTGGGTTGTGACCGGGCCGGCCCGGTCAGGTTCATCGCCTGTCAGGTAACGCGTCGCTCGCGGGGTTCAGGCAAGCGCTCCGACGTCAGCTACGCAGACGGCAAAGTTGTCCGCGAGAATGGTCATCTCCATACGATGGACCTGTTCGGCATCTATCGCACCGTCGCCCATCGGCAGATCACGCGTTGCGCAGGCCTTGTCCACGAGGGTACAGCGGTAGCCGTAATCCTTTGCGGCCCGGACCGTAGTACTTACACTCGAATGCGTCATGAATCCACAGACGATAAGGTCCAGGTGGCCACGCTGTTGCAGCAGTTCATGGAGCGGAGTACCGGCAAATGCGTTGGGCAGCGTCTTGCCGATCACCGCCTCGCCTGGCAAGGGTGCTGCCTCCGGCATGATCTGGCCACGCAGGCCCTGGGGGTCGAAAAGCCCGCCGGGAATGCCAAGGTGATGAACATGCACGATCGGCGTGCCAGCCTCGCGTGCCACAGCCAACAGACGGGTTATTTCTTCGAGCGCCGGGTCCAGGTTTGGCAGCGCCATGGCGCCCGAACGGTATTCTTCCTGAACGTCAATCACCAGAAGGGTCGCGTTCGCCAGAGTCGCCGGTGCATAACTGCGGCCACTGAGCTGAAGCAAGGTCTGTGGCTTGGACATGACTGACTCCTTGTTCTGAGGGGGGCATGATTGTGGCGCCAGATGAGGCAGATGTGAACTGCCCAATCCGATGATTCGTCTGCTGAATCGTCGATAACCGGCGATGGGCCAGCACTCGATCGCACCAACCGAGAGAAACCCATACGACCTTCGGCTACACTCTCGCACTTTTGAGCAGGAGATGCCGCCCGTGACTGCTTCGCCTTCCCGTTTGCGCACCGTGCGTGACCATATCCGTTGGGCCGTCAGCCGCTTCCATGCCGAACAATTGTTCTTCGGTCACGGTACCGATAATGCCTGGGATGAAGCGCGACAGTTGGTCCTGGGAGCGCTTCACCTGCCCTGGGAAATAGCCGATAGCTATCTCGACTGCCGGCTCGAGGACGACGAACGCGAGCATCTGCAGCGCCTGCTTCGTCGGCGGATCGAGCAACGTATCCCTACGGCCTATCTGCTCGGCCAGTCCTGGTTCTGCGGATTGCCCTTTATGGTGGATGAGCGGGTACTGATCCCTCGCTCACCGATTGGCGAACTCATCGAGAAGCGGTTCGAGCCCTGGCTGGCGCAGAGTCCGGCAAGGATCCTCGATCTCTGTACCGGCTCGGGCTGTATCGGTATCGCTTGCGCCTATGAGTTTCTGGAGGCTGAGGTGGTGCTGGCCGATCTGTCGTTCGAAGCGCTGGAGGTGGCCAACCGGAATATAGAGCAGCATGGACTGGAGGAGCGTGTCTACACCGTGCAGAGCGATGGATTCAATGGCCTGCCCAAACAGCGTTTCGACCTTATCGTCTCCAATCCGCCCTACGTGGATGCAGAAGACTTTGCGGACATGCCCGATGAGTACCATCACGAACCTGCGCTGGGGCTGGCTTGCGGCGATGACGGGCTGGATCTGGTCCGACGCATGCTCGCCGAAGCAGCGGACCATCTGACTGAAAATGGAGCTCTGATCGTCGAGGTGGGCAACAGTCAGGTGCACGTCGAGGCGCTTTATCCAGAAGTCGATTTCACCTGGTTCGAGTTCGCTCAGGGGGGGCATGGGGTGTTTCTGCTTGCCGCAGCCCAGTGCCGTGAGCACCAGGCGCTGTTTCGCCAGAGGTTGCAGGCCTGAAGCGCCACCAGCCCGCTTTCGCAATGCCTCAGCGGGTCGCCATCCAGATCAACAGCCCCGCCTGAAACAGCGCGAACACGATCAGGCAGGCAATGGTGAATCGCAGCGTACCGTCCTCACGACGGAGCTTGCTCAGACGCTCCTGCATGTCGCGGACACGGTTTTCCTGTTCGAGGAGGTTGCGGTCCGCCTGCTCGAGCATCGCCGCAGCATCGAGCAGTTCGATGATCTGGACCTTCTCGGCATTCCAGTCCGGGCGCAGGGTGCTGGCACGTGGTGCGCTGTAGGTTGCCTTATGTCGTTGCGTGGGGTCGGGGTAATTGACCTCGAAGCCTTGGCTTTGAAGGCAATGATCGCGGCGCAACCGCGCCTCCTCCGTGGCGAAATCACTGGGCAGCGCGCCACCGTCCACCAGATAGTGAGCCCAGCGCTTATGCGCCCAGAGCGCAGCCTGTGCCAACAGGAAACGTCCCAATCCCCGGTCGGTCGGCTCGATATGCAAGCCGGTGGCGGGCCCAAAACGCAATTTTCTGGACTGATGATCTGCCCAGACCTCAAACGTGTCTTGTCTGTTCGAGAGCATCTGACCTGGCAGGCGGATCACCAGCCGCAGCATGCTCATCCGCGGCGTATGCCTTTCGACCTGCCCCAGTTCGACGAAGCGCAAGGGGCGTGCGCCGCTGTTGCGGTCAGTCGGCAGGGGGGCCAGGCGCAACAGACGAAAGCGCTCCGGTGCTAGCCCGGCCCACGGATGCGTGGAAGGGGCTTCAGGAAGGGTGTCGTCCGGTGGTGGGGCGTCTGTGGTGTCGGTATCCATGGCCTGCAGTCGTCTGTGCGGCGGTTAAGCGGTTAAGCAGTTATCGGCAAATCTGCACTCAACTGGAGGGCGCCAATATGCCGAAGTCCATCAGAAACCCGGTTATCCGCTCCACCAACGCCCTGGCCAGCGGCAATTCGGGCTGAGAGTAGGACGCCATCTGCCGGCCGGGTTCCAGGGGGACGATCCGCAACACATGGTTCATGCCCGGTATCAATGCCAGTTCGGCTTCAGGCCTGGCCGCCCGCAGGGCTTCGGCATCCTCGACGCTGACCTGGATGTCATGTGTGCCCTGGATGATCAATGCGGGCACGGTGACATGGGCGAAAGCGCGAGCAGGCGCCTCTTGGAACAGCGACATCAGGTAGGGCTGGACGCTTGGCCGGAACAGCACCTGCAGCGCATCAGGTACCTGCTCGGTCGGACGACCAGCCTTGAGCTCGTCGATCAGATAATGAGCCGTTGCCAGCAGCGCCGGCGGCAAGCGGCCCTGCAATTGCTCTCGCAGCAACAGGTCGATAGGCCGACCACTGCCGGCGATGCTGATCAGCGCAGCGGGTTCTGCCGAGGCGGCCGCAAGGCTGGCTATCAGTGCACCCTCGCTGTGGCCCACCAGAATGAGCCCGGAAAAGCGAGGGTCGGCGTTCAGCTTGTCCGACCAGGCCACCGCATCAGCGACAAAGTCCGCCACGCTGAGCATTCGCTCGTCCGGTGCCGCAGCCAGGCTCTGGCCCACGCCACGCTTGTCGTAGCGCAGGGTGGCGACACCACGCTGAGCCAGCGCCTGGGCCAATCGTTTCAGGCTGTCGTTCTGCGCCATGGGGTTATTGCCGTTACGGTCGGTGGGGCCTGACCCGGCGATCAACAATGCCACCGGCGCAGGGTCATTGCTTTTTGGCAGCACGAGGCTGCCATGCAAGCGGCCTGCAGGCACGTCGAGCACCATCGTCTGGTTTAGTAGCGTCTGGGCATTCAGGTGAAGTGAAAGCATGGCGAGCAGGACAAGAGCGAGTAGGCGCATGGAAGGTGTTCGATCGGCCGGATAGGCGGGTTGGATGCGACGGGCACCGCTTGGTTCGCGGATGAGTATGCGCTGCGGCCAGAGTCGATGAAACCTGCCACAGCTCGGGTATACTTCCGGCCCCTTATCTAGGTCGATTGCGGAGCGCCCTGCATGTCCGGCAACACTTACGGCAAGCTGTTCACCGTCACAACCGCCGGCGAAAGCCATGGTCCGGCGCTGGTCGCCATTGTCGACGGCTGCCCGCCGGGGCTGGAACTGAGCGCCGCGGACCTGCAGCGCGACCTCGATCGCCGCAAACCCGGGACCAGCCGGCACACCACGCAGCGTCAGGAACCCGACGAGGTCGAGATCCTTTCCGGGGTGTTCGAAGGTCGCACCACGGGCTGCTCGATCGGCCTGCTGATTCGCAATACCGATCAGAAGTCCAAGGACTATTCGGCGATCAAGGACCTGTTCCGTCCGGCGCATGCCGACTACAGCTATCACCATAAGTACGGTCTGCGTGACTACCGAGGCGGCGGGCGCAGCTCTGCCCGCGAGACCGCCATGCGCGTGGCTGCCGGCGCGATTGCCAAGAAATACCTGGCAACCCTGGGCATCCAGGTTCGTGGCTATATGAGCCAGCTGGGCCCCATCGAGATACCTTTCAAAACCTGGGATAGCGTCGAGCAGAATGCTTTTTTCAGCGCCGATGAAAGCAAGGTGCCGGAACTGGAGGCCTACATGGACCAGCTGCGCCGCGACCAGGATTCGGTAGGTGCGAAAATCACCGTGGTTGCTGAAGGCGTACCGCCGGGGCTGGGCGAGCCGGTCTTCGATCGGCTCGACGCCGATCTGGCGCATGCGCTGATGAGCATCAACGCGGTGAAGGGCGTCGAGATCGGCGCAGGCTTCGCCAGCGTGGCGCAGCGCGGGACCGAACACCGGGATGAGCTGACACCCGAGGGTTTCCTGTCGAACAACGCAGGCGGCGTGCTGGGCGGGATTTCCTCCGGTCAGCCGATCGTTGCGCACCTTGCGCTCAAGCCTACGTCCAGTATCACCACGCCGGGCCGCTCGATCGATGTGGATGGCAATCCTGCCGAAGTCATCACCAAGGGGCGTCACGACCCCTGTGTGGGCATTCGCGCCACGCCTATCGCCGAGGCGATGATGGCCATTGTTCTGCTGGACCACCTGTTACGCCACCGCGGACAGAACGCCGATGTGCTGGTGGGAACGCCGGTGTTGGGGCAGGTTTGAGCTTGAAGCTGGAAGCCTGAAGCTGAAAGAGCTCATTCTTACGCTACGGTTTGCTTCCAGCTCATAGCTTCCAGCTTATGGCTATCCCGTACTGGCGTCTGTCCGGCTTCTACATTTTCTACTTCGCCGTGCTGGGCGCCGTTGCGCCCTATCTCGGGCTATATTTCGACCACCTCGGTTTTCCGGCCGAGCGGATTGGCGAGCTGGTGGCGATCCCCATGCTGATGCGCTGCCTTGCGCCGAATCTGTGGGGATGGTTGGGGGATGCCACCGGCCAGCGGTTGGCTATCGTGCGTATTGGCGCCGTCTGCACCTTGCTTGCCTTCTCGCTGATCTTCGTCAGCAAGAGCTATGCCTGGCTCGCAATGGTGATGGCGCTGCATGCGTTCTTCTGGCACGCCGTACTGCCCCAGTTCGAGGTGATTACCCTCGCTCACCTGCGCGAGCGGGCGTCGCGTTACAGTCAGGTCCGCCTGTGGGGCAGCGTTGGTTTCATCGCTGCGGTCGTCTTGCTGGGGGTACTGTTCGATCGTTTCGGTCTGGACGTCTATCCCATCGCCTTGGTAGCCATCATGGCGGGCATCGTCGTCAGCAGCGCCTGGGTGCCCAATGCCATACCCGAGCATCGGGACGAGATAGCAGGAGAGGGTGGTTTTCTGCGCCAGCTGCGACGCCCTGGTGTGTTGGCATTCTTCGTCTGCGTCGGGCTGATGCAGGTCAGCCATGGACCCTATTACACCTTCTTCAGCATTCATCTGGAAACGCTGGGTTACGCACGAGGAACCATTGGTCTGCTCTGGGCGCTGGGCGTGATTGCCGAAATCTTCATCTTCCTGGTCATGGCCAGGTTGCTTGCACGCTTTTCCTTGCGTCAGGTTCTGGCCGCAAGTTTCATCCTGGCGGCAGTTCGCTGGTTGCTGCTGGGTACGCTGGCCGATCACCTCTGGATTCTGCTGCTCGCTCAGCTGATGCATGCGGCAACCTTCGGCAGTTTCCATGCCGCAGCGATTCACTTCGTCCAGCGCAGTTTCGGCCATCGCCAGCAAGGACAGGGGCAGGCCCTGTACGCAACGCTCGCAGGCGTCGGCGGAGCCTTGGGCGCCCTGTATTCGGGCTATAGCTGGGAAACCATCGGGCCTGTCTGGACCTTTGCCATTGCCAGCCTGGCGGCGCTTGCCGCTACCGCTATCATTGCCGTTCCTACCCAGGAGAGACCGTCAGTATGACTATTCTCAGCGTCTACCAGGACACCGTACCCGGGCAGCCTTTCAAGGTGCTCACTCATGTCGAAGACATAGCCGCCACACTGGCTGAAGTCGGGGTGCAGCTAGAACGTCTGGAAGCCGGCCCGTCCATCGCCGCAGGCACAAGTACGGAAGAGGTGATCGCTGCCTATCGCCCACAGATCGACCATCTGATGCAAGCGCGCGGTTATTCCTCGGTCGAAGTCATCAGCTGGAGCAGCGACCAAGCGCAGAAGGCAGAACCGCGAACGCCAACTCCTGAAGAGCATTGGCATGACGGGGACGAGGTGCGTTACTTCGTGGCCGGGCGGGGGCTGTACAGCCTGCACATCGGTGACAGGGTATACGCTGTGCAATGCGAGAAGAATGACCTGATTTCTGTGCCCGCCAATACGCGCAAGTGGTTTGATCCGGGCGAGCAACCGCACCTTGTCGCCATTTGTCTGTTCAGCAATCCGCAAGCTCAGGGGGCCAATACTACCGGGGCAGACATAGCCGGCCGCTTTCCGCGCCTCGAGGACTGAGCAGGTCTTTCGAACGGCCTGCCGCCCATACAGTCCCTTGCTCACGGAGCCGGATGCCCGCGCGTCAGGCTAGCGTTGTGACTTGTCGGCACGCTCCGGTAGCGACCTTGCCTGGAACCGTTTTCCCAACCAGCTTAGCGCCATCGATCCGAGCGCGTCTTGAGCAGTACTTGACACTGAACCCTGAACCCCGCCTGGCATCTCAATCTACGAACCTATTGAAATTGGAGCCTGTCATGACCGATGCATTTGGCGGTATTTTTGGCCTGCTGATCCTGGCGTTGGATATCTGGGCCGTGGTGAGTGTCCTGCGCAGCGACAGTACCACCGGAAAGAAAGTGCTCTGGGTGTTGCTGATCGTCATCCTGCCGGTTCTCGGCCTCATCATCTGGGGCATCATGGGGCCGCGCGGCAATCGTCCCGATGCGCGTGGCGAAATCAGGCGTTAAGCGGTGATCGAGACGCTGAGCGGCATCCTCGCGGTAGTGGTGCTGGTGCTGGATGTTCTGGCTATCGTGCAGGTGTGGCGGACGCGAATCGAGCCAGGTCGCAAGATCATCTGGAGCCTGGTGATCGTCCTGCTCCCAGTGGTTGGGCTGGTCATGTGGTTCGTCGCGTCCGGGTCCAGAGCCAAGGCCCGCTTGTAGATGAGGTCGCTGGCCCTGGGGCTGGTCGCAGCGATCTGCTGCTGCGTGTCGTCTGCAGACGATGATCGGACGGAGGCGGCCTGGGCGGCTCTCGAACAGGGAAGGGCGGTGTTGCTGTTAAGGCACGCAACCGCCCCTGGGGTTGGGGATCCCCCATCGTTCACCCTGGGGGACTGCAAGACCCAACGTAATCTGAACGACAAGGGGCGGGAAGAAGCCCGGCGTTGGGGTGCGCTCCTTCGGAAGCACGGCATCGACCGGCCCAGGTTGCTCAGCAGCCGCTGGTGTCGGTCACTTGAAACCGCAAGGCAGATGAATGTCGGTTCGGTCGAGCCGTTTCCAGCGTTGGACTCGTTCTTTGCCGAATCGGATCGTGGCAAACAGCAGACGGCTGAGCTGCGTCACTACCTCGAATCATTGCCGGCCACCACGCCGGTAATCATGGTCAGTCATCAGGTCAATATCACAGCGCTGACAGGCATATTTCCCCGCTCCGGCGAAGGCCTGATCCTCTCCTTACCCCTAACCGAGCCGGTAGAGATACTTGCCCGGATCGCTCCGCCTAGTCCATGAATCCCTGAAGAAAGCCACTGATCGCCCTGATCACTACAGCTGGTTGCTCTCGATGCGGGACATGCTGGCAGCCCTTGAGCAACAGGCTTTCTGCCGTGCCGCTGGCGAGCGCGAGGATACGCTGCGGGTGCGCCGCCGACCCGTATTCATCCTCCAGTCCGTGGATCGCCAGTAACGGGCAGCTGAAACCCGGTGCGCTGTCGTCGATTTTCCAGTCCCGGTAGCTGCTGGAAAGCCAGGTGTCGATCCAGGCCGCAAGTATCCATTCGGCCTTGTCGCCATGGTATTTGCGTAGCCGCTGTACCTGCAGGGGATCGGCAAACATGGCTTGAGCCTGACGGATGCCCTGAATCGTCCGGCCTTCGACGAAGGCGAGGGCGGATAGGGTAATCAGGGCGCGGCAGTGAAGGGGACGATGGGATGCCAGGCTGGCGGCCATGATTCCACCGGCACTGTGGCCGACGGCGATGAAGTGTCCGATGTCCAACGCCCGCCACACCGGGGGAAACAACCGCTCGGCTTCGTCGCGTATATAGCGGTTGGACCAACCGCCGGGGTGGGGCGCGGAGCGGCCGAAACCGAGGCGGTCGTAGGCAATGACGTCACGTGCCGTAGCCCGAGCAAGCTGCTCGGGAAAGTCGCGCCACAATTCGACGCATCCGAGCGAGTCGTGCAGGAGCACGAGGGGCGTCCTGCCGGGGCTGGGCGTATGCCAGCGGCGAGCGAAAACTCTGCCGTGCTCGGTATCAAGGTAGCGGTCTCTGATCGAAATGTTCATCCCGTTTCCTTGCGCACTGCTTCTGTCTGCAACACAGCCGTGCAGTGGTAAGCCGCTGAAGGTCATCGGGGCTGTGCACCTAGGCCACGGAAAACGTCCCAATCTGCATCCGGCCTGTATTCAATGGGACAGGTCCACCGATGGCTGCTGCGCAGCCCTCTCCCGATCCCGTAGCAAGAATCGCTGGATCTTGCCGCTCGGCGTCTTGGGGAGCTCGGCAACAAACTCGATCTCCCGCGGATAGGCGTGAGCGGACAGGCGCTGGCGTACATGCTGCTGCAGTTGTTCCGCCAGCGCCGTGTCGCCCGGTCGACCGGCATGCAGCACTACGAATGCCTTTACCAACTCGGTGCGCTCGGGATCCGGCTTGCCGATTACCGCCGCTTCGATCACGGATGGATGTTCAACCAATGCGCTTTCTACATCGAACGGACCGACGCGATAGCCCGAGGTGGTGATCACGTCGTCGGAGCGGCCGACGAAGCTGATGCTTCCGTCCTCATTCAACTCGACGGTGTCTCCGCTGAGGTAGTAGTCGCCGACGAATGCTTTGGTTCTGGTGCCGGCGTAGCCTGCAAACCACATCAACGGCGAACGCTGACGGTCCAGCGCAAGCATGCCCGGCTTGCCGGGCTCCAGCTCCCGCTGCTGTTCGTCCAGCACAACCACGCGATGTCCAGGCATGGCGTAGCCCGCCGTGCCGACGCGCACGCTGTGGTGCAATGCGTGATGGTTGCACAGCACCATGCCGAGTTCAGTCTGGCCGTAATGATCGTGGATGGTGCAGCCCAGGCCGCTGCTGAACCAGCGGATCACTTCGGGGGTAAGCGGCTCGCCAGCACTGCTTACGGCACGCAGGCGGCCCTTGATCCTGGCTTGCACTTCATCCCGCGAGGCCAGCAGCAGGCAGAACGCGGTGGGCGCCCCGGCCATGTTGCTGATGCCGTAATCGTTGATGACGCGGCAGGTGCTCTCTACGGTAAACCCGCCCTCGTAGAACAGGGTGCGATGGCCCATGGCAAGCGGTCCGG
Organism: Stutzerimonas sp. C6.4V; assembly: GCF_058536345.1. NCBI lineage: Bacteria > Pseudomonadati > Pseudomonadota > Gammaproteobacteria > Pseudomonadales > Pseudomonadaceae > Stutzerimonas > Stutzerimonas sp. C6.4V. The sequence goes on from NZ_JBZUBM010000001.1 coordinate 1,235,654, forward strand.
TGACGGCGTAGTACAAGCCATACGCCCAGCCCGGATCGGCAATGTTCCAGAAATTATCTTCGGGCCGAAGGTCCACGGCGTCGCGCATATAGGTGACGAAGGCAACGATGGCCTTCAGCGGCACATGCAGCTGTTTGGCCGGGCCGGTGGTGCCGGATGTGAACATGGCAAGAAAGGGCGCATCGCCGCTGAGCAGTACTGGCTCGAAGGCTGACGGCTGCCGATTTACCTGGCTCCAGAAACCATCGGCGTTGTCTTGCACCACCAGGCGGTGCGGGGCTGCTTCGATGGCGTCCAGTTTTTCGGCATTGGCTTGGTCGGTCACCACCATCTTTGCATCGGATTCCCGAATCCGGTGCTCGACCGCTTTCGGACCGAAGGCGGTGAATAGCGGCTGGTAGATGGCTCCCAGGCGCCAAACGCCGAGGATGGTGATCAGCAGTTCGGGCGTGCGTGGCAGCAAACCCGCGACGGTGTCGCCCGGCTTGATTCCATGACTGTGCAGAAGATTGGCAAAGCGCGCTGCGGCCTCCTTGAGTTGCGCAAAGGTCCAACTGCCCCGCTGGCCGTCGCGTCCTTCCCAGGCAAGTGCAACCTTGTCCGAGTCTGCATGACGGTCGCAGCATTCGACGCAGGCGTTCATGGCCGTGAGGTCGCCGGTGAGGATCGCCGACACCGTCTGGTTGTAATCGAACTCACGGGTCGCAGTGGCGTGGTCGCGCATGGCGGGCTCCTGGTTTCTTGTTATTGGTTCCCCGGATAGTGGCGCTGCGTGATCCGCACAACAATGGCAAAAGCCACCAAGCGGTTGAGCGGTTTGGACAAGTAGGCCGCAGGGAATGATGCCGCTCGCCAAACCCAGCGCTCATGGCGGGCGCGGCGTAGCCGGACGACCCCGGTTGACCTGCGTTGCGCTTGAGTCGACGTTGCCACCAAAGGGGGGGGGGGGCGGGACGCCTGTCGGAGCACAGGCGACATGCGGCCAGCACGAATCGGCCGGAACAGCCTCGAAAGCCTGAGCCATCCACGGCTTAACCGGAGGTGATTCATGAGTATCGATCCGCTCGACAGACCCCACGACCAGCAGCCCGTGCCGGGCCAGGAGCAGAACCCGAGCCATTCCCCTGAGCCTGATTTCATAACCGACAACCCGGATGTTCAGCCGGGCTCTGGCAATGGCGCAACACCATCGGGCCGCCCGGGCAGTAAGCCGGCTGCCGACCCCAACGAGCCAGGGCTTGGCAATCCGTTGCCCTGACCGGCACTGAGCCCGGCCTCGGCGCTGGGCTCTTCATGACGCATCGCGTGGCACTGCCCAGTGCTCGCGGTTATCCGGCGCCTTCAGACAAGTGAAATAGAGGTGAACGCACCGCGCATCCAGCCTGTCCGATGTTAACTGGCCATATAGGGGATATGAGGGTCTGCATGCAGTCGGGCAAAGAGAAGTTCATTGGTCTGGAGTGGTTGCGATTCTTTCTCGGCGTGTATCTGGTGATGTATCACACGCTACCGTTCTATGAGAGCTACACGAAGCTTGGCGGGTTGGTGGAGGTCAATGAACTTGGCTTCTTCGCGACGAGTTGCTTCTTCGCGCTATCCGGCTTTCTGCTCGCACACGTCTACCTGGACGGGACCAGGCTACGGGAACGGCCGAGCAGCATCATGGCGAAACGCTTCGCCAACCTGTACCCCATTCATCTGTTCGGGCTGGCCAGCTGCATTGCGCTGGCGCTGCTGACCGGCTTGGTAGACAGCAACACCGACCTGCGGTTGGTCTATCGCGCGGACGACCTGCTCAAGCGCACCGCGCCGGAGTTGCTTGAATACCGACTGAGCGATTTCCAGCTCGTGCTCAACGGGCTTTTGCAAATCACCCTCCTGCATGCCTGGAACCCGGTGTTTCTCGCCTATAACGGCCCGCTCTGGTCGATATCTGCACTGTTCTTTTTCTATCTGGTGTTTCCCTGGTTCGCGCCGAGACTGGCAAGGGCGCGGCATAAGGTGCGCCTGCTGTTAGCCGTCTGGCTGGCCTGTCTGGTTCCGCCCCTGCTCGTGATCCTCAACGGTGATTACGGCTCGACATGGATTGGCCTGCTGCATCACTTTCCTCTGTTCCGTTTGCCGGTCTTTCTCGCCGGCATCCTGGCCTACCTGTTGTTTCGCGATCGTGAGTTGGCGGGTGCCGGGCTGCACGGGCCGGCCAAGCTGGCGGCTGTCATTGTTCTGGGGATTGGCGTGAGTATCGCTGCAGAGCTCAACTGGCACGGTGGCAACCACTGGTACGTGCTGTTGCATAACGGCCTGATGCTGCCCATGGTGCTCTCGGTAGTTGGGCTGTGCGCCATGATTCCCGGGACGGGCAGCGAGAACCTTCAGCGCTGGGGGCGCCGGCTGGGTGGGGCCTCGTTATCGATGTTTGCGCTGCATACGCCGATCTTCATTGTGTTTCGCCGTCTGGAGATGCTGCTCAACATCGATTACGGGTTATGCCTGACCGATGCGTCCGCCTGCGTAGCACAGGCCAAGGCGCAGCCGCTATTCCTTGGCTACTACCCGTTGCTGCTCATAGTTACCGTTGTCTTCTGCGTGCTGTTTCAGGAGCATTTTGTCAGGCGGGTTCGGCAGTGGTTGCTGAATGGGCCTCTATGCCGGCTGGTAGAGCCGGTCAGCCGGCCCGACCGGGATGATGCATTCGAGCCGCAGCCGGTACGTGCCGATTGCGTCGCCAGGCGGCCCAGCTCGGCTGCGCCCCAAGGTAACGGCGTTTCGGTCAGTTAGACCCTGATAGCTGGCGGAGCGGCATCGTCGCGTGCGATGTCCTCTGATAGCGGCCGTTATCCGGTCAATGCACCCATGCGACTGCTTAGCTTCCGCGCCAGATCCAGCAAGCGCTTCGCCGCTTCGCCATTCGCGTCAGCCATGAAGCCGGGTTCGGCACCGACGATGGTGATGACGCCCGCCAGCTTGTTCCCGCCGCTGAACAAAGGCGCAGACAGGGCGTTGACTCCCGCCATCAGCAAGCCGTGAACGGCTTGCACCTGGGTGCGTTGCAGTTCGCTCATCGCTGCGAGCAGGGCGTCGGCAGAAGGACTCGATGGCCGTTTCAGCTCGTCTTCACGCAGCTGTGCAGTTTCGGCATCCGGCATGAACGCATTGAACACCAGGCCGGTCGACGAGCCCAGCAGTGGCAGCACCGAACCTACCTGTGTCACCAGCGTCACGGCGCGCACGGCTTGCTCCACATGCACCACTGTCGGGCCTCGGTTGCCCCATACCGCGAGAAAGCAGGTTTCGTTGAGTTCGTCGCGCAGCTGGGACAGATGCGGGGTCGTCAGCTTGACCACATCCAGTCGCCCCAGCGCCGCCAGGCCCACGAACAGCGCCGCGCGGCCTAACCCATAGTGATTGGTCATCGGGTCCTGCTCGGCGAAGCCGCTGGCCATCAGGGCCTGCAGATAACGATGCACCTTGCTGGCCGGCATGCCTACGTGCTCAGCCAGGCGCGACAGTGATGTCGCCGGAGCCAGTTCAGCCAGTGCGGTGAGGATATCCGTACCTACCTCGGCGGCCTGAACTTTCTGTCGCCGAGGCGCCGAGTCGGCGTTGTTTTCTGTCGTCAATTCAAAGCTGCCTGTTAGCCGCCGTCTGGTGAGGCGCTGTTTATAACTTGACGCCCTGGGGAGTTCAAATTACTTTTTGCGTAAACGCATTACGCTAAATGTGAGACGGCTATGCAACCACAACAACAAATGGGCGAAACCTCTCGATACCTGTCTGGCTTCGGCAATGAATTCTGCAGCGAGGCCCTGCCTGGTGCGTTGCCGGTCGGGCAGAACTCACCGCAGCAGGTTCCTTACGGCCTCTACACGGAACTGCTTTCCGGTACCGCTTTTACCGTGGCGCGCAGCGAAGCACGACGGACCTGGCTGTACCGCATTCGACCGTCGGCCAGCCATGGCCAATACCGGCGTCTGGACCGGCAGCTCGATAGCGAGTTGGGGCCGGTCACGCCCAATCGACTGCGCTGGAACCCAGACCCCTTTCCCGGGGTAGCGACCGACTTTCTTGACGGCCTGATGTGTATCGTCGCTAATGCCGAGCCTGGCCAGCCGGCAGGCGCAAGCATCTACCGTTATGCAGCGAACGCATCGATGGAGCGGGTGTTCTTCAATGCTGATGGTGAGCTGCTGCTGGTGCCGCAAGAGGGCGCGTTGAGGCTGGTCACCGAGCTGGGCGTGCTCGAAGTCGTGCCGCTGGAGATCGCGGTGATTCCCCGCGGCATGAGGTTTCGTGTGGAGCTGGTGGAAGCCACGGCGCGCGGCTACGTTTGCGAAAACCACGGCTGCGCGTTGCGTTTACCGGACCTGGGGCCTATCGGCAGCAATGGCCTGGCCAATCCGCGTGACTTTCTCGCCCCGGTCGCACACTTCGAGGAGCGAGACGAACCCGTACAGCTGGTGCAGAAGTTCCTCGGTGAGCTCTGGGTGACCGAGCTGGATCACTCCCCGCTGGACGTCGTCGCCTGGCACGGCAACAACGTGCCCTACAAGTACGATCTGCGCCGCTTCAATACCATCGGCACGGTCAGCTTCGACCATCCCGACCCGTCCATCTTCACGGTGCTGACCTCACCCAGCGCCATTCACGGCATGGCCAATATCGACTTCGTGATCTTCCCGCCGCGCTGGATGGTGGCCGAGAACACCTTCCGTCCGCCGTGGTTCCACCGCAATCTGATGAACGAATTCATGGGCCTGATCAATGGCGCCTACGATGCCAAGGCCGATGGCTTCTCGCCTGGCGGTGCCTCGCTGCACAACTGCATGAGTGCCCACGGGCCGGATCATGTATCGACCGAACAGGCGATCAGGGCCGACCTCAAACCGCACAAGATAGAGGACACCATGGCCTTCATGTTCGAGACCGGCCAGGTGCTTCGCCCCACACGGCAGGCGCTCGAAAGCCCGCAGCTGCAGAGCGACTACGACCGCTGCTGGGCGGGCCTGACCAAAACCTTCGACAAGAACGGGAAATGACATGACTGCACATAAAGAACTACGCAGCTGGGTCGAGTCGGCCAATGGCCATTTGGATTTCCCGCTCGCCAACCTGCCGCTGGGCGTCTTCAGCCGTGACGGTGACGAGCCACGCGGGGGCGTTGCCCTTGGCGATTTCATTTTCGACCTGCGCGCAGCCTGCAAGGCAGAGCTGTTTGAAGGTTTGACGCTGGAAGCGGCGAAAGCGGCCAGTGGCGGCAGCCTTAATTCTTTCTTTGCACTTGGGGCTGACGCACGCAAAGCGCTGCGAGGCGCGCTGCAGGATCTGCTCGGCGAGGGAAGTGCTCAGCGCGAACGTCTGCAGGGCATGGCCGAGTCGCTGCTGCAGCCGATGGATAGTTGCCAGATGCATCTTCCCGCCGAGGTGGGCGATTACACTGACTTCTACGTCGGCATCCATCACGCCAACAACGTCGGCAAGCTGTTTCGTCCGGATAACCCCTTGCTGCCCAATTACAAATACGTGCCCATCGGTTATCACGGCCGCGCCTCGACGGTCGACGTCTCGGGGGCAACGGTAAAGCGCCCCAACGGCCAGACCATGCCACCGGGCGGCAGCGAACCGAACTTCGGCCCGAGCAAGCGGCTCGATCACGAACTTGAACTGGGTATCTGGATCGGGCCGGGCAATGCGCGCGGCGAGTCGATCCCGATCGGCGAGGCAAGCAACCACGTTGCCGGTTTCTGCCTGCTCAACGACTGGTCGGCGCGTGATCTGCAGGCCTGGGAATACCAGCCGCTTGGCCCGTTCCTGTCGAAAAGTTTCGCCACCAGTGTGTCGCCTTGGGTCGTCACCCCCGAAGCCTTGGAGCCGTTCCGCTGCGCCCAGCCGTCGCGGCCGGAAGGCGATCCACTGCCGTTGCCCTATCTGTACTACGAGCGGGACCAGCAACAGGGCGCGCTGGATATCGAACTCGAAGTGCTGTTGCTGACCGAGGCCATGCGCAACGAGGGCGAACCCGCACAGCGCATCGCCCTGAGCAGCACCAGGAACATGTACTGGACCGTCGCCCAGATGGTCACGCACCACAGCGTCAACGGTTGTAGCTTGCAGCCCGGCGATCTGTTCGGCTCCGGCACGCTGTCGGGCAGCACCCTGGACAGCCTTGGAAGCCTGCTGGAGATCACCGGGGGCGGTAAGCAGCCGCTGGAACTGCCCAACGGTGAAACCCGCACCTTTCTGGAAGACGGGGACGAGATCATCCTCAAGGCGCGGTGCCGGCGCGAGGGGTATGCGTCGATCGGCTTTGGCGAGTGCCGCGGGCGCGTATTGCCCGCGTCAGCTTAATCGCACTGGAGAAAAGCCCGGCTGCCATCACGGCAGCCGGGCTCTTTGCTGTCAACCAAAGTCAGGTCAGGGCAGCGCAGCCGTATTCAGCGCGGTGGGCGCAGTCGGGCCGGTGGCGGCGCGGCGCATCTGTTCGGCCAATGCTTCGGTGAATTCCTGCGCAGCGGACCAGCGCATGTGTACGGCGTCTACGAACGAATCCACCGGAGTGCTCCAGTCCTTGTCGGCGTTCCAGTAGGTGCCGCTGTCACCCAGCGCATCGGCGATGCGCTGGTCGAAATCGGCAAGGAAGGTGCCGTCCGGGTCGTATTTTTCCTTCCACTGCGGGTGTAGCGGGGTGGAGACGACCATCAGGTTTCGGCCTTCCTGCTGGAGTCTGGCGCTCATCTGCTGCAGCGCATTGAAGCAGTTACGGTCCAGTGCGTCGGGTTTTCCATACATCAGCTCGCGTGTGTTGCGGGTCCGCAGCGGGCCGTCACCAAAACGGTTGAACACCAATGGGTCCCACTCGATCTGGCCGGCACGCTGCGCCTTGACGGTCAGGGCATTGCGCGCCAGGGACTTGGGCGCGAAATAGCGCATGTAATAGCCCCAGCGCGACGCCCCTTCGTACACGTATGGGTCGACATGCTCGCGGTTGAATACTGCAGTCGGCACCCGCCAGCAACCGGCGAAGTCCTGCGGGTCGGCGATCATCACGACGCTGCGAATGCTCGGTTCGCGATCGAGCAGCCAGTGCCCGACGTAGGTCGACTGATTGGCGAACAGGCCGCAGAAAGCGCCGTTCAAGGGGCGTATCTCCGGCATCGCCTTGATTAGTGCATTGCCATCTACGTGTCGCCAGGCCACTGATGAGCCTATGACCAGCAGATTGGGCGATTGGATCGGGTTCTGGCGCAGGAAGTTGAGCTTTTCATCGACGCACAGGCTGTTGGTGAACGCCGGCGGCGGCAGATTGCCGGTTCGCTCCAGCGTAAAGAGCGCGACGCAAAACAATGCCAGGGCGCCAAAGAGTCCGGCGAAAAGCGACAGCAGATAACGCGAACGCACCCGGCCCGGCGCGCTGGCCGTGCTCGCGGATCCGTTTCCGGCGTTGCTTCCGTCCCTGGACACATCTGCTGCCTGGATCATGGTTATTTTCCTTCCAGCTTGGCGCTGATGACCTGGGCGAAGTGACCGACGTTGCGCAGCGATTCCAACTCCGCGGTTCTGAACTTGATGCCGAAGCGCTGTTCTGCCGCGACCGTGAGCATGACGTGGGTCTGGCTGTCCCAGCCGTCGATGTCGTTGGCGGTCATCTCCGGCGAGAGCACGATGCTGTCGTCGTCGAACACGTCGTGGAAAACCGCTGTGAGTTCCTTGAGTACGTCTGCTTCGGTCATGCCTTTACCTCGATGAAGTGGCGGGGGTGTTCGCGTGGTGGCCAGGTCGTAGCGCCAGAAGGTCGCGTCGCTGGCCGAATCGGTTGGCGGGCTGGACTGGGCGAAACCCAGCCGCGGGAAGTGTTCGGCAACCATGCCGTTGCGTTCGGTCGGACGGTATTCGCCAATGAGCGCGCTGTAGCCAGCGGCAGTGGCGGCCTCGGCGAGCACGTCGAGCACCGCTTCCTCGACCTGGCGACCCAATACGCGGCAGCTCATCAGCCAGCTGTCGATCAGCAGCTCGTCGCTCTCCAGCATCGCGTCTGGGCGCGCCAGCACGACGCTGATCAGGCCGTTGTCACCGAACTTGTCGGCCAGGCGAATCGCCAGCGCCACCGAGCGAGGATCACTGGCGATGCGTTCGACTTCCGCCTCGCTGTAGCGGCGCGTCGTGAGGTTGAACTGGTTGGTCTTGTTGATCAGTTGCGTACTGCGGGGTAGTTCGGCAGCGCCGATCCTGGTGGCCGTCAGCACCATCTCCAGACCGCGCAGGTAACCTTCCATGTCGGTGGCCTGGGTCATGGCCGCCTTGCGCTCGGCGTTCAGCGCATAGTTGCGCCCGCGCGTGGTGTCGTCGGAGGTAAAGGACACGGCCTCGAAGTAGCCCGCTGCTGCGACCCGGGCAGGGTAATCGGCCACGTCATCCGGCAGTTCGGGCACTGCGACTTCCGGCAGCTCGCGACGCACGATATCCCGCTCGGCCGGGTTGTCGTCGACAAAGACCAGGCTGTCCAGCCCGATATCCAGCATCGAGGCGATGCGCCGCAGGTTGCCGGCCTTGTCTTCCCAATTGGCCACAAAGGCTGCAATGTCGCTGCGCTTTAGCGCCATGTCCGGGTGATTGAAGGCTGCCTCGGCAACGCTCAGGTCGTTCTTGCTGCATACCGCGAGGATGATTCCGCGCCGTGCCAGCAGCGCCGCGTAGCGCTGGAACGCCAGAAAGGCTTCGCCACTTGGCGAGCCCTGGCCCAGCTTGATGCCATCTATACCATCGTCTCCGACGACGCCGCCCCAGAGGGTGTTGTCCAGATCCAGCACCAGACATTTGCGCGACAGCCCGACGCTTGCCGCGGCGATGCGCGCCAGCTGGTCGCCATAGAGCGGTGCCAGGTTCGGGCTGACCAGTTGCTTGGCCTGATGCCAGCGAACCGGCTCCGCCAGCCCGTCCCCGTAGCTGCCACGGGCTGCCTCCCAGGCCAGATCCATCAACAGCACGCCATCCTCGCGGGCAGCGGTGCGGATGGCCTGGTTGAGGCGGTCGATGAGGGCATAGGGCGAGGCCGGGACCAGCGCCTCGAACGATCCGAACAGTGCCGGGTCGGCTGGCACTATCGTCTGTTGTACAACCTGAGCGGTGTATCGCTCGCGGGCACGACGCCACAGCAGCCGCAGCTCGTCGACGCGTTCGGTTATCGCCGCATCGACTTCGGCCTGGGATGCTTCCAGCGACAGTTGCAAGGGCGCGTCGCGGGCATCCAGCGCCAGCACGACCAGTTGCGGCGCGAAACGCGCAAGTTCCGGATCCTCGGTCAGCAGTGCCTGGCGATACATGCCATACGGCGCCACATATACCGAGCACGCCAGACGGCGTTGCAGGCCGGCTACACGGATGGCCGGGACCAGGTGGTCCACCGTGTGCGACGAGAGCAATGCAATGCGCACCGGCCGCAGCCCCGAGGCCGAGCCTTCGCCATTGGCGATGGTTTGGAGGCCTTCGCTGGCGAGCCGGTCCAGGCGCGTGGTGAGGGTGAAGTCACGACGATAGCCGGCGAGCTCGGCTGCAAGGGCCAGGCGAGCCGCCGCATCGGGCTCGCGTTTGGCCTCGCCGATAGCGGCGCCGAGGTCGGGATGCTGCGCTAGCCAGAGAAGCTGATCCATTAGCGGTTTACTCCTTTTCAGAACTGGAAGTAGAGGAACTCGGTTGGGGCTACGGAAAACGCGACGGCCAGGGCAAAAAAAGCCAGGACGCCAATGGCGAAGCCAACGGCAGGCGTCGGGCTCCATGCTGTGATCGGCAACCAGCGCAGCAGCCAATGCTCGCGTGGGCTGGCATCCAGTGAGGTCCGAAAGCGCGTCATCCATTGCTGGACGTTGGGCATCAACCAGACGAAAGCGAGTAGCAGGACAATGGTGAGGTAGTCCGATTTGTCGAATTTGGTGCTCAGCTCACTCAAGCCGACCATGCCAGAGAGCATCGCCATCGCTGCCGAGACGCTTGAAGCGCGGAAGAACACCATCGCCACGACTACACACAGAAAGGTCAACAAAACCGCGCCGGCGTGGTGCCAGAGCTTGTCGCTGTCCAGTCGCAAGCCCTGGCGCGCCTTGTAGGCACGGAAGCCGTGTACCACGACAAGATAGAAGCCGTGCAACAGGCCGAATACCACGAACTGCCAGCCTGCACCGTGCCAGACACCGGAGATGAACATGGTCAGCACCGTGGGATACGCCACCAGAACGACAAAGGTGCTCAGGTTCATCTTGCCGCGACGAGGCAAGGGTTTGCCGGCCGCCATGCGCGAGCGTGTGATGCGCATGACGATGGGGTTGTAGATGTAGGCGGTCAGAAAGCGCGTCAGCGTCATATGCCAGCGCGACCAGTAATCGATGAGATTGCGCGCCTTGAATGGGCTGTTGAAGTTGACCGGCAAGCGCAACCCGAACAGCAGTCCCAGGCCGATCGCCATGTCGCTGTAGCCGGAGAAATCGAAATAGATCTGCAGGGTATAGGTGAGCGCGCCGAACCAGGCGTCATAAAGCGCAGGCACCGTCCCGTCCGCCGCGACAGAGAAGATCGGTGTCGCCTTGGCGCCCAGGGGGTCGGCGATGATCACCTTCTTGAACAGGCCGAGCAGAAACACCGTCAGGCCCAGCGAGATGTTGTCCAGCCTTGGGCGGAAGGTGCTGTTGTCATTGAACTGTTTCAGCATTTCGCCGTGGTGGGTGATCGGCCCGGCAATCAGCTGCGGGAAGAAACTGATGAACAGGCAGTAGTTGACGAAGTCGTGCTCGGTGACCTCACCATCATGGGCATCCACCAGATAGGCAATCTGCTGGAAGGTAAAGAACGAGATGGCCAACGGAAGGATGATGTCGTCCACTGACCAGCCGAGATCGAAGGCAGTGTCGACCGCGCCGAAGAGAAATCCGGTGTATTTGTAGTAACCGAGCAGCGCGACGTTGGCGGCGACTCCCAGTATCAGCACCATTCTCGACGGTCGCCGCATCAGGTAGCCGCCGATGAGGTAGTTGACCACCATGCTGCCAACCAGCAACGGCACGTAGGCAGGGTTCCACCAGCCGTAGAACACCAGAGACGCGAGCGTCAGCCAGATCGCCGCGTATCGCTGTCTGCCGCTGCCTGCCAGGAGAATGAAGCCAAGAAGAACCACCGGTAGGAAACCGGCTATGAACACCATGGAGTTGAAGAGCACTGTCTTTTTCCTATCCCTGATTGCCAGTGCTGCCCTTGGACCAGGACGGCAGCTGCACAGTGGGACGCCTGCGCCGATGCGCTCGAAGCCCCACCCCCCAAAAAAGACAACCGTCGCAGCCAGGCTTCAATCCTTGTCGCTACTACGGAGTTAAACCCCAGTCTGTTAACTGCGACTCAGCGTTGTAAGGAAAAGTTGCGGGTTTTTGTCGGTATGGAAAAGCCTTCTGACGGACGGGATAACGACGCTAAATCAAGCGAAACGGCAGCGATATCCGCGATGCGGTTGCTGCGCGAAAAGGCAAGAGCTATTGCGGCGGTGAATTGCCGCGCCGATGGGTAGCGCTACCCGGTGAACGAAAGCCTTGGCCGAAGGCTGAGGGATTAGAAGGAGCGTTCGGCGACAAGGCTTGGAGGGAGAAAGGCTGGCTCGGGTTCAGCCGAACAGGTACAGGCATCCTCCGATGACCAGGCCCGAATACACCAGCATCAGCAGGCAGTAGCCCATGATGTCGCGCGCACCGAGCCCGACGATGCCGAGAATCGGCAGCGCCCAGAATGGCTGGATCATGTTGGTCCAGGCATCGCCCCAGGCAATCGCCATGGCGGTGACCGCAGGCGTCACGCCCAGCGCCTGGCCGGCCGGCAGCATGATTGGCCCCTGTACCGCCCACTGACCGCCACCCGACGGCACGAAGACGTTGACCAACCCAGCGCTGAGGAACGCCAGTACCGGGAAGGTATCGGCCGAGGACCAGGCGATGAAGGTGTCGGTGATCTGCCGACCCAGCGACAGCCCTTCGGCGTTGGCGCCGACCATCATTCCCATGATGCCGGCATAGAACGGGAACTGGATGACGATGCCACTGATGCCACCGATGCCGTCCTGCACTGCGCGCATGTAGCGCTCCGGCGAGCCGTGCAGTGCCAGACCGATAAACAGGAACAGGCCGATGACAATATTCAGCGTCAGGGCAAAGCCGTTCTCGGAGAAGTAGTAGCCGAAATAGACCACAGCCAGCGCAACGATGATCAGGTTGAGGATGCGGCTATCGTCCATGCGCTGCGCAAGGGTGTTGCGCGGCAGGGCCTCATGGGCGGGATCGAGCAGTTTCGCCGGGTCCGCGACCTTCGGGTCTTTCGGATGCATGGCCCAGTTAAGGATCGGCAAACCGATCACCAGCAGCGCGATGATCGTCAGGTTCATGGCGGTGAACAGGGTGTCACCGACGCCGATGGCGGTCGTCACGACACCGCCAGACATGCGCTCCAGATCTGCGCCGCCGGTGGCCAGCGACAGCGGAATGGAACCGGACAGGCCGCCGTGCCAGATCAGAAAGCCCGAATAGGCTGCAGCAACCAGCAGCGGGTAATCGACGCCCTTCACCTCACGAGCCAGTGCGCGGGCGAACACCGCGCCGATTACCAGACCGAAACCCCAGTTGATCCAGGAACCAGCCAACGCCACCAGCGTGACCAGCACCACGGCGCGGCCCGGTGTGCGTGCGGTCCGTGCCAGGCTCGCAAGCAGGCGATGGATGGCGGGTGCGCTGGCCAGGGCGTGGCCGGTCACCAGAATCAGTGCCATCTGCATGGCGAAGGTGAGCAGGTTCCAGAAGCCGGTGCCCCAGTGTTTCGCCATCGAGGGCAGGCCCTGGCCGGTGACGAGCATGCTGGCGGCAAGCACGATGAGGCTTAGGAGAATCGCAAAAACGAAGGGTGAGGGTAGGTATCGCTGAATGAGCTTGACGCTCAAGGCGGTAACGGTACTGAGCATGGTCATGGATCCTGTGTTGTTCTTCTTTTTTATAGGCGGCGCACGTGCGTGGCGTGCGCCGATTTATTGCTAGGGTTTGGTGAGCCTGCACGGCGTGGTGTCGGTCCTCCTCTATGAGCCGGCGTTGTCCGTTTAGTGACGTTCGAGAGCCAGCGCGACGCCCTGACCGCCACCGATGCAGAGCGTGGCAAGGCCCTTCTTCGCGTCGCGGCGGATCATTTCGTGCAGCAGCGTAACCAGCACGCGGCAGCCCGACGCCCCGATGGGATGTCCCAACGCAATCGCGCCGCCGTTGACGTTGACCTTCCCGGCATTCCAGCCGAGCTCTTGCCCGACGGACAACGCCTGGGCGGCAAAGGCCTCGTTGGCTTCGATCAGGTCCAGCTCGTCGAGCGACCAACCGGCTTTTTCAAGGCAGCGGCGGGTCGCCGAAACCGGCGCGATGCCCATGATTGCCGGGTCGACGCCAGCATTGGCGTAGGCCTTGATCTTCGCCAGCACCGGTAAACCGAGGGCCTTGGCCTTGTCTGCGCTCATCAGCAGTACCGCGGCGGCACCGTCGTTGAGACTGGAGGCATTGCCGGCGGTAACCGAGCCATCCTTCTTGAACGCCGGTTTGAGTTTGGCCAGTGCCTCGGCGGTAGTGCCGGCACGGGGCTGCTCATCGGTGTCGAAGCGCAGGGGCTCGCCTTTGCGTTGCGGAATCTCGATGGGCGTGATCTCGTCCTTGAAACGCCCGGCCTCGATGGCTGCGACAGCCTTCTGCTGTGATGACGCGGCGAACGCATCCTGGGCTTCGCGGCTGATCCCGTACTTGTCGACCAGGTTCTCAGCGGTGATGCCCATGTGGAAATCATTGAAGGCATCCCAGAGGCCGTCGCTGATCATCGAGTCGACCAGCTCGGCGTGCCCCATGCGCAGGCCCGTGCGCGCCTTGGGTAGCACATAGGGCGCAAGGCTCATGTTCTCCTGCCCGCCGGCGATGATTGCGTCGGCATCGCCGCAGCGGATCGCCTGGGTTGCCAGGTGCAGCGCCTTGAGGCCCGAGCCGCAGACCTTGTTCAGGGTGAAGGACGGCACCGCATGGGGCAGGCCTGCCTTGATCGACGCCTGACGGGCGGGGTTCTGTCCGGAGGCGGCAGTGAGTACCTGGCCGAGAATGACCTCATCGACGTCGGCGGGATTCAGCCCGGTCTGTTCGAGCAGGCGTTTGATTACCGCTGCGCCCAGATCAGGCGCGGCGATGTTGGCCAGGCTGCCTTGAAAGGCGCCGATGGCAGTGCGGGTGGCGGCTACGATGACGACGTCTTGCATAAAAAAGTCTCCTATCCGAAACGGGAAAAGCCCCGCATGCGGCGTGCGCATCGCGAGGCTCTCAGGCAGCGCAGGTCAGGCGAACTGCATTTCCGGTACGTGATCCGGCACCACCAGCTCACCTGCGGTCTTGGCCACGATTTCCTCGACGCTCACACCAGGCGCGCGCTCCTTGAGGACGAAGGCACCGTTCTCGATTTCCAGGTAGGCCAGGTCGGTCAGCACGCGCTTGATGCAGCCGGCGCCGGTCAGCGGCAGGGTGCACTTGGGCAGCAGCTTGGACTCGCCATCCTTGGAGGCGTGCGTCATCAGTACGATGATGTTTTCCGCACCGGCGACCAGGTCCATGGCACCGCCCATGCCCTTGACCAGCTTGCCGGGAATCATCCAGGACGCGATGTTGCCCTGCACGTCGACCTCGAAGGCGCCGAGCACGGTGAGGTCGATATGCCCACCGCGGATCATCGCGAAGGATTCGGCGGAGTTGAAAATGGAGGCGCCGACGCGTGCGGTGACGGTCTGTTTGCCGGCGTTGATCATGTCGGCATCGAGTTCGTCCTCGGTGGGAAACGCGCCCATGCCGAGCAGGCCGTTCTCCGATTGCAGCATCACTTCCATGCCCTCGGGCACGTAGTTGGCGACCAGAGTCGGGATGCCGATGCCGAGGTTCACGTAGAAGCCGTCCTGCAGCTCACGGGCGACGCGCTGGGCCATTTGTTCGCGGGTAAGTGCCATCGTCGATTCCTCTTATTCTTTTGATTAAGTGCGGACGGTGCGCTTTTCGATGCGCTTCTCGAAGGTGCCGCAGATGATGCGGTCGACGTAGATGCCGGGTGTGTGGATCTGGGTGGGGTCGATCTCACCGGGCTCGACGATTTCCTCGACCTCGACCACGGTGATCTTTCCGGCAGCTGCGGCTAGCGGATTGAAGTTCTGTGCGGTGTGGCGGTAGATGACGTTGCCGTAGCGGTCGGCCTTCCAGCCTTTGACGATAGCGAAGTCGCCGGTGATGGCGTGCTCGAGGATGTGCGGGCGACCGTTGAATTCGCGCACGTCCTTGCCTTCGGCGATGGGGGTGCCGTATCCGGTAGCGGTGTAAAAGGCGGGAATGCCGGCGCCGCCTGCGCGCATCTTTTCAGCCAGCGTGCCCTGGGGCGTCAGCTCGACTTCCAGCTCGCCATCCAGCAGCTGCTTCTCGAACAGCGCGTTTTCGCCCACGTAGGAGGCGATCATCTTGCGGATCTGCCGGTCCTCCAGCAGCACACCCAGGCCGAAGCCGTCGACGCCGCAGTTGTTGGATACCACGGTAAGGTCGCGGGTGCCCTTGCGCTTGATCTCGGCGATCAGGTTCTCGGGAATGCCGCACAGGCCAAAGCCGCCGGCCAGAACGGTCATGCCGTCTTCAAGCCCGTCGAGCGCCTCGGCATAGGAATTCACGCGCTTGTCGAAACCAGCCATAAACGATTCCTTTTTGTTGTTGGGTTGTTTTTGGTGAGCTGCAATCGAGTGTTCCCTTGTGCGGCGGATTTGTTAAGTTGATTTTTAAGCGCGATTGATTGATAAAACGAAACAAAGCGCCATCAGGCTTTCTCCTGGATCCGATTCGATGACCGTCAAACAACTCCGTGCCTTTATCGCTGTGGCGCAGACCCTGAGCTTCGCTCAGGCCTGTGAGCGGCTGTACCTGTCGCAATCGGCCCTGAGCCTGACCATCAAGGCGTTGGAGGATGGGCTCGGAGGTCGCCTGTTCAGCCGTACCACGCGGGCTGTCAGCCTCACGCCGGAGGGCGAGGCGCTACTGCCACTGGCACGGCGGCTGCTGGCCGACTGGGATAACGCCGAGGACGAGCTGCGCCAGCGTTTCACGCTGCAACAGGGCAGGGTGGCGCTGGCCTCGATGCCGTCCTTCGCCGGCAACATCCTGCCAGCCGTACTGCGCACCTTTCGCGACCGCTACCCCTCGATCAGCGTCACCGTGCATGACGTGATCAACGAGCAGGTGATGGAAATGGTCCGTGACCGCCAGGTAGAAATCGGGATCGCCTTTGAGCCTGAACCCAGCACGCCGCTGACGTTCACCCCGCTGTACACCGACCGTTTCGTGGCGGTGGTCCCGGTCGATTCGGTGCTGGCGAGCCGGGCCGAAGTGAGCTGGAACGCTTTGCTGGAACACCCCTTCATTACACTTCAGCGCCCCTCGACAGTGCGCGTCATGCTTGAAGATCACCTGCGTCCGCGGGGCCGTCAGTTGCCGGTGCAGTTCGAGAGTCATCAGTTGGCAACCGTCGGGCGTATGGTCGCCAGCGGCCTGGGCGTCAGCGCCGTGCCGGCGTTATGTCGGACGCAGATGCTCGAACTCGGCGCACGCTGTGTGGCGCTGAGCGATCCGGTGATCGAGAAGCCGGTGGGCATCCTGACCAAGCCCGGCCACGAACTCTCGGTGGCGGCGCAAGCCATTGCCGATGCCCTGCGTGCGGAACCGGCCTATCGATGCAGGCATGGCTGAGTATGCCGCGACAGCTCCAAGGCCTGTCGTCGCGCATGATCTGCTGAGCCAGTCCGCCGGTTATCGCCGCTTCGTAGGCATGCGGATCGAGATCCAGGACAGCCGGTGTTTGTTGCATTCGGCATCGGTACTTTGCGATTACCGACCTAGCGGACGATAATCGCCCATGGTTTCCACCCAAGGTTTTTTCTGTGACCGACGAAACCCGCCCCAGCATCGCTACCATGGTCCCCGCCATCATCGCCTCGCCAGCCAAGCGTATCGAGGCACTGACCGGCGACCCGAACTTCATGACATCGCTGGCGCGCGGGCTCGCAGTGATCCACGCATTTCAGGAGCGTAAGCGCCACCTGACTATCGCGCAGATCAGCCACCGGACGGAGATCCCGCGTGCAGCAGTGCGACGCTGCCTGCATACGCTGATCAAACTCGGCTATGCCACCACTGACGGGCGCACCTATTCGCTGCTGCCCAAGGTGCTGACACTCGGTCATGCTTATCTTTCCTCTACGCCCCTGGCGGTTACAGCCCAGCCGATCCTCGACCATCTCAGTGATCAACTCCATGAAGCCTGCTCAATGGCTACCCTGGAGGGCGACGAGGTGCTCTATGTCGCGCGATCGGCCACGCCCCAGCGGCTGATTTCCGTCGATCTGAGCGTGGGCAGTCGCCTACCGGCCTATTGCACGTCCATGGGGCGGATTCTCTTGGCGGCATTGGATGATGCGGCGTTGAACGATTACCTCGAACACGCCGAATTGCAGATCAAGACTAGCCGCACCCTGCATACTCCGGCAGCCATCAGGGCATCCATTGATGAGATCAGGCTAAAGGGTTGGGTCATCATCGATCAGGAGCTGGAGGTGGGCCTGCGTTCGCTGGCCGTACCGTTGAAGGATTCCGCAGGTCAGGTACTGGCGGCCCTTAACGTTGGCACCCACGCCAGTCGTGTCAGCAAGCAGGAATTGGAGGCTCGGTTCCTGCCGGTTTTGTTGCAGGCAAGCAAGGAGCTGAGCACCCGCCTGTTTCATTGAAACGCTGTTAGTAGCCAGAGCGGGGGCGTGGCAGCGCACCTTGGCTGTACTGTTCCGGTTATGTTCGTTTATCGAACATCAAATCGATTATCGGATTGTTCTGCCTGTCGGTCGTGTTTAGTGTTGCGCCAGGCGCCCCAGTGCGCATCCAGACATCAATACGAGACTGACCCCATGGCCGAACTCCTTTCGCTTCGCGAAGCAGTCGATCGCTTCGTCAGCAGCGGGGACACCGTTGCGCTCGAAGGCTTCACGCATCTAATTCCTACGGCTGCTGCGCATGAGCTGATTCGTCAGGACAAGAAAGACCTGACCCTCGTGCGGATGACGCCCGATCTCGTCTACGACCTGCTGATCGGTGCCGGCTGCGCCAGGAAGCTGGTGTTTTCCTGGGGTGGCAACCCTGGTGTCGGCTCGCTGCACCGCCTACGCGACGCGGTAGAAAAGCAGTGGCCGCAGCCGCTGGAAATCGAAGAGCACAGCCATGCCGACCTGGCCAATGCCTATGTGGCTGGCGCCTCTGGCCTGCCGTTTGCTGTGCTGCGCGCCTACCTGGGTTCCGACCTGCCCAAGGTCAACCCGATGATCAAGTTCATCGAATGTCCCTTTACAGGTGAAACCCTTGCGGCTGTGCCGAGCGTGCGCCCGGATGTAACCGTCATCCATGCGCAGAAAGCCGATCGCAAAGGCAACGTGCTGATTCAGGGCATTCTTGGTGTGCAGAAGGAAGCGGCGCTGGCCGCCAAACGCTGCATCGTCACGGTCGAGGAAATCGTCGATGATCTCAAGGCGCCGATGAATGCCTGCGTCCTGCCGACCTGGGCGCTGACAGCCGTCTGCCTGGTACCTGGTGGCGCACGTCCTTCGTACGCCCATGGCTATTACGAGCGCGACAACCGCTTCTATCAGCAGTGGGACCCTATTGCCCGAGATCGTGACACCTTCAATGCATGGGTCGACGAGTTCATTCGCGGCACTGCAGATTTTTCTGCGTTTCAGGCCAAGCTGGCCGCGCAGCAGGAGGCCAAGTGATGAGCTACAGCACCAACGAAATGATGACCGTCGCCGCGTCACGCCGGCTCGGTAACGGCAGCGTCTGCTTCGTCGGCATAGGCTTGCCGTCCAAGGCGGCCAACCTGGCGCGCCTGACCCATGCGCCGGATGTCGTGCTGATCTATGAATCCGGCCCGATCGGCGCCAAGCCTTCGGTACTGCCGCTATCCATCGGTGATGGTGAGCTGGCCGAGACGGCCGACACCGTGGTGCCCACCGGCGAGATCTTCCGTTACTGGTTGCAGGGCGGGCGTATCGACGTTGGCTTCCTCGGCGCGGCGCAGGTGGACAAGTACGGCAACATCAACACCACGGTGATCGGTGACTATCACCAGCCGAAAGTTCGCTTGCCAGGAGCGGGCGGAGCGCCGGAAATTGCAGGGTCGGCCAAGCAGGTGCTGATCATTCTGAAACAGTCGCATCGCACCTTTGTCGACAAGCTGGCGTTCATCACCTCGGTGGGCTTCGGTGAAGGGGGGGATCATCGGAAGCGGCTGGGATTGCCGGGGCAGGGTCCGGTGGGAATCATCACCGACCTGTGCATCATGGAGCCTGAAGCTGGGTCAAACGAGTTCGTGGTGACCTCGCTGCAGCCGGGTGTTACCCGCGAGCAGGTGATCGAAAACACCGGCTGGGCCATCCGTTTCGCTGACGAGCTCGGCGAGACTGCGCCGCCCGCCGATAACGAACTGGAGGCCTTGCGCGCCCTGGAGGCCCGCACCGCCGCCGCCCATGGACAAGCTGGAGGTGACGAGTGACACGCGAAGTCTTTATCTGCGACGCCGTACGTACGCCCATCGGCCGCTTCGGCGGCGCGCTGGCCGCCGTGCGTACGGACGACCTGGCCGCAACCCCGATCAAGGCGCTTCTGGAGCGCAACCCCGGGCTCGATCCTGCGGCCATCGAAGAAGTCTTCATGGGCAGCGCCAACCAGGCCGGGGAAGACAACCGCAACGTAGCGCGCATGGCCGCGCTGCTGGCCGGGCTGCCGGAAACCGTGCCGGGCGTGACGCTCAATCGTCTCTGTGCCTCGGGCATGGATGCAGTGGGCAGCGCCTTCCGTGCCATCGCCTGTGGTGAGATGGAACTGGCGATTGCCGGTGGCGTCGAGTCCATGACTCGTGCGCCTTATGTGATGGGCAAGGCCGAAAGCGCGTTTGGTCGCACGCAGAAGATCGAGGACACCACCATCGGCTGGCGCTTCATCAACCCGAAGATGAAGGAAACGTACGGCGTCGATGCCATGCCGCAGACCGCCGACAACGTCGCTGAAGAGCACAAGATCAGCCGCGAGGATCAGGATGCCTTTGCGCTACGCAGCCAGCAGCGCACCGGCAAGGCGCAGGCCGCAGGCTTCTTCGCCGAGGAGATCGTTCCGGTGGTGATCAAGGGGCGCAAGGGCGACACGGTCGTCGACACCGACGAGCACCCACGCCCGGAAACCACGGCCGAAGCGCTGGCCAAGCTCAAACCGGTCAACGGCCCGGACAAGACGGTCACTGCGGGTAATGCCTCAGGCGTGAACGATGGCGCCGCTGCGCTGATCCTCGCCAGTGCCGAAGCAGTGCAGAAATACGGCCTGAAGGCGCGCGCCAGGGTACTCGGCATGGCCAGCGCCGGCGTTGCACCACGGGTCATGGGCTACGGCCCGGTGCCGGCGGTGCGCAAATTATGCGAGCGGCTGAATCTGGCCGTCAGTGACTTCGACGTGATCGAACTCAACGAGGCTTTTGCGGCCCAGGCGCTGGCGGTTACGCGTGACTTGGGCCTGGACGACGATAGCCCGAAGGTCAATCCCCAGGGCGGCGCCATCGCCCTCGGTCACCCGCTGGGCATGAGCGGTGCGCGCCTGGTACTGACCACTGTGCATGCCCTGGAAAAGTCTGGCGGCAAGCTCGGGCTGGCAACCATGTGCGTAGGCGTGGGGCAGGGGCTGGCCCTGGCTGTCGAGAAGGTCTGACCCATCGTGCAGCGCCGGAGCGTCATGCCCACCACCGTGGGGCGGGCATGGACGAAGGGTCGCATGGCCCACCGCCCTGCAACCTATCTACATACAAGGGAGATTTCCCGTGCCCATCGCAAGACTCGCTGACTGCGAACTGAATTACCGTCTCGAAGGGCCTGTCGATGCGCCGCTGTTGCTGCTGTCGAACTCGCTGGGGACCACGCTCGAAATGTGGGACGCCCAGGTGCCGGCATTCAGTGAGCATTTTCGTGTGCTGCGCTACGACACCCGAGGGCATGGCGGGTCGTCCGTCACGCCCGGCCCGTATTCCATCGATCAGCTCGGGCGCGACGTGCTGGCGTTGGTGGATTCGCTCGGCATCGACCGCTTTGCCTTCTGCGGGCTGTCCATGGGGGGCTTGATCGGCCAGTGGCTGGGCATCAATGCAGGCGAACGATTGACCCGTCTGGTGATCTGCAACACCGGTGCGAAGATCGGCACAGACGAGACCTGGAATGAGCGCATCGATACCGTGCTCAAAGGCGGCGAGCAGGCAATGCGTGACATGCGCGATGCGTCCATCTCTCGCTGGTTCACGCCGGATTTTGCCGAACGGCAGCCAGCCCAGGTCAACCGAATCACCCAGATGATCGCTGGCACCTCGCCACAGGGGTACGCGGCAAACTGTGCAGCCGTACGCGACGGTGACTTCCGCTCTCAACTCGGTGCTATCGGGGTGCCTACCTTGGTCGTTTGCGGCACGAAGGATCCGGTCACCACATCCGAGCATGGTCGTTTCATGCAGGCGCGCATTGCAGGGGCTGAGTTAGTAGAGTTCGAGGCAGCGCATCTGTCCAATGTAGAGGCCGGGGAGGCGTTCACTCGCTGCGTGCTGAAGTTCCTGCAAGGTTGAGGAACCTGTCTGGAAATGACCAGGCTGTACCGGCCTGCTTTCGACCCTGAGCCGCTGTTCCATCTGGTGTGTTGGCCATCCGCGATGTAGGCCAAGCGTCAGCCACGGCGCTGGTGTTGCCTCGATCTATATGTCGGCGGCCTCGGTACGCTCACGTCACCGTGAATCGCGCAAGCGGCACATGTGGCTCTCGGTTGCATGCCTGACGAAGCCGATGCCAAGCCATGGACGAGGAGGCGCTTCGCAGTTCGTTCTGCAGCCATCTAACCCCCCTGTTTTCTGGCGAAGGGCCGTCCAGCCTGCGATATGGGCATGCATTGACTCGACATACCCGATCGAATGCGGCTCAAAGCCCATGACCTTTAAAACAAAACACCCCGCAAGAGCGAAGCCCTTGCAGGGTGTGGGAATCACCTTGTTAGCCCGCCGCCAAACATTTCTACAGAGCCTGGAAGCGGGCCTACAAGTGCTTTGGCGTCAGACGGCAACCACATCGATCTTGGCCTTGGCCGCGGACTCGCGGAACTCGGCGATCTGATCGAAGCTCAGGTAGCGATAGACGTCAGCTGCCATGGTGTCGATCTGAGCGGCATAGACCATGTATTCCTCAACGGTCGGCAGGCGACCCAAAATCGAGGCCACGGAAGCCAGTTCAGCAGACGCCAGGTACACGTTTGTCGCATCACCGAGGCGGTTCGGGAAGTTACGAGTCGAAGTGGAGACCACAGTCGAGCCGGTTTCCACCCGGGCCTGGTTACCCATGCAGAGCGAGCAGCCCGGCATCTCCAGTCGCGCACCAGCACGGCTGTAGATGCCGTAGTAGCCTTCCTCGGTCAGCTGATGCTGGTCCATCTTGGTCGGCGGCGACAGCCACAGGCGAGTCGGCAGAGAGCCTTCAACCTTGTCGAGCAGCTTGCCGGCTGCGCGGAAGTGGCCGATGTTGGTCATGCACGAACCGATGAAGACTTCGTCGATCTTCTCGCCCTGAACGCTGGAAAGCAGGCGAGCATCGTCCGGGTCGTTAGGTGCGCAGAGAACAGGCTCGGTAACTTCGGACAGGTCGATTTCGATGATTTCGGCGTATTCGGCGTCAGCATCGGCAGCCAGCAGTTCCGGCTTGGCCAGCCAGGCTTCCATGGCCTGAGCGCGGCGCTCCAGCGTACGAGCATCACCGTAGCCTTCGCTGATCATCCAGCGCAGCAGGGTGATGTTCGACTGCAGGTACTCGGCGATTGCGGCTTCTGGCAGCTTGATGGTGCAGCCCGCTGCAGAGCGTTCTGCGGAGGCATCCGACAATTCGAAGGCTTGTTCGACGGTCAGGTCGTTCAGGCCTTCGATCTCGAGAATACGTCCGGAGAAGATGTTCTTCTTGCCCTTCTTCTCGACGGTCAGCAGGCCTTTCTGGATGGCGTAGTAGGGGATCGCATGGACCAGATCGCGCAGGGTGATGCCAGGCTGCATCTTGCCCTTGAAGCGAACCAGCACCGACTCCGGCATGTCCAGCGGCATTACGCCGGTAGCGGCGGCAAAGGCGACCAGGCCGGAACCAGCCGGGAAGGAGATGCCCATCGGGAAACGGGTGTGCGAGTCACCACCAGTACCCACGGTGTCCGGCAACAGCATACGGTTCAGCCAGCTGTGGATGATGCCGTCACCCGGACGCAGGGAAACACCGCCGCGGGTCATGATGAAGTCCGGCAGGGTGTGGTGGGTGGTAACGTCAATCGGCTTTGGATAGGCAGCGGTGTGGCAGAAGGACTGCATGACCAGGTCAGCCGAAAAGCCCAGGCAAGCCAGGTCTTTCAGCTCGTCGCGGGTCATCGGGCCAGTGGTGTCCTGGGAGCCAACGGTGGTCATCTTCGGTTCGCAGTAGGTGCCTGGGCGAACGCCTTTGCCTTCTGGCAGACCGCAGGCACGACCCACCATCTTCTGCGCCAGGGTGTAGCCCTTGTTGCTCTCGGCCGGGGCTTCCGGCTTCTTGAACAGGTCCGACGGGCCCATGCCCAGTTCGGCACGTGCTTTTTCGGTGAGGCCGCGACCGATGATCAGCGGGATACGGCCGCCAGCGCGGACTTCGTCGAGCAGGACGTCGGTTTTCAGCTGGAAGGTGGTTACCAGCTCATCGCTGCCATGACGACGCACTTCACCCTTGTACGGGTACACGTCGATCACGTCGCCCATCGCCAGGTCGGAGCAGTCGAACTCGATCGGCAGTGCGCCGGCGTCTTCCATGGTGTTGTAGAAGATCGGGGCGATCTTGGTGCCGAAACAGAAGCCGCCAGCGCGCTTGTTTGGCACGTTCGGGATGTCGTCGCCGAAGAACCAGAGGACCGAGTTGGTCGCGGACTTGCGTGAAGAACCAGTCCCTACCACGTCCCCGACGTAGGCAACCGGGAAGCCTTTGGTGGCCAGTTCTTCCATCTGCTTGAGCGGACCAACCGAGCCGGGAACGTCAGGGTTGATGCCGTCGCGAGCCATCTTCAGCATGGCCAGAGCATGCAGCGGGATGTCCGGGCGCGACCAGGCGTCAGGCGCGGGCGACAGGTCGTCGGTATTGGTTTCGCCAGGGACCTTGAAGACGGTCAGGGTGACTTTTTCGGCAACCGGGGCGCGGTTCTTGAACCACTCGCCTTCGGCCCAGGACTGCATGACGGCTTTGGCGTTGGCGTTGCCGGCCTTGGCTTTCTCCGCGACGTCGTGGAACGCATCGAACATCAGCAGGGTGTGCTTCAGCTGCTTTGCGGTGGTGTCGGAGAGTTCCGGATCGTCCAGCAGCTCGACCAGCGTGACGATGTTGTAACCGCCCTGCATGGTACCCAGCAGCTCGACGGCGTGTTGCTTGCTGATCAGCGGCGAAGTGGCTTCACCCTTGGCGACGGCGGCTAGGAAGCCGGCCTTGACATAGGCAGCTTCGTCCACGCCCGCCGGAACGCGGTTGGTGATCAGGTCAAGGAGAAATTGTTCTTCGCCAGCAGGCGGGTTCTTCAGAAGTTCGACCAGGCCGGCAGTCTGCTCGGCGTTCAGCGGCTGGGGCACGACGCCCTGGGCGGCACGCTCTTCTACGTGTTTGCGATAGGCTTCAAGCACAGTTATATACCCTCATCATTGGTCCCTTGGGTGTCTCGGGACGCGCATCCGGAAGCTGTTTTCAAAGTTTTACGCCGGCGGAATATCGGATGCGCAGGAGAGAGGGATCTGCGCATCCGATGATGACCGGTCAACTGTGCTCGTGACGCTTTGAAAACAGCTTCGTGCGGATTGTGTCGCCTAAAACGGCCGGCTGATTCTACTGGAACGGACCCGCAAAGTTAAGTGAAACGCCAACCCTCGCCGATTGCGGCGCTATCCCTGATAAGCCGATCAAGGTGGTCACAGCCCCCGTTCGGCGGGCTTCGCAGCGTTCCTGGTATGCAGTTCCGATTGCTTCGTGACCGGGCTTGGACAAAAGTCTAAGATGCAGCGCCGTCCTTCGATCCGTCGCACGTCATGTCCAATCAGCGAATCAAAACTCCTTGTGTAGGCCTTTGCTCTACTGTCTACGGCGACCTGGTGTGCCGCGGCTGCAAGCGCTTCCACCATGAGGTCGTGAACTGGAATGCCTATGGTGAGGAAGGCAAGCGCTCGGTCTGGCATCGTCTGGAGATATTGCTTGCACAGGTGATGGCCGCGAAGCTGGAAGTGTTCGATGCATCGCTTCTGCGTCGCCAGCTGGAGAGCCGGCAGATCCGCTTTGTCCCTGACCAGTCGCCGTACTGCTGGGCCTACCAGCTGATCGCTCGCGGCGCTCGGGTTATCCAGCAGCTCGAAGCCTATGGCGTTGTGTTGCTTCCGGAATTTCGTGAGTGGCCCTTGCCGGAGCTTCGAGACGCCATCGACCGCGAGTTCTTTTTGCTGTCCGAAGCCCACTACCATCGCTATATCGCCCCTGGGTTTCCTGGCGATACGGCGACGTAGTTGATTCGATTACAGGTGTCCGCGTCAGCCCTGGCCTAGCGACGAGCGACGAGTTCTTCCAGATGGTCGATTATGTCAGCTGGCTTTAGCACCAGGACGTCGCTTTCCAGAGTATCGAGCACAACCTCCGCAGTATTGCCCATCAACGCCCCTGAAAAGCCGGTGCGGGCTACCGTGCCGATGACGGTAACGACGGCCTGAAGCTGATGGCAGACGCGGGGGATAAGCGCGTCTGCAGGGCCTTCTTCGATGTGCAATTGACCATCGGCAATGTCGTATTCGGCCTGGAATTGCTTGCAGGCCGCACGGTAGCGCGCTTCGATGGTTTCCTTGAGCTGGAAGGCAGGATCGGCCGCCGAAAGCATTGCCGATGGGTGGGCACTGATGACATGCAGATTGCCTTCTGCAAGCGCGGCGATCTGGTAGCCATGGTTGATGATGCTCGAGTGAAGCGTGCGGTGCTCGATATCGGCATTACCCACATCCACAGCGGCGAGTATGTTGCCACCGGTCCACGGTGCTTCGGTCTTGACCATCAGCACCGGGCATGGGCAATAGCGCATCAGCTTCCAGTCATCGGGTGTGAGCAGGGCGCGCTTGAGGGGATTGTCCGCAATGTGCTGCTTGATCACCAGGCCGCAACCTTCGGCTTGCTGGACCGTAATGATCGTCTGGTGCTGGTTGCCATGCCAGGCTTGCTGGGTACTGACCTGGTACCCCTGGCTTTGGAGCTCTGCCTGCATGTCGGCTAGATAGCTGCCGTGGTCCTGTCGGGTGTCGCAGATCAGCAGATGCAGCTCCGACCGGCTGACGCTGGAGATGAGTCGTGCCCGTTTGAGGGCCAGGTTTTCCGGAAGCTTCGGGTCAATAACCACGAGGATGCGGCGTATGGCTTGCATGATCGGCACCATTTCCAATTCGAGTGAACTGACTATAGACAATGCAAGCGTGCCGGCAGCTGATTCAGGTCAAGCAAGACTGGCCGTCCTCCGCCTGCCTCGTATAATGCAGCCGCCGCACTTCAGGTGAATTGCTGCACTCACCCCCCATTCGTGAATTACCAGACCTCGCCATGCTTCCCGAACTTAACGAATTTCTTGGTTGCGCCACACCCAGCGGGTGGGTCGACGTCGCGCTGCGTAACCAGGATGTGATGCTCATCGACCACGGCAATTGTGAAAAGAAGGCGGCCGGTGCCGCTTTCCAGCTGATGTTTCGCTACATCGATCTGCCGGATCTTCAGAACAAGATGTCTCGTCTGGCTCGCGAAGAGCTGAGGCATTTCGAGCAGGTGCTGTCTATCATCCGCAAGCGTGGCATTGCCCTGCGTAATGTGGGCTCGTCCCGCTATGCCGCTGGGTTGCGAGAGCTGGTGCGTAATCATGAACCCTACCGACTGACCGATACGCTGGTCATCGGTGCCTTCATAGAGGCGCGCTCCTGCGAGCGGTTTGCGATGCTAGTGCCGCATCTGGATGAGGAGCTGGGCAAGTTCTACCACGGCTTGCTCAAGTCCGAAGCGAGGCACTTTCAGGATTACCTGAAGCTGGCGTACATCTATGGCGATGCCGCCGATATCGACGCAACCATCGTGCGGGTGCGCGCGCGCGAGCAAGAGCTGATCGAAAGCGCAGATACCGAATTCCGCTTCCACAGCGGCGTGCCGATCGCTGCGTGACCGCTCAGGTCAGTTCAAACGGCTTTTGCTGCATGCCTGATTCGTCTATCTGAAGCGCCCACCCTTGGCGATCCCAGTCTCCGAGCACGATGCGCCTGGCGGGCTGGCCGCCGACCTGTAGCTCATGAAAGGCGGGGCGGTGGGTATGTCCGTGGATCAGCGTCCGAACCTGATAACGCTGCATGATCCTGACGACCTCATCAGGGGTGACGTCGACAATGTCACTGGCTTTCAGGCGTGTTTCTTTCTTGCTGCTTGTTCGAAGTTTGCTGGCCAACTGCTTGCGTTTGGTGAGCGGCAGGTGGTGCAGGATGAACATGCTGACCGGATTGCGTAGCCATCGGCGCATGCGCATATAACCCTTATCGCGGGTGCAGAGGCTGTCGCCATGCATCAGCAGCGCCGGCTCAGCGGCAAGCTGCAGGACGTGCGGATCGGCCAGCAAGGTACAGCCGGCTTCCAGGCAGAACGCCGGGCCGATCATGAAATCCCGGTTGCCATGCATCAGATAGATATGCGTGCCGCGCTCGCTCACCGCCTTGAGCGCCCGGGCGATCTGATGCTGGAACGGCGTCATCCCATCGTCGCCCACCCAGACCTCGAAAAAATCTCCAAGGATATACAGCGAGTGTGCGCAGCTGGCTCTCGTCTCGAGAAAACGCAGAAACGCCCGGGTGATGTCCGGGCGTTCTTCTTCGAGGTGCAGATCGGAAATCAGCAGGATCAACGAAACTTACTCGACGATTTCGGCTTTCTCGATGATTACATCCTCCACCGGCACGTCCTGGTGACCGGACTTCATGGTGGTGGGCACGCTCTTGATCTTTTCGACCACATCCATGCCTTCGGTCACTTCTCCGAACACGGCGTAGCCCCAGCCCTGGACGGTCGGCGCGGTGTGGTCGAGAAAATCGTTGTCCTTGACGTTGATGAAGAACTGCGCTGAAGCCGAATGCGGCTCCATGGTCCGGGCCATGGCCAATGTTCCGGTCTTGTTGGAAAGCCCGTTGTTGGCTTCGTTCTTGATCTGGCCACGGGTAGCTTTCTGCTTCATTCCCGGTTCGAAACCGCCACCCTGGATCATGAAGTTGCCGATCACGCGGTGAAATATGGTGCCGTCGTAATGGCCGTTTTTCACATACTCCTTGAAGTTGGCCACGGTTTCGGGCGCTTTGTCCTCGAAAAGGTTGACGGTGATGACGCCATGATTGGTGTGCAGTTTGATCATTGGAAACCTTCCTGAAATGGATAGGGTGAACCGTGCCTTGTAACAGGGTGGCGCGGCAACGGAATGGACCACGGCGGCAGAGCGATACGGCGGGCGCTTTGCTCTGTCAGGGGGTTGACGGGTCCGCTATGATAGGCGCTTTGATTTGGCGGGCCTACCCTGGGGCACGCCCTCACAGATCGTTAAGGACACCATGAGCAAGCCTGAGACTACCGCAGCCACCAATTTTCTCCGCCCGATTGTCCAGGCTGACCTGGACTCCGGCAAGCATGCCAAGATCGTCACGCGCTTCCCGCCCGAGCCCAATGGCTACCTGCACATAGGCCATGCCAAGTCGATCTGCCTGAATTTTGGGTTGGCCAAGGAGTTCGGGGGCGAGTGCAATCTGCGCTTCGACGACACCAATCCGGCCAAGGAAGACCAGGAATACATCGATGCGATCAAGAGCGATGTTCAGTGGCTCGGTTTTCAATGGGCGGGCAAAGAACGTTACGCGTCCAACTATTTTGGTCAATTGCATGACTGGGCTGTCGAGCTGATCAAGGCTGGCAAGGCCTATGTTTGCGATCTGACACCCGAACAGGCCCGGGAATACCGCGGCAGCCTGACCGAACCAGGCAAGAACAGCCCGTTCCGGGATCGCCCGGTCGATGAGAACCTTGACCTGTTTGCACGCATGAAGTCCGGAGAGTTTCCGGATGGTGCTCGTGCGCTGCGAGCCAAGATCGACATGGCTTCACCGAACATGAACCTGCGTGATCCGATCCTGTATCGCATTCGTCATGCTCATCACCACCAGACCGGCAACGACTGGTGCATTTACCCCAGCTACGATTTCACTCATGGCCAGTCCGATGCCCTCGAAGGGGTGACTCACTCCATCTGCACGCTGGAATTCGAGGACCACCGCCCGCTCTACGAATGGTTTCTGGAGAATCTGCCGGTTCCGGCCCGTCCGCGGCAGTACGAATTTGCCCGGCTCAACCTGAACTACACAATCACCAGCAAACGCAAGCTCAAGCAGCTGGTGGACGAAAAACACGTCAGCGGCTGGGACGATCCGCGCATGTCGACCTTGAGCGGCTACCGGCGTCGGGGTTATACGCCTTCCTCGATTCGTGCCTTCTGCGACATGATCGGGGTCAACCGTGCCGGTGGCGTGGTAGATGTTGGGATGCTCGAGTTTGCCATCCGCGAAGACCTGGACGCCAATGCGCCACGTGCGATGTGCGTGCTCAAGCCGTTGAAGGTGGTGATTACCAACTATCCGGAAGGTCAGGTGGAGAATCTGGAGCTGCCTCGTCATCCAAAGCAGGACATGGGTGTGCGTCAGCTGCCGTTCTCCCGGGAGATCTATATCGACGCAGGTGATTACGAAGAAAGCCCGCCGAAGGGCTTCAAGCGTCTGGAGCCCAATGGTGAGGTGCGCCTGCGCGGAAGCTACGTGATCCGTGCCGACGAGGCGATCAAGGATGCAGAGGGCAATGTGACCGAACTGCGCTGCTCCTACGATCCCGACACGCTTGGCAAGAATCCCGAAGGCCGAAAGGTCAAGGGCGTGATCCACTGGGTGCCGGCCGAGAAGAGTATCGAGTGTGAGGTGCGCCTGTACGATCGGCTGTTCCGTTCGGCCAATCCCGAGAAGGACGAGGAGGGCGGCAGCTTTCTGGACAACATCAACCCCGACTCGCTGGTGGTGCTCCAGGGGTGCCGCGCCGAACCTTCTCTGGCAAGTGTCGAAGCGGAGGACCGTTTCCAGTTCGAGCGTGAGGGCTACTTCTGTGTCGATCGCATGGACAGCAAGCCCGGCGCACCGGTATTCAACCGCACTGTGACCTTGCGCGACTCCTGGGGGCAATGAGCGATTGCAAATGCCTGGCAATCAGGACGGATCTTCTCGCCACAGAGCGAGGCACCTGAACACCATGCCGTTTGAAAGTCGTTACTGAAGGACTACCGATGCTTTCGATTTATAACACCCTGAGCAAAGCCAAAGCGCCGCTCGTGCCCTTGCAGGGCAACCAGGTACGCATGTATGTCTGTGGCATGACGGTCTACGATTTCTGTCACATCGGCCATGCGCGGGTGATGGTGGCGTTCGATGTGGTGGCGCGCTGGCTGCGCAAGTGTGGTTATGAACTGACCTACGTCCGCAACATCACCGATATTGACGACAAGATCATTCGCCGCGCCCGGGACAACGGCGAATCGTTCGACGCCTTGACTGGCCGCATGATCGCCGCGATGCACGAAGACGAGGCTCGGCTCAATGTGCTGCGCCCTGATATCGAGCCACGGGCAACCGAGCACATCGCTGGCATGCACGGCATGATCCAGACGTTGATCGACAAGGGTTTCGCCTATGCCCCCGGCAATGGCGACGTTTACTACCGCGTGGGCCGATTTGCCGGCTATGGCAAGCTCTCGCGACGCAAGATCGAAGATCTGAAGATCGGGGCGCGAATCGAAGTCGACGAGGCGAAGGAAGATCCTCTGGATTTCGTGCTGTGGAAAGCGGCCAAGCCAGGCGAACCGAGCTGGGAGTCGCCCTGGGGTGCCGGACGGCCGGGCTGGCATATCGAATGCTCGGTCATGTCCACCTGTTGCCTGGGAGAAACCTTCGACATTCATGGCGGCGGGCCTGACCTGGTATTTCCGCATCACGAGAACGAGATTGCTCAAAGCGAGGCAGCTACCGGCAAGCAGTACGCCAACGCCTGGATGCATGCCGGCGCCGTGCGCGTCGACGGCGAGAAGATGTCCAAGTCGCTGGGCAACTTCTTTACCATCCGCGAGGTGCTGGAAAAGTATCAGCCGGAGGTTGTGCGCTATCTGTTGGTTTCCAGCCACTACCGCAGCCCGATCAACTACTCCGAAGAAAGCCTCAAGGAAGCCAAGGGCGCGCTTGACCGCTTCTACAACGGACTCAAGGGCCTGCCAACAGTCGCGTCGTCTGGTGGCGATGCCTTTGCTGAGCGGTTCGCTGCGGCCATGAATGATGACTTCAATTCACCCGAGGCCTGTGCCGTACTCTTCGAAATGGTGCGTGAGGTCAACCGGTTGCGTGAAGCGGATCTGCACGCGGCAGCCGGGTTGGCTGCACGCCTGAAGGAGCTGGCCGAGGTGTTGGGCGTGCTGCAGCTCGAGCCGGATGCTTTTCTTCAGTCCGATGCTCAAGGCAAGGTCGACGCGGCTGAGGTCGAAGCGCTTGTCAGCGCGCGCCTGCAGGCGCGCGCTGACAAGAACTGGGCGGAGTCGGACCGGATTCGTGACCAGCTCGCAGCGATGGGGGTCGTCTTGGAAGACAGTAAAGGCGGCACGACCTGGCGGTTGAGCGAATAACCGAGTGCAGCTGCTGAAGATCGCCTTGTGCGGCCTTTCGCTTTTAGGGCCGGCGCGCTTTGTGCCACCTCCAGACCGCTCCAAACGAGTCAACTCTCCGAGCTGCACAACCTTCGCATAGCCGCGCACAAGCGCTGGTCATGCCCGGCATGCATCATGTTGGATAAAGCCCTTCGTTACGCAGGCGCTTGTACAGGGTGTTGCGGCTGACGCCCAGTCGTCTGGCCAGGTGCGAAACGTTGCCACGACAGGCTTCTAGCTGATCACGCAACCCTTGTTTCGGCTCGAACGAAGGCGGGGCGGCCGGCCTTGGCGCCCTGAAGGGACGGTTGTCGTCACGGTCGTTTTCCAGGTCTCTGAAAAAGTCTTCCGGCAGGTGTTCTGGCCTGATCAGTTGATCGTCTGCCATGGCGAGTGCAACCTGCAGCACACTACTGAGCTGCCGTACGTTGCCAGGCCAGGGGTGGCGCTCGAACAGGCGTTGCACCTCGTTGCTCAACCCAGCCCACTGCTGCGGCTCGCGGTGCTGTTCCCAGATGCGCTGGAAGAGCAACTGCTTGTCAGCCCGGTCGTGCAACGGGGGTATTTCGGCACTGAAGCCACTAACGCGATAGAACAGATCCTGTCGGAAGCGCCCGGCTTCCACCTCATCGCGCAGCGACTTGTTTGTTGCACAGATCAGGCGGAAATCGACCGGGAATGGCTCGCCGCCACCGAGAGGCTGCACGCAGCGGTCCTGTAGTACACGCAACAGCCGCGCCTGCAACTTGGCCGGCATATCGCCTATTTCATCGAGAAACAGCACGCCTTTGTCTGCCTTGCGGATCAAGCCGGTGCTGCCTCTATGGTGAGCGCCGGTAAATGCGCCTTTTTCATAGCCAAACAGCTCCGACTCGATGAGCTCGCTTGGAATGGCTGCGCAGTTCACCGCAACCAGCGCCGCCGACGCGCGTGAACTGGCGGCATGCAACGCCTTTACCAGGTATTCCTTTCCCACACCGGTTTCGCCGTGGATCACCACCGGGATGTCCCTCTCCAGCATTCTTAGGGCCTGGCTGGTAATCTTCTCTACCTGCGGATCAAGCTGCTCATCCTTTGCAGACACAGCCGCCGGTTCGGTTGCGGGGCGAAAATCGCGCGCCCGAATGCGCGTGGTCCGAGGTTGCCCAACCGTGCCGTGAAACCTGTGCCGCCCCATTGCCCGCAGCAGGATTGGCTGGTTCTCGGGTTGGTTGATGAGCTGTAGCAGGGGCACGTCAAACAAGCTGTCGATGCGTGCGTGGCTCAACAGGATGCCGAGCAGGCTGTCAGCGCGACGATTCGCAGAGACGACCATCCCTGTTTCATCGAACATCACCAGGCCGGCCCATTGGCTATCGAGGTTGTCCTGACTGGTATTGAAGGTGAGCTGGAAGAAATCGTCCTGAAAGAGATCGACGATCAGTCGATTTTCCACCGACTGGCTCATCATCTTGACCATCCCCAGCGTATGGGAAGGCGGTAGATAGCTATCGCTCGACACATCGAGGACTGCGATCAGATTTCGTTGCGCATCGAAGATCGGCGAGGCCGCGCCGGACAGATATCGATTGGCTTTGAGGAAATGTTCGTCGCGCTGAATGTGCACTGCCTGCCTGCTGGCGAGTGCCGTACCAATGGCGTTGGTGCCGGTGTTGCGCTCCACCCAGCTTGCGCCGGGTAGGAAGCCCCTGCGCTGCACTGGCTCGACGAAGCGTCGATCTCCCCAAGATTCCAGCAACTGACCGCTGCTGTTGGCCAGCAGGATCAGGCAGTTCGAGTTAGCCAGAATGTTTTCGTAATAGGGCAGCACTTCCCTTTGGGTGGTCTGCACCAGGCTCCGCTGGCATTCAAGCATTGTGCTGAAGTCTTCCTCGTCGAGCTGATCGAAGCTCGGCAGGCTCGATGCGATCAATCCGTAGCGCTCACATCGGTGCCAGGATTCCTCGATGAGCGTCTGGTGCGTCATGGAACGGACGGGGTCGGCCATATAGCCCTCTGCAGGTGTTTTTATTGTTATCGCTGCTTTGATACGTGTCAGCGTCCTGTTCAGTCTTGTTCAGTTCTGCTCAGTGTCAATGTTCAGAAATGTTCATTTGGACGCTCCGGAATCTGCCTGAATCCTTCGTTCGTCGAGCTAGAGCGGTTCGTTGCTTATGGCATGAATCTCGCTGTATTGCTTCCCAGAACAATTCAAGGATGCGACATGTCCCTTGCGCTGGAACACGTCACCAAGGTGGCGGATGGTCAACTGCATATCGATGACATAAGCCTGAGCTTCGAGCCTGGCTCGTTCAACGTACTGATCGGCCGGACGCTGTCGGGGAAGACCTCGCTGATGCGGCTGATGGCAGGCCTGGACAAGCCAAGCAAGGGCCGGATCCTGATGCACGGCGAGGATGTGACCAGCATACCGGTGCGCAAGCGGAACGTTTCGATGGTGTACCAGCAGTTCATCAACTACCCGACCATGAGCGTCTTCGAAAATATCGCCTCGCCGCTGCGTCAGACGGGCGTGGGTCAGGCGGAAATAGAACGCAAGGTTCGCGAAACCGCTGAAATGCTGCACATCGAGGGCTTTCTGAATCGCCATCCCCTGGAGCTGTCCGGTGGACAGCAGCAGCGTACGGCCATGGCACGCGCTCTGGTTAAAGATGCCGACCTAGTCCTTTTCGACGAGCCGCTGGTCAACCTTGATTACAAACTGCGAGAAGAGCTTCGCCAGGAAATGCGCGAGCTGTTCAAGACGCGGCGCAGCATCGCTGTGTACGCAACCACCGAGCCGAACGAAGCCCTGGCCTTGGGTGGAACGGCCACGATTCTGCATGAGGGCCGGGCCATCCAGAGTGGTCCAACGTCAGAGGTGTATCACCGCCCCAGTCAGATGTTGAGCGCCGAGCTGTTTTCCGAACCGCCGATCAACCTGCTGCCAGGCAAGATCGCTGCCAGCGAAGTGAGCTTCCAGAACCGTATGCATTTTCCTTTGAATGCCGACCTGCGTGGGTTGGACGAGGGAAACTACTGTTTCGGCGTACGGCCCAGCCATATCGGTCTGGTGCCGTCCAACGATGATGATCTGGAAGTGTCCTGCACAGTTGAGCTAGCCGAAATCAGCGGTTCCGAAACCTTTCTGCATGTTCGCAACGAACATCTCAGCCTGGTGCTGCACCTGCAGGGCGTTCATGACTATCAGGTTGATTCGCCCATTCGCGTCTTCATCCCAACCCACAAGCTGTTCGTCTTCAACGCCTCCGGCCGCCTGGCCCAGGCCCCGGTGCGACAAGCCTGAGGACATCGCCATGGCAGAGATCCGTTTGCAGAACCTGGCCCACAGCTATAGCGCACAACCACAGAGCGCGGCTGACTATGCGATACGGGAGATGGACCATGTGTGGGAACAAGGTGGCGCCTACGCGCTGCTTGGGCCGTCGGGATGCGGCAAGTCGACCTTGCTCAATATCATTTCAGGTCTGCTCAGCCCGTCGGAAGGTGAGGTGCTGTTCGATTCGCGCAAGGTGAACAGGCTGTCACCCGAGCAGCGCAACATTGCACAGGTTTTCCAGTTTCCTGTCGTTTACGACACCATGACCGTCTTCGACAACCTTGCATTCCCGCTGCGCAACCAGGGCATCGCCGAAGTGCAGGTAAAGAGCAGGGTGCATGAGATCGCCGAGGTGCTCGACCTTCAACTGTTGCTCAAACGCAAGGCTCATAACCTGACGGCGGATGAAAAGCAGAAGGTGTCGATGGGGCGAGGGCTGGTGCGCGATGACGTCTCGGCGATTCTCTTCGATGAACCACTTACCGTCATCGACCCGCATCTTAAGTGGAAACTGAGACGTAAGCTCAAGCAGATCCACGAGCAATTCAACATCACCATGATCTACGTGACCCACGATCAGCTGGAGGCTTCGACGTTCGCCGACAAGATCGCCGTGATGCATGGTGGCCAAATCGTTCAGTTCGGCACTCCCCGGGAGCTGTTCGAGCGGCCGCAACATACCTTTGTCGGATTCTTCGTAGGCAGTCCCGGAATGAACCTGATGGATGTCCGCCTCCAGGGCGAACGCCTGATGTTCGGCGAGCAGCCCATCGCTCTGGCAGAAGCACTTGCCCGGCGCCTGCCATCGCTGCTCGGCAAACGCCTTCAGCTTGGTATTCGCCCGGAGTTCGTACAGGTCACGGACGAGACGGCTGGCGGTATGCGGGCCGAGGTTGTGAACATCGAGGACCTTGGCACTTACAAGATCTTGAGCGTTCGCCTGCAGGGCGCGCTGCTCAAGGCACGCCTTCCGGAAGACCACCAGGTGCCGCAGGGTCGGGCCTGGGTCACCTTTCCCGCGCAGTGGTTGATGCTTTATGCCGATGATCGACTGGTGGAGGCGTTGCCATGAACAAGGTGCACGACAACCGAGCCTGGTGGCTGGTGCTGCCGGTTTTTCTTCTTGTCGCCTTCAGTGCGATCCTGCCGATGATGACCGTGGTCAACTATTCGGTGCAGGACATTTTCGATTCGTCGACGCGCTTCTTCGTCGGCGCCGATTGGTATCGGCAGATCATCCACGATCCCCGCCTGCAGGATTCGCTGCTGCGCCAGTTCATCTTTTCCGGCTGCGTGTTGCTGATCGAGATCCCGTTGGGCATTGCTGTCGCGCTGACCATGCCGACTCGCGGGCGGTGGGCTTCGCTTTGCCTGATTGTCATGGCGATTCCCTTGCTCATCCCGTGGAACGTGGTCGGCACCATCTGGCAGATCTTCGGTCGCGCCGATATCGGGCTGCTGGGCTACGTACTCAATGAGCTGGGAGTCAGCTACAACTATGCGTCGAATACCCGGGATGCATGGGTGACAGTATTGGTGATGGATGTCTGGCACTGGACATCCCTGGTCGCTCTGCTGTGCTACTCGGGGCTGCGCGCGATCCCCGACGTCTACTATCAGGCAGCACGCATCGATCGGGCCTCGGCCTGGGCGGTGTTCCGCCATATTCAACTGCCCAAGCTGAAGAGCGTATTGCTGATCGCCATAATGTTGCGGTTCATGGACAGCTTCATGATCTACACCGAACCGTTTGTACTGACAGGCGGTGGTCCGGGCAATGCCACTACATTCCTCAGCCAGACCCTGACCAAGATGGCAGTCGGGCAATTCGATCTCGGGCCGGCCGCTGCGTTTTCGCTCATCTATTTCCTGATCATTCTGCTGGTGTCATGGCTGTTCTACACAGCGATGACCCATAGCGACCAGACGAAGTGAGGCCCGGTCCATGAACCTTCGCAAACGGGTTGTGCTGATCCTCTACCTCAGTTTTCTACTGGTACCGATCTACTGGCTGGTGAACATGTCATTCAAGAGCAACACCGAGATTCTCGGTGGTCTGACGCTCTGGCCAAACGCTTTTACCCTCGACAACTATCGCGTCATATTTACCGATCGCAGCTGGTACAGCGGCTACATCAACTCGCTGTACTACGTCTGCTTGAACACGGTGATCTCCTTGAGCGTGGCGCTGCCGGCCGCTTATGCCTTTTCGCGCTTCCGTTTCCTCGGCGACAGGCACCTGTTCTTCTGGCTGCTGACCAACCGCATGGCACCCCCTGCGGTATTTCTGCTGCCGTTTTTCCAGCTGTATTCCTCGATCGGCCTGTTTGACACTCACATCGCGGTAGCGCTTGCTCACTGCCTGTTCAACGTGCCGCTCGCGGTATGGATCCTTGAAGGCTTCATGTCCGGAGTGCCCAAGGAAATCGACGAAACGGCCTACATCGATGGCTATAGCTTTCCGAAATTCTTCATCAGGATCTTCATTCCCCTGATTGGCTCCGGCATCGGCGTTACTGCGTTCTTCTGCTTCATGTTTTCCTGGGTAGAGCTGCTGCTGGCGCGGACGCTGACCTCGGTGGATGCCAAACCCATCGTATCGGTGATGACCAGAACTGTATCGGCTTCCGGCATCGACTGGGGCGTTCTGGCCGCGGCTGGGGTTCTGACCATCCTGCCTGGGATGCTTGTCATCTGGTTTGTACGCAATCATGTCGCCAAGGGTTTCGCCCTGGGCCGGGTATAGGAGCGCTGTGATGAACTGGATGGCCTGGACCACCCCGACTGCCGCGTTCTTCGCCGCCATTGGCCTGATGCTGGCCGTCATGGGCGCCTGGGAGCTGAAACGCCCTTGCGTGCCCCGCAAAGGTTTTCTACCCCTCGTCACGACGCGGGGCGATCGGTTGTTCATCGGACTTCTGGGCAGCGCTTATTGGCATCTGTTGTTGATAGGCCTGACCGACTGGAGCATCTGGATAGCGTCCGCGCTGTCTCTCGTCTGGTTGTTTGCAGTGATGCGCTGGGGCTGAACCGTCTGGCTCAGCCTGAAAAAAACCCAAAGGAGGTGTGTATGTTCAACAACAAAAACAACACCCGACACGGCATGGCGCTCACGGCCCTGCTGACGTTGTCCGGATTGACCGGAGCGGCGTGGGCAGACGCTTATGAAGACGCGGCGAAGAAGTGGGTCGAGTCCGAGTTCAACCCGTCTACGCTCTCACCGGAGCGGCAAATGGAGGAGCTTCGCTGGTTTATTAAGGCTGCTGAACCGTTCCGGGGCATGGAAATCAACGTGGCGTCTGAAACCATCACCACGCACGAATATGAATCGAAAACCCTGGCAAGGGCGTTCAGCGAGATAACCGGCATACGCCTGCGTCATGACCTGATGCAAGAGGGTGATGTGGTCGAAAAATTGCAAACACAGATGCAGTCGGGGAAAAACATCTATGACGGTTACATCAACGATTCCGACCTGATCGGCACCCACTTTCGCTACGGCAAAGCGGTAGCGATCAGCGACATGATCAAAGGCGAGGCCAAGGATTACACGCTGCCCACGCTTGATCTTGATGACTTCATCGGCATCTCTTTTACGACCGGGCCGGACGGCAAGGTCTATCAGCTGCCCGTTCAGCAGTTCGCCAATCTCTATTGGTTCCGCGCCGACTGGTTCGAACGTCCCGAACTGAAGCAGCAATTCAAGGAGCGTTACGGTTACGAGCTTGGTGTTCCGGTGAATTGGTCCGCCTATGAGGACATTGCGGAGTTTTTCTCTAAACACGTTAAGGAAATCGACGGTAATCGCGTCTATGGGCACATGGACTACGGAAAGAAAGACCCATCCCTGGGATGGCGCTTCACAGATGCATGGTTTTCCATGGCGGGGGCAGGCGACAGGGGACTGCCAAACGGGCTGCCCGTCGATGAGTGGGGTATACGCGTCGAGGACTGTCACCCGGTAGGCTCGAGCGTATCCCGCGGCGGCGCCACCAATGGACCTGCCGCCGTTTTTGCAACGCAGAAATATGTCGACTGGATGCGCGAATACGCGCCGCCGGAAGCGCAGGGGATGACCTTTTCAGAATCGGGTCCGGTTCCAGCGCAGGGCAACATTGCCCAGCAGATCTTCTGGTATACCGCCTTCACGGCGGACATGACCAAGCCTGGCCTGCCGGTGGTCAACGAGGATGGCTCACCCAAGTGGCGGATGGCTCCTTCGCCAAAAGGACCATATTGGGAAGAAGGCATGAAGCTTGGCTATCAGGATGCAGGGGCCTGGACCTTTTTGAACTCGACACCTGAAAAGCGTCGTCTGGCCGCGTGGCTTTATGCGCAGTTCACCGTATCGAAGACTGTTTCGCTGAAAAAGACACTGGTGGGGCTGACGCCAATTCGTGAGTCGGATATCAACTCCGATGCAATGACCGAAGCAGCGCCGAAGCTTGGTGGGCTGGTCGAGTTCTATCGCAGTCCCGCGCGTGTGCAGTGGACGCCAACAGGAACAAACGTGCCAGACTATCCACGTCTTGCGCAGCTCTGGTGGCAATATATCGCAGAAGCAGCGAGCGGCGACAAGACGCCACAGGAAGCGCTCGATGGACTTGCTGAAGCCCAGGACTCGATGATGGCTCGGCTCGAGCGTGCCAATGTCCAGCCCCAGTGCGGGCCCAAACTAAATGAGCCGCAGGACCCGGAATACTGGCTGAGCCAGCCTGGTGCGCCGAAGCCCAAACTTGAAAACGAAAAGCCGAAGGGGCAGACGGTCAGCTACAACGAGCTCATCAAATCCTGGGAAAAGGAGAACTGATCACGGTCAGGACACTGATATCGAAAAATGAAAACGGCACCCGCAGGTGCCGTTCCCTAACTGCCTGGACTCAGGCGTGCAGATGCTCCGCAGCATGAAGTGTGTTTTCCAGCAGGCACGCACGGGTCATTGGGCCGACGCCGCCGGGGACTGGCGTAATCCAGCCAGCACGTTGCACGGCCGAATCGTACTCCACGTCCCCGACCAGCTTGCCGTCGGCCTGACGATTGATACCCACATCGATAACGATCGCACCTGGCTTGATCCATTCGCCTTTCACCAGGCCGGTGATGCCCGTGGCAACTACGATCAGGTCTGCGCGTCTGACGTGGTCGGCCAGGTCATTGGTAAACCGGTGCGTCACGGTTGTGGTGCAACCGGCAAGCAACAGTTCCAGTGCCATAGGCCGTCCAACGATATTCGAAGCGCCCACCACGACCGCATTCAGTCCATGCAGGTCGACCCCCGTGCTTTCTAAAAGCGCCATGATGCCTTTGGGCGTGCAGGGGCGGAGCAGGGGCATGCGCTGCGCCAGCCGACCGATGTTGTATGGGTGAAAGCCGTCCACATCCTTGTCTGGACGAATGCGTTCAAGCAGTTGCGAAGCATCGAGGTGCTTCGGCAGCGGCAGCTGAACCAGAATGCCGTCTATCTGCGGGTCGTCGTTCAACTGATCGATCAGCGCAAGTAGGTCCGCCTGACTGGTATCAGCCGACAGGTCGTGTGCCGTAGAGCGAAAGCCTACTTCTTCGCAGTCTTTGCGCTTGTGCGCCACATACACCTGGGAGGCCGGATCAGTCCCGACCAGAATGACTGCAAGACCAGGAACTCGTAGGCCCTGCTGGGA
Source organism: Stutzerimonas sp. C6.4V (assembly GCF_058536345.1). Classification (NCBI taxonomy): domain Bacteria; kingdom Pseudomonadati; phylum Pseudomonadota; class Gammaproteobacteria; order Pseudomonadales; family Pseudomonadaceae; genus Stutzerimonas; species Stutzerimonas sp. C6.4V. Next base: position 1,276,594 of record NZ_JBZUBM010000001.1, read on the forward strand.
CCGCTCAGCCACCCGGCCAGCAATGTGCTGACGGATATTGGCAGCGATCGTTTTACCGTCGATCAATTTTGCAGTCATGACGCTTGAACAACCATCGAGGGGATTGAAAAGGGACGCGCATTCTCGCATGGCCGCGACGCTCGGCAAAGGCGATGGTCGGCCAGTTCATGTAACTCCTTTACCAGGCTGAAATTTTTTCGGCTTTGCTGTTGACGGCTTGCGAGCGGCCCATTAAGATTCGCCCCGCTTGTCGAGCACAGCTTGCTGCTGGGTAAGGCGACTTTTGAAGGCCTTCCTTCGTTGGTCGGAGCTTGAAGTCTGCGCTCAAATAGAATGCAGATAAGAGCGCCCGTAGCTCAGTTGGATAGAGCATCCGCCTTCTAAGCGGATGGTCGCAGGTTCGAGTCCTGCCGGGTGCGCCACTTAGGGCTCTGGCACAAGCAAGGCAATATGGTGGGCGTAGCTCAGTTGGTAGAGCACAGGATTGTGGCTCCTGCGGTCGTGGGTTCGAACCCCATCGTCCACCCCATATTCCGAAACGCCAGGCACCGCCTGGCGTTTTCGTTTAGAAGTTTGCGGACGTGGTGAAATTGGTAGACACACCAGATTTAGGTTCTGGCGCCGCAAGGTGTGAGAGTTCGAGTCTCTCCGTCCGCACCATTACATGTTTCTTCCCGCCTCGGCGTGGTGGAATCCTTCAAGGCCCCGTAAAGGGGCCTTTTCGTATCTATTCTCAGCCATCAACGAGATACCTCGGCTCCTTCTTTGATTTAGGTCTCTCGACTGTGCTGCCTAGCGCCACGGCAAAGCACCTTGGAGTTGCCGTTCGTCTCAGTTCGACTACTGCAGCCCGAATGCTCGCATACCTGTAACCGATGTCAGATTGCTTGGCCTCGGTGCTCCTGGCTGCTTGCGTCAGCTGGCAGATAATGAGGGGCAGCAAGCCGTGACTGGAGCCGTTGCACGAAGGCTCGCGCCTCGGATTCGCTGCGAAATTTCACCTTGTTGCGATCCATGAGCACTTCCCACGCGTCTCCTTCGATCGACGATAGCGGTCGGACTTGAATATCCATGTTGCCTCCGGTCAGGATGCTGAAGTCTGACGAACGCTAGTTGGGCCCCTTGTTGCTGTCAATTTGCACGATTGCCGCAGCAGCACACCTCGCCAGGCCTGCCTTCCACTGTTTGCTTGCTTTAAGCTTGTTATTAGAGGCTGTGCCATATGCGCGGGGCCCGCTACGCCGATCAGCGACTTTATAAGCGGCGAAAGGCAAAGGCAGGCGAGCCCCCGAACGCCGCCTGGCCCGGCGGTGTTTCTCAGACGTGCTACCGGGTATGGTGCCGGGACTGCCGTGACAAGAGCCTTGATGGACGGGGTGACTTCTATAAGGCAAGCCACTAGAATGCTTGCCCATTCTGGGGCCGGATCGCCGGCTTATGTCTGTGCAACGAGGAAAATCCATGCAAGTTTCTGTTGAAAGCACCTCCGCTCTTGAGCGCCGCATGACCATTGGCGTGCCGGTCGAGCGCATCGAGAACGAAGTCAACAAGCGTCTGCAACAGACCGCCAGCCGTGCAAAGATCCCAGGTTTCCGCCCCGGCAAAGTCCCAATGAGCGTCATTCGCCAGCGCTACGAAGCAGCGGCGCGCCAAGAGGCCCTGGGTGATCTGATCCAAGCGACCTTTTATGAAGCTGTGGTAGCCGAAAAACTCAACCCGGCAGGCGCGCCCGCCGTCGAACCCAAGGTGTTCGAAAAAGGCAAGGATCTTGAATACGTTGCCACCTTCGAAGTGTTCCCGGAGTTCAAGGTTGCCGGCTTCGAAGGCATTGAAATCGAACGCCTGCAAGCCGAAGTGGCTGAGGCTGATGTCGATAACATGCTGGAAATTCTTCGCAAGCAGAACACTCGCTACGAGACCGCCGACCGCGCCGCGGAAAGCGGCGACCAGGTCAATATTGATTTCGTCGGCAAGATCGATGGTGAGGAGTTTGCAGGTGGTTCGGCGCAGGGTACCCAGCTGGTGCTTGGTTCCGGCCGCATGATTCCAGGTTTTGAAGACGCTCTTGTCGGTGCCAAGGCGGGAGATGAGCGCATCATCAACCCAACCTTCCCTGAGGACTACCAGAACCTCGACTTGGCCGGCAAGACCGCCGAGTTCACCGTAACTGTAAACAGCGTTGCCGCTGCGCAGTTGCCGGAGCTGAACGATGAATTCTTCGCTCAGTTCGGTGTTCAGGAAGGCGGGCTTGAAGGATTCCGCGCCGAAGTCAAGAAGAACATGGAGCGTGAGTTGCGCCAGGCTATCAAGACTAAGGTCAAGAATCAGGTGATGGAGGGGCTGGTGGTTGCTAATCCAATCGAAGCGCCCAAGGCCCTGATTGATAACGAAGTCAATCGTTTGCGGGTTCAGGCTGTGCAGCAGTTTGGTGGCAACATCAAGCCTGACCAGTTGCCCGCCGAGCTTTTTGAAGAGCAGGCTAAGCGCCGTGTGGTTCTCGGCTTGATTGTTGCTGAAGTCGTGAAGCAGTTCGAGCTGAAGCCTGATGATGCACGAGTCCGCGAGCTTATCGAAGAGATGGCCTCAGCCTACCAGGAGCCTGAGCAGGTCGTTTCTTGGTATTACAAGAACGACGAGCAGTTGAACGAAGTGCGCTCTGTTGTGCTCGAAGAACAAGTTGTAGATACTGTCCTGCAGCAGGCTAAAGTGACCGACAAGTCGGTCTCCTACGAAGAAGCAGTGAAGCCTGCGGAAGCCCCGCAAGCTGCCTGAGTCTCACATCGTTTGAATGCACATTCATAAGCCAGCCTAGAGCTGGCTTATGTATTTGAGGCATGACATAGGGAGTATCGTTGGACATGTCCGGCAATCCGTTTATGCAAGCTCCAGACATCCAGGCTGCAGGTGGCCTGGTGCCGATGGTCATCGAACAGTCCGCTCGCGGTGAGCGCGCGTATGACATCTATTCGCGCCTTCTGAAAGAGCGCGTTATCTTCATGGTCGGCCAGGTCGAGGACTACATGGCTAACCTGATCGTGGCGCAGATGCTGTTCCTCGAAGCGGAAAACCCCGAGAAGGATATTCATCTGTACATCAACTCTCCGGGTGGATCTGTTACCGCCGGTATGGCGATCTATGACACGATGCAGTTCATCAAGGCCGACGTTTCAACCACCTGTATTGGTCAGGCCTGCAGTATGGGCGCCTTCCTGCTCGCTGGTGGGGCAAAGGGCAAGCGTTTCTGCCTTCCCAATGCGCGGGTAATGATTCACCAACCGCTTGGGGGGTTTCAGGGACAGGCCTCTGATATCGACATCCACGCGCGCGAAATCCTTTATATCCGCGAGCGGCTCAACCAACTGCTCTCGCACCACACTGGCCAAAATCTCGAGACGATCGAGCGTGACACCAATCGAGACTACTTCATGAGCGCCTCGCGGGCCTTGGAGTACGGCGTTGTCGATGCTGTCCACGAGAAGCGGCAGCTGCCTGTATAGAGGTGGTCTAAGAGGGTGTAGTTAGCGGGCATCCGTCTTGTGCGCTTTTGCATGCCCTTGAAAATGCCCGCGTTTGCCTTCATCTTGTATTTCAAGCCTTCCCGATTGGATCGATCGAATGACTGACACCCGCAACGGCGAGGATTCCGGCAAGCTGCTCTATTGCTCTTTTTGCGGCAAAAGCCAGCATGAAGTACGCAAGTTGATTGCCGGACCCTCGGTTTTTATCTGCGACGAGTGCGTCGACCTGTGCAATGACATCATCCGTGAGGAGGTGCAAGAAGCACAGGCTGAAAGCAATTCGCAAAAGCTGCCTGCACCTAAGGAGATAAGCGGCATCCTCGACCAGTACGTGATTGGTCAGGAGCGAGCCAAGAAGATTTTGGCTGTGGCTGTCTATAACCACTACAAGCGGCTCAATCAGCGCGACAAGAAAGAAGAAGTCGAGCTAGGTAAGAGCAATATTCTTCTCATCGGCCCGACCGGGTCGGGTAAGACCTTGCTCGCCGAGACGCTTGCTCGGTTGCTGAATGTTCCCTTCACCATTGCTGACGCAACCACGCTGACCGAAGCGGGTTACGTGGGTGAGGATGTCGAGAACATCATTCAGAAACTGTTGCAGAAATGCGATTACGATGTCGAAAAAGCCCAGATGGGTATCGTATACATCGACGAGATCGACAAGATTTCGCGTAAATCAGATAACCCCTCGATTACCCGTGATGTTTCGGGTGAAGGGGTCCAGCAGGCACTTTTGAAGTTGATTGAAGGTACTGTAGCCTCTGTACCCCCGCAGGGCGGCCGCAAGCATCCGCAGCAGGAGTTTCTGCAGGTTGATACGCGCAACATCCTGTTCATCTGCGGTGGTGCATTTGCCGGTCTGGAGAAAGTGATCCAGGGCCGTTCTACCAAGGGCGGAATCGGCTTCAACGCAGAGGTTCGTAGCATGGACCCTGGCAAGAAGATTGGTGAGTCGCTGCGTTCAGTCGAGCCGGATGATCTCGTCAAGTTTGGTCTGATTCCGGAGTTTGTCGGTCGTCTACCTGTTATCGCAACGCTGGATGAGCTTGATGAAGCTGCACTCATTCAGATTCTGACCGAGCCCAAGAACGCCTTGACCAAGCAGTACGCCAAGCTTTTCGAGCTAGAAGGCGTGGACCTGGAATTCAGAACGGATGCCCTTAAGGCAGTCGCGGGTCGTGCTCTGGAGCGTAAGACAGGTGCGCGCGGCCTGCGCTCGATTCTGGAAGGTGTTCTGCTGGATACCATGTATGAAATCCCGTCCCAGAAGGATGTCAGCAAGGTCGTCATTGACGAAAGTGTCATTGAAGGAACCTCGCAGCCACTGCTGATCTACGAAAACACCGAGCCGCCTGCCAAGGCTGCGCCTGACGCGTAATAGACAAGGGGCCTCCGGGCCCCTTTGCATTTCTGCTCCCGTCCTTGTTTTTTGCCCTGCGTGCCCTCATCTTTGATCGTCAGGGTGTTTCCCGTTCACCGCCGTATGGCCGTCGTAGAGCTGAATTTATGAAGACAACCATCGAACTGCCCCTCTTGCCGCTGCGCGACGTCGTGGTTTACCCGCACATGGTAATTCCGCTGTTTGTCGGCCGGGAGAAATCCATCGAGGCCCTCGAGTCTGCCATGGCTGGTGACAAGCAGATCCTGCTGTTGGCGCAAAAGAATCCGGCCGATGATGATCCAGCGGAGGATGGCCTGTATCGAGTGGGTACGGCCGCAACGGTGCTGCAATTGCTCAAGCTGCCGGACGGTACGGTCAAGGTCCTGGTCGAAGGCGAACAACGTGGCGTGATCGATCGTTTTTACGAAGTGGATGATCATTGCCGTGCAGAGGTGGCGCTGGTCGACGAATCGGAAATCGAAGAGCGCGAGGGTGAGGTTTTCACCAGGAGCCTGCTTAGCCAGTTCGAGCAATACGTGCAGCTCGGCAAGAAGGTTCCGTCTGAGGTGCTTTCATCGCTTGCGAGCATCGATGAGCCTGGCCGCCTGGTCGATACCATGGCCGCTCATATGGCGCTAAAGATCGAGCAGAAACAGGCGATCCTGGAAATTACCGACCTGCCCGCTCGTGTCGAGCATGTGCTTGCCCTGCTCGATGCGGAGATCGACCTGTTACAGGTCGAGAAGCGGATTCGGGGTCGCGTCAAGAAACAGATGGAGCGCAGTCAGCGGGAGTATTATCTGAATGAGCAGATGAAAGCCATTCAGAAAGAGCTCGGTGATATCGATGAAGGTCACAACGAAATCGATGACCTGAAAAAGCGCATCGAGAACGCGGGATTGAGCAAAGATGCGCACGCCAAAGCGACCACAGAGCTCAACAAGCTCAAGCAGATGTCGCCGATGTCAGCCGAGGCCACTGTGGTGAGGACTTACATCGATTGGTTGGTTAACGTTCCGTGGAAGGCGGCGAGCAAGGTGCGCCTGGATCTGGCGAAGGCTGAAGAAGTCCTTGATGCAGACCATTACGGTCTCGAAGAGGTAAAGGATCGGATCCTTGAGTATCTTGCTGTGCAAAAGCGCGTGAAGAAACTGAAGGGCCCCGTACTCTGCCTGGTCGGTCCGCCTGGCGTCGGCAAGACATCGTTGGCCGAATCCATCGCGAGATCCACCAACCGTAAATTCGTGCGCATGGCGCTCGGTGGGGTGCGCGATGAAGCAGAAATCCGGGGTCATCGGCGTACCTATATCGGCTCCATGCCAGGCCGTCTGATACAAAAAATGACCAAGGTGGGGGTGCGCAACCCGCTGTTTCTGCTCGACGAGATCGACAAGATGGGCAACGACATGCGGGGTGACCCCGCGTCCGCCTTGCTTGAGGTGCTCGACCCCGAGCAGAACCACAATTTCAACGATCATTATCTAGAGGTCGATTACGACCTTTCTGATGTCATGTTCCTTTGTACGGCCAATTCGATGAACATTCCGGCGCCGCTGCTCGACCGGATGGAAGTGATCCGTCTCCCCGGGTATACCGAGGATGAAAAGATCAACATTGCGATTCGATACCTTGTGCCGAAACAGGTCCAGGCCAACGGGCTCAAGAAGACCGAATTGACCTTCGATGCAGATGCCATTCGCGATGTCATCCGTTACTACACACGCGAGGCGGGTGTGCGCAGTCTCGAGCGTCAGTTGGCAAAGGTCTGCCGTAAGGTCGTCAAGGAACATGCCACTGAAAAGGCCTTCACTGTTCAGGTGACCGCCGAGTCCCTGGAGCATTTCCTGGGTGTTCGCAAGTTCCGCTATGGTCTTGCCGAGCAACAGGATCAGGTGGGACAGGTCACCGGGCTGGCATGGACGCAGGTTGGCGGCGAGTTGCTGACTATCGAGGCTGCGGTTGTGCCAGGAAAAGGGCGTTTGACGAAAACCGGTTCGCTGGGAGATGTGATGGGCGAGTCAATCACGGCTGCGCTTACGGTGGTTCGTAGTCGTGCCGCGAGCCTCGGCATACCGGTAGATTTTCACGAGAAGCAGGACATTCATATTCATGTCCCTGAAGGTGCTACTCCGAAGGATGGACCAAGCGCCGGCATTGGCATGTGCACCGCGCTTGTTTCTGCGCTAACGCAGATTCCAGTTCGTGCCGAGGTGGCCATGACGGGCGAAATCACCTTGCGCGGCCAAGTGCTGGCTATCGGTGGGTTGAAGGAAAAACTGCTCGCGGCTCATCGGGGGGGTATCAAGACGGTAATCATTCCCGAAGAGAACCAGCGTGATCTGAAAGAGATTCCTGAAAATATTAAGCAGGACCTACAGATTAAACCGGTGAAGTGGATTGACGAGGTCCTCCAAATTGCGCTGCAATACGCGCCGGAGCCCTTACCTGACGCGGCTCCCGAGATTGTCGCAAAGGAAGATAAGCGCGAGCCTGATTCCAAGGAGCGAATCAGCACGCATTAGTCTGAGAAGCCTCGTTGACGCATTTACAGCGCCCTTGATATAAAAACGGCCTTTTGTGTCACTGCTTTATCAGCACCGCTTTGCTTACATTAAAAATCAAAGAATGACTCAACAGAAATAAGGGGACTTAGAGTGAACAAGTCGGAACTGATCGATGCTATCGCCGCATCTGCTGATATCCCGAAAGCTGTTGCTGGCCGCGCGCTGGATGCAGTGATCGAATCCGTCACTGGCGCCCTGAAGGCTGGTGACTCCGTGGTGCTGGTTGGTTTCGGTACTTTTGCTGTGAAAGAGCGCGCTGCTCGCACAGGTCGCAATCCGCAGACCGGCAATCCGATCAACATCGCCGCTGCCAAGATTCCGGGCTTCAAAGCTGGCAAGGCTCTTAAAGACGCCGTCAACTAAGCGTTTCGATCCGGCCAGTTGTCAGGGATTGCCTGACCCTGGCTCGGAGCGGTGCTTCGAACAGGCTATGCCTGTTGCGCTCGGGTTTGGGGGTAAGGCCCAACCGCTCCAAAAGCTCCGAGAAAGGCGCATCCCTGGATGCGCCTTTCTTTTATCCGATACCCGATTTCCGCCCGTGCTGCAGTATCACGGTGCAGCTGACTCTTGGGGGATGCATGCTTCAGAACATCAGGGACAATTCACAAGGCTGGATTGCCAAGACCATTATCGGAATCATAGTCGTGCTTCTGGCGCTGACCGGGTTCGACGCGATTTTCAATGCCGCCAACAACAGCCGGAATGCCGCTGAGGTGAACGGTGAGGAGATCTCGCTGGAGGAGCTCAATCAGGCGATGAACATGCAGCGCCGTCAGCTCGCTCAGCAGCTGGGTGGTGATTTCGATCCATCGCTGCTGGATGACAAGCTGGTACGCGAATCCGCACTCAGAGCCTTGATTGATCGTGCTTTATTGTTGCAGGGAGCGAGAGAAGCCGATTTCGCTTTTTCCGAGGAGGCATTGGACCAACTGATTCTGCAGACGCCGGAGTTCATGGTCGATGGTGCCTTCAACGCAGCGCGTTTCGATCAGGTCATCCAGCAGATGGGCTATACGCGCCTGCAGTTCCGTGAGCTGCTGAAACAGGAAATGCTTATCGGCCAGCTCCGTGCAGGCATCGCAGGCTCGGGTTTTGTGACAGACGAGCAAATTGAAACGTTTGCCAGGCTCGAGCAGCAGACCCGGGACTTCGGCACCATCAAGATCGCTGCCAACCCCTCGGCGATAAACGTCAGCGACGAGCAGGCGCGCGAGTTCTACGAGCAGAACACTGATCGCTTTCGCTCGCCGGAGCAGGTGGTCCTGGAATACGTCGAGCTGAAAAAAGATGCATTTTTCGATCAGGTCGAGGTCTCCGATGAGTCGATCGAAGCGCTATACAAGCAGCGCATTGCGAATCTGGCGGAGCAACGGCGCGCAGCTCATATTCTCGTCGAGGCCGATAGCGCGAGCGATGATGAAGCCAAGACTCGTATTGACGCGATAGCCGAGCGTCTGGCCGCTGGGGAGGACTTCGCTTCAGTCGCCAAGGAGTCGTCCGAAGATCCTGGGTCTGCCAATGCTGGTGGCGATCTTGGCTTTGCCGGCCCCGGCGTTTACGATCCAGCGTTCGAGAAGGCGCTCTATGACCTCGACAAAGGCCAGGTTTCGGCACCGGTCCGGTCCGAATTTGGTTGGCATCTGATCAAGCTTTTGGATGTCCAGTCTCCCGAGGTACCGACACTGGAAAGCCTGAGGCCCGAGCTTGAGCGCGAGCTCAAGGCGCAGCAGGTCGAGCAACGCTTCGTTGAAACCAGCAAGCAGTTGGAGGACGCTGCATTCGAGGCGTCGGATCTGTCTCAACCGGCGCAGGAGCTCGGTCTTGAGGTGCAGACCACCGATGCGTTTGGGCGAGAAGGGGGGCAGGGTATCGCTTCCAACCGTCAGGTTATCCAGGCGGCTTTCAGCGACGAAGTACTGGTTGACGGAGCCAACAGCAGTGTCATTGAGCTGGACCCGGATACGGTTGTTGCTGTCCGTGTGAAAACGCATATGCAGCCAGAGGTGTTGCCATTCGAAGTAGTCAAGGAAGACATCGTGACACAACTGCAGCGCAGCAAGGCCGCAGAGCAGGCCCAGCAGGAAGGGGAGCAGCTGGTTGCTAAGCTTCGTGAGGGAGGCCAGGCGGAGCGGGAATGGGACGGTGTGGAAGCAGCCGCTCGCAACCAGGAAGGGGTAGATCCCGCCGTGCTTCAAGAGGTGTTCCGCATGGCCAAGCCGGAGTCCGGCTCAGAGCCGACCTACGGCAGCGTGCGCTTGGCGGCTGGCGACTATGTGGTGATTCGCCTAAGCGGAGTAAACGAGCCCACTGCGCAGCTGACTGATGAAGAAAAGCAGAACTATCGTCGCTTCCTTGCTTCGCGTAGCGGACAGCAGGATTTTGCAGCCTATCGGCAGATGCTTCAGGCCGACGCAGAGGTTGAAATCTTCGCTCGCTAGATTGCAGCTGGTCCATCGCATCTGACAAACCCCCGGCACAATGGCCGGGGTTTTTTTATCAGCACTGGAAAAAATTGGTGAGATCTTGCCGATGCTGCGAATGGCTAGTGGCAACAGACGCAACTTGGTTTCATCGCCCGGCTAAAGGCTGAGAGGCAACTCATGCCATACAAGCGATGGCAACGGTTGGCCGCTGGAGGCTTGGGGAAAGTGATGCGGCGGGCTTGATAAAACGAACCCCGCCGGAAGGGGCGGGGTTCGTCAGGTAGAGCCAGGATGGCGCTGACCCTTAGTCCTCTATCGCTCCCATCGCCGTGGTATTGAAACCTCCGTCGACATAGAGGATTTCACCACTGATACCTGAAGCCAGATCCGAACACAGGAACGCGCCGGCATTGCCGACTTCTTCGATGGTCACGTTCCGGCGCAGGGGGGTCTGCTTTTCGTTGGCTGCCAGCATCTTCCGGAAGCTCTTGATTCCTGACGCCGCTAGCGTGCGGATAGGGCCTGCCGAAACGGCATTCACACGCGTGCCTTCCGGGCCAAGGCTTCCAGCCAGATAACGAACTCCGGCTTCCAGGCTAGCCTTGGCCATACCCATGACATTGTAGTTGGGCATGGTGCGCTCTGCGCCCAGGTAGGACAGGGTGAGAATGCTACCGTTACGGCCCTTCATCATAGGGCGACCGGCTTTTGCCAACGCCACCAGGCTATAGGCGCTGATATCGTGAGCTATTCGGAATCCCTCGCGGGTGGTCACGTCGGTGAAATCCCCATCCAATTGGTCGCCTGGTGCGAAACCGACCGAATGAACGATGCCGTCCAGGCTGTCCCACTTCTCTCCCAAGGCTTCGAATACCTTGGCGATTTCTTCATCGCTGGCTACATCACAGGGAAAGCACAATTCAGGACCCGAGCCCCAGCCCGCTGCGAATTCTTCCACGCGGCCCTTGAGCTTTTCGTTTTGATAAGTAAAAGCCAGTTCGGCGCCTTCGCGGTGCATGGCCGCAGCGATGCCTGAGGCGATCGACAGTTTGCTGGCAACGCCAACGATCAGTATGCGCTTACCGGTTAGAAAACCCATGTGCTTGTCCCTCTTCTGGTTGAGCGGCTACCGGTACCATGAAGGCAGATTCCAGCAACTGCTGTGTATAAGGATGTTTAGGGGAGGCGAATATCGACTCTGCCGGCCCTTGTTCGACTACCTGGCCCTGCTTGACCACCATCATCTGGTGGCTCAGTGCCCTGACTACGGCCAGGTCATGGCTGATGAACAGGTAGGTCAGGTTGTATTTGGCTTGCAACGAGCGCAGCAGCTCCACTACCTGCCGCTGTACCGTTCTGTCCAGTGCAGAGGTTGGCTCATCGAGCAGGATCAGCTCCGGCTTGAGAACCAGCGCCCTGGCAATCGCTATTCGCTGTCGCTGGCCTCCAGAAAATTCATGGGGGTAACGATGGCGGCTTTCCGGGTCGAGCCCGACCTCCTTCAGTGCTTCGATGATGGCCTGTTGCTGTTCAGTAGCGCTCCCGAGTCCATGTATGTCCAGGCCTTCCCCGATGATCTGGCCAACAGACATGCGTGGGCTGAGACTGCCGAACGGGTCTTGAAACACCACTTGCATCTGCCGACGCAGTGGTCGCACGTCACGTTGCGACATCGTTTCAAGCGACTGTTCTTTGAATCGTATCTCGCCGCGGCTGCCGAGCAGGCGCAGGATCGAAAGCCCCAGTGTCGATTTGCCCGATCCGCTTTCGCCGACGATGCCCAGCGTCTGCCCCTTCGGTAGGCTGAAGGTCACCCCATCCACCGCTTTGACATGGTCCACGGTGCGCCTGAGCAACCCTTTCTTGATGGGAAACCAGACCCGCAGATCCTTCACTTCCAGCAGCGGAGCTGCCGGTTCGGCTGTCACCGGGCCGCCACTAGGCTCAGCCGCAAGCAGCTCGCGGGTGTATGGATGCTGCGGTGCGCTGAACAACGCTTCACAAGCTGCCTGTTCGACGACGCGACCTCGTTGCATGACACATACGCGATGAGCGATTCGCCTCACTAGATTCAGGTCATGGCTGATCAGCAACAGCGCCATGCCGAGGCGAGCCTGCAATTCCTTGAGCAGCTCGAGTATTTTCAACTGAACCGTCACATCAAGGGCCGTAGTGGGTTCGTCGGCAATCAGCAGCTCCGGCTCGTTGGCCAGGGCCATGGCGATTACCACTCGCTGGCGCTGTCCTCCGGACAGTTCGTGAGGATAGGCGCGCAGACGTTTTTTGGGGTCCGGTATACCCACCAGATCAAGCAGCTCCAAAGTACGAGCGGTGGCCTCTTTAGCGCTGAGTCCCTTGTGAATCTGCAGCACCTCGTTGATCTGTTTGCCAACGGTGTGCAGCGGGTTCAGCGAGGTCATCGGCTCCTGGAACACCATGGCGATGCGGTCCCCGCGAATGCCGCGCATGCGCTTTTCATCGGCCTTGAGCAGATCCTCACCGGCATAGATGATTGCCCCGGCCGGATGGCGTGCAAGCGGGTAGGGCAGCAGGCGCAGTATCGAGTGTGCAGTCACTGATTTGCCTGAGCCGCTTTCGCCAACAAGCGCAAGCGTCTCGCCTTTGCGGATATCGAAGCTGACATCCTCAACTACACGTTGAGAGTGCGCTCCGGTAATGAACTCTACGGCCAGGCCTCTGACCTCTATCAGATTCTCAGCCATCTTATTTCCTTGGGTCGAAGGCATCGCGTGCTGCCTCGCCAATGAAGACCAGCAACGTCAGCATGATCGCCAGGACCAGGAACGCACTGATGCCCAGCCACGGAGCCTGCAGGTTGGCCTTGCCTTGTGCTACCAGTTCGCCGAGTGACGGCGCCCCGGGTGGGAGACCGAAGCCGAGAAAGTCCAGTGCCGTCAAGGTACCGATCGCGCCGGTGAGGATGAACGGCATGAAGGTCATGGTCGATACCATGGCGTTGGGCAGGATGTGACGGAACATGATGGCGCCGTTCTGCATACCCAGCGCCCTTGCAGCCCTTACATACTCAAGGTTTCTGCCTCGGAGAAACTCTGCACGCACCACGTCGACGAGGCTCATCCAGGAGAACAGCAGCATGATGCCGAGCAGCCACCAGAAATTGGGCTGTACGAAACTGGCAAGGATGATCAGCAGATAAAGCACCGGCAGCCCCGACCATATTTCCAGAATGCGTTGACCGACCAGGTCCACCCAACCGCCATAGAATCCCTGAAGCGCGCCGGCGATCACGCCGATCACCGAGCTGATGAGGGTCAACGTCAGGGCAAACAGTACCGAGATACGGAAACCGTAGATGACCCGTGCCAGCACATCCCTACCCTGGTCATCGGTACCCAGCCAGTTGACGCTGGACGGCGGGGCCGGCGCCGGCACCTGCAGGTCATAGTTGATACTGGCATAGTCGAACGGAATCGGCGGCCAGATCATCCAGCCATCCTTTGCCTCGATGAGCTCCTGGATATACGGGCCCTTGTAGTTGGCCTGGAGAGGAAACTCGCCACCAAATGTGGTTTCCGGGTAGCGCTTGAATACAGGGAAATACCAGCCGCCGTCGAAGTGCACCACGATCGGTTTGTCGTTGGCGATGAGTTCAGCCCCCAGGCTCAGGACGAACAGGCACAGAAACAGCCATAGTGACCACCAGCCACGCTTGTGGGCCTTGAACAGAGCGAACCGACGCTGGTTGAGCGGAGAGAGCTTCATCAGGCCTCCCGACTTTCAAAATCGATGCGTGGGTCGACCAGGGTATAGGTCAGGTCTCCGATCAGCTTGACTACGAGGCCAAGCAGGGTGAACAAGAATAGGGTGCCGAACACGACGGGGTAGTCCCGGTTGATCGCTGCCTCGAAGCTCAGGAGGCCGAGGCCGTCCAGCGAAAAAATCACTTCGATCAGCAGCGAGCCCGTGAAGAACATGCCGATGAAGGCCGACGGGAAGCCGGCGATTATGATGAGCATCGCATTGCGGAACACATGGCCGTAGAGCACGCGATTCTTGCTTAATCCTTTGGCGCGGGCCGTGATGACGTACTGTTTGTTTATCTCGTCGAGAAAGCTGTTTTTCGTGAGCAACGTAAGAGTGGCGAAGTTACCGATCACCAGCGCGGTTACTGGCAAGGCCAGATGCCAGAAATAATCGATGATCTTGCCTGCAAAGCTCAGCTCGGCGAAATTGCCGGAAGTCAGCCCTCTCAGGGGGAACCAGTTCCAGTAGCTTCCTCCGGCGAAGAGAACGATCAACAGGATCGCGAACAGAAACGCCGGAATCGCGTAGCCAACGATGATCGCCGAGCTGGTCCAGACGTCGAACGGGCTGCCATGGCGAGTCGCCTTGGCGATACCCAGCGGAATGGATGCCAGGTACATGATCAGGGTGCTCCACAGGCCCAGCGAGATAGAGACAGGCATCTTTTCCAGGATGAGGTCCGTCACCTTGGCGTCGCGAAAGAAGCTTTCTCCGAAATCGAATCGCGCATAGTTGCTCAGCATGATCCAGAATCGCTCCGGAGCCGGTTTGTCGAATCCGTAAAGCCGTTCGATTTCAGCGATGAGATCGGGATCCAGCCCCTGTGCGCCGCGGTAGTTGTTTGCGCCGGTGGCGACTTCCGAGCCGCCGCCGGCGATACGGCTGGTGGCGCCTTCGAAGCCTTCCAGCTTGGCGATGGCCTGTTCCACCGGGCCGCCTGGCGCCGCCTGGATGATGATGAAGTTGATCAGCAGGATGCCGAACAGGGTAGGGATGATCAGCAGCAACCGGCGGACGATATACGCGAGCATGCTTAATGTCCCGCTTCGAGGTTGTTGTCGCTTGGCTTGTCGGAACTGCCCTTTGCCGCTTTGTCAGCCGGCTCGCCGGCAGGGGTTTGGCTGTCGACTTTATGCCACCAGGTCATCAAGCCGATGTCGTGGCTGGGTGTTGTCTCGGGATGGGCAAGGTGGTTCCAGTAGGCCACTCGCCAAGTCTTGATGTGCCAGTTGGGTACCACATAGTGGCCCCACAGCAGGACGCGGTCGAGCGCCCGGGTGCGGGTGATCAGTTCGTCGCGGGAGTCTGCCGCGATCACCTTTTCTACAAGGGCATCGATTGCCGGGTCCTTCAGTCCAATGTAGTTACGGCTACCCGGGTTGTCTGCGCTGGAGGAGTGCCAGTATTCGCGTTGCTCATTGCCCGGCGAACTGGACTGTCCAAACCCGCTGACGATCATGTCGTAGTCACGTGAGCGCAGGCGGTTGATGTATTGGGACACATCGACCCGGCGAATCTCGAGCTCAATGCCTAGGTCCGCCAGGTTGCGCTTGTAGGGCAGCAGTACCCGCTCGAACTCGGCCTGGACCAGCAGAAACTCGAGCTTGACCGGCTTGCCATTGGCATCAACCATGCGGTCGTTCTCGATTTTCCAACCAGCGTCGGTCAGCAGCTGATAAGCGCGGCGTTGCTGTTCACGAATGATTCCGTCGGCATTGGTCTCGGGCAGGTTGTAGATCTTGTCAAAGACCTCATCAGGTATCTGCCCCCGCAGCGGCCCGAGCAGATTCAGCTCTTCTTCGCTTGGCAGGCCCGAGGAAGCGAGCTCGGAGTTGTCGAAATAGCTGCGGGTACGGATATAGGCGCCATTGAACAGCTGCCGGTTGGTCCATTCGAAGTCGAACAGCAACGCCAGGGCCTCCCTGACCCTGCGATCCTGTAGGCGGGGCTTTCGAATGTTGAAGATGAAGCCCTGCATGCCCTGAGGGTTGCGGTTGGCGATCTCTTCCTTGATGATCCGGCCGTCCTTCACTGCATCGATATCGTAGGCGGTCGCCCAGTTCTTTGCGCTGGTCTCCAGCCAGTAGTCGAAATGGCCTGCCTTGAATGCCTGCAGCGCGACCGTGTTGTCGCGGTAGTAGTCGAAGGTGAGTCGATCGAAATTGTAGAAGCCTCGGTTTACGGGTAAATCCTTGCCCCAGTAGCCGTCATTTCGGGCAAAGCTGATCGACCTGCCGGGCTGCACCTGGTCAACCCGATAGGGCCCGCTGCCCAACGGAGGCTCCATGCTGCCTGTACCGAAATCCCGCTCGGCCCACCAATGCTTGGGCAGCACTGGTAGCTGACCCAGTATCAAAGGCAACTCTCGGTTGCCGGCGTGCTTGAAGTCGAAGCGGACCTGCCGCGGCCCTTCGATTACGACCTTCTCGACGTCGGCATAGTAGCCTCGGTAGTGTGGCGCGCCCTTGCTGAGCAAGGTTTCGAAGGTGAAGGCGACATCTTCGGCCTCTACCGGCTCACCGTCGTTGAAACGTGCCTCGGGACGCAAGTAGAAGCGCACCCATTCGTTGTTCGGACCCTTCTCGATCTTTTCCGCGAGCAGGCCGTACACCGTGAAAGGTTCGTCCAGGCTGTTCACCGTCAGGGTGTCGTATATCAAGCCGATGTCGTCAGCGGCGACACCCTTGTTGATGAACGGATTGAGCGAGTCGAAACTGCCAAACCCCGCTTGCCGGAGCGTGCCACCTTTGGGGGCTTCGGGATTGGCATAGTCAAAGTGGGAGAAATTCGCAGGGTACTTCGGTTTCTCGTCGTACAGCGTCAAGGCGTGCTGTGGCGCTGCGGCTGCCATGTTGGCCAGGCAAAAAAGGGTGAGTAAACCTGCATGCAGGAACGGCAGACGTAAGCGAATTTTCATTTAGCCTTCTCCAGGTCCTTCAACCACCACGCACGGAGCCCGAGGGTGTAAGGCGGTGTGGTGACATGGGCGAACCGGTTGCGATACGCCAGGCGGTGATAACTGATGAACCAGTTGGGAATGGTGTAGTGATTCCAGAGCAGGACCCGGTCGATTGCCCGAGTGGCCGCTACCTGCTCTTCACGGGTCTTGGCTGCGATCAGCTTCTCGATGAGCTCGTCGACGATGGGGTTGGCAATGCCCGCATAGTTGCGTCCGCCTTTGACATCGACCTGGCTCGAATGAAAGTACAACCACTGTTCAAGGCCGGGGCTGAGGCTTTGCGAGAGCGTCGTCAGGATCATGTCGTAATCGTACTGGTCGAGACGTTGCTTGTACTGGGCCCCATCGACGGTACGAAGCCGCGCCTGGATGCCGATGCGCGCAAGATTTTCCACGTAAGGCTGAAGGATTCGCTCAAGGCCTGGGTTCACCAGCAGAATTTCAAAAGCGAACAGCTGGCCAGATTTGTCCCGTAGCCCTTCGGCCGTCAGAGTCCAGCCGGCATCTTTCAGTAGCCCCAGGGCCTTGCGCAGCGTGTCGCGTGGAATGCCACGCCCGTCCGTCTTGGGTAGCTCGAACGGGTCGGTAAAGAGTGCCGGGGGCAGGCTATCGCGATAGGGCGACAGCAACAGCCACTCGCCGCCTTCCGGTGTTCCCTTTGCAGTGAAATCGCTGTTCGGGTAGTAACTCTCGCTGCGTTGATAGGCGCCATAGAAAAGTGCCCGATTGGTCCACTCGAAATCGAACATCATGCCCAGCGCCTGGCGAATACGGATGTCGGCAAAGGTCGAGCGCCGTCCGTTCATGAACAGCGCCTGGGTCTGGGTGGGAATCTGGTGGGGCAGCTCGGCGCGGATGACGTCGCCGCGCAGCACGGCCGGAAAATGATATCCATTGGCCCAGTTCTTGGCCTGGTGTTCGATATAGAAGTCGAATTCACCAACCTTGAACGCCTCGAACGCGACGGTGCTGTCCCGGTAGAACTCAACCTCTACCCGATCGAAGTTGTACTTGCCCCGGTTGGCCGGAAGCTCGGCGCCCCACCAGTTCTTCACGCGCTCGAAAACAACCTGGCGCCCGGGCTGCACCTTGGTTATGCGGTAGGGACCGCTTCCCAGAGGCGGCTCGAAAGTCGTCGCCTTGAAATCACGATCCTTCCAGTAGTGCTGCGGCAGGACCGGTAGCTCGCCCAATCGCATGATCAGCAACCGGTTATCCGCTTTATCGAAGACGAAACGGATGCGATGACGATTGAGTATGTCGACGCGCTTGATGCCTTTCAGATCGGTTCGGTAGCGTGGGTGACCATCCCTGATCAGCAACCGATAGGAAAAGGCGACGTCGTAAGCGGTGATGGGCTGGCCATCATGGAAGCGCGCTTCATGACGTAGATTGAAAACAACCCAGCTGTGATTGTCGGCGTACTCGATCGTCTCCGCGATCAGGCCGTACACCGACGCGGGTTCATCCCCGGATGGATCATAGATCCCCGTGCCGACCATCAGGGGCTCGTTCAGCTCACTGACCCCGTACTGAAAAAAGCCGGGCGTTGCGCTGGGACTGGTTCCTTTGAAGGTATAGGGGTTCAGCGTATCGAAGGTGCCGGATGCCATGAGTTGCAGGCGACCGCCTTTTGGCGCATCCGGGTTCACCCAGTCGAAGTGGGTAAAGCTTTCAGGATACTTGAGCGTGCCAAACTGCGCATAACCGTGGCTTTCGCTGATCGTGGCGAACGACGGAAAGCTCAGGGCCAGGCAGGTCAATAACAGTAGGATGGGTCGCATCAAACGGTGAATCCGATCCATGGCGCTTTCGGTCTTTTCGGCCGGGTACAGTAACAGCTTGTATCCGCTGGAAAAAGACCAGCCATCTGGGCAAACTGCGTTTCCCTTCATCGACGCCCGTATCGAGGGTAAGGTCGCGATCTTGAGTGAAACTACCTTCGGTTTGCAGTCATGGATTGATCGACTGAACCAGTCCGAGCTGCCTGCACTGGCCGCGGTGGTGCAGGATCTTCAGCGCCTGACCGAACAGCAGAACTCTTCCGTACAACAGCTTGCCGATGTGTTGCTCCGTGATGCAGCCCTGACATCGAAGGTGCTGCGAGTGGGCAATAGCAGCTACTACAACCCTTCGCAGGAAACCATCAAGACCATCTCCCGAGCGATCGTCATGATCGGCTTCGACAACGTAAGGCTGATCAGCCTGTCGGTCAGCTTGATCGATGGGCTGCTCGACCGTGCGCCGCGTCGGCAGCTGCAGGAAACGCTGGCTCGTTCATTCCACGCCGCGGTTCAGGCTCGTAACATCGCTGGCTACGTTCTGGCCAAGCACGAAGAAGAGGTGTTCATCGCGGCCCTGCTTCACCAGGTTGGGGAAATGGCGTTCTGGGGTTGCGGTGGCGAGCAGGCCGACAATCTGGCCTCTGCCCTGGCAGAAGATACTCCGGACCCGGAGAAGGCGGTCGAGAAGGTGCTAGGTACCAGTTTCCGTCAGCTCAGTCTGGGGCTGATCAAGAGCTGGAACATCGGCGAGCTCGCCAGTCTTGCCCATGGGTCGCTCAATCTAAGGGATCCCGCGGTACGCTCTGTCAGCCTCGGTGTCAGAATCAGTTCGGCTGCCATGGAGGGATGGGATAGCCCGACCATGGAGCGACTCGTGGAGGAACTAGCCGAACTTACGGGTATTTCCCGCGAGGATGCCATGCAGCAGATCTTCGACAGTGCCGACGAGGCGGTTCAGGTCGCGGCAACATTCGGCGCCAGCCGTCTCTGCACGCTTATTCCCTCGACTGACCCGGAGCAGGTGCGGTTGCAGCAAGCGGAGCGCAAGGCGATGCAACTGCAGCCGGATCTGGTATTGATGCAACAGGCCATGCAGGACCTGGGCATGATGGCGGCCAGCCGCGGCGATGTGAATCTCATCCTCGATACCTTGCTCAAGGGGCTGCACCTGGGCGCCGGTCTCGAGCGGGTGATGTTGACAGTTCTGGCTGACCAGCAATCGACCTTTCGCGCAAAGTGTGTCGTTGGCGAACAGACCCAGGGCTGGCTGAAGACCTTCGTTCTGCCTGTTGAACAGCCCGGCGAGGCGCATATCTTCAGCTATGTACTTCGTCAGCGTGAGTCGTTATGGATGGGGGTGCCAGCGAGCTACAGTCTGGAAGATCTGGTCAGCCTGCCCATTCGAACGCAGCTGGGCAAAGGCATGTTCTTCATTGCGCCGCTGATGGCCGGCAAGCGGGAGATCGGTGTGCTCTACGCCGACGGGCGAATATCGGGAAGGGCTTTGAAGCATGAGCAGTTCGTGGCGTTCCAGCGGTTCAATCAGCTGGCCGGTCGTTGCCTTGAGGCGCTTAGCAGGCGCACCTAACAAATGGCAGTGCGGCGGCACCAGGTGCCGCAGAACGTATAGGGCTGCTAGCGTGGTAGATACAGGGTCAAGGTCTGTCCGGGCTTGAGCACTGCGCTGTCTCTAGGATTCCAGGTCTTCAGATGGTTGATCTGAACCTTGAAGCGTTTGGCGATTTCGTAGAGAGAGTCGCCTTTCTTGACCTTGTAGTAGGTCGGTGTGGCTTTGGCCTTCGCCTTGCTGCCGGCAGCCTGAAGAAAAAGCGCCTGGCCGACCTTGAGATTGCTGCCGGACAGGTTGTTCCATCTCTGCAGATCGCGAACCGAAACCTTCTGAGCTTTGGCGATATCCCAGAGACTGTCTCCCTGGCGTACTCGATAGCTGCGCGGCGCGGGCTGGCTTCGCGCAACCGCATGCAGGAGTTCGGGTGACTGATCTGCCGAGGTTGATTGCGGAATGCTCAACACCTGGCCAATCTGCAGTCGGTCTCCTTTGAGGCGGTTGATGTCTCGGATGATGTTGAGGCTGAGTCGATAGCGGTTGGCGATCGAACCCAGGGTATCGCCAGGTCGCACCTTGTACTGCTGCCAGTCGACCAGATCCTGCGGTTTCATCAAGGCCAGGTTGGCAGCCAGCATCTCGGCCTTTGCACTCGGAACCAGCAAATGCTGCGGTCCGTCGAGCGTGATACGGCGGGTAAAGGCGGGGTTGAGCTGATAGATCTCGTCTTCGTCGACATCAACCATTTCGGCGACGCGTGAAAGGTCCATCCGTTGCTTTAGGGTGACCACTTCGAAATAGGGTTCGTTGGCGATCGGGCGGAGATTCAAACCGTATGCATCGGGGCTCTGCACCATCTGCGCCAGTGCCAACAGCTTGGGTACATAGTCACGGGTCTCGTTGGGCAGTGACAGATTCCAGTAGTCGGTTGGCAAGCCAAGCTTCTGGTTGCGCTCGATCGCCCGGCTGACGGTGCCTTCGCCGGCGTTGTAGGCAGCCAGCGCAAGCAGCCAGTCGTCATTGAAAAGACCGTGGAGATAGGAAAGGTAGCGCAGCGCCGCAGTGGTCGATGCGGTGATGTCGCGGCGGCCGTCATACCAGCTGGTCTGTTGCAGATTGAAGTGCCGTCCCGTCGAGGGAATGAACTGCCAGAGGCCTACAGCCTGTGCCGGCGAGTAGGCGAAGGGGTTGTAGGCGCTCTCTATGATTGGCAGAAGCGCCAGTTCGAGCGGCATATCGCGCTCTTCCAGTTGCTCGACGATATAGTGAATGTAAAGCCCGCCGCGTTCGCTGGCGACTTCGATGGAGTTCGGGCGACTGGCGAACAGCAGGCGCTGCTGTTCGATCCGAGGATTACCGTCGTTGTATTCCTGCAGCTTGAAGCCGTGCCTGACCCGATCCCAGATATCGGTATGGGAGGGTGGCGCTGCGGGCGTATCGGACAGCCACAGCGTATCGTCCACCACCTGTTCGGCGATTGGCAGCGGGGAGCTTTCAGGCGTGCCGGAGCCGGTGCTCTGGCAGCCTGTTATGGCAAGACAGATGGCCAGTGCCAGGGCCCGACCGGAGGCTGCCAAGGCGTCCGGTTGAGGGCTGTTCGAAAAGTCAGAAGACATTGGCTGGAGGCTTCCCCGGGCGCAAAATTCGAGGGAGTGTAGGAATGCCATTCCAGCGGGTCAAGCAAACGCCCCGGTTTTGGGCACTGGTCGAGCTTAGTCAGAAGCGGTCTTTCCATGCGCGGATAGCCGCAAATACGGCCTCGGGTGTGTCCAGTTCCTGGCCGCTCTGCTGTTTTGCGGCAGCTGCTACCGCACCTTCAGTACTGCGAAGGAAGGGATTGGTGGCCAGTTCGGTCCGAAGATCGGACGGCAGCGTAATCTGGTTTTCCCCCCGCTGCCTGGTGACCAGTTCGAGCCTTTGTGAAATGTGATGATTATCGGGCTCCACAGCCTGGGCAAAACGCAGGTTGGCCAGGGTGTATTCATGCGCGCAGTAGATGAGCGTATGCGCTGGTAGTGCTGCCAGCCGCTGCAGCGAGTTGAACATTTGCGCTGGCGTCCCTTCGAACAGACGGCCGCAACCACCAGCGAACAGGGTGTCACCACTCAATAGCCACGGCGTCTGGTGATCGTCATGGAAGTACGCGATGTGGCCGAGTGTATGCCCCGGCACGTCAATGACCTCCAGAGTGTGACCGAGCACCTCGATACGCTTACCTTGGGCCAGCGCCTCGTCCCGCCCCGGAATGTTCTCGGTGGCCGGTCCGTACACCCTGGCCTGGTGGCGGGTCTTGAGCTGCACGACTCCGCCGACGTGGTCGGGATGGTGATGGGTTGTCAGGATGTCGGTCAGTCGCCATTCGGGGTGCCGATCCAGCCAGGCCTGAACAGGGTTCGCGTCCCCCGGATCGACCACTGCACAGAGCCGTTGTTCATCATCCTGAATCAGCCAGATGTAGTTGTCGGTAAAGGCGGGAAGAGCTTCTATCTTCAACATATATGCGGGTCGCCAAGTCGATAGCAAAGGCGCATCCTAACAGCCCGAAAGGAAAGTGCGTGCGGCCTGCTGCTGCGGCCAAACCGGCCAACCCGATGAACGGAGCCGAGGCATGAAAGACCGATCCTGCGCCAAGGGAGACGATCCCTGGTTGCACTTGATGAACGAAACCAGCGCCTGGTTTCAAGGACCGCTGGGGCAGCAATTGCTTGAGCAGGAGCAGCGAGCGCTCGGCCATGAGCTGGCCCGCTGTTTCGGCAGTTACCTGGTTCATTACGCGCCGGTGGCACATACCAGTATCGAGCCGCAAAAGATCAAGCGAAGTGTCCGCATCGGGCCGCCGCTGCCCGGTGTCGATATTTTCTGCGAAGAGCAGTCCTGGCCGATCGGAGAGCACGCGGCCGATGTGGTTGTCGTCCAGCACGGCCTGGACTTCAGTCTGTCGCCCCATGCGCTGTTGCGGGAGGCGGCACGAAGCGTTCGTCCGGGAGGACATCTGCTGATCATCGGGATTAACCCCTGGAGCGCCTGGGGCCTTACGCGTTTGCTGTCGCGCAAGGCGTTTCGCCATGCACGCTGCATTCGTCCGACACGGGTCGGCGACTGGCTCAATCTGCTGGGATTCGCTCTGGAGAAACGACGGTTCGGGTGCTATTGTCCGCCGCTTTCCTCGAGCCAGTGGCAGGCGCGGCTGTCCCGGCTGGACATTGCCGGGCAACGGCTGCAAGCGCCCACCGGTGGGTTCTATCTTCTGGTAGCACGCAAGCTGACGGTGGGTTTGCGACCGCTGCGACAGAATCGCCGGGAGCGTATGGGCCAGTTGCTGCCGCTGCCGGTGGCGAAGGTCAGCCGCCGCGACGCCGAACAGTAGTGGGCAGGGTCCAGATGAGTGATGAGATAGTCGAGATTTACACCGATGGCGCCTGCAAGGGAAACCCGGGTCCCGGTGGCTGGGGCGCACTGCTGGTATTCAAGGGTGTCGAGCGGGAACTTTGGGGTGGCGAAGCTGAGACCACCAACAACCGGATGGAGCTTATGGCGGCCATACGAGCCCTGGAAGAGCTGAAACGTCCCTGTCAGGTGCGCCTGGTGACCGATTCGCAGTACGTGATGCAGGGCATCAACGACTGGATGCCGAACTGGAAGAAGCGCGGCTGGAAGACGGCTGCCAAACAACCTGTCAAGAACGCCGATCTTTGGCGGTTGCTGGACGAACAGGTCAACCGGCATCAGGTAACGTGGCAGTGGGTTCGTGGCCACACCGGTCATCCAGGTAACGAGCGCGCGGATCTACTGGCCAACCGCGGCGTAGTTCAGGCCAAACGACAAACCGCTTGAGAGAGTTGCAAACATGCGTAGCGTAGTGCTGGACACTGAAACCACCGGTATGCCGGTGACCGACGGCCACCGGATCATCGAGATCGGTTGCGTCGAGGTTATTGGTCGCAAGCTCACTGGCCGGCACTATCATGTCTACCTGCAGCCTGATCGGGAAGTGGACGAGGGCGCCATCGCCGTCCACGGCATCACCAACGAATTCCTGACCGACAAACCACGCTTCAAGGATGTGGCTGATGAGTTCTTTGAATTCATCAAGGGCGCCCAGCTGATTATTCACAACGCTGCGTTCGATGTTGGCTTCATCAACAACGAGTTTTCCCTGCTCGGGCAGCAGGATCGCGCAGAGCTGAGCGATCACTGCAGCATCCTCGATACCTTGTTGATGGCCCGCGAGCGTCATCCGGGCCAGCGCAACAGTCTCGATGCGCTGTGCAAGCGCTATGGAGTGGACAACTCCGGGCGCGACCTGCACGGCGCATTGCTGGACGCCGAAATTCTTGCCGACGTCTACCTGACCATGACGGGTGGGCAGACCAATCTGTCGCTGGCTGGCGACGGTGCTGACAGCCAGAACGGTGGGCGCCAGCAGGCGACACCTGTCCGCCGACTGCCAGCCGATCGAACCAGGACTCCGGTCATCCGTGCCAACGCTGACGAAGTCGCCGCCCATTTGGCGCGCCTGCAGGCGATCGAGAAAGCGGCAGGCGCAACGCCTTTGTGGGTTCAGCTCGAGCAGCCTGCGCCGGTAGAGGCAGAGGCCCAGCCCGCCTAGCTTTTCGCAGGTTTTCTGCCGGACTCGCACCGAGCCCCACACTCAACGCTGCCTGACCGGACGCGACGGTTTACGCATGGCTGCTAGGCAGCGTTTCGGCGCGATTGCCCGATTGCGTCATCAGCGCTTGGTGCTCCGCAGCGGAGCTTCTACTCTGGAGGGGAACGCCTTCAGGAAGAGCTCATGTACAAAGATCTCAAGTTCCCCATTCTTATTGTTCATCGCGACATCAAGGCCGATACCGTCGCCGGTGAGCGGGTCCGTGAAATCGCGGCCGAACTGGAGCGCGACGGCTTCCACATCCTCCCCACCGGCAGCGCCGCCGAGGGCCGGATCGTCGCTTCGACACATCATGGTCTGGCTTGCATCCTGGTTGCGGCTGAGGGAGCGGGGGAGAACCAGCGACTTTTACAGGATGTGGTGGGGCTGATTCGTGTGGCACGGCGTCGAGCCCCGCAGCTCCCGATCTTTGCACTGGGCGAGCAGATCACCATCGAGAATGCTCCTGCTGAAGCGATGGCCGACCTGAACGAGTTACGCGGCCTTCTTTATCTGTTCGAAGACACGGTGCCGTTTTTGGCTCGCCAGGCTGCCAGGGCCGCACGCAGCTATCTGGACGGACTGCTGCCACCCTTCTTTCGTGCCCTGGTTCAACACACCGGGGATTCCAACTATTCCTGGCACACGCCAGGGCACGGCGGTGGAGTCGCGTTTCGCAAGAGTCCAGTGGGGCAGGCGTTTCATCAGTTCTTTGGGGAAAACACCTTGCGGTCCGATCTCTCGGTGTCGGTTCCAGAACTCGGGTCGCTGCTGGACCACACTGGGCCGCTTGCGGCCGCTGAGGCTCGCGCTGCGCGCAATTTCGGCGCCGACCACACCTTCTTTGTTATCAATGGAACCTCCACGGCAAACAAGATCGTCTGGCATTCGATGGTGGCGAGGGACGACCTGGTGCTGGTGGACCGAAACTGTCACAAGTCGATTCTCCATTCGATCATCATGACCGGCGCGATCCCGTTGTACCTGACACCGTCGCGAAACGAACTGGGGATCATCGGCCCGATTCCACTGGATGAGTTCACGGCCGAGTCCCTTCAGGCCAAGATCGATGCCAACCCGCTGGCTCGTGGCCGTCCACCGCGCGTCAAGCTGGCAGTGATCACCAACTCGACGTATGACGGCCTTTGCTACAACGCCAATCTGATCAAGCGAACCCTGGGCGATAACGTCGACGTGTTGCACTTCGACGAGGCGTGGTACGCCTACGCGGCCTTTCATGAGTTTTATGACGGTCGCTACGGAATGGATACGCGTGAGCAGGGCCCGCTGGTCTTCACAACGCACTCTACGCATAAGGTATTGGCCGCGTTCAGCCAGGCGTCAATGATCCACGTACTGGATAGCGATCAGCGCCAGCTGGACCGTGACCGTTTCAACGAAGCCTTCATGATGCACATTTCCACCTCGCCGCAGTACGGGATCCTCGCGTCGCTCGACGTGGCTTCCGCAATGATGGAAGGGCCGGCAGGGCGCTCGCTGGTTCAGGAAACCTTCGACGAAGCCCTGAGTTTCCGACGCGCACTGGCCAATGTGCGCCAACATCTGGCGGCTCATGATTGGTGGTTCAGTATCTGGCAACCACCCGCGGCGGACGGTGCGGAAGCGGTGGCGACGTCCGACTGGCTGCTGACTCCGGAAGGGGAGTGGCATGGCTTCGGCGAGGTTGCCGACGACTATGTATTGCTCGACCCGATCAAGGTCACGCTGGTTACACCCGGCCTTTCCGCAGGGGGGAAGCTGGATGAGCGCGGCATTCCGGCGGCTGTCGTCAGCAAGTTTCTCTGGGAACGTGGACTCGTTGTCGAAAAGACCGGGCTTTATTCGATTCTCGTGCTTTTTTCCATGGGTATTACCAAGGGCAAGTGGAGCACGCTTCTGACTGAGTTGCTTGAGTTCAAGCGGCACTATGACACTAACGTGCCGTTGTGCGACGCCTTGCCCAGCGTCGCACAGGCAGGTGGCAGCCAGTACAACACGATGGGGCTGCGCGACCTTTGTGATGCATTGCACGCCTGCTATAGAGACAACGCAACGGCCAGAGCAATGAGACGGATGTACACGGCGTTGCCAGAGCTGGCTATCAAACCTGCCGATGCCTATGACAAGCTGGTTCGCGGGGAGGTCGAGGCGGTGCCGATCGAGGCGCTTGAGGGCCGCATTGCAGCGGTTATGCTGGTCCCCTATCCGCCGGGGATTCCTCTGATCATGCCGGGCGAGCGGTTTACGGCCGAGACGCGGTCCATACTTGACTATCTGGCATTCGCACAACGCTTCGCTATGCACTTTCCAGGATTTGATGCCGACGTGCATGGTTTACAACACGAGGCTCGTCCCGACGGGACTTACTACACCGTAGATTGCGTGTTGGAAGACTGACCCCAGATCGGTTCTGGCTTTCGAGTCGTCAAGGTGACGATGTCAAAGCCGGATGATGCACAACGGCGTGGGCTGGGTCACAACGTCCCGCATCGACTTTCCACGCGCTGTTGCTATAGTTGTGCGGCTGAGAACAGGCCCCGCCGAGGGCCTGTCTGACTTGAAAGGCGCCGCGGTGCCAAGCCTGTCGAGGATGATAGCGTGACTGAATACGAAGCCTTCCGTGTAGATCTGCGGGACAAGGTAGCCCACGTAGCGATCAACCGACCGGAAAAGATCAATGCGATGAACGCGGCGTTCTGGAGCGAGATCGTCGATATTTTCCGCTGGGCAGATGACACGGATGCAGTGCGTGTGGTGGTGCTGTCTGGAGAGGGCAAGCATTTCTCGGCAGGCATCGATCTGCAATTGCTTGCACAGGCCGCAGCACAGCTGGGCAAGGACATCGGCCGCAACGCAGAAGGTCTGCGTCGCCAGATTCTCAAGCTTCAGGCCTCTTTCAATGCCGTCGACCATTGTCGCAAGCCGGTAATCGCCGCTATCCAGGGATATTGCATTGGCGGAGCAATCGATCTGATCGCTGCCTGCGATATGCGGTACAGCACTCTCGACGCCCAGTTCTCCATCAAGGAAATCGATATGGGCATGGCGGCGGATGTCGGCACCCTGCAGCGTCTTCCGCGCATAATTGGTGACGGCATGATGCGCGAGCTTGCGTATACCGGCCGGACTGTCGATGGCCGCGAAGCGCAGGCGATCGGACTGGTCAACCGCGCCTATCCTGACCAGGCGGCGCTGATGGACGCTGTGCATGCACTTGCGGCCGAGGTTGCAGCCAAATCCCCGATAGCCATTCGCGGCACCAAGGAAATGATCCGCTACATGCGGGATCACCGCGTCGATGACGGTCTGCAGTACATCGCCACCTGGAATGCGGCGATGCTTCAATCCGAAGATCTCAAGCGGGCCATGGCTGCTCACATGAACAAACAGAAACCGGACTTTGCCGACTGATGCAGTATTTGAACGTTGCGCGGGAGGCGCGCTAGGCATGGTTACTGGAGCCACTTCACTCAGCCTGGTTCGCGAAGAGTTGTTCGCCACCATGGAAGAGGCCGAGCAGAGTCTCGAGCACTTCATCATTGACCGGAATAACGGCGGGTTGCTGCAACAGGCGGTGGAAAACCTCAAGCAGGTCCGGGGGACGCTCAGTCTTATCGAGCTGACAGGAGCGGAGTTGCTGGCGCAGGAAATCTTGCAGCTCGCCACCGATATTCCGGTTGGCGCAGGCGAGGAACGCGACGTCCAGCTCGCAGCCTTGAGTAACGCGCTCTATGTGCTGGGGCGTTACCTTGAAAGCGTCGACGCCAGTCGTCAGGAGATGCCGGAGCTGTTGCTTCCGCCAATCAATGCGCTTAGACGTGCTGCCGCGCAGTCTCCCTTGCCGGAGAGCTTTTTCTTTAGTGTGCGTCTGGATCACCCCCGTCCTCCAATTATCGCGGCGGTGCGCGAGCCGGCAGTTCGTACCACCGAGGCGCGGCGCCTTCGGCAGATGTATCAGGTCGGCTTGCTTGGGTTCATTCGTGAAGACAATGTTCCAGCCAGTCTCAAGCTCATGGCGCGCGCGCTGGGGCGCCTTGATCCTCTATTCGCCAACACGCCAGGTGGGCGGCTTTGCTGGCTTGCGACTGCCGCTCTGGAGGCGCAACTCGATGGCCAGCTACTGCCGCGTCAGTCCCGCAAGCAGCTTTTCTCGAGGATCGACCGCGAGCTTCGCCAACTGATCGCAAGCAGCGCATACGAACCTTCACGGGGATTGCTAAAAGAGTTGCTCTATCTGGTCGCGCTCGCAGAAAGCAATGGCCCTGCGGCTACCCAGGTTCGTGAGATATTTTCGCTCAGTCCGTTGCCCTTTACTGACCACCTGCTAGAAGACGAATCCCAGCGCCTGGCCGGACCGGGCCAGGCTACGATGCGCTCGCTGTCTTCGGCGATCCGCGAAGAGCTGGCCAGCTTGAAGGATCTGCTCGACCTGATCGAGCGACAGACCGCGCCAGCGGAATCTTATGCCCATCTTCACAGCCTCATGGGCAAGTTGGCCAAGACGCTGGGAATGGTTGGCTTGTCGTCGGCCTCCAGCACCTTGCATGCGCAGCTGGCCGTGGTATCAGGCTGGACAGCTGATCATGCGCCAGACGCCCAGGCACTGCTGAAACTTGCCGATGCCGTGCTCTATGTAGAAAGCATGGTGGCTAGCCTCGAGCGTGGTGAGCGGCGCGACCCGCGCCCGCAGATCGCCCAGCCGGGCAACGAGGCGGAGGCCTTTGCCAATCATCAGCTCACAGAGGCCTGCATCGTGGTGATAGGCGAAGCGACTGCAGGGTTGGCGCTGGCCAAGCGGGCTATCACGGCTTATTTGGAGTCCAACGGTGAGAAGCTGCATCTGGCCAATGTTCCTTTCAGCTTGATGGCTGTTCGCGGTGGGTTGCGCTTCCTCGAGCAGGATCGTGCGGCCGATCTGATCGGTGCCTGTGCAGACTTCATTCAGAAGGAGATGCTTGAAAGCGTGCAGATGCCCCCTGAGCAGATGCTCGAAACCCTTGCCGACGCGCTGACCAGCCTGGAGTACTACCTGGAAGGCGGGGCTATTCTACGCCGTGACGACTCTCGCATAAGCGTGCTTGATCTCGCTTCGGAAAGCGTCAAGGCTCTGGGTCTACCGGTGGCTGCCTGATGAGTTCGCGCTGGCAACCCGCGTTGCTCGATCCCCGAAAAGAGGGCGGGTGGGCGGTTGTGCACTGTCAGCAGGGTTTTCTTTCTGATGCCAATGGTGTGCTGTTTCCCAGAGGCTGGGTCAAGCGCCTCGAGTTGCCGCTGATCAGCGAGCAGGGCCTGGGCTACTTCGACGGCGATGAGGTCTTTCTGCTCGAGCTGGCAAATCCGGTCGATGTTGCTGGTGCCTCCTGGCAGGGGCTGCGTCAGTTCATGATGCAGGACGACGATGTCGATCGGTTCCGCATGCTGGGCTTTGCTGCCCAAGTCGCGACCTGGGCGAACCATCATCGATACTGTGGCAGTTGCGGCAACCCGATGCGACAGCATCCATCCGAGCGTGCCATGCAGTGCGAGCGCTGCGGCATTCACCACTATCCGCGCATATCGCCAAGCATGATCGTGCTGGTCACACGAGGCGATGAGCTACTGCTGGCTCGGTCGCCGCGCTTCGCACCTGGTGTCTACAGCACACTGGCAGGCTTCGTTGAGCCGGGCGAGTCGGTGGAGCAATGCGTCCGGCGCGAAGTGCGGGAGGAGGTTGGTGTCTCGATACACGAGCCAAGATACATCTGCAGTCAGGGCTGGCCGTTCCCCCACTCGCTGATGCTCGGCTTTCATGCCGAGTACTCGAACGGTGACATCCTGATGCAACCTGAAGAGATCGAAGATGCTCGCTGGTTTTCGATTCATGATCTGCCCGCGCTGCCGCCCGCCAAATCCATTGCCCGCTATCTAATCGAACTGTATCTGGCGCAGCGATTAGGCCGCCCCGAGCCAGTGTTGCCAGGCTAAGCGCAGGCTGAGCGCCAGTACTACTGATACGAATACCGGACGAATGAATGCGGCCCCGCCCTGGATTGCGGTCCGCGCGCCAAAATAGGCGCCCGCCATCAGCGCCACGCCCATGCCGATCCCCAGGGCCCAGGCAACCTGTCCATTGCTGATGAAGACGGCTAGTGCGGTGGCGTTGCTGACAAAGTTCATGGTTCGCGCAACACCACTGGCTCGCAGCAGATCCAGGGGATAGAGCAGCATGCTGCTGATCGTCCAGAATGCGCCGGTTCCGGGGCCTGCCACCCCATCGTAGAAACCCAACCCTATTCCTTGCGGCCATTGGCGTCTTTTTCTGATCGGCGTCGTATTGACGGTTTGTGTAGCCGGAGTCCGGCCAAACAGGACATATAGCCCACATAGAAATACAACCACCGGCAGCATCTGGTTGAGCCAGTGAGCAGGTATCAGGTTGGCGAGGGCTGCACCCGTAGCAGCGCCCACTGCTGTGGCGACAAGGGCGTTTCGCCATTGGCTCGGATCGAATAGTTTCCGGCGGTAGAACGTAAAGCTCGCCGTTGCCGAGCCGAAGGTTGCGCACAATTTGTTGGTGCCCAGGACCAGATGAGGCGGCAGGCCCGCGGTCAGCAAGGCTGGCAGCGTCAACAGGCCTCCACCCCCTGCTATCGCATCGATGAAGCCTGCAACGAACGCGACAAGCAACAGGGCGCCGATGATCAGCGGATCAGTGGAAAGCTCAATAAATGGCATTGCATAACACCCAAGAGGCGAGGCGGTGAGAACAGCCAGGCATGATGCCGTGGACGGGCGTCACTCGCCACAGCTACTGGCAGTCCCCATGAGCCGCAAGGACCCTGAGGTGCTGCGGTTGGCCCTCTGACGAGTCGCCGAAGCAGCTGGTTTGCTGGCAGAAAGTGTCGACCTGTGAACACTGTACCGAGCCCACGCTGGTTAGCGCCCGGGCGGCCATCGATAATGCAGCGTTGGGTTTGTTCTATGGAAGGTAGGTAAATGCAGTATCTGGGACTGGCTGTGGTCGTGGCCTTGCTTGCATTGATCGTCGTGTTGATCGCATTGCGCTTGCTGTCGGGTGGGCATTGGCTGTTCGGGTGGATGCGCGGCACTGCCGGCATGCTTGTGCTCGCCCTGGGCGGTCTGGTCGGCCTGGCTGCCTGGGACATCACGACATATCGGGCCCTGGCCGAGGGTAAACCGATCGTCAAACTGTCGTTCCAATCCGATGGACAGCAGCGATATCGGGTCACGGTAGATGAAGGTTCTAACCCTTCGTACGTCACGCTTGAGGGCGATCTGTGGCAACTCGATGTGCGGGTGTTGAAGTGGAAAGGGCTGGCGACGTTGATAGGTCTGGAGCCCGGATTGCGCCTTGAAAAGGTGACAGGTCGTTACCTTGCGATCGAGCAACAGGACCTGGTACGGCACCCTCGCGTCGAGCTTAGCCAGAGTCCATACGGGGTTGATCTCTGGCAGTGGCTGCAGCGCTGCCAGTGCATGTCTTTGCTGATCGAGGCGCAGCCACGACGTGTCGGTTATCTGCCGATGGCCGATGGGGCGGAATACGCCATCGAAATGGCCCCGACCGGCTTGTTGGCAAGGCCCTTGAATATCGAGGCAGAGCAGGCGATGAAAGATTGGCGATGAGCGTTCGGTGTAACGGGAGGGAGCCTGCGCAGGCTCCCTTTTTTTGTCAAGAAATCAGGCGAGATAGCCGCCGTCAACGTTCAGTGACAGGCCGGTGGTATAGCTCGACGCGTCGCTGGCGAGGTATAGGACAGCGCCGGCCATCTCGGCTGGATCGGCAACGCGATGCAGCGGAATATGGCGCAGCGCTTCTTCGCGGATGGAGTCGTTCTTGACCAGTGCCGATGCAAACTTGGTGTCGGTGAGCCCGGGGAGCAAGGCGTTGCAGCGTATGCCCTGTGGTGCGCACTCCTTTGCAAAGGCCTTGGTCATGTTGATCACTGCGGCCTTGGTGACCGAGTAGATTCCCTGGAAATTGCCTGGCGTGACGCCGTTGATGGAAGCGACATTGATGATGCTACCGCCGCCGTTTTCTCGCATCAGCTTGCCGGCTTCGACTGACATGAAGAAATAGCCACGGATGTTTACATCGACGGTCTTCTGAAATGCAGCAACATCTGTATCGAGTATGTGGCAGAACTGCGGGTTGGTCGCGGCGTTGTTCACTAGGATATCGAGGCGACCGAACTGCTCGCGGAGCTGTGCGAAAACGCTCTTGATCTGCTCCAGTTCGCCAATATGGCAAGCGACTGGTGTCGCCTTGCCGCCCGCGGCGGTGATTGCGTCGGCTACTGCTTGGCAGCCTTCGATCTTGCGGCTGGAGACGATGACATGCGCCCCTTGCTGCGCCAGTAGCTTGGCAATAGCCTCGCCGATACCGCGGCTGGCGCCTGAGACGAATGCGATCTTGCCTTCCAGATCGAACAGAGTGGTTTTGCTCATCGGTAGTATCCCTTTGCTGAGCTGTATTACAGCTTCGACTTGTTGATGACCTGCAGGCTCATATGCTCAAGCAGGGCGTTCATTTGCACGAACTTCGCGAATCGCCTGTCCCGCGTCTGGCCGTGGAAATAGCGGTAGTAGATTTGCTGGACGATAGCTGCCAGGCGGAACAGGCCGTAGGTGTAGTAATAATCGAAGTTGTCGATCTGGATACCTGCACGCTCGGCGTAATAGTCCACGAATTGTCTGCGTGTGAGCATGCCTGGTGCGTTGCTGGGCTGCTTGCGCATCAGCTGCACAGGCGACGGATCGTCGGCTTCGATCCAGTAGGCAAGCGTATTGCCGAGGTCCATCAGCGGGTCGCCAATAGTGGTCATCTCCCAGTCAAGCACGCCGATGATCTGCATCGGGTTGGTGGGGCTGAGAATGACATTATCGAACCGGTAGTCGTTATGAATGATGCCCGGCTTTGGATGGTCAGCTGGCATCTTGTCACGCAGCCAGGCCTTGACCGGTTCCCACTTCGGCGCATCTGAAGTGATGGCGCGTTCATAACGGTCGATCCAGCCATCGATCTGCCGTCGCACGTAGCCTTCCGGCCTACCCAGATCGCCAAGGCCGCAAGCCTTGTAGTCGACGTTGTGCAGCTCCACGAACTTATCGATGAAGTTCTTGCACAGCGTAGTTGTCTGCTCCGGTGTAAAACCCAGCTCCACAGGCATGTCTTCACGAAGAATGATGCCCTTGACCCGCTCCATGACATAGAACTCGGCGCCGATCAGCGCCTCGTCGGTGCAGTAGACATAGGCTTTGGGGCAGTAGGGGAAGCCGGCGTTAAGCTGGTTGAGGATGCGATATTCGCGCCCCATGTCATGAGCCGATTTGGCTTTGTGGCCAAAAGGTGGCCGACGTAATACCAGTTCCCGGTTCGAGTATTTCAACAGATAGGTCAGGTTTGAGGCACCACCCGGAAACTGGGAAATGGTCGGCGTGCCTTCGAGCTCCGGAATACTGGCTTTCAGGTATCGGTCGATAACGTCGTTGGGCAGCTCTTCGCCCTCGCGGATTTGGCTGGTCTGGTCTGTAAGCGCCATGCTTTTCCCTTCTACTTGTAATCGGTGCTCGACAATGGCGGTAGCCGTACTCCGCACGGCAAAACTCCTGACCGTTAATCTACTGCCGCCACTTGGCATTACCAAGCAAACCGCCCCCTTATTGGCCAGGGTGTTGTCCCACGATCAAGACGCCTGATGCATGAACATCGGAGATAAGGCGCATAAAAAAACCGAAGTCACGAGACTTCGGTTTTCTGGTTGCCTCTGGCGATCAGGCCGGGAACAGTTCGCTCAACTTCAGCGCAAGCATCATGTCGCCTTCAGCGCGTAGCTTGCCGGCCATGAAAGCCTGCATGCCATCGGTTTCGCCACTGATTACACCCTGCATCGTTTCGCTGTCCATGATCAGCGTCACGTTGGCGTCGGCAGACTCGCCCTTGTGGAAATCACAAGTGCCGTCCTTGACGACCAGGTAGTAGTTTTCTGCGTCGGTAATATTGAACTGGAACACCAGATCCAGGCCAGCAGCGGCGCTTGGGTTGAACTTGGCCTTCATGCTTTGGATGGTGTTGTCGACATTGCTCATCGGGGATATCCCTTTTTATCGTGGAAAACGAGCAGCCTTGGGCCGCGGTTGGTTGGAACTCATCGATAGGTGACAAGCTCCGGATTCTTCAGCAGATCCAGATGCGCACGGCCGTTGAACGAAGCGAGGGCGAGGTCCCGGTCGCGAAATTTCACCTGACTGAGCGAGGTGTTGACGATCTGCCAGTTCAGCTCGAATGCCTTGATAGGCGCGACGCCTATGATCAATTGAAGCAGTGCCGTGATAGTCCCGCCGGAAGTGAAAATGGCGATGCGGTCTTTCCTGTGGGCTTGATCAAGCAAGCGAGTCAGTCCGCCGTTGACGCGATCGACAAAGCTCTGCCAGGTGTCCAGGCCTTCTTTCTCGTGAGCACCGGATACCCAGCGCCCGATGACATGGTTAAACAACCGTTGGAACTCGGTGCGGTGATTCGCGGCGTTGCGGAAAATCTCCAGGGCATGAGGTTCGACGGTGAGCAGATCCTGCATATGGGCTCGGATCACTTCGTCGGCCGGAAATTCATTGAATGCGCCGTCGATCTCCAATTCAGGGGCTGGATCGCCTTTGCCTAGTCGCTCCATCGTGGCTCGGGCCGTGTCCTGCTGGCGACTCAGCTCGCCGCTTACACAACGGTCGAATCTGATATCCAGCCTTTCCAGATAATCACCCAGCGCAGCTGCCTGTCGAAAGCCAAGCGGCGACAGGACATCATAGTTTTCTGCGCCGAATGACGCCTGACCATGTCTGATCAGGTAGATACTGCCCATGCCGTGCTCCGGGAGCCTGTTTTTCGCGAGCGTAGGGGTATCGATTCGAGGTGTCAACGAGAAATCATACGATCGTTTGAATCGCGCACGACTGGCTCCGGCAGACGCGTAATCGGTATGCTTGGCCGGTTTATGCCCGATGCTGGCGATTTGAAGAGTCCGAGGAGGATCTGTGGAGTTTCTTGCTGACTATGCAAGCTTTCTGGCGAAGACCGTGACGTTGGTGGTCGCGATCATCGTGGTATTGGTTGCGCTCGCTTCATTGCGCCGCGGGCGGGGCAAACAAGCGGGCGGGCATCTGGAGGTCCACAAGCTCAATGACTTCTACAAGTCCATGCGTGAGCGACTCGAACAGTCGCTTGTCGAAAAGGATCAGCTCAAGGCCCAGCGCAAGCAGGAAGCCAGGGCTGCCAAGCAAACGAAAAAAAACGGGGAGAAGCGTTCCCGGGTGTTTGTGCTGGATTTCGATGGCGACATCAAGGCGTCGGCTGTCGATAACCTTCGCCACGAAATCACCGCCTTGCTGACCCTGGCAACGCCGCAGGACGAAGTTGTCCTTCGACTCGAAAGTGGGGGCGGCATGGTTCACGGCTACGGCCTCGCAGCATCGCAGCTGGTGCGTATTCGCGACGCCGGGGTCCCGCTGACTGTTTGCGTCGACAAGGTGGCCGCAAGCGGCGGCTACATGATGGCCTGCATTGGTCAGAAGATTCTCTGTGCACCGTTCGCCATACTCGGCTCCATCGGCGTCGTCGCGCAGTTGCCGAACGTTCACCGACTGCTGAAAAAGCACGATGTTGATGTGGAGGTCCTGACCGCAGGCGAATACAAGCGAACGCTTACCGTGTTTGGCGAGAATACCGATAAGGGACGGGAGAAATTCCAGGAAGATCTGGAAACGACCCATGAGCTGTTCAAGAACTTCGTGGCACGTTACCGCCAGCAATTGTCCATAGACGACGTAGCGACCGGAGAAGTGTGGCTCGGGATCGCCGCGTTGGGCAAGCAGCTGGTTGATGAACTCAAGACAAGTGACGAATACCTGGCCGCACGTGCGCAGGAAGCGGACCTTTTCCAGCTGCATTACGCCGAAAAGAAAAGCCTTCCTGAGCGATTCGGCATGGCCGCCTCTGCAGCCATGGAGCAAGGGTTGCTCAAGGGCTGGACGCGACTGAACGAACAACGATTCTGGCAATGAGGAGGTCACAGATGACAGGCTTCAAGGCACTGCAAACCCGCGAAAACGCCGATGGCCGTTTCGAAACGAGCATAGTTGAGCGCACCACCGACGAACTCCCAGCGGGCGACGTGCTGATTCGCGTCAGCTATTCATCACTGAATTACAAGGACGCGCTCTCGGCCAGTGGTAATCGCGGGGTTACTCGCAACTTCCCGCATACGCCTGGGATCGATGCGGCCGGTACCGTGGCGGAATCAAGCGTGAGCGAATTTGCCGAAGGCGACGAGGTGATCGTCACAGGGTACGACCTCGGCATGAACACAGCGGGTGGTTTTGGCCAGTACATCCGGGTACCCGCCAGCTGGGTGATCAAACGGCCTGCCGGGCTTTCGTTGCGTGAAGCGATGATACTCGGCACTGCAGGCCTGACGGCTGCTCTGTGTGTCGACAAGCTGGAGCAGGCGGGCCTTGAGCCAGGCGGCGGGCCTGTGCTGGTCACCGGTGCAACCGGTGGGGTGGGCAGCATTGCCGTGGCACTTCTTGCGCGCCTGGGTTACACCGTGGCGGCCGTGACCGGCAAGGCAGACCAGGCTGATTTTCTGAGGAAGCTTGGAGCGGGCCAGATTCTAGAACGCAGCGTCGTCCAGACGGGTGCAGAGAAGCCGCTCCTCAAGGAGCAGTGGGGTGGCGCCGTGGACACGGTTGGCGGCGATATCCTGTTCAACGTCGTCAAGTCACTCCAGCGTGGTGCAAGCGTGGCATGTTGCGGCCTCACGGCGGGTACCGGTTTTCAAGCCAGCGTACTGCCTTTCATCCTGCGCGGCGTAAATCTGCTGGGTGTCGATTCGGTGGAGATTCCCCTCGTCGTGAAAGCATCCATGTGGGACAGGCTGTCGGTGCAGTGGAAACTCCCC
Organism: Stutzerimonas sp. C6.4V; assembly: GCF_058536345.1. Lineage (NCBI taxonomy): Bacteria > Pseudomonadati > Pseudomonadota > Gammaproteobacteria > Pseudomonadales > Pseudomonadaceae > Stutzerimonas > Stutzerimonas sp. C6.4V. The sequence goes on from NZ_JBZUBM010000001.1 coordinate 1,314,174, forward strand.
AATCTTGACGAGTTGGTGCGCGAGATCTCGCTGCAGGACCTGCCGACCGAGATCGAGCGGATTCTGGCGGGGCAACAAGTAGGGCGCATGCTGGTGCGTCTGGACTAGCGAGGCCGTTTCGCCTGCTATGGCGTCCATAGCTACAACTGATTTCGCTGTTGCGCTTGGGTGGGCGATGCTGTCGCCACTCCCACCGACGCAACAGGAATCGGACATGAAGGCACTCGCAGAAAAGATCAAGGAAACCTTTGGCCGGAAACAGGGGACAGCACCGGCTCCGGTCGAGCATCCAAACTTCTGGATGTATCAATAGTAAAACCCGCCGAGACAGGCGGGTTTTTTTTGGAGCGCAGCTGCGGCTAAATCAGCCTTGCCGGCGACGGAACAGCGGCAAGGGCTCGTCAGCAGCGGATTGGTAGGTGACCGAGAAGTCCTTCAGGCCTTCCAGCGCGTCGTACGGGTCTCGATCCGGGCGAACAGCAAAAGCGTCGAAGCCGCAGCGGCTCATATAGAACAGCTGGTCCCGCAGTACGTCACCAATGGCGCGAATCTCACCCTTGTAGCCGTAGCGCTCGCGCAACAAGCGGGCGCTGGAATAATGACGGCCATCGGTGAAGGCGGGGAAGTTGAGTGCGACCACCTGGAAATGCTCCAGATCGTCGGCAATGTCTTCGATGGCTTCACTCGCTTCCAGCCAGACACCCAATCCACCGTCACGCACTTTCAGCGCGTGGGCATGGTCGAGCCACAGCTGCAACGGCACGATGAGATCGTCACAGTTGGACAGCCCTTCGAGCGTCACATCCTTCGGTAGGAGATGCCAGGTCTCGTCGATGACCTGACCATCTTTAATGATTCGCTGCATAGACGCGCTCCTTGAAGGGGTCGATGCCAATTCGGCGGAAGGTGTCCAGGAACTGTTCATCTTCGGTACGTTGTTCCACGTAGACGTTTATAACTTTCTCGATCACATCGGGCATGACGTCCTGTGCAAACGATGGACCGAGTATCTGCCCCAGGGTCGCGTTGCGCCCGGAGCTGCCGCCCAGCGAGACCTGATAGAACTCAGCGCCCTTCTTGTCCACGCCTAGAATGCCGATATGGCCCACGTGGTGATGCCCACAGGCGTTCATGCAGCCTGAGATGTTCAGGTCGATGTTTCCGATGTCGAACAAGTAATCCAGATCATCGAAGCGCCGTTGAATGGCCTCAGCAATGGGGATCGACTTGGCGTTGGCCAGCGAGCAGAAATCACCGCCGGGGCAGCAGATGATGTCGGTCAGGAGGCCAATGTTGGGTGTCGCTACACCCAGTTCGCGAAGCTCGGTCCACAGCTCGAACAGGCGGGCTTGTTCCACATCCGCTAGGATCATGTTCTGTTCATGGGAATTGCGGACCTCACCAAAGCTGTAACGATCGGCAAGATCGGCGATGGTATCGAGCTGCTTGTCCGTGACATCCCCGGGAGCGACGCCTGTGCTCTTGAGCGAAAGGGTTACCGCGGCATAGCCCGGCTTTTTATGCGCTACTACGTTGCGTTCACGCCAGCGCGCAAAGCCCGGATGCTCGGTATCGAGCTGGGCGAGAGCAGCACTCTGATCGTCCAGCGCCTTGTAAGCGGGATCGACGAAAAACCTGCTCAGCCGCTCGACCTCAGCTTCGGTCAGCGTGTTGGGGCCGTCTTTAAGATATGACCATTCGGCCTCCACGCGCTCGGCGAACACCTCGGGAGTCAGCGCCTTGACCAGGATCTTGATCCGCGCCTTGAACTTGTTGTCGCGACGGCCATAGCGGTTGTACACGCGCAGGATGGCGTCGAGATAGGTCAGCAGATGCTGCCAGGGCAGGAACTCGTTGATGAAACTGCCCACGATCGGGGTGCGGCCCAGGCCGCCACCGACCGAAACGCGGAAACCCAGTTCGCCAGCATCGTTCTTGACTGCTTCGAGGCCAATATCATGCACTTCGATGGCGGCGCGGTCGCTGACGGCGCCGTTCACTGCGATCTTGAACTTGCGTGGCAAATAGGCAAATTCAGGATGAAAGGTTGACCATTGGCGGATGATTTCACACCAGGGACGCGGGTCGATCAGCTCGTCCTTTGCTACCCCTGCGAACTGATCGGTCGTAGTGTTGCGGATGCAGTTGCCGCTGGTCTGGATGGCGTGCATCTGTACGGTTGCCAGTTCGGCGAGGATATCCGGCACGTCTTCCAATTCAGGCCAGTTGAACTGGACGTTGGTTCGGGTGCTGATGTGGGCATAGCCCTTATCGTAGTTGCGGGCGATTTCCGCCAGCTTGCGCACCTGAGTGGAGGACAGCAGCCCATAGGGCACGGCAATGCGCAGCATGGGCGCGTATCGCTGGATGTACAGGCCATTCTGCAAGCGCAGTGGGCGGAATTCCTCGCCACCGAGCTCACCCGCCAGGAAACGGCGGGTCTGGTCGCGAAACTGACGTACGCGATCCTCGATGATGTGTTGGTCGTACTGGTCGTAAACGTACATGAAGTGTCCTGTTCTCAGGGCTGGCTACAGCTTGTTGCGCGCACGGCCGCGCACCCATTCAGGGAGGGCGGCAAGATACCAGCTGGCGGTTATACGCAAAAGTGATGTTTGGGAATATGTTTAGAACGAAGCGTCAAAATCCAAGCATTCGGCCGCTGCTACCTTGAGGGACCGCCGCGTCTGGTCTTAACTGCTAGCAACACGAGCCGCAGCAACCAGGAGAGCGACCATGTCCGCACATTCCGATCCTCGCGGTAATGACAGTCGAGCCGATGCCGCCGCCATCTTCGTATTGATTTTGTTGGTGGTCGCTACCGCCGTTTTTTGGGTCAGCCAACAGTGAACTGACGGGTAGCGTTACAGGCCCGCTAGATAAAGCACCAGCTTGACCACCCCGAGAATGGCCAGCACGAACACCACCGTGAAGCCGAGACCCAGCATGATGAAATGGCTGGGCTTGCCGCGGTTGAAGTCGCGCTCGCGGTTCTTGCCACTCTGTACGCCCAACGCTCCGGCGATGGTGCTTTGCAGCATTTCCCGAAGGGTCAGGGATTTCCGCTCTTCATCGCTCATACCCACCTCGCTAGCTGGTCCTGCTGGAAGTCTAGTCCCGATTCGGGTCATGCACTCTCGCTGCGATCCAGCCCGCCCGGCGCTTGCATCTGGTGGACTTGTTCTCGCTTTGTCTCGGGGCCGGTAGGTAGGTTCGTGTCTTGGCCGCCAAATATCTGCATGTCCAACTGCCTCTCACCGGTGCCGCTTTCCCTGTCCGCCTGTTCGAAGTCATTGGCCAAAACAGTCAGGCCGATTGAATGCCAAGACCATTGTCCATGCCGATCGGTCTGAAGAAGATGAAGCAAGCAGGACCCGGCAGCTCGTCTGCCGCGATGCCTATTATCTTCTCGAGGTCGTGCAGTGGATATTCAAGACAAGACTTTCCTGATCACGGGCGGTGCGTCCGGCCTGGGTGCCGCGGCTGCCCATGCGCTGGTCTCGACTGGGGCCAGGGTGGTGCTGGCAGACATCAATGAAGCACTGCTGAACGAATGCAGCGAAGCGTTGGGCTCGAACGCCATCGGCGTGGTGACCAACGTGTGTGATGAGGGCGCCGCTCAGGCTGCCGTGAACGCGGCGGTCGAGCAATTCGGCGGGCTGCACGGCCTGGTCAACTGTGCCGGCGTTGCCAGCGGCGAGAAAATCCTTGGCCGCCAGGGCCCGCACGGGCTGGCGAGCTTCAGCAAGGTCATCAACCTCAACCTGATCGGCAGTTTCAACATGCTGCGCCTGGCCGTCGAGGCCATTGCCAAGGGCGAGCCGGATGCGAACGGCAATCGTGGCGTGATCATCAACACCGCCTCCATCGCGGCCTTCGATGGGCAGATCGGCCAGGCCGCCTATGCTGCCTCCAAGGGCGGTGTGGTAGCGCTGACGCTGCCGGCCGCGCGCGAACTGGCCCGGCACGGCATTCGCGTGATGACGATCGCGCCCGGCGTCTTCGAGACCCCGATGATGGCCGGCATGCCGCAGGAGGTGCGCGACTCGCTCGCCGCCGGCGTCCCCTTCCCACCGCGCCTGGGGCGAGCATCCGAGTACGCGGCCCTGGTTCGCCACATCATTGAGAACGACATGCTCAACGGCGAAGTGATTCGCCTCGACGGCGCGCTGCGCATGGCCGCGAAATAATCGGAGAAGCGACGATGAACAACGATCCAATCGTGATCCTGGGCAGCGCCCGGACACCCATGGGCGGCTTTCAGGGCGACCTGAAAAGCCTCAGCGCGCCGGAGCTGGGTGCCGCGGCAATTCGCGCGGCGGTAGAGCGCAGCGGCGTTGCCGCCGAACAGGTGCAGGAAGTGCTGATGGGCTGCGTGCTCCCGGCCGGCCTCGGCCAGGCGCCGGCCCGTCAGGCCGCGCTTGGCGCCGGGCTGGGCAAGGCAACCGCGTCCACCACGCTGAACAAGATGTGCGGCTCGGGGATGCAGGCGGCGATTCTAGCGCATGATGCGTTGCGCGCCGGCAGTGTCGATCTGGTGGTCGCCGGCGGCATGGAGAGCATGTCCAATGCGCCTTATCTGCTGGAAAAGGCGCGCGGCGGCTATCGCATGGGGCATGGAAAAGTGCTCGACCATATGTTCCTCGACGGCCTGGAAGACGCCTACGACAAGGGCCGCCTGATGGGCACCTTCGCCGAGGACTGCGCGCAGCACCACAGCTTCACCCGCGAACAGCAGGATGCTTACGCCCTGGCGTCGTTGCAGCGCGCGCGTGACGCCATCGCTGAAGGTCGGTTCGCCGATGAGATCGTCCCGTTGGAATTCACCCAGGGCCGCGAGCAACGCACCGTGCGCGACGACGAGCAGCCGCCCAAGGCGATGCCGGAGAAGATCCCGTCTCTCAAACCGGCGTTCCGCGAGGGTGGCACCGTGACGGCGGCCAATTCCAGTTCGATCTCGGATGGCGCTGCGGCACTGCTGTTGACGCGTCGCTCCCACGCCGAACAGCTCGGCCTCAAGCCGCAGGCCGTCATTCACGGCCATGCGGTGTTCGCCGACGCGCCCAACCTGTTCCCGACGGCGCCCATCGGTGCCATCCACAGGCTGCTCGAGCGCACTGGCTGGCAGCTCGGCGACGTGGACCTGTTCGAAATCAACGAGGCCTTCGCGGTGGTGGCCATGGTGACGATGCGTGAGTTGGGCCTCGATCACGCCAAGGTCAACGTCAACGGCGGCGCTTGTGCGCTGGGCCACCCGATCGGTGCGTCTGGTGCACGAATTCTCGTGACCCTGATCGCCGCACTGCGCGCCCGTGGCCTTCGCAGGGGCATTGCCGCCATTTGCATCGGCGGCGGCGAAGCGACCGCCATGGCCGTCGAACTGCTCGACTGAGGATTGCCCATGTTGCTCAACGAAGACCAGACCAGCATCCGCGACATGGCACGGCAGTTCGCTCAGGCGCGGCTCAAGCCGTTCGCCGCCGATTGGGACCGTGACCACCGCTACCCGGCCGAGGCGATTGCCGAGATGGCCGAACTCGGCTTCTTCGGCATGCTTTGCCCGGACGAGTGGGGCGGCAGCGACACCGGCTATGTCGCCTACGCCCTGGCGCTGGAAGAGATCGCCGCCGGTGACGGTGCCTGCTCGACCATCATGAGCGTGCATAACTCGGTCGGTTGCGTGCCGATCCTGCGCTTTGGCAACGACGAGCAAAAAAAGCGCTACCTGCAGCCGCTGGCCAGCGGCGCTCAGATCGGTGCTTTCGCGCTGACCGAACCCCACGCCGGCTCCGACGCCAGCAGTTTGCGCACGCGCGCCCGGCGTGACGGCGACAGTTACGTGATCAACGGCGCCAAGCAGTTCATCACCTCGGGCCAGCACGCCGGTACCGTGATCCTCTTCGCCGTGACCGATCCGGACGCTGGCAAGCGAGGTATCAGCGCTTTCATCGTGCCGACCGACACCCCGGGCTATCAGGTGGTACGCGTCGAGGAAAAGCTCGGGCAGCACGCGTCCGATACCTGCCAGCTGGCTTTCGAGGACATGCGTGTGCACGAATCCCAACGCCTGGGCGAGGAGGGTGAGGGCTACCGGATCGCGCTGGCTAACCTCGAAGGCGGCCGTACCGGTATCGCCGCCCAGGCCGTCGGCATGGCTCGCGCGGCCTTCGAGGCCGCCCGTGACTATGCGCGCCAGCGCGAGGCGTTCGGCAAGGCCATCAGCGAGCACCAGGCCGTTGCCTTCCGCCTGGCCGACATGGCTACGCAGATCGCCGTCGCGCGGCAGATGGTGCTGCACGCTGCCGCGTTGCGCGAGGCGGGGCAACCGGCGCTGGTCGAGGCCTCCATGGCGAAACTGTTCGCCTCGGAAATGGCGGAAAAGGTCTGTTCGGCGGCGATCCAGACGCTCGGCGGCTATGGCTATCTGAAGGACTTTCCCGTCGAGCGCATCTACCGCGACGTGCGCGTCTGCCAGATCTACGAAGGCACCAGCGACATTCAGCGGTTGGTGATTGCGCGCAACCTGGGCGAGTGAATCGTCTAGTTGATGTTCCGGCCCGCCCTCCGTAAAGACTACGCCCGACGGACGACCAGCATTGCAATGTAGGCTGGGCTTTAGTCACCGCGCACCATCAATCCCAGCCTGTCGCAGCCTGGTCTGAGTTTTTGATCGCGCCCGGCGTGCGTGAGAAGCGCGGCGCCGGGGCGGCGTGCAGGGCGCCGTCGATGTCGCGATAGACGCCACGCGCTTGCATATGCGGATGCTGTGCGGCTTCTTCTAGCGTGAGCACGGGCGCGAAGCAGGCGTCGGTGCCTTCGAGCAGTTCGCACCAGTCGGCCTGGGTCCGGCTGGCGAACAGCGCGGCGAGGTGTTCGCCCTGTGCCGCCCAGCGGTCCGGATTCCGAACGTCCTGAAGCAGGTTATCCGGCGCCTGGATGCGTTGCGCCAGTTCGCTGAGGAACTGTGGCTCGAGCGGCCCGATGGCGATGTCGCGGCCGTCGGCACAGGCGTAGCAGCGGTAGTGCGGCGCGGCGCCGGCGAGCAGGTTACGGTCGCGCTGAAGCGAGATCGCTCCGCTGGGCAACAGACCGGCGAAGAAGCTCATCATCGAGGAAACGCCATCGACAATGGCGGCATCGATGACCTGGCCCAGGCCCGACCGTTCGCGCTCCCACAGCGCCGCCATGATGCCGAAGGCCAGATAGAGCGAGCCGCCTCCGAAATCGCCGACCAGATTGAGCGGTGGCAACGGCGGACCTTCGCGCCCCCCGATGGCGGCCAGGGCACCGGTGAGCGCCAGATAGTTGATGTCGTGCCCGGCACTCTTGGCTAGCGGACCGGTCTGGCCCCAACCGGTCATGCGGCCATACACCAAACGCGGGTTGCGCCCGTGAACCTGCTCAGGTCCGAGGCCCAGGCGTTCCATCACGACAGGCCGAAAGCCCTCGATCAGCACGTCGGCGCCCTCGGCCAGGGTCAGGCAGCGCTCACGCCCGGCTTCGGTGCGGATGTCCAGCGTCAGGCGCTTGCGACCGCGATCAGCGACCGGATTGGGCCAACCATTGCCGCCCTCGCGCTCGATGCGGATCACCTCGGCGCCGAGGTCTGCCAGCAACATCGCGCAGTGTGGACCGGGCCCGATGCTGGCGAACTCCAATACGCGCAGGCCGACCAGAGGGCCTTGGCGAGGGGTGGCAGTGGCGGTCGGCATAAGGCGCGTTCCTTTTGGTGATGAGGTCCATCGCGCCCCGTACATGCAAATTTCTGTGGGTGTCCGGCGCGGGCGGTTGTGATCAGTGGCATTAATGGCCGGGTTCACGGCTGCGCATGGATATGACACGGTGAGCCAGTAAAACGGCGTGGTTCGTTAGATCCCTTGGGTAGGCAAGAGCGGTGGGCTGAGGCCCACTTTAGGGGTCGCCAGTTATCTCGCTGGAGGAGGCGGGGTATCCGCGAAACGGCGAAGCCCGTCGCCCCCAGATGCTGGGTCGCTATAGGCTCGCCGCATCCGCTGCGCTTTCCTCAAGTTCGATCAGGTGATCGCGGTAGCGCTCGCGCAGCGTCTTCTTGTCGATCTTGCCGGTAGCGGTCAGGGGGACGGTGTCGATGATCACCGCATCGGGCATCCACCACTTGACGATCTGCGGTTCGAGGAAGGCGAGCACCGTCTCGATGCAGATCTGCGCATCGTCGTGGGGTTCGATGATGAGTACAGGGCGCTCCTCCCACTTCTCGTGCGTCACCCCGACGACTGCGGCGATGCGCACGCCCGGGCAGGCCACGGCGATGTTCTCGATGTCGATGGAGCTGATCCACTCGCCGCCGGACTTGATCACGTCCTTGCTGCGGTCGGTGATGCGCATGTAGCCGTTGGGGTCCAGGGTGGCGATGTCGCCAGTGTCGAACCAGCCATCGGCATCGACCGCGCTGGTCTCGCTGCGGAAATAGCGCTCGACCGTCCAGGGCCCGCGTACCAGCAGCGCTCCGGATGTAGTGCCGTCATGCGGCAACGGGTTACCGGCCTCGTCGACGATCTTCAGCTCGATGCCAAATTGCAAGCGACCCTGGCGCGTCCAGATGGCCTCCTTCGTCGCGGCCTCGCCCTGGGCCGCGAGCTTGGGCGTTGGGGTGGCCACCACGCCGAGCGGGCTGGTTTCGGTCATGCCCCAGAGCTGGCGGACGCTGACGCCGTAGCGGGTCTCGAACTTTTCGGCGAGCGCGCGGGGCACGGCGGACCCTGCGATCACCAGGCACTTGAGCGCTCCGGTGGTCTCTCCGGTGCGCTCCAGGTGGTTGAGGTACATGGTCCAGATGGTCGGTACGCCACCGGAAAAGGTCACGCCCTCGCTCTGGATCAGCTCCTGCAGGCTGGCGCCGTCCATCTTGTCGCAGGGCAACACGAACTTGCAGCCGTTGATGGCAGCGGTGAAGGGCACGCCCCAGGCGGTGGCGTGATAGAGCGATGAGCAGGGCATGATGCAGTCGAACGCGGAGAAGCCGAAGGCGCCTGTGAGCCCGGCGGCCATCGCATGCAGCACCACGGAGCGGTGGCTATAGACGACGCCTTTCGGGTTGCCGGTGGTGCCGGAGGTGTAGCAGAGCATGGCACCGGCGTTCTCATCGAACTGCGGCCAGTCGGTGATGGGTGGCTCGTTGGCGATCAGCGTTTCGTAGCTTTGCGCACCGATCTCTCCGGGTTCGGTGCGTTCGGCGTCGGCGAGCATGACGAAAGTATGGATGTGCTCCAGATGCGGCCGAACGCGCTCGACCAGGGCGAGGAAGCTGCGGTCGAAGAGCAGTACGCCGCTTCCGGCGTGGTTCAGGGTGTAGATGATCTGCTCGTCCGACAGGCGTGGATTGGCCGTGTGCAGCACCGCGCCAATCCCGGGCACGGCGAAGAACAGCTCGAAGTGACGATGGGTGTTCCAGGCCATCGACGAGACCAGGTCGCCAGGCTTCACGCCCAGGCTGCGCAACATGCTGGCCGCCTGCCCGGCGCGTTTCGCCAAACCTGCGTAGTCGTAGCGCCAGAGAGGTTCATCCACCAGCCGCGAGACGATTTCGCGCTCGCCGTGGGCGAGGGCGGCGTGGGTCAGGATGCCGCTGATCATCAGCGGGGTCTGCTGCATCGTACCTTTGAGCATCGTCGTATCCTTCTTATTGTTGTCGGATGGGGCTCGCGCCGCCGCCATCGGTCGTTCGGAATACTGCGTCGAGGTGGTTTATTGAGCTTCCCGATCCCGTTGCGCGCCTCCTGTCGATCTCGGGAACAGCTGGTGTCGTTCCTCGCCGTTGCCGCGGTTGATTACACCCCGTAGTTATTCAACTCCCGTGCGATCAACAGCCGCTGAATCTCGCTGGAGCCTTCATAGATCTGCGTGATGCGCGCGTCGCGGTAGTAGCGCTCGACCGGATAGTCCTCCAGATAGCCGTAGCCGCCGTGGATCTGCATGGCTTTGGAGCACACGTATTCGGCCACCTCAGACGCGAACAGCTTGGCCTGGGAGGCTTCGGACAGGCACGGCAGGTTGGCGCTGCGCAGGCGCGCGGCGTGCAGGATCAGCAGCCGCGCAGCGTTGATGCGGGTGTGCATGTCCGCGAGCATGTTCGCCACGCTCTGGTGCTCGATGATCGGCTTGTCGAACTGGATGCGTTCGCGCGCATAGCCCAACGCCGCTTCGAATGCCGCGCGGGCGATGCCGAGGGCCTGAGCGCCGATGCCGATGCGACCACCTTCCAGATTGGACAGGGCGATCGCCAGCCCCTTGCCGCGCGGGCCGAGCAGGTTGGCCTCGGGAATGCGGCAGTCACGCAGGGTGACGCCGCAGGTATCCGAGGCTCGGATGCCCATCTTCTTCTCCATGCGATCGACGACGAAACCGGGGTTGTCGGTGGGCACGAGAAACGCGGAGAGCCCTTTTTTGCCCAGCTCTGGATCGGTCACGGCGAAGACGATGGCGATCTTGGCGCGCTTGCCGTTGCTGACGAATTGTTTGGCGCCGTTGATTACCCACTCGCCATTGTCCAGCACGGCGCGGGTGCGCAGGTTGTGCGCCTCGGAGCCGGCCTGGGGCTCGGTGAGGGCAAAACAGCCGATGGCGCGACCGGTGGCCAGATCCGGCAGCCACGCATCCTGCTGCTCCGGCGTGCCGTATTTGAGAATCGGGCCGCAGCCGACCGAGCTGTGGATGCTCATCAGCGCGCCGATCGCTCCGTCACCCGCCGAGATTTCCTCGACGGCCAGGGCGTAGGCGACGTAGTCGATGTAGGTGCCGCCCCATTGCTCGGGAACGATCATACCGAGCAGGCCGAGCTCGCCCAGTTGGCTCACCGTCTCGTCGTCGATCCAGCCGGCCTGTTCCCAGTCGTGTGCCTTGGGCGCGATCTCGGCGCGGGCGAAGTCGCGCGCCATGTCGCGAATCATCCGTTGTTCTTCGGTCAGTTCGATGTCGTGCATGAGGTTGCCCCTCTGTCAGACGCCAGCGAAGAAAGCAGCGACGCGCTCGGGCGTCACTTCTTCCAGCGTAGGCGGGTTCCAGCGCGGATTCTTGTCCTTGTCGACGATCAGCGCACGGACGCCTTCGATGATGTCGCCCTTGTCGAACCACTGGCGGTCGAGGTGCAGCTCCATGTCGAAACAGTCGGCCAGCGAGCGCTCGCGTCCACGACGGAGCATTTCCAGGGTTACGCTCATCGACAGCGGTGAGCGGCTATCCAGCGTCTCCAGCGTTTCGGCGGCCCATTCGCGGTATTCGGCACGGGTCTCCCCGGCGAGCGACTGGCGAATCGCGGCGACGCTGTCATGCGAGAAATGTTCGTCGATGGCTCGGCTAAGCATTTTGAACGGCGCATCCGGGAGCTCGGTGCGGCCCATCGACACCAGCAGGTTGGTCAGCGCGTGCCGCGGCGGCACGGACCAGTCCTGCTGGTCCAGGCAGCGTTCGAGGTCGGCGAAGCTGTCATAAGGCACGCAGTAGTCGACAAGCTCGGCATAGAGCGCGTCGGCCGCGCCGACATGGTTGCCGGTCAGGCCCATGTAGACGCCCAGGTTGCTCGGCAGCCGTGACAGAAAGTAACTGCCGCCGACGTCCGGAAAATAGCCGATGCCGACTTCCGGCATGCCCATGCGGGTGCGCTCGGAAATCACCCGCAGAGAAGCACCCTGGACCAGGCCCATGCCGCCACCGAGTACGAAGCCGTTCATCAACGCCAAGAGCGGCTTGGTGTAGGCGTGGATGTATTGGTCGAGCGCGTATTCCTCCTCGAAGAATTCCCGGTGCAGGCTGTCACCGCGCTTGTAGCTGTCGTACAGCGAGCGGATGTCACCCCCAGCGCAGAAAGCCTTTTCGCCGGCACCGCGCAGCACCACGGCGACGATGCCCTGATCGTCCGCCCATTCCTGCAACTGGCGGTGCAGCGTCCGCACCATCGGCAGGGTGATGGCGTTGAGCCCGGCGGGGCGGTTGAGGGTGAGATAGCCGACGCGGTTGCGTACTTGGATCAGTACCGGCGCTTCTGCCTGGGTCATGCCTGGTCCTCTTGGCGGTAGAGTTTGATGATCGAGGAGAAATCCAGTCCGCCGTGGCCTTGCAGGCTGAAGGCCTGGTAGAGCTGCTGCGCGAGTGCGCCGAGGATAACCGGCTGGCGGACCTGCTTAGCCGCTTCGCTCGCCAGGCCAAGGTCCTTGAGCATCAGGTCGGTGCCGAAGCCGCCGCTATAGCCGCGAGACGCTGGGCTGGTCTCCACCACGCCGGGGAAGGGATTGTAGATTTCGCTGCTCCAGCAGCGTCCACTGGATGAATTGATCACCCCGGCGAGGACCTCCGGTTCCATGCCCAAGGCAACACCGAGCGACATGGCCTCGGCGGCACCGATCATGGAGATGCCGAGCAGGAGGTTGTTGGCGACCTTTGCGACCTGACCGTTGCCGCTGCCACCGCAATGGACGATGTTCTTGCCCATCGTCGCCAGGATCGGCTGCGCCGTCTGGAAATCCGCTTCGCTGCCGCCGACCATGAAAGTCAAGGTCCCTGCGGCAGCGCCGCCCGTGCCGCCGGACACCGGTGCATCGAGCATCGGGTTGCCGTTGTGAGCGGCGGCGGAAGCGACTTCGCGAGCGGACAGCGGGTCGATGGTCGAAGAGTCGATCAGCAGCACACCCGCCGAGACATGGGCCAGCAAGCCGTCTTCACCCAGATACACCTGCTTCACGTGAGGAGCGGTGGGCAGCATGGTGATGATGACGTCGACATCCGCCTGGGCGACCGCCGCAGGCGATGTCGCCTCCTTCGCGCCGGCCTCGACGAGGCCGGACACGGCCGCCGCGGAAAGGTCGAAGACCGTGAGTTGATGGCCCGCCTTGAGCAGGTTGCGCGCCATGGGTCCGCCCATGTTGCCGAGCCCGAGAAAACCGATATGCATGGCCGTTTCCTTCTTGTTCTGATTGCCGGCTCGCGTGGCGCCTTACCTGGGCAAGACGCCACACCTGGTCACTTGAGGTTGATGGTGGTGTTCACCGTACCGCCGACTTCGTTCTCGTCGAACCAGCGCTGGGTGACCGTCTTGGTCTGAGTGTAGAACTGCACCACCTGCTTGCCGTACGGGCCGAGGTCACCAAGCTTGGATGCCCGCGAACCGGTGAACGAGAACATGGGCACCGGCACCGGAATCGGTACGTTGATGCCGACCTGTCCAACGTCGATCTCTTCCTGAAAATGCCGCGCCGCCGCGCCGGAACGGGTGAAGATGGCGGTGCCGTTGCCGTTGGGGTTGGCGTTGATCAGCGTGATGGCCTCGTCCAGGGTGTCGGCCGCCATGACGCAAAGCACCGGGCCGAAGATTTCCTCGCGGTAGATGCTCATGCCCGTGGTCACGCCAGAGAACAGGGTTGGGCCGACGAAGTTGCCGCGCTCGTACCCCGCGATGCTCGGGTTGCGGCCGTCCAGCTCGAGCCGGGCGCCTTCCTGAATGCCGCGTTCGATCAGGCCGCTGACGCGATCCAGCGCGGCGCAGGAGACCAGCGGGCCGACATCGGTGCCCGCCTCGACGCCGGCACTGACCTTGAGCGTCTTGGCCTTGGCCACCAGATCCGGGATCCAGGCCTGTGCTTCACCCACCAGCACCACCACCGACAGCGCCATGCAGCGCTGGCCGGCTGCACCGAAGGCGGCCCCGGCGATGGCGTTGAGGGTCTGTTCCTTGTGCGCGTCGGCCAGCACGATGGCGTGGTTCTTCGCGCCCATCATGCATTGCACGCGCTTGCCGGCCTGGCTGGCCCGGTTATAGACGTGGGTGCCGACCTTGGTCGAGCCGACGAACGAGACGGCCTTGATGTCCGGGTGGTCGCAGATCAGGTTCACCGCGTCGGCGCCGCCATGCACCACGTTGAGCACGCCCGGCGGCACGCCCGCTTCCAGCGCCAGCTCGGCGAGACGCATGGTCACCATCGGGTCCTGTTCGGACGGCTTGAGGACGAAGGTATTGCCGGTGGCGATGGCCATCGGGAACATCCACAGCGGAATCATCGCCGGGAAGTTGAACGGGGTAATACCAGCGCAGACGCCCAGCGGCTGCAGCAGGGTGTAGGTGTCGACGCCCGTCGCCACGTTGTTAGCCAGCTCGCCCAGTTGCAGGTTGCCGATGCCGGCCGCGTGCTCGACCACCTCCAGGCCGCGGAACACATCGCCCTCGGCGTCGGCCAGGGTCTTGCCCTGTTCGGCGGTGAGGATGGCTGCCAACTCTTGCATGTTTTCGCGGATCAGTTGCTGATACCTGAGGAAGATGCGCGAGCGTGCACCGATAGGGGTCTTGCGCCAGGTCTTGAAGGCGTCCCTGGCACTGGCGACCGCCGCGTTCATTTCTGCCTCGGTGGCGAATGGCACGCGGGCCAGAACCTCCTGTGTGGCCGGGTTGACGACGTCGCGCCATTCGCTGGTAGACGATTCGACCAGCTCGCCGCCGATCAGGAGCTTGACTGTGGGTATGGCACTTGACTGGTTCATGGCGTGTCCTAGCGGTTGCAGTTATTCGATAGGCAAGTCGATTGAGCTGTCCTGATCCTAGAGTGCAATTTTGTCTGCTTCAATGCGGCTCTCTGCATAGATGGTCTGCAAAAATACACACCGATGCAGAAGCGCACATATCGTGGCCCGCTGAGACTCAGCGGCTCGCCTGGTTAGGTACACTTCGCTTGCTGGAAACCCTCTATTGACAGGTCGTAAAAAGGAAGAGATGCATATTGCAAACAACCCCGGCGTGGACACTGCCACCAATCTTCTGTCGGGTTCGTTGCGGTTCGATGATCCAGTCCTCGATGTAGTGCCCATGGGCGTCTGCATGCTCGACGCCGACGGCACCGTGCAGCGCTACAACCGTATGGCTGATCAGCTATGCGGCGGCGGCCTCGCTGCTCAGGGTCGCCTTCGCTTCGTGGATAACGCTGGCGAATTCGAATGTCTGGCCGATACCTGTCTTGGCCATACGATCCGCACCGGACGCCCGGCTCACGACGTGGCGCTTATGATCGAGCGCCCCGATGGTGTTCCAGCCGCAGTTCTGGCCAATATCGAAGCAGTGCGCAACGACGCGGGGCAGATCACGGGCGCGGTTGTGTGCTTCCGGGCCAGCTCGCCGGCGCGGCTGCCCAACACCGATCGAAGAGGTGATCTCGATTGGCTTAGCGCAATCCTTGAGAACACGCCGGAGTGCGTAAAGGTGGTAGAACGCGACGGCACCCTCGTGCAGATGAATCCCGCTGGCCTGCGGATGTTGGCAGCCAGCAGCCCGGACGAAGTAGAAGGCGGCTGCGTATTCGATCTGGTAGCGCCTGAGCATCGACAATTCTGGCAAGAGCAGCACGGTCGGGTCTGCGATGGTGAAAAGCTCAGCTGGGAATTCGACATCATCAACCTCGCCGGAAGCCGGCGACACATGGAAACCCATGCGGTGCCTATGCCCCTGCCAGACAACAGCAACGGGGCCAGGGGCGGTTTCGTGCAGCTGGCAATCACGCGCGATATCACCGAACGCAAGCAGCTGGAGACAGCCAACCGGGACGCTGAGCAACGCATGCGAGACCTCCTCGATGCGCTGCCGACCGCTGTCTACACCACCGATGCGAATGGCAAGCTCAGCTACTTCAACAAGGCATGTGTCGAACTGGCTGGGCGTGTGCCGGTGATCGGTGACGATGAATGGTGTGTGTCGTGGCGCCTGTACTGGCCAGACGGCGCACCCATGCTCCATGAGGACTGTCCCATGGCGAGGGCGTTGAAAGAGAATTGTGCAATCGAGGGCGCGGAGGCCTTGGGCGAGCGCCCTGATGGCACCCTCGTGCCGTTCCTGGCGTATCCGGCGCCACTTCGCAATGGTGCCGGTGAGCTGATCGGCGCGGTCAACATGCTGGTGGATATCACGGAGCGTAAGGTCGCCGAAGACCATCGCCTGCTGCTGCTCAACGAGTTGAACCACAGAGTCAAGAACACGCTGGCGACGGTACAGTCCATCGCCGCACAGAGCTTTCGCCGTGACGTAGAAAACCAGAGCTATCAATGGTTCGAAGGTCGATTGATCGCCCTGTCCAAGGCGCATGACGTCCTTTCCAGAGAGAACTGGCAGGCAGCCGATTTGCGCGAAGTCATCGAGCAGGCAGCTGCTCCGTTTCAGGTCAGCGGCCGTCAGCGCTTCGTTACCGAAGGGCCCGCTCAGCGCCTGAAACCAAAACAGGCACTGGCGTTGGCAATGGCGCTGCATGAGCTATGCACTAATGCCGCCAAGTACGGCGCGCTTACCAGCGACACGGGACAGGTCCATATCGGTTGGAAGCATGGGCTGCGCGAGCAGGTTGCTGTCTTGCAGTTGCGTTGGGAGGAGGTGGGCGGACCTGCCGTTTCGCCACCAGTGCGAAAAGGCTTCGGCTCGCGTCTCTTGGAACGTGGGCTGGGCGGCGAGCTGGGCGCGGAGGTCCGCCTGGCCTTCGCGACAGGTGGCGTAATATGCGACATCGAGGTGCCGCTGCAATGAACATTCAATGCGCGCGGGTCCTGGTGATCGAGGATGAGGCGCTGGTGGGCATGCTGCTCGAGGACATGCTGCAGGACATCGGGTGTGGGGCCATCGAGCTGGTACCACGATTCGCCGAAGGGCTTGAGGCTGCGGAGCACGGTGACTTCGACCTTGCAATCTTGGACGTCAACCTGGACGGTGTGAGCAGCTTCCCCATCGCTGAACGTCTGCTTGCCCGCAACATCCCGCTGGTCTTCGCCACCGGCTATGGCTCGCTCGGTATGGATCCCTGCTACGCCCAGGTTCCGACGCTCCAGAAGCCATTCTTTTTCAGCGATCTTGAGCGCGTCGTGCGCCAGGCTTTGGCCGCGGATTAACTGCTGGCAAGCGAACGGTATCCGATCTCCGCAGGCAGGTTTGCGCGGTTAGCTGGCAGCTCTTCTCTCTTTCCGGGTGACGTAAGCCGAACTGTCGGGACCGTTCTGTCCTTTCGTGCATGTCGTTGCCCTGGAGGTTCTTGCCGACACGAACAGCGTCTTGCCCGGCTCGAACATCAACGCATCAGGTCGGGACCGGCACGTCTTCGGGGAGCAACTGCTTGGCTTTCAGCGCACGCCAGAAGTCGGCAGGAATCACTGTCTCGAACTGCTGCACATACTGCGCCGGGCGTTTCGGGTTGCTGGTGCCGGGAATCGCTGACAGCACAGCTGGGTGGGCCAGGCAGAACTGCAGCGCAGCAGCACGCAGATCCACACCGAACTGCTCGCAGACCGCTTCTATCTGCCGGGTCTTCTGGCGAATCTCATCAGGTGCCTGGGCGTAGTCGTAATGCTCTCCACCGGCCAGCACGCCTGAATTGAACGGCCCCCCGACGACGATGCCGACGCCACGTTCCACGCATTGCGGGAACAGCGTATCCAGTGCTTCGCGATGATCGAGTAGGGAGTAGCGACCCGCGAGCAGGAATACGTCAGGATCGGATTGCTCGAGGGCCATCCGGCACGGCTCGACGAGATTGACGCCAAGGCCCCAGCCGCGGATGACTCCTTCATCGCGCATCTGCGTCAGCGCTTTCGCCGCGCCCTGCATGGCCTGCTGGAAAAACTCGGTCCACTGCGGCCCCCATTGGTCCTCGGATACGTCATGGATGAAGGCGACGTCGATTCGGTCGACACCCATCCGTTCCAGACTGTCTTCAATTGAGCGACGCGCACCATCGGCCGAGTAGTCAACGACGCGTTTGTTGGGCAGCTCATCGACGAAAGGCTTGGCATTTTCCGGCGCGTTCGTTGGCCGCAACAGGCGGCCCACCTTGGTGCTCAGCACAAACTCGTCGCGCGGCTTCTTGCTCAGCAAGCGTCCGAAGCGCTGCTCGGCGAGGCCGGCGCCATAGTGTGGTGAGGTGTCGTAGTAGCGGATGCCAGCCTCCCACGCTGCCTTGAGGGTAGCGTCGGCGGTAGCTTCGTCGAGCGGAGTGAACATGTTGCCCAGCGGCGCGCCGCCAAAGCCGAGACGTGGAAGGGTGATTCGCATGTAGCCTCCTCGGATGCAGTTGGTGCCGGATATCGGCATGGCTTTGCATGGGAGGGCATCCGGAACGGGATGTTCCAGAGGGGGCGTCTGGATGTGCTGGGTTGGCAATCCGGTGCGCATTATGCGGGTCCGGGTGGGTGCTTGAGTCGCTTTGGGCACTGACCTGCCTGCCCAATGGAAGCATTCAGCTTTAGCAGAAACGATAGGGCGCACAGCAGGTCAGGCTAAACAGTGGCTGGTTCGAATTGCCGTACAGACTGGAATCCGCTCGAATTTATCTGCCTGGCGATGGACCATAGACAGCTGAGGCTAATGCGGCGCTTTCCCGGCGCTGCCAACTGAAAGAGGAACAACATGAACACCAAGATCGTATTCATCACTGGTGCCACGTCCGGATTCGGACGTGCCACTGCACGTCGATTTGCCGAAGCGGGCTGGTCCCTGGTACTGACTGGTCGACGCTCCGAGCGGCTGGAAGAGCTGAAGCAGGAGCTGGGCAACAAGGTGGCGGTCCATGTTGCAACGCTCGACGTGCGCAGGAGCGAGGCCGTCAAGGATGTGGTTGCCAAGCTGCCCGAAGCCTTCCGCGCGATCACCTGCCTGGTCAACAACGCGGGCCTGGCACTGGCGCCGGAGCCCGCGCAGAAGACCGATCTGAACGACTGGCACACCATGATCGACACCAATATCACCGGCCTGGTCAACGTAACCCATGCATTGCTGCCAACACTGATTGAAACCGGCAAGGGTGCCAGCATCGTCAATATCGGCTCGGTGGCAGGTCAGTGGCCCTATCCCGGCAGTCACGTCTATGGCGCAAGCAAGGCCTTCGTCCAGCAATTCAGCTATAACCTGCGCTGCGATCTCGTCGCGACGGGGGTGCGCGTGACCGACATCGCCCCAGGCATGGCGGAGACGGAGTTCACCCTCGTTCGCACCAAGGGAGATCAGGCGGCTTCCGATGCGCTCTACAGCACCACCACACCGCTGACGGCTGAAGACATTGCCGAGCAGATTTTCTACGTTGCCACGCTACCGGCGCACATCAACATCAACCGGCTGGAAATCATGCCCTCACGCCAGGCCTGGGCAGGGTTCGCGGTGGACCGGGACAAGTAAGGACGAGAGCCAGCCATCGTCAGGGTACGGTTGGTGTCGATTGCAGCTGGCGGAGCTGCAGGGCAACACGCTGTGGCTGGCGAGTGCGCGATTCGGCGAGACGTACGGAAACTGCGGGTGTCGGGCTGCGGCGGGAAATAGCGGGGCGGTGCGGGCATCAAGCAGGCGCTGCGTCCGCAAGGACGTCAGCGGCCCGGTATCCAGAAAGCAGTGACTCAGTTCACTGCGTCCTTCAGCGACTTGCCCGGCTTGAAGCCTGGCAGCTTTGCTGCGGATATCTTGATCGTCGCGCCGGTCTGTGGGTTGCGGCCGTCACGTGCAGCGCGTTCCTTTACTGCAAAGGTGCCAAAGCCAACCAGCGTGACGCTGTCGCCGTTCTGCAGACTGTTGGTGACGCTTTCGGTGAAGGCATCAAGAACGCGCGTTGCGGTGCTCTTTGGTACATCAGCGGAGGTGGCGATCGCTTCAATCAACTCGGCTTTATTCACGGGTGTGGCTCCAGATTGGAATGGGGGGTCAGTATAAGCAGCGTCTCGCACGATCGCCTGCGGCAAATTTCCTCTTTTTGGAAAAATAATGGTTCCAGACCGATATGGCAGGTGATGCGGCTGCACTGGACGCTTCAGCTCTGGACAGCCCCTCAAGCGCAACAGTTCAGTGGCACCCCGACCATCGGCAATGCTGTCTGACGTCATGTGCGGCCTTATGCGTCTGTCTGCAGCAGGGCGGAACGGCTACGCTTGCATATCGGTATACAAATAAATATATTGTTTTCAATGTAATTGAGGTGATTTCATGAACGCGACACCGCCGGTGCTTGATATTCCACAGCTCAAGCGAAGCGCCGATGAAGCAAGTCAGCTGCTCAAGGCCCTGGCCAATCCGGATCGCCTGTTGCTGCTCTGCCAGCTCACACAGGGAGAGCGCAATGTCAGCGAGCTCGAGAGGCTACTCGGGATACAGCAGCCGACCTTGTCGCAGCAGCTGTCTGTGTTGCGTCGTGAGGGGCTGGTCTCGACCCGCCGTGAGGGCAAGCAGATCTATTACCGAATCAGCAGCTCCGAAGCGTTGGCCATCATCAATACGCTCTATCAACTGTTCTGCGAGGACAGCGGGAAATGACCATCGACTGGCTGCAATTCAGCCCATGGGCTTCGTTGGCCGGTGGTGTGCTGATCGGTCTTTCAGCTGGCGTCTTCGTTGTGCTCAATGGGCGCATCGCAGGTATCAGTGGGTTGCTGGCCAGTCTTGTAGAGCGAAACGCCGAAGGCCGTAGTGAGAAGTTCCTGTTCCTTCTCGGGCTCGTGCTGTCGCCGGTCGTATGGCTACTGTTCGGTGAGCTGCCTGCAGTGCGTATCGACACCGAGTGGCCGGCGCTGGTGATCGCGGGTGTGTTGGTAGGGCTGGGGACGCGCTACGGCTCTGGTTGTACCAGTGGTCACGGCGTCTGTGGCATAGCCCGGCTTTCGTCACGCTCGATCATTGCCACGCTGATGTTCATGGCGTCCGGCTTTGCCACCGTGTTTGTCGTGCGTCATCTTCTGGGTATCTGATATGCCGAGAATTACCGCTTTGCTTGCCGGGCTGCTGTTTGGTATGGGGCTGCTGCTTTCGGGCATGTCCAATCCGCAGAAGGTGATTGGCTTTCTTGATGTCGCCGGTGACTGGGACCCGTCGCTGGCCTTTGTAATGTTCGGTGCGATCAGTGCCGCTATTGTCCCGTTCAGCTGGGCAAAGCGGCACTCCCGGACGCTCCTCGATACGCCAATGCGGTTACCCGATGCGCGCAGGGTGGACCGACGTTTGATCAGCGGCAGCCTGTTGTTTGGCATCGGCTGGGGGATTGCCGGTCTCTGTCCCGGGCCGGCGCTGACAGGTTTGTTGGCAGGCTACTGGCAGACCGGATTGTTCGTCGTTGCCATGCTTTGCGGAATATGGCTGTTCACTGCGCTGGATTCCCGGCGCGCAGCATGACCTGGAGGTCAATCATGAAAGCTAATGTCGGTACTGTTGATCGTTTGATGCGCATCACCCTGGGGGTGGTTCTGATCGGCTTGACGCTTGCCGGCCTCATCGGTGTGTGGGGATGGATCGGCATATTGCCGATTGTCACCGGTGTATTTCGCTTCTGTCCGGCCTATCGCCTGTTGGGTATCAACTCCTGCCGCCTGCGCAGCTAAGTGCAACCGGCAGCCAGCAATGGCTGCCGGTTTGCTATCAGTAGCGGATGTCGATCTCGATCTGGCTGGGCGTGTCGGTTGCAACCGAGAATTCGCTGTCCTCGAACGAAGGTGGGCCCATCACCTTTGGGTTATTGGATAGTCCGTACCCCTCCGTAGGAAACATGCCGAAGCGCAGGTCCAGTTTGCCGTTGGCGTTTTCGTCGTGGTAGACCATGACTGCGTACTGGCCGGCTGGAACCTCTTCGAACGTTAGCGTCATGGTGCCTTTTTTCGCAGGCACCTGATGGGATGCAAATGCCTGATCTGCCTTGCGGAAGCTTTTCGCATTGGCAAACAGCGCGACGCGGATCTTGCCCTGCTCATGTTCGATACCCTTGAGTTCTATCCTCAGTGTCTGCCCATCGGCCAGGGCCGTTGCGCTGAACATCACCATGGCCATAAGGGCTACCGCTGCGCGCATATTCATTCATGGACTCCGGTGGAACGTCGGTTGACGTCCGTACGTGATTAAAAACGCCAGGCCGAGCTCTAGCAGGGCTGGCGATGCCAGTGCGGGGAGAATGGAGAAATATTGCACGCGGCGCTACCGTCGATCCCACAAGGCACTAACCTCTGCTTGCAACAGGAGATACCAGCAGGCATGGCACCCGGCTGATACCGATGCCATGCTGCGCACCTGTGCATTCACAACCCACGAGAACGCATGAACAAAACCCAAATCCAGGCGCTGATCATTGACCGGCTGCAGGCTGACCTGATGATCGCCAAGGATGCGCTTGAAGCTTCCCGCGAGGCGGCAACTCACGCCGAAAGCAAGGCGGAAAACAAGTACGACACCCGAGGGCTGGAAGCAGCCTATCTCGCCGATGGCCAACGCCGTCGCCTGACTGAGATCGAGACGGCGTTGAACAGCTATCGCAACCTGACGGTACGACCAGCTACCGACGAACCGATCAGGGTAGGGGCGCTGGTATCGCTGGATCAGGATGGCAGCAGCCGCTGGCTGTTTCTGGGACCGGATGCAGCCGGGCTACGGATCAAGGTCGGGGGTATCGATGTATTGGTCATCTCCCCGCGTTCGCCCCTTGGCCATGCACTGCTGGGGCGCAGCGAAGGCGATGAAGTGCAAGTGCTGGTCGACGGGCGCCGCCAGCACTACGAGATACTGGCGGTCTACTAGACCCTGCTGGTGAAAGAAACGCAGATTGTTCTGCTACTGTGTTTTTCGCCCTTACTCCGCATCGTCGCTTATACCTAGCGCGCCCAGGCATCTCAGACGGTGCTTGCCGTCGTCCAGCAGCCAGCTGTCTGTATCGATGAGGTACTGGGCTTCCATGATCTGGTTGTAGCTAAAACGCCAACTGCGGCGCTCGCGCCCGTCGACGCACTCGACAGTCAGGACGACGTCCTCGCTCGCGAATGGCTGGTCGGCTGCGGCGGCTGCATCGGCCTGGTCGAGTACCGCTTCGGCCAGTATGAATTGCCAGGCATGCAGGCCATCGATCTCCAGCATGTCTGCAGTTTCCAGCTGATCGAGCAGGTAAGGCGTTTCGATAGACATAAGGTTTTTCGCCTGCGAGGTCAGGAATGAACAAGGCGGGCCGCTCACCCGCCTTGTCTGTCAGTTGTCGTAACCCAGATTCGGCATCAGCCAGCGTTCGGTCACGGCAAGCTCCTGTCCTTTGCGCTTGCTATAGCGCTCGGCCTGGTCCTTGTCGATCTTGCCGACTGCAAAGTACTGAGCCTTGGGATGGGCAAAATACCAGCCGCTGACTGCTGCCGTGGGGAACATCGCGTAGTGCTCGGTCAGCGTCACCTGGCTGACGCCATCGGCGTCGAGCAGCTGGAACAGGGTGCCTTTTTCGGTGTGATCCGGGCAGGCGGGGTAACCCGGTGCGGGGCGGATACCCTTGTACTGTTCCCTGATCAGCTCGTCGTTGCTCAGCTGCTCCTCGGGGTCATAGCCCCACCAGCTTTTGCGAACCTGCTGGTGCAGCCATTCGGCGCATGCCTCGGCCAGACGGTCGGCGAGAGCCTTGACCATGATCGAGTTGTAGTCGTCTCCGGCGTCCTGATAGGCCTTGGCCACTTCCTCGGCGCCAATGCCCGCAGTCGTGATGAAACCCCCCACGTAATCGGTCACGCCGCTGCTTTTCGGGGCGACGAAATCGGCCAGCGAGAAGTTTGGCTTGCCGTCGGTCTTAACCGTCTGCTGGCGCAGATGGTGCAGGGTGGCCAGGGTTTCGCCGTTGTCGTCATAGACCTGGATGTCGTCTTCGTCGACCTGATTGGCTGGCCAGAAGCCAAACACCGCACGGGCTTTGATGAGCTTTTCATCGACCAGCTTGTTGAGCATCGCCTGGGCGTCGTTGAACAACGAAGTGGCGGCTTCCCCGACAATCTCGTCGTCGAGAATGCGTGGGTATTTACCCGCCAGATCCCAGGAGATAAAAAAGGGCGTCCAGTCGATGTAATCGACCAGGGTGCGCAAGTCGATGTCTTCCAGCACCTTGCGGCCGGTGAAGGTCGGCTTCACGGGTGAGTATTCCGCCCAGTCGAACTTGGGCCTTACTGCGATGGCTTCTTCGTAGGTCAGGCGCTCGGTACGTGCGCTGCGGTTGGCGGTGCGCTCGCGAATCATTGCGTATTCTTCGCGCGTCTTCTGTACAAAGACCGGTTTCAGCTCCTTCGACAACAATGTGGTAGCGACCCCGACAGCACGGGAAGCGTCGGTCACGTACACCACCGCATCGTTCTTGTAATGCGGGTCGATCTTTACCGCCGTGTGGGCCTTGGAGGTGGTCGCGCCGCCGATCATCAGCGGCAGATGAAAATCCTGACGCTGCATTTCGCGCGCAACGTGCACCATCTCGTCCAGCGACGGCGTGATCAGGCCGGACAGGCCGATGATGTCGCACTTCTCGGCGATGGCGGTCTGCAGGATCTTTTCCGCCGGCACCATGACGCCCATGTCGACCACGTCGTAACCGTTGCAACCGAGCACCACGCCGAC
This sequence comes from Stutzerimonas sp. C6.4V, assembly GCF_058536345.1. Lineage (NCBI taxonomy): Bacteria > Pseudomonadati > Pseudomonadota > Gammaproteobacteria > Pseudomonadales > Pseudomonadaceae > Stutzerimonas > Stutzerimonas sp. C6.4V. The sequence continues at coordinate 1,338,526 of NZ_JBZUBM010000001.1, forward strand.
GATGTTCTTGCCAATGTCATGCACATCGCCCTTGACCGTGGCCATGAGGATCTTGCCCTTGGCTTCGGGCTTGTCGCCTTTTTCGGCTTCGATAAAAGGAATCAGGTGCGCAACAGCCTGCTTCATCACGCGGGCGGATTTGACCACCTGAGGCAGGAACATCTTGCCCGAGCCGAACAAATCGCCCACCACGTTCATGCCGGCCATCAGTGGTCCTTCGATGACTTCTATGGGGCGCGCGCACTGCTGGCGGAACTCCTCGGTGTCCTGAACGATGTGGGTGGTAATGCCCTTGACCAGCGCGTGCTCCAGCCGCTTCTCGACGGTATAGCCGCGCCATTCCTCGGTTTCCGCTTCCTTGACGCTACCGTCGCCCTTGAATTCGTCGGCGATGGCCAGCAGCGCCTCGGTGCCGTTAGGGGTGCGGTTGAGCACGACGTCTTCGACCGCATCGCGCAGCTTCTTTGGAATCTCGTCGTAGATTTCCAGCTGGCCGGCGTTGACGATGCCCATCGTCAAGCCGTTCTGGATCGCGTAGTAGAGGAAGACCGAGTGGATCGCCTCGCGCACCGGGTTGTTGCCACGGAACGAGAAGGACACGTTCGACACGCCGCCGGAAGTGAGCGCGTAGGGCAGGTGGTCGCGGATATAGGCGCAGGCTTCGATGAAGTCCACGGCGTAGTTGTTGTGTTCTTCGATGCCGGTGGCGACCGCGAATATGTTCGGGTCGAAGATGATGTCTTCCGGAGGGAAGCCCACTTCATCGACCAGAATGTCGTAAGAGCGCTGGCAGATTTCGCGCTTGCGTTCGGCGGTGTCGGCCTGGCCGGCTTCGTCGAAGGCCATCACCACCACGGCCGCGCCGTAGCGCTTGCACAGGCGTGCATGATGCTTGAAGGCGTCGACGCCTTCCTTCATGGAAATCGAGTTGACGATGCCCTTGCCCTGAATGCACTTGAGGCCCGCTTCGATCACCTCCCACTTGGACGAGTCGATCATGATCGGCACGCGCGAGATGTCAGGCTCACCGGCGATCAGATTGAGGAAGGTCACCATGGCCTTCTTCGAATCCAGCATGCCCTCGTCCATGTTGATGTCGATGACCTGCGCGCCGGCCTCGACCTGCTGCAGGGCGACTTCCAGGGCTTCGGTGTAATTCTCCTCGCGGATCAGCCGGGCAAAACGGGCGGAACCGGTGATGTTGGTGCGCTCGCCCACGTTGACGAACAGCGAGCTGCGATCGATGGTGAATGGCTCGAGGCCCGACAGGCGACAGGCCTTGGGAATGTCAGGTATGACGCGCGGGGTGTACTTCGCTACGGCTTTGGCAATCGCCTCGATATGTGCGGGTGTCGTGCCACAGCAGCCGCCGACGATATTGAGGAAGCCGCTGGCAGCGAACTCCTCAACCATCCGGGCCATTTCCGCCGGGCTTTCATCGTACTCACCAAAAGCGTTGGGCAGGCCGGCGTTAGGGTGCGCCGAGACATGGGTTTCAGCCTTGTTCGACAGTTCTTCCAGGTAGGGGCGCAGCTCTTTCGCACCCAGCGCACAGTTGAGGCCTACCGAGATGGGCTTGGCGTGGCGTACAGAGTTCCAGAAGGCCTCAGTCGTTTGGCCGGACAGGGTGCGGCCGGATGCGTCGGTAATGGTGCCGGAAATCATGATCGGCAGCTCGAAACCGATCTCTTCAAACACTTGCTGCACGGCGAAGATCGCCGCTTTGGCATTGAGCGTATCGAAGATGGTCTCGATCAGGATAAGGTCCGAACCGCCTTCGATCAGGCCGCGGGTGGCTTCTGTGTAGTTCTCCACCAGTTCGTCGAAGGTGACGTTGCGGTAGCCCGGATTATTCACATCGGGTGACAGCGAGCAGGTGCGGCTGGTCGGACCGAGTACGCCCGCGACAAAGCGCGGCTGGTTCGGCGTCTCGGCCGTCTTCGCATCAGCTGCCTGGCGGGCGAGGCGGGCGCCTTCGACGTTAAGCTCGTAGACCAACTCTTCCATGCCGTAATCGGCCTGGGAAACGCGGGTGGCGTTGAAGGTATTGGTCTCGACGATGTCTGCGCCGGCGTCGAAGTAAGCCTTTTCGATAGCGCTGATGGCGTCCGGTCGCGTAAGGATCAACAGATCGTTGTTGCCCTTGAGATCCTGCGGCCAGTCGGCGAAGCGTTCGCCACGGTAGTCGGCCTCTTCCAGTTTGTAGCTCTGGATCATGGTGCCCATGCCGCCGTCGAGAATCAGGATGCGCTCCTTGAGGGCCTGCTGGAGAGCCTGGAGACGGGCGTTGCGGTCGAGCATGGGGACTACCTGAAGCTGGTTACAAGGACCGGGCATGATAGCAAAGCTGCACGCTTTTTGATCATCAGCTGATCTGCATGAGTGACGCTCATGTTGGGCATGTCGCTCGCGTAACCAGACAATTGTTCAGCTATCCCAAACGAAGCCAACACATAGCGCAGTCATCGGCCGCCGTCTTATCTCCTACTAAAACGCTAGGACTTTATCCGGGCCAGTGGTTGGCGTACACTGCCTGGCATGTCTGAGAGGAGTTCCCATGAGCGCCATAACCATTACCGAAGCAGCACACGATTACCTGGCCGAGTTGCTTGAAAAGCAGAACACCACGGGTATCGGTATCCGGGTCTTCATTACCCAGCCCGGTACGCCCTATGCGGAAACCTGCATTGCCTATTGCAAGCCGGGCGAGGAAAAGCCGGACGATATCGCGATTGCCTTGAAGAGCTTTACCGCCTGGGTCGATGGGCTCAGCGAACCCTTCCTGGAAGACGCGGTGGTCGACTACGCCACAGACCGCATGGGCGGTCAGCTGACGATCAAGGCGCCCAATGCCAAGGTGCCGATGGTCAACGAAGACAGTCCGATGAACGAACGTATCAACTATTACCTGCAGACCGAGATCAATCCGGGGTTGGCCAGCCACGGCGGGCAGGTAACCCTGATCGACGTAGTCGAAGAAGGCATTGCGGTGCTTCAGTTTGGAGGTGGCTGCCAGGGCTGCGGTCAGGCTGACGTAACCCTGAAGGAAGGCATCGAGAAAACTCTGCTGGAACGCATCCCAGAGCTCAAGGGTGTAAGGGACGTTACGGACCATACCAATAGGGACAATGCCTACTATTAGTAGTAGCCTCTCAGGCCGCAACGGCCTGATGAAGGGACGTTCGGGACAGCGTGGGGCAAAATGCCACTATTTGTTCCGTGGCTCCACCACAGCGCCCGCTCACTGATATAAGCTGTCCCGGTTCCCAAGGGCTGGACAAAAGAGCGAGCGCTGCATGTCTGCCGTTTCCCTGCTGATCTGTGATGATTCGAATCTGGCGCGCAAGCAGCTGTTGCGTTCGCTGCCTGCTGCGTGGCAATTGGAGATTCATCAGGCATCCAACGGCCGTGAAGCGCTCGACCGGGTGCGGCAGGGTGGTATCGATGTCCTCCTGCTAGATCTCACCATGCCGGAGATGGACGGCTATCAGGTGCTTTCCGAGCTGCAGGCGGAACGCATCGCCTGCAAGGTAATCGTGGTTTCGGCAGATATTCAGGAAGAAGCGGTTCGCCGTGTGCTGGAGCTGGGCGCGCTGGCGTTCATTCGCAAACCTGCCGATCCTGTTCACCTGCAGCAGACATTGGCGAGCCTTGGCCTTATCGGCACCGAACTGCCGATGCTCGGCGACCGAGAGGCGGGAGAGCCTGTCAGCCTTCGTGACGCCGTACGTGAAGTAGTGAATGTCGCCATGGGCCGTGCTGCTGCGCTGCTCGCTCGGGTTCTGGGGGTTTTCGTGCAGCTGCCGGTGCCCAACGTCAATATGCTCGAGGTTGGGGAGTTGCATATGGCGCTGGCCGATGCTGCTCAGGGTGACAAGCTTACGGCGGTCTGCCAGGGCTATATCGGCGGTGGGATAGCCGGCGAAGCGTTGCTGATCTTTCATGACTCGGAGGTTGCGGACATGGCGCGTCTCATGCGCGCCGAAGACTACCGCGAACTTGAAATGCTGCTGGACCTCTCCAGCCTGCTGATCAGTGCCTGTCTGAGCGGGATAGCCGACCAGATCGACGTGGTGTTCTCCCAGGGCCACCCGCAGGTGCTAGGTCAGCATGCTTCCATCGATGAACTGATCCGTGTCAATCAGCAACGATGGAAAAAAACCCTGGCCGTGGAGATCAGCTACAGCCTCGAAGGGCACGATATTCATTTCGACCTGTTGCTGCTGTTCACCGAGGATTCGGTTGAGCTACTGTCCCGCAAACTTGCGTACCTGATGAACTGGCATGTCTGACTCCCTCGAGCTGAGCGAACTCCACTGGCTGCTGGCAATTGTCCAGAACATCGATGTCGGCGTCGTTGTGCTGGACCGCGACTACCGCGTCGATGTCTGGAATACCTTCATGGAGAATCGCTCCGGCCGGCTACCAGAGGACGCACGGAAGAAGTCATTTTTCGAGCTGTTTCCCGAAGTGGATGAAAGATGGTTTCGTCGAAAGGTCGAGAATGTCGCCACCCTGGGGACGCCTTCCTTCACCATCTGGGAGCAGCGTCCGTACCTGTTGCGCTTCAAGAACTACCAGCCGATCACCGGGCTGGAAGATTTCATGTACCAGAACACCACCATGCTTCCGTTGAAGGGGCTCGATGGCAGCATCAAGCAGATCTGTCTCATCATCTATGACGTGACCGATGTGGCCACCAACCGCCGTCAGCTCCAGGCCGCGAACCAGGAACTGCAACGACTCTCCAGTACCGATCGGCTGACCGGGCTGTTCAATCGTGGCCATTGGGAAGAGATGCTTCGTCAGGACTATGCGCGCCATCGGCGCTATGACACCAACACCGCACTGGTGATGTTCGATATCGACCACTTCAAGAAGATCAACGACACCTTCGGACACCAGGCCGGAGACAGCGTTATCCAGCAGACTGCCGACATCGTTCGGCAGAACATGCGCGACTCGGACGTGGCAGGGCGGTACGGCGGCGAGGAATTCGTGGTGCTATTGCCCGATACCGATCGGCAGGGCGCTCTGATGTTTGCCGAACGCTTGCGCCAATCTGTCGAAGCGCATGAGGTCCGCCACGAACATCATCGTATTCGGTTTACCGTCAGTCTCGGGGTCGCTGACCTGAGCCTGCCCACCAGCGGTTATGCACAGTTGATCGAGTGGGCCGACAATGCGCTCTATGCGTCCAAGGCGGGCGGGCGCAACCGCGTGAGTCTCCACCGCGACTGACCACTACTGCTCGGCATTTCGTGCGTTGAGAAACCTGAGCAACGTGGCTTCTTCAGCAGTCATCCATTTGCGGTTGCGTGCCTTCGGGAACTGCTCAAGTGCTCCATCGAGGAATCCATCCAGTACCGCCGGATGGATGTAGCACTGACGGCATACGGCTGGCGTGTTACCCAGCTGGCGGGATACGTCCTTGACGACTTCGACCAGGTTGCGTCGCGCTGCCGCTTCGGGTTGATAGTCGCGCCCACGAAGACTGGCCAATGCCAAGGTGCTGCCGGCCCAGGTTCGGTAGTCCTTGGCAGTGAAGTTTCCGCCGGTCAGTTCCTGCAGGTACTGGTTCACATCGCCAGAGCTGATCCCATGACGCTCGCCATGTTCGTCCAGGTACTGGAAAAGGTCCTGGCCCGGTAGCTCCATGCAGCGTCGCATGATGCGAGCCAGCCGCTGATTCTTGAGCGTCACCCGATGCTCGACACCACTTTTACCCCGAAAGTGGAACCGGATGGCTGCTCCTTTGACGTCTACGTGGCGGTTGCGCAACGTGGTAAGCCCGTAGGAGCGGTTCTCCCTGGCATACCGTGAATTGCCGACGCGAATGAGCGTCGATTCCAGCAGTTGCACCACCAAAGCCATGACCTTTTCCCGTGGCATGCCGCGTAGCGCCAGGTGGTCTTCCAGCCTGGCGCGCAGTTTCGGTAATGCGGCACCGAACGCAAGGATGTGTTCGTACTTGTTGCCATCACGTACTTCACGCCAGCGCGGATGGTAGCGATACTGCTTGCGGCCACGGGCGTCCCGCCCGGTTGCCTGCAGGTGTCCCATCGGGTCGGGGCATATCCAGACATCCGTGTAGGCAGGTGGAATGGCCAGCTTGTTGATGCGCTGGATTTCGGACACATCGTTTATTCGCTCGCCGCCGGGCATGAAATAGACGAACTTGCCCCGCGATAAGCGGCGGCTGATACCCGCTCCGCTGTCCTCGACATAGTGCAGATCGGAAGGCAGCTCGGCGCACAGCGAGGTGCCAGTGTCAGGTTGCTCATCGGCAGGCACCGGTCGGACACCCTCCGCCAATTGAAGGTTGGCGTCAGCTCCCTGGTCGATCAGCATGTGCAGAACCTCGAATGCGCGTCTCGCGCTGGAACAGAATCTACCGCACGGATTAACGCCCGCAGCGACGGCATGCCACGCTTGGCAACCGTCGCGTCGAGACGGTCCTGGCTAGTCTTCCCGCTCGCTGCTGTTGCGCATCAACAGGCGGATGGCTGCAACCAACTCGTCAATTGATTCCCGGTAGATGGCCGGATCGGCCTTGGTTTCGGCCTGGTCAGCCAGTTGGCGTGCGGATTCCAGGTGGTCGTTGATAGCTGAGTAGTCGCCGATCATAGGTAGGCTCCTTGGTCTGAGGGAAACGCCTGCGCAGGATGTGCCGCACGGGCCCGTCTATCTAATGACCGGCGACGACCGGTAGGGTTCGCGCCGCGCATCAGCGGATCGGAAGGCGGCCCTCCATGCCGCCCGCCAGGTTGCTTGTTGGACCGCGTTCCAAGCACGCCACTACGCGTCACGCTGGCTGGTTCGCCGCGGAGACGTCAAACACCAGGTCGATCCCGTCACCGCTGCCATCACCCACAACCGAGCCTGCAACTGGCTTGGCGGTTACCTGGCGGCCTTTGTAGAAATCTTCGAGGCGCTTGAGAACTCCTTCGCTGATGTGGTTGATCAGGCCTGTCGTCTGTGCGTCACGTGGAATGACGTATTTCAGCGTGACGCAGTGGCTGTCAGGCCCTTGTGGCAGTTGGGCCATGCCACTGCTGTGCCACTGATCGTTGATGTAGGCTTCGGCGCCCTTCATGACGTGCTCCTTTTCAGTTTGCGTATCGGTTGAGACCGTGAATCGAGCCAATGGATCAGTCGATTACCGGGGCACAAGCGGGGGCGCCAGCTGGACCGGCTACGCTGTACCGGAGTGTGCCTGGAAGGGCCTTTTGCGCTTGTAGAAGCGCCGGGCGTAGCGCTGGCGAGAGGTGCAGGCACGGCCGCTCACTGGAGGTCATATCTCGGACTCCGGACCAACCGACAGGCGGTGCCGGCTGGTGTCACCAATTGCGCAAGAAATGGTGACCGGTAGGCCAGGGTGCATCGTCTGTTGTGCAGGCGCTGAGACCGGCGACTACGTCGTTAGTCCTAAGCGATCTGACGAACGAAACGGATATGTCAAAACCCCTGGCTATACTTTCGTCGTATGCGCACCGCGTGTGCGATTCGTTACCCCTCGCAGAGATCACATCAGCCTCATGGAAACGCTTTACCTGATTTTCCTGCTGCTTCTTGCTGTCGGTGCCAGCCGAGTCCTGGCGAATATCGTTCCGTTGCCCCTACCGATCCTGCAGATCCTGATGGGAAGCGCGCTTGCGCTGCCGCCGTTCGGCATGGGCGTGGAGCTGCAGCCGGAAATATTCATGTTGCTGTTCATTCCGCCGTTGCTTTTCTATGACGGCTGGAAGATCCCGAAACGCGAGTTCACCGAGCACGGCGCCGAAATGACGGCCATGTCGCTGGTGCTGGTACTCATCATTCTGGTGGTGGTGGGTTACTTCATTCATTGGTTGCTGCCCGCCATTCCCTTGGGTGCGAGTTTTGCGCTGGCTGCGATCCTTTCGCCCACCGACGCGTTGGCGGTTATCGCCATCGCCCAGGGTCGTCTTCCGCGTCACATGGCTCACCAGCTGGAAGGTGAGGCGATGATGAATGACGCGACAGGTCTGGTTTCCTTCAAGTTCGCGCTGGCTGCTGCCATAACCGGAACCTTCTCGCTGGTCACCGTGACCGGGGAGTTCTTTGTCATTGCCCTGGGTGGCCTGGCCATCGGCGCAGGCTTGAGCTGGGCGGTGGGCAAGGCGAAGCAGTGGATGACTTCGCGGGACCTCTTCGACCCATCGACTTATGTGGTGATGATCCTACTGTTGCCGTTCGCGGCATTTTTCCTGGCCGAGCATGCCGGGATGTCCGGCATTCTTTCAGCGGTTGCGGCGGGCATGGTGCAAAGCCGGATCGATATGCTGCCGGTTAAAACGACCACGCGCATTCTCAACCGCAGCATCTGGGAAATGCTCGATTTCAGCTTCAATGGACTGGTGTTCCTGCTGTTGGGCCTGCAATTCCCCCGGATCGTCGAGCGGGTCTGGGAGGCGGCAGGGCACCAGACCTACAGCATGCCGATGCTGGTCTTCAGTGCGCTGGCGATCATGGCGTTGCTGCTGGTCGTGCGCTTCGCGTTCGTCTATGCCTACCACTGGGGTGAGGCGCGAGTGCGCGGCATGTTAGGCAAGGCGGTCGATCCCAAGCCGCTACGGTTGTTCTCTGCATTGAGCGCAGTCGCGGGTGTACGGGGTGCGATTACGCTTGCGGGTGTGCTGTCTATTCCGCTGATGATCGGCGACACACCTTTTCCTGGACGGGATCTGATGATCTTCCTGGCCGCAGCGGTGATCATTCTGTCGCTGCTGGTCGGTGCGCTAGGGATTCCTTTTTTCCTCAAGAAGTTGCCAAACAACGATTTCGAAGAGCATGAAGAAGAATTACAGAAGGCTCGGCGGATCGCGGCACAAGCCGCCGTCAGCTGGCTGGAGAACTGGAAACAGGCCAACCCCGTCGACGATCCGGACAAGGCGCTGCTGCACAGCGAGGTCACGGGACGGATTACCGAATCCTATCGGCATGACATCGAAGCCCTGATGAACCATCACGACCGGATGAATCAGGCGCGGCAGACGCGACACCTGGAGCGGGACATCCGGCTGCAGGCGATCGGCGTACAGCGCAAGGAGATGTACCGGATGCGCAAGCGCCACCTGATCGATGAGCAGATGCTACAGACGCTGCTGCGCGAACTGGACTACGAAGAAGCCGCGCTGGGCGCTCGGGTAGCGGTCTAGCTCCCGGCCAGGTCCTGCTGCATTTCCGGCTCAAGCACAGCGATTGTCTGATCGCTTTGCTTGAAGGACACCAACGCCGCAAGCCAGGCTTGTAGCACCACGGATTTGCCCTTCTGGTTGCGCATGGCGATCGCCAGGATCTCCCGTGCAATGGTCACCATCGCACTCTTGCTGCCGAGAAAATGCCAGTTGAACCAGCCATCACCGTAGGTCCAGGGTGTGGACTGGCCGTGGGCCAGGGGTATGTAGACCTTGATCGACAGATCGAAGAGCACCTCCGGTTTGGAGATGATCACCAGTTTTACGTCGGTTACCTTGCTCAACCAGTAACGGTGATCGAAGCGGCCTCCGGTCAGCTTCGCGGACTGACTCAAGGCATCGTTGATCAGCGCTCGGTTATCTATGAGTTGCACGGTGTTGGCTTCCGTCAGCAGTGGTGCGATACCGCGTCGTGTGCCTTTGCGAGCAATGACGCAGCGCAGCGAGACCGGTGGTAGAGCGGGCGCGGCCCGACTCTTTCGGTTCTCGGGCGTGCCTCGCTTGGCATGCCGGGTTATCGGTTCATCTGCGTTTTTGTTTAGCGTGCGCTGCTAAAAAATGTCCGCATTCAGCTTCGATTTGCATAGCTGCGGGCGTTGAAGCTTGGTTGAACCGTTCCGGCAGTAATGCCGTCGGCAGGCAGAGCACGGAGGACAGCTGATGGCGGCGAGGTCGAGCGGCTGTGGCTATGCGCTACAGCAACATGCGAGAACGGCGTTGCACCCAGCGGCGTTTCCAGGCGAACACGGCGACAGAGAAAAACAACACGGTACTAAGGTCGATAAGCCAGCGGAGCAGGGCATGGCCACTTGCCGACCAGTCGCCGTTTGCCAGCGCAACAGCGCTTATTGTCATTGCCGGGACCAGCGCCAATCCAGTCATGACCCCTGCCGTGAGTACCGAGCGGTTGGTAGCGATGAGCACGGCCCCGGCAATGGCCGACATCACGCTGACGACAGTCGATGTGAACGACAGGTTTGTCCAGTACCGCAACAGTTCCCCCTTACCCAAATAGCCCGGCTCGGAAGCGAGCGGATCCACTCCCATCGCGAAAAACATCAGGGTTGCGGTCAACGCGCCGGCTATAAGCGCGAGGTAGAGGCATCCAAGATCCTGCAGTCCTCGACGCCAGGCAGCACTGTGCGCAACAAGGCCAAGCCCTATGCGGCTGATTGGCTCAAACCCTGGTGCGATCAGCATGGCGCCAATAACAACGTGCAGGGCGTTGGTGGAAACCCCTATGGTTGCGATGATTCCGGCGCAGAACATCAGCACCAGGGTATTCGGGGTCGTGTTGCTCTCTTTCAGAAGAGACGATTCCATCTCCTCCCATGTCGCTTCCGTGGTTTCACGCGCCAAGAGCCCTGCTGAAGGCCAGGAGATGCTGCTGAGCATTTCCGTGCTGGATATGGAGGACTCGTTGCTTTCCCCAAGAGAATGCGCTCCGAGACGCTCCATCAAGCGCAGCTGAGCCGGGTTCGTCAGGTCGGCACAGACCACATCTCCGGGTGGTTTCAGAGATATCCCTCGTTCCACTCGAATGCCGGTAACACCATCCAGCTGCTGCAGCTCGCCTACGATCGTATCGGTGAGCCGGGGCGGCAACGTAATGCGGACGGTTCTCGACATGGGGCAGCCTCGGGCTCGGGATCGCTGTTGGTTTCCAGTTGTTGGACATGGTTGGTCGTCATTCATTCTGGCTGGTGAAAACAGGGCGACCGGCGTCCGGGGTTCGTTGTCTACCCTGGCTGCAGAGGAACGATGGCTCGGAGGATCATTCAAAGCTCAGTCAGGACTGTTGCGGCCACGCTTCCTGACGCCGCTTTATCCGTGCCAGTGATGCAATCCATGCGTCATGCAACCCAACAGCCAATTTTCCAGGAGAACGGACATGCTTCGTCATCTTGTGTTCGACGTGAATGAAACGATGCTGGATGTCGCCGCCCTCGACCCTCTCTTCGAGCGCCTGTTTGGCGATTCGAATATCCGCGTCGAGTGGTTTCTGACTCTGGAAGAGGGCTGGCTGACCTCGACCCTTGTCGGCGCCTTCAAACCCTTCGCCGAGCTGGCGCAGGCCGCGCTGGTGATGGTGGGGCAACGTCGAGGCATAGATGTGAGCGAGGCCCAGTGCGAAGAACTGGTCAACGGAATGAAAAGCTTGCCTGCCCACCCAGACGTGCGCCAGGCGCTGGAAGCGTTGCGCAGCGAGGGATTGCACCTTACCGCCTTGAGCAACGGCAGCCTTCAGGCGGTGCGCCAGCAGTTGGGGTCATCCGGTCTAGGCGACAGTTTCGATGCCGTTCTGTCGGTGGAGCAGGTGCAGCGTTACAAGCCAGCACCTGAACCCTACCGGATGGTCGCCAGGCAACACGGCATCGAAACAACGCAGATGATGCTGGTCGCCGCTCATGCCTGGGACATCACCGGGGCGGCGGCGGCTGGCTGCCCGACCGCCTTCATTGCGCGCCCTGGCAAGGTGCTCAATCCGGCCGGGAGTCAGCCGGATCTGCATGCTGAGGATCTGCAGGATTTCGCCAGGCAATTGCTTGCCTGGCGCCAGAGGTGACGCACGCTCACGCCGAGCGTTATTGCTCCGTCTGCTTGCCGCTAAAGGCGGTGATTGGTTTTTCCGCTTCCTTGTCCAGGCCGCTGGCGAAGGTCTTCAACCCATCGATGATCGGCAACAGTGCGGCCCAGAGCTCGTCGTCATGCAGCATCTTGTAGGCACCAGTCACGCCCGGCGCTTCGTCGTGCTTGTCATCCGGCTTGTAGCGCCCGACCGCTCCGAAGGCAGACTGGAAGGCAAACACGATCTTGTAGAACTGTGCCGGCTCGATACGGGACAGCGCCATGCCGAGAATCGACAGGTTCTGCATGGCATTGAGCGAGCCTTCCTTGCTCAACCCGTCAATCAGCACCTTGAGCACCTGGTGCTGCGAGCCGGCCAGGTCGTTGGCGAAGCGCAATACTCCGCCCTGGTGCAGCGTTTCCAGCAAGGTGTCGAGCTCTTCCCGAGCAGTGGGGCCGATCGGGGTGGGCTTGACCTCGTAGTTCAATCGTTGTGCCATCAGAATCTCTCCGGATGCGGGGCTTGGGCGGGCGGCGCGACATAGTCGTCGCGGTACCACTTCACCTCTACGGGCACGCCATCGTTCGGGGTGCGCGTGGCGTGGCGGAAGTTGTTCGACGGTAGCGGCGGTTCGCCTTTTTTCGGCAGTACCTCAAGCTTCACCGCCGTTTCCTTGTAGGCCGGCGTGTTCACGTCGGGGTCGTGGTGCTCGCCGGTAAGCAGGTTCAGGCCTGGCTTGCCCTGGTGGATGGGCATGAACAGCGTCTTGCCGGCGACCCGGTCGGTCACCGTCGCGCGCACTTCCACCGAACCGCGCCGTGAGGTCACGCGGACCCAGGTGCCATCTTCAATGCCGCGTTCAGCAGCCAGCTCTGGGCTGACCTCGACGAACCAGTTCGGCGCCTGTGACCAGATGCGTGGCCCGCGACCGGTCTGGTTGGTGCCCTGGAACTGTTCGAGCATGCGGCCATTGTCGAGCATGATGTCGTACTCGCTGTCGGCGGATTCCGCCGGTTGCTTCCATTCCAACGGGAAGAGTACGGCCTTGCCGTCGTCGGTTTGGAAACGCTCGGTATAGAGCAGCGGCGTGGTGCTGCCGTCGGTCTGCATGGGCCAGAACAACGACTGCCAGCCTTCCAGGCGCTCATAGCTGATGCCCTTGAACATGGTGGCGATGCCGGCCACCTCGTCCATGATCTGGCTCGGGTGGGTGTAGCCCCAGTCGTGACCCATGCGCTTGGCGAGATCAGTAAGAATCTGCCAATCCGGGCGGCTGTTACCGAGCGGCGGTAGCACCTGGTAGAAGCGCTGGATGCGCCGTTCGGTGTTGGTAAAGGTGCCGTCCTTTTCCACTGAAGGGGAGGCGGGTAGCACCACGTCGGCGAACTCGGCGGTACGGCTCATGAAAATGTCTTGCACCACCATGAAATCGAGGCTTTCGAAGCCGCTGTGCACGTTTCGGCTGTCGGCATCGGAGAACGCGGTTTCCTCGCCGATGATGAACATCGCCTTGACCGAGCCCTCGTCGGCGCCCTGGACCATGGTGAAGTTGTCGTTGCCTTTTTCCAGTGACAGTTTCTCCTTCGGCACGCCCCAGGCATCCGCCCACTTGTCGCGGTTCTTTTCCTCGGTGACCTTCTCGTAGCCGGGGTACATGTTTTTCAAACAGCCGAAGTCGCTGGCGCCCTGCACGTTGTTGTGGCCACGCATCGGGTAACCGCCAGTGCCGGGGCGTCCGTAGTTGCCGGTAACCAACAGAAGGTTCGACAGCGCTGTACTGGTGTCCGAGCCGTGGCTGTGCTGGGTGATGCCCATGGCCCAGAGCAGGCATACGCTTTTGGCCTGTCCGATCAGCTCGGCGGCCTCGATCAGTTTGTCCTTGGCGATGCCGGTGACCTGGGCAGCGAACTCCATGGTGAAGGGCTCAAGCGACTGCTTGTATTCCTCGATCTGGTTGACGCGCGCGTTGAGGAATTCGGTGTCGGCGTAGCCGTGCTCGAACATGTAGCGCGACAGGGCCGAGGCCCAGACCATGTCGGTGCTGGAGTTCGGGCGCAGATGAATGTCGGCGCGCTCGGCCATTTCGTGTTTGCGCGGATCGAAGACCACCCACTTCTGCCCGCGATGTTTCTTCTGCGCCTTCAGTTTGGATGCAATCACCGGGTGGTTCTCGGATAGGTTGCTGCCAACGATGACAATCAGATCGGCTTTCTCCATGTCCTCGATGGTGCCGGCATCGCCGCCATAGCCGACGGTACGGAACAGGCCCTTGGTCGCCGGGTTCTGGCAGTAGCGCGACGAGTTGTCGACGCTGTTGGTGCCGATGATTGCACGAGCGATCTTCTGCGTGAGGTACGCCTCTTCGTTGCTGGCCTTACTCGAGCCGATGAAACCGATGGCATCCGGCCCGTGCGTATCGCGGATCTGGAGCAGGCGATGGGCGACGAGATCAAGCGCCTCGTCCCAGCTGGCCTCGCGAAACTTGCCATTGTCGCGGATGAGCGGGGTGGTCAGGCGTTTCGGGTCGTTGACGAAATCCCAGGCGAACTTGCCTTTGATGCAGGTGGAGATGCCGTTGGCCGGCGCATCGACCACCGGCTGCACCTTGAGGATGTGTCGATCACGGGTCCACATCTCGAACGAACAGCCCACGCCGCAATAGGTGCACACCGTCTTGGTGCGCTTGATCTCCGGCTGCCGCCAGTGCATGTCCATCTTTGAGATGGCGGTGATCGGCCGCGCACCGATGGTTTCCTCTAGCTTCTTGACCATGTCGATCATCGGCCGCTTGACGTCTTGCGGAATCGACGTGAACGGGCCGGCGTCTGGCTGCATGGTTTTTTCCAGCAGCGCGTTGCAGGGGCAGACGGTGACGCAATGGCCACAGCTCACGCAGCTCGAGTCGTCGATCGGTTTGCCGCCGTCCCAGAGCACGCGCGGGTGTTCCATGTTGAAGTCGATCGACAGCGTTTCGTTGACCTCAACGTTCTGGCAGGCCTCGACACAGCGCCCGCAGAGGATGCACTGGTCCGGATCGTAGGTGTAGAAAGGATTGTGGTCTTTCTCGTAGGGCTTGCGCTTGAACTCGTAGCGCTGGATCGGTGGATTGATCTGCGCATAGGTATTGTGCAGCGTGCAGTCGCCGGTGTTGTGCTCGCAGAGCGTGCAATACAGCTCGTGCTTGGCCACCAGCCGGTCCATCCCTTCCTCGCGTGCCGCCTTGGCTTCGGCGATCTGGCTGGTGATCTCCAGTCCGTCGTGCGCCTTCAGTGTGCAGCCGCGCACCAGTTCGCCGTCGACCTGCACCCAGCAGACATCACAGGTTTGCGGCGAACCCAGCGCGCGGTGATAGCAGACATGGGGCAGGTCAATGTCATGGCTGGCCAGGAAGTCGATTAGCGGGGTATCGGCGTTACCGCTCAGCGGCGTGCCGTCGAAGTAAATCGTGCAGTCGGTCATCAGGCCTCCGTCAGCGCTATTGGGTTGGAACGTTTGGCGCTCCTTGGCCTGTGCCGGCACGGTCCGACAATCCTCCCGGATGCACCTTTAGGCGACTGGCGTGGCGCCGCCTGCAGTCCGGATTCTTCGTCTAAAGATGACTAGATCGTGCCTAGAAATGTTCCCTCTCAATTTGTAGGGAAATGGCCCTGCCGCCAGCCTTGGATGAAGGGTGGCTATCGCGACCCATCGGAATCGTGTGCGCTCGGATCTACATAACACTCTGAATAGATACACATGCGAATTAAAAGGTGGACAATATCCGTAACTGTACTAACCTGTGCCTTAGTGCAGGCAAACAGGTGAACTCAGATGAAGCTCGAGCAGGCAGTCAGCAAGCCCGACATAACCTCGCCAGACGCTGGCCGAGTGGCGCTGACGTTCTTCTTCAACCTCATGGGGTTGTGGAAGTGCAGCGCCGAGCAGCAGCGGGTGCTTCTGGGATCGGTGGGCAATACAACCTATTTCAAATACAAGAAGCTGCCGGAAGTGCGCTTGCCACGAGACACGCTCGAGCGGATCTCTTATCTGATGGGTATTCACAAGGCGCTGCGGATCATCTTCAGCAACAAGACCGAACGCGCCTACGAGTGGGTACACAAACCCAATGACGCCGCGCCGTTCAATGGCAAGAGCGCGCTCGATTACATGCTGGGCGGCCAGGTCGTGGATCTGGCGGATGTTCGGCGCTATCTGGATGGGGTCAGGGGCTGATGCCGCCGCGTGAGGTCTTGCCGGGTTGGCGCAAAGCGTATCGATTGATCAACAGTTCCTTTCCGCCGCTGGGCGTGTTCGAGGACACCCTTGACCCCGGCGATCTGGAAATGGCCTTTGCGATCGAGGCGATGACCAATGACCGCCTGCGCGAAGAAGCGGGATTGTTGCAGCGGGTGGCGCCCGGCGACCGGGTCAGCGGGCCGGGCGCAACTGCGGTGATGGCGGCGTTTACTCATATTGGCAACTGTAGCCGTTTCAGCGATGGCACCTATGGCGTCTATTACTGCGCCAGCTCCATCGATGCGGCCATCGCGGAGACCAAGTTCCATCAGGAGCGCTTCCTCGCAGCGACTGGCGAGGACAATGTCGAGATCACCCTGCGCGCCTATGTGAACAAAGTGATCAAGCCGCTGCTGGATGTACGTGACCGGCCTGAGCTGCATCAGCCAGAGCTCGATACCTACTTGGCCACTCAGGCCTTCGCCCGTGCGCACCGCGACGGCAAGACCTGGGGGCTGCTTTACCGAAGTGTTCGGCTGGTGGGGCACGAATGCGTCGCCGCGTTTCGTCCGCAGGCGGTTTCGTTGCCGGTGCAGGGGCCTCACTTTCGCTATGTATGGGATGCCAAGGCCGGCGCCATCACCCATGTGATGGAACTCACCGAAGTGAAGGTCTGATCTGCTGCTCGTGTCGCGGGCAGTTGGGGCGTTCTTGAGTCTGGTCAAGTTCATCGCCTTCTGACGTGTTTAGCCTGACGGCCCACACTCACGTACAGATCGAGGCCGACCATGGCCAAGAGATTCCCGCTGAACCCTCCGCACCCGGAACGAATCTGCTGGGGGTGCGATCGCTACTGCCCTGCCGATTCGCTAGCCTGCGGTAACGGTGCCGGACGGACCCAGCATCCGGCCGAGATGATGGGTGATGACTGGTACGAGTATGGTGATTGGGGCGACCTTATTGCCACCGACAAGGCTGCCAAGACCGGGCGGTAACGCGGGCCGGAGGAGGCCGCAACGATCAAATCGCCTGGCTGGTCGCCACGTCGAGCATGGTCCGCACCTTGCCGAGCAGATCACCGATCTGGAAAGGCTTGATCACCATATCCATCCCTGCGACGAGAAAATGATCGCGACGCACCGCGTTTTCGGCGTAGCCGGTCATGAACAGGACTGGCAAGGTAGGGCGGTGAATACGTGCCGTATCGGCCAGCTCACGACCCGAAAGCTGTGGCAGGCCGACATCCGTCAATAGCAGGTCAACGCTGGGATCTTCCCGCAGTACCGCCAGCGCGGTGGTGACGTCGCCTGCTTCGCTGCATCGGTAACCTGCTTCACCCAGCATTTCAGCGACCAGCATGCGAACCGCCGGCATGTCTTCGACGATCAGGATGTGTTCCCCGCCGCCCATGGGCATGTCATTGGCAACCGTTGCCGCGATGCCGGTCGCGATGGCCGCTGGCAAAACGAGCGAAACCTCGGTGCCCTGTCCGACGACGCTGCTGAGCCTCGCCCCGCCACCCGACTGCCGAGCGAAGCCGTAGATGGATGACAGGCCAAGGCCGGTACCCTGGCCAAGCGGCTTCGTGGTGAAAAACGGATCGAACACCTTGTCGACTATTTCAGGCGCAATGCCGGTGCCATCGTCTTTTACCGTGAGCACCATATAGTCGCCATCGGCCAGGTCGGCATCGCCCCGGGACTGCAGTTCAGCAGTGCGTATGGTGATGGTGCCGCCGCTGGGCAGCGCGTCCCGCGCATTGATCACCAGGTTGAGAATGGCGCTTTCAAGCTGGTTGGCATCCACCTGGGCCACGGCACTGTGGTCGCATAATTCCAGATTCAACGAAATATGTTCGCCAATGGTTCGCTGCAGCAACTCTTCAAGGGAGCGAATCTGCTCGTTGAGGTCGGCCGGTCGCGCATCCAGCGGCTGTTGGCGAGCAAACGCCAGGAGACGGTTGGTCATCGAGGCGGCGCTGCGGGCGGAATTGAGTGCTGTGTCGGCAAAACGCAGGACGGCCTCGGTACGACCTTCGTGCACCCGCTTCTTGAGCAGTTCGATGCCGGTAATGATGCCCGTCAGCAAGTTGTTGAAGTCATGCGCGATGCCGCCGGTCAGCTTGCCGAGAGCGTCCATTTTCTGCGCCTGCATCAGCTGGGCTTCGGCACGGACACGTTCGGCCACTTCCCGAGCCAGTTCATTGTTGACGTTGTCGAGTTGCTGCCGTTGCGAGCGCTCGCGCTGGCGCTGTTCGGTGATGTCTTCAATGACAACCAGGCCGAGCTCGGCGGCCCGATAGGGTGACACCTGCCATTTGGTCTCACGTCGATTGCCGCCTACCTGCATGATCAGCATGTCGTGCCAGCGAGCCCCACTTGCGATGCTGTCGTGCAGCGATTGCAGTTTGGCGTGCTGCCCCTCGGCAAGGCTCGCGCTCAGGGCTGTGGGCTCCGGCTGGTCACCCAGCAGCAGGGACAGGGCACGGTTGCTTTCATGGATACGCAGCTCGGGATCGATGACTGCTATTGGCGCGGCGACCTGGGAGAAGATGTCGCGGAAACGCGCTTCGCTTTCGCGCAGCGCATGCTCGGTATCGCGGACCCGCAACAACGTGCGCAGGGTGGCCAGCAGCACGTCCGGGTCCACTGGATGGATCAGGTAGGCGTCGGCGCCCGCATCCAGGCCGGTGATGATGTCGCCGGTCTGGATCGACGCGGCGGAGACGTGAATGACAGGGAGCAGCCGGGTCCGGTCGTCGGTACGCAGCTGCCGGACGATATCGAAGCCGCTCATGTCGGGCAGGTTGACGTCGAGAATCAGGGCGTCTATCTCTTCGCCCGCAATCAGTCCCAGCCCTTCGGTGCCAGTCCCGGCTTCGAGCACTGCATAACCGTGCCGCTCCAGCACCCGGCGGATCGCGTAACGCGTTGCGGCGTTGTCATCGACGATCAGCAGCCTGCTATTGGTTTCCATCAACCGGCTCCGTGGAAATCGCGACAGGAATGATCACAAAGAACGTCGACCCGACACCTGGAGTACTGTCGACGCCCACGCGCCCACCTAGCAACTCGGCGAAGCGTTTGCACAACGATAGCCCCAGACCGGTGCCACGCAAACGTTTCTGCAGGGGCGTGTCGATCTGGACGAAGTCCTCAAAGAGGTTGCCGTGCATGTCTTGCGGTATGCCGATGCCGGTATCGCTCACCGCGAAGCGCACTTCTTGCTCGCCTTCGGGACGCACGGAAATGCGCACCTCTCCGCTCTGGGTGAACTTGAGCGCGTTGGAGATGAAGTTTCGCAGGATCTGCGCCAGCTTCTTGTCGTCGGTGTAGAGCCGCGGCATGTCCTGCGGTTCTTCGAAGATCAGGTCGACCGCACTGGCATCCACGATAGGGCGAAACATCCCACGCAGGGCGGCGAACAGATCCAGCATGTCGAACCAGGCTGGCGAAATGGTGATTCGCCCGGCTTCGATCTTGGCCAGGTCGAGGAGGTCATCGACCATGTCGCTGAGTTCGGTGGCCGCGCCGCTGATAAACAGGACCTGCTTGTGCTGTTCAGCGCTCAGCGGACCGTCCAGTTCGTCACTCAGCAGGCGGGTGATACTGCGAATCGAGCCCAGGGGCGTCCGAAACTCATGGCTCATATAAGACAGGAAGCGGCTCTTCAGGTCCGAGGCCTGTCGCAGCTGTTCGGCCTGGGTGTCGAGTTCGGCGTACAGCGCCAACACACCCTGATTGGTTTCCTCGAGTTCGGCGCGTAGCGACTCGTTCTCGCGGCGCAGTCGTTCGGTTACATCTAGGTTCGAATCAGTCACGGACTGCCTCCAATGCAATCACCAGAACAGTCACATCGTCCCGGCCTCGACAGAAATCGCGGTGCAACAGGGCCGCAATTATCGCCGGATGTCGATGGATCAGGCCAGGGTAGTCGCGCAGGTTCCAGCGCGATTGAAGACCGTCGCTGTACATGATCAGCAGCTGGCTTTCCTCGATTGGATAATCGAACACCTGGGCCTTGCGATACTGGGACCCGACTATTCCCGGATGCGAGGCCAGCCCGCGGCTCTTGTCAGCAGTGATCAGGCAGGCACCGATGTTGCCTACGCCTGCAAAACGAAGATTGCCGAGGCCGGGGTCGTACAGGGCAATTGCGGCGGCGCCGCCCCGGGTCCCGTTCATTGCCTGATGCATGTCCTGCATGCTGCTGGCAGGTTCGGCAAAGGGCGCGGTGGCAAAGACTGCCGCGCCGGCCAGCCCGGCGCGTTCGGCTTCTTCCCCGTGACCGATACCGTCGATCACCAGTGCGCTGATCTGCGATCCTTCGACAGCCAGGTGCCAGACGTCGCCACAAGCTGGATCGTCTTTCAGCGAATGCTGACTGACACCAAAGCGAAGCGGGAAGGGCAAGACGTGGCGTGGAAACAACTGGGCAAGGATCACCGAACCTCGGCTGTCGGAATAAAGGTCAAAGACCTGCGCCTGACGGGTTAGCGCGCCGAGACCGGTGCCCTGGGTGCCGCCGGTTGAAAAACCGTCGGCCAGGCAGCGGGTGGCATCGAACCCCGGTCCACGATCCACAGCGATCAGCTCTAGACCACTGCCGCTTTGAGCAGGTATCTGACGCACGTGAAGGGCGCCATGCAGCGCATGCTTGAGCAGGTTGGTGGCCAGCTCGGTGGCCACAATCGCGACGCGGCCTGCGTCGACCTCGTTGAATCCCAGCTGGTTGGCCAGTGCTTGCGCCACGCGCCGGGCATGGCCGACCTGGCTGTCGTCCTCGATTGGCAGGACAGTGGTAAGTGCGCCGTGAAGGTTCATGACCATTTGGTGATGCTGATCCGTGTACCGATACCGGGCGCGCTTTCCAGTTCGAATTCATCCACCAGTCGCCTGGCGCCTGTGAGCCCCAGGCCCAGACCACCTCCGGATGTCCAGCCGTCGGTCAGTGCCAGCTTGATGTCGGCGATGCCTGGGCCTTCGTCCCGGAAGGTCAGGCAAAGACCGGTGCGTGTGCCCTCGTCGACGATGCTCCAGTCCATATCGCCGCCTCCGCCGTAGACGACAGTGTTGCGAGCCAGCTCGCTCACCGCGGTGACCAGTTTGGTCTGATCGATCAGGCGCATGCCGCAATCCTGCGCCAGTTTGCGGACCGCCTGCCGCGCCATGACCACGTCCTGCTCGATGCGCACCGCAATACTGCCGCTTGCGCGCACGGTCATTTATCAGCCATCCGCTTGTGCAGCAATTGCATGCCTCGCTCGACGTTCAGCGCCGTGCTGACTCCCTGAAGAGTCAGGCCGAGTTCGACAAGAGTGATCGCAACGGCCGGCTGCATGCCAACTACGACGGTTTCCGCGTCCATGATGCTGGACAGACCGGAGATGGAGCTGATCATCCGGCCGATGAACGAATCGACCATGTCCAGCGCAGAGATATCGATCAGTACGGCACGAGCCGAGGTAGCGCTGATGCGCTCGGCCAGGTCGTCCTGCAGTGTCATAGCCAGCTGATCGTGCATATCGACCTGAATGGTGACGAGCAGAAACTCGCCCATTCGCAAAATCGGGATACGTTCCATTTAGACGGCCTTGGTGACAGTCAGCCCGGAGCGACGCAGCGCGAGCGCCAGCGCATCGGCGAGGGAAGCCTTGGTAACTATGCCTTGCAGATCGAGCCCGAGGTGCACGATGGTTTGAGCGATCTGGGGACGAACGCCGCTGATGATGCAGTCTGCACCCATCAGGCGAATGGCCGTAACGGTCTTGAGCAGATGCTGTGCAACCAGCGTGTCGACCGTAGGAACGCCGGTGATGTCGATGATGGCAATTTCCGAACCCGTGTCGACGATGCGCTGCAGCAGGGATTCCATGACGACCTGGGTGCGCTGCGAGTCGAGCGTGCCGATCATCGGCAGCGCGAGCACGCCGTCCCAGAGCTTGACGACAGGCGTCGAGAGCTCCAGCAGCTCTTCCTGCTGACGCTTGATCACGGCTTCCCGGGATTTCTGATAGGTACGGACGGTATGCAGTCCAAGCTGATCGACCAGTTCGGACAAGGCCCAGAGCTGGTCGGCAAGTGCGCCTGGCTCGTCGGCGAATTCCGCTTGCAGTAGCGGCATCAGTGGGCGCTTGACGGAGAAGACAAAGCCGGCAGTCTGCTGCGAGTCGAAACCCAGCAGCACCCGGCTGTGGGTCAGTTTTTCCAGGAAGGCCCGCATCTCATCCCAGCCGGATGCCCTGAGGTCGGTAGAGTCGGTGCTGGCAGCGCCTGCGATCAACAGACGCAGGAACTCGGCGCTCTGCTGGCGAAACTCGTCCGGCCTGACGCTGCGGTACTGGCCGCTGGCTTCCAGCTCGCTGACCCAATTGTCGAGCAATTCCTGCTCTCTGCTGGCGATGATGGAGAAAGTGCGTTGTTGCAGTGTGGCCATGGTGCGGGTCCTTGTTGGCAGGGGCAGCGTAGTCGGGTTTGACGCAAATCGCTTGTAGGTGTTCCAGCGGCGCGGAAGTATTCAGGGTGAAGCAAAAGGTAGAGGGGCGAGGCAACGCCTCCATAGCGAACCAGAGGGCGGCTTTGCGAAGGGCATAGATATCCGGGCGGTCATGCCACCGGTTACTGATGGCTCTATTCGCTCCGGTCGCCCTGGCGTATGGCAAGCTCGCCATCTCCGACCCGCAGAGCGGTAGCATTTCGCCTTATGTTGCAACGCGGGTCAAGCGCCGTCTCCCCGCGCCGGCGTGCCGCTAGCATTCGGGGTCTTCAGCGAGGCATTTGCCCAACTGGGCGGGGTAGGCTGAATGGATCGTCGCAAACCGCTGCTCCAGCCACGACAGGACGCCTGGCCGATACCCGCTACACCGGTCCAAAGCAGGATCAGCAGGAGGCGGCTGTACGATCGATAAGGCGCCAGGCATGCGCAGCCCGACGCACCGATTTTCCCCAAGGTCGATCTGCGGGTGCGTGCGGTTGTCAACCGGCTCAGGCCGCCCTGGGCTAGTAGCAGTCAGAACCAGCGGTCGTTGCGCTTGCGGCCCCGGGTCATGGCGGGAAGGATCAGCCCTACAAGCAGCCCGGCGCCGGCGATGCTGCCGCCGTACACCATGTAGCGCATCAGCACCTGATTGTTTTCGTCACCCAGGCGTGCCTGGGCGTCTCGCAGGTCCGACTCGGTGGCAGTGAGGGCTTCGTCCAGTGCCTTGCGACGTGCTTCCAGCTCATCGATCAAGGCCTTGCGTGAGTCCAGGGTTTCCTGCATGCCCTGAACGCGGGCCTCCCAGCTTTCATTGATGGTCCTGAGTTCTTCGCTGAGTTCGGCAACCTGCTGTTCGAGCTGTGGCAGGCGTTCGGCCTGGCCGGGAACCTCCTGCAGGTCGCTGCTGCGAATCCAGACCCGATCGCCGTTCTCGCCGCGCACCTGGCTGTAGTCGCCCTGGGTATCGAGCAGCTCGACCTTCTGTCCGGAGGTCAGGCTGCCAACGATCCGATAGCCATCGGTGGGGCCGCTGCGTACGTAGGTGTTCAAGGTGTCGCTGACCCAGCGGTCATTGGTGGCCTGCTGGGCCTGGGCCGGCACGACAAAGGCCAGCAGCGTGCCGAACAGACCGGCGCGAAAGGCGCTTCGCTGGGAGGCAGACCAGGAGATGCGGGATAGCAGAGCGAGAAGATGACGGGATAAGGGCATGGTGTTCTTCGCGTTGACTGAAGATGAAGGCCCTGGTGAACAGGCCGAAACATAAGCGGATCCGGTGCTGGCGCCGCTGCTGCTTCGTCGCGTCGTGCAGCAGGCTTGCCGGATGTGCTGATTGTGAGCGGGAGGATCAGTGCTCCCCGGAGGAGCCATGGCCCCTGCAGTACTGCAGACAGGACTGACAGCGTAAATCGTCGTGGGTTCATTCAAGGTTCATGGGTTTGTGCTGGCCAAGAGCTGCCGAGGTTGGCGTTTCGCTGACACGCCTCGTTCCGGAGGCACCACAATGGCGTTCCAGGCGCGAAAGTTCGGCTACAACATTTCGATCAGGTGCGCTCGAATCAGCACCTGCTCCTGCCGAAAACGGGTCTCCAGCGAGGCGCGGTAGCGCTGCCACCAGTCGCGATCGATATCAGGAGCCATTACCTCGTAGATGATCAGCTCGTCGCGTACGGCGTGGCTGTTTTCTTCCTTCCACAGCCCGCTCACAGGCGCGCGGGTGTGGACCGTCAGTCCACCAAACTGCGCCATGAGTTCGTCGCGGACCTCGGTAAACAGCGTTTTGGGCAGGGGCTGTTGCTGGTTGTCATACAGCGGAAGCAGCAAATGGATCAGATGCATGCGGGTTGCTCCAGATACCGGGGGCGTCGTCATGGATGGGACCACAGGGACGGACCACCTGCGCAATAAAGCGGATCGATAGTTGGCGGCCACGGTCGACTCAGGACAGCCAGGTGAGCCGCTGGAGAAGCCAGCCATGGACATGAACGATGAAGGCGAAGTAGCAAGGATTCCTGACGCCCCTTGGCATCTGCAAGGCGCAGCGTGCCTGTCGCTGTGGCGGCTTCCTCGCGGCGAACTCGGGATGCTCGCACCGCATCCGGACCTGCCCTTGCTGACTCTCGGTGAAAGCGTCGTTGTGATCACCATATGGGCGCAATATTCCGGCGGTACGCTGCGCTATGACGAGCTGGCGGCTGCGGTACTGGTGCGCGGCAGAGGATTGTGGCTACCGGCAGGATCGGTAACCGCCATTTGGGTCGACGATGCCGTCTCGGCCGAAGGCGGGCGTCGGCTCTGGCATATTCCGAAGGCGCTGGCGGAGTTCGACCGGTTTGCGGTCGATAAAGAATTTGCCGGCAAGATGAGGATCGATGGTCGTCAGGTGGCGGCCTTGCGCTTTCAACCCGGCCGGTCGATACCGGGACGGCCTGGCGTGAGCGGCTTTGTCATTCAGCCCGGGCGCGGCGGGCCGTTGCGTACCCGATGCAGGGTCCAGGGCTCGCTATGCATAGGTACGGCGGAGTGGGTGTTTGATTCGACCGGTCCACTGGCTGTCCTCCATGGCCGGAAGCCTCTGCTGAGTCTGGGAGTCCATGAGATGGAGGCCTCCTTCGGAGTCTAGAATCCGTCGGAGCCATCAGCGCGCCTGAGCCAGCGCGTCAGGCCGCCGGGCACTGGTGTGGGTAGCGCAAAACGGGTCTTTACGCCGCGCTCAGCCAGCACCTGTTCGGCAGCGAGCGCGCCGGCGCGCGTGGCGCTTTCCATGCAGAAAGGCAGTCCGGTATCGACCCAGTCACCGGCGACGAACAACCCCTGTTCCTGACATACCCGAGGTCGGCTGGCTTCGATGCCCGGTATGGCACAGGGAACCGACATGGGAATGTGATGCACGACGGCATCCACCAGGCGAGCCTGTCGAGCACAGGGCGCAAAGTCAGCGATTTCACTGAGCGTCGCCTCGATGATCGCCTGATCGGATAGCTCGGCTGCCCGATGGCTCCAGATGATGTTGGTAGCGATCATCGAGCCAAGGCCAGCCCCGTCATCCCGTATGTTCGACAGGTCATAGAAGTCGGTGTTGAAGCACTCCGCAGACCAGGGACGGGCCCAGAAACGGGCATCGGTCAGCTTGCGGTCGAACCACAGGTAGCAGCTGACGTAGGGGCTGGGCTCGAAGAGGGCGGCGGTCGTGGTCAACGCATGATTGCGCGGCAGCACCGAGTCGATGGCGGTGGGCTGGACGGCAAGCACCACGGCAGAGGCATCGATCCTCGAACCGTCGGTGAGCGTCACGCCGGCTACATGCTCACCGCGCCGATGCAGGCCGTTGGCTGCCTGATTGAAGCGGATCTCGCCGCCGTTGCGCTCAAGCAAGCGAATCGCAGGCCAGGCATACAGCTCGCTGAGCCCGACCTTGGGGAAGCCAAAGGCCAGATCGTTGTGCCCAAGACCCTGCGCCAGCAAGCGCATCAGCGAGGCCGCAGAACAGTGTTCGACCGGCAGATTGAGGATGGCCATGGATGCCGAGGCCCAGAACCAGTCGACGAAGCCAGGGCTGACGCCGTTGCTCAACAGGTGGTCGCGGCCGTTGCGGTCATCGAGCGCCATCAGCTCCTGTGGCGAACTGCGCATGGTCTGCCATCCCAACCGAACGTTACTCAGCAGGTGGCGCAGCGGCACATTGCGCAGTACCTGCGGCAGGTTGCGGGCATAGTGCAGCGGTGCGGGCAGGCCGCCGACCCTGAATCTCAGGCGTTTGCCTCTGTCGAGTACCGTCAGCAGCTCCTCGGTCTGCCAGCAGACCTGATCGGCGGTGCCCAGGCGCTCGAGCAGCGCCAGCATGTTCGGATACTTGTTTAGCAACACATGCGGGCCGATATCCACTTCGATGCCGGTACCCGGGTCGACCCAGCTTCGAGCCCGACCGCCCGGGACGTCGCTGCTTTCCAGCACCAAAACGCGCAAGCCTGCATCGGCCAGGCGGGTGGCGCACGAAAGTCCGGCGATGCCCGCGCCGACGACGATTACGTCAGCTTGGCTGGTTGAGGGGGCGGGTGTCAGGGTCAAGGGTCGTGCCTCGCCGAAGGGAATCGATGCGGACATCGAGACTGATCCTGATCTGGCAGCTCAAACAGCCGGGACGTTCCGATGAGGAGCCGAACGGCACTTTGCGAGCATTTACATGCGAGCTTCCTTTGCAGGCGGGTCGGGTGATAGGCGGAGCCGAATTCACCGGCCCAGCGGGACTCCAAGTCAGACAAGAACTCATTGGAGGTAGTCAGAGATGGAAACGTCAAACCCGTCTATCAGCGCGTTGCAGAAGGCGCAGGACATCACGTCACGCTGGGCCGATGGCGAGCTGGGCGCAGAAGAAGCGCAGCATTCGCTCAAGTCCGTTTTCGATCGGTGGCAGCCTGGCGATCCAGCCACCGAGGCTGAGCAGATCGCAGAGCAATCACTGACCGCTGCGCGTATTGCCTTTCAGGATTGGCAACAGCGCGGCGAAAACTGCGATGAGCTGGTCACCCAGCTGCGCTGGATTCTCGACCCCTCGAAAGACGGCATCAGCGATCCGGCACTCAACGTCTACGCGCCGCAACGTCCGGAATAATCCAGACCGCTTAGCGAAGCAGCAACATGACCACCGCCACGGCCAGCGCCAGCGACACGCCTTTCCAGAACAGCACCGGGTTGCGTTCCATCAGCGGAGGTCGGGCCTTGTTCAGAAAGGCCTGGCTGGGCTGGCGCAATTCGAAGATGAATTCAGACAGTTCCTCGTAGCGCTTGCTTGGATCGGGATGCAACGCCTTGCGCAGCACATCGTCGATCCATGCCGGCACCTCACGGTCATGTTCACGGATCGATTTATAGATCAGCTTGTTTTGCGCCGCCCGGGTGCGACAGCGGGCGACCTTGGTACCGTAGGGCAGGGCGCCGGTGAGCATCTGGTAGGTAATCACCGCCAGTGAAAACATATCCGAGCGGGTACTGCCGCCTTCGCCGAGGAAATACTCTGGCGCAGTGTACTGGGCGGTGCCGAGCAGATCGTTGCGTTCGATAGGCGACGCGATTTCCATGATGCCGGCGACGTGGGTCGAGCCGAAGTCGATGATCTTAACCGTGCCGGTGGCGTCGATCATGATGTTCGCCGGGCGCAGATCCTGATGGAGCATCTCCAGTCGGTGGAACGCGCGCACGCCCTTGGCAATCTGCTCGATGATGCCGCGAACGGTTTCCAGATCCGGCCGGGGGTGGTCGATCATCCACTGCGTCAGTGTCTGGCCTTCGATGTATTCGCTGACGTTGTACAAATAGTTGCGCTTGCGGGGTTGCGGACATGGTTTGGCCACATGGGGGCTGTTGATCCGTCGTGCTACCCATTCCTCGGTAAGAAAACGCTCCAGATGATGCATGTCCCCCCGCCGGTCAACCGACGGCGCCTTGATGATCACGGGCTTCTGGCTGTCATTGTCTGTGGCGAGATAAACATGGTTGCGGCTGCTTGCGTGTAGTTGGCGAACGATGGTGTAGCCATCGAATACCGCACGGGCTTCCAGGACGGGCGGGAAGGGCAGGTCAGTCAGATGCTGATGCAGCTCGTCCGCTGCCTGAAGGGGCAATGCTTCAATACGCAGGATTTGCACTGTCAGGTTGTCGTCGCTGCCCTGGTCCAGCGCCTGTTCGATGATGGCGCGGGCAGCGGCGTCAAGATCGTCCGGATGGTTCGCGATGGCGCCAAGCATCGACGCCGCGCTGATGTACTCGTAGACACCATCAGTGGCGAGGATGAAGGTATCGCCGACTACGATCGGCTCGACGTGGTAGTCAAGTTCCAACTGCGGGTGGATGCCCAGCGCCCGGCTCAGGTAACTCTGATCTTGTGAAATCCAGATCCGGTGGTCATTGGTCAGCTGTTCCAGTGCAGTGCCCTGAACGCGATAGATGCGTGAGTCGCCCGCATGGAAGAGATGCGCGGTCGTCGACTTGATGATCATGGCGCTGAAGGTGCAGACGTAGCCGCGATCCGGGTCATAGCGATAGGGACTTTGCTGCCCTTGCGCATGCAGCCAGGAATTGGTTGCCATCAGCACACGTTGTGCGGACGTTTTGACCGACCAGGCATCGGACGTGCAGTAGTAGTCGGCGAAGAAACCGGTGACTGCCGACTCGCTGGCGATGTGGCTGACGGCGCTGCTGCTGATACCGTCGGCCAGTGCAATGGCAATGCCCTTGCTGCTCAGTTGTGGCTCTTCGGGAATGTATACGCCGTGGAAATCCTGGTTGGTTTCCTTCGGACCCTTGTCGGTGTGTTGGCCCACCGAGACCGCTAGTTGGCTATTCATGGCATGCGAAGCCCGATCGAGCCGGGCTATTCCAGTCATGGATCAGCGCACCAGCGCACGCTTCGCGCCCGTCCTGACGTGGGTGGTGTAGAGCGTCAGGCCGGTGAAGGCCAGGCCGCCCACCAGGTTGCCCAGCGCGGTGGGGATCTCGTTCCAGATCATGTAATCCATGACCGAGAAACTGCCGCCCATGATCATGGCCGAGGGGAACAGAAACATGTTCACCACCGAATGCTCGAAGCCCATGAAGAAGAACAGCATGATCGGCATCCACATGGCGATCACCTTGCCGCTGACCGAGGTGGAGATCATGGCGCCGACGACGCCCATCGAGACCATCCAGTTGCACAGCATGCCGCGCAGGAAGATGGTCAGCCAGCCGGCAAGGCCATACTCGGCGTAACCCAGCGTCCGCGCTTCGCCGACGTGGGAGATTTTTTCGCCGACCGGACCCGGATCGGTGGAAAAGCCCATGGTGAACATGAAGGCCATCATGAATGCGACCAGCAGCGCGCCGCCGAAGTTGCCAAGGAACACCAGCCCCCAGTTGCGCAGAACGCCGTTTACGGTCACGCCCGGCCGCTTGTCCAGCAGTGCCAAGGGCGCCAGGACGAAGACGCCAGTGAGCAGATCGAAGCCCATCAGGTAGAGCATGATGAAACCGACCGGGAACAGCATCGCCCCCACCAGTGGCGAGCCGGTCTGCACCGTGACGGTCACGGCGAACACGGCGGCCAGCGCCAGGATCGCACCGGCCATGAAGGCCCGGATCAGGGTGTCACGTGTGGACATGAAAACCTTGGACTCACCCGAGTCGACCATCTTGGTGACGAATTCAGAAGGAACGAGGTAGGACATTTTCGATCTCAATGTGTGTTGGCTGATGGCCGATGATCGCGGCCTTATTGATCCGAGTTAGCGCTTCTGACGCTGTGGCCGAATGAATTCGGCCTTCATGCCCCGCCCACTGAAGCGATTTCCACCGCATCGCCATTGAAGCGTACTGGCCAGACTTGCAATTGCTGTTCCGGATATTCCAGACAACTGCCATCGGCCAGGCGGAAGTGCTGCTTGTACAGCGGCGAGGCGATCACCAGGTCGCCCTTGAGTTGCCCCAGGATGCCGCGACCGATGACGTTGGCGCCCGATTTCGGGTCCTTGTTCTCGATGGCGAATATCTGCTCCCCCACCTCGGTGTCAGGCAGATGAAACAGCGCAATCTGCTGGCCTTCGAACCAGGCGACCACGCCTGAATTGGCGACCAGGTCTAGGCGGCTGCATAGGGCCCGCCAGCTGACAGACTCATCTGATTGCTTGCGTACGGCGTTGGGCTGGCTCATCAGAGCACCTCCTCGGTGACGGGAATCAGGTGGAGTTCGGACGCGCGCACCGGACGGCGCTGGCCACGCTCCTTGACGAAGTGGATGTCCGGGTCGCCGCGCCTGTCGTTGACGAAGGTGCGGAAGCGCTTGAGCTTTTCAGGGTCGTTGATGGCGTTGGCCCATTCGCATTCGTAGCGGTCGACCACCAGCTGCATCTGCGCCTCGAGCTCGGCGGCGAGGTTCAGGCTGTCGTCGATGATGACTTCCTTGAGGTAGTCGAGGCCGCCTTCCAGCGATTCGCGCCACACCGAGGTGCGCTGCAGCTTGTCTGCGGTGCGGATGTAGAACATCAGGAAGCGGTCGATGTAGCGCACCAGGGTGTCGTCATCGAGATCGGTCGCGAACAGCTCGGCGTGACGTGGGCGCATGCCGCCGTTGCCGGCCACATAGAGGTTCCAGCCGTTCTCGGTGGCGATTACGCCGATGTCCTTGCTCTGCGCTTCGGCACATTCACGGGTGCAGCCGGAGACGCCGAACTTGATCTTGTGCGGCGAGCGCAGGCCCTTGTAGCGATCCTCCAGGCGCAGCGCCATGCCGACGCTGTCCTGCACGCCATAGCGGCACCAGGTGCTGCCGACGCAGGATTTCACCGTACGCAGGGATTTGCCGTAGGCGTGGCCGGTCTCGAAGCCCGCCTCGATCAGCTCGCCCCAGATGTCCGGCAGCTCGTGCAGCTGGGCGCCGAACAGGTCGATGCGCTGGCCACCGGTGATCTTGGTGTAAAGGTCGTATTTCTTGGCGACGAGACCCAGGGCGATCAGCTTGTCCGGGGTGATTTCACCGCCGGCGATGCGTGGCACCACGGAGTAGGTGCCGTTCTTCTGCATGTTCGCCATGAAGGTGTCGTTGGTGTCCTGCAGCGGGATCAGTCCCGGATCGGTGATCGGCTGGTTCCAGCAGGAGGCGAGGATCGAGCCCACCGCTGGCTTGCAGATGTCGCAGCCGGTGTGGCCGCGACCGTGCTTGGCGAGCAGTTCCTGGAAGCTGATTATGCCTTCGACGCGGACGATGCCGTACAGCTCCTGGCGGGTGTGGGCGAAGTGCTCGCATAGGCTCTTGTCGACTTCCACGCCGCGCGCGGCCAGCTCGTGTTCGAAGACCTGCTTGAGCAGGGCCGAGCAGCCGCCGCATCCGGTACCGGCCTTGGTCGCCGCTTTCAACTCGCCGAGGTCGGTGAGGCCAGCATCGACCTGGCAGCACACCGCGCCCTTGGTGACGTTGTGGCAGGAGCAGATGGTCGCGGTATCCGGCAACGCATCGGCGCCTAGCGTGGGTGCGCCATCGGACAGCGGCAGGATCAGGCTGGACGGATCGGCCGGCAGCTTGATGCCGTTCTGCGCGTACTGCAGCAAGGTGTCGTAGTAGCTGTTGTCGCCAATCAGCACCGCGCCGATGACGCGCTTGCCATCGTCGGAGAGCACCAGGCGACGGTAGCTGGCGTTGGCTTCGTCGATGAAGCGATAGCTTTTGGCGCCGGGCGTGGTGGCGTGGGCGTCGCCGATGGAGCCGACGTCGACCCCGAGCAACTTGAGTTTGGTGGACATGTCGGCGCCGCTGAACGGCTGGTGCGGCTGGCCGCAGAGCAGGGCGGCCAGGTTGCGGGCCATGGTGTAACCGGGGGCGACCAGGCCGAAGATCATGCCGTTCCAGGACGCGCACTCGCCAATGGCGAAGATCGAGGGGTCGCTGGTGCGGTAGTCGGCGTCGATCACGATGCCGCCGCGCGGCGCGATCTCCAGTTCGGCGCTGCGGCCCAGCGCATCCTGCGGGCGGATACCGGCAGAGAAGACGATCAGATCGGTTTCCAGATGGTCGCCGTCGTTGAAGTTCATCCGGTAGGCGTATTCCTCGCCGATGACTATCTCTTGGGTAGCACGCGACAGATGTACGCCGACGCCCAGCGCCTCGATGCGGGCCTTGAGCGCCTTGCCGCCTTCCTCGTCCAGCTGCACCGGCATCAGGCGTGGGGCGAACTCCACCACATGGGCTTCGAGGCCGAGCGATTTGAGCGCATTGGCCGCTTCCAGGCCGAGCAGGCCGCCACCGACCACCACGCCGCGCTTGGCGTTGCCCGCGGCGGCGCGGATGGCGTCGAGGTCATCCAGCGTGCGGTAGACCAGGCGCGAATTGCCTTCGGCACCCGGGATCGGCGGTACGAAAGGGTAGGAACCGGTAGCCAGAATCAGCTTGTCGTACGGCTGGCGGCCTTCGCGGGTGACCACTTCCTTGCGTTCACGGTCGATTTCCAACACCTGGATGCCAAGGTGCATATGCACGCCGTGGGCGGCGTAATAGTCGGCATCGCACATGGCCAGTGAGTCGGCATCGCGGCCGCCGAAGTATTCGGACAGGTGCACGCGGTCATAGGCGCGCTGACGCTCTTCGCCATACACATGGATCTGGCACTGGCCCAGCGCGCCGCGCTCGATCAGCTGCTCGACGCAGTGATGCCCCACCATCCCGTTGCCGATGACGACCAGCGTTTCGCTCTTGATCGGGGTGACGATTGCGTTCATGACCGGTTCCTCCGTCGAAGCCGATTGCGGCGTCGTCGTACAAAAACAAAAAAGGCGCCTGGAGCTGTCGTGCAGCTCCAGGCGCCTTTGCCTGGTATTAGGATGTGTGGGGTGCTGGCGAGCGACGTTGCCCGGTGCACCCGTCCCGTGCCACTCGTGGCTGATGGTCTTCGTTGACCGCGGGAGACGCTGCCGAATCGGTCGGCAGGCTTTGCATAGGCCATAGCAGGTTGCGTGCCAGCGAGATACGAGATGCGGATTGGACGGTTCGATGCCCCGCGGTTGATGGGGTGGCAGCGGGCTGACGCTCGCTCTGCAGACCGGTCGGCCTCGTTGGGTGAAGTACAGGCCACCCAAGAGGCTGAACCACAAGGGTGCGGTGTTGGCGGCCGGCTCCCTTTTTTGGGGCGATTCGCCAAGCGTTGCGATCAGGGAGCAGAACCTTGCGTCCTGGGACCGGTCAGTACACGACCTTCCGGTCGCGGCATCGTTATCTTTGCGGCTGGCCTCATCCCCTGACGAAACTGGAGATCACTTGAACAAGGTCGTCGAACAACCTCTTTTGCTGGGCATGATGCGCCTGATGCAATACCCCGAACTGGCGCAGCCGCAGGCGCTGCTGGGCTTCATCGAGCGCTGTGTGGATCGCGGCCTGAGCGGTTTCGATCACGCCGATATCTATGGTGCTGGTGAGTGCGAGGCGCATTTTGGCGCCGCGTTGCAACTGCGCCCGGCGTTGCGCCAGCATGTCCAGCTGATCGGCAAGGCCGACATCGTGCCCGCTGCGCAGGACAGCTC
This sequence comes from Stutzerimonas sp. C6.4V, assembly GCF_058536345.1. Taxonomy (NCBI): domain Bacteria; kingdom Pseudomonadati; phylum Pseudomonadota; class Gammaproteobacteria; order Pseudomonadales; family Pseudomonadaceae; genus Stutzerimonas; species Stutzerimonas sp. C6.4V. The sequence continues at coordinate 1,372,042 of NZ_JBZUBM010000001.1, forward strand.
GCGCTGGCAGGTCAAGCACTACAACACTCAGGCGGCGTACCTCACCGAGGCGGTGGAGGGCTCGTTGAAACGGCTCGGGGTGGAGCGCCTGGACGGCTTTCTCCTGCACCGCCCCGATCCCTTGCTGCGGGTCGATGAAGTCGCGCGGGCCCTGGACGATCTGGTCGGCAGCGGCAAGATCGGCTGGCTCGGGGTCTCCAATGCGGAGTTGCTACACTGCCAGACCTTGGCGCGGGAGCTGCCGCTGCGTTGCAATCAGATCGAGCTTTCACTGCAGGCGCAGGACGCCGCGTGGGATGGTCGGCTCCACGCCATGGAGAGCGAAGGGCTGCATGTACTGGCGTGGTCGCCGATGGGCGGCGGACGTTTCGGCCCCGAGTTGCAGCGCGCACTTGACGACGTCGGCGCTGCGTTGAATGCCACAGCCAATCAGGTCGCCCTGGCTTGGCTGCGCAAGCTGCCCGGCAAACCGGTGCCGATCCTCGGTAGCCTGCGCTGGGAGCGAATCGAGGAAGCGCTATTGGGTGCCGAGCTGCAGCTTGATACTCAGACCTGGTTCTATCTCGCTCAGGCGGCGCGAGGACATGAGGCCGCATGACGCGCTTTGTGGCCTAGCCTTACGGTGCTTTTCGCCGAATGGTGCCGGCGGAATGACGCTTATTCAGCTATAGCCATATTCCTGACACAGTGACTTTCTAAGGTGGTTCTCCGGTGCCAGAGTGCCGCGCATGTCGCACGGCGCAGGCTCCAGACGGATGGAGACACCCAACATGCGAATCCCGAAGCCGCTGGTCGTGGCCCTTGCCGCTGCGATCTCCGCCCCTGCCATGGCCGCTACCAACACTCTGGTGGGCTGGGCGATGATGCCCTCCGATACGTTCTCCGACGGCCCAACGTCGGGTCAGATGGCCAACGCGAACCCCTACGGCACCTTCGCGCCACCCTATGAAAACCGCCAGCCGGTACAGGGCTTTTCCGCCGTGCTGCCGGGCGCAGATGAAAACAGCTTCATATTCATGACCGACAACGGCTTCGGTGGGCAAACGAACTCTGCCGATACGCTGTTGCGACTCTACAGCGTGCGGCCGGACTTCCGCACCGCCAGCGGCGGCAGCGGCAAGGTCATCGCCAGCGACTATCTCAGCGGCGCGCCGCTGGCTCGCTTCACTCATCCGTCGCGCCTGACGCTCAACGACATCAATCAAAAGCTGGAACTGCCGATCCAGGCCGACTACCGCTTCTATTACAACGACGGCTCCAAGCCGCGCGTAGACAGTGCCATCGATTTCGGTCGCCTGCTGACGGGCGCCGACCTGGACATCGAGTCGGTGCGCCGCGACAAGAACTGCGCCATGTGGTTTGGTGATGAGTTCGGTCCGTACCTGGTGAAGACCGATGCCTCCGGCACCGTCACCCGTAGCGCCATCTCGCTACCGGGCGTTTACGCGCCGCAGCACGCGGACGTAGTGGCTGGGCGCGCAACCGCCAATCTGGGTGGGTCAGGTGGCTTCGAAGGCATGGCGATCAACCCGCGCGGCGATCGGCTGTACGCGCTGCTGGAAAAGTCCGTCAACGGCGATCCAGCCGGCACACTGCGGATCAACGAGTTCGACATCGATCAGGAACGCTATACCGGCAAGGTGTTCTTCTATCGCCTGCAGGCGCCGGAGCACGCCATCGGTGACATGACCGCCATCGACGAGACACGCTTTCTGGTCATCGAGCGCAATGGCGCTACCGCTACCAATGGCACCCCGTTCAAGAAGATCTACCTGATCGACATCCGGGGTGTCGCCAGTGGCGGTGCCGTGCAGAAAACCGAAGTGGTCGACCTCATGCAGCTGGCCGACCCCGACGACCTGAACGGCGACGGCCAGCGGTCGTTCACCTTTCCCTACGTGACCATCGAAAGCGTGTTGCCGCTGGATGCGCGCACCTTGCTGGTGACCAACGACAACAACTTTCCATATGGAGGAGGGCGTGGCCTCAACGCGGACGTCACCGAATTTCTGAAGATTCGCCTGGCCAACCCGATCCCCGGCGTGCGGCCGCCGCATTTGCAACAGGCGAGGGATGCGCGCCGCTGCGAAATGTCGGCTGGGCTGGGTCAAGGCTGAGCTTGCCCGACATCGCTTGATGTCTGAGTGTGGATCGCGAGCGAGCTCGCTGCCACGAAAACATTCGGTTTCGCTGGTGCAGCTGTAGGCGCGAGGGGAACGTCGAGTCCTTGCTCGCGAAATTGAGGCGGCGGCTGCCTGCTGAAAGTTGGGCGCCGCCGACCCCTGCTTCGGCGGTTGAGCGGGGCGGGCGTCGTTGCGCTTCAATCCACCAGACGAGCCGTGCTTTCAGGTGTCGATGGCTTGAAAGACGTTAGACCTCGCCAACCTGCACGACCAGTTTCCCGAAATTCTTGCCTTCGAGCAGGCCGATAAACGCCTCGGGCGCATTTTCCAGACCCTGGACGACCTGCTCGCGGTATTTGATCTTGCCCTCGGCATACCACGCGCTCATGTCCCGGGCGAACTCGTCATAGCGATGGCCATAGTCGTTGAAGATGATGAAGCCCTGCATGCGCATGCGCTTCTTCAGGATGGTATCGAGTAGCAATGGCAAGCGGTCCGGACCGTCTGGCAGGTCGGTGCTGTTGTACTGCGCGACGACGCCACAGACCGGCACCCTTGCGCTGGTGTTGAGGAGTGGCAGCACGGCATCGAACACCTTGCCGCCGACGTTCTCGAAATACACATCGATCCCGTCTGGGCAGTTCTCCGCCAATTGCTGTGCAAAACCTTCGGCGCGATGATCGATACAGGCGTCAAAGCCAAGCGTTTCGACAGCGTGCTTGCATTTTTCAGCCCCACCGGCAATGCCTACGACCCGGCAGCCCTTCAGTTTGCCTATCTGGCCCACCGTAGCGCCGACCGGGCCGGTGGCTGCGGCCACTACAAGCGTTTCGCCGGCCTTGGGTTGGCCGATATCGAGCAAACCCATGTAGGCGGTGAAGCCGGGCATGCCCAGCACACCGAGGGCATGGGAAGGGTGCTGCATGTTGGGATCGAGCTTGATCAGCCCTTGTCCACTGGACAAGGCATAGTCCTGCCAACCATTGGCACTGAGCACCCAGTCGCCGTCCCGGTAGTCAGGATGACGCGACTCGACGACCCGGCAAACCGTACCGCCCACCATCACATCGCCCACTTCCAAGGGCGGCGCGTAGGACGGCCCGGCACTCATGCGGCCGCGCATGTAGGGATCGATCGAGAGATAGACGGTGCGCAGCAACAGCTGTCCGTCTTCGGGGCTCGGCACCGGCCCGGTTTCCAGCCGAAAGTTGTCTGGAGTGGGCGCTCCGTTCGGACGCGAGGCCAGGTGAATGCTGCGGTTTTGTTGTTTCATGCGGTTACTCACAGATGTGATCGATGCAGATGTTTGTGGGAGCGCGCCGACCACGGAGCGTTCAACTTCCTAGCCGAGGACCACTAAAGCCACGGGCATAGCGCTTTGGAAACAGGACCACCCCCAATGAAGGGGGCGGCAAGGTCGCGTCTTATCCGGACCGCAACGTTACATATCGAGCCAGCCCTTTTCGCCTGCGTCGTCGCGGAAGCTGTTGTACTCGTCTTCGTTCCAATCGCCGCTGTTGTCGCGGTCATAACTGTTATAGACACCCTGACCGTATTCCTCGTCAGACAGCGAGCCGTCCTTGTCGGTATCCCAGGTTGTAAACAGGCCGTTGTTATCGAAACCTGTGTCCCACTCGTTGTACTCCAGAGTGCCGGACTTGTTGGCGTCCCAGGTCCTGTAATCCATGTCTGCCGCGTAGGACATGCTCGAGCCGCCTGCAAGCACCATGGTCACGGCAATGCCGCCCACAGCGTTGTGCCATTTCATGTTCATGCTGCTTCTCCTCTGCAAGTGTCTGGATAGTCATCACCAGAGGATGGCGCTGACCTTGTTTTCGTAAACAGCCTGCATGTGGAGTTCCCGAACAGTCGATATGGCGATCGCTGGAATCCCGGTGGCCCTGATTAGGCGAACCCCTGTCTACTATTGGCCAATGAGGTTGATCGTATTGTTGATGGGCATGTCTTCGACCGACTGCGCCTGTGCGAGCAGCTGCGAAATCATGGAAAGCACCGCGCCAGACTGACCTCCCTCTGGTCCGCTGGGGATCCAGTAAGGCTCACCAGCGAATTCGATGCTGACGACCGCATCGCTCGCCGGGCCGGTTTGCACTCGGATAATCGGCTTCGGCCCCAACGGTGTCCTGACGGTGAGCAACGACCCTCGATCATTCTGCACGCGGACATATTCACCAAGGTAGTCAAACACTTCAGCCAGCGATCTCGTGCGCAGTTCCACCTTGCCGATGCCCTTGGCTTCAAAGTACACACGTCCGCCGCCGACGCTGCCGAAGAAATCAGCGTCGCCAAGCTGAAACTCCTTTCGACTCTCCAGCTTGCAGCGGGCGCGCTTGAAGAGTTTTTCCGAGGGGCGAACGAAACAGAACCGTGCGCTCTCTACTGATTCGGTCAGCTGGTAGCGGTTGCGGCCGCGGGTGCTGATGGCTAGGTTTTCCTTGCGCGCGGCAATGAGCTGGTCAATGGAAGGGGCTTGCTTGAGGTCGAGTTCCGGCCCGTAAGGGCTGACGAGCGAGGCCGTCTCCATCGTGATTCCCTGGTCGACGAGGCGGTTTATCAGCTGCTGGAATCGATTGAAGTCGGCAGTCTTCGAGGGGTTGTTGTAATAACGCTCCATCTCCCCAGAACGCTCGATATGCGCGCTTTCCAGGAATAGGGAAAGGATCAGCTCGGGCGCATAGTCCTGCCGCAGCATTAACGCCAGTGACGTTGTGCTGATCGGGGCGACATATCCGCGATAGAACTCCTGGTTGTCCTGGGTTGAAACGTCGAAACCCGGTCCTTGCTCGACGGACATATGCGGATTGAAGCTGAAGTCCGACGGCGCCTCGCCGCCGAACGGTAGAGTCAGATTGGCTCCGGCGAAGAACCGACTACGACCTCGAATGGTGGTCACGGTCGTGAAGTGCGCAGGTAGCGAGGCACTTCGGCGCACAATGTTGAGCAGCAAGGCTTCGTCCTGTAGCTGGCTGTAGTCCTGATTGATGCTTGCCATAGCCGAATCGAGGCGTTCGGTTCCGGCGCAGCCTGCCAGTAGGCCGAACAGGATGCTGCCCACTAGTCGTCCTGCTCTAATCGAGCTGCTCATTCAATCAACTTTCCACATTTGGTTCGCGTCTTGTAACGGCGAGCAAGCAGCCGGACACGCCGACCGCAATCGGGTCGATGGCCGGCCTCCTGAGCTGCCAGCGACATAAGCTGACATTCGACGCGATTGACTTTCCCTTTTGGTTGCCCTGTTACGGCGGTCCGGCGCTATTCGATTTCCCCTGGGGTTGCAGAAGCGTGAGGTGGGTCCTCGGTGACTGTTTCCTGTTCAGTGCGGTGCATGTTGCGGTTGGGTACCGTGTCGCTCTCAGGCATTCCTTTCACCACACGACCGTCCTCGGTAACTATCTGGCCCCGTTCATTTCGGTGGGTTTCCAGCTTTTCCATTGGCGTCGGGTTGCCCATGGGGCTGGGACGTGCGCCGGTGTCTTCCCGTGGGGTCCCTGCCGGCCACTGAGCAAGGGCAGGTTGGGCACTGGCGGCGAGCACTGTGGCAATGGTCAGTGACGCTAGAAAGGATTTGTTCATGACGATCTCCTGGTTCGGATAGGCGGGGACACGTTTAGGCTTCTTCCAAGGTCAGCGACCCGGGACGCCTTCGGGCTTGCACACCAGCAGGGCAATCGGCCCGCCGCCCGAATACTTCCCGGGCACACGCATGACGGATTGCTCATTGGGGTTGATCGAAGCTGCGGGAGCCGCGGTCATGACGGTTTCTTCGGGCAATGCATGGAACTGGCACGATGCAATTTCGTTGCTGCGGTTGGTTACCTTGATGGCTGGCACACCAGTCAGGTCGACCTTTTTGGAAGACACCCCCGGCACACCCAATTCTTCGATCTCGAGGTTCATGCCGTTCAGGCGAGTCGCTACCAAGGGCTCCTGTCCGAATGCAGGGAACGCGAATGCCAGGCTGACCAGTACCAATAAAGGTTTTTTCATCCTGCTTCTCCAGTTCTGCTGTTCAACTAATGTGAACAGGAGGGGAGCGCTGAGTTCGGTGCTGCTGTTCTGAGCAGGGTGGGTCCTGGCCCTGCCGAACCTCCGCCGGCCGTGACGCTCGCGGTTGCTTCCGGCTGCAACCGCGAGCCTCCATCCAACTAAAGGGGCAGGACTGAGCTCGAGCAAGGTGCACCTGGTCATATTTCGTTGCACTTAACTGAACCTCGGCCAGGGCCTTGGGTCAGAGCTGAGCATTATGGCCACTACCCATCACGACTCCGCAGCGTGCTCCTGCCGCGGCTGACGCGATCAGGATGTTGTCCTTCTGCCAGATTGGACTCCCACCGCTTCTTCATGAAATGCCGAGCGCCTCAATGGATCAGATATACGCAGTCGTGCTGTCGTACAAACGCAAGGAATTGCTCAAGCGCTGCCTTGACGGCATCAATGCACAGAGCCGTCAGTGCGACGGAATCATCGTGGTCGACAACGCCAGCAATGACGGCACCGTAGAGATGCTGTTGCAGTCGCAACTGCCCAACCTCAAGGTCCATGTGCTGTCGCATAACACCGGTGCGTCAGGAGGTTTCAGCGCAGGATTCCGGATTGCGTACCAGCAGGGCGCGGATCTGATCTGGATGATGGACGATGATGTCATCCCCGAACCGGATGCCCTGCAGCAGTTGCTTGATGCAGGCGATCGGCTCCAGGGCAAAGGTCAGCCCTATTCATTCCTGATCTCCCGGGCATACACCGAAGATGGCCTGTTGACCAACGTGCCAGGCGTAGACCAGCGGACCAACGCCAGCGATTATGAAAACTGGCCGGCACTGCTCGACCTTGGGGTGATACCGGTGCGCCCGGCGACCTACGTGTCGATCCTGGTGCCTCGTGCTTCGCTGCAGCGCTATGGATTGCCACTGGCTGCCATGTTCATGTGGGGTGACGATACCGAATACACCCTGCGCATCAGCCAGGAGGCGCCAGGCTATCTGGTTGCGGCAAGCAAGGTCTGGCATCTGCGAAAGGTCAGCGGATCGATCAGTATCCAGCGTGAGCTCGATCCCAACCGAACGGCCCTGCACCGGCACTTTGTTCGCAACGAGCTGTTCATCGCCCGCCGGTATCACAGCCGGCGGCGAGTGATGACGGTATTCCTATCGCGTCTGATCCTGGCTATGCGGCTGTTCAAGGGTGGTCAGGGCGCAAAATCCCGAATCGTTCTCAAGGGGCTGCTGGAAAGTTTCCGGTTCAAGCCGGCCCCAGAGCCCGCCGACGCTCCGGTCGAGGCGCTCGGCGTCACTGTGCAGGTACTGTCCCCAAAGCCGGCGCGCCAGACGAGGGATGATGTCCGGCCGGCCGAACCCTTGCAGACATCGGATGCCGACACGCCGGAGCAGGCAACCCCCATGAACCCACGCCCCAATATGCGGGTGCTGGTCTGTGGCGCCAATGGGCAGGTTGGCCATTGCATCGTCAACCAGGCAGCGAGCTTCGGGCTGGAGGCGATTGGCCTGTCTCACGAGGCGCTCGACATCACCTCGGCAACGCAGGTGCAGAAGGCGCTGGAGCGCCATCGGCCGGCGTTGATCATCAACGCCGCAGCCTATACCAACCTGGATCACGCCGAAGCCGAGTTGGCCAAGGCCGAGGCAGTCAATCGAGACGGGGCGGCGAACCTGGCCGAAGCTGCCAAGCAGTTCGACATTCCGCTGTTTCACCTGTCCAGCGAGTACGTTTTTGCTGGGGACAGTACCGAGCCGTACCGCGAAACGGACCAGCCGATGCCAAACAGCGTTTACGGCTCGACCCGCCGCGCGGGGGAAGTTGCCATTTGCCAGACGCTTGATCGCCATCTGATCTTGCGGACCAGCTGGATCTATGGAGAGCGGGGCAATAATTTCGTCAACATCATGCTCAATCTGGCGAGCAAGACGGAAGAGATCTCTGTCGTCAGCGACCAGATCGGCTGCCCGACGCGGGCAAGAAGCGTTGCTCGCGTGTTGATCGAACTGGCGCTGCGCTACTGTCGGGACGGCCAGCTGCAGTGGGGTCTGTATCACTACAGCGGTTCGTCTCCCTGCAGCTGGGCTGAGTTTGCCGAACAGATATTCCGCGAAGCGGAACGGGCCGGGCTGCTCGAAAAAATCCCCCGTGTACTGCCTGTATCTAGCGAAAGCCTGCCAAGGGCAGCCTCCCGGCCTGCCTGGTCGGTGCTCGACTGCTCGCTTATCGAGACGACTTTTGGCATTCGCCAGAAATACTGGCGCGACGAATTACGCCATGTAATCCATCGGATGAGCGACATGCCGACCGTCCCGTTCGGCCCTGCACCCAGCAGGGTTCCGTTCAAGGCTTATCCCATCAGCATCGCCGACGAGCCGTCGAGACTGATGATTAACCAAGTGGCCAATCAGAACTGATTAGGCCGGACAGCTGATTCAAGAATCTTTTCCAAATGTTACGGTCCGATGGCCAGCCAAACAGCAAGGGAACCGCGATGACAGACGCAACGGTAAAAAGGGTAGGCGTGTCAGGAACAGGGATGATTTCGCATTGTTTCGTCCGCCTGATCATGCAGCACTACAAGGACATGAAGATCAGCCGAGTCCTGACTCGCAGACGAATCGATACCATGAGCGAGTTTCCGCTGCGCGAGGCGCTGACCAACTCCATCGACGAGTTGCTCGACAACTCGGACATCATTGTCGAATGCACGGGCGATGTCTTCTTTGGCACGGAAGTGGTCGAGCGCGCATTCGAAGCCGGCCTGCCTGTGGTCACCATCAACGCCGAGCTACAGGTAACCACCGGTTCGCATCTGGCAGGCAAGGGCTTCCTGACCGAGGCAGAAGGAGACCAGCCAGGCTCTCTGGCAGCGCTGCATGAAGACGCCTTGCAGATGGGCTTCAAGCCGCTCGTATACGGCAACATGAAGGGCTACCTCAATCACAATCCCAGCCGCGAAGACATGGCCTACTGGTCCAAGCGTCAGGGCACCAGCATCGACCAGACGACGTCCTTTACCGATGGGACCAAGGTGCAGATCGAACAGGTGGTGGTGGGCAACGGGTTGGGCGCGACCATTACCAGGCAGGGCCTGGAGGGGCTGGCTTCGACAGACCTGAACCTCAGCGCAAACGTCCTGGGACTGATTGCAGACGGTGTCGGTCAGCCTATCGTCGACTATGTGATTCCGAGCGGTTATCCCGCCGGTGGCGTGTTTCTGGTGTGCCGTCACGATGAAAACCAGGCGCCGGCGATCGAGTACTTCAAGCTGGGTCCGGGGCCGTATTACGTGCTGACGCGCCCGTTCCACCTGTGTTCGCTGGAAGTTGGCAAGACCGTGCGGCGCGTGCTCGCCGGGGGCGGTGTGCTGTTGAACAACGCCGTGGAGCCTACCCTGGGTGTCGCAGCCATTGCCAAGCGGGAGATGAAGGCGGGGGAGACGATCGGTCGCGGCATCGGCGGCTTCGATGTACGAGGCGAGGCGATACGGCTGGCGGACGAGCTTGATCACGTTCCCATTGGTTTGTTGCGCAATACAGTACTCAAGCGGGCCGTAGAGCCCGGCCAGCTGCTGAGGCTTGATGATATCGAGATACAACCGAGCAGGGTTTTCGACATCATCGACAAGCAACGGCACAAGCTGGCCCAACAATCGCAGGCTGTACGCGACTCAGGAAACCTATTGCTGCAGGCACAACGGTGATCCAGGCGGATGACGAGGCTGAAGTCTGGGCCGATGGCTACAGCTACATGGAATTCGAGCAAACCGGTGCAGGCCTCGTTCCGTTTCACTATGAGTCCAGGCCGTCTCTATCGCTGCCAGAGCCCTTGACCGCCATGGCCGAGCGAGACCCTGCGGCGATTCGTCAGGATAGTCATGCAGATTCGCAGTGGACCCTGACGGCATGATGCCGTTGCGACAGCAACAGAGGACTCGGCGGGGCCGCGTTATCAGCCGCGGCTAGCCGAGACCGTTATGTGGCTCTCCTGCGTTGGCGCACCGTGGAGAAAAACCCGGTCAGCTGGTTTGCGCTGACGCGTCCGTATCACATAGCGCCGTCCAGACGTTTCGAGCCAGCTGGACCACTGCGCCACCGAAGCTGAGGGCTTCGTTCTGGGCGTCCTGCTCGCTATCAAACATGGCCAACACGCTTCCATAGGAGTAGACAACTCCCCACTGCGCGGCGTCTTTCCTATCCACTGTCGTTGCGTCCATTTAGGCCCTTTCCGTTTGTGTTTCGAGTTGTGACGAAATTAAGGCGCATAGATAGCACGCCGTCAAATACTCGACAATCGCCGTCCAGCGGAAGCCTTCGACTGTGGCTCCAAGAGCACGCTTTGGACTCTGACAGCTCCAATAGCATTTCGTAGAGAAGGAGCAGTGCGGTCGGCGCGGGCATTTGCCCGGTCAGCGCGTTTCGGTGCGCTCAGCAGGGTGCGTTTCGTGGCCCATGGGTGTGGTATCTGGCAGGGTGACAGCTGGCTCATCGAAATCGGGGCTGTGCACTTCCGAGTCGAGAGGCATATGGGCGTAACGTTGTTTTTCCATGGCATCGGACCGTGACCGCTGCCGCTGCTCAGGTTGACTGGCGGTCAACATTCGCTTCGCCTCGCAGCGCCCGCTGACGCCTCGCGCAAGAGCCATCCCGCCCAATGCCAGCTGCAGCATGCCGCTCAGCCCACCACGACGCATGCCTTTACGCAACAGCATCAGACCGCCCGCAAGCGATGCGGCGCGCTCCCAGCCGTGGACGTTCTGTGACCTGGTCTTATCGATCAGTGGATTCATGACGATTGCTCCTCGGTGAATGTTCCTCTGCCGCAGCGTCATAGAACGCGTGGGATGTCTGGCCTGCCTTATGACATAGGATCACCCCAGGGGGCTTTCACTGTAATCCTCGCGTTCATCGGTACCAGAGGTGTCGCCTGAGTCCGGCACATCGCCATATTCGTCGTAATCCGGAGGGGTTGGTTCTTCGTCTGGGTGTGTTTCGTTGGTATTCATGATCGACCTCGCTATGTATGTATGTATGCCGTTGGGCAACAGGATTCGTTGATTCGTTCTAGACAGCTCATCGCCTACGCCTTGCGAGGGTGACCGAAGCAGTCATCAGCCCGATCAACCGGTGTGTTCTGCCCAACCGCCGTTGCTCAGCTTATTTTGAAGGCCTGGTTAACCAGGTCGGGAAGCTGCTCTCCCGCAGGCCCAACCAGAGCGAACTCCCGTTGCCTGTGGCTTGTCTGTGGTTGCGGATTGACGTGCACCACGGTTGCACCGGCACGCCAGGCCAGTTCCGGAACTTCAGCCGCCGGGTAGACCACTCCTGAAGTGCCGACCGAGAGCAAGACATCACAATCCCTCGCTGCTTCGTAGGCAGCGTTCAAGGCATCGACAGGAAGGCTTTCGCCAAACCAGACCACCCCTGGACGCAATGGCCCCTCGCACGCCGAACAGCGCGGCGGCTCCAGGCGGCGACCACCTTCTGGTTCGTCCGGTGTGCCCAAAGACGTTGCCGGGGCCTTCCCGCATCGGAAACAGCGAGGCGTATGGAGGCTGCCGTGCAGATGGATGACGCCCGGGCTGCCGGCGCGCTCATGCAGGTCGTCCACATTCTGGGTGATCAGGGTCAGGCGAGGTACATGCCGGGCCAGTTCGGCGATGGCCTGATGAGCGGGATTGGGCTGCGCCTGTAGCACCTGCATACGCCGCCATTCATACCAGCCCCAGACCAGTGCCGGGTCGGCCTGGAATGCTTCCGGTGTGGCGAGCGATGCGGCGTCGAACCGCTCCCAGAGCCCGGTGAGCGAATCACGAAAAGTCGCGATGCCGCTCTCGGCCGATACGCCCGCTCCTGTGAAAACCGCGATATGACTTGCGGTGCGAAGGGATGCGATGAGTGAGGCTGGCATCATGGGAGGACTCCGTCCGGCGGCAAAGCCCACAAATAGCATTCGATACGATTGAGAACCAGCGTTCTGGGTCCGACACTCATTCAGGCGTCACGATCAGCTGACCGCGAAACGGCCGCTCAAAGTTCCGAGACGTGAAGCCAGACTGTTCAAACCATTGCTGTCCTGGTCCAGCTGGTTGGCATTAACGGCGTTCTGCTCAGCGATCTGCTGGACGCTCCGCAGATGGCTGGCTATATCAGCCGAGACGGCGGTCTGCTCATGGGTGGCTGCCGCAATAAGCTCGTTCATACGACTGATGGCTTCGATTTCATGAGCCATCGACTCCAGAAGAGCAGTGGTCTGCTGGCTGTCGCTGACGCAGCGAGCAACGCTCTGACGGCTGTCCTGCATCGAATCGGCAGCCTTACGGCTGCTCTGCTGCAGGCGACTGATGATGGCCTGGATTTCGCTCGTTGAAGTGGCAGTCTTCTGGGCCAGATTTCGCACCTCATCGGCAACCACGGCGAAGCCGCGACCTTGCTCGCCGGCCCGTGCAGCTTCAATGGCGGCGTTAAGCGCCAACAGGTTGGTTTGTTCGGCGATGCTGCGGATCACTTCCAGTACGCGACCGATCTGCTCTGATTGCATGGCCAGATCCTGCATCACCTCGTTCGTACCATCGATGCGATGCGCAAGCAGTGTGATCTCCTCCCGGCTGGCGGCGACTGTTGCCCGGCCTTCGCCTGCCTTGGCATTGGCTGCCTGCGCGGCCTGGGCCGCCCGGTCGGCATTGCCGGCGACTTCTTCGATTGCAGAAGACATCTGCTGCATGGCATCGGTCATCTGCGCCGTTTCGCCCAATTGGCGATCGGCACCGTCGCGGACATGCCGGGTCGCCCTGCTCAGGTTGCCCGCGGTGTCTTCGAGCCCTCGGGCGTCACCAACCACGGCGCCAACCAGTTCAGCGAGCTGGTCGAGCACGTGATTGAACCGATCGCCGACCGGCCCGCTGCCGGGACAGCGTTGATGCAGATCGATCCTATCCGGATTGCGGGTGATTTCGGCTGCGGTACCCAGGAGCGCCTCACCTTCACGGGCTTCCGCATTGGCTCGCACTGCCAGGTAGACGAGGATGGCGCTTTCCAGCACCACATAAAATGCATGCAGGAACACCTCACCCCAGTCGCCTTGCGGCATGAGGAACACACCAGCGCTTTGCTGCTGCAGCGCGAAGAAGGCCAGATGATGGACCGCGATGGTTCCTGCAGCTACCACGATCGGCAACCAGTCGCGGTAGTAGACAAGAAAGGCCAGCAGGGCAAAGATGCCGAAGTGCATTTCAAGCATGCCGTGCTGCTGGTTGATATGCAGGGCGGCCATCACCATGAACGCAGCGCCGATCAAGCATCGCATCAGGCGTTTACCAGCAATCAGTGCGTGAAGCGCAGTCATCGCCAGCGCCGTGCCGCCACCCATGATGGCTGCCTGCGCCCAGGTTCCACTGAACCCTGCAACAGCGAATGCGTAAGCAACAAGAAACCACAGAACGCCCAGCATGATCCGGTCGGCTTTGCGGTAATGGTCCTGCAGGGTGGAGGTGACGTTGCTCATGGGTTATCTCGAAGGGCACGTTGGCGTGCATTGGTATATCGGCTGGTCTGTTCATGCGGCGCACACCACCTGTCTGAATCAGACGATGCCGAATACGGACAGGCTAGGCCTGTTGGATATGCCTGGCTCAGGGCGCGCCGCTTGATTCAAACGAAGGGTTTGGCTGGTGCGGGGCGAGGCTCACGGAGCCTCGCCCAGATTCCGGAACGCCGACAGGGCACGTTCGCGGCTCATCGACAGATCGGTCATCGGCGGCGGGTAATCAACCGTTGCGAAGAGGTCGTTGAGTTTCGTCGGGCTATGGATATCGCGCTTGTCGAGGTTGACTAACTCCGGCAACCACCGGCGCAGGAATATGCCTTCGGGATCGAAGCGTGACGACTGGCTGAGCGGGTTGAACAGGCGGAAGTAGGGTACCGAGTCGGTTCCGGTTGAAGCGCTCCACTGCCAACCACCGTTGTTGGCTGCCAGATCTCCGTCGATCAGATGCTGCATGAACCAGCGCTCACCTTCGCGCCAGTCGATTAACAGGTTCTTGCTGAGAAACATGGCGGTGATCATGCGCAAACGATTGTGCATCCATCCGGTGGCCAATAGCTGACGCATCGCCGCGTCGATGATCGGAAATCCGGTGCGCCCCTGCTGCCAGGCCGCCAGCTCATCCGGAGCATGGCGCCACGGAAGCGCTTCGGTCTCACGGCGAAACGCCCGCCCCATGGATACCCAGGGATACCCCACGAGGATGTGTTTGTAGAACTCGCGCCACAGCAGTTCATTGATCCAGGTAACCGCACCGGGGCTGCCGCTCTCCAGCTCCCCCTGATTCGCTGACAGCGCCGCATGAAGGCATTGCCTCGGCGAGACCACGCCAGCTGTCAGATAGGCGGAAAGCTGGCTGGTGCCGGGCTCAGCCGGAAAATCGCGACGCTGCTGGTAGTCGTCCAGATCATCCTCAGCGAATATAGCCAGGCGCTTGCGGGCGAAGGATTCGCCGGCTGGCCACAGGGAGCGTAAATAGTCATCCGGTGGAGCAAAACCCCGGACAGTCGTTGGCACCGGATCGCTGGCGATGGACAGCGAAGCCTGGCGCGGCGGAACGGGTAAGCAAGCCGGAAGCGAGTGGTTCAGTCGCGCATGGCAGACCTTGCGAAACTGGCTGAAGACCTTGAAATAGCCGCCTGACAGGGTGGTGATCGAGCCTGGAGCGAACAGCAACTGATCAAGGTGACGGCGCAGAGTGGAGGATGTCTGCCTGAGCGCCAACGCTACGGCCTCGTCGCGACGTTGTTCGTTGACGCCATATTCATCGTTGACGTGCACCGCAGCGATGCCATGGGTGCGGCACAGATCGCTGATCTCGGTGGGTGCGGCTTGCCAATCTTCGATGTAGCGAATCAGCAGCGGCACGTTCAGCTCGGCGAGACGTGCCGACAGTTCGGCCAGATTGCGCAGCCAGAAATCCACCTTGCAGGCCGCGTCGTCATGAGCCAGCCACTGGCCGGGCGTGATCAGATAGAGCGCAAGGGTTGGGCCTGCGTTCATGGCTGCGGTCAGGGCCGTGTTGTCGGTGACGCGCAAATCGGTTCGCAACCAAACCAGCTGATTCATTCGAGGTAACCTTTAGGTCCGTCGAGCACCGCGCTGGCCTGCAGCGCTTCGAGCGCAGCAAGCGGATCGACAGCGAGGGTCAGGCCGGCAATGTCGCGCAACTCGGATTGGTGGATGCTCGCGGCAGGGCCAACCAGCAGCAGGGGCATGGCGTCCGGATCGGTCAGTCGCGGAAGCTGACGTTTAAGGTAACCACTGTCCAGCGACTGGCTGGCATAGAGCAGCAGGCCCCGGGGGGCGATACGTTCCAGCGCCAGCGGCAGCTGCGCAATCGGCACCGGCCATTCGATGACCTCGACCGGACAGCCGGCACTGGAGGCGAGCCAGGCACAAAGCCACAGCCCGGGCTCGAAGCGCTGGTCGCACAGGCTCACCATCAGCAGCGGCGCGCCCGGGTGCTGTCGATTGCTGTGGTACAGACGAGTTCCCAGCTTGGTGCGCAGCCAGGAATCGAACAGCCCGCGTTCCAGATCCGCTCCGAACTGGTTGCTCCAGCGCTGCTCGAGGTTCACCAGCAGCGGCAGCAACAGGTGCTTGCACAGCGTGCGGGGCGGGTATAGCGACAGGGCGCGATTGAAGCAGTCGTCGAGCTGGCGCTCAGCGAGCCCAGCGATGGCTTCGAGCATCTGGTCATGCAGACCGGCCCACTGATTGTGCTCGGCCAGGGTGATAGTCTGCCGGGCGTCGAGCAGCTGCTTGACCTGGCCGACCGCAACGCCGCGGTTGAGCCAGCTCAGAATATTGTGGATGCGCTGGATGTGGCTCTCGTCATACAGACGGTGCCCCTTGGGCGTACGGCGAGGCACGATCAGGCCATAGCGGCGTTCCCATGCTCGGAGCGTAACCGGGTTTACCCCGGTCAGACGCGCCACATCTCGGATTGGTACCCAGCCGTTCAAGCCTGTGGCGTCAAGATCGTCATCAATGATTTGGGTCATGTATCAAATGCCGTTGCGCAGGCTGAGGTCTTCGGGATGCGGCTGCAGATATACCTGGTTGGCCACGTAGCGATCGGGATGGCGGCGGAAATGATGCTTGAGCAAGGTCATCGGCACGACGAGCGGAACGATGCCCTGGCGGTACTGGCTGATGAGGCGCTGCAGCTCCTGCTTGTCTTCGCCACAAAGGTCGTTCTTCAGATAGCCGCTCAGATGCTGCAGAACGTTGCTATGGGTACCGCGCGAAGCCGTTTTCCTGAGCGCGGCCATCAGCTGACTGAAATAGGAAGGTGCGAAATCGTCCAGCGGTTTGTTGCCCACGGTTGCCACCAGCCGACCAAGCGCCTTGTATTGCACCGGATCGGTCGCCATCAGCTGGTACTTGTAGCGCGAGTGAAACTCCACCAGCGCCTTGCGTGTCATGCCTGCTTCGAGCAACCGCTGCCATTCGGCATAGGCGAAGATCCGGGTAAGAAAATTTTCCCGCAGAACCGGGTCGTTGAGCCGGCCGTCCTCTTCGATGGGCAGGTCAGGGCGCGCCTGCATCAATGCATGGGCAAAGAGACCGGTGCCACCGCCTTCGATGGGATGCCCATTGGCCTGATAGACCTTCACGCGCTCCATGCCGCAGGAAGGTGATTTCTGCATGAGGATGTAGCCACTGATGTCCTGCAGCTCGGTAGCGATTTGCTTGCCATACGCGGTCAGCGCCTCACTGACATCCAGTTCAGGGTGCACGGTGCCGACGGCGCGTGGGTAATCGGGATCACCTACCAGGCGGATCGGTTCGCGTGGCGTACCCAGACCAATGGCAACCTCCGGACAAACCGGCACGAACTCGAAATGCCTGGCCAGGGTCTCGCTGCACAGTCGTGACTCTTTGTGGCCGCCATTGAACCGCACCGGATTGCCGAGCAGGCAGGCGCTGATGCCGACCTTTATAGGGGAGCGGGAGGTGTGGGGCATGGGGTTGACCTCTATGCTGACTTGTACAGGAACGATAACCTGTACAACATGAGGCCATATTAGATGTTAACTTGTACAAGTCAATAGCGATGTACAGGTAGCTATGCCTTTTACCCTGGTTTGTACAGTAATGGGGGCGCTGACTAGCGCCAGCCTAGCAACCATTGCTGATCGTCGCGCAGGATGCGCCAGTCCACCCACTCACTGCGCCGGCTGTGGACGGCTTGCAGCTCGACTTGCAGCAACGTTCCGAGCTCGTCATGCAGCAGTTCGGTGACGAGAAAATGCTTTTCCTTGTTCGTTGGTAATGCGGCAGTCCATTTCGACAGCAACAGCTTGTTGGGGTTGAACCGGTTCATAAGTGTTCCAGCAGTTGACGGGCTGCGGCCTGGCCGCTTAGCCAGGCGTCCTCGACGCTGCCCGAGAGGCACCAATCACCGCATGCGTACAGGCCCGTTTCGGGTGACGCCAGGTTTTGCCAGAGGTGCGCCTGGGTCGGCTGGGCATAAAGCCAGCGATGGGCAAGCGTGAACCGAGGTGCCGGCAGGGGAGTGCCGATTATCTCGGCAAATGCGTTCAGCAGCTGCTCGATGATCTGCTCCTTGGGCGAGTCGAGATGCTGCCGTGTCCAGCTGTGGTTGGCCTGTAGAACCCAGGTATCAAGCGCATCGTCCCGGCCAGGCTTGGAGCTGTTGCGCAAGGCCCAGAGGAGGGCGCCTTCGGATGCTTCGATGCAGTCACCGGTGAACGACAAGGGCGTACCGAAGCCTGCCGCGACAGCCCAGGTCGGCTCCATGCTGACGCTTGCGGCGATAGCGGCCAGACGAGGGCTGGCTGACAGCAATCCAGCTGCCTGAGGCGCCGGGGTGGCGACGATGACCTGGCTGAAAGGCCCATGGCTGGAACCCTCGGCATCTAGCAATTGCCAGTGTCGATCGCCGCGTATGACTTCAGTGATGCGGCAGTTGAAGGTCGCGGGAAGTTCTCCCAGCAAACCTCGTGTCACGGCACTCATGCGTGGTGAGCCTACCCAGGTCAAAGGATCCTTTGCCGCCGCGCTGCACGCCCCGTCCCGGTAGTTGTACAAACGGGGCGTCCACGGGGCGATCCAGCCACTGGAGTGCCAGTCTTCCAGCATCGCCGCGAAACCTGCATCAGAGGCTTTGAAAAACTTCGCCCCCAGGTCCAGTGAGCCAGATTCGTTGCGCTTGCTGGCCATGCGTCCGCCGCTGCCGCGGCTTTTGTCGAACAGATGCACCTTCTGTCCGGCAGAGTGAAGGCTGGTTGCGGCGGATAGACCGGCCATGCCGGCACCGATAATGGCGATGGGGAGGTTTTTCATGGCTGCCTCATGTGGGGTTGCCCATAGGCTACGCTTGAAGTACAAACCTATACAAGATTTTAGATATGTATAGGCGTAACATCGATAACCTCCGGCTGGCCTGCTCGACACGAGCCAGCTCAGCAAGCCATACGAGGCCGTACCATGAACATTCTTATCACCGGCGGAACTGGCCTGATCGGGCGAGAATTGTGCAAGCACTGGCTGGCGCAGGGGCATAGCCTCTGGGTCTGGAGCCGCGCACCGGAAAAGGTGGCGAAACTGTGCGGCCCTAAGGTGCAGGGCGTAGCGGCGCTGCACGAGCTTGACCAGGTGCCTCTGGATGCGGTCATCAACCTGGCCGGTGCGCCTATTGCCGACAGGCCGTGGACAAGATCACGCCGGGACGTGCTCTGGAATAGCCGCGTCGCTTTGACCGACAGGCTGGTCGAATGGATGGCGCAACGAAACGAGAAGCCAGGACTGTTGATTTCCGGTTCGGCCGTCGGCTGGTATGGCGATGGAGGGCAGCGCGAGCTCACCGAGGATGACAGCCCTGCCAGCAGCGATTTCGCCAGCCAGCTTTGCCAGGCCTGGGAGCAAAGCGCGCTGCGTGCCGAGCAGTTCGGGACCCGGGTAGCACTGATCCGCACCGGCCTGGTGCTGGCTCGGCAAGGCGGCTTTCTCCAGCGCCTCAAGCCGCTCTTTGCGCTTGGCCTGGGCGGGCGACAGGGAGATGGTCGGCAATGGATGCCCTGGATCCACATCGATGATCAGATCGGGGTGATAGATTTTCTGTTGCAGCAGCCGGGCGCAGGCGGCCCCTACAATGCGTGCTCACCGGAACCCGTTCGCAATGCCGAGTTTGCCAAGGCTTTTGCGCGCAGTCTTGGGCGCCCGGCGTTTCTGCCGGTGCCGGCGCTGGCCCTCAAGGTCGGCCTGGGCGAGCTATCGGGCTTGATTCTCGGTGGACAGAAAGCCGTCCCGCTGCGGCTGCAGGCCGCCGGTTACGCGTTCCGCTTCGTCACACTCGACGCAGCCCTGGCGGATCTGCGCAAAGCGTAGCGGCTGTGTGAAAATGGCGCCGCCTGCAACCCGTTGCGGCGCGATCCTTTAATCAAGTAGTCAGGAATGTGCATGTCCGAGCAGGCGTTGTTGTTGGTCAATCTGGGTTCACCGGCCTCCACTGAAGTGGCCGATGTGCGCCGCTATCTCAACCAGTTTCTGATGGACCCGTACGTCATCGATCTGCCTTGGCCGCTGCGCCGGCTGCTGGTGTCGCTGATCCTGATCAAACGCCCCGAACAGTCCGCCCACGCCTATGCGTCGATCTGGTGGCCGGAAGGATCTCCGCTGGTCGTGCTCAGTCAGCGCCTGACCGATGCGGTCCGTCCCCTTTGGAAAGAAGACCCTGTAGAGCTGGCGATGCGCTATGGCGAACTGTCCATCGAGAGGGCTTTGCTCAAACTGGCGGGGCAGGGCATCCGGCAGGTCACGCTTGCGCCGCTGTATCCCCAGTTCGCGGACAGCACCACCACGACAGTAATCGAAGAGGCGCGCCGGGTGATCCGCGACAAGCGTCTGGACATCCAGTTGTCGATACTGCAGCCGTTTTTCGACCAGCCGGAATACATCGACGCGCTGGTTGAAAGTGTCAAGCCATACCTCGCGCAACCCTTCGACCATTTGCTATTGAGCTTTCACGGGCTGCCCGAACGTCACCTGCACAAGACTGATCCAACCGGTTCGCACTGCTTGAAAACCACCGATTGCTGCCAGCGCGCAGAAGGTGCCGTGTTGGCAAGCTGTTATCGCGCTCAGTGCATTCAGAGCGCTGCGGCCTTTGCCGAACGCGCCGGGCTGTCGCCGGAGCAATGGTCTGTGTCTTTCCAGTCGCGTCTGGGCCGTGCCAAGTGGATCGAACCCTACACCGAAGCGCGTCTTGAGGAACTGGCGGCCAAGGGGGTGAAAAAGCTGCTGGTGATGTGCCCGGCTTTCGTTGCCGACTGCATCGAAACACTGGAAGAGATCGGCGACCGTGGCCGTGAACAGTTCGTTGAGGCAGGTGGCCAGGAGCTGCAACTGATCCCCTGTCTGAACACCCATGAACACTGGGTCCAGGCACTCGCCACGCTTTGCCGCCGAGCGCCGCAGGCACTGTGATCGCAGTTTTGAGTTGCCATGAGTAGCCGGTAAGGACTGCGGCATCGTTCGCCTGGATCAGGCCAGCGCCACCTCAAAATCCAGCGCTTCGAACTCGGCAAGCGGGACAGGGCGACTGAACAGGTAGCCCTGGAACATTTCGCAGCCGTTTGCCAGCAGCAGCAAGCGCTGGCCTTCCGTTTCGACACCTTCGGCGATGACTTCGAGGTTCAGGCCCGCGGCGAGCGCGCAGGTGGCGCGAATGATGGTCTGGCTGCTGGCGTCCTCGACCAGCTTGCGGACAAAGGACTGATCGATCTTCAGCTGGTCAAGTGGCAGTCGCTGCAGATAGGCCATGGAGGAATAGCCGGTGCCGAAATCGTCGATGGAAAAGCGAATGCCGTGCTGTTTGAGGCTGTTCATCCGGACAATGGCTTCATCCATGTCGTCGAGCAGCAGTGACTCGGTGATCTCGAGCTTCAGCAGGCGAGGGTTGGCGCCTGTGCGTTCAAGCAATTCGAGCAATCGCGCCACGAAGTCGGCCTGGTACAGAAGGCTGGCGCTGAGGTTGACTGCCAGTGTCAGCTTGGCCCGCCGTGGCTGTCGGGCCCATCTGGCGAGCTGTCCGCAGGCTTGCGTCAGCACTTCGAAGTCAAGCGCTTCGATCAGTCCCGCCTGTTCCGCCGGGCCGATGAACTGAGCGGGAGCGAGAAGGCCTCGCTGGGGGTGCTGCCAGCGTACCAGCACCTCGGCGCCGACAAGGCCCCTGCGTCGTTGTATCTGTGGCTGGAAGTGAAGCACGAACTCACCGGCTTCGAGTCCGTGGCGCATCTCGTCTTCAAGGTTCAACCGTTCCTGCACCGCCCGCTGCATGCGAGGGTCGAAGAAGCGCACGGCATTCTTGCCCGCTTGTTTGGCTTCGTACATGGACATGTCGGCGCGCTTCATTAGCTCTTCGGCATCGCCGTCGTCGGCGCCGAACAGCACCACGCCGATACTGGCGCTGCTATGCAGCAGCAGTGAACCGAGGCTATAGGGTTGGCTGAGCGTCGACAGGATTCGATCGCCGATCTGCTCGGCCTGCGCAGCAGCATATTCGGCTTCGACGCTCAGATCCTCGAGCATCACCACGAATTCGTCACCTCCGAGGCGGGCAATGGTATGGCTGCCGTCGACTTCTCTTCCCAGGCGCTCGGCTGCGATACAAAGCAGCTGATCGCCCGCCTGATGTCCATGCAGATCGTTGATGTTCTTGAAGTTGTCCAGATCGATGAACATCAAAGCCCCAAACCGGCGGCTGCGAACGCTGACCGTCAGTGCCTGGCGAAGGCGGTCGAGCAACAGACGGCGGTTCGGGAGGCCGCTCAACGGATCATAGAAGGCAAGATTGTGGATTCGCTCCTCTGCGGCCTTGCGCTCGGTAATGTCAGTGAATGCCGCGACGTAATGAGAAACCTTGCCGTGGGTATCCATTACCGTACTGATCGATAGCCACTCGGGGTAGATCTCGCCACTCCTGCGCCGATTCCAGATCTCGCCCTGCCAGGCACCACTCTGTCTAATGCTGCGCCACATCGTCTCGTAGAATTCCCGGTCATGCCGACCAGACGCGAGCAGGCGAGTGTCCTGACCAATGGCTTCGTCGGCGCTGTAGCCGCTGATCTCGGTGAAAGCCTGGTTCACTCGCAGGATGCGGTTCTCTGCATCGGTAATGATCATCCCTTGCTGGCATTCAAAGGCGATCGACGCGATCCGGCGTTCCTGCTCGGCCTGGGCGCGCTCAGTGATGTCACGACTCAGGCAGACCACTGCCGGCTTGTTTGTCTGCACCTTCGCCAGCCGTTGTGCACGCACCTCGAATACCTTCAAACCGTCCTGGATCTGCCCGGCGTACTCCATCAGTTGCGGCGAATCGCTTGCCAGGGTGACCCGGATGAAATCCCGAAAGCGCTGGGCCTGCAGGGGTGGCATCACATCGTCGACGGTCTTGCCTACCAGTTGCTTGCCGTTGGTGGTAACGATTGCGGACTCGTTGGCGAGCACCTCGAGAAAGCGTCCATCTTCGTCAAGCACCAGCAACACATCGGGAACCGCCTGGGTTATGGCCCGCAAGCGGGCTTCGCTGAGATGCATGGCACGTTCGATCTGGTCTCGCTTGAGCAGATCTGCCAGTAATAGGCCAAGCAACATGACCGCAGCGGGCAAGACCAGCAACATCGGAAGCGCCACCTGCTCAAGGGTTGCAGTCACCAGCGATGGTGGTAACAGCAGCAGTGAGCTGATGACCGCCGCATGCAGCAGCAGACCAAACAGCAACAGCTGCCAGGGCCCAACGCTAACCTGCCCCCGTCGATGAAGGTGCCGGTAGCACAGCCCCAGGCCAATCGGCAGCAGCACGTTGAGCAGTCCGACCCAGACACCGGGCCCGCCGAGCCACAGGCGAAAAGCGCCAGCCAGCGCTCCGGCAATACCGGCAACTACCGGCCCGCCAAAAAGAGCGGCCATGCTCAGCACGACGCTGCGCGCGTCGAAGATCACGCCCGAATCGAAAGAGATGGGCATCAGCATCCCCACGACGCAGGCACAGCCGAACCAAAGACCCGCGATGCGGTGTGCTCGTGATTGGTCGCTCTGCCCCCAATGACGCGCATTGAAAGACAGCATCCAGCAGAGCGCGAGCAGCACCGCTGCGTTTTCTATGAAGGCATAGGAAGTCAAGAAGGAGAATCCAGGTGCTGTCGCCGTCCGGATTGGCGAGAATTCAATAGCAGATAGCTATTATTCGCATTTTTCGCTTCACATGCAGCCCCAGGCGACATTTTGAACCGCAAGTGAGGGGCCGACAGGTTGAGAAAGGCTTATCGGCCGCGATTTGCCGGGCTTAAGGGGCACAGCTTAAGGAGCGAGAGGATCAAGGCTTCAAAGCAGCAAGTTGCTGGCGAAGTTGCTCTACTTCGGCTTCGAGTTCGCGGACACGCTGCTTTGCTTCGACTTCGGGAGTCACGTCCTTCTGGATACCGATGTAATAGGTCAATTGATCGCCTTCATTGAATACAGGCGTAATCGATAGCTCGTTCCAGAATGCACTGCCGTCCTTGCGGTAGTTACGGATGATCTGGCGGCAGGGTGTGTTGCTGTGCACGGCTTTGCGGATGGCGGCGAGGCCTGGCTGATCCCTGTCACCTGCCTGGAGGAACCTGCAGTCCTGATAGAGGATATCGTCCACCGAGTACCCGGTAAGGCGCTGGAACGCAGGGTTGGCATAGATGAGGATGTTATCGTCGCCTTCCTGCTCGGCTACCACGATTCCGTCGTTGGAGGCTTCGATTACCAGTTGCAGCAGCTTGGCATTGATCATCGGCTTGTCTCATGTCCGTTTCGCGGCATTCTAGACCAACTTCCAGAGCCTCGGCACGACGCATCTTTGTTGCCTTTCATGTGCTGTCGGGGGCAGAGTTGCCTGGCGTGCGGCAGCAACTCTTGAGCCGAGCACCAGGCGTTCCATTGCCCTGGATTGGTTCCCGCCCACCGTGCTGATGAGTCAGCGGCTTGCAGCCAAGGTGATCGACACCGATTCGGCAAAGCGCAGCGCGTGCGGCTTGTCCACTTCGACTTCGGCATATTCGGCGCTGGGACGGCTCATCACCAGATCGAGAATTTCCTGCGTGAGACGCTCCAGCAGGCTGAAGCGATTGCCTTCGACGTGTGCAATGACCGCCTTGGTGATGGTCCGATAGTTCAGTGCGTTGTCTATATCGTTGTCGCGAACCGCATCGACCGCCTTGTAGAACACGGTCAGGTTGATCAGCACGTCCTGCTTGTTCAGGATTTCGTCTTCGTTGATGCCTATATAGGTGCGCAGGCGCAGGTCCTTGATGCGGATACGCGCCATGCCGGGTTCCAATCTGGGCATCAGCGACCTCCACCGATCAGCTGCAAAAACTCCATCCGCGTGGTGCACGACTCGCGGAACGCGCCAAGCATTACCGAGGTGTTCATCATGGAGTTCTGCTTTTCCACGCCACGCATCATCATGCACATGTGCTTGGCCTCGATGACCACCGCGACGCCCGCAGCCTTGGTGACTTCCTGGATCGCCTCGGCGATCTGTCGGGTGAGGTTTTCCTGGATCTGCAGACGGCGTGCATACATGTCGACGATGCGAGCGATCTTGGACAGCCCGAGCACCTTGCCGGTCGGTATGTAGGCGACGTGCGCCTTGCCAATGAAGGGCAGCATGTGATGCTCACACAGCGAGTAGAGCTCGATATCCCGGACGATGACCATCTCATCGTTGTCCGAGGCGAAGAGCGCGCCGTTGACTACTTCCTCAAGACTCTTTTCGTAGCCGTTGCAAAGATACTGCATGGCTTTGGCAGCGCGTTTCGGTGTGTCGAGCAGGCCTTCGCGCTGCGGATTTTCACCGACACCCAGAAGGATCTGGCGATAGTGATCAGGTAACAGGTTCATGGAGCGGTCCTTCATTGGCCATCGGAAGCTCAGCTGCGCATCTTAGTCGGCGCAGCAAGGCAGAATCCGGTCAGCGGGGGTTGAGCAGCAATAAACTTGAGCAGAACTTATACCAGAACAACGCCTTGTACAAGATAATTGCGGGCCGCTTTGGCATGTTTCTGCCATCATCGATCAGGTTGCATGAGGAGGCGTTAGCTCTCTTACGGGCAACGAAAGGCAGATCGACGCCATCCGCCGCTTTCAGCCAGCGCTGGCTAAGGCTCGGGATCCAGGTCGCAGCCTTCGACGCAGCGTTTGCTCCCATTGGGATGAGGAAGCCAGTCGAGGTGGGGGCGAGCCTTGCTGAACAGCCAGTAGCCAAGGAGAAACAATGGTCTCAGTGGCTTCCAGCCCAGCGGGGCGGCCCATCGGCCAAGACCTGCAGCGCGCCAGCTCCAGTAGGTCGCATCGAGCCCCGTCAGCCATTGCCCATCGGCACTGCGAGCGTGCAGTTTGCTGCGCAGCTGCTCCAGTGATCGGCTTTCACTGACAAATCCAGGTGCGCTGATGTCCATCAGGTGTAGACGAGCCGGTGTGGCGTGGCGTCGCAGCCAGATGATCTCTCGCGCGCAGAGCGGGCAGGCGCCATCGACATAGAGGGTAAGCGGCAGTTTCGGATGCATTTGCACAGAGCTCGCTTTGTAGAGGTTTTGTACAGCCTATGCTCGCGGGGCCTGAGTTACAATGCGCCCATTCCTTTGCATGAGCTGACTGCGTCATGACCGAATTCGCCCGTGCTTCCAAGCTGCTTTCTTCCGGGTCGCTCAAACAGGAAGAACTGTTCCCCATTCGAGAAGTGTCACGCCTGACCGGCGTTAATCCCGTGACGCTGCGCGCCTGGGAGCGACGCTATGGCCTGATCCAGCCGACCCGCACCGAGAGTGGCCATCGCCTGTATTCCATGGCAGACGTCGAGGCAGTGCGCAGCATTCTGGCCTGGACAGAGCGTGGGGTGGCGGTAAGCAAGGTTGGCAGTATTCTGTCACGCAGCGCGGCGACCCGGGCCGCTGCGCCGCCCGAACAGCAGGAAGCGGTCGCCGGCGAGTGGGGTGAATGGCAGGAGCAGGTGCAGCGTGCCGTAAGCAGTTTCGACGACAACCGTCTGGATCAGGTCTACGGACAGATTTTTTCCACGTACCCGCTACCGATTGTGTTCCAGGAAGTGTTGTTGCCGTTATGGCAGCGGTTGCTGGTGCGCCAGGATGAGTTTGGCCAGGTCAGTGAGTGGTTGTTCCTCGATAGTTTTTTGCGGGCTCGCGTGCTGCAGCGGCTCCAGCTGGCCCGCGCCCAGCCGCAGGACCGGGTGCTGCTGGCTGCGGTGCCTGGGCAATGCCGTGAGCTGGAGCTGCTGGTGGCTGGCTTGCTGCTGTCGAGCGACAGCGTGGCGGTCAATGTGCTGTCGATCGGTCAACCGCTCGATGAGCTGACCCTGATCTGTGAAAAGGTCCGGCCACGAGCCCTGGTGCTCTATTCCAACGTCCCGCCAAATGCGCTGTTGCTGCGCCAGTTTGCCAAGCTCGCCCTTGGCCTGGACTGCCCGTTGGCGATGGCGGGAGAAGCGGCAGAATTCTCCCAGGAGGGCCTGCGCGGCTCGCCGATCGCCTGTCTGGGTAATGCGGGAAAACTGATGCAACGCCGCCTTTTGCAGTTCCTCGATGGACATCTGGACACCTGACGCAGGGTCCCGCTGCGCTGCAATCTTGTCCCAGGGTCGGCCTGGCGCGATCCTGCCATCCACCAGCCTGAGCATATCCCTATGTCGCTAATCGATCCGTCCAGGCGGCCGCTGCTCGAAACCCTGCCAAGGGGACTGCACATACGGTTGCTCTCTCTACAACCGAGCACAAGGGCAGCGGCGCTGGTACGGGTGCATGCCGGATCACACGATGCGCCGGCTGAATATCCGGGGCTGGCGCATTTTCTCGAGCATCTCTTGTTTCTCGGCAGTCGGGACTTTGCCGTGCAAGACAGCCTCATGGCGTTCGTCCAGGGCTGCGGTGGGCAGCTGAACGCATCGACCCGGGAACGTCATACCGATTTCTTCTTCCAGGTGCCGGCAGATCAATTCGAAGAGGCTCTGCTTCGATTGCTGGACATGCTTGCCAATCCCTTGCTCGATGTAGCGGACCAGCTACGCGAGCGCGAGGTCCTGCACGCCGAATTCATGGCGCGTGGGCAGGACGCCGGGACGCTGTGCGACGCGGCTCTTGGCCTTGCATTCGACACAAGCCATCCGTTCAGCGGCTTTCACGCCGGCAATCGTGAAACCCTGCCGGTCGAGGAGGAACAGTTTCAGGAGGCCCTGCGCAGCTATCACCGACGCTTCTACAGGTGCGGGCAAATCGAATGGCTGCTTGCCGGCCCGCAAGATCAAACCGAGCTGCGGCGACTCGCGACCAGGGCTGACGCCTGTCTTCCCGAGGCAGCTGACGCGCCAACACGGATGGCTCCAGCGTTGCACTGCAGACGCGATGCCTGGCTGCGGTTGCACTTTGATCAGGTGCAGCCGCAGTCTGCATCTGGCGTTCACCTACGAAGAGCTGTCGGACGACTGCGTGCCTGCACTGGACTACCTCGGCACCTGGATCGAATCCGAGGCACCGGGCGGCTTGCTCCAGCGCCTTCGTCACCAGGGACTGTGCGAGTCATTGCGGCTGAGGGTGCCGTACGGCTACGCAGGGCAGGGGCTCGTCGTCATCGAGGCGAGTCTGAGCCACTGGGGCCTGGCTGACCGCGGCGAGGTCGTCTCGGCAATACTCGACTGGCTGCGTTTCTTTGCTGACGCATCGCTCTGGCAAAGCTGCCGCCCGGAGTACCTGCGCATCCGCAGGCGCAGCCTGCAGGTCGCCGGGCCTCTGGCACGGCTGCGCCATTGGATCGAGCCCCAGGCCTGGGCTGAAGACAGCGATGAGATCCGAATAGCCCAGACGTTCCATATGCTTCTGGAACAGATGCTAGGGGCGGGTCCGCTGGTGCTGACTGCAGACAGCAAGGCATGTGCTCCCGTCGAGGGCAGTGGTTTTCCGCTGCGCATGGCCTTTGAACGGCCGATGCCTTCCAGGCCGAAGAACCGGGACTGGCAGCGCCCGTCACCCAACCCCTGGTTGCAGTCCGCTTCGGCCAAAGCCGGGTCGCTCAGCGGCAGCCTGGCAATTGACTGGCAAGGGCCTGAGCATCCCGCAGGGCAGGGCGCCGTGTTTCTGTGCTGGCAGTTTGACCAAGGGCGACCTGCGGCCCGGCTGTGGCATGCCGTCTCGCATGCGCTGACGTCATACGTCTGGGCGGCTCAACAGGCGGGTGTCGCGCTACGTTTCGAGGACCTCGGCGACCGCTGGAGCCTGGGCCTGTCGGGCTATGCAGATGCGATACCGGCGATCCTTACCGATGTCGCCCCCCTCCTGGCCGAGCTGCCTCCCGCTTCGCTAGAGGCCGGGGCGGTACTGGCCGAACGCGCCCGCACGCTTGGCAACGAGAACATGCTGATCCGCCAGCTGCTCATGCGTTTGCCGGCTGTACTGGCTGGGCCGGGGGCCGCAGCAGTCCGGTCGACCCTAGTTGCGCACCTGCAGGCTTCCCATTGGCAGGGGCTGGCTGTGGGATTGCCGTCAGGGCTACAGGCTACGTTGAGCCAGGCCCTGCTTTCGCTCCCTGGCATACCTGGCATGGCTGCGCTGGGATCATCGGCGCCGGCTTCGAATTATTGCTGGCATACCGTTGACGGGGCGGCGGAGGCCGAGACCGCGTTGCTGTTGTTCTGCCCGCTACCGACACGCGACGCACGCTGCGAGGCGGCCTGGCGGGTGCTGGCTGTATTGATGGAAGCTGTGTTCTTTCGGCGCTTGCGCAGCGAGTTGCAGCTGGGATATGTGGTGTTCAGCCGCTTCTACCAGGCTGGCAGCCATCCCGGCCTGCTCTTTGGTGTGCAGTCACCCACCGCGACAGGACAAGAGATCCAGGCACATATCCGGGCGTTCCTCGAAGACTTCGCTGGGACCCTGGCGGATCAAGACGATGAAATGCTTTCCAGAACAGTGGAAGACATGAGCCGCCGGCATGTCATCGAGCAGGCTGATTTTCAGGCCCATGCCGAACAGGCCTGGCACACGCAGCTGGCGGGCCATGGCCGTGACCGCCCCAACCGTGTGGCAGAAGCCATGCGTGCCCTGACCTGCCATGACCTCGCCGTTGCCCTTGACTCGCTGCGCAACTGCAGCGGTGGCTGGGTTGTGCTGAGCAACGCAGCCGCGCCGGACCTGCGCCGGTCCTGATTACTCGTGATTCAAACCGCCAGATGCTCATCCACCTCCGTTTGCGGGCAAATGCGCCTGTCTCCACCAAAGCGCAACGGTGTAAGACCTAAGCGCTGCTTCTTCCGGATCAGTCGCTACCTGCTTTGAGTGCAATACACCACTCCCGCCAAAAGCAGTAGCAGATTGCCGCCATCGCAGCGTATGAGCCTGCCGATACGCTTTCGATAATCCGCTCCGACACGACTGCCCGTCGTCACATCAGCGGAGAGCGCCATGCACAACAAGAAGAAAGCGGTAACCACCCTATTGCCACTGGCCCTGGCCAGCGCCATTGCCATGACCCTAAGCCAGTCGGCCGTTGCCGAGATCAAGCTTTACGACAAGGATGACACCACGTTTTCCGTTGACGGCTACTTCAACACCTTCTACGTCAGCAGCGATGTCGATCGCGCCGGGGAGCAATTCGACCGGGATCAGTCCCGCGTGAAGATGGGCTTTCTGCCCAACTACATCGGCTTCAATTTCGGCAAGCAACTAGATGACCTGAAGATCGGTGGACGGTCCTCGTTCTGGGTCACGATCAACGACAGCGACACCAACGGCACCGAAACCGGCATCGATGTGCGTCAGTTCTACGGCACTGCGTCCAATGACGCGTGGGGCGAGGTGCTGTTCGGCAAGGACTTCGGTCTGTTTGGCCGATCCAACATCTTCCTCGATGAATTCCTTGCCGGCTATGGCCAGGTCAGCGACACCCTGGGACTGGTCGACTTTGGTGGCGTTTCATTTGGCAACATCGGTACCGGCTACCCTTATCCGTTTCCCACCTCGCAGGTCACCTATCGCTCGCCGGTCATGAATGGCCTGCGTATCGCTGCCGGCATCATGGATCCGGTGGACACCACCAGTGACGCCAGCAGTGCGCTGGATGAGGCCTACCAGGACAGCCCTCGCTTCGAAACAGAGATCACCTACCAGTTCGATCTCGCCGGCGCGCAGATCTATTCCTGGGTGAACGGCATGCAGCAGACTTCGAAGAACACCGACAGCACAGTGGAAGAAATCGACTCCAAGGGTATCGGCTACGGTATCCAGGCCAAGATCGCCGGGGTCTCCCTGACCGCTTCGGGGTTCCAGGCCGAAGGCATCAACCCGTTCTACACCAACAACGCGGGTGAAGCGCAGCTTCGCGATGTGGACAGCGACGGCTACCTGCTTCAGGGCTCCTATACCTTCGGCAAGAACCGCATCGCGCTTTCCACCGGCAAGACCAAGGATGATGGCAATGGCCTGGGCACGGCTGCCGATTACGAAACCCGTGGAATCGCTTATTTCCGCACCATCAACGACAACCTGAAACTGGTCGCCGAGGTAAATCAGTTCGAATTGTCGGGCCGCGATACCGATGCGCTTGACGAAGACACTCGCACCTATGCCATCGGCGCGGCGTTGAGCTTCTAAGCAGCGTCTCTGCAACTATCGGCGGGCGCCTTTCGGGGCGCCCGCTTTTTTTCTTTGGCGCTCAGCGCAAGGCCAAATTGCTGGGCTGCGATCTTTCGTCGCTTTGCTACCTTGGCAGCCCGCAGCCGGTACTGAAGTAGCATTTTCGTGCTCTATGCCCTGCCCAAGAATGGGGTCATACGATAACGGTGTATGGGGTGCGGTGCGTGGTCGATCAAGAATCCGTAGAAGTGCGCACCGCGATGTCGGAAGCCCGGGACGCCGAGACGGTGGCTCAGGACCTGGCGCGCCAGTTGATCCATCCCCATCTCGGCTTCGTGCTGTTTTTCTGTTCCGCGGAATACGACCTGCCCGCGCTGGGCGATGCGCTGCATCAGTATTTCGGTGGTGTGCGCATGGTTGGCTGTACCTCGGCTGGCGAAATCACGTCTCAGGGCTACGGGCGCAGCTGCGTGACCGCAGTCGGTTTCGATCACCGCAGCTTTTCCATCGCCTGCGAACTGATCGATGAAATGGATCGTTTTAGCCTCATCGACGCCCAGCAACTGGTCGAGCGCCTGGGCAGTGACTGCCGCAGCAACTCATTGGCACCGATCAAGGATCACAGCTTTGCGCTGACCCTGCTTGATGGCCTGTCCAGCCGCGAGGAAATCGTGTTGTCGGCGCTCAGTGCAGCCTTCGGCAGCATCCCGCATTTTGGCGGATCGGCCGGCGACGACAACCATCTGACCGACACCCACGTCTACTACGACGGCAAGTTCCACAGCGGGGCGGCCGTCGTGGTGCTGATCAACACCTGGCTCGATTTCGAAGTGTTCACCACCCATCACATGTTGCCGCGTAGCGAGAAGCTGGTAGTGACCCGGGTGGACAGCCATGCCCGGCGCGTCTTCGAGCTCAACGCCGAACCCGCCGCCGAGGAGTACGCACGGCTTATCGGTGTGCAGGTCAGTGATCTGGACCACCGCCTGTTTGCGGCGCACCCGCTGGCCGTGCGAATCAACGAGCAGTACTACGTCCGTTCAATTCAGAAAGTCAACGACGACCTCAGCCTGACCTTCTATTGCGCGGTCGAGAACGGCATTGTGCTGACCGCGATGCACCCCGGCCCGCTGATGCCGAATCTGGAGGCGCTCTTCCAGCGCCTGGAGCAACGCCTCGGTGCACCGCTGCTGACCATCGGCTGTGACTGTTTTCTCCGGCGACTGGAGATCGAGGGCAACGGCTCGACGGACGATACATCCAGATTCCTTCAACGCCAGCAGGTGATCGGCTTCAACACCTATGGAGAGCAGTTCAATGGCATGCACATCAACCAGACCTTCACCGGCGTCGCCATCGGCCGGCCTGGAGGGCGGCCTGGAGACAAGTGCGCTCGCTGAGCAGCTCGACAGACAGGCCGAGCTGGAGCGCGAAAATCATAAGCTGCGTCGCATCAATGCCGCGCTGATCGAGCGTATCGAATCCAGCGGCAGCGGCCGCGACGCGTCCTACGCCGCATTCCAGCACTCTGTGGAGCTGGCCGAGCAGGTGCGCGAACGTACCGACGCGCTGAATCAGGCGATGGCCGAGCTGAAGGCCAGCAACCGTTTGCTGAGCGACGCACGCCTGCGTGCAGAAACGGCACATCAGCATCTGGTCGACGCCATAGAAAGCATCTCCGACGCCTTCGTGCTGTTCGACAAGGATCAGCGCATCGTGCTGTTCAACAAACGTTTCAAGTCGCTTTGGAGCCGCACACGGGCGCGCATAAACAGTGGTACACGGTTGTCGGAGCTGAAACGGCTGGCGGAAAGCAGCGGCATGATCGCCGAGGAGCACCGTGGCAAGGCCAACGAGCCAACGGTGTACCGCCTGCACAACGGGCGTTGGGTGCAGCTCAGCGAACGCCCGACCCGCGAGGGCGGGCTGGTGATGCTCTATACCGACATCACCGAGGTAAAGATCAGCGAGACCATGCGCCGCGAACAGGCGCTGGCACAGAAGTCCCGGTTGCTGCAGCGCGCCGTGGACAACCTGTCCCAGGGCGTTGCCATGGTCAGTGCCGACGGCAGCCTGGAATTATGGAATGGCCGCTTCCTCGAACTGTGCGGGTTGGCGCCTATCGAGGCACATCGTCCGTTCGAGGAAGTGATGGCCGACAGCGAACTGAAGTTGCTGACGCCCGATACCTTCGATGCCAACGGCCAGCCTCTGGCGGAGCTGGAACAGCACCTGTTCGACGGTCGCACGCTGGAAATCCGCACTCACCCGTTGCCCACCGGCGGCTTCGTCAACACCTTCACTGACATCACCGAGCGTTACCGCCATGCCGAAGCGCTGCGTGAAAGCGAGCGCTGGATTCGTCTGATCACCGACCATGTACCGGCGCTGATTGCCTATGTGTCGGCGGACCTGACCTACGAATTCACCAACAAGGTCTACGAAGAATGGTACCGCTGGCCCAGTGACGGCATGCTTGGTCAGTCCCTGCGCGAAATCCACAGCGGCGATCACTGGAACCAGCTCGAGCCCTACATCGACCGCGCTTTGTCCGGGGAAAGCGTCAGCTTCGAAATGGCCGAGCGCAACCATTCCGGCCAACAGCGCTACATGCTGCGATCCTATGTGCCCAACCGCCAGGCCAACGGGGAAGTTGCCGGCATCTTCGTGCTGATCCAGGACATCACCGATCGCCGCCGGACTGCCGAGGCGCTGCATCAGGCCTACCAGAACCTTGAACAGCGAGTGCGCGAACGGACCGCCGAACTGACCAGCCTGAACGACCAGCTGCTCTGCGAGATCGACGAGCGCGCCCATGCCGAGGCCCGGCTGCGCGAGGCCAAGCGCGAAGCCGAGCTGGCCAACCTGTCGAAGACCAAGTTTCTCGCTGCCGTGAGTCATGACCTGCTGCAGCCGCTCAACGCTGCGCGGCTGTTCACCAGCGCACTGCTGGAGCAGCCCACATCCACCGGCAGCGGCCTGATCCGCAACATCAGCAATTCACT
The DNA here is from genome assembly GCF_058536345.1 of Stutzerimonas sp. C6.4V. Taxonomy (NCBI): domain Bacteria; kingdom Pseudomonadati; phylum Pseudomonadota; class Gammaproteobacteria; order Pseudomonadales; family Pseudomonadaceae; genus Stutzerimonas; species Stutzerimonas sp. C6.4V. The sequence goes on from NZ_JBZUBM010000001.1 coordinate 1,405,870, forward strand.
GGAGGACGTGGAAAACCTGCTTGGAACACTGGTGGATATATCCAAGCTCGATGCCGGGGTGATCAAAGCGGACATCGCGCCTTTTGCCGTCAGTGAGCTACTGGAAAACCTGGCCGCGGAGTTCCACCAGATCGCGGGCAGCGAACAGCTGAAGCTGGATTACATTCCCTGTTCTGCGCTGGTGCGCAGCGACATCCAGCTGTTGGCGCGGATCCTGCGCAACCTGCTGACCAACGCCATTCGTTACACGCCGAACGGGCGGGTCATGCTGGGCTGCCGTCGTCGCCGGCAGAGCCTTTCGATAGAAGTCTGGGACACCGGAATCGGCATTCCCGATGACAAGCTCGAAGAGATCTTTCATGAATTCAAGCGCGGCGAGGGCGTGAGGCCTCAGCAGGACCGTGGCCTTGGCTTGGGATTGGCGATCGTCGAGAAGATCGCACGCATTCTCGGCCATCGGATCGTTGTCACTTCGGTGCCAGGCCGTGGATCGAAATTTGCCGTCGAGGTCCCCCTGGCCAAGCGGGCGCCAAAAGCCAGTGCCGAGCCTGCCACGACGGATCTGCTGCTGGAACGGCTCAAAGGTGCGCGGGTCTGGGTGCTGGACAACGACACCTCGATCTGCGCGGGCATGCGAACGTTGCTGGAAGGCTGGGGTTGTCAGGTGGTGACGGCGTTGTCGGAGCAGGATCTGGCCGGTCAGGTGGACAATTTCCACGCTGATGCCGACCTGATCATCGCTGACTATCATCTGGACAATGGCTGCAACGGCATCGACGTGGTCGAGACGGTCAATGCGCGGCGGGCCAGCCCGTTGCCGGCACTGATGATCACCGCCAACTACAGCAACGAGCTGAAGCAGCAGGTCCGAGAGCTGGGGCATATGCTGATGCACAAGCCAGTGCGGCCGATGAAACTGAAGACCGCCATGTGTCACATGATGGATCAGGGCCACGCCTGATGCGGGGTGGTCCTGATCAGCGCCGCAGATAAGCCGTAAAGTCGATATCGCCGGCTGAAAGGATCGCCTGTACCCGGTTGTGCACGTTGAGCTTGCGAAGAATCGCCGAGACGTGGGCCTTGACGGTGGTTTCGGCGATATCCAGGTTGTAGGCGATCTGCTTGTTGGATTCGCCCTTGGTCATGCGCTCCAGTACCAGCAGCTGCTTGCGGGTCAGGGCCTGCAGCAGTTCCGGCGGAATGCTAGGTTCGCTGTGCTGAAAGTGACGGGTATTGGCCTTCTGACTGCGGATGATGTCGGAGGGCAGGTAGACGTTGCCGTTGAGGATCTGCTCGATGGCGTCAGTCATCTGTGCACGGGGCGACGACTTGGTAATGAAGCCACAGGCGCCATAGGTAATGGCTTGCAAGACGACCTGCTTGTCCTGCTCGGCGGACACGATCACCACGGGAATGGTTGGCGCCTCGTTGCGCAGGTTGATCAGGCCATTGAGCCCGTGCATCCCCGGCATGTTCAGATCGAGCAGCACCAGGTCCAGGTCATCGTGTTCGAGCGTGATGCTCAAGGCGCTGTCCAGGTCGGCGGTTTCCAGAATCTCACTACCCGGGAAACCATCCTGGATCACGTTGTGGATGGCCTCGCGAAAAAGCGGATGGTCATCAGCAATCAGTATCTTGTACAAAGCCGGTCACCTCATTGTTGTGATTATGCTGGGGCGAATCGGTAGGGCTCCCTGCTGTACGACCCGGTGTGGCTTCGCGGCAGCTGCTGTTGGCGCGGTCGAACAAAGAGGGTCGTTCAGTTCGGCGGACGCCGATTATTTTCGCTACTTCGATCGGCACATTACAGTCCAAGGCGCATTGTTTTTAAATCCTACGATCGGCACGAGAAGCAGCACCAAAGTAGTAAAGCTTTTTCAGGCGGCACGCCGAAGCGCGGCGTGCTGCGGGTTGAAGCTTAGCACCGACAGCAGACTGAACAGCAGCGTCAGCCCGAGGCAGACGCCCAGTGCGAGCGGGCTCAACCGCTCGTAGAGCGCATAGCGCACCAGTTCCACTGCATGGGTGAACGGGTTGATCGAGCAGATCCAGTACAGCCATTCACTGGCCTCGCGCATTTTCCAGAGCGGGTACAGCGCGGAAGAAAGAAAGAACATCGGGAAAATCACAAAATTCATCACCCCGGCGAAGTTCTCCAGCTGGCGGATGCCGTTGGACAGCAACAGCCCCAGCGCGCTGAGCAGCAGGGCGACCAGCAAAAGCGCCGGCAGTGCCGTGAGCAGGCCGGGCAGCGGCGGCTGCACCCCGTACAACCAGGCAATTGCCAGAAAGGCATAGACCTGCAACAGCGAGATCAGAGCCGTCGCCAGCAGCTTGCTGGCCAACAGGAAACTGCGCGGCAGGGGACTGGTCAGCAATACCCGCATGCTGCCCATTTCCCGGTCGTATACCATCGACAGCGATCCCTGCATCCCATTGAACAGCAGGATCATGCAGGCCAGGCCAGGCACGATGTAGGTCTCGTAGGTGATGTAGGTGTCGTACGGCTCGATGATCGCGATGCCCAATGCCGCACGGAACCCTGCGGCAAACACCACCAGCCAGAGCAGCGGGCGCACCAGGGCGCTGAAGAAGCGCGAGCGTTGCTGAACGAATCGCAGCCACTCTCGCGAAACGATTGCCCGCAGGCATTCCCAATAGGGACTCATGGCGTGGGCTCCTTATTGCTGGCGGTGCGAGGCATCAAGCCAACGCCGGGTTGTGAGTGAGGCGGGCAAAGGTCTGTTCCAGGCTACCGTCGGCATGCGCCAGGGTATCGGCCCGACCCTGCGCCACGAGGTTTCCCCGGTTGAGGATGATCAGGTCATCGTCACCCCTCACTTCATCAAGCAGATGGGTGGTCCAGAGCACGCTCATGCCTTCGTCACGGCACAGGGATCGCACATGAGCGTTTAGGCCCTGGCGACTGGCCGGATCGAGCCCGGCGCTGGCTTCGTCCAGCAGCAGCAGACTTGGCTTGTGGAGCAGGGCGCGGGCGATCTCCACGCGCCGACGATGTCCGCCGTTGAGCTCGCGCACCCTGCTTTTGCGACGTTCACCCAACTGCTGGCGATCCAGCTCGATGTCGATCCGGTCATAGGCAACCTTGCGTGGCATGCCGTGCAGGGCAGCGTGGTAGCGCAGGTTCTGTTCGACGCTGAGGTCGAGATCCAGCGTGCTCTGCTGAAAGACTACACCGAGTCGCCGCAATGCCTCGCGCGGCTGGCTGCGCAGACTGAACCCGGCGACCTGGATATCTCCCCGCTGCAGGTCATACAGGCGTGTCAGCAACGCAATGAGCGTCGACTTGCCCGCCCCATTGGGGCCGAGCAGCGCAGTGAAGCGTCCCGCTGCGGCACCGAAGCTGACGTCTTGCAGCGCCTGGCGTTCTCCGTAGGCGAAGCCGACCTGCGTAACCTGCAGCGCGGTCACGGTGCCACCACCACACCCCATGGGTAACGACCGACTTTGATCGACTTGACCACCTTGAGCGAGCCCACGTCGATTACCGAGACGTCGCCGCTGACGCCATTGGTGGTCAGCAACCGGCTTTCGTCCGGATTGAATGCCATGTGCCAGACCCGCCGACCCACCAGCAGGTAGTCGAGCACCTCGTAGGTCTTTGCATCGACCACGGCAATGTGATTGGCCGGACCGAGGGCGACGAAGGCGTACTTGCCGTCGGAACTGAGCTTGATGCCCACCGGTTGCACCTTGTCCGGATGTACGCCCTTGATCTGGAAACTGAGCGTCTTGATGATCTCCCGCTTTTCCACATCGACAACGCTGACCGTCCCGCCGATTTCGGAGGAAGCCCAGAGCAGCTTGCTGTCCTGGCTGAACTCGACATGCCGCGGGCGCTGGTCCACCAGGGTGTTGTCCACCAGTTGGTTGGTGCTGGTATCGATCCAGTGCAGCATGTTGGTGGTCTCGCTGGTGTTCACCGCCCACTTGCCATCCGGGCTGACACCCATGCCTTCGGGCTCGACACCTACATCGATCTGCGCCAGCACCTCTTCGTTGTCTACATCCACCACCGTGACCAATGCATCGTCCTCGTTGGAGATGTACAGCCACTTGTTGTTCGGGTGCAGGGCGAACTGCTCCGGGTCGGCGCCCGAGGGGAGCTGCTTGATGATCCTGCGGGTCGCCAGGTCCATGACCTGCACGGTGTCCGAGTCGCTGGCGCAGATGTAGAGCAGTTTGTTGTCGCGGGAAAGGGTAAGCCCGCGCGGTCTCTGGCCTACCTCCAGGGTCTCGACCGTTTCGAGCGTATTCAGGTCGATCACGCTGATGGTGTCGTCTTTTTCGTTGGAAACGTAGGCGGTTGCCGCCAGCGCGGAGGCGCTGGAGCAGGCAAGGATGGCAGCAGCGAGAAGCGTTCGGGTCATGGGAAGAATCTCTTGTTGTTGTGTTAATCGCTCAGGGGGCGGTTCGATTCGCTGGCTGGTCCATGCGCAGCAGGTATTCGTCCGCTTCGCTTTGTCCGCCTTCAGACGCCCGCTGCAGCCACATGCGCGCGGCCTTCACGTCTTTTTTCACGCCGCGCCCCTCGGCTAACGCCGTACCCCAGTGATATCGGGCCAGGCTTACATAGCTGGCCTCATCGGGCTGATTGGCGCCGCGCTCCATGAGGGCAGCGGCTTTATCAAGATCTACCGGGACGCCAGAGCCCGACTCGTACATCTGCGCCAGCCAGATCATCGAATACACGTCGTTCCAGCGCGCGATGCAGTCCTCGAATATCTGTTTGGCGGCTCCGAAGTTTCCGGTCTTGGCCGTGACGTAGCCGTACATGCATTTGATTCGCTTCGGACTATCGATATAGGCGTCATACCCGAGCTCGCTGGCACTCGCGGTCTGCACCACGCCGGCAAGAAGCAGAGCGGATACGCAGCGGGAAAGGGCTTTCATCGGGTCGCCTCGCTCAGTCGGCACTGGCTTTCGGGGCGGTCAAAGCCGAGGGTGTCCAGCTCGCTGGTCGGGTGGAGAAATCCATCCTGGGGTGAGTTGGTTACCAGACTACGAGGATGCACGAGAGGGATCGGCTGGCGCAGCTGGCCGTTCCAGGGCCGGAATGTCAGCTTGCGGCCCTTGAATCCATCGATCGGCAGCGCCTCGCTCAGCGAGATCTGGCGTATCTCTTCGGGGTCCGTGTTGCCGAGCCTGGTGACCGCGGTGGCCAGGCTGCGCACGCCAATCCAGGCGGCGAAGTCGCGATCGTTCATCCAGCGGTTGGCGTGGGTTTCGAAGCGTTTTTGCAGCTGCGCCGCGCCATAGGTTTCAACAGTCTTGTGCCAGCCCGTGGGGGTCAGCCCCTGCGTGCCCACCACAGGTCTCGGCAGCCAGGTGTGGTACGGCACATATTCACCGAAGTCGCCGCGCTCGTCGGCAACTACGACTACGTCGTACTCGGATGCCTGGGTAAACAGGGGCATGTCGGCCTGGGCCGTGCGACGCTGGTCGTTATCGAACGACCAGGGTTTCTCCTCGATTATCTTGTGTCCGAATCGCTTGGCGGCGCGTTTCAGCGCCTGGGTATAGGCCTGGTCGTCCTCGGTTGGCCCGCTGATGAGCAACCAGCGGTTCCAGCGTCGCACTGCAAGGAACTGCGCCAATGCGTCCGCCAGCATGCTGCGGCTGGGAAGCGTGTGCAGCACATTGGCCAGGCAGCGGGACGTACGAAGATCATCGCTGGGGCTGCCGGCGTTTATCAGCAGACTGTCAGGCATGGCTTCGGAGAGCTGGAGCAAGCTTTCCGCCGGAGCGTTGACCACGAACAACCGCAGCCCTTCTGCGTGTAGCGCCTGCGCAGCCTGCTGCAGCTGCTCAGAGCTATCGGCGTTCACGCTTTCCAGTTCATAGCTGTGCTTCAGGAAACGACCCGTGGAGTTGCTGTCCGTGATGGCGAGCTCGGCACCGCGCAGGCCGGCATCGACCGGTTCCGGGATCACATTGGACAACAACGGGCCGGGGTCCGGGCGGTAGCTCAGATAGCCGATGCGGACCGCCAGCGTCTCTGGCTCGGCGGAGGCAAGGGGGACGCTGCAGGCGAGGGCGATCAGTAAACCAGCGCGTGTACAAATACCCATGGACGACTCCTGTGGCGTTGCGGCCAGCATAGGAAGCCTTCGCATGTGGGGGAATATGCAGAAAGTACCAGTCGCTGTGTACCAAGGTAGTAAACCAGGCCCGGCGGGCTGCTCCTAGGATAGAGGTACCGATAACAAGAGCGCGCAGACCATGCCTCCATTCAAAGCACTGACCCTTAACTTCCTGCTGATCGGCAGCCTGATCGGTTTTGATCAGGTATTGGCCGCAGGTGATCTGACCCGCCGCACCCAGTCCTTGCCAGACCTGAAATTCGGCTCCGAAGAGAGCGATTACGCGGTTTCGCAGAAGGAATATCAACTTGAAACCGGCGTCGCGTATCAGCTCAAGGTCATTGCCGACGGCCAGAAGGAATGTGCATTCCAGGCGCCCGAATTCGCTCATTCGATCTTTCTGCGCAAGGTTGAAGCGGGTGGTGTGGAAATAAAGGCGGTCACTCTCGTCGAGCTGGAGTTCGAGGAAGCGGGCGAGGCAGAGATCTTTTTCCTGCCGATCAAGCCCGGCACCTACCCCTTCTACTGCAAGGGCTTGCAGAACAAGGGCATGGAAGGGACTTTCGTGGTCAAGTAATCCCTTGGCCTGTTGACTGTTTTTCAATGGGGGCGAGGCATGTCTGCACTCTGGCGAATCAGTCTGCTGGTCTCGTTGTTCTTTGGGCTGGTGGCGGCGGTTTGCCTGGCGGTGCTGCTGCGTCAGGCCAGTCATGATGTGAGCCGTGAGCTGGATGCCGCAGGCGCGGTACTCAGCTACCTGAAGGAGGTTGCTGAGCGCGATCCGGCGGCCCTGGAGCCGGGTCTCACGAGCCATTTGCGCCACGTCAAGGTGCGCTGGCTTGACGGAGGGGCGAGCGTGCAGGCACCGACGCGGCTCACCTGGCTCGAGACGTTGCTGTATCCAGGCCAGCTTGCGCCGGCGCTGACGGTAGCCTTGTCGGATGGGCGGGTGCTCGCGCTGAGCGTCGATCCGCAGGACGAGATCGACGAAGTGCAGGACTCGCTGCTACAACTGCTGGTGCTGTTCGGCATCGCGTTGGTGCTCAGCCTGCTGGCGATTCGTTGGGCCGTCCTACCGGCGCTGGGCGTGTTACGCCGATTGCTGGCAGCCTTTGACCACGTCTCGCAGGGGCAGCTCGACACCCGTCTGGCTGACCATCCGATGCTTGAGGCGCGGCTACTGGCCGGGCATTTCAACCTTATGGTCAGCTCGCTGGAAGCCACGCGGCGAGACAACGATGAGCTGACGCAGTCACTGCTGGCGTTGCAGGAGCGTGAGCGTACCCAGCTCGCTCAGGCGCTGCATGATGATCTTGGCCAATATGTGGCGGGCATTCGCGCTCAAGCCTGTCTGCTACAGGCAGTAAAGGACCAGCCACTGCTGGTCGCCAGCACCGCTCGTCGCCTCGATGAACACTGCCAAGGGTTGCAGGACGGCTTTCGTCGGCTGACCCGCGAACTCTATCCGGTGATGCTCGACCATTTGGACCTGCCGGAGGCCATCCGCCTGCTGACCGAGCAATGGCAAAGCGCACAAGGCATCGAGGTGCGCTTGCAGATCGATCGACGTCTTCCGCGCTTGCCGCTGGCTGTCAAGGAGCATCTGTACCGCCTGCTGCAGGAGTCGCTGACCAACGTGGCCAGACATGCCTGTGCCACCGCGGTGTGCGTGCGATTGCGCGCGAAGGGGGAGGGTCTGAGGCTTTTGGTCAGCGATAACGGGGCGGGCCAGCCAGGCGCACGAAGGCACGGTATCGGTCTTCGGTCAATGCAGGAACGAGCCCGGGCGCTGGGTGGGTACCTAGTTGCGTCGAGCCGTAGAGGCAATGGCTGGGTCGTCTACCTTGATGTGCCTTGCAGGGGGGCGCTGGTGTCATGAAGATCCTTCTAGTCGATGATCACGCCGTGGTACGTCAAGGTTACGCCGCGCTGCTGCGCGTCTTGCTGCCGGCGGCCGAGGTAATCGAAGCCTGTGATGGCGAGCAGGCCCTGACCAGGGCCCTGGAAACACCACCCAGCCTGGTGATCATGGATGTCGGCTTGCCTGGCATAAGTGGCTTGGAAACCGCACGGCGGCTGCGTCAGCGCTTGCCGCAGCTGCGCGTACTCTTCTTCAGCATGCACGACGAGCTACCCTTGGTGCGCCAGGCCCTGGATGCAGGGGCCATCGGATACATCACCAAGAATTCATCACCCGAAGTGCTGGTCGATGCGGTACGCCGCACTTTGGCCGGCCATGCCTATATTGAACAGCCATTGGCCATTCAGCTGGCGCGCAATCCGGCCAGTGTCAATGCGCAAGATTTGCGCTTGCAGGGGATGACGCAACGCGAGTTTGAAATCTTCGTGATGATCGCTAGGGGCGTTCCGGCGCGACTGATCGCCGAACGCCTATGCATCAGTAGCAAGACCGTTTCCAATTACCTGACGCTGCTCAAGAGTAAACTGCAGGTCAGCTCCCATGCGGAGCTGGTTCATCTGGCTATTGATACCGGCGTCGTGCGGGTTGGCGATCGGGCGGCCGGATAGTGCAACGCCTAATTGCGGTCATAGGTGAAGTATTGTCGCCCGCCACTCCCCCAGCTTTTTCTGTGCAGGCACTACGCTTGTAAAGTTGCATCCAATATCAAATCAATCGCTCCCGACCAGGAACCAGACATGATCAAAGTCATCGTGATGTATCCCAATACGCCTGGTGCACGATTCGACCATGACTATTACCGCGACAAGCATCTGCCCCTGGTCAAGTCACGCATGGGCGATGCCTGTCTGTATTACACCATCGACAGGGCCTTGTTCGGCGGAGCTCCTGACATACCCGCGCCCTATGTCGCGATGTGCCACATCTACAGTGAGTCGTTGGCAGCGTTTCAGGCCGGGATTGGCCCGCACGCCGAAGAGATCGTCGCCGACATTCCCAACTACACCGATCTGACTCCGGTTCGGCAGGTCAGCGAAGTGGTGGTTGATCGCTGATTTTACGCATTCGGTAATCACCCATGCGGGGACCCCAAGATCACGGTCTGCTGCCACAGGACATGGCTGACTGTAACGTGCTTTGCGGTAGTGCATAGCCGGCTGCGCTGCGCTGGTGTCTCGCGGCAGATACCTTTCCCGCTGACCATCCGCGCGGTGGCGCGCTTTATTTCTGACGTACTGCCTCATACGAACCGGTCAGGTCGTGAACTTCCGGGGCTGGGGTTCTTTCATAACCCAGGCACTCACTACTTATAAGCGACACGGCATCCCCTTATGGCTTTTCTGATTCTTGGCATTCTGCTGTTTCTGGTTACCGCAATCGATATCACCAAAACCACACTTTCCAGCCGCGGCGGTGGGCTGTTGACCAATGGTGTTTCGCGTCTGGTGTGGTTTGGCTTTTTTGCCGCAGCCCGAAGGCGAGGGGGATCGAAACTGCTGGAGTACGCCGGCCAGACCGTATTGCTCTCGGTCCTGCTGACCTGGATTGCCTGCTTGTGGATGAGCCTGTTTCTGATGCTCGCGTCGGATTCCAGCTCCGTGGTCAACAGTACGACCAAGGTAGCGGCCGACCTTTGGGAAACCTTTTATTACGCCGGATTCACGCTTTCGACCCTTGGCGTGGGGGATTACGCGGCAGCGGGCAACGGCTGGCGGATACTCACGAGCGCCGCAGCCTTCTGTGGCCTCACCTTCATAACGGCGGCAATCACCTACATCGTGCCGGTGGTCTCTGCGGTGAGCTTGCAGAACCAGCTCAGCCTGCTGATCAACAGCATGGGCAGGACGCCCCAGGACATCCTGATCAATAGCTGGAACGGCTCGGATTTTTCCCGTTTCTATGACAATGCGACCGACCTGCGCCAGATGCTGGTCGAACACACGCTCAATCACCATGCCTATCCAGTGATCCGTTGCTTCCACAACAGCGATGCGAGCAAGAACGTCATTCCCGCCGTGGCCACCCTGGACGAAGTGCTGCGGTTGCTCGATAGCGTCTCGGCTGAGGTACCGCAGGACGGTTTGAAGCGCAAGATGCTCGGGGCGGCGCTGGACCAGCACATCCAGATGCAACGTTCCAGGTATCTGGCGAGGGTTCGCTCCGAGATGCAGCCGTTAGCGATAGACACCAGTTCACTGATAGAAGCCGGCATACCCATCCACGCAGCTGTCAGCCAAAGTAGGGACGAGCACCGGACAGTCTTGAGCGATCTGCTTGCAGCGGATGGCTGGGACTGGAGTGACGTCTATGGCGATGCCAAGGAGCGGCGAGATTGATCCAACGTTCATCAAGCTGAAAGCACAGAGCCCGACACGGCCCCGCGCCTTCGCTTATGTTTAGTTGTTGAGTTGGCTCGCAAACTGACCGACCGCGCTGACCACACGCTGCGCGCCGTCCTGGATCTCCACGATCACCGCTCCGGCCTGGTTCGCGAATTCCAGCCCGCTTTCGGCCTGGCTGCGGCTGGTCGACATGCTGCGCACAGCCGCCTGGGCCAGGTCCTGGTTCTTGCCGACCACGCCGACAATCTCCCCGGCCGCCTTGCTGGTTCGGGCGGCGAGCTGCCTGACTTCATCAGCGACAACGGCGAATCCTCGACCCTGGTCACCCGCACGTGCCGCTTCAATCGCGGCGTTCAGGGCCAGCAGGTTCGTCTGGTCGGCAATGTCGCTGATGGTTTTGAGGATCGCGCTGATCAACTGTGATTGCTTGTCCAGCGCCTCGATGCCGTTTGAGGCATCTTGCATCTGCACGGCTATCTGCCGCATCACATCCACCGTCTGTTGCACTACGTTGGCGCCTCGCTGGGCACAGAGATCCGTTTGCTGCGAGGTGCCAAAAGCAATGGTGGCTGCTTCGGCAACGGCTATTTCACGGTTGACCTGATCGGTGATGACGGTCGCGAACTTGATGACCTTATAGAGTTTGCCGTACACATCGAGTACCGGGTTGTAGGACGCTTCGAGCCAGACCACATGACCGTGGGCATCGATTCGCTTGAAACGCTCGGCGACGTATTCTCCCCGATTCAGACGAGCCCAGAACTCGCGATAGGCCGTCGATTCGCTTTCAGCCCGCTCGCAGAACAGGCTGTGATGTTTGCCCTTGATCTGCTCCAGCCGATAGCCCATGGCATCGAGAAACTGTTTGTTGGCGGTAATCACATTGCCGCGCAGGTCGAACTCGATGACTGCGGTCGAGCGCTTCAGGGCGCTGATCACGCTGTCGTGTTCGCGTGAGGTGGCTATGGTGCGGGTGAGGTTGCTGGCGCACATGCCGAAGTGAAGAAGCGAGCCGTCGGATGCCTTGATGGGCTGCCAGATGGAGCGCAACCAGGCTTCCTCCCCGCTGGCCGTGAGCAGACGAAAGGCGCCGCTGAGGTGTTCGCCCCGTTGCATTGCGTTTTTCAGGTTCGCGTAGTTGGGTTCTCTCTTGAATTCATCAGTAAAAAAGCTATCCACGTGACGACCCACGATTTCGTCCAGGCGAAAGCCCATCTCGCTGAGGAAAACCGGGTTGGCGTGCTGGACACGGCCTCGTGGATCAACCTCCAGCACCATCATCTCCCGGTACAGGGATTCCTTTATCTGCCGCATCGTCGCGACTTCTTCGCGCAGTTCGGACAATTCTTGTTTGAGCTTCTTGTTGAACATGTGGATTTCCCAAGGAGAAGGAGCGCTGGGCCGGTCTCCCAGTTCATCGGCATCCCCGGATCTTTCTGCAATGCCTTTTATCCAAAAAACGCAGTGCGACGTCGCGATGGTGCGGGACGCCGGCCCACCGTTATACCTGGATATCCCGCGGGCCTGGTGTCATCACGCCCGAGAGGCTCGAACGGCTGTCGCCTGAGGCCTTACTGACCACGCTGAAGCTGCCATCGGTCTCCAGAATCACGGCCTCCACCTCATCTATCGAAGCGATACCGCTGGTACGGATCGCGGAGCGTATTTCATCCTCGGTTACCCGCGCCGCCCGCATGGCTGTGCTCAGCATCTGGCCCTGATAAAGCAACAACGCAGGTTCGCCGGTGACGAACTTCTTTACCCAGCTGACCCGCACGCTGGTCCAGGTCACCAGATATTGCAGGCCTATCAACAACGCCAACGCCAAAGTGCCCTCGGCCAGCGATACGTTTCGGTTCAGCAGGATCGTAGCGAAGGTCGAGCCCAGCGCCACGGTGACGATGAGGTCGAAGGCATTCATTTTCGAGAGCGTTCGTCTGCCAGAGATGCGCAGCAGGACAATCAGGTTGACGTATGCCAACACGCCGATCACCAGCGTACGCACCAGCGTCGACCAGCCACTGAAAAACATGCCTTCCACAAACACCTCCCGGTTGGAATCGTATCTGGGGTAGACGTTGATTAGCGCCTGGGGTTGCATGCAAGCGGCGGGCGGTCAGCTGGTCGAAGCCTGACTTAGCGACGATAGCCCGGGGTTGCGCCGTCCTGCATCGACATCTGGCCCCGTCCGTCCAGGGCGAGAAACACCATGAGTGCAGCGAAGGCATCGTTGGCGGCGTAGCGCTGCTGGGCTTCGGTCAGTTGCCGGTTCGCCCAGTTGGAAGTCGACACGCTGCGCGACTTGCTGATCCTCGCGCCCAGCACGGCTGCCACCGCACCGCGCAGCCCGACCTGTCCTTTCTTGCCCTGGTAACGCAATGCCGAGCCGAGATCGAGGCTGTGCCGCAGTTCAATGCCCAGCCGGGTACGCAGTCGGCTACGGTCGGATGAGAGGCCGAATCCAACTTTAAGTACATGGGCGGCTTCCAGGATGCGCTTGGCGGCGTCGAGGCACCCAGGCTGCGCAGTCTGGAACAGATAGGCTCGATCTTGCGTGGCGAACTGGATCAGATGCGGCCCGCTGGAGACCTCGCCGACTTTGAAGGTGGGCTTGGACTCGGTATCGAAGCCGATCGTAGGAGTGGCGAGGATGTCCTCGGCAGCTTGGCTGAACTGCTCGACGGTCGCAGGTACGAAGATACGGTCCGGGGTCAGGCTCTCGAAGCGGGGCAGGCTTTCAAGCTGCGCCACCATGGGGATACGGATGATGATGGGGCTCCTTTAGAGTGGGTGGCGATCGTTGCATGATGAAACGGCTGCGCACCGCTCATTAAAGCCCATCGAGCGGCATTTGATTACTTCTCCCAGTCGGTCGGGCAATCGATGCAGCCCTCCATGTTCGTGCCCTGGAAGGTCGCGTAGTGTCGCCGCGTGCCGGTCATGGTGGCGTTCCCGAGATTCGCCTCGCTGAGTTTGCTTTCCTGCAAGTTGGCGTCGGTCAGATCGGCATGATCTAGGTCGACCTTACTCAGCCAGGCCATCTCCAGATTGGCCGCGGTCAGGTTTGCGTTGTGCATCTTGGCGCCACTAAGGCGTGCGAAGTCCAGGTTGGCTGCGGTCAAGTCGGCGCCGTTGAAACGTGCGGCTTGGGCGAACAGGCCCCAGCCCTGAATCGCCACCAGTCGGGCATCGGTGAAATTCGTCAGGCGCAGGTTGGCTTGTTGCAAACTGGCGCGGGTGAGGGTGGCGCCGGTCAGGTCTGCCTTTTCCAGATTGGCCAAATCCAGATTCGCGTGACGCAAGTTGGCGCCAGTAAGGTCGGCACCGGCCAGGTTCATCTTGCGCATATCCTGATTGCTCAGGTCAGCGCCGCGAAGGTCAGCGCCAGCGCAGTTACTGTCGGGCTGGATGACACAGCCATCTATAGCCAGCGGCTGATCCTCGTCGGCCTGCAGCGGCGTACTAAGGAACAATGCAAGGGATAGCAGCAAACGGGAAGGATTCATGACGATTCCATGTGCTTGATGTGGGTCAAACAGCCGATGGCGTTGCCTCGTGGGCGAGGCGCGGAGCGTCACCTGCACGCCCCACCGTAGTGGCTAGCCAGCGGCTGGTTAGCAGGGCGATGCGGCGACTGCCGCAAAGCCTCGTTCAGCGCCTGGCGGTCTGCTTGTCCCAACTGGGAATGCGGAATACCCAGAACGAGCCGCCTTGCGCGACCGGTTTGGTCAGTGCCGCCATATCACCGCCCCACAGGGGGACTGCGCCGCCATAGCCGACCGTCACGCCGATAAACTGCTCGCCGTCCTGCTCCCAGGTGATGGGCGGGGCGATGATTCCGCTGCCGGTCTGGAACTTCCAGAGCTCGTCGCCGGTTTTCGCATTGAAGGCCTTGAGGTAGCCGTCACCCGTACCGGTGAAGACCAGGTTGCCCTTGGTGGCCAGCACACCGGCCCAGAGCGGCAGTGGTTCCTTGTGTTCCCAAGCAACCTTGCCGGTGACCGGGTCCATGGCGCGCAAGATGCCGACGTGATCGTCGTACATGCGCTTGATGCGGAAACCCTGCCCGAGGTAGGCGTTGCCCTTCTTGTAGCTGACTTCCTCGGTCCAGTAATCCTCCTTCCAGTGGTTGGCCGGCACGTAGAAAAGGCCGGTGTCCTGGCTGTAGGCCATGGGGTTCCAGTTCTTGCCACCAAGGAAGGGCGGCGAGACCTCCACAGACTTTCCGTGCGCTTCGCCGGGCTCGGGCTTGGGCGGACGCTGGCCTTCGTTCTCCACCGGGCGGCCGGTCTTGAGGTCGATGTGGCTGGCCCAGGTGATGTTGTCGACGAAGGGGAAGGCGTTCTGCAGTTTGCCGTCAGTGCGATCGACGACATAAAAGAAACCGTTGCGGTCGGCATGCGCGGTGGCCTTGACGGTCTTGCCTTCCTTGTTCTTGTAGTCGAACAGAACCAGTTCGTTATTGCCGGAGAAGTCCCAGGCATCGTTCGGTGTGTGCTGGTAGAACCACTTCACCTCGCCGGTGGTAGGGTCGACGCCCACCTGGCCGGAGGTATAGAGGCTGTCGTAGTCCTTTGGCTCGCCGCCGTCTGCGGTACGCTCCCAGCCATTCCAAGGGGCTGGATTGCCCGCGCCGACAATGATGGTATTGGTTTCCGGATCGAAGCTGGCGCTCTGCCAAGGAGCGCCACCGCCCTGGCTCCATGCCTCTTTCTTACCGGTGGGCGAGTTCGGGTCGTTCGGCCAGGAGGGCGCCTTGATGTCGCCGGTCGGGGTGCTGTCCTTGCCGTTCAGGCGGCCCACATGGCCTTCCACGAAGGGCCGCATCCAGACCTCTTCCCCGGTATCGGGGTCGCGGGCGAACAGCTTGCCTACGATGCCGAACTCGTCGCCGGAGCTGCCATGTATCAAGAGAACCTTGCCGCTCTTCTGATCCTTGATCAGGGTCGGTGCGCCAGTCATGGTGTAGCCCGCGCCGTGGTCGCCGAACTTCTTCTTCCAGACGACTTTACCCGTGTCCTTGTTCAGTGCCACCACCTGGGCATCCAGGGTGCCGAAGTAGATTTTGTCGCCGTAGATCGCAGCGCCTCGATTGACCACGTCGCAGCATGGACGGATGTCTGCGGGCAAGCGATGGTTGTAACTCCATAGCCGTTTCCCGGTGCGAGAGTCGAGGGCGAAAACCCGCGAGTAGGAGCCGGTCACGTAGACCACGCCGTCATGCACGATGGCCTGGGATTCCTGCCCCCGTTGCTTTTCATCACCAAAGGAAAAAGACCAGGCCGGCGTCAGCTTGAATACGTTCTTGTCGTTGACCTGCGCCAGCGGGCTCCAGCGTTGCGCGTTGGTCCCAAGGCCATACTGCAGCACGTTTTCGGTCGAAAGGTGATCGTTGGCAATGTCTTCCCAGGTCACGTTGCCTGCTTCTGACAGGCCGCTGAGTGCGAGTCCGCCGATGAGCACGGCAATAGCGAGAGGGCGTTTGCTGCCCATGGTTGATCTTGTTGTCATGGTCGGTATCCCTTGATCTATTCGGACGAGGCCAGTTGCTGTTCGCCGGGTTAGCAGCTGAGTGCAGCGATCGGCTGGCCAGGCGATTCGATTATTGGGAAGGCCTCGCATCGGCTGATATGGAAAATCTCCCGCTGTTTTCGGGAGAACTTCCCAGACGGCCCGTGTTTTCGACTTGCTACCTGGGTGCTGCGGATCAGGCGCACGAGGCCCTACTACCAAGGGAGGAGAATCCGGCAACCAAAGCAGGATTCTGCCGTTGAGGTGCAATCGCCAAGATGACCAGCATATGTCCCAGGTGGGGCAGCCTTGCTCAGGTATCCGAAATCAACGGTGGTCGTCATGAATAATAAAATTGCACTGCGCGCTCTGTTTACTGCTGGCCTGATGGGGTTTGCGAGCCTGGCACTGGCCCACGGCGACGTCACACCGCAAAAGGTCGAGACCAAGGGCCTTACTCCCTTGGGTGAGGAGTGGGTGGACGAAAATCCCTACCGTGCACCCAGCGAGGATCACGACAAGGCGGTGCAAATCGGATCGTCGGCCTACAACCAGAACTGCGCACGCTGCCATGGCCTCGAGGCGATCTCCGGTGGCATCGCGCCTGATCTGCGTGAGCTGGAAGCCAGCTATGACGGTGACGAATGGTTCAAGGAGCGCGTGATCAACGGTGCGGTCCGTGACGGCGCCGTCTACATGCCGCGCATGGCCGACTACCTCAGCCAGGAAGCACTGTGGGCCATCCGTACCTACATCGAAAGCGAAGCGGCCAAGCGGTGATCAGCATGCGCCAGTTCCTCGCGGGCCTCTGCCTGGTGATGTCGTGCGCGCTGGCGCAGGCGGACATAACGAAGGTGCGCGCCTTCGATGACATCATCGAATCGGGCGTACTCAAGGTGGCGGTGTACGAGGATTTCCCGCCTTACAGCTTCGCGGCTGACGGCGAGGCGCGGGGAGTGGATGTCGAACTGGCGCGCAAGCTGGCCGCTGGGCTGGGTCTGAAAGTCGAAGTGCTATGGGTCACGCCAGACGAGACGCTGGACGATGACCTGCGAAACTTCATCTGGAAGGGCCATTACCTGCGTCCGGACATTCTCGCAGACGTCATGATGCGTGTGCCCTACGACCGTGAGTTCTCCTACAAGCAGAACGAGATGGGCGAGCTGATCAACGAACTGGTGGTGATGTTCGGCCCCTATCAGCGCGAGCGCTGGCAGTCGGCCTATGACGATCGCCGTATCGAAGATCTCTCCAGTGTCGCCGTGTTCCGCTACCACCCGGTTGGAGTGGAGGTGGAAAGTGTTCCTTCGTTCTATCTGTCATCGGTATTCAACGGCAGCATTGCCAAGATGCTGCATCACTACCCGACGGCGCAGGCAGCGTTTGCAGCAATGCAGGCGGGGGAAGTTGACGCGACCATGGCCATGCGCGGTGAGATCGACTGGATGCTGAGCCAGGCCAATGATAGTCATCTCAAGGCCGCTCAGAACGCCTATCCAAACATGGGCAAACAGGTCTGGGACCTTGGCATGGCCGTGCATGAATCCAACCGTCAGCTGGCTTACGCGCTGGAAGGCGAGTTGGAAAGCCTGATCAAGGAAGGCGCTGTCAAAGCCATCTATGAAGGTTACGGGCTTCAATATGAGCTGCCGGAGCTGTACCAGGTGCAGCTGGGCGAGAACTGACGCCCAACGGTAAGAACTGTCCGTTCGATTGGTCTCGCCGCCCTCACGCCTCTGTACAGCCGCTTCAGCCGGATGCCGCCAGGTGTTGGGTTGAAGCTGCGCATAAGCACATTCGGCCAGGCCGATGCGCGTCCATGAACACCAGCCAAGTCGTAAAAAAAATACGCTTTCTTTACGCCGCTGCGCTGAAGGCGCAATCGAATCTTTACGCCCCTCGCTCTGAAACTCTCCGTACCGCACTGATGCGACCTACGGAGCTGATCCCCATGACATTTCTCGACGGGCTATCGCTGGCCTTGGCCATCGGCCTGTTCATCTACCTCCTGGTTGCGCTGTTGCGCGCCGAACGCAGCTAGGAGAGCCAATGAACAATCACGATTACTGGATGATCGCGGCCTTCTTCGCGCTGGTCCTGATGCCTGCCCCCTGGCTGGGGCGCTACCTGTTTCTGGCCATGGAGGGTGAGCGCACCTGGCTGACGCCTGTGCTCGGCCCTATCGAACGGCTCTGCTACCGCTTTGCAGGGATTGACGAGCACAGCGAGCAGGATTGGAAAAGCTACAGCCTGGCGTTACTGGCGTTGACTGCTGTGAGCCTGGTATCGCTGTTTGCGATTCTGATGATGCAGGCCAGTATTCCGCTCAACCCGCAAGCAGTACCGGGCATGGCGTGGGATCTTGCGCTCAATACCGCTGTGAGCTTTGTCACCAATACCAACTGGCAGGCCTACAGCGGTGAAGCCCAGCTCAGTTACTTCAGCCAAATGCTCGGCCTTGGTGTGCAGAACTTCATCAGCCCGGCGGTGGGGCTGGCTGTGTTGGTGGTGCTTTGTCGCGCACTGTCACGCCGTTCGGCGAACGCCATTGGTAATTTCTGGGTCGACCTGACCCGAGCGGTGCTTTATGGCCTGTTGCCGTTCTGCGTCGTGCTTGCGCTGGTCTTGGTCTGGCAGGGGGTGCCGCAGAGTTTTGCGAGTTATGTTCAGGCCGTCACGCTGCAAGGCGGCGAGCAGACCATTCCGCTGGGGCCAGCGGCCAGCCAGATCGCAATCAAGCAGCTGGGGACCAATGGCGGCGGTTTCTTCGGCGTCAACTCAGCGCATCCCTTCGAGAACCCGACCGCTTGGGGCTCGGCGTCACGCTGGCCGCCGAGCATCAAGCGAATCCAATGCTGTCCAGCCTGGCGGTGGAGCAGGGCGGGTCGATGGAGGGCAAGGAGAGCCGATTCGGTATCGCGGCTTCGGCGCTGTGGGCAACGACCACAAGCGCGGCGTCTAATGGCTCGGTCAACGCCATGCATGACAGTTTCAGCGCGCTGGGCGGCATGGTGCCTCTGGTCAATATGATGCTGGGCGAAATCATCTTTGGCGGCGTCGGGGCCGGGCTGTACGGCATGCTGCTGTTCGTCCTGATCACGGTGTTCCTGGCTGGCCTGATGATCGGGCGCACGCCGGAATATCTCGGGAAAAAACTGGAGGCTCGCGAAGTTCGCCTGCTGGTCGCAACGCTGCTGGTGATGCCGGTGGGTGTTCTTGTGCTCACAGCTCTCGGCGTCAGTCTTACAGGCCCTGCCGAGGCGATCACCAATCCGGGGCCGCACGGCCTCAGCCAAATCCTTTACGCCTACACCTCAGGCACTGGAAACAACGGATCGGCCTTCGCCGGGTTTGGCGCGGCCACGCCTTACCACAACCTCATGATCGCGTTCGCCATGCTGTTGGGCCGCTTTGGTTTCATCCTGCCGGTGCTCGCCATTGCAGGTGGTCTCGCGGCCAAGAACCGTGCGCCGGTCGATGCAAACAGTTTCCCCACCCACGGGCCGATGTTCGTGATCCTGCTGACGCTGGTGATTCTGCTCGTTGGCGGGCTCACGTTTTTGCCTGCGCTGGCACTCGGGCCGGTCGCCGAACATTTCTTGCTGCAGGGCTTCTGAGGAGCGTCATGATGAACGTCCATCAAACGGCACTCGAGAGTGCCGAGCAAACCACTAGCACTTCCTTCGCTTCGCTATATAAGCCTGCGCTGCGCCAGGCCTTCATCAAACTTGACCCAAGGACATTGGCACGTTCGCCGGTCATGCTGGTGGTAGAGCTCACCGCGGTGCTGACCAGCGTGCTGTGCCTGCTGCCCAACGCGGCGGTCAGCACGGGTGTCGCTGTACAGATCGCACTCTGGTTGTGGTTCACGGTGCTCTTTGCCAACTTTGCCGAGGCGCTGGCTGAAGGCCGCGGCAAAGCCCGCGCGGATAGCCTGAAAGCGGGATCGCAGGGGCTGGAGGCGCATTTGCGCACGGAGACCGGCGCGTTCCGGAGCGTTGCCGCCGGCAGCTTGCGCCGCGGAGATGTGGTGAGAGTCGAGGCCGGTGAACTGATACCGGGCGATGGCGAAGTCATCGAGGGCATCGCCGCCGTCAACGAGGCAGCGATTACCGGTGAATCGGCCCCGGTGATCCGCGAATCGGGCGGCGACCGCTCGGCGGTCACCGGCAATACGCGCGTGGTCTCCGACTGGTTGCTGGTGCGTATCAGCAGCGATCCAGGCGAGTCCACGCTTGACCGTATGATTGCGTTGGTGGAAGGCGCCAAACGACAGAAGACACCCAACGAGGTCGCGCTCGACGTTTTGCTGATCGGGCTCACGCTGATCTTCCTTGTCGTGGTTGCCACGCTGCAACCCTTTGCACGGTTCGCAGGCGGGGATCTCCCGCTGGTGTACCTGGTGGCGCTGCTGGTCACGCTCATTCCCACCACCATTGGTGGCCTGCTTTCTGCCATCGGGATCGCCGGCATGGACCGGCTGGTACGGCTCAACGTGATCGCCAAGTCTGGACGGGCAGTGGAGGCCGCCGGCGATGTTCAGGTGTTGCTGCTAGACAAGACCGGCACCATCACCTTTGGCAATCGTCGTTGCACGGCCATGTTCAAGGCGCCAGGCGTTTCATCGACCGAGCTCTCATGGGCTGCGCTGCTGTCATCGCTGGCCGACGACACGGCAGAAGGCAAATCCATTGTTGAATATCTGCGCGGCCTTGACCCGGTAAAGGCGCCGGCTGGGCATGAGGTGGCCGGTATCCCGTTCACTGCCGAAACCCGTTTGTCGGGTGCGGATCATGAGGGTCACTGCTACCGCAAAGGCGCTGTCGATGCCGTGCTCGGTTATCTGGGGCTTGTGCGCGAGCAGATTCCAGCTGTGCTGGCGAGAGAGATTCAAACGATTGCACAGAGCGGGGGGACGCCCTTGCTGGTATGCGCGGATGACCGCCTGCTCGGCGCGATTCATCTCAAGGACGTGGTCAAGCCCGGCATCAAAGAGCGCTTTGCCCAGCTTCGCCAACTGGGTATACGGACCGTCATGGTCACCGGAGACAACCCCCTGACGGCCGCTGCAATTGCCGCCGAAGCGGGCGTCGATGACGTGATTGCCGAAGCAACGCCGGAAAAGAAGCTGCAGCGGATTCGCCAGGAACAGGCCGATGGCAAGATGGTTGCGATGTGCGGTGATGGAGCCAACGACGCGCCTGCGCTGGCTCAGGCGGACGTGGGCATGGCCATGAACGATGGCACCCAGGCCGCGCGCGAGGCTGCGAATCTTGTCGACCTCGACTCGGATCCGACCAAACTGCTGGATGTGGTGCAGGTGGGCAAGCAACTGCTGGTAACCCGAGGCGCACTGACCACGTTCTCGATTGCCAACGACGTGGCGAAGTACTTCGCCATCCTGCCGGCCCTTTTCATTGGCCTATACCCGCAACTTGCCGCGCTGAATGTGATGCAGCTTCACAGCGCATCAAGCGCGATCCTGTCAGCCATTGTCTTCAACGCACTGATCATCATTGTTTTGATTCCCCTGGCCCTGCGGGGCGTCAACGTCAAAGCGGCCGACTCGGCCAGCCTGTTGCGGCGCAACTTGCTGGTCTATGGCCTGGGTGGGTTGGTCGCGCCCTTCGTTGGGATCAAGCTGATCGACATCCTGCTGACCGCGGTGGGTCTGGTCTGAACGCTGCTGCGCCTGACGGCGCGGCTTTCGGAGAAAAAACATGTTCAAACACATCCGTCCGGCGCTTGCAGCGCTGATCCTGATGACGCTGATAACCGGCGTGCTCTATCCATTGTCTGTTACGGCCGTGGCGCAGTTGGCGTTCGCCGAGCAGGCCAACGGAAGCTTGGTGCGCGACCGGGAGGGGCAGGTGAGAGGCAGCGCGTTGCTTGCCCAGCCTTTCGAAGGGCCAGAATGGTTTCATCCACGTCCGTCTGCCGCCAACTATGCAACCGTTGCCAGCGGCGCGAGTAATCTGGCTCCTAGCAACCCGCAGCTGGTCGATCAGGTCCGCGAGCGCGTCAGTGGGTGGAACGGCACGGCTCAACAGCCCGTGCCGTTGGAGTTGGTGACGACGTCTGGCAGCGGCCTGGATCCGCACCTCAGCTTGGCCGCCGCGACGTTTCAGGCTGTCCGTGTCGCAGCCGCCCGAGGGGTTTCTGAACAAGCACTGGATCAGCTGATTCAGGCGCAGCTGACGACGCCTCTTGTAGGTCCCGCCATCGTCAACGTACTGGCTCTGAACCTCGCCCTGGCGGACAATCCGCAGCCTGATTCCGGCGAGTGAACTGAATGAGCGACGCTCAACGTGCCGATGCCCTGCTTGATGACGCGCCCCGCGAAGGGCGCGGGCGACTCAAGGTATTCCTCGGCGCGGCACCTGGCGTAGGCAAGACCTACGCGATGCTTCAGGCCGCACAGCGCCAGCGACAGCTAGGGCGCGATGTGCGGGTAGGGGTGGTCGAGACCCACGGTCGGGCGGAAACCGAGGCGATGCGGGTCGGATTGGCGGAACAGCCGATGCGCCGCAGCGAGTATCGAGGCGTGACGCTGTTCGAAATGGACCTCGACCGCCTGCTGCAAGTGCAGCCAGGTCTTGCGCTGGTCGATGAACTGGCGCACAGCAACGCGCCCGGCAGCCGGCATGCCAAACGCTGGCAGGATGTCCTTGAGCTGCTCGAAGCGGGTATAGATGTCTACACCACGGTCAACGTGCAACACCTCGAGAGTCTCAACGATCAGGTGCGCGGTATAACCGGTGTGCAGGTCAGGGAAGCGGTCCCGGACTGGGTGCTTCATCAAGCCGACGACATTCTGCTGATCGATCTGCCTCCGCGTGAGCTCCTGGAGCGTCTTCGTGAGGGTAAAGTCTACGTGCCGGAGCAGGCACGTGCCGCGATCGATGCCTTCTTCACTCAAACCAACCTGACCGCGCTCCGCGAATTGGCGATGCAGACCGCAGCGGCGCGAGTGGATGCAGACCTGTATCGACGCCACCGGTTGCAGGGGCAAACCGCTCCGGCAGTCCGTGGCCGCTTGCTGGTAGGGATCGATGGTGATGCCGATGCCGAAGGGCTGGTCAGGCATGCAGCCCGGGTCGCTGAACGCCGGCATCTTCCATGGTCAGTCGTGCATGTCGACACCGGCGCGAGTCGAGGCGAGATTCAGCTGGGTTATCTCCAATCCGCCCAGCAACTGGCGGAACGTCTTGGTGGAGAGGTGGTGGAGCTACGTGACGAGCGGGTGGCGCGAACGCTTATTGAACATGCCGTTGAGCGTCGCGCCACCCTCGTGTTGGTAGGCAGCGGCCGAGTGCGTCGAGGTTGGACGTTCTCAATGCGCCGATCGGTAGCTGAACAACTGATCAAGGGTGGGCGCGGACTGGAGATCAGTGTGCTTGGCCAAGAGCCTGCACTGACGGCAGCACCTGTGAGGACCACCGCCACTCTGGATTGGCGTCAGTATTTGCTTGCTGCGCTGGCGACCTTGACCGCCACAGGCGTGGCACTGATGTTGTCCCGCTATCTGGCGTTGCCTAACATTTCGCTGGTATTCCTCGCGGCCGTGCTGGTGGTTGCCGTGCGCAGCAGTCTGGGGCCGGCACTGGCATGTGCGGGGCTGTCGTTTCTTCTTTACGATTTCCTGTTCATTCCGCCGACGTTCACCTTCATCGTCGCGCGTCAGGAGGACGTCCTGACGCTCCTGTTTTTCCTGTTGATGGCGGTGCTTGCGGGCAATCTTGCCAGCCGCCAACGGCGACAGCTTCAGGCGTTGCGTCAGACTCAGGCGGAGACCACTGCTTTGCTCGATCTCTCGCGACAGTTGAGTGCTGCCACCGATGTTCAGGCCGTAGGCGCGGCCGCTGTTCGCCAGTTACAACTGGTGGCGAAGCTGGAAGCCGTCATCGCGACGCGCGGCAAGCAGGGCAAATGGATGTTCATCGGGTCTGAGCCGCTGCTGGACGAGCAGGAGCGGGGGGCTGCTGAATGGGCGTTCAAGCATGGTCAGCCAGCGGGGAAGGGAACGGATACCTTGCCGAGTGGACAATGGTGGTGGTTGCCCTTGAGTGGCGACGGTCAGCCGCTGGGCTTGCTGGGCATTCGCCAGCTGGGCGCAGACCAGGCAGGGCTACAGAAGCGTCGCCTGATCGCTGCGCTCGCTCAACCCTTGGCGCAAGCACTGGGTCGTGCCACGCTGGCCCAGGAGTTGGAGGCGGCCCGACTGCACGGCCAGACCGAGGAGCTGCGCAGCGCGTTGCTTGCTTCCGTGTCCCACGATCTACGTACGCCGCTTACAGCCATGCGTGGCTCTATCGACAGCCTGGCGAGCCTGGGGCTCAGCATGAGCGAGGCGGATCGGCAGGAGCTGCTTGAGGCGACGCGTGACGAGGCCGAGCGCCTTGACCGCTACATTCAAAACTTATTGGACATGACGCGCCTCGGTCACGGCGGCCTGAAGCTGATCCGTGACTGGACGACACCTGCCGACATCGTTGCCAGTGCGCTGCAACGCCTGCACCGTGTGCTAGCAGACCTGCGGCTTGAGGTGCTGGTACCTGATGATCTGCCGCTTTTGTACGTCCACCCTGCATTGGTCGAGCAGGCGCTGGTCAATGTGCTGGAGAACGCGGCCCGTTTTTCTCCACCTCAAGGCAGGCTGCAGATTGCTGTCTCGACAGGAGCCGGCAGCCTGCGTTTCGTTGTCAGCGATGAGGGCCCAGGCGTGCCCGAGGCCGAACGCGAACGCATTTTCGACATGTTCTATACCGCTGCGCGCGGTGATCGGGGCGGGCCGGGCACCGGACTCGGCCTCGCCATCTGCCAGGGCATGATCGGCGCGCATGGGGGGCGGGTGTTCGTTGCAGACGGACTCGGCGGACGAGGCGCGAGCGTCACCTTGGAGCTTCCGCTACAGCCTCAGCCTGAGATGGAAAAGGACCTCACGTGAGTCAGCAAGCCAGCATATTGATCATCGACGACGAGCCGCAGATCAGGAAATTCCTTCGCATCAGCCTCGGCTCGCAGGGCTATCGCGTGAGCGAGAGTGGAGACGGTCAGGACGGTCTGGCCTCGGCAGCCTTGAACAAACCTGACCTGGTCGTGCTCGATCTAGGCCTCCCGGACATGGACGGGCAGACCGTGCTGCGCGAATTGCGCGAGTGGAGTCAGGTGCCGGTGATCGTGCTGTCGGTACGGTCGAGCGAGACCGAGAAGGTCATGGCGCTTGATGGCGGAGCGAATGACTATGTGACCAAGCCATTCGGCATCCAGGAGTTTCTCGCCCGGGTGCGTGCACTGCTGCGTCAGAACCAAGGGGCATCGAGCGGGCCGGCGCAGGCGATGTCTGGTCCGCTATGCATCGACTTCGCCTACCGAAGGGTCAGCGTGGACGGGCAGGAGATCAACCTGACACGCAAGGAGTATGCGGTACTGGCTGAGCTTGCCCAGCACACAGGCCGGGTCGTCACGCAGCAGCAGCTGCTCAAGGACATATGGGGGCCCAGCCACAGCGGTGATACCCACTACCTGCGCGTGGTTGTCGGGCATCTGCGGCGCAAGCTTGGCGATGACCCGTCCGCGCCGAGGTTCATCATTACCGAGGCGGGAGTGGGCTACCGCTTGGTCGCCGACTAGGCGTTCCGGGGTGCATCTGCCCCTCGTTGGCCTGGGTGTCGGTTCGCAACGTGATTCGTCAGGCTGGCTGCATCCGCGGATGGCGGAAAAACCAAAACGCCAGTGGCGTGGCAAGTGCGATGACTATCCAGCCCAGCAAACTGATTGCCACAGGCAAGCCATAGTGGTCGGCGACCCAGCCGACGCCGAGCAACGGCACGATGCTGCCAACGTAGCCGCATACCAGGTAGGTTGAAATCAACCCCGAACGCTCGGCGGGGCTCGCGATACGGTTGACCATGCTGATGCCGGCCAACAGAGACATGCCATGACCGGCGGCGGCAGCACAGACGCCAACGATGAATACCACCGAAGACCCGGCCGTAAAGTTGAGTACCAGCATGGCGTTGCTCAATACCACTGATAGCAGGCCTAGCAGTCCGCACCAGCGCAGGCCCATCCGGGCGCACGCCAGTTGGATCATGGCGGAAGCCAGCAGAATGACGCCGATGGAGCTGCCGCTCACCACCGGGCCATGCCAGGGCAGCATCTTCTCCAAAAACAGTGGGGCCATAGACGCATAGGTCCCGAACACGCCAAAAGCGAAAAAGGGGCAGGCACAGGTCAGGAAAAATGCCGATGAATCACTGCGGCTGGCCCATGCCAAACGAGGGATGAACGCGCGCAGCCCAACGGGTGCGGCTGCGTTGATCTCTGGATGAGGCTTGAGTTGCACCCGCAGCAAGGCATATACGGCCAATACGCCCAGCAGCAAGGTTGGAATGTAGGTCGTCTTCAACGGCTGCGCGAACCACTGGCCAATTACGCCCCCAGTAAGCGGACCTAGGCCGAAGCCCAAGGCAAGCAGGAAGCTGGTGATCATCGATATCCGCTGCGACGCGCCATCACGGGAAATCTGCACCAGACCTACCGAAGCGCTGGTAACAATCAGGCTTGAAGAAAGCCCGACTGCAAAGCGGCCGATGTTGAGGCTCGGCAGGTTCCACGCCAGCATCGTCACCAGCGTCCCGCCCCAGCCGAGCAGCAAGCCGGTGAGCATGACCTTGCGAAAGCCCAGGCTGTCGGACAGGCGGCCCATGAACAACAGCCCTGACAGCGCACCCGCCATGTAGACGACATAGATCAGTGAGATGTCGCTGGTACGAAGCTGCCACGCTTGTTGATACAGCGGATACAACGGGGAAATGAGTGCCGTACCCATGACACCGACGCACATGGCGAAGCACACCCAGGGAAACGGGGACCACATTTGTTTCATTGACAATCCGAATCTGGCTTGAGAATGGCGTAATCCCTGAGCTGCCCAGCGTGGGGGTGACGCCCTGATCGATAGGCGCCTACAGTATCGGCTCGGCATGATCTCCGCGCACTTATTCGTTCCGTGATTAACAGCCCATTAAGTCAGGCGCGCCGACCCGCAGCCCTCTTGCCAGCAGACGGCAAGGCAATGTGCTAGCGCAAGCTCAGCTCGTCACCGCGTTCTTCCTGCCACTCGTCAAGGCTCGGAGCCGCCGCTTCGCCATCCATGCGATGGATGATATTGAAGTAGTCCTGTTTGAAGCGGTCCTGCATGATCTCGCTGCGAGGCCTTACTCGGACGGCATAGATGCTCTGCACATTCTGGTGGTCGAAGCCACGCCAGTGCTGCTCGTCCTTGAGCAGGCGATAGCGATGGTTTTCCAGCGCAGCGATGACTGGCTCGCTATCGATGCTGCCAGCTCTCTGCGCCGCCGCTGCCCATTGTCGAACGATGCCGTATGCCGAAGCGGCCGTGCTGCCAGGGTAACTTTGATGCTGGTCGATGTAGGCGTTGACGAATGCCTGGCCTTCCTCGCTCTTCGTCTGCTCGGGAAGGCGCCAGTTCCAGGCTTCAGTGCCGATCACGTTTTCCATGACATGCGGCCCAGCCTGCTCGACGATGCTGGCGGTAAGGTTTGGCACTATGACCTGCACGTTGCGATTGAGCTTGAGGTCGTGTGCCAGGCGCATGGTCTGGACCAGATCCTGGCCAAGCAGTACCACGACCAGCACATCGGCGCCGCTGGCGGCAGCCTTTTGCAGTGCAGCCAGATAGTCTTCGCGCCGTGCGCCACGTGGGCTGATTCTGGAGTATCCATGACGGGCGCGGTCACGGCTTTTGGTCGATTCACGCAACGCCTGCTCCATGCTGTGGCCCCAGGCGTCATCCAGGCTGATGTAGTAATAACGGCGGTTGGGCAGGTGCCAGGCAAGGTATTCGCCGAGTACGCGAGCGCTCATCCAGGCGCTGTTGGATTCGCGGAACAGAAAGCGCTGACCGTCGCGTC
This sequence comes from Stutzerimonas sp. C6.4V, assembly GCF_058536345.1. Taxonomy (NCBI): domain Bacteria; kingdom Pseudomonadati; phylum Pseudomonadota; class Gammaproteobacteria; order Pseudomonadales; family Pseudomonadaceae; genus Stutzerimonas; species Stutzerimonas sp. C6.4V. Next base: position 1,433,687 of record NZ_JBZUBM010000001.1, read on the forward strand.
CCGTGATCTCATTGGCGTAGCCAAGGGTGGGGAAATACAGCAGCCCATGCTCGCGGGCTCGTTGACCGGCCGTCAACGCCTCCTCGCTGGTGGCGCCGCCAAAAACCATGGCGACGTTCTGCGCGGCGAAACGGTCCACGTTCGCCCGGGCTTTCTCCTCGCGTGCCGCGGTGTTGAGACTGATCAGCTCCAAAGGCCTGCCAAGCACGCCGCCTTGTCTGTTGATGGTGTCGATGGCCAACAGGGCACCACGCCGCAATTCCAGGCCTTCGGACTTGTAGTTACCAGTGCTCGGGTAGTTCAGGCCAAGGCGAATCGTCTGGTCGGCCTGGCTGTCGGCAGTAAGAAGCAGCAGCAGGGCAAAGCTGAGGGAGCGAAGCATGGCTCATGTCCTTGTGAGCAGAGGAGGCCTAGTTGTACGGCTTGCGGTTGGAGTCTGGAATTGTCATTTCGGGCCGCCGGGCTTCGACTTCAGTGCAGGGCTTGGTCATGTGACAACCAGCAGGGCGCCGTAATCGCAGGCTTTTAGATACGGTATTGCTACCAAGGGAGTAAGGAAATCGGTACTGCGGGCAATTGTTGGCGAAGGGCCAGAAACGAAGAATCGACAACAGACCGGGAAATCTTCCCGGCGACGATAACAATGAACCCGTAGAGGTAGCCGCAATGAAGCACACCGGTCTTCGCAAGCCCTTCGCCCTGACAGCGCTGTGCGCCGCCATGGCGATGTCCAGCGTGTCGGCCTGGGCAGTCACTGATCAGGAAATCCTCAATGACGCCAAGTCCACCGATCAGATCGTGACCAACGGCCTGGGCCTGCAAGGTCAGCGCTACAGCACGCTCGACACCCTCAATACCGAGAACGTCACCCAGTTGCGTCCCGTCTGGGCTTTTTCGCTGGGGGGCGAAAAGCAGCGCGGCCAGGAAGCGCAACCGCTGATCAAGGACGGTGTGATGTACATCACCGGGTCCTACTCGCGTGTATTCGCGGTGGATGCGCGGACCGGCAAGGAATTGTGGCAGTACGACGCACGCCTGCCTGACGGAATCATGCCGTGCTGTGACGTGATCAACCGCGGTGTGGCCCTGTATGACGATCTGGTGATCTTCGGCACCCTCGACGCCAAGCTGGTCGCCCTGAACAAGGACACCGGCAAGGTCGTCTGGAAGAAGACCGTGGCCGACTACAAGGCCGGTTACTCAATCTCTGCTGCACCAATGATCGTCAAGGGCAAGCTGATTACCGGCGTGGCCGGTGGCGAATTCGGTGTAGTCGGCAAGATCGAAGCCTTCAACCCGAAGAATGGTGAACTGCTGTGGAGCCGTCCGACTGTCGAAGGCCATATGGGCTACGTGATGAAGGACGGCAAAAAGGTCGAAAACGGCATCTCCGGTGGCGAAGCCGGCAAGACCTGGCCTGGCGATCTGTGGAAGACCGGTGGCGCAGCGCCCTGGCTGGGTGGCTACTACGACCCGGACACCGACTCGCTGCTGTTCGGCACTGGTAACCCGTCGCCCTGGAACTCTCACCTGCGCCCGGGTGACAACCTGTTCTCGTCATCCCGTCTGGCTCTGAATCCCGATGACGGCTCCATCAAGTGGCATTTCCAATCCACACCGCATGATGGCTGGGATTTCGACGGCGTCAACGAGCTCATCTCCTTCGACTACCAGGACGGCGGCAAGACGGTCAAGGCTGCCGGTACGGCGGATCGTAACGGCTTCTTCTATGTCCTGGACCGCACCAACGGCAAGTTCATCCGTGGCTTCCCCTTCGTGGACAAGATCACCTGGGCCAAGGGCCTGGACGAGAGCGGACGTCCGATCTACGACGATGCCAACCGTCCTGGCGCCCCAGGAGAGGCCGACAAGGGCAAGTCTGTCACCGTTGCACCGTCCTTCCTCGGTGGCAAGAACTGGATGCCCATGGCATACAGCCAGGATACCGGACTGTTCTACGTACCGTCCAACGAATGGTCGATGGACATCTGGAACGAAGGCGTAGCCTACAAGAAGGGCGCGGCCTACCTGGGTGCCGGCTTCACTATCCATCCGCTGAACGAAGACTACATCGGCGTGCTGCGGGCGATCGACCCGAAGTCCGGCAAGGAAGTCTGGCGCTATGAGAACTACGCACCGCTGTGGGGTGGTGTGTTGGCAACCAAGGGCAACCTGGTGTTTACCGGCAACCCCGAAGGCTACCTGATGGCGTTCGACGCCAAGACCGGCAAGAAGGTGTACGAATTCAACACCGGCTCCGGCGTGATCGGCTCTCCGGTCACCTGGGAGATGGATGGCGAGCAGTATGTCTCCGTGCTTTCCGGTTGGGGTGGCGCGGTACCGCTGTGGGGCGGCGAAGTGGCCAAACGGGTGAAGGACTTCAACCAGGGGGGCACGCTCTGGACCTTCAAGCTGCCGAAGGATCAGACGGTAGCTCAGCGATAACCCAAAACAATCGTGGGGCTGCAATAGCCAGCCTCCACGAGTGTGCAGACGAAGCCCTGGCCAGCGGTCAGGGCTTCGTCGTATCAGCCGGTTGAGCGTGGAGCCCCGGACCATGCTCTGGCATCTACTACCAAATGAGGAACGCATCCATTCCTTGGGCGCATTCCGGCAATGCTGTCACGCTGCCTAAGATCCTTCCATGTCCTGTCCATCTTCCGGCCAGGCTCCTACAAGCAGAAAAACAGAGAGGCCGCTCATGATCTACGCCCAACCCGGTACAGAAGGCTCCGTCATCTCCTTCAAGCCACGCTATGGCAACTTCATCGGCGGTGAATTCGTTCCGCCGGTCAAGGGCGAGTACTTCGTCAACACCTCGCCGGTCAACGGTGAAGTCATCGCCGAATTCCCGCGCTCTGGCGCCGAAGATATCGAACGCGCCCTGGATGCTGCGCATGCCGCCGCGGATGCCTGGGGACGTACTTCCGTCCAGGCCCGTTCGCTGATCCTGCTGCAGATCGCCGACCGCATCGAAGCCAACCTGGAAAAGCTCGCTATCGCCGAGACCTGGGACAACGGCAAGGCCGTGCGTGAGACGCTGAATGCCGACGTACCCCTGGCGGCCGACCATTTCCGCTATTTCGCCGGCTGCATCCGCGCCCAGGAAGGCAGCTCCGCCGAGATCGACGACAAGACGGCTGCCTACCATTTCCACGAGCCGCTGGGCGTCGTTGGCCAGATCATTCCCTGGAACTTCCCGCTGCTGATGGCGGCCTGGAAGCTGGCGCCAGCGCTGGCCGCCGGCAACTGCGTGGTGCTCAAGCCCGCCGAGCAGACCCCACTGTCGATCATGGTGTTTGCCGAGCTGATCGGTGATCTGCTGCCCGCTGGCGTGTTGAACATCGTGCAAGGCTTCGGCAAGGAAGCAGGACAGGCACTGGCCACCAGCACCCGTATCGCCAAGATCGCCTTCACTGGTTCCACCCCGGTCGGCTCGCACATCATGCGCTGCGCTGCCGAAAACATCATTCCGAGCACCGTGGAACTGGGCGGCAAGAGCCCGAACATTTTCTTCGAGGACATCATGAACGCCGAGCCTGCGTTCATCGAGAAAGCCGCCGAAGGCCTGGTGCTGGCGTTCTTCAACCAGGGTGAAGTCTGCACCTGCCCGTCGCGTGCGCTGATTCAGGAATCGATCTTCGAGCCCTTCATGGAAGTGGTAATGAAGAAGGTCCATGCCATCAAGCGCGGCAACCCGCTGGATACCGACACCATGGTCGGCGCTCAGGCGTCCGAGCAGCAGTTCGACAAGATCCTGTCCTACATGGAAATCGCTCAGCAGGAAGGCGCGCAGATCCTCACCGGCGGCGCTGCCGAGAAGCTGGAAGGGGGCCTGGCGACCGGCTATTACGTGCAGCCGACCCTGATCAAGGGACACAACAAGATGCGCGTGTTCCAGGAAGAAATCTTCGGACCTGTCGTGGGTGTTGCTACCTTCAAGGACGAAGCCGAAGCGCTGGCGATTGCCAACGACACGGAGTTCGGTCTCGGTGCAGGCGTCTGGACTCGCGACATCAACCGCGCCTATCGCATGGGCCGCGGCATCAAGGCTGGTCGCGTCTGGACCAACTGCTATCACCTGTATCCGGCCCACGCCGCATTCGGTGGCTACAAGAAGTCCGGTGTCGGTCGCGAGACTCACAAGATGATGCTTGACCACTACCAGCAGACCAAGAACCTGCTGATCAGCTACGACATCAACCCGCTGGGCTTCTTCTAACCCTGCAGGCGTAACTCGGTGGACCCGGCGCGTTCGCTCCAGCGCGCCGGCTTGTTTTGCTCGCACCGCCAGTGCGGGAGCCACAGACCGGTCGGCGTGGGGTCACGGTGGCTTATCAACGCAACGCGGCCCGTCAGGCCGCTTTTTTTTTGCGTCAAACCGCCGGAACAGCGTCCCCGGCGAACTCCAGCGCCGGTTACACCTCAGATTCAGCACGACCCGTGCTTCATGAGGATTGCTGATGCCCCAATTGTTCGAACCCGTACAGCTCAACCAGCTGCGCCTGCGCAACCGCACCGTGCTGGCACCGATGACCCGCGTCAGCGGCGAGCCAGAGGGGCAGGCCAATGAACTGATGCGCGACTATTACCAGGCCTTTGCCAAAGGTGGTTTCGGCCTGCTCATCACCGAGGGTACCTATACGGATACCGCCTACAGCCAGGGCTACCTAAACCAGCCAGGCCTGGCCACCGAGGTCCAGCGCGACAGCTGGGTGCCGCTCGTCGAAGCGGTTCATCAGGAAGGCGCTGCCTTTATCGCGCAACTGATGCACGGAGGTGCCCAGACCCAGGGCAACATTCATCATGCGCGTCACGTCGCGCCATCCGCCGTTCAGCCCGGTGGCCGCCAGCTGAGTTTTTATGGCGGCGAGGGCCCCTACGCCACACCAGCCGAGATGACCGAAGAGGAGATCCAAGAAGCGATCGCCGGTTTCGTACAGGCGGCGATTCATGCGCGCGAGGCCGGCTTCGACGGCGTCGAGCTGCATGGCGCCAATGGCTACCTGCTGCATGAATTCATGACCGCGGAATTCAACCAGCGCACCGACCAGTGGGGCGGCGATTACAAGGCTCGCCTGGCGCTGCCGCTGGAGGTTATCCGAGCGGTACGCAATGCAGTGGGCTCGGGCTTCGTGGTTGGCATGCGCTTGTCACAATCCATGGTGACCGACAGCCGTCTGAAATGGGACGGCGGCATCGAGGCAGCCCGTGACCGTTTCGCCAGCCTCGCCGCAGCGGGGCTTGACTATATCCACGTTACAGAGCCCGACGCAGGCGCACCGGCTTTCGAACAGGGCCAGAGCTTGGCTGCGATCGCCAAAAGCGCCATTGACATCCCGATCATCGGCAATGGAGGCATAGCCACTGGCGACCAGGCGCAGCAACTGCTGGAGGCCGGCACGATGGATTTCGTCGCGATCGGCAAGGCAGCGCTGGCCAATCATGACTGGCCGTTGCGTGTGCAGGACAAGGCGGCCCTGACAGAGTTCGACTACGACATGCTCTCGCCCATGGCGACCGTCACCAATGAACTGGCCTGGCGAGGCACCCAGGGCCGATCGGCTGTGAGACAGGATTGATAATCACCGAAACATGGCGTGGCGTAGTGAATAGACGACGCGAGGCACTACCAACGCAGAGCGCTGTCTCCTTCCAAAGTACCATTCCGCTATTGGCGGACAGGGGTGCTTAATGGGTCGCCGGAATACATCCGGCGCCAATAAGAGAGAGGAATCAGCCATGTGGACTAAGCCTGCTTTTACCGACCTGCGCATTGGTTTCGAAGTCACCATGTACTTCGCCAATCGCTGATCCATCTGCCCCGGCCCCGGTCGGGGCTCCGCTTTTTGGGAGCTGCCCATGTTCATCCAGATCCTCGGTTCGGCTGCTGGCGGCGGCTTTCCACAATGGAACTGCAATTGCGCCAACTGCGCAGGCCTGCGAGCCGGCACGCTGCGAGCCCAGGCCCGTACCCAGTCATCCATAGCCATCAGCGACAACGGCCGGGACTGGATCCTGTGCAACGCCTCGCCGGACATTCGCGCCCAGCTCGAATCCTTTCCCAAGCTGCAGCCAGCGCGCGCGCCGAGAGACACCGCGATCGGTGCGATCATCCTGCTCGACAGCCAGATCGACCACACCACCGGCTTGCTGACGCTGCGTGAAGGCTGTCCGCATGAGGTCTGGTGTACCGAGATGGTCCACCAGGACCTGACCACCGGTTTCCCGCTGTTCAAGATGCTTGAGCACTGGAACGGCGGGCTGCGCTGGAATCCCATTGCGCTGGAAGGCAGCTTTCGCATCCCGACCTGCCCAGATCTTGAAATTACTCCGATCCCGCTGCGTAGCTCGGCGCCACCGTATTCGCCGCACCGCAACGATCCGCACCCGGGAGACAACATCGGCTTGTTGATCGTGGACCAGAACACCGGCGGCAAGCTGTTCTATGCGCCAGGCCTCGGCAAGGTCAGCCCAGAGTTACTGGAGCTCATGCGAGGCGCTGACTGCCTGCTGGTGGACGGTACGCTCTGGCGCGACGACGAAATGCAGGTGCGTGAAGTGGGCACCAAGCTGGGCTCGGAGATGGGACACCTGCAACAGAGCGGGCCTGGCGGCATGATCGAAGTACTCGACGGCATGCCCGCAGTCCGCAAGATCCTCATTCACATCAACAACACCAATCCGATCCTTGATGAAGACTCCGCCGAGCGTGCTGTACTCCGCGAGCACGGCATTGAGGTCTCGTTCGATGGCATGAGCATCGAGCTGTAGCGTATCGACCTATTTCGAGCGATTCGAATCTCCACGCGGGCGTCGAACAATGCAGGCGCCTCGATCTGCCCGAACAGTCCAAGGAAGCCGTATGACCCTCCCAGCCATGACTCCCGCCGAGTTCGAAGCGGCGCTACGCGCCAAGGGCGACTACTACCATATTCACCACCCGTTCCATCGTGCCATGTACGAGGGGCGCTCAACCCGCGAGCAGATACAGGGCTGGGTGGCGAACCGCTTCTACTATCAGGTCTGCATTCCGGTGAAGGATGCGGCGATCATGGCCAACTGCCCGGATCGCGACACGCGGCGCGAGTGGGTGCAACGCATCATCGATCACGATGGCGCACCCGGAGAGGAGGGCGGCATCGAAGCCTGGCTGCGTCTGGCCGAGTCGGTGGGGCTGGATCGCGATCAGGTCCTGTCGCAGGAGCTGGTATTGCCCGGCGTGCGGTTCGCCGTCGATGCCTACGTCAACTTCGCTCGCCGTGCGGTCTGGCAGGAGGCAGCCAGCAGCTCCCTCACCGAGCTGTTCGCACCGACCATTCACCAGTCCCGCCTGGATGCCTGGCCACAGCACTACAGCTGGATCGATCCGTCTGGATACGACTATTTCCGCAAGCGTTTGAAAGAAGCGCGCCGCGATGTCGAACACGGGCTGCGCATCACCCTCGAGCACTACAGGACACGGGAAAGCCAGGAGCGCATGCTGAACATTCTTCAGTTCAAACTCGACGTGTTGTGGAGCATGCTGGATGCCATGAGCATGGCCTACGAGCTGGATCGCCCCCCGTACCACACGGTGACGAGCGAGCGTGTCTGGCACAAGGGCATCACCCTTTGAACCTGGACTTGAATGCACCGGGAAATATCAAGGAGCAGGCAATGACTGACATGCTGACCCAGGTCCCGGCCTTCCGCCGTGGCTTTCGCTTTCAGTGGGAGCCCGCGCAGAACTGCCATGTGCTGTTGTATCCCGAAGGCATGATCAAACTGAACGAGAGCGCATCGGCGGTCCTGGGCGAGGTGGACGGGGCACGCACAGTAGGTGCAATCGTCGCCGATCTGCACAGCCGCTTTCCCGATGCCGAGGGCATCGAGGAAGATATCGTTGCATTCCTGGAGGTCGCCGTTGAACGGTTCTGGATCGAGCTTCGCTAAGCCGGGTTTCGAGCCTGGCCCGCCCCTGTGGCTACTGGCCGAGCTCACTTACCGCTGCCCGCTGCAATGTCCGTATTGCTCGAATCCGCTGGATTTCGCCCGCAGCCAAGATGAACTAGGCACGGCCGAGTGGATCGAGGTCTTTCGTCAGGCACGAGAAATGGGTGCAGCGCAGCTGGGTTTTTCCGGAGGCGAACCACTGGTGCGCCAGGACCTGGCCGAGCTGATCAAGGCGGCGCGTGACCTGGGCTATTACACGAACCTGATCACCTCCGGTATCGGCCTGACCGAAGAGAAGATCGCCTCGTTCGCCAACGCTGGGCTCGATCATATCCAGATCAGTTTCCAGGCAGCTGACGAGGAAGTGAATAACCTGCTCGCCGGCTCGAAGAAGGCCTTCGCACAGAAGCTTGCGATGGCGCGGGCGGTCAAGGCGCACGGCTATCCGATGGTGCTTAACTTCGTTACCCACCGGCACAACATCGACAACATCGACCGCATCATTCGGCTCTGCCTGGAGCTGGAGGCGGATTTCGTCGAGCTCGCCACCTGCCAGTTTTACGGCTGGGCCGAACTCAATCGCGCCGGACTGCTGCCAAGCAAGGCGCAGCTGGTGCGCGCTGAGCGGATCACCAATGAGTGGCGTGACAAGCTCGCGGCGGAGAACCACCCTTGCAAGCTGATTTTCGTCACGCCCGACTACTACGAAGAGCGCCCCAAGGGTTGCATGAACGGCTGGGGCAACCTGTTCCTCGACATCACGCCGGACGGCACGGCGCTGCCTTGCCATAGCGCCCGTCAACTGCCGATCAACTTTCCCAATGTCCGTGAGCAGAGCATCGAGCAGATCTGGAAGCACTCGATGGGCTTCAACAAGTTCCGCGGTTTCGACTGGATGCCCGAGCCGTGCCAGTCCTGCGACGAGAAGGAAAAAGACTTCGGCGGTTGTCGCTGCCAGGCCTTCATGCTCACCGGTGATGCGGCGAATGCGGACCCCGTATGCAGCAAGTCCGCCCATCACGACAAGATCCTGGCCGCTCGCACCGAGGCTGAACAGGCCCCGCGCGGGCTGGATGAGCTGACCTTTCGCAACGAGAAGGCCTCGAAGCTGATTCTCAGGGTGTAGGTCCGTTATGCGGGGTATGCCTGACTGACCGGAACCAGACGAATGACTAAAACCGAAACACGTTATGGCTTCTGGCACAGCGAATGGACCGCTGAAAAAGCCGCCTCGGCCAGCTGCGACTTTGCCGAACTGCGTGCAGGGCACGGCGGCCTGTTCTGGATCAGGTATGACCCCACCGATGCGCGTTGCACGCTGTGGTATTGGCGCGACGGCTGCGCAGAGTGTCTGACGCCGGCCGAGTTCTCCCTGCGCAGCCGCGTGTACGAGTACGGCGGCGGCGCGCTTTGCCTGACCAACGGTGGCATCGCCTTTGTCAACGAAAGGGACCAGCAGGTTTACGTCCAGCAGCTTACCGACAATGCCGGGGCGGGCCGGCCAACGGCGCTCACTGCGAAGGCTGGTTGTCGCTACGGCGATCTCCAGTTTGACCCGCTTCGGGGCGCGGTAGTCGCTGTCGAGGAGTCGGTGGCTGATTCGGCGGTCGAGCATCGGCTGGTCAGCGTTTCGTTGACCGGTGAGTTGAAGGTGCTGGTCGAAGGCGCCGATTTCTATGCATCGCCCACGCTGAACGCGTCCGGAGATAGCCTGGCCTGGATCCAGTGGCAGCGCCCCGAGCAGCCCTGGACCGCCACCACCCTATGGAGGGCAACCTATTTGCCGGACGGGCAGTTGGGATGTGCCGAGCGCCTGGCGGGCGCAAGCGGCGAGGAGTCGCTCCAACAACCACGTTTTGCTACCGATGGCAGCCTGTTTTGCCTGAGCGATCGCACCGGCTGGTGGAAGCCCTGGCTGGTTCAGGATGGCGAACTGAGATCGTTACAAAACCGCTTCGGCAACAGACCTTTCGACCACGCGCCGGCGCCCTGGCAGCTGGGTACCAGCAGCTATCTGCCGCTGGCCAACGGGGCCTTGCTGCTAACTCGGCTGGTAGACGGCTACGGTTTGCTGTTCCAGCAGGATGCGGAGGGTAACGAACGCCAACTGGCTTGTGAGTACAGCCGTTGCCGGCAGCTGGCGGCAGATGATCAGTATTTCTATTGCATCGCGGGATCCCCGAGCCAGGCGCCCGCGGTTCTTGCAATCAAGCGATCGGCCAATGAAGTCAAGGTGCTGGCCGGCGGGGAGCGGCCATTGCCGGATGAGGAACTGTCCAATGCGCAACCCTTCAGCTTCACAACCGGGCGTGAAGAGACCGCGCATGCCTTCTTCTATCCGCCGGCCAATGCCCAGCGCTGTGGCAGGCCGGAAGAAAAGCCTCCACTTGTGGTGTTCATGCATGGCGGGCCGACCTCGGCGACCTATCCCGTATTCGATTCACGCATCCAGTACTGGACCCAACGTGGTTTCGCTGTGGCGGACATCAATTACCGGGGTAGCAGCGGCTTCGGCCGGGCTTATCGGCAGCGCCTGCGGGGCGAATGGGGAGTGGTCGACGTTGAAGATGCCTGTGCGGCAGTTCAGTCGCTGGCGATGCGTGGCCAAATAAACCCCGCGTATACCTTTATTCGCGGCTCCAGCGCCGGTGGCTATAGTGCGCTTTGCGCGTTGGCGACCGAATCCGGATTCTCCGGCGGTGCCAGCCTTTATGGGGTCAGCGATCCGCTGGCGTTGCGCCGCGTGACCCACAAGTTCGAAGCCGACTATCTGGATTGGCTGATAGGCGACCCGGAAGTCGACGCCAAGCGCTACCGGGAGCGCACGCCGCTCACCAACGCAGCACGAATCACTGTGCCAGTGATCTTTTTCCAGGGTGGGCAGGACGCCGTTGTGCTACCCGAGCAGACCGAGTCCATGGTGACGGCGCTTCAGGAGCAGGGCGTCCCGGTGGAATACTGCCTTTACCCGGATGAACGTCACGGCTTCCGCCAGGCCGCCAATCTCGCCGATGCCCTGGAGCGCGAGTGTCGTTTCTATCAAGGCTTGTTGGGCTGAGCTGGGGTCGGCCTCGCTGATTGCTATCCGCCTTTTTTCGCATTGCTTTGATGCCGGAAAGCAGTAGGCTTGCGCGACAACGTTGAAAACAATAACGAGAGGCCGTCGTATGAGCCCCAATCTCAGCCAGCAGCGAAAGTTCGTGTCGCCTGAAATCGTGTTTGGTGCGGGCTGTCGCCACAGTGCCGGCAACTACGCGAAAAATTTTGGTGCTCGAAAGGTTTTGCTCGTTTCCGACGCGGGCGTGGTTGCGGCCGGTTGGGTAGGGGACGTACAAGCGAGCCTGGCGCGTCAGGGCATCGAATACCAGCTGTTTACCCAGGTCTCGGCCAATCCCCGTTCTGAAGAAGTCATGCTCGGCGCAGAGCTCTATCGCAGCGAAGGGTGTAACGTCATCGTTGCAGTGGGTGGCGGCAGCCCTATGGACTGTGCCAAAGGTGTTGGAATTGCGGTGGCACACGGCCGCCATATCAACGAGTTCGAAGGCGTCGACACGCTGCGTGTGCCAAGCCCCCCGCTGATCCTGATACCCACGACCGCAGGCACCTCAGCCGATGTGTCGCAGTTCGTGATCATCTCCAACCAGACCGAACGAATGAAGTTCTCCATCGTCAGCAAGGGCGCCGTACCGGACGTGTCGCTGATCGATCCGGAAACCACGCTCAGCATGGACCCGTTCCTGTCCGCCTGTACCGGTATCGACGCACTGGTGCACGCCATCGAAGCCTTCGTTTCCACTGGTCACGGCCCTCTTACCGATCCCCATGCGCTGGAGGCGATGCGACTGATCAATGGCCATCTGGTAGAGATGATTGCCAAACCATCTGATATCGCCCTGCGAGAGAAAATCATGCTGGGCAGCATGCAGGCAGGCCTGGCCTTTTCAAACGCGATTCTCGGCGCTGTACACGCAATGTCCCACAGTCTGGGCGGCTACCTCGACCTGCCGCATGGATTGTGCAACGCGGTGCTGGTCGAACACGTGGTCGCCTTCAACTACGATGCAGCGCCTGATCGCTTCAAGCTGGTCGCCGAAACCCTGGGCATCGACAGCCGAGGGCTGAATCACCGCCAGATTCGCGAACGGCTCGTACAGCACCTGATCAGTCTCAAGCAGGCCATAGGCTTCAATGAAACACTGGGGCTGCACGGGGTCGATCTGTCCGATATTCCCTTCCTCTCGCAGCATGCGATGCAGGACCCGTGCATCCTGACCAATCCCCGCTCGTCGACCCAGCGCGACGTCGAAGTGGTGTATGCCGAAGCGCTCTGAACAGGATGAGGCGCTCGCCGGCCTCCTCGGGCTGGGCACCCATTCTGCGCGCAAAAGCCACTACCCCGAGCTGGTAGCCCGTCTTGAAGAGCTGGAAGCAGAGCGAAACCGCTACAAATGGCTGTTCGAGCACGCCGTTCACGGTATTTTCCAGGCCAGCTTGCAGGAGGGCATTCGCGCAACCAATCCTGCCCTGGCGCGAATGCTCGGCTATGAAAGTCCGGCCGAAGCGCTCTGGCGGCTGACGGATCTGTCGCATCATCTTTTCATTGGCGGAGAGGAAGAGCTCCGAGAGATTCGCCATACGCTTGGTCGCCAGCAGGGTCTGTTCGGCTATGAAACCCGCCTGCGGCGCAAGGACGGCAGCGCCATCGATGTGATGATGAACCTGCTGCTCAAAGCTGAGGAGGACGGGCTGGTGGAAGGCTTCGTCGCCGACATCACCGAACGCAAGCTGGCCCAGAAGCGCTTGCTGCAGCTCAACGAACAACTTGAACAACGCGTCGCCGAGCGGACCCTGGAGCTGCGCAAGGCCCGCGACGCCGCAGAGGCCGCCAATCACAGCAAGGACAAATACCTGGCTGCTGCCAGCCATGACCTGTTACAGCCGCTCAATGCGGCGCGCTTGCTGATCTCGACGCTGCGCGAGCGCGGCCTGGCGGACAGCGAGCGAAACCTGGTGGAGCGGGCACATCAGGCGTTGGAAGGCGCCGAAGACCTGCTCACCGATCTGCTGGATATCTCCAAGCTCGACCAGCAGGCGATCAAGCCTGACCTCGATGTGTACCGTCTCGATGAGGTATTGCTACCACTGGTGTCGGAGTTTCAGTCGGTTGCCGAGGCCGAGGGGCTCGGCTTCGATCACTACATTCCGGCTTATGCGCTGCGCAGTGACTTCCGCTTGCTGACCCGTATCCTGCGCAACTTTCTCAGCAATGCCTGCCGTTACACCGATAGCGGCCGGGTTCTGCTGGGGGCACGCAAGCGTGGCGACCAGCTGCGGATCGAAGTCTGGGATACAGGCCGAGGCATCGAGGCTGACCAGTTGCAGGCAATCTTTCTGGAATTCAATCAGCTCGGTGTGCAGCGCGCCTCCGAACGCGCCGGTGTCGGCCTCGGCCTGGCCATCGTGGACCGGATCGCCAGCATGCTCGATTACCGCATACTGGTGCGCTCTCAGCCTGGCCGAGGCTCGGTTTTCAGTATCGACGTGCCGTTGGCCGACATGCCGAAGCGATTACCCGTCACTGGGCAGACAGCCGCGGCCGTTCCGGGCGATACCTTGCCTGGTCGTCGACTGCTGGTGATCGATAACGAGGCGAGCATCCTGCACAGCATGGCGGCGCTACTCGAACAGTGGGGTTGCCACGTGCTGACCGCAACCGATGAGATTGCGGCTATGGCTGTGCTGGGTGGGCAACCACCCGAGCTGATCCTTGCTGATTACCATCTTGACCAGGGCCTGACCGGTTGGGATGTGGCACAAGCGCTGCGCGCGCACTTCGATTCGCAGATTCCCTTGGTGATGATCACCGCTGACCGCAGCGACCAATGTCGCCGCGAGCTTCAGGGTTTCGGTGTGCCCGTGCTGAACAAGCCGGTCAAGGCCGGCAAGCTGCGTTCGGTCTTGAGCCATCTGTTGGGCGGTGAGCGGTAACCTAGGGAGCCCCATCTCTGGGCGTGCAGGAGGCTTGGTGTCAGATGCCAGCCTGATCATGCCGGGGCAGCCCGACCGATATGATTGCTGCCAGCAACACGAACGCCGCGGACACCCAGAGGCAGGCTTCAAGCCCCTGTGCCTGGTAGACCCAGCCGGACAACAGCGTGCCAACAAGGCGTCCCAGTGCGTTGGACATGTAGTAGAAACCAACGTCCAGTGATACCCCGTCTTCCTTCGCGTAGGACACGATGAGATAGCTGTGCAGTGACGAGTTGACCGCAAACACCGCTCCGAACAGCAACAGACCGCCGATCACCACAACCTGCGGGGCCAGCTGCGTGCCCAAGGCAAGCGCAATGGCTGCGGGCAACCCTGCAAGCAGGAGCGCCCAGGCGAACGCGGCGCGACCATCAGGAACCTGTCCGCTCTTCTTGCCGGTGATCGCAGGCGCCAGAGACTGGACGATGCCGTAGCCGATGACCCAGGCGGCTAGAAACCCGCCGACCTGCCAGAAGTCCCAGCCGAACACCGTCGAAAGATAAACGGGAAGCGCAACGACGAACCAGACGTCACGGGCACCAAACAGAAACAACCGAGCGGCCGAAAGCACATTGATCGCGCGGCTTTTGGACAGCATTTCACGAAACTTAGGCTTTGCCTTGGCTCTGCCCAGATCCTTTTTCAGCAACACCAGGCTTGCCACCCAGACCAGCGCCAGCGCGGCGGCCATGCTGGCCAGTGCGGCGCGGAAGCCGATACCGGCAAGCAGGGCGCCGCCCAGGAAAAAGCCGACGCCCTTGAGTGCGTTTTTCGACCCGGTAAGCAGTGCTACCCACCTGTACAGGCTGCCTTGTTGATCGTCTGGCACCAGCAGCTTGATCGAACTCTTGGCGCTCATCTTGTTCAGGTCCTTGGCGATGCCGGACAGCGCCTGCGCGCCCATCACCCAAGGAATGCTCAGCCAGGCGACCGGTACCGTCAGCATCAGCAGCGCGACCACCTGCAGCGCCAGGCCAATGTTCATGGTGCGGTTCAGCCCGAGCAGGGCGCCCAGATAGCCGCCAACCAGATTGGTCACAACGCCGAACACTTCGTAGAACAGAAACAACGCGGCGATCTGCAGAGGGGTGTAACCCAGGGAATGGAAATGCAGCACAACCAGCATGCGCAGGGCGCCGTCAGTCAGGGTAAAGGCCCAGTAATTTCCCGTGACGATCAGGTATTGGCGAACGGCTGGAGAGAGCGGCATAGCGTGCCTCTGAACAAAGTAACAACGCCACCCGACGCGACTGGCGCGCCAGACAGACCTCAGGCAAGGCCGACCTTGCGGGCCAGTTCTGCGGTGCGATTGGCGTAGCCCGACTCGTTGTCATACCAGGCGTAGAGCTTGACCTGGGTACCGTTGACCACCATGGTCGACAGCGCGTCAATGATCGAGGAACGGGGATCGGTACGATAGTCGATGGACACCAGTGGCCGTTCCTCGAAGCCAAGGATGCCCCGGAGCGGTCCCTGTTCGGCAGCCGCCTTGAGGAGGCGATTGACCTCTTTGACCGTGGTCGAGCGTTCGACCTCGAATACGCAATCGGTCAACGAGGCATTGGCCAAGGGCACTCGAACGGCATGGCCGTTCAGCTTGCCGCGCAACTCGGGGAAGATTTCGGCGATGGCCGTGGCCGAGCCGGTCGTGGTGGGAATCAGGCTCATGCCTGATGCCCGGGCGCGGCGCAGGTCCTTGTGCGGCTGATCAAGGATGCTCTGGGTGTTGGTCAGATCATGGATAGTGGTGATCGAACCGTGGCGAATGCCCAGCTGCTCATGGATCACCTTGACGACCGGGGCCAGACAGTTGGTAGTACAGGAGGCTGCCGTGACGATGCGGTGCTGCGCCGGGTCGAACAGCTGGTCGTTGACGCCCATGACGATATTGAGCGCCCCGGCTTCCTTGACGGGGGCGCTGACGATGACGCGTTTCACACCCTGGTCGATATATCCCTGAAGCACGGCGACGGTCTTCATCTTGCCACTGGACTCGATAACCAGATCACAATCCGACCAGTCGGTGTCCGCGATAGCCTTGTTTGCCGACACCCGGATTCGCTTGCCATGGACCACGACACAATCGCCATCGCTGCCAGCTTCGTGTTGCCAGCGGCCGTGTACCGAATCGAAGTTCAGCAGGTGGGCGTGGGTTGCCGCGTCACCAGCCGGATCGTTGATCCGGACGAACTCCAGCTCAGGCCAGTCCCAGGCCGCGCGAAGCGCCAGGCGGCCGATGCGCCCGAAACCGTTGATACCGACTTTGAGGGTCATGAGGTGTCCTCGATAAAAGTTGAAATGATCAGCCGTGACGCGGCGCTAACATGATGATGGCCATTCCCAGCAGGGCGACAGCCGAACCCAGCAGATCCCATCCGGTGGGGCGAATCTTGTCGACCAGCCAGAGCCACAGGATCGCTGTGCCTATGTACAGGCCACCATAGGCCGCATACACGCGCCCGGCAGCGGTCGGGTGCAATGACAGCAGCCAGGCGAACAGACCGAGCGACAGCGCAGCCGGCAACAACAGCCAGGCGCTCTTGCCCTGGCGCAGCCACAGGTACGGCAGATAGCAGCCGACGATTTCTGCAACAGCGGTAAGGGTGAAGAGGGCGAATGTCTTGATCATGGCTATGTCCTGGCGACTGAAGCGCCACCTTCGTAGGGCAGTCGTCAATCAGAGCGAACGTTGATTGACCCGCTGTGATAGCGCCTGCGCCGACTCCTTGCGCTCGGAATAACGGTCTACGAGGTAGTCCTGGCGGCCTCTCAGGAGCAGTGTGAACTTCACCAGCTCTTCCATGACATCAACCAGACGGTCATAGAAGGCCGACGGCTTCATGCGACCGTCATCATCGAACTCAAGAAATGCCTTGGGCACCGAGGACTGGTTGGGAATGGTGAACATCCGCATCCATCGTCCCAGAACCCGCAGCTGATTGACCACATTGAACGATTGCGAGCCGCCACAGACCTGCATGACCGCCAGGGTCTTGCCCTGGGTTGGTCGAACCGCGCCCATTGCCAGCGGCACCCAATCGATCTGGGCCTTGAACACGGCGCTCATCGAGCCGTGCCGTTCGGGTGAGCACCATACCTGCCCTTCGGACCACTGCATCAGATCGCGCAACTGCTGCACCTTGGGATGGCTGTCTGGCTCATCATCCGGTAGAGGAAGACCCGACGGATCGAAAATACGCGTCTCGGCACCTAGCTGCTGCAGCAGCCTTGCGGCTTCCTCGACAAGCAAGCGGCTGAAGGATTGCGCTCGAGTGGAGCCGTAGAGCAGCAGGATTCGTGGCGCATGAGCCGCGTCACCGGGCTGTTCCAGTCGAGAGGGGTCAGGCAGCTCGAACAGCTGCTCATCGATATTGGGCAGTGTTGGCAACAGGGGGCCTTCGTTGGGCATGGGTTCTCCTCGAAGTCAGCTGCAGATGCCGGTGCGTCCGGGGCGGCTGCGCATCGCTGCCAGACGCTCGCAGCTTGGGTCAAGCCACCCTGTATTGGCGGCCAGGATGGTCTGAAGAATCTTTGCTACCCAGTCCGGTAGATCCGGATGCAGTCGGTAATAGACCCACTGGCCTTGGCGGCGGTCCAGCAACAGGCCGCAGGCGCGAAGCTGCGCCAGGTGGCGGGACACCTTGGGCTGGGCTTCCTCAAGGGCAGCCGTCAGCTCGCACACACACAACTCGCCCTCGCGCGCGATCAGCAAGGACATCCTTGCGCGGGTTTCGTCTGCCAGGCATTTGAAGACGGTAGTCGGTGTCAATTGCTCGCTCATTGGCCAGTACGAATGGATAGATATGGTGTTCCGAATATATGGATTGGCGAATATGATGTAAAGCATGCGTGGCAGCCGATCGCCTCGCGCCAACGTTGCATGCTGCCTGAGCAGCCTTCAGCAATCGTCATGTGCCCTGTCTCCAGGGCACGGCGTAACCAATCACCGAACAAGGTCGTCTTCTCATGTCCAATCACTGCAAAAGCGCCCGCAATACAGCGTCCGAGGGATCACCGCTCGGCTTCTTCGAGCGTTACCTGACGCTGTGGGTGTTTCTCTGCATCGGTGCCGGAACCCTGCTCGGGCTGTACGCGCCGGCAGCCGCCCGGGCCGTGGGAGCCCTGGAGGTCGCGCATGTCAATATCCCCGTCGGGCTGCTCATCTGGATCATGATCATTCCGATGTTGATGAAGATCGACTTTTCTTCGCTGCGCGAGGTGTATGCCCAGCGTGCAAGCATGGGCATCACGCTGATCATCAACTGGGCGGTGAAGCCCTTTACCATGGCGGCCCTTGGCTGGCTGTTCATCAAGCACGTCTTCGCCCCATGGCTGCCTGCGGGGGAGCTGGACAGCTATATGGCCGGGCTGATCCTGCTGGGCGCAGCGCCATGCACGGCAATGGTGTTCGTCTGGAGCAATCTCTGTCGCGGCAATGCCAATTTCACGCTCACCCAGGTCGCGCTGAATGACCTGATCATGGTGTTCGCCTTTGCTCCCATCGTGGCCCTGTTGCTAGGGGTTTCATCCATACCGGTGCCCTGGGACACGCTACTGCTGTCGGTACTGATGTACATCGTCATTCCATTGGCCATCGCCCAGTTCATTCGCGCACGCCTGCTGCGAGTAGGGGAGGCGGCATTTCAGGCAGCGCTGGCCCGGAGCACGCCGTTTTCAATCATTGCGCTGTTGGCGACGCTGGTCCTGCTGTTCTCTTTCCAGGGCAAGTCCATCGTCGAGCAGCCTCTGATCATTGCGATGCTGGCAGTGCCGATTTTCCTGCAGACGCTGTTTATCGCCGGGCTCGGCTATTGGCTGAACCGCAAATTGCAGGTGCGTCACGATGTCGCCGGACCTTCGGCAATGATTGGTGCGTCGAACTTCTTCGAGCTGGCAGTGGCGGTGGCGATCGTCCTCTATGGCTTCAACTCCGGCGCGGCGCTCGCCACCGTTGTGGGTGTACTTATCGAAGTGCCGGTCATGCTCTGGCTGGTCAGCGCCGTCAACCGCAGCCGTGATTGGTACAACCGGGGTCTAGCGCACTGACCGCCGCTATCATCCATTCTGAAAGCTGAGCAGCAGCACGGAGTAGCCAAGTGCACCAGACAGAAAAGCCCCGAAGTGGCTGTTCCGTTCTTCCGGCAGCTCCTCCTTCAGAACATTGAGGATGATCGATCCGCCGACAAACGCAGTCAGCGCCGATACGGCCAACTCTGATACTTCCGTTGCCATACCCAGCGCCCAGCCGGCCAGCGGCATGGCTGACAGAAGCCAACGTCCTCGATGGCTGAACAATGCCTTGTGGTCGCTCTGCAGCGCAAAGTCGTTGACCAGGTAATGCAGCCCCATCGCGATGCAGTAGAGCACCAGCGTCGTGGTGGTATTGCTCTCGCCATGGACCAGCAGGTAACCAATCAACGCGTTATAGACGGCAAACGCCGATATGTGCAGCCAGAACACCCCCGCGTGGGGCTGTTCCTGATCCTTCAGCTTGCGCCGATGCTGCTTGATCAGTCGTTCCAGCCCGTAGAACGCCGCGAGACCCAAGAGTGCCAGCAGATAGGCGTGGTGCTCGAGAAAGCTGAGAAACCGAATTTCGCTGCTGTCGATCACCTCCTGCCCGCGCGCCAACTCAGGCAACAGGTGCACAAACACATAGGCCACCGATACCCCGCCTGCCATCGAAAGCCAGCGGCTTCGGGGCAGGCGGTTGAGCTTGCGCAGGCGCCCTGCAACCATATGCACGGTGGCCAGGACAAGGGCGGCGACGAAACTCTCGATCAAGGGCGATACCACTTATAGCGACTGACTTGATTGGTGTCAGACTCGCGTGTAGCCAACTGCGTTCAGACTTTTGGCTGCAGCAGCATGCTGGCTTGATTTCAATTAACCGCGCCTGATGTGCGGTCTGGGTATGGCGGTAAGTATTTGGTAAAGTTCGCCGCTTATGAAGCGAGCAGCCAGCCAGCTTTGAATTTGCACTGAAAGAGGTGTCTGCTTGATTAGGGTGCTGGTGGTCGATGACCACGATCTGGTACGCACAGGCATTTCAAGAATGCTTGCCGACATCGATGGCCTGCAGGTAATCGGCCAGGCGGAATCCGGCGAAGCCGCGATCAGGAAATGCCGCGAACTGAAGCCGGACGTGGTGCTTATGGACGTCAAGATGCCCGGCATCGGCGGTCTCGAAGCCACACGCAAGCTTTTGCGCAGTCACCCGGACGTCAAGGTCATTGCGGTGACCATCTGCGAGGAAGATCCGTTCCCGACCCGGCTGCTCCAGGCGGGCGCTGCAGGTTACCTGACCAAGGGCGCTGCGCTGGAGGAGATGGTCCAGGCGATCCGCATGGTATTCGCCGGGCAGCGCTACATCAGCCCTCAAATCGCCCAGCAACTGGCGCTGAAATCATTCCAGCCCAAGGTCAACGGCTCACCGTTCGACCTGCTGTCCGAGCGGGAAATTCAGATCGCGTTGATGATCGCCAATTGCCAGAAGGTGCAGACCATCTCAGACAAACTTTGCCTGTCGCCCAAGACGGTCAATACCTATCGCTATCGGATCTACGAGAAGCTTTCGGTTACCAGTGACGTCGAACTGGCACTGCTTGCCGTCCGGCACGGCATGGTCGACACCATCAATTGATGACTGGCTTCGACTCATCTGCATTTCTGGCCTCCTGCAGCGGGCGCCCCGGCGTCTACCGCATGTTCGATGCCGATGCCAAACTGCTTTATGTCGGCAAGGCGAAGAACCTCAAAAAACGTCTGGCCAGCTACTTCCGCAAAACCGGGCAGGCGCCGAAAACCGCCGCGCTGGTTGCCAAGATCGCTCAGGTCGAAACGACCATTACGGCCAACGAGACCGAAGCGCTGCTGCTCGAGCAGACACTCATCAAGCAGTGGCGACCGCCTTACAACATCCTGCTGCGCGACGACAAATCCTACCCCTACGTGTTTCTCTCAAGCGGAGACTTCCCACGCCTGAGCATCCACCGCGGCGCGAAGAAAGCAGCGGGACGGTATTTCGGCCCGTATCCCAGCGCCGGTGCAATCCGCGAAAGCCTGAGCCTGCTTCAGAAAGCGTTTTTTGTCCGTCAGTGTGAAGACAGCTATTACCGCAATCGCACCCGACCCTGCCTGCAGTACCAGATCAAACGCTGCAAGGCACCCTGCGTTGGTCTCGTCGAGCCAGAGGAATATGCCGAAGACGTCCGGCATTCGATCATGTTTCTGGAAGGGCGCAGCAATGCGCTGGCTGATGAACTCTCCAGAAGCATGGAAACGGCGGCGATGGAACTGAACTTCGAGCGCGCCGCAGAGATCCGCGATCAGATCGGCATCCTGCGACGCGTGCAGGATCAGCAGAGCATGGAAGGCGGCAGTGGCAACGTCGATATCGTATCGGCGGCGGTCAGTCCGGGTGGAGCCTGTGTACATCTGATCAGCGTGCGCAGCGGCCGGGTTCTTGGTAGCAAGAACTTCTTTCCACAGGTCGCCATCGAGGAAAGCGTTGCAGAGGTGCTACAAGCGTTCCTGGAGCAGTATTACCTCGGCTCGATGGAGCGTGATCTACCGTCCGAGCTGATCGTCAATGCTGTCCACGAGGACTTTGACACCCTGATCAGCGCTGTCAGCGAACTGCGGGATGTCGAGCTGACCATTACCCACCGTGTGCGTGGGACCCGTGCCCGCTGGCAGCAACTGGCGCTAACCAACGCCGAGCAGGCACTCGGCGCGCGACTGGCGAACCGGCAACACTTGGCCGCCCGTTTCCAGGCGTTGGCCGATGCGCTGGAACTGGAAGAACTGCCGACCCGCCTCGAATGTTTCGACATCAGCCACTCCAGCGGGGAAGCGACGGTCGCTTCCTGCGTGGTGTTCGGACCCGAGGGTCCGCTGAAATCCGATTACCGGCGCTACAACATCGAAGGGGTTACCGGCGGAGACGACTATGCCGCCATGCATCAGGCGCTATCGCGGCGATTCAGGAAAGCTGCCGAAGGCGAGGGGAAGCTGCCCGACATCCTGTTGGTGGATGGCGGCAAAGGGCAGTTGAACATGGCTCGGGAAGTGCTGGAAGAGCTGGCCGTCCCCGACCTGATCCTGCTTGGTGTAGCCAAGGGCGTGACCCGCAAGCCGGGTCTGGAAACCCTGTACCTGAATGATGCGGCTCACGAATTTACCCTCCCGGGCGACTCGCCCGCGCTTCATTTGATCCAACAGGTGCGCGACGAGGCACACCGTTTCGCGATCACCGGTCACCGCGCACGACGCGGCAAGGCACGGACTACCTCGACACTGGAGGGAGTTGCGGGCATCGGACCGAAACGACGCCGCGAACTGCTCAAGCATTTCGGTGGTCTTCAAGAACTGTGCCGCGCAAGTCTCGACGAAATAGCCAAGGCGCCAGGCATCAGTAAAAAGCTTGCCGAGTCGATTTATGCCGCTCTGCACAGTGAGTAGAATCACCCCTAATTTCGCTGATCAGTGGTATCGATGAACATCCCAAACATCCTCACGGTGATACGCGTACTGCTGATCCCTATCATCATTCTGCTGTTCTATCTTCCCTTCAAATGGAGCTACCTGGCGACCAGTGCCGTCTTCACGATTGCAGCGCTTACCGATTGGCTGGATGGTTACCTAGCCCGCCGACTCCAGCAGAGCACGCCGTTTGGAGCCTTTCTCGATCCGGTCGCCGACAAGCTGATGGTCGCGGTGGCTCTTGTGCTGCTGGTTGAAGAGCACGCCAATATCTGGCTGACCCTTCCTGCGGCCATCATCATCGGTCGTGAGATCGTGGTGTCGGCTCTTCGCGAGTGGATGGCTGAACTTGGCGCCCGGGCGCAGGTAGCAGTGTCCAACCTGGGCAAATGGAAAACTGCAGCGCAGATGGTGGCGCTCATCATCCTGCTGGCAAACCCACCGCTTGCTTCGCTCTGGGTAACCCTGGGCTATGCCTTGCTGATCGTTGCGGCAGCCCTCACGCTATGGTCGATGGTTAATTACCTGATTGCCGCCTGGCCTCATCTGAGCCCTGCAGAAAAGAAATAAAGACTTTTTTAATCAAAGGCTTGACGGGGCGTTTGGAAACTATAGAATGGCGCCCGTCACCAAGACGACGCGGGAATAGCTCAGTTGGTAGAGCACGACCTTGCCAAGGTCGGGGTCGCGAGTTCGAGTCTCGTTTCCCGCTCCAGTTTGTTGACGATGACGCCGCTGCATGCGGCGTCTTCGTTTTGAGGCCGGTTGGCAGAGTGGTTATGCAGCGGATTGCAAATCCGTGTACGCCGGTTCGATTCCGACATCGGCCTCCATTAATAAAGAAACCGCAAGCGCAAGCTTGCGGTTTTTTTATGTTTTCAATTTTCCTAACGCTCCCACGGTCTTTCTGCTGGTTGTCAGCGGCACCGGTTCGCTCTGGCCCGGAACTGTATCGCCCCCGTCGGTGACTGAAACATGGAGAGTCTACCAACGGAGCATTCCATGTCAGACGCGATGAGTTACCTCGCAATTGCGCTAGTCGGTGCGGTGATTGTGCTGGATCTGCTTGCAATCATAAGCGTGTTCAAAAGCGAACGGACCGTTGGGGCCAAAGCCCTTTGGGCGTTAGGCATTGCTATTTTCCCCATCCTTGGGCTGGTGTTCTGGCTGATTGTCGGTGTGCGTCGGCGCCATTGATGTCCTCCGGCCTCGCTGAGGTTAAGCATGGCGATCATGCTCCGCCAAAGCTTCACAGAGGCAAAGCCTGCCCGTTCGGGTTGCGCCTCGGCCAGTGGCTGGTTATAGTCCTGCGCCGCGATTCCCATCGCGCATCTCCGTCCCGCCCGGATGGCGAAACTGGTAGACGCAAGGGACTTAAAATCCCTCATCCGAAAGGGTATGCGGGTTCGATTCCCGCTCCGGGCACCATCGGGACATGCCATAAGTCTGTATCGAAAACCGGCAATCGCAGCCGGTTTTTTCGTTTAACGGCATCTGCTGGCAACCGTTACGCATTGTATGTGACCAGTGGCAGCGCATCATCGTGAACGCAGGGTCGCCACACTCCTCTTAACTGGAGTAAACATATCGTTGCGCGGAGGAGATGGAGCGATGGGCAACCAGCCAAAAGATCTAACCACCCGGGATAATGACGCTTCAGAAGCCGTACGTGCCGGTCCAGATGATGTGGTTATACCCGGCTCGCCACCACCCCTAGGATCCGAGCGGACGGATGTCAGTCCTGGCGATGAAGCTGGCGTGGACGAGTTGCCTGGCAATAACGGTACTCCGCCACAAGACAATCCCGATGAAAGGGAAGTGATGAAGGGCGTGCCTGACGTCGATCCTGATAGTGCGGAACTGGATGACGCGCCGAACCCGCGTTAGCGACGGTGCAATAAAAAGCCCCGTACGTGGCGGGGCTGTAGGCGTCTAGCCAGTCGTTCCGTTGTCCTCAGATTCGCATTCCTGCGAATGATCCCTAACCGGCTTCCCTGTCCCGCTGCGCATCCTGCGCTACTGGAGAGCAAGGTAAGCGAAGCACGAGCTAGGCGAAATCATCCGAATTCGCCACAGCGGGTCAGCTAGGGCTTACACGGGGTAGGCAACTAGCGCATCGGTGTTGCACGTCGAGCGAGGCGATAGCCAATGAACAAAACGCTTTATCACATTAGCGTTGCTGTAGGAGCCGTTCTGACGCTGGTCGGCTGCAGTGCTTTCGAAGTCGTCCGACCGGCGCAGCAGACCGACGAGTACGTTCTCGCCTGTGACAAGGTAGAAGGGCGGCCAGGATGCAAGACTCGGGCGAATGAAATCTGTCCCGATGGTTACGACACCCTTAGCAGCGAGGAGGATTTCGAACGAAAGGAGCTGAGAGTCAGATGTTCCGGCGGGGCCAACCCACCCTAGCGCGGACGGCCAGCATATCGCTGGGCCGTCCGATGGCTACGGTTATTGTGCGGAGTCGAGCAACGCCTGTGCCTGCTCCAGAACCTGAAGTGATTGAGCGTGATCGCCTGCTTTGTGAAGCTGCTCTCCTTCCGCTCGTAGATCCTTTACCTTCTCCAGCGTTGCCGGATCGCTTGGCGGGTTGCTCGCTAACTGCTTGTCGATCTTGGCCATGTCCATCGGGCAATGCATTGCCCAAACAGGCGCTGCGATCGCTGCGGCTGCAACAAATAGAAGTATGCGGTGCATGATTCATCTCCGAGTGGGTGACCCGGTGAGTATAGGAAAGGGCTGGGAACCATGAGGTATCTGGATGAATGGTTAGGCCGTGTCAATGAGGGGGCTTGCGATAGTTATCGTACAACCGCTTGGGCTATGATAGGCATCAGTCCGCTTCATAGAGATCAATGTGTCCATGGAAAACCAGATCGCCCAGCCACGTGTCCGCCGTAAGCACCGCAGCCTCGCACAGGAACTGGTGACCGAGCTATCGCAGCAGATCCGCGACGGCGTCATCAAACGCGGCGACAAGCTGCCGACGGAGTCAGCAATCATGCAGGCCCAGGGGGTGAGCAGGACGGTTGTACGTGAGGCAATCTCGCGTCTTCAGGCGTCTGGCCTGGTTGAGACTCGCCATGGCATTGGTACCTTTGTACTCGATACGCCGAGCACCACCGGCTTGCGGATCGACCCGGCCACCATCGGGACGCTACGCGACGTGTTATCAATACTCGAACTGCGGATCAGCCTGGAGGTCGAGTCCGCCGGCCTTGCGGCACAGCGGCGGACACCCGAGCAGCTAAAGGCTATGCGGGACTTTCTGGATTCGCTGCAAAGAAGTGCAGCGCTTTCCAGTGAAGCCGCGGTGTCTGATTTCCAGTTTCATCTGCAAATCGCCGAAGCCACGGGGAACCGCTACTTCACCGACATCATGAACCACCTGGGTACGGCGATCATTCCACGCAGCCGGCTTAACTCGGCGCGGTTGGCCCATGACGATCAGCCGCATTATCAACAGCGCCTCGGCCGCGAGCACGAGCAGATCTACGATGCCATTGCACGTCAGGATGCAGAGTCCGCCCGAGCTGCAATGCGTCTGCACCTGACCAACAGCCGTGAGCGCCTGCGTCAGGCCCACGAAGAGGCCGAGACGGACAAGGGCAACTGATCTACGCTCTCGATTTCGAACCACGCCAGTGGGCCACTGTGTCATGGACCGTTGGCAACTTCTGGGCCCATGGCTGATGCCCGGCCCCGCGCGCCTGCCGTTGGTGCGCTTTGCTCAGTTCTTGCGATAAGCCAGCAGGACGATACCGCCCACCACGATGAGCCCGCCCAGTATCTGCAGGGGGGCCAGCAACTGGCCAAGCACCAACCAGCCGAGCAGCATGCCAGCGACCGGCTCCATGTTCATGACGGGTGCATTGCGGGCGATGTTCAGCCGTGGCATGCAGATGAAAAGCGTGGAGAAGGCGGCGCCATACAGAAGTACCAGGCAACCCAATGCGATCCAGCCGACAGTCGCGCTGGGCAATCCTAGCCCACCTGGTATAAGGCCGCTTGCGCCGAGCATGGCAGAAGCGCCAAAGACCAACACCAGCGTCAGCATGCTCCGCACCGACCCGGCCATGCTCGAGAGCTTATGCTCGGTGACCCACAGCGCCAGCGCGAATACTCCCGCTGCGGTAAGGCTGAACAGGATACCGGCGGTCCATTGAGCATCAGGCGCCTCGCTGGTCATTAGGCGTGTGGGAACGTCCAGCACCAGTACGAGGCCGACCAGAATCACGCCCATGATTGCCAGCGCGTGGCGGGTCGGTCTCGGGCCGCCGAGCGCCCACGTGAGCAATGCAAGCAGGATGGGCGAAAGGTTGACCACCAGTAAAGCCAGCGCAACGGGTATGCGGGCTACCGCCGAGTAGATGCAGAAGCTCTGAATCGTGATCAGCAGCCCTAGCAGGATTTGCCAGCGCCACGTAGCACCGCTCAAGCGAAGGGACTCGCGCCGCCAGAACACAAGCGCAGCCAAAGCCAGCAACGTGACCCCTGCTCGACAAAGCATGGCCAGCAACAGACCGGTGCCGTGATCGAAGGCAATGCGCGCGGCGATATGGTTGGCCGCGAACGAGCAGGCCAAAGTGGCCAGGATCAAAGCAGCGATATGGCGTGGAAAGGGTGCGGCAGTGTGCATCGGATCAATCCTGTCCTAGGCGACATCACAATGAGTGGGCGCCGGCTGCAGTAGCAGCGGTGTTTGTTCGTCGTTTCGTTGCATGAATCGTTCACAGGCTTGTAAAGCAAAACGCCGCCCGGGTGGGGCGGCGTAGCTACGCGTGATGACTGCTAGAGCACCAGATTTGGCAGCCAGAGGGAGATTGCCGGAATATAGGTGACGGCCAGTAGCACCATGAACAGGGCGACATAGAAGGGCAGCAGCGCCTTCACGGTGTTTTCAATCGTAACCTTGCCGATCGCAGCGCCAACGAAAAGTACCGCGCCCACCGGAGGAGTGATCAAGCCGATGCCCAGGTTCACCAGCATGATCATGCCGAAGTGCACCGGATCGACACCAATTCCAGTGATGACTGGCATCAGTATCGGCGTCAGGATCAGGATCAGCGGTGCCATGTCCATCAGGATGCCAAGCACCAGCAGCATCAGGTTGATGCACATCAGGATTACGTAACGATTGTCCGACAGGGTCAGGAACAGCGTGGTGATCTTCGACGGGATCTGCATGAGCGTCATGATGTAGCCGAAGCTTGCAGCGAATGCGATCAGGATCATCACCACGGACAGGGTCCGGACGGTGCGATGCAGGAGCTTCGGCAGCTCGTGCCACTTGTAGTCACGGTAGATGAACATGGTCACGAAGAATGCCCATACGACCGCGATTGACGCCGACTCGGTCGCCGTGAACACGCCCGACAGAATGCCGCCCAGAATGATGACCATGGTCATCAGGCCCCAGAGCGCCTCGACGCAGATCTTCAGCGCCTGCCTGAGCGGGATTACGTCCCCTTTGGGGTAGTTGCGGACGCGGGCGAAGATCAGGCACATGGTCATCATCACGGCGCTCAACAGCAGGCCGGGGCCGATGCCGGCGATGAACAAGGACGAGATCGACACAGTGCCGCCAGCGGCAAGGGAGTAGAGGACCGAGTTATGGCTCGGCGGAGTCAGCAACGCCTGCACCGAGCCGCTCACGGTTACCGCCGTGGAGAATTCACGCGGATAGCCCTTCTTTTCCATTTCGGGAATCAGCACCGAACCGACCGATGCGGTATCGGCCAACGACGAGCCGGAAATCGCGCCGAAGAAGGTCGAGGCCATGATGTTGACCAGCGACAGACCGCCGCGAACAAACCCGACCAGAACCCCGGCAAATGCCACCAGCCGGCGCGACATACCGCCCTCGGCCATGATCGCCCCAGCCAGCACGAAGAACGGAATGGCCAGCAGAGAGAACTTGTTCACGCCGCCGGCGACCTGAATCATCACCGCATCGAAGGGGATGTCGATCCACCAGGCGCCGATGAGGGCGGAAAGGCCTAGCGCGTATGCCACCGGCATCCGCAGTAGAAACAGGACGGCAAAGCTGCCGAGAAGAATGAGCGCGTCCATTTACACGGCCTCCTTGCTGTCTTCGACCAGCTCGTAATCGACCGCACGTCGATGGCTTTGATCGCCAAAAACGAGGCGTTCGAGTACGAACAGCAGCGTGATTGCTCCGCCGACAGGAATCGGGGAATAGGTGATGCCTACGCGAAGGGTCGGCAGGGTGCTCATGAACTGGTTCCAGGTCGCGATGCACAACTTGATGCCCCAGATGGTCATGAACAGGCAGATGGTGCCCATCAATAGCTGGACCAGCAGCTCCACGTGGCGATGCAGGAACTGCGGAAGACGGTCGGTGAACATAGTCACCGCCATATGCGCGCCGGCGCGATAGCTCGCCGCAGCGCCAAGAAAAGTAAAGATAACCATCAGCAGGATAGCCACGGGTTCTGGCCAACCGGCTCCGGTGCCCAGCACGTAGCGCGCGAAGATCCCCCAGGGGATGATCATGGACATGACCACGATGGCCAGCCCCGCGACCCATATACAGGTCTTGTAGATCGCGTCATTGACGCGCAGCAGCGTGTTTTTCATCAGACTTCACCACAAGCGCGGCGACGAGAGCCGTCGCCGCGAGGTTTTTCAGAGGGAGCGATTTACTGGACGGCTTCGATGCGCTGAATCAGCTCGGCATAGGGAGCGCCGTACTTTTCACGAACCGGAGCGGTCGCATCGTAGAAGGGCTTCTTGTCCACTTCGATGAAGGTGACGCCTTCTTCCTTGAGCTTGGCTTCGCTGCTGGCGGTCTTCTCGTCCCACAGCTTGCGCTCTTCCATCTGCGCTTCCTTGGCGTACTTCTTGACGATCTCCTGTTGCTCTGGGGTGAGCTTGTTCCAGGTCGTCTTCGAAATAACGATCGGCTCTGGAAGAATCAGGTGACCGGTCAGCGAGTAGTTCTTCGCGGCACGGAAGTGGTTGTGCTCAAGCATGGTCGGGGGGTTGTTTTCGGCACCATCGACAACACCGGTTTGCAGGGCGCTGAAGATCTCACCGGTGTTCATCGCCACACCCTGTGCGCCCATGGCGTTCAGGGTATCGATGAACAGGGGGTTGCCCATGACGCGAATCTTCATGCCCTTGAGGTCTTCGAGGTTGCGAACCGGCTCCTTGGTATAAAGGTTACGAACGCCGCCATCCATCCAGGCCAGACCGACCATGTTGAATTCGGAGTTGGTGATCTTGTCGAGGATCTCCTGGCCGATCTCCCCGTCGATGACCTTGCGCATGTGCGCATGGTCACGGAACACGAAAGGCATGTTGAATGCGTTGACGTCCGGTACGACCGGGCCGAGGGTACCGAGGCTGACGCGGGTCATCTGCACAGCGCCAATCTGGACCTGCTCGACCACCTCTTTCTCCGAGCCCAACACGCCGCCTGAGAACATGCGGAACTTGAGTTCGCCATTGGTGGCTTCTTCGATCTTCTTGCCCATGTTTTCCTGAGCCACGACGGTCGGATAGCCGGCCGGGTGGATCTCGGCGATCTTCAGGGTCATCTCGGCATAAACCGAGCTGGACAGGCAGAAGGCGAGGGGAAGTGCAGCGATGAGCAGCTTGCGTTTGAAGTTCATGTGAATCTCCGTCTTGTTGTTGTTGGTATGCAACGTCGCGAGCGTGTAGACCGGGCCACTGCGAGCCCTGTCCTTGGGGTGAAGCATTATCGGAAGCGGGGTTCCTCCAGTCCGGCAACGCCGGCCTGCAGGGCAAACACACCGCCAGCCAATGGCTGTTCGGAGAGATCACCGCCAGGGCGAATGGAGGTTACGAACAAGGTGTCCAGGCCAGGCCCACCAAAGGCGCACATGGCTGGTTTCTTAACCGGGACCTCCAGGGAACGATCGAGGCGGCCGTCGGGCGTGAAACGGTGCACCAGGCCGGCATCGTTACCGCAGATCCAATAGCAGCCATCGACATCCACCGCTGCGCCATCGGGGCGACCAGGATGCTGGTGCATGTCGACGAACAGGCGCCGGTTACTGGGCGTACCACTGTCGATGTCGTAGTCGAAGGCCCAGATGCTTTGAACGCTGGGGTGCGAGTCGGAGAGGTACATGGTGCGGCCGTCCGGGCTGAAACCCAGGCCGTTAGGCACGATGAAGTCGCTAAGCAGGGCGGTGAGGGTATCGGTACTGGCAGCGCCATCTTGCCGGTACAGCGCGCCTGCTGAGATACCTGCAGCCATATCCATGACCATGGTGCCAGCCCAGAAGCGGCCCTGACGGTCGCAGCGGCCGTCGTTGAAGCGCATTCCGCCGTGACCATGCTGGACGCTGGACAGACGGGTAGCGCTGAGCGTTCCGTCATCCTGCGGGACGATATCGAAGATGCCGTCCTCCATGCCTGCAACCCAACGATCGGAGTCACCCTCGCGGCGAGCGATGCAGGCGATCATCTGTTCGCCCGTCCAGCGCGTCACCGAGGCGTCCGACGCCTTCCAGCGGAGCAGCTGGCGGTTAGGGATGTCGACCCAATACAGCGCCTGCTCGGAGGCCACCCAGACGGGGCTTTCTCCGGTAGCGTTTCGTGCATCGACTATCAGTTCTGCTTTTGTTGCCATGGCGATTCTCTTGTTGTTTTTCGCGGCGTGGCGGAGAGCATCAGTCGTCGAACGGACCTGCCTCGCAGAAGGCGCCCCCCTGGTAGATCAGGGCCGGGTCATCGGATGCATAAGGTGGCTGCTGTTCGATTTTCTCGCGGAACACTTCGGAGGTGTCCTGCGGCTCGAAGCCCAGGTGCGCAGCCATGTGGTTATCCCACCAGCCGTCACGGTTAGCCGACGCGCCATAGACGACGGTGTGACCTACATCCGGAGTGAACAGCGAACGCTCGATCAGGTTCGTCAGGTCGCGGTAGCTGAGATAGGTGGCCATCATCCGGCGGTTGAGTGGCTCGGGGAACGAGGAGCCGATGCGGATGCTGACGGTTTCGATGCCGTAGCGGTCGAAGTAGAAGCTGGCGACGTCTTCGCCGTA
Organism: Stutzerimonas sp. C6.4V; assembly: GCF_058536345.1. Taxonomy (NCBI): domain Bacteria; kingdom Pseudomonadati; phylum Pseudomonadota; class Gammaproteobacteria; order Pseudomonadales; family Pseudomonadaceae; genus Stutzerimonas; species Stutzerimonas sp. C6.4V. The sequence continues at coordinate 1,465,174 of NZ_JBZUBM010000001.1, forward strand.
GGACTTGGACAAACCGTAGTAGCTGTCCGGACGGCGGGGAGCACTGGCATCAAGCTTCTCGGTTTGCTTGTGGAAACCAATGACATGGTTGGAGCTGGCAAAGATCACACGCTTGATGCCGTGCCTGCGTGCCGCTTCGTAAATGTGAAAAACGCCCTTGATATTCGCTTCGAGGATCTCTTCGAAGGGACGCTCCACCGACACGCCGCCAAAGTGGGCGATGGCATCGACGCCTTCACAGAGCTTATGCACGGCTGCTTTGTCAGAGAGATCGCAGGGTATGACTTCTTCATGTTCTCCGACAGCGGGCTCCATGGGAGCAATGTCGGAGAGGCGGATAATCTTGGCATAGGGGCGAAGCGTTTCGCGTAACACCTTGCCCAATCCTCCTGCCGCGCCTGTCAGCAGGAGGCGATTGAAGGGTGTGGGAGTGGTTGTCGTGCTTGTCATTGTGGTCTGCCCGTCGCTTGTTATTCTTAGTGTCATCGGTTGTCAGATGACTTGGATGGATTATTTCCGCCGGGTTGCAATTTTGTCAACCCGTGGGGTGATCTTCTTCTTATTGCGGGACCCGACCACTCGACGCGTGTCCATAGCCCTATGCTGACGCTAAATCCCCGTAGATTTATGGTTCCAGAGCCCTAACCAGCTCTCGGACCTCGACGGTATCTAGCGTCAGGCGCTATTCACATACCACTAAAGTCGAGTATCAAGGCAATAGCCTGGTCCATCCGACATGACTGCCAGACCACCCATAGTTGTATGATGACATGAATCGGCGGCATACGAGTTGACCAGAACACGAGGCGAACAATGACCAGGCAAGCGAATGATCACATCTGCTGGATAAGGCTCCGGACAGTCGACCTGCCACTTCGCAGCACGGTCAGCGATGCGAAGGTACTGACCGGTCGGCAGAAGCCGCTGGATGGAGTCCAGCTCTTGTTTGCCGAGATCGAATCCGGGCAGGGGCATGCCGGTCTTGGTTTCAGCTATAGCCTGCGCACTGGTGGGCCTGCTCAGTATGCCCATGCGCAGGAGATCGCACCGCTTTTGATCGGTGAAGATCCCAACGATATCGCCAGGCTCTGGAGCAAGATGATCTGGGCCGGCGCATCGGTAGGGCGCGGCGGGGTTGCAGCACAGGCAATTGCTGCAATCGACACGGCACTCTGGGACCTCAAGGCCCGACGTGCCGCCTTGCCGTTGTCCAAATTGCTGGGGGCGCATCGCAGCGCCGTGCCTTGCTACAACACCTCGGGCGGTTACTTGCAGGCATCGATCGAGGAAGTCCTCGACAAGGCCACACAGTCCCTCGAGCACGGGATCGGTGGGATAAAGATAAAGGTGGGCCAGCCTGACCGGCGTCTGGATCTCAAGCGCGTCGAGGCCTTGCGCAAGCATCTGGGCGATGACGTGCCGCTGATGGTTGACGTTAACCAGCAATGGGACCGCATCACTGCACTGCGCATGGGGCGAGAGCTTGAACAATACCAGCTGGAGTGGATCGAGGAGCCGCTGGACGCGCACGACATGACCGGTCACGCCGCGCTGGCAGCCCAGCTGGACACGCCCATCGGTTCGGGCGAGATGCTCACCAGCGCCACCGAAGCCCTGAGTTATGTCGACACGGGTGCCGTGGACGTGATCATGCACGACGCCCCGCGCCTGGGCGGCATCACACCGTTTCTCAAGGTGGCGCATGCCGCAGAACAGCGCGGTATGATCATGGCCCCCCACTTCGTCATGGAAATTCACCTGCATCTGGCGGCTGCCTATGAGCACCAAACCTGGGTGGAGCACTTTGAATGGCTGGAGCCTGCCTTCAATGAGCGCCTGGAGATACGCGACGGGCAGATGATTGTTCCGGACCAACCCGGCTTGGGGCTGAGCCTGAGCGACCAGATAGCGGGCTGGACGCAAGCCCAGGTGGAGTTCGGCAAGCGCGCCTGAACGAAAGACCGCGCCCTCAGGCGCGGTCTCGATTCCGTCACAGCTCCCAGCCCGTCGGGGCAGGCTGGGCACATCCGACTCAGGTTTCCTGCAGCCTGGCCGCAGTCGCTTTTCGGCTACGCAGCGCACTGAACAGGTGCCAGGCCACCGACGCCAGCGCCAGGAAGAGGAACAATGCAGAAATGGGATTGGTGAGAAAGCCCATGAAGTTGCCGTCAGACAACATCAAGCCACGCCGCAAATTGGTTTCAGCCATGGGACCGAGGATGAAGCCGATGATGAACGGCGCTGCCGGCATTCCGCCTTTGACGAAGCCATAGCCAATCAGGCCGAACAGCAGGATCGTCCAGACGTCGAACACCCGGCTGCTCAGACCGAAGGCACCGACCACGCATAGCACCAGGATGATCGGCAGCAGGATGTGCTTGGGCACCGCCAGCAGCTTGATGAAGATGCGCAGCCCGTAGAACTCCAGAACCAGCATCATCACCGAGGCGAGAATCAGCGCGGCGAAGATGGTGTAGACCAACGCACCCTGGCTGATGAACAGCAGCGGGCCAGGCTGGATACCATGGATCATGAAGCCGCCAAGGAGAATCGCGGTCACGGTGTCGCCTGGGATGCCGAGCGTCATCAGCGGGATCATGGCGCTGCCGATGCCGGCGTTGTTGGCGGTTTCACTGGCGACGACACCTTCGACGGCCCCTTTGCCGAACTGCTCGGGATGCTTGGAACGCTTCTTCGCGATGATGTAGGACACGATGTTCGAGGTGCCCGCACCGATGCCCGGCAAGATGCCGATCCCGATACCGATCAGTCCAGAGCGAAACGCGTTGGGAATCTGCCCGAAGAATTCCTTCAGGGAGAAACCAAAGCCTTTCACGCCCTTCATGCTCACCGAGGCGATCTTGCTTTTGTGTGCCGCTCTGCCGGTCTCGGCGATCTTGATCACTTCCGCCACGGCAAACATGCCGATCATCACCGTCAGCATGGCAAAACCGCCGTTGAGGTTCGGCGAATCGAATGTGAAGCGGCGGATGGCATCGACCGGGGCGATGCCCACCGTGGAAAACGCAAAGCCAAGCGTGCCAGCGTAGATGCCTTTGAGCAGCGAGCCGGTGGACAGCGTGGCGATCAGCGTCAGCGAGAAAATTGCGATGGAGAAATATTCATGGGGCCCGAAGCGCAAGGCAATCTTGGCCAGCGACGGCGCAATGGACATCAGCGCAACGATGCTGAAGATGGTGCCTAGAAACGAAAACACCACACCGACGCCCAGCGCCTTCAAACCTTCGCCTTTTTCCATCATCGGACCGCCATCGAAGGTCGTGGCGATGGAGGCGGGCGTGCCGGGAATCTTCAGCAGGATGGCTGAAATCAGGCCGCCGGAGGTTGCGCCGATAAACAGCGCCACCAACAGTGACAGACCCGCTGCAGGCCCCATGGTGTAGGTCAGCGGCAAGCACAGGGCGATCGCCATTGTCGCCGAAAGCCCGGGAACCGCACCGAAGACGATGCCAACGGCAACGCCAAGCGTGATCAGAATGAAGATGTACGGCGAGAAAACCGCGCCAAAGCCGGCCTGCAGTAATTCGAACATGGCCGTCTCCTAGATTTTCAGAAAGCCGGTTGGGAGCATCAGATCGAAGCCCTGCCGGAAGAGGTAAAAGATGGCCGCAGAGGTCACGACGGCGATGATGATGTAGCTGATGTGGTTGACCTTCTGCTCACGGGGCGTGATGACGAGAAACTGCGCATACAGATAGAGCACGGTCATGATCGGGAAACCGACCTTTTGCAGCAGGGCAACATAGACCGCGATCAATCCGAGCGTCTTTAGCACGGTGGGATAGTCCGGTGGCGTTGCAGCAGACGGGTCGGCGTCCGCATCGGCATCGGTTGGTGGCTGGGTCGCCTTGGTCGCCGCCAACAGCTGCAGAACGCCGAGCAGGCACAGCCCAACGGATAGCACGTAGGGCACGGTGGAAGCGTCGATAAAACCTTTGCGCGGAAGATTGATCGTCAGGAACAGGTAGAACAGGCCGGCACCCAGCATCAGGGCTCCAACCAGTAACTCCTTTCTCTTGTAGGTATCCATGGGACGGCTCTCGATTCAGAGGAAAGGCTGCCGGGCGCAGCGGCTACACCCGGCATCGTGGCGCGGGCGTTACTTGCTCTGACGCAGTTCGTCCTTGTACTGCATGAACTGCTCACGCGTGTTCTTCAGGCGGTCAACCGACTGGTTGGTGTCGAAATAGCTGACAGGCTGCTTGAAGGTCTTGCGCAGTTCTTCCTCGTATTCAGGCATCTCGGTGATCTGCTTCACGATGCCAGACATCTTCTCGATGATCGCCGGATCGGTGCCGTCCGGGAACGCCACGATGTAGGGCTTCTCCATGACGAAGTCGACGCCTTGCTCCTTGAACGTCGGCACGTCACCGAGCAACGGATTGCGCTCTTCGTTGGGCTGGCCCAGGGCAACCATCTCGCCGCTAGTCACATAGTCCTGCACCGAGCCGTAGCTGATGGCGGCCAGGTCGATACGGTCACCCAGCAGGGCGACGACTTTCTCGGAGACTGTGCCAGCGTCGACCATTTTCAGCTTGGTGTCGGTCAGGCCTTCGAACATCAGGCCCTGCAGGTGGGAGTAGCTGCCCATCTCGGTGCCGTAGGTAACGCTGCTCGGCTCGGCCTTTGATTTGGAGATCAGGTCTTCAAGAGACTTCAGGCCTGAGCTCTTCGAGGCGACGAATACAGTGCCTTTGTCCACACCCGCGATGCAGCAGATGTCGAAGGCGTCCAGGCTGTCTTCGGTCAGGCCGGCTACCTCATTGACGATCATCTGTCCGGTATGTGTGAAAAGGATGGTGTTGCCGTCCGGATCGGCCTGCTTGACCTGCTCGGCCGCCAGCGTGCCACCACCACCCGCGACGTTGGTGATAACCATCGCCTTGCCGGTGAGCTTGGTGAAGTATTTGGCCATGGTGCGGGCGTTGAAGTCGGTGTCGCCGCCAGCGTTGGCGATGACGACGACCTGTACCGGGCGAGTGGGCCATTCGGTTTCAGCAGCGAATGCGCCGCTGACGGCAGTGGCGAGAAGGGCGGAAACGAGGGAGGCGCTGAGTGCTTTTTTCATTGTAGAGCCCAGAGTATTTTCGGCTACCTGCATCGACAGGGACACAGGCGCACAAAACTTCGACAAAGAGGTGGCGCACCCAATTGTTGTACGATAACGTATCTCAAAGGCCCAGGCCCTACTTCACATACTCTCCGTTTCACAGGATGCTCGAACAATGAACCCACAAGAACTGAAGGCCATCCTCTCTTCTGGTCTGCTGTCCTTTCCGGTTACCGACTTCGACCAGCAGGGCGACTTCAGCCGTGCCGGCTATATCAAGCGACTGGAATGGTTGGCACCTTATGGCGCAACAGCGCTTTTTGCTGCGGGCGGTACGGGCGAATTCTTCTCGCTGACGCCGCAGGAATACCCGGACATCATCAAGACTGCCGTCGACACCTGCGCCGGACAGGTACCAATTCTCGCAGGGGTAGGCGGCCCGACTCGTCAGGCCATTGCCTACGCTCAGGAAGCCGAACGCCTTGGTGCCAAGGGCCTGCTGCTGTTACCGCACTACCTGACCGAAGCCAGCCAGGAAGGTGTTGCGCGCCATGTTGAAGAGGTCTGCAAGTCGGTCGACATCGGTGTCGTGGTCTATAACCGCAACGTGTGCCGCCTGACCGCACCGCTGCTTGAGCAGCTGACCGAGCGCTGCCCTAACCTGATCGGCTACAAGGACGGCCTGGGCGATATCGAGCTGATGGTGTCCATCCGCCGACGCCTCGGTGACCGCCTGACCTATCTTGGCGGCCTGCCGACTGCCGAAGTCTACGCAGCGGCCTACAAGGCGCTGGGCGTACCGGTCTATTCGTCGGCTGTATTCAACTTCGTACCGAAACTGGCCATGGATTTCTACGGCGCCATCGCCCGTGATGACCACGAGACCGTTGGTAAGCTGATCGATGATTTCTTCCTGCCGTACCTCGACATCCGCAACCGTTGCAAGGGTTATGCGGTCAGCATCGTCAAGGCCGGCGCAAAGATAGCCGGTTATGACGCCGGACCGGTTCGCGCTCCGCTGACCGACCTGCTGCCTGACGAGTACGAAGCGCTTGCCGCGCTGATCAAGAAGCAGGGTGCTCAATAAAGGCCCGACCCGACCCATCATTCGCCCCAACCGCTATTGCAGCTGGCCCGCTCCGTAGAACGTGCCACTGCAGGCGGACCTCACGAAGGAGAAAGTCCCCGTGGCAGACGCACAACGTTATGACAACTACATCGATGGCCAATGGGTAGCTGGCAATAATTACCAGGCCAACATCAATCCGTCCGACCTCTCGGATGTGATCGGCGAATATGCCCAGGCAGACGCTTCGCAGGTCGAAGCCGCCATCGCCGCAGCACGCAAGGCATTCCCGGCGTGGTCAACGTCCGGCATCCAGGCACGTGCCGATGCACTGGAAAAGGTAGGCCTGGAAATCCTCGCTCGCCGTGAGGAGCTGGGCAACCTGCTGGCCCGGGAAGAAGGCAAGACCCTGCCGGAAGCCATTGGCGAAGTGTCCCGTGCCGGGAACATCTTCAAGTACTTCGCTGGCGAGTGTCTGCGTCAGGCTGGCGAAACCCTGCAGTCGGTGCGTCCGGGTGTGAGCGTCGAAGTCACCCGCGAGCCGCTGGGCGTGATCGGTCTGATCACTCCCTGGAACTTCCCCATCGCCATTCCCGCCTGGAAGATTGCGCCCGCGCTGGCCTATGGCAACTGTGTGGTCATCAAGCCGGCTGATCTGGTTCCCGGTTCTGCCTGGGCCATCGCCGAGATCATTTCGCGCTCCGGTTTCCCAGCCGGTGTGTTCAACCTTGTGATGGGCAAGGGCCGGGAAGTCGGCGAGGCTATCGTCAACGACAAGCGTGTCGATGGTGTCAGCTTTACCGGTTCGGTGGGCGTGGGCCGTGGCATAGCGGCTACCTGCGTTGGTCGCCAGGCCAAGGTACAGCTGGAAATGGGCGGCAAGAATCCGCAGATCATTCTGGACGATGCGGATCTCAATACCGCCGTAGAGCTGGCGACTCAAAGCGCGTTCTATTCGACCGGTCAGCGTTGCACTGCCTCCAGCCGTATCATCGTGACCGAAGGCATCTACGATCGCTTCGTCGAAGCCATGATCGAGCGCATCAAGAAGATCAAGGTGGGTTCGGCACTGGAGCAGGGCGTGGATGTCGGCCCGGTGGTTTCCCAGGCCCAGCTGGACCAGGACCTGAAATACATCGAAATCGGCAAGCAAGAGGGCGCACGCCTGGCCTGCGGCGGCGAGCGAGTCAGCTGTGGCACTGAAGGCTACTACCTGGCGCCGACCCTTTTCGTCGACAGCACCCCGGACATGCGAATCAGCCGTGAAGAGATCTTCGGACCGGTGGCCAATGTGGTGAAGGTGAAGGACTACGACGAGGCGCTGGCGATGGCCAACGACACCGAGTTCGGCCTGTCTGCAGGCATCTGCACCACCTCGCTGAAGTATGCCAACCACTTCAAGCGTCACTCCCAGGCCGGGATGGTGATGGTCAACCTGCCGACCGCAGGCGTGGATTACCACGTGCCGTTCGGTGGCCGTAAAGGCTCGTCCTACGGCCCGCGTGAGCAGGGTCGCTACGCCCAGGAGTTCTACACCACGGTGAAGACTACCTACATCGGCTGATCTTACCTGCCGTTCAGGGGCGCCACCTGCCAGCTGTATCACACGGCAGCTGGTGCCCTGCCACGATGCACCGCACCCGCGGACCATAACAACAATAGAGATACGCTCATGAACAACTCTGCTAATCATGGCGCACCGGTCGTAACCGAACTTCGAGTGGTTCCGGTCGCAGGGCAAGACAGCATGCTGCTCAACCTGAGTGGCGCCCATGGTCCGTACTTCACCCGCAACATCCTCATTCTCAAGGACAGCGCTGGCAACACCGGAGTCGGCGAAGTCCCCGGGGGCGAGGCGATCCGCCAGACACTGGAGGACGCTCGCTCCATTCTGCTCGGCCAGTCGATCGGCAACTTCAACGGCCTGCTGAACCAGGCGCGCAAGGCTTTCGCTGATCGCGATGCAGGTGGTCGCGGCCTGCAGACCTTCGATCTGCGTATCGCCATCCACGCCATCACGGCTATCGAGTCAGCCCTTCTCGATCTGCTTGGCCAGCACCTCAACGTGCCGGTTGCTGCGTTGCTCGGTGACGGGCAGCAACGCGACGAAGTCCAGATGCTCGGTTACCTGTTCTTTATCGCCGATCGCAACAAGACCGACCTCGGCTACCGCGATGAGTCGGATGCCAGCGATAACTGGTTCCGCGTGCGCAACGAAGAAGCACTGACGCCCGAGACGGTTGTGCGTCAAGCCGAAGCCGCCTACGAGCGTTACGGCTTCAAGGATTTCAAACTCAAGGGCGGTGTGTTGCCAGGCAGCGAAGAGGTCAAGGCGATCCGGGCCCTGGCTGAGCGCTTCCCAGACGCGCGCATCACCCTCGACCCCAACGGCGCCTGGTCGCTGGCCGAAGCCATTGATCTGTGCAAGGACTTGCACGGCGTACTGGCATACGCAGAAGACCCATGTGGCGCCGAGAACGGCTACTCCGGCCGTGAAGTAATGGCCGAATTCCGCCGCGCCACCGGTTTGCCAACGGCAACCAACATGATCGCGACTGACTGGCGGCAGATGGGTCATACGATCCAGTTGCAATCGGTGGACATCCCGCTGGCCGATCCGCATTTCTGGACCATGAGCGGTTCGGTACGCGTCGCGCAGATGTGCCATGAATGGGGACTGACCTGGGGCTCCCACTCGAACAACCATTTCGATATCTCGCTGGCGATGTTCACCCACGTGGCGGCTGCTGCACCGGGCAAGATCACCGCCATCGATACGCACTGGATCTGGCAGGACGGCCAGTACCTGACCCGCGAGCCGCTGCAGATCGTCGGTGGCAAGGTGGCAGTACCGGCCAAGGCGGGTCTGGGTATCGAACTGGACGAAGATGCCCTGCAGAGAGCGCACGAGCTGTACCTGGCCAAAGGCCTGGGTGCGCGCGACGACGCCGTTGCAATGCAGTATCTGATTCCAGAGTGGACGTTCAACAACAAGAGACCCTGCATGGTCCGTTGACCTATGCAGCCCGCGATCCAGACCGCTCCCACGATGCACCGCACCCGTGGGGGCGGTCTCGACCGCGACGCCTTTAAGTCAGATACATCATTCAGAACGGGTAATCGCGAGAAGGCCCCGGACACTGAAGCACTGGCCCGAAAATGCGCCTCTTAATCCACACCAGACAACAACAGCCGGCCTGACCGGAGACCGATATGAACGAAACCGTGCAACTGATCCAGCATCAAGATTCACCGCGCTGCATCCGCCTTAACGATGCGGACAACGTAGCCGTGGTGGTCAACGACGGCGGCGTGCCGGTCGGTGCGTCCTTCGAGGACGGCCTGGTGACTGTCGAAAGCATCCCCCAGAGCCACAAGGTCGCCTTGCTCGACATTGCCGAGGGCGAGCCGGTGCGGCGCTACGGTCAGATCATCGGCTACGCGCTCGAACCGTTGCCGCGCGGCAGCTGGATCAAGGAAACCCAGCTGAAGATGCCCAGCGCGCCGCCGCTCGACAGCCTGCCGCGTGCCACGGCCGTGCCTGAAAAGCTCGCTCCGCTGGACGGCTTCACCTTTGAGGGTTATCGCAACGCCGACGGGACTGTCGGGACCCGCAATATCCTCGGCATCAGCACCACCGTGCAGTGCGTGACCGGCGTGCTCGAGCATGCGGTCAAGCGCATCCGCGACGAACTGCTGCCCAGGTATCCCAACGTCGACGACGTGGTCGCGCTGACCCACAGCTACGGCTGCGGCGTGGCGATCAACGCCCGCGATGCCTATATCCCGATCCGCACCGTACGCAACCTGGCGCGCAACCCCAATCTGGGCGGCGAGGCGTTGGTCATCAGCCTGGGCTGCGAAAAGCTTCAGGCTGAGCAGGTGATGCATGAGGGCGATCCCTCTGTGGATCTGCGCGATCCCTGGCTGTATCGGCTGCAGGAGTCCAATACCGGCTTTGGCGAAATGATCGACCAGATCATGGTCATGGCCGAGGCGCGGCTGAAGAAGCTCGACCTGCGCCGTCGCGAAACGGTGCCGGCTTCTGAACTGGTGCTGGGCATGCAGTGCGGTGGAAGCGATGCGTTTTCCGGGATCACCGCCAACCCTGCGCTCGGCTATGCCGCTGACCTCTTGGTGCGCGCTGGCGCCACCGTGATGTTCAGCGAGAACACTGAAGTTCGTGATGCGGTGTACATGCTGACGGCCCGAGCAGAAACCCCTGAAGTCGCAGACGCCCTGATCGCCGAGATGGACTGGTACGACAGGTACCTGGAGCGCGGCGCGGCAGACCGCAGCGCCAACACCACGCCGGGAAACAAGAAGGGCGGGTTGTCCAATATCGTCGAGAAATCGCTTGGCTCCATCGTCAAATCAGGCAGTGGCGCCATAAACGGTGTGGTAGGGCCCGGTGAGCGAGTGGATCGAAAAGGGCTGATCTTCTGTGCGACGCCTGCCAGCGATTTCGTCTGCGGCACCCTGCAGCTCGCCGCTGGCATGAATCTTCATGTGTTCACCACGGGACGCGGCACGCCTTATGGCTTGGCCATGGCACCGGTGGTCAAGGTGGCGACACGTACCGAGCTTGCCGAACGCTGGCCCGACCTGATCGACATAGATGCCGGTCGGATAGCCAGCGGTCGAGCGACCATCGAAGAACTGGGCTGGGAGCTGTTCCACTATTACCTGGACGTCGCCAGCGGCCGCAAACAGACCTGGGCCGAGCGGCACAGGTTGCACAACGACATCGTGCTGTTCAATCCGGCACCCATCACCTGATTGCGACCGGCCACTGCGCCCAAGGCAGCCCGGCAGTTTTTGACGCAATGAGGCGGTGCCCTGCGATGAAACCCATGGGCAGAGGATGCGATGACTACATCGGAAGCTTTCATCAAGCAGGTCGAAGCAGTTGTAGGAGCTGCCGGGATAGTCCGGGATCCTGAGCTGCTGGACGCTTACCTGAGCGACTGGCGCAACGCCTACCGAGGTGAGGCTGCGCTGGTGGTGCGCCCGGCGAGCACGGAAGAGGTCGCCGCGGTGGTACGTCTGTGCCATCAGCACCAGGTCGCGCTGGTGCCACAGGGCGGCAACACCGGCCTGTGTGGCGGTTCGATACCAGACGTCAGTGGCACGCAGGTGGTGCTGTCACTGACCCGGATGACGCGTATTCGCGAAATCGATCCTGCCAATGAAACCATCACGGTCGAGGCAGGGGTGATTCTTCGGAACTTGCAGGAGGCAGCGGCTGAAGCAGGCCGGCTATTTCCGCTGTCGCTGGGCGCGGAGGGCAGCTGCACCCTTGGCGGCAACCTCGCTACCAATGCCGGGGGGACGGCCGTGCTTCGCTACGGCAACATGCGCGACCTCACCCTGGGGCTGGAAGTCGTGCTGCCTGATGGGCGTATCTGGAACGGCCTGCGCGGCCTTCGAAAGGACAACACCGGCTACGATCTCAAGCATCTGTTCATCGGCTCGGAAGGCACCCTCGGCGTCATCACTGCTGCCGTGCTCAAGCTCTACCCGGCTGTGCGCAGCGTGACCACCGCCTGGGTGGCCCTGCCCAGCGTTCAGGCGGCAGTCGAGCTGATCGGACTGATTCGTGGGCTGTGTGGCGACCGGTTGACCGGCTTCGAATTGATGTCGCGGCAGAGCGCGGAATTCGTGTTGCGCCATGTAGCCGGGTGCAGCGACCCCTTTGCCGAGGCGCATCCCTGGTACGTATTGATCGAGCTCAGCGATACCCAACCCGACGCGCCGCTCAATGACTTGTTGGAAGCCGGAATCGGCGAGGCACTGGAACGCGAATGGGTGGCCGATGCCGTGCTCGCTAGCAGCGAAGCCCAGGTCGCCGCCTTGTGGGCCATGCGAGAGGGGATTTCCGAAGCCCAGAACCATGAAGGCCCCAGCCTCAAGCACGACATCAGCGTGCCGGTGAGTTGCATTCCAGAGTTCATCGAAACCACAGATCGGCGCCTTCTCGAGCGGTTCCCCGGCGTGCGCATCGTGTGCTACGGCCATATGGGCGATGGCAATCTGCATTACAACATCAGCAAGCCCGTCGGGACCGATGATGCGGTCTTCAAGGCGCAGCAAGAGGCAGTCATGGAGGTGATCTACGATGCCACCACAGCTCTGCAAGGCAGCATCAGCGCCGAGCACGGCCTGGGCCAGGCCAAGCGCGCCGCCGCCAGGCACTACAAGCACCCGCTGGAACTCGAGCTGATGCGCGCCCTCAAGATGACCTTCGATCCCAGAGGGATCATGAATCTCGGCAAGGTGCTCTGAACCGAATGGCCATATCCAATCGAGGTATCCCGTGACCTGCATCCTTCAGCTTGGCCCCCTTACCGATCGTTTCAACCGCAACCTGGCAGCCGAGCATGAGGTGCTCCGGGTCTGGGAGAACGAGGCCGACGCCTTGCTCGATCAGCATGCCCAGCGCATCGAGATCGTGGTCACCTCGGCACGCTTCGGCTGCACGGCGCATTTGATCGAGCGGCTGCCAAACCTGCGAGCCATCATCAGCTTCGGTGTCGGGTTTGATGCCATCGATGTATCGGCCGCACATGCACGGGGCATTCCGGTGAGCAATACCCCGGACGTACTCAACGACTGCGTGGCGGACCTGGCCTTCGGCATGCTGATCGACAGCGCCAGGCAGATCTCCCGTGCCGATCGCTTCGTCCGCGCGGGCGAGTGGCCCTCGGGAGGCTTGCCCCTGGGCGCCAAGGTCAGCGGCAAGCGCCTTGGCATCGTCGGCCTGGGGCGTATCGGCGAGGCGGTGGCCAAGCGTTCCAGCGGTTTTGACATGCAGGTGCGCTACCACAATCGGCGGCCCGTCGAAGGCTGCGAGTATGGCTACGAATCCAGTCTGGTCGAATTGGCCGGCTGGAGCGATTTCCTGGTACTGACCTGCCCGGGCGGGGAAAGCACCCGCAACCTGATCAACCGCGAGGTGCTGGATGCGCTTGGCTCCAAGGGCACGCTGATCAACGTTTCACGCGGCACTGTGGTGGATGAGCCTGCCTTGGTCTCTGCGCTGCTAGAGGGGCGTCTGGGTGGCGCTGCACTGGATGTCTATGCGCAGGAGCCGAAGGTGCCCCAGGCTCTGTTCGAGCTGCCCAACGTGGTCTTGCTGCCCCACATCGGCAGCGCCACCGAGGAGACTCGGCTGGCCATGGAAGAATTGCTGTTGACCAACCTGCGCGCATTTCTCGCACGCGGCGAGGTGCTGACCGCTGTCTGAGCGAACCTACCTGTACGCTACAGAGTGCAGGCGGCCCCAGCCGCCAGGTCCCTCAGCCACAAGCTCTGGGCCAAAGCTATTGCAATCCACCTGGGCGTTGCCGCACCGCCTGCCACAAGCACATCGGTAAGGCGCGCCACTTAGGCTCACAGCCGCGAGCGTGTCCAGCTCGCCAAGGACGTCGACCATGCCTGACTTTCAATCGAATCTGGCCGAAACTGAACTTCAGCATGGCCGGCTGCGGCTCTCGGTGTGTCCTGATCTTGGAGGCGCTATCACTCACCTGAGCATCGATGGCCATGACGTGTTACGCCCCTGGGATGGCTCCGACAACGTTCGCAAAACCGGGTGCTTCGTCCTGGCACCGTTTTCCAATCGTGTCGGAGACGGAGCCTTCGAGCATGACGGCAAACGTTATCCGCTAAATAGGCTGTCGCCCGATTTTCCGCTGCCCATCCACGGCGTTGCCTGGAAGCGTGCCTGGACGGTGCTGGAACAGGGCTCGGATACCGTAGTGCTAAGCCTCTCCCATATTCCCGAGGATGCGCCGGTCACGGACTGGCCGTTTGCCTTCGAACTGGAGCAGCGGATACAACTAAACGAAGAGGGTGTTTCGCTCGTGCTGACCCTGCACAACAGCGATACCCGTTCTGCCCCTGCGGGGCTTGGCTGGCATCCGTATTTCCTGCGCCACGACGGTTGCGAACTGCAGTTCAGCGCAGCGTCGGTGTGGCAAAACGATGATCACAACCTGCCGTCGGAGCTGATCGAGATTCCGCCTCAGTGGGATTTTTCGCGCATTCGCCCCCTGCAGGAGCCGGGATTGGACAATTGCTTCGTGAGTCGCACGGGCGCGGTTCACATGCACTGGCCTCGACAGAGCGTAGAGCTGACGCTGTCTGCCAGCGAGGCGCTGGATCATCTGGTGGTATTCACCCCGCCCGCCGAGATGGGTTTCTTTGCAGTAGAGCCGGTTTCACACGCCAATAACGCGCTCAACATGCAAGATCCGGTGGCCAACGGAATGAGGCTACTGGCGCCCGGCGAAACGATGCAGGTCAGCTGTCAGCTGACGATCAGGCGCACTGGCTCCGACGCCTGATCATTGCTGGAACATGCCCGGGGTCGCACCGTCGCAGCCAGCCTGCTGTTGATGGCGAGAATGGTCCGGAAGCTTGGGCACGCCGTAAGCCCCGGCTTGCTCGAGAGACACGTCGGGCCTTTTGCCTGCACCAGGCATCGTCGGGCAATTGCCACTGGTGCATCAGGCAAAAAAATGCCCGTCAGGGACGGGCGAAAGTTTCCGCAACAGGAGCGAGGAGTGTTGCGTCCCGCGTGGTGGATGACGCTTACAGGATCGAGATCGGGTAGTTGAAGATCAGACGGTTCTCATCGAATTCCGTAGAGCTGTAATCGCGGCGCAGGCTGGAGTTACGCCATTTGATGTTGAGGTTCTTCAACGCACCGTTTTGTACGGTATAAGCCAGCTCGGACTCACGACCCCATTCCTTGCCTTCATCACCGCTCGTGGTGGCGATGTTGTCGCCGCTGATGTAGCGGTTCATCAGGACCAGGCCGGGGATACCGAGGCCGGCAAAATTGTAGTCGTGTCGCACCTGCCAGGAACGTTCATCCGCTGCGTCGTAGGCGGAGTTGAAGCTGTCGTTGGCGACCGAGCCACCACTGGTACCGTTAACGCGCATCCACTGGTTGCCGCTGACTTTCTGCAGGCCGACATAAAAGGTGCTGGCACCAGCTTGCAAGCCGAACAGAGCGGAGTAGGTCTTGTTATCCAGGTCGCCAGCCAAGGCGCTCCCTTCATCCTTGCCGTTGAAATAGCCGAGGTTGGCGGTAAGGGCGAGATCCTCGCTCAATGGCTGGACATGCAGCAGCTGTACATAGCTCTGCTGGTAAATGTCTTCCAGCCGGGCATGCCACAGACCGACCTTGGTCTTTTCATTGAAGGTGTATTCGCCGCCTACGAAGTTGAAACGGTCCGACGTAGCGGTGATACCGTTAAGGCCATCCTTGTAGACCATGTCCTCCATGCTGGCGTCGTCACGGGTGCTGTTCTGGCGCATCTGGCCACCAAAAAGTGACAGATTGCTGATTTCTTTGGATGAAATCATGCCGCCCTGGAAGGTCTGCGGCAGCGAACGACCGTCATCAGCACGCAATACCGGCACAACGACTTGCCACTCACCGAGTCGTAGTTCCGTTTCCGACAACTTGGCCTTCGCCGCTACGGCCACGCGGCCGAAGTCGTCTGGAAGATGCCTATTGTTGCCCGTGCCGTGAACAGGCAACAGACCTGTGCCGTAGGTACCAGCACCGCCGTCCAGCTTGACAGCCAAACCGGCTAGCACATCGACACCAAAGCCGACCGGGCCGGGTGTGTATCCGGACTGTGCGTTCAGAATGAAGCTTTGAGTCCATTCTTCAGCCTTGCCCTGGCCGCCGTTATAGGTCGGATCGACGAAGTTACGGTTGATGTAGAAGTTACGTGCGTTCAGCGTAACCTTGGCGCCTTCAATAAAGCCGTCGGCTGCCTGAGAAACCGCAGGAATGCCAAGCGCCAGCGACAGAGTGCCCGCAAATACGGCAGCGGACAGGGGGTTGCGTGGGGTCATTGTTGTTGTACTCCCTTTTTTTAGAAAGCCGCTCCGTGCGGCCAGGGCCAGGACGAGGCGGGATGTAGCGCAGCCGCGTGTCGAACGGGGCTTGTCGCGAATTGATTGTTATCAGTTGTCATACGACGTATCGGATTATGGCTCTCGCTTCGGCCTTGTCAATTCAATTCCTAAACAATTGTGGCCATTCCTACTTTGGTCTAGTGCTCGACAGTACTAGGTTGTAGGAAGGCCTGATATCTCACAGCGGTGGGTGTTCGCCGGCTTTTATGAAGCAGAGGAGATACGATGACCTGGCAATGTCAGGCTGAGGTGTGCCACCACTTCGGTAATAGACGCTGGATATTCGAGCGGGCGAACCGGTCGTCAATAAGGTGAATGACGCCCCTATCGTCTACCGTTCTGATCACCCGGCCGGCCGCCTGTACGACCTTCTGCAAACCTGGATACAGGTAGGTGTAGTCGTACCCCGCGCCAAATATCCGGTCCATTCGTGCTTTCAGCTGTTGGTTCACCGGATTGACCTGTGGCAGGCCCAGAGTGGCCACGAATGCGCCGATCAGGCGTTTCCCAGGGAGGTCGATGCCCTCGGAAAACGCGCCGCCCAGAACCGCAAATCCAATGCCGCGGCTGGTTTCGGTAAAGCGGTCGAGGAAGGTAGTTCTCGCCGCCTCCTGCATGCTGCGAGTTTGCTCCCAGAAGGGCAGATCGGGATGCCGTATGCGCAGCCGGGCGGTCACCTGTTGCAGGTAGTCGAAGCTGCTGAAAAACGCCAGATAGTTGCCCGGATGGGCCTGATACTGCTCAGCAAGCAGGTCTACGATGGCGTCCAGCGAGGCATGGCGGTCCTGATAGCGAGTCGAAATCTGCCGGGCCACACGGATCTCCAGCTGCTCGGCTCGGAACGGTGACTCGACGTCGATCCAGATATGCGGGTTCGGCATGCCCAGCATGTCGGCATAGAACCGCTGGGGCATCAACGTCGCAGAGAACAGTACAGACGAGCGCGCCTCGAGTAGCCGAGGTGTGAGGAACGGCGCGGGAACCACATTGCGTACGCAGAGGCTTGATGCACACCCGCCCTTGCGCTCCCTAGATGGATGCAGTGTGCAATCGATCAAGGAGTGATCACCGAAGCATTCGGTAAGGCGGCAAAAGTGCATCGCATCGAAGTAGGCTGACTGCAACGCAGATTCAACCCCAGCCGGGTTCTCGCCAAGGAATTCCGTGATCGCACTGACGGCCTGCTGCAAGGCGTTGACAAGCTTGTGCGGCAACTCAGGCAGGACGTGGTAGGTCTCGCTCTGCAGGCGATGCACATCGCCCCAGCAACGCAACACCCGTTCAATCGGCTTCTTGATAACTGCCGGAGCTGTTTTTCGTAACGCTCTGAAATCATTGATATCGAGCTCGGCGCTGTACATGCTCCTGCCGCGTTCGAGCAGGTTATGAGCTTCGTCCACCAGGATGCTTACGCGCCATTGATTGACCAGTGTCAGGCTGTAGAGCAGGGCGCTCATATCGAAGTAATAGTTGTAGTCGCCGACAACTGCGTCGGCCCAGCGCGCCAGCTCCTGGCTCAGGTAGTAAGGGCAGACCTGATGGACCAGGGCTACCTCACGCAGGGTTGCCTGATCCAGACAGGCTCGGCTGATGGCCTCAGCGCGGGCTGCCGGAAGTCGATCGTAGAATCCACGAGCGAGAGGGCAGGCTTCGCCATGACAGGCCTTGTCAGGATGCTCGCAGGCCTTGTCCCGGGCAGTCAGCTCCAGGACACGAAGAGGTATACGGTCGCCCGCGAGCTGGGCGAGGGCATTCAAGGCCAGTTGCCGACCGGATGTCTTCGCGGTGAGAAAGAACAGCTTGTCCAGTTGCTGCCCGGCGAAGGCCTTCAACTGCGGGAATAGCGTTGCCAGCGTCTTGCCGATGCCAGTCGGCGCCTGAGCCATGAGATGAGTGCCGGTGCATGCAGCCTTGTACACCGCTTCGGCCAGTTGCCGTTGACCGCGGCGAAACTCACCGCAGGGAAACTTCAATTCTCTCAGCGCCTGGTCACGCTCGGCTCGGTGGGTCAGCTCCTGCTCGGCCCAGGCAATGAAGAGATGGCACTGCGCGTCGAAGTAGGCTTGCAGTTGCGCGGCGCCAAAGGTTTCCACCAGCAGCGTTTCCTTCTGGCTGACCACATCGAAGTACACCAGCGCGATATTTAGCGATTGCAGTGAGCGCGCCTGGCAAAGCAACCAACCATAGACCTTGGCCTGTGCCCAGTGCAGATGACGATGGTTGACCGGCTGGCGGGTCAGATCGCCACGATAGGTCTTGATCTCCTCCAGCTGGTTTTTCGCCGGATCGTAGCCATCGGCGCGGCCGCGAACGCAGAGGTTGCGATATGTCCCTTCGAGGGTGACTTCGCGTTCATAGCCCTCACCCCGGCGTGCCGTCACCGTGCTGTGCCCGGCGATGCCCTCCAGCGCGGTGGGTGAAGGCGTGAAGCGAAGATCCAGGTCGCCCTGTTTGGCGGTGAATTCGCAGAGCGCACGGACCGCAACCCGATAGCTCAAGGCGCAGCCTCTGCCCATCGGACGTAGCAAACTGCAATCGGCACCTGATGCCTCATGGCGAAATCTATCCAGCGCTTCTGGTTGTCCTGCAACCGGTCGCCAGGCCCTTTCACTTCGATCAGCCGGTAACGTCGCTCACTGGGCCAGAACTGGATGAGGTCTGGCAGCCCGCTGCGATGCTTGGGCACATCCAGCAGGATGCGTTGGAAAAAGGCGCGCAAGTGATCCGCCGGGATGCAATCGAGGGCCAGCTCGAGCAGGGTCTCGTCGAACAGCCCCCAGCTGACAAAGTGCGACTGCACGCCAAATTTCTCCTGGTACACCCTGCGTATGCAGTCCCGGTATTCGCCGGTTCCAAGTTTGCTCAGGCATTCATCGAACAGGCTGGCGCGACGCGCATGGAAATCCGGTCGCGCGAGATCCGCCGGCCCCGCATGAAAGGGATGGAAGAACGCTCCTGGTAATGGCGCGAAAATCGCCTCCCAGCAGAGCAGGCCGAGCAACGAGCTGATCAGCGCGTTTTCGACGTAATAGACGGGCGCATCGGCTCGCGACAGATGCTCGCGCACCGCCTGCTCGACGCTTATCCACTCTGGCTTCGGCAGGATCAGGTCCACTCGTTCTGGTTCGGTACTACCGGCTCGACGCGCAGCGGGTTGACCCAGGGACCTTCTCAGTCGCGGCAGGATGCGCTCGAGCTGCTGGGCCTCGTGTTCGCTTTCCGGGGCCGCCTGTGCCGTCAGAGCCAGCTGCAACGCCGCTTCAGGCTGCGCACAACGCTCAAGCACCCTGATGGCACGTTCACGTGCGCCTGGATATCGGTTCGCCGCGTGGAGCTGCAATGCCCGAGGCAGGTCACCCTCGCGCTCACATTGCCTGGCAAGGCTCAGCAGCAACTTGCCGCGCCGGATTTCCAGCCATTCGTTGGCATATGCGATGGCAGGCACGTCCGCCAAGACCGACGCCACCGCTTCACCGGCTTCGAAACGCTCACGACAGCGATGCAGATGCAGATAGGCATCTACCTCAGCACGTGCATGGAAGGCCCGGGAAGCGGGGGAAAAGGCGACTTGTTCATAACGAAAGATTCCGAGATCGGCGAGCACGAATTCGGACCAATCCTGATGGATATTGCCGAAGAACATCAGCCGCAGTCGATCGCACAGGTCGCTGATCGTCAGGCCGAACGCCGCATCCTCGAGTCCGTTGCACCAGCTGGAAAAGGGCTTGGGTTGAGAGTGCTCGGCAAGCATGGCCTGAAGCAGATCGGCCTTGCGCTGACTGCCCGTCACGCTGCCGAATACGGTTTGTAACTCGTCCTTCTTCAGCAATCCGAACAACTGGGAGACGTCCAGCGTCGGGTTGGCCTCGACCCAACCCTCATTGATGAGGGCGGTTGAGGCCTGAACGGGGCAGCCAATCTCCGTGTAGCGCAGTTTGCTGGCACGGAACAGCTCGCCCTTGCGCATCACCATGCGCACCAGAAGCGCTTGCGAGGCCTGCGGGATCAGCTCAAAACGATCAACAAATCGACGCTCGTGATCGTCCAGCAGATCGCCATGGCGCTCACCAATCCAGGCGAGCACCTGGCGAAAGTTGTCGAGGTAATAAAAGGGGTTTTCGAGAGCCTGGCGCATCGAACGTCCGGTTCGGTCATACGTGGGCGCAGCGGCCCGCAAGGCTGGCTATTTATACAGCTGTAGCGGGTTTTGGCAATGCCCCGACGATCAGCGGCGGGGCGTTCGGACTGATGTTGCTAACAGCATGCATGTGCTGGAATTGCTGTGTTCGACCCACCCGGCGGACAGGTGGATCGGTAAATCAAACGGTGCGAGAGAAACGGCCACGCTGCTCGCCGCCCAGGTAGGCATCGAATGCCATGGCGACGTTGCGCATCATCAGATGGCCCTGGGGAAGCAGGGTGACGGCACCTTCTGTGATCTGCACCAGGCCATCTGCCACATGCTCGTCCAGCTTGGCCAGCGCATCGCCGAAATAGTTTCGGAAGTCGATCCCGTAGCGCCTCTCGACGTCGGCAAAGTCAACGCGTCCATGACACATCAACGAGATGATCACATCGCGACGCAACCGGTCGTCTTCGCTGAGCTTGTAGCCGCGCTGCACCGGCAACATGCCTTCGTTCAGCCGGGCGTAGTACTGGGAGAGCTCCTTGACGTTCTGGCTGTAGCTGTTGCCGACCTTGCCGATGGAGGATATGCCCAGGCCGATCAGGTCGCAGTCGGCGTGGGTCGAGTAGCCCTGGAAGTTGCGCTGCAGCGTGCCGTTTGCCCGTGCAAGGGTGAGTTCGTCATCCGGCAGGGAAAAATGATCCATGCCGATATAGACGTAGCCAGCGTCAGTCAACCGCCTGATGGTCAGCTCCAGCAGCTCCAGCTTGCGCTCAGGTGGTGGCATGTCTTCCGGGCGGATCAGCTTTTGCGCACGCACCAGATCCGGCAGGTGCGCATAGCTGTAGGCCGCGATCCGATCCGGGCGGATGTCGATGATCTTGTCCAGCGTGGTGTTGAAGCTCTCAACTGTCTGCAGAGGCAAGCCATAGATCAGATCCACGCTGATCGACTTGAACCGGGCGTCGCGGGCAGCCTGGACCAGCTCGCGGGTCTGCTCTTCGGTCTGGATGCGGTTGACCGCGATCTGTACCTGCTTGTCGAAGTCCTGCACGCCGAAGCTCAGGCGGTTGAAACCGAGCTTGCGCAACTGATGAATCTGCTCGGGGGTTACGGTGCGCGGGTCGACTTCCAGGGAAAACTCGTGGTTGTCGCTGTCATCCAGGTTGAACGCGTCGTGCAGTGCGGCCATCAGGTCGGCCAGTTGCTCGCTGGTGAAATAGGTCGGCGTGCCACCGCCCAGATGCAGCTGGGTCAACTTGCGCGAGCGGTCGAACAATGCCGCCTGCATCTCGATTTCGCGCTTGAGGTATTGCAGGTACTCAACGGCACGATCGGTCTTGTGGGTGATGATCTTGTTACAGGCGCAGTAATAACAGAGGCTCTTGCAGAACGGGATATGGATGTACACCGACAGTGGCTTGGGCGTCGCAGCCTCGTTGGTCTCCTGCGCGGCGCTGCGGTAGTCATCGATGGCGAAGGCCTGATGGAACTGGGGAGCGGTGGGGTAGGAGGTATAGCGAGGACCGGGACGGTCATATTTCTCGACCAGGGCGCGGTTAAAGCTCGGCGTTTGGTCCATGTACGGATTCACCTTGATTGGATGAGTGAAAAAGGGCCGGATGGGCCTGCGACATCTTGGCGCGAATTATCGCGTTACCTCACCCGCCGTCGGCCTGTCCCAGATCAAGATTAGGCCAGACCGATCGAGAGGGCGCCAAACGGGGCGGCTCGCCATAGGCAAGGCCAAGCCGGAACCTATGGTAGTCGGCGCCAATCAACCTTGACGAATTACAGCCGGAACTGTCCGACCAGACGATTCAGCTCAGCGGCCAGTTGCACCAGCTCCTCACTGATCCGGGAAGTCTGGGATGCGTCGGCCAGGGTGGTGTCGGCAATTGCGCTGATGGTAGTGATGTTGCGGTTGATTTCCTCGGCCACTGCGCTTTGCTGCTCGGCGGCCGTTGCGATCTGAGTGTTCATGCCGTTGATGGTATTAACCTCGCCGGCAATCACATTCAGGCTTTGTGCCGTCTTGGCGACGCAATCGGACCCCGTCTGAGCGCGGGTCTGCGCGCCTTCCATCGCCTGCACGGCGTTGCGAACGCCGCCTTGCAGCTGCTCGATGGTGCGCTGGATTTCTTCGGTTGATTTCTGAGTGCGCGAGGCGAGGGTACGCACCTCGTCGGCGACCACGGCGAAGCCGCGACCCTGTTCCCCGGCGCGCGCGGCCTCGATCGCCGCGTTCAGCGCGAGCAGGTTGGTCTGCTCGGCGATACCGTTGATGACATTGAGCACCATGCCGATGCTGGCACTGTCCGTTTCAACCTGCTTGATCAGCCGTGCAGCGTTCTCGATATCGCGAATCAGCACCTCGATGCCGTCCAGCGCTTCAGTGGCAAGGGTGACGCCCATCCTCGACTCCGCATCTGCGCCCCCCGAGGCCGACGCGGTCTGATTTGCGTGGCGTGCTACCTCCTGGACGGTTGCGCTCATTTCATTCATTGCAGAGGCGACCATGTCGGTCTCGCTGCGTTGCGCCATGACGGCAGATTGGGTCTTCTCGGCGACGTTCGATACGCGGTCCGATACCTCACCCAACTGGCGTGTCACGGCAGCGACCGCTTCAAGACTGTTGCGGAACTTGAAGATCATGCGGTTGAAAGCCTGACCCATGGCGCCAACTTCGTCCTGCGCATGCACGGCGACTGTACGGCTGAGGTCTTCATCCGCGGTCATCGCTTCCATGGTGTGACGCATGTCGTTGATGCGGCTGATGATCACCCGACGGATGATGTAGCCCATCAGAACCAGGCCCACGACCAACAATAGCGCCTGGATCGTAGCGGACAACAGGAGATTTCGATCCACCTTGCCGTCCAGGGCAGACAGATCGTAGCTGATGCGCACCGCGCCCATTACCGTGTCCTGGGGTACCTGATGGCACGTCAGGCAATTGGTACCGCGATAATCCTGTTGTGCGTGGATCGGGTTGATCACCGTGAGCACACGACCATCCTTGCCTTCGCTCACCTCGATAGTGGCTTCGCCAGCGAGTCCCCGCTCGTCGAGCTTGTCCATCGGCCGCTGATGCTCGAACCCGGGGCCGAACACTTTTGTCACCGGCTCGCCGCGTACGATGCGCGCGTCGATCACGCCCGGGCGCGCAAGGATCTTGTTACGCAGCACTTCGCGCTGGGCCATGGTACCGGTCAGCATCATGGTATTGATGCTGTCGAAGTAGGAGTCAGCCGTGTCCTTGGTTTGCTGCTCGACGACCTGGAGGATCAGCTGCTTTTCAGATCGTGAGGAATAGAAAAGCGAAGCGGCCAGAACCAAAGCGAAGACCAGCAGCAACGCCAGGTTGATCTTTGACTGGACGGACATCTGCCGAGCTTCAGGACTACTGTTCATCATTTTCCTTAACTGCTACTGCGTATCGCGAACTCACCTGAGGCGCAGCCGCGTTTTTAGACGGCCACACGGCGCCTCGCCTGTCTCGACCTATCGGCCGAAAGCCCCGACTCTTTACAGATATACGTGAGGTGGGCGCGTACAGGCACAAGGCCATATCAGGACGGCGATATCCTAGTCGCGGTTGCCTGTCAGCCCGCAATGGCTTGCGACGAAGCGGCGTTTTTCTGGACTTTTACTGATCTGGATCAGCGAAACGCGTGCTGCTTGGCGGGGTTTTGCGGGTCTTTCGGCAATAAATCACAGGTTTTATCGGACTCGGATCAGGCGCGTTGGCCATACGCAACCGTTACGGGCTCGCCAGGGACGCGATTTCTTTTTCGTGGGCCTACTTGGCAATTGCCCTGGCTCGCATCAACCTATGCACCAGGCCTATGTCAACGGCCATCGGTCGGCTTGTTTGGGTTTGATGTATTCGCACTGGCAGCGGTCGAACCCCTTGTCGTTTCGGTGGTCGTAGCCTCTAGTCAGCCGCTGTCGGCGGGACGAGCAGGGTATGGCTGTTGACCGATCCAGGCGCAGTGCATCAACTGGAACCTTTTTATTCAAGGACTCACATGATCAAGAAATGCCTTTTTCCCGCGGCCGGATATGGCACGCGCTTTCTGCCTGCGACCAAGGCCATGCCCAAGGAAATGTTGCCGGTAGTCAACAAGCCCCTGATCCAGTACGGGGTTGAAGAGGCACTAGCCGCAGGGCTTTCCCAGATCGCGATCGTTACCGGACGCGGCAAGCGCTCCCTGGAAGATCACTTCGACATCAGCTACGAACTTGAGCACCAGATCCGCAACACCGACAAGGAAAAGTACCTGGTTGGGATTCGCAAGCTGATTGACCAGTGCAGCTTCTCCTACACGCGTCAGGTAGAGATGAAGGGCCTGGGTCATGCCATCCTCAGCGGTCGTCCCCTGATCGGTGACGAACCCTTCGCCGTGGTCCTGGCGGATGACCTCTGCATCAACCTCAACGGTGATCCGGTCCTGGCGCAGATGGTCAAGCTGTACAACCAGTTCCGTTGCTCAATCGTCGCAATCCAGGAAGTACCGCCGGAAGAGACCAGCAAATATGGCGTGATCGCCGGCGAGATGATCCGCGACGATATTTTCCGCGTCAGCCACATGGTCGAGAAGCCAAAACCGGAAGACGCCCCGTCGAACCTTGCAATCATCGGCCGTTACATTCTGACCCCGGACATCTTCGACCTGATCGAACAGACCGAGCCGGGCAAGGGTGGCGAGATCCAGATTACCGACGCCCTGATGCGCCAGGCCCAGGACGGTTGCGTGCTGGCCTACAAGTTCAAGGGTCAGCGTTTCGATTGCGGAAGCGCGGAAGGCTATATCGCCGCCACCAACTTCTGCTATGAGAACTTCTACCTGACCGGTAAAGCGTTCTAAGCGACAAGGCGTCTGCAGGAAGCCACCTTCGGGTGGCTTCGTTCGTTTCATGGCACAGGCATATCCTGCGAGCCTGGCCCGAGTGGTTGACCGTAGCTGAATTCGACGTAGTTCCCCGCCGGGTCACGCACGCCGCAGTAGTACCCGACAGGGTAGGGCTCGTCACGGGGAGCCCATATCAGGCAGCCGGCCTCGCGCGCTTTTTCGGCTATCGCATCGACTTCATCCCGGCTGTCCAGCGCAAAGCCGAAATGGCTGTAGTCATTGTCCGCCAGCGCACGCTCCTGTCCGCCGGGCATGATCACGAAAATAAAGTCGCGTTCACGGCCCGGCTCAGCCATCCAGACAATGCGTGCACCCTTGCCGGGACGTTCGTGAAATACGTGCATGCCACAGAACCGCTCATAAAAGCTGATGCAGGCGTCCAGATCCGGCACGTGCAAGGCGAGATGGGTCAGGGTAGGGCGCATGCGGTACTCCTTCGATGATCAGGTGAAACGCCTGGGTTATGCTGTGCGTTCTATAAGGGAGACAAGAGTTCATGGCTTACGACTTCGATCTATTCGTCATCGGCGCGGGGTCCGGTGGCGTCCGTGCCGCTCGTTTCGCGGCGGGCTATGGCGCTCGAGTGGCGGTAGCCGAAAGCCGTTACCTGGGCGGTACCTGCGTAAATGTCGGTTGCGTGCCGAAAAAACTGCTGGTCTATGGCGCGCACTATGCTGAAGACCTTCACGAAGCTGAAGGTTACGGCTGGACCGTCGATGGCGCCAGGTTCGACTGGAAAACACTGATCAGCAACAAGGACCGTGAAATCCAGCGCCTTAATGGGATCTACCGCAACCTGCTGGTAGACAGCGGAGTCACGCTGCTGCAGGCCCATGCGCGGCTGGTTGATGCGCATACCGTTGAGGTCGACGGCAGCCAGTACAGCGCGGAGCATATCCTGATTGCCACCGGCGGCTGGCCATTCGTACCCGACATCCCGGGCCGCGAACATGCCATTACTTCCAACGAGGCCTTCTACCTGGAGGCGCTGCCGCGCCGCGTCCTGGTGGTCGGCGGAGGTTATATCGCCGTCGAGTTCGCCTCGATCTTCCACGGCTGCGGTGCCGACACCAAACTGCTGTACCGCGGTGAACTGTTCCTGCGGGGCTTCGATGGCTCTCTGCGCGATCATCTCAAGGATGAAATGATCAAGAAGGGTGTCGATTTGCAGTTCAACGCCGACATAACCCGCATAGACAAGCAGGCGGACGGAAGCTTGCTCGCCACGCTGCTGGATGGTCGTGTCCTTGAAGCGGACTGTATCCTCTATGCGACGGGGCGCAGGCCCATGCTCGATGGGCTAGGGCTGGACAAGCTTGATGTGGCGCTGGACGAGCGGGGGTTCGTCGCGGTTGATGAGCAGTTCCGCACATCAATACCGTCGATCCTCGCTATCGGCGATGTGATCGGTCGGGTTCAGCTCACGCCCGTGGCGCTTGCCGAGGGCATGGCCGTGGCACGTCAACTCTTCAGGCCCGACGAGTATCGACCCGTCGACTACCACAACATCGCCACAGCGGTATTCAGCCTGCCTAACATGGCAACGGTTGGCTTGACCGAAGAAGAAGCGCGGGAGTCGGGGCACAAGGTGGTGCTGTTTGAAAGTCGCTTCCGCCCCATGAAGCAGACCATGACCGACAGCCTAGAGCGAAGCCTGATGAAACTGGTGGTTGACGCCGATACCGACAAGGTCCTCGGTTGCCATATGGCAGGACCTGAAGCGGGCGAAATCATCCAGGGTCTGGCCGTTGCGTTGAAGGCAGGGGCAACCAAGCGGATCTTCGACGATACCCTAGGGATTCACCCGACGGCCGCTGAAGAGTTCGTCACCATGCGCACCCCAACCGGTATCTGACGAGACAGGCAGGTGTCTGCCAGTGACGAGGAGGGGGCTGCTACCGCAACCCCCTTTGTTTGCGCCCGCCGGCCCAACTCTGGATCAATGGTGCATGTTTTGCTGTCCGCTAGCCTCTGGCGCTTGATCCTGGATACTCACTTCTACCGTGACGTCGCCGGCACGCTCGAACTCGAGCGTCAGCGGAAACCGCTCTCCAGCCACGAGTGGCTCGCTCAGCCCGAACAGCATGACGTGACTGCTACCGGGTTTGAACTCAACCTGGCCGGCCGCCGGCACCTCGATCGACTCGATCTGTTTCATGCGCATCATCTCGCCCTCATGGACGTGAGTGTGCAGCTCAGCTTTACTGGCACGCGGCGTCTTTACCCCTACGAGCCGATCCGCTTTGTCGCCTGGGTTCTGGAGCACGAAATAGACCGCGCCGGTTGGAGCAGTGGGCGGCATTGCCCGCGACCAGGCCTGAGTGACGGCTACTGCCGTGCTCATCTGGTGGTGGGTGTGATCCTGATCCGCTGCGATTGCGGACAGGCACGCCGTGCCGAGAATGAAGGTGGTGACCAGACGAAGCAGCATTGAAAGTCTCCAGGTTGTTAAGGTAGCGGCACATTAACATGGGGTTCGATAAGTCGTTGCGGCGCGGATGCCGCGCTTGACTCTACGCAGCGCGCGGCATCCGGTAATCCAGTGCCGCCGTGGTTGCTAACGGACCCTGCAGGCTGTCGCTATTTCTGTTTGAATGAAGCTCGCCCCCTTGATCGGAGATGCATTACCCCATGGAACGCAGTCGCTGGAGTCACAGGTTGCTGGCTGGCGGAAATGAACCCGATCCGCGCTTCACGCTGGCCAATGAAAGAACCTTTCTCGCCTGGATTCGCACATCGCTGGCCTTGCTCGCCGGTGGGGTGGCGGTCGAGGCTTTTGCCAGCGGGATATTTTCACTGGAGATACGCAAGGTCCTGTCTGTTTCCTTGCTTTTGCTGGCGATGTTCATCAGCTCGACGGCCTGTGTCCGCTGGTTGAGCGTCGAACGGGCCATGCGACACAACGGCCCTTTACCGTTTCCGTTGCTGATTCCTATCCTTTCCCTCGGCGGAACCCTGGTGACGCTGGTACTCATCGCCTTTGTTGCGCTGCGTAACTGACGACGATGCACATCTCCTTTCGGCGGCGTCTGGAACCTAAACCGCCGCAGCTTCCGCTGCACGAAGATCCGGGCCTGCAGCCGGAACGAACATCGTTGGCCTGGGGCAGGACCCTGCTGACGATGATTACTGTCAGCGCATTGTTTCTGCGCTGGATGCCGTACCACGGTGCCTTCGTTTCGATACTGGTAGCGCTATCCCTGGCCACGGCGCTTGGGATCTGGACAACTCAGCGCCGACGCTACGCTCGCAGCGCTAGCGGCGTACGCAACGGGCGAATCCAGGCTGATGTGCTGTCTGTCCTCTGGATAAGCGCATCTGTCTTCGCGCTTGGCAGCCTTGGTCTATTCACCGTAATTTTCCTGCCCATCAGCAGCTAGGCAGCACCTATATAAAGAGGCTTTTTGATGACGACCTCCAATCAGCAGTTCGCCAGCGACAACTATTCCGGAATCTGCCCGGAAGCCTGGGAGGCCATGGCCCGGGCAAATCAGGGCCATGAAAGAGCCTACGGCGATGACCAATGGACGACGCGCGCGGCCGACCACTTTCGCCAACTGTTCGAAACCGATTGCGAAGTGTTCTTCGCCTTCAACGGGACGGCAGCCAACTCGCTGGCATTGTCAGCCCTGTGCCAGAGCTATCACAGCGTGATCTGTGGAGATATCGCACACATCGAAACGGACGAATGCGGCGCCCCGGAATTTTTCTCGAACGGGTCCAAATTGCTGGTAGCGCGCACCGAACAGGGCAAGCTGACGCCGGCAGCCATTCGTGAAATAGCGCTCAAACGCAAGGACATTCATTATCCCAAGCCGCGCGTGGTGAGCCTGACCCAGGCGACGGAAATCGGCACGGTTTACCAACCGGATGAACTCCAAGCCATCAGCGATACCTGCAAGGAACTCGGCCTGCACCTGCACATGGACGGTGCGCGTTTCGCCAACGCCTGTGCACATCTGGGCTTGTCGCCCGCCGAATTGAGCTGGAAGACGGGCGTGGACGTGCTCTGTTTCGGCGGCACGAAAAACGGCATGGCTGTAGGCGAGGCCATCCTGTTTTTCAACAAAGCCCTGGCCGATGATTTCGAATATCGCTGCAAACAGGCCGGCCAGCTGGCGTCCAAAATGCGTTTTCTATCCGCGCCCTGGGTGGGCTTGCTGGAACACGGCGCCTGGATGAGATACGCCAAACATGCCAACAGCTGCGCACAGTTGCTCGCCAGGCTGATCAGCGACGTACCAGGCGTAGAGCTCATGTTCCCGGTACAGGCCAATGGTGTGTTCGTCAGCATTCCACCGACCGCACTGGAAGCACTCAGGAGCCGCGGATGGATGTTCTACACATTTATCGGCGTTGGCGGTGCGCGATTCATGTGCTCATGGGACACCAGCGAAGAACGAGTGCGGCAGCTGGCCGATGACATACGTAGCGCTGTGCAAGAGTACGGGTGATAGAAAAAACGCCGCGGTTATCGCTCAAGGGCGGTAGCGCGGCGCAGCGTGTGTAAGACAAAGAAGCGTGTGTAAGACAAAGAGAGGTGATGTGGCGTCTACTTAAAAAACGTAGGCAAATTTATCCAGATAAATCAACTACTTAAGTCGATTACAATTTAAAAAGTAGATTGCAGTGGCGATAATTTTGGCCATGGTCTACTTTTTTATCATGCGCTCTCAAGCATAACTTGAGGCTGCGCACTGTTGGAAATTTACGCGCTTTTTACATCTGCGTTGGGCTATGCCGTTGAGCTAGTTAACGCATTTATATGTCGGATATAACTTATGACCGACCAGCTAGTTTCTGGAGAGCTTGTAGTTGCGAAGGGAAAGCTTGCCACAGTTAAAATGGTATTCAGTGACAAGCATGTTAGGGTAATTATTAGTGCTTCTGGCGAGGCACTGATCGTTTCTAGGCGCGATATCGAGCGGATTGCAGGGGTCGCCGATAAACTGAGCGTGGCTAATGAAGTTCGTTTAAATGTTAATGACTATACAGAAGATGAGCTATCTCTAGCCGCTGAACGCTATAACGTAATTAAAAAGTGGAGATTAGCGGAAGTAACGGTAAGTCAAGCTTGTCTGTTACTAAACGTATCACGGAGCTATTTCTTCCAATTGGCCAAGAAGTTCGACGAGGACGTTGGTCCGTTGTCTTTAGTTCTTCAGAAGCGGGGGGTAAAGGAAGGTGTAACCCGGTTGGATGAATCAGTCGAAGTGGCAATTTTTGAAGCGACTAAAAAAGTGTACGCGTCGAGAGGGGCTAGTTATAGCAAAGTTTGGGTGGAAGTTGATGTTAAATGCAAAGAGCAGGGTCTTCCTTCTCCTTGTAAGGATACAGTTTTGCGGCGCGTGCGATCAATATTGTCAGAAAAAAACAGATTAAAAATAAAGCGGGGCCCTGACGCGGCAGCCCAAAAGTTTACAGCGCGAGCAGGTAAGAAAACTGTCCAAAGACCGTTACAGTGGGTGCAAATGGACCACACATTGGTCGACATCATTCTGCTAGCGGACGATCGTGTCCATGTGATTGGCCGCCCTTGGTTAACGGTAGCAATTGACGTATACACACGAGTAATTCTTGGGTACTACCTCAGTCTTCACGTGCCGTCGGCTGTTTCGGTAGCTTGTGCACTTAGCCAGAGTGTGCTTCCTAAAGTAGGTTTTGCCAGAGCTGTAGGCATAGATTCTGATGATTATCCCTATTATGGCAAGCCCGAGGTTCTGCACATGGATAATGCCGCAGAGTTTACAAGTGCAAAATTCAAGGCTGGATGCGAAGCATTTGGAATACATCCTGCGTACCGGCCAATTGGACAAAAGCACTTTGGCGGCCATGTGGAAAGATTGATTGGTACGTTCATGACAACCAAAGTGCACTTATTAAAGGGCACTACGATGTCGAACTCGGTTGCGCGCCGGGATCTCAATAGTGAAAAGAGCGCCACCATGACCTTCTCCGATTTTTTTGGCTGGTTTGCGCGCGAAGTGGTTGTCTACCATTCTACGATACATAGCGCTTTGAAAATTAGTCCGCGACAAGCATGGGCTGACTATTTTGCACCGAATGGGGGTACTCCTTATCCTCCGAAACTCTCCGACCCCGAGCAGCTGAAACTTTGGTTCATGCCTCAAGAAAGTCGTAAAGTTAACCCGGATGGTATCAAGCTGCACGGCCAAGTTTATTGGGATCCTGTACTCACACCTTTTGTTGGTACAAACCATGCAATAGTTAAGTCTGATCCGTTCAATATGAATCAAGTGTGGGTGAAGCTGAATGGCCAGTTTTGCCCTATTTCGCTAGCTGACCTGACGGGACAGGCACCCAGCTATGAAGAATATCGTGCGAGTAAGTTCCATCCTCAAGCAGTGCGCGCTGGGGCTATCGATGATGATAGGGGGCGCAAAGCGTACAGGGCCAAGCTAGAGATTGAGGCGGAGAGTACAAAGTTAACTCGTAAGGCGAGACGCCGCCATGCCGCAGAAAAAGCTTATTCCGATGCTTATCCAGCGCCTGCCAGCGATAATTCGCTAGTTAAGTCCGATAAAAATAAACCTGACTATTCTACCCCTCCAAAGAAATTCATGCCTGAGGACCTAAAATGAGTGGCGAGCACGTTCGACAGGATATGCAGAAGTATTTAACTGCTAATACTGAAGCGCGAATAGCTGCAATTCATCAAGAGCTCTGGGTGGATAATAATTCCAGCGAAGCTGTTTTTCGAATGATGAATAATATAGCAACCGTCCCAGAGCGTATGAATGCGCCAGCGTTGCTCGTGGTTGGTCCAGGCGGGTCCGGTAAAACCGCGATTATCTCGAAGATCCCTAAGCGAGTTAGAAACAGCGACGGATTGGCTATCCTCTCAATGGCGGAATCGCCCGAGATCAGCGTAAAGAAGAGCCTTAAAACCGAGCTTGCGCTGGCACTTGGTTTGCCAATATCCGAATCGAGGCCTAAAGGCGGCGCGGATATCCCGAACGAAATCAGAGAAGTTATCAAACTCAGAAAAATTTGGGGTTTGGTTATTGATGAGTTTCATGATGCGCTGTTGCGCCCAAAGCAGGAGCAACGAATTAACATGTCTATTCTGAAAAAACTGCTGGGATCAGAGTATGGCTTGAAGCTGTTCTGCTTTGGCACAGCTAGCGCACGGAATGCCCTACAGTCAGGTGATGAATTTAAAAGACGGTTTCATGAGGTCGCTCTTGCGGATTGGAAAGAAGATGAGGAGTTTAGATCCTTTTTGCTAGAGGTCGAAGAGTCATTACCTTTACAGCTGCCTTCGCACTTGTACTCTGAGGAAATAGTAATGGAAATAATTCATCTCACCAATGGGAGGATGGATAAGACTCTCGAGTTGATTAGAGGTGCGGCGTGTTATGCGGTAAAGCTGGGCGTTGAAAAAGTTGATCTAGACATGCTGGGGCGCGCTAAATCAAATCCTTGGGGTTACTAGATATGAAGTTACACCCTCTGCCTAGGCCGGGTGTTGACGAGACGTTATCGTCATGGCTTTTCCGATGCAGTTTCCATCGCCATACAGTAGATATAACACGATTGGCATTGAGTGCGCGTCCATCGCAATGGTGGGAAGGGTTAGAGATACAGTATGCTGACCCGGATAGCGACTTCTTGTCAGCCAGCAAGCGTATAAAACTTAGGGGCGAACATATTGAGCCTCGATTCCTAAAAGAGTATTTTTGTCTGCGAAACGGATCCGTTGTTGACTGGAGGTATCGTCATTTCTTTTGTCCAGACTGTTTAAGAGGCGACGTGGCTAGTGGTCATTTGCCCATGTGGCGAAAACATTGGTGTTATGTTAATTCAATTATGTGCAACGTGCACGGTCGAGATTTAGTAATGCTATCCGATGCGTCTCACTATTCGAAGGCTTGGAATGCTTTTGTTCAGGAGTGCAATTCGAGCTCAGGGAGTATAACTGCTAAAGGTTCAAAGCTCGCTCGTTTTCGTCTTACCACGCTAAGCAAGATCGAGCACCTATTGGCATATAAAAGACCCAATCAGCGACACATTTGGTTTGGCTTGTTTAATAGTTTGTTTGACATATTGCTCCAGTCCCCCTTTCATGGGAGCAGAGGTGGAGCAGCGAGGATTTATTTTCAGTCCAAAGTCGGCCCTCGATTTGCTGATCCGGGGTCCTTTGAGCTGAGCATCTTAAAGGGTCCATCTACAGCGGACCCGCCAAGCAGATTTGGAAGCATGTTATTGGCAGCCTCACTACTAGGCGTACTTCCTCCATCTAGGTTTTCAATGTTCATTAAGGCATGTGAGGACGCTGAAACGGGCTTGCTTTTACCCAATGACCTGCATAAGGCAGCGGCTTTTCCTCATGTCGACAAGGCTGGGTATCGGGTCCTACACCAATACTTGGGTGCGTTCCCAAGAAAGGACTTTCCGTTATTGGATCGCCATTTGTACCTTCAGGAGGCTCGATATGCTCGCGAAGGCGTGGTTGGTGCGCACCGATTTGGAGCTACTCATAACTAGAGGTGCTGGCATCAACGAAGAGTGCTTGACCAGTAAGTTGACGTAACAGTGCGATTATACCTCCAATGCCATGCGCATCCATTCGGCACATAAGCATCAAAAGCAATCAAGCAGCTGTTGCCGGTAATGCTTGGAGAAACTGACTTGATGGTTCGACTGAGTTGAGAGGTCCTTAGAGGTAAAGATGCTTGTGGCTCCTCCTTCAAATTTCAGCGGGGAGAGAGTATCCATGTGCGTTTTGGCTTGGTCTTCATTTCCTACAACCGAAGCTCGACCAGGAACTGAATCTAGAGCCGAGCCTGGCGCAGGCATCGGCACCCTGCTCAGTACCGCCAAGTCCTCCGGAAGATCATCTGCAATCCTCTCCGCTAAGCACTGTAACGTTGGTTCCGCTAGCATGAACAGCCAAGCCTCGTCATCGGACTGCCCGGTACGACGAAGCACTCGCCCAAGCACCTGTCGGTAATGCAGCTCGGTACGAATACGGCTGAGGTAGCAGCACACTTGGAGTCGGGGGATATCCGTCCCTTCGCTGATCATTCCAACAGCGATGATCCATTGACAGTGGCTGCGTCTGAATAGATTTATTACCCGCTGCGCATCTGGGGTTTTGTTGGTCACGAGCTGGCAACTTTCACCCTTTGCTTTCAGAGCTTTCGCAACCTGATGGGCGTGCACGATATCAGTGGCAACTACCAGGCCAGCCGCATCAGGATCGAGCAGGCGAAGCTCATTTAACTTGGCGCGTGCAAGATCAAGTAACTGATCAACAACCTCATCATGGCGCAACAGCTCTTCGTAAGTGACAGGGGACTCGCCCAACAGCGTAGCGATGTTCGGGAAAGTTCTGACAATGTTTTCTGTGTCCAACTCCTCGGTAAACCTCACCTTTTGGTTGTCGAGTAGGACAATTCGAGGGGAGCGGCATACCCCGTCTGCCACAGCCTGCTGCATCCCGTAGCGGTAATCACAGATCAGTCGCCCCTCGGGCGAGGAGTAGCGGGCGAGTGCGATGGGTCGATCATCCGATCGCCACGGCGTGCCGGATAGAGCCAATGTAAAAGCGGCCTTGTCCTGTATTCGCTGAAGTATCTGCTGGCCCCATGCGTTGCTCAGGACCATGTCGTGGCCGGCGCAGTGGTGAATCTCATCAAAAACGGCAAACACACGATAGTCATCAAGCAGCGTCCAGAACGCCTCACTACGGTATTCCATCGCCTGATAGGTGAACGCTGCCCCCACTGCGCCGAGTTGACCATCGAAGCGCCTACCAAGAACAGTGCAGAAAGACGAGCGAAGGCCTTCGACAACCTGGCAGGACGGTGCAAAGCAAAGCACCAGATCGATTCTGTCTTGCTCAAGCAGCCTGCTGGCCAATTCGGCGGCCATGCGCGTCTTGCCGGCGCCTGGCGTTGCCTGGCAGAAAAAGTGAGACGCGCGCAAATAGTGCTCTAGCGCCGTGTCGACGCATTGGCGCTGCCAGTTTCGCAGTTGTTTGTTCATTGCATGGACGAAAGAGTTTTGAGTGTTTTTTCGATGGCGCGGAGATGACCCAGTAGGCGTGAGCTGCGATCTCGGGCGTCCAAATAGTCGCCTTGCACCGTATCGCGGAGGTGCGGCATTTCATCGATGAGCAGCTTGTACCGCTCCGCCTCACCCATGGAGGTCAGGAAGTCCAGCCTGATTTCTTTAAGAAGCGCCTCTAGGTGCTGGTCTGCATCATCTGAGGGGTGAAGCGGTGCAAGCGGATCGGTGGTCTCTGATTGCATCTGCTCTGGCTCAGCCTTACGGTAGTTTTCGAACCCATTGTCGATTAGGTCCAGTTGCAGATGCGCAGGGACGGGCAGCAGGTGGTAGACCTGTCCCCGGACACGACGCTCTTCGTCAAGTACTATCCAGCCTACGCGCAACATCCGGCGTATTTGTTCGTATACATAGCGGCGTACGTCATTGATGCGGAAACTCATGCCTTCCAGGCGCTTGGCATAGGCGTCACGCAGTTCACGTATCGTGAATCGCGTGCGGCCTTCCTTCTGAAGCAGCTCGTACAGCCGCCTATCGAAAATGAACGAGGCTGATTTCATTGCAATACCAGAGGGAGTAGCACGTTAAATACGGATTATAGTCCGTGGCCTGACCGTCCGTAAACGCATGATATTGCCGTCTCGATGAAACTGAGACGGTCATGGAATATTTGGCGAAGGCCTTGGGCGAACGCATCCGAGCGCAGAGAAAGGTTTGCCACATTTCTCAGGATGCACTCGCGCTGGCCTGTAGTATCGACCGCAGCTACATGGGGCGGATCGAACGTGGTGAAGTAAGTATTACCGTAGAGAAGCTTTATCGGATCGCAGACCAGCTTGCTTGCGATCCCGGTTATCTGCTGCCTACTCAGTCCGAATTGCAACGACCCTGAACTACCCTTTAGCTTAATGAGTAGGGCAGGAGCTTGCTTCGGAGTGGTCTGTCCGAGAAGGGTTGCTGACCTAGGCGCTTGGTCCTTTTCTTCTTTTTGCTGGCAGAGGTGATTTCTCTGCAGCGCCAACTATAAGCTCAGTCCGGCGCGGCTTTTGGCGGCTGCTCTGCCTGATTTTCGTCTTGCTTAAGCTGTCCAGTTTGGTTTGTAGATCGTAATTTCGTTGCTCATAAGCTAGCTTGACAGCTTCTGCCACATTGAGCTGGTTCTGTAAGGTTTCCCGGGCTTGAATGTTCTGATCGAGCAGGCGCTGCTGGGCCTGTTGATCCCTCTGCAATAGTCTTGCCTCGGTGAGCAGACGTTCGTTGTCACGATTCAGCTGGGTTAATTCGTCCTGCTTGACGACTAGCGTCTGTTGCAATTGACGTAGTTCAAGCTGAGATAGCTGTAATTGTGATTCATTTCGGCGCTGGTCCTGTTCGCGATGTTCCTTGCTGGCCTGACGGTAGTGTTCCAGGGCATCACGCGCATGCTCATGCTTTTCCTCAAGCGAACAAATCTGCGCGTCGCGATCCTTGAGCCGCTCCTCCAAGTCCCGATTAGCTTGCTGTAGACGGGAGGTTTCGATTTCGGCCTGCTGGCGTTGCCTGCTCTCCAGCAGCAACTCGTTTTCGGCTTTTTGACATCGTTCGACGCCTGCAGCTACCTGGTCTTCCAACTGCTGCACGCGGCTTTCGGTCTGTCGAATTCTAAGGTGGTAGTCGGCCCGCTCCCGGTCAAATTCCTCTCGCTCACCAGCAATGGCTGCTTGGGCTTCTTCCTGCAACTGATCGGCCAATTGATTCACCAGGTTGGCCAGTTGCTCGCTTAGCGTGATCGGCCCACCTGCTCGGTCGTTTTTGGTGGGTTCAAGCTCTTTAAGGTAGCGGTGAATGGTGCTCTTCGAGCCTGTGTTTCCGAGCTCGACCCGTACTGCATCGATGCTTGGATGCTCGCCGCGGGCGAGAAGGGCGGTGCGTGCCTTTTGAACAACCACCTTATTAATTCCGCCTCGCGCCATTTTAATCTCCTACGATTTCGTACCGTATTACATGCTATGCATTTACATTCTATCGAAGATCAGATTTGGCGCTAGGTTAGAGTCTGATATAGGATTGGATAATCTAGAATTATCCAAGATGAAGCGGTATTTTCGTCGTTTGCCTGTTGATCACCGGTACACCAGAGGATGCGCTCCGATGAGCCAAGACATCGAGCGGTACCTGCAGGCCAGCATTCGGGCCAACACTCGGCGCAGCTATAAGCAGGCGCTCGATCACTACGAAGTCACCTATGGCGGCTTTCTGCCGGCGACCAGCGATGCCATCGTGCGCTACCTTGTGGATCACGCGTCGACACTTTCCAGTAACACGCTCAAGCTGCGCCTCGCGGCACTGGCGCAGTGGCACGTTAGCCATGGGTTCCCCGATCCGACCAAAACCCCACTGGTTCGCCAGATCGTCAAGGGCATCCGTACGCTGCATCCCCGCCAAGAGAAGCAGGCAGAGCCGCTGCAATTACGTCAACTCGAACAATGTGTGCAGGGGTTAGAGGTGGCCGAGAGGAGAGCGCGAGCGGAGAACGACTGGCCGCGGTTGCTACGCTGTAGTCGTGATCGCGCGCTGGTCCTGATTGGCTTTTGGCGCGCGTTTCGCAGTGATGAGCTGTGCCGCCTACGAGTCGAGCACATCCAGGTGCGGGCCGGGGAGGGTATGCAACTGTTCCTTCCCTGGAGCAAAGGTGACCGGGATAACCATGGCCAGACCTTTAGCGCGCCAGCATTGGCCAAGCTGTGCCCGGTGCAGGCCTACGTCGACTGGATCAGCTTGGCGGGCATAGCTCGAGGGCCTGTATTTCGCGGCATTGATCGCTGGGGGCACTTAGGTGAGCAGGGGTTGCACCCAAATAGCGTTGTCACTCTCTTGCGTGGCGTACTGCAGTTGGCTGGATTGTCTCCTGAGTTTTACAGCAGTCACTCGCTGCGTCGCGGTTTTGCCACCTGGGCTACCCGCAGCGGCTGGGATCTCAAGACGCTGATGCAGTACGTAGGCTGGAGCGATGGTAAATCTGCATTACGCTATGTCGATAGCATGGGCGGGTTCCCTGGGCAGTTGAGTGCGCTACAACTCATCCCCGGTCGCCCGGAGCGACTTCCATAGACGTCCCTTAGGAGACAACCGAAAGGCCGCCCACTCAGTGGGCTTTCTATTGGCGCGATCCTCATCGGCCTGCCTGTGACCCAGCTGCTACGACATAGGCGCGCTACGGCAAGGCGTTTCCCTAATATTGAATGCCACACTAAAGCTTTCTGTTATGAGGGTACCGTTATGGACACACCTGATAGCTGGCGCGTTGTCTGCCAAGATCCAGGAGACGGCAGCGGAGACGTTATCGTTGAGCTTCCATCCGAGCTACTTGTGTAGTGGTCAACCCATCCCGGACAGTGGGTTAAGTTTCTCTTCGGCCACCGCTGGTGGTAGCCCACCGTTGAATTGATGCGGTCTGATCCAGTTGTAGCGGTGCATCAGGTAGTGGCTGATGTCCCGCTGAGCTTCCTGTGCCGTCAGGTAGCCAGTTGCCGGAATCCACACTGACTCTAAGCTGCGAAACAGGCGCTCCATCGGCGAATTGTCCCAGCAGTATCCTCGGCGGCTCATGCTCTGCTGCATCCGGTAGCGCCATAGCCGCTGCCGGAACAAGCGGCTGGCGTACTGGCTGCCCTGATCCGAATGGAACAGCACCTGCTGTGGCTTGCCGCGCTGCTCGTAGGCCATCTCGAGGCTTTGATTACCAGCTCGGCATCCGGTTTGGCGGAGAACGCCCAGCCAACCACCCGACGCGTGTGCAGATCCAGCACCGCGGCCAGGTAATGCCAACGACCTTGCGCCCAGACGTAGGTGATGTCGCCGCACCACACTTGGTTCGGGCGCTGGACAGCGAAATCGCGGTTCAGTCGATTCGGGATATCCGGGCGCTCAACCGTGGCCTGCTTGTAGGCGTGCGAGCCCGGCTGCTTGCTGACCAGCCCCAACTCACGCATCAGTCGACGCACACGGAAACGGCCAATCGTCACGCCGTCCTCGCGCAGCATACCCAGGATGCTTCGGCTGCCAGCCGAGCCTCGGCTTTGGCTAAACAACTCGTTG
Source organism: Stutzerimonas sp. C6.4V (assembly GCF_058536345.1). Classification (NCBI taxonomy): domain Bacteria; kingdom Pseudomonadati; phylum Pseudomonadota; class Gammaproteobacteria; order Pseudomonadales; family Pseudomonadaceae; genus Stutzerimonas; species Stutzerimonas sp. C6.4V. Next base: position 1,504,401 of record NZ_JBZUBM010000001.1, read on the forward strand.
ACCCGACTACGTAGCGCGACGCGACGAGCATCGACACGGCGACGTCGAAGGCGATGGGCGTAGTAGCAAGACCGCGCCACATCGAAGGCTGAACAGACCACTTCTACCGGCTCCTGCTCACTCAACTGGTCTATCAGCGCGTACGATCGAGTTCGTCCGACATCAAGAGAGCGGTAGCCTTTTTTAATATCGCTTTCTCCCGCTCCAGCCGATTGATCCTGGCCTCTAGCTCCTGGATCTTCCGTTGCTCGGGTGTCAGCGCTTTGCTCTTTGGGGTAACGCCCTGGCGCTCGTCTTGGAGTTGTTTCACCCAGCGGCGTAATGCCGAGTCCACGACGCCCAGCGAACGGCAGGCCTCGATATGGCTGTAGCCCTGATCTAGTACCAAGGCAGCTGCCTCTCGTTTGAACTCGGCGGAAAACGTACGTCGTTGCTTGCTCATCGAACACCTCTTAATGGCGAGGATTTTCGCCTAAATCGGTGTCCGGGATCAGTAGACCACTACATAAAAGGGGCGGCTCAAGTTCCTTCATCACGCTGAGCGTAGGGTGGATGATGATGCTTTCATCCACCGGCTTTTTTCGGAGCGCAGGGTGGATGGATGAAGCATCATCCTCCCTGTGAGGATGATGGATCCGCTGGTCGGCGCTGTGGATAGAAGCACCACCACGGCCAAGGCCAACGTAGGGTGGATGACGCTGTTTTCATCCACCGGCTTTTGCGGAGTGCGGCGGTGGATGGGTGAAGCGTCATCCACCCTACGCTCATCCGTTTCAGAGGCACGGCCCACAACAAGGGCGATCCGGACTCTGTCACGGATCGCCAGGCCTGACTTGCGAGGCGTCATGAACACGCTACTCAGAGATTTCTCCCTCTCGGCCGTGGTTGCGGGCTTCATCGCGACCGTGATTTCTTACGCCGGGCCGCTTGTAATCATCTTTCAGGCGGCAAAGGCAGGTGGGTTGCCCCATGACATGCTCTCGTCATGGGTCTGGACGATTTCCATCGGTAGCGGCGTGCTCGGCATTGTGCTGAGCCTGCGCTACAAGGTGCCAATCATCATTGCCTGGTCCGCTCCGGGCTCGGCGTTGCTGGTTACCATGCTCCCCGACATCAGCATGAACCAGGCAGTTGGCGCCTATCTAGTGTCCAGCGTGATCATTCTGCTGGTCGGGCTTTCTGGGGCGTTCGACAAGATCATCCGCAAACTTCCAGCAGCCATTTCGGCTGGCATGCTCGCGGGCATCCTGTTTCGCTTTGGCACGGGACTGTTCGTTTCGGTTAAAGAGCAACCCTGGCTGGTATTGGCAATGCTTGGCACGTACCTGCTCTTCAAGCGAATGATGCCGCGCTACGCCGTCATGGCAGTGTTGGTAGTCGGCGTAGCCATAGCGGTCGCTAGTGGTGAACTGCACAGCGAAGCGCTGGTGATCGGACTCGCGACGCCAGTCTGGATCACCGCGGAGTTCAGCTGGCAGGTCATCCTTGGCGTTGCGTTTCCGTTGGTGATGGTGTCACTAACTGGCCAGTTCGTGCCTGGCATGGCCGTGCTGCGCAACGACGGCTACCCGACGCCTGCGAGCCCGCTGATCAGCAGCAGCGCGCTGGGCAGCCTGCTACTCGCGCCCTTCGGTTGTCATGGGTTGAACCTGGCAGCAATCACGGCAGCGATCTGCACTGGCAAGGAATCCCACGAAGACCCTGGCAAGCGCTACATCGCTGGTATTTCCGGTGGGGTGTTCTATCTGCTGTTGGGTATCTTCGGCGCCACGCTGGTTTCGATATTCACGGCGTTTCCCGCCGCGCTGATTGCGGCATTGGCCGGGCTTGCACTGCTGGCCGCCATCGGCGGTGCGCTGAGTACGGCCATGTCAGTGCCGGAGGGCCGAGAGGCGGCGTTGATCACCTTCCTGGTCACCGCGTCGGGCATGTCGTTGCTCGGTCTGCCGCGGCATTTTGGGGACTGATCTTCGGCCTCGCCGCGCATCTGCTGCTGACGATGAAACGGGCGCCCGGGTCCTTGCCGGTCAGCTCTTCCGTGCCACTCAAAGAGAAGCAGCCCGCCCGCTGATCTAGGCTGCAGCGGTTGGCCTTCACCTATTGTCGTTTCGCAGGCCTGCGCCTGCGGAACGACGGCTCGCCGTTCAAAGGACAACAAAGCCCAAACCCATCAAAACAGCGGCATCCAACTGCTGCCACCGACGTGCAAGAGATCGGCAGTCTCGCCTTTTAGCTTATCGATGGGTTGCCTGCAGGCCCGGCCAGTTCCATCCGGCCGCGTGCCCAACGAACCCGCCGACCACAAGGCGCGAACGCCGCGTTGCACGCTACGAAATGACAGGGCTAACTGCTGTGTCGCGGTAGTCGGTTTGCAAACATCTAACCCAACCAGCGGGACCGGTCCGTTACCAAGCTGAAGCTGTCCAGGTTGTGGTCATCCTGCCAGCGCTCGGTTGCCATATTTACCGGCGGTGGTGCTAGAGAAAGGAGGTGATATCTAGTAGTCGTTGCAGTCAGCGCCCTGGCGCAGGTAAGTCATTACATGGGTCTCGCCGCGAGAATCAAGATAGGTCATCGTGGCTTCAACCACTGAACATCCACCGTTGGGCACATTCACGGAAATGACCTTAGCGATGTCGAGATCGTCGCCATAGTGGTACGGCGTAGCTTGTGGTGCGGCAGCGGCCAGTTGTGCGAACAGAGACAAACTGGCAATCCAGATAAGTTTTTTCATGGTGACCTCTTCGTAAGTTGAGGCACGCCAGAGGTTTCTGGCGTGCGCTCGGAATAAAACAGGCTGCCAACGAGTGAGGCAGCCGAAAGGGACACGTGTCGGACGATTTAAAGGAGCAATCAATCGCACGACTTGTAGCGGGATTAAAAAAATCAACCGCGTCATGTCTCTGAAACAAATCGTAAAGTTTGGCGGGGGGCGGAAAAATAGCGGCCAGCGAGAGGAAGCCTTACCGAATCTGTAACAATGATCAGGCCCAGTATTCAGGGTTCTGCAGCACCTTGTGGTAACCCTCAAAGGCTTGCGGTAGCTCCTGCTTGAGGAAGTCCACCCAGGTCTTCACCTTGGCGTCGAGGAAGCGCCGCGATGGGTAGAGCGCATAGATGTATTTTTCATGCAGATGGTAGTGAGGAAGCAGTCGCACTAGTGAGCCGCGTTGTAGCGCAGGGACGGCGACATAATCTGGCAACATACAAATGCCCATTCCCGCCTCGGCGGCGCTGCTCATTGCCTCTGCAACGTTCACCTTAAAGGTATTGCCGGGCCAAACAGGCAGCTCTGCATCGTTAACGATGAAGTTCCAGCTATCGCTGAACACCGGATCGGCAAGGCGAAGGCATTTGTGATTCTCAAGATCGGCCGGTGCCTTCGGCGCGCCATGTTGCCTGAGGTAGGCGGGCGAGGCACAGACCACGTGGAGCACTGTGCCCAGCTGCTGCGCGATCAGCTCGGAATCTGGCAGTTCGCGCGAGAGGGTAATGATCACATCGAGGTTGTCTTCCAACGGATCGGGTTGGCGCTGGGACAGCAGCAGCTCCAGGTTTACGTTGGGGTAAATCTCGTTGTAACGGCCGGCGAGTGTCGCTAACAGCTGAATACCAAGGCCAATGATCGAGTGCACCCGTAGGTGACCTTTGGGTATCAGGTGCGCACCGCCTGCTTCGGCTCGCGCCTGTTCAACCTGATCGAGAATCGCTCGGCATTGCTCCAGAAAGCGCTCGCCCGCTTCCGTCAATGCCAATCGCCGGGTTGTGCGGTGCAAAAGACGCGCTTGCAGATGATTCTCCAACTCTGAAACCAATCGAGAGACCTGAGCGGTTGACGTATCGGACTGCAGCGCCGCCGCAGTGAAACTACCAGCGTCAGCGACCCGAACAAACGCCCTCATCGCATGCAACATGTCCATTGTGTTTCTTACTCTCTGTGCCGAGCGGTCAGGTCCCGCATGTCCAGCCTGAGCGCGAAAGGGGATGTGTTCTGGCTTGATACCAGTCGGTGAAGTGGGAAAGCGCGAAAGCGTAGCGTCGGTGTTCTCTGCATCTCCGGGCACATTACGGGTCAAGCCATGCATCGAGGCACGCATCCAAGCGAGACGACTAGGGGCGTTCCGCTAGGCACGGCCGCGAGCCATAACTGTTATTGCGTGCGACGTAACGGTGCTTTATCCGTAGCTGCCTGTTTCCAATTCCGGGGAGGTCCTAAGCTTGCCTTACGTTCCACGCCACAGCGCACCGAGAGGCAACTCATATGACCCGCAATACCCTATCCGCAGCTGCGCTTGCCGCTTGCGCCCTGATACTGTCGCCCGTTTCCTTTGCTGAAGAATCGCCTGCATTCGTCGCTCATTTTTCAGCGCTACAAGATCAGGCTCATAACGCCGCCACTGAGCGGGCCGTCGTCAATCAGGCATCTACCGACTCACATCGGGCCCACGCCACGGTAACGTCAGAGCAACGCAAGGACAGCTGAACTCGGCTGGTTGCGTTTCGACGATCGATGCGTGACACACCTTTGAAAATGTTCCCTTTGCCGCTTGATACATGCGCGGCTTTTTTGCGTTTGCACGGTCAATACTCGTACGGGGTCGCCAGTGTCAGCTTCTTCGCTACGCACCCTGGTTGCGGCACGCCTTTGTGTTAGGGCAAACGGTGTCTTGCTCCATGCAGGGCGCGTCCAGACTCGAAGTAGCGCTTCAAACGGGCCTACTATCCATCCAAGCCCAGAGGAAACTTCCATGCGTACTTCCATGCTCGCAACCGTATGCGCTGTTGGTCTAACGCTGGCCGGCAATGCTTTGGCCGAATCGGCGCTGAAGGTCCTCGGCCAGGACTACAATTTCCCCAACAAGATCGACGGTTTGCCTACCAAACTCTCGGACTTCCAAGGGTTGCAGATCAATTCATTCACTACCTCTGACGATGTCAGGATCTCCTATTGGGAGGCCGGCGAGGGCGAGCCGTTGGTATTCGTTCCGGGCTGGTCGGCTAATGGCGCTGAATACATCAATGTGATGTATCTGCTCAGTCGGGATTACCACGTCTACGTGATGGATCCGCGCAACCAGGGCTTGTCCCAGCGCGTGGAGCACGGTGGCCGGATCTCGCGATTCTCGATGGATCTGAAAGAGCTATCCGATCATCTCAAGCTCGATAAGGCCAACTACGCGGGCTGGTCGATGGGCGCCTCGGTGCTGTGGGGTTACATTGATCTGTTCGGTACCTCCCGCATCGACAAGGCAGTCTTTGTGGACGAGCCGGTATCGATCTACTCGCACGTGGACTGGTCGGAGCAAGAACGACTGGATGCGGGCGGCACCACCACATCGCCGGAGCGCATGGTCGATGGTTTCACCGGCGGCAAGCCGCTCAATGCCCTGGTCACTGATCTGGTGCCGTGGGAGCGTGCACCGCTGATGGATTCGCCCTATTACGAGAACTCTGCAAGCTTTGCACAACACTTCATCAAGAACGACCCGAAGGCGGTGGGCCGGGTATTGTTCAACCACATCGTCAATGACTGGCGCGATGTTATCCAACACAAGATCGACGTCCCGGTGGCAATTTTCTCGGGCGACTACAGCAACAATCTGCCAAGCCAGCGCTGGATCCACAAGACAGTCCCTCAGTCGCAGTTGTTCGTCTACAGCAAGGCCGAGCAGGGCGATCACTTCTTGATGTTCAAGAACCCGGTCAAGTTTACCAGCGATCTGCGCGGCTTCCTCGAACATTGATCCAAAGCCAATCTGGCTTAAACTGTGCATTCCTGAGCTTATCGACCGCGCTTTTGCCTCGGATCCACAGGACAGCGCGGGCTTATATTCTGCAAATTACTGGGTACATCATGCCGAAAGGAGCGCGGCTCTGAGCGATCTATCTATTGAAGACTGCAGGCCATCTTGGTCTGAGCTCGGCGGTGTTTTCCGGTTCGCGTTCGGACAGGAAGCGTCCAATGATTACTAAAAGCGTCTGCATTCTCCGGTGAGGCGTGGCGTTAGCGCGGCACCACCGGCGAGGTAAAATTGATTCGACGGTGGGACCAACCGCCACCATCAATAGCGCGGTGCCGTGTTGTTTCAATCCTGCGAATTAGAAAGCACGAAATGAGGCTCGGCCTAATGCGACATGACGCCGGCCAGGCTGGTTGCAGGACTGCTGGCACGGATGACCGCAATATCAAGACCGATTGTCACTCAAGCTCATATTGATGCTATTAGCGGTTTGCTGCAAATGGTCAAGAAGTTCATCCAAAACTCCAGGTTCAGCTGCGCGGCTCGGAGCCATTGTTAAATTTATAGCAGCAATGGTCCGATTATCGTGACTCTTGATAGGGACGGATATACCGCACATTCCTTCCTCTAGCTCTCGATCTACGACAGACCAGCCTTTCGCTCCGTCTTCCAATATCACACGGCGCAGTTCATCTTTGTCGGTGATCGTAAACCGTGTATAGCGGCGCAGATCTACTGAGTCAAGATAACGATCTAGCTCATCCTCCGATAAAGCCGCCAGCTGGATGCGTCCAAGAGAAACCACATGGGCCGGAAGCGTGCTTCCAACGTTCAATGTGCTTTTCAATAGGCGTCGCGTCGGCACACGCATCACATAGTAGACATCGTAGTTTTCCAATACAGCGATGGAGCACGACTCGTGAACACGCTGGACCAAATCCTCCATATAGCCCTGCGCAAATGACCAGATCTCCATAGACGAAAGATATGAAAAGCCCAGCTCCAGAATCTTTGGAGTCAGCCAGAATTCCTTGCCGTCAGTTTTGACATAGCCGAGCGCACAGAGCGTGTGGAGAAGCCTGCGGGCGCTCGCTCGAGTAGTCCCCGACCTTTTGGCTGCTGCTGAAAGCGTCAATCTTGTCGCCCCCGCTCCAAAGGCCTTGATGATGGCTAGCCCTCGAGCAAAGGAGGCCACAACCAGATCCGAGCTGGTCTCATCCATATCTCTCAATCGCTCCTCTCAACGTGTTTCCGCTTGACAAACCCTGGCAAAGGGTCTTTTCTCTACCGTGTTCTCAGTGAGAACGTCGTGTGCGCACAGCGAACAATACTCCAATCAAACAGAGTGCGCAACGGACACAAAGGAGAAACACACCATGCTTACTAACAATAAAAAATTTGCTGTGATGGCTGTCGGTGCCGCCCTGACTGCAAGCATAAGCGTGTCGCCCAGTGCAATGGCTCGCGACCTCACGTATGCAAGCTATCTTCCTCCGCATCATCCAACCAGCCTTGGTATCAAAACCTTTATCGATAAGGTCCAGTCTGAAACAGACGGCAGCGTATCGTTTAAGTTGTTCCCCTCTGGTGCTGCTGCTTCTGGCCCAACGATGCTGACGGCGGTCCGTGATGGCCTGATCGATGCTGGCTTTATGGTTAGCGTCTATTTCCCAACTTCCATTCCGGCTAATTCAATCATCAGCGATTTGTCGTTTTGGAATCAAAATTCCCTCGTGACTGCCGCGGCTGCGGTTGACACAGTGCTCAACGGCTGCGAACAGTGTTTGCAAGAGTTTAGCGAATATGACGTGCGCTTTTTGTCGAACTATGCAACTCCGCCATATCAGGCAATGTGCAAAGGTGAATTCCCTAACGGATTTGAGCCTAAGGGTTTGCGGATGCGCGTTGCCGGCGAGGAGATGGGTCGCTGGGTTGAGCAAATCGGGGGCGTGCCTGTAAATATTCCGAACAATGAGGCGTACGAGGCAATGGAGCGTGGTCAACTGGACTGCGTAATAGGCGCAACCAGCTGGCTGAAGTCGCTATCGCTAAATGAAGTGGTGGATAGCGTTATAACGTTGCCGATGGGCGCGTTCCAGGGTGGGTCAAATATCAATGTTCGCGATGGGCTTTGGCAGGATCTCTCGACGAGCGAGCAAAAAGTGTTAGTAGACGCGACGCCGATTGCGCTTGCCAGGACCATTTTCGCTTATGAAAGTGAGGAGGCGGAAGCCAGAGAGGCCGCACAAGAAAATGGCATCAAGTTTGTCGAAGTCTCCCCCATGTTAAAGCAGACGCGCGATGAATTTATGCAGTCCCAGCTCGCGCGTGCAGCTGCCACTGCTAAAGGACGTGGAGTGAGCGAGCCTGAGCAGATAGTTTCTAATTTCATAAACAATCTTGAGAAATGGGAAAAGCTCGTTGCTGACGGGAATATCACCGAGGAACAGTACGCTGAATTATTGCGCACCGAGATATACGATAAAGCTTCTCTTTGAGAACTATGCCGCGCGCAGTCGGTGCCTTTGGATATACCTGAGCAGTGAATAAAATGAACAAAACAAGCAACGAGTTTCTACCTTTTCAAGGGGTACGCGTACTTGACATGAGCCAGGGTCTGGCTGGGCCCTATGCCGCCGAGATGCTCGTTATGATGGGGGCCTCTGTTATTAAAGTGGAGCCCCCCCAGGGCGACTGGGGCCGTGTTATGGGGGTTGGTCTCAACGGACAGACCTCTCTCAGTGCCCCTGTGAATTGGGGGAAACGCGCTATTTGCGTTGATGCCCGCCAGGAGGCTGGTCGCAAAGTGCTTCATCGCTTTGTCGAACAATCCGATGTCGTCCTTGAAAGTTTTCGTCCGGGGATTCTAGACAAAATCGGCTTAGGCTTTGACGTTTTGCAGAAACTCCGCCCGGGTATCGTACTAGGTTCGATAAGTGGTTTCGGGAGCGCTGGCCCTAACGCTTCTCGACCCGGGTCTGACAGCATCCTGCAGGCGGCGACCGGGATGGCTTCCATGAATCAGGATGCCGACGGCAAACCACGACGGGTAGGCATGCTAGCAGTCGACATGATAGCTGGCTTATATGCGGGCTTTGCGCTTGCCGCTGCAATCAGTGAACAAAGGCAGAGTGCCTCAAGCCCGGGGCGCCACTTGGAGCTCTCGCTCCTTGGCGCAGCGTCTGCGTTTCAGGCCACACCGATGTTGGAATCGTTTCTGCAGAATGGCGTTCGCAATCGACCTGTAACCGTCCCGTCCGGGAACTTCGCTACGCTTGATGGCGAAATTGCTGTGGTGTGCCTGCGTAACGAAATGTTCAGATCTCTCGCTGAGGTTCTTGGGCATCCTGAATGGGCCGAGGACCCGAGATTCGCCGATAACGCAGCCCGACAGGACAACGCCGAGGCGATTAATAGCCTTCTGGAAAAGATTTTCCTAACTCAGCCCCGCGACCATTGGATCGAAAAACTGAATGAGACTGGCGTCCTATGCGGTCCGATGAATAGCTACCAAGACTTGATTGAGGATCCGCAGGTGCAGTACTTGGGTTTATTGCCCATGGTGAACCACGAAGTGTTGGGTTCGTTTCCAATGCCCAGAATGCCTGGCTCCCAAATTGACCCGCGTACCTTATGCGCAGCCCCCGCCCTTGGTGGGCAAACAAGGGAGTTGCTAATCGAAGCCGGTTTCGATGCGGCCGAGATTAACGAACTCTTGCGTAATAACGTCTGCATCCAATCGTCGGGGCAAAGCATTTAGACGACCGTTAGGAGCCCACTGATGCGTGCAGTGATATGTGAAAGCTTTTCTGGCTCACAAGGTCTGGTATTCAAGGACGTGGAAACGCCAGGTTTAGGAAAAGGGCTCGTCAGAATTCGTGTTCATTATGCGAGCGTAAGCTATGCGATCACATTAATGGTCGCTGGACAGTACCAGCGTAAATTCGCTTTGCCTTTTGTGCCCGGCACAGAAGTCGCGGGGGTCGTTCTTGAATGTGCGAATGATGTTGGCAATGTGAAACCGGGCGATCGTGTAGCGGCGATCTTGGACTGTGGTGCATTCGCAGAAGAGGCTGTGGCGGATGCGTCCAACGTCTATCACATACCGCATGGATTCCCGCTGTCCAAAGCCGTCGGTATCCCTCTGTCGTTTGGCACCGCCGCCACTGCCCTGACCAAGGCTCGACTGGGCTCTGGCCAAACGATCCTGGTAACCGGTGCTGGTGGTGCGCTAGGCAGTGCTGCGATCCGGGTCGCCAAGACGAAGGGCGCTCGGGTCATCGCGGCTGCAAGCAGCGCAGACAAGTTACGAGCCGCAATAGCTGCTGGAGCGGATTATGGCGTCAACTATCTTCAGGAGGACCTGAAGGCAAAGGTGAAGGCCATAACTGAAGGTCGGGGTGTCGACATAGTCTTCGATCCCGTTGGGGGAGAACTGTTCGAGACACTTATACGCAGCACAGCAGTTGATGGCGTCGTTCTGTGTCTAGGCTTTGCAAGCGGCACAATCCCCAAAGTGCCAGCGAACTTGTTGCTCCTTAAAAATCTGTCACTTATTGGGGTCAACTTTTCAGAATACATCGGTTGGGGCGCTTCTGATCGGCGTCATGAGTTCGCAGGACAGGTGCAAGGACTGATGAGTTGGCTCTTTACTGAAGCCAGTAACGGAGCTATCGAAGTTCCAGAGCCGCAAATCTATCAATTTGATGAGGTAATTTCAGCTCTGGGAAGCATTGCCGACCGCCGCGCCATTGGAAAGATAGCAATAAAAATAAATTAGGTAGGAGATTCTTTATGTTCAGGTTCCTTTGGAGGCTGAGCGACGCCGCTGCAGTTGCGGTGGGTGTGCTCGTAGTCATGATGATGGTTCACATAACCTTAGAGGTGTTCTTGCGGCTCATCTTCAAGCAGCACTTGCCCGGAACCATGGAGGTTGTAACCTATTATTATATGGTTGCATGCATATTTGTCGGGATATTCTCCTGCACAATGCGAGATGCCCATATACGGGTAGACGTATTTGCGCAGTTTTTCAAAGGAAAGCTCCGCTCTGCGGTGGATATTTTTGGCTGGTTGGTTATCGCAGGTTACTTTGGGATTTTCTCTTTCGGTCTCTACCGCCAAGCCGACCGGAGTTGGCAAAAAAATGAGACGGTCGACGCCATATTGTTTGAGCTCCCGATCTGGCCCGCCAGGTGGCTGGCGCTTATCGCGATTACCCTGGCCGCCATAGCCGCTATCATAGTCTTGGTTCATTATTATGCCCCTTGGGCAGCGAATAATAAAAAGGATGGTTGACTCATGACCTCTATACAAATTGGGCTGTCCTGTATTTTATTGCTCGCTGCACTGCTCTCTTTGAGACTGCCAATCGGGGTGTCCCTCGGAGTTTCTGCCTTCACCGGTATCTTTATTTTACGAGGGTCGAACGCAGCATTCTCATTGATGGGCTCGACCACGTTTGATTTTATCGCTCACTGGTCGTTGACCGCGATCCCGATGTTCATACTGATGGGCTCAATTGCATTTCATACCGGTCTTACACGGACTCTTTATGATGCCGGGCGCGCATGTCTTGGGTTTTTGCCAGGCGGGCTAGCCATAGCAACTAACGTTTCAAGCGCTGGTTTCGCTGCGGCGAGCGGCTCCAGCGTAGCTATGGCTGGGGCCATGTCAAGGATCGCGGTTCCAGAAATGTTACGTGCCAAGTATGACCCGGGGCTTGCAACTGGCGTTGTCGCTGCGTCCGGCACGCTAGGTGCATTTATACCTCCAAGTATCCCTTTCGTGCTGTATGCAGTGTTCATGGAAGCGTCAGTTGGACAGTTGCTGTTAGCTGGGATAATCCCCGGGCTGCTGACTATGGTCATGTATTCAGCACTGATTGTCATACGTGTCAAATGCAACCCTGGCCTGGCCCCAGCCACCGACGAAGAATATAGCCGTTCGGAAAAGGTCAGGCTTTTGCTTAAATCTTGGCCGTTGCCATTTATCGTCGCGGTAGTTGTCGGGGGTTTGTATACGGGAACCGTAACTGCAACAGAGGCCGGCGCATTCGGCGCGTTCATCGCGATACTGGCGTCAGTAGCTCAGCGAACATTTACCTTAGCTGCTATGAAGGACGCCATCGCCGAGACCGTTAAAAGCTCGGCTACCATTTTTCTCATCGCACTTGGCGCTGTTTTGTTTAGTCGTATGCTGACGCTGAGCCAGATCCCCATGACTATCGGGCTCTGGGTAGAAAATTATGCTCTAGCGCTTTGGGTATTCCTCATATTTGTTACGATTTTCTATATAGTCCTTGGTATGTTTCTCGATCCGATTGGGCTCATGCTCGTGACTCTCCCCGTGCTTGCACCATTTGTAATAGCCTTTGACATCAACGTGATATGGTTCGGGGTATTGGTTGTCAAGTTTATCGAAATCGGATTATTGACGCCGCCCATTGGGTTGAATCTGTTCGTGGTGAGTGCGGGGGTAGGGGACGCAGTACCTTTCGCGACTATAGTTAGAGGGACGTTATGGTTTTTGGCGGCTGAGGCTGTAGTGTTGGCGCTGCTAATGTTCTTCCCGCAACTATCCCTATTTCTGCCGTCCTTGATGTATTAGTTTGTGTCGGATTCTTCAATGTTTGGTAGTAGCCTGGTGTCTATAAAGGCAAGCTCCCTAGCGTATCAATAAACATATGTATACGGCTGGCTTTTATTCAGCGTTTTAGGTGAAAAGGAATTGGTATACTTCGCTGCGGGTATCTGGCGAAGCATTGTCTAAGACAGATTAGGTTCACTGAGGTTGTATGATGGAGAACATTCATTTCTACGAACCAGCCAAAGGGCATGGGCTGCGGCATAATCCGTTTAATGCGTTAGTCGCGCCACGGCCGATTGGCTGGATTTCTTCGCAAAGCGTTGAGGGGCATTTAAATCTTGCGCCTTATAGCTTTTTTAATGCGTTTAACTATCACCCGCCGATTGTCGGATTTTCCAGCGTCGGCTTTAAGGACACCTTGCGAAATATACAGGAGACTGGCGAGTTCGGATGGAATCTTGCGACACGGAGTCTTGCTGAAGCGGTAAATATAAGTAGCGAGGCGACAGCGCCTGAGATAAATGAGTTTGAGCTCGCAGGTGTCACTCCGGTGAAGTCCAAGCTGATTTCTGTCCCGAGAGTCAAAGAAAGTCCGGTTTCTTTTGAGTGCCGCTTGACACAGGTAGTGCAGTTAAAGGGGGTCGATAACTGTCTGGTAGACACCTGGATGGTGTTTGGCGAAGTCGTTGGGGTTCACATTTACCAAGACCTGATCGTTGATGGTGTGTATGACACAGCTTCTTCTCAAACCATAATGAGAGGTGGCGGTCCAGCCGATTACTTCGAAATTGGCGCGGAGCAGCTTTTCAGGATCTACCGCCCCAAGTAAGCAGAAGAAGGATAGTCGTGCTGGAATACCGGCTTGCTTTACGCTCTTTTCCGCTTCGTGGACTAGGCAAATGCAAGCGATCCGTCGCAAGCGTTTTATCGCGGAGATAGAACAGGCTGGTGCTATCGGCTGGCCGTGACCGAGCCGTTTCTACCGCCAAGGCTGGCGATAGCGCATGGTGCGACAGGCCGTCGGTGCGCTGGTCCTCAAAGAACAGTTGGCCGGAGGCACGCGCAGGAGCCGGTGGTCCGGTTGAACAGGGTGTATTTGCCGGCCTGTAGGGAGTCGATCAGTGCGACCACCTGTTCGGTAACCGCTCCATAAACCCCACCTGTTAAAGACGGGGGTTCAACGCTCAACATGGTTTGGCGGCGAGCAGTTCCATGGCAGCAGTGGTTCGTACTCTTCCACGCTTTTTGCTGTAGACAATGGTCAAGCACATGCCTTAGCCAAGCATAGGGTTCTTAGCCGTTGGCCTTGGCGGTTTCGATCAGGCTTTGGATCTGTGCGCTGGCGGTGGCGCCCTTGGGCGTGTCGCTGAACAGCCAGTTCTTGCGCCCGATGACGAATTGGTCGATGGCGTATCTCGGCACGGTTGTTGTCGATAGGCAAGTGTCGCCCCTCGACGTAGCGTGCGAGTTTGTTCCAGTACTCGCCAGCTAGTTCACCGCTTTGCCAGCGCGGTCTGTCCGGCAACCTGCGGTTGGGTCTTGTCCAACCAGGCTTTGAGTTGAGCGAGCGTGGGCATACTGCGTTGGGCAACCACAAGCTCAGCCACTTTCGCCCAGCGTTCCGAACTCTGCCGCTACCTTTACATAGAACACATGCACGCGCTGTTGGGTTAGATGCTCGAAGAACATTTCCGCTTCCGCTTCGGTAACGACCAATGTCACTTGGACGGGTTGGTCCGAAAGATCAAACAGGTTGATTGCGTGGATGACGCCGTCGTGACCCAGTCCCTCCACGGCACCGCTTAAAGTGGCACCGCGCAACCCTAAGCGCCGAGCCTCCTCCAACAGCCACTGCCCGGCGGGAAGATTGCCGATCAAGCGATCCTGCTGGGTAAAAAACGTTATCTGATAGCCGTTCATGACGAGCCTCACAATGGCGACGGGATCTATTAGGACTCGGCCTGCACTGCCGCAGTGGCAGGCGTAGGTTCTTGAGCCGAAGCAGCATTGGTGTGGACGCTTGGCCTCACAGACATGCCCACACGAAGCCGCCGAGCCTGCTGTTGCCCTGAGTCCACCTGGATTCGCACTGGCAGTCGCTGCACGATTTTTGTGAAGTTTCCTGTTGCGTTGTGCGGCGGCACCAGCGAGAAACTCGCGCCGCTTGCCGCACCTAGACTTTCGACATGCCCTTTAAGCTGAACGCCCGGTAGCGCGTCTATCTCGATATCAACCGGCTGGCCGACATCCACGTTGGCTAACTGGGTCTCACGGAAATTGGCCTCGATGTAAATGTCATCCAGGGGGACCAAGGTCAGTAACGGCTCGCCTTGGCGCGCATAGCCGCCTACCCGGGCATGGCGCTGTGCGACGACGCCTGCGACCGGTGCTGTGATATTGGTGTAGGACAACATCAAGCTGGCGTCCGCCTTGTCAGTCATGGCTTTCTCCAGGTCGGCTTGCAGGATCGCTGTCCGTTGCTCGGCCGAACGCAGCCCAGCGCGATCACGTTCATAGGCCGCATGTTGTGTTGCCCATTCCGCCTCGGCCCGCTCCAGCGCTTGCACTGTCCCCGATCCATCACGGGCCAGGTTTGCCGAGCGTGTAAGATTTCTTTTGGCAAGCTTGAGCTTGGCGCTGGATGCAGCCACTACCGCGCGTGCCTGCTCAATCAGGCTTTGTTGAAGTTCCAGTTGCGCTTGGAGCCCGGCGATCGTGGCCGATGCAGCGACCAGTGCAATGCGCAGCGCTCTGTCGTCGATGCGCAACAGCGGATCGCCGGCTTGCACCTGCTGGTTGTCATCTACCGTTACCGCCATGATGACGCCTGAAACCTGAGGTGCGATCACCGTCAGGTCGGCACGCACATAAGCATCATCGGTGCTCTGCACGGATGACTGTGCTTCGGGACGATTGAGGATGAAAATTGCCCCCGCGACGGTTGCGGCAGCGATCGCTCCGATTACGATTTGGTAGCGCAGTTTATTGACCATGGAATTCGTACTAGCTCAACTCAAGAGGCCGCTCCAGCCGGAACGGTGGCTGGGGCGGAAGGGAAATTTCGGGGCACCACCGGTGCCGGGATGTATTGAAATCTCAGGACGAGTGGAATCAGCAAGAACGCCAACAGGCCAATTGCCCGATAAACGTCGGCGGTAGCAAGAACACTCGCCTGGTTGGCAACCTGCTCGATCAAGGCGCCTGGAGGAAAGTCAAATCCAGCCCAATGCGGAAGCAGGTTGCCCGCCTGATCCCGCAGTGATTCGAAATGGAAGCGGCCTCGAACTGTGCTCAACTGACCAACGAGCGCGCCGGCCACGACTGTGCTGAGTACCCGCACGATGTTGACCAATCCTGCAAGGAACGGCCCCTCGATCGGCTGCACCGTGCTTACAACCAGAAATAGCAGGGAAACCATCGCCATCGGTTGCCCAATTACGTGAAGAAGAGTCGGCCATAGAAACTGTCGCACCATCCATTCATCCGTAATGGCCGAAGCCAGCCAGCACGCCGCTGACATGCAGGCCAGCCCGGCGGCAAAGACGTGGCGGGCATCGACCCATCGCTGATACAGCAATAACGCTACACAAGACCCAAGCACCAGTTGCGGCAACCCTACTGATAGCCCGAGTCCTGCGCTTTGCTCAAGCCGGAAGTTATGAAGACTACCCAATGTGTTGGTTGGAAGATTCACGGCTGAGGACATGACGACCAGCAATCCGGCGAGCGAGATGAAGCCTAGCCAGATGTTGCGCCGGTTCAAAAGTGCCAACCCCACGAACGGAGCCGGATGAAGCCATTCGCTGATCAAAAACAGGCTGGTTAGGATCGCGCCCGTGCCAAGGGCGGCAACGATTATTGGTGACTGAAACCAGTCCAAGCGCACCCCCTGATCGATGCCAACCACCAAAAGCATCAACCCAGGCACCCCCAGCAACAAGCCGAACCAATCTGCTTGCTTCAGACGCGGCAGCGCTGGGGGCATCTTGGGAATTCCCCAGCCGACCATCCCCATCGCAATCAGCCCCAGCGGCAGCATGTGCCAGTAGGCCCAACGCCAATCATCTAAATGATCCACGCTCAGAGCCGCAAGCCCTAGGGCGACGTTAGGCGAGAGCGTGGCTGTCATGGCGAATAACGCCAGACCGTGCAATCGGATGGATGTAGGCAGAAACCGCAGAGCGGCCATCATGAGAACCGGAACCAGCGAACCGGCACAGATACCGTGAAGAAGGCGCAAGGCAATTAGCACATTTAGATCGCGAACGAACGGCAGGGCAGCAGCCAGCAACAGCGCTGCGGCGAGCATCGTCATGTGGAAGCGTCGCATCGAGAACGTGATCGCGAACCACGCGGCAAACGGCATCGCCGCCAGCTCGCCTGCCGAATAGGCGGTCGTGAGCCAGGATGCATCATCTTTGGCAAACCCTAGCGCGCCTTGTAGGTCGACGAGCACCAAAGCTGGGACGCGGCCACTCAGCCCCGCCACCATCGCTGCCAGCAGCACCCCCAATAGACCGACGGCGAGACGCATTGTGAGCACAGGCTGTTGCGGCGAGGCGGGTGCGGCAGTGCTCATGAAGAAGCCCCGATCGTTGCTGCTTCGCCCGCCCATTGTTCTGACCAGCCGCCACCCAAGGCTCTATAAAGCGAGACAACGGCGAGCGCGGAGGCAGTCGCGCAGTCGCTTAGTTCGGCTTGATTGGCGAGCAGGCTACGACGAGCAACCAGTACGGCCGTGAAATCTGCGGAGCCTTCCTGGTATGAGCGTTGTGCTACGCGCAGGGCTATTTCGCTTTGTTTCAACGCAAGCTGCAGCTGCTCGTGCCGCTCCAGTTCGCTGGCATAAGCGCCGAGGGCATTGTCCACCTCGTGCCAGGCTCGCAGCACCACTCGCTGATAGGCGATACCAGCCAGACGATGGCGGGTTTCACTCAAGGCCAGCTGGCTATGGAGCCGCCCACCATCGAAGATCGGCAAGTAAAGTGTGGGGCCTACCGAATAGTGCCTGGATCCCCAGCTTCCCAGATCAGAGAGGTCGAACGCCTGCGCGCCGAGTGTGCCGGTGAGACCGATACGTGGGTAGAAATCGGCTTTTGCCGCGTCGATATCCGCCACTGCTGCTCGCAGCCCAGCTTCTGCCTGCAGGATATCTGGCCGATTACGAGCCAGTTCGGAAGGCACCCCGATAGGCAGGCGTGACGGCATTGAGGGTAGTTCGGCAAAGGTGAGACGTTCATCCAGTTCGCGCGGGGGTTTGCCAAGCAGTAGCGCCAGCGCGTTCATCAGCGTATCTCGCTGGTGATTCAGCTGGGTTAAGCGGGCTTCGAGTCCGGCGGCATCGGCACGCGCCGAGGCAGCATCGAAACGCGTGGCGGCTCCATTGCGCTCACGGCTTTCGGCCATGCGAACCAGGTCTCGTCCGATCCGAAGGTTCTTTTCCACCAACGAGGCCTGCGCCTGCACACCGCGTAGCAACAGATAGTTGCGCGCTACGTCCGCCGAGACCGAGGTAATGACGGCATCCTGCCCGTAATAAGCCGCGTCCAACCTGGCCTGCGCAGATGCTTGCGTGTGGCGAAGATAACCCCAAAGGTCGAGTTCCCAGCCCGCTTGCAGGCCCAACGACCACATGTCCTGACCGTTTGTAGGTGCCCCCAATCGATGCGACGGCGAATTCTCACTGATTGCCGAGCGTGAGTAGCTGCCGGCTAGGGCCAGCGTCGGATAACGGGGCGCATCGGCCAACCCCAGCTGAGCACGGCTTTCCTCGACACGCAGCGCAGCCGTCTGGATATCCAGGCTCTGGCCAAGCTCCGACTCGAGTGCCGATAGCGTGGAGTCATTGAACAACTCCCACCAGCGAACGGGCGTCTGTGATTCGCTCAGAGCAGATTGGTCGTCAACCTGTGCTTGATAGGACGCCAGCGCTGCGGATGGATCAATGGACGGCAACTGGACCGCTGTTACGCTCGCGCAGCCCACCAGCAGGGTGGACGCCAAGGCAAGGAATATCCGGGCGAAACAAAGGCACGACGCAGCTTTCATTCGTATTCTCAAGCAGAGGCAAAGCGGGCAGGTCTCAATCATCGGTACGGCTTTGGAGCGAGGAGGCAAGCGATAAGATGGCGTGGAAACCGATCGGTATTCTAATTAGCTAAAAAACATTCAGTCAAATAATTAATGGCTAATCTATTGGGATTAAGCTTTGCGAGCGGAAGATACCGGCCGGTATACTTCAGCAAAACAACAGACCAGATTTTTCTATGAGCAAGCCTGACATTCAGTTCGACAAATCCGTCGCAATTCTCGATGCTGCGACGACTGTGTTCCTGACCCACGGCTTCAGCGCTGCGACTACCGATATGATTCAGCGCGAAGCAGGCGTTTCGAAGAAGACGATGTATGGATGCTTTCCGAGCAAAGAGGCCATGTTTGTCGCGGTGATCGAACGTCAATGCGCGTCGATGGCATCAACCATCCATGCGATACAGCCAGCCCCGGGGGATATCAGGAAAACCCTGGAGGACATAGGGCGGGCCTATCTCGACATCGTGCTGGCTGAGGTCGGGGTGGCGCTTTTCCGCGTGGTCGTGGCTGAGGCGCCGCGTTTTCCAGATGCCGGTCGCAGGTTTTACCTGGCCGGCCCCAAAGTCGTCATTGCGATGGTGTCGGAGCGTCTAAGTGAAGCCTCGCAAGCGGGTGAAGTTGACGTCCATGCTATCGGTGTAGAGGCGGCTGCTGCGCTGTTTATCAGCATGGTCCGCACCGAAGGGCAGATGGAATGCCTGCTGCATCCCGGTACACGGCCTTCTGCAGAGCAGCTGGACCGTTGGGTGCGATTAGCAGTAGATGCATTTGTCGGAAGGTTCGCCGTCCGAAATCAAACAGCTGGCGGACACTAACTGGTATTGCTGCCACGGCCTCTCGCCGCAGAACATACGCGCCACATGTGGAAGCTGCGGCCACTAGGGCCACGAGACTGACAAAGGCTCGAACCTCATGCGACCCTTGCCACGGTTGGCCACTCGCCACGTCAGGCGGGAGTCAACACAGACTCCAACCATCGGACAAAATCAGTCACTTCTTCGGCTGTTATCTCATGGCCCATGTCATACAGGTGCGTTTCGTGCCGTACGTCCAGTTGGGTCAACCAAGAATCAGCTTTCTCTGCCCAAGATACGGGGAGTTTATTGTCTGCACGGCCATGGGCGACAAACGCCGACAGAGAACGCAACGCCTGCGAACTCGCAATATAGGGCTTCAGCTCCGGCAGAATCCGGCCGCTGAGCAAGCCAAAGCCAGCCACGCAATGCGGGGCACTGAGCCCTACACTGGAACTGAGAATGCCGCCCTGGCTAAAGCCAGCGATCACGGTGGGCAGCTTAGGTAGCGCTTCTATAAAATTCACCAGGCATTGGCGACTGGCTTCGGCTTGCTCTTCGTTGATAACCGGGCCGGTGCTGGCGAAACTTACTTGAAACCAAGCGAATCCTTCAGCCGCGATCTGCAGTCGGCTACGTACCAGCAGGACTTCGACGTCGTCGGGGATGGAGTTGGAAAGGCCGGCGAGGTTGGTTTCATTACCGCCGACACCGTGCAACAGCAGCAA
This sequence comes from Stutzerimonas sp. C6.4V, assembly GCF_058536345.1. Lineage (NCBI taxonomy): Bacteria > Pseudomonadati > Pseudomonadota > Gammaproteobacteria > Pseudomonadales > Pseudomonadaceae > Stutzerimonas > Stutzerimonas sp. C6.4V. The sequence continues at coordinate 1,524,342 of NZ_JBZUBM010000001.1, forward strand.
ACGCGCGCGAGGTGTGGTCGTCCCGATCAAGCGGCGAAACAAAAGACCGGATTGCGGCTCTTCTTGAAGCTCTGGCATCGCCAATGGGTTACTCATACCTGAGTGCCTTCCTGGGTGAGAGATACCGTGGATGGGGTGCGGAACAAGTAGCTGTCCATTGCGAGTACACCGTGGGCGATTCCGCCTTCCAGTACCTCCATTTCGTAGTGCTCGCCGGCGGCGCCAAGCGCCAGGAATAGCGGCATCAAATGCTCGTCACTTGGGTGTGCACGCTCGGCGTCAGGTGCGTTTCGACGGTAGTCGAAGAGCGCTGGCATATCAGCGGCGCGCAATGCCTGACTGAACCAGTCGGCAAAATTCTTCACATATTCGGCCGGATCACCGTCGTAACCGCGGAACTCATAAAGGTTATGCGTCAGGCTTCCAGAACCAATGATCAAGATTCCCTGTTCACGCAACGGCTTGAGCGCCTGGCCAAGTTGCCAAGCGTCAACAGGAGTGAGCGGATAGGGCATGGAAACCTGAACCACCGGGATATCAGCGTCCGGCATCAAGTACAGCAGGGGTACCCAGGCACCATGATCCAAGCCCCGGTTTGACTCGGTGCTCGCTGAAATTCCCGCGCTGTTTAGCAGACTATTTATCTGCTCGGCCAACGCGGGATTGCCGGGGGCCGGGTAATGCAGGCGATAAAGCGCCTCAGGGAACCCACCGAAGTCATGAATAGTTCCAGGAGTCTGGCTGCTGCCAACACGTACGCCGCCGCGTGTCATCCAATGAGGGGAGACGATCACAATTGCGGTAGGGCGTGGCAACGCTCGTCCAACCTCAGTCAAGCGCGCGCCGGCCTTGCCGGGTTCAATAGCAAAGGTCGGGGCGCCGTGGGAAACGAATAGCACTGGGTACGCCTGGCTCATATTTGTAGTCCTGATGAGATGAGAGGCCGCAGCAGCAGAGGATTTGGTACTTACCTATGTCGTGCTGGTCCGGCTCGGGATGGACGAAAGTCTATAGAGCCGAGCGAAGAGATAAAGTCGCCGTAACTCAACAAACTGTTCCTAGAATTGGAACATTGAAGATGTCTGCCGTAATGCCTGGCTTATGCAGGCAGTTTAGAATTCGAGCCTTATATGCGGCATGACTGCGGTGACCGTAGCGCTGATTTCTACCTACTGGAGAACCCAGGTGCGTTTTTCGCTTGGTTCTACTTGGTTAGCATGGTGTACGCCTGCTTCCCCGCACCCCTCGTTTGGGGTCCTTTGCCGCTCCAGTAGATAGCCCCATGCCATTAAGAAGCTCGTCACTGACACCAATTCTGGTCGCCTGTTGCCTTGGCTTTCTTGTGGTTCAGCTTGATGTCAGCGTAGTGAATGTGGGGTTGGGCGCCCTTAAAGAGGCGTTCGGTACTGACCTCACCGGATTGCAGTGGGTCATCAATAGCTATGCGTTGATCTTTTCCGCTCTGCTTATTCTTGGCGGCGCTTGCGGTGATAAATGGGGAGCCAAATCCACTTTCACCGCAGGCTTTGCAACGTTCACCCTGGGGTCTATCGGTTGCGGCCTATCCGATAGCATGACGATGCTCGTCGCCATGAGAATGCTGCAGGGGGTGGGGGCCGCCTTCCTGGTTCCAACCTCGCTCACGCTCATTCGCTTGTCCTTCGCTAATCCTGACCATCGAAGATCAGCGGTTGCCCTGTGGGGCGCTTGCGGGGGGATCGCCTTAGCAGCTGGTCCAGTAATCGGTGGCCTGCTGATCGATTTTCTAGGTTGGCGCAGCGTTTTTTTGATCAATGTGCCCATAGGGATTTTGGCAATTGTCCTGATTAGCCGCTATGCACCTGCATCGCCTCGTATGGACAAAAAAGTTGATGCAGGCGGCCAGGTGAGCATCGCAGTAAGCCTGGCAGCCCTGACCTACGCATTAACCGAATCCAGTGGCCAAGGCTGGACGGCGCTAACCTTATCGTCGCTAGTAGGCGCAGCGTTTTTCCTGCTGGTGTTCGTGCTTGTTGAGCGACACGTAAAAGCGCCAATGCTGCCCGCGCACCTCGCCAAAAACAGAGTATTGGTGAGCATGTCGTTGGCCGGAGCGGTGATCAATCTGACGTTCTACGGCACGGTGTTCGTTTTCAGTATCTATTTCCAAACGATACTTCACTACGATGCCTTCAAAACCGGATTGTCGTTCGTTCCTTTGACCGCGGTGCTGACGCTGTCGACCCTGATGTCGTCGCGGATTGCTCGGACAATCAGCGCGCGGCGCATCATCATCACCGGTTTCATTATTCAGGTCATTGGCTTCCTCGCGCTCTCGCAGATCGGTACACAACCGTCGTTTTGGATACTCAACGGCGCGCTGATGCTGGTCGGAATAGGCAGCGCATGCTCAGTCCCGTCTATCACAAACTCGATGTTGGCTGCGGTCACTAGGCACGATGCGGGGATTGCGTCCGGTCTAATGGCTTCTGCCAGGCAACTCGGCGGGGTCATTGGAGTGGCGGTATTCGGCACTATGATTGCCACTACCGACGCTGAGAGCTTCGCTAAAGGCATGTCGAACGCAATGCTGCTTTCAGCGCTGACGCTGGTGGTGTGCATAGGCGCTATTTTATTGCTGACCCGTCATCCAGTGGCTGCTCTGGATGCTGAGCAGGCAGTGCGCCGGGACTCATAGGGATAGCCCGCCGGCATCGGTTAAAACCAGCCCGTTTTTATCGGTTGAGCGCGGCTATGGCGAGTAAGTGTGGCCATGTAGTTTCAGCAGCTCATCAACCAGATAACGGATTTTTGGCCGCAGGTGATTACTTTTCGACCACAAGGCATGGACCTCTACGGGGGTAGGCTCGAACGATTCGAGCAGCGGCAAAACTGCGCGCGCTTCGATATCTTTTTCAAACAGGCATAACGGCATCTGGCAGATCCCGAGGCCCGCTCGAGTAGCCTCGATCATGGCTTCCGCATCGTCAAACTGGTATGTCGGTGGGGGCGAGAACTTCACCGCCTGCCCCCCACGACTCATTTTCCACGGCATCAGACTTCCGCGGCGATACCCTACGATAGCGCGATGCTCAGCCATGTCTTCCAATGTCAACGGCGTGCCATTTTCTTCGAGGTAGCCCGGCGATGCACAGGTCACCCACCGGTGTGCGGTAAGCCGTCTGGCGACTAATCCAGGAACGCTGTCGACGCTGCCAAAGCGAATGGCTAGATCGATGCCTTCGTCGGTCAAGTCCACCAGTTGGTCGCTGAAGGTCAGAGTCAGCTGCAATTGCGGGAAGCGCTTGCTCATCTCCAGCAGAACCGGCAATACCACCTGCTTACCGAAGGCAACCGGTAAATCCACGCGCAGACGCCCGGCCGGTACGCCGAGCCTGTTGCCGAGGTTGCTCTCGGTGGCCTTGATCTCCTCCAGCGCCGCGGACCATACCGTGAAGTAGGCTTCGCCGTCGGGGGAGAGGGAGAGTCGTCTCGTCGACCGATAAAACAAGCTAGCACCCACTCTCGCCTCCAAGCGGGCGATCGCCTTTCCCACCGCGGACTTGGAGAGGCCCAGACGCTCGGCTGCCTCGGTGAACGTCGCAGAACGAGCAGTAGCTAGGAAAATGTGGATGCCGCTGAACGAGTCTTCTGAGGTCATTGCAATTTCCTGGTAGCTTGAAATGCTACCTATATGTGATTTGCAGGCTGTTTATCGACGTGGGGCTCTACCTTAGCATGATGTCCAACCTAGCGGCGCTCTCGTATTCCAAGCGTAGCGTCAGCTTTTTTCACGACGTGAGGACAGACCATGAAAGACGAAGTCATCAACATTTTTACCCTCAGCCTGGCACCCGAGAAATTCCAAGAGTTCAAGCAGCTGGTTACTAAAATCGTCGCAGCGACGAGCAAAGAGCCTGGCACCCTAATGTACGAGTACAGCGTCAATGACGACCACACAGTTGTGCACATCATCGAGCGTTACCGAGCGGACGCGGTTGTAAGCCATATCGAAGAGACCTTCGCACCTTTCGGCGAGAAGTTTCTCGAGCTAGTAACGATCACCAGCCTTCTGGTTTATGGCACTCCGGACGAGCCTACCCGTAAGCACCTGGACGCTTTCGGAGCGGTCTACATGAATTCATTCGATGGCTTTACCCGTAGCTGAGGCCGTGTTTCCCATAGCCAGTGGCTGGGGCTTCAAATTTATAGATAGGCCAAATCGACCTACCCGGCGAGAGCCGGCGTTATAGGGAGCGAGTATGCACATCAATCTTTCTGGCAAGACCGCACTGATTACCGCCTCTACAGGTGGCATTGGCTTTGCCATTGCGAAAGGTCTGGCGCTGGCGGGCGCCGAGATCATCATCAACGGCCGTAGCGACAGCTCAGTGGAAAAAGCTTTGGCGCGCCTGCGCGAAGCTGCACCACAGGCAAAACTCAGCGGTATCGCTGCGGATCTTGGCAATGCCGAGGGCGCGGACGCTCTCATCGCAGCGCTGCCAACGGTAGATATCTTGGTCAACAACGCCGGTATTTATGGTTTGGCAGATTTCTTCGAGGCCGATGACGATTGCTGGGATGACTACTGGCAGACCAATGTGATGTCGGGCGTGCGCCTCAGCCGCGCGCTGGTGCCGGCTATGGTCAAACGGGGTTGGGGCAGGGTGGTGTTTATCTCCTCTGAGTCAGCCCGCAATGTGCCTGCCGATATGGTTCATTACGGCGTATCGAAGACTGCTCAATTGTCGTTGTCTCGCGGTTTGGCCAAGCGCGTGGCGGGTAGCGGTGTGACGGTCAACAGTGTGTTGCCAGGACCCACGCTCTCGGACGGGCTGGCCGACATGCTTGAGGAAGAGCGCGCCCGATCCGGAAAAACTTTGGAGGCCGTCGCGGCGGAGTTCGTGATGAGCCACCGCCCGACTTCGTTGATACAGCGCGCGGCAACCGTAGACGAAGTCGCCAACATGGTGGTTTATGTCTGCTCCACCCAAGCTTCAGCCACCAGCGGCGCTGCGCTGCGTGTCGATGGAGGGGTGGTAGACGATATCCTCTGACGCATTGCCACGTGCTGGCTGCGGAGAGCGACCTCAGTGCGCCCTCCGCAGAGCTGTCAGCGAGTCAGCAGGTCCTCTATCGATTCGGCGGCAAGTTGATAGGAGCGGCAACGCGCAACCGGATCGTAGATGCGCGCATCAATCATCAGTTCGTCCACGCCAGTGGTGGAGATGAACTCCCGCAGCCACGCACCCACCTCCTGCTTGTCACCGATAGCGGTATACGCCATGGCCTGATCCAGTCCCTGCCGATCCCTGTGAGTGATCTGTGCCAGGTAACCTTCCTCTGGAACCGGTAGAAGCGCTGGGCGACCGGCGTGAAGCTCAACCACCCACTGTTGATGGGAGCTGGCCAGGTAATGCGCCTCGGCGCGGGTATCGGCCGCAATCACGTTGACCCCTGCCATCGCGTAGGGCTTGTCCAGGTAAACGGAAGGGCGGAAATTTTCCCGGTAATGCGCCAGTGCGCGCATCAGCATCTGAGGGGCGAAGTGTGAGGCAAAGGCGTACGGCAGGCCCATTCGGGCAGCCAGATCGGCGCCTTGCAGGCTGGAGCCCAATACCCAGACCGGCACATCATGCTGGCCAGGCAGCGCGCGTACCGGTTCCTTGCCGTTGTCCTCCAGGTAATCAAGTACTCGCTGTACATCCTGAGGGAAGTCCCGCTCCTGGCTGATACCGCGAATGGCGCGTACGGTCGGCCCGCCACTGCCTGGGGCACGACCGACGCCAAGGTCGATGCGGCCGGGGAATAACGTGTGCAAGGTGCCAAACTGTTCGGCCACGATCAGTGGTGAATGATTGGGCAGCATTACGCCGCCAGCGCCTACGCGCAGCGCGCTGGTTGCCGCCGCCAGGTGTTGAATGATCAGCGGTGTGGCCATCGAACCGATGCCCGGCAGATCATGGTGCTCGGCTATCCAGTAGCGGTTGTAGCCATGCTGTTCAACATGGAGCGCCAGTTGACGAGCGCCATCAAGGGTATCGGCAAAGCTTTTGCCTTCGCCGATCATCATTAGATCAAGCACGGACAGTGCAGTCATAGGAACTCCAGTTCGATAAAGCGCGAGCGCTGCGTCAACCGCAGCGGCGCGCAGGGTTAACGGTTAAGCGGGAGGTTCGCCCAGCTTGGGTGAGTTTCCAGGCGCTGCTGGATACCGCGCATGGCCTGTAGGGAACGTTGCAATTTCAGGTAAACGTCGCCGCCGTAATCCCAGCCGAGCACGCCGATTCGTCCGGCGTAGCCCATGCGTGACAAAGCGCTCAGCAGGGCGAAATTATCCAGCTCGCCCCGATCGGGCGGCTCCATGGTGGCCACGTCGCCCCAACCTAGCGGCGAGAGCGCCGAACCCGACGTGGTGACCTGCATGAGCCAAGGACGCATGGCATCCAGCCGGCCCTGCAAATCACCTTCCTGGCTGGCGTACCAGTGGTAGCCGTTGAACACTGCGCCCAGCTGCGGATGGCTGTAGTAGTTGCACAGCTCCACGACCTGAGAGGTGGTTTGCGTGACGTGGTTGCGGTGCGGATAGAGGGCCAAGCGCAGACCGCGGCGTTCGACGATAGGCAACAAGCTGTCGATCACCTTCAAAATCGCCGGCACGCCGTTGACCGAGGTTTGCACCGCCAGCTCGATGAGCTCCACGCCGTCGACCGACGCGACGAGCCGCCGAACCAAATCATCGTTGCGCCCTTCATGCAGCACCAGGTACAGCGCAGCGATATCCAGGCCGTGTTTCGCTTTGACGTGCTTCAGTTGCGATAGGTCGGTAAGCGGTTGCCCGCCCCAGGCCGCAACGGTAATGGCGTCGTAGCCAACCTCCGCGACCATCTCGCACTGGGCCTGGAAGCTATAGACGCCCATGGACGTGTAGAAGAACGAGTCCAGGGCATGGATTGGGTTTCTCATCGGCTCATCCATTACTGCGGCTTCAACGGGGGAAATCCGTCATTAGCGCCCAATGAGGATTGCGCACCAGGCGCTGCTCCATGGAACGGAAGGCGGTGAGCGAGCGATGGAGATTGCCATGCACATCGCCGCCCATGCTTTCCCAGCCGAGGAAACCTACATGCCCTGTATAGCCGCGACGTTCGAGCGCGCCCATCAACACGAAGTTGTCCATTTCACCCTCATCAAGCGGCTCGATGGTCGCCGCGCCACCCCAGCCCAACGGCGAGAGCCGGCAGCCGGCGATGTTTACCCGTTTAAGCCAGGGCCAAAGTGCGTCCAGACGCTGCTCCAGCTCGCCTTCCTGGTTGGCGAACCAGTGATAGCCATTGAACACAATGCCCAGGCGCGGGTGGTTGAAGAGCTCGCACAGCTGCACCGCTTCGGTAGTAGTCTGCATGCCGTAGCGGATATGGGGGTACAGCGCGATTTGCAGGTCGCGACGCTCGCAGATCGGAAGCAAGCGCTCGAGCATTCGGACATCCTGTTGCTGAACCTTGTCGCCCGAATGCAGGGCCAGTTCGATCGTGCTGCAGCCTTCGATGGACTCGAACAGGGTGATCAACCAGTCCTCCAGTCCCTGGCGGTAGATCGCATAAATGCCGCCGACATCGAGCCCCCAATCTGATTTAACTTTGGGCAGCTCTTTGAGCTCCGGGCTCCAGGACGAAACGGTCATGCCCTGGTACCCAAGTTCGGCGAGCATTTCGCACTGTACCGCCAGTGGGTAGGTGCCGAGCTTGGTCTGGAAAATGAAATCCATGGCGTGAGCTGCGTGTGGCATGTCAACGACTCCGTTGTGCGGATGGGGGCGTCAGGGACGGTGCCAGGCTGGGGAAATGCGGCAGGATGTACTCGCCCATCTCGTCGATGACCTCTGAGGCGGGGCGGCGCTGCGGCTTGAAGTTCAAGGCTACATGCGCGACGCCCTGATCCTGCTGGCGACGCCACAGGTCGATCAGGGTGTTGCGCCCGGCTCGCATCACGCGGCCGGGTTGCAGGCGTAGGTCAGGGTCGGCGTCCAGATCGAAGAAGGTGCCGTAGCCGTAGGGCTTGAAGGGTTGCCCCTGGCTTGCCAGGTGCCAGCGGTTGACGATGTCGGGAATCTTCGCCGGATCGGTGAGGTACCACAGCACGCCGTCGGTGTTCTGTGCGATCCAATCCATGGTCTGGCCCGCCATGCCCACAACCACCGTCGGCAGGCGCGGTGCCGCTGGCTTCGGTACCAGATCCAGGTTGCCGGTCAGTTCACCGTAGTAGGCCGAGCCATGAACGGGCCAGGCGCGCTCGGTGGCGGCACGCACCACCGCCAGGGCATCGCGGAAGCGCTCGGCGCGGTTATCGAAGTCACTGCCGAATGCCGGGTATTCGATCGGTCGATCGCCGGTGGCCAGGCCGAGAATGAAACGGCCACCCAGTAACTGGTCCACGCTGGCGGCTTGCTTGGCGACAATCAAAGGGTCGCGCAGCGGAAGAACGATGCCGGCGGTGCCGATGGCGATGTTTTCCGTGATGGCGGCCAGGTAACCGGCGTACACCATAGGGTCGATTATCTGGCCGACGTCACCGAAGTTGGGATCGTAGAACGGCACGTCCCGCAGCCAGATGGCCGAAAAGCCGGCCTGGTCGACTTTGCGCGCCACGGTGCCATGGTTCGCCAGGGTGGGGCCGGGGCTGTCGGGGTAGCTTTCCACTGGTGCGATAAAACCGAAAGTGAGATGCCCAGGTTGGAACACGCGGGCATACCCGCGGTGATCGGCAAGCTCCTTGGGTAATGCTGGATAGGAGGCGGTGGGCGGCATGAAGACCTCGCAAAAAGAACGAGCGACCCACGGCAATGCGGCCGCGGATCGGGATGCCGGGGACTATAGGCGTCCGGAAACAAAAGAAAAATAAGCTAGAATTCCGAACATTAAGGAGCAGAAGGATGTAATCCATGAGTGCCAAAATGGACCAGCTTGGTGCGCTGTCCGCTTTTGTTCACGCCGCCGATGCGCGCAGCTTCACCGAGGCGGGGCGACGCTTGGAGGTGTCTTCATCGGCAATCGGAAAGGCCGTAACCCGTCTTGAGGAGCGCCTTGGGGTGCGGCTTTTCCATCGCTCAACTCGGGCAATCACCCTTACCGCCGAGGGCGCGTTATTCCTGGAGCGCTGTCACCGCATCTTTGCCGAGTTAGAAGTGGCGGAGCGCGAACTGACACAAGCAGCCGGCAATCCACAGGGCAAGCTACGCATCAGCTTGCCGCAACTAGGCATGCGCTTGATGCCGCATCTCATAGCCTTCCAACAGGCGTATCCCGCGGTAGAGCTGGAGTTGGATTTCAGCGACCGCCTGGTAAATGTGATCGAAGAAGGCTTCGATGCAGTGATGCGCATCGGCGAAGTTCAGGACTCACGCTTGATGATGCGCAGGCTCAATGGCTTCAGCCACCGGCTGGTCGCCACGCCGAACTATCTCGAGCATCGTGGCACGCCCACGGTTCCTGCGGACCTGGCAGCGCACGCCTGCCTTCACTACCGCTACCCGTCTAGCGGCAAGCTGGACGCATGGCCACTGTTCGTCGACGACAAATACCTGAACCTGGATCTCCCGCAGACCGCCGTCACCAATGCGGTGGACCCCCTGCTGGCGATGGCTGAAGCCGGGCAGGGCATTGCGTGCCTGCCGGACTTCATCGTGGCTGAGGCCATCGAGCAACAACGTTTGGTCCCGTTGTTGGATAGCTATATCCAGGACCGACGTACGCTCAGCATTCTGTGGCCCTCTAGTCGTCAACCGCTGCCGAAGATCAAGGCCTTCGTGGACTTCATTGCGGCGCGGTTGGCATCCGGCTGAGGTCAAAAAGCAACCGCGCGCCTATCAGCCTGTGCTGACGTGTATATGTTGGCTACTACCATAGGCGCCATCATGGGCTGCGTGTTTCCAACGGCCCAAACGTCCTTGCGTATTAAGGTCCAGCCAGTAGCGGCGCGGCAGAGGTAGTGAGCAGCCCCAAGAGGAGCTGCCATGCTTAAGTTTCTGTAGTGAGGGTAACGTTATGACGACACCTGAAAGCTGGCGAGTCATCTTGCATTCGTTACTGGCCGCTATAGCGACCGCTCGTAAGCATTAGCTCGCCGACGTAGCAAGCGGGGTTTGCGACGGTAATGATTGAGTGGCGGCTCGGCTGGTATGCGTTTGTCACAGATGATCGGCCAGCACTTGGGAGCATCTGAGTTCACTCCTGTCATAATGCGGTACGCACTGTAAACGAATTCATCATTCGCAACGGATCGGGGCCGCCTTCCGATTGTGGGGCTTGGTAGGTGCCTGTCGATTGATTTACTGAGTCAGTTCCAAGCTCCGGTCTGATTGATGATCGGCTGCGGAATGCTATTCATCATTCGGAATACTGTTCACGCTTCGCAGGTTTGCTAGGGAACAGTGCTCTGCTGATAAAGCGTGCGGTTTGATTCAGGGCTTCCCCCATAATTTCCAGTTCCGCTCGCGTGTGCTGCGCCTCGATCCCAATGCCTGAAATCACAAAACGGGGCTGGTCGTGTTGGTCGGCAATCGCGCTGGCCACCAGGCTCACCCCTCTATAGAGATTGCCCTCGTCGATGGCCCAGCCGGTATCGAGCGACGTCCTAGCATCTTTGGCATAGGTTGCGAACGGAGGTGGGTTCTCCCAGTGCAGGCGTGCGAATCGCCGGCGGAGCTCGTCTTTCGGGAGATTTCGTAAACCCGCGATGCAGCGGCCGCCGGCGCCGATGAGTTCCGGTAGCCGCGAGTTCAGCCGAACATCAACATGCGCTGAGTTTGGTATCGCACGCGACATGGCCATGATGTGGTTATCCCCGGTCACCTGCCAGAGGACCACAAGGATTCGATGATTCAGGCTCAGGCGCTCGAGTTCGGGCTGAATCAGGTCGGTATAGCTATAGCCGATGAAGCTAACCGCTAGCTCCGAGAGGCCAAGTCCTAGTCGGTAGGACTTATTGGTCCCGTCAAAAGACACCAATTGTTCGTTCGTCAGCGTTCGCAGGATGTTGAACGTGGTGCTTGCGCTGATCCCAGTTGCGCGAGCGATTGTCGCGACCCCCTCAGCATCGGCGCTGTGGGCGAGATGGCGCAGGATCTGGATTGCATTGACGACGGCGCCTACGTCCTTGCTGCCGGGGCGGTTTTTTTGAGTATCGCTATCTACTGTTTCCATATTCACTATTCGGATTGACATTCAGTATTCGGAATGTATGCTGAATTTCGAGTCTTGCATACGGCGCCTTGGATTTTTCACGGCGACATAGTAGGGGCATCGCTCCGAATAACAACAATCTGGAGGACGGCCATGATAGGTCCGCTCACAGCTTCCGGCGAAGTTGGCCCCGAAGCACGCTATCTATCCTTTCTCGCTGAGGGCCGATTCATGCTTCAGCGCAGTCGTTCTAGCGGTAAGTACGTGTTCTATCCGCGCGTGGCAATACCCGTTACCGGTGAGACCGATCTCGAATGGGTGGAGGCCAGCGGTCTGGGTACGGTTTATGCGATTACCGTGAACCGATCACGCCAGGGCAATCATAACGTTGCGCTGGTAACTCTTGATGAAGGCGTGCGGATGATGACGCGGCTTGAAGGCTGCGAGTCCGCGCCAATCGGTACTCGCGTGAAGGCTGAAATTATGATCCTCGACGACGCTCCGGCTGTCGTTTTCCGACCGCTAGCGGGGGAAACGGCATGAGCACACTTCGCGGTAAAACCGCCATCGTTGGAATTGGCTCCGCTGGAATCGGGGCTGCGCCGGGGTTCTCGGCAATCGAGTTACTTGGCCAGGCGTCGTTAGCGGCCATCGCCGATGCCGGGCTGAGTCTTGGCGACATTGACGGGATCTTCGCTGCGACGAGCTCGCATGCCTTCCCGACGCTGTCGGTGGCGGAGTATCTCGGCATCCGCCCTTCCTTCTTCGATGGCACGAACGTAGGAGGGTCGAGCTTTGAGATGCATCTCCTTCAAGCCACGCTGGCGCTAGAGGCCGGACTCTGCAACGCCGCGCTGATCTGTTACGGCTCGAACCAGCGGACCGCTGGCGGGCGCCTGGTGTCGATGAGCGAGCCGCAGTGGCACGAGACGCCTTACAAGCCTCGCCATCCGATCACCGCCTATGCCTTGGCGGCCAGCCGTTACATGCACCAGTACGGCGTCACCCGTGAAGACCTTGCCGAGGTTGCCGTGGCGGCGCGTGGCTGGGCCAATCTGAATCCGGAAGCATTTGCGCAGGGCCCGCTGAGCATCGAAGACGTGCTCAGCTCTCGAATGATCAGCGACCCACTCAGCGCAGCCGACTGTTGCCTGGTCACCGACGGAGGCGGCGCCTGCGTAATGGTGCGCGCCGATCGAGCGCGGGATCTCCCGCAGTCACCGGTCTATTTCATGGGGGCGGCAGGTGCCCAATGGCACCGGTCGATCGTGGCGATGCCGGATCTGACCGTGACTGCTGCTTCGGAGAGCGGTCCCCGGGCAATGGCTGCCGCGAACGTAGCGCATGCCGACATTGATCTGGTGATGCTCTACGACGCGTTCACCCTTAATACGTTGCTGTTTCTGGAAGACCTCGGCTTCTGCCCCAAAGGCGAGGCGCGTGAGTTCGTCCGCGGAGGACGCATCGCACCGGGCGGGGAGCTGGCCGTGAATACCAATGGCGGTGGCCTGTCGTGTGTCCATCCCGGCATGTATGGAATGTTCCTGATTATCGAGGCGGTCAGGCAGATCCGTCGGCAGGCAGGGGCCAGACAGCTGGACAAGGCTGACATCGCCTTGCTGCACGGAAATGGCGGAACGTTATCCAGCCAGGTAACAGCCGTTCTCGGAAGCGCCGCGGCGCTTTAACTCCACACTCAGCAAAGGCGTGAAAGGCAATGCAAGAGAGCAAGAACCAAGCGTCCGGGATGCGCTTCGATAGCCTGACGTCGCTACTACAGCCTCGCTCGGTGGCCGTGGTTGGCGCATCGACCGATCCTACGCGAATCGGCGGGCGGCCCGTTTCCTACATGTTGCGTCAAGGGTTCAGCGGGCGGCTGATGCCCGTCAATCCCAAACGCGAGCAGGTGCAGGGCATCCCCGCATTCGGGCATGTCGATGACCTGCCAGAGGCACCGGATACGGCGATTGTGGCGGTGCCGGCTGCGCAGGTGCTTGCGACCATCGAGGCGTTAGGGGCGAAAGGAGCGCGCAGCGCACTGATTTTCTCCTCGGGGTTCAGCGAAGTCGGGGGGGAGGGGGTCGAGCTGCAAGCGGCGCTGGTTGACGCGGCCCGTCGTTGGAACATGCGTTTGCTCGGGCCCAACACGGCCGGCGTATTCAACGCGAACCATGGATATTACGGTACGTTCGCATCCGGCCTCGAGCGTGGCTTCCCGCTGCCGGGCCGCATCGGCATTGCCTCACAGTCGGGGGCTTACGGCGCGCATCTGCTCGGATTGGCCCGGGCGCGCGGGCTCGGCACGCCCATCATGGTCGCCACCGGCAATGAGTGCGACATTACCCTGGGCGAATCGATTGGCTGGCTCGTGGAGAACCCAGACATAGATGTCGTCACAGCTTATGCCGAGTCGGTGCGAGATGTAGACAGTTTTATCGCTGCGCTGGAAGTGGCGCATCGGGCCCGCAAGCCGATCATTTTGCAGAAGGTAGGACGAAGCTCGCTGGGGCAAAGAGCTGCGCTTTCGCATACCGCGGCGCTTGTAGGTGATGACAAGGTCTTTGACGCCATCCTGGCCGACTATGCGGTTATAAGAACCAACAGCAGTGCCGAACTGCTGAATATCGCTTATGCGGCGACACGCCGGATCTATCCGGTGAACAACAGCCTCGGAATGGTCACGATCAGTGGCGGAGCCGGCATTATCGTCAGTGATGCCGCCGAGGATATCGGGCTGCCCATGCCATCGATGCCCGAAGCGTCGCAGGCCAGGCTCAAAGAGCTTCTGCCTTTCAGTTCACCGATCAATCCTGTGGATTTCACCGCTCATGTGCTGAATGATCTGGCGCTGGCGAGCCGGTTTACCGAAAGCTTGATCACGGACGGCGGCTACGCGTCGGTGCTCGCGTTTTTCAGCCAGGCCGGCACTGTTCCATCGATCGCGCCGCGACTGTGCGAGGCGTTCAAAACCGTCAAACAAGCGCACCCGGAGCGCTTGTTCGTTATCTCGCTCATCGGGGATGAGGATCAAGTCGCCCCCTACGAGGAAGCAGGCTTCGTGTTGTTCGAAGACCCTACCGAGGCGGTCACTGCGATCGCTGCGATGGGGCGCCTTGGCGATGCATTTGCCCGACCGTTGCCGGAGCCGCAAACCTTCGAGCCTATCGAACTGCCCAACGGCGCGATAAGCGAGGCTTGCGCCAAGACCCTTCTCAGCGATTTCGGCATCGCTTCCGTACCGGAGCGTGTAGTCAGCGACGCCGGCCAAGCCGAGCGCTACGCCGCTGAAATCGGTTTTCCCATTGTTATGAAGATTGCTTCCGCCGATATTCCGCACAAATCAGAGATTGGTGGCGTGCTGCTGAATGTCATGGGGGCAGCCGCGGTACGCGATGGCTTTGAAACCCTGATGGCCCGTGGTCGGGAGCGGGCGCCTGATGCCAGGCTGGATGGGGTGCTGGTGGCTCGCCAGATATCCGGCGTCGAGTGTTTCATGGGCATCAAACGAGACCCTCTTTTTGGACCCGTCGCCGTGTTTGGTCTTGGCGGGATTTTTGTAGAAGTTCTCAAGGACTTGGCGTTTCGTCGATGCCCGTTCGACCTAGCAGGCGCTCGTGAACTCATCTTGTCCATCAAGGGAGCGCCGTTGCTACTGGGTGCCCGGGGCAGGGCGCCTGTTGATATCGACGCGTTGGCCAAAATGCTGTCTGAGCTGTCGATCTTCGCCTGTCGTGCTGGTGTCCGCCTGCAGTCAGTCGATCTGAACCCGGTCTTCGCGCTGCCGACAGGCCAGGGCGCGTTTGCTGCGGACGCCGTGATTGAGACCACGGAGGTGGCCGATGCCGCTAGATCTTGAACGGCTCCTGCGCTACCCGATTCCAGACGTTAGACATCATCTGGACCGTCACAGCACGGCGTTGTACGCGCTTTCGGTAGGGCTTGGTATCGACCCGTTGGATCGCCAGTCGCTGGACTTCGTGGATTTCAATCGTCCGGGTTTTCAGGCACTTCCGTTAATGGCCGTCGTCGCGGCTTATCCGGGCTTCTGGCTTGGCAAGCCCGACACCGGCGTTGATGCGACACGCCTGGTACTTGGGGAGCAACGTGTCGAGTGGCATCGCCAGCTGCCAACGGAAGGTGAAGTGATCGGACGTACAAGGGTTACCGGAATCGTCGACAAGGGCCCAGGCAAGGGCGCATTGCTCTACAGCGACAAGGAGCTCATCGACCCGGTGCGCGACGAGTTGATAGCCGTAACGTCGAGCACTACCTTTTTACGTGGCGATGGCGGTTGCGGCACGCTCAGTGGCCCGGTGCCGACAGCCCATGTGCTCCCCGAGCGCGAGCCGGATCGTTCGGTCGATTTGGCTACCCGGCCAGAGCAGGCGCTCTACTACCGCCTCAATGGCGACGACAACCCGTTGCATGCCGACCCTGACTTCGCTTTGAAAGGCGGCTTTCAACGGCCAATCCTTCATGGACTGTGCACGTTGGGCGTGGCGTTTCATGCCCTGCTGAGCGAACTGGCCAGTTATCAATCCGCCCGCATACGTTCGTTGACCGTGCGTTTTTCAGCGCCGGTTTTTCCAGGCGAAACGATCCGAACCGAGATGTGGAACGACGGCTCCTTTCGGGCTCGCGCGGTTGAGCGAGACGTTGTGGTGCTGAGCAATGGGCATGTCGGCCTGGCGAGTCAGTCGTACTGAGCCAAGCGGACTTCAAACCACTCACTCAGAGAACAAGAACAATGAGCGTTGAACATCTTTCTCTCAGCGACAGCCCGGCGTCAGGCGACTCAGCCGTTGCTCCAGGTACCAGCGATGTCGTCCGCGGAAGTTCGGACCGTTCTGTCGAACCGGCTCGCGTAGCGGCAGACCTCGCCGTCAACAGCGGCCCTTTTCCAACCGGGCGTTACACGTTTCAGGAATTCCTTGGGCTGGAGCGCTGGGTCGATGGAGACGTCGTACGGATTCGCCTCAAGCATCGTCCCGAGTTGATGAATTACCTGGACCACTTCCACGGCGGCGTGCTGATGACGGTACTCGATGCAGCTATGGCCGGCGCCATTCGGGCGTTCACGCCCGCCAGTTCGATGGTGACCATCGAAATGTCGACCCACTTCATGGGGGCATCACGAAGCGAGCTCAATGCAGTCGGTCGCGTGATTCGGCGTACCCGGACGCTGTGCTTTTGCGCAGCGGAGATTTTCGACGAGGCGGGCACTCTGATCGCGACTGGCGCAGGCAGCTTCAAATATCGCCAGGCGCAAGAACCACAAGAAAATGGAGCACAGCCATGACCGACATCGCTGAAATCGCTCGTGAGCGAGATGAGCGCCTGCAGCTCATACGCAACAGTGCAGCGTCTCTGGTTCCGCGACACGGCGGGCTAACCCGGGTCCGGAAGCAGCGCTTTGCGAAGCAAGCCGTAGACCGGGATACATGGTCGCAGGTGTGCTCGATGGGTTGGCCTGGGTTGTGTCTGGCTGAGGAGCTGGGTGGCAGTGGTCTCGGCATGGCGGAATACGTGGCACTGCTCGAGGAGCTGGGGCAGGGCCTCTTGCCTGAGCCGTTGATCGAAGCGGGTTTGGTCGCGCCGTTACTGCCAGCCAAGGAGCGTGAAGCGCTGCTTTCGGGTGAGCTTCTGGTGCTGCCAGCCGGGATCATGTTCGAGTCGAAAGAGGCGCTGCCTTCGCTCTCTGACGGTCGGCTGACCGGTACGGTCCGGCATGTTGTTCTCGGAGGCGCCGCCGATGCCTGGCTGGTCGCCTGTGATTCAGGCCTGGCCATGGTGCATCGCTCAGCGGAGGGCGTTGACGTAATTGAAGAACCGACACAGGACGGTGGCCACCTTGCCCATTTGCGGTTTCGCGGTTCACCGGCGCGCCAGATCGACGCGCCACCCGCGGCGCTTGATAAAGCTGCCCTGGGCTGCGCCGCTTATCTGGTTGGGCTGATGGATGCAGCGTTAGAGCGTACCCGCGAATACCTGAACGTACGCCGCCAGTTCGGCCGGCCGATTGGCGGGTTCCAGGCGCTTCAGCACCGCATGGTCGATCTCAAGATCCAGGTTGAACTGGCCCGTGCAATGGTCAGCGAGGCGGCAATGGCCGTCGACGCCCATAGATCGCCAACGGAATGCGAGCGCTTGGTTTCCACGGCCAAGGTCAAGGCGGCGGAAGCGGCAATGCTCGTCACGCGACAGGCGATCCAGTTGCACGGCGGCATTGGCTATACGGATGAAGCCGACATCGGCCTATTCCTGCGCCGGGCCATGGTGCTGCTCAACGCGCATGGGTCGGTCTCCTTTCACAAGCGCCGGTACTTCAGGTTGCTCGAGTCCGAGGGCGCGTTATGAGCGATCTCCTGCTTCAGAGCACCAACGGAACCGTGCGCACGCTGTGCCTGAACAACCCGGCGCGGCGCAATGCCATGTCGCTGCCGATGCGCGTTGCGCTGCTTGCCGCTTTGGAAGATGCCGACCGCGATGCTGCGGTTCGTAGCGTGGTGATCGCCGGGTCGGCTGAAGTCTTCTGCGCGGGGGGCGACCTCAGCGGTATGAATGTCGGCAACCTGTCGGAAGGGCGAGCGCGAATGCAGCAAAATGCACGCCTGGTGCGGCAGATGACGCACATGGGCAAGCCCTTGATAGCCGCTATCGAAGGCTGGGCTGTTGGCGCGGGACTCTCGCTTGCTCTGGCGTGCGACAGCCTGGTCTGCAGTCGCACAGCACGCTTTGCAGCTTCGTTCGGGAAGGTGGGGCTGCTTCCCGATCTCGGGTTGCTGCACAGCCTGCCTGCCCGCATTGGCGTTGGTCGGGCCAAGCAGCTGCTGATGTTTGGCGACGTCGTCGATGCATCGGAAGCCTATCGGATAGGCCTGGTGGATGTGGTGTGTGACGAGAGCAAGGCCCTCGACATAGCGCTCGAACGAGCAGCCAACGTTGAACACCAGGCACCCCTGCCGTTAGCCATGACCAAAACACTGCTCGGGGATGGGATGGACCTTCTTTTGGAGCGTGAAGGCGAGCTTCAAAGCCAGCTCTTTCTGAGTGCGGACCATGCCGAAGGCAAGGCCGCGTTTCTGGCCAAGCGCGCGCCCACTTTTAGAGGACAGTGACATGACTGACTACAACTCGATGGATGACGACTCGTTTCGTCAGACCGTCCGCCAGTGGATTGCAGCAAATTATCCCGACGAGATTCGCAACCCGCCGCGCCGGCTCGGTCGAGAAGAGACCCAGGGCTGGTATCGCGCTTTGTCACGACAAGGGTGGCTGTGTCCTGGCTGGCCCGTGCAGTACGGCGGGATGGGGCTGAGCACCGGCAAGCAGCTCATCATGATCGAAGAGATGGAAGGCTACGGTTGCGCTCGCCTGCCAGACAGCGGCATCACCATGCTGGGGCCGCTGCTCATTCGATACGGGACCGAGGCGCAGCGGGAGCGTTTCCTGCCGCGGATCCTCAGTGGTGAAGACATCTGGTGCCAGGGCTATAGCGAGCCCAATGCCGGCTCGGACCTGGCCAGCCTGCGTACCGAAGCGGTGCTGCGTGATGGTCACTGGATCATCAACGGCCAGAAAACCTGGACGACCATGGGCACGGACGCAAACTGGATCTTTCTGTTGGCGCGGACAGAGCGCGGCGCCAAGCCCCAGCAAGGCATCAGCTTCATTCTGGTTCCGATGGACAGCCCCGGCATTGAGGTTCGTCCAATCCTCAACCTGGAGCTGCACGGCGAGTTCAGCGAGGTCTTCTTCAACGACGTGCGTGTGCCGCAGGACCACCTCGTCGGGGAAGCCAACAAGGGCTGGGACATGGCCAAGGCCTTGCTGGGCTTCGAGCGCATCTTTCTCGGCTCTCCCAAGCAATCCACCTTTGCATTGGAGCGACTGGCGCGTCTGGCCAAGGCGTTGGGACTGTGGGGCGAGCCTGTATTTGCCGATCGGTTCACCGCTCTGCGCATGGATCTGGAATGCCACAAGGCGCTCTATTCACGCTTCGCAGAGCGACTGAGGCGCGGCGAGACGCTCGGCGCTGAGGTCTCGATGCTGAAGATATTCCAATCCGAGCTGTATCAACGCATCAGTGAGGTGGGGCTCGAAATTGCCGGCCAGGATTCGGGCCTGCTTGAACCTTTCCGGGACGACCCGGAGCTCCATCCGGCCGGGATCTTCATTCAAGCGCGCCCCACGACTATCTACGGCGGCACTAACGAGATTCAACGAAACATCTTGGCGAAGAGCCTGCTCGGCCTCGCGAGCTGAACCACGCCTAGAGCGCGTGTCGCCGACTACCCATCCATAACGAACAATAGGAAAGGGCAATGACTGAACGACTGAACGAAGGCAAGGTGGCGATCGTAACGGGCGCCGGAGGCGGCATCGGTCGCGAGCTCGCCGTAGCACTCGCTCAAAGCGGGGCGAAGGTACTGATCAACGATATTGGCGTGTCTCTTCAGGGGGCGGGCGGGTCTGCCACACCGGCCGAGGAAACCCTCGGCTTGATCCAGCAGGGCGGTGGCGAGGGGGCGATCAACACCGATAGCGTTTCCGAGTGGGACGGGGCGCAGCGAATCGTGGCAAGCGCGCTCGATGCGTTCGGCCGGCTGGATATCGTCATCAACAACGCAGGCATTCTGCGCGACGCCATTTTCCACAAGATGAGTGCCGACGATTGGCTGTCGGTCATCAATGTGCATCTCAACGGCAGTTTCTTTGTGAGCCGGGCCGCAGCCGAGCATTTCCGCGCACAGCAAAGCGGCGCCTTCGTTCACATGACCAGCACCTCGGGGCTGATCGGCAACTTTGGTCAGGCCAACTACTCGGCGGCTAAGCTCGGCATCGTCGCTCTGTCCAAGTCGATCGCGCTCGACATGCAGCGATACAACGTCCGGTCAAACTGTATTGCTCCATTTGCCTGGAGTCGCATGACGGACTCCATTCCTGCCGAGACGCCAGAGCAGAAGGCCCGTGTGGAGAAGCTTCAGCGCATGACTCCCGAGAAAAACGCCCCATTGGCCGTTTACTTGGCGTCCGATGCGGCCCGCGAGGTAAATGGTCAGGTCTTTGCGGCCCGCCACAATGAGCTGTTCCTGATGAGCCAAAGCCGACCGTTGCGCAGTGTCCACAGCGATAGTGGATGGACACCGGAGCATATTGCCGGGCATGGCATGCCGGCTTTGCGCGGTAGCTTCATGGGGCTGGACCGGAGTCCGGACGTTTTTGCATGGGACCCGATCTGAGGAGCCGCTCATGGCTGTGCTGACAACCCGCTTTACCGAAACCTTTGGCATTGAACACCCGGTCATGCAGGGCGGCATGCAGTGGGTAGCCCGCGCGGAGCTGGTAGCTGCGGTGGCCAACGCAGGAGCGCTGGGCACGCTCTCGGCGCTCACGCAGCCAAGTCCTGAGGCGCTCTACAAGGAGATCGAATGTTGCAGGCAGCTGACCGATCGGCCTTTCGCGGTCAACTTGACGGTGCTTCCGACGGTCAAGCCCGTGCCCTATGCCGAGTACCGAGCCGCGATCATCGAAGCAGGCGTAACAATTGTGGAGACCGCTGGAAGCAATCCTCAGGAACATATCGCTGACTTTCGTAGCCACGGCGTCAAGGTGATCCATAAGTGCACCTCGGTGCGGCATGCCTTGAAGGCGCAGCAGCTGGGCGCGGACGCGGTTTCAATCGATGGGTTCGAGTGCGCAGGGCATCCCGGTGAAGACGATATCCCGGGGCTTGTTCTGATTCCTGCCGCAGCCCGGCGCCTGTCCGTGCCATTGGTCGCGTCGGGCGGGTTCGCTGACGGGTACGGGCTGGTGGCTGCGCTTGCACTGGGCGCAGACGCTATCAGCATGGGTACACGGTTCATGTGTACAGAGGAAAGCCCTATCCATCACCGCATCAAAGAAAGGCTCGTTGAGGGCGATGAGCGAAGCACCGATCTGATCCTGCGAACTCTGCGCAATACGGTCCGTGTGGCGCGTAACACCGTCAGCGGAGATGTCCGCTCACGCGAGGTGGAGGGTGCTTCATTTGACGAGTTGGCACCTCTCGTTTCGGGCCTGCGTGGGCGCATGGTCTACGAGACGGGCGATCCGGACCATGGTGTCTGGTCGGCTGGGATGGTGCAGGGACTGATTGATGACGTACCGAGTTGCAGAGCACTGGTCACTCGACTCGTCGAGCAGGCCGACACGGTCATCCGCGAGCGACTTGCCGGGGCCTGCATGCGCACCCCGGCGTTCGCTTACGAGTGAAAACGATCATTCGAGCTCTCTAGCGTCTGCGCAGTGAGCAGCGATGTTGGACGCCAAGCGAGAACGCGGCGGTGCAGGATCAGGGCAAGACTTGGCCGGTGAGCTATATGCCGGCCTTCACCAAAACAACAATATTGAGGTTCAGCCATGTTCACCACGTACCCTAAATACCTCCTCGGCAGCATTCTGGCGCTCGGCAGCTTCGTAGCGGCCGTAGGCGTACAAGCACAGGAGCTGCCGAAATCCATGACATGGGGCGCCTACGATGTAGGTTCTTCAGGCTATGCCGAAGCCTCGGCCATTGCCGACGCGTTCAGCCGTAAATTCGACACGCGAATCCGCATCCAGCCGTCCGGGTCGTCGATCGGCCGATTGCAGCCGCTCGTGCACGGCCGCACCGACTATGCGTTTCTGGCAACCGAAGCCTTCTTTGCCTCTGAGGCTATCTACGACTTCGCGTCCCGCAAGTGGGGACCGCAAAACCTGTGCGCACTGGCGGGGCGACCTGCCTCCGGCGGCCTGGTAACTGCAGCCGATGCAGATATTCATTCGGTTTCGGAATTGAAGGGCAAGCGTGTGGCGTACGTTGCCGGGAATCCATCGATCAACGTAAAGCTTGATGCTTTGTTGGCCTTTGGCGGCCTGTCCGGAGCTGACGTCGAGGCGATTTCGTTTCCTACGTATGCCTCAGCCATGAGTTCACTGGCCGAAGGCAAGGCCGACGCCACCTTTACCGTAACCACGCCCAGTCAGATGTATGAGTTGGCGGAATCGCCCCGAGGGATTCGTTGGCTGGATATTCCGCCGGACGATGAAGCAGGGTGGAAGAAAATGGGAACGGTTGCGCCCATATTCTCCCCATTCGCCGAATCGGTAGGTGCCGGTCTAACCAAAGAGCACCCGGTCAACATGGTCGCGTATCGATACCCGATGGTGGTCGTTCGCTGCGACCTGGATGACAAGGATGCGTATGCCTTCATCAAGGCGCTGGACGAGACCTATGACCTGTACAGGAACGCCACTTCTGTAATGCCGCGGTGGGAGCTGAGCCAGTCCGGCGTGCCTCCGTTAGACGTTCCCTTTCACGACGGAGCCATCCGATACCTGAATGAAAAGGGCGTCTGGAGCGAAGACGCGCAGGCGTGGAACGACAAGCGCATGGCGCGCTTGGAAGCGCTTAAAACGGCTTGGAAAGGAGCCGTTCAAGAGGGCAAAGACATGTCCGACGAGGCGTTCGACACGCTTTGGCAGGCCCAGCGCACTGAGGCCATCAACAAGCTCGACTAACGGTTCGCCCGAAGAGCCTCCATCTGCTACGAGGCGGTCTCATCGCTGCCCGTAGCAGCCTCATTAAAAATTTTTGTGGATGGTGATCTCATGGCTTCGAACCTAGATGCTGACACCGCGAACGAACTGCACAGTGGGCGGCTGTCAGGGGCTGCACTCTATCTGGCCATCTTTTTGGGTGGGGCGGGCCTGCTTACAACGATAAATCAGACCTTTTCGTTGAAGCTCTTTGGCTTCCAGCCTATGGGAAATGCCTACCTTTACTATCTGATTGGCCTGTTTCTGGCCGTCGCGTTTCTTTGCTATCCCGCTCGGAAGGCCGACGCTCAACACGTGCCTTGGTACGATTGGGTCCTTGTTCCGGTTGTGCTCGGAGTGTCGCTTTATTTGGGTTACAACGGCCAAACAATCATCGAGCAAGGCTGGGACTATCAGGCGCCGTTGTTAGCGACTGCGGTTGCTTCCGTTCTGTTGGTAATTGTCCTCGAGGCGCTCCGGCGATGCGCCGGCACCGTTGTCTTTTTCGTCGCGCTACTGTTCGGCAGCTACCCGCTGTTTGCTGGATACATGCCGGGTTTTCTGTGGGGTAACGAATACTCGCTGGCAGAAACCGTGCGCGCTCATGTCATGGGTGTCGAAAGCATCATTGGTATTCCGATGCAGGTGGTGGCGAATCTGGTCATCGGATTCATCGTTTTCGGAGCGACCCTAACGGTCACCGGCGGCGGTGAGTTCTTCATGAACTTTGCTACTGCGCTGATGGGCAGGAGCCGCGGGGGTCCAGCCAAGGTGGCTGTGCTGTCCAGTGGGCTGATGGGAAGCCTGTCCGGTAGCGCGATCTCGAACATCCTCTCCACGGGACCGATCACCATCCCGACCATGAAAAGGGTGGGCTATCCGGCGCACTACGCGGCTTCGGTGGAGGCTTGCGCGTCAACGGGTGGAACGCTGATGCCGCCGGTGATGGGCGCCGTCGCCTTCATCATGGCTTCATTCCTAGGCGTTTCGTATGCCGAGGTCATGGTGGCGGCGGTACTGCCCGCCTTGTTGTTCTACGTTGTGCTCGTATTTCAGGTCGATATTTACGCCGCACGTAACGGTTTGAAAGGCCTGGAAGCGAGCGAGATACCAAGCTTATGGAGCACGCTGACGGCAGGTTGGCCTTATCTATTTAGCCTCGTTGCGCTCATCTACATGATGCTGGTCATGCGCATCGAAGCCTATGCCCCTTATTTCGCGAGCTTGGTGTTGATCGCCGTTGCGCTGTTCAAAAGACATGGGCGACTCAATGCCAAAGGTGCGCTGACGCTGCTCAAGGAATTGAGCACGAGCGTCGCCAATCTCGTTGCGATCCTGGCCGGGATCGGGCTCGTCGTCGGTGGGTTGTCCTATTCGGGGGTGGCGGGAGCGTTCGCGCGTGAGCTCCTGCTGTACGCCGACGGCAACATCGCTTTGATGCTTATTGCCGGTGCCGTGACGAGCTTCGTGCTGGGAATGGGCATGACGGTGAGTGCGGTCTACATTTTCCTGTCGATCCTGCTGGCTCCCGCGCTGGTGGAGGCCGGGCTCAATCCGCTTGCGAGCCACCTGTTCATTCTCTATTGGGGAATGATGTCCTACATCACGCCACCGGTTGCGCTGTCTGCGATCACGGCTGCCAATCTGGCAGGCGCCGGCGCGACCAAGACGAGCTTTTATGCCATGCGCATGGGGGCCGTTCTCTTCGTTCTCCCATTTCTATTCGTCATCAACCCCTCCTTGATACTTCAGGGCGCCTGGCCAGGGATCGTTCAGTCCGCACTGACAGCTGTCCTGGCAATGTGGTTATTGGCCTCTGGGTTCGAGGGTTACCTTTACCGCATCGGTCACCTTGGCATCTTCGCGCGAGCAATCGTTCTGCTTGCGGGAGGGCTGTTCATCTACCCTGAGATCTACTCCGACATGTTCGGGCTGGCGATCGTAATAACCCTGTACCTGGGGCACACGTTGTCGATTCGGCGTGAGCGTACTCGCCGTAAGCTCGCTTAGGCCGGAGGCAAACATGACCAGACTAGATAGCGCCGTACCAATCCCTCAGGCGAACATTCCGGACAGCCGCGGGCTCAACCTTTACACAGTTGATCCCGCGCTGGGCCGGTTACTCGCCGTCTACCTTACGGAATCTGAGTTCGAACAATGGCGTCCGGTCATGGAGCGGTTGGGGGCTCGTGCAGGGGGGGAGCTTGACGAGCTTGCACTCTCAGCGGATCACAACCCGCCGGTGCTGCAGCATCGCAACCGACGGGGGGATGACCTTCAGGAGGTCCGCAAACACCCGGACTATGTTGCATTGGAGCAGGTGGCGTTTGCTGAGCTAGGGCTAGCAGCGATGAGCCATACGAAGGATGCGCCCTCGCCGTTGGTCAAATACGCGTTAACTTATCTGTTCGTGCAAGCCGAGTTTGGTTTGTGCTGTCCCGTCAGCATGACCGACTCGCTGACCAGAACGTTGCGAAAGTTCGGTGATCCCGAGCTCATTGCGCGTTATCTACCGGCGCTGACCGCTAGGGAACTGAGCGGGCTATTTCAGGGAGCGATGTTCATGACCGAGCGTGAAGCCGGCTCGGACATATCGGCGATCTCGACAACCGCCAGGTACGAGCAGGGCCAATGGAAACTCTCTGGTGAAAAGTGGTTCTGCTCCAATCCGGACGCAGATCTCGCAATGGTATTGGCTCGGCCCAAGAATGCTCCCGAGGGCATGAAAGGCGTCAGCCTGTTCCTGCTTCCCCGGGTTCAGGCCGATGGTTCTCCGAATGCCTACCGGATCGTCCGCCTCAAAGACAAGTTGGGCACGCGCTCAATGGCCAGCGGTGAGATCACTCTGGAAGGGGCGACCGCTTTTCTGATTGGTGAAATTGGCCGCGGTTTCCAGCAGATGGCCGATATGGTCAATATGTCCCGATTGTCCAACGGGGTTCGTTCGGCCGGGTTGATGCGTCGCGCCCTGACTGAATCGGTATTCATCGCCCGTTCCCGTCGGGCATTCGGTAGGCGCCTTGTCGACATGCCACTCGTTCAGCGGCAATTGATCAAGATGAGCCTGCCGACCGAGCAAGCGCGCTCCATGTTCATGCAAACCGCGACCTTGCTGGCCAAGGCAGACGCCGGGGACTCGCGCGCCCAGAAATGCTTGCGGATACTGACACCTCTGATCAAGTTCAGGGCGTGCCGCGACGCCCGCAAGGTAGCAGGCGACGCCATGGAGCTCAGGGGAGGGCTCGGTTACATCGAAGAGTGGAGCGATGCCCGTATCCTGCGCGACGCCCACCTTGGCTCGATCTGGGAAGGTACCAGCAACATCGTCGCGCTCGACGTCGTTCGAGCCTCCGTTCGCGATGAAGCGCTGATGCCTCTCTGCGAGCACCTTTCCAGCCTGCTCGCAGAATGCTCTTCACGGCTGCCGAAAGAGGGGATGAACCTCGCGTCGGAGCTTCTCGATCGCACCATAGCCGCGGTCGAGGGTGTGGCTCGCGCTGATATGTCTGCCGATATCCGCCGCGCTGCAACCGCCTTGTACAACCTGGCTAGTGCAGTCTTCATGATGTGGGAGGCGGTTCAATGTCAGGACTACCGTCGCCTGGGGCTCGCCTATCTGGTCTTGATCCATAAGCTGCTTCCAACAGACCCGTTGGCTTCGCCCGATGCTGCGCGTCGCCAAGCCGTCATTGCGCAAATAGCGGCTGAGGCCGAGATTACAGAGGATGAGGCCAATTCGCTGTTGCCATACTGAACGTAGCGTGGACGCGACCGCAGGGCGCCGTCATCGGTACATCCGTGTAGAGCGCAAAGCGCTGGAGCGGCGCGCCAAGCTATATGTTACGGATGAAAGCGGGACATCAGTGATAGGGCCAGGCAGTGGCATTGATGACCACTGCCTGGCCGGTTCAAACCGTAGTTTGCATACCAGAAACGGACACTAGACATACCTATCGCGTAGCCACGACGTACTTGAGCGGCTAAGGCGGTCATCTACTTACTCGAGGAGCGTTCGATGAAATCAAAGCCAGGATTGCGACAGATTTTGTCATCACTCTGGGAACGTAACTGGTATCACGGATGGAACATCGTTGCGGCCGCCACGCTCCTCACCTTGCTGACCGTTGGGATGCGCCTCGGCATCGGCCCGTTCTTTTTGCCGATGGCGGAAGACCTGGGGTTTAGCCGCAGTCTTCTCGCGACCATCGTCGGGATTGGCATGCTGTTCTATGGACTTGCGATGCCTCTGGCTGGCTATCTCGTTGGGCGCATTGGAACGCGCCGCGTACTGTTACTTGGCACAGCAATCGTCGTAGGCGCAACGGCCTGGACGGTTGTTGCGCGCACCCCATTCACCTTTCTCCTTTCGTTCGGTGTGCTGTTGTCCATTGGTCTTGCGTTCACCAGCCCCGTAGCCCTTACACCTGTTATTAGTCGCTGGTTTACTCGGCAGCGTGGTATGGCTTTGTTCTTCCTGTCCACTGGATCGATGGCAGGCATGGCGGTCGTTACACCATTGCTGACACTGTCAATCGAGTCATATAACTGGCAAACCAGTCTCGTCTCCTTTGCTGTTGCATTCGTGTTGATAACCGTACCGGCGGCGTTATTCATCATTCGCGATGAAGTGCCACAGAACTCGGATCTGCTACCGGCCAAAGCGGGTTCCCCGGCCTCCGCCAATGACGCTGCGGCGAGTGGACTTACATTGAATGCCGCCATGCATACGTCTCCGTTCTGGAAGATTGTGTTCGGCCTGTTCGCGTGCGGATACAGCATGAATCTATTGGGTACACATGGCGTGCCCATGCTGATGGATCACGGCTTCGATGCCATGACCAGCTCCTACGGCATCGGCCTGATCGGCCTAGTGGCGATTGCCGGGACTTTGGTGCTTGGCCGATTGTCCGATCGAGTGCCGCGTAGAAATATTCTGGCCGCCATCTACTTCATTCGGGGGTTGGGTTTCTTCGCGCTTCTGCTGGTCGGTACTCACTGGGAGCTGTACATCGCAGCCACCATTGGTGGGATAGTCTGGGCGGGCAGTATTGCAACCTCGTCGGCCATCCTTGCGGATGTATATGGCGTGCGGCTGGTTGGGGTTATGTATGGAACCGCTTACCTGGGCCATCAGGTGGGAGCGATGATCAGCTCATGGCTTGGCGGGTGGGGGTATGAGCACTTCGGTACGCACTGGGTCGCTTTTGGCAGTTCCGGCGTGCTGCTCATGTTCGCTGCAGTGGTCTCGCTTAAGCTGCCATTACCAGGTTTCAGGTTGGCGCAGCCATTGGCTGTAGCAAGAGCGTGAAGTCAGGACATCCGCACTGATCATGTGGCGCGCCCCGCGAGCCGTAGTCCTGAGCGCAACACACCCTGAGCCGCCTTTTATGCCCGCGCAGTGCACAGCTGCCGAGGCGGTTGAGAAGGGTAGCGGCACTCATCATTTGTGCCTACTAGGACGATGCTCAGCCAGCTGTTTCCCGCATATGCCTCAACCAGCCGCGCGGACCGCCTCCGACGAGAGCAGTATTTTCCGGTCGAAGGGGTCCCTACATCTCCCTCTGCACGAAACCGGCTAGCCCGTACAGATGCAACCAGGCGCCGTCACAGGCAAAGCTGGGTGACTTTCTCCACGAATGCAGAAGCAAGCGTTCCGGTGATGCAAGGATTCGAGCTGATTTCGCGGCTTTGAAGCAACCTTGTCGGATCCAGGAATACGCGGCACCCTCGGCTTATATTTGTCCCGACCAGATAGAGCAGAAGCTTTCAATGACTTGAATGGCATCAATATACGAGGAAGTCGACCGACCGCTTCTGGGCCGAAAGCTGCCCCTTTGATTTGAAACGGGTTGGTAGCTCATCCATCACGCTCAGCTTTGGCGCTAGAGCCCTAACTTGCATTGGTAGCGAGAACAAAAGTTGCGGGCTCGCTGTTCGCTCGGGTGCTTGATCTTTGTCGAACAGCTTCAGCCCGGTGAGGTTGACGTGGTCGTAGATGACGTAGATGGCAGAGCCGTCGGCTGTGGCCTTTGCTTCGGCGGCGAGTATGTCCGCGGTGCTGTCCAAGGCCACGCTGCCTTTAGCGGCGCAACAGATCTCAGCGGGATTACGACCGGGAGGCGCGTGGAGCCGGCTGACTATGGTTTGCACTGCCTCGTAGTCCAGGTCAGATGCTGCGTACGCGCGCTTGAGGTAGGATTCGCTGATCCAGGCGGCGAAAACCAGATCGGTGATATCCATGTCTTTTTTTCAGCAGGTCGTAGTCGTGCTTCATGGCCTCGACCAACTACGGCTTGATACCCGCTTCCATGTTCGAGATGCCGCCATCATTTGAAATAGAGACCTTGACGCCTGTACACCTGTTACTTATCCGGCCCGACAAATTTGGTGTCCTCGTCGCAGGGTCCAGATAAGGCGCTAACGGTTTTCGTTAAGGTAGATGAACTGCGGTAGGCGAAGACAATCATCGTTACCGGATCAGCCTGCTAAAGTATCGCTCGTCGCGCGGCGGCTCCCATGCCATGCATGAACTAACCGAAGCCGCAGTTCAGCGAACCCCGGAACCTATATCCGCTCGCTCCCGCACGGTGCGACAGCCATACCGCTGGTTGAAGAGACGCCACTGCTTGAGCTAGCTCTGGCCTGGCATCCGGAAAATAACTCACCCGCTTTGAAAGCCTTTCTTGCGGCGTTTCAGAAGCAGGGAACGGACCCGCTGTCGCAGACACAGCGGTAATCAGCTGTTCGCAGGTAGGGAGCCCTTGGTTATCGACGATTGCTCGATAACCAAGAGCGCTCCAGAGCACACTCGACGTTCCCTTGCACTGCGTTAACGCTGTGCTTCGCGGATCATGTTGCGGGCGATGATTATTTGCTGGATCTGAGTGGTGCCCTCGTACAGGCGGAACAGGCGCACGTCGCGGTAGAATCGCTCGATGGCATATTCGCTGACGTACCCGGCGCCACCATGGATCTGCACGCCTCGGTCGGCCACGCGGCCGCACATCTCGGTGGCGAACATCTTGGCACAGGATGCCTCGGTGCTGACGTTCAGGCCTTCGTCGCGCTTGCGCGCGGCATCCAGCACCATGCAGCGCGCAGCGTAAATCTCGGCCTTGCTGTCGGCCAGCATGGCCTGGATCAGCTGGAATTCGGCGATGGGCTGGCCGAACTGCTTGCGCTCGATGGCGTACTGCAGAGAGTCGGCGAGCATGCGCTCGGCGGCGCCTACGGAGAGTGCGGCGATGTGCAGACGACCTTTATCGAGCACCTTCATGGCGGTCTTGAAGCCGACGCCTTCCTTGCCACCGATCAGGTTTTCGGCCGGCACGCGAACGTTCTCGAAAATCACGTCGGCGGTATGCGCGCCTTTTTGGCCCATCTTTTGATCCCGCTTGCCGACCGTGACGCCTGGGGTTTGGGCTTCGACGATGAACGAACTGATGCCACCGGCGCCCTTGATTTCGCGGTTGGTACGAGCCATCACGGTGAAGATGCCTGCATGCGGCGCATTGGTGATAAAGCGCTTGGTACCGTTGATGACGTAGACATCACCGTCGCGAACGGCGGTGGTCTTCAGCGAGGCGGCGTCGGAGCCGGAGTCCGGCTCGGTTAGGCAGAAGGCGCTGAGGAAATCGCCAGCGGCCAGCTTGGGAAGGTACTTGGCTTTTTGCTCGTCTGTACCGTCGAGCAGGATTCCAATGGAGCCAATGCCGTTGTTGGTGCCGATGTAGGAGCGGAACGCCGGGGACGTGCGGCCCAGTTCGAAGGCAATGTTCACTTCCTCTTCCATGGTCACGCCCAGCCCCCCGAAATCCTCGGGAATGGTCAGGCCGAATAGGCCCATTTCCTTCATCTGCTCGACGATGTCCGCCGGCATCGAGTCGGTTTCGGCAACTTCGTTTTCGCGCGGGATCAACGCTTCGTTGACGAACTGGCGGATGGAATCCAGCAGGATTTGCAATGTTTCCGGATCGCGGATCATGTGTTACTCCTCGAGGGTCCGATGGTCGGACGCGTCATATCGACGAGGCACGACCCGCTTCTTCATCAGCGGGTGCTGGCCTCGATGTTGCTAACCATGTGGACCAGCCGCGGTCCGATGTCCTCTTCCAGCTTTTCGCGCGAGAGCTGAAAACTCGGGCCGCCGCAGTTGAATGCCAGCAGCCCGTGCTGCGCATGCGTCATGGGCACTGCAACTGCATTCACGTCCCGCTGCCACTCGCCGATCGACAGGCAGTAGCCGTAGTCGGCGTAGTCCCGGAAGGCCTTTTCCAGGCCTTTGCGGAGCTTGGGCCAGTCCTCGGGATGCCGGGTGCGAATACGGTCCAGTAGAAAATCGCACTCATTTTCCGGCAGCCCAGCCAGGCAGGCACGTCCCGCAGCGCTCAGATGCAAAGGCAGATGGGTACCCACTTGGCGCCGCATCGTGAGGTTGCCCTGGCCGTGCACCACGTCCAGATAAACCATCTGCAGCCGGTCCCGGGCCGCCATCGCCACCGCCGCATTTGCGTGGTTGGCCAACTGTTCCATTAGAGGATGCGCTACAGCCCGAATCGACAGATTGGAGAGCATCCCGTAGCCAAACGACATCACACCGACGTCCAGCTGGTATTTGCCTTGGGGCAGTTGCTTCAAATAACCCAGGCGCGTCAGCGTGTGAGTCAACCGGCTGACGGTCGGCCGAGGCAGGTTGGCCTTGCGGGCCAGCTCCTGATTGCTCAACACGCTTTCGCGCGGGCTGAAACAGCGCAGCAACTCCAGGCCCCGGGCCAGCGCGGTGACGAACTGGCGGTCCTTTTCCTCCTCATCGAGAGCCGATATCGGATCGAGCAGAACCCGTTCGGTCTCTAAAAGCGAGTCCTGATCCGGGGACCGATCCTTAATCCTGCGTTGCATGGTAGAGCCTCGTTTTTTATAAAATCAAGTTTTTCGAAATTGTATTCCGCATAGCGGACAGTCGGCAAGGGTTGCTTTGCCTGAACGTTTATTTTCGGTATAGACCGCTATCGCGACGGTTCCTTCGACAAAAGTCGTATGTCAGGGGGGTGACATTTAAAGAAAACAACGTTAAAACCTATCGCCCCACGAAAAAGCGAAATGCAGTTTCGCATAGCAGACATATCTGCGTGACCAATAGCGGAGCAGAGATGAGCCAACCACTCGATCCAGTCGTACTGCTGGAGTATCCCCATGACGGTGTCGCCGTCGTGCGTATCAGCCGTCCCGAAGCCAAGAACGCGCTCAATGCGAGCGTGCGTCATCAGTTGGCTGAGCACTTCCGCACGCTCGCCCGGCGTGACGATATTCGCGCCGTCGTGCTTACCGGTGGTGAGCAGTTCTTCGTCGCAGGTGCGGATATCAAGGAGTTTGCCAGCGCCTCGCCGATCGAGATGTATGGCCGTCATACCGAGCTGCTATGGGATCCGATTGCCCGCTGTCCGAAGCCGGTCATCGCCGCCGTTAATGGCTTCGCCCTGGGTGGTGGCTGCGAACTGGCGATGCACTGCGACATCATCGTGGCCGGGGAGTCGGCCCGTTTCGGTCAGCCGGAAGTCAAACTCGGTTTAATGCCCGGTGCCGGCGGCACTCAGCGTTTGATTCGCGCGGTCGGCAAGTTCCAGGCCATGCGCATCGCGCTGACCGGCTGCATGGTAAAGGCGCCCGAGGCGTTGGCCATCGGAATGGTCAGCGAAGTGGTGCCGGACGATCAGACCCTTTCGCGCGCCTTGGCCCTGGCCAGCGAAATCGCCGCGCTACCGCCACTGGCTGTGCAACAAATCAAGGAAGTGATGCTGGCCGGCGCCGATCTGCCACTGGACAGCGCGCTGACCCTGGAGCGCAAGGCGTTCCAGCTACTGTTCGATTCCGCTGATCAGAAGGAAGGCGCCGCCGCCTTTTTCGAAAAGCGCAAACCCACCTACCGCGGGGAGTAAGCATGGCTCGCTCGATTAACACCATGGGGCTGGTCGGCACCGGCGTAATGGGTGCAGGCATAGCCCAGATTGCCGCGCAGGCTGGCGTGGAAGTGCGTTTGTATGATGCCCGTGAGGGCGCAGCCGTGACTGCCCGCGACAATCTCGCGAGTACCCTAGGCAAACTGGTGGCCAAGGAAAAGATCACCCAGGCCTCCGCCGACGCTGCCGTGGCGCTGCTCAAGCCTGTCACCGCCATCGAAGAGCTCGCCGCTTGCGACATGGTGGTGGAAGCCATCGTCGAGAATCTGGATGCCAAGCGCGGCTTGCTGACTCAGCTCGAAGGCATCGTCGACGCCGAATGCATCCTGGCGACCAACACCTCGTCGCTCTCGGTGAGCGCCATCGCCACAGCCTGTCAGCATCCGCAGCGAGTCGCCGGCTTTCACTTTTTCAACCCTGTTCCATTGATGAGGGTGGTCGAAGTCATCGACGGCATCGCCACCGATCCGGCCGTCAGCGATGCCCTGCTGGACCTGGCCAGGCGCATGGGCCACACCGGTGTGCGCGCCAAGGACACCCCAGGTTTCATCGTCAACCATGCCGGCCGTGCCTACGGTACCGAAGCCCTGAAGATCCTCGGTGAGGGTGTCGCCCCGCAAGGCGATGTGGACCGCATCCTGCGCGAAGGCGCCGGTTTCCGCATGGGCCCGCTGGAGCTGTTCGACCTCACCGCGCTGGACGTTTCCCATCCGGTAATGGAATCGATCTATACCCAGTTCTACAACGACCCGCGCTACACGCCGTCCCCGCTGACCCGCCAGATGCTGGTGGCCGGCCGCGTGGGCCGCAAGGTGGGGCAGGGGTTCTACCGCTACCAGAACGGCCAGATGGTCGATGCGCCGCGACCGCAACCGGTGCCGAGCGTCGAGCAATTGCCGCCAGTGTGGGTCGCCACCGAGAGCGCAGACGATCAGCAGAAGCTGGCCGTGCTGCTCGATGCGTTGGGTGCGCAGGTGGAGGAAGGCGATCGTCCTTCCGAGCAGGCGCTGTGCCTGATTGCGCCGTACGGCGATGACGCCACCACCGCAGCCAACCGCTTCGGTGTGGATGCCGCCCGCACGGTGTGCGTGGACCTGCTGACCGATCTGTCTCGCCATCGCACTCTGATGATGACCCCGGCTACCCGTCCGGACATGCGCGCTGCCGCCCATGCGCTGTTCGCCCGCGATGGCGTGGGCGTCACCGTGATTCGCGACAGCGTCGGTTTCGTAGCGCAGCGCGTGCTGGCCATGGTGGTCAACCTAGCCTGCGACATCGCTCAGCAGCGGATCGCCAGCCCCGAGGATATTGATCAGGCCGTGCGTCTGGGCCTGGGTTATCCGCAGGGTCCGCTGGCCTGGGGCGACAGCCTCGGTCCGCGTCGCCTGCTGACCATACTCGAGCGCATGCTGAACGTGACCGGCGACCCGCGTTATCGCCCGAGCCATTGGCTGCGTCGCCGTGCCCTGCTGGGGCTATCGCTGCGCCTGGATGAGCCGTCCACCATATAACCCTTTCCTTTATAGGTATCATCATGCTGAACGCCTACATCTACGCAGGCCTGCGTACTCCCTTCGGTCGCCACGCCGGTGGTCTGGCTCCGGTTCGCCCGGATGATTTGATTGCCGACGTGATCCGCGAGCTGATTGCGCGCACCGGCGTTGACGGGGCTGCCGTTGACGACCTGATCCTCGGCAACACCAACCAGGCCGGTGAAGACAGCCGTAACATCGCCCGTCATGCCGTGCTGCTCTCCGGCCTGCCGGTCACCGTGCCCGGCCAGACCGTCAACCGCCTGTGTGCCAGTGGCCTGGCCGCGATCGTCGATGCTGCACGCGCCGTCACCTGCAACGAAGGCGAACTGTTCGTTGCAGGCGGCGTGGAAAGCATGTCGCGCGCCCCGTTCGTCATGGCCAAGGCCGAGAAGGCCTATAGCCGCGACTTCACGATGTACGACAGCACCATCGGCGCGCGCTTCCCGAACCCGAAAATCATCGAGCAGTTCGGCAACGACAGCATGCCGCAGACTGGCGACAACTTGGCCCTCGAATTTGGCATCAGCCGTGAAGAGGCCGACACCTTTGCCGCTGCCTCTCAGGCCAAGTTCGAAGCCGCGCGCCAGGCTGGTTTCTTCGCCGAGGAGATCGTGCCGGTGAGCGTGCCGACCGGTCGCAAGACCCCGCCGAGCGTGATCGCCGAGGATGAGCATCCGCGTCCGCAATCCGACATGGCCGCACTGACCAAGCTGCGCCCGCTGTTTGAAGACGGCGTGGTCACCGCGGGTAACGCCTCGGGCGTAAACGACGGTGCCGCCGCGCTGCTGATCGGCAGCCAGGCCGCTGGCGAGAAGCACGGCCTCAAGCCAATGGCACGCATCCTGTCCGCCGCCGTTGCCGGCGTCGAGCCGCGCATCATGGGCGTTGGACCGGTGGAAGCCATCAACAAGGCACTGGCCCGTGCTGGCCTGAGCCTGACCGATATGGACATCATCGAAATCAACGAAGCCTTCGCCTCGCAGGTGCTGGGCTGTCTGAAGGGCCTGCATGTGGCGTTCGACGACCCGCGCGTCAACCCGAACGGTGGCGCGATCGCCGTGGGTCATCCGCTGGGGGCTTCCGGGGCGCGCCTGGCACTGTCCACCGCGCGCGAATTGCAGCGCAGCGGCAAGCGCTACGCGGTCATCAGCCTGTGTATCGGTGTCGGCCAGGGCCTGGCCATGGTCATCGAGCGCGTCTGAGCAAAACGCCGTTTGCTCATCTGAACCAGGTCGGCGGAGTTTTGCGCCGGCCGTGTTGAAAAGGTAAGAGACATGGGTGCATTGAGTGGGATTCGGGTGCTCGACCTGAGTCGTGTATTGGCTGGCCCCTGGTGCGGCCAGGTGCTGGCCGACCTTGGCGCCGAAGTGATCAAGGTCGAACGGCCGCGTGTGGGTGATGACACCCGTGGCTGGGGCCCGCCTTACATGAAAACGCCGGATGGCGAGAACAGCATCGAGGCGTCCTATTACCAGTCCACCAACCGCAACAAGCTGTCGGTGGCTATGAACATCGCCACGCCGGAAGGTCAGGAGCTGGTGCGAGCACTGGCGGCAACCTCCGACGTGCTGATCGAGAACTACAAGGCCGGCTCGCTGGCCAAGTACGGGCTGGACTACGACAGCCTGTCGAATCTTAATCCGCGTCTGGTCTACTGCTCGATCACCGGTTTCGGTCTGACCGGCCCGCGCGCCGAAGAGCCCGGCTACGACTTCGTCATCCAGGGCATGGGCGGTCTGATGAGCATCACCGGCGAGAAGGACGGTGTGCCGGGTGCCGGCCCGCAGAAGGTGGGCGTGGCCGTGGCGGACGTAATGACCGGCCTGTATTCCACCATCGCCATTCAGGCGGCGTTGCTGGCACGTGAAAAGACTGGTCGCGGCCAGCACTGCGATATGGCGCTGCTGGATGTGCAGGTGGCGGCCCTGGGCAACCAGAGCCAGAACTACCTGAGCACCGGCAAACCGCCGGGCCGTCAGGGCAACGCCCACGTCAACATCGTGCCATATCAGGTGTTCACTGCCAGCGACATGGATTTCATCATTGCCTGTGGCAACGACACTCAGTTCGTAGCCCTGTGCGATGCCATCAGCCTGCCGGAACTGCCGCGGGACCCGCGCTTCACCAAAAACGCCGACCGCGTGCGCAACCGCGACGCCATCGTCGGGCTGCTGTCCGAGCACTTCCTCAAGGACACCGCCGACAACTGGGTCACCCGGATCCATGCGGCGAAGGTACCAGTCGGCGTGATCAACGACATCGGCCGCGCCCTGGCCGAGCCGCAGGTGCTGGCGCGCGACATGCTGGTCGATATCCCGCACGCCAAGAACCCGGACTTCAGGATGGTCGGGAGCCCGGTGAAGCTCTCGGGCACGCCGGTCGAGTACAAGCGGCCTGCGCCGATGCTCGGTGAGCACACGGAGCAGGTTCTGAAATCCGTCCTGGGGCTTTCAGCCGATGCGCTGGATGTTCTGAAAGACAAGGGGGTCATCGAGCAACTCACGTAACCCATCCAGTAACCGGTACTGGCTCACTGCCTGAGCTGGACGTAAGCCCGGTCATGTTGCGACATGCCGGGTCATCAAATACGCAACCACAAGAGAGATAATATGAACAAGTTGATGAAAATGCTGGTGGCGACAAGCGCTGCCGTGTTGCTTCCGCTGCTCGGTACGGCCGCCCAGGCTGCCGATTGGCCGTCCAAGAACATCACACTGGTCGTTCCGTACGCCGCCGGTGGCTCCACGGATATCCTGTCCCGTCGGGTGGCCGACCTTCTGGGCACGGAACTGGGTGTGAACGTTATCGTCGAGAACCGCCCGGGTGCGGGCACCACTGTTGCCACCGCGCAACTGGCCCGGGTTTCCAAGCGCGATGCCGATTACCGCGTGCTGATGGCGTCCCCGGGGCACACTGTTGGCGCGAGTCTTTATCCCCTGGCCTATGACCCGGTAAAAGACTTCCGCTTTATTCAGAACATTATTGATATCCCTAACGTCCTCGTCGTACCGGCCAAGAGCAAGTTCCAGACCTTCGAAGAGTTCGTGCAAGCCGCGAAGACCGAGCAGACCTCCTTCAGCTCGCCTGGTATCGGCAGCTCCATCCATATGTCGGGTGAACTGTTCAAAGCCAAGATCGGTGCGTCCCAGATGACCCACGTTCCGTTCCGTGGAAGTGGCGAGGCGCTTCCGGCACTGCTGTCGGGTGATGTCGACTTTTCATTCGAGAACCTGCCGACTGTCTATCCGATGATCAAGTCGGGGCAACTGCGGGTACTGGCTGTCAGCACCAGCGAGCCTTCGCCCTTCCTGCCGGACGTGCCGACCGTGCAGTCCGTTGGTGTTGAGCAGGGGCTGTCCGACTTTGCCACCTCCGCCTGGTTCGGTCTTATTGGGAGCGCCTCGATGTCCGACGAGGCCTACGGCAAGCTGCAGGCCGGCGTGCAAAACGTCATGCAAAGCCAGGCGTTCGAGGATTTCCTACCGCAGCTGGGCGCTGTCGCCGGCAAGGAATCCGGGGAAGCGTTCAAGTCCATGGTCGAGCGGGATATTAAGCAGTGGGCTGATTTGGTCGAAGCCGCCGGACTCGGCGAATAAGCCTCAATAGCTTCAAGGGGGCGTCGCCGCGCGGGACGCCTCTGCCTAACTGGATGGATTATGAAAAACACCGCCATTCGCCAGAGAGTCTCCAGGCTTGCCAGCGTCGATGCAGCTGCCGGTCTGGTTCTCATCGTGGCATCCCTTACGTTTCTGTTTTATCTGGT
The DNA here is from genome assembly GCF_058536345.1 of Stutzerimonas sp. C6.4V. Lineage (NCBI taxonomy): Bacteria > Pseudomonadati > Pseudomonadota > Gammaproteobacteria > Pseudomonadales > Pseudomonadaceae > Stutzerimonas > Stutzerimonas sp. C6.4V. The sequence goes on from NZ_JBZUBM010000001.1 coordinate 1,562,314, forward strand.
TCCAGCGTACATCGTTGAGCCTCGCAGGCTTCAGTCACCGCTGCTGTCGCCCCTGGTCCTTCCTCAGATCATGGGTTGGATGATTCTGTTGCTTGGTATCGGTCTGGTGCTCGGCGCGATGTTTGGCCCGAAGCGTGAGCGGGAAGAAAAATACACCAAACTGCGCGACTTGCCGCTCCATCAATGGCTGCTGCCGTTGCTGGCCTTCGCCGTTTACTACTTCGGGCTCGAGCTGCTGGGCGCGGCGGTCTGTGGCGTGCTGGCCACGATGTTGCTGTTCGTAGCCATGGGGGTCAGGCGCATTGGCATTTATCTGCTGGGTGTTGCGATGCCGATCGGTATCTGCCTGGCCTTCGACTATGGCCTGAATGTTCCCCTGCCTTACGGCTCGCTCTGGGGATATTGAGTACCCGCTTGATGAGATTATGAAATGGACCAGATGCTTGAGGTGCTCAGCCTTTTCCTGAGCGTGGAAAACATCCTGATGATCGCGGTCGGCGTGGTGATTGGCGTCGTGATCGGAGCCATACCCGGGTTGACCGCAACCATGGCGGTAGCCCTGGCGCTGCCGTTCACCTTCGGCATGGAGCCCGTCACCGCGATCCTGCTGCTGGTCGGTATTTACAAGGGCGGCATGTATGGCGGATCGATCACTGCCATTCTGATCCGCACACCGGGCTCGCCAGCGTCGGCCAGCACGCTGCTGGACGGTTACCCGATGGCGCAGAAAGGTGAAGCCAAGAAGGCACTGTCCATGGCGCTGTACGCGTCCTGTATCGCCGACTTCATCTCCAATCTGTCGCTGATCTTCCTGGCGGGTTACCTGGCCAAGCTGGCGCTGAACTTCGGGCCGCCGGAGTATTTCTGGCTGATCTGCTTCTCGCTGACCATCATCATTTCGGTTTCCGGTGATTCGGTGATGAAGGGGCTGGTCGCTGCTGCTCTAGGGGTGATCCTCGCGCTGGTTGGCATGGATCCGGTCTACGGTACCGAGCGTCTGACCTTCGACAATTACAATCTGATGGATCGTATCAACTTCATCCCGCTGTTGATTGGTCTGTTCGCCATTCCCGAGATTCTTGAGTTCTATCTGTCGCGGGCCCGGGAGCACATCCAGACCGCCGTGGCGGGTGCCGACGTGACTTGGCAGGAGCTCAAAGGCAGCATGCGCAGCATCATTCGAGGCAGCTTCATCGGTGTGATCATCGGTGCCATTCCGGGCACTGGCGCGACAGCCGCTTCGTTCATCTCCTATTCGGAGGCACGCCGCAATTCGCCCAACAGGGACAATTTCGGCAAGGGTGAAATCGAGGGTGTAGCCGCAGCCGAGGCGGGCAACAACGCGGTTGCCGGCGCGACCATGATTCCGCTGCTGTCATTGGGAATCCCCGGCGACGTGATCACCGCGATCATCCTCGGCGCTTTCATGATCCATGGACTGACTCCCGGACCGATTCTTTTCCAAGAGAACATGAATCTGATCTACGCGCTGTTCTGCGGCATCATGCTCAGCTCCGTGGTGTTGTTCGGTACCGGCAAGCTGGCGATCCGGTATTTTTCCCGGATTGCCGACGTTCCCAAGCGGATCCTGTTCCCCATCGTTTTGATGTTCTGCATCTACGGCGCCTACGCCGTGAACAACAGCACCTTCGATATCGCTGTCATGCTGGTGTTCGGCCTGGTCGGCTTCATTTTCAACCGTACCGGATTTGCCTCAGCACCGTTTCTGATCGGTTTCATCCTGGGGCCGATGCTGGAAGACAACTTCCGTCGTTCCCTGCTGATCAGCAGCAACAGTTTCGATGTGTTTATTCGTGGCCCCATCGACTGGTTCTTCATCGCGTTGACGGTGCTATCTCTGGGCTTTGCCTTGCGCCGCTACCTTCAATCACTACGCACCAATTGATCGCCGCCACCTCTGTGGTGCCTGCAATCGGAGACAATATGAAAATACTGGTAACAGTCAAACGAGTGGTCGATTACAACGTCAAGGTTCGCGTTAAGGCGGACAACTCCGGCGTCGACCTCGCCAACGTCAAGATGTCGATGAACCCCTTCTGCGAAATTGCCGTGGAAGAAGCCGTGCGCCTGAAAGAGAAGGGTGTCGCGAGCGAGATCGTCGTGGTTTCCATTGGTCCGACCGCTGCCCAGGAGCAACTGCGTACCGCGCTGGCACTGGGTGCAGATCGCGCCGTACTGGTCGAGTCGACCGAAGAGCTGAACTCCCTGGCCGTGGCCAAGCTACTCAAGGCCGTGGTCGACAAGGAACAGCCACAACTGGTGATTCTCGGCAAGCAGGCCATCGACAGCGACAACAACCAGACCGGCCAGATGCTGGGCGCACTGACCGGATTCGCTCAGGGCACCTTCGCGTCGAAAGTCGAAGTGGAAGGTGACAAGGTCAAGGTCGGGCGTGAAATCGATGGCGGCGCACAAACCGTTGCGCTGAACCTCCCGGCGATCGTCACCACCGACCTGCGTCTGAACGAGCCGCGCTATGCGTCGCTGCCGAACATCATGAAGGCCAAGAAGAAGCCGCTGGAAGTGCTGACACCCGACGCACTGGGCGTATCGACCACCTCCACTGTGAAGACGTTGAAAGTCGAAGCACCAGCTGCTCGCAGCGCAGGTATCAAGGTCAAGTCCGTGGCTGAACTGGTCGAGAAACTGAAGAACGAGGCGAAGGTAATCTAAATGACTATCCTGGTTATCGCTGAACACAACAATGCCGTTCTGGCTGCTGCGACCCTCAACACCGTGGCCGCCGCAAAAGCCATTGGCGGCGACATTCATGTGCTGGTAGCCGGCAGCAATTGCGCGGCCATTGGCGAAGCGGCTTCCAAAATCGAAGGCGTTTCCAAGGTGCTGGTTGCAGAAGATGCGGCCTACGCCAATCAATTGCCGGAAAACGTCGCGCCATTGATCGCGGGTCTGGCCAAGGATTACAGCCATGTCCTGGCGGCCGCTACTACCAACGGCAAGAACTTCCTGCCTCGCGTAGCCGCCCAGCTGGACGTTGATCAGATTTCCGAGATCATTGCGGTAGAAAGCGCTGATACCTTCAAGCGTCCGATCTATGCCGGTAATGCCATCGCGACTGTCCAGTCCAGCGCACCGATCAAGGTGATCACCGTTCGCGCGACCGGTTTCGATCCGGTCAACGCTGAAGGTGGTTCGGCTAGCGTCGAACAGGTTTCCGGCACGGGCGACGCAGGCGTTTCGTCATTCGTTGGCGAAGAACTGGCCAAATCCGATCGTCCGGAATTGACTGCTGCAAAGATTGTCGTCTCCGGTGGTCGTGGCATGCAGAATGGCGAGAACTTCAAACATCTGTATTCGCTGGCCGACAAGCTTGGCGCTGCCGTCGGCGCCTCGCGTGCGGCGGTCGACGCCGGCTTCGTACCAAATGACATGCAGGTCGGCCAGACCGGCAAGATCGTTGCGCCGCAGCTGTACATCGCGGTGGGTATCTCCGGTGCCATCCAGCACCTGGCAGGTATGAAGGACTCCAAAGTGATCGTCGCGATCAACAAGGACGAAGAAGCGCCCATCTACCAGGTTGCCGATTACGGCCTGGTAGGCGATCTGTTCGAGATTCTGCCGGAGCTGGAAAAACTCGTTTGAGTCAGAAGGGCAGCCGCCCTCGCGCTGGCTGAGCGGGAGGGTGGCATTCAACTATGGACGTCTAGTTATACGAACCCTTGCCGGGCATCTTAATGCCGTACTGATTCACGCGGCGGTAAAGAGTTGCACGGGAAATTCCCAGCTCCTGTGCAGCAAGTACCGGCTTCCAGCGATTGCGTACTAGTGTGTCGATCAGCGCTTGACGTTCCGGGTCTCCTGCTGACGTTTCCTCCCCGTTCACCGGGGCGCTGATAGCAAGCGTTACCGGCAAGTCTTCGATACCGATCACCTGGCTGGCGCACACCGCACAGGCATATCGCAGCGCATGATGCAGCTGGCGCATATTGCCGGGCCAACTGTAGTTCAACAGCATCTCCAAGGCCGCGTCACTCAGTTGGAAGCGCTCTGCGGATCGCGTGCATTCTTCGTCCAAGAGCTTATTGATCAAGGCCAGTTTATCGGTGCGCTCGCGCAATGGCGGGATATCGAAGCGCGCGCCGTTCAAGCGGAAGTACAGGTCTTCACGGAACGTACCTTGCTCGACCAGCGTCACGAGATCGCGGTGGCTGGCACACACGACCTGAATGTCGATGGCCTGTGGGCGTGAGGCGCCTAATGGCGACACTTGGCCTTCGCTCAATGCCCGCAGCAGGCGGGTCTGCAGCGTGAGCGGCATATCGCCGATCTCATCAAGAAATAGCGTGCCGCCATCGGCCTGTTGCAGCAGACCCCGCATGCCTTTACTTGATGCGCCGGTGAAGGCGCCGGCCGAATAGCCGAACAGCTCACTTTCGATCAAGTTTTCTGGTATCGCCGCACAATTGATGGCGACGAAGGGCTTGTCCTTGCGTTTGCTGGCTGCATGCAACTGCAACGCGAAGTGCTCTTTGCCAGCGCCTGTCTCACCATGAATCAATACCGGCAGCCCTCGGTCCTTGACGCGCACCGCCAGTTCAAGAGCTCGGGCAACCGTTGGATCGAGCGCTTCGACCACCTTGCCGGTTGCACGTGCGCTCGGACGGCGTCTTGGCGCTTTGAGTCGCACATGTAGGTTCAGCGCAGATAGGTAATGAACCGTGTCATCAGCGCGATCAGGAAGCCGGTCTGAAATAAAGGCTTCATCGACGGTATCCGGAATCCGGCCGTGACGCTGTAGCAGCAACCGCCGTGCGGCGGGATTGAGCGCCTGGATCACACCATCGCTATCCCATGCGAACAGGAACTGCGGTTGGCTATCGACATACCCGGGAAACGGATGCGCGCGCAACACCCAAAGATCCTGGGTGCTGTACATGAAGTACGCATTTTCGATTTCAGCGGCGCTTTGAATGACCATCTGACGGATCAGATGTTGGCTACGCCTGTCATCCGGCGAACGTATGGCGGATACGTCCAAAACGGCGAAAAGCTCGCCGGAAGGGGAAAAGACCGGGGCGGCAGAGCAGGTGTTGCCGATGAACGCTGCGCGAAAGTGATCCTGCTTGTGTACGGTGATCGGCTGCTTATCGATCAGAACCGCACATACGGCGGTGGTGCCTTCTTCGCTTTCCGTCCAGCACGTGCCGAGGTCGATGCCGGCACGTCGATACTCGCCGCGGATCGTTGAATCGATGCAGTAATCGACGGTGCATCCCAAGGTATCGGTGAGCATCACGCAATAATCGGCATCGCGCACTCGATGGTGGAGTCGACCAATCTCATTGCCCGCCAGCCTCAGGAAATCATCGATACGCTCTCGATGCTCATTGAGTTGGTGTGCTTCGAGCACTCGTGGGCCCTGCAGCGAGCCTGGATCGAGTTGGTGGTGCTGCACCGAACGGCGCCAGGAGTCGACGATGCTGCTCGGAACGGGAAGCGTCGGCGCGCTTTGGGCAGTGCGTAGCACTCTGCTCACGTGTTCCACATGAGCCTTTGAGTAACCAGAGGACATGTTACCTCCGCATGGTCAATTCTAATTTTTGTACAGCCATTTAATGCGTGTTGACCGGTGTCCACAAGCTGAATCGATTTGCGTTACAGGGTGAGACATAACGTCTCACCGTTCTCCCTTCGTCCCGCTCATCGCGAGACATAACGTCTTGATCGGCTGCGATCGCAATTCGCCTTTCGCGATGCTGGAAGCGCTCTGGAACGGTGCTTTGAGCTGATAGTTCTAAGATTGGCACCTGATTTGCTCCATCCGTCTCAGCGAACCGCCATGAGCGGTCGCATTCAACAACAATAATTAGAGGCATCTCATGAGCGAATCTACTGCTGTCGATTTTTCCCTGGTCGGCAAGGTTGCCCTGGTAACAGGCGCTGGCCGCGGTATTGGCCAAGGCATCGCCTTGAGCCTGGCAAAAGCCGGCGCTGATCTGGTACTCGCCGACTATGACCTCGGCATCGCTGAAGAAGCCGCCGCCCGTGTGCGTGCAATTGGCCGCCGCGCCATCGCCTTGCAAGTGGACGTGAGCCAACCCGACAGCGTTGGCGCAATGATCGAGCAGGTACGCGAGCACTACGGTCGCCTGGATGTAGCCGTCAACAACGCGGGCGTAGTGAGTTTGGGTAAGGTCGACGAGCTGCCAGTCAGCGAGTGGGACCGCATCATGAACATCAACGCACGCGGCGTATTCCTCTGTTGCCAGGCTGAACTGCGGCTGATGCGTGAGCACAGGTTCGGTCGCATCATCAATCTGGCATCGATCGCCGGCAAGGTCGGCTTCCCGGACCTGTCTCACTACAGCGCATCCAAATTCGCTGTCATCGGTTTTTCCAACGCATTCGCCAAAGAAGTCGCCCGTGAAGGCATCACGGTCAACGCGCTGTGCCCCGGTGTCGTGGGTACTGGCATGTGGCGCGGTGACGAGGGGCTGTCCAGCCGTTGGGCTGAGCCGGGTGAAACCGAGGAGCAATCTTGGGAGCGGCATCAGGCGGCCCTGCTACCACAAGGCGAAGCGCAAACCGTCGAGGACATGGGCCAGTTGGCGGTCTACCTCGCCTGCGCGCCTCATGTCACAGGCCAGGCAATCGCGGTGGATGGTGGCTTCTCGCTGTAAGTAAGAGCGGAGCGGGTCGGGCTGATCCGCTCACTTCACCTATCGAGTTTCGACACGCCCCCGATCTTGTTTTTGGGGGAGACGGTACCGGCTTGCCTGAAGATTCTCTTAGCGAACGAGCGATGACTTCAGGTGCACCGATCAATCAGGAGAACACAATGACAACTACAGTTCTGGCTAAACGCTCCGTTGGCACCAACGTGACCAACCTTGACGCGATCATCATCGGTGCCGGTTTTGGTGGCATCTATATGCTGAAAAAACTGCGCGACGAGCTTGGTTTGAAGGTGCGTGCCTTCGACAAGGCAGCTGGCGTTGGGGGCACCTGGTTCTGGAATCGCTATCCAGGCGCCTTGTCCGATAGTGAAACCTTCGTGTACTGCTTCTCGTGGGATCGCGAGCTTTGCCAGGAGTGGGACATCACCACCCGCTACGTCGACCAGCCGCAGATCCTGTCCTACCTGAACCATGCGGTTGATCGCCACGACCTGCGCAAGGATATCCAACTGGAAACGGCGATCACCTCGGCCGTGTTCGACGAACAAACCAACCGCTGGTCCGTCACCACTGATAATGGGCACCAGTACTCCGCCAAGTACCTGGTCACCGCGCTTGGTCTGCTGTCTGCCACCAACGTGCCGAAGATCAAGGGGATGGAGCAGTTCAAGGGCAAGATGTACCACACCGCCAATTGGCCAGCCGATGCCGTTCTGGAGGGCAAGCGCGTCGGCGTCATAGGCACGGGCTCGACCGGTTGCCAGGTGATTACGGCCATTGCGCCTACCGTTGACCATCTCACCGTGTTCCAGCGCTCCGCGCAGTACACCGTCCCTGTCGGCAATGGTCCGGTTAGCCGCGAGTACGTCGATGACATCAAGCGTAACTATGATGCGATCTGGCAACAGGTACGCTCGTCTCGCCTGGCGTTCGGTTTTGAGGAAAGCGACATCCCAACGATGAGCGTGTCGCCGGAAGAGCGTAAACAAATCTTCCAGCGTGCCTGGGACGGCGGTGGTGGATTCCGCTTCATGTTCCAGACCTTCAACGACATTGCGATCGACGAGCAAGCCAATCGGGCCGCTCAAGATTTCATTCGCGAGAAGATCGGCGAGATCGTCAAGGATCCGGAAACGGCGCGCAAGCTGATGCCGCGCGACCTCTATGCGAAACGTCCACTATGCGACAGCGGCTATTACGCCACTTTCAACCGGCCGAATGTCTCCTTGGTGGACGTCAAAGCCAACCCGATCGAGGAAATCACCGAAGCGGGCATTCGTACCGCCGATGGCGTGGAGCACGAGCTGGACGTGCTGATATTCGCCACCGGTTTCGACGCGGTGGACGGCAACTACAAACGCATCGATATCCGCGGCCGGAATGACGTCAGCATCAAGGATCACTGGAGCGAAGGGCCGTCCAGCTACCTGTCGGTGGCGACCGCCAACTTCCCCAACATGTTCATGATTCTCGGCCCGAACGGTCCGTTCACCAACCTGCCACCCACCATCGAGACAGAGGTGGAGTGGGTATCCGACATGATCGGCTTCATGGAAGAAAAAGAGCTGGCCTGCATGGAGCCCGATCCTGAATCTGAACGCCAGTGGGGCGTGACCTGCCGTGAGATCGCCGACCAGACGCTGTTCGCCAAGGCCGATTCCTGGATCTTCGGCGCCAACATTCCTGGCAAGACCAACTCCGTCTACTTCTACATGGGCGGTTTGGGCCCGTTCAGAGACATTCTCGCGTCGGTCCAGAACGAAGGCTATCGAGGCTTCAAGTTCACGAGCCTGAGCCCGTCCGGTAGCTACGCCCAAAAAGCCCAGCATTGACCGGAACATCAACGCGAAGAAAGCGCACTCGTTGCCGCCTCGCGAGGGCGAGTGCGTTCGAACGGCGCCCGTGAGGCGCCGCGTATCCGACGGAGAACATGCAGTGAACCTGAAAAAACCCGAACTGTTTCGTCAGCATGCCTATATCGACGGCGAGTGGATCGGTGCCGACAGTGCCGCCACCATCACTGTCGGCAACCCATCGACCGGCGCAGTGATTGGCCATGTTCCGCGCATGGGCGGGGCGGAAACCCGTCGCGCCATTGAAGCCGCTGATCGTGCCCTGCCTGCCTGGCGCGCCCTTTCGGCAAAAGAGCGGGCCATTACGTTACGCCGCTGGTACGAGCTGATCATCGAAAACCAGGATGACCTGGCCCGCATCATGACCCTCGAACAAGGCAAGCCCCTGGCCGAAGCGCGTGGTGAGATCGTCTTTGCGGCTTCCTATATCGAGTGGTATGCGGAGGAGGGCAAGCGCATCTACGGCGACGTGATCCCGGGTTCTGCCGACAAGCGCTTGCTGGTACTCAAGCAGCCCGTAGGGGTGTGCGCCGCCATCACGCCGTGGAATTTTCCCAGCGCCATGATCACCCGCAAGGCAGGACCTGCATTGGCCGCAGGTTGCACAATGGTGATCAAGCCGGCTTCGCAAACGCCCTTTTCGGCGCTGGCCCTGGTGGAGCTTGCCGAGCGAGCGGGTATTCCAAAAGGTGTGCTGTCGGTCGTGACCGGCTCGGCCGCAGAGATTGCCGAAGAGCTGACCAGCAACCCGGTGGTCCGCAAAATCTCTTTCACCGGCTCCACCGAGATTGGCCGCACGATCATGGAGAAGTGCAGCCATGACATCAAAAAGATATCCCTCGAGCTCGGTGGCAATGCGCCGTTTATCGTCTTTGAAGATGCCGACCTGGACGCCGCTGTAGAGGGCGTTCTTGCCTCGAAATTCCGCAACGCCGGCCAGACCTGCGTGTGTGCAAATCGCCTGTACGTACACGACAAGGTTTACGACACTTTCGTCGACAAGCTGGCCGTAGCAGTGGGCAGTTTGAAACTCGGAGATGGCATGGCCGAGGGCACCACCATTGGCCCGCTGATCGATGAGAAGGCGGTCGCCAAGGTGCGCGAGCATATCGAGGACGCCATCGAAAAGGGCGCCAAGGTGCTTCAGGGCGGTGCGGCGTATCAACTGGGAGGCAACTTTTTCCAGCCGACGATCCTGGTCGACGTGCCGGATATCGCTCGCGTATCGAAAGAGGAAACCTTCGGCCCTCTGGCTCCGGTCTTCCGCTTCTTCAATGACGCCGAAGTCATCCGCAAAGCCAACGATACCGAGTTCGGGCTGGCCGCCTATTTTTACGCGAGCGATCTGGGGCGCGTATTCCGCGTCGGCGAGGCGCTGGAGTACGGCATCGTCGGCGTGAATACCGGAATCATCAGCTCCGAAGCGGCGCCCTTTGGCGGCATCAAGGCGTCCGGCGTTGGGCGCGAGGGATCCAAGTACGGAATCGAGGATTACCTCGAAATCAAATACCTGTGTCTGGCGGGAATCTAGCTGACCTGGCTGAGCATTGAGGTCGGGCCACGCTCATCTTGCATTGATCGCTATTCCCCAAGCTGCAACGGCCCTGCCTTGCGGATTGGATAACGCTGTGTCGTAACCATAACAACAAGGACCAATCGACATGAATAACCTCTGGCGCCTGCCCGTAGGGCTAAGCCTTTTTGCATGCATCGCTTTTCCCGCTGCTGCTGCCGGCGACTCGTCCCGATGGGGTTTGGGGGACTGGGGCGGCACCCGCACTGAACTGCTCGAAAAAGGTGTGAATTTCACCATCGGCTACGTCGGTGAGGGCGCTGCCAATCTCAGTGGCGGCTATAACGATGACCGCACCGCCCGATACACCTCGCAATGGGCCCTGGGCGCCAATCTGGATCTGCAGAAACTCCTTGGCTGGAATGCCGCCGAGTTCCAGTTGCTGGTCACCGAGCGAAGCGGCAACAACCTGTCTAACGAACGCATCGGCGATCCACGTACCGGGCAGCTCAGCTCCGTGCAGGAGGTATGGGGGCGCGGGCAAACCTGGCGCCTGACCCAAATGTGGTATCGCCAACGGTTTTTCGATGAGGCGCTGGATCTCAAGATTGGGCGCATGGGCGTCAACGAGGACTTCAACAGCTTCCCTTGCGACTTCCAGAGCCTGGCATTCTGCGCCGCTCCCATCGGCAACGTAGCGGGGGATGTCTGGTACAGCGGTCCCGTCAGCCAATGGGCGCTACGTGCCAAATACAACCTGGATGACCACTGGGCGGTGCAGATCGGAGTGTTCGAGCAGAATCCTTCGAATCTGGAAGTCGGTAACGGCTTCAAGCTCAGCGGTAGTGGCACCCAGGGAGCATTGGTCCCGATAGAGGTGATCTGGAAGCCAACCGTGGGTACCCATGCGCTACCAGGCGAATACCGACTTGGCTATTACCACAGCAGCGCCAGTGCCAACGACATTTACGAGGACGTCGATGGCCGCCCGCAAGGAGTGACCGGTATGACCGCAAAAAGCCGCAGCCGCAAAAGCGGTTGGTGGGTCATGGGCCGTCAGCAGCTAACGTCGCGTAATGGCGATGCGTCCCGTGGCCTGAGCGTATTTGCCAATTTCACCTTCCATGATAGAGAAACCAGCAGTATCGACAGTTTTCAGAACATCGGGCTGGTCTACACCGGTCCGTTTGATGCTCGCCCCAAGGACGATATCGGTCTGGGGGTTGCTCGAATCCATGTCAACGATGACGTCACCAAGCGTCAGCGCCAGATCAACACTGCCAACGCCATTACTGATTATGACAACCCGCAGTACGTTCCTGTGCAGCACAGCGAATACAACATCGAACTCAACTACGGTGTGCATGTTACCGACTGGCTGACCGTCCGCCCGAACCTGCAATACGTCCGCCACCCGGGCGGTGTTTATGAGGTAGAAAACGCACTCGTCGCAGGCGTGAAGCTCCAGGCAAATTTCTAATCCCGCGAGATCCTGTGCGCAGCTGTAGCCGCTGTTTGATTTCCCATAACAATCTAGAAGGAAACCGGAAATGACCAAGTCCCAAGGAAAAGTTGCATTTGTTACTGGCGCCGGCCAAGGCATTGGTGAGGCCATTGCATTGCGATTGGCAACTGATGGCTTTGCGGTAGCATGCGCCGATATGAATATTGAGACGGCCAGCCAGGTTGTCGAGAGAATCAAATCGAACGGCGGCACTGCCCTGGCGATCAAGGTCGATGTGGCCGATCGCGATGATGTATTCAAAGCAGTCCAGCAAGCGGTCGATGGGCTGGGCGAACTACATGTGGTCATCAACAACGCAGGTATCGCGCCGATTGCCCCGATCGAAACCATCACCCCGGACATCTACCGGAAAACCTTCGACATTAACGTAGGCGGGGTCCTGTGGGGCATCCAGGCTGCTGTAAAAGCGTTCAAGGCATTGGGCCACGGCGGGAAAATCATCAGCGCTTCATCGCAGGCAGGCCATGTCGGCAATCCGGACCTGGCCGTTTATGGCGGCACTAAATTCGCTGTGCGAGGCATCACCCAAACGGCCGCCAGAGAGCTGGCCCACCTGGGTATCACCGTAAACGCATACTGCCCCGGTATCGTGAATACACCGATGATGCGCAAGGTCGCCCAGGACGTGGCAAACAATGCCAACCAGAGCTTTGAGTGGGGCATGGAACAATTCGCCCAACACATTACCCTGAAACGTCTGTCTCAGCCTGAGGACGTCGCGGCCTGCGTGTCATTCCTTTCCGGGCCGGATTCGGACTATATGACTGGGCAGGCGGTCATCATTGACGGAGGGATGGTGTTTAACTGAGTGGCGTTGAGCAGGCAGCTGCCTCTGCCAAGAACGCCTGTCGCTGAATAGTATGTGGCGCGTTTACCGGTCATTCTCTGAACCCGAGATGGCCGGTTTTTTTGGTTGGGTTTTGCTGGGTGTTTTCCGGCACCACGTTCCGAAGGCTGTGCATATAAGGCCTCACGTTCCGCCAGTATGAAAACTGGAATATCGATGCAGAAGAATACTGCCGACGCTGACATCTGAAGTGCCGCTGTCGGCCAAAAGCGGACTGCTCAAGACTGAAAGGGGCTCACAGGCGCTTCGGAGGTCCCTGCCCTATGGGTCTATGGCATCAGATCATTTTGCTGGAATGTATCTACCCGTACCGATGATGGTGAGGGACTTCGACCCACGTGTCATCGCGACATACAGATGCTTAGCGTCAAGCGAGTCTGCATCAAGGATGACGGCATGGTCGTATTCCAGGCCTTTGACTAGCAGCGTTGTCCCAATGAGCTTCCTGTGGCTGAGAGGCCGCCCCGTATGCCTCATTTCGCGCTGGTACAGGTTTGCGGCCTCTGAGAGAGTTGCTCCTTCTCCATCTATGTGTAGCTTCAGCACGTTGAGTAAGCGATACAGGAGGTCACGGCGGTAGGGCGATGTTTCTGGATTTGACTTCAGCGCAAGAAAAAACGACTTGAGGTGGCTGCTTGATGGGTTGCTGAGGTAGTCATTCGCTGCATGCAGGACTAGTGGGTACTTTGTGCTTTTACTAAGTTTCGCCACCTCGCCTCTCTGGGTTCCGGCAGTCAAAGCCTTGGTCACGCCAGTAAAACACTTTTTCGCAAAATCCAAGGCAAGAAGAAATCCCGCTTGGGCAGTCTTCGCGACTCCGAGCTTCTTGATGAATAAGTGAAGGTCTGTGCCTTCAACTTCCTCGATAGAAGAAAATCGACCTGCCATGCTTCGGGCCAAAAGGTGGGTCTTATTCTTGGACTTGGGATCCCCACAGTGCAGAGCAATCACGCTCTCGTTGTGCCCTAGCTGGTCGCACAGCGATGAATACTGTTTGGCCTCCAGAAACGCGGTAGCGGTTGCAACGCGAATCACGCTGCGTGGTAGTCCACCAACTAGATCAATTTTTTGCCCCAGCTCAATCTTCTTCCGCGCCTCCTTCAGCCAGGCGCCCAGCTCATGTGCTTCAGCCTGTTTCCAACGCCAAGGGGTATCTAGCTCGCCCAGGCAGTCGAAAGTGGGATACACGCTTGCGTTCCAGTCCACAGGCTTACCATCCTCAAAGTCAAAGATGGCCTGCAGGGGATCGCCCAGGATCCGGCAGGGAAAGAGATCTGCCAAGGCGCAGACCAGCGAGTGCTGTGAATCGGAGCAGTCCTGGTACTCATCTACATAGACTCCCGTGTAAGTGGCTGATACGACATGGCGAATGAACTGCTTCTTCAGCAATCCCGAGCAGCTTTCATAGAGCTTGCCCCACTGCTTGCTGGTCGGATTTTCAGTCGCCCAGCCGGAGCTTTTGGGGTAGGCCAAACAAAGGCGCAGCGCCCAGCTTGCAATCGTATCCACCTGATATTTGGAAGCAGGAACACCAAGTAACGTCATCTTGGTTTTTATCGAGTTCACGCCCGCAAAGGTGTGAGTCAGGATCAGTTGCCGGCCGCCAGCGGCCCGCACTGCCAACGCAATGAGGTGCGTCTTGCCGTATCCAGCAGGTGCGATAACGTACCCTCGGTTTGGGCAATTGCTGAGCTTGGTTGCTAGCTCCTCAGACATGTTCTGCCCATGCCCAAAGCTTGCCGAGCTCAAGTGCAAGGTTCTTTTGGGCGAAATCAGCGTCGAGGAAGGCTTGGCTTACCGCCTTAAACCATAAGTCACCCCTAGTGGTGTCCTTGAACCAGCAGGACTTCTTCGCCGCAACACCTATGGCTGTACGCAGCTCAGGACGATCTATCCAAGTGCCAGCGTCCTTGTCTAAATCTCCTGCAAGGAGCCTAGAGCGCACATGGTCGTACACAGGGAAGCTCAGCTCGTCTTGAGCGAGTTTTAAACTAGCTAGCACGCTTGGCCACGGAAGATCCTGAAAGGCCCTCTCCTCAAGTGAAAGCTTGTCGCTCCACATCAGAACTGGGATGTTCAGAGCCGCTAGCTCTTTCTCATCCTTTGGAGAGAACTGATCTTCGGCGTCACCATCAGCGAGCACCGTCACGTCATAGCCAAGCGATTTGAAGGCTTTCGCAAGTGCCTTTACCTTGCTGCCTCCCTTTGCATCTAGCAGCGCAACACCGTGGAAGGAAAACGGATCCTTCTTGCTCGCCATCTGGAAGTCGTCAAAACCCCTCAGGAAGCCGACCTCTGTTGCGCCTTCGCAAACCACCACCTTCTTTGCCAGAAATGCTTCGGTGCTTGATCGAATCTTCCCTTGAACCTCGTGATCCTCAAGGCCTTCTTTGGCAGCGGAAATGATCTGAACCACGCCGTCGGCGTTGTGAACCACATGAAGCTCATTCACGGTGAGTTCGCGCAGCACGGCTGGAGAGTGGGTCGTGAGAAAGTACTGCCCTCGTTCGTCATCTCTCACGTGCTTGATGAGGCGGGTGATCCGGTGCGGCTCTAGGCCAAACTCCACCTCATCAAACAAGGTGATGTGGCCTTCTTCTAGCCCCACAGTTTGAATGCCGCACAGAAGCATCCGGCGCGATCCAAGGCCCAACTGACGTAGCGGCATATCGCCGTCGTGCAGCGACAGCCCGCCCACTTTCAGATTTAGGGAGCTCAGATCAAGGTGAGCTTTGTAGGAATCCACCACAGGTACGCCGAGCAGCTTGGCCATCTCTTGTGATTTCGCCGCCGCCGCATCGAAGTTAACAAGATTGGCATCACGATCGGTGTCTAGCGATGTCCTGGCGTTTCTGGAGACATTCGCCAGCAGCTCGTTCAAGCTCTGTGCCTCCGTGATTTTGGCCAGCGCTGTTCCATTCGCCCAGGACAGTTGTTTCTCACTGTACGCACCGATCAGGCCCACACTGACTTTGTTTCTGTCAGCTTGCTTGAACGGTGTCCCCTCGGGGTTGCGATCACAGACCACGATCCACTTCGGCTCCAGATCCTTTTCGACCGTGAGCCGTACGGTCAAAACATTCTCTAGATGGTCGTCCGGCTCGTCCGTGAGAATTCGAGCAGCTGCGTCCCAGCCGCGGAGGTAGGGGCCGTACTTGTGTAGTGAGCAGAACTCTTCAGCCAGATTGCCAATCGTGACTTCTATGGTGATGGTGTTCTCGACCTTGCATTGATAGAAGTCTGAATCGCTGAGCGTGAGATTCCATTGGGGATAGAACGTAAATCGGATTGCCTCTAGGATCGTCGACTTGGAGGAGTCGCCCTTCCCTATGAGGCAGAAGATGTCGGATGCAGGAAGGGCCCAGTCAAGCTCTTTCACCCCACGAAAGTTCTTGATCGTAATTTTTCTGATTTTCACCGAGCAACGTTCTCCATAACTTCGTATATGAAACTGGGGGCTCTGCTCATGTCACAGTCGCCACAGCTCGTCCTTGGTGGTGCATTTGCCTTTTTACCCTCTAACTGCAGCATAAGACACCCGACATTGAAAAGAGCAATGTCAGTCCAGCAGCGGTTAGGCAAGACCATGTTCTGAAGGCTTGGGGTAGTCAGGTAATGGTGACAAGGCGAAGGATGCGGTCGACCGGGCGGTACTCCAGGGCCACAACTACACGTTCCGGGTGGCCGCCAACTCGCGGGAACTCAAGCAGGATGTTGAATTTGCTGAGCTGATGGGTCGGTTGGCTCACCCACTCGAGGTTGTACAGGTAGTTCATCCGCAGCTTGCTTCGGATTGCGGTTTCAAGCTCGGCCTTGGTCAGTTCTGCCAAGCCGGCCTTTCGCAGTTTTCCTAGTTTCGTGGTCTGAAGGTACTTCTCGAACTTGGCATCCTCAATGAGGACCGTGAACTCTGCCAGCGGTGCTACAGCAGGCGACATGGCCCTTACCGCGACCTCCAGGTCGTCGTCGGTGACATCGAGCAGCAGGCGTTCAGGCTTGTACGAGAGGAATGTGCCGAAGTAGATCGACTGAATGCTCCTGAGTCGGAAACCCTGTTTCACGTAGTCATTCTGGTGGAGCTTAAAGTCCTGCGTGTTCGGTCGATCATCTTCGTGCCCCATGATGACTGTACCGCCATGCTTGATCACATAATTCATCAGGTTCAGCGAGGTGAAGGTTTTGGCTGCGCTTGAGTAAGTGCACGGCAAGTAGCCTACGTAGGCAGGAAGCTGCTGGAGTTTGGTGTCGACGGCAGCAATAGCACCTTCGGACAGGTTGTTCACGTACAAGACGAAGCACGTATCGGGCAGACGGAAACTCGGTTTTATGCTGACTACTGCGGGATCCAGCAGCTTGCGCGCAAGCTGATCGCCTGAGCCGAAAAGCTCTCCACCCAAGATGCTTTGGGTCGTTTGGGCATCCAGCGCGCTAAATAGCGCTTCGGCGCACTCCACTCCAGGCACGAAGCTCCGGGCACAAAGATCCGTATCGAAAAGGAACGCCGCCTCGTGCTTTGTTGGTTGCGGGGTCAGGGCTGTCCTGAGCGAGGCGTAGTCGATCCCCTTGGCTTTAAGGATACCGACGCACTCGCCATGAAAATTCTGTATTTCAGCAAAGGTACGTGCATCGCTGAGGGAAAAGCACTCACGCATTACAGGGAGCAGAATGTTGCCGCGAGCGTTCAGGGTATGAATTGAGGGCATGTCGTAGTACCTACAGCGCGAGTTCGTAAGCATACGCGTTCAGGCATCCCCTTCCGGAAGCTTTCCCCCGTTACGAACAGGCAGCTATTGGCCGACTGCTGCCTTTCACTGTTCGTTTAGGCAAAAGCCTCAGGAAGTTTTTCGCGTCTCCTTCCACCCGTTAATTTCTGGACGCCTTCGCTTCCCCGAGAATTCTTCGTGCGTCGCTGGCAGGAGGGAGGCCAAACACCCGCGCATAATCCCGGCTGAACTGTGTGGGGCTTTCATAGCCCACCTCGCATGCCGCGGCCGTGACGCTTCTGGCGCTGGCCACCATGAGCATCCGCGCCTGAAGCAATCGCACACGTTTTTGATATTGCAACGGACTCAAGGTCGTCACCGCTTTGAAGTGACGGTGAAAGGCCGAGACGCTCATCGCCGCTTTTTGCGCCAGACTTTCAACCCTGATGGGCTCCGCAAAGTCTCGGCGGATCCACTGAATGGCCAGATTTACTCGAGCCATGGCGGTATCCGGCGCTGCGATTTCCCGCAACATCCAACCATGGGGGCCTTGCAACACGCGAAACAGAATCTCGCGTTCGTACGCTGGAGCGAGGGCTGCGATGTCATCTGGGTTGCCCATCAATCGCAACATGCGCACCCAGGCATCCATCAGCTCTGGCGTAACGGCAGCTACTGAAAAACCGGGGTCGCTTTCATGATGCCCGACGGGTTTGGGCAGGTCCGCCAGCAGGGTGGATAACACAGCGGGGTCAAGCGTCAGGCTGATGGCCAGATAGGGCTCGCCTGATTCCGCAGGGTGCACCGTGCCCACTGCGGGCAGCTCGATGGACATGACGAAATAGGTCGCCGGGTCATACCGCAGCGTGCGATCGCCCACGGTCATGGTTTTGCTGCCCTGCAGGATCAGGTTGATCATCGGGTCATAGACCGCCGCCAGCATGTGTTCGGGAATCTTGCCCTGGACCATGGCGACGCGAGGAATGCCCGTCTCCGTGCGGCGGTTTTCGGCCTTGGCGGCGAGGATGCGGAGTTCGTTCAGTTGATCGTTCATGCCGGCCATGCTGAATGGCGAAGCGCGAGCAGCGCAAGCAAAAAGCAGAAACAGGCAGGTTTCGAGTAGGAACGGCTGCGTTCGCCATGGCGATGCTCATTACTGTGGAGGCTCATTCAAAAGTCAGGGAGCACGTCATGGGCGTTATCGTCATTACCGGAGGCAGTCGAGGGATTGGTGCCAGCGCAGCGGAACACGCCGCCCGGCGCGGCATGGGCGTCATCCTCACCTACAACCACCATCCAGACGCCGCCGAGGAGGTGGTGCGACGCATCGAGCAAGCCGGCGGCGAGGCCGTTGCGCTGAAGCTCGACGTAGGTGATGTCGGAAGTTTCGAGGCGTTCCGGGAGGCGGTCCTCGCTGCGCTCCATCACACCTGGGGTACGACTACCCTCGCAGGTTTGGTGAATAACGCCGGTTACGGCCTGTTCAACCCGTTGGCCTCGGTCAGCGAGGCGCAGTTCGATGGACTGTTCAATATTCATCTCAAAGGTCCTTTCTTCCTGACGCAGACATTGCTGCCGCTACTGGAAGAAAACGCCAGCATCGTCAACCTGACCAGCGCCACCACACGCGTGGCCACGGCCGGGGTGGCGCCTTATGCGGCGTTCAAGGGTGGGCTGGAAGTGCTTACGCGCTATATGGCCAAGGAGTTCGGTGATCGGCGTATCCGGGCCAATGCGGTTTCCCCAGGGGCGATTCGAACCGAGTTGGGCGGCGGGCTCAATGATGAGTTCGAAGCGATGCTGGCCGCGCAAACGGCGCTGGGCAGGGTCGGTGAGCCCGAAGATGTGGCTCGGATCATCGTCATGCTGTTGTCGGAAGAGGGCGCTTGGATCAATGCCCAGTCCATTGAAGTCGCGGGCGGCTACATCATCTGAACGATTAGGAGACGTTGCCATGCTGGATCATATTTTTCTGTCTGTGAGCGAGATCGAGCGCTCCATTCGTTTCTACGAGGCGGCCTTGGCGCCGCTCGGCATCACTGCTCGCCTGGACTACGACGGCAAGGACGGCCCGCCTGGGCATCCGGACCTGAAAGGATTCGGCGCCAATGGCCGGATGTTTTTCTGGTTGCGCGAGGGGGACGTTGAAGGGCGCGCTGTGCATGTCGGTTTTGTCGCAGACAGCAAAGCCCAGGCTGAAGCTGCCTATGCGGCCGCATTGGCCCACGGCGCGGTCGATAACGGCGCACCGGGCGCACGGCTGCATTACGACCCGAACTACTACGCGGCCAATGTTCTGGACCCTGACGGGTACAGCCTGGAATTCGTCTACAAGAACTGGCAGCACGTCCAATGAAGACGTTAATGATCTATGGCGCAACCGGCTACATGGGGCGCATGGCGGCCGAGTATGCCGTAGCGCAGGGACTGGAAATCGTCATTGCCGGGCGCAGCCACGACAAGCTGCGCGTGCTGGCTGCCCAGTTGGACGTTCCTTATCGCGTGTTCACGCCCGATGCCCGAACAGCCGAATCCCTGGAGGGCATCGGCGTACTGGTGAACTTTGCCGGGCCCTTCGTGCAGACCGCCGATGCCTTGATGCGGGCCTGCATCAAGGCTGGCGTCGACTATCTGGATATCACGGCCGAGATCAATGTGTACCGGTTGGCTGAGCGATTGGGCGGTGAGGCGGCCGAGTCGGGTGTCATGCTGCTGCCTGGCGTTGGCTGGGACGTGGTGCCGACGGACTGCCTCGCGGTGTATGTCGCTCGCCGTGTGCAGGATCCGCAGTCACTTAGCATCGCACTTCAGGTCGCGGGTTCCATGTCGCGTGGCTCCGCCATGAGCGTCAGCGAGATCATTGGAGCGGGGCTCCTAGCACGGATTGACGGGCAGCTTGTGGCAACACCCGATGCGCAACCGCGACACTTCGATTTTGGCGATGGCCTGGAACTGTGTGCGCCGCTGTCCTTCGGTGATCTGGTCACCGGCTGGCACTCCACCGGCATTCCCAACATTTCAATGTTTGTGCATTTTTCCGGCGAACCCTTCCCAGAAGGAAACCTCTCACAGGTCCCCGAGGGTCCGGACGCGCAACAACGTGAAGCTCATCGCGCCCGAGCAGTGGCCGAGGTGACCGGCGCTGACGGCACTGTCGCGCGTTCAGTGATCGAAACCGTCAATGGCTACACCTACACGCCGCTTGCGGCAGTAGAGGCGGCACGCCGGGTAATGAGTGGTGAACGACGGCCGGGTTTCGAGACGCCAGCAAAGCTGCTGGGCGTCGGATTCGCCGAGAGCATCGCCGGTACGGCTATCACTGATCGCTGATTCTGCCGGGGTAGCGGCCATGCTCGGTGGCTCCGGAATCCGCAGCACTGTCGCTTGCCTCGAGCTCATGGGCAAGCAGCCTGCCGGCAATCCGCGCCACGTCCACCAGGCGCTCACTGGACATGCCACTGCATGCTGCCGCAGACAGCCCCCGCAGGGTGATCAGCATGTAGTCAGCCAGCGCCTGCGCGGCGTCCGGGCATACCTGATCCAGGTAGCGGCGGATCGCCTGGATTCCGGCGTCGCCGAATTTCTCGGCCGTGTTTCGAGCGACCGGATCGTCCGCGCGCATGCCTTCGGTGATCAGGCAGCCACGCAAAGCGCTATCTCGCCCGTACTGCTGCGCAGCAGCAACCAGTAGAGAGGTTAGCGCTTCTGCGGGAGGGCGATCCGGTGCCAGCAATCTGTCCATCGGGAGCGCGTTTTCACCGGCGTAGCGATGCATCGCGCGCTCGAACAGCTCGGCCTTGCTGCCATAGGCGGCGTAAAAGCTTGGCGGCTTGATGTTCATGGCCTCGGTCAGGTCGGCCAGGCTGACCGCGTCGAAACCACGCTGATGAAACATTGCCTGTGCGATGGCTATACCTCGCTCCCGGTCGAAGGCGGGGCGGCGCTGCCTGGGTTTTTCGTTCATGGCTGTCTCTCGAGGTTGATACGACAACTGTAGCGATCGCTACATACAAGTTCAAATACGTTCTTGCCTGGTCGATTGAATTTAGTGATCGCTAAATAGTTTGCGGATAACCATGGCTCCATGTAGTGTTCGCTACATATTCACTCGTTGAGGTATTTCTCATGCAATTCAAAAACAAGGTTGTGCTGGTCACTGGCGGTTCTTCGGGCCTCGGCTTTGCGATCGCCGAAGCGTTCGCCAGCCAGGGCGCCGACCTGATCATCACCGGGCGTCGCCAGCCTCAGCTCGACGAAGCCGTGAGCCGCCTCGGTGGGAATGCGTCTGCCGTGCGGACCGATATCTCGAATCCTGCCGACCTCGCCGAACTGTTTACGCATATCAGAGCGGTCCACGGCCGTATCGATGTGCTAATCGCCAACGCCGGGATGGGTGAAGTCGAGCCTCTGGGGGCAATCACTGAAGCGGGTTTCGATCGGGTGTTCGCAACCAATGTCAAAGGCACCACGTTTACCGTGCAGGGGGCGTTGCCGTTGATGGGCGAGGGGAGCAGCGTCGTCATCATCGGCTCGACTTCTTCGATCAATCCGGGGCCTGGCATGAGCGTCTACGGAGCCACCAAGGCAGCCTTACGCGCGATGGTGAGGAGCTGGATTCTCGACATCAAAGGCTCGGGCGTACGCATTAACTTGCTCAGCCCGGGGCCAGTGGACACCCCGTCCCTACGCGACGTGCTTGGCGAAAACGCTCAGCAGGTGATCGATGTGTTCAACGAGAAGAGCACGCTCGGAAGGATCGGCCAGGTGCACGAGATCGGGCAGACCGCGCTCTTCCTGGCGAGCGATGCGTCGAGTTACATCAACGGCGCCGAGCTGTTCGCCGACGGCGGCGCCTCCCAGGTCTGATCGGCTAGGAGTAGCCGCTTTGCCCCTCGCTAATCTCCATAAAACCTAGGAGAACTAGCCTGCTCCTAAATACGGCCGCGCCGTGCTGTCGGCGATGCTCGCTGTAGGTAGCGAATTTACGAATCTGCCGAACAATCGGCGCCTTAAGGAGTTACCTGATGAGTGAGTTTGCTGGGTCGGCAATTGATCACATGGGCATCAGTGTGTCGGACATGTCGCAGGCGCGTGATTTCTACGAGCAGTCGCTTAAGCCGCTGGGGATCACATTGATGATGAGCATTGATGCCGATCCTCCACGATCGAAGCCTCGGCGCCTGGGGTTCGGATCTGCAGGTAAGCCTTTTCTCTGGCTGCAACACGCGGCTATCGCCAGTTGCGGGGCGCACATAGCGTTGATCGCGCAGAGTCATGAGGCGGTCGACGCATTCCATGCGGCTGCCATTGCCGCTGGCGGGAAGGACAACGGAGCGCCGGGGATCAGGCCCCGTTACCACTCTGATTATTACGCGGCCTATGTACTGGGCCCTGACGGAGTGAATCTGGAGGCTGTTTGCCAGCTGTCGACTTGAGCGCCAGGGCCCACATCGAGTGCCTAACGGGCGTAGTTCTTGGCCAGCGATGCGGCCAGCCATATCAACGCGTCGAGCTATTCGCCGAGGGGGGGCTTCCCAGAATTGAATCCTGTTTACCGACATTATCCTTGGAGTATTTGATATGACTGATAGCACCAACCAGCGGGATCTCGTGGCACGCCTGGATGCCGAAAGCGCGATCCATCGCCTCCACGCCATCTATATCCATCGTCTCGACAACGGTGACTTTGAGGGCGTGGCAGACGTTCTCAAACATGCCGTTATTCATGTGCTAGGCAACGAGGCATCGACTGTCGAAGGACTGCTGGCGTTTTTCAACGCGGGTCTGCAGGTCCATGGGGATGGCACTCCGCGTACGTGGCACTCCATTACCAACCAGCTCATTGACGTGGACCCGTCCGGTGAAAGGGCGAGTTCGGCAAGTTACTACACGGTTCATCAGCAGGTCGATGACTTCCCGTTACAGCCTATCTGCACCGGCAAGTACCTCGATCAGTTTGAGCGGAGTGATGGGGAATGGCGCTTCACCCGGCGGGAAGTCACGCTGCGTTTTGCAGGGGTCCTTCAACACCACGTCAAAGGGGCTCAGAGGGATGCGGTAGCGCAGACCGCCTGATTTAGCCCCCAACGACCGATGAATACGCATGGTGTCTAGGCTAGCTACCGGCACCAATAAGGGCGTAGGTCTTGCCTATGCCAGGAGGCTGGCAGAATTGGGCTTTTCAGACTCAGGCCGAACTACCGCTGTCATTGAAAAAATTATTCCGAGCAACGAGTCCGAAATCTCTGAGATCCTGGTCCTCATCGCTGAACATAAAGTTCACCATGCGCTCTCGTCTGAGGCCGGAAATCGTTCTGAAAAAGCAGGGCTCGCAAAGGTGGACCTCATAGCGCTCGCCATCGTGGGTCGAGCCATAACCCCAACTGGCGCTAAGAGTGCCGAATTGCAATCCATACCCTTCAATACGGGTGCTGTCGCCACAAACGTCGCATAGAACATCGCTGACCGATTCAGTCTGCTCCATAGCTGTGATCTTCATTGGCAACCTCCGTCTTAGTCTACGTACACCATCGCTTATCCGAAACACACTACTCCAGCGAGACCTTGCTCGGTGGGGAAATAGTACGCGAACACGGCCTTTCTTTACTTTGGAAGCGGCAGAACGCAGCAGCGATTTCACACAGTGTGACCTGCCCCCAGTTTTAGTACCGCTGCCTATTTAGTAGGCCCTGGGGTCGATATTAATATTTCCTGTTGCGATTGGTGCTGGCTCGCTCGCCAATGCGCAGCGAATTCTGCCGGGTTGCTATTACCGATAGCGCTGTGCGGTCGGTGTTCGTTGTAGTCCCTTCGCCAGGCCGCGATGCGGATTCTGGCCTCGGCCAGTGAGCAGAACCAGTGCTCGTTCAGGCATTCATCCCGAAACTTGCCGTTGAATGATTCGATGAACGCATTCTGTGTGGGCTTGCCAGGCTGAATCAGCTTCAGCTTGATGTCGCGCTGATAGGCCCATTGATCAAGTGCCTTGCCGGTTAATTCGGGACCCTGGTCGGTGCGGATTGCCTTGGGGTAACCGCGGAATCGGGCCATTTCATCCAATGCGCGAGTAACGCGAAAGCCGCTGATGCCGTGATCCACAAGGATACCCACCGCCTCCTTGGTGAAGTCATCGACCACCGTCAGACATTTGATCCTCCGCCCCGTACTGAGTGCATCGAAGACGAAGTCCATCGACCAGACCTGGTTCGGTGCGCTCGGCAGACTCAGACGTTCGCGCCCCACCGCGACGCCATGGCGACGCCTGCGCCGCTTCATCATCAAGCCAGCAGCTCGATACAGGCGGTAAATCCGCTTGTGGTTGACCTGCATGCCAGCCCGCCGCAGCAGGATATGCAGGCGGCGATAGCCAAAGCGCCGACGCTCCTGGGACAGCTCCACCAACTGGGCTTGCAGATCGGTATTTTGCGCGTTGCCTCGCGGTTGGTAGCGCAACACCGAGCGGGACAGCCCGATCAACTGACAGGCACGGCGCTCGGAGAT
Source organism: Stutzerimonas sp. C6.4V (assembly GCF_058536345.1). NCBI lineage: Bacteria > Pseudomonadati > Pseudomonadota > Gammaproteobacteria > Pseudomonadales > Pseudomonadaceae > Stutzerimonas > Stutzerimonas sp. C6.4V. The sequence goes on from NZ_JBZUBM010000001.1 coordinate 1,586,914, forward strand.
GCCGGTTCTGGCCTGCATCTCCTGCACCGCCTCCCGCCGGGTTGTCGGGCTTACCCTTTTCCCCGGGCGACCACCTTCAGTGCCTCGATATCCAGATGGGCTTCGGCCAGCAGCTTCTTCAGCCGGCTGTTCTCCAGTTCGAGATCCTTGAGCCGCTTGGCGTCCGGCACGGTCATGCCACCGAACTTGGCACGCCAGGTGTAGAACGAGGCATCACTGAAGCCGTGCCGCCGGCACAGCTCCTTCACCGGCACACCGCCCTCGGCCTGCTTGAGGAAGTCGAGAATCTGTTCTTCGGTAAAACGCTTTTTCACTGCCGTCTCCTGCTCGGAAAACGGACTCTACTAAGTTCAGCGTGGTACTGAAATCGGGGGGCAGGTCAAGTGGAGCAAAGCGTTAGAGTAACTCCACAACGAACTATTGCCCGTTCCGTAGAAAGGTTACCAATGTCCAAACTTGCAGAATACAAAGCGTTAGAGGCCCAGCTCGCAGAACAACTTAAGCAGCTTGATGCTCTGAGAAATGACAAAGAACTTGAGCGCGAAATCGAGTTCGAGGAAAAGCTCCGTAATCTGATGGCCGACTATGGTGTGGGCTTACGCGACATCATTTCTCTACTGGACCCGCAAGCAGGTCGCCCGAATGCCGCTCCGGCTGCTCGCGGGCCGCGGAGACAGCGCCAAGTCAAAATATACAAACATCCCGAAACCAGCGAGATTGTGGAGACAAAGGGCGGTAACCATAACGTTCTGAAGGCTTGGAAAGAGAAGCACGGTGCTAAGGTTGTCGAGGGTTGGCTCCAGTAACCCCTGTGGTCTATCCCGGGTTGAGTGGACTGACCAAACCAGACAAGGTTTACCGAATCCTGAAGAGAACCGGAACTCCCGGTCCGTCGTCGACCAGCTGGCACCGATCGACATCGCCGAGTCACTCTTCGGCCAGCTCCTTCAGCGAAGGCATCTTGTAGTCTCAGACTAAGCAGGGAAGGTTCTTCATGATGCGATTGAGCTCATCGCCTCTTTGCCATTGCTTCCCTGAGTAATTCTGAAGCCTACGTCCTCAAATACCTGGTTCAGAATCTCGCAATCAACTGCTCATCATCGACTATCAAGACGGTGATTATCGGTGGAAAGACTAATCGACCATTAGCGATCTTACCGAGCGAATGTGCCGCTTGATGTTAGTGAACTGCCCGAACGCTATGTGCTCGTTGAGAATGATCGCTACAGCTTTAGTAAATGAAAAACTTCGTCGATGCCCGATTCGGGCACACTTGGTCGGCCGGGCAACAAGGCCGACCAGGTTAACGTTACAGAGGCTGGTTACGTACCGAGCGCTTCAGCGCAAAGGCACCGTCATCCAGCAGAGCCAAAGCCAGAGCAGTGAAGGCCAGAAACACCGGGTATTCCCAACCGCCATTGGCGTTAGTAAAGCTCCACCCGTTGCCGAAGTGCACACTTGCTGCGACCAGTAGTTGCACTGTGGCTATGGCTGCTACCCAGCGCGCATAAACTCCGAGAATAAGAAACAGGCCGCCGACCACTTCGAAGGCAATAACCGGGTACGCAAGAAAGCCTGGGAAACCGATGGACTCAAAGAAACCTGCAGTGCCAGCCGGGGTAAAGACCAGCAGCTTGGTCAGGCCGTGGGCGAGAAACATCACGCCGAGGATCACGCGTAGAACCAGAGCGGCATAAGGGAGGGTGCGATTTGTGGCGGTCATGGGAATTTCCAATAACGTATGAGTGTGGGTTGCCAAGGGCCACAGCCGTTTCGGCCGTAGCGCCAGGCAATGAATAAATGGAATTAACGATTGAGCCAGGTCGGCGCGATTTGGGTGCCGAGGCCGGCGCCATAGCCGAGATAGATGTTCAGTCCGGCCAGCGCCTCGAGATAACGAGCGTTGACCAGACCGCCAGCATCCACGGTTTGCCAACCCAGGCTTTCTGCCAAGGCGGCAGCGTTCTGTTTGGCCCGCGCGCTGTCGCTTGCCAGGAATACGCTGCCCTGTTGGCCGTTGGCAAAGTTGGGGCCGGAGGCCAATACCTGAGCGAACAAGGTGTTGAAACCTTTAACCAGCTCTACGCCGGGCAGCGCCTTGGCAATTTCCTCCGCTGCACTGGTGCTGTGGCCAATGGTCAGGCCCATGTAGTCGGCGGTCAGCGGGTTGGTGATGTCGATGATCACTTTGCCGTCGAGCCTGCCCAGGCCACTCAGTGCGGCTACCGCGTCCTGGTAAGCAGTAGCGACAATCACTACTTCGTTCTGGCCAAGCGCCTGGTCGGCGGCGAACGCTTCGACGTTTGCATGCTGTGCTGCGACGGCGCGCGCCTTGTCCAGATCACGTCCGGTGATGCGAACCTGATGGCCTGCCTGGGATAACTGTTGAGCAAAAGCCGAGCCCATGTTGCCGGTACCGATAAGGGTAATGTTCATGCGGGTATCTCCTGGTGTGCGTTTTGATGGGCTCAGTTTAAAGGTTCGTTAATCGAGATAAAGCTGCTTTAATGTGATTTATAGTTCCGAAAAGTGAGGCAATAATGGATCGAGCACTGGAGATGCAAGTCTTTTGCGCGGTGGTCGACAAGGGGAGCTTCGTCGGCGCCGTTGAAGCGTTAGAAATGTCTAAAGCCGCGGTTTCCAGACACGTGAACGCGCTGGAGGAACGTCTGGGCGTGCGCTTGTTGCAACGCACGACACGACGCTTATCGCTTACAGAAGAGGGGCGGGTTTTCTACCAGCAAGCGCGGGAAGTGTTGGCGTTGATGGGGGAAGCGGAGAGCGCGGTTTCGTCCGGCTCTCATGAGCCTGCTGGCGTCTTGAGAGTGAATGCGCCGGTGAGCTTTGGGGTGTTGCATTTGGCACCGCTCTGGACGCATTTTTTGAGCCTGCACCCAAAACTTGAACTGGATATCAGCCTGAACGATCGTCAGGTCGATCTGGTGGAAGAGGGGTATGACGTCGCAGTACGGATTGCGCGGATGGAGAGTTCATCGCTGGTGGGACGGCGTTTCGCGAGCACTCGGATGCGTCTGTGTGCATCACCGGACTATCTGGCAAACCATACGCCGATGAAAAAACCAGAAGACCTGATTGATCACCGAGTGATTGCCTATAGCAATTTTTCGAGCGGTAGCGAATGGAGTTTTAGCGGGCCGGATGGCGAGCACAAGGTCAGCACACGGTCAGTCATTCGCTGCAATAATGGTGATACCTGCCGAGCCGTTGCGTTGAATGCTGGCGGGATCCTGCTGCAGCCCAGTTTCATGGTTAGCGAGGACATTCGCGAGGGCAGGCTGGTAGAGCTACTACCGGCGTATCGATCCATAGAGCTGGGCATTTATGCGGTTTACCCGACCCGCAAACACTTGGCGTCCAAAGTGCGTGCATTCATCAATTTTCTGGTCGAGCAATTTGAGCACGTCGATTGGGAATCGGACGCCCCCGTGAGGAAGAGTTGAAGTACGGGCTACGAGAACTGATGTCTCGCAGCCCGTTGGGTTTAAGGCGGGAACGTCAATTCTTCTCAGGATCGGCGCCAAACAGCTTGCCGGCTCCTGCCCAGTCAGATGGGGCCACGTCTTCAAAAATGACATAGATATAGTTCGGGTCGGTGCCGGTGTTTTTTACGATGCTTTGAGTGATTTCAGCCGCGACGGCTTCTTTCGCGGCGTGGTCTTTTCCTTCAAACCAGCTAACTCGTACAACAGGCATGGGGTGATCCTCTTTTCAGGGTGGGTGACTCTTCAGCAGGGCTGTCCGCGCGGTACTCCCGGCTAGTCGATAGCAACGCTGAGCACTAAGAAAAGAATAGAAGAGATCCTGATGGCGATAAACACGCTGCCAATCGCCTGTATGTAGAGATTTATTCTCCAATCAGGATCCCTACTAAAGCGCTGGATATGGCCCCGCGAGAATCACACTCCGAACGCACGGTGCTGCTCGGTCCATGCCGAACTGATTAGAGAGGAATGGTCAATTTCAACCAGTAAGCCTCGCCCTCGGCCCGATTACGCACAGCTTGCTCGCGCTGCCATTTGGCAGTAACGAACCAGCCGCTGTCTGCGCTGTATTTAATCGACGGACCGATTGCGAATGCGCGGCCTTTGTTGTCGTTTACGGTGTCGCCAGATTGTTTGTCATCCGTTACCTGGCGATAAACGTAGCCGCCAACGCCTACGACCCAGCCGTTACCAAATCCCCAACCGGCCGAATAGTCGGCATGCGCTTCCTGTCCTGAGCGGTATTCGGTGTCCGGGTTACGGAAGTTGAAGTCGTACATCAGCTTCACATCGAAATTCAACCCAGCAGGATCGACATAGGACAGGGCGGCCAGTGGCTGTACTGCCCAATAGTTGCGTCCGATATTGGCCAAGTCATCCCTGTCATAGCGCCCGGTAGGCGCGAAGAAATCGACCGCATAGATGGCATGCAGCTTGTCGCTGTAGTGATAGCCGAGAGAGGGACCGAAGATAATGTCGCCCATTCCACGACGTCGCTGACTCCGCTCGTTGACCTGAACCTTCAGATCCACGAACGGCACATTGATGTGAAACGCCAGGTCGCCATCCAGGACCTTTTGTTCGGTGACCCAGATCAGTCGTGGCGCCACGACTGCGGCGTCCAGATCGAAATGCGCCACAGCGCTACGACCATCATCATCCCGAAGGCGGTCAGCGCTATATCGTTGTGCGAATACTTGTGTGTAGAAGCCGGGCGGCGGCATCGCTCCGGTCATATAGTTTTCGGCACCCATCGGGTACGAGGAACCGCCGCCTTCTGTGGCGAAAGCGACGGGCGACAGCAGGGCAGCAACGGTGCCTGTCAACAGGCGCGAGGAGGGGTTGTAATGGGCACGCATTACGGAGAGAAGATCGTTCATATGCACCACTTTATTGTTGTAGTCGGTGACGTATCGGTAATCGCACTTGAATCGCCGACGTAGCGGCGAAGGCCGACACTCGTGCCGGCCCGAATCGTAGAATCAGAACGGGTAGGGCTGATCGGAAGGTTCTACCGTGACCCACTTGACCTCGGTGAACTCCTCGATCACGGCGCTTCCGTCGAAGCGTCCGTAACCACTTTTCTTCATGCCGCCGTAAGGCGCCTGCGGCTCGTTCTGCACGGTTGCACCGTTGATGTGTACGCACCCTGCGTCCAGGCGCGCGGCCAGATTGAGTGCCTTGGTGACGTTGGCACTGAAGATCGAGGAGGAGAGCCCGTATGCGGTGTCGTTGGCGACTTCCAAAGCCTGCTCTGCGTCCTTGACGCGCACGATGGTGGTTACCGGGCCGAAGGTTTCCTCATCGTAAATGTCCATGTCCCGGGTCACTCGGTCGACCAATGTCGGAGCCATCAGAGCGGTTTCTGCCAGGCCTCCAGCAACGATCTGCGCCCCTTTACCAATGGCGTCGTCGAGCAGCTGATTGATACGCTGCACGGAACCCTGAGCGATCATCGGGCCAATCACACACGCCGCGGATTCGCTGGGCACGTTGGTTTCCAGCGCAGCCACTCGCGCCGAAAAGCGCGATACGAAATCGTCAGCAACGCGCTCATCGACCACGAATCGCTCGGTCGACATGCAGATCTGCCCCTGGTAGAGAAACGCACCGAATACGGCAGCGTTCACTGCGCCTTCGATATCGGCATCATCCAGCACGATGAAGGGCGCCTTGCCCCCCAGTTCCAGCAGGCAGCGCTTCAGATGGGTCGCGCAGGTCTGCGCGATCATTCGCCCGACCTTGGTCGAGCCGGTGAAGTTGACGCGGCGAACGCTGTCATGGGCGACCAGCGCTTCGGTCACGGCTGCCGCGTCTTCAGGTGCGCTTATCAGGAAGTTCAACACGCCCGCCGGCAAACCCGCTTCATAGAAGGCTTCCGCTAACAGCGCGTGGGTACGCGGGCTGTTTTCCGATCCTTTGAAAATCACCGTATTGCCACAGGCCAACGGGTACGCAATGGCCCGAGCACCGAGTATGACCGGGCCGTTCCACGGCACGATGCTCAACACGGTGCCTACCGGCTGACGCAACGTCATCGACAAGGCGCCAGGTTTGTCGGTTGGAATGGTTTCACCCTTTATCTGGGTAGTTAGCGCCGCGGCCTCCCGCATCAAGCCTGCCGAGGCGCCTACGTTGAACTGGGCCCATAGCTGCGACGCACCGATTTCTTCCGCCATAACCGTGCAGAAGTCGGCCATCTTGGCTTCCAATGCATCGGCGGCAGCTAGCAGGATGCGGCGGCGCTCAGTAGGCCCTGTGTTCGACCAGGTGCGAAATGCACGCGCGGAGGATTCGGCTGCTTGTAGTGCATCTTCAACGCTGCAGGCGGCACCGACGCTGACAGTCTTGCCGTTCAACGGATCGATCCGCTGAAAGGTCTTGCCGTCAGAAGCATCACGCTTGCTGTTATCAATGGTGAGTTGAACGGTCATGAAGGTTCCTCGGAATGAATAGGTGGGTCAGGCGGTAGTGGAACTGGGCATGCGAAGGATCGGCTTGATCGTCACGCCGTTCTCGCTGTCGGCCATTGCCTGATTGATTTCGTCGAATGGGTAGAACTTGCAGAGCTTGTCGAAGGGGAAGCGACCCTGCAGGTACAGGTCGACCAGCTTGGGAATGAACGCCTTGGCCACGACGTCGCCCTGGACTATTCCCATGATCCGCTTGCCCGGAATCATCACGTCATTGATGTTGAAGGACACTTCGGTACCCATCTTGGTCGCGCCAACGATGCCGCAGGTGCCAAGGATGCTGATCGAATCGATCGCCTGACGGAGCACTTCGGCACGACCGGAACATTCGAGGCTGTAGTTGGCGCCGCCATCGGTAATGGCATGCACACGCTGTACCGCGTCTTCCTCGCGACTGTTGATGATGTGGGTAGCGCCGAGCTCGAGGGCCAGCTCCAGCCGACTGGGCGTCACATCGACTGCAATGATCGTGGTAGCGCCTGCGACTCTTGCTGCCATGATTGCAGCCAGGCCTACAGCGCCCGCGCCAAAGGCGACGAAACTTGAGCCAGCCTCAACCCTAAGGGCGTTAAGCACTGAACCTGCCCCGGTTTGAATGCCGCAACCCAATGGCCCTAGCAGCTCCAAGGGCGCCTCTTTGGGAACTTTCACCACGTTCCGCTCGTTTGCCATTGCATGAGTCGAGAAGGACGACTGGCCGAAGAAGTGATCATGGATCGGATGTTCATCGGCGCAGCTGCAACTGGAGGTGCTGCCGTCGATCCGACCGCCACCGAAGTTGAGCGGATGCATATGCGAGCAATGCGCTGGATGCCCGGTTTCGCAGGGCGAGCATAGGCCGCAGGACATATACGTCATCACTACATGGTCACCGGGGGCGACGGTGGTCACTGCCGATCCTACGGCTTCCACGACGCCGGCCCCTTCGTGGCCAAGGACGATCGGCAACGGCGTGGGAAACAGCTGATCCCGCACCACCATATCGGTATGGCAGACACCGGTAGCGACCACGCGCACGCGGACTTCGGTAGGTGCAGGAGCGCCTAACGTGGCGCTTTCGATTTGCAAAGGAGCGCCGGCTTCGCGAAGAACGGCGACTTGAACGGTTAACGGCTGAGCGTTGAGCTGGGACATTGTCTTTTCCTCAGGTAATGGGCGTAGGCGGTCAGCTTTTCTGCTCAATCCTGTAAGGCGCGCGGCCGCTGGCTGCGCTGGGTGGCCTGCTCGCTGCGCGCTGGTCGCAGCTGGAAGTCAAAGTTCATCTCGGCAAAGCGCCCCTCCACATTGCGCTGAGCACTTTGAGCGGGGTCTTCGATAAAGCGTATTTCGCCAATCAAACCGTCGCGGGTCGCGTAGGCAAAGTCATCCCAAAGATGGTCGTCATTGGAAAGGTTGATCTGCGTGGTGAGGTGCTCGAAGCCTGGCGCCGAGATGAAAAAATGCACGTGGGCGGGTCGTTGACCATGTCGACCGAGCTGGTCCAGGCAGGCTTGGGTCGGGCCGGCGGGATCACAACCATAACCGGACGGTACGATGCTACGGGCGCGGTAGCGGCCTTCGGCATCGGTCAGAATCCGGCGACGCAGGTTGAAATCGGATTGGCTCTTGTCGAAGTACGAGTAGTTGCCTTTGGTATCGGCCTGCCAGAGGTCGACAGTCGCGCCGGCGATGGGGTTTCCTTGCATATCCAGGACGCGACCTTCGAGAAACATCACCGTCGCAACACCGTCCTCGCTTCCGTCATCCATCCGCACCTCGCCTTCGGACAGCGGCGCACCGGCAACATATAGCGGACCTTCAATCGTCCGCGGAGTACCGCCGGAAACACCGGAAGCCTCGTCGCGTGCATCGGCCAACAGATCAAGGAAATGCTCGACGCCAAGGCCTGCAACCAGCAACCCGGCTTCGTTGCTTCCTCCCAGGCGATTCAGATAGCTGACCCCGGCCCAGAATTCGTCATCTGTGATCTGCAGGTCTTCGATAATGCGTGCGGTTTCCTGCAGGATCCGCAGGACGATCTCTTTATTGCGGGGGTTACCACCGGTGTTGTCCAAACCGGCCGCCTGGCGAAAGAATTGCTGAAGTTCAGGCTGATGAGAGATACGAGTTGTCATGAGCAAAGCACCTGTTGTTTTTATCGGTAGTTTTGAGGGCAGGCGGACGGCAGGCCTGCATCGGAATCGACTTCAGTTGCTGGGGGCCCTACCAGCCCAACTGCGCGCGCGCCGACTGAAGGTCTGATTGCATGTCGTGGCTCCATAGCCAGTCGAAGCGTTCTGCCAGGGTTTTTCCGAGCAATGCTTCGTTATCTGCTACAGCGGGGTCGCGAAATTCATAGAGTTCGCCGGCCTGCCACGACGTTCGCTGCACGCGGCACGCTCGCGGCCGACGTATCGAGTCGTAGGCGTTGAGGACATCAGCGGGTGGGGAGCTAAGAATCTGCGGGTCGCTGAGCAAGCGAGCCAGGAGCCAGGCGTCTTCAAGGCCCTGACCGGCGCCTGCGCCTTGGTGTGGCAGCATCGCATGTGCAGCATCACCAATAAGGCCGACCTGCCCATGAACGTAGCCCGGCAATTCCTCGAGGTCGTGAAGTGCCCACAGGGTAGGGTGGGGGATGGACTCCAGAAGTGCGCGAGCGGCGTCCCCCCAGTCTGCGAAAGCCTCCAGCATCTCCTGCTGGGAAGCATTACGCACCCAGGGTGCGTCGCTCGGCCATACTGGCTTGTCGCTACTGCGGTCGGACACAAAGGCGACGACATTAATCAGTCGGCCTTGCTTAACCGGGAAGGTCAGGATGTGCGCGTCGAGCCCCAAGTACATCTGCGGAACATTGACCAGGTGCTCATCCAGACCGCGTGCACGATAGGTCTCGCGCAGTTGCTGGCTATCGATCATGCCCCTGTAGGCGCACGTCCCGCTGAATCGCGGTGACGCCATGGGCTGTCCGAGGCCCTCCAGGACGTGGTCTCGTATGGAGGACTTGATGCCATCGGCAGCGATCAGGATGTCGCAGCTGTGGCTGCTTCCGTCAGTAAAAAATACGTGAGCCTGAGTACCGTCCTGCTCGACCCGAACGGCCCGTTTGCCGAACTGAGCGATGCCATCAGGCAGCTCGCTGGCCAATACATCCAGGAAGTCTGCGCGGTGCACTGAGGATTGCCCGACGCCTGCTGCGACGCTGGCACCGAGGTAACCGGCGTCTCGGCCTTTGCGCCATTCGAACCAGATGTCCTGCCAAGGAGCAGGGGTGCGGTCGGCTACTCGTTGGTAGGGCTCACCGATACCCAGCCCTTTAATCGCTTGAACCGCGTTGGCGCCAAAGGAGACGCCAGCGCCCACTTCGCCGAAGGCTGGGGCGGCCTCGAAGAGCTGTACGTGAAGGTGGGAATGACGGCATAGATCTAGCGCAAGGGCGACGCCGGCGATGCCGCCACCAACGATGCCAATACGCATCGCAGGAGGAGAAGACAGGTGCATAGCAAGGTTCTCATTGGATTTATTTTGTTGGAATGCCTCCACTATCTGGTCGTGTTGCGCGCCCCGTAAATACCGCAATGCCTATGTTGAATATGCCGGTTGTGAATATTGCTTGGTGTTCGTCCTGGAAGAGGTCAGGTTTTGTCGACGCAGAGATGCCTATAAAAATTGGGCAGAGCTTTCGCTTACTACGCGGTGGGAGTGGCGAAGGAACGCTGCAGATCAGGTGGTCTAACAGAGGGTTAAAACGCGTCTGCCAAAGGATTGACGTAGCTCTACCGTCGGCGACGGAACGCAACAGGCGAGGTCAGGCGGGTGGTTACGCGGCCGAGTCTGAAAACAGATCAAACATCAGTTGGCGAATCCAGCGATTGGCCGGGTCCTTGTTGTACTTGGCGTGCCAGAACAGATTGATCGCAATTTCTGGCAAAGGCATAGGTGGAGGTAACAGCACGAGGTCGAACGGTCCGGCACAACTGCTGGCGAATCGCTCCGGCACGGTCGCAATCAAATTGGATTGCTTCAGGATATGTCCCACTGCAACGAAGTGCGGCACCTCGAGGCGGATATTGCGCTGGGCACCGGCACGCTGAATGAACGCATCGGCCTCGCCATGCCCTGTGTTCGCCGCGACGACCCTGACATGCTCATAGCTTGAATAGGCTTCCAGGGTGAACGGCTGTTTCGTAGCTGGGTGATCGCGTCGGCAAAGGCAAACATACTGGTGGTGGAACAATCTACGTTGGAAAAAACCCGCTTGAAGATTCGGCAGGAGGCCGACGGCTACGTCAACAGCGCCGCTCTGCAAATCTTCAGCCAGCGTATCGGTGTTGCTTCGCACCGTACTCACCAAGCAATGAGGCGCTAAGCGAGAGAGTGCGTTCATCAGCTTTGGCATGAAGTAGATCTCGCCGATGTCCGTCATCGCCAGTGTGAAGGTGCGCCTTGCCGTCAAGGGGTCGAACTGCTCCTCATGCTTGAATGCTTCACGCAAGGTTTCTATGGCGAGGGTGATCGAGTCGGCGAGTTGTAACGCGTAGGGGGTGGGCTCCATACCGTGATGGGTGCGCACGAAAAGTTCGTCGTTCAGCGCTTTGCGCAATCGCTTCAACGCATTACTTGTCGCGGGCTGCGTGAGCCCAAGGCTGTCGGCAGCAGTCGACACTCGGCGGTCAATAAGCAGCTGGTTAAAAACCAGCAAAAGGTTCAGGTCTAGGTCGCGTAGTTCCATTATTCAACCTGCATCAATTTTCTGCATTTATCGGATCGATGTTCGGGTTACGCCCGCTTTGTGCATTGATAACTAACCTACGGCCTACGGCCTACGTCATCGACATCAGTTTGAGGCAGCGCTGGACGATGTTGCTGATATCGCCAGCGCGCCGGCTGAGGATGATTGGAGACACCGCCTCCCTTTCCTCAATGGCTGCGTAGGCGATATCAGCGCGGTGCTGTTGTTGAACACATGCTGGCACCAGTGTCACGCCGAGACCAGCCGCCACAAGACCAATAGCGGTTTGCAATTCATTGGCCCATTGCGACACCTGGATACCCATCCCGTGGTTGGCGAACAATGCCAGCACGTGATCGGCATAACTCGGTCGCGGATTTGCGGGATACAGAACGAAGGGTTCGCGGGACAACCGGTCAAGCGTGACGGGTTGATCCAGCAAACGGTGCCCAACAGGTACAACGGCTACCAGACGATCTTCACTGAGAACCTGCTGGTGAATAGCTGGGCCATCGAAATGAATTCGCCCAAAGCCGATATCGATACGTCCACTTTTGAGGGCTTCAATCTGTTGTAGCGTGGTCATCTCGTGCAGCCCCAGCTCGAGATCGGGGTCTCGACGCAGATCCCGTATCAATTCAGGAAGCGCCGCATAAAGTGTAGAAGGGGCAAAGCCTATACCCAGCCACTGGCGTTTCCCCTCACCTATACGCCGAGTGTGCTCGCATACCTGCTGAAATTGGCGTAGCAGCGTCCCGCTCTGCTCATAAAAGTAACGGCCGGCTTCGGTTAATTGGAGAGGGCGACTGCGCTCCAACAACTCCGTCCCCAAAAACTCTTCAAGCTGCTGAATCTGTCGACTCAGTGGGGGCTGGGCGATGTTCAGGCGCTCGGCCGCGCGGGTGAAGTTCAGGGTTTCGGCGACTGCTTGGAAGTAGCGCACATGCCGAAGCTCCATGATACCTCCTAGGTATAGTACGAGATAAAAACGATATTGGACCTTGAATACACGGTAGCGGGATTCTAACCGGCCTGAAAACAAGATTCTTCAGGTATCAAGCATCGTTTCTTGGACCGCTATTTCATAGCAAACGGAAGCCAAAATGACTTCACCCCGAATCGTGAGCCTCGAGTCGATCATCGTCGACTTGCCGACCATCCGCCCGCACAAGCTGGCGATGCACACCATGCAGCAGCAGACGCTGGTGATCATCCGCCTGCGTTGCAGCGACGGTATCGAAGGCATCGGCGAGTCCACCACCATCGGTGGCCTGGCCTACGGCAACGAAAGCCCTGAAAGCATCAAGCAGAACATCGACAGCCATCTTGGCCCGCTTCTGGTGGGTCAGGATGCAGCGAATATCAACGCCGCCATGCTGCGTCTGGATAAGGCTGCCAAGGGCAACACCTTTGCCAAGTCCGGCCTGGAAAGCGCGCTACTCGACGCCCAGGGCAAACGCCTCGGACTGCCCGTCAGCGAGCTGCTGGGTGGCCGCGTGCGCGACAGCCTGGAAGTGGCCTGGACCCTGGCCAGCGGTGACACCGAGAAAGACATCGCTGAAGCTGAACAGATGCTCGACATCCGCCGCCACCGCATCTTCAAGCTGAAGATCGGTGCGAACGAGGTGAACGCTGACCTCAAGCACGTCATCGCGATCAAGAAAGCGCTGGGCGAGCGCGCCAGCGTGCGTGTCGACGTTAACCAGTACTGGGACGAATCCCAGGCAATCCGTGCCTGCCAGATTCTTGGTGACAACGGCATCGACCTGATCGAGCAACCGATCTCACGGATAAACCGCAGCGGGCAGGTGCGCCTGAATCAACGCAGCCCGGCGCCGATCATGGCCGACGAATCCATCGAAAGCGTCGAGGATGCCTTCAGCCTCGCAGCGGACGGCGCGGCCAGTATCTTCGCCCTGAAGATAGCCAAGAACGGCGGGCCACGTCCCGTGCTGCGCACCGCGCAGATCGCCGAGGCGGCCGGGATCGCGCTGTACGGCGGGACCATGCTCGAAGGCGCCATCGGCACCCTGGCTTCGGCCCACGCATTCGTCACCCTGAACAAACTGACCTGGGGCACCGAGCTGTTCGGGCCGCTGTTGCTCACCGAAGAAATCGTCACCGAGGCGCCGGTCTATCGCGACTTCCAACTGGAAGTGCCGCGCACGCCGGGCCTTGGTCTGACGCTCGATGAAGAGCGCCTGGCGTTCTTCAGCCGCACGTGATTGGAGGTTCGAAAAATGCTGTTCCACGTAAAGATGATCGTAAAACTGCCGGTCGACATGGATCCGGCCAAGGCCGCGAAACTCAAGGCCGACGAGAAGGAACTGGCCCAAGGGCTGATGCGCGAAGGCAAGTGGCGCCACCTGTGGCGCATCGCCGGGCAGTACGCCAACTACAGCGTCTTCGATGTCGCCAGTGTCCAGGAACTGCACGACACACTGATGCAACTGCCGTTGTTCCCCTACATGGAAATCGAGGTCAGCCCGCTGTGCCGTCATCCGTCCTCAATCCGTGAGGACGACAGCTGATATTTAGCTAGGGCCTCAAACGAAGCAAGTAAGCATTAGATGGCTGCTTTAGAAGGAGCCGGCGATCACTACGGCCTCACGTCGAATCAGTTTTTCGTCGTGTCGTCGTGAGCAACACTGAAACCTGCGCCAGTGGCTACACCGTTGCAACGGCGATAGCTGCTCATTAATAAAAACAAGAGTCTTCGAAATGAATCAGCCAAACGCGATTACGTCCCACGGGAATACTGAAAGCTCCGGCTTGAAGCCGCTGTCGCTTGTCATAGGAATAGCCATAGCTCTCGCCGCGGCCTTGCTGCTCCCCGATACCCTCGATACCAACGCCAGGGTAGTCGCAGGCATTGCGATATTGATGGCGGTATGGTGGATCACTGAAGCTATCCCAATTCCCGTGACTTCTCTGCTCCCACTGGTGCTTTTTCCGCTTCTGGGCATCACCTCGATCAACGACGCTGCAACGCCTTACGCCAATTCGATCGTGTTCCTAGTTCTGGGGGGCGTATTGCTAGGGCTAGCCACGCAACGCTGGAATTTGCATCGTCGATTCGCTCTGCTCACGGTTCTGTCGGTGGGTACCAAACCTGCGCAAATCGTGTTCGGTTTGATGGCCGCAAGTTGGTTCATCACCATGTGGGTGAGCAACACGGCGACAGCCGTGATCATGATGCCGATTGGCGGTTCGATCATTCTTCTCGTCAAATCGCTAGGAAATGAAGACGCGACCCCAAAATTCTCGGCGGCGGTTTTGATTGGTATCGCCTATGCAATCACCATTGGCTCGATGGCAACCCTGATTGGCCAGCCTCCAATGGCGCTCATGCGCGCCTATTTGGCCAATTCGCATGGGCTAGAGATCGGGTTTGGGCATTGGATGCTATTGGGTGTTCCGTTTGCTCTGGTCATGCTCCTAATTGCCTGGCTGGTTCTGACCAAAATCATATTTCGCTCGGAGGTGAGTGATATTAAGGGTGGCCGCGACATGATCGAGGCTGAATTGAAGACTATGGGGCCGTTATCAGCCGAAGAGAGCCGCGTGCTGATGGTGTTTTCAGGTGCCGTCTTCTGTTGGGTATTCCTTCCGCTGCTGGCACGGATTCCGCTGATTGAAGGGGCACTTCCATGGCTGACTAATGTTAACGACACCAGTGTGGCGATTCTGGCTGCCGTGCTTATGTTCGTGGTTCCAGCAACCAAAGGGCAGGGAGCTCTGCTCAACTGGTCAGCGACGCGTGATGTTCCTTGGGGTGTCCTGATCTTATTTGGCGGCGGTTTGACCTTGTCAGCGCAATTCACAGCCACAGGTCTGAGCGTCTGGATAGGCGAGAGCGTTTCCGGACTCGCCGGGTTACCCCCGATACTTATCCTGATCGTGACCGCATTAGTCATCATCCTTCTCACCGAACTTACGAGCAACACAGCTACCGCAGCGGCATTCTTTCCCATCATGGGCTCGATTGCGGTAGGACTTGGTATCGATCCGCTGCTGATGACTATTGTCGTTACGTTTGCAGTCAGCTGCGCCTTCATGCTGCCCGTTGCCACGCCATCCAACGCCGTCGCGTTCGCCACAGGGGACCTGCCTATCCGGCACATGATTCGAGCTGGTATCTGGATGAACGTCATCGGGTTGCTTCTGATCATCGTCGCGCTTTATACAATCGTACCGCTGGTCTTTGACGTCTCGTTTTGATGGCCGGCCCGTCCTAGTAGGATGGCTTGAGATTTTGCCCTGGCCGTATGATTGCGGCTGGCGGTGGTCTTATAACCGATGGTCTATCCCCTTCTGAGTTGTGGGGACCTCGGCTTTGTTTGAGGGGGTTAGACTTGCAAAGTGGAGTTGCTGGCCAGGATACCGCCGGTGGGTAAAGTACGGCTTCCTAACAGTAGGTGTAGCTAACGGATTCGGCTCGCTATACTGACGCTTGCGCTTGGGGCGGTCACCGTCTCCCCGCTGGCAAAATAATCCGGGAGCATTGCCCCTATGAGCTTGGTAAAAGAACGTACCGCCGCCGTTGTGCAGACACGAAATTTTCTTCTTGAATTGTCTAGAGAATCATCTCTACCTGAATCCTTACGTCGTCAGGCAAAACATCTATTGAGGCATTACCCCACCTCTGATGATGTTTGGCTAGCTGGTAGGGCTGAAGAACGGCGTCGATACGAGCTACGACTGTTAGAGGATAAGCATGGTCCTCTGCATCCGTCGCTCGGCCTTTGGCTTGTCGTAGATCCGATGTTTTGTGACGAGAGCGCTGATGCGAGCTCAGCCACACCGTAGGTGACGTAGCAGAGTCCTCGCGCTGGGTAAGGGAGTGCCTGCAACGCGGACTGATTTGGGAATATCAGTTGAAAAATGAAGCTGAAAGTAACGCTGGATAATGCAGGCGCAGTGCACCAGATCAACGCAGAGGCAGTGTAATGAAAATCGAGCCGATTCGTAGCGAAAGCGACCTGGCTACGGCTTTGGCGCGCTTGGAGCACCTGTGGGGCGCGCAGATCGGTTCGTTAGAATGTGATGAACTGGAAGAGCTCGCGGCGTTAATTGAGAAATACGAGGAGGCGCATTATCCAATGCCGCCTTCGGATCCCGTCGAGGCCATCAAGTTCCGAATGGAACAGCAAGGACTGGGCGAAATCTAGCGCGACCTATAGCGAAGAAAAAATCATTGAGCGAGCGAGTTGCTTCAACTACTGGGTCTACTATGGCGTTATCGAAGTCAGCCCGAGTAAGAATGCCTGTTAGCGGCTTTAGTCCATCCGCGCGCTAGCCAGCGCCATCGCCTGCGCCTCGGTTAGCGCGACGGGCATGGAGGGGGCGGTTGGCAGCGGGCCGCTGATGAATGCTGCATTGGCCGATTTACGCCCTGCGCGGCCAGGTGCTTTCAGCTATAGATCAATGAGTATTGCGAGGCGGCAAGAGTTTGCATCTGGTGTTTAGCGCACTCGGATCGTTCGAAGCAGGGCCTAAAGCCGCTTCATTCACAAGAAGCAATGCCGATCGCATCCATACTGGCATTTTACAACCTTTTAGCTTACGCAACTCTTCGCTACTCATGGCTTTTGTGATCCTGGAAATGACCTGCGCGGACAACCCCTGTTTTCCGAGGTAATAGAGCGCGGTGAGCACCGTTCCTATCTTCGTTCCGGCGTACTGCATGCGCGCATTAGAGACATGCCTGAGGCGAACCACCGCATTGCCAGCTTTGATCACGCGGGTAGTACCGCTGGTGTAGTAGGTCGGCACAACCTGCATCTGCGTACTGAGGCCCAACCTCCTAACAGCCTCCGCCCCGTGTATTTGGATCGTCTCGCCGTTCGCCTTAGCAAGAACCATCATAATGTCTATCGGACTTGGGCGTACCCTGCAGCCGGTGTATATGCTCATCTTTGGGCGCATATAGACGCCGCGAGCGACACGCTCCAGAAGGCCTGATTTCACTAAGTTTGAAAGTGTCTTATCAACCGCAGCTCTTGAACCTACCTGCGCGAAAACGTTGCGTGAAAAAGGCCTCCCTTTTCGCATGTGCTTGACTCGGCTCCAGACAGCTTTCGCGACAGACATGAGTACCTTTGAATGGTTTACGTCAGATAGGAAGGTGGAGCAATCCTTCAGCCGCGAGCTAAGGACTGTTACTTGCAGTTCGTGCTTGAGCCCGATCGCGCAGCTGGCTCACTGATAAACCCCGTACTCAATGCGCTCTAGGCAGTCGTTTACTACCTGAAACCCCACAGGATTGCTGACAACGTCTAGAGGTATTTCGCCTTCCAGATATCTGCAGGGCCGACCCAGCCATTCTTCGGCTAGCATTTGAGTACCGAACACTTTGGTAGCGCGCTCCAGGAGCGTAGCAAATTGAAAGGCCACAGCGCTCTGCACAGAGCTGAGGCGCACGGTTTGATTTCCCTTGCTCTGTCGTTGAATCGTCCTAGCGGATTTGCCCACGATGCGGGTAAGGACCTTCTCCGCCGAGTAGAGATCGGAAATCGAAAGCATGTCTTGCACATCTTTCATCTCGAACCCCTCGGCAGTCAGTTTGTAAACCATAGTTGGACTGAGCAGTCCAGGGTCACTACGGAGGAGGTACTCCGTAGGCTTGCGGGCGGCGAGTGCCGTTTTATCGGCACGCCTGGCGGCGTTAACCATAAAGAGCTCCTCCATATGCGACCGACAAACCTTTGGCTCCGCTTGATCCACACTGCGCTTAGCATCAAAAGCTGCATCGGTATGTAGTATTGCTCTGCTCAAAGCCAGTGTCGATCACGGTGTCCATCTGACGCATCCGCTTAGCGTGCTTTGAAAACGTTGTATGTCCAGTTTCCGGTTTTATATTTTTTAAAGGTTATTGATCGCAACGTTAGCGGCTGGCTCATCGCCCATTACTATCCTTCGGAGGCGGAGCGGTCATTGCTAAGCTGGTGGCATGCGCCGCGGGACTTTGCTGGTAGTGGCTCGCCGCTGCCTCCCCCCTGCGCACATCTATTCCGACTGTTTCTGGGGAATCGCGATGACACAGCGTGTGAATATCGAGGACTAGGACGACGACTGCACTATGAGATTGACCGACGAAATTCTGCTAATGATGGATGCCGACGTGGGGGTGCTTTACCTGCTTGAGGAATATGTAGGCACGACCCGCTGCCTAGTGCTTAGCAAGACTAAACACATTCCCGATCGAATCGATGACCTGGTCCGTCGCTGGGGTTCGTTCGGTAAGATAGCAGCAGATTTAAACGGGAAGGACGAATGAGCGCCTTGAGCTGATGAGACGGCCGAAGGTTACGTGCTGCCATTGCCCTTCGAGCCTATCTTGTCGGTATGCGTAATTGTCCCACCTGCTAGGGCAGAGCTCTCTATCTTATTAAAGGCTTCGATTGCCTCCGCGTTGAAAAAGCTGTGGTAGCGCGGTGATCGCTGCAGCCGACGAATTTTGTCTATGGCATCCGAGCGGATTTTTGATAATGAATTTCCATCGTCATTTGACATGCATGAGCCCCTACTATCAATCAATTGTCTCGGAAGCTAGAGCTTCAGACGGCCCGCAGAAATTAACAAGCCTACACTCTGGATGATGTGTCTTCTACCGTCCAGTGAAGCGGATCTGAAGCTACCGAAACGGCGACACGCTGGATTGCGTTGTATTCTCTTACTTCCATAGAACCGTGAGTGTAGCCCGTGAATTAGCTGGCAGCGCGTTCCCTCGAGAAGTGACTGGTAGGATTTCCCCGGAGGTTAGAGGGCTTAGCCGCTCAGCCTGATTGGACTGTCCTGGCTGTTGAGAGCGGGCTCGAGCAGCGATAACCTACTTTTTTGGGGCTACTGTTTTACTTTTAGCCCCTTTACGGAGTGAGCGCGCTGCTCATCTAGCGAGTTGTAATAGGTATTCTGGGTGGTACTCATACTGTTGTGACGAAGGTTGGCCTGGAGATCCTTCATGTCACGGTGCGGTGCATCGAAAGTGGCGGATGTATGGCGCAACCAATGCAACGACGCCGAGCGCAGCTGATCAATCTCGTCATCGCTCCAGCCTTCCTCAGACATGCGCGCCAACGAACGATCAAACAGTTCCTGTAGCAACAATCGAATGTGGCGGTCAGAAAGCCCAGCTCGACCTTTTAGTGAGCCAATTAGCGGAGTGCTCTCATGAGCGGAGGGCAGGGGAGGAAGCCCGAGGTGTACACGGTAGCGCACCAGGTAGGCGTGGATGTAATCATCCCGGACGCTGATTTTCGCAGCTTTGTTGCCTTTGCCCACCACATGAAACCACCAGTTACCCATGCTGTCGCGACGAATATCGCCCATCGTTGGCGTCCAGTTATCGCGTCCGACTAGATCGGAGACCCGCAGGTACATAGAAAACAAGGTGGCAACAATAAACAACGTTCGCTCATACAGTGCATCCTCCGCAGCCATTAGCTCAGCGGTTTCGATCACGTAGCTCCATTGCAGCTGGGTCAACGAGCGAGAAGCGACATCCACCGTATTGCGTTGCTTGTAGATCCACTTTTGCTTCACTGCGCGAAACGGGTTGACCTCAGTCAGCCCCTCATCGATGGCGTGTTGGAAAAAACTGCCACACACAGCAAACACCTGACCGACGGAACCCTGGGACATCCGATAGACCCGGGAGGGAAGGGGCCCCGCGGATTCCGCCGCGATTTTGCGCTCCCGCTTAGCGACTGTATAGGTGAACGGACGCCAGTCTTGGTTGATCATAAAACTGTCCGTTTCCAGCGGCTTCCTGCCGCCAATACGTAAAAACCTCGATTTAACTACCGGTCCCACCCAGTCGGCAGGTGGGTTTAGACAGAAGTCCATGAAGGCCTCGGCATCGCGGCGCCTCAAAGCCAGAAGAGGCTTACCGGCCAACAAAAGTGACCACAATAGGAGCCGCTCGGCGTGCGTTCGATAGGAGTTGAACGTGGCTTCGTTGCCTACGTAGGACTTCAGAAAGCCTCTGACTGCCATATATCCCTCTGTGGCCTGAAGCTCCCCAGGAAAGTCCAAAAGGAAGTCGCACACCAGAGGCAGCTCGCCATGCAGGTGTAGAAAGTTGAGTCCGTGGAAGCGCTCAAAGGTCTCGAAAAGTGGCTGAGGGCGCTGCGACATCCTGTGTTAATGATCCGGACGGAGTTAACTGGAGGTGTATAGACTGACTCTTTCAGCGTATCTGTGCAATATCCGGGTCTGGTGATTATCGGATATTGCTGTGTGGAACGACGGTCCGTCACGGTTAATCCTGATAATACCTACCATAGGTATATGCGAGACTCGTAATACGTAGATCTTGTTTCAGTTCGGCGGGCAGGCGGGTTTGAGCGCTACTCCTTGCGCCACTGTCCCTCAGTAGCCTCGGGTTTGACGCAAGTAAAATGTCCCAATGACCGCCGTTTTCTTCCTCTAAAGTAATATCCGCATGCACCTGTCTGAGCGCTGCACGAACGACCTCTCGAATTTGGCGAACGCTAAGCCCCGGACGCCCGTGGCTAGTCTCTAGAAGCGGAACTCCGTCATCTTGTTCCGGCAGCGGTGATAGTCCTCTGCTTTTCCGGTATCGTTTCAAGTAGGGTAAAAATTTAGGGTTGACTGCGATCCTTTGCGGCTGGGTGCCTGGGATATCTAGGACCAACCACCAACTGCCGTCCTCAAACGAGAAACAATCCATACTTGGCCAGTACTCACCACTCGCTGCAAGATCAGTCGCGCGTAGGCACAAAAATACAGTCGCAGCTACAATGAAAAGAGCGCGCTCTCCCGCAGGGTCGCCTGTTGCACGAATCTCTAGAATTTGCATGACACGAAAGAGTTGGCCTGAAGTTAGGAAGCGTCGGGCGGGGTGATCTGCTTTGTCTGCACTCCCACTCTGCAATCTAGACGCGACGACTGGATTGACTGCGGCTGCATCCTCTGCATGTAGGAAATTGTAGAAGGAACTGCAGATGCTCTGTATCTGTCTCAATGTACCAGTGAATGGTCTGTAAGATTTTGACTCCGGTTGACTGCGGATGTTGAGAGGTCGCCAGCCTTCGTTGAACGTCCAATTACCGTCGCTTTGAGTGAATCGCGCCGAAGGTGCTACACCGACCCAAGGCCGAGGTGGCCTTTTGCAGAAACCAACGAATTGTTCAAATTCATTTCGATTTAATGTCAAAGCCGATTTACCAGCGAAGATCCAGCTCCATAGAAGCAGACGCTCCACAAAAGTACGGTAAATACCGTAGGTTCCGGCTGCACGATTATGGAGGGCTAGAAAACGAAGCCCCCATTCAAAATCCTTCTCAACGTCAAACTCGGCCAAAAAACTCCTGAGATAGGCTGCGACGCAGGGGTAGCAAGCATAGTACTGCTTAAGGTCCAAAAGCATAGACTCGGGACCGGCAAAGAGCGGATGCGGGTCTCTGGTGTATGCTGGCATCGGAGGCTCCATCTACAGGTGGTAGCGTTCAAAGCTGCTTTCCGTAACCGTAGCAGAGACTTTTTAGTCTTGTTTTTATTTTTTTTGAACCGTTCAAAAAGCTTCTGGAGTCTGCTTTTTCGGCTGGATATCGGCGGGCAGTAATGGGCTTCCAGAACAAGACAGCCCATACCTCTCTGATTTTGCAGTATTTTTTTTGATCAGGTTTTATCTCTTTTACTGTCAGGAGCCACAGGTGAAGGACTGGTGCTGGTTACTAGCATCACCATTTCGCTAATTTAACATAATATAGATTATGCGAAGCGGCTAGTTGATCATGCTGTTCGGGTTGCCCACGACGGTCAGCTTGGGTTCGGGCAGTCGGTCAGGATCGGCTTTGCCGGGCACCTGCTGCCGCTGGCGTTGGTCGCGGTTGTCTTCGCGGGAGCCACGGTCCGGGATGGCAGGATCGAAGTAACCACGCTCGACGGCGGTCGCACAGAACTGAAAGTCCGTATCAACACGGGTGCCCTGTTGCGTGTAGCACTGGCAGACGGTGGGAACGCCGTTGACGACTGCGGTAGCCATGCCGCCGTAATTGCGCCGGTAAGACGCCTCGTCGGTGCTGCTCAAGCAGTAAAGGCGCGGATAGGCCTTGGCCTCGGTAAGCCCATCGTAGATCGGCGCAGACGATGGCAGCTGTTCGATACGGGGCATGCGGGCCTGAAGGTATTCGGCCTTGGTTACAGGCGTGCCCATGCCTGAAACGCCAGCCGGTCTAGCGATGCTGGGCAGGACTGATCCAGCAGCCTCCTTGACCTGGGCTACCACATCACCAGTGGCAGCGGCATCGGCACCGCCCGAGTATTTCTGGATCAGCGAATAGACGCCGATTGCAGCAACCAGGATGACACCAACCGCCAACACTGCCTTGCGCGATGGCTTGAACTTGAAATGGTGTTCGCCCTGGGAGCTTGTGTAGACGCCGAACATTTTCTTATCGAGCGTGATGATCGTCCGGCTCGACTGGCTGAAGCTGCTGAGCTTTTCGACGTCAGTGACCACGCGGGGCGTCTCGTACCGGCTGACTTTCTGGCTGCCGAAAATCCGCCAGTAGTGAATGTGCATGTTGCAGAGACGGCGAATGTGCACATCGAGAAAGCGCGGGTCCTGGGTGATCAGATGAATCTGATGGCCACGGTGACGGACCGTCTCGAAGGCGGACACATGAGGCGGTACGGCGTGGCGAGGGTCGCGGACGCCAAACATGGGTTGCGACTCACTGCCCTGCGCCTCATCCACGACAATGATGGAATCTTTGGGGAGCTCGTGCCACTTGAGCGGGTCTTCGAACTCGAACCACTGCGCCTTGAGCTTGGATGGATCTAGGCCGGAGACGTTGTGGTAGTAGACCACCCTGCTTTCGGCCTTGGCCTGGGCGTCTACTTCCTTGATGGTGTTCAGGGTCTTGCCGTTGCCGGGCAAACCGGTGCGAAGGACGATCGGAGAAGACATGGTTTAGCCCTGCCCTGTGCCGGTCAGGAATTTATACCTGCCGATCTTATCGGTCTGGCTGAGGCCGTTGATCAACATGCGGGTAACGATGGCGGCAAAGTAGATATTGATGGCGACGTCCACCTGGGCGAGCCCGAGCAACGCGCCGATCTCGGGCGGCAACGATCCAAACTTGCCGACGATGGCATCTTTGGCCTCGTTGATAACAAGGTTGATGCCGGTATAGGTAATCAAGCCGATACCAAGCAGGCGCAACACCGACTTGACCAGGGGGCCGACAACGGCACTGAGCATCGAGAACAACAGAACAAATTGCATGGTTAACCTCCAACTCCACGACCAACATAGAGCGCGGCAAACAGCAGCGCACAGGAAACGATTACCGGGGCGATCCCTTCGGCAAACGAGCAGAACGGAGCAAAGTCCATCTCAACATTGGCACCCGCAAGCAAACTGACACGACGTGGCGCTGGGCAGCTGGACGTCAGAAAGCGGGTACCGCTGGCGATGAACGACGGCGCTTCGATGACCTCCTCTTTCACCTGATATTGCTCGCCCTGAACAGCGTCGGTGACCTGTTGCTTGTTGCCTTCCCAATCCATGGCCTTTTGCGTCGCGCAGACCTCCTCCTTTTGCTGACGGAGAATCGCGCACTGGATGGCATCGCCCTGGCAGGCCACAGGCACATCGCAAGACTCACCTGTTACCTTGGTTTCTGCGCCCTCTTCTTCTTCGCGGTCCTGCTGGGTTTTGCCGTCACTGTCGTAACAGTCCGAACCGGTACAGCTGGAAGATGTGCCACCGTCCGAACCATCGGGATTGGTCTTGCTGTTGCTGACAGTAGTGGTGGTCGTGGTGGTGCAAGAACCTGAACCAATGCAATTGGTTGTATTGGTCGTGGTGGTGGTCTTTGTGTCTTTGGAACCGTCCGAATTTTCCTTTACTTCTATATCGGTAGTAACTTCCTTTTCGGTCATCTTAGGCGCCGGGGAATTTGGAACACATACCGCCTTTCCATCGACCGAACCGAAATCGCAATCAAGTTTGCCAGGGTCGGTATACGTCTCGGTTGCAGTGCAACTATATGTGTATTGCTGACAAGAGCCGTTAGAGTCAGTAACTAAACAGACCTTATTGGTACATTCTGATGTTTTCTGGGCTTCCGGCTTATTTTCACTGGGCGCATCGACTGGCGTTTCACCCGCCGCACAGGTAACGCCATCGCCGAAATAGGAATAGGTCGCCCAGGCGCCAGATGGGTCGCCACTCACGAAACGATACGGCTTGCCGTCCATTTCAGGGTCTGAATATTGGCAGGAGCCACTACAGACAGAGGATGGAGGCGGAGAATAACCAACGGTGCCCAGAACGATTTCGCCGAGTTTGTGGCGGTGGCCGATTTTGTTGCCGGTGGTGGGGAGGCAGGGGTCTTCCTGTGGAGGCTGAGGCGCATCACAGCCACCTGAGATGGGATTATAGGTAGCATCAGGTTGGCAAGTGTCGCCCATTCGATATACAGATCCCAAACTTCCACCGGAACTAATGTTGCAGCTGGCAACAAGACCATCGGAACGGACCGTTGCAGATACAGTGGAAGCATGGGTGGCCTTACAGGCAGTTAGCGCATCAGGATAGGATCCCTGGCCATACATATCCTGCCAATAATAAGAGACGGCAAAGCTTATATTTGAATAGAGAGAAAGCGAACAAAATAAAAAGAACGTTTTTTTCATCACACCCGCCCAAAGAACAAAAAAGCAAACGCCGCTGTTACAACGACGAGAACATATACATTCGGATCAAAGGTCATATATGCGGGTCCGTTTTGCGGGTTGCTCCTGCGTCGCTAACTCCGCAAAAACGGAGCCGCGATGCTGAGAAAAAAAAGGGCCACCGAGTTACCAGGGTGGCCCGCTGCGGATCGCCCTGGATTAGAGAGCGCGGCGCAGATACTTGAACGCAGCAGCCGCGATGATCACGACCAGGACGAGGCCGCCGATGGTGGTGACGTCGGTTTTGGCTTCAGCCAGAGCAGTGGAAACGGTTGTATCAACGGCAGCAAAGGCCGGAACGACTGCACCGAAAACCAGTCCAGATACAACAGCGAGTTGAACAGCAATATTTTGCGGTTTCATGGTTAGAGCACCTTTTTGATGACGAGGATGACGAAGACCGCGGCAAACAAGGCCACCGTAAGGCCGATGAGTTCGTTACGGTCTTCTGCTGAAAGCCCTGGTGTTAACAGGGCGGACATCTCCTCGGATGTGTACTGAGTAAGCGCACCGGAACAGCCGATCTCACCGGCAGGCCCGAGCGTCCAAGCAGAATCACAGCCGAGAAAATTCATGGATTAGTTACTGCCTGCTGCTTTAGCAGGTACCTGCTGCTGAGCAGGAGCAGTTTGAACTGTTGAAATACGACGGGACTGGCGAGGATCGAAGTTGAATTGAACGCGGCCGTCTTTAACCTCTCCGGTTACATCACACTCATAATCACCAGTTGGGAGTACTTCATTCTGCTTTGTACAGTAATACGAAAACTTCTGCGGGAAGTCGCAACCGGGAAGATGGGCATAAGCTTCGGCCATGGTGTAGTCATTGCCTTTGGCAGACTTACCGGAGCGTGAAGTGCAGTTGGCGGTAACAGTTACTCGAAGTTTCATGGTGTATCTCCGGTTAGAAGCCGAAAAGCTCGGCAACGCATGGGGTGCCACGCTCTTGGCGATCCAAGAACCATTGGCGTTCGGGCTTGATGCCCAGAGACTGGCGAGCGTCAACGGCTGCCAGAGTTTCGTTAACTTGCTGCTGCAGGACAGGGTTCACGAACGCCCTAGCCTGCTGCTGCATTTGCATCGTGCGGCGCTGGCCGGCGGTCAGTTGGGTGCCTTGAAAGCTGACGGTCCTCATGCGACGGACTCCAAAAAGAAGTTCGGATCAACAATCTCGGAGGCGTCGAAACAGTCGGGGCAGACTGCAAAATGTGGCGCAGTTGTAAGATCCAGGAGCGCCGTAGAATCAACTGGCATGTTGTGGAGCTGCCCAATGTGGCAATCGCAGAGGTCACAAAAAACACGGTCAAAGAGGATCATGCGGCCACCTGCAAATGGTTCGGGCGCTGGTACCAGCTCGGAATCGGCAGGACGGTGGACTTGGTGATTTCGCGGGCCTGACGGACGAAGACAGGAGCAAAGCGGCTGGTGTCGCAAGCATTGCGGATGTTGATGCCGATGCGGTTTAGGCGGGCTGCGTGAGTCTTGACAGCGGACTTGTCGAAGTCGAATTGCTGGCCGTGCATCCACTGAATCGCATACATCGCGGTGGTATTTGCAGCACGGGTATTTTCAACAATTTGCTCAGCTAAGAGCTGTTCAGATATGGAAACGATGTCCATCGCGGTCACCTTCAATCGCTCGTCAATTCTCAAAAACTCGTCATGGAGTTCGGCAAAACGCCTTTCATCAAACAGGCCCCAATAACAAAGCCCTTCACGCTGGAGATATTCGCTCTTCAACTCCTGTTCCATACGCACAACACCGAACTCGGCGCAGTAGTTGCGGACGCGCATGACATACAGGTATTCGGGGGACTGATCGCCATAGAGGCGCTTCATCTTCGGGAGAAGGTTTTCGTCCATCTCAAAAGCTTTGTCGTAAGCCTTGCGATACTGGAGGCGACCGCCTTTACCGTTGCCCTTGGGGGTCCAAGAGACGGTGCGACCGTTCGGGTAGAGAAAGCCGACGCTGTGACCGATGCGCTGAGAAGAAACGCCGCGCAGATAGGCAAGTACGTTGCCCTCCCCAACCGATACGTTGGTTGTCAGGTCGAGACGCTCAATCTTTGCGCCATCTGCAACACGGTCACCGGACTTGGCGCCCGAAGCACCGTCACGAAGATCGACGCGAGTGCAGCGGGTAAAGCCAGGAAGTCCGTATTCAGCAAGGAGCTGGTTATAAACCGAAACACACTGCTCGATGGTCGAGAACCCGAAGAGGTTATCCAGCCGCCCTACCCGGCTTGGATTGCCTTCGACTCGAATTTTGCGGCCCTGAACGTGAATCGTGACCGAAGTGGAATGGCTGGCTTCATGCTTGAAACGAGGCTGGCGGGTACTGATGACCTCGTTGGTATTGGTGTCAATCGTGAGCGTCAATATATCGCAAACGATTGGGAGATCTGTTGAGTGCTCCTGAGACACCGTAAACCAGTCGATGAACATCCCTTCTCACCCCGAAGCATGCATGCATGCAAATCACAATGGAGCGAAATGTATACGAGGGAACTTGCGTGCGTCAACACAAATCACATGCATGCACGTAGACTTCGACGGGTATTTATTTATGGGTAAATTGACAATGCCAGCGACCTTGCGGTTATCGAACGCTGAGCAGGAAGCTCTGCGGAAAAAGTGCATAGAAATCAATAAGTTACTGGTTAAGCAGGGCCTAATGCCCATGAAAGACAGCGAGCTTGCGCACAAAATCCTAGAAAAATCAGTACCTTGCGTTCAGGTAACGCAAAGCGGAGAGCTGGTTTTGGAGTGCGAGCTGTAAAGGTTTGTATGGGAATCCATACCAAAGTGGGGGTGTAACAGCACCCCCACCCACTCAGCCTGAAAGCAGGATAAAAAAAGCGAGGAGCATGGATGCCAATCGGGATAGTTGGATCAAAGGCATGGCTGCTGCTGATAACGGTCACAGACCCTGTACCAAGATCAATTCCATACGCAGATCCCCCGCTGCACATGGAGCAGGAAGAGCAGTGCCGAAGCATCGCCGACGCGATCAACGGAAAGGTTCAGCAAGCCGGAATTAGCGGCAAGATAGCGGCACGATGCGCACAGATTGAATACATCGAGATACCAGCAGAGCTTGACGAAATGTTCAAGAAGCGCCGCTGAAAGCTACCGAATTACCATGACCTGACCGTCTCAGGTGTTGGCGGTCCTGGGAGACTGCAAGGCGAAGCCGGAAGCTGCCGAGGTAGCCAGTTTGGTTAATCAGCACGCGGATTGAGTTTTGAGGGGGACGCCAGGACGGGGACGCGAAAAGCCTCCAGAGGGCCGCTAAGGCCGCTGGGGGCTTTTTTGCTATCTGGGGTTGGGGCCGCTGCGCGGGTGTCGTCGCAGAGGCTACAGCGTCAGTCTCAGGGGAGTGCCGGCGACTAATATGCCGCAAGCGGCATGGTCGAGGTTCAATCAGGTCCAAACAAAAAGTCGAAAATCTGGCATGTACCCCAGATGGCGGGCAGGACAAGCAGACAAATAAGAAAGGTATCAAGCATCGATCAAATCTCCCTGTGCAACATGATCCAACAGGCCGCGAGCAGCATCAGCAGCGCGGTCAATCGTCTGTTTTTGGACTGCAATAATCTGCCTGAGCTTGGCAATTTCATGCTTTTGCTCGCGCACGATACGGGAAAGATCGACCGCATCTAGAGCGGCCATCTTAAACGCCTTGCTGGCGACATTCTGGCCGTACTGGGCACGCATGAGCGTAGCTTGGGCATCGTCTACTTCAAATTTGATCAGCATGGTTTTGGTACCTTTCCGTTGAACCAGGTTCGTTCCTCGATCGGGAAAATGGTACCAAATCATTCAGGGCACTCCTAGCGTTTTGGTACCATTCCTGTCGGCGCCGGCGCGCTCCTGGTCAACAAAATGGTACCGCCTCGCATAATCCGGGATTGATGTTACGGCGACACCTTGGCCGTTTGATAGTCCCAAGACGCCGCCTCAACATAATCCCGAGTCCCATTATGCGAACTCATGACTGCTCGCCAGGCTATCTGGGCTCACCGGTAGTTTGAAGCCTATGGCGCTCTCTAATGTGGCGACGACAATCAGCATTGCACAAATATGGTACGCGGTATGGCGCGGAAACCCGGCTCAGGCGTTCAAATACGCCCTGTTTTTCGTTGGCATCGGTCTTGCTTTAACACTAACGCCAGGAAGCTGCGGCTCACGGACGAGAAAATTCGAAATAGCTGACTAGGGTTCCGGCTCGCATTGCGAGTGGCTGGTCCGAGAGTTGGCGACCTCCAGTGAGGTTACACGGCGGGATAAAAGCCCGGGAGACGGCGTTTGAAACGCAGCTCCTTTGCCATGTCCACTCACTGGAGGCTCCTTTATGCCACCGCTCGGATTCGACAAGACGACCGGCCAGCGGCAACTCTCCCAGATCTACAGGGAGATCGCTCTATGCGCCTGATCAACCGGGTGCCGGGCCGCAGCGGTTGGACGCTACTGGTCATCTTGCCCTTCGCGATCATTCTGTTCGCTTACCTGACCAGTTCGGCACAGCGGCTGGACACCAACCCCAACGACAAGCTCCTGCCTAGCTTCACCCAGATGTCCAGCGCTGTAGAGCGTCTGGCATTCACCCCTGACAAACGCAGTGGCGATTACCTGTTCTGGCAGGACACCGCCTCCAGCCTCAAACGTCTCGGCGTGGGTTTGGCGGTCGCTGCAGTCGTTGGCCTTTGCCTTGGCGTAGCGGCCGGCACCTTGCCGCTGTTCAGCGCGCCCTTGTCGCCGCTATTGACAGTCCTGTCCATGGTGCCGCCGCTGGCGATTCTGCCGATCCTGTTCATCGTGTTCGGGCTTGGTGAGTTGTCCAAGGTCATGCTCATCGTGATCGGCGTAACACCGGTGCTAGCGCGTGATCTGGAGCAGCGTGCACGGGAAATTCCGCCGGAATTGTTGATCAAGGCGCAAACCCTCGGCGCGAACACCTGGACGCTGATCCTGCGCGTGGTGTTGCCACAGATACTGCCGCGCCTGCTGATTGCCATGCGACTGGTGCTCGGCTCCGCCTGGCTCTTTCTCATTGCCGCCGAAGCCATCGCATCCACCGATGGCCTGGGCTACCGAATCTTCCTGGTGCGTCGCTATCTGGCGATGGATGTGATCCTGCCCTACGTGGCCTGGATCACCCTGCTGGCATGGACCATGGATTTCAGTCTGCGCAAGCTCACCGAGCTGGCCTTCCCCTGGTATGAAGGAGCCAAGGCATGACCGAATCCAGCATGAGCCAGGCCAGCGTACAGGCGAAAAAGCCCTTCATTCAGGTCAACAACGTCTGGCAGGAATACGGCGATCAGGTGGTGCTGGAGCGCCTGAGCCTGACCGTTGCCGAAGGCGAGTTCTGCACCTTGGTTGGCGCGTCCGGCTGCGGCAAATCCACATTTCTGCGCATGTTGCTTGGGCAAGAACGTCCCAGCCGCGGCGAAATCCTGCTGGATGACCAGCTCATCGCCGACGAACCGGATGCCAGTCGCGGCGTTGTGTTCCAGCGCTACTCGGTATTTCCCCATCTATCGGTACTCGACAACGTTGCCCTCGGCCTGGAACTGCCCAAGGCGCCGGTGCTGGGCCGACTGTTCGGCCAAGGTAAGCGTGATGCTCGCGACCAGGCAGAAGTCATCCTGCGCAAGGTCGGGTTGGGCCATTCGCTGGACAAGTACCCGGCACAGCTATCCGGCGGTATGCAACAGCGCCTGGCCATCGCTCAAGCGTTGGTCATGAAGCCTCGCGTCCTGTTGCTCGATGAGCCCTTCGGCGCGCTCGATCCGGGCATTCGCAAGGACATGCATGAGCTGCTGCTTGAGCTATGGCAGGAAACACGGCTGACCGTATTCATGGTCACCCATGACCTGTCCGAAGGTTTCACCCTCGGCACTCGCATCCTGGTATTCGACAAGATCCGCCTCGATCCCCATGCACCCGGCGCCTATGGCGCTCGCGTGACCTACGACATTCCGCTGAACGCTGACCGTCGAGTTGCCCGCGCCGCCATTGGCGATCTGTCGGCACAGCTCGGCCAAACGCATACCGCTAATCAAGGAGCCTAAGATGAGCGCTTCACTTGCAATCCGCCCTACCCTCTATGAAGAAACGCTTCCTGGCGGCGGGCATACCTCCTTCGTGCTCAAACGCGGGCAGCTGCTGCGCCTGACCGACATCGAAGGCGGCGCCAACGTCAGCATGCTGATGTTCAACGCCGCTGAAAAAAGCGAGCGCCTGAATTTGCCTGACACTCTTAAAGGCCAACATACCGCCAAGCTCACCACAGGACACTGCCTGTATTCGGATATGGGCCGTGTGCTGGCTTGCATAACAGCGGATACCTGCGGCTGGCACGACAGTTTTGGTGGCGTGCTCAACGCCGCTGAAGTCGCCGAGAAATATGGCCAGGGCCGCTACCAGGAACTGCGAAACGGCTTCTTTCGCAACGGTGCGGACAACCTTCTGGTGGAAATGGGCAAATGGAATCTCAACCTGCAGGACCTGCTCATGACCTTGAACCTGTTTAGCAAGGTCACGGTGGATGCGGTCGGCGGCTTCGCTTTTCAGCCCGACAATTCAAAAGCGGGTGATTACGTCGAGCTCTACGCCCCCATGGATGCGCTAGTGGTGCTCACGGCCCTGCAACACCCCATGGACCCATCTCCCGAATACGCGCCAAAGCCTGTGCAACTGAGCTGGCACCGGGTCGACAGTGACGGCATCAGTGTGCTCTGCCGCACCTCGCGCCCCGAAAACGGCCGCGCCTTTCATAACACCGAACGGCTCTACATCTGAGGAGGCGCCGCCATGACCATTCACGAGAGCAACCTTCACCCAGAAACCGCCGTGTTCCGCCATGTAATCCCTGCGGGCGAGCCTTACCTGTTCGAAGTAAAAGCGGGCCAGTCCTTGCGATTGCTGGATCTCGAAGGCAACCAGGCTATCGATACGCTGTTCTTCAGCGCGAAGAACCCACGTGAGCGTTTCGACCCGCAGCGCACGCTGCGCAAACAGAACAAGGTCTACCTTACCGCCGGCACGGTCCTGTATTCGAACCTGGGCAATCCGCTGCTGACCATCACCGCCGATACCTGCGGGCGACACGACACCCTCGGCGGCGCCTGCGCCCAGGAGAGCAACGTGGTCCGCTACGCACTGGACAAGCGCTACATGCACAGCTGCCGTGACAACTTCCTGCGCGCCAGCCTGCACGACGGGCGCCTGGAAAAGCGCGACATCGGCGCCAATATCAACTTTTTCATGAACGTGCCCGTCACGGTCGATGGCGGCCTTACCTTCGAGGATGGCATTTCAGCGCCCGGAAAGTACGTGGAGCTGAAAGCTGAAATGGACGTGATCGTCCTGATATCCAACTGCCCCCAGCTGAATAACCCATGTAATGGATGGAACCCTACGCCTGCCGAGGTGCTGGTGTGGGACTAAAAAATAGACAACTGGCGAGCCTTAAGCCCGAAACGATTCGACGGTGGCTCTTCTCGCTATGTCAGAGCCGCTCGGGCCAATGTCTTAGGCAACCTCCACTGTTCAGGTCAGATCCTCCAGCACGTTCGGCTGGCGACCGCTGAACCGGCCTCAATGAATCTGTTTTCCGCCATGGACGACCGTGGTGCAGACCCAACAGCGGCGGGACGGCCCGCCACCTTCGAGGGTTCCTCGAATGTTCGACAAACTCCTGAT
The DNA here is from genome assembly GCF_058536345.1 of Stutzerimonas sp. C6.4V. Taxonomy (NCBI): domain Bacteria; kingdom Pseudomonadati; phylum Pseudomonadota; class Gammaproteobacteria; order Pseudomonadales; family Pseudomonadaceae; genus Stutzerimonas; species Stutzerimonas sp. C6.4V. Next base: position 1,619,515 of record NZ_JBZUBM010000001.1, read on the forward strand.
TGCCAACCGCGGCGCCATTACCTGCCGCATCCTGCGCACCCTGAAGGCGCTCAACTGCAAGGGTGTGGCCGTCTATTCCGAGGCTGATGCTGCCAGCCTGCACATTCAGCAGGCCGACGAAGCCCTCAGCCTGGGCGAAGGCCCGGCTTCGGGCACCTACCTGGCGGTCGAGAAAATCCTCCGTATCGCGCGGGAAACCGGGGCCAAGGCCATACACCCCGGCTACGGTTTTCTCTCCGAGAATGCGGGTTTCGCCGAAGCCTGTGAAGCCGCAGGCATTGCCTTCGTCGGCCCGACACCGGAGCAACTTCGGGTGTTTGGTCTCAAGCACACCGCCAGGGCACTGGCAAAGCAGCATGGCGTGCCGATGCTCGAAGGCACCGAACTCCTGGAAAATCTCGACGCCGCGCTGAAAGCGGGAGACGAAGTGGGCTACCCGGTGATGCTGAAAAGCACTGCCGGCGGCGGCGGCATCGGCATGCGCGTGTGCCGCTCGGCTGAAGAACTCACGGATGCTTTCGAGGCGGTCAGGCGGCTCGGGCAGAACAACTTCAGCGACTCGGGTGTATTCATCGAAAAATACATCCAGCGTGCCCGTCACCTCGAAGTCCAGGTTTTCGGCGACGGGGCCGGCCAAGTCGTTGCCCTCGGCGTACGCGACTGCTCGGTGCAGCGGCGTAACCAAAAGGTGCTGGAGGAAACCCCCGCGCCGAATCTGCCGGACGGCATGGCCGAGGCCTTATGCGAGGCGGCAGTAAAACTGGCCAAGGCGGTGAGCTACCGCAGCGCTGGCACCGTGGAGTTCGTTTATGACAGCGAGGCCGAGCGCTTCTATTTTCTGGAAGTGAACACCCGCCTGCAGGTCGAACACGGCGTCACCGAGCAGGTCTGGGGCGTCGATCTTGTGCGCTGGATGATCGAACTGGCCGCCGGCGACCTGCCTCCGCTGACCGAACTGATTAAAGGCCTGGAGCCCAAGGGCCATGCGATCCAGGCGCGCCTGTATGCCGAAGACCCGGGCCGCGACTTCCAGCCGAGCCCGGGCCTGCTCACCGTCGTGGATTTCCCCAAGGGCGACGGAAAGTCCCTGCGCATCGACACCTGGGTTGAAGCCGGCTGCGAGATCCCGCCCTACTTCGACCCGATGGTCGCCAAACTCATCACCTGCGGGCCCGATCGCGAGGCAGCCCGCGCCGCGCTGGATAGCGCCCTGGGCGATTCCGTGCTCTACGGCGTGGAAACCAACCGCGACTACCTGCGCCAGATCCTCGCCTACACCCCTTTCGCCAACGGTAATCCCTGGACTCGCTGCCTGGAAGGTCTGACTTACCGAGCCACCACCTTTGAAGTGATCAGCGCAGGCACCCAGTCCACGGTTCAGGACTTCCCCGGCCGCCAGGGCTACTGGGCGGTGGGCGTACCGCCGTCCGGTCCGATGGACAACCGCGCCCTGCGCCTGGGCAACGCTCTCTTGGGCAACCCAGCCGATGCGGCGGGCCTGGAAATCACCATGAGCGGGCCAATCCTGCGCTTCAACACCGACGCCGTAGTGGCGGTGACCGGTGCCGAAATTCCACTGAAGCTGGACGACGTTGAGCAGCCCATGTGCACCGCCCTCTTCGTCCCGGCTGGCAGCACCTTGGCCATCGGCACCATCGCCGGGGCAGGCGCACGCAGCTACCTCTGTGTACGCGGCGGCCTGCAAGTCCCCAAGTACCTGGGCAGCCGGAGCACCTTTACCCTCGGCCAGTTCGGTGGCCACGCCGGTCGAGCCCTGCGGGCCGGTGACGTGCTGCACCTGACCGAGCTGACCGATACCTCCGCCGATGCCAGCCTGCCGGCCGAGGTGTGCTCGGCCCTGCCGACGGTGAGCGAAATCCGCGTCATCTACGGCCCGCATGGCGCGCCGGAATACTTCACCGAAGGCTATATCGAGACCTTCTTTGCTACAGATTGGGAAGTGCATTTCAACTCCAGCCGCACCGGCGTGCGTCTGATCGGGCCCAAGCCCGAATGGGTCCGCGAGAGCGGTGGCGAGGCCGGGCTGCATCCGTCCAATATCCACGACAACCCCTACGCCATCGGCGCGGTGGATTTCACCGGCGACATGCCGGTTATCCTCGGCCCCGACGGCCCGAGCCTCGGCGGCTTCGTTTGCCCGGTGACAGTCATCGAGGCGGACCTGTGGCAACTCGGCCAACTGAAGGCCGGAGACAAGGTTCGGTTCGCGCCGGTGGATTTGGCGACGGCGCGGCAGTTGGCGAAGTCGCTCGACTATTCGCTCACCCCTCACCCTGGCCCTCTCGCCACTGGGGAGAGGGAACACACCCCCTCAGCCCAGGGACGGACCACCCCCATCGTCCTCGACCTGGGTGAAGCCGACACGCGCCTGGTCGCCCGCCTCTCCGGCGACACCCACCTGCTGCTGGAGATCGGCCAGCCGGAGCTGGATCTGGTGCTGCGCTTCCGTGGCCATGCGCTGATGCAGGCGCTGGAGGCGAAAAACCTGGATGGTGTCATCGACCTTACCCCCGGCATCCGCTCGCTGCAGGTCCACTACCAGCCGGAAACCCTGCCGCTGGACAGGCTACTCGACACGGTAGCCGGCCTCTGGGACGCCGTATGCTCGGCGCAGGATCTGAAGGTCCCCTCGCGTATCGTCCACCTGCCGCTGTCCTGGGACGATCCGGCCTGCCAGCTGGCGATCGACAAGTACATGACCACTGTGCGCAAGGACGCGCCCTGGTGCCCGAGCAACCTGGAGTTCATCCGCCGGATCAACGACCTGCCGAACCTCGACGCGGTTTACGAGACCGTGTTCGAGGCCAGCTACCTGGTCATGGGCCTCGGCGATGTCTACCTCGGCGCCCCTGTCGCCACCCCGCTGGACCCGCGCCATCGCCTGGTCACCACCAAATACAACCCGGCGCGCACCTGGACTGCCGAAAACTCGGTCGGCATCGGCGGCGCCTACATGTGCGTCTACGGCATGGAAGGTCCCGGCGGCTACCAGTTCGTCGGCCGTACCCTGCAGATGTGGAACCGCTACCGCGCCGTCGAGGCCTTCGGCGGCCAGCCCTGGCTGCTGCGCTTCTTCGACCAGATCCGCTTTTACCCGGTCTCGTCGGACGAGCTGCTGAAGATCCGCCGCGACTTCCCGCTGGGCCGCTACCCGCTGCAGATCGAGGAGACCGAGCTGCGGCTGTCCGACTACCAGGACTTCCTGGTCCGTGAGGCAGAGGGCATCGACGCCTTCCGCCAGCAGCAGCGCGCCGCCTTCGACGCCGAGCGCCAGCGCTGGATCGAATCCGGCCAGGCGCATTTCGAGAGCGAGGAGATGGTCGCCGACCTCGGCGAGGATGCCCCGCTCGGCGCCGGCCAGCACGGCATCGAAAGCCATATCGCCGGCAACCTCTGGCAGGTGTCGGTGGCCGAGGGCACGCGGGTCGAGGCCGGCGACGTACTGGTGATCCTCGAAAGCATGAAGATGGAAATCCCCCTCACCGCGCCGGTATCAGGCGTCGTGAAGGAGGTTCGCGTGCAGCCCGGCTCGCCCGTGCGCGCCGGGCAGCGGGTGGCGGTGATCGAGGAAGCCTGACGCCGAACAACCGTAGGGTGGATCACGCTTCACCGATCCACCAACCGGCCCGCAGGGCCGGCCCGAACATCAACGGTGGAAAAGGCTGCGCCGTTTCCATCCTACGAAGGACACGAGCATGAACGACACATTCGACCTGCGCCTCGACACTCTGCGCGCCGCCTATGCCGCCGGTGAAACCACCCCGCGCCGGCTGATCGCTGGACTGCGCGACAAGGCCGCCGCCCTCAATCCCGAATTCAAGCTGTTCATCCACCTGCTGACGACGGAAGAACTGGAACCCTACCTCGCCACGCTGGATGGCAAGTCGCCCGCCGAGCTGCCCCTATACGGCGTCCCCTTTGCCATCAAGGACAACATTGATCTGGCAAGTATCCCCACGACGGCTGCCTGCCCGGCCTTTGCCTATACGCCGGACACCAGCGCGACCATTATCAGCCAGCTGATCGCCCTCGGCGCGATTCCCATGGGCAAGACAAATCTCGACCAGTTCGCCACCGGGCTCAACGGCACTCGCTCGCCCTACGGTGAATGCCGCAACAGTGTGCATCCGGATTACCCGTCGGGAGGTTCGAGCGCCGGTTCGTCTCTCGCCGTGGCGCTGGGCGTCGCGACCTTTGCCCTGGGCACCGACACCGCCGGTTCCGGCCGAGTGCCGGCGGCACTGAACAATCTGGTGGGCCTGAAAGCCACCAAAGGCCTGATTTCGACGGCGGGTGTCGTACCGGCGTGCCGTACGCTGGATTGCGTTACGTTCTTCACTGCCACCGCACTTGAGGCTAGCCAGTTGCTATCGCTGACGGCCGGGCTCGATCCGCGCGACGAATACAGTCGCACCAACTCACAGTGGAACGACGGCGCAGCGTTCGGACGGGTCAAGGCGTTCCGTTTCGGCGTACCGAAGCAGCTCGAGTTCCTTGGCTGTCCGGAAAGCCCTGCGCTGTTCGAGGCCTCCGTCGAGCACCTCAAGGCCATCGGTGGCGAACCGGTCAGCATAGAGTTCACGCCCTTCCTCGAAGCCGCCCGTCTGCTGTATGAAGGCCCCTGGGTCGCTGAGCGCTACAGCGTCGCCGGTGAGCTGATCGAACAGCAGCCGGACGCCGTGTTGCCGGTCATCAAGGCGGTACTGGAGAAGGCGCCGGGAACGACCGCCGTTCAGCTGTTTCGTGCCCAGTACCGCCTGCAACAGCTCAAGGCAATCTGCGATCGGATCATGAACGAGGTCGACTGCGTGCTGACCCCCGCCTACCCTCGCCCCGTGACGCTGGAGGAACTGCGCGCCGAGCCCGTCAAGCGCAACTCGGACCTGGGCTACTACACCAATTTCATGAACATGCTGGACTACGCGGCCGTCGCAACGCCGGCAGGCATGATGCAGAACGGATTGCCGTGGGGCATCACCCTGTTTGGCCGCGCCTTTACCGACCAATACCTGCTGAGCCTGGCCGATGCACTGCAGCGTCACACCGGCATCACGCTCATCGGCGGACAGTCGATCACCTCGTCGGCACCACAGAGCCCGGCTCGCGGCGACCGCGCTCGCGTGGTCGTCTGTGGCGCTCACCTCGACGGCTTGCCGTTGAACTGGCAACTGAAGCAACGCGGGGGTCGGCTGCTCGAAGCCACCCAAAGCTCGCCGGACTACAAGCTCTACGCACTCGCCGGCGGCCCTCCGTTCCGCCCGGGCATGGTCCGTGTGGACGAAGGCGGCGTGGCGATCGAGGTAGAGGTCTGGGAGATTCCGAGCAGTGAGCTCGGCTCGTTCATGACTGGCATTCCCGCCCCGCTCGGCCTGGGCAAGGTACAGCTCGCCGATGGCCGCTGGGAAACCGGCTTCATCTGTGAACCATACGGACTGCAACATGCACGCGACATCAGCGAACTGGGTGGCTGGCGGGCTTACATGAAGCGTCGCTCCTGACAGTCTGGGTTGTGGGCCGTGCTTGCATGCGTTTCGCCAGCAAACACGGCCTAAGAGCCCGTACCGCAGGACATCAGACCTATTCCGACCACCTCCGGCGCCTTACATCTTCTACGGAAATGCTGCGTTGAAGCTGCGCAACAAGCCTATCGCCTCATCTGCGGCTGGCGCAGCGCACCATCAGGAACGGCCTTGACCGGCTGGGCTGCGACCCTACCCAAATCACGCTTTATCCCGATGCCTCCAGGCCAATGAAACGTAATGAACCGAGTACTGCCAGCGAGACCACAGCGTCCGCGGCGCGGGCCGTGGCGTTAACGCTCATGAACCGTCGAATCTGCACCGCTTACCAAATATTCGATCAGCACCATCGCAGCGCACTCTTCACCATTTAGGCGCAGACAGAGGACAGGCTTCATTGACTGTCATTGACGGCTTTGCGACGTAAGTTGTTGAACGTGATAGGCAAATCAGGCGGTTGCCAGATGTGGCACGCAATCTGCTCAGCCCGTAGTGAACGGGATGAGTCGCGACACCACTCATGACGCTCGGCACACAGGAGCAACACCAAGGCGAACTAGGGTTCCGGCTCATGCGAATGGGCGGCTGGTCCGAGAGTTTTCCGGTCCTAAGGATAGGACTACACGGCGGGATAAAAGCCCGGGAGGACGCGATGTCATCCCGTGCCGGTTCTTCCACTGTGTAGGAGTTACACCATGACCGCTCCGTTGCTTCGTTCGCTGCACAAGACCCTGCTGGGCGCCACGCTTGCAGCAGCCACCGTTTTCGCGCCGATGGCCACACAGGCTGCGGAAAAGCTGAAGATTGGCACCGTTGTCTGGGCTGGTTACGGACCTTTCTACGTCGCGGACAAGAAGGAACTGTTCAAGCCTCACGGTCTGGATCTGGAACTCCAGTTCTTCAACGATCCGGCGCTGATTCCGACCGCCATGCTCAGCCGCGCACTCGACGGTGGCATGCTCACCTACGATCAGGTCGTTGCCTCCGTTGCCAAGGGGCTTAAGCATCGCGTTGTAATGCCAATCGATTTTTCCAACGGTGGCGATGCCATCGTCGCTGAGGCTTCGGTCAATTCCGTCGCCGATTTCAAGGGCAAGAAGGTCGGCTACAACCCGCTGTCCCCTTCCGACTTTCTGCTCGCTTATGCCCTGCAGCAGAACGGCATGTCCGAGAAGGACATCCAGCCCGTCAACATGACACCCGAAGGCATTCCCGGTGCCATGGCGTCGGGCAACCTGCCTGTCGGCGTGACCTACGAACCCAACGTTTCCCAGATACTGTCCATGGGCGGTGCCGACAAGTTCAAGGTGGTCTACTCGTCCAAGGACGCGCCGGGTCTGATCACCGACGTCCTTGCATTCGATGAGGCGGTGATCGAAAAGAAGCCCGCCGCAATCAAAGCGATGATCCAGGGCTACCTGGACGGCCTGGCCTATATGCAGGAACACCCCGAAGAGTCGGCGAAGATCATAGGCGAAGTACTGGGCGTAACTGCCGAGGAAGCCACCGAGCAGATTTCCGGCGCGTACAACATTCCACTCGCCGAGATGCAGAAGAGCTTCACTCCCAGCGACGACACCCACTCCTTCCACGGCAGCGGCGCGATCATCGCCAAACTGCTGATGAATAACGGCCAGATCCCTTCCATTCCGGATTTCAGCAACACCTACGACTCGCAATTTACCGAAGCGCTCACCAAGTGATGCGTGCCAGGGCGAGCAGTGCTCGCCCCGGCTGGAGAACGATATGCAAACCAGCAAACCGCTTTACCGTTATGCCGATGGCAAGCTGCCGAACACGCTGGCGATGAGCTATGCCCTGCTCGGCTACTTCGCCGGGTTGGCCCTGCTATTTCCCTACAACGGTTGGCTCAATGCGCTGGGTACGCTGCTGCTCGGGCATGCCATGATCATCGCCGCGTACCTGATCCATGAATTCGCCCATGGCACCATCTTCAGCGTGCCAAAGCACAACCAGTGGGCAGGCAGCGTCTGCAGCTGGCTGACCGGCAGCTGCTATGCCGAGTTTCAGGACCTGCGCAAGAAGCACATGCGTCACCACGTCGACCGTGCCGATGTCATCACTTTCGACAGCAAGGCCTTTCTCAAGGCACGCCCCGTCTGGTTCCAGAAGCTGGTGTTGGCGCTCGAATGGGCCTACGTGCCGGCTGTGGAGCTGATCATGCATTTCTACGTGGTCGCGCTGCCCTTCGTCACCGCCAACGAGAAACACCGTGCACGCCGTGGCAAGGTCGCCCGGGTCATGCTCGTGCGCGCCCTGTTGTTCGCCCTGCTTGGATGGCTGTCGCTAAAGGCGCTGGTGCTATATGGCGTGGCCTGGCTGTTGATGGTCACGGTGCTGCGCTTCGCCGATGCCTATCAGCACACCTATGACGCCTTCGCCGTACTTGAAGAAGGCAAGGTGCCGGAGAACAAACAACGCGATCGCGCGTACGAACAGCTCAATACCTTCAGCAACGTGGTCTCTGCACGCTGGCCGTCGCTGAACCTGTTGTTGCTCAACTTTTCCTTCCACAACGCCCACCACGAGAAACCGGTAGCGCCCTGGTATCGCCTGCCCGCGATGCATGCCGAGCTGTACGGCAGCACCTACAACCAGGTGATCCCGATGCGTGACCTGCTTGGCAGCTTCCATCGCTATCGCCTGCGTCGTGTGCTGGATGACGACTATGGCGTAGTCGGCGAAGGACCGCATAAAGCGGAGAGCTTCTACGGTGCAGTTGGCGTGTCTTTCCTCACGGCGGTGTGAAATGCATAAAGCCCTCGATTATCACGGACGTTGTGTCGTACTGACTGGCGCGGCGGGCGGCATCGGCCGGCGTCTGGCGCAGACCTATGCCGAAGCCCGCGCCACACTGGAGCTGGTGGATCGCGACGCCGATGCCCTTGGCGACCTCGTGGAGAGCCTGCAGACCGACGCCAAGCTGCATGCCACAACGCTGGAGCTGTCGGACTGGCATGCGGTGCAGCACTTCGCCGACGATCTGGCCTGTCGCGGCCGGTCGGTTGATGTGCTGGTCAACAACGCGGGCATGGAATACCAGACGCCGATCACCGACCCCACCGCCGAAGCAGACGCCTGCTGGGCACAGCTGCTCGACAACAATGTCTCGTCCATGCAGCGCCTGACCCGTGCCCTGCTGCCGCGGCTGCGGGCCGGTGCCAGCGTAATCAACCAAGCGTCCATCTGGGGGCTCAAAGGCGTGCCGGGCTTTTCTGCCTATGCGGCGAGCAAGCATGCGGTGGTCGGTCTGACCCGCTCGCTGGCCTGGGAGCTGGGCCCGCGCCGCATCCGCGTGAACGCCGTATGTCCGGGATGGATAGGCACCGAAGCGGCGATGCGCTCGCTGCGCGTGATGGCCGAGGAAAACGGCCGCACCGAGGCCGAAGAGTTGGTCGCGGTGCTGGCCGCCCAGGCCATCCCGGAACTGCTAACGCCGGCGGACCTGTCCGGCACCTTCCTGTTTCTCGGCTCGCCCCTGGCCGCGGCCCTTACCGGCCAGGCCTTGTCGGTCAGCCACGGCGAGGTCATGCACTGATGCTTGAAGGCAAGGTGGCTCTGGTGACAGGCGCGGCGACCGGCATTGGCCGAGCGACCGCGGTCGCGCTGGCTAACGCAGGCGCCAGCGTATGGATCAACCATCATGGGCAGGCCCAATTGGCGCAGCAGCTGTGTGAATCAATCGATGTGCCTGGCATCAGGACCCGGAGCGTGGAGGCCGACGTCAGCTCACCTTCAGCCGTTGCCGGCATGTTCGAGCAAATCCTGGCCGACGGCCCGCTGGATCTGCTGGTCAACAATGCCGGGATCATTCTCGAAAAACCTTTTCTCGACACCAGCGAGCAGGACTGGTCCCGGGTACTCGACGTCGATCTGCATGGCGTCTACCGCTGCACCCGGCACGCGCTGCGACACATGCGCTCGCGCGGTGAAGGCGCCATCGTCAACGTCGCTTCCGATTTGGGCTTTCTTGGCCGGAGCGACTACGCCGCCTACTGCACCGCAAAAGCCGGTGTGATCGGCCTCACTCGTTCGCTGGCCCGCGAATTTGCCGCTGACGGGATTCGCATCAACGCTGTCGCGCCCGGCCCCATCGCGACGGCCATGGTGTCGCCAGAACACATGAGCGATGAGTGGATGGCCAAGGAGCTGGATATCCCCATGGCCCGGCTCGGCACGCCTGAAGAAGTCGCCGCCGCCATCCTGTTTCTCCTCTCGCCTCACGCCAGCTACTTCACCGGACAGATTCTAGGGCCCAATGGCGGCTCATGGATGGGCGCGTGAGTAGCCTGCTACCGCAGATTCTATTGGTCACAGGTGCGATCGCCTGGGGCCTGGGCTGGCTGCCCCTGCACCATTTCGCCAGCCTCGGGCTGGTCGGCATGCCGCTGGTACTGCTGGTTTACGGTTTGCTCAGCTTCATTGCCCTGCCCGTGCTCTGGCGTGAACGCCGCGCATGGTTGCCGCAGCGCAACGGCCTGCTGGCGATAGCGGTGTGCGGCGGCGGCGCCACCGCCGCGCTGGTGACAGCGCTGGCCATTGGCGAGGTGGTGCGGGTCATGCTTCTTTTCTATCTCGCTCCCGTATGGGGCGTGCTGGGCGGCTGGCTGCTACTGGGCGAACGCCTGACGGTGCTGCGAGTCATCGCGTTGCTTCTGGCCATGCTTGGAATTGCGCTGACGCTCGGAATCAGCAGCGAATTGCTTCAGCCATTGAGCGGTAGCGACTGGCTCGCCCTCGCGGCAGGCCTGGGCTTCAGCCTGAACAACCTTGCCACCCGCGCCGCCGATCAGGTGCCATTGGCGAGCAAGACATTGGCGCCTTTCGTGGGCAGCGCCTTGATCGCAGCCGTGCTGTGCCCCTTGCTCGGCGAATATCCGCCGCCGCTGAGTTTCGATTTGAGTTGGCAGATCGCCCTCATGTCGCTCGGCTGGCTGCTGAGCATGGCGGCGGTGCAATACGGCGTCAGCCACATCGAAGCCGGACGGGCCGCCGTGCTCGTCGTGTTCGAACTGGTGGCCGCAGTGCTCTCCTCCGCCTGGCTCGGCGAGCAGGCCATTGGCATTCATGAATGGAGCGGTGCGGCTCTGGTGACCCTCGCTGCGCTGATCGCCAGCTGGCCGGAACGGCCGGCCCTGAACGTAATCCGGAGCCCCTCGCTATGAACAGCGTACACATGGATCAACTCAGCTGGGTCGAGTACGAACACCGCGTGCGTGACGGCGCCGTGCTCTTCCTGCCTTGCGGTGCCACCGAACAGCACGGCCCGCATCTGCCGTTGGGCACCGATGCGCTGTTGGCCAGTGCCATTTGCACGGACGTCGCCGGCCGGGTCGGCGGGCTCGTGGCGCCCGCCCTGTCCTATGGTTACAAGTCGCAACCCAAGTGCGGCGGTGGCCAGCATTTCTGCGGAACCACCAGCCTGGATGGCGCCACCCTGAGCGCACTGGTGCGCGACGCGGTCCGCGAATTTCATCGGCACGGGGTCAAGCGACTGGTGCTGTTGGTCGGGCATTACGAGAACCAGTGGTTTGTCACCGAAGGCATCCAGTTGGCGCTGCGCGAACTGGGGCCGGACGCGGGTATCGAAGTCATGCGTCTGGAGCACTGGGACTTCTGCAGGGAAGACACGCTGGCCGATGTATTCCCCGATGGCTTCCCCGGCTTCGCCCTGGAGCACGCGGCGGTCATCGAAACCTCATTGATGCTGCATTACCACCCAAACCTGGTGGCACTGGAACGCATTCCTGACGATGGCCCTGCGGACTTTCCCCTCTATGACATGTACCCCGCCCGAACCGAGTGGGTGCCGCCTTCGGGCGTGCTGTCCTCGGCCAGAGGCTCCACCGCAGGCAAGGGACAACGCATGGCTGAAGACATCGTCAGTGGCATAGCCGCCGCTGTCTGTCGGGAATTCGCCCTGGGGAATTTGCAATGAACCTGGCGCTGGAACACGCCGCGCTTCTAGTGATCGACATGCAGCGCGACTTCTGCGCGCCGGGTGGCTATGCCGACAAGGCCGGGTTGGACATCGAACGGCTGCGGGCACCCATCGAGCCGATCCGCCAGCTGTTGATCGCGGCGCGCCGCAGCGGGTTATTCGTCGTACACACCCGCGAAGGCCATCGCGCCGACCTCAGCGACCTCCCCGATACCAAGCGCCGACGCGCTGAAGCCAGCGGTGCCCCCATCGGAAGCCCCGGACCACTTGGCCGTCTGATGGTGCGCGGTGAATGCGGCAACGACCTGATCGACGAACTGAAACCCGAGCCCGGCGAACCGGTGATCGACAAGCCGGGTTACAGCGCCTTTGCCCATACCGATCTGGAACTGCTGCTGCGCAATCGCGGCATTCGCCAGTTGATCCTCTCCGGCGTGACCACCGAGGTGTGCGTGTCCTCAACGCTGCGTCAGGCGGTGGATCTCGGTTACGCCTGTCTCACGGTCGCCGACGCCTGCGGCTCTGCCTATCCGGCGCTGCATGCCGCGGCGCTGTCGATGATCGGCGTCGAAGGCGGACTCTTCGGCGAAGTCGTCACCAGCGATGCACTGATCGCCTTGCTGGAGATTCCCGCATGACCGATGTGCTCAAGCTCTGGCCGCTGCTGACCGCCACCCATCGCTACGACAAATCGATTTCCACCCGCAATCATGGACACGGCACCCTGATCGAGGCGCCAATCCTGGCCTTTCTGATCGAGACCCGGCAGGGCCGCATCCTCTTCGATGTCGGCTGCGACTACGCCAAGATCAACGACCCTGCACTCAAGGCGCGCTGGTTCGACCCGCTGGAATTCCCGATGGGGCCACCGGACATGCGAGAAGACCAGCGCCTGCCCGCCCATCTGGCCCGCCATGGGCTGACGCCAGCCGACATCGATCTGGTATTTCTCAGTCACCTTCATTTCGACCATGCCGGCGGGCTCTGCGAACTCTGCGGCTGCGAGGTGCATGTGCACGAGGCCGAGCTGACGGCCGCTATGGCCGAGGCCGACGATGCCTACTTCGCCGACGATTTCACTGGCCCCTTCGTTGACCAGAATCGCTGGAGTCTCCAGCGCGAGGAATACCAACTGGCGCCCGGTGTGCAAGCAATCAATACGCCGGGACACACCGCCGGGCACATGTCGCTGCTGATCGAACTGCCGCAGGGCCGGCCGGTGATCCTCACCGGCGACGCCGCGGATCTGGAAGAAAACCTCACCGATGAAATAGCGCCTGGCCTCTGCTGGCAGGACCGTGAAGACCTGGCGCTGGAGAGCATTCGCAAGCTCAAGGGATTGGCCGCCGACAGCGGGGCCCAGTTGTGGCCGAACCACGACATGGCCTTCTGGCGAACCCTCAAACGATTCCCGGAGTACCACGCATGAACAACGTACCCGACACCTACCTGGGCGTATGGCGCCGTCGCCTGTTGACCACCACCGACGGATGCCGCGACGAGACCAGCGACGTCTACTGGCTGCAGACGGCCCATTTGCACGCCGACGTGCGCATTCCCCATCCACCGACCACATCTGCCTCGCTTGCCACCTGCACCCATGCACAACAGCTGGCCCTGTGCGAACAGGCTGGCTTTGCCGGCTTGACCATGGTGGATGGCGACACTTGCCAATGGCATCGGCTGATCGACTACCAGCCGCCCAGCGGCTCACCCGACATCGGCCGCATGCGTTTCGAGGCTCCGGATCGGTTGCTCGAAGATGGCCTGGATGGCCGATATCACGAAGTCTGGCAGCGCCTACCCGAATCCGAAGGCACCAACTGGGGCCTGTGGCTGCGCTCGGCCGATGAACCGGAGCGCCAGGCCTGCTTGCTGGTTGCCGGGGATTACTTCATGTTCGCCGCCGACAGGCCCGTCACGCTGGACGCGGATGTCATCCACCTGCGCGATCAACTCGCCCGCGCCACTCCCGCAAAACGGCTCGAACTGCTCGCCTGCGAAATCTCTTTCGGCCGCCAACGCAACGGCGCTACACCCTGGATGATCAGCCACTCGACGCTGCCGGGGCGTGTCGGTGACAGCCTTCTGCCGAGCTATTGGAATTTCAGTCAACCGGCCGGGATACCCGAAGGGGACCTGGCCCGCATCGGCCAATTCCCACCGACCCTCGGCTGGGTCAGCGTGGCGAATCCGATTTCAGCTCTCGTTCAGGAGGTAGTCGCATGACGGCGCATTTGTCCCTTGGCGCGAACACGAACCTGGAGCCGCGCGCGGTGGTCGCAGGGCAACCGGTCAGCACAGAACCCGCGCCGCCCGTCGCCAAGACGCGCCGCGCCCGCTGGTGGCGCATTCGTGGCGACCTGCCGAAAGCCACGGTCTGGGCGCTGGCAGCCGCGGGCCTGATTGCACCCTTCATTCTCTGGTGGGCCTATACCGCGCTAGGGCTGGCCGACCCGATGTTCATGCCCAGCCCCGGCGCCGTGCTGGAGCGATTAGGCCGCTGGTGGTCGAGCGAGGGGCTGCTTACCGATATAGGCATCAGCGTCTGGCGGGTCATGGCCGGGTTCGGCGCCTCGGCTTTACTGGCGTTGCCGCTGGGGCTGTATATCGGCACCTACCGGCCGGTGCAGGCCTTCCTTGAGCCGCTGACCGACTTTATTCGCTACATGCCGGCGGTGGCCTTCATACCGCTGGTGATGCTGTGGGTGGGCATCGACGAAGGCTCGAAGGTACTGATCATTTTTATCGGCACTTTCTTCCAGATGGTGCTGATGGTGGCCGAAGACGTACGCCGTGTGCCCATGACGCAAATCGAGGCCGCACAGACCATGGGGGCCAGCCGGGGCGAAATCGTCAAGCTGGTGATTCTGCCGTCAGCGCGCCCGGCCATCCTCGACACCTTGCGCATCACTTGCGGCTGGGCCTGGACCTATCTGGTCGTCGCCGAGTTGGTCGCCGCCAACTCGGGCCTCGGCTACGCCATCCTCAAGGCTCAGCGCTACATGCACACCGACAAGATCTTTGCCGGCATCCTCCTGATCGGCCTGATCGGCCTGCTCACCGACCAGGCGTTCCGCTGGCTTTCGCGCCGCGCCTTCCCGTGGAGAAAACAAGCATGACCGAAGCCAAAATCCGCATTCAGCAGGTGGGCAAGACCTTCGTCAGTGACAAGCGGGAAATCGAAGCGCTCCAGTCGGTCAGCCTGGATGTCCGACCCAACGAGTTCATCACCTTCGTCGGCGCCTCAGGGTGTGGAAAGTCGACCCTGCTCCGCATCATCGCCGGCCTCGAGACGCTCAGCCGTGGCGAAATCCTGCTCGACGGCAATGCCATCGACGGACCGGGCGTCGACCGGGCCATGGTCTTTCAGCACTACAGCCTCTATCCCTGGCTGACGGTGATGAAGAACATTAAGTTCTGCCGTCAGCTCAAGGTAATTTCCGACACCGTGCGTGGTGACGCCGATGTCGAAACCGCCAGTGGCCGCGCCGATGCTCTGCTCAGCCTCATGGGCCTGACGAACTTCGCTGACGCCTTTCCAAGCCAGCTTTCAGGCGGCATGCAGCAACGCGTTGCCATCGCTCGCGCCCTGATGCCGAAGCCAGCCACACTGCTGATGGACGAACCTTTCGGCGCCTTGGATGCCCAGACCCGCGAAGTCATGCACGACCTGATCCGTCACGTGCACAAGCTCGAGAAGACGACCATCCTGTTCGTCACCCATGACGTTGAGGAAGCCATCTATCTGGGTGGTCGGGTAGTGCTGATGGCGCCAAGACCGGGGCGTATCGACTCGATTTATGACGTACCCCTGCCCTCCCAGCGTGACCAGGACATGAAGCTTTCGCCTGAATTCACCGCGCTGAAACGTGAGATTCTCGGCCGAATCCGGGAAACCTCCGGTATGCAGACCGACCTGGACCAACTGCAGAAACTGACGGCTATCGCCGGTTAGCACCGCCGTCTACGCGCCTGATGCAAATGCGGCGTTCCGGATCAGCCCACCCGATGAAAAATCCACGGTGGGCTGAAGCCCACAATAAGTCTGACCGCTATCGGCTGGCAGCAGCGCCGCCTATGCCTGAAGCGAAGAAGGGAGTTGTTGCGCTCAGCGCGGCATCATCCGCACGCCGGACAACGCGGCGAGCGGTCCCGGCCGACCCAGGTGGTAACCCTGCACGTAATCAACACCGATTTCCTGCAGGCACTCGAGGATTGCCGCCGACTCGACGAACTCTGCCACGGTACTCAGCCCCATTTCATGACCGATGTTGTTAATCGACGCGACCATTGCCCGCGCGATGGGATCGCGATCAACGTCCCGAACGAAACTGCCGTCGATTTTCAGATAGTCCACCGGCAGTGTCTTCAGATAGCCGAAAGACGACAAACCGGAGCCGAAGTCATCCAGTGCGAAGCTGCAGCCCACCGCCTTGAGCCTGTTCATGAAAGTCATCGCGCGACTGAGGTTGGCGATTGCCGCGGTTTCGGTGATTTCGAAGCACAGGCAATTGGGGGGGATTCGATGACGTTCGATAGCCGAGAGCACGAAATCGAGAAAGCTTTCCTCTCCCAGCGAGGTTGCCGACAGGTTGATCGAATAATGCCCCAGCGAGGCACCTGGACGACGTTGGAGATCGCCCACCCATGCCAGAAAATTGCCAACCACCCAACGATCCACCGCCGGCGCCAGGTCGTAGCGCTCGGCCGCCGGCATGAAGGCACCGGGCGGAATGATGCTGCCATCGTCGCCCTGCATGCGAACCAGCACTTCATAACGCTGCGTACCGTCGTCGCCTGCGGTACGAACGATGGGCTGGACAAACAGCCGCAACAGGTCGCGATCCAGCGCCTGTCGTAACCGCTGTGTCCATTGCATCTCGCCGCGCCGCGCCATCAGTTGCTGGTCGTCGGCCTGGTAGACATGCACCCGATTGCGGCCGCCGTCCTTGGCTGCATAACAGGCGCTGTCTGCGGCACCGAGCAGCGGCCCGAGCGAGGTGGCGTGTTCGTCGATGGCGACCAGCCCGATGCTGGCACCGACCGCGAATGCCTTGCCGTCCCAGTTGAAGCGGAATTCGTCGACGCTGTGTCGGATGCCCTCGGCAATTGCCACCGCCTGCGGCAGCGGGCAGTTCATGAACAGCATGCCGAATTCATCGCCGCCCAGGCGCGCCAGCAGGTCGCTGCCGCGCACACGGCCACGCAGCAGCTGGCCAAGCTGACGCAGCAATTCGTCGCCGGCGGCATGTCCGCAGGTGTCGTTGACCACCTTGAACTGGTCCAGGTCCATGTAGCAGAGAACGTGTTCACCGCGGGTCGCCGCTTGCAGCAGCCCTTCGAGCCGGCGCTCGAAGGCCGAGCGATTGACCAGCCCGGTCAGGTTGTCGTGGTTGGCCTGGAAGCTCAGTTTGCGTGCCAGCTGGTGAGTGACGCTGACGTCGCGGAAGGTCAGCACGGTACCGATGACTACGCCTTCGGCGTCGCGGATGGGAGCGACCGCATCCTGCACCGCCAGTTGCGTACCGTCGGGTCGATGAAGGAGGCCCGGCGCCCGCTCGGTACGATCCTGACGGTCACTTCTACGCCGAAGGCCGAGGCTGGCGGCGTTGGGTAGCCGCGCACCGGTCGCTTCGTCGAACAGCTGGTAGACCTCATCAAGCACCAGCCCCTGCGCGGCGGCCTGGCTCCAGCCGATCAGCCGCTCGGCGCTGGGGTTGAGATAACGCACGCGCCCGGCCCTGTCGGTGGTGATGACACCATCGCCAATAGACGCGAGCGTGACCTGGGCAAGCATTTTTTCCGCGAACAGCTGCTCCTCGATCTGTCGGCGTTCGGTAATGTCTCGCACCATGCAAACGAAAGCGTCCTGCGGGCGGTTCCCCTGGCTCGCAGTTAGCTCCGCGGCGAACAGTTTGCCGTCTTTGCCGCGGAGCATCAGTTCGGTTTTTAACTCGCCGCCAGCTTCCGGCAACAGCGAAGCACTGCTGCCCACGACGAAACGCTGGAAGGGTTGCCCGACGATCTGCTCGGCAGGCAAGCCAAACAGCCGCTCCGCACCGGGATTGCAGCTGGACAGGATGCCATCATGGCCATAGGTGACGATGCCGTCGCGAATGTCCCGCACGATGCTCTGCGTCTTCGCCACGGCCTGGCGTAGCGCGCGAATGACCTGGTTGTACTGCTCGGCGATCTGGCCCACTTCGGTGAACGGCTCGACTTCGACCTCACGCTCGAACTGACCCTGACGCTGGTGCTCAGCCATGGCGTCGAGCAGTTCGATCAGTTCAGTGCGGGCACCATGCTCACTGACGTTCAGGCCAACGCGCTCGTCATCGGGGTTCACCCGCATCGGGTAGTACCGATTGATCAGCCGCAACAGCAGGCAGGTCAAGCCGAAAGCCCAGACCGCGCACACCAACACGCCCTGCAATTGAACCATCAGCTGATCGAAGCGGCTCAGGCCGGTGCCGAGCAGTAGCGGATCACCACACAGCGCTACCGCCACAGTGCCCCACAAGCCGGCCGCCAGGTGAACCGGAACCGCGCCGACCGCATCATCGATGGCGCAGCGCACCAACAGCCGGTCTGCCAGCCACATCGCCAGGCCGCCGCCTGCCCCGATCAGCAGGGAGTCGGCAATGCTGACCGCATGAGCACTCGCGGTGATCGCCACCAACCCCGCCAGCATGCCGTTGAGCAACGCAACGGGCTCGACGTAGCCGTGCCGCCATTGCGATAGCAGCATCGCCAACGCCATTCCAGCCATGCCTGCCACAACGGTATTGACCACGATTCCCGGCACGCGCCCGTCGAAACTCAGGGTGCTGCCGCCATTGAAGCCGAACCAGCCGAACAGCAGCAGCAAGCCGCCGAGCATAGCCAGTGGCAGATTCGAGCCCGGCATATTCTGCCGCAGCCATTTGCTATCGAAGCGGCCCGCGCGGGGGCCGATGACCATGATAGTGGCCAGCGCTATCCAGCCGCCGACGCCGTGCACCACAGTGGAACCGGCAAAGTCGACAAAGCCTTGCTGCGCCAGCCAACCCTGCCCCTCACGCAACGCACCACCCCAGGCCCAATGGCCGAACAAGGGATAGATCAAACCAGCCGACAGCGCAGCGACGATCAAATAGGCATTGAAGCGCATGCGCTCGGCTGCTGCGCCCGAAACGATGGTCGCGGCGGTCGTGCAAAACATTGCCTGAAACAGGAAAAACGCCAGCGGCCAGCTCTCGTCCACGGCAAATTCGAGCATGAATAGACTTGTGCCCATCACCCCGTCCTGACTGGCGCCGAACATCAGCGCGAAGCCGAATGACCAGTAGAGCAGCAAGGCGATGCACAGGTCGGCCATGTTCTTGGTCGCGACATTGATCGCGTTTTTGCTCCGCGTCAGGCCGGCCTCCAGGCACAGAAAGCCGATCTGCATGTTGAAGACCAGTCCGGCGCACAGCACTACCCAGAGAATATCGATCGAGTCTTTCGGCATACGCATCCCATGGCAGGTGCCCGCAGAGGCGGAAGAAAGCCAGAACCTGGCGGTACTGGCTTTTAGCTATTAGCCAGAACCATGCCAGTCCTCGTACGGTTCCCGTCAGGAGGCGAGCAGGTCATGCATAGCGGCGAACACCTGCTCCATGGCCTGTGGATTGCGCCCCGGCCCGCCGGCGCAATGCCCCCAATCGGACTGCAGCACCCGCAGCTCGGCGTTGGGCATAAGCGAGGCTTCGTATCGCGCGTCTTCAACAGTGAAATAGAGATCGGTGCTGCTGGGCATGATGATCGCCAGAGCAGAAAGGTGGGACAGCGCCTCGTCCAGGGTGCCAAAACCGGGCAGCGCTGACGGATCGGCCGACTGCCAGGTATCGAGCACGCAAAGCAGATCGTTCGCGTCCTGCTCCAGGTGGTCCTGTTCCCAATAGTCGAGCAAGGCGTCGAGACTGCTGAAGCCCAGCTCACGCCATTGCTCAGTGCGAAAGAACGCCTGCGAGTAAGCCCAGCCCGCGTACGCGCGGCCGAAGGCCCGCAAGCCACGCTCGGGCGCCTCGATGTAGCGCCCACCCTGCCATGCCGAATCAGCCTGCAGAGCTGCCTTCACACCCTCGAGGAAGACGAAGTTGTGTGGCCAGCAGCGCGCCGTGCAGCAGAACGGCAGGATGCGTTGCACCTTTTCGGGGAATAGCAACGCCCAGTAAAGCGCCTGCATCCCGCCCATGGACCAGCCAGTGACCAACTGCAACTGCCATGTCGGGCCGAACAGCTGGTCGAGCAGCAGGCGTTGCGCCCGCACGTTATCCGCGAGCGTGATCCGGGGGAAATCTGCACCGCCCTGCCCTGCGGCTGCATTGCTCGGCGAGCTGGACCAGCCGGCACCGAACAGATTAGTCAACACCACACAGTAGTCACCACTGGCCAGGGGGCTGCCTGCACCAAGCAAGGGCAGACTGCCCCAATGCGATCCACCGTAGTAGCTGGGAATCAGCACGATGTTGTCCCGCTGTGCATTTGGCAGGCCGACGACCTGATAGCAGAGCCGCGCTTTACCCAGAATCTGGCCTCTTTCAAGCGCTAGATCGCCCAGCTCGATGAACCTTTTTTCCCTCTCTATCTCAAGCACTTGCGTTTCCTCTGAGCAGCATTTTGGGGTGTCCTGGCAGGTCTTGCAGCAGCTTTCCTATACACGCTGGCATGTATATTGGATGAAGGATTCGTGCCACAGCGCACGACGCTGGCCCGAATTCAGCAAGGGATTTCCCACCATGACGACCTTTCCGCTTTCCCAGATCGACGAACTCAAACAAGGCCTGCAGGACAAAGGCGTCAAGTACGCCATGGCCAGCTACGTGGACATGCACGGCGTGATCAAAGGCAAATTCGTGCCACTGGCACATCTCGGCCAGATGCTGCGTGGCTCGGAGCTGTATACCGGGGCGGCGCTGGACGGCGTCCCGCAGCAGATCAGCGACAACGAAGTCGCCGCCATGCCGGACCCGGCCAGCGCCACCCAGTGCAGCTGGAACCGCAGCCTGGCCTGGTTCGCCAGTGATCTGTACCTGGACGGCAAGCCGTTCGACGCCTGCTCACGCGGCATCCTCAAGCGCCAGACCGAAGCTGCGGCCGAGTTGGGCTACAGCTTCAACCTGGGCATCGAGACCGAATTCTTCCTCTACAAGGACACACCGGACGGCGGCTTCGCCCCGCTCAGCGATCGCGATACCGCAGCCAAACCCTGCTACGACCCGCGCCTGCTGATGGACAACCTGCCGGTGATCGACGAACTGGTGGAGGCCATGAACGAGATGGGCTGGGGCGTCTATTCCTTCGATCACGAAGATGCCAACGGGCAGTTCGAGACCGATTTCAAGTATTCCGACGCGCTCACCATGGCCGACCGCTTCGTGTTCTTCCGCATGATGGCCAACGAGATCGCACGCAAGCACGGCGCCTTTGCCACCTTCATGCCCAAGCCTTCTGCCCAGCGCACCGGCAGCGGCGCACACTACAACATGTCCCTGGCGGATCTGGCCTCGGGCAAGAACCTGTTCGAGGTTGAGGGCGAAGACCCGCACGGCTGTGGTGTCACCCCGCTCGCCTACCACTTTATCGCTGGCGTACTGAAACACGCCAAGGCCATTTGCGCGGTGATCGCGCCCACCGTGAACAGCTACAAGCGGCTGATCCGCAAGGGCGCCATGTCCGGCTCGACCTGGGCACCGGTATTTGTCTGCTATGGCAACAACAACCGCACCAACATGCTGCGCATTCCGTCCCAGGGTGCACGCGTGGAATGTCGCGCCGCTGATATCGGCTGCAACCCTTACCTCGGCGCCGCGATGATCCTTGCCGCCGGCCTGGAGGGCATTCGCGAAAAGCTCGAGCCAGGCCAGCCGCACCGCGAAAACATGTACGACTACAGCGAAAAGGACGTCGCGGACATGGGCATCGAGACCCTGCCGCGCACGCTATCCGAAGCCATTGACGCCTTCGAGGCGGACCCGCTGTCGCGTCAGGTCTTCGGCGACGCCATGTACCAGGCCTTCGTCGACTACAAGCGCGACGAATGGAATGCCTACCACACCCATGTTTCCGACTGGGAAATCCAGCGCTACCTGAAATTCTTCTGACTCGATGAAAAGGAGATTCACCATGCAAGCCAATACGTTCAAGCGGGCACTCTGTGCCGGCGCCGTGATCTTTGCAGCCCTTTCGCCTTTTGCCGCGCAAGCCGAGGAAAAGAAAACCTTCGACATCGCCTGGACCATCTACGCCGGCTGGATGCCATGGAAGTACGCCGACGAGTCGGGAATCATGAAGAAGTGGGCCGACAAGTACGGGATCGAGGTGAACATCACCCAGGTCAATGACTACGTCGAATCGATCAACCAATACACCGCGGGCCAGTTCGACGGCGTGGTCGCTACCAGCATGGATGCGCTGTCGATCCCGGCGGCGGGCGGCGTGGACACCACGGCCCTGATCGTCGGTGACTACTCCAACGGCAACGACGGCCTGGTGATGAAGGACAGTGCCGATCTGAAATCGCTCGAAGGCCAGCAGATTCATCTGGTCGAGCTGTCGGTCTCGCATTACCTGCTGGCCCAAGCATTGGATAGTGTGGGCATGAGCGAGCGCGACGTGCAGGTGGTGAACACCTCGGATGCCGACCTGGTTGCGGCCTTCAGCACGGAAGACGTGCGCAACGTGGTCACCTGGAACCCGCTGCTGGATGAAGTCGCCTCCATGCCCGGCGCAAACAAGGCCTTCGACTCCAGCCAGATCCCAGGCCATATCAAGGACCTGACCATCGTCAACAGCGAAACCCTGACGGACAACCCGGACTTCGGCAAAGCGCTGGTAGGCGCCTGGTATGAGGTGATGGGCATCCTCGAAAGCGATACCGAGGAAGGTGCCAAGGCACGAGCAGCCCTGGGGCAGGCATCGGGTACCGATCAAGCTGGTTACGAAAGCCAGCTCAAGGGCATGAAGATGTTCTGGAAGCCGGCCGATTCGCTGGCCTTCATTGAAAGCGACGAGGCCTACCAGGCCATGGACAGTGTTCGCCAGTTCTCCTTCGATCACGGCCTGCTCGGCGACGGCGCCGACTCGGTAGATTTCGTCGGCATCGCGATGCCTAACGGCAAGTTGCTCGGCTCCGATGCTAACGTCAAACTGCGCTTCGACAGCACCTACATGCAGATGGCGGCGGACGGCAAACTGTAAAGCTGTCTCGGGGCTCAGCCAGTCGATGCTGATGCCCCGCCCTTCGGCTAGCGTTGCTCATAGCGTGACGTGCCCAGGCTGCCCACTCTCCAAACACGCCTTGATCCGATCGAATTCCATGCGCCGTACGAAAGAAGATGCTGAAAAAACCCGGCTCAAGATCATCTCTGCCGCCCTGGAGTTGTTCAGTAGAAATGGCTACTCCAATACCACGCTGGCGATGATCGCCGATGAGGCAGGATTCAGCCGCGGCCCCATCTACTGGCACTTCAAGAACAAGGATGAGTTGTACCAGGCAGTGCTCGGCTACTCCCAGGGACCCCTGGAAAGACTGATCGAGCAGAGCCAGGACATGAGGGACCGGCCAGTGGCTGCGATCAGGCACTTCATCAGTGAATGGTTTCGACTGCTCTTGGAAAACCGCTGGCACCGTCAGTCGTTCGAAATCCTGTTGAACAAAACCGAACTAACCGAACGCATGGCCGCGGTAATTGAACGCGAACGTGAGCTCACCCGAAATATAGTGCAGCTGCTCAAGCTGCTTATAGAAGCAATGGATGTGCGTTACGTGAGTACTGCAGAGTCGAGGGCGCTGTTTCTGTACTCAAGCCTGATGGGGATAACCCACAGCTGGCTCTTTTCGCCCCAACTGTTTCGTCTGGAAGTTTGCCAGCATTCGTTTACAGAACAGATCTTGGGATCATTGCAGGCTCAAACCGATCCCCAGCCAGGAACGTGAATTCCACACAGATCTATCGCGAAGAGGCTCTGCCCTTACGATGGCCCGCCAGCATCTGCAGCACGACCGCAAGGGTTTCCCTTCCAACGCAACACTGCCCCGACGGCTGAGTACGATCACCGCAGCTAGAACAGCAAACACGACGGACCCGGACTTCTAGCAGCTAATCTGTCTTAAAAAGTCGTTGACAAGGTTTTCTTATGCACATCCGTAGCAGGTCTGTAACAGCGACGCTCGCAATTGCTATCGCTGTTTCGGCAAGGTTGCGTAAATGTTTGATTTTTAAAGATAAATACCTTCTGCACAAAAACTCGCCGATCTGTTCCAAAGCCCCGCGGTGCGGGCGTTTCGAGGACTAATCCAAGTTGTGCCCACAGACTTATCCACAGCTTTTGTGGATAAAGCCTCTAGCCCAAACGGGACGGGCTTTGCAGCGGTGGAGTGGTGAATAAAGGTAGCGGCAGTCTGTTTATGCTCTGGCCCGGAGTGCCCTCACATGGAGCCGCCTGGCGTTCTGCCATTACGGTTTATGGTTGACCACCCAGGCGCCAGCGATGGAGCCTGGCCACCCAGGTCTGCGGGCGCTTGGCGATATGCGCACGGCGCCAGGCCTCGGCTACGGCCAAGCTCGCCTCCGCCAGCGTCGGGGTGATATGGACGGTGCGGCGCAACTTGTTGAGACCCAGCTTGTGCTTCATCGCCAAGACAAACACTGCAAGCGTTTCGCTGGCGCCCTCTCCCACGAGCGTGACGCCGAGAATGCGGTCCCTGCCCTGTTCGGTCAGTACTTTCAGGAACCCCTTGTTGCCGTTGGTTAGCTGAGCCGCTTCGAGCGAATCCAGATCCAGCAGCGTCACTTCGTACTCCATGTCGGCCAGTTTCGCCTGGGCTTCGGTCAGGCCGACGCTGGCTATCTCGGGGGCGGTGAAGGCAACACGAGGCACTACGCGGTCGCTGACCATGAAGCGGCGAAATCCAGAGAACAAGCCATTCGCCGCAGCGTACCAGGCATGGTGCGTCGCACTCTGAGTCGAGCAATCCGGCCCCGCCACCGCGCCAATGGCGTAGATGTTCGGGTAGCGCGTGGCCAGATATTCATCGACTTCAAGACTGCCATCTTCGTTGATGTTCAGCTTGAGCTCATCGAGTGCGAGGCCCTCCAGCTGCGCCCTTCGTCCGAGGGCCAGCAAGAGACGATCAAATGGCAGCGAGTGGCTCTCATCATCGACCTGACAGACCAACCGATACCCGTCTTCTGTGGTTTCAAATCGCCGTGGCGAATACCCCAGCAACACCTCGACGCCATCGGCCCGTAGCGCGTCGGATACCGCCTTTCTCGCTTCGGGCTCCGCCATTTTCAGCAGTTCGTCATCCTCGGCTACAAGCGTTACCTCACATCCCAGGCGCTGGAAAGCCTGGGCGAGTTCACAGGCACTGGCTTCTCCCCCCATGACCAGCAGCCTATCGGGC
The DNA here is from genome assembly GCF_058536345.1 of Stutzerimonas sp. C6.4V. Classification (NCBI taxonomy): domain Bacteria; kingdom Pseudomonadati; phylum Pseudomonadota; class Gammaproteobacteria; order Pseudomonadales; family Pseudomonadaceae; genus Stutzerimonas; species Stutzerimonas sp. C6.4V. The sequence continues at coordinate 1,644,452 of NZ_JBZUBM010000001.1, forward strand.
CGCTCCTGCAGGTCCCAGACGGTTTCGCACGTCAGTGGCCGGACGTCTTCAATTCCCGGAATGGGCGGGACGATGGGCCGGCTGCCCGTGGCGATGACAATGGCGCGGCTGCTGATGGAGCGACCGTCTACCTCCACGGTCCAGGGTGAGGTGAGGTGGGCTTCGCCACGTATCATCTCGACGCCGGCTGCCTTGCAATTTTCGGCGGTCAACTGTCCGTGAGTCTCATCCAGCGTGCGTCGCACCTGTTGCATCACCTGACCGAACTCGACGTCGGTCTGAAGACGAATGCCAAGCGTGTCGCCCTGGCGCAGCGTGTGATTGATGTTGGCTGCGCGCATCAACGCTCTGGCTGGGACGTTACCGCTGTGCAGTGCCGCCCCGCCCAGCCGCTCGCGTTCGACCAGCGCCACCTTGGCCCGCATCGAAGCGGCGGACTGGGCAGCAGCAAGCCCGGCGCTGCCTCCACCGATGACCAGCAGGTTGTGCTCGAACCCTTTTGGTTTCTGCCATCCCCGGTACACCTTGCGTGCCTTGTAGAGGGCCAGCAGTTTGGTAGCGGCCAGCGGGAACACGGCCAGCAGGACCAGGGTGCCGATCATGCTTGGCGACAGGATGTCCGATATTTCCCTCAGCCGCGCAAGCTGGCGTCCGGCACTCACATAGACGGCGTGCCCCGGAAGCATGCCCAGCTGTGTCGTCCACCAGAAGGTCCACATGCTGACACGCGTCAGCCCCAGCGCCGGATTCAGCAACACAAAGGGAACCAGCGGAATCAGCCGTAACGAGAACAGGTAGAACGAACCGTCACGGTCGAGTCCACGGTTGATGCTGGCGATCTGCTTGGCAAACCGCTTCTGCACCCAGTCGCGCAGCAGGAAGCGGCTGATCAGCATGGCGATCAGGGCGCCGATATTGCTCGCGAAAGACACCATCAGGGTACCGCCCACCAGCCCGAAAAGGGCGCCGGCCAGCAATGTCAGCACCACGGTTCCGGGAAAGGACATGACCGTGAGCGCGACGTAGGCGGCAAAGAACAGGCTGCCGGCCCACCAGGGATGGGCCTGCACCTGATCCCGTAACGCTCCGCTCTTCGCCTGGATCATCTCCAGCGTCAGGTATTGCCCCAGATCGAACCAGAAAAAACAGAACGTAGAGATTGCGAAGAAGAGCACGATCAACCAGCGGGTGAGCTTCATGGCTGTTTGCGCTCCCCTGCGCGCCGGAAGCTGTTGCCTCTGGCTAACGGAAAGATAGAACGCAATGCAGACATGGCCGCACATGCCCGGCACTCGCTAGGGGAACTGCAGATTCTCAAGGGGTAACTCTCAACAGGGGGGCTGTGCGTTGGAGCCGGCTGGGCGATGGATGTTCCGATGACGCGACGATCAGTCGGGGACGCGCTTACAGCTGACCCATGAGCAGGGCGCACCAGCAGCGTTCACTGTCGTTTACGGGCGAAATATCGTAGGCGGACCACCAGGCTGTGCCATACACTGCTATCGTTCTGGTGCCCAAATCACCAAGTGATAATGTCCACCCGTTTAGTATATTTCAACTTGCGGAGCTACATTCATGCGGACGTTCATGGCCGTAGATACAAACGTGGTGTCACATCTGGCGAGCGAGCTGAATCGAGTCGGCTTTGCCTGTATCGACAGCTACCTGACGTTTGATCAACTCGAAGCTGCGCACGTTGACATAGAAAACGAGGCCCGGAACCGTGGCAACAAAAGTTTTGCCGTCCGGGGTACACCCAACATACCTGGAACACTGTTTGAGCAATTGGCACTTTCCGACGAGTTTCAGCGTCTGCTGCTAGGCGTTTATTCAGCTGGCACTGGACGAGCCCCGCTAAGTACCGAAAAAGTCCACACCGTCATACGCTGCCTACAGGGCAGCGACAGCGCCGCAGAATCGAATCGTTTTCACTATGACGCAACTACCTTGACAGTGCTGCTGCCAATATTGATTCCTATACCCAACAAAGGTGAAGAAGGCCGCCTTGTACTGTTTCCCAACAACCGGCAGCTACGCTATAACGCTATGCTGAATGTGATTGAAAAAGCCGTGATTCAAAACCGTCTAAGCCAACGACTGGTTGCCCTGGCTATCCGTTTCGGTTTGCTCCGCCCGACAAAGCTCGAGCTTGTCCCGGGCAATCTGTACTTCTTCTGGGGGTACCGCAGCCTGCACGCAAACGAGCCATGTAATCCGCGCGCGCTGCGGTCAACCGTGCTGTTTCATTATGACAATCCACACCGCAATAGCCAGATCGCAAAGCTGCTTTTACCCAAAGGGCGATAACCGCCGCCCCGACAAGTGGCTGGTCTTACCCCGAGCAAGCTACCTCGCTTACCGTAATGGCTCCTCTCCTTTCCTAAGACGCTTCGCGCCCCGATTGAAAAGGCTGCTCCACTTGTTCAGGGCGTTGCCTACAACAGTTGACGCCGCTTGTGGCGCCATTGGCTGTTTGGCGCGCGCAGCTTCGGCTTCACCAGCGCGATGCCAGTATGGAAAAGGGCCTAACAGAACGCCGGCATCCGATATCGTCTTGTCTTCTGACGGGGCTGCATGGGAGGCAGCAAACCGCGCCAGAATTTGTTCCTTATCCAGAAACTGTTCTGCATAGGCAATCGCGATGCGATTAGGCGTCGGCATTGACAGACAGCGTTGGATACCTTTGACGAGGGCAAGCGGACATTCCGGCTCAACAAGCGCGCCAATTCCTGGGTTTTCGGCGCAGAGAATTCCCAAACTGGTAGCCGAATCCGCCGTGATCACCGCATTGCCGCCAACGGCAAGAATGTTCGTCAGTTTAGACGGCAGCACGGAATCAGCTGCACCGCGGCGTTGAATCACGAGATGGCAGGCGGCAGATGCAAGCAGGGTCGGTAGATCAGCATAGGACTGCAGCGGCGCAAACACTATGTTGTTCAGCGCTTTGAATTCGACGATTTCCAGCAGCCGCCCTTTACCCGCACCTTCCCCTACTATCAAAAAGACGAGATCATTTCGTGTCGCCAACGATTCGGCTGCTTGGACAACAACCTCCAAGCCTTGCTTTTCGCCGATATTGCCGGAATACAGGACCACTTTTTTCCCGGGGGCAACGCCCAGCCGCTCCATTAACGAGGCTGAACCGGAAACGTTCTTGAATCGTGCTATTTCGGACCAATTAGGAAACAAACTGAGCCTGTCTTCTTTCACACCTTTACTTCTGGCTCGCTCCATCATTCCGCTCGATATGGTGGATACTTGATCAAACGAATTCAGCGTCCAGGCTTCAGCTGCATAAGCGATACCCTTGACGCGCTTGCGTCTGCAAATGCCCAGACCAACCATCGCGTCAACCTCGAAATCCTGTATATGCAGCAAGCTGCTGGCGCCGGTGAATTGAGCAAAAATTAGTGTCTGAGCAGCACAGAACAGGGTCGGGACCACAAGAATGATTTTATCGGGCCGCCAGCTAACGTTAGCAAGGAGAGCAAGCGCAGATGAAAATGAAAAGCTTGCCAAGTGCAACAACCGTTTCTTTCCCGTTGGTTTTGCGGGCACATAAAGGGGACAACGGATCACTGTAACGCCAGCTTCCGTTGTCTTAGCGTAACGCCAGCTGCAGTGACCGGTAAATATCTTCCAATCGGGATAATACGGGTGCGCTGTAACGACTCGTACCTCATGGCCTTGCTCTGTAAGCCACGCAGCCATCTCACCGTTATATTTACCTATGCCGGTCAGTTCGGGGCTGTAGTTTATGCCGTAAACCAGATATTTCATCTTTTTCTCCAGTAACGCACCCGCACTCAGCGGATGAAAAGATTACCCGGACTGTCGTAAAGCCATATCAACAAGTTCCGGGCGGCGTTGCATAAACAATAAACAACAGGCGATATACCTCCTTCCGATTAACTAACGGAATAGCGGACTGGGACCAGTTACATAACTCCTTCTTCAACAGTCTTTACGAATTGCAGGCGAAACGATTCCTGCTTCGGAACTGTAATTTCCGCGCAATCAATACGTTCATTTTATGATCATGAATCTGCGAGCCATGTATATCAACGCCAGGCCGACGACTCAAATAAGTTGCCAGCATGTGCAATACAGTATCGCTATAAAGTTTTTTACTTTACCGCATAAGCAACTCCGCCGATGGGTCGACCTGCGAAGCGAAGGTGTCAACCTGTTAGCGTGCCCGGATCGGCCAGCTATTCAGGCCTTGGGCCTATGTGAGTGATAAAGCCGTTATGGCTGAATTCAAACCGCCAGTGCTTCTGCTGTAGCGGCGTATGTAATGCAGTCTCGGTATAACGCTAGGTACTGGCTTGCAACCCACTCGTTGGAGAACTGGGCAACTGCCTTGGCACGAGCCTGGATTCGCAAGTCGTCGAGGTTGTCTGCATCCAAAATCCATGCGATGCCTTCTGCCAGACTGGCCGCATCAAATGGGGTTGCAAGGTAGCCATTCTGCTTGTGGTCGACGATGTCCAATAGCCCGGTGGCAGCAAACGCAACGACAGGGGTACCGCACGCCATGGCCTCGGTCGCTGTCTGCCCGAAAGCCTCTTGCAACGAGGGCACTACCATCACATCTGCTGCGCTGTAGAGGTCGCGCAGCTGTTCGTCACTGGTGATATGCCCAAAGTAGTGGGTTTTGAAATAGGTATCCTGGGAGTGTTCCGAACTTGAGCCGCCAAAAACCGCCAGTTCAATATTTGAGTGACCCTGTTCCTTCAGCAGACTCAGGGCAGGCAATAGTTTGTGGAACCCTTTGCGGTCATCACCAACAGCGGCAACGGCGCCAAACGCCACGAGACGGGTTGACGGCGATATGCTCAACCTAACCCTGGCCTGCTCTCGGTCCGCTGGACGAAACTGGTTCACATCGATTGGGTTTGGAAGCTGCTTTATAGTCAGGCCGTGCATTGCCTTCGATCGAGCCGCGCTTTTGGCCATCCAGTCGCTAAGCCCTATCACCGTCAGATTTTCGACCCCTGTGTATGCATTGGCCTTCTGCTCGACGCCGCGAGCGCTCAGGTCGGTTGGGTTATCGGATTTGAGCAAAGGACAACGACCGCACCCTGAAGCGAACCTGTCGCACCCTGCGTCGTAGTGGCAGCCTCCGGTAAACGCCCACATATCATGGAGGGTCCAAACAATAGGCTTGCTGATCCGTTTCAGGTCATTAACGGATAAACCACCCCCATTCACCCAATGTAGGTGAATCACGTCTGCATCCGACTCATTGATCGAACGGATCAGCGTGTCATTTGCCAGCGCGCCTGATGAAAACATGCTTCGTTTCCTTGCAATTATCAGAGCGGGCACTCGGTCCCAGGCGACGCGACCGAGATAGTGAAGTTTCTGCCACGCATTCATATGCTGCGGATAAATACTTTTATATTCGACCTGTACGCCCGCACCAGCCAATGCTTCGGCCAGCCTCGACGCAGCGCGGGCGGCGCCTCCTTTCGTGCGATACGAGCTGACTAGCAGTACTTTCACGGTTACCCCTTGCATTTGCGTATGCGGCATCAACATGACAATCGGTTCGTTGGCCCGGCCAATCTCGCCTCATTAGCAATGCCGCAAAAATAACCGAGCAACATGCTAGAAAATAGAAACGATGAAGCCGGAGCGGCAAACAGAAACAACAGCACAACAAAGAGGTTTGCGAGCAACTCAACAGTCGTGTTGTCTGTTGCCTGTGTCCTGAACAGGACAAAGCAACGCCGCGCACAGCTGAGAAAGATGAATACGAAACACAGAGCGCCCAGAAGGCCGAACCTGGCCAGCAAGGCGTAGCCCAGAAAATGGATATTGTGGGTCTGCTGCCCACCCAGCAGTTGGCTATCGACCACGGAGGAATCGATACTTTGGGTCATGTCTAGCGTGTATCCGTGACCAAGTCCAAAAAGCAGTGAGATCGGCAACAGCGACCGTTGCACATCTTGGCTAACCAGATCGCCTTCATAGAATCGTTGCTGAAGCGGAATGGGTAGATCAGCATTCTCGCTTGCAGAGAGCAACGAAAGCGTCTCATCGATGCGCCTCTCGAAACTGCTTCCCTTGATGGCACCCGATCCTCCGATCACGCTGGCAAGAATGCCCAGCAACGCGGCGACCACAACGATTACCTTAATTTTCTTCAATAGCGCAGCGCTAAGAAAATAGACCGCCAGCCCACCGAAGATCGCCAGAACAAGGGCCCGATTCACGCCTGCAAGCTGCGGGACCACGGCCAGCAACAAAATAAGCGTATGAGCGTGCCTTCTATACGCCAGCGAAATGATCAGCGCGCAGCCCCAGAGAATCAGCAGCTCTGGCGGTGTTCCGATTTGCAGATTGAAAACCCAACAGAACGATGTGATACCTATGAGCACCAGCACCACACGGATCATCTTTTCGTAGGAAAACGTCGGCCTACCTATCTGATAACACCAGGCGCCCAACAGGAAGGTCATGAAGAACATCACCAGGTAAACCAGGTCGGTGACGAGATATAGCTTGCTGTTGCCCCTAAGCAAACCCAATACCAGATAAACCAGGCCTAACAGCTGCAGCGCCAGGACCGCCCGCCACAGGTTGCCGAGTGCAAGCTTGGGCTTCAGTCTTGCATGGAGCAGAAACACTCCAACGAAAATGACAGCAGTTGCAACTACCGCGAGCCGCACGAACGGCATGGCTCTGAAGCCAACGATGCCCAGGATATTGGTAAGCAGCGCCGATGCCAGGATTGCGGTCGCCAGGCAGAAGGCTGGAAACACAATGATGTTCTCAGGCCTGAGACTCTTGGCTGACATCCATACTCCTTGCTGATGCATGCAGAGGTAAGTCCGGAGCTGCGACTGACGTAGCCATCGACTCGCTGTTGGCCTGCCGCTCGGTCTCGCCCTGCGCTTTGATCAGGTCCTGCAGCAAAAAATCAACCAGCTCCTGAGCTACCTTTCCGGTTTCAAAGCGATCCTCGAACCGGGCTCTGGCCCGAGTGCCGGCGCTTCGTAACGCAGTGGCATCGCTTAGCCACTGCTGAATCATCCGGGCCGCCAGCGCTGCGTCATCAAGCGGAATGAAGCGACCTTCAATCCCGTCGCTGAATACTTCCGGCACTCCGCCGACTGGACTGGCGAATACCGGAAGCCCCTGGGACATGGCCTCGATCAGTACGATGCCGAAGCTCTCCATTTGCGAAACGTGCAGGCAGGCACGATGCTCGATCATCAAGGCAGCAACGTTATCGACGTGGCCGGTAAATATCACATCGTTACCAACGCCCAGTTTTCGGGCCGACTTAACCAGTTCAGGTCGATCTGGGCCGTCACCGACGATTGTCAGTCTAAAGGGACGGCCGTGGCGGCGTGCAGCTGCGGCTATTTCCAGGGCGTAGTGCTGGTTCTTTCTTCGCTCGAGCGTACCTATGCAGATGAGATCAGCGGTTATCGTCCGCTTGGCTTCTTGAACCTGGCTCCGTGAAATGAAGTTGGGGATGACGCGTCCAGGTATTGAGGAAGCGTTGGGGATTCGCTGGTAGATGTTTTGTTGCATGAAGGCCGAGACGAAAACCAGCCGATCCACACGCGGAATCACCCTCGCCTCATATGCTCGGATCTGCCTGAAAAGGCTCCCATCTCTGGCAATCACGCCTTTACCAGCCCACTCATCTGCCTCTGAAATATTGAAATGAGCAATCATCGCAACCCGCTGTGCCGGTGATTTTCGTGCTGCGACGGCTGCCTGAGCAGACATTGGACACTGGGCATAAATCACACAGGCTCGCCCATCGGCGAGCACGGCCTTCAGATTCAAGTACAGGCAGAGCTGGCGCCAGTAGCGATACCACCAAAGACCGAAGCTCCCACTCAACGGAGCGATCAGGCGGCGCACTGCAAATATCGGATAGACCAACCACTTGTATCTGTCGTAGGGCGTTACGAGCTCTGGAGCGCCCTGGCCGGTATTTACAAGCCAGGCCGACCATGTCTGGAAATGCGTATGGACGCCGGTCTCACCGGTATTCCGGAGCACAGTCGCGATAATGATCGATCTGGCCATCGTCGTGTTTCCCAGTTAGCAGTTGGTGAACTTTCGATAACTCTTGATCGTGAGCGCTCGAGCCGTCGCCAACGTCTGCATAGCCAGACTTGCCGGCAATGTCATTGCCGGACCGGTGATGAAAACAGCAGGGAAGTACTTCAATCGCTCCCACAGCGAGGCATTGCGAAGCGAGCGGACAAGTGTCGCGTGGACAAACGCCGTTGATCGCTTGTCATTGTTCTTCAGCACCACTCGCAGATGATTCATCGCGAAGCCGCGTAGATGGTTTGGTGCGTCTATATAAGTCTCGAGAAAATAGCTGCTGGCCGGAATGTTCAGCACGTTGCTCATGCGGCCGCCGTTAACCGACGAGTCGATGACCGCACCGTAACGTTCATCGAACCCCAGGGACTCTCCAGCCTCGGCTGCCCGCAGCGCGAAACCCCAGTCCTGATGTTTGGCTTGTAGCGGGTCAAATATCGTCCCTTTGTAACGGGATCGGCAGATGCTGATGGTCGAGCTTCTGACATCCCCGTCCAAACAGAACAGGTAGTCGTGCATGTCGCCTTGGTAATGAGGTAACTCGACTTTGAACGTTCGGTAGTTATTCCTTGCTAGATAGCGTCCGAAGATGATGCCGCAACCATTCTGTTGATGAAGACGTATGCGCCTCTGCACATGGCCGGGAGAAAAACTGTCATCGCTGTCGAGCAAAAAGATGAAGGCTCCTCGTGATGCCGCGACGCCAAGGTTTCTAGAGTCCGACGCATTACCCTTTGCTGACTTTTCGATGATGGTCAGGTGCGGCGTACCAGCAGTCACGGTCCGCAGGGCTGGCAGATCAGCCGAGAGGTCGTCTACCAGCATGATTTCATAGCTCAACCCGGCGACGGCCTCCATTACGGACTTCACGGCATCCATGATGAAGGCTGAGCTGTTGTAGGTCGGTATGACAATCGAGACTGTCGGCATCACGCTTCTCCCGATTTGATCACATGATTGGTCGCGATACCCTGAGAAGGCCGGGAGGTCGCCGGGGTGGGCCGCAAAGCCTTTCCACCGACCAGCTCGCGCACCACTCGGGCTGCGCCCGGCAGACCGAGAGTAAACACGGACCAGCTCTGTAGTTTCAGGCACTCGAACGTCCTGGCGTTTAGGGCATTTCCGAGCCAGGAGGCGAATACCTGGCTGATCAGGGTTGCGCTCGCCGCGCCCCAGAGACCGAAGCGTGGGATCAGCAACAGGTTCAGACCGACGTTCATCACCAGACCGAGCACGAGCCGCAACGGGCGCAGATGTCCCAGATTCACTGCGACCAGATAGTTTGTACAGGCGAAGCCAACCACGGAGAACACAGCAGCCAGCATGGATATGCCCAGAATTTCCAACGCCTGTATGTAGGCGGGTCCGAACAGCAGCGGTATGGCCACGTGGGCCGCCGCCCAGACAGCCAACCCCATGGCGACAGATGAGAACATCACGATGTCGAAATAGGTTCGAACGTTGTCGGCGTCTGGCTTGGTGCAGATGAAGGGAAAGAAGGCGGTTCCGATCAGCATGGGAATCACCGCGTAAGCTTCGACGACACGGATGGTGACGCTATAGACCCCTGCCTCCTCAATACCGAGAAGCGACGCGATCATAAGCTGGTCGACCCGGATGTAGACGACGATCATCATGGAACAGAGCAACATCGGTGCAGCGGGTCGCCATAACTCTTTTACGATCGAAACGCTGAATGCGGACAGCCTTACACGAGCCGAATCTCTGGTGGGATACAGGGAATAAAGCAGCAGATTCATCGCAATATCGAAGGCGGCGCTGAGCGCAAACAGGATCAGTCCAGATCCGCTCCACAGCAGAACAACCTTGACCAAGGAAGAAATGCACAAACTGGAAAGGCCGATGACGGCGATATGCGAGGACTGCGACCTGGCCTGATAAAACGCCTGGTAGCTGTTGAAATTGTAGAAGAGCACTGACGCGATGGTGATCGCATAGGCCAACTTGTACTCCGCTGACAACGCGGACGTCTGGTAAAGAGCAATGAAGCAGGGAATCACGATCAGGAAGCTACAGGCGAGCCGGCAGAAAACAGCCGTACTGAGCAATTCGCTGCCAGAGTATCTCTGGTTAGTGAACTCCTTGATCAGGATCTGATCCAGCCCGAGGTTGCTGATAGACCAGATAATAGTCGCCACACTCAGCCCGAGGCTGAGCGCGCCGAAGTCCTTAGGTCCCAGTTGGTTCGCGATTAATCCGATCAAAACGAACGCTACGGCCAGTTTGGTTATTTTCTCCGATAACAGCCATACGGAGCTCTGCACATATCGTTTCACTGGCGGGTTCCATCGAGTTGTCTGGCGTTAATCAGCGTTACAAGCACAACTGCTCGAACGACAGCATTCAGCTTGCCGCGCCTGTCCCGTATTGGTAGTAGTCGTAGTAGCTGCTGTATCGATAGCCATGCTTTTCTGCTTTTCGAATGTCGACTTGATTCAAGATGATCCAGTCCACTGGCGTGGCGTTTTGCTGAAGCTGGGCGATACCCCGCTCCACCTCGTTGCTGGGTGTCACCTCACTGCGCACGATGAACAGCAGTGTGTCTGCGTGTGCTGCCAGCACGATTGCGTCACTGACGCCCTGAGTGGGCGGCGAATCAATCACTATGCGTTCATAGTGGGTTCTGAGCGCTTCGATCATTGTTGCGAACCGGGTCGAAGCCAGCAGGGGCAAAGGGTCTCGTACAGTGGTGCCGGCACATATCATGTCGACATCACCATAGGTTGTGATGCAGCTCTCCAGCGTGGCGCGACCCTCCAGGATGTCGGTCAGACCCATGCTGCCCTTTTCGAGTCCGAATGTTCTGGCCAGGGTCGGCTTGCGCAGATCTCCGTCGATCAGAACAATTTTTCCCATCTGTGAGAGTGCCTGAGCCAGGTTGGCGGACAGCACACTCTTCCCCTCGCCGGGTAGCGCAGATGTCGTCATGATGATCTGGGCGCGACGGTCGGGGTTCGCCATTTCCAGCTTGGTTCTGATGGTGCGGATGGTTTCAGTGAACAGACGATCCTTATCTTCCGAATACATACGGGCCAGCAGCTCTCGTTGCGCCTGCTGCATAAGGGGCACGATGCCTAGCACTGGGATGTTCAGCTTGGCTTCTATCGCCTCGGTCGTACTGAAGGTGTCGTTCATTACATCCTTGGCTACGCCCGCTCCGGCTACGCTGAACAATGCAATGAGGGCTGCCACGGCAACGATCAGCGGCTTGTTCGGTTTGACAGGCTCCTCTGGAAGCATCGCACGATCGACGACATGCACGTTGACGCTGTTCTGATCCGCGGTTGCCGCGGTTTCCTTCAATCGGACCACAAAGGTGTCGTAAAGGGCGCGATTTGCCTCGACTTCCAAGGCCAGCTCACGGACCTTGAACTCTTTGCTGGAGAGGTTCTGAATCTGATACTTGTTCGAATCAAACAGCGCTTGTTGGGATTGCTCGTTGGCAATGGCCAACTGATAGTTGCGCTGAATACCTGTCACTACCTGGCTGACCTGCGTCTTCAAGCTGGACGTCGCAGCCTCAAGATCGGCTTTCGCTGCGATAAGCTCCGGGTGACCAGGGCCATACCGCTGCGATACCTCGTCTACTCGTGCCGCGGCTTGTGCCTTTGTTGCCTTGAACTGCTGAATCACCGGGTCTGCCAGTACTGCCGGCACGCTGGCGAGTTCATCGAGCCGCGACTTTTTCATTGATTGCACCTGACGGTACTGGCTCTCAGCTTCGGCCCGCTGCCGCCGTGCGTTGATTAACCGATCACTGGTCAACGTGAGTTCTGTAGCGGCGATAGTCGAAATGCCCTGCAGATCGACCAGCCCCTCGGCTTCGCGATAGACCTGGAGGCGGTTCTCCGACTCTTGCAGTTTCTTTCGCAGCTCTTCGAGGCGACTGTCCATCCACAGTGTAGCTGTAGCGGACGTCGCGACCCCCGCTTCGAACTTGCTTGCGATGTAACCGTCGGCCAGCGCATTGGCGGCGGACATAGCGATGTATGGATCAGCCAATAGCACCTCGACTGCAACGACCTGGCTCTTACCCCGAGGGCTCACACTGATAGCGCCCATGAGCTTCTCAGCTGCCGCATCGAAGACCTTCGACTCCTTTCCGGCAGAGGTGGGCAGGTCATCGGCTCGCATTGCGCGCAAATACTCACCGACTCGACCCAGCCAGCTCCCCTGCCCTTGCGATGAAGAGTGCTGCCCCGCGAACTCCGGATGACTGACCAAATCAAGCTGGCGAACCACGCGTTCAGCCAGACCTCGCGACTTGAGTAGCTCGATTTCCGTCTGTAGATAATCACCGTTGGGCGCTTCGCTTTGATTGACTTGCTCAATGGCCAATAACTTTGCCCGTTCATTCTCAACCAGCAGCGTAGCGGCGGAGCGATACAACGGCGTCATCCAGGACGTCGCCCATAGGGTGGCAAGCGCTACGACCAGCATGGCGGTGAGAATCAGCCATTTGCGCGACCATACACTCAACCATAATTTATGCAGGTCGAGCTCGGCCTCCACCGGCCCTTGCGGCAGCGCAGCCAGAGCTCGCTCGATAGAAGGAGATTTACTGGTCATAGGGAGCCCGCTGGATAATGAACCGCACTAGAAGAATCCTTCTTCAATGGTCACCGTATCGCCCGGAAATACAGGCGTAGCCATCGAGGCTTCGATCGGTTTCTGGCTTGGGTCCAGGTTACGAATGATGGTGATACGTTTCGCCGACGCTCTGTCAGTCAGTCCTCCAGCGAGGGCCGCAGCACGGCGCAGCGTAAGCCCCGGTTGATAGGGGTAGCCGCCGGGCAGCTTCACTTCCCCGATGATGTAGAAATTACGGTATTCCAGAACGTTGACCGACACGCGCGGGCTTACTAGATAGGTACCCTTCAGCGCCGATAGCAGCAATTCCTCGACCTGCGCTACCGTTTTCCCGTTCGCTTTAACTTCCCCTACAAATGGATAAGAAAACGAACCAGCATCGGTTAACCTGAGCGCTTCGAATGTCAGATCCGGCTCGCCAAGTACTCGGATGTTGATTACGTCACCGGCTGACATTCGGTACTGAGAAGTTTCATCGGCGTACGATGTAACACAGACCAAGCCCAACAACAACGTCAACAACCGACAGATTATACGGATCGACATCATTGCTTTCGCGCTCCCTTTTTAAGCCCACTTTTTTTTGAAGCCAGACAGTCACTATAAGGCTTAAAGCCTGCCAGTTGCGTTCGTCCACGCTCCCGCCCAGAGTCCATATTTAATTCAGGGATTCTTGGTTCAATACTGTGTGTCGGCGTAGAAATGCTGAAACCAAAGATTGAGCGATGTTATGGATTATCCGCATGTATCGTCGTCGTTGCGACTGTCAGACGGCAGTACTGATTCAACAGTTTCAGCAGAAGGATCGCCCGCTCCGGGCCGTCCGACGCAAGGAAGACCGCATCTATGTCCAGATTCGGGCCGATCCTTACCTGAACTTTACTTCCAGGGGACGGGGCCTTATAACCCTTGCAGCGGTCCTTTATCTGCTCTATCAACTCGTTCCGAACCGGATAAGGACGATTATTGAATCCGACGACACGAAGCACTCCACGGGTGCAGCCCAGGCTGTGCCAGTTGGAGTCAGGAAAAAGGCGAACAAACATGTAGCCGGGAAATAAAGGCTGTTTTGTCCCCTGACTTGCCAGCTTGCCATCAGTTGCGCCCTCCGCCCGATCTATCGCCGGCAAATAACATACATATTCCTGCTCTGTCAGGTTCGCTAGCGCCCTGGCCTCTTGTCCGCGTTTGCAATGTACGAGAAACCAGGATTCGTCAGACCAAACAGTATCTTTCGCCATAGTCAAGAATCCGAAACTGGAAGTACCAATTGTAGTCCGCGCTTTAATCAGCGTTTTCAGCACCACTTGTCGTTTGTCTAAAGAAACTATGAGTGCCTTTTCTTACAGGCGCAAGTCCAGCAACTTTTATTAAAGAGTCTGAAATAACCGAAACTAGCGATTAGCTCCTCGCTCGTGTTGCTGTGATGCCGGCATATCATGGTTCAAGATTAATCCCAGACACGGGTCGAGCCTGCTCTGTATGCGTAGTGTGGTATCAGCTTCGTCTGCGCTTGATAATCGAGACAGTAGGCCTAACGAGCGTTTCGCCGGAGTGTGCAGAATCGCGTAAAAGCTGAGCAGCTGAGCTTGTGGGGATTTTTTTCCCTTGCGCCCGCCATTAATCCATTGGGCAGATCCAGCCAGCAGCTGCATTAGGCCGATTCGATAAAGTACCCTATCGCAGCACTGACGAACGGCTCAGCCTATAGGGTATCAGGCGACATATGGCTGCCAGAGAGCGAGATGCAGTGAACGACCCTGGCCGATACGGACGCAGAGCGAAGTTTCTGATGTGGTTCGGGAGAACCGAAACGCGAACCACCATGAGCGGTAGGGGCTGATGAGCTAGCTGCTGGGAAAAAGCCCGGTTCAGGGCTCATTGTTCAACGTGTCTGGTTGACGATTACTTCATGCGCAACTGCTCGCTCATCACCTTTGTGATGATCTGTTCGCACGTGTCGATGCCCTCCCAGGGGTCGTCATCCCCCTGCTCCTCCAGCCGCGGCATAAGGTTGCGGATTGTCCAGATGTTCGCGCCCTTGAGATCGGCCAGCTCGCTTCTGTGGATAGGCACTGAAACGGCAAGCCCTTCACGAGCGCGAACGGAATAGGCTGCCACGGTGCTCGCGCCCTGGCTGTTGCGCAGGTAGTCGATAAAGATTCGACCCACCCGGTTTTTGGGCCCGCTAACGGCGGAGAAATATTGTGGCATGAGCCTGGCCATGTATTTCGCGATTCCCTGGCTGAAGGCTTTTACCTCTGCCCAGCTATGGATCGGCTCGAGCGGAACGATGATGTGAAGCCCCTTGCCGCCGCTGGTCTTGAGAAACGACTGCAGGCCGATTTCGTCGAGCAGGGTCTGGGTCAGGTGGGTCGCCTCGACCATGCGTTTCCACGGCAATGCCGGATCCGGGTCAAGGTCCAGCACGAAGCGGTCGGGGTGATCGAGGACCGGCGCCACAGCGTTCCAGGTGTGCAGTTCGATGGTGCCCATCTGTGCCGCACTGATCAGCGCCTCGGTGCTGTCGATCGTCATCAGTGCGGCGTGCTTTGGAAACAGCGCGGTATCCAGCTGGGTGATATGGGGAATGCTCAGCTTTTCGGTGTGTTTCTGGAAGAACAGCTCCCCGTCAATGCCCTCCGGCGCGCGCACCAGGGCCAACGGGCGCTGCCTGAGGTGCGGCAATGCCCAGGGAGCTACTTCGGCATAGAAGCGGGCCAGCTCCATCTTGGTTGCACCGATGGACTTGTCGATGACGCGCTCGGGATTGGAGATTTTGATCTTGGCGGAGCTGGTCGATGATGCAGCCGCGGCCTGGCGGGTTGTCGCGGGCCTGGATGCCCTGGCCGCTTTCGCCGGGCGTTCGTGGGTGATCGCCTCGGCGGGCTTGTCCGAACGCAAGCCATGGAATACGGAATGGCGGACCACGCCCTGGCGGGTCATTTCCGCATAGGCGACTTCGCACATCAGCTCGGGCGCCAGCCAATGCGCACCACGCACATCCGCGGCGGGGGGCGCCTCCGCTAGCGCAGGCCTGTCGATCTCCAGCGGTTGCAGCTTGGCGTGCAGGCTCTGCAAGGTGGCCTGATTGAAGCCGGTGCCGACCTTGCCGGCGTATCGTAGATGGCCCTGTTCGTCGTGCAGGCCCAGCAGCAAAGCGCCGAAGCCGCTACGTGCACCCTTGGGGTCGGTATAGCCGATGATGACGAATTCCTGCCGGTTCTTGCACTTGATTTTTACCCAGCTGTTGCTGCGTCGAGACACATAGGTGCTTCCGGCGCGTTTACCGATCAATCCTTCGAGTTTCATCTGGCAGGCGCTTTCGAGCATGCTTTCGGGCTGCTCGGTGAAATCGGCGGAGAAACGCAGCAGCTCGCTCTCGTTCTGGCTGGAATCGAGGATCTGATGCAGCGCAGCCCGACGCTCCTCCAGCGTCACATCGCGCAGGTCCATTCCGTTCAGATAAGGCAGGTCGAACAGGTAGTAGAGAATGCTGCCGCTGCGGCCGGCTTCGAAGGCGTTCTGCAACGCCTGAAAGTCAGGCGTGCCGTCTTCATCGGGCACCACGACCTCCCCGTCGAGCCAGGCTGACTCCAGGCCCAGGCCGGCCAGCGCCTCGGCCTGTTGCGGCATTTTCTGCGTCCAGTCGTGGCCGTTGCGGGTGAAGAGCTGAACCTTGCCCGACTCGATACGCGCCATCACGCGATAGCCGTCGAACTTGATCTCGTACCGCCAATCGCCGTCAGGTACGGACTCGACCAGTGTCGCTAGTTGGGGCTTCAGGCTATCCGGCAAAGGAGCCCGCTTGGCACCGGTAAGGGTAACCTTCGGCTCGTCCTCCCGACTGCGCTTGCGCGCAGGAGTGTCGACCGGTTTTACGGCGGGTTCAGGCTTTGCCTTGCCGCGCTTTCGCGGTATCAGCGTCCGATCGCTGAGCACGCTATCGGGCAACTCCTTGACGATCTCGTATTCCTGCTCGGGCCGGGCGGCCTCGTCCTTGCTTTTGATCAGAAACCACTGCTCCTTGCCACCCTCCATCCGCGTGCGGACGAGGTTCCAGCTGCCGCTGAGCTTTTCGCCTTCCAGGCTGAACTTCAGCTTGCCTTTGGCGTAACCCTCGTGGGGGTCACCCTCGGGAATCCAGACGCCCCGGTCCCAGACGATCACATCGCCGGCACCATAATGCCCTTTGGGTATGCTGCCCTCGAAGGTCGCATAGTCCAGCGGGTGGTCTTCGACATGCACGGCCAGGCGCCGCGCCTTCGGATCGAGTGATGGGCCCTTCGGCACAGCCCAGCTTTTCAGCGTGCCATCTAGCTCGAGCCGAAAGTCATAGTGCAGGCGAGTCGCATCGTGTTTCTGGATGCAGTACTGAAGGGCCTGGCTGTTACCGCGCTTGCGTTCCTCCCCATTGCCCCCTGGCTCGGGCGTGGCGGAAAAGTCGCGCTTGCGGTTGTATTCGTCCAGGGCCATGGCAGCGACTCCATAGGAAGATTGAAGTTACAACCGCTCATCTGCCGGATGGTGGTCGCAAGGTGTTTACATCCTGGCAGGTCCTGCTAGCGTTTGTAGGACCTTGTCTTCAGCACAGGCTGAGGCTGGTTTTCCAAGGCGCCAACACGACGGGAGGAAGGATCATGGCAACACGTCTGCCACTGCTCACCATAGAGAACATCCTTCGTAACCACCTGCACCCGTTCCGTTGTGATTGTCATGCCCAGGAAGACAGCCGCTTGACCGTTCGCCTCTATGAGGGGCACGACGACGGCGAAGAACTCACCGTACTGGGTATCACCGATGACCAGTGCCGGGATGCGGCCAACCTTGTTCGGCTTGCCCAGGAGCTGCGATTCGAGCTCTATGCAACCCGCAGCGGCATGCCGGTGGCGGCAAATGCCGACAAGGTTGCCGACTGAGCGCTGCATCAGCGCCAGTCAGGCGACCCTGGTGCACGCTGGTTAGCGCTTGGCTTCGGTATGCGGCTCGGCCGAACGGGTCAGGTAGGCCTGGGTCAACTCAGCGAGATGGCTGCGCATCCATTCGGCCATGGCCACTTCCTCGCCAAGAATGCGGGTGCAGATTTCCGCTGTCTCCGTATCCCCTACTGCCTTGGCCGCCGCAATGAGGATCTCGTAGGAGGCGATTTCCAGGTTCTCGAAGACGTAGCCCATCTGGGCACCCTTGACGATTTCATCGTTGACCATCATGCCGCCCATGGCCTGCCCCATGGCTGTCATCTTGCCGCCCAGGTCCTTGAAGCCTGAGTAGGATTTGTCGTAACGGTGCAGACAGCTTTCGATCAGTTTGGCCTGGTTCTGCGTTTCAGTGATGTGCTGCTCGATGCGGGCCTTGAGCTGCGGATAGTGCTCGATGCGGCTGGCTTGCTTGCTCAGCATGGTTTCGGCCTGGGCTTCCATGGCGTGCGCGTCGCGCAGCCATTCGATCAATCGTTCGATACGGACATCGTTGCCGGTCTGTGCGCTATGCATGTCTTGTCTCCCACTGGTTTGGTATCAGTCGGGCGATTTCGCTGCCCTCTTGCTATGTGGAGAGACGTCGGGTCCGGGGAGTTCCGCAAACCCGACTGGCTGCACGCTGCCATGAACTTTGCAGGAGCGCTGCCAGTCATTGATGCAACGTTGAAAAGGAGCCCGCCTTATCGAGATCCTGGACCCCTTCCTGCAGTGGGAAAACTACATCACCGAGCCGGGGCTGCGTACGCTCTTGGCCTCCGCCCTGGTGGTCGTGTTGCTCAGCGTGTTCAGCCGGGTGTTGACGGCGGTGATGTTGCGTCTGGCGCGTGGCTTCCTGTTCACCAAAGCCGTGTCCGAGCAGCTGGAAAAACCCCTTCGGGTTCTGCTTCCCCTGCTGGGACTGCAGGCGGTTCTGGTCGCGGCCAACGACGATCTCATGCTGATCAGCCTTGCCCGCCGCCTCACCGCGCTGGTCATGATCGGCTGCTTCACGTGGCTCGCCATGCGTCTGTTGCGTGGTGTAGAGCAAGCGGTACGGCTGAAGAATCCGGTCGATGTCAGCGACAACCTTCGTGCGCGGCAGATCCAGACGCAGTCACGGGTACTGCTGCGCACACTAAGCTTCTTCATACTGGTGATTGGCGCCGCAGGAATGCTGATGACCTTCCCGGCTGCGCGCCAGTTCGGCGCCAGTCTGCTGGCCTCAGCCGGGCTGGCTGGTCTGGCAGCGGGGTTCGCAGCGCGGCCGGTGCTGGCCAATCTCATCGCAGGGATGCAGATTGCGATCACTCAGCCTATCCGACTGGACGATGTGGTCATCGTCGAAAACGAGTGGGGTCGCATCGAGGAAATCACCGGAACCTATGTGGTGGTGCGCATCTGGGACGACCGCCGGCTGGTCGTTCCGCTGCAGTACTTCATTGAAAAGCCGTTCCAGAACTGGACGCGACGCAACTCCAGCATCATCGGGTCAGTGTTTCTCTGGGTGGATTACTCGCTGCCACTGGAACCAGTGCGCGAAGAGTTGCGCCGGCTTTGCGGGGAGGTTCCGCAACTCTGGGATGGACGGGTTATCGTGCTGCAGGTGACCGACACGAGCGAAAAGTCGATCCAGTTGCGGGTCCTGGTGAGTTCGCCTGACTCATCGCGCAACTGGGACCTTCGTTGCCACCTGCGTGAAGCGCTGATCAACTTCATTCAACGCCAGTTCCCGCATTGCCTGCCGCAACTACGGGCCGACCTCAGCGTCGGGCGAAAGCCAAGCGTCGACCTGTCGGTGCCGGAGCATGTCGAGCCGGAGCGTCAGCCGCCGGTCTGAAGCGCAGATACCGCTGCATCATGGCGCACGCTCCTGCCCGGCTGCGGGTTTTCGGTGCGCAGCGACAGCCTGAGCATTGGGCTCGCTGTCAGTCTGCTTCACGCATCTTGCGTAGCAATTGTTCGTATCGGAAAGGCAACTGCTCTAGCCCGTAGTGTGCCGCCTGCTTGCGAATCTCTACCCGATCGCCTTCGAATTGCACGGTCTCGCTGACGCTGACTTGGCGCTCGCCTTGCATCAGCGCATAGGCGTAGCACTGGGTGCCGCCGGCGTCTTCCTCGTCGTTGTCGGCCACGCCCGTGTTGGCAATGGCGATGTCGGCAACGCTGGCGTTCAGCGCGCCGACGGCCATTTCGGTGGCGACTTCCTCGCTGGTCAGGCCAAAGGTTTCGATGGTTTCGAAACTCACATTCAGCAAACGGTTCTTCGCCTTGGGCGAGTAGACGACGAACCCACTGTCGAGTGCCTGGCCACATCCCGGGATATCGCCCAACAGTGAGGCCATAAAGCCACAGGTGCAGGACTCGGCAGTGGTTAATTTCATCTGCTTGTCACGAAGAAACCGCACGATTTCAGCTAGGTCTTGCATGGCTTTGGCTCCGGCGCTGGGCTTGGAAAAACATCGTCTTATCGGGATTTCCGAGGGGACGCCCGGAGCCAAAGTTCCCGCCCCTCAGAATCCGCTCAAAGGTGAGAACTATTTCACAGCGCCCCGGTCTTTTTTCAAGGTAGGGCCAGCGCAGCTCTACACCGCGCCACAAGCGGGCCCAATACAGAAAAAACAGTTTTGCCGTGCTCATGGTTTGCAGCGCTCTGATCGGCGCTGCGTGGGAGAAACGTGCTCGCATCAGGCCTGGCGCAGGCGCCGGCCGTTTGGGGAGATGTACTTATGAGTATTGCTGCTGTGACCGCTCGGCCTGTCCGCTTGAACACCACACAACGCCTGGCTCCGCCGACCGAGCGTCCGATGCTGCAATTGCGCAGCACTCAGGACGAAAAGAAAAAGATTCTCTTCGTGACATCCGAGCTGACCGACCTGGTGAAGACCGGCGGACTTGCTGACGTGTCCGCCGCCCTGCCCCGCGCCCTGGGCGATCGGCACGACGTACGGGTGCTGATTCCCGGTTATACCCAGGTGATGCAGTGCGGCCAGCCGATACGCATTGTCGGCAACGTGATGTCTCACGCCGACCTGCCCGCCTGCAAGGTCGGCAGGCTGGACATGCCCGACGGCCTGATCATCTACGTGCTGATCTGCCCGGAACTCTACGAGCGCGACGGCCTACCCTACGGCGACGAGCATGGGCAGGACTGGCCGGACAATCCGGTTCGTTTCGGGCGGCTGTGCATGGCCGCCACGGACATTGCCGGCGCCACCGCCGGGATTCGCTGGACACCTGATCTGGTCCATGCGCATGACTGGCCGACCGGGCTGACGCCTGCGTACATGCACTGGCGCGGTCTGACCACGCCAAGCGTTTTCACCATTCATAACCTGGCGTACCAGGGCAACATCGACATGAGCTTGCGACGCTCGCTGGCAATTCCGTTGGAGGCCTGCGGGCCGGAGCGCATGGAGTTCTA
Source organism: Stutzerimonas sp. C6.4V (assembly GCF_058536345.1). Taxonomy (NCBI): domain Bacteria; kingdom Pseudomonadati; phylum Pseudomonadota; class Gammaproteobacteria; order Pseudomonadales; family Pseudomonadaceae; genus Stutzerimonas; species Stutzerimonas sp. C6.4V. The sequence goes on from NZ_JBZUBM010000001.1 coordinate 1,665,521, forward strand.
TGGCGCGCTTTCGCTGCTCAAGGCCGGCCTCGCCTATGCCAACCACGTCACCACGGTCAGCGCGACCTACGCCAAGGAAATCACCACTCCGGAATTCGGTTGCGGCATGGAAGGTTTCCTCAGCATGAAGGCGCGCCAGGGCCTGCTCACCGGCTTGCTCAACGGCATCGAGGAAAGCTGGGAGCCGCGCAGCTGTTCGCATCTGGTCAGCCCCTTCGGTCCAAACGATTGGTCCGGCAAGCAGGCCAACGCCGCGCATGTCCGTGAACTCTTCGGCCTGGACGCCGGCAATGGCCCGCTGTTCTCCGTGGTGTCTCGCCTGGTCCACCAGAAAGGCATCGACCTGACCATCGCGGTCGCCGAAACCATCGTCGAGCGCGGCGGCCAGCTGGCCATACTCGGCCGTGGCGATCCGCACATCGAAGACGAGGTACGGCGTCTGGCAGAGCGCTTTCCTGGCCGCGTTGGCGCACATATTGGCTTCAACGAAACAGACGCGCGGCGTTTGTTCGCCGGCAGTGATTTCCTGCTCATGCCATCACGCTACGAACCCTGCGGTCTGAGCCAGATGTACGCCCAGCGCTTTGCATCGCTACCGATCGCACACCGCACCGGTGGCCTGGCAGACAGCATCGATGACGGCGTCACTGGATTTTTGTTCAACGAAGCCACCGTCGACAGCTACCGCAGCGCAGTCGAGCGCGCCCTGTCTGTTCATCAGCATGCACATTTGCTCAACGCCATGCGCTGCCGTGCCATGAGCGGGGGATTTTTCTGGCGTCACGCGATCGAACCCTATGACCGGTTGTACCAGCAGCTCCTGGGCGGACGACGCGAGGTCCTTGCCACTATCTAACGAGGTTGATCAATGCAGAATAGGCCTGCCCGCAACGGGCAACACGGACCGGTGCTACTGGATGAGTTCCGTACCCGGTTCAGGCTCTGGGCGCCAGACGCGCAAAGCGTCAGCCTGGTTATAGTCGATGGCGATACGCTGCCCATGCAGGAAGGTGAAGATGGCTGGTACAGCATCGAGGCCGATGTCGGAGCCGGCACGCAATACAGCTTTCTTATCGATGATGAGCTAGAGGTGCCGGACCCCGCGTCCCGCGCACAGTCGAAGGACATACATGACCCGAGCGTGGTGGTCGATCAGGCCGCCTACCAGTGGCGTAACCCGCAGTGGCAGGGCCGCCCATGGCACGAGACGGTTCTCTATGAATTGCATGTCGGCGCCTATGGCGGCTATGCGCAGATCGAACAGCGCCTACAGGCTCTGGCTGACCTTGGCGTTACCGCTATCGAACTGATGCCGCTCGCCGAATTCCCTGGAGACCGTAACTGGGGCTACGACGGCGTCCTGCTCTATGCGCCGGAAGCATCCTACGGCACGCCGGACCAGCTCAAGCACCTGATCGATACGGCCCATGGCCTTGGCCTGATGGTGTTCATCGATGTCGTGTACAACCACTTCGGGCCGGACGGCAATTACCTGCATCGCTATGCCAAGCATTTCTTCCGCCACGATCAGCAGACGCCCTGGGGCGACGGAATCGATTTCCGCCGTCGCGAAGTACGGGATTTCTTCATCGATAACGCCCTGATGTGGCTGATGGACTATCGCTTCGACGGGCTGCGCATGGATGCTGTCCACGCGATACCGGACCGCACCTTCCTGCCCGAACTGGCAGAGCGCGTTCGTGCCGAAACCGAGCCCGGTCGTCATGTACATCTGGTGCTGGAAAACGAGCACAACCTGTCCAGCCTGCTGGAGCGGGACTTCACCGCCCAGTGGGACGATGACGGCCATAACATCCTGCACACCCTGCTCACCGATGAAAGCCAGGGCTACTACGGCGACTACCACCAGGATTCGACAAACAAGCTGGTGCGCTTCCTCGGTGAAGGCTTCATCTATCAAGGGCACCAGAATCGTCGCGGAGAGACCCGCGGTGAACCCAGCAGCCACCTCTCTCCCACGGCCTTCGTGCTGTTCCTGCAGAACCATGACCAGACCGGCAATCGGGCATTTGGCGATCGCCTGATCAACCTCACCTCCGCTGACGCACTGAAAGCGGCGACGACGGTGCTGCTGCTTTCTCCGATGGTGCCGCTGCTGTTCATGGGTGAGGAATGGGGCGCGCGCGAGCCGTTCCTGTTCTTCACCAGTCACCATGGCGAACTGGCAGATGCCGTTCGTGAGGGCCGCCGTGGTGAGTTCGCCGAATTTGCGGAATTCGCCGACGAACACACCCGCGAGCGAATCCCCGACCCGAACGCGGTGGAAACCTACGAAGCCTCGAAGCCCGACTTCAGCAAGGTCGACGAGCCTGAACACGCCGAATGGCTTGCCCTGTATCGGCAACTGCTCCAGCTCCGGCACGCCCAGATCGTGCCTCGGCTGGAGGGCTCGCGGTTCATCGGTGCGGAGGCGCTTGGTGAAGGCGCCGCTCTGGCTCGCTGGCAGCTGGGAGACGGCAGCGAGCTGCGCCTGGAGCTGAATCTCGGCACCAGTGAGGTGGCCGTAACGCCCCCAGGCAATGCACGCCTGCTGCACAGCAGCGGTGACGCAAGCAGCGGCACGCCCGACAGGTTGCCGGCACGTACGGCCAGGATGTATTTGCGCGACTCAACCGGAGCGTCTCAATGAGCGATGAACGACTGCACCGCCTGGCCAAGGCGGCTGGCCTGTCCATCGAATGGGTAGACGCCGACGGCAAGGATCAGCGCGTCAAACCAGAAGTCTTGCGTGCCGTGCTCGGCGGCCTGGGCCTGCCTGCCGACAATGACGAGGATATCGACCGCAGCCTGAGCAAGCTCGACGAAGGCGAAGGTGCTACCAGCGTCCCGCCGCTGCTGACACTTGATCTGGGCACTTCGCTGGAGCTCAGCAAGTATTTCGAGCCTTCGGCCCGTTACAGCCTGACGCTGGAAGACGGCAGCCAGCATGACGGGGCGCTTGACGGTCAGGCACGCCTGCCGGCGATCGACACACCCGGTTATCACAGGCTGGACATCGCCGGTCAGCACCTGACCCTGGCTGTGGCACCGACGGCCTGTCCCAGCGTGGAGGACATCGCAGGTCCCGACACCTGGGGTCTGACCGTCCAGGTCTACGGGCTGCGCAGGCCGGGGGATGGCGGCCTCGGCGACACATTGGCACTCGAAGAAGTGGCGCGCAATGCAGCAGCGCACGGCGCCGACGCACTGGGCATCAGCCCGTTGCATGCAATGTTTACCGGCAACAGCGGGCAGTACAGCCCCTATTCTCCTTCGAGCCGGTTGTTCTTCAACATTCTGCACAGCGCGCCTGGCGCCATCCTCGGCGAAAAACCGCTGCGCATGGCGATCGAGTCCTGCGGGCTGGCCGAGGAACTTGAGCGTCTCGAGCAGCTGGACCTGGTCGACTGGGACGCCGCGTCCCAGGCCCGCCAGTGTCTGCTGCGCGCGCTTTATGACAACTTCACCAAGGGCGGAAACGCGCAGCAGGCCGACTTCGACAGTTTCCGCGAGGCCGGTGGCGAAGCGCTGGAAAATCACTGCCGTTTCGAAGCCTTGCACGCCGTCCTCCTCGGGGCGGAAGGCTTTGCGCAGCACTGGCGCGACTGGCCTGAGGAATACCGCACGCCGGAGAGCCCGGCGGTTGAGCGGTTCGCCAGCGAACATGCCGACGAGGTGAGCTATTACGCGTTTTGCCAGTGGCTGATCGCGCGCGGCCTCGAGCGCGCCCAGACCGCCGCGCGCAGCGCTGGCATGAAGATCGGGCTGATCAGCGATCTGGCGGTCGGTGCCGATGGCGGTGGCAGTCAGGCCTGGAGCCGTCAGGAGGAAGTCCTGGCTTCGGTCAGTGTCGGCGCGCCGCCCGACATCATCAACCGTCAGGGGCAAAGCTGGGGCATTTCAGCGTTTTCACCCTGGGGCCTGAAAGCACATGGGTTCCGCGCATTCATCGAAATGGTCCGGGCCAACCTGGCACACGCCGGAGGCATGCGCATCGACCACGTGATGGGCCTGATGCGCCTGTGGGTCATCCCTGCCGGGGCCGGCCCCACCGAAGGCGCCTACCTGAACTACCCCTTCGATGACTTGCTGCGCCTGCTCTCGCTGGAGGCCTGGCGCCGCAATGCGGTCATCCTTGGCGAGGATCTGGGCACCGTCCCCGACGGGCTGCGCGAGAAACTGGCGGCGCGCAAGCTGCTGGGGATGCGCGTGCTGTTTTTCGAACGCGACAATAACGGGACCTTCATCGCGCCTGAGAAGTGGCCAGCCACCGCGATCGCCACCTCGACCACCCATGACCTGCCCACCATCCACGGCTGGTGGACCGCCCACGATATCGACTGGCGGATTCGCGTCGGCCAGCATCAGGAGGATGAGCGCCCGGCGCAGCTGGAGGAGCGTGAGCGTGAACGCGCCGGTTTGCTGCGACTGCTTGCCGAATACGCGCCGGGCATCGAGGGCGATCTCGCCAATCCCGAGGTCCTGGCGGACGCCTGTGCGGTGTTCCTCGGAGGCACGCCGGCGCCGCTGGTCCTGTTCCCCGTCGAGGACGCCCTCTGTCTCCTGGAACAACCCAACCTGCCCGGCATTATCGATTCCCATCCGAACTGGCGGCGGCGCTATCCAAAGGAAAGCGCCACCCTGCTCGACGACACTGACTGCTCGCACCGCCTGGAGATGCTCTCCAGGGCCCGGATGCAGACCACTGGAAACAAAGACCGATGAGAGACCTTAGCGCCACGTTGCGACTGCAGTTTCATCGTGATTTCACCCTGGACGACGCCACTGCGCTGGTCGATTACTTTGCCGACCTGGGCATCAGCCACCTGTACGCCTCCCCCTTGCTGACCGCCCGTCCGGGCTCGATGCATGGCTATGACGTCATCGACCCGACGCGCATCAACCCCGAGCTCGGCGGCGAGCCTGCCTTGCGCCGCCTGGTCGAGGCCCTGCGCAGCAAAGGTATGGGTCTGATTCTGGACATCGTTTCCAATCACATGGCGGTTGGCGGCTCCGGCAATCCCTGGTGGCTCGACGTGCTCGAATGGGGCCGTCGCAGCCCCTACGCGCAATTCTTCGATATCCAGTGGAATTCGCCCGACCCCCTGCTCGAAGGCCAGCTGCTGGTGCCTTTTCTCGGCAGTGACTACGGCGAAGCCTTGCAGCAAGGCAAGATTCCCCTGCGCCTGGACGTCGAGAACGGAGCGTTTTACGCCGAGCACTACGAGCATCGCTTCCCGATCTCACCGCCTACCTACGGTGAAATCCTGCGGCTGACCGACCACTCGGAACTGCGTGCCCTGGCGCAGCATTTCGACGCATTGAAAACCGAGCCGGCGCCCTACCAGGCAGCACGTAACCTGCGTGCCGACCTGGCTCGCCTGCTGGAAGACAGCACAACCCGCCAGACGCTGGAAGAAGCCCTCAAGCACTACGACTCGACCACCGAGGAAGGCTTCAGGCGCCTGCATGGCCTGCTGGAGCGGCAGAACTACCGCCTCGCCAGCTGGCGCACCGCCGGCGACGACATCAACTGGCGTCGTTTCTTCGACATCAACGAACTGGGTGGTCTGCGTGTCGAGCGGCCTGTGGTGTTCGAGGAAACCCATGAAAAGATCTTCGAACTGATCACCGAGGGGTTGGTCGACGGCCTGCGCATCGACCATATCGACGGGCTGGCGAACCCGCGCGGCTACTGCCGTCGCTTGCGCCGCCGCGTCGATCGGCTCAATGCCGCGCGGCCCGCCGAGGCGGAGCAGGAACACGTGCCGATCTATGTGGAGAAGATCCTTGCCGAAGGCGAGCGACTACACGATGACTGGGGCGTGGATGGCACCACCGGCTACGAATTCATGAACCAGGTATCGCTGCTGCAGCATGATCCGGCCGGCAAGTCCGTGCTGTGCTCGCTGTGGAGCGAAACTGCCGAACGCCCCGCCGATTTCATGGAGGAGGTTCGTCAGGCGCGCCAGCTGGTCCTGACCGGGCCACTGGCCGGCGATTTCGAAACCGTTGCCCAGGCGCTGCTGCAGGTCGCACGCCATGACGTGATGACTCGCGACATCACCTTGGGTGCTATCCGCCGCGCGCTTCTCGAGCTGATCGTGCACTTCCCGGTGTATCGCACCTACGTTGCCGCGCGCGGCCGGCGCGAAGCCGACGAGCCGTTTTTCCAGCAAGCCCTTGCAGGCGCTCGCACCACGCTTGGCGAAGCCGACTGGCCACTGCTCGATCTGCTCGATCGCTGGCTGGGGGGCGAAGACCTGCGGTCATTGCCGCCGGGGCCGGCTCGACGTATTCGCCGCTATGCCTGCACCCGCTTTCAGCAGCTCACCTCACCGGCGGCAGCAAAGGCGGTCGAAGACACCGCCTGCTACCGCTCCGGCGCACTGCTGTCACGCAACGACGTGGGGTTCGACCCGCAGACCTTCAGCGCACCGGTCGAGACCTTCCACGCCGAGTGCCTGTCACGTGCCGAACACTTCCCGCGCAACCTGCTGACCACCGCCACGCACGACCACAAGCGTGGCGAAGACACCCGCGCTCGGATGACCGTGATCAGCGAGCGGGCCGAATGGTATGCCGGCAAGGTGCGCCATTGGCGCCAGCTCGCCTATGGTCAGCGCCAGGAACTGCCAGACGGGCCGGCCCCCTCGGCAGGAGACGAAATGCTGCTGTATCAGGTGTTGCTCGGCTGCTGGCCGATGGACCTGAAAACCGATGACAAGCCGGCCATGGAGGCGTTCTGTGAACGCATCATCAAATGGCAGGAAAAGGCAGTGCGCGAAGCCAAGCTGCGCAGCACCTGGACGGACCCCAACAGCGACTACGAAAGTGCCTGCCAGCACTACGTGCGTGGCTTGTTGCTCGGTGACGAGTGCAAGACGCTACGCGATGACATTGCGGCGGCGGCGATGGAACTGGCGCCCGCGGGCGCGCTGAACAGCCTGACCCAGACATTCCTGCGCATGACTACCCCAGGCGTACCCGACCTGTATCAGGGCGCCGATTACTGGGACTTCAGCCTGGTCGACCCGGATAACCGCCGGCCGGTGGATTTCGATCGGCGTCGCACAACCTTCAGCCTGGATGCACAGCCGGCCGAGCTGATGGAGCACTGGCAGGACGGCCGCATCAAGCAGTGGCTGATCGCGCGCACCTTGAAGCTGCGCCATGCCCAGCCACGGCTGTTCACCGAAGGGCGTTATATACCGTTGAAGGTCGAAGGCGAACAGGCAGACAGCCTGGTCGCCTTCGCCCGCGAACTCGACGGCACCTGGCTGGTGGTGATCGCAGCGCGGTTGGCGAGCGGACTGCTGGGCGATAGCCCTGTCCCCCAGGTCGCGCCGGAGCGCTGGGGCGACACCCTGGTTCGGTTGCCCGATGCGCTGAGCGGTCATGCGTTGGAGCGACTTTTTGACGGAATGGCAGTCACACCCAAACAAGAAGGTCTGGCGGTGATGGAAGTCTTGCAGCAACTGCCTCTGGCGCTATTACAGGTATCTATCAGTTCAACAGGAGAATCAGAACGATGACTAAACAAGAGCAGCGCATCCGCGAACTGGCGTACGACATCTGGGTGTCCGAAGGACGCCCGCATGGCGAGGACGAGCGTCATTGGCAGATGGCATGCAAGCTTGCCGAGGCGGAAAACGATACATCTACAGCCAAACCTGCAGCTCGCACCCGCAAGACCACAACCAAGCCGACGGATGCGACGCCTGCCAGCAAGGCGCCGAAAGCGGCCAAGGATGCGAAGGAACCCAAGGACGTCAAGCCAGCCAAGCCCGCGACGACGGCCAGGAGCAGCGCACGTCCCAAGGCCAAGGCCGGAACAGACGCTGCCGAGGGTACCCCCGAGGGCGTCAAGAAAACCCGCGCCCCCCGGGCCAAGAAAGAAAGCTGAACGACATCGCGTCACGCTGACGGACCAGTCCCCACAAAGGACTGGCGAATCGCGGCTCTCAACAACCATGCACAGCACCTGCCTAGCGTTGCCATCGGAGATTTCATGAGTAGAAAAACACCTGCGGCGCCTCAGATTCTGACGCCTTCGCGTATTCGCGAAGGACAGCCCTTCCCGCTTGGCGCCACCTGGGACGGGCTGGGGGTTAACTTCGCGATTTTTTCCGCGAATGCCACAAGGGTTGAGCTGTGTCTGTTCGATTCCGATGGCGAAACCGAGCTCGAGCGAATAGAGCTGCCGGAATACACCGACGAGATCTGGCATGGCTACCTGCCCGATGCGCATCCCGGCCAGATCTATGGCTACCGTGTACACGGCCCGTACGAGCCGGACGCCGGGCATCGGTTCAACCCGAACAAGCTGCTGATAGATCCCTATGCCAAGCAACTCGTAGGCGAGCTGAAATGGTCCGAGGCACTGTTTGGCTACACCATCGGGCATGCCGACGCGGATCTGAGCTTTGACGAACGCGACAGCGCACCCTTCGTACCGAAATCCAAGATCATCGACCCCGCCTTTACCTGGGGGCACGACCGCCCGGTCCAGGTGCCCTGGGATCGCACCATCATCTACGAGACCCACGTGCGCGGCTTCACCATGCAGCACCCTGCTGTACCCGAAGACATGCGTGGCACCTTTGGCGGCTTCAAGACGCCCGAAGTGATCGACTACGTGCGAAAGCTCGGCGTGTCGTCCATCGAGTTCCTACCGATCCACGGCTTCGTGCAGGACCAGCATCTGCTTGAAAAAGGCATGAGCAACTACTGGGGCTACAACAGCATCGCGTTTTTCGCTCCGCACCCCAAATACCTGGCCAGTGGCAAGATCAGCGAGTTCAAGGAAATGGTCGCGCATCTGCATAACGCGGATCTCGAGGTCATTCTCGATGTGGTCTACAACCACACGGCCGAAGGCAACGAGCTGGGCCCTACCCTGTCCATGCGCGGCATCGACAACGCCTCCTACTACCGCCTCATGCCCGACGAGAAGCGTTACTACATCAACGATTCAGGGACCGGCAACACGCTGGACATGAGCCATCCGTGCGTCGTGCAGATGGTTACCGACTCCCTGCGCTACTGGGCGGAGGAGATGCATGTCGACGGATTCCGCTTCGACCTTGCGACCATCCTGGGTCGCGAGCACGACGGATATGACGAACGCCACGGCTTCCTCGTCGCCTGTCGCCAGGACCCGGTGCTGGCCAAGACCAAACTGATCGCCGAACCCTGGGACTGCGGCCCCGGCGGCTATCAGGTTGGTGGCTTTCCGCCCGGCTGGGCTGAATGGAACGACCAGTACCGCGATACCGTGCGCGCCTTCTGGAAAGGTGACGGCGATCAGCTTCCCGACTTCGCGGCACGCCTGACCGGATCTGGCGATCTGTTCAATCAACGGGGCCGCCGTCCGTTCAGCTCGGTGAACTTCATCACGGCGCACGACGGTTTCACCCTCAATGACCTCGTGTCCTACAACGACAAGCACAACGAGGACAACGACGAAGACAACCGCGACGGCAGCAGCAACAACATTTCCTGGAACCATGGCGTCGAGGGCCCGACAGACGATCCGGAAATCAATGAGCTGCGTTTCCGCCAGATGCGCAATTTCTTCGGCACTCTGTTGTTCTCCCAGGGCACGCCGATGATCGTCGCAGGCGACGAATTCGCGCGTACCCAGCATGGCAACAACAATGCCTATTGCCAGGACAGTGAAATCGGCTGGGTGAACTGGGACATCTCTGATGATGGCCGCACGCTGCAGGCCTTTGTCCGCAAGCTGATCCGCTTGCGCCAGCGCTACCCCATGCTGCGTCGCGGGCGGTTCCTGGTCGGCGCCTATAACGAAGAGCTGGGCGTCAAGGATGTCACCTGGCTGGCGCCCCATGCCGAGGAGATGACCGTCGAGCATTGGGAGGACGGCAACAACCGCTGCATGGGCATGTTGCTTGACGGCCGGGCACAACCCACCGGCATACGCAGGACCGGCTCGGATGCCACCCTGCTGCTCATCGTCAACGCCCATCACGACGTGGTCAATTTCACCTTGCCCGAGGTTCCCCAAGGGATCTACTGGAACCGCCTGATCGACACCAACAACCCCAATGCACGGGCAGAGCGCTTTGATTTCAACAACGAATACGCGCTGACCGGTCGCTCGCTGCTGTTGTTCGAGCTGATCAAGGAAGAGGAGTGAGCTGAAGCTCAAGCATTGCCGTTGAGCTGACGGCGTCTGCCGTAGGTCACAAGGCCCCGCCATGCCGGGGCCTTGTCGATTCCTACATCTTCATTACACGGCACTCAACCGTTCGCTTGATCTCGACGTGCGGTAGTGAACCCTGCATCTCCCCCCTAGTCCCAACCCTCATCGCGGCGCTCCTGAACCTACGGAATTGTTCCTGCCAGCCGCCGGCAGGTTGTCCCTTCCGTGATGGATCACACCCATGCTTTCGACACGTTTATTAGTTCTTTTTTTTCTGCTGATCTCAGGTTTCGCCATTTCCCTGCCCTCACTGGCCGGCGGAACCATCACCAATGCGACGCTTCCCCGCACCAAACCCGGTACCGTTCGGCTATTCATCAACGCTGAGGGTAACGGCAAGGCCATGGACGTCCGTAACGATACCGACGTACCGGTCGAAGCGGTGCTGCGGCTGACGCACATGGTCAACGTCTCCGGCGTGGGCAAGGGTGTCGTTCGCAAGACCGTCCCGCCACGCACGCGCCTGCGCCTGGCTACGCTGCGCAAGCGGCAAGCCGGCTATCCGCTGATCTATCAGCACGCGTTCAGCTATTCGCTGGTCTACACGCCGGAACCGGGCAGGAAGGGCTCCGTCGCCGGGCATGCCTATGAACTGCCATGGAAAGGCGGTCCGTTCCGCATTTCCCAGGGGGCCGGTGGCGACTTCAGCCATAACTCGCCCAAGGGCCGCTACGCCGTTGACGTGGCAATGCCGGTCGGCACCCCGATCATCGCGGCCCGTGCTGGAACCGTGCTCAAGGTGCGCAACAACCAGGGCGGTCGTCTACCCGACCCTGCCGGCAATTTCGTCCGCATACTGCATGATGACGGCACCCATAGCGCCTACCTGCACCTGCAGCGTGGTTCGGTGGTGGTCAAACCTGGCCAGCAGGTAAAGGCAGGCACACTGCTGGGCAAATCAGGCAACACCGGGCGAAGTACCGGGCCACATCTGCACTTCGTCGTACAGAAGCATTTTGGCGACGAGCTACTGTCGGTTCCTTTCCGCTTTTCACGACCGGTCAGCGCGCTGCCTAATTTTGCCAGTAACGACTGATTGCAACCACGCGGTCAGCGCTGCCAAACGAAGGTGAAGGTCTCATCGCCTGCCATGCGCTGCAGGTGATCGGCCACTACCGTTTCCATTTGTTCCAGCGTTGCCTCGTTTTCGGTCTGCAGGCGCGTCGTCAGGCTGCCCTCTCCTGCGGTGAGCGTACAGTGAGTGTCGCCCAGGACGATTTGCCCCTGCTGGTCGTCGTAATTCACTTCGAACTTGTGACTCCAGTGTTTGCACAGCCGGCGGATAAGTCGGCTTGGATCGGTCGTTTCGATCAGCGCAGTAGATTCGAACATAGCGTCCCTCGGTGATGGTGGGTTTAGCCAAACTGGAATGCAGATAGTGTGGTCTGCATGACGTTATCGGTAAATATCTTCTGTCCCGTGCTGCTCGCGCCTGCCCCGGCTGCAACCAGCAGCGGCAACAGATGCTCTTCGGCACCCGGCGGGTGGCAAAGCCTTGCGCAAGGTGCCTGCGCCCAATGTCGCAGGGCAAGCTCCCGTTCTGCGGGCCTTGCGCTGACAGCCTCCTCCAACCATCGATCGAACTCATCGGAAATGGGTGCAAAACGCGCATCACCATAGCCGCGCATGTTGTGAAAACTCATGCCACTGCCAACGATCAGTACCCCCTCGTCACGCAGCGGCGCCAAGGCGTGGCCGATGTCCAGATGGGCCTGTGCATCGAGATCGCTGCGCAGGGACAGCTGCACCACCGGTACGTCAGCGCCGGGAAACATCAGTTTCAGCGGAATGAACACACCGTGATCGTAGCCGCGTGCCGGGTCCTGTGCCGCGGCAATGCCAGAACGACCCAGCAGGTCGACGATTCGCGCCGCCAGTAGCGGGTCACCCGAGGCCGGATAGGTCAGCTCATAGGTGTGCGCGGGAAAGCCTGAGTAGTCGTATATCAGTCCAGGTCTTGCCGCTGCGGTGACCCGGACCGTCTCCTCGAGCCAATGCCCGGATATCAGCACGATGGCGGCTGGCCTCCGGGGCAGGCGCTCAGCGATGTGCTCAAGGAAGTTCGCCATTGGTGTCCAGGCATCAGCCGGGTTCCATTCCATGAAAAAGCAGGGCCCTGCGCCGTGGGGGACGAACAGGGTAGGCATCGGCTCCGTGACGTTCGGGCATTGCTCGTTGACGGTCATGTTCAGGTTCTCGCGGTTCGGGGTCCCAGTATGGACCAGAGCTCGTGGCCTCCGGTCAAGCGAAACGCATCGACCGTTCAGGTCATAACGGGCCAGGCGCACCGACGCCCGGCGCCCTCGATGAGCAGCTCCGCCCACGACGCGCGCTAAAAAAGATGAACCGGGCAAGCCGCTATCAGTCCCAATGAAGGTGCATGTTGCGCATGTGGCTTGCTCCACCGGAGGCGGCCGAGCGTGATTGCAGGATTTCCCGGTGGCGCTCTAGAGCGCTGTCGTCTGCAGGATGTCACCCACCATTCAGACCGATCGAAGCCAGACCAGGCGCGATCGCACCGTTTATGGAGACGCCATGAAAGCTGTTGTCTATCACGACGTCGGCGATATACGCCTCGAAGACGTCGCTGACCCCCGTATCGAAGCCCCGACCGACGCCATCGTGCGCATTACCGCATCCGCTATCTGCGGCACGGACCTGCACTTTGTCCGCGGCAGTTTCAGCGGCATGAAGCCCGGCACCATCCTGGGCCATGAAGCGGTCGGTATCGTCGAAGAACTCGGCGATGACGTGCGTAACCTGCAGATAGGCGACCGGGTGGTAATTCCTTCAACCATCGCCTGCGGCAACTGCTCCTACTGCCGTTCGGGCTATTTCGCCCAGTGCGATGTGGCCAACCCCAACGGCAAGGAAGCCGGGACGTCGTTTTTTGGCGGCCCCGCTGCCACCGGCCCGTTTCATGGGCTGCAAGCAGAGAAGGCACGTATTCCGTTTGCCAACATCGGCCTGGTAAAGCTGCCACCGGAGATCAGCGACGACCAGGCAATCCTGCTCTCGGATATCTTCCCAACCGGTTATTTCGGTGCCGAGATGGCCGAGATCGAAGCTGGGGATACCGTTGCGGTATTTGGCTGCGGCCCGGTCGGTCAGTTCGCCATCGCCAGCGCCAAGCTGCTGGGTGCCGGCCGGGTGTTCGCCATCGACCAGTATGACGACCGCCTGCGCATGGCTCAGGCTCAGGGCGCCGAGATCATCGATTTCAATCGCGAAGACCCGATCGAAACGCTCAAGCGACTGACCGGCGGCATTGGCGTCGACCGGGTGATCGATGCCGTGGGCGTCGATGCGGAACATGGTTGCTGCGGTGGCAAGCCTGCCGATGGCGTGAAGGCCGATCAGAACGCCAAGTGGCAACCAGGCGATGCGCCATCGCAGGTTCTCGAGTGGAGCGTCCAGTGCCTGGCGAAGGCCGGGACCCTCTCGATCATCGGCGTATACCCGCCCGATGCCACCACCTTCCCCATCGGCATGGCGATGAACAAGAACATCACCATGAACATGGGCAACTGCCATCACCGCAAATACATTCCACGACTCATCGAAATGATCCAGGCGCGGCGCATCGACCCGACGAAGATTCTGACCCAGGTCAAGCCCATGACCGATGTGATTGCTGCGTTCGAAGCGTTCGACCGTCGGGAGGGGGGCTGGATGAAGGTCGAGTTGAAGCCTCAACGCGAGGGCTCCGCCGTGCATGGCTCGGAGGAAACGTCGATCGACAAGGCGGTCGCGGACACCTTCCCCGCCAGCGATCCGACCAGCATGCAGAACCCGCGCTAGGCCACAGGAGAACACGATGGCAGCCATCCATATCGGCATTTCCGGCTGGCGCTACGTACCCTGGCGAGGCGACTTCTACCCCAAGGGGCTCGTTCAGAAAAACGAGCTGAAGTTCGCCTCGCGCGCTGTCAGCAGTATCGAAATCAACGGATCGTTCTATTCGCTGCAAAAGCCTGAACTCTATGCTGCCTGGTATGACGAGACGCCCAAGGGTTTCGTCTTCAGTGTGAAAGCACCGCGCTACATCACCCATGTCCTGCGGCTGCGCGACGTCGAGAAGCCCATCGCCAACTTTCTCGCTTCCGGTGTATTGGCCCTGAACGAAAAACTTGGCCCGATGCTCTGGCAGTTCCCGCCGTCCTTCAAGTTCGATCCCGAGCGCTTCGAAACCTTTCTCGCCTTGCTGCCCCATGACACCCAGGCCGCATTGGAGATGGCCAAGGGCTGCGAGGCACGCATGGAGGGACGCAGCCACCTGCAGATCGATCGCAAACGTCCCCTTCGTCATGCAGTCGAAATCCGTAACGAGAGCTTTGTCGATCCGGCATTCGTGGCATTGCTACGCAAGTACAAGGTCGCGCTCGTGGTGGCTGATACGGCCGGAAAGTGGCCCTATCGGGAAGACCTCACCAGTGATTTCGTCTACATCCGCCTTCACGGAGCCGAACAGCTCTACACCAGCGGTTACACAGATGAAGCACTGGATAGCTGGGCCCAGCGCATCAGCCTTTGGAGCGAAGGCAGCCAGCCTGATGATGCGCATCTGATCAGCGACACCAAGCCGCCGGCGCGCAGGCAACGCGCCGTTTACTGCTATTTCGATAACGATGTAAAGGTCCGGGCACCCTACGATGCGCGGCAGCTGCTGCGCCGGCTCGGGCTGGACAAAGACCTGGAGACGACTCCAGGCCAGCTTGAAGGAGCATTGGCGTGAATCTGGACAAGAACCATCCACTCGACAGCAGTGACCTGGATGCCCACATGTCCACGGCGGTAAATACCGTCCGTGTTCTGACGGTCAACACGCACAAGGGCTTCACCGCACTCAACCGACGCTTCATCCTGCCCGAGCTGCGCGAGGCGGTGCGGGCGGTATCGGCGGACGTGGTTTTCCTCCAGGAAGTGCTGGGCACCCACGAGAAGCATGCGCTGCGCTTCCAGGACTGGCCCAAGATGTCCCAGTACGAATTTCTCGCCGACAGCATCTGGACCGACTTTGCCTATGGCCGCAACGCGGTCTATCCCGATGGCGACCATGGCAACGCCCTGCTGTCGAAATTCCCCATCACCCGTTTCGAGAACCTGGACATCTCGATTGCCGGGCCTGAGCGACGGGGTCTGCTGCACAGCGTGCTGCAGGTTCCTGGGCACGATGGGTTCCATGCCATCTGCGTTCACCTCGGTTTGCGTGAGGCCCATCGTCAGCAACAGCTGGGGTTGCTCTGCGAACTGCTCGATTCCCTGCCCCAGGACGCCCCGGTTGTGGTGGCCGGCGATTTCAATGACTGGCGCCTCAAAGGCGCTCAGGTACTGGATCGTTGCGCAGGCATGCACGAGGTGTTCGCCGTGTCCCAGGGCAAGGTCGCCAAGACGTTTCCGGCGCGCTGGCCCATGCTGCGGCTCGACCGCATCTACGTACGCAATGCCACGAGCCACAAGGCGCGAATACTCGGCAACAAACCCTGGACGCACTTGTCCGATCATCTGCCCTTGGCGGTGGAGATACACCTATGAATTTTCACTGGAGAGACGGAAATCGCCTTCAGTTGCTGGAAAACGGAGAGGAATTCTTTCCGGCTGTGTTTGCGGCCATCGCGGCGGCAAAAAAGGAAGTACTGCTGGAAACCTTCATCTTCTTCAAGGACAAGGTCGGTACAGAGCTGCAGCAGGTGCTCATCCAGGCTGCGGAACGTGGCGTCGCCATCGACATCACGGTCGACGGCTACGGCTCGGCCGATCTGGACGGCGAGTTTGCCGCAGCCATGACCCAGGCGGGTGTTCGCATCCATGTATTCGATCCAGGCAAGCGGCTGCTGGGCAAGCGAGTCAACGTGTTTCGCCGTATGCACCGCAAGATCGTGGTCATCGACGGCGACCTCGCCTTCATTGGCGGCATCAATTTCTCAGCCGACCATCTCGGCGATTTCGGTCCACAAGCCAAGCAGGACTACGCCATGCAGGTGGAAGGCCCGGTGGTGCACGACATCCACCGTTTCGCCCTGAGCGCCATCGCACCGGCACACAAGAACCGTCGCTGGTGGCACCGTCGCGTGCGTACTCAGAGCAACGGCTATGCCGGGGTCAGCCGCGGCGAGGCGCGGGCGTTATTTGTCACGCGCGACAACAATGATCACCGCACCGATATCGAGCAGCACTACCTGCAGGCCATTCGTGATGCCCGTTCACGGCTGCTGATCGCCAACGCCTATTTCTTTCCCGGCTACCGGGTGCTGCGGGAGATTCGCAACGCTGCGCGTCGTGGTGTGCGGGTCCGGTTGATCCTGCAGGGAGAACCGGACATGCCGATCGCCAAGTTCGGCGCGCGGATGCTCTACAACTACCTGATGAGCGACGGCGTCGAGATCTACGAATATTGCCGGCGGCCCTTGCACGGGAAGGTTGCGCTCGCCGACTACGAATGGTCCACGGTCGGCTCGAGCAATCTCGATCCGCTCAGCCTGTCGCTGAACCTGGAGGCAAACCTGATCATTCGTGATCATGTGTTCAACCGCCACCTGCACGAGAAACTCGACCAGCTCCTGCAGGAGCATTGCCGGCGCATCCCCCTGGAACGCATCATCCGCGGCTACTGGTGGCGCGCACCGCTGGCATTTCTGATCTTTCACTTCCTGCGGCACTTCCCCCAGATGGTCGGCCTGTTTCCAGCCCATCGCCCGAAGCTGCAGTTGCTCGACCCGGAGCCCCTCGAGCCCAGCCCAGCTCCTTTGCAGCGAGACCATCAATGACCGCAGCCGAACAATCGTCGCAATCCGGCTGGCGACGACGCTGGCCGCTGATCAAGAAGGGCCTGACGTACCTTTTCTTCATTCTGGTAACGGGGCTGTTGATCGCGCTGGCGCGCAACGTCGACTGGAACGAGGTGTACCAGACGCTGCGTAACTACAATGCCCGAACGCTGTGGCTGGCCGGTGCCGCCGCCGCGCTCAGCTATGCGGTGTATTGCTGTTTCGACGTACTTGGCAAGCGCTACGCCCAGCACAAGCTGCCGGTTCGGCAGATCGTCCCGGTTACCTTCGTCTGCTACGCCTTCAACCTCAACCTGAGCGCCTGGGTGGGCGGCATCGCCCTACGGTACCGGCTGTACTCCCGGCTCGGCCTGCGCACTTCCCAGATCACCCGCGTGTTCACCATGAGCGTGCTGACCAACTGGCTCGGCTACCTGTGGCTTGCCGGGTTGATCTTCGCCATGGGCTGGATCACCCCGCCGGCCGATTGGGAGATTGGTCGCACGGCGCTGCGTGTCCTGGGCGCGGCCCTGCTGATGGCTTCCATCGTCTATCTATGGGCCTGTGGCTTCTCGAAACGGCGCCACTGGACGGTGCGCAAGCACGAAATCCACCTGCCTTCTCTGCGCCTGGCGGTGGTGCAGATGCTGCTGGGCGCCGCCAACTGGGCTCTGATGGCGCTGGTGGTCTATTTCATGCTGGCGCAGAAAGCGGCCTACCCCGAGGTGCTGGGCATCCTGATGATCAGCAGCGTCGCGGGGGTGATTGCGCATATTCCGGCAGGGCTGGGCGTAATCGAGACCGTCTTCGTCGCTATGCTTGGTGACGATCTCAACCAGGCAACTATCGTGGCCGGGCTTATCGGTTACCGGGTGGTCTATTTCCTGGTTCCGCTGCTGTTCGCGACGGTGGTCTACGTGGTTCTGGAATTGCGTGCCAGAAAGTTGCGCTCGAGCAACCAGGCGTTGAACGACGAAGAGGCCCGTCACTGCTAGGCCTGCTTTCAACCCAGACGAGGGTCGCCATTGCTCGTCTGGCTGATCGAATCGCCCGCTCCACAATTCGGATCGGCGTCACAGGCCTGGCGGATGGCCGCGTCCTCGGGCTGCAGTGTGCTGTGTTCGATGCCGAATCGCTCCCGCAATACCCTCTGTAGCTGCGGCAGGATCTCTTCCCAATGCCCTAACGCTTCCACGTCGACATGCGCCGCGATGGCCTGGCTACTCGATGACAGGCTCCAGATATGCATGTCGTGAACCGCGCGCACACCCGAGATCCCGACCAGGGCGTTGCCGACTTCCAGCGCGCTGATTCCCTTGGGGACCCCTTCCATCAACACATGGGTGACTTCGCGTAGCAGCCGAACGGCGCTCACCAGGATCAGCAAGCAAACCAGCAACGACAGGAGCGGATCGACAACGGCTGGCCCGCCCAGATAAATGATCGCACCGGCAACCAGCGCCGCGACCGACCCCAGCAGGTCTCCCATGACATGCAGAAGCGCGCCGCGCACGTTAATGGTCTGCTCTCCCCGCATAAGCACCCAGGCGACGATCAGGTTGACCAACAAGCCTAGCGCACCGATGCCCAGCACCGTGCCGCCCGCCACCTCTGGCGTATCGGCCATGCGCTGGAACGCCTCGTAGGCGATGAACAGGATGACGCCGAACATGAATAGCACGTTGACCAGCGCGCCGAGCATTTCCGCACGTTTGAGCCCGAACGAGTGCTGGCGCGACGCCGGTTTCTTCGCCAGCCAGGCAGCAAAGGCACCGATCCCCAGCGACAGTGAATCGGTAAACATGTGGCCTGCATCCGAAAGCAATGCAAGCGAATCGGCCATCAAGCCGACGAATACTTCCACAGCGGCAAAGGCCGTCGTGAAGACCAGGGCGAACACCAGCGTCTTGCCGCCACCATGGCTGTGGCTGTGGCTGTGGCTGTGGCTATGATTGTGGGTGCCGTGATCCGCCATCCGATGCTTGCTCCTCGATCGCCATCGCCGGCTGGTCCCGCATGGCCCCGTCCGCTCTGGAACGCTGAAGCATTACCAGATACAGGGCTGATCAGCTACAGAGCTGAACGGCTACCAGCCGGTCGGTTCGACGAATCTCTGCTTCTTCATACCGACAGATCGAAGGCTGCGCTTCAGGACATCTGTCCCTGTCTCGACGGAAACGTCAGGTTCAACGACCGCACCTGAAGCGCATCCGGAGGTGGTCACCAATGCCCTCCAGGAGCAAGGGCGACCAGCCAATACGCGGATGCTTAGCCTTGTGGTTTCAGGATGATCACACCCAGCGGAGGCAATGTCAGCGACAGGGAAACGTCCTGACCGTGGGTCGGTATCTGCTCGGCAAGAATCCCGCCGCCGTTGCCGACGTTGGACCCGCCGTAGCACTCGGCGTCACTGTTGAACACCTCTTGCCAGCGGCCATCCTGAGGAACCCCGATGCGGTAGTTTTCCCGGACCACTGGCGTGAAGTTGCCCACCACCAGTAACGGATAGCCAGCCGAGCTCTTGCGTAGCCAGGCAAAGACGCTGTTGGCGCGATCATCGCCGATCAGCCACTGGAAGCCAGCAGGATCGGCATCCAGCTCATGCAGCGCAGTCTCTCCGCTGTATAGCCGATTGAGGTCACGGACCAGGTTCTGTGCGCCTCGATGATCCGCCTCTTCCAGCAGGTACCAGTCAAGCTCGCGGTCATGGCTCCATTCCCGCCACTGACCGAATTCGCAGCCCATGAACAGCAGCTTCTTGCCTGGATGGGTCCACATGAAGGACAGATACGCACGCAGGTTGGCGAATTTCTGCCAGCGATCGCCCGGCATCTTGTCGACCAGGGAGCCTTTGCCGTGCACCACCTCGTCGTGGGAAATCGGCAGCACGAAGTGTTCCGAGTATGCATAGACCATGCTGAAGGTCATCTTGTCGTGGTGGTACTGGCGGTTGACCGGATCTTCCTCCATGTACTTCAACGAATCGTGCATCCAACCCATGTTCCACTTGTAGGCGAAGCCCAGTCCGTTCTCGGAGGTCGGCTTGCTCACACCCGGGAACGC
Organism: Stutzerimonas sp. C6.4V; assembly: GCF_058536345.1. Taxonomy (NCBI): domain Bacteria; kingdom Pseudomonadati; phylum Pseudomonadota; class Gammaproteobacteria; order Pseudomonadales; family Pseudomonadaceae; genus Stutzerimonas; species Stutzerimonas sp. C6.4V. The sequence goes on from NZ_JBZUBM010000001.1 coordinate 1,685,579, forward strand.
GGTGGACTCTTCGGCAATCACCAGCGCGCCGGGCGTTTCGGTCGCCACCACATCGTTCAGATGGCGCAGGAAATCGATGGCCTCGAGGTTTTCCCGACCGCCATGGCGGTTGGGAATCCATTCGCCTTCCTTGCGCGAGTAATCGCGATAGAGCATCGAGGCCACTGCATCCACGCGCAGTGCATCGACATGGAACTCACGCAGCCAGTGCAACGCCGAGGCCAGCATGAAACCGTGCACTTCAGTGCGGCCAAGGTTGTAGATGTAGGTATCCCAGTCCTGGTGGAAGCCCTCGAACGGGTGCGCATACTCGTAGAGCGCGGTGCCGTCGAACTCGCCGAGGCCGTGGGCATCGGTGGGAAAGTGCGCGGGTACCCAATCCAGAATCACACCGACTCCGGCCTTGTGACAGGCATCGACGAACGCTGCGAAATCATGCGCCGTGCCGTACCGCGCACTCGGTGCGAATTGCGACAGCAACTGGTAGCCCCAGGAGCCGCCGAACGGGTGCTCCATGATCGGCATCAGCTCGATATGGGTGAAGCCCATGTCGACCACATAGGGAATCAACCGCTCGGCCAGTTCGTGCCAGTCGTAGAGACGGCCGTCGTCGCCACCTTCACGGCGCCAGGACCCTGCATGCAGTTCGTAGATCGAAATCGGTGCATTGATCGACTGCCGCTCCGCCCGATGCTGCAGCCAGTCCTGATCGTTCCACTGGTATTCCAGCGGGCGCGCGATGACCGAGGCGGTTCCCGGTGGATGCTCCGTCGCCAGCGCTATCGGATCTGCCTTCAGCGGCAGGATGCCGTTCGGACCAAGGATCTCGTACTTGTACTTGTCGCCGGGTTGCAGCCGGGGAATGAAGATCTCCCACACACCCGACGGAAAGCGTGAGCGCATGGGATAACGGCGCCCATCCCAGCCGTTGAAGCTGCCAACGACCGACACGCGGCGAGCGTTTGGCGCCCATACGGCGAAGCGCACGCCCTGCACGCCGTCGACTTCCATCACCTGCGCGCCGAATACACGGCCGATTTCCCGGTGGTTGCCCTCCGAGAACAGGTACATGTCCATTTCGCCAAGCTGCGGGCCGAAACTGTAGGGGTCTTCGGTAATCTGCTCGCCGCCGGCCCACCTGATTTTCAGCAGATAGGGCTGTGGATTACTCAGCCGGGTGAAGAAAAAGCCAGGTACTTGACCCTGTTCCATTGCCGCCAGCACTCGCCCGCCGGTGCGCTCGAGCACCTCGACGCCCAGCGCGTTGGGCAAATAAGCGCGCACCACCAGCCCGTCACCGTCTGCGTGCGGGCCGAGAATGGAAAAGGGGTCGCTGTGTTCGGCGCGCACCAGCGCGTCGACATCGGCATCAGGTGGCAGCAGGTTTATACCGGGCATGGTCACGGCCGGACGATCAATCATTGGGAACCTCCATCGGAAATCTGTTGTGCCAGCGCTGCGAGCCCCTGAAGCGGGACAGACAGCCAGGCCGGGCGGTTCTCTGCCTCATAGGCAACTTCATACGCGGTCTTCTCCAGGCTGAACAGCGCCAGAGCCGCATCGGCACCAGCAGCTTCCTTCCAGGCGTGCGGCAGCTCGGCGGTCGCCTCGCGATACGCCTCCAGGAATACTGCCCGTGCGCTCTGCTGGTAGGTTTCGGAAATGGTGCGCCGCGCCTGAACTGCAGTGTCCGAGCTATCGCTAATCTGGGCGTTGCGCAGCGTCATGGCGCTGGCGTACTCGAACGAACGCAAGACACCGGCCACATCCTTGAACGGACTCAGCTTGCTTCGACGCTCCTCCAACGAGCGCGCAGGCTCGCCTTCGAAGTCGATAAAGTAGGCATCGCCCTGTGCGACCAGTACCTGGCCGAGATGCAGGTCGCCGTGGACGCGGGTACGCAGCCCGCCGAGGGTCCTGCCGGCGAGGCGCTCCACCTCGGCGACCAGCTCCTGACGTTGGCCGAGCAGCTGGTCTACCAGCGCTGTGGACTTGCGGTCCAGGTCGCCGCGACGGGCCTGCAGCAGGTCCAGGGCGTGCTCCACCTCGCGTGAAATGGAGTCGGTCCACTCCTTCGCATCCGCAGCCTGGGTCGGCTCGCTGGCGAACGCCGGATTGTCGGTCTCCACCGCCAGGGTCATGTGCATCTCGCCCAGGCGCTGCCCAAGCAGTCGATTGAAGGCCTCCAGTTCTTCCAACGCAGTGAACTGGTTTTCATGCAGCGAGACACCGCCGGCGATCTGGTCACGCACCGCTCGATCGAGCGTGTTGAGCGTCCACTCCCAGGCGTCACCCTGGTTGTCGAGGAAGCGCTGCACGACCATCAATGCATACTGCTCGCCATTCTTTGCGAACCGGCTTACCTGACCCAGCATGGCCGAAATGTGGGTGAAGCCCTGCTCGGTCAGGAAACTGCCCATCTCCAGCTCAGGGTGCATCCCCGCCGACACGCGACGCAGAACCTTGATCATCATGCTGCTGCCGATGATTGCCGAGCTGTTGGATTGTTCGGCGGTGAGATAGCGCACTTCGGCATTGCCATCCACTTCGATTTCGGCCAGCTGAGGCATCGGCTGGAAGCGGATTTCGCTGTCGCCGCATTGCAGCACCTGCTCGTCGCGCAAGCCCTGAATCACGCCCAGCACAAACTGCTTGAGTGCGAACGCATCGGTGAGCAGCCCCACCTGAGGACCGCGACGGACCCGCGCCATGGCCAGTTGCTGGGGCAAGGCCGTGTCGAAGTCGCCTTCGTCGAGGAATCCCAGCGGCAGCTGGTACAGATCCGTGCGCCCCGCCGCTTCCACCGCGACCTCACTCAGCAGCACAGGCCGCTGCGGATCGCCGAAGGGCACGCTGTAGCAGATCTTGATCGACTGTATGGCCGCGTCCTTGCTGGCAAACCAGCGACGCTTGGGCAGGTAGGCCGGCAGCGATTCGGTTTCGAGAATGCGCTTGTTGCTCGCCGAAAGCGTATCCAGGCGCTTGAGTACCAGAGTCTGAAAGTCGGGCATGGTTTCCACGGGTTCCTGGTGCCAGCTGGGCATCTGGTGACTGGTTGCCAGCTGGAACCAGTAGAAGCCAAAAGGAGGCAACGTCAACAGATACGGCAGTTGGCCGATCGGTGGGAAGGCACTGCCGCCAACCATCTCCACCGGTACCATACCGGCGTAGTGCGACAGTTCCAGTTCTGCAGCCTGCGCAGAGCGAGACACGTTGGCGACACAGAAGATCACTTCGGTTTCGCCGGTTGCCGTCGTGAACTCGCGCAGGTAGGCCAGGATTCTTCGATTGCTGGGCGCGAGCATCTTCAGCGTGCCGCGGCCAAAGGCCTTGAACTGCTTGCGAATCGAAAGCAGACGCCGCGTCCAGTTGAGCAGCGAGTGCGGATCGCGCTGTTGCGCCTCGACATTTATCGCCTGGTAACCGTAGAGCGGATCCATGATCGGCGGCAGTACGAGACTGGGTGGGTCGGCGCGGGAGAAACCGCCATTGCGGTCCACCGACCACTGCATCGGCGTACGTACACCGTCGCGGTCACCAAGGAAGATATTGTCACCCATGCCGATCTCGTCGCCGTAGTAGATCACCGGCGTGCCGGGCATCGACAGCAACAGACTGTTGAGAAGTTCGATGCGCCGGCGGTCTCGCTCCAGCAGCGGCGCCAGGCGACGGCGGATGCCGAGGTTGATACGCGCGCGCTTGTCCGAGGCGTAGTAGTTCCAGAGGTAGTCGCGCTCCTTGTCGGTCACCATTTCCAGCGTCAGTTCGTCATGGTTGCGCAGAAAGATGGCCCACTGGCAATTCGCCGGGATATCAGGGGTCTGCCGCAGGATATCGGTGATCGGAAACCGATCTTCCTGCGCCAGGGCCATGTACATGCGCGGCATGAGCGGGAAGTGGAACGCCATATGGCACTCGTCGCCCAGGCCGCCATCTTCGCCACCGAAGTACAGCTGAGTGTCTTCAGGCCACTGGTTGGCTTCGGCCAGCAGCATGCGATCGGGATAGTTGGCGTCGATCTCGGCACGGATCTGCTTCAGTACCGCGTGGGTCTCGGGCAGGTTCTCGTTGTTGGTACCGTCGCGCTCGACCAGATAGGGAATCGCATCCAGCCGCAGGCCGTCAATTCCGAGATCGAGCCAGTAGCGCATCACGCTCAGGACTGCCTTCATCACCTGCGGATTGTCGAAGTTCAGGTCCGGTTGGTGCGAATAGAACCGATGCCAGAAGTACTGCTGGGCGACCGGGTCCCAGGTCCAGTTGGACACTTCGGTATCGAGAAAGATGATCCGCGTGCCGTCGTACTTCTCGTCGGTGTCCGACCAGACATAGAAGTCGCGCGCAGCAGAGCCCTTCTTCGCCTTGCGGGCGCGCTGGAACCAGGGGTGCTGGTCGGAGGTGTGGTTGATGACCAGCTCTGTGATCACGCGCAGGCCGCGCTTGTGTGCCTCGGCAATGAAACGCTTGGCGTCGGCCATGGTGCCATAGTCTGGATGCACACCACGATATTCGGCAATGTCATAGCCGTCGTCACGCCGCGGTGAGGGATAGAACGGCAGCAGCCAGATGGTGTTCACACCCAGGTCGGCAATGTAATCGAGCTTCTCGATCAGGCCCTGGAAATCGCCGACGCCGTCGTTGTTTGAATCGAAAAAGGATTTCAGGTGGACCTGATAGACCACCGCATCCTTGTACCAAAGAGGGTCTTTGATAAAGGCAGCAGGTTTGCGCGCTCTGGCCATGGCCTCATTCCTTTAATCTGCCTCACGGCTGGCCCACACAGGTGACCAACCGAGGCGGAAAGGTTAGCCAGCTAGTCTATAAACGAAATTAAACAACGCTTATAGATAACTGATAAATAACGTTTTTATTCCATTCTTAAGAAATCACTTTAAGTCGGGATCTATTGCATCCGAACTGATGCGCCAAATACCGAAGGGCAAATGCCACGGCTCTATCCGCATCCATTGAGTCTTGCCGTACCAGGTCCAGCGATGCCCGTTCATGAGATCTTCGCCGCGCGTTTCGGCATGGTCCGGCAGGCCCATCTCCCACAACGGGAGCTCGAAATGCGCTTCCTGGGCGTTGTGGGGATCGAGGCTGATCGCGACGAGGATGAAATTCTTCAGATCCGGTGTGCGCTTGCCGAAGAAGAAGATGTTGTCGTTGTAGGCCGTGTAAGCCTTGAAGCCGAGATGCGTCTGCAACGCCGGGTTCTGACGACGGATGCGATTGAGCTGAGCGATCTCAGCGACGATGTTCCCCGGCGCATGGTAGTCCCGAACTCGGATCTGATACTTCTCGGAGTCCAGGTACTCCTCCTTGCCCGGAATCGCCGCGGATTCGCACAGTTCGAAGCCCGAGTACATGCCCCACAGCCCGGAACCCATGGTCGCCAGGGCTGCTCGGATAAGGAAACCAGCGCGTCCGGAGTCATGCAGGAAGAACGGGTTGATGTCCGGCGTGTTGACGAAGAAATTCGGCCGATAACAGTCACGCAGCGGATGCTCGTTGAGTTCGGTGAAATACTCGCTCAGCTCGGCCTTGTTATTGCGCCAGGTGAAGTAGGTATAGCTCTGGTTGAAGCCGACCTTGCCCAGGCGCGCCATCATCGCCGGTCTGGTGAAGGCCTCGGAGAGGAACATCACGTCCGGGTCGCGCTCGCGGATATCGGCAATCATCCATTCCCAGAACGGCAAGGGCTTGGTGTGCGGATTGTCGACCCGGAAAATCTTCACGCCCTGCTCGACCCAGTGCCAGACCACATCACGCAAAGCGATCCACAGGTCGGGCATGGCGTCTTCGGCGTAGAAATCGACGTTGACGATGTCCTGGTATTTCTTCGGTGGGTTTTCCGCATAACGGATGGTCCCGTCCGGCCGCCAGGAGAACCAACCCGGATGCTCGTTTAGCCAGGGGTGGTCTTGGGAACACTGGATGGCGAAGTCCAGGGCGATCTCCAATCCATGGTCGCGTGCGGCAGCTACAAGGTCACGGAAGTCATCGAGTGTGCCGAGATCGGGATGGACCGCGTCATGCCCGCCTGCTTCGCTACCGATCGCGTACGGGCTGCCGGGATCATTCGGACCGGCTTGCAGCGTGTTGTTCGGGCCTTTGCGATGCTGGCGGCCGATGGGATGAATCGGGGTGAAATACAGGACGTCGAAGCCCATGTCCCGGATCGACGGCAGACGCTTATGTACGTCACGAAAGGTGCCGTGGCGATTCGGGTCGTCGGTTTCGGAGCGCGGGAACAACTCGTACCAACTGGCGAACAACGCAAGTGGACGCTCGACCTCAATGGGAAACACCTCGCTCTGGCTGCAATGCTCGCGGGGGTCTGCGTCAGCCATCGCTGCCGCCGTTTCGCTGGCCAGCATCACCGAGACCCGCTCGTCGTCCAGGTGCGCCATGCTCAGCCGGTGCAGCAGGTCATCGATGATGGCCTTGGTCTCGCCCTGAGCCCGCTGACTGGCACGTTCGAGCATCAGACGGCCCTCTTCCAGCTCGAGCTGCACCGGAACCCCTGCGGTGTGCTTTTTCGACAACTCGTAGCGGTAGGTCTCATAGATATCCCACCAGGCTTCGATCATGAATTCGTGTGAGCACACCTGTGTCGGCGTGAACTGGCCTTCCCAGCTGTCGTTGCCGATCAGCTTGAGGCGCGCGCGACGCCAGGTGGTTTCGTCCTTGGTGCGCCAGCAGATAGAGGCGGCAAGCTGATCGTGGCCATCCGCAAAAATCTTGCTGCTGACGTTGATCGGTTGCCCGATGACCGCCTTCGCGGCGAAGCGGCCACCCTCCAGCACCGGCTGGGTCGATTCTATGGCTATGCGTGGACTCTGCAGCGCCTGTTCAAGTCGGGGGTGGATCGCTGGATGGGGTTTTGCATCGGTCATCGAACGGGGCTCCTGGGCAAATCGCTGCGAAACAGAACCAGGCTGCTCGGCTCCAAGGGATCGAGCAGCCTGGTTTATCGGCGGAAAACCCATCGTGCGGGCTTTCTCAAGCTCTGTTCTTCCGAACCAAGGGAGGCCTTAAAAGTTCAGCCCGAACAGTCGCTACCGCTTGACACAGAGCCGCTGCGCTTGTTTCGCGATGCCCGGGGGAGCGATGGGATCCATAAGAGATGGCGTGCCAGGCCGGGCCTGCGTCCGGGACCCGTCTGAAACAGACGGCCCGCCAGGCCGGACCCGACTAAAGCAGCAGCCTTGGCAGCATGGCCCGCTAGTCACCACCGGCGATCAGCAAGGGGTTGTACCCGCTGCGCCCATAGTCGTCCTGCTCGGCCAGCAACAGGTCGAGGGCAAGGCTGGCCAGATCATCCGCGACGGGATCGGCTCGTCCGTGCTCTTCACGCTGCATGACTTTCAGGTAGCTGTGACACTCGCCGCAGGTTTCGGCCTGGACGGGCAGAAACGACTTGCCCTGCTCGTCGTCAAGTTTCATGTAGAGCAACTTCGCCCCACTATCACAGACGCTGCACTTGATGCGTTCCAGATGCCACTCGGTAGCGCAGAGGGAGCAATGCAGGTAACGCACCCCGGCACGATGGCGCTCGTTGTGGATCACACTGGCAACCGGCGGCGAACCGCAACAAGGGCAAAGCCCTTTTGCCTCCCCGACCGGTTTGTCGGGTGCCCGGGGCAATGCCATGGCCAGTCGCACCCAGCTGACCTGCAGTGCGGCGGCTATCAGCGGCAGCAAGGGCCGGGTGCCTTCATCGCCGGGCGTGCACTGGAGTACCTCGTCAGCCAGCGCATCGAGTTGCCGCTGGTTCATGTCGCGCAAGGTGCGCAGTAACGGCCTCTGACGTTCGCCCACATGCAATTCCATGGCGTCGAGCATCGCCAACAGCTCGCCCTGCCATTGCACATCGGGTTTCAGTGCCTGGGCACCAAGGGGCGGCATACCGTGCTTGAGCGCCTGATCAAAGGCATCTTCTGCCGGTGTCCAGGCCGGCTCACGCTCGCTGAGTACCTGATGCTGGGCTTGGACCAGCCGTGCCATGAAGGCGAGAAACTCATCCAGTGGCGGCACCTGCTGGACCAGTTCACGCAACCGCGTTGCACGCTTGCTGAAGACTTTGGCATCCGGCAACACCACATTCGGCGCCTCCATGATCCCTGAAGGCGCACTTCCGTAAGAGTGGTTCACTGCAACTCCTCAAGTTCGTTTCGACGGTACGTCGCGATTGGGCGAAAGACCGCTCGGGTCCTCATGTCCCTCCTTGCGGCGCACTTCGTCGTACCAGAGCCCATGATGGTGACGTGCCCAGGCGTGGCTGACCCGACCCTGTGTCATCGCTCGCACAGACCCCTTCACCCAGATCGCCGAATAGATATGGATGACCAGGGTGATGATCGCGATGAAGGCGGTGTAGGCATGGATGGTCACGGCCCAGCGCAGGGCCCAGACGGGCATGCCATCCGCGATCCAGGGGCGCCAGAGCACAATGCCGGTGACCAGCAGCACCGGGACGGTGGCGAGAAAGATCCAGTACACCAGCTTCTGTCCGGCGTTGTTCTTGCCCACCGGCGGCAACCGCTCGTCGCGGTTGGCCAGTACGTCGCGGATCTGCTTCATCCATTGCACATCGTGACGACCGATCAGGTTGTCGCCAAAGAAGCGCACCGCCTGAATGACGAAGAACAGCGACATGAACACGCCGATATACGGATGCACGATGCGTGTCGGCTCTGGTCCGCCGAATAGCGCGGTCAGCCCAAAGAAGGCCGGGTAGAACAGGGCAAGCCCGCTCAGCACGAGCAGCGTGAAGCTGATCGCGATGAGCCAGTGGTTGACCCGTGTCCACCAGCCGTAACGGAGAATGCCGTGCTTGACGTTGGAATGGCTCATAGCCGGTCCTCCCCGCGACGATCCAGGTCTCGGTCGGCCGATGCCAACTCTGGGTCGGGGTCGTCTTCCGGCTCTTCCTTGGGCCCTTTCATCACGTAATGGAAAAAGCCAGCGAGCACGGACATGCCCAGCGCAACCGACATGATCGGTTTGGTCACGCCTTTCCAGAGCTCGACCGTTGGCGCGATATGTGGGTCACGCGGCAAGCCGCTGTAGATCTCCGGCTTGTCGTTGTGTTGCAGCACATAGACCACATGGGTACCACCGACCCCTGGCGGGTCGTAGATGCCGGCGTTTGCATAGCCACGCCCCTGCAGGTCCGCCACACGATGGGCACCGTAGTCGAGCATGTCTTCCTTGGTGCCGAACATGATGGCCGAGGTCGGGCAGCTCTTGACGCACGCCGGCTCCAGGCCGTGATAGACCCGGTCGGAACATAGGGTGCACTTGTAGGCCTTGTTGTCCTTCTTCGATATGCGGGGAATATCGAAGGGACAACCCGCAACGCAGTAGCCACAGCCGATGCAATGCTCGGAATTGAAATCGACGATACCGTTGGCGTATTGCACGATTGCGCCGGGCGACGGGCAAGCCTTGAGGCACCCTGGCTCGGCGCAGTGCATGCAATTGTCCTTGCGGATCAGCCATTCCAGGTTGCCCTGCTCGTCCTCGTATTCAGAGAAGCGCATGACCTCGAAGGACTCGGCGGTCAGGTCCTGGGGATTGTTGTAGGTCCCGTCGCACTCTCCCACCTCGTCACGCAGGTCGTTCCACTCCGAACAGGCCACCTGGCAAGCCTTGCAGCCGATGCAGACGGACACGTCGATAAGCTTGGTGACCTTGTCCACCGCGCCGTGGCGCACTTGCGGGGATGGGGTGGTCGTCGCCGAGCGCGCGATGATGTTCTGCAGATTGATCTGGTCGCCTCGCATCAGACGGTCCCTCCCACTTTCTCCACGTTCACCAGAAACGACTTGAACTCTGGCGTCTGGGTATTACCGTCGCCCACGAACGGCGTCAGGGTATTGGTGAGGTGCGCTTTTTTCGCCACACCCTTGAAGCCCCAGTGAATCGGAATGCCGATGTGATGCACCGTGCGCCCGTCGATTTCGAGCGGCACCATGCGCTTTGTCACCACTGCCACCGCTGTGATGTAGCCCCGCTTGGAGCTGACCTTTACCCGGTCGCCAGCGGCAATACCCAGCTCCCCGGCCAGAACATCGCTCATCTCGATGAACTTTTCAGGCTGGGCGATGGCGTTGAGCCGAACGTGAGTCGTCCAGTAATGGAAGTGCTCGGTCAGACGGTAGGTGGTCGCGGCATAGGGAAACTCCGTGTTCGAACCGAACGAGTCACGATCCTGCTCGAACACACGGGCGATGGGATTGTGCAACGCCAGCGGATTGTTCGGGCTCAGCGGGTTGCGGTCGATCGGGGTTTCCATGGGCTCGTAGTGCTCAGGGAAAGGCCCTTCGTTCAACCACTCGCAGGCAAAGAAATGCCCACGCCCGGTCTGCGTGACGATGAAGGGACCGACACCTTGAGAGGGCGGTGACGTCACCGGGAAGTCGGGCACATCGGCGCCCGTCCAGCGCTCGCCGTTCCACCAGATGAACGCCTTGTTGGGCGCCCATGGCGTCCCGTCGGGACGCGCCGAAGCGCGGTTATAGAGCAGTCGACGGTTCATCGGCCAGGCCCAGGCCCAACCCAGGGTGTTACCCGTGTTGTAGGGGTCCGAGTTGTCGCGACGGGCCATCATGTTGCCCTGTTCGGTCCAGGCGCCGGAGTAGATCCAGCAACCACAGGCAGTCGAGCCGTCAGCGCGCAGTTCACTGAAGTCCTGAAGCTGCTCACCTTTGCGCCGTATGACCCTGCCGCTGTCGTCGGTGATATCCGCCAGCGCCCGGCCGTTGTACTCCATGGCCAGTTCAGAGGCCTTCGGAAACTCCGGCACCTTGTAGTTCCAGCTCAGGTTCAGAATCGGATCGGGGAAGGCACCGCCCTCCTCCTGGTACATATGCTTCAGACGCAACATGACCTCACCCAGAATCTCGGTATCGGTCATCGACTCGCCAGGGCCAGGCACGGCGCGCTCATGCCATTGCAGCCAACGTGCACTGTTGGTGATGGAACCGTCGTCCTCAGCGAAGCAGGTGGTCGGCAGCCGGAATACCTCAGTGGCGATCTGCGACGGGTCGACATCGTGATACTCGCCGAAGTTCTTCCAGAACTCGCCGGTCTCCACGGTGAGGGGATCCATGATCACAAGGAATTTCAGCTTGGACAGGCCGTCCATGACCTTGGCCTTGTTCGGGAACGCCGCCAGGATGTTGAAGCCCTGACAGAACGCGCCGGTCATCTTGCCCAGCGTCATGTCGTTGATGGCATACAGCACGTCATAGATCGGCTCGGAGAGCTTGGGCAGCCAGTCGTAGCACCAGTTGTTTTCCCTGGTGGCCACATCGCCATACCAGTCCTTCATCAGGCTGACGAAGAAACGCTCGTAGAACTTCCAGTACGACACCTCGCCCTCGAGCAACGGGAGCTTGACCCGCGTCTTTATGTAGTCCTCGTAGGACTGCAGATTGACCGACGGCAAATTCATGTAGCCCGGCAGCAGGTTCGACAGCAGGCCGATGTCTGTAAGCCCCTGGATGTTGGAATGCCCGCGCAGTGCGTTAACACCACCGCCCGGCATGCCCATGTTACCCAGCAGCAACTGCACCATGGCCCCGCAACGGATGATCTGCGAGCCGATGGTGTGCTGTGTCCAGCCCAAGGCGTAGAGGATCGTCATGGTCTTGTCGGGTGCCGATGTGGTCGCCATCAAGTCCCAGAGTTCCAGCACCTTTTCCCTGGGCATGCCGCAAATGTTTTCCACCTGATCGACGCTGTAGCGGCTGTAATGCTGACGCATCAGCTGCAAGACACAACGAGGATGCTGCAAGGTCGGGTCGGTGCGGGCGAAGCCGCTTTCGTCGAGCTCGAAATTCCAGGTCTCGCGGTCGTAGGTTCGATCGGCCGGGTTATAACCGGTGAACAACCCTTCTTCGAAACCGAATCCCTCGGCGACGATCAGGCTCGCGTCGGTGTATTCGCGCACATACTCATGGGCATAGCGGTCGGTTTCGATCAGGTAGTTGATGAAACCACCGAGGAACACGATATCCGTCCCGGTACGGAGCCAGGCGTGATAGTCGGCCACCGCCGTGGTGCGGTTGAACCGCGGGTCGATCGAGATCAGCACCGCATTGCTGCGCTGCTTGGCATGCATGACCCAGCGGAAGCCTACAGGGTGTGCTTCAGCCGAATTGCCGCCCATCGACAGGATGACATTGGCGTTGGCAATGTCGGTCCAGTGATTCGTCATGGCACCGCGACCAAATGTTGGGGCAAGACCTGCCACCGTTGGTCCGTGTCAAACGCGCGCCTGGTTGTCGAGTTTAAGGATGCCGAGTGCGCGGGTGATCTTCTGGGTGAGATAGGCCGTCTCGTTGGTACAGGCCGAAGCCGCTACCATCGATGTGGTCATCCAGCGGTTGACCAGCCGGCCCTGCTCGTCATGGGTCTCGAAATTGCGGTCGCGGTCATCCTTCATATGCCGGGCGATGCGCGCAAAGGCCTCTTCCCAGCTGATGCGCTTCCATTCATTGGTATAGGGCTCGCGGACTTCCGGGTACTTGACCCGCGACTCACTCTTGATGAAGTCCAGCACCCCGGCGCCCCGGGGGCAAAGCGATCCGCGACTGACCGGATGATCAGGGTCGCCTTCGACATGGTAGATCTCGTCGATCACGTTGATCGCGCCATCTCCAAGGGAGTAGAGCAACATGCCGCAGCCTACCGAGCAGTAGGTGCAGATATTGCGGGTCATTCTTGCGCCGGTCAGTTTGAAGTGACGAATCGACGCGACGGCTTCATCAGGCGCAAATCCCATCATGGCCATGCTCGATGCACCTACACCAGCCGCACCGAACTTCAGGAACTGTCGCCGGGATACTCGCACGGTCATCGGTATCTCCTGTTTCTAATTATGTTTTCCCCATCAGATGGGTCGACTGCGACCGCTCTGGAATGGTTCCTTCAGAGGGACAGACGGGGCGGCGTATCCTCGCTACGCTGATGCAAGCCTAGTTCAAGGTACTGCGATGGACAGGTCATCGGTCGCGTCACTGCCGTGCAGCGAGCTCGCGCAAAAGCTGTGCGGAGAGAGACTGGCGGGTAGAAGCGTACTCGGCCCAGGGATCGAGTGACTGGGCATCGAGGCGCTCGCGAACGTTGAAGATGTTCCAATGGTCGGCGCCGCTGATCCGGTCCAGCTCGTCGACGGTGATGGGTACGGAAACCGGCAGCCCCGGTCGAGCTCGTGCCGAATAAGCGGCAACAGTACTGGCCCCACGCTGATTGCGCAGGTAGTCGACGAAAATCCTGCCGACGCGATTCTTAGGCCCCATCTTCGCCACGATCTGCTCCGGTGCCTCCTTTGCCAGGCGCACCGTGACGCCACGGGCGAAATCATTGACCAGGTCCCAGCTCTGGCGTCGCTCGATGGGCACCACGACATGCATACCGCGCCCGCCGCTGGTTTTGAGAAACGCACGAAGACCCAGCTCTCCGAGCAGATCGAGGGTCATGGTGGTCGCCTCGATCATGCTCGACCACGGCAGTTCGGGGTCGGGATCCAGGTCGAAAACCATCCGATCCGGCCTGTCGATGCGATCGCTGCGTGCATTCCAGGTGTGAAACTCGATGGTGCCCATCTGCGCTGCCTCAACCACCGCGGTCACGCTGTCGGCCTGGATGAGGCGGGCGTGCTCGGGGTCGAGTGACTTATCCAGCACGCGCATGTGCGGCATCTTCAGGCGCCCGCAGTGGCGCTGGAAAAAACTTTCACCACTGACGCCGTCAGGCGCACGGACAATTGAAAGCGGGCGCTTGGCCAGATGCGGCATCAGCCACTCCCCTACGGCCAGATAGTACTGCGCGAGCTGCAGCTTGGTGACGCCACTCCGGTCATCGATGACACGCTGCGGGTTGCTGATGCCGATACCGCCGACATCGGGACGGCTCTTGCCGGACTTGTCAGGCATGCAGATTCCTCATCGTCAGCTCGCTTTCTTGCTGCTGGGCTTGCTGGTACTGGCCTTGCTGGTGTCCGTCTTGCGCGCTGTCGAGGTTTTGCTCGTGGCGGTCTTGCTTGCGGTGGGCTTCGCCGGCGCCTTGGCTTTGCTGGTTGCAGTTTTGCTTGCGGTTCGCTTTGCCGGTGAGGCTTCTTCGCTGTCGTCGTCCTCGCCCCCGTCCTCAACCTGCTCGGCGGGCGCTGGCTTCCTGGCCGCCGACTTTCCCGCCAGACTGCGCTTGAGCAGTTCGGTAAGGTCGATGACATCGGCGCTGCGCCGATCCACGGCTTCCTCCGGCCCACCCACTGCCTCGATCTTGCCTTCGCGCGCCTTGGTTTCGACCAGGTCCATGATCTGGTCCTGGAAGGTGTCCTTGTACTGATCGGGATTCCAGTCTTCGCTCATGTCCTCTACCAACCGCTTAGCCATGTCGAGCTCCCTCGGGTTCAGATCGGCATTGAGCGCCTCGTCCTTCATCTCGAGGTATTCGACACCGCGAACCTCTTCGGCCCAGCGCAAGGTATTCATCACCAGCGCCTTGCCCAGCGGCATCACCACCGCCAGGTGCTGCTTGTTGCGCAGCACCACATTGGCGATCCCGACCTTGCCGGTCTGGATTAGCGTTTCACGCAGCAGTGCGTAGACCTTCTCGCCACGGCGATCGGGCGTCAGGTAATACGGCGTATCGATATAGAGAAAGGAAATGTCCTTCGAGTCGACGAAGGCAACGATGTCCACCGTCTGCGTGGCCTTCGGGTGGGCTGCCTTGATCTCGTCATCGCTGATCACGACGTAGTTGCCCTTTTCGTACTCGACACCCTTGACGATGTTCTCGCTCTGGATGTCTTCGCCGGTGGTCTTGTTGATGCGCTTGTAGCCCACCCGGTCCATGCTGCGCTTGTCCAGCCAGTCGAAATCGATTCCCGAGCGGGTCGTGGCGGGCACCAGGGCCACGGGAATATGGACCAGACCGAAACTGACGGCACCCTTCCAGATCGTGCGAGGCATAAGCTTCTCTCCTGTCGGCTGTGATCAGCCGTTGACCACCGTACCGCCATTCACGTGGATCACCTGGCCGCTGACATAGGAAGAATCGCTGCTGGCCAGATACACATAGGCGGGCGCAACCTCCTCTGGCTGTCCGGGACGTTCCATGGGCACGTTCGCGCCGAATTTCTCGACTTTTTCCTCATCGAACGTCGATGGGATAAGCGGCGTCCAGATCGGCCCGGGGGCTACGGCATTCACCCGGATCCCGCGCTCGGCCAGGTTCATCGACAGGGATCGGGTAAAGGCGGTGATGGCGCCCTTGGTCGATGAGTAGTCCAGCAACTGCGGGCTGCCCTTGTAGGCCGTGACCGAAGTGGTATTGATGATCGCTGCCCCTTTCTGCAGGTGCGGCAGTGCAGCCTTGGTCATCTGGAACATGCCGAAGATGTTGGTGCGGAACGTCTTTTCCCACTGTTCTTCGCTGATGTCCTCGAGGCTTTTCTGGGGATGCTGTTCGGCGGCGTTGTTGACCAGAATGTCGAGCTTGCCGAGCGTGCCCAGGGTTTCGTCGATCGCCTTGCGGCACACGTCACGATCAGCCACATCGCCGGCAAAGGTCAGGCACTTGCGGCCCTGCTCTTCGACCACGCGCCGGGTTTCATCGGCGTCCTGGTGCTGATCGAGATAAAGGATTGCCACATCGGCGCCCTCACGGGCAAACAGCACCGCGACCGACCGGCCTATACCACTGTCACCTCCGGTAATGATCGCCACCTTGCCCTGGAGCTTGCCGGCGGCTCTATAGTCCTCGCCACGAAATTCGGGACGCGGGTTCATTTCGCCCTCTTTGCCCGGCTCTGGCTGCTGCTGTGGGGGAAGTGTCTGGTCGGGCATGCGGAATCCTCCGTAACGGGAATAAAACCTGTACTCGGAGGACTTGGCACTGGCCGTAAAAGTTTCTGTGAAGCGATGAGAGGCCCCTGTGCTGAGGCCTCTATGTCAGCCGACGCGTAGCGCAACCCGGCCGCGCGGGACGCCGCTTTCGACATACTGGTGGGCGGCTACTACATCCTCGAAGGGGAACAGCCTGTCCACTTGCGGTGTGATCAGCCGGTCGGCCGTCAGTTGATTGATATGCAGCAAGGCACGCTGGACGGCATCGCCATTCTGCTCGATGCCAAGCTCAGGCTGGCCGGTGAAATCGCAGAGGCAGTGCAGGAAAAACTTGAAGTTCTTCTTGAACGCCGCGCACGCCGGAAAGGCCGTCTCGTTGCCACCGTTGAGACCGTAGAGAATCAGCTTCCCACGTGGCGCAATCACGTCACCGAGCAGCTTCATCTGCGAACCGCCACAACCGTCGAGCACGACCTCGACGCCGGCTCCACCGGTAATCTTCTGCAGACGTCCGACCAGATCTTCCTCTTCCGTGACGACAACAGTCTCTGCGCCCAGCTCATGCAGGAATTCACGATCCTCGGCCGTATCACAGGTCGCAATGACTCGACCGCCTAGCGCCTTCGCCAGTTGTACCGCAGAAGGCCCGGTGCAGTGCCGCGCTTCGGTGATCAGGACATGCTGTCCGGGCTCCAGTTGCGCCAGTTCCACCAGCGCGAAATACGACACCAGCGCGGGCGTGAAGTGGACGCAGGCTTCGGCTGCACTGAGCATTTCCGGATAGTGAACCAGCGATGTCTGCGGCAGGAGCGCGTGCTCGGCATAGAGCGGGTACTGGTTGAGGTCATGGCCGGGAAAGCTGGCCACGCGATCACCTACCGCGAACCCATCGACCTCCTCGCCCACCGCCAGTACCTCACCAGCGACTTCACTGCCGAGCCCGGCCGGTAGCCTGGCGTGCCGTGGCGACAGATCCTGACGCCAAAGCACGTCGTTCCAGCTGACCCCGATCGCCTTGACGCCGACCAGTACTTCGCCCGGACCCGGCTTTGGCACGTCACGTTGTTCATAGCGCAGCACATCGGCTGGCCCGAACTGGTGGAAACGGATGATGCGGGACATGAAAAAGACCCCTCGATTACTGCTGTGTCAGTGACTCTATCTGTACCGCTGGGACAACTCCAGCCGCGAAGCCTGCATTCCGCTCGATAGTTGCCATGCGCCGGAATGATGGGGCCCTGTATGTAAGGTGGAGCGCCTGGTTGCAGCTTTGTGTCATTGCAAAGCGGAAATGGACATGCCGGTGACACTGCGAACTGTCTAGAATGCAGACGCAACCTCATCTGGTCAGCCGTGTTCCTGGTTTGACCACAGCTTGAAGTGAACGGCATGAATCGCAACGACCTTCGCCGCGTGGACCTGAACCTGCTCATCGTGTTCGAAACGCTGATGCACGAACGTAGCGTGACGCGAGCGGCTGAAAAGCTATTTCTCGGCCAGCCGGCGATCAGCGCTGCGCTGGCAAGGTTGCGTACGCTGTTCGATGATCCGTTGTTCGTCCGCACGGGCCGAAGCATGGAGCCAACCGCACGTGCCCTGGAAATTGCCGGTCTGCTGTCCCCGGCGCTGGACTCCATCTCGACTGCTGTCAGCCGCGCCTCGACCTTCGACCCCGCCACCAGCGAGCTGGTGTTTCGCATCGGTCTGACCGACGAAGTTGAGTTCGCCCTGCTGCCGCCGCTACTCAGGCGCATACGCGCCGAAGCCCCGGGCGTGGTGTTGGTGGTACGCCGTGCCAATTACCTGCTGATGCCGGGGCTGCTCGCCTCCGGAGAAATTTCGGTGGGTGTCTGCTACACCGAGGAACTGCCTGCCAATGCCAAGCGCAAGGTACTGCGCCGGCCGAAACCGATGCTGCTGCGCGCCGACAGCATCCCCGGCCGCATGTCGATGGAGGACTACTGTTCCCGGCCGCATGCCATGGTTTCCTTTGCTGGCGACCTGAACGGCTACATCGATGACGAACTGGCCCTGCATGGCTGCAAGCGCCGGGTAGTACTCGCCGTGCCGCAGTTCAACGGCCTGGCCAGCTTGCTGGCCGGCACCGACCTGGTGGCCACCCTGCCGGACTATGCAGCGATGGCACTCGCTGCCAACGGCGGCGTGCGCGCCGAGCCGCTGCCCTTCGAGACCAGCCAGGACTTCGAGCTCTCCATGGCCTGGCGTGGCGCCCAGGACAACGACCCGGCCGAGCGCTGGCTGCGCTCGCGGATCCAGATGTTCGTAGGCGATCCGGACAGTCTGTAGGGTGAAAAACGGCGCAGCCTTTTCCACGCGTATACCGTCCCACGCACCCTGCCTCGTCATTCAAGTGCCCTGCCCCAGCGGCTCCTTTTACCAGCCGGGATAGCCCTCGATTGGAGGAACGATCCGGGGGTCGTTTCCACCCGACCGATATCGCATGGGCCTGATGTTCGATGGCCAACCATCACCGTCAATGATATCTACATTCGCCTCGTTCGATTTCTGCCTGAAGGGACCAGCCCACACACTTCCGCCATCGATAAAAAGCCGAGTTGCGGAGTCAAGCATGGAACGTTCACTCAAAGCCTTGCGTTACCCATTGGTTGCGGTTGCCGCAGCTCTGGTTGGCGCATGCGGAAAAGCGCCAGAAGCGACCGAAGCAGCCATGCCGGCACCCGCCGTCAGTGTTGCCGAGGTCATCGAACAGCAGGTCACTGAATGGGACGAACTCACCGGCCGCCTGGAGGCGCCGGAATCGGTCGAGATTCGTCCACGCGTGTCGGGTTTCATCGACAAGGTCGCGTTCGCGGAAGGCTCGCTGGTGAAGAAAGGCGACTTGCTGTTCCAGATCGACCCGCGCCCGTTCGAAGCCCAGGTCAAACGGTTGCAGGCCGAGCTGCAACAAGCGCGCGCCACCCAGCGCCGGACCGCAAGCGAAGCCGAGCGCGGTGAGCGCCTACGCGCCAACAATGCGATTTCAGCCGAACTGGCTGACGCGCGAGCCAGCGCCGCCAGCGAAGCGAAGTCCGCCGTCGCCGCCATCCAGGCTCAGCTCGACGCAGCGAAGCTTGATCTTGGTTTCACCCGGGTCACCGCCCCCATCGATGGCCGCGTAGGTCGTGCGCTGATCACCGCGGGCAACCTGGTCAATGCTGGCGAAGCCTTGCTGACGACGCTGGTCTCGACCGACAAGGTCTATGCCTACTTCGAGGCAGATGAACGCACCTACCTGAAATACCGCGAGCTGGCCCGTGACGGTGAGCGTGGCGAGGAGACGCCTGTGTACCTCGGGCTATCCAGCGAAGAAGGTCACCCGCATCTGGGGCACATGGACTTCATGGACAATCAGGTCGATCCCCGCACCGGCACCATTCGCGGCCGCGCCGTGTTCGACAACCGCGACGGGCGTTTCACCCCCGGGCTTTATGCGCGGCTGAAGCTGGTCGGCAGTGCCACCTATGACGCCGTCCTGATCAAGGATGTCGCGGTCGGAACCGATCTGGGCAAGAAGTTCGTCCTGGTCCTCGGGGAGGACGACACCGTCAACTATCGCGCTATCGAACTGGGTCCGAAGCTGGAGGGCCTGCGCATCGTGCGTAGTGGTCTGAAGGAAGGCGAAACCATCGTGGTGAACGGCCTCCAGCGCGTTCGGCCGGGTAATGCGGTACAGCCACAGGATGTCCCGATGGCGGATGCCGATACCCTTGCCGCGCTACAAGAACAGAGCCGTGCCATTTCCGCCGCGATGAATCCGCAGGTCGTCGACCGCACCCTGGCGCGCCGACCGAGCAGTTGATGACCGACACGTCCAGCTGACCGGCGCCGAGGCGCCACCCCCATAACAACCGATTCCGCCAGGGTGCGTCATGCGCACCCTCTCCCCCGGAGTGCGTCATGAATTTCTCTCAGTTCTTCATCCAACGGCCAATCTTCGCCGCGGTGCTGTCGCTGATCATCCTGATCGGCGGTGCCATCTCGCTATTCCAGCTGCCGATCAGCGAATATCCCGAGGTGGTGCCGCCGACGGTGGTGGTCCGCGCCAGCTTCCCGGGTGCTAACCCCAAAGTGATCGGCGAAACCGTCGCCTCGCCCTTGGAGCAGGCCATTACCGGCGTCGAAGGCATGCTCTACATGTCGTCCCAGGCGACCGCCGACGGCAAGCTGACCCTGACCATCACCTTCGCGCTGGGCACCGATCTGGACAATGCCCAGGTGCAGGTGCAGAACCGCGTCACACGCACCCAGCCAACGCTGCCGACCGAAGTGCAGCGCCTGGGCGTGACGGTGGACAAGGCCTCGCCAGACCTGACGATGGTGGTGCACCTGACCTCGCCGGACGAGCGCTACGACATGCTCTACCTGTCCAACTATGCAGCGCTGAACGTCAAGGACGAACTGGCGCGACTGGACGGGATCGGTGACGTACAGCTGTTCGGCATGGGCGATTATTCGCTTCGCGTCTGGCTCGATCCAAACAAGGTGGCCTCGCGCAACCTCACCGCAACTGACGTGGTCAATGCGATCCGCGAGCAGAACCGCCAGGTGGCGGCGGGTTCGCTGGGTGCACCACCCGCACCGGGCGCGACGGACTTCCAGTTATCAATCAACACCCAAGGCCGACTGGTTAGCGAGGAGGAGTTCGAGAACATCATCATCCGCGCCGGCGAAGACGGCTCGATCACCCGCCTGCGAGACATCGCACGTATCGAACTGGGTTCCAGCCAGTACGCGCTGCGCTCCTTGCTTAACAACCAGCCCGCTGTCGCCATTCCGGTCTTTCAGCGCCCTGGCTCGAACGCGATTGAAATCTCCGACTCGGTGCGTGCACGCATGGCCGAACTGAAGAAGGATTTCCCGGAAGGCGTGGACTACGAAATCGTCTACGACCCGACCATCTTCGTGCGCGGCTCCATAGAAGCGGTGGTTCACACCCTGCTCGAGGCCATCGTGCTGGTGGTGCTGGTGGTGATCCTGTTTCTGCAGACCTGGCGCGCCTCGATCATCCCGCTGGCCGCCGTGCCGGTGTCGCTGATCGGTACGTTCGCGGTGATGCACATGCTCGGCTTCTCGCTCAACGCGCTGTCGCTGTTTGGCCTGGTGTTGGCGATAGGCATCGTGGTGGATGACGCCATCGTGGTGGTGGAGAACGTCGAGCGGAATATTGGCCTCGGCAAGTCCCCCGTCGAAGCCACCAAGCAGGCGATGAAGGAAGTGACGGGGCCGATCATCGCGACGGCGCTAGTGCTTTGCGCTGTTTTCATCCCGACCGCGTTTATTTCCGGCCTCACCGGGCAGTTCTACCAGCAGTTCGCCCTGACCATTGCCATTTCGACGGTGATTTCTGCGTTCAACTCCCTGACGCTGTCACCGGCGCTAGCGGCCGCATTGCTGCGCAGCCATGACGCACCAAAAGACGGTTTCTCGCGGCTGCTGGACAAATTGTTCGGCGGCTGGCTGTTCGCGCCGTTCAACCGCGTATTCGAGCGTGCGAGTCACGGCTACGTCGGTGCGGTTAAACGCATCCTGCGCGGCAGCGGCATTGCGCTTGTGGTGTATGTCGGCCTGGTCGGACTCGGATACCTGGGGTTCGCCAGTACTCCGACCGGCTTCGTGCCGCCGCAGGACAAGCAGTACCTGGTGGCCTTCGCGCAACTGCCGGATGCCGCCACGCTGGATCGTACTGAGGACGTCATCAAGCAGATGTCTGCGATTGCCGGAAAGCATCCCGGCGTGGAGAACACCATCGCCTTCCCGGGTCTCTCGATCAATGGCTTCACCAACAGCCCGAACAGCGGCATCGTCTTTGTTGCCCTGAAAGACTTTGGCGAGCGCAAGGACGAAAACATGTCCGCCGGGGCCATCGCCGGGGAGCTCAACGGCCAGTTCTCCGGTATTCAGGAAGCCTACCTGGCGATCTTCCCGCCGCCGCCGGTACAGGGGCTGGGCACCATTGGCGGCTTCCGCGTGCAGGTTCAGGACCGCGGCAACCTCGGCTACGAGGAGCTCTACAAGCAGGTGCAGAACGTCATCGCCAAGAGCGCCGACTATCCCGAACTGGCCGGGCTGTTCACCAGCTATCAGGTGAACGTCCCGCAGATCGATGCCGATATCGACCGGGAAAAAGCCAAGACCCACGGCGTGGCTATCGATCAGATCTTCGACACCATGCAGGTCTACCTTGGCTCGCTATATGCCAACGACTTCAACCGCTTTGGCCGCACCTACCAGGTCAACGTCCAGGCCGAGCAGAAGTTTCGCCTGACGCCCGACCAGATCGGTCAGCTGAAGGTGCGCAACAACCGTGGCGAGATGGTGCCGCTCTCAACCTTCGTCAAGGTCAGTGACAGTTCCGGCCCGGATCGCGTGATGCACTACAACGGCTTCCTGACCGCTGAAATCAACGGTGCGGCCGCCGCCGGCTACAGCTCCGGTCAGGCCGAAGCGGCGATGGAACGGCTGCTGCAAGCCGAGCTACCGAACGGCATGAGCTTCGAATGGACCGAGCTGACCTATCAGCAGATCCTGGCGGGTAACACCGCGATGTTCGTCTTCCCGCTTTGCGTGCTGCTGGCCTTCCTGGTCTTGGCGGCGCAGTACGAAAGCTGGAGCCTGCCACTGGCGGTGATTCTGATCGTACCGATGACGCTGCTGTCGGCCATTACCGGGGTGATCCTCTCTGGCGGCGACAACAACGTGTTTACCCAGATCGGCCTGATCGTGCTCGTTGGCCTGGCGTGCAAGAACGCGATCCTGATCGTCGAGTTCGCCAAGGACAAACAGGAAGAAGGCATGGATCGTCTATCCGCTGTGCTCGAGGCCTGCCGTCTGCGGCTGCGCCCGATTCTGATGACCAGCTTTGCGTTCATCATGGGTGTGGTGCCGTTGGTGCTCTCCTCCGGCGCGGGTGCGGAGATGCGTCATGCCATGGGCGTCGCGGTGTTCAGCGGCATGCTCGGGGTGACCTTCTTCGGTCTGCTGCTGACGCCGGTGTTCTACCTGGTCATACGCGCCTACGTCGAACGGCGCGAGGCGAAGAAAGCGGTACTCGAGGAGGCGCACGCATGAAGGCTGTCATTTCCACTCCGTTACTGCTTGCGGCTGTTCTCACCTTGAGTGCCTGCGCCGTGGGGCCGGATTACCGCGCGCCGGAGGTCGAGCCCGCGCAGATTGAACGTGCAGCGGCGGCTGGCTTCGATCAATCACATTTTCAGGCAGCCTGGTGGCGCCAGTTCGACGATCCGACGCTCGACGCTCTGGTGGCTGGAGCGCTGGCCGAGAACCGCGAACTGCGCATCGCCTTCGCCCGGCTCCGCGCCGCTCGTTCGATTCGCGATGACGCGTCCAATGATCGCTTCCCTACCGTAACCGCGGGGGCCAGCGCCGAATATGGCGAGGCTCAGCAACCTGGCTTCGGCGAGGAGCGCAGCAGCATCGAGCGTTACGATCTTGGGCTGGACATGGCCTGGGAACTCGATCTGTTCGGCCGGGTGCAGCGGCGTATCGAAGCCAGCGAGGCGCAGAGTGAAGCTGCAGAAGCGGAGCTGTACCAGCTACAGGTCAGCCTGATTGCCGAACTGGTCGATGCCTACGGCCAGCTGCGCGGCGCGCAGTTGCGTGAACGCATCGCGAGGGAGGATCTCGAAAACCAGCGCAACTCACATCGGCTGACCGAGCAGTTACGCGACGCTGGCGTAGGGAGCGAGCTCGATGTGCTGCGCGCCGATGCGCGGCTGGCGGCAACCGAGGCCAGCTTGCCGCAACTGCAGGCGCAGCAAACCCGAGCGACCAATCGCATCGCAACCCTGCTCGGTCAGCGCGCGGATAGGCTTAGCGTCGACCTCACGCCGCGTGAGTTGCCGGCCATCGCCAAGGCGCTGCCGATTGGCGATCCCACCGAGCTGCTACGTCGCCGACCGGACATTCTCGCGGCTGAACGGCAGCTGGCAGCGGCGACCGCCAGCGTGGGCGTAGCGACGGCTGATCTGTTTCCGCGGGTAAGCCTGAGCGGCTTCCTGGGGTTTATTGCGGGGCGCGGTTCGCAGATCGGTTCGAGCGAGGCTCAGGCCTGGGGCGTCGCGCCGAGCATTACCTGGGCCGCGTTCGACATGGGCAGCGTCCGCGCCAGATTGCGTGGCGCAGAGGCGGACGCCGAGGGTGCGTTGGCCAGCTACGAGCAGCAGGTTCTGCTGGCCCTGGAGGAATCGGAGAACGCCTTCAGCGACTATGCGAGAGCTCAGGAGCGGCTACTCGCCCTGTTGCGTCAGTCCGGCGCCAGCCGTGCGGCGGCGGAGCAAGCAGCGATCCGTTACCGAGAGGGCACGGTGGACTTCCTTGTGCTGCTGGATGCCGAGCGTGAACGCCTAGCAGCGGAGGATGCGCAGGCGCAGGCCGAAGTCGAGGTCTATCGCGGAGTCGTAGGCCTTTACAAGGCACTCGGAGGTGGCTGGCAGCTGGCCAGCGGCTGATCCCCGATGGCTCTGCGCTGCTGGCTGGCGGCGCAGCGCCGTCCCGAGCAGCAGCGAAAGTGTGACCTGCTGCAACTCCCTCTACCTCATTTGTGAAATCTGAGAGAAAGCCCTTTTTACGGTGTGGCTTATTTGGCATAACGCTTCATTGAAAGCTCAATCGCATCCGTTCGGATGTCATGCCAACCCACCAAAAACAAAGAGCCTTTTCATGATCAAGCCGATCATCACCCTCGCCAGCCTGCTGCTGGCGTTGACCGCGACCGCGGTCGAAGCTGAACCGGTCGTCATCAAGTTCTCCCACGTCGTCGCTGAGGACACGCCCAAAGGCAAGGGCGCCCTTCTATTCAAGAAGCTGGTCGAAGAACGACTGCCCGGCCAGGTCAGCGTCGAGGTCTATCCCAATTCCACCCTGTTCGGCGATGCCAACGAACTGGAGGCTCTAGCCAGGAACGAAGTACAGCTATTGGCACCATCGCTCGCGAAGTTCGAGCAATACACCAAACAGCTACAGGTATTCGACTTACCGTTTCTCTTCGACGACCTGGCCTCCGTAGACAGATTTCAGAAGCGCGCCAAGGGCCGCCAGCTATTGCTGTCGATGGAAAAGCAGGGCATCACCGGCCTGGCGTACTGGCACAACGGTATGAAGCAACTGTCGGCGACCAAAACTTTGAAAACGCCGAGCGATGCGACAGGCCTCGCCTTCCGCATCCAACCGTCCGGGGTATTGGAGTCTCAGTTCGCACAGGTTGGCGCGTCAACCAGGAAGATCGCCTTCGCAGACACCTTCAGCGCCTTGCAGAACGGCACGGTGCAAGGCACGGAAAATACCTGGTCGAATCTCTACAGCAAGAAGATGCATACGGTTCAGCCCTTCATCACCGAAACGAACCATGGCGTGCTGGACTATATGCTGGTGAGCAATTCGAGCTTCTGGTTTGGTATCCCGCACCGGATTCGTACCGAGCTGGAAAGCATCATCGACGAAGTCACCTTCGAAGTTAACCGAGCCGCCGAGCAAGCCAATCAGGCTGATCTGGAGCGCATCCGCAAAGCGGGCACGTCCGAAATCATCGAGCTGACCCCGGAACAACGCCAAGCATGGCGTGAAGCCATGCGTCCGGTTTGGCAGGAGTTCGAGCCAGTGATCGGGGCCGACATCATCAAGGCAGCGCAGACGGTCAACCGCAAGCAGCGCAACTGAACCTCCGCTTTACCAAACCGCGGCGGCGATGCCGCGGTTGTCCCTCCTGCAGCTCCGCGCAGACGCTTCTTCCGCCGCTTCCATGCGCAGCAGGTAACCCACGGAGCCGGCCCTGCTTCAGCGCTCCGGAGCCGCGAGTATGGGCTCCAAGTTCAGCTGCGACTCCTCCCAACCGCCGCCTAATGCTGCGATGAGCTGAACGCTGGCCGCAAGTTGATCGCCCAGCAGAGTCAGATAGGTACGCTCGTTGTTCAATGCGCTGGTCTGTACCGTGGCGACGTTCAGGTAGTCGATCATCCCGGCGCGATACTGGTTCTCGATCAGGCGCAGCGACTCCTGTGCGGCTTCCAGCGCCTGTCGTTGAATCACCGCCTCGGCGGCAAGCACCCGCAGCTGCACCAGGTTGTCTTCGACTTCGCGGAAGCTGTCGAGCACGGTCTGCCGATAGTTGGCCACCGTCTGGTCGTAGTTGGCTTCTGCTATTTCGAGATCGGCACGACGGGCGCCGAAGTCGAGCAGTGTTACCGCCAGTTGCGGGCCCAGTGACCAGAAGCGGTTCGGCAGGCTGATCAGGTCGTTGAAACTGGTATTTCGATATCCACCGCTCGCCGAGAGGGTCAGGTCCGGGTACCACGCGGCTTCCGCTACGCCAATCTGCGCATTCGCGGCGATCACCTGCCGCTCGGCGGAAGCCACATCCGGACGACGTTCCAGCAATTGCGAAGGCAACGCCAAGGGTACGGCCGGCAGCTCCGGAATGGCATCACGCTCGGCAATGTTCAATTCCGACGGCGGCACGCCAACCAGCACCGCAATGGCGTGTTCCAGCTGCGCGCGTTGCCATTGCAGATCTATGGCCTGGGCTTCGGTGCTCCTGAGTTGGGTCAGCGCCTGGGTTACGTCGGATTTCGGAACGATGCCCGCCCGGTACTGGTTTTCCGTCAGGCGCAGCGAGCGAGCGAAGGCTTCGACCGACTGATTCAACAACCGCTGCTGCTCATCGATTATCCGCAGCTGCAGGTAGGTCTGGACTAGTTCTGATTGCAGGCTCAAGCGTACCGCTGCAACGTCAGCCGCGCTGGCCTGCATGCTGGCCCGGTTGGCTTCCAGATTCCGCCGCAGACGACCCCATATGTCCAGCTCCCAGGACGCGTCGATGCCGACGCTGTAGCTCTCGCTGACACCGCTACTGCTGGACCCGCTTTGAGTAGTCGTGCTGGTGGAACTGCCCTGTCCTGCGCGTGTGACGCCGCCGCTGCCGCCGACCGAGGGGAACAACTGCGAGCGAGCCCCCCGGACCAATGCCCGGGCACTACGGTACTGCGCTTCGGCGGCCGCCAGATTCTGGTTGGACACGTTCAGGCGTCCGACCAGTTGGTTCAACTCGGCATCGCCATAAAGCGCCCACCAATCCCCCCGCTCCAGCACATCGGCGGGGTTGGCGACCTTCCACCCTTCGGCCTGCTTGAACTCGGCAGCCATTGGCAGGTCCGGGCGCTCGTAGTCAGGCCCGAGCGTGCAGGCCCCAAGGGATACCGTCATGACGAAAACAGTGAGCGGGCGTAAGGCGTGTTTCAGAGACAACGAACTCATAGCGGATTTTCCAGTGCAGCGTCGGTGCGCACACCGCGCCAGCTGTTGAAACGATGGCGCGCGCGGTCCAGATACAGGTAGACCACCGGCGTGGTGTAGAGCGTCAGGATCTGGCTGAGCATCAGGCCACCAATGATGGTCAGGCCCAGCGGCTGACGCATTTCCGCACCTTCGGCGCCGCCCATCAGCAAGGGCAATGCACCGAGAATCGCGGCCATTGTGGTCATCAGGATGGGCCGGAAGCGCAGCAGGCAGGCTCGACGAATCGATTCGGCAGGCGACAGCCGATCGTTGCGCTCGAACTGCAACGCCAGGTCGATCATCAGGATCGCGTTTTTCTTCACCACCCCGATCAGCAGGAACAGTCCGAGCAGCGAGATCAGACTGAACTGCTCTCGCATCAGGATGATCGCCAGCAGCGCCCCCACACCTGCCGATGGCAAGGTCGAAAGGATGGTCAGCGGGTGAATGTAGCTCTCGTACAGCACGCCAAGCACGATGTAGACCAGCACCAACGCGCCGAGGATCATGAACGGCTGGCCGGCCTGGGTCGACTGGAACACGTCACCGGTGCCGCCAAGACGCCCCTGAACTTCACTGGGCAAGCCGATCGCCGCAACTGCCCGCTCGATGGCCAGGGTTGCTTCTTCCAGGCTCACGCCCG
Source organism: Stutzerimonas sp. C6.4V (assembly GCF_058536345.1). Classification (NCBI taxonomy): domain Bacteria; kingdom Pseudomonadati; phylum Pseudomonadota; class Gammaproteobacteria; order Pseudomonadales; family Pseudomonadaceae; genus Stutzerimonas; species Stutzerimonas sp. C6.4V. The sequence goes on from NZ_JBZUBM010000001.1 coordinate 1,713,395, forward strand.
GCGCCAGGTCGAAGTCGATGTTTTCCGCTGCAAATTGGCCGTCATGACTGACGCGATCTTCCTCGAGGCTGCGCTCATAGCGCGCGAACGCAGCTAGCGGAACCCGGCGACCATCGCTGGTGATCACATTGATCTGTTCCAGCACCTCGGGGCTTTGCGCGTAAGCCGGATCGATCTCCATGACCACCTGGTACTGGTTCAGCGACTCGTAAATGGTGGAGATCTGCCGCTGGCTGAACGCGTTGTTGAGCAGGGTGGTGACTGTGCTCATATCGATACCGAGCCGCTTGGCCGCGTCCCGGTCGACCTTGAGGGTGATCTGCTGTGCGCCCTCGCCTTCGTTGGCGTCGATGCTGGTCAGCTCCGGCAGCTCCATCAGCGCCTGGGTAACCCGCGGCAGCCAGGTTCGCAGGTCGTCCAGATCACCAGCGAGCAGATTGTACGAATACGCCGAACTGCTCTGGCGACCGCCGCCGAACTGCAGATCCTGGTCAGCCATCAGGAACAGTCGGCCACCCGGCACCTGCGGCAGGTTTTTGCGGATACGCTCGATGACTTTTTGCGAGGAGATATTGCGCTCGTCCAGCGGCTTGAGCCGGACAATCATGAAGGCGTTGTTGATGCCGCCCTGCCCCCCGATGAAACCTGCCACGCTTTCGACAGCCGGATCGGCCAGCACCGCCTTGCGGTAGGCCTCCATCTTCGGCTGCATGACCTGAAACGACAGGCCGTCGTCGCCTCGGATGAACCCGGTCAGCTGGCCGGTATCCTGCTGTGGCAGGAAGGTCTTCGGCACCTGAATGTAGAGCACGACGTTCAGTGCGATGGTGGCCAGCAGCGTCAGCAAGGTAATGCGACGGTGACGCAGCGCCCAGCCGAGCGAGCGGTCGTAGTAGCGCAGCAACCACTGGTGCGCATCGTGGCTCCAGCGGTGCAGTCGGCCATCCTGCTCTGGCTGATGCGGTTTGAGCCAACGCGCACAGAGCATTGGCGTCAGGGTCAGCGAAACCAGCAACGAGACCATGATCGCTGCGGCCAGGGTGATGGAGAACTCACGGAACAGCCGTTCGACGATGCCACCCATGAACAGGATCGAGACGAAAACAACCACCAGGGAAAGGTTCATCGACAGCAGCGTAAAGCCCACCTCACGGGTACCGACATAGGCGGCTCGCATGGGCGGCACGCCGTCATCGATATGCCTGGCAATGTTCTCCAGCACCACGATGGCGTCGTCCACCACCAGCCCTGCCGCAAGAATCAGGGCCATCAGCGACAGCACGTTGAGCGAGAAGCCGAACAGGTACATCACGGCAAAGGTACCCACCAGCGAGACCGGCACGGCCAGGGCCGGGATCAGCGCGCTGCGCAGGCGTCCCAGGAACAGGAACACCAGCAACACCACCAGTCCCACCGCGATCAGCAGGGTGCGTTCAGCCTCGTGCAGGGTCGCGCGGATGACGGGTGACCGGTCCATGGCGACAGCAACGTTAACGCTGCCCGGCACGATGGCCTGCAGCGCGGGCAGCTCGTTACGAATGCCTTCGATGGTTTCGATGATATTGGCGCCGGCCTGCCGGTTGATGACCAGCAGCACGGCGCTTTCGTTGTTGAAAAAGCCGTCGTTGTAGCGGTCTTCCACGCCATCGGTGACCTCTGCCACATCGCTCAGGCGCAATACGGCACCATCCTGGTAACGGATGACCAGGGGCAGATAATCGGCAGCTTCATGCAGCTGATCGCTGGCCTGAACCTGCCAGTGGCGATCCTCGTCTTCAACCATGCCCTTTGGGCGGCGAACATTCGCGGACGCAATGGTCTGGCGCACCTCGTCGAGGGACACCCCGTACTGTTCCAGCTGTTGCGGCTGAAGCTGGACGCGGACCGCCGGCAGCGAACTGCCGCCAACCTGTACTTCCCCCACGCCCGGTACCTGCGACAGCTTTTGCGCCAGGATGGTGGACCCGACGTCGTAGAGCTGGCCTTTGTCGAGCACATCGGAAGTCAGCGACAGCACCATGATCGGCGCCTGGGCCGGGTTGACCTTACGGTAGCTGGGCATGCTGCGCATGCCGCTCGGTAACAGATTGCGTGACGCGTTGATCGCAGCCTGAACGTCACGTGCGGCACCGTTGATATCCCGGTCCAGGTCGAATTGAATGATGATCCGCGTCGAACCCTGGCTGCTGCGGCTGCTCATCTGGCTGACCCCGGCGATGCTGCCGAGTGACCGTTCCAGTGGCGTCGCCACGCTCGACGCCATGATTTCAGGGCTTGCGCCAGGCAGGCTAGCCTGCACCGTGATAACCGGGAAATCCATGTTCGGCAGAGGCGACACCGGCAACAGGCCGAAGCTGACCCCGCCCAGCAATAGAATCGCCAGGCTCAGCAGCATGGTCGCGACCGGGCGCGCGATGAAGGGGGCGGAAAGGTTCATGTCCGTGCCGCTGGAGGCTGGAGGCTGAAGGCTGGACGATGGCACCTCCGGTGCTGGCTTTGGACCTTTCGTTCAGCCTTAAGCCTCCAGCCTGCTTTCGAAGCGATCATGCGTTCGCCTCCTGCCCTGCCTTGTTCCGGCGAGCGAATCGCTGGCCCAACCGATCAAAAAACAGATAGATCACCGGCGTGGTGAATAGGGTCAGCAGCTGGCTGAGCAGCAAGCCGCCCACCAGCACCAGACCCAGCGGCTGGCGGAGCTCGGCGCCGGAGCCTGAAGCCAGCATCAACGGCACCGCACCGAACAGTGCAGCCAGCGTGGTCATCAGGATGGGTCGGAAACGCAGCAAGGCGGCGCGGTAGATCGCGTCCTGGGGACTCATGCCCTGATGGCGCTCGGCCTCCAGCGCGAAGTCGATCATCATGATGGCGTTTTTCTTGACGATGCCGATGAGCAGGATGATGCCAATGATCGCGATCAGCCCCAGGTCGTTGCCGGTCAGCAGCAACGCCAGCAAGGCGCCTACTGCGGCCGAAGGCAGGGTCGACAGAATAGTGATCGGGTGGATGTAGCTCTCATAGAGCACACCAAGCACGATGTACATGGTCACCACCGCGGCCAGAATCAGCAGCAACGTGCTCGACAACGACGCACGGAAGGCTTCAGCCGCACCCTGGAACCGGCTCTGGATTCCCGCTGGCATGCCGATTTCCGCCTCGACGCCCTCTATGACCTCTACCGCTTTGCCCAGCGAGACCCCGTCCGCCAGGTTGAATGACAGGGTAACCGCTGGAAACTGGCCGATATGGTTGATCAACAAGGGCGCGTTCCGCTGTTGCAGAGTCGCCAGGCTCGACAGCCTGACCGGGGTGCCTCCTTCGCTCTGCACGAACAGCTGATCCAACGCCTGGGCGCCAAGGCGGTTGCCTGCCTCTGCTTCGAGTACCACGCGATACTGGCTGGCCTGGGTGAAGATTGTGGAAATCTGACGTTGGCCAAATGCATCGTACAGCGCGTCGGTAATCGCCGAGATCTGTATCCCCAGGCGTGCCGCTGCATCCCGGTCGATATCCAGGAAGATCTGCAGGCCATCGCTTTGCAGGTCGCTTGCTACATCGGTCAGCTCCGGTCGCTCACGCAGCGCCGCCACCAGCCGCGGCGTCCACTCCTCCAGCAACTCGCCGTCGGGGGACTCCAGGCTGAACTGGAACTGTGTACGGCTGACCCTATCTTCGATGGACAGGTCCTGCACCGGCTGCATGTACAGCTCGATGCCCGGCAGTTTTGCCAGCTCGGGACGCAGGCGATCGATCACCTGGCTGGCCGTGAAATCACGCTCGGCATGGGGCTTTAGGTTGATCAGCATCCGCCCGCTATTGAGCGTTACGTTGTCGCCGTCGACACCGATATAGGACGACAGACTGGCCACCGCAGGATCCGCCAGGATCACGCGTGACAGGGACTGCTGGCGCTCGCTCATGGCGCGAAATGAAATCGACTGCGGTGCCTCGCTGATGCCTTGAATCACGCCGGTGTCCTGCACCGGAAAGAAGCCCTTCGGCACCGCCAGATACAGCACCACCGTCAGACCCAGCGTGCCCACGGCAACCAGCAGCGTCAGGGTCTGATGGCCCAGCACCCAGGTCAGCCACCGGGAATAGCCGCCGATAAGGCGCTCGACCCAGTCTGGCTTGGCCTTTTCAACCGCTGCGGGTTTGAGCAGCTTGGCGCACATCATCGGGGTCAGCGTCAACGAGACCACCAGGGAAATCAGGATCGCGACCGCCAGGGTGATGGCGAACTCGCGGAACAGGCGCCCCACCACGTCCTGCATGAACAGAAGTGGAATCAATACCGCAATCAGCGACAGGGTCAGCGAAATGAGGGTAAAGCCGATCTGCCTGGCGCCTTTCAATGCAGCCTGCAGCGGCGTCTCGCCTTCCTCCACGTGACGTGCGATGTTCTCGAGCATGACGATCGCGTCGTCGACCACGAAACCGGTGGCGATGGTCAGCGCCATCAGCGTGAGGTTATTGAGCGAGAAACCGGCGAGATACATCACCGCAAAGGTGCCCACCAGGGAAAGCGGAACCGCGATCGACGGAATGATGGTGGCAGACATCTTCTTTAGAAAGATGAACGTGACCAGCACCACCAGAACCGTGGCGAGCATCAGCTCGTGCTGCACGTCGGTCACGGCAGCGCGGATTGTCTGGGTGCGATCGGTCAGCACCACGACGTCGAGGCCAGCCGGCATGCTTGCGGTGACTTCGGGCAGCAACGCCTTTATCCGCTCGACCACCTCGATCACATTGGCGCCAGGCTGACGCTGGATATTCAGGAGTACGGCCTGACTCTGGTTGGCCCAGGCAGCAAGGCGTTCGTTCTCAGCACCATCGATAATGTCGGCGACATCCTTGAGCCGCAGCGCAGCGCCATCCTGATAGGTCAGGATCAGCTCGGCATATTCTTCTGGAGTCTTCAGCTGGTCATTGGCGTCGAGCATCGAGACTCGTGTCGGACCGTCAAAGTTACCCTTGGGCTGGTTGACGTTGGAACTGGTCACCAGCGTGCGGACATCGGCGAGCGACAATCCATAAGACGCCAGCGCCTCGGGGTTCACTCGGATACGTACGGCAGGACGTTGACCACCGGCAATGCTGACCATGCCGACACCGCTGATCTGTGCGAGCTTCTGCGCCATCCGCGTATCGACCAGATCATGCAGCTCCGGCAGCGCCAGGCTTTCCGAGGTGATGGCAAGCGTCATGACCGGGGTGTCGGCCGGATTGACCTTGTTGTACACCGGAGGCGCGGGCAGATCATCCGGCAGCAGATTGCTCCCGGCGTTGATAGCGGCCTGGACCTCCTGTTCGGCAACATCCAGCTCGACGTCCAGCGAGAAGCGCAGGGTTATAACCGAGGCGCCTCCAGAGCTGGTCGAGGACATCTGTGTCAGACCCGGCATCTGTCCGAACTGCCGTTCGAGCGGCGCCGTCACGGCACTGGTCATCACTTCCGGACTGGCGCCCGGATACAGCGTCATCACACGGATGGTCGGGTAATCGACCTGGGGCAACGCGGCCACGGGCAACATGCGATAGGCGATCAGACCCGCGATCAGAATCGCGATCATGGTCAGCGTGGTCGCCACCGGACGCAGGATGAACAGCCGCGAGATGTTCATCGCGCCGGGCGCTCCGAACCGACAGCCCGCTCAGGACGCTGCTGCGTCTCTACCGTCGGGCTCTCGGCGGCTTTCTCAGCCAGCTGCTTACGGTCCACCACCTCGACCTGCGCGCCGTCACGCAGTCGGTCGGTGCCCTCCATCACGATTCGTTCGCCGGCCTTCAGGCCGTTGGTGATAACTGTCATTTCACCGTTGCTCGGTCCGACCTCGAGGGTACGCAGCTCAACCTTCGAATCGTCACCAACGACATAGGCGAAATTGCCTTTCGAACCGAATTGCAGCGCCGCCGCCGGGATCAGCACCGCATCGTCCAGCGTTTCTACGCGCAAGCGAACGTTGACGAACTGGTTGGGCAGCAGCAGCTCCTCCTCGTTGTCGAACCGTGCCTTGAGCTTGAGGGTGCCAGTGGTGGCATCGATCTGGTTATCGAGGCTCTGCAGCACGCCTTCGCCGAAAAGCATCCGCTCGCCCCGGTCCCAGGCTTGGACAGTCAGTTCATCACCCTTACGGAACCGCGAGATGACCGGCGGCAACTCACCCTCAGGCAGGGTGAAGGTAATCGCCATGGGCTGGGTCTGGGTGATGACTACCAGCGGCGTGGTGTCGTTGGCTGCAACCAGATTGCCCTTGTCCAGTTGGCGTAAGCCTGCTCGACCATCGATTGGGGCGCGAATCTGGGTGAATTGCAGGTTCAGCTTGGCTTCGTTGACGGCCGCCTGGTTGGCCGCCAGGGTGCCCTTGTATTGATTGACCAGGGCCTGCTGAGTATCGAGTGTTTGCTTGGCAATACTGTCATCGGCGAACAGTCCGCGATAACGGTCCAGATCAACCTGAGCGTTCTGCAGCAGGGCACGATTCTGTTGCAACGTCCCTTCGGCCTGCTGCAAGGCGACTTCGTAAGGACGCGGATCGATCACCGCAAGCAGGTCGCCCGCCTTGACCCGCTGCCCCTCTTCGAAACGAACCTCGACCAGCTCGCCCGCGACCCGGCTGCGGACGTTCACCGTACTGAGCGGCGTAACGGTGCCGAGAGCCTTGCTGTAGACCTCGAATCGCCCCTGCTCGACCGTTGCGACGCGCACGGGTGTTGGTCCGCTGAACGCCCCGAATCCGGGACGGCCACCGCCCGGCTTCTGAGCTTGCGGATTCTCGGCTGCGGTTGGCCACAGCCACCAGAGCAGCACAGCAGTCGCGGTGACTGCCATACCGATTAACAGCCAGCGCCGTACGGAACCGCCAGAAGAAGTGTTTGCCTCGGACATGAACTGTGTTCGCCTGGAAAAGAGCGTGAACCATAAGCAGTCGCGCCTCGCTCGCAAAGCGGATTTACGGCATTTTTACGTATCCGCGCTTGTCGGCGCCGATCACGGACCGGCAAACCGTGTTTCGCCAGCAGGAACCATGCTAAAGCCTTTCAGTCTATGTAACGTTCGCCAGCCCACTGGCGGATGAACTCATGGACTGTTCCAGGCGATCGACTCCACACCGATGCGCGACGCCGCTTTATTCAGGCCAGCTTTACCGCGCCTGTACAGGATCACGGAATGAATGCATCACTGGTCATCCTGGCGTTGACTGTCGCCAGTTTTCTTCTCGGTTTCCTACGCGACCTGTTTATCGCCAAGGCCTTCGGCCTGAGCTGGGAAGCGGACCTCATCTTCGTCGCGCTGATCTTGCCGATGTTCTTCGAGAACTTCCTTGGCCTCGCATTGCGCGACGCCATGATCCCTTACCTGCAGAGGTTGCGCAGTCAGTCGCAGGCGCTTTTCGAAACCGTTGGCCGCTGGCTCTACTGGCGGGTGATGCTCGCGGGCGCCGCGGTCAGCGCCATCGCAATCGTGGGAAGCTACTGGTTCCTCAATCTGCTTGCGCCGGGCTGGTCGGACAGCCAGGTCGCCGCCGGGCAGATCGTCTTTTGTGTTGGCGCCGCCCTGGTTGCGGTGCAAGCGGTCCTGTATTGCCAGGGCGCGCTGCTCAACATGGATGAAGTGTTCATATTGCCCATGACTCGTACTGTTCTGCTGAACGCAGGCGCGATCATCGGCATCCTGCTGTTCCAGCCCACCGGCATGGTCATTTTCATCGGCATGCTACTGCCACAGCTGGCATTGATCGTCATCCAGCATCGGCGCATCGCCTACCTGCGGGGTGAGCTCCAACCCGTAGAGGCCGAAGGGCACGGTGGCGGTTTCGGCCTGGCATTCGCCCCGGTTCTCCTGGCTGCCGGCGCGCAGCAGGGATGCATCCTGGCCGAACGGATCTTCGCTTCCTATCTGGATGAAGGCAGCATCACCATGCTGTCGTTTTCGTTCCGCATCGTCACCATCCCGTTGACCCTCTATGCCCTGTCCGTGCTGGCCGTGCTGTTCCCCCGCTTCGTCTCCAGTTGGAGCGAGGACGACCACAGCGGCCATGCAGCCCTGGTACGCAAGGGTCTGCTCGCGACCTTGCTGTTCCTGGTGCCTGCGACCGTGGTGCTCTGCTCGTATCCTGAGCCTGTAGTCTCGGTATTGCTCGAAAGAGGCCAGTTCGGCGTGGCACAGACCGAGGCCACGGCTTCCCTGGTCGTGCTTTATGCCCTTGGCCTGCCCGCGATGGGGCTGGCGTTGCTCTGGGGGCGCACCCTGCTTGCCCAGCATCAATCGCGACTGTTCCTGATCATCACGCTGATCAGCTCGACCATGACCATCGGTCTCGACGCGCTGCTCTACCGGCAGTACGGTGCCGAAGGGCTGGCGTTCGCGTTCTCCAGTGGGGCAATGCTGCAGGCACTGTTCATGGGCTTGTATGTCTACCGAGCCTCACCCAACGGCCTGGCTCCCGGCGTGCTGCTGCGCTGGGGTGTGACCGGCGCCCTTGTTGCCGTGGCGACAAATTGGCTACCGGCACCGCACGGCCTGGTCCAGCTGTGCCTGTATATCGCGCTGGTTCTGGGTGCGTTCGCCGCAGGCGTCCTGGTGTTGGGCGAGCGCGACCTGTTCCGCCCTGCCTATTGGTCGATGAAGAAAGCCTGACTGGCCTGGTCTCGGCGCCTGCAACTGCATGGCCCGGCCAGGCAAGCGTGGTTTCACAAGGAGAGCGCGCGGCCACTGGCCATACCAGAGGCGCGCCGGCCTTCCTTTGGATGACCCAACTGTTGCAACGCATTGGCAGGAAACGAGAAACCCCGCAGGGCTGGCGGGGTTTATTGTGGAGCTGGCACCGCTACACCAGATCGCGCTAGGTCCCAAGGGCAAGCATGTCGACTGCCCCGCTTTCTGGCCCTTTTTCCCTCGTTGTTGCCGCTAGCCGCTCGGCGCGCTGCTGGATGACGATATCCAGCGCCCGGCTGGGAAGGATATCGATGTCTTCGAAGGTGATCAGCTGGCCTGGCTCGACGGCCCGCTTCAATGCCGTCTTGCGCAGCAGTCCGATGGGTACGTGATCCGGGTGTTTGTCGAGCTTGAGCGCCTCGCCCCGAAACTGGAAACCGCCGATTCCCCGCTCGATGAGCTCACCGGGACGCATCGCCCGTTTGGCGATCGCCCCGACACCCAAGGTTGGAGATGTGGAGTTGTTGAGCAACACGCCGCCCCCTTGCAGCACGCGACGCACCGTCTTGCCCACTTCGAGCGAGCACAGGTGAAACGGTCGGACCAGGGTGTAATAGGGGCCGGGGCCAAGCTTGAAGTATTCGATGGCGGCGCGCTGGTTGTCGTCGTGACGACAGACCAGAAATACACCGCCGGCCGGATAACCCGACGGAATCACATAGTCAACCAAGGGGCGACCGAGGCGCTCGGCCATCATGCCGAGTAGATTGCCGGTCTCGTTGAGGTTGGTGGAGGCCAACCCTTCCAGGCCCTGCCGCGTGATGGTCGCGCCGAGACCATTACCGACGATGACCTGTTCGATCTGCACCTTGGTGCCATCCGTGAACGAGGTGGTCTGGTCAATGCTGATACCTTGCCGCTTGGACCAGTACGCCATGTCTTCAGGCGACGGATCATGGTTCAGATACCCCTTCATGTTGCCGTATACCAACGGCTTGAAGCCCATCATCAGGGCTTCCTCATGCAAGGCCGCCAGAGAGCCTGGCTGATCGCCTTCCGCTTCGGTGAGAAAACCCTTTCCTGCCAGATAGGAGCCTGTCGTTACCTGGAGTTCGGCATTGACCGTAACCACAGGTAATCCAGCTTCGAACGCTCTCTCGATGACTTCGGTGCCGTGAAACACATCGCCGCTGCATTCGATGATGATGTCGGCAGTGTCGATCAGCTGATCAATGGAATTGGTGAGCCGTTCCGGCAGCGGAAAGTCACTGAACGAGTTCAACGGCCGCCGTGTCAGGACCCGGGAAATTTCCATGTCCCGGTAGTGTTGCTCGATCAGCCGGATGAGACAGTGCGCAATCATTCCCGTGCCGGAAACACCGATCTTTTTAAGAGGCGAAAGGGACATAAGCGAATCCATTCAGTGGGCATTGAAGGCTAGGACCGCAGCGCCTGGAAAAGATTTTTCAGAAAGCAAAAAAATCTGGCCTAACGCCATCGCGGGGAAAAGCTGCCCTGGGAAAGAAACAACCTTTATCGGCAAGCTAAGGGGAGTGACAAGTTTCAGCCAATTGGGATTGGCAAAGAGCGGAGTCTGAAAGGTCGTGTTTTTGCCGTCAGCAATTGGCTGACGAAGAGGCGGCGTTGCACCGCCTCCTATCGATTATCTACTTGAGCGCGCCCAATGCTGCTTCATAGTCTGGTTCGCTGCCGATCTCCGCTACCAGCTCGCTATGCAGGACCTGATCCTGTTCGTCCAGAACCACTACGGCACGGGCAGACACCCCAGCAAGCGGACCGCTGGCAATCAGCACGCCATAGTCCTCCAGGAAATCACGACCTCGCATGGTGGACAGGTTCACTACGTTTTCCAGCCCTTCGGCACCACAGAAGCGTTTCTGGGCGAACGGCAGGTCAGCAGAGATGCAGAGCACTACGGTGTTAGCCAGATCATTGGCCTGAGCATTGAACTTGCGCACCGAGGTGGCGCAAGTGGGGGTGTCGATGCTCGGAAATATGTTCAGAACCTTGCGCTTCCCGGCGAAGCTGCCAAGCGTGACATCCGACAGATCGCCACCCACCAGGCTGAACGGCTTGGCCTTCTGGCCGGCCTGCGGGAAATCGCCTGCTACCTGGATCGGGTTGCCCTTCAGGGTTACTTCCGTCATGTGAACTCCTCTCAGTCGTGGGCCGCGAGTGCTCGCGGCCCGGGTTATCAGACAGCGCGGTTGCGGGCGAAGTATTCCTTGGTCAGCTTCACCACCACAGGGCTCAACAGCAGCAGCGCAACCAGGTTGGGAATCGCCATCAGGCCGTTCAGGGTATCTGCAAGCAGCCAGGCGAAATCAAGCTGAGCGATGGCACCAAACGGCACGGCGATGACCCAGATCACGCGGAACGGCCAGATAGCCTTGGTGCCAACCAGGAACTCCCAGCATTTTTCGCCGAAATAGCTCCAGCCAAGAATGGTGGTGAACGCGAACACCACCAATGCAATGGTCAGCAGCGCAGCGCCAACGCCAGGCATGGCTGACTCGAACGCAGCAGCCGACAGAGCCGCCCCGCTTTCGCCGCCCGTCCAGACGCCGGAACAGATGATCGCCAGGCCGGTAATGGAGCAGATGATGATGGTGTCGATAAAGGTGCCCATCATGCCGATCAGACCTGAACGCACCGAGCTTTTGGTAGTGCCGGCCGCCTGTGCAATGCCTGCCGTACCGAGCCCTGCTTCGTTGGAAAAGATGCCGCGCGCAACCCCGAAACGAATGGCTGCCATGACCGCCGCGCCGGCAAAGCCGCCCGTGGCCGCGATCGGCGAGAAGGCATGGGTGAATATCAGGTCGAACGCTGCGGGAATCTCAGCGGCATGTACCACCAGCACCACGATACCGGCAATGATGTAGGCGACGCACATAAAGGGAACCAGCGCCGCTGCCACCGCACCGATACGCTTGATCCCGCCAAGGATCACCAGACCCACAAACAACATGGTGACCAGGCCGGTTACCCACAGCGGAACCGAAAAGGTGGCTTCCAGAGCCAGGGCCATACTGTTCACCTGGACCATGTTGCCGATCCCGAAACCGGCCAGACCGCCAAAGATCGCGAAAGCGCCACCGAGCCATAACCAGCGCTTGCCCAGCCCGTTCTTGATCGCGTACATCGGGCCACCCACATGCTCGCCGCGGTCATCCTTCTCGCGGTAATGCACGGCCAGCACCACTTCGCAGTACTTGGTCGCCATCCCCACCAGCGCTGTGCACCACATCCAGAACAGCGCACCAGGACCACCCAGGAAGATCGCTGTGGCAACACCAGCGATGTTACCGGTACCTACCGTCGCAGCCAGACAGGTCATCAATGCCTGAAACGGACTGATTTCGCCCGTGTCCTCGTCGCCTTTGGTGCGACCGCGCCAGATCAGCGCAAAGCCGGTTCCAATACGCACCAGCGGCATGAACTTGAGCATGACCATGAGGAAAAGACCGGTACCGAGGATCAGCACCAGCATGGGCGGTCCCCAGACGAGACCATTGACGCTATTGACCAGGTTTTGCAGGAATTCCATTCAAGGCACCCTTATTGATTATGTTAGACATCCTTGCCCGAGCGGGCCGAGCCAGTACGGGCGCTGGAACGGCAGCGATGAACGCCCCATTCCCAACTGCCTGCCCAAACGACCCGGTAACGCCCCGACTTCAATGTCCGGGGCACTACCGACAACTTGCAAGACTCGTGCTAGAGCCCTGCATCAGCCGCCATGCAAGGAGCGACCGAGCGATCCTACCACCACCTTTGGCCCTTGGCGCCACACCCTTTGTGCGGGATCTGCAGAGCAGGAACGAAGCAAGTCGGCGACCGATTGGTCAGCCTGTGAACCGAAGCCAGGTTGCCGCATACGGAAGCCTTTGAGCGTAGCCTAGCGCTGCGCCAACGCCAGTCGATCCGCAGCGTTTGTTTTCAGTCAGAAATCACGTCTGTAGAAAATATCCAGGGAACTGGCTAGCCCGCTGGCCGCTTCGAGAAATATCCGCTTGGTCAGCTGGTAGCGCAACGCGACCGTGTTGGCAGGCTCGAACACCCCGACGCCATAACGCAATGTGAGCCGGTCGGTAAGTTTTCCACTCGCCACCACGCTGGTATCGGCGCCACTGCCTTCGGTATCCAGCTGAAAATCTTCGATGCCCAAACGCTGTGCGACATTGCCCGTGATCGAAGCACTACCGGCCAGGCCCAGGCCAAGCGCGGCCTGGGCCAACAGATTGCTGTCACCGGTTTCCGCGCCCAGCGGGCGACCCAGCACCAGATAAGACAATGCCTGCTCCTGGCTCATGGCCGGCTCGGCGAATACATCGACTCGCGGCTGCTCGGCGCTGCCAGTGATGCGAAGGCCGGCGACGACATTTTCGTCATCGATCCGACGTATCGCTTCGATGTCCAGGTATGGCTGGGACAAGACACCGGTGAACAACAACCGGGCACGGCGGATCGTCAGACGCTGGCCATAGGCGCGGTACCGCCCCTTATTGAGGCTGAGCTCACCGCGCGCATCGAAGTCGTCGCCAATGTGCAGATAGCCGGCGAGGTCGGCAGTGAGACCGAAGCCGGAGAAGCGTAGCCGGTCCTGACCGACCTCCACATCGACATCCATGCCAATCGCCAACGGCGGTTTTGTTTCTTCCGCTTCGGTACCGACGATAACCGCATCCTCCGACACCTTTACCGTGGAAGGAGGCAGTTCCCGAACAGTTATCTCGCCCCGCGGCACTTGCAGCTTGCCGCTCACCGCCAGTTGCTCGCCAGCCAAGCGAATCCGCAGATCCGGTGCGATTTCAAGCTCGGCATAGGGCTCAACGACTACCGGCAACTGGCTGCCGCTGATTCGCATATCGAGATCCAGCGCCTCACTCCAGTCAAGCGTGCCGGCGATCTGTCCCTGCCCCTGCTCGCCGCTGCGCCAGCCACCGTCTACCCGGACCCGCTCGCCATCGATGCGGGCGGTGACCTGCAGTTGTTCGAAGCTCACTGGCAGCTCAGCACCCGCGATCTCGCCTTGGCTGAGCTCCAGCTCTCCGTTGATTTGCGGCTTCTGCAGCGTGCCCGAGAACTGGCCATTGCCGTTCAGTTGCCCATCGAGTTGCTCGACCTGAGCAACAAACGGCCGGATCACAGAAAGATCAAAATTGCGTAGCTGGAAGTTGCCGGAGATCGGCTTGACCTCGCCGCTGGGGTCCACCTGGAGCCGGACATCCAGATCACCCAGGTTTCCTCCTTCGAATCGAAGCCGGCTGTCGACCTGTTGCGGCGCAAGCCCGCTGTTGAGCGACAAGGTCTGATAGGGGAAATCAAGCCACTGCTCTCCATCACGCATGCGCAAGGTGCCAGCCCCGGCATCGACACGGATAGTCCCGCTGGGGCCGGAGGCTGGCAAATCCAGGGATAGATCAGCGTTTACTTCGCCCTGCCAGATCAGGTTGTCCGGCAGATAGGCAGCCAGCGATTGGAGGGGGAAATCTCGCAATCGATAGCGCAACTGTGGATCCGGTTGCAGTTGCTGATCGTCGGCACAGAGGGACGCCTGGCCCGAGACCCAGCAATGGGCGCCAAAGGTAATCCTGCCATCTTGCAAGCGCCGCAGCGTCGCGGGGTCGCGCAGTGCCCATTGCTGCCCCTGGGCATCCAGCTCGGCTTGCGTAAGCCGCCCCTTCCAGTCCCCTCCCTCGAGGCCACCGGTCAGCCCCAGCGCAAGGTCAGCCAGCGGACCTTGCAATTGCAGTCTTGCCTGATGGGACGCCTGCGTACCCTCGGCGCTCAGCTGCAGCTGACCCACCTCAGTCGTTCCCGCCTGCAAGCCCGTGGCGTCGAGGCTGAGCTGACCACGCTCGCCCTCGGACAGACCGGCGGCCAGTTGCAAGCGCTCGACTCGATTGTCCTGAAACGCAACCCCGGTGCCACTGAGCGCCAGTTTTCCCTGCGGTGCGTCCGGCGTGCCCGCCAGGTCGAGGTTACCCGTCAGTCTGCCGCTCAGGTCTGGCCAAAGCTGGCCCAGGCGCGCGAGATCGAGGGCCAGGCTCGCCTCAAGCGTCTCGGCCCAGCGACCAGTGCCCTGGATGCGGTTGTCGCCCAGACGCAGATCGAGCATCGGCAGGCGCCAGGTGGTGTTTTCACCACTCACCTGCAGCCCAAGCCTCAGCGGTTGTTCGCGCAACCTGCCATTCAGGTCGAGGGCGGCTTCGGCTTGCAGATTTTCGGCTCGCAGGGCGCCGCTACTGCTGAGCGTGCCGCCGATCTGTCCTGGCAGCTCCGCCACCCAGTAAGCAGGATCGAACTCGCTCAGATCGAGCCGAGTCGTCCAATCGACGCCGTTTGCAAACCCGACGCTGAGGCTTCCTTGGGCCCTGCCCTGTCCTGCTTGCAGTTCCAGCTGCGGCAGGTGCACCTCTTCGAGATTGCCGCTGACCGGGCTCTGCAGCGTGAAGTCACCGGAAGGACCTGTCAGCGCTGCATTGAAGTTACCTAGATAATCTCCGTCGTCATACTGGACCTGCGCATCGAGGGTACGTAGCGCAACAGGTGGTTCCTCGATATCGGGATAGAGGCGGCGCCATGGGAAATCACGCCAGGCCAGTTGAGCCTCAGCATTCAGACCGTCCTGCCAGCTAACGGCACCGCTCAGGTCGAGCCGCTGCTGCTCGCCCGCATCCAGACTAAAGGCTTCGATCTCGGCGTGGGTGGTGTCGACCAGGCCGTTCAGTGCAAGATCAACCGCACCGCCCTCGCCTTGCAGATTGCCGTCACCGTTCAGGCGATAGCCCTGCTCCTTATTGCCTTTGACGGTCAGCTCCAGCGCCTCCAGACGCAAGGCGTCAGGCAGCGTCGGTACCGCCTTGAAATCCTCAAGTGCCAGTAGCAGGTTCGCTGGCAAGTCCGGTTCCAGTGGGCGCACCCAACCGCTGAGCTTGGCATTCAGATAGCCCTGGCTTTGAACATCGATCATCAGGTGCTCGCGCAGCTCGCCGTCCACCTCGAACTTTGTCGCCCAGGGCTGCTCGTTTGGCGAGCGGATCGCCGCCGTACCATTCAGCATCAGCGGCCAGTCGGCTCTGGTCTGAATGCGCCCCGAGAGCTTGAGCTGGACGTCTTCCCGGCGAACCTCCAGCTCCCGGATCAGCAGTCCCTGCTCGTCCCAATCAGCTCGGAGCTCCGCGCCCTGCAGCTGTTGAACGCCGTTGAGATTGACCGCACCGATGTCGACGCGACCGACACGAAGCGAGAGCGGCAGATCAAGGTCCGGCAGGCTGAAGGGCTCGCCTGTGTCCTCCTCTTCAGCGGCCGGAGGGAACGTCAGGTCGATATCGCCCGTAACCAGTTCTTCTATGCAGAGTGTCCTGCGCAGCAGGCAACCGGGTGACCAGTCCATCTGCGGCGACGCCAACTCGACCCGGCGACCACCCTGTTCCCATACCAGACGATCCGCCTGCCAGCGGCCGGCAAGGCGCCCGGTGAATTGCTCGAGCTGAAGCCCAGGTACATTGCTCAAGATCCAACGGCTTCCGCCATTGGTGCCTAGGACCAGCCCGATCGCCAGCACCACCATCAATACCAGCGCCAATACAGCCAGCAGCAACCAGCCAATAATTCTTGCGCTACGCCTCAAAGCTCCGGCCCCATGGAAAAATGCAACCGAACGCCGCCTTCACTGTCCAGCGGATGAGCCAGGTCCACGCGAATCGGCCCGACAGGTGAGACCCAGCGGACACCGACGCCAACGCTGCTCTTAAGGCTCGGAAGCTCCAGCGAGTTGAATGAGTTGCCCTGGTCGACGAAGGTTGCGATGCGCCATTTTTCAGTCAGCGAATACTGATACTCGGCGCTAACTGCCAGCTGGTAGCGCCCGCCGATCCTGTCTCCGTCCGAGTTGGTCGGCGACAGGCTCTGATAGTCGTAGCCACGGACACTCTGATCGCCACCGGCGAAATAGCGCAACGATGGTGGCACATCGGTGTATTCGTTGGTCCAGTTGCCGCCCACCTCTACCCGTCCCAGGAAGCGGTGCCGGCCACCCAGGGTGGTCAGCCCTTTGACTGTTGCGGTGGCGTGTACCAGGTCCGCATCGGACAGCAGGCCTTCCTTCGCTGCGGACAGTTCGAATCTCAGGCGATAGCCCCGACTGGGGTCGAGGCGATTGTCACTGCGCAGGAAGCTGTAGGCCACACCCGGCATCAGCAAGGTGCTGACGCCGGTGTCGTCGCCAAGTTCGTACTGCTCGTGCCGCCATTTCAGAGACCAGACACGCTGCCAGCCATTGGGCAGTTTGCGGTGCCACTCGGGTCCGACAGTCAGTAGCCGGCTGAGGCTGTCTTCATCGGCCAGTTCTTCGTATTGATAACCGGCTGCGTAGCGCAGCTTGTCGGTCAGCGGCGGGTCGAGCGGCACATCGTAGAACAGCCCGACATTCTGTCGCGGTGCGGAGAGCTCCGACTCGATGCCGTAGCTGTGACCCTGCGGATTGACCCAGTGCCGCGTGAAATCGAAACGCATGCGCGGCCCGACATCGGTGGAATAGCCGAGACCAAACCCGAGGGTGCGTGGCTCTCGCGTGGTCAGCTGTACAGCCACCGGTATGCGCTGCTGCTCGGCGTTGACGGGATTGGCATCGACCCGGACGCCGTCGAAGTAGCCGCTGGACTGCATCGCCTGGTTTAGCTCGGCGATGAGCTCCGAGTCGTAGGGTGTCCCTGCATCGAATGGGACCATGCGCTCCAGCAGGTCCGGGTCGAAGGGCGAATCCCCCTCGAAGCGAACGTCGCCGAGCACGTAGCGCGGCCCGCTGTTGAATACGAGCTCGACATCGGCGGCATTGGTGAGGGGGTCGATCGCCAGTCGTTGCTGCTCGAAGCGTCCGTCGAAGAAACCATAGCGCGAAGCCTGGTTGAGGATCTGCTGCTTGGCGGCTTCGTACTGGCCGTGGTTCAGCACTGCCCCCTGCTTCAACACATTGCGAGGAACGCGAAAAGACTTCAGATCAGACGCCGGACCCTCTACCCGTACGGTGATGTTGCGTAGACGCACTGGCTCGCCAGGGCTGATTCGTAGCGTCAACCGTGGGTTCTCTCCGCCGGTGACCCTCGGCTCGATTTGGGCGTGGTAATACCCCAGCGCCTGTAGCGCCTTGTCCGCCTGCTCCCCGGCGATACGGCTGTAGCGCAACAATTCATCTTCGTTGCGATCGCCTAGATCACCAATGTAGTTCTCGACGTTTTCACGTAACGCACCGTTGGACGGCACGACGTTGACGTCGAGTTCCGCAGCAAACACCGATGACGCGCAGCACAACAGGAGGCCTGCCGGAACGACACGGCGAGGAAGACAGATAGACATGGCAACGGATGCTAGCACGTTGGGCGCCCGGGTTCGGCAAGGTGTCGATGCGCGCAGTACGGCATATAAAGCGTCAGGCAGAGGCATTGGCACACTTCGTTAAACGACCATCCACTGAGACTATCCACGCTCCGTTAAATTCGTCAGCCGCTTCGTGCCTCGACCTGACGCGGTGCCGGATGGAAGAACACATGCTCGACTACAGGGCCTATGGCGATCTGCCCGATGTCTTCGTAGCCCTGTCGTTCATAAAAGTTCAGATAACGCGGGTTGCCGGTGTCGATCATCAGCCCCTCCGAGGTCGGATCGGCCGCGCACCAGTTGTGCAACGCCTCGAGCAGCTGCTCACCGTACTGCTGGCCCTGGAATTGCGGATGCACTGCCATCAACGGCAGGACATGGAATGTACCGGGTGGCAGACAGCCCAGCACCGCGGCGTGGTAATCGAGATAGCGCCGCGTGCAGCGGAAACCGGCAGTGAGCAACATGCGCATGCGCCAGGCCCAGCTCTCGGTGATATCCAGGCGACGCTGTGGCGGTGCGATCAGCGCGGCGGCAATCAGGCGATCCCCGATCATCAGCCCCAGCGCCGGCTGGTCCTGTATGAAATGCTGGTTGACCAGTTCACGCACGGTAGCGCGAACCCGCTGGTCGTAACCGGGGCGATCCGCTTCAAACAGATAGGCAAAAGTCGGTTCGTGTCGGTAGGCGTTATACAGGAGCGAGCGTGTTTCCCTGGCGTAACCACTGTCGAGCATTCGTACTTCGGCGGTCGGCATGGCGATTCTCGTTATGTCCCCAACACTGCTCACGTTAGCAGCTGCCTCATCATCCTGCCGCCCGAGACCAGGGATCGAGGATCCGGCTCGCCCTGGCATTGCCATAACCAGTAGAATCGCGCTTTTTTCGGAGCCGAGACCGATGAAGATTGTTTCTTTTAATATCAATGGATTACGCGCACGACCTCATCAGCTTTCTGCTCTGATTGAAAAGCATCGACCGGATGTCATCGGCCTTCAGGAAACCAAGGTAGCTGACGAGCAGTTCCCTCAAGCCGATATCGAGGCCCTTGGCTACCATGTTCATTTTCACGGCCAGAAGGGTCATTACGGCGTCGCGCTGTTGTCACTGCAGGCCCCGCTGGAAATTCACAAAGGCTTTCCAGGTGATGGAGAGGATTCCCAGAAGCGCTTCATCTGGGGTCGTTTCGCTGACGCCAATGGAGAGCCGGTCACCGTCATGAACGGCTATTTCCCCCAGGGCGAAAGCCGCATCCACCCGACGAAGTTTCCCGCCAAGACCAAGTTCTACGCCGATCTGCAGGCGCTGCTCGAAGAGCGCTTCAGCCCCGACCAGCCGGTCGCCGTCATGGGAGATTTCAATATCTCGCCCGAAGACTGCGACATCGGTATCGGCGAGGTAAACGCCAAGCGTTGGTTGCGAACGGGCAAGTGCAGCTTTTTGCCGGAAGAGCGCGAATGGCTGGAGCGGCTGAAAAACTGGGGGCTGCAGGACAGCTTCCGTACGCTCAACCCGGAAGTGGTAGATCGCTTCAGCTGGTTCGACTACCGCAGCCGTGGCTTTGAAGACGATCCCCGCCGAGGGCTGCGAATCGATCTGATACTGACCACCTCCGGCCTTCATCGGCGTGTCACTGACTGTGGTGTCGACTACGACATTCGCAGCATGGAGAAGCCCTCAGACCACTGCCCGGTCTGGATCGAACTGACCTGACCGGTCGCCGCTGTGCTCAGAAAAGTGCGCCCGGTGCCTTATTTTGCGGACCAGCTCACACTCTTTCACCGCCCCGGTGGGCTGTCACAAGAGCGTAAATAAAGCGTCTTAATCTCCCCGCTTCTTTTGAGGGGAGAATCGGTATGGTCTGCATGGCGTCCGTACGCAACATGGGGAAACGGGCGCTGCGCCTGGTAGCAGCAGGAGTGCTCTGCGCCGCCAGTCCGCTTGCAATGAGCGCGTCACTGCCAACGCCTGTAACCGGCGACCCGGTGCTGCGTATTCACGGATCGAACACCGTAGGAGCCAAGCTTGCGCCGATGCTGCTCGCCGGTTTGTTCGAGGCTCAGGGCTTGAGGTCGGTACGAATCACACCGACTGACAAGGAGAACGAACAACGCGTAAGCGCCACCGATGACTCCGGGCGCGCTGTCCATGCCCTTGTTGCAGCTCACGGTACCGGTACGGGCTTTGCCGGACTCAAGGATGGTTCGGCAGATCTCGCTGCCGCTTCCCGGCCGATCAAGGAGAGCGAGCAAGCCAACCTGGCCAGCCTCGGTGATCTGCGCAGCGCAGACGCCGAGCAGGTCATCGCCATCGACGGCCTTGCAATCATCGTCAACCCGGATAACCCGGTTGCCTCCCTGAGCGTTCAACAGGTGGCGAGTCTGTT
Source organism: Stutzerimonas sp. C6.4V (assembly GCF_058536345.1). NCBI lineage: Bacteria > Pseudomonadati > Pseudomonadota > Gammaproteobacteria > Pseudomonadales > Pseudomonadaceae > Stutzerimonas > Stutzerimonas sp. C6.4V. The sequence continues at coordinate 1,733,842 of NZ_JBZUBM010000001.1, forward strand.
CGCCGGAGAGATCGCCAACTGGAAAACGCTTGGCGGCAAGGACATGGCGGTGGAACTGCATGCACGAGATGACCAGTCCGGCACCTATGACACGTTCAAGGAGCTGGTCCTGAGTGCTCAAGGCAAATCCCTGGCCACCAGCGCGACCCGTTACGAATCCAATGACCAGCTATCCAAAGCCGTCGGCAGCCGTCCCGGTGCGATTGGTTTCGTCGGTCTGGCGTCGGTAGGAAGCTCCCGTGCGCTGGCGATTGCCGATGGCGACTCGCAGCCCATGTTGCCCACCACAGCGCTGGTGGCAACCGAAGACTACCCGCTTTCGCGACGGCTTTTTCTCTACGCCAACCCGCAACATCAGTCGGCATGGACCCAGGCCTTTCTCGGTTTCGTGCATAGTGCCGCCGGGCAAGCCATCGTTGCCCAATCCGGCTATATCGGTCAGGCAATAGAAGCCATCTCCATGGCTGCCGAGCCAGACATGCCGCAGCCCTACAAGGACCTCGCCAGCCAGGCACGGCGCCTGACGGTCAATTTCCGTTTCGACGAAGGCAGCGCCCGGCTGGACAACAAGGCCCAGCGCGACGTCGATCGTCTCATCGACTACCTGCAACACACCGACAAGACGATGAACGCGGCGGTTCTGGTGGGATTTGGCGACTCGAGGGGCGATCAGGCACGCACGGCCTTGCTTTCCAAACTTCGCGCCATGGCGGTGCGGCGTGAGCTGGCCAGAGGCGGCATTCTGGTGAAGGATATCAATGGGTTGGGTGATGAACTTCCAGTTGCATCTAACAATCAGAGCGGTCGGATCAAGAATCGTCGCGTAGAGGTGTGGGTGTATTGATCAGGCCTGAGCCAGTGCAAGATCGTATCAATGGTTAGCCGGCGGCGTACTGTTGTACCCGGCTGGTCGGGACTAAGCTCAACGGATCTCCCATGGCGGAATCGACCATGTATCTAGTTTGTGGCGAAGCACTGTTCGATGTTTTCTCCTCTCCTGCTGGCGACCCCGGTAATCGTTTGACGCTCGAAGCGGTTGCTGGCGGCTCACCCTTCAATGTGGCGGTCGGGCTTGCCAGGTTGGGAACGCCGTCGGCCCTTTTTACCGGTCTGTCTGGCGACCATTTCGGCCTGCAACTACGGCAAGTGCTTGAGAATGAAGGTGTCGATCCACGCTTTCTGGTGGCGTTCGATGCCCCAACCACCCTCGCCATGGTCGCCCTGGGCGCAAACGGCTCACCAATCTATAGCTTCCGCGGCGAAGGTTGCGCAGATCGCCTTCCGCGGGAGTCGCATCTTGCTGCGCTCGATGACGGGATACGTGGAATCCATGTCGGCTCCTACTCCATCGTCATCGCCCCGATAGCCGACACCTTGCTGTCGCTGGTCCGCCGTGAATGCGAGCGACGGTTGATTTCACTGGATCCCAATATCCGGCTCAATGTCGAGCCGAATCTTGCCCGCTGGCGCGAGCGGGTCGAAGCAATCGCCGAGCTCGCGCATCTGATCAAGGTCAGTGATGAGGACCTGGCATTGCTATATCCCGGGGAAGCGCCTGAAGCCATAGCACAACGCTGGCTGGGCGAGCGTTGCGAACTGGTCGTCCTGACCCGAGGCAGCGCAGGTGCCCATCTGTTCAGCCGTCGCCATGGCGCGCTTTACGCTGCGGCCAAGGCGGTCACCGTGCGTGACACCGTTGGCGCTGGTGATACATTCCAGGCGGCCTTGCTCAGCTATCTGCACACACAGGGGCTGGACACTGTTACGGCGTTGGCTGCGGTCGAGCGCGAGCAGCTCCAGGCGTTGCTGACATTCGCCTGCCAGGCGGCTGCTATCACCTGTTCCCGCCGAGGCCCTGACCTACCCTACCGATACGAGTTTGCCTGAACGGTTGGCCACAGCGTTGTGAGCGTCTATAACCCTAGAGGACAACAACAAGGACGACGGAACCGCGCATGAGAGCGTTGAAGACATCTGATCCTTCCTACGAGCTGATGGATGATCATCACGGTAACTCCCTGATTTATCGTGAACATGGTTTCCCGTGCCCGCTCGTGCGCTGGCACAACCACAAGGAATATGAGCTGCACCTGATCGTCGCCAGCTCAGGCAAGGTCTTTGTCGGCGACTATGTCGGCAACTTCGGTCCCGATAGCCTGTTTCTGACCGGCCCGAATCTGCCACACAACTGGATCAGCCAGGTCGATGAGGGTGAAGTGGTCGCCAAGCGCGACATGCTGGTGAACTTTACCGACGAGCTGCTCGAAGCCGGCCATGGCGTTTTCTCCGAGCTGCGTAGCTTCACGCCGATGCTCGAGCGCTCGCGCTACGGCATCGAATTTCGCTGCCCGAATACCATTGCCCAGGCCCGCCAGCTGATGCAGCAGATCGCCGACAGCCGTGGCGCCACCCGCCTCGGCTATTTCCTGATCATGCTCGAGCTGTTGGCACGGTGCGACGACTACCAGCTGCTCTCCGGAGCGACCTCGGCACAGCTGAGCGACGAACACCATGCCGACCGCACCAACATGGCGGTCAACTATATTTTCGAGCACTACATGCGTGAACTGCCGCTGGAAGAAGTCGCCAGCCATCTCGGGATGAAACCCACCTACTTCTCACGCTTCTTCAAGCGCGCAACGGGGCGCTGCTACGTCGAGTTCGTCAACAGCCTGCGCATCAGCAAGTCATGCGAACTGCTGCTCGATCAGGACAAGCCGGTCACCGACGTCTGCTTCGAGTCGGGCTTCAACAACCTGTCCAATTTCAATCGCCGCTTCCAGCAGCTCAAGGGCATGACGCCATCGTGCTATCGACGCCTGGTCGAGCAACGACTGACCGAGCAGAATCTGGCCGGCTGATACGCTTCCGGCCAGCATCGCCTATCATTCCGCCGCACCTTCGCTTTTACACACGACGCCTGTTGGGCCTGGCCAATCCTCGTCCTTGAGCCTTCGCATGTGGATTAAGCCCATCCGCCGGCGCCGAAAGGCCGCATAAGCAACAGTGCAAAAAAGTACCGAACCAAGTGCAGCCACGGCTTTGTCGCGCGGCCACTGCCGGCGTTGTAATGCCTGCCAGACGCTCGTAGCGCAGTACGCGGGTAACAACAAAAACAATAAGTGCTTCCAGACCCTGCTCTGGAAGAGGAGTCCACGAATGAAATCATTCAACTTGCTGCTCGGCACCGCCTGCATGGCCTCGATCGGCCTGGCCCAGGCCGCCGAAACCCTTACCGTCGCCACCGTCAACAACGCGGACATGATCCGCATGCAGCGCCATTCCAAGACCTTCGAACAGCAACACCCCGACATCAAGCTCAACTGGGTGGTGCTGGAGGAGAACGTCCTGCGTCAGCGCCTGACCACTGACATCGCCACCGATGGTGGCCAGTTCGACGTGCTGACCATTGGCATGTACGAAGCCTCGCTCTGGGGCGACAAAGGCTGGCTGGCGCCCATGACGGATCTGCCTGATGACTACAACCTCGATGACGTCTTCCCCTCGGTGCGTGAGGGCTTGTCGGTCGACGGCACCCTTTACGCACTGCCCTTCTATGCCGAAAGCTCGATGACCTACTACCGCACCGACCTGTTCGAGCAGGCCGGCCTGCAAATGCCCGAACACCCCACCTGGACCCAGATGGCCGAGTTCGCCGAGAAGCTGCACAAGCCTGGCGAGGACCAATACGGCATCTGCCTGCGCGGCAAGGCCGGCTGGGGCGAGAACATGGCGCTGGTCACCACCGTCGCCAACGCCTTCGGCGCGCGCTGGTTCGACGAGAAGTGGCAGCCCGAATTCGATGGCCCCGAATGGACCAAGGCGGCCAAGTTCTATGTGGACCTGCTCAGCCAATACGGCCCGCCCGGCGCCTCCAGCAATGGCTTCAACGAAAACCTGGCACTGTTCAACAGCGGCAAATGCGCCATGTGGGTCGATGCGACCGTTGCCGGCTCCTTCGTGACCGATGAATCGCAGAGCAAGGTGGCGGACAAAGTCGGCTTCACCTTCGCGCCTCAAGAAACTACCGATAAAGGCTCTGCCTGGCTTTACTCCTGGGCGCTGGCCATTCCTGCTAGCTCGAACAAGCAGGAAGCGGCCAAGACCTTCGCAGCCTGGGCCACCTCGCAGGACTACGCCGAACTGGTTGCCGAAACCGATGGCGTAGCCAACGTACCGCCAGGTACCCGTGAATCGACCTACAGCGACGAATACATGGCCGCCGCGCCGTTTGCGAAGATCACGCTGGAGTCGCTGAAACAGGCCGACCCCGCCTCGCCGTCCGCCAAGCCTGTGCCCTATGTCGGCATCCAGCTGGTGACCATCCCGGAATTCCAGGCCATCGGCACCCAGGTCGGCAAAATGTTCTCCGCCGCGCTGACCGGGCAGATGCCGGTCGAGCAGATGCTCACCGCGGTGCAGCAATCCACGACTCGGGAAATGAAACGCGCCGGATACCCCAAGTAGCCGCCCGAAGGCATCCCTGACGAGGGCTTGCCGAGCCCTCATTGCCTTCCTTCTGCCGGAGCACCCTTCATGGCCACTACTACGACAATTCCGACCCAGGCCAGCGTCACCCCCGCCTCACCAGCGCCCGTCGAGCGCCGCCGGCGGAGGTTGGCACCGAGCTGGTTTCTCGTCAGTCCGTCCGTTGCGCTGTTGCTGCTGTGGATGCTGGTTCCGCTGTCGATGACCGTCTATTTCTCGGTGATCCGCTACAACCTGCTCTATCCCGGTGAGAACGATTTCGTCGGGCTGGAGAACTTCCACTACTTCCTGACCGACGCCGGCTTCATCCCGGGCATGACCAATACCCTGATCCTGGTTGGCAGCGTGCTGCTGATCAGCGTGGTACTCGGCGTGCTCATCTCCGCATTGCTGGAGGCGGCGGACTTCGCGGGGCGCGGGATCGTCCGCGTGCTGCTGATCTCGCCGTTCTTCATCATGCCGACCGTGAGCGCGCTGGTCTGGAAGAACCTCATCTATCACCCGGTCTCGGGCATTCTCGCCGCGCTCTGGAAGTTCTTCGGCGCACAGCCGGTGGACTGGCTCGCACAGCATCCGCTGGCGTCCATCGTGATCATCGTGTCCTGGCAGTGGCTGCCCTTCGCGATCCTGATCCTGATGACGGCCATGCAGTCCCTCGATCAGGAACAGAAGGAAGCCGCTCGCCTCGATGGTGCCGGCCCCATCGCGATCTTCTGGCACCTGACCCTGCCGCATCTGGCACGCCCGATAGCGGTCGTGGTGATGATCGAAACCATTTTCCTGCTTTCGGTATTCGCCGAGATCTTCACCACCACCAGCGGTGGTCCCGGCTACGCATCCACCAACCTCGCCTACCTGATCTACAACCAGGCGCTGCTGCAGTTCGATGTCGGCATGGCCTCGGCCGGCGGCCTGATCGCGGTGGTGATCGCCAACATCGCGGCGATCATCCTGGTGCGGATGCTCGGCAAGAATCTCACCGAGAAATATTGAGGACAGACCGATGCTGACGCTCAAACAAAGTCGCCGCCTCAACACCCTGGTGGTCGGGCTGTTCGCCTGGGCCGTGGCGCTGTTGCTGTTCTTCCCGATCTTCTGGATGCTGCTGACCAGCCTGAAGACCGAGATCGACGCCTTCGCCACGCCGCCGCAGTTCATCTTCACACCGACGCTGGAAAACTACCTGCACATTCAGGACCGCAGCGGCTACTTCAAGTACGCCTGGAACTCGGTGACCATTTCCTTCGGCGCGACCGCCCTGGGCATGCTGATCGCCATTCCCGCCGCGTATTCGATGGCCTTCTACGAGACCAAGCGCACCAAGGGCACGCTGCTCTGGATGCTCTCGACCAAGATGCTGCCGCCGGTGGGCGTACTGGTGCCGATCTACCTCTTGGCCAAGCAGTTCGGCCTGCTCGACAGCCGCGCGGTGCTGATCATCATCTACACGCTGATCAACCTGCCGATCCTGGTGTGGATGATCTACACCTACTTCAAGGACATCCCCCGCGACATCCTCGAAGCGGCCCGCATGGACGGTGCCACGCTGCTGCAGGAGATGCTCCGCGTGCTCCTGCCGATCAGCAAGGGCGGGCTCGCCTCGACCATGCTGCTGTCGCTGATCCTGTGCTGGAACGAAGCCTTCTGGTCGCTGAACCTGACCTCGTCCAACGCCGCGCCGCTGACCGCGCTGATCGCCTCCTACTCCAGCCCCGAAGGCCTGTTCTGGGCCAAGCTCTCGGCCGTCTCCACCCTCGCCTGCGCCCCCATCCTGATCTTCGGCTGGATCAGCCAGAAGCAGCTGGTGCGCGGCCTGTCGTTCGGCGCCGTGAAATGAGCGCCGCCGCGGCCTTAACAAGATCGACAAGAATAAAAGGATTCGAACATGGCAGACCTGAAGATCCACAATCTGAAGAAAGGCTTCGACGGCAACGAGATCATCAAGGGCATCGACCTGGACATCCGCGACCGTGAATTCGTCGTCTTCGTCGGGCCGTCCGGCTGTGGGAAGTCCACCCTGCTGCGCCTGATCGCCGGGCTCGAGGAGGTCAGCAGCGGGCGGATCGAACTGGACGGGCGCGACATCACCGACCTCAGCCCGGCCAAGCGTGACCTGGCCATGGTGTTCCAGACCTACGCGCTCTACCCGCACATGACGGTGCGCAAGAACATGTCCTTCGCTCTGGACCTGGCCGGCGCCGACAAGCAGGAAGTGGCGCGCAAGATCGAAGCGGCCGCGCGCACCCTGGAGCTGGAACCGCTGCTCGAACGCAAGCCACGCCAGCTCTCCGGCGGCCAGCGCCAGCGCGTCGCCATCGGCCGCGCCATCGTGCGCAACCCCAAGGTGTTTCTCTTCGATGAGCCGCTGTCCAACCTCGATGCCGCACTGCGTGTGCAGATGCGCCTGGAGCTTTCGCGCCTGCACCAGGAACTGCAGGCCACGATGATCTACGTGACCCATGACCAGGTCGAGGCCATGACCCTGGCCGACAAGGTGGTGGTGCTCAACGGCGGGCGCATCGAGCAGGTCGGCTCGCCCATGGAGCTTTATCACCATCCGGCCAACCTCTTCGTCGCGGGCTTTCTCGGCACGCCGAAGATGGGCTTTCTCAAGGGCCGCGCAAGCCGTGTCGAAGCCAGCGGCTGCGAAGTCGAGCTCGACGCCGGTTGTCGTCTGTTCCTGCCGGTGAGCGGCGCCACGCTGAAGGCGGGCGATCCGGTCACCCTCGGCATCCGCCCGGAGCACCTCAACCGCGGTAGCGAAGGCAACTGCCAGTTGACCGTGAAGGCCGACGTCAGTGAACGACTGGGCAGCGACACCTACTGCCACGTCGTCACCCGCAACGGCGAGCAGCTGACCATGCGCATTCGTGGCGACTTCACCCCGCGCTACGGCGAGTCGCTGTCGCTGACGCTGGAGGCCGCCCATTGCCACCTCTTCGACAGCAGTGGTCAGGCGGTCGGCCAGCCGCTCCAGCAGGTGGCCTGACGCCCGACGTCGCGCCCAGCTCTTCCAACGGCAGGTCGCTGCGCCCGTAAAGGCAGCGATCCCGCCCCCGGCTTTTCCACATTCAAGCCCAGCGAGGCCCGAGATGAAGTTGAAAGAAGCGAATCTGCCACAGCTGCCGGCCCCTATCGCGCGCCCCGACTACCGCCTGGCCGAGGTCACCACCGGCATCGCCCACATCGGCGTGGGCGGTTTTCACCGCGCCCACCAGGCGGCCTACACCGATGCGCTGATGAACACCGGCGAGGGGCTGGAATGGGGCATCTGCGGCATCGGCACACGCGCCGAGGAACGCTCGATGCGCGACGCACTAGCCTCGCAGGACTATCTCTACACCCTGGTCGAGCTCGACGACCGGCCTGACACCGAGGTCCGGGTGATCGGCAGCATCCGCGACATGCTGCTGGTGGGCGAGGATGGTTCCGAGGCGGTGGTTGCCCGCCTGGCCGATCCGGCGATTCGCATCGTCTCGCTGACCATCACCGAGGGCGGCTATTGCCTGGACGACAGCACCGGCCAGTTCAATGCGCAACTGCCGCAGATTCAACATGACCTGCAGAACCCGCGCAGCCCGGTCAGCGTGTTCGGCCTGCTCTGCGCGGCGCTGGCCAAGCGGCGCGGCGACGGCGTCGGGCCCTTCACGGTGATGTCCTGCGACAACCTCCCCCACAACGGCGACGTGACCCGCAAGGCCACGCTGGCCTTCGCCGGCCTGGTCGACCCCGACCTGGCCCGCTGGATCGAGCGCAACGTCAGCTTCCCCAACGCCATGGTCGACCGCATCACGCCGATGACCAGCACGGCGCATCGCCAGGACCTCAAGCGTCAGCACGGCCTCGATGACGCCTGGCCGGTGGTCTGCGAACCCTTCGTGCAATGGGTACTGGAAGACCGCTTCGTTGCCGGCCGTCCGGCCTGGGAAAAGGTCGGCGTGCAGTTCACCGACGACGTTTCGCCCTACGAGGAGATGAAGATCAAGCTGCTCAACGGCAGCCACCTCGCGCTGACCTACCTCGGCTTCCTGCGCGGTTATCGCTTCGTCCACGAAACCATGGCCGATCCGCTTTTCGTCGAGTACATCCGCCGCTACATGGACGAGGACGTCACTCCGCAACTGGCGCCCGTGCCAGGCATCGATCTCACCCGCTACAAGCAGACCCTGATCGAGCGCTTCTCCAACTGCGCCATCGCCGACCAGCTGGAGCGGGTGTGCTCCGACGGCTCGTCGAAGTTTCCCAAGTTCAGCGTGCCGACCATCAACCGCCTGATCGCCGATAACGCCGCCCTGGACCGGGCCGCCCTGGTGGTTGCCGCCTGGGCGCTGTATCTGCGGGGCGTCGATGAAAACGGCGAGCGGTACCGCATCCCCGATCCGCGCGCGGATTTCTGCCAGTCTCTCGTCGCGGAAGACGACGGCCTCGCCGAACGCCTGCTCGGGCGCGAGGAGATCTTCGGCACGCAGATTCCACGTTCGCTCGCCTTCCGCGATGCCTTCGAGCGCAACCTGCTGCGACTGCGCACGCTGGGGGTCAGCGGCACCCTTGATCTGTTGCTGACGCAGTGAGGGGCCCGGCATGTTTCTCGGAATCGATTGTGGCACCCAGGGCACCAAGGCGCTGTTGCTCGACGCCAGCAACGGGCGCGTGCTCGGCCAGGGTTCGGCCAGCCACGATCTGATCAGCGGGCCCAACGGCCGGCGCGAGCAGGACACCGAGCAGTGGACCGCCGCCTTCGCCAGCGCTACCGCGGCAGCACTGGCCGAGGCCGGGGTCGACGGCGATGCCGTGCTGGGCATTGGCGTCTCCGGGCAGCAGCATGGCCTGGTCACGCTCGATGCCGCGGGCCGCGTCTTGCGCCCGGCCAAGCTCTGGTGCGACACGGAGTCGGCTACGGAGAATCAGCGCCTGCTCGACTGGCTGGGCGGTGAACAGGGTTCGCTGCAGCGCCTCGGTATCGTCATCGCGCCGGGCTACACGGTTTCCAAACTGCTGTGGATGAAGGAGCAGCACCCCGCGCTGTTCGCACGCATCGCCCATGTCCTGCTGCCCCACGACTACCTCAACTACTGGCTGACCGGACGGTGCGCGAGCGAATACGGCGATGCCTCCGGAACCGGCTATTTCGACGTGCGTACGCGGCAATGGGCGCCCGACATCCTGCGCCATATCGATGCCGACGGCCGTCTGGAGGCCGCGCTGCCCGAGCTGATCGAGTCCCACCAGCCCGTCGGCCGCATCCGGCCCGAGCTGGCTGCCCGACTGGGGCTCAGTCCGCATGCCATGGTGGCGAGCGGCGGTGGCGACAACATGATGGGGGCCATCGGTACCGGCAATATCCGCCCCGGTGCCATCACCATGAGCCTGGGCACCTCCGGCACGCTCTACGCCTTTTCCGGCGAACCCCGTATCAGCCCGCAGCCGGCGGTGGCTACCTTCTGCTCGTCCAGCGGGGGCTGGCTGCCGCTGATCTGCACCATGAACCTGACCAGTGCCAACGCAGCAATGCGTGACCTGCTGGAGCTTGATCTGGAGGCGTTCAACGCGCTGGTGGCGCAAGCGCCGATCGGCTGCGAGGGCGTCACCATGCTGCCCTTTCTAAACGGTGAGCGCGTCCCCGCCCTGCCCCAGGCTAGCGCCAGCCTGCACGGCCTGACTGCCGACAACCTGAGCCGCGCCAACCTCTGCCGCGCCGTGCTCGAAGGCGTGACCTTCGGCCTGCGCTACGGGCTGGACCTGCTGCGCGAAAGCGGCATTCGCAGCGAGCGGATCCAGCTCATCGGCGGCGGCGCGAAGAACCCGCTGTGGCGACAGATCGTCGCCGACATGATGGCCACGCCGGTGGTCTGCACCCGCCACGGCGAGGCCGCGGCGCTGGGCGGCGCGATCCAGGCGGCATGGTGCCATGCGCGACAGCAGGAGCCCGACGCCAGCCTCGAAGCCATCTGCTCGCGCTGCGTCAGTCTGGACGAGGACACCGCGGTCGCGCCGGTCGCCGAATCGGTTCGAGCCTATGAACAAGCCTATCGGCGCTATCGACAGCTGGTGGCCAGCACTTACGGTGGGCAGACACCACCGGAGCTGACGCCTGTCGCCTCCTGAGGCGTCGCTCGGTTACAGGCCAACGGTCATAAAAAAGCAAAGCCACAGTGTGTGGCTTTGCCTTTGGTCCTTTCCCCGGGACGACGCCTTAGCGGCTGCGCAGCGCCTCGCGCGGCACGTACTTGCCCAGTTCGTGACGGGCGATGGCCACCCGGTGCACCTCGTCCGGGCCATCGGCCAGGCGCAGCGTGCGCTGCATCGCCCACCAGTGTGCCAGAGGGAAGTCATCGGAAACCCCGGCGCCGCCGTGGATCTGAATGGCGCGATCGATGACCTTCAGCGCGACGTTGGGTGCGACCACCTTGATTTGCGCGATCTCGCTGGCGGCGATCTTGTTGCCCACGGTGTCCATCATGTACGCCGCGTTCAGTGTCAGCAGGCGCGCCATATTGATCTCGATGCGGCACTCGGCGATGTGGTCGAAGTTCGCGCCCAGCCGGGCCAGCGGCTTGCCGAAGGCGGTACGGCTGACGGCACGTTCGCACATCAGCTTCAGTGCGCGTTCCGCGACACCGATCGAGCGCATGCAGTGGTGGATGCGGCCCGGGCCGAGACGCCCCTGGGCGATCTCGAAGCCGCGGCCTTCACCGAGGATGACGTTCTCGTACGGTACCCGCACGTTTTCCAGCAGCACTTCCGCGTGGCCGTGCGGGGCGTCGTCGTAGCCGAACACCAGCAGCGGACGCAGTACCTTGACGCCGGGGGTGTCCATCGGCACCAGGATCATCGAGTGCTGGGCGTGGCGCGGTGCATCCGGGTTGGTCAGGCCCATGAAGATCATGATCTTGCAGCGCGGGTCGCAGGCGCCGGAGGTCCACCACTTGCGCCCGTTGATGACCCACTCGTCACCCTCACGTACCGCGCGGGCTTGCATGTTGGTGGCGTCGGACGAAGCCACGCCCGGCTCGGTCATGCCAAAGGCCGAACGGATTTCGCCAAGCAGCAGCGGTTCCAGCCACTCGCGCTTCTGCGCCTCGCTGCCGTAGCGCACCAGCACTTCCATGTTGCCGGTGTCCGGTGCCGAACAATTGAACGCTTCCGGGCCGAGCCCCGAGCTGCCCATGATTTCCGCCAGCGGTGCGTATTCGGTGTTGGTCAGGCCGGCGCCCAGTTCCGATTCCGGCAGGAACAGGTTCCACAGCCCCTCCGCCTTGGCCTTGGCCTTCAGCTCCTCGACGATAGCGGTCGGCTGCCAGCGGTCACCTTCAGCGACCTGCTGGTAAAACACCTTTTCGGCGGGATAGACATGGGCATCCATGAACGCTTGCACGCGCTCTCGCAGCTCTTGAACCTTGGGGGAATAGGCGAAATCCATGGGCGATAACCTTCTGGCAGGTAATGTTTTGTAATTTTGAATGCTAGAGGAGGCTTGTGGATTTATCGAAGCTATTTTCCTCGTGTATAAACATTCATCACCGATATATGATCGGCGAATTCCGATACACGCCAGAGAGCACAACAATGAACCTGAACAAGGTCGATCTGAATCTATTCATTGTCTTCGACGCTATCTACACCGAGGCCAACCTGACCCGCGCCGGGCAGATCGTCGGCATCACCCAGCCCGCCGTTTCCAACGCCCTCGCCCGCCTGCGCGAGACGTTCAACGATCCGCTGTTCGTGCGTACTGCACAGGGCATGGTGCCGACGCCAATGGCCCAAAACATCATCGGCCCGGTGCGCAATGCGTTGCAGCTGTTGCGGGTGTCGGTGCAGGAAAGCCGTACCTTCAACCCGGCGCAGGCGAACAAGACCTTCCGCATCAGCATGACCGACCTGACCGAGGCGGTCGTGCTGCCGCCGCTGTTCCAGCGACTACGTCGCCTGGCGCCGAACGTGAAGATCGAAAGCATGCTTGCCAAACGCCGTGAGACCACCAAGGAACTGGCAGCCGGCCGCCTGGACTTCGCTATGGATGCCCCGCTGAATACCGACCCGCAAGTGCGCCACGTCAAATTGCTTGAAGACCGCTATGTCTGCGCCATGCGCCGTGGGCATCCGCTGGCCAGGGACAAGCTCAGCGTCGAGGAGTACCTGTCACTGTCGCACATCCATATTTCCAGCCGGCGCAGCGGTCTGGGCATGGTCGATCTGGCGCTTGGCAAAATGGGGCAGCAGCGCAAGATCGCCCTGCGCTCACAGCACTATATGATGGCCACGCAAGTGATCCAGCAGACCGACATGGCGGTTACCGTTCCCGAGCGATTCGCCCGCCGGCACGATCTGCATCAGATCCCCCTTCCCGTGGAGATCCCGCCGCTGGAAACCCACATTTACTGGCATGAGAGCACCGACCAGGACCCGGCCAACCGCTGGATGCGCGAGCAGATGATTGAAATCGCGCAGCAGGTCACTGCAGCGCAGCAGGCCGAGTGATCTGTCGTCGACACACGGCTGACCACGCCGGCAGGAGCGACGCTTGCCGGCTCTGCATCAAGCGCTCTCGCGCATCACCACCTCGAAGCCCACATCGATCCGCCGTTGCGGCGGAGACTCACCTCGCATCAGGCCAAGCAGCATCTGCCCGGCCAGCTTGCCAATTTCGCCTCGAATGGTGCGAACCGTGGTCAGCGCCGGATGCATCCAGGCTGCCGCAGGCAGATCGTTGAACCCCGCGATCGCCAACCGCGCCGGCACCGGTATTTCCAGCTGGCGGGCCCGGAACAGCGCACCGAGGGCCAGGTCGTCGTTGTTGAAAAAAATCGCATCGATCTTTGGGTGCTGCGCCAGCAACCGGTCCAGTAATTCGGCGCCCAGCCCGATCGACGACACCTGCGGCGTCAATAACTCCAGAGCCGCATCGTAACGCGAAGCCTCGCGCATCACCTGTCGATAGCCTTCGGCGCGCTGCAAGGTGCGCGGGTCCAGCTGAGCGGCAGCGAAGGCGATGTTGCGATAGCCGCGCTCCAGCAGGCTTCGCGTCATCGCCGCCCCTGCCTCCTGCTGGGAAAAACCGACGCAGTACTCCTCATCGGCATCACTCAGCTCCATCAGGGTTACGATCGGGCTTGTGTAGCTGCCGAGCACTTCGCGCGCGGCGTCGCTGCGCTCGAAACCCGTGACCAAAAGCCCGGCTGGCTGATGCGCCAGATAAGCGCGCAAGAGGCGCTCGTCTTCCTCGGGATGGTAGTGACTAACGCCGATCATCAACTCGTAGCCCGCCGGCATCAGCACGCGCTGAATGGCTTCGACGGTATCGACGAACACGGCGTTCGACAGCGAGGGGATGATCACTGCCACGAGGTTAGATCGCGCACTTGCGAGGTTCCGTGCCGCCGTATGCGGGACGTAACCCAGGGTCTTGACTGCCGCCATGACGCGCTCACGAAGCGCATCGGACACGCGCTCGGGTTGTGAAAGCGCACGCGAAGCAGACATCAGCGAACAACCGGCACTGCGGGCCACGTCGGACAACGTGGCTCGCTCCAGCGAGCGGCGACGGCGAGAGCTCATAAGGGGATCCAACAGCGAGGAATACAGCTACTAACGGGACGGCGCCCCCGAAGGGGCGCACCAGCCTACTTCGGTGCCTTGGCGATCTCTGCCTGGACCTCGTTGAACAGCGGCTCACCGACGGTATCGACGACGGTCTGGATTGCCGGCTTGGCCTGCTCACGCATACGCTGGATTTCTTCCGGGCTGACCTTGTTGACCTGCATGCCCTGTTCCTTGATCTTGGCCAGCGCCTCCTGAGCTTCGGCACGGGTGTCCTGACGCTCCGAGTCACGCGACTTCTTGGCCGCATCCATGATGATCTTCTGCTCGGTCTCGGACAGGCCATCCCACCAGCGCTTGGACGCCGTGACGATCCAGGGGCTGTAGACGTGGTTGGTCACGCTCAGGTACTTCTGCACCTCATAGAATTTCGAGGAGAGGATGGTGTTGTAGGGGTTTTCCTGACCGTCGACCGCCTTGGTTTCCAGTGCCGTGAACAGCTCGGAGAACGGCAGCGGGACGGCGTTGGCGCCCATCTGCTTGAAGGTGTCGATGAATACCGGGTTTGGCATCACGCGCAGCTTGATGCCGTTGAAATCTTCCATCTTCTCGACCGGACGCACATTGTTGGTCAGGTTACGGAAGCCGTTTTCCCAGTACACCAGACCCACCAGGCCTTTCTCTTCCAGCGCGTCCATGACCTTCTGACCGACCGGACCGTCCAGTACGTAGTCCGCCTGCTTTTCACTCTCGAACAGGAAAGGCGTATCCCAGACCGCCATTTCCTCGGCGATGCCCACCAGGGTTGCTGTCGAGCCCACCATCATTTCCTGGGCGCCACCCATCAAGGCGTTCTGCATCTGATCATCAGAACCCAGGCTGGCGGAGCCGAACGTACGGACCTTGAGCTTGTTGTCCGATGCCTTGGCAATCTCCTCGGCGAGTACTTTGGCTGCACGGCCCTGATTGCTGTCTTCATTGAGTCCGTAACCGAAGCGGATCATCCGTGGACGGATATCGTCGGCTGCCTGGACAGTGACTGCCGAGATGGCGCTGCCAAGCGTCGTGGCAGTCAGTGCGGCTATAAGAAAACGTTTCATGCTGTCGTACCTTTCTTGTTGTGGATGAGTGGGTGAATTGCTGGTCGCGCTCCCGTCACCGTAGCCATTGCAGCGGCACGGTGATGATCGACGGCACCGCGATCAGCAAGATGACGATGGCCAGGTAGATGGCAAAGAATGGGGTCACGCCGCGCACCAGGGTTTCCATGCGCAGCCGCCCTATCCCACCGACGACGTTCAGTACTGTGCCGACAGGCGGGGTGATGAGTCCGATGGAGCCGATCAGGACGAACATTACGCCGAAATACACGGGATCGATGCCAGCCTTGACGGCAATCGGTGCAAGCACTGGCCCGAGAATCAGGATCGTCGGGGTCAGGTCGAGCACCATGCCGATGGCGATCATCAGCACCATGATGGCGACCATGAGCAACTTGGGATCTTCTGCCAGCGGGCCGAGCATCGAGGCGATTTCGTCCGGCAGCTGGGCCAGGGTGATCATGTAGGCAGAGACAATCGCTGCGGCACAGAGGAACATCACCGAAGCCGTCGTGCGGCTGGCACGGGTCAGTACCTCGATCACGCCGGCCCAGCTCAGTTCACGATAGAGCAGCGTCGACACGGCCAAGGCATAGACCGCTGCCACGACCGCCGCCTCGGTCGGCGTAAAGAGGCCGAAACGCAAGCCGCCGACGATGATTACCGGCAGCATCAGAGCAGCCGCTCCATCTACCAGCGCCTTGCGCCGCTCAGCTCCGGTTGCCTTCGCCTGTGGCGGTTCTTCGATCTTGCGCGCAATCAGCGTCCAGGCCACGACCAGGCCGGCCCCCATGATCAGCCCTGGAACCATACCAGCCAGGAACAGCTGACTGATCGAGGTGTTGGTTACGACGCCGTAGATAACGAATGGCATCGACGGCGGGATGATCGGCGCGATGATGCCGCCGGCAGCTACCAGTCCCGAGGATGAGCTCAACGGGTAGCCGCGCTCACGCATCATCGGCAGCAGCAGGGTTGCCAGAGCCGCGGTATCGGCCAGCGCCGAGCCGGACATGCTCGCCAGCAGGACCGACGCGGCGATTGCCACGTAACCGAGGCCACCGCGCTTATGGCCGAAATAGGCCTGCGCCATGTTGATGATCCGGCGGGAAATGCCCCCAGCATTCATCAGTTCGCCGGCCAGGATGAAGAACGGCACTGCCAACAACGGAAAGCTGTCGGCACCGGCCTGGAGATTCTGCGCCAGTAGCTGGACATCCCAGAAGTCCAGATACCACATCAGCACCGCGCCGGTGAGGATCAGCGCGAAGGCGATCGGCATGCCGAACGCCATGAAGCCAAACAACGACGATAAAAAGACGACGACAGTCATGTACGGTCCTCGGGCGGGCTGGTGCCCTTGTTGTTATCGGAAAATCAATCGGCCGTTACATTGGCTTCGGCGACGTTCGAGCGCGACTGACGACGCCAGACATTGACCAGCTGAATCAAGGCCAGGACGGTCAGTGCAACCATGCTGGCCATGACTGGAAGCATCGCGACAGCCAGCGGGTAGCCCACCACGGGGCTGCTGATGGTCCAGCCGAACCCCATCTGGTTCCACCCGCCCAGCGCAGCCAGGCCGCTGGCCACCGCCACCATGATCCAGCTGACCGAATCGACAATACGGCGAGCCAGACGAGGGAATCGGTCGCGAATCATGCTGAAGGCCATCAGTTCGCCGCGGCGCATGCTGGACGCCACACCGACGAATACCAGCCAGACGAAGGCCAACCGCGACAGCTCTTCGGCGCCGGTCCAGCCGGTGCCAAAGGCGTAACGCAGCACCACGCTGCTGAACACCACGACGACCATGAATGCCAGCAATGCAGCCATCAGCCAGTCCGTGATCCGGTCGAAGCCAAGCGCAAGTTTGCCGCCGTAGATTGGCGGAGTGGTCAGCTCGGCACCCTTTGGTTCGACATGCTGATCGCCTGGCTGGCCGGATTTGTTAGCGCTATCAAGCGGAGCCGCGGAAAGGTTCTCCCTGGCGTTGATGGCCAGGTTGCCGTTCTGGTTCATCCAATCCGTTATCTCGACGAGGACCACTTCGCGTGGCTGGCTTGCATCCACAACGAGTACGCCCGGCTCACCTTCCGGCGATTCAAGGGTCGCGAACTGGCTATCCACCAGTGAAATCGGCATGAAATGTCCGGCGCGGCCGCCGACGCGCTGAACGGCCGTGTCGTAATCGATGGACAGATGGGCGAAGCGCAAACCCGGCACCGCACTACGCAGCAGGTCGCGATATCGGGACTTGAGGGCTGAGCAGGCAAGGACAAAGCCAACATCGTCAGCGATGGCGTGCTGCATCTCGACGACCAGTTTCTGCAGCCACTCGACACGATCGGCATCGGACAACGGCGTACCGGCACGCATGCGTGCGACGTTTTCCTCAGGGTGGAAATGGTCGGCTTCGATATGGCGAAAGCCCAGTGCATCGGCAACGGCATGGCTGGTTTCGGTCTTGCCCGAACCACTGACGCCCATAATCACCAATGCTCGGCAGCTAGCTGAAAAATCGCTGTGGGATAGGGAATCCACTGCTTGGTCTCCGGCAGCATCAAATGTGCTGCATTATGTTTGTTGGGCACGATGGTAGCGCTAACATCCAAGCATCATAACTACCGTTCGTCGGACCGTCTTGCGGCAGGACGGTCAAATCTCCTGATTTTCCCGCTTCGGTTTACGGGCTGCCTGACTACAATCGCGCCGCACCCGAGGAGATAGACAATGCCAAAAGCCATGGCCCGCCACATCCTGGTCAAGACCGAAGCCGAAGCCGCGCAGCTGAAAAAGCGCATCGCCAATGGTGAAGCCTTCGATGTGCTGGCGAAGAAGTTTTCAACCTGCCCATCAGGCAAGAAAGGCGGCGACCTGGGCGAGGTCCGTCCAGGGCAGATGGTGCGCAGCATTGATCAGGTGATATTCAAGAAGCCGCTGCGCGAGGTACACGGCCCGGTCAAAAGCCAGTTCGGCTATCACCTGGTGCAGGTGTTCTACCGTGACTAGGCGTCAGTCGCCTTTGCCGAAGCGCTGCAATTGCATCTCGCGCAAGCGGCTCAGGGTTCGGCGATAAGCAAAGGACAGATAGCCCTCGGCGTATAGCTCATCCAAGGGCACCCGCGCCTCCAGATACAGCGGCACCCGACGGTCATAGCACTCATCCACCAGCGCAATGAAACGCCGGACACTGTCATCCTGGGCTGCAAGCGTTGGCAGTACTCGATCCCCTGCAGCCACCCGCGACACGCCATCTTCGGTACCTCGGGCAATGCGCCCCTCCCGCAGTTCACCGCCCAGTTTCGGCACTTCACCGAGCAGGATTGCCAGATAGCCATCACACAGCTCGATGAAGTCGAGTGCCGAGAAAGGCTGGCCGCAAAGATCGGCGAAGCGGCACCAGATGACCGACTCGCTGCGCCGGACGACCTTTAGCAGGCGACGGCCCAAGGGCACGGGCTCAACCGTAGTCGCCCCAACCGCCCACCTGTCGAACACCGAGCGCAGCGCTCCCTCGTGCCCCGGATCACTGATCCAATAACGTTGCTCCGCCATACCGGGACGCTGGCGATGATCTGCGCCCCCATCGACCTTGATACCTTGATGATCTGCATGTGCTGCTCGATGGCGCCTATGGCCGGCAGAAAGCGTTCGCGATTGAATCCATCGGCATACAACTGATCAGGCGGCTGATTCGAGGTAGCGACAATCACCACGCCCTGTTCGAACATCTCCTGAAACAACCGCCCCAGTATGATCGCATCGCCGATGTCGCCAACGAACAGCTCGTCAAAGCACAGCACCCGCACCGATTCACTCAGCTCGCGCGCCAACGCTTTCAGCGGGTCGGCGGTGCCGTTGAGCTGAAACAAGCGCATGTGCACCCAGCGCATGAAGTGGTGGAAATGCTGGCGCCTCGCAGGCACCACCAGGCTGCGATAGAAGATGTCCATCAGCCAGGTCTTGCCACGCCCGACCGGGCCCCACAGGTAGACGCCTTGCGTGACGCCGCTGGTTTCAGGCTGCTGCAGCGCCTGCTGACAGTCATTCAATCGCTCAACAGCAGCCAGCTGCGCCGCGTCGCTGACGAACCCGTCGCTCGACATCACCTCGTGGTAACGCTCAAGCGTAGTGGCGTGGGGCATGTGATCAACTGCCGGAAAGAAAAGATCCCAATGGTAGCGCAGGGCCCAATCAGGCGAAAACGCGAGGCGGCGACTGGTGTATCTGTTACAGGTAGAGCCGCTCTGGTCGGAGCGGCGCGATCCTCAATGGTGATGTTCGGCCTTGCGGAAGCTCAGGGAGGTGAACATGCCGCGCACGCGTGCGTCCGGGTCCTTACTGGGAACACTGGTCGATGCACCGATTACGTTGAATTCGCGGTTGCGCACCGGTACTACAGCCTTACCCTGAGCGTCGGTGGTCGCCACCACCTTGTCCGGATCGTTAATGTAGTCGCCGATCAGTTCGATGTCCGCGGCAGGTTTCCCGTCGACCAGCACCTGCACAGGCAGCGAATCACCGACCCCCAGGGTCAGCGGATCGACCTGAGGGACGATGACCAGCTTGAGCTTGTCCAGTGCCGGCAGCGTGGCGCCCTCCTCCAGCACAGCAAGGCTGTACTTGTAGTAACGCCCGGAATCCAGCGCACCGGCTACCTGGGTTTCGCCAACGTTGACCCAGGTCTTGTCCGGCGCTTGCGTCCAGTAACCGTTGTCCAAAGCCACGCTGACAATGGCTGGTGTCTCCAACGGCTTCAGACGTGCATGATCGTTCAGCCGTTCGACCGTTACCGGAATTCGTCCACCATGGCGATCGGTTGCCCAGGCGCCGGTGATCTTGCTGGCATCGTAAGCATCGTCTTCAGCGCCGTGGCCATAGATCACTTCGATATTGCCGCGGCGCTCTTCGGTCCACATGCCGTGAGCCATGGCCTGGCCCGTTATCAGCACTGCCACCATTGCAGCGGTGAATTTGGCGTGTCGCTTGTTCATGGTTTTTCCTTATGTGGATGAATATTCAGAGATACAACGACAGGTTAAGGCTGAGATTCCGAGGATCGCCTGGCATCACCCAAACGTTGCTGTAGGAGCGCTCGTAGTAGGTGCGGTCGAAGAGGTTGTTGAGGTTCAGGCCGAGAGTCAGGTTCTCGCTGGCCTTGTAGCGCGCCAGTAGATCCACGGTGGTGTAGCCCGGCAGTTCGAAACCGCTATCCGAGACATTGCCTGAGCGATCGCCGACGTAATTGACGCCACCACCGAGCTCGAGGCCTCGCAGGCCGCCGTTTAGGAACTCGTACACTCCCAACAGGCTGCCGCTGTGCTCAGGCACGTTGAGCAAGCGGCTGCCACGCGCGAGGGTGTTGTCCTCGGTCACTTCGGCATCGACATAGGCGTAGGCGCCGATCAGCCGAACCTCGTCGGTCAGCTGGCCGGTTAGTTGCAGATCGATACCGCGACTGCGCACTTCTCCCGCGGCGATCTGATAGGTGGAGTCAGCCGGATCGGCCGTGAGCACGTTTTCCTTGGTCAAGTGGAACGCCGCGATGGTCATGCCCAGACGGCTATCGAAGAGATCGAACTTCACTCCCGTTTCGTAACCGGTGCCCTCCTCCGGATCGAACGAAGTTCCGGTGCCTGGGCGTGGCGCGCCAGTGTTGGGTTTGAACGACCGCGAGGCGTTGGCGAATACACCGACTTCTGGCGTGAGCTGGTAGAGCGCGCCAATCCGCGGCGTGACCTTTTCATGCGTCTGCTCGGCGCGCGAGCCGGTAACTTCGTTATCCAGCCGATGCTCGTAGTGGTCGTAGCGCGCACCGACGACGCCAAAAAGCTTTTCGCTGAAGCGCATCTGGTCCTGCAGGTTTAGCGAGCGGGAATGGACCAGCTCGTGGCGATCGGTGCTGCGCGCGGGATTGAATGAGGGGCGCGGTTGCCCGTAAACCGGCTCATAGATGTCGATCCGTGAGATCGCCGAGGAACGCATCAGGCGCTCATCCTTGGCATAACGCTCGTATTCGGTACCGATCAGCAGGTTGTGCTCGACGTCGCCCGTGTAGACCAGACCGCGCAGTTCCAGCTGGGTGATGCTGTCCTGCCAGTCGAAATCGCGATAGCGATAGTCGCGGTTGAGAGTGCGCGCATCTGCAGCAAGGATACTGGCCTCGGTGGCGCCACCGCTCAGGCGTCCTTGCTTGTAGTGACTGGCCAGCCGGACCGTCCAGCTGGCATTGAGGTCATGCTCGATCTCGGCTTGCAGGCTCTCGTTGTTATTGTCGATCTCACCGTCGCGGGGTTCTCCGAAAAAGTCGGAGCGCGAGACGCTGCCAAGGTGGTCGTCCGGCGCAACCACACCGCGGTCGAATATCTGGCTGCTGCGGATGACTTCGGCCTGCACCAGCAGGCGCGTCTGCGGCGTCAGTTCCCAGCTGAACGCCGGCGCAAAGAACTGACGCTCGCTGTTGCGGTAATCGCGGAAGCTCTTGTTGTCCTCCACCGCGAGATTCATGCGGTAGAGCAGAGTGCCTTCGTCATCCATGGGCGTGTTGACGTCCAGGCTACTGCGGTACCGGTCCCAGCGGCCGGCGCTCAGGTCCAACCGTGCGAACCGGTCGCTCAGCGGACGCTTGCTGACGATGTTGATGGTCCCGCCTGGATCACCTCGGCCATATAGGCTGGACGCCGGCCCTTTGAGTACGTCGATACGCTCGACGCTGGAAGGATCCTGCGGATTCATGTAGCCGCGGTTGACGCTGAAGCCGTCCTTGTAGAACTCCGAGGTGGTCAGTCCGCGGATGCTGTATTGGTACATGGTCAGGCCGCCGAAGTCGTTCTGACGCGCTACGCCGCCGGCATAATCCAGGGCCTTTTCGATACGGGGGCTGTTCAGGTCCTCCAGGACGGTGGCAGGAATAACGCTTACCGCCTGCGGCACTTCCTCCAGCGGACTGTCGGTTTTGGTCGCACTGGACGACCGTCGGGCGCGGTAGCCCTTGGCCCCACCTTCCTGGCGATCAGCCGTGACCACCACCTCTTCCAGTACCGTCGTCTCCGCTTCTTGCGCCAATACCGGCAGCGTCATCATCGCGCTTACTGCTGCCATTCCGATAAAGCCTGCTGACACCTTGCTGCTAGTCATGATGCTTCCAATCAAACGTTATACCGTAACATTTGATAGAAGCATTTCCAGGCTGTCAAGGTTGCTGCCTGGCGTGATCCATGGCAGTCGACCTACGAACAGGAAGCTATGGCGATCCAAGGCGCTGTTGAATCAGCCTCAACCGCACTACAATGCATGCCCTTTTTATGCAACCGCCTCTTGTACCGGCAGCACAGCCGGGCCTGGTCGCGCCTGGATCGGCAGACGATCCGCTTCGAACTCCCAGGAAAACGCTTTGATCTCTACCGCTAACATAACCATGCAGTTTGGCGCCAAGCCGCTGTTCGAGAACGTTTCCGTCAAATTCGGCAACGGCAATCGCTACGGCCTGATCGGCGCGAACGGCTGCGGCAAGTCGACCTTCATGAAAATTCTCGGTGGAGATCTGGAGCCGTCGGCCGGCCAGGTCATGCTCGAGCCCAACGTGCGCCTGGGCAAACTGCGCCAGGATCAGTTCGCCTACGAAGACTTCAATGTCATCGACACGGTGATCATGGGTCACGAGGAGCTATGGAAGGTCAAGGCCGAGCGCGAGCGCATCTACTCGCTGCCGGAAATGAGCGAGGAAGACGGCATGGCCGTCGCCGAGCTGGAAACCGAATTCGCAGAGATGGACGGTTACACCGCCGAATCCCGTGCCGGCGAGCTGTTGCTGGGCCTGGGCATTCCGCTGGCACAGCACTTCGGTCCGATGAGCGAAGTGGCCCCAGGCTGGAAGCTGCGCGTGCTCCTGGCCCAGGCGCTGTTCTCCGATCCGGAAGTCCTGTTGCTGGATGAGCCGACCAACCACCTGGATATCAACACCATTCGCTGGCTGGAAAACATCCTCACGGCGCGTAACAGCACCATGATCATCATCTCTCACGATCGGCACTTCCTGAACAGCGTATGCACCCACATGGCTGACCTCGATTACGGCGAGCTGCGGCTGTTCCCTGGCAATTACGATGAGTACATGACCGCGGCGACTCAGTCCCGCGAACAACTGCTGGCCGATAACGCCAAGAAGAAGGCGCAGATTGCCGAACTGCAGACCTTTGTCAGCCGCTTCTCGGCCAACGCGTCGAAAGCCAAGCAGGCTACCTCCCGCGCCAAGCAGATCGACAAGATCCAGCTCGCCGAGGTCAAACCATCAAGCCGCGTCAGCCCGTTCATTCGCTTCGAGCAGACCAAGAAGTTGCATCGCCAGGCCGTAACCGTCGAGAACATGGCCAAGGGTTTCGATGGCAAGACCTTGTTCAAGAACTTTAGCTTTACCGTCGAAGCCGGCGAGCGGGTCGCCATCATCGGGCCGAACGGAATCGGCAAGACCACACTTTTGCGCACTCTGGTCGGAGAATTGCAGCCGGATGCAGGCTCGGTGAAATGGACCGAAAGCGCCGACCTTGGCTATTACGCGCAGGACCATGCGGATGATTTCGAAGACGACGTCACGCTGTTCGACTGGATGAGCCA
This sequence comes from Stutzerimonas sp. C6.4V, assembly GCF_058536345.1. Lineage (NCBI taxonomy): Bacteria > Pseudomonadati > Pseudomonadota > Gammaproteobacteria > Pseudomonadales > Pseudomonadaceae > Stutzerimonas > Stutzerimonas sp. C6.4V. The sequence goes on from NZ_JBZUBM010000001.1 coordinate 1,757,586, forward strand.
ATGGACCCAGGGCGGCGAGCAGGTGGTGCGTGGCACCCTGGGCCGCATGCTGTTTTCTAACGATGAGATACTCAAGTCTGTACGGGTGATTTCCGGTGGTGAGCAGGGCCGCATGCTGTTCGGCAAGCTCATCCTGAAAAAGCCCAACGTGCTGGTGATGGACGAGCCGACGAACCACCTGGACATGGAGTCGATCGAGGCTCTCAACCTGGCGCTGGAGAACTATCCTGGCACGCTGATCTTCGTCAGCCATGACCGGGAATTCGTGGGCTCCCTGGCAACACGTATCGTGGAATTGTCAGACACGGGCGTAACCGACTTCAGCGGCACCTACGATGACTATCTGCGCAGCCTTGGTGTGATCTGACCGCGGCAATCCACTATAGCCCCGCACTATGCGGGGCTTTTTTTCGCCCAAGCTATTTGCATAAACGCCAGGCGAGCCCGGATTAGACACCTGGCTAACAGCTTATCGCAGCCATCTGGATGAACCCCGGATTTCTAGCCGGCCGCCGTACTCCAGTCAATCAGACTGAACTGCCAGGTTGCCAGGATGAGGATGCCGAAGATGATGCGGTACCAGGCAAATGCCGCGTAGCTGTGGTTGCCGATGAACTTCAGCAGCGCCCTGGCTGCCAGCATTGCAAACACGAACGAAGTGACAAAGCCGATGGCAAATACCGGGAAATCACCCGGCTGAAACAGCTCGCGGTATTTGTAGCCTGAGTAGACCGCAGCGCCAACCATGGTGGGCATGGCCAAGAAAAAGGAAAACTCTGTTGCCGCCTTGCGTGAAAGGCCAAACAACAGCCCGCCGATGATAGTTGCCCCGGAACGTGATGTGCCTGGAATCAGCGCCAGGCATTGAGCGAAGCCGACCTTCAGGGCGTGAGTCCAGCGCATGTCATCGACGGTTTCGGCTTGCACTTCATGCTGGCGCTTTTCCGCCCACAGCATCACTACCCCGCCGATAACCAAAGCCGTAGCCACAGTGATTGGATTGAACAGATAGTGGTGAATCAAATCGGCGAAGGTAACTCCCAGCAGCACGGCCGGAAAAAACGCGACCAGCAGATTTACCGTGAACTTCTGCGCTTGCCTCTGCTTTGGCAAACCTGCCACTACGTCGACGATTTTCAACCGGTACTCCCACACCACAGCCAGGATGGCGCCAAGCTGAATGATGATGTTGAACGCCAACGCGCGTTCGCCGCCGAAACCTATCAGGTCCGCAACGATGATCTGATGACCTGTGCTCGATATCGGCAAAAACTCGGTAACGCCTTCAACTACTCCAAGAAGCAATGCCTGAAAGGCAATCCAAAGATCCATCTATTCTCCGATAACGGTGCAAGTCACCGCGCCTGAATCATGCAAAGAAAGGTAAATATCAGATAGCCATCTGAGCGCTGATCTGACCTGTTTGTGGTGACTAAATTCACTGCTTTGAGATGAGTACCCTCAACATTTCTGCGCTACAGCCGAAACCCTACCCAACAGGCTGCGACAATCGACCGCGGCCACATCTGTAGCCATGGGTAGACCGGATCGCCGCGCTCCACCTGTCAACAAGGTCTTGAAAGGAGCCAGCGAGCCCATGAATATGTTAAGAAATTTCCCGATAAGCAAACGCCTATGGCTGATTCCGCTTGTTGCCGTCGCCATGCTGTTCATGCTTGGCTTGTTGATGATTCAACAAGTCCGCAGCGACCTGTACAAGGGGAAACAGGTCATGACCCAGAACATTGTCGAGACGGCGCGCGGCGTACTCACTTATTACCAGCAATTGGAGGCAAACGGCAGTATGAGCACTGCCGAGGCGCAAAAGGCTGCGATGGACCAGGTCCGCCTGATTCGCTATGGGCAGAATGACTATTTCTGGATCAACGACATGCAGCCGGTGATGATAATGCATCCGATGAAGCCGGAACTTGAAGGTCAGGACCTATCCAACACCAAGGACCCGAACGGCAAAGCGCTATTCAACGAAATGGTCAAGGTAGCGAAGCTCAAAGGCGCGGGTCTGGTGGACTACCAGTGGGCAAAGCCGGGCGAAAAGAACCCGGTACCGAAAATTTCCTATGTCGAGCTGTTCAAACCCTGGGGATGGATAATCGGATCGGGAATCTACGTGGATGACGTCGAAGCAGAGTTCCAGAGGTACCTGGTGCACTTTTCCCTTATAGGGCTCTCGATAGCGGCTTTGATGGCTGCAATGGTAGCCGTGCTCATCCGTAGCATTACTCGACCTCTGCGCCGCTCAATGCAGGCGATGGCGAATATTGCCAGCGGTGAAGCTGATCTCACTCGCACCTTGGACGTGTCTGGGAATGACGAACTGACCACGCTGGGTCGCGACTTCAACACATTTACCCAAAAGCTACGCACAGTCATTGGCCAACTACTCGAGACAGCCGGCTCATTGGAACGATCCTCCGATGCACTTGGCGGGCTCGCTGGTCAGGCCCATACCCAGAGCCAGCAACAATCTCAGCAGATGGAACTTGTCGCCACAGCCGTCAATCAAGTGACCTATGCGGTGCAGGAAGTTGCAAAAAATGCTGAACATGCCTCCACCGAGGTGGGCGATGCAGAAAAACAGGCGGGTCTCGGGCAGCACAATATCGAAGCCAGTCTGCGACAGATAGACCAGCTCTCCAGCACCATTGGCGAGGCTGTTGGCGTCATCCAGTCGCTAGCCGATGAAACCACCAAGATCGGATCGGTACTCGAAGTGATCGGCTCGATTGCCGATCAAACCAATCTTCTGGCGCTTAACGCAGCCATCGAAGCAGCCCGGGCCGGCGAGCAGGGACGCGGATTTGCGGTTGTGGCCGATGAAGTTCGGCTACTGGCTCAGCGCACCCAGACTTCGACTGCCGAGATACATACGATGATCGAGCGTCTGCAGAAAAATTCCGGCGCGGCGGTGACTGTCATCATGGAAAGCAATCGAGCTTCTCAGGCGACGGTCGAACAGGCCAGCCAAGCCGGTGAAAGCCTCGCTCAGATCGCCCAGGCTCTGCGTAACCTGTCGGGACTTAACGCCTCGATCGCCAGTGCGACGCTGCAGCAGACTCACGTAGTGGAGGATATCAATCAGAACGTTACCCAAGCTGCTGCGCTGGCTTTGGAAAGCACACTGGCTGCTGAGCAATCAAGCGCTGCCGGCAGCGAGCTTGGCGAATTGGCTGAACAGCTGAACCGTCTGTTGCGCCAATTCAAGGTGTAGATCGCGCGATTGGCATCGCTTCTTCCAGGAGATCCCGGACGGCCCGCCCTCTTAAGAGGGCGGGCCGTTTTGCACCCGGAACCTGCGGCTTTTCGTCGCGGCCAGCTGTGCCGAAGTTAAGCGGCATAACTGTCGCACCATGTCTTTTATTGCGTTACCAGCCCTGGAATGGGCCTCGGCGGCCATACAACCCATCGTTTGGTGCACCCTAGCCGGCTTATACCTTCGGCTAATTGCAAATTTCTTACGCAGTTACGAACTCTGGATGTGACTTATCAGTCCCCTGTGTACATCAATGGAATGTAAGGCCAACGCCAGCGACCAGAACGGCAGGCCAATTCCGTATTTTGGGTACCACACAGAGAGACACGCCCCATGACCAGCCCCCTTCGCTTCAACGACGCCCTTCTGATCACCGACCGCGCGTTCAAGCCCTTCCAGTGCGTTGCCTGGACGCTCATGGAAGGAAATGGTGAACTCAGCATCACGGTCGTGGATGGCAGCGAGTCCCGCCCTGTAGGGCATTGCAAGCTGTCCAGCAGCGTTTATTCTGACCCGGTCAAACTTGGCGAGACACTCCAGCAGGCTCGTGCGGACCTGAGTCGTCAGGGCATGCTGCTGGCTCCGTGGCAGATGCCTGCCTGAAGATGCGGTTCGTTCGCCTGCATTGCACAACTTTGCAGGGATACGGATAGCGTTCGACAGATCATCGCCAACATGGGCTCGCGTCTCGTGTTGGTGCATGGAGCGATCGCAACCCCAGTAACGGCCGCCAACTCCGCCAGCATCAATACCTCGCCAGCGCATAGCTGGATTGGATCCGATGCAAAGAGCGTTGGCCTGCCAACTGCGAGCTGTCCCCGGCAAGATGCTTCGACTCACACTGGGCAGAGCCTCTCCACAGCCCTGTCAGCGTCGGCGCCGGTGCCGCTCAACGAAAGGCGGTCACAGGCTTTAACACGGCTGCCACATTTTCTGTTGAGGCATGTCCATGCTAACCCAAGGCTCTCACCGTCCGCGCCAAAAATGCAAACGCCCCGAACAAGTCGGGGCGTTTGCTAATCACCGCTCGGATCCTTAACAAGCGACCCGGTCGGCAAACTTTCCGCTATCATCCAGGCAATTAACGCACCTGTGCTTCAACCTCGGCTTCTACGCGGCGGTTGACCTGACGCCCCTCTTCGCTGTTGTTGTCAGCGACCGGGCGGGTTTCGCCGTAGCCAACCGAATCAACGCGCTGGCTTTCGACGCCATACTGATTGACCAGTACTTCACGCACGGCCTGGGCACGACGCTCCGACAAACGCTGGTTGTACTGATCGGTACCTACCGAATCGGTATGTCCTTCAACGGTCGTGCTGGTTTGCGGATACTGCTGCATGAAATCGGCAAGGTTCTTGATGTCGCTGTAGCTTTCTTCGCGGACGCGCGCCTCGTCGAAATCGAACTTGACATCAAGCTCAACGCGCACCAACTCCGGCTCCGGCTCGGGCTCGTTGTCAACCATAGGCGCTGGTGCCGGTGCAGGGGTAGGCTCAACCTGAGCTACCTGCTGCTGACCGCCCCCACCGAAGTTCAGGCCAACACCTACGCCAGCCATCCACTCTGCTTCGTCAGCATCGATGTTGTACATGCCGTCAACGCTGGCTTTGGCGAAGAAGTTCTCGGTGAAGTAATACTTCACGCCAGTGCCCACATTGGCGAAGGTGCTATGGTCGCGACCACCACGAGCGGCCTGACCGATGCTCTGGTGTGCAGCACCGGCGGATACGTACGGACGCAGACCAACACCTGGCTGACCGAAGTGGTAGGTAGCATCAAGCGAAGTCAGGCTGCCCTTGATGTCTTTGTGACCGCCCGCACCAACCGGATCCTGGGAAGTCAGATCATGGTATTCGCCATAGGACAGCCCAAGAGAAACATCATCTGTCAGAAAATAGCTGACGCCCGCACCGTACAGTTCGCCGTCCCGCTGAACGTCACGCGAGCTGTCGGTGAAGTAGTGCTTACCGAATGCCTCCACCTCTACGGCACCTTGGCCCTGGGCCAGCGCGCCAATGGAAGTGGCTGCAACCAAAGAACCAATTACAACGCCTAAGGTGTTTTTAAGCTTCATCCGTAAATCCCCATCTGGTGGTTAGTATCAGAACATTCTAAGGAAACCGGCAACTGTAGGCCCAAGCTGTTCGCTACCAATATGACAACTTGAGGCTGTTAAGTTTCAGCAATGCCAGAAAATTTTTCACGCAGCTTGTCCAGTGCCCTCTTATATCTCATCTTCGTTGCGCTTAGTCCCATATGCATAATGTCGGCGATTTCCTGAAATTCGAGCTCCGCAACAAAACGCAACACCAGGATCTCTCGATCTATCTGGTTCACGTGCACAAGCCAGCGATCAAGGCCGGTCTTTTCTCCGACAAGAGGCTCTGCCTCTTCAACCGCCTCGTCTACCGGGTCGAGACTCAATGCATCTAGCAAGCGCCTTTTACGTCGTTCCTTTCTGTACTGAGTGATGCATTCGTTGTAAGTAATGCTATATAGCCATGTTTTAAACTTTGACTTGCCCTCAAAGTTCTTCAGTCCATACAGGACCTTCAGCATCACTTCCTGGCAAACATCATCGGCATCCCGATCGTTTCCCAGATAACGCGCGCACACATTGAACAGCGTCCGCTGATATCGCCGCATGAGTTCTTCATAAGCGCGAGTTACATGAAACAATTCGACGTGGGCGCGCTGTACCAGCTCTTCATCTGAAAGCTGGCGAGGGTCATAACTCGTGGTAGGTGGATGGGCTTTAATCAAGACACTTCGAACCGGCAGTCAAAGTCGTGGCCGCGATCAGACGACAGCGAAACAGGGCGGCGCACTTTAACAGATTGCTGCGGCTAACGGCTGCCGACTCGTTGCTCCAAGAGGACTCTATTTGCTATCGAAACGAGTTCTCCGTCGTCGGTCAGCAACAGCGTCTTGGCTGTTCCAATTTCCTCGATCTCACCGTCCAGGTCGAGATTATCCAGACGAACACGCTGGCCTACTTCATACAGCTCACGCACGTAGATTCCCGCAAGAATCTGGCTCACAAGCTCGCGACTGCCCAGACCAAGCGCCAGCGCGACCGCAAGCCCAACCGAAATCAGGGCGATGGCAATCACGTAGTTCAGTAGCTCGGTTTTGACCTCAAGCTGACCTATGGCTACAGAAATGCTGATGATGATCACCAGCCCTTGCGCAATACGTCCCAGACCACTGGCGTACTCCAGGCCTACGCCTTCCGCAGCGCCGCGCACCAAGCCGTTTACCAGTTGAGCAAGCAACACGCCGGCGAGCAGGATCAATGCCGCACCAAATACTTTCGGCACGTAGAGCGCCAGCGTATCCAGCACAGCCGATACGCGCGCAAGCCCTAAGGATTCGGCAGCGGACACAAGAAACACGAGCAGGACAAACCAATAGACGATTTTGCCTATCAATGTTGATGCAGAGGACCGTATAGCTACCCGACCGAGCAACTTGTTTACCCCGGTCCCGGCCACAAGCCGATCAAGCCCGACCTTGGCTAGCCCCTTGGACAGCAGAGCATCCAACAGCTTCGCAACCACCAACCCTGCCACTACCACCAGCAACGCACCGAACAGACGCGGGATGAATGCAGCGATAGGTGCCCACAGGGCATTCATAGCGGCCAGCAAGCTCTGGCTCCAGGGATCGAATTCCATGATCAGTCGGCCCTATCGTTAGGAGTGGATTGAGAAAAATGACGTCGTGCAGTCGAGCGTGGCTGACCCGCACCGCCGCTAGCGGCAATCAGGACAGCCTGAAACCAGTTCCCCATGAGCCCGAACAGGTCTCCTGCTCCAACCTGGCGATTGGCAGTTTTCAGCACCCGGTCCAGACAGGCGTCGTCGTCATGGGACGATTGCGCATTGAGCATGTCCCGCAACGATTCTTCAAACGGATCGTGCATGTTCACCTCGCTAAAACTGTGTCACCTAGACGGCGCGTCGGCACGGGCGGTCACATCACACCCATTTCAGGCGGCGGAAGATCCACCACTGGAAGCCGGCAACAGCAGCGATCAGGCCGCAGGCAATATAGAAACCGTAGGGATGTTCAGCGCCTGGAATGCCGCCGACGTTGATTCCCAGAAGCCCAGTGAGGAAGCTCATGGGCAGAAAAAAGCCGGTAATGATCCCGAGCAGGTACATCGTCCGGTTCATGCGCTCGCGCAGTCTTCTCTCTTCAGCTTCGAGCACCAGGTTGACCCTCTCTCGGACCAGCTCCAGCTCTTCGAGATAACGAATCAACCGGTTGCTCAGTTCGTTCCAGTAATCGGTGTCGTCGTCGACAAACCACGGCAGACGATTGCGTGTCAGCTGGCCGTAGATTTCCCGCTGCGGCAGCAAAAACCTGCGCAAACTTGCCGCCTGTCGACGCATGGTGAGCATCTGGCCCTGAGGGGGTGAGTAACGTTCATCGGCCTCCACACGATCCTCCTCATCGTCGAGTTTCTCCGTCAGCACTTCTACGAAATCATCGACTCGGTTGGTCAGCGCATCAGCCAAGGCGAGCAGTATTTCTGACGAGGTCGTCGGGCCGACACCAGCCTCCAACTGCTTGATGACCACCTCGGTGGAACGCAAGGGACGCAGGCGCAATGAAATGACCCGGCGCGAATCGGCGAATACTCGCAAGGACACCATATCTTCCGGTTCGGCGTCAGGATTGAGGTTTACGCCTCTGAGAAAGAGCAACAGCTCGTCGTTGGGCAAGGCCAGCAACCTTGGCCGCGTGTTTTCTTCGAGAAGGACATCGCAGGCGAAAGCACTTAGCCCGCTGCGCCTGCGCAACCAACCCTGTGCGGCCGGCTGCCCGCGATCCCAATGCAGCCAGAGAGTTTCCCGCTGGGCTAGCCGCAAATCTGGAATATCGGCATAGGTGACTGGACGCGCACCACCTTGTCCATCAAGAACCAGGGCATGCAACAGCCCTGATTGAAGGCTTTCGTCAGGCAATTCTTGATCTCGTTGAAACGGCAAAAAGCCCGGCGATGCCGGGCTCGAGGAGCCTAACCACAACCTTATTCAGGAATTTTCAAAGGTTCAGGCGAAACGATGATGCCGTTATTGTCGGCATAGACATACTCACCGGGCCGAAAGGTTACGCCACAGAAGGTCACCGGGATGTTCAAATCACCTATGCCACGCTTGTCCGTCTTCATTGGATGGGTGGCCAGCGCCTGCACGCCCAATTCAGTCTGAGCGATAACGTCCACATCCCTGATGCAACCGTAGATCACCAGCCCTTCCCAGCCGTTCCGAGCCGCCTTCTCGGCCAGCATGTCACCGAGCAACGCTCGGCGCAAAGAACCTCCTCCATCCACAACCAGCACCTTGCCTGAGCCGTCAGTATCGACCTGCTCTTTCACCAACGAGTTGTCTTCGAAGCATTTGATAGTGACTATCTGGCCACCAAATGAATCACGACCGCCGAAATTGCTGAAAATCGGCTCAACTACCTGAACAAGTTCGGGGTAGGCATCGCACAGATCGGGAGTGACATATTGCATGAGAATCTCCTTGCCGAAAATGATGGTCCAATCGCGACACAAGCCTGCCGAGCGATCCCTGAGACCCGCTAGCGAGCAAGGTGCCAGGCCATGGCTCGCCTCACAGCAAAAAGGGCGGAAAACCGCCCTTCTTGATTATCTGCTAGCTCATTTAATCTCTGCTTCTGCCAGGAAGAACCAGGTGTCGAGCACCGAGTCAGGGTTCAGCGATACGCTTTCGATTCCCTGTTCCATAAGCCACTTTGCCAGATCTGGATGATCGGAAGGGCCCTGACCGCAAATACCGATGTACTTACCCGCCTTGTTGCAGGCCTCGATTGCGTTCGCCAAAAGCTTCTTTACCGCCGGGTTACGCTCATCGAAAAGGTGCGCAATGATACCGGAGTCACGATCCAGGCCCAGCGTCAGCTGGGTCATGTCGTTGGAGCCGATGGAGAAGCCGTCGAAAAACTCGAGGAACTCATCAGCCAGCAGCGCGTTGGACGGCAGTTCGCACATCATGATGATTCGCAGGCCGTTCTCACCACGCTTGAGACCGAACTGTCCGAGGATATCGATGACCTGCGACGCTTCGCCAAGGGTCCGCACGAACGGCACCATCAGCTCAACGTTGGTCAGCCCCATTACATCCCGCACCTTGCGCATCGCACGGCACTCGAGCTCGAAGCAGTCGCGGAAAGATTCGCTGATGTAACGCGAAGCGCCGCGGAAGCCAAGCATCGGGTTTTCTTCTTCGGGCTCATAGAGCTTGCCACCGATCAGGTTGGCATATTCGTTGGACTTGAAGTCCGACAGGCGCACGATGACCTTTTTAGGCCAGAAGGCGGCGGCTAGGGTGCTCACGCCCTCGACCAGCTTCTCTACGTAGAAGTCGACGGGGTCACCGTAACCAGCGATACGCTTCTCGACACTGCCTTTTATGTCGGCTGGCAAGCTATCGAAGTTGAGCAGCGCTTTCGGATGAACGCCGATCATGCGATTGATGATGAACTCCAGGCGCGCCAGACCAACACCTTCGTTTGGCAGCTGAGCGAAGTCGAAAGCGCGGTCCGGGTTACCGACGTTCATCATGATCTTGAACGGCAGCTCAGGCATCGCATCGATGGAGTTCTGGCGAATATCGAAGCCCAGTTCGCCTTCGAAGATCAGACCGGTGTCGCCCTCTGCGCAGGTGACCGTTACGCGCTGCCCGTCCTGCAGCAGTTCGGTTGCATTGCCACAGCCAACAACTGCCGGGATCCCCAGCTCGCGCGCGATGATTGCGGCATGACAGGTACGACCGCCACGATTGGTGACGATAGCACTGGCGCGCTTCATCACCGGCTCCCAATCCGGGTCGGTCATGTCGGAAACCAGTACGTCACCCGGCTGAACCTTGTCCATCTCGGATACGTCGTGAATGATCTTCACCGGACCGGCACCAATGCGCTGGCCGATGGCGCGCCCCTCGACCAGGACCTTGCCCTTCTCTTTCAGCAGGTAACGCTCCATTACGTTGCCGCTGGTACGGCTCTTCACGGTTTCTGGACGCGCCTGGACAATGTACAGCTGGTTGTCATCGCCATCTTTGGCCCACTCGATATCCATCGGACGGCCGTAATGCTTCTCGATGGTCATCGCCTGCCTGGCGAGATTGGCGACCTCTTCATCGGTCAGGCAGAAACGCATGCGCTCGGACTGTTCAACTTCGACGGTCTTGACGGATTTACCCGCGCTGGCTTCTTCGCCGTAAACCATCTTGATCGCCTTGCTGCCGAGATTACGACGCAGGATGGCAGGACGTCCGGCTTCCAGTGTGTGCTTGTGTACGTAGAATTCGTCAGGATTGACCGCGCCCTGCACGACTGTTTCACCGAGGCCGTAGGCGCCGGTAATGAAGACGACATCACGGAAGCCCGACTCGGTGTCCAGGGTGAACATTACGCCAGCCGTACCGGTCTCGGAACGCACCATGCGCTGGACGCCTGCAGAAAGAGCAACCAGCTTGTGATCGAAACCCTGATGGACGCGATAGGCGATCGCACGGTCGTTGAAAAGCGAGGCGAACACTTCCTTGGCGGCACGGATCACGTTGTCGACACCGCGAATGTTCAGGAAAGTTTCCTGCTGGCCAGCAAAAGAAGCATCCGGCAAGTCTTCGGCTGTTGCAGACGAGCGCACGGCAACCGCCATATTCTCGTTTCCGGCGGCCATCTGGGCGAACGCGGCACGGATGTCAGCATCCAGCTTGGGGGGGAATTCGGCTTCCATGACCCAGCCGCGAATCTGCGCACCAGCCTTGGCTAGGGCGTTGACGTCGTCCACGTCCAGGGCGTCTAGAAGTGCATGGATCTGCTCGTTAAGACCACTAAGCTCCATGAAGTCCCGATAGGCCTGGGCCGTAGTGGCGAAACCACCTGGCACTGAAACACCCGCGCCTGCGAGGTTGCTGATCATCTCGCCCAGGGAGGCGTTCTTGCCCCCTACTCGCTCAACATCATGATTGCCGAGCTGATCGAGGGAAACTACGTACTCTACCAAGGTGATCTCTCCACGTTTTGTTGGAAACTCGATCCGTGCCCATCCGCGACACGGTGGTCTGGCCCTGCAAAATAAGTAACAATGCCCGCGAACCGAGGCTCGGCGTAGGGGCCTACTATAGCTGAGAACCGTTCTTGACTTAAGGTCCCAGATGCAATGAAACGAACTGCATTCTTCATATCCGACGGCACCGGAATCACGGCCGAAACGCTCGGCCAGAGCCTACTGGCACAGTTCGAAACCATCAGCTTTACCAAGCTCACCCGACCATATATAGACACGGCCGAAAAAGCGCGGGCAATGGTACAGCAAATAAATAAAGCCGCGGAAAACGACGGTGCGCGCCCGATCATCTTCGACACACTGGTGAACCAGGAAATTCGTGACATCCTGGCTGAATCAAATGGCTTCATGATCGACATCTTTTCGTCTTTCCTTGCTCCGCTGGAACATGAACTGATGTCACGCTCCTCTTACTCCGTCGGCAAATCCCATTCGATCAGCCACAACGCCAACTACATGGAGCGAATCGACGCGGTCAATTTCGCTCTTGATAATGATGATGGCGCCCGCACGCACTACTACGACAAGGCAGATCTTATTTTGGTCGGCGTCTCCAGGTGCGGCAAAACGCCCACCTGCCTGTACATGGCGATGCAGTACGGGATCCGGGCAGCCAACTATCCGCTGACCGAAGACGACATGGAACGCCTGCAACTTCCCCCGGCCCTAAAGACCCACCGAGACAAACTGTTCGGTCTGACCATCGACCCCGATCGCCTGACGGCCATTCGCAACGAGCGCAAACCAAACAGCCGCTACGCCAGCTATGCCCAGTGCGAGTTCGAGGTTCGCGAGGTGGAGAACCTGTTCCGCCGCGAAAACATCAACTACATCAACTCCACGCACTTTTCGGTTGAAGAGATCTCCGCGAAGATCCTCGTTGAAAAGGGCGTCGAACGCCGACTCAAATAAGTGCCGTTTCGCTAGACAACAAAAAGTCCGCATAGTGCGGACTTTTTTGCATGAGGCGTCTAGATGTCCTGGTTTGCAGGAACCGCGTCGATCGCACGTTGGTGATCAAACGTCATCGTGCGGCACCCGAACCCAGCCTTCCATCAGGATCCGCGCGCTGCGGCTCATGCTTGCCTTGAGCACTGTCCATTCTCCGTTGAGCTGGCGGGCTTCGGCGCCAACGCGAAGGGTTCCTGACGGGTGACCGAATACCACCTCAGAGCGATTTCCTCCGCCGGCAGCAAGGTTGACCAGCGTTCCAGGTATGGAGGCCGCAGTGCCGATGGCAACGGCGGCTGTGCCCATCATGGCGTGATGCAGTTTCCCCATCGACAGGGCCCGCACCAGCAGATCAACCTCGGCGGCACTAATATCCTTGCCGCTGGACGAGGTGTAGTCGGCAGGCCCGGCAACAAACGCCACCTTAGGGGTATGCTGGCGTCTGGCGGCCTCCCCGATCTCCTTGATCAATCCCATGCGCAATGCACCCTGGGCGCGGATAACCTCGAACATCGCCAACGTTTTCAGGTCACCGTTGATGGCATCCTGCAGCTCCGTACCTGTGAAGCCTATGTCCTGTGCATTGACGAACACTGTCGGGATACCGGCATTGATCAGGGTCGCCTTGAGGGCACCGACACCCGGCACGTCCAGTTCGTCCACCAGATTACCTGTGGGAAACATGGCGCTGCCGCCCTCGCCTTCGTCTGCCGGGTCAAGGAATTCCAGGACGATTTCCGCGGCGGGAAAGGTGACGCCGTCCAGTTCGAAGTCACCGGTTTCCTGTACCTGGCCGCCGGTTACCGGCACGTGGGCGATGATCGTCTTCCCTATGTTGGCTTGCCATATACGAACACTGCAGACGCCATCTGCGGGAATCCGATGGGGATCGACCAGCCCAGCATGCAGCGCAAACGCCCCGGCTGCCGTCGAAAGATTGCCGCAATTGCCGCTCCAGTCGACAAAGGCACTGTCGATCGAAACCTGGCCATAGAGGTACTCGACGTCATGGTCCGGACGATCGCTTCGGGACAGGATCACGCATTTGCTGGTACTGGACGTCGCGCCGCCCATGCCATCGGTGTGCTTGCCATAAGGATCGGGACTGCCGATCACCCGCAGGAACAGCCGGTCCCGTGCCTCGCCAGGGACCTGGGCTTCAGGCGGAAGGTCCTGCAGGCGAAAGAACACACCCTTGCTGGTGCCGCCACGCATGTAGGTGGCGGGAATTTTCAATTGCGGTGGATAAGCCATGGTGAACCTTACCTTGTCGAATGCCGCGACCAGCAGGCCGCCGCGAAATCATCCGTATGGCCAACAGCCCTTCAGCGATGCCAGAGGCCGCTGGCCATGCCCTCAGGATGCCTGGTTGAGGAAATCCTTCGCGAAACGCTGCAGCACGCCACCGGCGTCGTAGATCGAAACCTCCTCGGCTGTATCCAGACGGCAGGTAACCGGCACTTCGAGCCGCTCACCGTTCTTTCGCGTGATCACCAGCGTCAGGGTGGCTCGCGGCGTCCGCTCGCCAAGCACGTCAAAGGTTTCACTGCCATCAATACCCAGCGTCAGGCGCGTGGTGCCTGGCATGAATTCCAACGGCAGTACACCCATGCCCACCAGGTTGGTCCGGTGGATCCGCTCGAAGCCTTCAGCGGCGATCGCCTCGACGCCGGCCAGCCGAACGCCCTTCGCCGCCCAGTCGCGGGAGGAACCCTGGCCGTAGTCGGCACCGGCAATGATGATCAGCGGTTGCTTGCGGTTCATGTAGGTCTCGATAGCCTCCCACATGCGCATCACCTTGCCTTCCGGCTCGACGCGGGTCAGCGAACCCCTCTTCACCTGCCCGTCGACCACAGCCATCTCGTTGACCAGCTGGGGGTTGGCAAAGGTTGCGCGCTGAGCGGTCAGATGGTCGCCGCGGTGCGTGGCGTAGGAGTTGAAGTCCTCTTCCGGCAGACCCATCTTGGCCAGGTACTCGCCCGCGGCGCTGTCCAGCATGATGGCGTTTGACGGCGACAGGTGGTCAGTGGTGATGTTGTCCGGCAGCACCGCCAGCGGGCGCATTCCCCTGAGCGACCGCTCGCCGGCCAGCGCACCTTCCCAATAGGGTGGTCGGCGAATGTACGTCGACATGGGCCGCCAGTCATAAAGCGGGCTTTCCGCCTCTTCCACCGAGCCTAGGTCGAACATCGGGATGTAGATCTGCTTGAACTGCTCTGGCTTCACCGACTCGGCGACGATGCAGTCGATCTCCTCGTCGCTCGGCCAGAGGTCCTTGAGCGTGACGGGGTTGCCCAACTGATCGTGCCCCAGAACATCCTGTTCTATGTCGAATCGCACGGTCCCGGCGATGGCGTAGGCGACCACCAGCGGCGGCGAAGCGAGAAATGCCTGTTTCGCGTAGGGATGGATGCGCCCGTCGAAGTTGCGATTGCCGGACAGGACAGCGGTCGCGTAGAGGTCGCGGTCGATGATCTCCTGCTGTATCTGTGGGTCCAGCGCGCCGGACATGCCGTTACAGGTGGTACAGGCGTACGCGACGATGCCAAAGCCAAGCTTTTCCAGCTCGGTCAGCAGGCCGGCATCCTGCAGATACAGCTTGGCTACCTTCGAGCCCGGCGCGAAGGAGGTCTTGACCCACGGCTTGCGAATCAGGCCCAACTCGTTGGCCTTCTTCGCCAGCAGACCGGCGGCCACCACGTTGCGCGGGTTCGAGGTGTTGGTGCAGCTCGTGATGGCGGCAATGATCACCGCGCCATCCGGCATCAGGCCATCGCGCTCTTCGGCTTGCGCCTTGTCTAGGTCAACCGCGATGCCGCGCTCGTGAAGCGCCGAGGTCGGCAGACGACGATGCGGGTTGGACGGGCCAGCCATGGTGCGCACTACGCTCGACAAGTCGAACTCGAGCACGCGCTCGTACTGCGCGTCCACCAGCGCATCGGCCCAGAGACCTGTGGTCCTGGCGTAATGCTCCACCAGTGCCACCTGCTCCGGTTCACGTCCGGTCAACTTCAGGTAATCGATGGTCTGCTGGTCTATGTAGAACATCGAGGCGGTCGCGCCATACTCCGGGCACATGTTGGAGATGGTGGCGCGGTCACCGATGGTCAGGCTGGCGGCCCCATCGCCGAAGAATTCAACATAGGCGCCGACCACGCGCTCCTTGCGCAGGAACTCGGTCAAGGCCAGCACAATATCGGTCGCCGTTATCCCGGGCTGACGCTTACCGGTCAACTTCACGCCGACGATGTCGGGCAGCCGCATCATCGAGGCACGGCCAAGCATCACGGTTTCAGCCTCGAGCCCCCCGACGCCGACGGCGATAACACCGAGCGCATCCACATGCGGCGTGTGGCTGTCAGTACCGACGCAGGTATCAGGGAAGGCGACGCCATCTCGCGCCTGAATGACCGGCGACATCTTCTCGAGGTTGATCTGGTGCATGATCCCGTTGCCGGCGGGAATCACATCGACGTTCTTGAAGGCCGTCTTGGTCCACTCGATGAAGTGAAAACGATCCTCGTTGCGGCGCTCTTCAACGGCACGGTTCTTCTCGAACGCGTCCGGGTCGAATCCCGCAAATTCGACTGCCAGGGAATGGTCTACGATCAGCTGCGTCGGCACGACCGGGTTGACTTTAGACGGATCACCGCCCTGCTCGGCGATGGCATCGCGCAGTCCCGCAAGATCCACCAGCGCCGTCTGGCCAAGGATGTCATGGCAGACCACGCGCGCCGGGTACCAGGGGAAGTCGAGGTCGCGCTTGCGCTCAATGATCTGCTTCAGCGAGTCGATCAGCATCGACGGATCGCAACGACGCACCAACTGCTCGGCCAGCACGCGTGAGGTGTAGGGCAACTTGTCGTAACTGCCTGGCTGGATTGCCTCGACTGCTTCACGGGTGTCGAAGTAGTCCAGCCCGGTGCCGGGCAAGGGTTTGCGATGTTCTGTGTTCATGCCGGAAGGACTCGATCCAGTAGGTGTACAAAAAAGCGAGAGGGGCGACCAATGTCACGGTCTCCCCTCCCATCGATCAGCGCTCGGCGACAGGCACGACCTTGCGCTGTTCCGGTCCGACATAGTCGGCGCTCGGGCGGATGATGCGGTTATTGGCGCGCTGCTCGATGACGTGGGAGGCCCAGCCGGTCACGCGCGAACATACAAAGATCGGTGTGAACAGCTTGGTCGGGATGCCCATGAAGTGGTAGGCCGAGGCATGGTAGAAGTCTGCATTGGGAAAGAGCTTTTTCTGTTTCCACATGGTTTCGTCGACGGCGACGGAGACCGAATAGAGAACGGTGTCGCCCACCTCGTCAGCCAGCTTGCTGGCCCACACCTTGATGACCTCGTTGCGCGGATCGGACTCCTTATAGATCGCATGGCCAAAGCCCATGATCTTGTCCTTGCGCTCAAGCATGCCGAGAATGCCCTGCACGGCAGCCTCCGGCGAATCCCACTGCTGGATCATGTCCATCGCAGCCTCGTTGGCGCCACCGTGCAACGGACCACGCAACGAACCGATGGCACCGGTGACGCATGAATACATGTCCGACAGGGTCGATGCACAGACACGCGCCGTGAAGGTCGAGGCGTTGAACTCATGCTCGGCGTAAAGAATCAACGAGACGTTCATGACCTTGACATGCAGGTCGCTTGGCTTCTTGCCATGCAGCAGCGCCAGGAAATGACCGCCCAGGGTGTCTTCATCGCTGGTGCATTCGATCCGCTTCTGCTGATGCGTGAAGTGATACCAGTAGCACATGACCGCCGGAAATGCGGCCATCAGGCGCTCAGCGACATCGCGCTGCTGCTCGAACGAGCGCTCAGGCTCCAGCGTGCCTAGCATCGATGCACCGGTACGCATGACGTCCATAGGATGTGCATCGGCTGGGATTCGCTCCAGCACTTCCTTCAACGCGGCGGGCAGGTCCCGCAGAGTTTTTAGCCGCACCTTATAGTCGGCCAGCTGCTGGGCAGTCGGCAGTTCGCCATAGAACAGCAGGTAGGCGACTTCCTCGAACTCAGCGTGTTCCGCCAGTTCGCGTACGTCGTAGCCCCGGTAGGTCAGGCCGGCCCCGGTCTTGCCGACGGTGCACAGCGCTGTCTGCCCGGCAACCTGGCCACGCAGACCGGCACCGCCTAATACTTTTGCTTCAGCCATTGCTCTCTCCTTATTGGATTTGTTCTGGATACTGCAAAGTTGCTCATCAGTACCGGCAAACAGCCCGGCTACCTGCTGCCTCGCGGCTCAACTCTTCTTCTGTGCGAACAGCGCATCGAGGCTCTGCTCGAATGCGTGGTAGTTGATACGTTCGTACAGCTCCATGCGGGTCTGCATGGTGTCGACCACGTTCTTTTGAGTGCCGTCGCGACGGATAGCGTTATAGACATTCTCCGCCGCCTTGTTCATCGCGCGGAACGCCGAAAGCGGGTACAGCACCAGCGATACGTCAGCGCTGGCGAGTTCATCAGTGGTGTAGAGCGGCGTAGCACCAAACTCGGTGATGTTCGCCAGGATGGGCGCGCCGACCTTTTCGGCGAACAGCTTGTACATAGACAGTTCGGTAATCGCCTCGGGGAAGACCATGTCCGCTCCGGCTTCCACGCAGGCCTGTGCACGCTCCAGGGCCGCATCGAGCCCTTCGACCGCCAGTGCATCGGTGCGCGCCATGATCACAAAACTGTCATCGGTACGGGCATCCACCGCCGCCTTGATCCGATCGACCATCTCCTGCTGGGAAACGATTTCCTTGTTCGGGCGATGACCGCAGCGCTTGGCTCCGACCTGATCTTCGATATGGATCGCAGCAGCACCGAACTTGATCATGGACTTGACCGTGCGCGCCACGTTGAATGCAGACGAGCCGAATCCGGTATCGACGTCGACCAGTAGCGGCAAGTCGCAGACATCCGTGATGCGCCGCACATCGGTCAACACATCATCGAGGCCGGTGATCCCAAGGTCTGGCAAGCCGAGCGAGCCAGCCGCGACGCCGCCACCAGAAAGATAGATCGCCTTGAATCCGGCGCGTTTCGCAAGCAATGCGTGATTGGCGTTGATGGCACCGACCACTTGCAGGGGATGTTCATTGGCGACCGCGTCACGGAAACGCTGGCCAGGGGTAGGAAGTGTCATGCCTCACCTCGTGTTTGTGGTGTCTGTTGCTGTGCTGCCAGGTAATGGCGCTCGATGTTGCGCTTGGATGCGCAGATGTGACGCCGCATCAGCAACTCGGCCAACTCGCCGTCACGGTCGGCAATGGCATCGAGGATCCGATGGTGTTCGGCGAATGCCTGACGCGGACGATTCGGCGTGGTGGAAAACTGGATTCGGTACATGCGCACAAGCTGATACAACTCGCCACAGAGCATCTGCGTGAGGGTGCGGTTACCACTGCCCTGGATGATCCGGTAGTGAAAGTCGAAATCGCCCTCTTGCTGGTAATAGCCGACGCCAGCCTGAAACGCCTCGTCGCGCTCGTGGGTCTCCAGCACGCGGCGCAACTCATCCACTTCACTCTCGCTCATGCGCTCGGCAGCCAGCCGGCAGGCCATGCCTTCAAGCGACTCACGAATCTCATAGAGCTCGATCAGCTCGGCGTGGCTGAGCGACACCACACGGGCCCCGACATGGGGCACTCGAACCAGGAGCTTCTGACCTTCTAGCCGATGGATCGCCTCGCGCAACGGGCCGCGACTGATGCCGTAGGTTCGTGCCAGCTCGGGTTCGGAAATCTTGCTACCCGGCGCAATCTCTCCCTTGATGATGGCGGCCTGGATCAACCGGAAAACGTGCTCGGAAAGCGTACCGGGGTCAACCTGAGCAGATGGAGAAGAAAGCATGGCTTCAAGCATGATTGTCGACACTTCACGTTTTGACCGCTGCAATCTACGCCCCGTCTAGCCGGAACGTCAACCGATACAAAAGTCGATTGTCGACAGTTTGGCATTGCGGGAACGATCATTTCTCACAGGATGGCAACCATAGGCCAGTCGCGACCCTTTGAGGGGCCATGCTAGAATGCGGCCCTGTATCCCGCGATCGTCTCTTGATTAGCCGCCGTAATAGCCCATGGGCCGCAGCTTCGCCCATGCTTCCTCCGACTCGAACCTGCCCGGATTTATGAGCGTCAAACCCTATCTGCTAATGCTGTGCCTGCTGTCCTCCATAGCTGCCCACGCCAAAGACAAGACTGTCTATGGCCTGAACGAGCATGTCGCGCTTCCGGAGTTTGGCCTGGAAGTGCCGGCCAAGCTGGACACTGGCGCCCAAACTGCCTCACTCAGCGCACGTGACATCGAGCGCTTCAAGCGGGACGGGAAGAACTGGGTGCGTTTCTACCTGGCCATCGACGAAGCACACAGCCGGCCGATAGAACTGCCGCTGCAGCGCATCAGCAAGATCAAGCGCCGCGCCGGGGACTTCGATCCTGAAGAGGAAAAGACCTACACACCCCGCCCGGTTGTTGAGCTGAAACTATGCATGGGCGAGGCCAAGCGCAGCATCGAAGTGAACCTCACGGACCGAAGCGCTTTCCAATACCCACTTTTGATTGGCTCCGATGCGCTGACACGATTTGGCGCCCTGGTTGACCCAAGCCTTACTTACGCTGCTGGCAAGCCCGGCTGCATCACCGAATCCGACGCTGACGAGTGACCCTATGCGCGCGCTTACCCTGCATCTGAAAATTCTGATCCTGCTGCTCGTCTCGCTGGGCATCGCGATCACGGCATACCAGATCTTCATTCTCGGCATTCCTGTGACCGAAGACGAAACCGACGATCTGTGGAACATCGATGCGAAGGTCGAATTCCAGGCCAACGCACGTGAGCCGGTCAAACTGCAGATGTACGTGCCGCCCCTGAATCAGGAGTTTGTCAGCCTCAACGAAAGCTTCATCTCCAACAATTATGGCGTCAGCATCAACCGAGCAGACGGCAATCGCCGGGTGACCTGGTCTGCGCGTCGCGTGAACGGCAACCAGACTCTCTATTACCGCCTGGTGCTGACGCGCCGCTACAGCGGCGAGCAGACCAAAGCGAATGGCCCGATCTTCCGCGACAGCATCCCCGTGGAAGGGGCCGAGAAGATCGCCGCCGAAGCATTGTTGTCTCCAATCCGCCAGCATTCGGCTGACGTCGAGACTTTTATCAGCGAGGCCATCAAGCGCGTCAACAACGCCAATGACGATAACGTGAAACTCCTGCTCGGCGGCGATTCCGCGACGGCAAACAAGGCGCGGGTCATCGAGCTGCTACTGTCAATTGCCCACGTGCCGATGGAGCGCGTGCACACCGTACGGTTGGCAGCGGATACGGCGCAGACCCCGGAGCTCTGGCTGCGCAGCTTCAATGGCGACAAATGGCTGTATTTCAATCCGGAAACTGGCGAGCAGGGTCTGCCAAAGGACCGACTGGTCTGGTGGACCGGCGATGAACCGTTACTCAGCCTGGAGGGCGGTCGCAATCCTCAGGTCACCTTTACCCTCAATAGCAGCGAGATGAATGCAATCCGTCTGGCCAAGCTGACCGACGAAAACACTGACGCCGACTTCCTGGAATATTCGCTCTATGGGTTGCCGCTGCAAACCCAGCAGACCTACCAGATCATGATCATGATTCCGATAGGGGTATTGGTGATCCTGATCCTGCGTAACCTTGGCGGCCTGCAGACCCTCGGCACCTTTACTCCCGTATTGATCGCCCTGGCCTTTCGTGAAACCCAGCTCGGCTTTGGCATCATCCTGTTCACCGTGATTACCGCGCTGGGCCTCTCGCTCCGTTCCTATCTCGAACACCTGAAGTTGCAGATGCTGCCGCGCCTGTCGGTCGTATTGACTTTCGTGGTCGTGCTGATTGCGGTTATCAGTTTGTTCAGCCACAAGCTTGGCCTGGAGCGAGGATTGTCGGTTGCCCTGTTCCCCATGGTGATCCTGACCATGACCATTGAACGCCTTTCCATCACCTGGGAAGAGCGCGGCGCGGGTCATGCGTTCAAGGTCGCTGTCGGAACGCTGATCGCAGCCACCCTGGCGCATATGCTGATGAGCGTGCCGGAACTGGTCTACTTCATGTTCACCTTCCCGGCGGTACTCCTGATCATGGTTGGCTTCATGCTCGCAATGGGACGCTATCGCGGCTACCGCCTGACCGAGCTGTTTCGTTTCAAAGCCTTTCTGAAGGATTGAGCCATGTTCGGTCTGATCAAAACGTGGAAGGCCCTTGAAGCCAAGGGCATCATGGGCATCAACCGCCGTAACGCGGACTACGTCCTCAAGTACAACAAGCGAAACCTCTACCCGATCGTGGATGACAAGATCATCACCAAGGAACGGGCCATCGAGGCCGGAATCCATGTGCCGGAGATGTACGGCATCATCGAAACCGAAAAGGACATCGACAAGCTAAAGGACATCGTCAAGGACCACCCCGACTTCGTGGTCAAGCCTGCCCAGGGGGCCGGCGGCGATGGCATTCTGGTTATTGCTGACCGCTTCGAAGGCCGCTACCGCACGGTATCGGGCAAGATCATGACCCATGAAGAGATCGAACATCAGATCTCCAACATACTGACAGGTCTCTATTCGCTCGGCGGTCACCGCGACCGAGCGTTGATCGAGTACCGGGTGACCCCCGATCCTATTTTCAAGAGCATCAGTTACGAAGGCGTGCCCGACATCCGCATTATCGTATTGATGGGTTACCCGGTCATGGCCATGCTGCGCCTGCCGACCCGCCAATCCGGGGGCAAGGCCAACCTGCACCAGGGCGCTATCGGTGTCGGTGTGGACCTGGCGACCGGCATCACCCTGCGCGGCACCTGGCTGAACAACAAGATCACCAAGCACCCTGACACCACCAACGCGGTTGATGGCGTGCAGCTGCCGAACTGGGATGGCTTCATGAAGCTCGCCGCTGGCTGCTACGAGCTGTGCGGTCTGGGCTACATCGGGGTCGACATGGTGCTCGATCAGGATAAAGGCCCGTTGATTCTCGAGCTGAACGCCCGCCCGGGCCTGAATATCCAGATAGCCAACGATTGCGGACTTACCCATCGTGCCCATGCGGTGGAAAATCGGATCGAGGAGCTGAAAGAAAAAGGCATTCAGGAAACGCCGGAGGAGCGGGTTCGATTTGCCCAGGACCTGTTCGGCCATATCCCGACGAACGCGTGAGTCAAGGCCCAGCCTAGAGGCGGGCGATCATCGGACCGAATACCTCATGCCTGTCTGCACCCTACATGCCCTTCCCTACCAGCCGGACCCGGCCTCCTGGTTCGACCTCGTACGCCATGCTCCAGGCGCAATTTTGCTTGACTCTGGAAGGCCGCAGGCCGACCGCGGGCGCTACGACCTGATCAGCGCCTGGCCAATGCAAGTCCTCGAGCCCGTTGCGACAGAAACAGGCGATGCCTTCTTTGCCAGGCTTCGCGACGCTCTGCGATCACTGGGTGATGCCGAGGCGCCGGGCGGCATCGACCTGCCCTTTACCGGCGGTTTGCTGGGCTACCTCAGTTATGATTTCGGCACCCGACTGGAGCGTTTGCCCAGCAATGCCATCGACGATCTGGGCCTGCCCCTGGCCAGATTCGGGCTCTATGGATGGGCGCTGATCAGCGATCATCATCATCGGGTCACGCATCTGGTCTTTCATCCTGCAATGGACGAGTCTGAGCGCGCCCGCCTGCTTACCCTGTTCGAAACGGACCGGCAACCTGCTCAGATGGCGTTCGAGCTGACCTCGGCATTCAAAGCGGACCTGCAACACGACGATTACCGTCACGCCATCGAGCGCATTCAGCGCTACATCCAGGCGGGCGACTGCTATCAGGTGAATTTTGCCCAACGCTTCCAGGCCTCCTGCGATGGCGATGCATGGCAGGCGTTCTGCGACCTGCGTAGCGCCTGCCCGACGCCATTCGCCGGCTTCATGGCTCTGGATGACGCATCCATAGTCAGCCTCTCTCCCGAACGCTTCATGCGCCTGACCAAGGGCACCGTTGAAACGCGCCCGATCAAAGGCACCCGCCCCAGGCAGCTCGATACGCAGTCCGATCTGGCCGAGGCCGAGGCGCTGCTGGCCAGCAAGAAGGACCGAGCCGAAAACCTGATGATCGTAGATCTGTTACGCAATGATCTTGGCCGCAGTTGCGAGATCGGCAGCGTGCGGGTTCCCGAGCTGTTTTCACTGGAAACCTACCCCAACGTCCATCATTTGGTCAGCAGCGTCAGCGGTCGCCTCGCGGCAGGCAAGGATGCGCTGGATCTGTTGAGCGGCAGCTTTCCAGGAGGCTCGATAACCGGCGCGCCGAAGATCCGCTCGATGCAAATCATCGACGAACTGGAGCCCACTCGGCGCTCGATCTACTGCGGCTCATTGCTTTATCTGGACGTACGCGGCGAAATGGACAGCTCGATCGCTATCCGCACCCTGCTGATCAAGGGCGACCAGGTCTATTGCTGGGGAGGGGGCGGCATCGTCGCGGACTCGGATTGGCAAGCCGAATACCAGGAAACGATGGACAAGGTGAGTGTGCTGCTTAGAACCCTGGAGAAAACCCTGCACCGATGACAACCACGGCAGAGGTCGCTGCCGTGGAGGCTGCCCTTTCATCTACAGCGTGAGCTTACGATTGGACGCCCTGATGAACTCCTGCTTGAGCTCCTCAAAGGTATGCACCGCTGGGAACTGAGGAAATTCACGGATCACGTTGTCTGGCGCATGGAACAGGATTCCCGCGTGCGCTTCGGAAAGCATCGTGGTGTCGTTATAGGAGTCGCCCGCCGCGATGACCCGGTAATAGAGGCTCTTCAGCGCGATAACCGACTGGCGCTTGGGGTCTTTCTGACGCAGCTGATAATCAACGACGCGATCTGAATCATCGGTGATCAGGCGATGGCATAGCAGTGTCGGAAAGCCCAAGCTGGCGCATCAACGGCTGCGAGAACTCGTAGAACGTATCGGACAGGATGACGACCTGAAAACGCTCACGCAACCAATCGACGAACTCGACGGCTCCATCGAGCGGCTTCAATGTGGCAATGACCTTCTGGATGTCAGTGAGTTTCAGGTTGTGCTCATCGAGAATGCGCAGCCGCTGCTTCATCAATACGTCGTAGTCAGGAATGTCGCGCGTAGTGGCCCGGAGTGATTCGATTCCGGTGGCCTCGGCGAAGGCGATCCAGATTTCGGGAACCAGAACACCTTCCAGATCGAGACAGGCTATTTCCACGGGCGCGCTCCTTACAGCACAAAAAATTGAAGCGGCACTCTAACGGCAAGGGTCAAGCGAAGCAACGCGATGCTTATTCCACAAACGGTGGTCCCTCAGCCTCAAAGGTTATTTAGCGTAATAAAGAGTGTTTGCTAAGATCCGCGGCCAGCAGAGCGCGCCAAGCGCCAACAAAGGAAGCCGCCTGATGAGTGAAACAATCGACGTAGCCGGACTGGCTGCTGCCTACGCTGAGAAATCCCCGCAAGATATCCTCAAGCTTGCCTTCGACCTCTTTGGCGACGACTTGTGGATCTCCTTCAGTGGGGCCGAAGACGTGGTCCTGGTCGATATGGCCTGGAAGCTGAACAAGAACCTCAAGGTGTTCAGCCTCGATACCGGTCGCTTACACAGCGAGACCTACCGATTCATAGAGCAGGTCCGGGAGCACTACGGCATCCCCATCGAGATCATGACACCCGACCCTGCACTGTTACAGCCAATGGTCAACGAGAAGGGTTTGTTCAGCTTCTACCGTGACGGCCATGGCGAATGCTGTGGAATACGCAAGATAGAACCGCTGCGCCGCAAGCTTTCTACGGTCCGCGCCTGGGCGACGGGCCAACGACGTGATCAGAGCCCGGGCACACGCAGCCAGGTAGCCACCTTGGAAATCGACACGGCCTTCTCGACTCCCGACCACAAGCTCTACAAGTTCAACCCCTTGGCGCAGATGACCAGCGAAGAGGTCTGGACCTATATCCGCATGCTCGAAGTGCCTTACAACAGCTTGCATGAGCGCGGCTTCATCAGCATTGGCTGTGAACCCTGCACCCGTCCTGTGCTGCCCAATCAGCATGAGCGGGAAGGACGCTGGTGGTGGGAAGAAGCAACGCAGAAAGAATGCGGTTTGCACGCCGGCAATCTCATCGCCAAAAGCTGACAGGTCCAAAAGACGGTGGCCGCGAACCGAACTCCGGTTCGCAGCCGAGATTCGAAACTGCCTCGTTCATCAAAATGTCGGCAGTTCGACATCACGAAAAAGTTCGTCCACTTCAACCTTGTTGCGGCACTGTACGGCTTTTTCGATCATTTCCCGGTCCAGATGCGGCGCGAAGGTTTCGATGAAGTCACACATGAAACCGCGCAAGAACGTACCGCGCCGGAAGCCAATCTTGGTCACGCTGGACTCGAACAGCTCGCTTGCATCCAGCACAACAAGATCGGGGTCGAGCTTGGCGTCCACCGCCATGCGCGCGACGATTCCTACGCCCAGGCCCAGGCGAACGTAGGTCTTGATGACATCGGCGTCCGCCGCGGTGAAGACGACCTTCGGCGAGAGCCCGCGATGGCTGAATGCCTCATCCAGCTTGGAGCGCCCGGTGAAGCCGAACACATAGGTAACGAGGGGTTGTTCCGCCAGCGCCTCAAGGGTCAGCTTTTCAAGCCTGGTCAGTGGGTGACCCTGCGGAACCACAACGCAGCGGTTCCAGCGGTAGCACGGCATCATGACCAGATCGCCAAACAACTCCAGGCCTTCGGTGGCAATGGCGAAATCCACGGTTCCGTCAGCGGCCATCTCGGCGATCTGCATCGGGGTGCCCTGGTGCATGTGCAGCGATACGTCCGGGTAACGCTTGATGAAAGCGCTGATGACCTGCGGAAGTGCATAACGGGCCTGCGTATGGGTCGTCGCTATACTCAGCGTGCCACGCTTCTCGTTGGAAAACTCCTGTGCGATCTGCTTGATGCTTTCACACTTGCGAAGGATTTCCCCAGCCGTGGTGATGATTCTCTCCCCGGCTGGTGTCACCCGGGTCAGGTGCTTGCCGCTGCGTGCGAACACCTCTACTCCAAGCTCATCCTCCAATAGCCTTATTTGCTTGCTGATTCCAGGTTGCGAGGTGAACAGGCTTTGCGCTGTTGCAGAAACATTGAGGTCATGATGCGCCACTTCCCAGATGTAACGCAGTTGCTGAAGCTTCATAGACGTTCCTCAAAGGCCAATGGCGCCCGAACAGTGCTTTCTTATAGCTGTTTGCACCAGAAGGTCAGGATTCTAGGTCAATTTCTTATGTGCCGCCTGTCGGCGAACGCTGGCTCATCAGGCACGCTATTAAAGTCGCTCTCATTCCCAGTAGTCATTGTGCACTTCTCCAAACACGAGACGGGGTCCTCTACCGCCGGGCCAGCCCGCGCACTCAAACCAACCTCTGTTTGAGCTTAGCAGCCGGCATCGAGACTGCAGCGAGGGGCCGCTCGGCGGCCACTCAGAAAGACCTCAGCGGGCGGAAAGAAACTTGAGCGACTGGTAAAGCGCTTCGGTCCTGGGCATGGCATAGCCAACCTTTTCGGCCGCTGCCAGCGGAGCGGCATAGATGGCTTCAAGCTCCATAGGGCGCCCCCGCGCATGGTCGTGGTACATGCTCGGCAGGTAGTCTGGCATGCGGTCCGTCATAGCCAGCATGCGGTCGGCCAGGATTTCCGGCAGGGCATAGCCACAGGCTGCGGCGGCACCGCAGGCTTCCAGCATGATCGCCTTGACCATCGCTCGACTGTCTGGGTTGGCCATCAGTGACGCCGTGCCGGCGTCGAGCAGAACCGACAGGCCGTTGTAAGGCATATTCCAGACCAGCTTCTGCCAACGCGCCATGGCCAGATCGGGTGCTGCATTGGAATCCACGCCAGCCGCACGAAACATTTCTACGCCCTGCTCGACCCACGCCGCCTGGCTCTCGGTAGTGGCAACCGGACCTGAGTGATACGCGATATTCACCCCGCCGAGGGCCTGATGCTCGATAACGCCCAGGGCGGCGCGATGAACGCAGATGAAGCAGAGCCCCCCTAGCAGGTGCAACCCTGAAGGCAAAATCTCACGCAGATCATCCTCTACCGCCAGTCCGTTCTGCAGCACCACGACTTTTGCGTCGTCGGCGGCTGCCTCGATGATCAACGGTGCCAGCTCTCGATTGCTGGTACTTTTGGCACCAACCAGCACCCAGTCACACTTGGGCATGTCGGCCGGGTTGCGATACGCATTTATCTCGTTCAGGTGCAGCGCGCCGTGCACCGCGCTGTTTATCTGTAAGCCGTTTTCCTTAACGACGTCATAGTCGCTGCGCAAAAGAAAATGGACGTCGTAACCCGCACGGGCAAGCATTACGCCATAGAACCCACCGATCGCGCCGGCGCCTATGACCGCTATTCGAGGCCGGGATGTATTCATGCAGATCTCACTTAAAGCGATACGGGATGATGGCCTGACCCAGGCCGGAAATCAGCACCTTAGCAGCGTCACGATATCCCGCACAGCCGAGCTTGCAGTACTGGATCCGAAGCGGCCCCAATACCTGTGATCATTGCGGCCCCTATGGACCTTCAAGGTCGTTGTCGAGGCGGCGAAGACGCGATAAGGTTCCGCATCCCCGCTGCGATCTCACGCCTTGCTCCGCCGCACCGGGATGGCTGGCGGACGGCATCCGTGACCCTGATGAGAACACGATGGCTGATTTACCGATCGATGACCTTAACGTTGCCTCCAACGAGACCCTGATTACACCGGAGCAATTGAAGCGTGAAATTCCGCTGACCGCGTCCGCACTGAAAACCGTTTCTCATGGTCGTCAGGTGGTTCGCGATATCCTGGATGGCCGGGATCATCGACTTTTCGTCGTGATAGGCCCCTGCTCGATCCATGACCTCAAGGCCGCACATGAATACGCCGAGCGTCTGAAGGGGTTGGCTGAAAAGGTGGCGGACAGCCTGTTTCTTGTCATGCGCGTCTATTTCGAAAAGCCTCGCACCACAGTGGGCTGGAAAGGCCTGATCAACGATCCCTACATGGACGACTCGTTCAAGATTCAGGATGGCCTGCACATTGGCCGCAAACTGCTTCTGGACCTGGCTGAAATGGGTCTGCCCACAGCGACCGAGGCGCTCGATCCGATCTCCCCGCAGTATCTGCAGGACCTGATCAGCTGGTCTGCAATCGGCGCTCGCACCACCGAATCCCAGACCCATCGCGAAATGGCGTCCGGCCTTTCCTCCGCGGTGGGCTTCAAGAACGGTACGGATGGCAGCCTGACCGTTGCGATCAACGCGTTGCAGTCGGTCTCCAGCCCGCACCGTTTCCTGGGTATCAATCAGTCAGGCGGCGTGTCCATCGTCACCACCAAGGGCAACGCCTACGGGCACGTGGTATTGCGTGGTGGTAATGGCAAGCCAAACTACGATTCGGTCAGCGTCGCTGTTTGCGAGCAGGAACTGCACAAGGCCGGGATCAGCCCCAACATCATGGTTGACTGCAGCCACGCCAATTCCAACAAGGATCCGGCGCTGCAGCCACTGGTCATGGATAACGTGGCCAATCAGATCCTCGAGGGCAACAACTCGATTGTGGGCCTGATGGTTGAAAGCCACCTGGGCTGGGGCAATCAATCAATCCCCAAGGACCTGGCAGACCTCAAGTACGGCGTCTCCATTACCGACGCCTGCATCGACTGGGACGCCACGGAAAAGGCCGTACTCGGCATGCATGCCAAGCTCAGGGACATCCTTCCGAAGCGTAACCGCGGTTAAACACGTCGATATGGCCAAAACGCCGCTTGCCGGCGTTTGTCATTCGCTGTCCATCCCGTCATCGGGTTTTCCCTGGCGTTCGATATAGCGCTCCACATAGGAGCATGACGGGATAACGGTGTATCCCTCTCGGTCTGCATATTCGAGCGCATGCCGGGTCAGCACAGCGGCAATGCCGCGACCTCTCAGAGCATCTGGCACAAAAGTTCTGTAGATATCCAGAGTCTGCTTGCCGAGGTCCATGTAAGACAGATAAGCGCGAAAGCCATCCACGGTTGTCACGAACTGATGTTCCGTCTGGTCATGATGGATGGTCAGTTTATCGCTCATCTTGCCTCCTAAGCAGGCTTGCCCTGCCCATCATTTCGAGTCGGGCCATGCGTAACCCGCGCGCAGGCCGCTCGGTATTATTGTTTGTTGGACAGCGCATGCTACCGTTATGCGAGACACCGCTACAATTGGTTTGAAGTCTTGCGCTTAGCCAACAGAGGACGTGGCAACAGATCGCCTCTCCAACACACCTTCGAAGTGCAACTTTTCCGGCATTTCATCGGTCCACTCAGCGAGTGCGATAGCTTGCTCTGGTTGGTTTTCAGCCAACCGGGGCAGCAAGCGCCAAAATGAAATGAGCTTGCAGAAAAAATGTGGTAGCACACTGCTTGCCTCAGTTTACTTAGCGCAACTTATAGGTAGTATGTGCGCGCCAACTTTCCATAACGGAAGTTGCCATGGATTACATCCTTAAGGGGAACATGATGAACAACGCTCTGAAATTTTCTGCTCTGGCTTTCGCTGCAGTTCTGGCTACTGGTTGCAGCAACAGCATGACCAAGGAAAGCGAAGCACGTCTGACGGCAACCGAAGACTCTGCTGCTCGCGCCCAGGCTCGTGCTGACGAAGCGTACAGCAAAGCCGACCAGGCAATGCAGGCTGCTCAGAAGGCTCAGCAGACTGCTGACGAAGCCAACGAGCGCGCCCTGCGCATGCTGGAACGCGCCAGCCGCAAGTAAGCTTCAGACAAAAAAAAGCCGACCTTTTCAGGTCGGCTTTTTGTTGCCCGCCTAAAAGCGGATCAGAATATGTGTTCCTCTTGAACAGCCAGGGCCTGCCCCTGCTCGGCAATCTGGATCGGAAGGCCGTCTTCACCGGCAATGACGTCTCTGACCATTTCCCAATCCAGCTGCAGCACGCCTGCCGTCTCGTCACGTTTCAGTAGCGTATTGATTACTACCGCATGCTTGTCCATCAGCGTCATGTGCTTGTCCTCGTCCTGCAGCGGGGTATGCGCTTCCAGATAGACCTTGCCCTGACTTACCCCAAACTTGTACGGCTCATCGATGATGCGCACCGGTGTGCCGACCTTCACCAGTCCGGCCAGCTCCAGCACGTTGTGATTGAGCATACGGAAGCAGCCATGGCTGACACGCATGCCGATGCCGAATTTCTTGTTGGACCCATGGATAAGGTAGCCGGGCAGCGCCAGGCTCATCTTGTACGGACCGAGCGGATTGTCAGGCCCCGGCGGCACGACTTTCGGCAGGGGGTCACCTTCGGCAGCATGCTCGGCCCGGATCGACTGGGGCGGGTACCAGGCTGGATTGCTGGTCATCGCTGAAATTCGTGTCTTACCGACCGGCGAGCCCCAGCCTTCGCGTCCAATGCCGAGCGGAAAGGTATGAACGACGTTCCTTCCTTCGGGATAGTAATAGAGGCGGTACTCGGCAAGATTGATGACGATGCCTTCGCGCGGTCCGGGCGGGAGTATGAAGCGTGTCGGCAGTATGACGTCTGTACCTTCGCCCGGCAGCCACGGGTCGACACCCGGATTGGCCGCGACGAGCTCGAGGTAACCGAGGTCATGGGTTTCGCCCAAGGCCGCGAAAGTGTCTTCGTACTTGGCTTTGATGACCTGGATTTCACCTACGACATCTTCGCCCACCGGAGGGAGCGGCAACTCTAGTGCCGCCACCGGTCCGGCCAACAGCGAGGCAGCAAGTGACAAACAGGAAGCGACTGCAGACGCACGCGAGAGCATTCAGGGTTTCCTTGGGATCGAGGTACGGTTGTTGGCGCCGATTGTACTCGAAGTGCGAGCAGCCGCCGAGCTACCAGGCACTGATGAAGGACAGAAGGCCACGCCGTTGAGCACTGAGAGCTTGACGACAGGCTGGACAGAGCCTTCGATCCTTGAGGGCGGTGCGTTCCAGGTCCTGCCAACGCGGCTTGGACGGCAGGAAGCCTCCACAGAGGGTACGATCAACCTGCCCGCTCAACTCCAGTTGCCGCAACGCCAGATGAAGGCG
The DNA here is from genome assembly GCF_058536345.1 of Stutzerimonas sp. C6.4V. NCBI lineage: Bacteria > Pseudomonadati > Pseudomonadota > Gammaproteobacteria > Pseudomonadales > Pseudomonadaceae > Stutzerimonas > Stutzerimonas sp. C6.4V. The sequence goes on from NZ_JBZUBM010000001.1 coordinate 1,789,013, forward strand.
GTTCTCGCGGCAGGCAAACAGGTCGAACTGTTCGTCGGGGACGATAAGGCGGTAGGCAAAAAGGGTCCAGGCTGGGCGCGGCATCTGATGCTCCGATCGAGGGGCGCGACAGTAGCCGCGTGCACCGCTCAAAGCAAGGGTTCTAAAGCCGGCCAGACGTTATCCAGCAAACGCTGCTGAGCACCCGCTGCGGGATGAATGCCATCGCTTTGCATCATGCCCGGCACCCCACCTACTCCCTCCAGAAAGAAGGAGACAAAGGCAGGCTCCTTCTCGTCGGCAAGCGATTCGAAAGCCTGAGCGAATGCCGTGGTGTAGCGCTGCCCGAGATTCGGTGGCATCAGCATGCCGAGCACCAGGACGCGAGCCCCCGCCTCGCGGGACTGGTCAATCATGTCGGCAAGATTCTGTTTCAATTGGACGGGCGACTGGCCACGCAGCCCATCATTGCCACCAAGCTCCAGAATGACCACGTCAGGGTCATGCTCACTGAGCAGTCCTGGCAGCCTGGAGCGCCCGCCAGCCGTGGTGTCTCCGCTGATGGAGGCATTGACCACCTTGTAGTCCGGCGCATGTGAATCCAGGCGTTCCTGCAGCAGTTGCACCCAACCCTGGCTTGTTTCCAGGCCGAAAGCGGCGCTGATACTATCGCCGACTACCAGTACCGTCCCGGCCAGGGCTCCTTGAGCCCAGCACAGCAGCACCAATGCCACACCTCTCAGCCACTTTCCCATCGGACTCTCCATGACTGCCAGCATTCTTGATGCGCGGAACCTTAGCAAAGTGGTACCCAGCACGGAAGGCGAATTGGCCATACTCGACCAGGTGTCACTGAGCCTGAACAAAGGTGACAGCCTGGCCATTGTCGGCACTTCAGGCTCGGGCAAGTCGACCCTGCTCGGCCTGCTTGCCGGCCTGGACCTGCCCAGTTCCGGTCAGGTGCACCTGGCGGGCCATGATCTGGGTGCGCTGGACGAGGACCGGCGCGCCCGGGTGCGGGCCGAACATGTCGGTTTTGTCTTTCAGTCCTTCCAGTTGCTGGACAGTCTCAACGCGTTGGAAAACGTGATGTTGCCACTGGAGCTGCATGGCCGTCGCGACGCCCAGGCCAAGGCCAGCGAATTGCTGAAGCGAGTCGGCCTTGGCGCTCGGCTGCATCACTATCCTCGGCAACTGTCCGGAGGGGAGCAGCAACGGGTCGCTGTGGCGCGCGCCTTCGCTGCCGAACCGGAGGTGCTGTTTGCCGACGAACCGACCGGCAACCTGGATAGCCACACCGGAGCGACCGTCATCGAGTTGTTGTTCGAACTGAACCGGGAACGCGGTACCACCCTGGTGTTGGTGACCCACGATGAAAGGCTGGCCCAGCGATGCCAGCGCCTGCTGAGGCTCGAAGGGGGACGCCAGCTCCCAAGCGAGCAGTTGGGATGAGGCGTGTTCCCGCCAGCCGGCTGGCCTCCCTTGCACTTCGTCAGCTGATGCGCGATGCCCGCGCCGGTGAGCTGCGGGTGTTGTTCTTTGCGCTATTGATTGCCGTTGCAGCGAGCACGGCCATCGGCTACTTCGGTGCGCGACTGAATGATGCGATGTTGCTGCGCGCTACCGAGTTCCTCGGCGCCGACCTCGTGTTGCGCGGCAGCGCACCTGCTGAACCCGGGCAGATCGAAGCGGGTACGCGCCTGGCACTTGATCACGCACAGGTGGTGGAGTTCTCCAGTGTCATAGCCACCGACGACGACCTTCAGTTGGCCAGCGTCAAGGCCGTCGACGATGCCTACCCGTTACGCGGCGAGCTGCGCAGTGCGCCCGCCCCCTACAGCCCTGAAGAGCCGGGCCGGGGCCCAGCCCCGGGTGAAGCCTGGGCGGAGGCCCGGCTGTTCGCTGCCCTGAATCTGATGATTGGCGACCGCATTGACGTCGGCAACCAGTCGTTGCAGTTGACCCGGGTTCTGACCTACGAGCCCGACCGGGTCGGCGACTTTTACAGCCTGACGCCACGCGTACTGATGCACCTGGACGATCTCGGCGCGACCGGCGTCGTCCAGCCGGGCAGCCGCGTGCGCTATCGGGAGCTCTGGCGTGGCGAGACGGCACAGCTGGAGGCATATGAGCAGGCCATCAAACCGGAACTCCAGCCGCACCAGCGTATCGAGACCGCAAAGGATGGGAACCGCCAGATTGGCGGAGCGCTGAATCGTGCCGAGCGGTACTTGAACCTCGCCAGCCTGGCCGCCGTCTTGCTGGCCGGCGTCGCTGTCGCCCTGTCGGCGGCTCGCTTTGCGGCCCGCCGCTTCGACAGCAGTGCCTTGCTTCGCTGCCTGGGGCTGTCACGACAGGAAGCACTGACGCTCTATACCCTGCAGCTGGCTTATCTGGGCGTCGTCGCCAGCGCTACGGGTGCCCTGCTGGGCTGGGCGGCACAACACGGCCTGTTCTTTCTGTTGCGGGAGCTGGTGGTCAGCGAAGTGCCTCCAGCGACACTCTGGCCGGCCCTGGCAGGCATCGCCACCGGTCTCGTTGCTCTGGCTGGTTTTGCACTGCCGCCGCTGGCAGCGCTTGGAAGAGTCCCGCCGTTGCGGGTCTTACGACGCGACATGCTGCCTGTTCCGCCCAGTTCCTGGCTCGTTTATGGCGCTGCAATCCTTGCCCTTGGACTCATCATGTGGCGCCTGAGTCTGGATCTGCAGATAACCCTCGCGCTGCTGGGCGGCGGTCTGCTGGCCACCCTGGTCCTCGGGGGTCTCCTGCTGCTCGCTTTGCAAGGGCTGCGCCGCGCATTGTCTGGCGCATCGCTGCCCTGGCGCCTGGGCCTCGGCCAGTTGCTTCGTCACCCGTTGGCGGCCGCAGGGCAATCGCTGGCCTTCGGTCTCATACTGCTTGCCATGGCGCTGATTGCACTGCTGCGCGGTGAGCTGCTGGACACCTGGCAAAACCAGCTACCCGACGATGCGCCGAATCATTTCGTCTTGAACGTCCTGCCAGCCGACCGTGATGACTTCGCCATACGCATGGCGGCCCTGTCTGACCATTCCGCGCCGCTCTATCCCGTCGTACCCGGTCGCCTGATCGCCATAAACGGTGCGCCGGTGCGCGAGCTGGTCAGCAAGGAAAGCCAGGGCGAGCGCGCCATCCGCCGGGATCTTAGCCTGACCTGGGCACAGGAGCTGCCTTCGGACAACCGCATCACGGCTGGTCATTGGTGGGATGGCACACAAGGAGAGCTACCAGGCGTCTCGGTCGAGGCGGAGCTGGCCGCAAGCCTGAACCTGACCCTGGGTGACCGCCTGAGCTTTTCAGTGGGCGGAATAACCCGTGATGTCAGCGTGACGAGCCTGCGCGAAGTCAACTGGGACAGCTTCCAGCCCAATTTCTACATGATCTTCGAGCCAGAAACGCTGCAAGACGTGCCGGCTACCTACATGACCAGCTTCCATCTGCCGGAGGGCAAGGAGCGCGAACTGGTGCAGCTGGCGAGGGATTTTCCGTCCGCCACCATTCTTCAGGTAGAGGCACTGCTCAGCCAGCTGCGCAGTATCCTGGCCCAGGTCTCCCTGGCCGTCGAATATGTGCTGATGTTCGTCCTGGCGGCCGGTCTGGCCGTTCTCTTCGCTGGCTTGCAGGCGACCCTCGACGAGCGTATTCGCCAAGGCGCGCTGCTACGGGCATTGGGCGCCGAGCGCCGCCTGCTACTCAAGGCCAGGCGTGCCGAGTTCGGTGTCCTAGGCGCCGCCAGCGGACTGCTCGCTGCCGTGGGATGCGAGCTGGTAAGCGCCCTGCTCTATCACTTCGTCTTCGATCTGCGCTGGCAGCCGCACCCCTGGCTGCTGCTGTTGCCAGTCATCGGTGCCCTGCTGGTAGGTGCGGCCGGCGTGCTGGGTACGCGTCGAGCGCTGAATGCCAGTCCACTCGACGTATTGCGGGACAATTGATGACTGTAGCAACCGACCCGACCGGCTATAGAATGCTCGACCCTGCGCCTGATCCGGACCGAACATGAGCCGTTACCGCCCGCCCCGTCCCGCTGGAACACCGCTTATTACGCCCGAAGGCGAGGCGCGGCTGCGAGCCGAACTGCACGAGCTGTGGCATGTGAAAAGACCGCAGGTCACCCAGTCGGTCAGTGAAGCCGCTGCGCAAGGTGACCGCTCGGAGAACGCCGAATACACCTACGGTAAAAAGATGCTTCGCGAAATCGACAGCCGCGTCCGCTTCCTTACCAAACGGCTTGAAAAGCTCAAGGTTGTCAGTGCGGGGCCAAGTGACCCCGGCAAGGTATATTTCGGCGCCTGGGTGACAGTCGAAGACGAAGATGGCGAGCAAGCTCGCTATCGGATTGTCGGACCTGATGAACTGGACCTGCGCCAGGGCTTGATCAGTATCGACTCGCCGCTGGCACGAGCACTGGTGGGCAAGACCCTTGATGCCGAAGTGCAGGTGCAGACCCCGACCGGAACGAAGCTGTGGTACATCGTGGCGATCAACTATCCCTGAGCGAACAGTTTTTTCATCAAGGGTCGACGCTCCAGCATGGTCTCGCGTACCGGGCACAACGCAGTGAGCCTCAACTCTGCTCATTGATCCATCAGTTGGAAGCGCTTTGCGGGCCGCCTTCGAGCAGATAACGCTCCCGGGCGTAGGCCAGGTAGTACTTGTTCACGGCGTTGACGTAGCTCACTACACCCATGCCCACGGTTTCCATGGCGATCCGCTCGACCTGAAAGAACCACTGATCGGGGTTCAAGCCGCGGCGACGCGCCTCGGCACGCATGCTTTGCACCCGCTGCGGCCCCATGTTGTAGGCGGCAAGAACGAACGCCATGCGCTCACGCTCGTTCAATCGAGGGCTGGAAAAGAACTGTCGGCGGAGGCTGGCCAGGTACTTCGCACTGGCCAGCACGTTGTTGTCGAGCTTGCCTACATCGCCGATGCCCACTGATCGAGCCGTGGCGGGCATCATCTGCATCAAGCCGGTGGCGCCTGATGCTCCCCTTGCGGAGGGATCCAGTGTCGATTCCTTGAACGCCAGCGCTGCAAGATTGAGCCAGTCGATCGCCTGCTGCTCTGCATGCCGCTGCAGAGTCGGACGCACCTTCTCCAGACGCTGGCGCCCAAGACGATCCAGTGGATACTGCACGCGATAGAGCCGTCGATACACCCGGACGAAGGCCGCGTCCTGGTTCTCTGGTGCGCTGTAGCTTTTGAGAAAACGGTCCGTGCTGGCGCGCAACATGGTCGCCTCCTTTCGCAGAAACCAGTGCATTGCAGCGCTTTCACCCAGCGAAAGCCGGGATTCGATGTGGAGCTTTGGCAGTACCTTGGCCCAGCGTTCGGCGATGGGCCGTTCGACAATGGTCACTGGATAGATACCTGCCTGAACCATTTCCAGCACATCTTCCACCGCAAGGGTCGGATCGACCCACTCGACAGCGATCGGTGCGCGTCCGGCGTCCATCAGTTCGCGATTGATTCGCTCCAGTACCGGGCCTGCTGCGCTCCCGGCAGACAATGCGAGGCTGCGCCCGGACAGCTGGTCGAGCCGTGTGTAGCGACGGCTGCCCTTGGTACTGACCAGCACCAGCGGCACGTCCCGCACCACCGCCCGACTGCGACTTAGCCGTGCCATCTTCCCGTCATCGAGCAGCTCACCGGGCGCAACGAGGTCACCTTCGCCTCGCTGCAGCGCCGCGAGCAGCTGGTCCTTGGCCTTGGGAATGATCTCCAGCTTGATCGGGCGGCCTCGTGAGTCACGGTTGAGAAACTGCTCGAATGCACGCAGGCGCACGTATTCCACACCAATCGGCTCGCCCTTGACCTCTCCGGAACTGTTGCGGCTCTGATTGACCAGCACGCGCAGTACACCGCTGCGGCGAATCTCGGCAAGATCACGTACCGTGTCTGCCGATTGCCAGGCGACGGGACCGACAACCCGGGCGAACGCCGGCATCGGTACTGTCACCAGCAAGCACAGAAACAGTAGCAGTCGGATCATTGATGGGTTCGACTCAACGGGACAGATGCAAGCGGCAGATCCGCCGCAGGCGCGAAAGGTTCTCACAGCCTTGGACAAGCCGCCAGCCAGACATGTCAAAGAGGCTTAGATAATCCAAATAAGCTTTTGATAAATATGGTTATATTTTCATGTGATAAGCGAGGGTCGTTATGCAGCTGATCGATATCGGGGTCAACCTCACCCACCCAACCTTTCGTGACCCACGCGCCGTCCTGGATCGCGCTCATGCGGCTGGGGTCGTACAAGTGGTACTGACCGGCACCAGCATAGACGAGAGCGAAGCGGCCATAAGACTCTGCCGCGAATTGGGCGACAGTCGTGTGGGGCTGTTCTGTACTGCAGGTATCCACCCTCACGACGCGAGCCAGTGGACATCCGAGTCTGCTTCCCAGCTCCGATCGCTGCTGAACGAAGCCGAAGTACGTGCGGTCGGTGAGTGCGGACTGGACTTCAATCGAGATCACTCTCCCCGTCCGCAGCAGGAACGCGTCCTCGAGGAACACCTGCAGCTCGCTGTCGATACTGGCCTGCCGGTTTTCCTCCACGAACGCGACGCCGACCAGCGCCTGGTCGAAATCATCCGGCCGTTCCGCGACAGGCTCAGCGACGCGGTAGTGCACTGCTTCACTGGCGAGAAACAAGCCCTCTACCGCTATCTGGATCTGGGCCTGCACATAGGCATCACTGGCTGGATCTGCGACGAACGCCGCGGCACGCACCTGCACCCGCTTGTTCGCGACATCCCGTCGAGCCGCTTGATGATCGAAAGCGATGCGCCCTATCTGCTGCCTCGCACGTTGCGGCCCAAGCCCAAGGGCGGCCAGAACGAACCGGCATTTCTGCCGGAAGTCCTCCGCGAGGTGGCGCGCCATCGCGCCCAGAGCGAGGAAGAGCTGGCGGAGACCACAACGCGTTGCGCCCAGGCCTTTTTTCGCATCTCGCCTGAATAATCTCTGAGCAGCTCAAGCCAGGCGCATTTCTGCCGTTAACTGAACGGGTCGCGCCACGCGACACCGTCGCCCTTGCGGGCCGTACAGGCCACCGACAGAAGAAGAACTCCCATGGTTTTGTGGATTCGCGATCTTTCCCTGAAGTACAAGTTCTGGGCCCTGAACATGGTGGCGTTTGCCACCACGCTGTTGCTGGTCCTGTTCGCCTTGCAGCTAGAGCAGCACTCGCGCAGCCTGGATGCCCAGCGTTCGGCGCAGCAGCACGGCAGCTTGCTTCAGGCCTGGCCGGACGACGCCCCAATACCGCAGTTTCAGGACCTTCAGGTGTTTGCAGCGGGTCAGGCCATCGTCATCGCCGGCCGTCCGGTAGCGGCTACCCCGGGTTGGGTCGCCTTCGATCATGATCGTTTGTTCGGCACGACCCCCGTCATGGGTGCCCAGCTCGTGGCCAGGCCGAACGGTGAGAATCTGGCCGTTCTGGCGCGCTCGCCGAGCGCCTGGCAGCTCCTGGGCGAGCATTTTTTCAGCTATGCCATTGCCGTCGCCGTGCTGATGTTCATCCTGCTGGCGGCCTCGCAGCTGCTCATCCGTTTCCTGCTCAGCCACCTCAACACCCTGAAGGACGTCATGGTGCATGTGGAGCGCAGTGGCGACCTTGCCGTTCGGGTGCCATTGGACAGCGACGACGAAGTGGGCCAGATGGCCGCTGCGTTCAACGCCATGCAGGCCGGCTATCAGCGCATTGTCGGCACCGTGGCCCAGGCGGCTACTCAGCTGGACGAAGGGGCGGCTCGACTGGCGTCGAGCATGGATGAGGTGCGCCAGGGCATGCTCGGCCAGCAGAGCGAAACCGACCAGGCCGCCACGGCGATCAACGAGATGACAGCCACAGTCCATCACATCGCCGAACACGCCCGAGAAACCCGCGATCAATCGCAGAGCGCTGACCGCCTGGCCGGCGACGGTCATCAGGTGGTGTCGCGGGTGGAGCGCTCCATTGCCAGCCTGTCACAAGGAGTCCAGCAGACTGCCGAGACGATTGGTCAACTTGCCTCTGACAGTCAGAAAATCAACGGGGTTGTCAGCGTCATTCACGGGATTGCCGAGCAAACCAACCTGCTCGCGCTGAATGCTGCCATTGAAGCGGCACGGGCCGGCGAGATGGGCCGTGGCTTCGCGGTGGTGGCCGACGAGGTGCGCAGCCTGGCCAAACGTGTCCAGGTGTCGACTGACGAAATTACGCAGATGGTGGCGGGATTGCAGTCAATGACCCGCGACGCCGTGGAATTCATGCAGGAGAGCTCGCTGAAGGCCGACGGCTGTGTGCGTGAAGCACGCGAAGCGGGGCTCGCCCTGGAAGCCATTACAGCGGCAGTTGCGCAGATGCGCGAAAGCAACACGCAGATCGCCGTGGCAGCCGAACAACAGAGCGACGTCGCCGAGGACCTGAATCGATCAGTCACCGGCATCCGCGACGTCACGGAGCAGACCGTCCAGCAGACGGTCGCTTCGGCGTCCACCAGCGCGGAACTGGCAGCCCTCTCGGGCGAGTTGAGCAAGGCCATTCGTCAACTCAAACTCTGACAGGAATCTGTAAGCAGAGCCTGAGGGCTCTGCGAAGTTGTCAGATGGTCTTGGCGCAGACAGCCCTGCATCGTATTGCTCAGCCAAACACCGTTACTGTCTGCCGGCTCAGGGCAATCAGCTCTCCATTACCCGTCCACAAAGCTGCAGCGCAATGGCCATAGCCATCCTGCGCGTGTTCGATCACGGCACGGTAGCGGCACCACTCATGGGTATCGAGCACTGGCAATGGCTGCACGAACTCGATCGTCCAAGTCAGCGAGCTGCCCGGTGCGAAGCTGTTCAGATGCGGCAGAACCGCAGGCGGCCAGGCGTCCACAAGCGCCAGCAGATGCGAAGCGGTGACCGTCTCCCGAACCTCTTCTTCGCGAAGTCGAACCCAACCGCCCATCTCACGGGACCTGCTTCCGGAAAATGGCAACCCACCGATGCCCCAGCGCATGGCCAGGTGACGACTGAACTCTGGGGTAGCGCCTTTGATGTAGGGCAACTCCTGGCAGCTATCCACAGGGGGCAACTGAGGCGCTGGCTCGGCCGCCACCCGAACGGTCGAGGATCGCGGAGCGCCAAAGCTGCCCTGGACCAGGGTCACGACCTGGCCATCCTGGATAGCCCGCCCGAGCACCTGGCTGACCGCCTTGCCTTCACGCAACACTTCGGCCTCGAAGCTGACCGGGGTATCGACCATCAGCGGCCCCACAAAGGTTATGGCGAGCGACCGTACGGGACGCCCCTCGGCGACCTCAGCCTGCATGGCCTCGTAGACCAGCGCCGCCGCCAGCCCGCCGAAACCGGCCCGCCCCTGGCCCCAGCTGCCAGGAACGACTACTTGTCCAGGATTCACCCGCACGGCTTGTATCAGTTCGGATAGGGTCATGCCCACCTCGGCTAGTTATTGTCAGAAACATCTTAGCGATGAGAAAAGCACAAAGCTGGATGCTGGGCGGCGTTGATAGCGCGCCATTGCGCAGAACTATGAGCCGTCTGTTGCCCTGTTACGGCGTCCGACGCTCGACCGCCAGCACAATTGGCGCCTCAGCTTGCCCAGCACAGCTCGCATCGCCGCCTTGTCGGTTGGCTGGCCCGCGTAGCGTGCCTGCTCGTAAAGGCGAGCAAAATCGCGGACCAGACCAGCCACATCGGGAAGCTGCGTTGCCGCTCGCTCGGCAAAGTCTCTTGCTCCCTCTCCGGCCTGCCGTACGACACCCTGACGAACCAGCATCCGCTCGAAGCGCTGGAACTGGCGCAGCTGGGCATCGCGATGGCGCTGCCAGGGCTTGAGTAGAAAAAGCGCCAGCAGCGTTACCAACAGCGCGCCGGCACCCACCATCAGCATACCGAGCTTGTGAGCGTCGGCCTTGCCGAACAGACCTCGCAGCACCGCAAGCTGCCGGTCGCCCTGGTAATCGAGCACCCAGCGCTGCCAGCCATAGTTGAGGCTGTCCCAGCCAAACCGCAATCCGTTCAGCCAGCCAATGTCGCGATAGCGGCGGAGCCCCATCAGCGAATCTTCCAGCAGATCCTGTTCACCCGTGAGCGCCTCTTCCAACCCCTGCTCGATGCGTTCAGGCGCAACCTGAAAGGTCGGGTCCACCCTGACCCAACCCCGGCCTGCCTCCCAGTATTCCACCCACGCATGGGCATCAAGCTGGCGGACAGACAGGTAGTTGCCCGACGGGTTGATCTCACCGCCCTGGTAGCCGGCAACGACGCGCGCCGGGATGCCGGCAGCGCGCAGCACGAATGTCATCGCACCCGCGTAGTGGATACAGAAGCCGTTGAGCGTATCGAACAGGAAACCGTCGACGATATCGGCACCCACCGGCGGCGGGCGCAGGGTGTAGCCATAGGGCTGCTGGTTGAAATGCCGCAGCAGGGCCTGCACGGTCGCGTCGGTTGTCTGGTGCTGGCGGCGCAGCTGCACGGCCCACGTCCGGCTTCGGGGATTGCCAGCCGCGGGAAGCTGCAGCGAGCGCTGCAGTGTGGCAGGTCCTGCGTCGGGCTCACGCAAGGCATCTGTCCAGGATGTTGCCTGGTACAGCAGCGGCTTTACCACGGCGCTCGGCCGTTCCAGATGGAAGTCGGCCATCAGCCGTACGTCCTGCGCCTGGACCTGTGCCACATCCAGCGCATACAGCCAGGGTTGTCCGCTGGGCTGCATCACGATGCTGTACACGAGCGGCGTGCCTCTGGGCGTCCAGGCTGGAGCCAGCGGCTGCTGGGATGCACTGGACTGGGACCAGCGCCGCCCATCGAAGCGCTCGAAGGTCACCGCCCGCCAATACAACCGATCCCGGTCGGGAATAGGCCCATCGAAGCTCGCCCGGAAGGCCAGTGCGCTCGAGCGGCTGAGCTCGGCGATATCTCCTGGCGACATGCTGTCAGCCAGCCCCGTAACCCCGCGCTCCCCTGGCTGCGGCAATGACCAGAGCGGCCCCAGGCGGGGAAACAGCACGAAGAGCACCAGCATCAGCGGGACTGCCTGCAGCACCAGTGCACCCGCCAAACGCAGCGTAGGCCAGGGATGAGTGCCCATGGTGCTTTGTTGCAGGCCGATCATGGCGGCCAGCAGAGCAGTGATCGGCGCCAGGCTGTAGAGCCCGGCGAGCAGGCTGTCATTGAACAGGTAGCTGGTGACCACCGCGAAGAAACCGAGGAATACCAGTACCAGCGCATCGCGACGACTGCGCATCTCCACCAGCTTCAGGATGAACGCCGCGATCAGCAGCACCACCCCGGCATCGAGGCCGACCAGACTGCCGCGCGACAAATACACGCCTAGCGCAGCACCCACCATCAATAGCGCCTTCGCCCAGCTGCGCGGATAGCTGGCCCGCATGCGGAAAATCTGCACGCGCCAGGCAGCGCAACCGATCCAGAGACCGATGATCCATACCGGCAAATGGCCCAGGTGCGGCAGGATCACAAGCACCTGTGCCACCAGCAGCCAGACGAGTCCGTTGCGCGGAATGGGCTGTACGCCGCTCATCGATCCGCCTCCGGTGGCTGACCGAACAGTGCCAGCTCCCGCAGGCAGCGGCTGCGATGTTCGAGGCCGGTTCCGGCATCGATGGTCGTTTCCGCAACGTGCAGCGCGAATGGCTGCTGCTGCGCCGACAGCTCGACCACCCAGTGGCAGAGCAGCGACAAGCGGGACTCGATATCCCCTTCGAGCCGGTCGAGATCCAGCAGCGGGTCATTCCCGGCCAGTTCGGTAAAGTCTTTTACCAACAATCCCTGGCCTCGCGAATAGGCTTTCCAGTTCAGCCGCTTGCGCGAGTCGCCCGGCTGCCAGGGCCGCAAGCCATGGTAATCATCGATACCGGCGCCGCCTGTACGAACGCCGTCGCTCTCGTCTTCGGCCAGGCCATTGGCCGTCGGCAGATCTCCTTCCAGCGGACGGGGGTAGACCAACGGGCACAACTGCAGGTCAACCCAGCTCCATGCCACGAGGATGCCCAGCGGAAATCGACTTTCTACCCGTAATCGTCCAGGCTTCAACCAGCCACGACGCTCGGTGGGCAGGCTCAGTTCGATCTCGCAGGTGCCCCCCGCCGGCACGTCGACCTTTTGCAGACCGCTTGCTGGCCACCCGATCGACACGGCCTGATACACCCGCCCCCGGCTCTCCAGGCGCACCCGCGAGCGCGCCTGCTCGCCAACAAACACGGCTTCCGAGCCGCCCGCCTGGACGATCAGACCCGCCAGGTTTCGCCAGGTATGCAGTATCGCGACGATAAATACCGAGCCCAGTAGAAAGGTAAGTGCATACGCCAGGCTGTTCTGGTAGTTGATCCCGGCAATCAGCATCAGCAGCAGCGACAAGAGATAGGTCATGCCCACCGCGGTTGGCATGATGAATATTCGTCGCTGGTCCAGCTGCACACTGGGGCCCGGCGGGATGCGCTTGAGCAGCCAGCGATCGCGAATCCGTGGGAGCACTCGCATGGGCGTCTTCCTTCAAGCCTGGCGAGGCGGCATCAGAGCGCCGGAACTTCACGTAGCAGCCATTGCACCAACGCACCGCCCCCATGCCCTGTGGCATCGGCACGCTCACGCAATCGATGGCCCACCACTGCCGGCAATACCGCCTGGACGTCTTCAGGGATCACGTATTCGCGCCCATCCAGGAATGCCCATGCACGTGCCGCCGCCAGAAGTGCGAGGCTGCCACGCGGTGACAACCCCCAGGCGAACTGCGGCTGCGTGCGTGTGGCCTCCACCAGGCGCAACACGTAATCCACCAGCGCATCGCTGACGCGCACCGCAGCCACCGCTTGCTGAATGGCTGAGAGCCCGGCCCGATCCAACTCTGGCTGCAGCCGGGCAAGCAGGTCACGCCGCGAGTCGCCCAGCAACAGCGCTTTTTCAGCCGCCTTGGCCGGGTAACCCAACGACAGCCGCATGAGAAAGCGGTCCAGCTGGGATTCAGGCAAGGCGAAGGTACCGCCAGAGTTGACCGGGTTCTGCGTAGCGACCACGAAGAACGGCTCCGGCAACGGTCGCGTCGCCCCCTCGATAGTGACCTGCCCCTCCTCCATGGCCTCGAGCAGCGCGCTCTGGCTTTTCGGCGTGGCCCGGTTGATTTCATCGGCCAGCACCAGTTCGGCGAAGATCGGCCCGGGATGGAACACGAACTGACCGCTGTCCTTATCGAAAACCGAGGTGCCGAGAATATCGCCGGGCAGCAAGTCCGAGGTGAACTGAATGCGCTGGAATTCCAGCCCCATCACCTTGGCCAGCGCATGACTGAGGGTCGTCTTGCCCATGCCCGGCAGGTCCTCGACCAGCAGATGCCCCTTTGCCAGAAGGCAGGCCATGGCCAGGCGAACCTGTGACTGCTTGCCGAGTAGAACTTCGTTTACCGCGCCTAGGCAGACATCCAATCGGGCACGCATGCGACTCTCCTGTGTTCGTTTGTCGATCCTACTGGCCGGCCCGCCTCAGGCATAGCGATAGAAACCTGCCGTGACGAAGTCGTGACCTGACGCCGATCCTTGGGTGCCTGTTGGTGATGAGGTCAATCGCTGATCCGAGCGAAGCAGTGGCCTGCTAGGGCCGCTGCATGTCGAAACGCTCGCGGGTGTAACTGTAGGCTGCGCCGCCAAGCCGCCCAACCAGATCGAGCCGGGCCGGATCGATACGCCCACGTTCGTCAAGGACGCGATCCTCGACATGGGCCAGCAGCACCTCGGCAAATATGAGTTCGCAACTGGGCGACTCGGCCGGGTAAGGCAGTATCTGCGCGACGCGACATTCGAAAGCGACCGGCGCGCCGGCGACGCGCTGCACCTTGACGATGCGGGCAGGCTCGCTGGGTATCCCGCAATGTTCGAACTCACTGAGGCCGTGAGGCAAGGCTGCAGCAGATGCATTCATCGCCTCGGCTTGCTCCGCACTGACGAGTTGGATGACCAGCTCTCCAGTGTCGCGGGCGTTTCGAGCCGTGTCCTTGGACAGGCCGTCTTTGAGACCGACATTGATGAGTAGGGTTGGTGGTTCGCTGCTGATGACCTGGAAGAAACTGAAGGGCGCTAGGTTACTGACGCCCGCCATCGAGCATGTCGAGACCCAGGCAATCGGGCGCGGCGTGACGGTCGAAGTCAGCCAGCGATAAGCCTCGACGGGCGTCAGCTTGGAAAAGTCGAGTTGCATGGAATTCCTGCCGATTCGGTCTGGCCGGAGACCAGGGACGGGGATGGGGCCGAAGGATCAAGAAGTGGCAGCCAGCGCGGCTGCCACAGATCGCGGGCCTCAGCGGCCTGCGCGCGACTCACGAAGATAGAAGCGAGCCTTATTGGCCTTTTCGACGCACCCCTGATAGGCCTCGAATTGCTGCTGGGTCTTGGCTCCCGTCAACAATGCGATTGCCTTCGAGTAGCTTACGGTGCCTGCGAACCCTTCCGCCTCCGCCAGGCTCTGCTCTTCCCAGGCAGCGTTCAGCTGGGACGCGCAGCTGTCACGATAGGCGGTCTTACCGGCGCAGCCAGCCAACGCCAGCGCCATCAGCGACAAACAGATCATGTTCTTCATCGATACATCCTCGTTTTCGATAATTGGTGTGCTACTTGGTTGACGCTCGCTCGCGCAGAAATTCGATTACGGCATCCTGCTCGCCCGAGAACTCGATTCGAGACGCCTTGCTCTCCCGCTGGTAGGCATACATCGGATCGTAGTACTGCTTGAGCAGCGCCTCGATCCAGCCACGGTGCAGCTCCACCGCCCCTGTGCTCGCCTGCTCGGCAAGCGCCTGATCCATTATCGCGGCCAGACGCTTGTAGGCTTCGCCGCCGAGCCGCTTGCTGATATTGACCAGGCTTTGCTGCAAACGCTCGCTGAACGCTGCAAATCCTTCGTCACCCAGCTCAACGATAAACTCGGCGCAAAGGTCTGTGACGTAATCCTTCAGAATCCGGTCGATACGCCCTTCCAGACTGTCTTCAAGCCACACCAGCGGATAACGCTGCATGCCTTGGAACAAGGCCAACGGGATCGAACAGCGCCCGACGAGGCGCGCTTCGTCTTCAAGAACGAATTGCCTGGCCCCGGCGGCCTGCATCTTGAGCAACCGGATGGCAAGCATGTTTTCGAAATCGATCTGCACCGGCTGCGCAGTGGCGCGTTTGCCGAAACTTGAACCGCGGTGGTTGGCGATCCCTTCCAGGTCGACACTGTCGTTCAGGCGCGCCAGCACTTCGGTCTTGCCGGTCCCGGTCATACCGCCGACAAGCACGAAGTCGTCCTGCACGGCAGACTGATCGATGGTTTCCAGCAGAAACTGACGCATCGCCTTGTAGCCGCCGGTGACGCGCGGGTAGTCGATGCCGGCCTCGGTTTTCAGCCATTGCTGCACCAGCTGCGAGCGCAAACCGCCACGAAAGCAGTAGATATACCCCTGCGGGTTGCGCTGCGCGAAATCGGCCCAGGCTTCGATTCGCTCGGCCTTTATCTTGCCGTTCACCAGGCGGTGACCCAGCTCGATCGCTGCCTGCTGACCATGCTGCTTGTAGCAGGTGCCAACCTTCTGCCGTTCGATGTCGTTCATCAGCGGCAGGTTGACGACGCCCGGGAAAGCACCCTTGTCAAATTCCACCGGGGCACGGGCGTCCATCATCGGAATGTCGTTCAGGAACAGCTCGCGGTAATTATCGGTATCGCCACGCATTAACGAACCTCGACGGCAAAAGCGCCGGCTTCGACCAGTTCGCCGATGGGCTCAAGCGCCAGGCCGAGCTCTCTGGCGACGGCGACGAATTCCGCCTCGCCTTCGGACGCGACCGCAACCAGCAGGCCGCCGCTGGTCTGCGGGTCGCACAGCAGCTGCTTTTCTCGCTCGCCGAGCGGAGCGATGCGTTCGCCGTAGCTATCGAAATTCCGCCCGGTGCCACCCGGCACGCACCCCTGTTCCAGGTAGTACGCGACGCTCTCCAGGCGAGGCACGCGGGCATAATCGATACGCGCCGTCACACCGCTGCCGTCAGCCATCTCCACCAGATGTCCGAGAAGACCGAAGCCGGTGACATCAGTCATCGCGCGCACGCCTGCAAGCCTGCCGAAACGACTGCCGGGCGTATTGAGGGTGCACATCCAGTCACGTGCCAGCCCGACGTCTTCAGGGCGCAACTTGGCCTGCTTTTCGGCGGTGGTAAGGATGCCGATACCGAGCGGTTTGGTCAGGTACAGCTTGCAGCCGACCGATGCCGTGTCGTTGCGCTTCATCTGGTTCCTGTTGACCAGGCCAGTCACGGCCAGGCCGAAGATCGGCTCCGGCGCATCGATCGAATGGCCGCCCGCCAGCGGTATACCGGCCGCATCGCACACGGCGCGCCCCCCTGCGATGACTTCACGGGCCACTTCGGGGGGCAGGACATTGACCGGCCAGCCGAGGATGGCGATGGCCATCAGCGGGTCGCCGCCCATGGCATAGATGTCGCTGATGGCGTTGGTGGCGGCAATGCGCCCGAAGTCGAAGGGATCGTCGACGATGGGCATGAAGAAGTCGGTGGTCGACACCACGCCGCGCTCTTCATCGATGCCGTACACGGCTGCATCATCGCGAGAGGCGTTGCCGACCCACAACCGCGGGTCCAGATGCTGGGCGCCGCTGCCGGCGAGGATCACATCCAGCACTTTGGGCGAAATCTTGCAGCCGCAGCCGGCGCCGTGACTGTATTGGGTAAGGCGGATCGGTTCGCTCATCTGATGGTCTCGTGACGCTGGCAAAACGGGCGCCGATTGTAGCAAAGGCTGATGGCGGCATCGCTGCGCCGAAGCGTCGACGGTTGTGAAGGGTTTCGGCGCTCTGGTTTTTAGCTTGATGCCTGCCGCTCGAAGCTCGAAGCTACCAACGAACGCCACAGGGAGAAGCAAATGGGCAACAAGGTCGCATTGGTACTGGGATCAGGAGGTGCGCGGGGCTACGCGCACATCGGCGTCATCGAAGAACTGACGGCGCGTGGCTACGAGATCAGACTGCATCGCCGGCTGCTCGATGGGTGCCGTGGTGGGTGGTATCTATGCTGCGGGCAAACTGGAGGAGTATCGCGAGTGGATCGAGAGCCTGGATTATCTCGACATGCTGCGCCTGGTCGATCCGAGCTTCAGCCTCGGGGCGATTCGCGGCGAGAAGATTTTCGGGCGCATCCGCGACATGGTCGGCTCCGTGAACATCGAAGATCTCCAGATTCCCTACACGGCGGTTGCGGCCGACCTGACCAATCAGCAGGAAATCTGGTTTCAGGAGGGCAACCTGGAATTGGCGATGCGCGCGTCTGCGGCCATTCCTAGCCTGTTCACGCCGGTGATTCAGGGCAATCGCATGCTGGTCGATGGCGGGATCCTCAATCCACTGCCCATCGTGCCGGTTGTGTCGAGTCACAGCGACATCATTATCGCAGTCAACCTCAACGCCAATAATCACCGCCAGTACCCCTTGCCGGAGATTCTGAGGCCCGGCCGGTTCGATGCCATGTTCAGCACTATCAGCTCGCATATCCCGTTCTGGCGTCGAGACAATGATGCTCTGGAACAACACATTGCCGAACTCCAGGCTGGCGAAGTCGCCCGCGACGGTCAGCCGCCGGCTGCGCCCACCGGCCAGGGTGCGCCAAAGTCGGCAGAAGGATCGATGGTAGTGGACGTAGGCGGCCCGGCATCGCTTCTTGAGCTGATCAACCAGAGCTTCGAAGTGATGCAGTCTTCCCTGACGCAGTACAAGATCGCCGGCTACCCGCCCAACGTGCTGGTCAACATCCCCAAACGGGCGTGCCGCTTCTACGAGTTCTACAAGGCTCCCGAGTTGATTCAGCTGGGCCGGACAGTTGCCCGTGACGCGATGGACAAGTACGAGCAGGAGCAGCGTTAGACCGCCAGAATGATCAGTACCGCTCGACCCGCCCTGCCGTCAGGTTCTCGGTGTCGGCAGCTGCCGGCACTTCCTTGATGAGCCAGTCACCCAGGAGGCTATAGGCAACCGCCAACAGCGTCGGCCCGAGGAACAGCCCCATGAAGCCGAACGCCAGAACGCCGCCAAACACACCCAGCAGCACGACCACCAGCGGCAGGTTACCGCCGCGACTGATCAAGTAGGGTTTCAACACGTTGTCGACACCGCTGATGATGAACATGCCCCAGATTCCAAGGAACACGGCCATGCCGTACTGGCCTTGCCAGGCAAGCCAGGCCACTGCCGGTCCCCAGATCAATGGCGGGACCATCAGGAAGCTGAACGCGAAAGTCAGCAAG
The DNA here is from genome assembly GCF_058536345.1 of Stutzerimonas sp. C6.4V. NCBI lineage: Bacteria > Pseudomonadati > Pseudomonadota > Gammaproteobacteria > Pseudomonadales > Pseudomonadaceae > Stutzerimonas > Stutzerimonas sp. C6.4V. The sequence continues at coordinate 1,807,301 of NZ_JBZUBM010000001.1, forward strand.
CCCAGGATCAGAGCACCGGGGACCCCGGCGATGCTGAACCCCACATACGCCAGGATCGCCTGGGCAGCGGCAGTCCCGATCACCCCATTGACAACGCGCTGGACCGTTCCGGCCACAAGCTCAAGGTAGTGGTCGGCGCGATCACCAATCAGTCGATGCAGCAGGCTGTGGACGAAGGCGGCGAGTTTCGGACCGTCACGATAGAAGAAAAACACCAGCACCAGGCTTAGCGCCAACTCCAGCATGCCGCCACCAATCCGGGCGCTGCGCACCAGCAACCAATTGCCCACCTGGCCGATATAGGGACGAATCGTCGCGAAGAACGCGGTGCCCTGCTCGTCGAGGGTGTTCCAGATATCAAGCAGCTTGTCGCCGATCAGCGGCAGCTCGCCCAGCCAGGCCGGTGGTGCCGGCAGGCCTTGAACCTGCAAGTTGTGCACCAGCACGTTCACTTCGCGAATCTGATCGGCAATGTTGAATCCCAGCCAGACCAGGGGAACTGCCACCAGTACCATCCAGCCGACCGTGAGCACGGTTGCTGCAAGGGTCGAATTGCCGTTCATCAAGCGCGTCAGTACCCGCATCACCGGCCAGCTGGCAAATGCCAGTACCGCTGCCCAGAAAAGCGCCGAAACAAAGGGCGCAAGTACCCACACACAGGCACCCAGCAACACCAGGAGCAGAATCTGCACCAGCAGACGATCGTTGTTCAGCATCGGGATACCTATCGAAGAGATGCGGCGCGCCTTGAACAAGGCGCGAAGGCAATCGCGTATTGCAGTCTGAAACCGCCCTCAGCGCAACAGTCGGATGCGCAGACCGGGATCTTCAGAAACCTGGGCTTCCAGCCGGCGAGCCTTGATCCGCTCTGCCGTCAGGGCCTCATACCAGGCCGCCGCACCCTTGCCCAGCAGTTCCACCCGCACCGTGCTGTCAAGCCGCAGCACGTTTGCCAGCAGAGCGCCCCACTCCGCTGTTGGCTCATCCGGCAAGCGTGGAAGCCACAACTCGCCCGTGCTTTTCAGCTGACGAAGCAAGGTAGCCGGGTTGGGCAGAATCACACCGAGCGGAGCGTCCGGTGTGAATTGCTCAACCTGAAGATAAGGTCTGCCGTTACCCCTGGTGATGCCATAGAGGGCGATGAGCCGGTCCGACTCGCCCGGCAGGCGTGCCAGCAGATAGGCCTGCCGAGCCTCGGGGCCATAAAGTGACGACACTTCGAAAATCTCGTTTGCCCAGAGGCTGCTTGAACCGCAATCACGACCTTCGCACCAGAACAACAGCTCGGCACCCTCTTCCAGCAACTGGCTGCGTGCCCGTTCGAATGCTTCTATCCCGGAATGCACGCTGGGAAGCTGATAGGTAATGGCGGTGAGCTGTCCGGCTGCGCTGACCTGGTCACTCATCCGCAAACGCCCGCTGATGCGCCGAATCGAGTCGAGTGGATAGGTCCGCTCGAGCACCGCTCGATCCTTGAACGCGACGATCTGCGCCTGCGGATAGCGCGGCAACGCATCGAAATCCTGGCTGCCCGGTACGTCTGCAGCCTGGGCCAGGCCCGCCGTCAGTCCAAGGGCGACGCCCAAGATAACCGCAATACGGCCCATCACCGGGTCACCATCGCCTTCAGCTGGCACCGGAAAGCGCCACTATCGGCTTTACCCGGAGGCAGATCGCTCGACCTTGCTGCGCTGTACTTATCGATCATCTCAAGGTTCCCTGCTGGAGCAAGCGCCCAGCCTCACCACTTGGCAAATGCAAGTCAAGCAAGGGTTTGCGACAGATTCTTGCGAAACGCCCAGCGCCCTTCAGCTGGAAAAGAACGGATTGAAGACAGCTGCCACGGCCCTGGCACCGGTTTCATCGTCCAGATGCAGGTGATGGCCACCGGCAAGCCGGTGCAACGCGAAGGGCAGGCCTTCGGCGAGCTGCAACATGGCAGGTTCGGTCATCAGGCCCTGCTCTGCCAGGATCAGGCTCGTCGGGCACGCTACCCGGTCAACGAACGCCAGGGCATGTGCACGGCTCAACCGCATCGGTGATGGCAACATCAGACGGGCATCGGTACGCCAGGTGAAACCACCCGGAACCGGCATGAGGCCACGTTGGGCGAGTCGCTCGGCGGCGTCATGACTGACTGCACCAACGCCCTTCATTCGAGCGGCAACAGCCTGCTCGAATGTCTTGTAGACCGGCTTTCGCTTGGCATCTACCTCAAGCAGCGCCTGCAAGGATTCACCGAGCTTTTGCGGGGCGGTTTCCGCTTCGCCGGTGAAGGGAATCACCCCGTCGATCAGGGCCAGTCGTCCGACTCGGTCAGGCATCGCGCCGGCCAGCAACACCGAGACGATGGCGCCCATGGAGTGCCCGAGCAGTGAAAAACGCTGCCAGCCGAACTGCTCGGCAACCTGCAGCACGTCATGGGCATAGTCCCAGATGTTATAGGGGGCTCCGACCGGACGATGATCCGAATGGCCATGGCCTGGCAGATCCAGCGCAACGATACGCAGCCCTTCGAGCAACGGCGCCAGGCGGCTGAACGTGGCCGCGTTGTCCAGCCAGCCGTGCAGAGCGATCACCGGCTGCCCATCTTCCGGGCCGTACAGGTGTGCCGCAACTTCGATATGCGGCAGGCTCAGGCGAATCTCTTCGAACGCGATCGTCATGCAGCACCTCTTTGATTCAGCCCGCTCCAGCGACTGAACAATTGCCGCAGCAACAGCGCGGTCTCACCTGGGTGCTCCAGCGGAAACATATGCCCGCCGGAGAGGGTATGTGCTTCGCCATGCGCGACCAGCCGCAGCAGATAGGCATGATGCGGCATGACCACACGGCTCTGACGGCCACGCACCACCGCCAGCGGGATCTTCAGCGCGTGAGGCCAGCCTGGCGTCACGTGAGGCACGCTGCGGTAGATACGGATTTCGGTGTCGGGGTCAAAGCGCAGGCGGACCCCGTTTTCGCTGGGCTGCAGGCCATGCTCGATATAAGCGTCCAGGCAGTCCGGGTCGAATGCCTTGAACAAGGACTTGCTTGCGAAATACCGGCGCGCATCCTCGATGCTGTCGAACGCTTCGCGCCGGCCAAGGGTTCGGCCTGCAGGCGTCAGCCGGTCGATGAAGCCAAAGCGTTTCGCGGCCCAGATAACCGTCTGGTCGAACCAGGTGGGCATCGGCGAATCGAGCATGACCACCCCACGGTACAGCTCGGGCCGTTGCAAGGCGGCGTGATAGTGCAGGATTCCGCCCAGAGAATGCCCTACTCCCCAGACAGGCTCCCGCAGGGCCTGGAGTTGTTCGAGCAGCTCCTGCACCAGATTCTGCCAGTTGTCGTCCACCGGAAAGCGCGGGTCATGACCATGCTGTTCAAGGTGCGTCACGCTGTAATCCGGCGCCAGGGCGCTGAACAGCTTGCGATAGGTTCCCGAGGGGAAGCCGTTGGCATGGGCGAAAAAAATGCGCTGCGTCATGAGTTCGATGCGACTGGGAAGGGCCACCATTGTCTGGCCCCCTTCCCTTTGCGGCAATCGGCCACAGCGGCATATCCGAAGGCAGTCCTGCCAAACAACACGCCAGGGCCGCCGGTTTCAGGCCCCAGGGCTGTTCTGGCTGATGGGTACAACCGCCACCGTGAGCCGGGAGATGCAACTCACCTTGCCATCGTCGCCGCTCAGGCGGATGTCCCACACATGGCTGGAACGTCCGAGGTGTACGGGCCGGCACTGTGCCGTAACCCGCCCGCTTCGCAGCGCACGCAGGTGGTTGGCGTTCACCTCCAGCCCAACGCAGTAGAAACGGCTCGAATCGATGCAGTGGTAACTCGCCATTGAGCCCACAGTCTCGGCCAACACCACGGACGCGCCGCCATGCAGCAAGCCGTAGGGCTGATGGGTACGCGAATCGACCACCATGCTAGCCGTGAGGGAGTCGTCGTCTACCGCTTCGAAACGGATGTCGAGCAGTTCGACGATGGTATTGGCGCGGCTGGCGTTCAGTTGTTCAAGCTCAGGTCGTCGATGCCAGATAGTCAAAGGACACTCCCATTCTTATTGTTGTGATCCAACTCGGACCATGCGGCGCCTAGCCGGGGTGCCATAGCCCTGCGAGACGCAACAGCCCCGCTGCCAGGTGCTCGCCGTCGAGCTCTGCGAGACTGGCGGTGGCCATCGGTAATGGCGTATCGCGATGGCCATTCACCAACCAGCCGCCCAACACACCGACGAAAGGCTGATGTGTAACCAGCAAGAGATTCTGTTCGCTGCGGCGATCGAGATAGAGCATCGCGTCCTTCGGATCGGATTCCGGCGTCAACCAGGGCACGGTTTCGACCACCCCCGAGAAGCCGAGCACCTGACGAACGATTTCCGCGGTCTGCTGGGCGCGCTGGTAAGGGCTGACCAGGATAGCGTCCAGAGGCTGTCCCTGGAGATGACTGGCGCTGGACCGAACCTCGAGCCGCCCTGCCTCGGTCAAGTTACGTTCCGCGTCGGTGCGGGCCCGGGGCTCGGCTTCGCCATGACGGAGCAACCATAATTTCATGCCTGGCTCTCCTGCCTGGGCTCGGCAGGCCTGGCTGGCGCAGCCGTTTCCAGATCTGCCGGGCGTGGCTTGGGCCAATCCGACATGGGCCAGGGTTTGCGGTCGGTATTAAAGGTGCCGAAGCGACCGATTTGCGCCACATACTGACTAAGGCTGTCGCCAAAGCCCTGCAAGCCTTCATGGGGCCTGCCATTGGCGGCGCTGACGACCAATTGCCCGACCACGACAAGCAACAAGGCCAGCTCGGCCAGTTGCCAGACGAAAAAGAAAACCAGCATCCAGACCGCTCGCAGGATCAGTGATTCGCGATCGGTATCGCTTCGTAACGTGCTCATCGATATCTCCGGTATCGTTTGTTCAGAAACCATCTGTGGAAATGAAGTCCACGTCAGTCTTCGGCTCGCCGCGCATCAGCAGCGCTATGACCTGTTCGAGCGTACGCCCCTCGAACAGGATGGCATGCAGCCCTGCGACAAGCGGCATATATACCTGGAGTTCTTCGGCCTTGGACTTGAGCACCTTGATGGTGTTGACCCCTTCAGCCACTTCTCCCAACCGGGACACTGCCTCGTCGAGGCTCAGCCCTTCGCCAAGCGCGTAACCGACCTGGAAATTGCGGCTTTTTGGAGAGGTGCAGGTCACGATCAGGTCACCCACTCCTGCCAGCCCCAGAAACGTCATCGGGTTGGCGCCCAGCCTGACCGCAAAGCGAGTCATCTCTGCCAGAGCCCGGGTAATCAACATGCTGCGGGTGTTTTCCCCCATCATCAGCGCTGCTGCCATGCCGGCCATGATCGCGTAGACGTTTTTCAAGGCGCCGCCGAGTTCCACGCCAAAGCGGTCCGAACTGGCATACACCCGAAAGGTCCGGCCATGCAGCGCCTGCTGCACACGTTCGCACAGGACCTCGTCATGACTCGCCACGACAGTTGCCGTCAGGGCGTGCTCTGCCACTTCCCTCGCCAGGTTCGGGCCGGAAATAACGCCTATGCGTGCATGCGGAGCGATCTCCTCGAGAATCTGGCTCATCAGCATGAAACCCTGGGCTTCTATGCCCTTGGTCGTGCTCACCAGCATTTTTCCGACCAGCTGTGAAGCAAACGGGGAAAGCGCCTGACGCAGCGCACTGGACGGCAGCGCCACGAATATCAACTCACAGTCCGCCAGGGTCCGCGCGAGATCCGTGACCGGCTCTACCGACGCAAGCAGGGTAACGCCCTTTAGATAGCGGGGATTTTGCCGCAGGGTTCGGATGCTCTCTGCCTGCTCCGGGTCGCGCATCCATAGGCGCACGTCATGGCCATTCTCGGCCAGCAGATTCGCGATAGCGGTACCAAAGCTGCCGCCACCAAGCACCGCGATGGGTTGCTGTTCAGTCATGGGTGTTCCGTTTTGAGCCACCTGGGGTATTGGCCGGCATTATACGTAGGGCGCCTCACACAGCCAGCACGCTGACCGATGGAGCGACCGTCATTAACGGGCGCCTGCCCTGCTGCAGACGATCCCCTTGTGAAACCGGCATTCCCCTATGGTCTATACAGGGCAAAGAGCCATAAGGTCGTTGTCTCTCGACAGGAGTGTTAAAGTAACGGCCCGTTTCTGCCGTGGTCCTCCCGTGGGCGGGTCGAAACGAACATAATCCGTGTCCTTGGGCTGTGACTTTAGGCGCAAGGTGGCAGTCTATGACTAGTCTTTTATGATCGGACTCTCGATTTGGGTCGGATGAAAGCAGCAAGCCCTCCATAAAGGGACCATTGAGGAATACGCATGACCAAACAACAGGCCTTTACTCGGGAAGATCTGCTTCGTTGCAGCCGCGGCGAGCTTTTCGGGCCCGGTAATGCGCAACTGCCCGCGCCAGACATGCTGATGGTCGATCGCATCGTTCATATAAGCGAAGTGGGCGGAAAGTACGGCAAGGGCGAGCTGGTCGCCGAGCTGGATATCAACCCTGATCTCTGGTTCTTTGCCTGCCATTTCGAAGGCGACCCGGTCATGCCAGGCTGCCTGGGTCTCGATGCCATGTGGCAGCTGGTGGGCTTCTACCTGGGCTGGCAGGGCAATCCGGGCCGTGGTCGCGCCCTGGGCTCTGGCGAGGTGAAGTTCTTCGGCCAGGTGCTGCCGACCGCCAAGAAGGTCACCTATAACATTCATATCAAGCGCACCATCAACCGCTCGCTGATTCTCGGCATTGCCGATGGCACCGTTAGTGTTGACGGTCGCGAGATCTACAGTGCCGAAGGTTTGCGTGTCGGCCTGTTTACCTCTACCGATAGCTTCTGAAGGACTTCCGCATGCGTCGCGTCGTGATCACCGGCCTGGGTATCGTTTCCTGCCTCGGCAATGACAAAGACACCGTTTCCGCCAACCTGCGGGCCAGTCGCCCCGGCATTCGCTTCAACCAGGCCTATGCCGACATGGGCCTGCGTAGCCAGGTCTCGGGTTCGGTCGACCTGAACCTCGAAGAGCTGATCGATCGCAAGGTGCTTCGTTTCATGGGCGATGCGGCGGCTTATGCCTACCTGGCCATGCAACAGGCCCTCGAAGATTCGGGCCTCAGCGCAGAAGATATCTCCAACCCAAGGATCGGCCTGATCGCCGGTTCCGGTGGCGCTTCGACCATCAACCAGATGGAAGCCATCGATATCCTGCGCGACAAGGGTGTCAAGCGCATCGGCCCATATCGCGTACCGCGCACCATGAGCAGCACGGTATCGGCATGCCTGGCCACGCCTTTCCGTATCAAGGGCATCAACTATTCCATCGCATCGGCCTGCGCCACCAGCGCGCACTGCATCGGGCACGCGATGGAGCAGATCCAGATGGGCAAGCAGGACGTTGTCTTTGCCGGCGGCGGTGAGGAAGAGCATTGGAGCCAGAGCTGCCTTTTCGATGCCATGGGCGCCCTCTCCAGCCAGTACAACCAGACGCCGGAAAAGGCCTCCCGAGCCTATGACGCCAAGCGTGACGGTTTTGTCATCGCGGGCGGCGGCGGCATGGTCGTGGTCGAAGAGCTGGAGCATGCGCTCAAGCGCGGCGCCAAGATCTACGCGGAAATCGTTGGCTATGGCGCTACCTCCGATGGCTACGACATGGTTGCGCCAAGCGGTGAAGGCGCGCTGCGTTGCATGCAACAGGCAATGGCCACGGTTGAAGGTGAGATCGATTACCTGAACACCCACGGCACTTCGACTCCGGTAGGCGACGTTGCCGAGTGCAAGGCCGTACGCAACATGTTCGGGGACAAGATCCCAGCCATCAGCTCGACCAAGAGCCTGTCGGGCCATTCCCTCGGTGCTGCCGGCGTGCATGAGGCGATCTATTGCATGCTGATGATGCAGGGTAACTTCATCGCAGGCTCGGCCAACATTGACGAGCTGGATCCGGAAGTAGCCGACATGCCGATCGTTCGCGAAACCCGCGAAGATGCGAAGATCGACACGGTCATGAGCAACAGCTTCGGCTTTGGCGGTACCAACGCGACGCTGGTACTCAAGCGCTGGAAGGGCTGACCTCGCAGCATAAACAACAACGGCGCCCAAGGGCGCCGTTTTTGTTTGTCACCGCAGCGCGGCCCACGAGCATGGAAAGCCTGCGGTCAATCCCGATCAGAGGCCAGGCTCTCCCCGTCGATATCGCCATGCGCCAGGCATGATGCCGCGGTGAAAAGCGCATCGGTCGACGAGTTGAGCGCGGTTTCGGCCGAGTCCTGGACAACACCAATGATGAATCCGACGGCTACCACCTGCATCGCCAGGTCGTTGGAAATGCCAAACAGGCTGCACGCCAACGGAATCAGCAGCAGCGAGCCGCCAGCGACGCCAGACGCCCCACAGGCACAAATGGCGGCCAGCAGACTGAGCAGGATGGCGGTCGGGATATCCACGACGATTCCCAGCGTATTCACGGCCGCCAGGGTCAGTACGGTGATGGTAATGGCCGCGCCGCCCATGTTGATGGTAGCGCCCAGCGGGATCGACACCGAATAGGTGTCCTTGTGCAGCCCGAGCCGCTCGCATAGCTGCATGTTGACCGGAATGTTGGCGGCGGAACTGCGCGTAAAGAATGCCGTGATGCCGCTTTCCCGCAGGCATGTCAGCACCAGCGGATAAGGGTTGCGGCGAATCTGCCAGAACACGATGAGAGGGTTCACCACCAGAGCCATGAACAGCATGCTGCCGACCAGCACCAGCAGCAGCCGGAGGTAGCCTGCCAGCGTGGCAAACCCGGACTCGGCAAGCGTTCCGGCCACCAGCCCGAAAATACCCAGCGGCGCGAAGCGGATCACGACCTTGACGATAAGGGTTACCCCTTCCGAGATATCGGCAACAAGGTCGCGCGTGCTTTCGCGCGCATGTCGAAATGCGAATCCAAGCCCGACGGCCCAGGCCAGGATGCCGATGAAATTGCCATCAATGAGCGCGTGCACCGGATTGTCCACGACATTGAACAGCAGCGTCTGTAGTACGGCGCCAACGCCTGCAGGCGGTACGACATCGCTCGCCTGGCTGACCAGCGTTAGACCAGTAGGGAACAGGAAACTGGCGATGACAGCAACCGCAGCAGCACTCACCGTACCCAGGGCATAGAGCAGTAGGATCGGGCGGATATGCGTCGGCTGCCCACGTTTGTGGTTGGCAAGCGAGGCGGTCACCAGCACGAACACCAGGATCGGTGCGACAGCCTTCAGACCGGCAACGAACAGGTTGCCCAGCAGACTGACCGACCGGGCCACCTCTGGCCATAGCCAGGCCAGCAAACAACCGGCTACGAGCCCGACCACAATCTGGCTGACCAGGCCGACACGGTTGTAAGCGCGGAAAAGATGGGTTGAGAGGTTGGACATGGCGAGTTCTCGGCGTATGCGGCTGGACCGGACAAGCCTGTCGCCCTCAAGCGAACGGCATGCCCGGTGAAAAACGCCGAATGGTACGCATCTCGACGCGGTCTGCACAGCTCCGAGGCACAGCGGCCGCTGCAGCGCGACCTTTCGCCACTGCGCGGTACGGCGACATCCTACTGGCCATCGCCGGCCAGGTCAGATGCGGAACCGGGAGACCAGCTCGTTGAGGTTGATTGCCAGCGATGCCAGTTCCTGGCTTGCCGCACTCGTCTGGTTGGCGCCCGCTGAGGACTGCAGCGAGAGATCGCGTATGTTAATCAGGTTGCGGTCCACTTCACGCGCGACCTGAGCCTGCTCTTCCGACGCGCTGGCAATCACCAGGTTGCGCTCGCTGATCTGGCTTATAGCACGAGCGATGCCGTCCAGCGCCTCACCGGCAGCCCGCGCCACATCTAGGGTCGAGCGCGCACGCTCGTTGCTGGACTGCATGGCCTGCACCGCTTTGTCGGTACCCTGGTGGACATCGCCTATCATCTGCTCGATTTCCTGGGTCGATTGCTGGGTTCGGTGGGCCAGCGCCCTGACCTCGTCAGCAACCACGGCAAAGCCTCGCCCTGCATCGCCGGCACGGGCAGCCTCGATCGCAGCATTAAGGGCCAGTAGATTGGTCTGCTCGGCAATCGAACGGATCACATCCAGCACCTTGCTGATGTCCCGCACTTGCCCCGCAAGCTGTTCCACCTGGTTCGAGGTGGTGGTGACATCGCCCGCCAGCAGCCCAATCGACTCAACGGTCCTGATGACCTGTTGCCGACCGTGCTGCGCCGTAGCATCCGATTCACGCGACGCTTCGGAGGTAGCGACTGCATTGCGAGCGACCTCGTCCACCGCTGCGGTCATCTGGTTCACCGCCGTCGCAGCCTGCTCAATCTCATGGTTCTGCTGGTGCAGCCCGCGGGTCGAGTCCTCGGTTACGGCATTCAGTTCTTCGGCAGCCGAAGCCAGCTGATTGGAGGAGTCCGATATGCCCTGGATGGTGCTGCGCAGGCTTTGCTGCATGGCTCTCAACGCAGCCAACAGCCGTGCAGGTTCGTCTTTCCCCTCAACCACGAACTCGAGCGTCAGGTCGCCAGAGGCTACCTTCTCAGCGACCTCAAGTGCCTGTTTCAACGGCTGAACGATGCTGCGCGTAAACAGCAATGCCAGAACTACCGTAATTATCGCAGCCAGGCCAATAGTGACGGTTACCCAGATAACAGCCGTTTCATACGCAGCCAAGGCGCGGCCTGCTGCATTGCTGGCCTGTTCACTGTTTATGAGTTGAAGATCAAGTAGAGCGCGAGTCATCTCGTCCGCATGTGTATTGATCGGTCCGCTCATAACCTCAGTTGCCTGATCTCTTGCACCTTGCGTAACGAAATCAACGATCCTGCGCTGTTCGCTGAAATATTGAGACTGGGCGCTCACGAACCGCTCGTAAGTAGCTTTTTCATTGGCGGTCGTGAGTCTCTTTGCGTACGCGGCATTGAGCGCGCCGACATCTTCAGCGAGCTTAGTCAGGGACTGCTTGGTTGAAACCAGCGCTTCGCCTTGAACCAACATCGACCGCATGGTTAAGGCACGAATGCGTAACATCGCTGCGTTTAGCTCGCTCAAGCTGACAATGCTGGGCAACCAGTTCTGGTCCACCTCACTTGATTCCCTACGCATATCCTTCATCTGATTCAAAGCGAACAGACCGAGCAAAAGGACGATGAGTCCTATCAGGCCAAACCCTATGACAGAGCGGGTAGAGACATTTAAATTGCGAATCGACATGGGAATTCCTGCTCCATAATGCGCTGCAGAATCGCAGCGACTCTGCAACCAACTATCGGAGCAAGAACGTCAACCTTGAACTTTTGACGCCATAAAAAAGGCGATTTTAGGTGGAGTCCGACGGATGGTTTCGTGCTCGAAACGCGACTCCCTGCTAACGCACCGCCGCCTGTCCGCTACGTGGCAATAAACCGAGAAAATTATCTCTTGCCACCTTCGTTGCAACCGACTCCGGCAACGCATCGAGGAACGGATCGAACGCACGCATTCCCTCGCCCAGTGAATCGAAACGACCAACGACATCGGATCCAATCATAAAGCGTGTCGGGTGACGCTTGACCAGGGCGACCCAGTCCGCATCCGGCGTGCCCGCCTCGTCAAGCAGATAGGGCCGAAGCATGGTCCACGACAGGTCGATATAGAGGTTTGGGTAGTCATCAAGCAGTCGTTTTACCGTGGGCAGCAGGAAATCGAGCTTCTCCTGGTGGCGATGCAGCTCCATGCTCGTTCCTGCATGCGCCCAGATGAACCGCGTATGGGGATGGTTGCGTAGTGGCTCTTCCAGCTCTGTCAGATAGAGCGGATTTCGCTCGCGCTTGGAAGTGATGTTCGAGTGCAGCATCACCGGCAGATCGAACTCAGCCGCAAGATGGTAGACGCGGGTAAGCGCTTCGTTATTGGCGCGCGGCGTATCGCCCTGGGTCAGAGCGGTCACGTCATCATGCCGGGTAAAGACCTCGCCAATCCCCTGCCAGAGGCCGGGGTCAAGATCGAGCATGCGCCTGATATGCGCGTCGGCATTCTTGTCGTTGGGATTGAAACCAGACAGAAACGGATGGAAGCGCTTGCGCTGCTGCTGATCGAGCTCCTTGAGCGCCGCTGCGACGACTACATCGGTCGCGCTATACCAATAGACCGGCGCGTCGTCACCGGCGTAATAGCGGGGGCGCTTGGGCTCGTTCTCGTGCCATTTTTTCGCAACAGGGATGCCGCTGATCATCACATGGTCAATGTCACCCTTGTCCATGGCCTTCAGCAGCTGATCCATGCCGTCGCTTTCCTGGAAAAAATCGACGTAGTGCAGGTGCGCGTCGCTGTAGTGATAGTCCCGTGCCTGCAATGGGGTAACAGCAACAAGCAGGCACAACGCAGTGAAACAGTTACGAATGTTGAACAATCCAAGTCCTCCTGGCGACCAAGCGGATAGACCGCCCCACCGCCTGACGGTTCGCAACGGTATCGCTTCGATACCAGCGAGACCCTGCAGCTTCCGGGTGCCCAGCACCGAACAAAAAAAAGGCCCGTCTGGGACGGGCCTCTGGAGCACTCAGGACGATGTGGTCAGGCGGACAATTCAACCAGCAGCCTGTTCAGCCGCTGCACATAGGCTGCAGGGTCTTTCAGGCTGTCGCCTGCGGCCAGCGCGGCCTGATCGAAGAGGATGTGCGACAGGTCCGCAAAGCGGTCCTCATCCGGCTCTGCATCAAGCTTCTCGATCAGCGGGTGCGCCGGGTTGATCTCGAAGATCGGCTTGGACTCCGGCACCTTCTGCCCGCTGGCTTCGAGAATCTGGCGCATCTGCAGACCCAGATCCTGTTCACCGATGGCGAGGATGGCTGGAGAATCAGTCAACCGATGCGATACACGTACTTCAGCGACCTCGTCACCCAGCGCCGCCTTGAGGCGCTCGACCAGCCCTTCCTTGGCCTTGGCGATTTCTTCCTGGGCCTTCTTGTCCTCTTCCGAGTCCAGCTTGCCCAGGTCGAGATCGCCGCGAGCGACGTCCACGAACTGTTTGCCGTCGAACTCGGTCAGGTAGCTCATCAGCCACTCGTCGATACGGTCGGTCAGCAACAGTACTTCGATGCCTTTCTTGCGGAACACTTCCAGATGCGGGCTGTTCTTGACCTGTGCGTAGGATTCGCCGGTGAGGTAGTAGACCTTGTCCTGCCCTTCCTTGACGCGACCCAGGTAGTCGGCCAGCGAAACGCTTTGCTCGCCAGAGGTGTCGCTGGTGGAGGCGAAACGCAACAGACCCGCAATCTTCTCCTTGTTGGCGAAGTCCTCTGCCGGCCCTTCCTTGAGCACCTGGCCGAATTGCTTCCAGAAGCTCTTGTAGTCGTCGGGTTTGTCCTTCGCCAGTTTGTCGAGCATGTCCAGCACACGCTTGGTCAGCGCCGACTTCATCGAATCGATCACCGGATCCTTCTGCAGGATTTCGCGCGATACGTTCAGCGACAGGTCGTTGGAATCGATGACCCCTTTGATAAAGCGCAGGTATAGCGGCAGGAATTCGTCTGCCTGATCCATGATGAACACACGCTGTACATAGAGCTTCAGGCCCTTGGGCGCTTCACGCTGGTAAAGATCGTAGGGGGCACGCCCGGGCACGAACAGCAGCGATGTGTATTCAAGCTTGCCTTCGACCTTGTTGTGGCTCCAGGCCAGCGGATTTTCAAAATCATGGCCGACGTGCTTGTAGAACTCCTGATATTCCTCGTCCTTGATCTCGGTACGCGGCCGGGTCCAGAGCGCACTGGCGCGGTTGACCGTCTCCCACTCGGGTTCAGCCGGCTTGTCTTTTTCTTCACCGTGGAATTCTTTAGGCAGCTCGATCGGCAGCGCGATGTGGTCCGAGTACTTCTTGATAATGTTGCGCAGACGCCAGCCATCGGCGAATTCATCCTCGCCCGACTTGAGGTGAAGCACGATACGCGTGCCGCGCTCCGGCTTGTCGATGTTCGCAACCTCGAACTCGCCCTCGCCTTTTGAAGACCAGTACACACCTTCTTCCGCTGAGGTCCCGGCGCGACGGCTGAAGACCTCGACCTGGTCGGCGACAATGAAGGCAGAATAAAAGCCAACACCGAACTGACCGATCAGATGCGAATCCTTTTTCTGATCTCCGGTCAGGTGCTTCATGAAATCAGCCGTCCCGGACTTGGCGATGGTACCGAGGTGAGTGATCACATCCTCGCGATTCATGCCGATGCCGTTGTCCTCGAGCGTTACCGTCTTGGCGTCCTTATCGAAGCTCACGCGGATCTTCAGATCGGCGCCACCTTCGAGCAGCTCGGGCTTGGCCAGCGCCTCGAAGCGCAGCTTGTCAGCGGCATCGGAGGCGTTGGAAATCAATTCACGGAGAAAGATTTCCTTGTTCGAATACAGGGAATGGATCATCAGGTGAAGCAACTGCTTCACTTCGGTCTGGAAGCCCAGGGTTTCTTTGTTTTGAGTCTCCACACTCATCGTCTTGCAAACTCCACTTCGTCAATGGCACGGGCCGCAGCTGCGGCAATGACAAGCAGATGGGGGCTACAAGGTCGATTTCAAGGGCGCTGACCAGGTGTAAGAGCTGCCGTTGCGCGTCAGGGCTCGAGCAGCTCAAGCAGGACGATGTCGGCTGGCGCGAGGTTATAGGTCACCTGCCCAGGACCCTTGACCATCCGGCGGATCGCGAGATTGCCGTCGCGATCGATACCGATGAACCGGCCTTCTGCCGCACCACCGCGCTCGGTATATGCCCTCATCTGCAGCTGCTCATAGCGCGCAGGGTTGGTCAGCAACCGCTCAAGAGAGAACCGCGTGCGGCGATCGACCTGAGCGCGAGCGGCCACCAACTGAGGCTGATTCGGTCCCGCATCCGGCTCGGCCGGTTCGGCTTGGGTGCCAAGGGGCGGATAGTTGTCATCCTTGACCGTCCAGCCCTGGTCGCCCTTGCGTAAAGCGAGCTGGAACCGATCGGCGCGTTCCTTGATTCGGGCCTCTGCCGAGATGTTCAGCTCGGTCGCCGGGAATGCCACCGGTGAGACTGAAAGAACCTCAACCGCGGCTGTACCGAAGCGGCGCTGCAGATAGTCCTTGGCGACATGGGCAAGCGTATCTAGGGAATCATGATTACGGTCCACCTGACCCGCCTCATAGCGCAACTCATCGGTAAATACTTCCACCGAACCGCTGATACTGGTGCGCAAGTGAGCGGGCAGAACCAGGTGAAAGTCCCCGGCAAGCTTGTTTGGCGGCACCGGCAGCAAATCCAGATGCAAGGTGTAGCCGCGCTCGACTCGCCGGGCTTCTGGAAGAGACTGGTCTGGTTCCATCCAGCTGATTTCGATGTTCGGTACGGGATCGATGTCCTGGGGTAGCACGTCTATTCGCACCGGACCTTGCGGGTCGATGCCCAGCGTCACTTTCAACTCCCGGCTGGCGAACAATGCATCACCTTCGCTGAGGGTGAGAACCCCATCGACAAGAGTGCCACTGCGAGGGCTGAAAGACCGGCCATCAAGCTCGCCGTGCAGGTTGAATGACAGCTGGCCGCTCTCCGATCCTTCTTCGGGCTCCAGCCACTCCATGCTGAGGATTGCGCCAATACGCTCAGGGTCGTGGCTGGCCAGCAACGAAAGCCCTACTACCAGCGGAATGAAACCCAGCGATGAAAGCCCGACCGCCTTGCGCGACGTCTTCCAGTGCCTGGCCACGTAAGCGAGCGTCACAGGGAAAAGCAGGCTGCCGACGCCCCAGAACAGGCTGGTGCCAAACGCCATGACAACCAACCAGACCAGACCTGCCACTATCAGCAGCAAGCCACCCAATATCAGCAATGCATCCATTCAACACCCTTGTGACATCAGCGTTTACAGCAGAAAGGCGCATCAGGGCTCATCGACCTTGAAATGACAACGTGCAGTAGCGATGGGCTCGGCCTGATTTGTCTGCCATGCCGTGACCGCCACGTTGGCGACACGGCGCCCCTGGCGCCAGACCTGGCAGGCAGCAAAGGTGTCACGATAGTGGCCCGCCCGAAGATAATCTATCGAGAAGTCGATGATTTTGGGCAAATGTGGCGAGCCCATGAACATCAACAGATGAAGCATGGCGGCGTGTTCCATGAACCCCGCAATTACGCCTCCATGCAGAGCAGGGAGCGTCGGGTTGCCGATGTTGTCCTGGTTTTTCGGCAGGCGAAACACCATATCGTCACCCAGGCGCAGGCACTCAATGCCGATGAGCCGGGCGTAGGGCACCATCTTCAGGAGTGCGTCGTAGTCGTTGCTGGCGTGTGCGTCGCGCACCATCGCGTCGAGATCAAGCTTGCTCAACCGGAACCTCCTGTTCATCGGGAGTGACCGGTACAGGGGCATTCTTTCCCATGCGCATGAAGGCACCTACGACGTGGGCAATTGGCTGGTTGATGTCTCGCTGGTACGCGACTCCACGCGTAAAGATCACTGTAGGTGTGACGCGATAACACTCGGCGAAACCGAACACGTCATGGTTTGGCTCCGCCGGGTGCATGTAGTCGATGCGCAGGTCCAGCGTCGGGCAGATCTCCAGTTCAGGCAGGGCGCAGGCCGTGGAAATGCCGCAGGTCGTGTCCATCAGCGTCGTGATCGCTCCACCGTGCACGAATCCGCTGTCGGGGTTGCTCACGATCATCTCGCTGTAGGGAAGGCGCAGCGTCAACCCTGTCGAAGCAGCATGTTCGACAGTCATGCCGAGCACCTGGCAGTGGCGTAACAGGGAAAGAAAGCGCTGGGTGCGCTCGAGTATCAGGTTATCGCTCATCGGGATTCTCTCAAGCGAGGGGGCAGAGCCACGCTGGCTGGCGTTATTGCGCTGTCGCTCATTCCTTGGGCGGCTCGACCGGCAGGGTCGGGGTAAACACCATGACCTGGAGCACATCTGAGTGGAACTCCCGACGATATAGCACCAGCACCACGCCGGTCGTCACGAGCATGAAGAACCAGGGGTGGATGAACCAGGACAGAGTCGCCATGCCGAAATAGTACGCCCGCAGACCAAAGTTGAACTGGTTGGCAGCCATCGAAATCACCCTTGCCGCACGCTCGGCGAAGGATTTGCGCTCAAGATCGTTGACGTTGCGTTCGCCTGCCATCGGCGCCGAGGCCACCAGCACTGCCGCGAAGTTGTACTGCCGCATGCACCAGCTGAACGTGAAAAACGCATAGACAAAGACTACCGCCAACGCCAACAGCTTGATTTCCGACAGCCCTCGGCTGACCGGCTGAGCGAAAGGCAGGTCCGCCAGGAGCGAAACCGCACGCTCGGAAGCACCCAGCGCAGTAAGAATACCGGCGAGGATGATCAGGGTACTGGAGGCGAAGAACGCCGCGTTTCGCTCCAGATTGCCAATGACGTTGGCGTCAGCAATACGATTGTCTCGAAGCAGCATTCGGCGCATCCAATCTTGTCGATACAGATGCAGAACGCTGGCCAGGCAAGCGGTATCCCTGCCCCGCCAGCTGGCATAGCGGGTATATCCAGCCCAACACAGTACGAACCAGGCGACGGCGATCAGGTGTGGAAGCAGATGACTGGGAATGAACATGAGGACCCCTTGGAACGCTTCGCTTGATTATAGCCAGCGAAACCCTTCGATAGGCGTCCGAACCGCATCCTGCTGCCCGGACGCCTCGGCTTCAGCTAGCGAGTCGACGCGTACCAAGCAGCCGATCCAGTGATGAAGCAAGCACTAGCGTTATCAGCACCGGTACCAGCCATCCCATGCTTTGCTCCGCCAGTGGTAACCGGGTGAAGAATCCGGGTACCAGACCGGTGAAACCAGCCGCCGACAACCCGTCGGCGATGCCGAATATCAGGGTCACAGCCATCACCGGCACAAACACCCGGCTGGGAGACACCCACAGGCGGTCCAGCAGACTCAACGCCACCAGCATGATTGCCAGCGGATAGAGCCCCACCAGGACGGGTACCGATACGCTGATGAGCTGCGTCAGCCCCTGATTCGAGACCAGCAGGCTGAACAGGGTGAACACCGCCACCACCGAGCGATAACCGACCGGAAGCAAGCTGCTGAAGAACTCGCCGCAGGCAGTTGTCAGCCCCACAGCCGTGGTCAGACAGGCCAGGGTGATGACAATCGCAAGCAGCAAGCTGCCTGTTGTGCCAAAGGTGTGCTGAACGTAGGTAGTCAGGATTTGCACGCCGTTCTGAGCCTCACCTGCAATGCCCTGGCTGGTTGCGCCAAGGTAAAAGAGCGCCAGATAGACCAACGACAGGCCAGCTGCAGCAATCGCCCCGGCTATCACTGAATAGCGGGTCACCAGCGCAGGCTCCGATACGCCGCGGTCACGTATGGCTGTCGCAATCACGATCCCGAACACCAGGGCGCCCAGCGTATCCATGGTCAGATAGCCTTCGAGAAACCCTTTGAGCAGCGGAGCACTGCGGTAGCTCTCAGCCGTGTTGCCTATTTCCCCAGCGGGCGCAAAGAGTGCAGCGCCACCCAACACCAGCAACGCTGCCAGCAAAACCGGAGTAATGAACTTTCCGACCCGGTTCACCAGCTGACCTGGATTGAGCACCAGAAACAGCGTCGCGCTGAAAAACAGCACCGTGTAGACCAGCAGCGGAATGGCGGAATTGCCGGTAAAAGGCGCAACCCCCATTTCGAACGAAACGACAGCTGTCCGGGGTGTCGCGAATAATGGCCCGATCGCAAGGTAGACGGCCACCGCCAGCAAGGTGCCAGCGGCACGCCCCAAGGGCGCGGTCAACCTATCCATGCCGCCGCCAACCCGGGCCAGCGCGACCACGGTCAGCAAGGGCAAGCCGACTCCCGTTAGCAAAAAGCCGATCGCAGCAAGCCAGATCGCCTGCCCAGCAGCCAGCCCGGCACTGGGTGGGAAAATGATATTGCCCGCGCCAAGAAAGAGCGCAAAGGTCATGAAGCCAAGGGCCAACAGATCAGGGCCTTTTAGTCGAATCATTGATCAAACACCACTGCAGGCTTGGCAGCTGCCTGCCAAGCGATCGAATTGCGGATACGAGTCGTCTCGAACCGCCGGGAAAAAGCACGCACCTTAATCGAAATCGCCCGCATGGGCGAGACATGGCGTCAGCCAACGGTTAGCGGCGAGCTCGATGCCGTGGTTGGCATGGCGCCGCAACGGGTGCCCTACAGAAACGAAAAATGCCAGTCAGGCGAACTGACTGGCATCTTTGTACCGCAGGCAGGCGTCAGGCCTGCTTGACTTCCCAGCCCGTCACTTCAGCCAGTGCCTTGCCGATGTCGGCCAGCGAGCGGACGGTCTTGACGCCGGCGTCCTGCAGAGCCGCGAACTTCTCGTCCGCTGTGCCCTTGCCGCCGGAAATGATCGCACCGGCATGGCCCATGCGCTTGCCGGCAGGAGCGGTCACACCGGCGATGTAGGATACAACCGGCTTGGTGACGCTGGCCTTGATGTAGGCAGCCGCTTCTTCCTCGGCAGAACCGCCAATCTCACCGATCATGACGATCGCCTCGGTCTGCGGGTCTTCCTGGAACAGCTTGAGGATGTCGATGAAAGTCGAGCCCGGAATCGGGTCGCCACCGATCCCTACACAAGTGGACTGACCAAAACCGGCGTCGGTAGTCTGCTTGACCGCTTCGTAGGTCAGGGTACCCGAGCGGGACACGATGCCAACCTTGCCCGGCATATGGATGTGTCCAGGCTGAATGCCAATCTTGCATTCGCCGGGTGTGATGACGCCCGGGCAGTTCGGGCCGATCAGGCGAACGCCCATTTCGTCGCACTTGACCTTCACTTCCAGCATGTCGAGAGTCGGAATGCCCTCGGTAATGCAGACGATCAGCTTGATCCCACCGAATACCGCCTCGAGGATCGAATCCTTGCAGAAAGGTGCCGGTACGTAGATCACTGATGCATCAGCACCCGTCGCCTCGACCGCTTCCTTGACGGTATTGAACACCGGCAGGCCAAGGTGAGTGGTGCCACCCTTGCCCGGCGTGACGCCACCGACCATCTTGGTGCCGTATTCAATGGCCTGCTCGGAGTGAAACGTACCCTGCGAGCCGGTAAAGCCCTGGCAGATGACCTTGGTGTCTTTATTGATCAGGACGCTCATTACTTGCCCTCCGCGGCTTTGACGACTTGAATGGCCGCATCGGTCAGGCTGGTCGCCCCGATGATGTTCAGACCACTTTCACCCAGCATCTTGGCGCCGAGTTCGGCGTTGTTGCCTTCCAGGCGGACAACCACCGGGACTTTTACACCTACTTCCTTGACCGCACCGATGATGCCTTCGGCGATCATGTCGCAGCGAACGATGCCGCCGAAGATGTTGACCAGAACGGCCGCAACGTTCTCATCCGACAGGATGATCTTGAACGCCTCGGTTACCCGCTCTTCCGTCGCGCCACCGCCAACATCGAGGAAGTTGGCCGGCTTGCCGCCGTGCAGATTGACGATGTCCATGGTGCCCATGGCCAGACCGGCACCGTTGACCATGCAGCCGATGTTGCCTTCCAGCGCAACATAGTTCAGCTCCCACTTTGCGGCGTGCGCTTCGCGCGGGTCGTCCTGAGAGGGGTCCTGCATGCCGCGCAGCTTGGGCTGACGGTAGATGGCATTGCTGTCAATGTTCAGCTTGGCATCCAGGCAGTGCAGGTTGCCATCCTTCTTGATGACCAGCGGATTGACTTCGAGCAGGGCCAGATCATAGTCGACGAACAGCTTGGCCAGGCCTACGAAGATATGAACGAACTGCTTGACCTGATCGCCTTTGAGACCAAGCTGGAACGCCAGCTCACGGCCTTGGAACGGCTGAGCGCCCACCAGCGGATCGATGGTCGCCTTGAGGATTTTTTCCGGGGTGTCGTGAGCGACCTTCTCGATGTCCACGCCACCTTCGGTGGAGGCCATGAATACCACTCGGCGAGTAGCGCGGTCGACCACGGCGCCCAGATAGAGCTCCTTGTCGATGTCGGTGCAGGCTTCGACAAGGATCCGGCTGACCGGCTGACCATTGGCGTCGGTCTGATAGGTCACCAGACGCTTGTCCAGCCACTGCTCCGCGAATGCACGGGCTTCATCCTTGCTGCGGACCAGCTTCACACCGCCCGCCTTGCCGCGGCCGCCAGCATGTACCTGAGCCTTGACTACCCACTCGGTACCGCCAATCTGGTCGCAGGCTTCTGCCGCTTCCTTCGGGCTGTCAACTGCGTAGCCCTTGGAAACGGGCAATCCGTACTCGGCAAACAGTTGCTTACCCTGATATTCGTGAAGATTCATCTTAGCTACCGTTCGGTTTGATGTGCATCAGACGCCACCGCGTGGGGCGTCACCTCAAGTCGCTGAAAACTATCGCAGATACCTTTCAGAGACCTGTCATACCTTGCTCGAAGGTATTCGACAGCTTGCACCGAGCCCCGGAAGAGCGGGAGCAAGCCGTCGTTTCCTGCAGCGCTGTTAGCGCTTCTTGCGGTTGGCGATGTGGATGGCGTGACCATTCACCGCCAAGGCAGCTTCATGCAACGCTTCGGACATGGTCGGGTGAGAGAAGACCATCATGCCCAGGTCTTCGGCGCTGGTTCCGAACTCCATGCCAATGGCGCCCTGCTGAACCAGCTCGGCAGCTGCCGGGCCCATGACATGCACGCCCAGTACGCGGTCGGTCTTGGCATCGGCGATGACCTTGACCAGGCCCGCGGTGTCGTTGGCCGCCATGGCGCGACCACTGGCAGCGAACGGGAAGGTGCCGACATTGATTTCGACGCCTTCGCTCTTCAGAGCCTGCTCGGTCTTGCCAACCCAAGCGATTTCCGGGTGGGTATAGATGACCGACGGAACCAGGTCGTAGTTCATTTGCGACTTGTGACCGGCAATGCGCTCAGCAACCATGACGCCCTCTTCGGAAGCCTTGTGGGCGAGCATCGCACCCCTTACCACGTCACCGATGGCATATACGCCCGGAACGCTGGTAGCGCAGTAATCGTCGACAAAGATGAAGCCACGTTCGTCCATGTCGACACCAGCGTCGGCGGCCAGCAGGTCAGTAGTAACGGGACGGCGACCAACGGCCACGATCAGCTTGTCGAAAGTCTGCTGCTGCTCGCCTTCGGCGTTGGTGAAGTTGACGGTGACCTGATCGCCCTTTACTTCCGAACCGGTCACACGGGCGCCCAGCAGAATCTTCAGGCCCTGCTTGCTCAGCACCTTGAAGGCTTCCTTGGAAATTTGTTCGTCGGCGGCCGGCAGGAACTTGTCCATGGCTTCCAGTACGGTGACTTCTGCGCCCAGACGAGCCCAGACCGAACCCAGCTCCAGCCCGATAACGCCAGCACCGATCACGCCGAGCTTGGCGGGAACGCTCTGGAAATCGAGCGCACCGGTGGAGTCGACGATGATCTTCTGGTCGACCGGCGCAGGCGGGATGTCGACCGGCTTGGAACCGGACGCCAGGATCACGCTCTCGGCTCCCAGCACCTGGGTGTTGCCGTCGAGACCGGTTACTTCGACCTGCTTGCCGCTAAGCAGCTTGCCATGACCTTCGAACACAGTTACGCCGTTTGCCTTCATCAGTCCAGCAACACCGCCGGTGAGGTTTTTGACGATCTGGTCTTTGCGGGCCACCATGGTCGGAACGTCCATGGCCACTTCGCCCGTGCTGATGCCGTGAACCTTGAAGCTCTCATGGGCTTCATGGAATTTGTAGGAGCTGTCGAGCAGTGCCTTGGATGGAATGCAACCAACGTTGAGGCAGGTGCCGCCGAGGGCAGTCTTGCCCTCTTTGCCCTGATATTTTTCGATACAGGCGGTCTTGAGACCCAGTTGGGCTGCGCGAATGGCTGCTACATAACCGCCGGGGCCGGCACCGATGACGACAACGTCGAATTTCTGGCTCATTGCGAATCCTCTTGAGTGCAGCTAAAAAATCAAAGGCCACAGGCAGCAGGCCTGGCAATTGCCTGGCGTGCCGACTGCAGCCCGTGAGGCTTGTTAGATGTCCAGCAACAGACGGGCCGGATCTTCAAGCAAGTTCTTGATGGTCACCAGGAAGCTTACCGCTTCCTTGCCGTCGATCAGGCGGTGATCGTAGGACAGCGCCAGGTACATCATCGGCCGGATCACGACCTGTCCATTAACAGCCATTGGACGCTGGAGAATGTTGTGCATGCCCAGGATGGCGGCTTGCGGCGGGTTGACGATAGGAGTGGACATCATCGAACCGAAGGTACCGCCATTGGTGATGGTAAAGGTGCCGCCAGTCATCTCGTCGATGGACAGCTTGCCGTCGCGGGCCTTCTTGCCAAAGGTGGCGATGCCGCTCTCGACTTCTGCCAGGCTCATCAGCTCGGCATTGCGCAACACCGGAACGACAAGACCACGGTCGCTGGACACAGCAACACCGATGTCCTGGTAGCCGTGATAAACGATGTCGGTGCCGTCGATCGAGGCATTGACAGCCGGGAAGCGCTTCAGCGCCTCGACCGAGGCCTTGACGAAGAAGGACATGAAGCCCAGGCGAACGCCGTTATGGGTCTTCTCGAACAGGTCCTTGTACTTCGAACGCAGCGCCATGACTTCGGTCATGTCGACTTCGTTGAAGGTGGTCAGCATAGCCATGTTGGACTGGGCTTCGACCAGACGCTCGGCGACCTTGGCCCGCAGGCGAGTCATCGGCACACGCTTCTCGGTGCGATCACCACCGGCAGTGACAACAGGTGCAGCCGCAGCGCTTGCAGCAGGCTTGGCAGCAGCCGGAGCCGACTTCTTCGCTTCGATGGCAGCGACCAGATCTTCCTTGGTTACGCGACCATCCTTGCCAGTGCCCTTGACGCTGTTCGGGTCGATGCCGTTCTCTTCGGCCAGCTTGCGTGCCGCTGGCGCAAGGATGGCATCTTCACCGCTGGAAGCCGGTGACGACGCAGGAGCAGAGGCAGGCGCGGCGGATTCGGCAGGGGCAGCAGCCGGAGCAGATGCAGTGGCGCCTGCTTCCAGCTTGCCGAGCAGCTCGCCGCTGAGCACGGTGTCGCCCTCGTTCTTGACGATTTCGGTCAGTACACCATCCGCTTCGGCCAGCACTTCCATGACGACCTTGTCGGTCTCGATGTCGACGATGAGCTCGTCACGCTTTACCGCTTCGCCTGGCTGCTTGTGCCAGGTGGCAACGGTGCCATCAGCAACCGATTCCGGAAATTGGGGGGCTTTGATCTCGATAGCCATTAGCTGGGGTCCTATTGATCTTGGTTTTACATCGAGGCCGCGGTATTCGCGGTCTCTTGCAAAGAATGATTAAACAGTGAAAGCGTCCTGCAGCAGTTTCTCCTGCTGTTCGGCGTGCATGGAGGCATAACCGACAGCGGGCGCGGCTGAAGCCTCACGACCCGCGTATTGCAGGAACAGCTCCTTCTTGTGCGCGACGGCGACGCGACGCATATGGTGCTGACTGCAATACCAGGCGCCCTGGTTCATCGGCTCTTCCTGACACCAGACGATGCTCCTGAGGTTCTGATACGGTGCCAGCACTTCGGCCAGGTCGTCTTCCGGGAACGGATACAGCTGCTCCAGGCGAACGATGGCAATGTCTTCGCGACCTTCGTTGCGACGCTTTTCAAGCAGATCGTAGTAGACCTTGCCACTGCACATGATCAGGCGTTCGACCTTGCTCGGCTCGATCTGATCGATCTCCGGGATCACCGTCAGGAATGACCCCTGAGTCAGCTCTTCGAGCGTCGAGGTTGCCAGCTTGTGGCGCAGCAGCGACTTGGGCGTCAATGCAACCAGCGGCTTGCGCAGCGGCCGAATCGCCTGGCGGCGCAGCATGTGGTAGACCTGCGCTGGGGTCGTCGGAACGCATACCTGGATGTTGTGCTCGGCACACAGTTGCAGATAGCGCTCCAGGCGGGCCGACGAGTGCTCCGGCCCCTGCCCTTCGTAGCCGTGCGGCAACAGCATGGTCAGACCGCACAGACGGCCCCACTTGTGCTCGCCACTGGTGATGAACTGGTCGATCACGACCTGAGCACCGTTGGCGAAGTCGCCGAACTGGGCTTCCCAGACCACCAGTGCATTGGGCATGGTCGTGGCGTAGCCATACTCGAACGCAAGCACGGCCTCTTCCGAAAGGAAGGAATCGTACAGATCGAAGCGCGGCTGTCCTTCGTACAGGTGCTGCAGCGGAATGTAGGTGCTGCCATCTTTCTGGTTGTGCAGCGCTGCATGACGGTGCGAGAAGGTGCCACGGCCTACGTCCTGACCGCTGATACGGACCGGATGACCTTCGAACAGCAGCGTTGCGTACGCCAGCGTCTCTGCGTAACCCCAGTTGATGGCCAGTGCGCCTGCACCCATCTTCTGGCGGTCTTCGAGAATCTTCGAAACCTGGCGCTGCACGACGAACCCTTCGGGAACCGCCAGCATCTTGGTTGACAGTTCCTGCAGCGCTTTCAGCTCGAAGCGGGTGTCGTAGCGAGCCGTCCAGGCATGGCCCAGGTACGGACGCCAATCAACGAACAATTCCTTGTTCGGCTCCTTGACCAAGCTCTTGACCACATGCAGGCCGTTGTCCAGCGCAGCGCGGTACTCATCGACCTTGGCCTGGACCTGATCGTTGTCCAGCACGTTGGACTGGGTCAGCGAATCGGCATACAGCTCGCGGGTGGTGCGCTGCTTGGCGATCTTCTGGTACATCAGCGGCTGAGTACCGCTCGGCTCGTCCGCTTCGTTGTGACCACGGCGACGGTAGCAGATCAGATCGATGACGATGTCGCGCTTGAACTGCATCCGGTAATCAACGGCCAGCTGGGTGACGAACAGCACAGCTTCGGGATCATCGGCATTCACATGGAAGATCGGCGCCTGGATCATCTTGGCGACGTCGGTAGCGTACTCGGTGGAGCGCGCATCTTCCTGCTTGTTGGTGGTGAAACCGACCTGGTTGTTGATCACGATCCTGATGGTGCCGCCCGTGCGATAGGCCCGGGTCTGAGACATCTGGAAGGTTTCCATGACCACGCCCTGCCCCGCGACAGCGGCATCACCATGGATGGTGACCGGCAGAACCTTGCTGCCGACGGCATCGCAGCGGCGATCCTGACGGGCACGTACAGACCCTTCAACCACCGGGGAAACGATTTCCAGGTGCGAAGGGTTGAATGCCATGGCCAGATGGATTTCGCCGCCCGGGGTCATCACGTTCGAGGAAAAGCCCTGGTGATATTTGACGTCCCCCGAACTCAGGCCTTCGACCTTCTTGCCTTCGAACTCGTCGAAGAGGTCGCGCGGGTTCTTGCCGAAGGTGTTGACCAGCACGTTGAGACGGCCACGGTGGGCCATGCCGATCACGATTTCCTTGGTACCGTAGGAACCGGAGCGCTGAATGATCTCGTCCAGCAGCGGGATGAGCGTTTCACCGCCTTCCAGACCAAAGCGCTTGGTACCCGGATATTTGGTGCCGAGATACTTTTCGAGGCCCTCTGCGGCGGTGAGGCGCTCGAGCAGATGACTCTTGATTTCCGGTGAAAACGACGGGCGCCCACGGACGCTCTCCAGGCGCTGGATAAACCAGTTGCGCTGTTCGGAGTCGACGATGTGGGTGAACTCAGCACCGATGGTGCGACAGTAGGTCTCTTGCAGAGCCTGGTGAATCTCCCGCAAGGTCGCCTGATCCTTGCCCATGGCAAGGTCGCCGGTACGGAACACCGTATCGAGATCGGCATCGGTCAACGCATAGTTGTTGATCGACAGATCAGCCGGGGCTACACGCTGCTGCAAGCCAAGCGGATCGAGTTGTGCAGCCTGGTGGCCACGCATCCGGTAAGCCTGGATAAGACGCAGGACTTCAACCTGCTTCTTTTCGTGCTCACTGCTGACGCTGCCTGCCGATACAGGCTGAGCGCGCCGCTGGTTCTTGGCCAGCAGGACGAAGTGATCGCGAATCGTCGAATGCGATACATCGGTCGCAGTGCCACCGCTGACGGGTAGCTTCTGGAAGTAGGTGCGCCACTCTTCGGGCACAGCGTTGGGATCGTGCAGGTAGAGCTCATAAAGCTCTTCCACATAGGCAGCATTACCACCGGATAGGTGGGCGCTGTCCCACATGCGCTGCATTACGCTTTCTTGCATGTCTGGTCACCTTCGATAAGGAGACACCACCAGCGTGGAGACCGCAGCATGACTTCCCAAGCTCTGTAGCAGCGACTCAGGTAAAGCCACTACGGACCGCGCAGATAGTTTCCGAGGACCACCCCGGATGCTCCTGCTGGTCTTCATATTTACAAAGTGAAATCCCGACTTTTTGGGCCGGAATTTCTACTAAAACTAAGGCGCCGAGTGCGAACTTCGGCGCCGTAGGTGTTGCAGTGAAACAATGCGTGCCAACCACCAGGCAAAAGCGGTTGGCGTGCAGCCTATCAGGTTGCGCTCTGCAGCAGCATGTTCCTGACGTGACCGATTGCCTTGGTGGGATTCAATCCTTTAGGGCAGACGCTCACGCAGTTCATGATGCCGCGGCAGCGAAACACACTGAACGGATCGTCCATCGCAGTCAGACGGCTCTCAGTCTCGGTATCGCGGCTATCGGCCAGGAAACGGTAGGCCTGCAGCAGCGCAGCCGGGCCCAGGAACTTGTCCGGGTTCCACCAGAAGGACGGGCAGCTGGTGGAGCAGCAAGCGCACAGAATGCACTCGTACAGACCATCCAGCTTTTCGCGATCTTCCGGGCTCTGCAGACGTTCGATGGCCGGAGCCGGCGTATCGTTCATCAGATATGGACGAACCTTCTCATACTGCTTGTAGAAGATGCCCATATCGACGGCCAGGTCACGAATAACAGGCAAACCAGGCAACGGGCGGACAACCAGCTTGTTTCCCTTGACGACAGAAGAGAGTGGCGTGATACAGGCCAGACCGTTCTTGCCGTTCAGGTTCATGCCGTCGGAGCCGCATACACCTTCACGGCAGGAGCGACGGTAAGAGAAGCCTTCATCCTGTTCCTTGATGAGTGCCAGCACATCCAGCACCATCAGGTCCTTACCATCGGTATTGACCTGGAAGTCCTGCATGTAGGGCTTTTCGTCTTTGTCCGGGTTGTAGCGATAAACGCTCACTTGCAACATATCGGCGACCTCAATAAGTCCGAACCTTGGGTTCGAAAGTCGGAACAGTCTTCGGAGAGAAGTTCACAGCACGCTTGGCTACGCGCTTTTCACCCGGGAAGTACAGGGTGTGGCACAGCCAGTTTTCATCGTCACGCTCTTCGTAGTCTTCACGGGCATGAGCACCACGAGACTCCTTGCGGTTTTCAGCAGCAACGGCGGTTGCCTCGGCCACTTCCAGTAGGTTCTGCAGTTCCAGAGCCTCGATACGCGCCGTGTTGAACGCCTGACTCTTGTCGGAGATCTTGACGGTGGAAATCCGCTGGCGCAAATCGGCCAGCTGGGCGATACCCTTCTGCATGTATTCGCCGGTACGGAACACGCCGAAGTAGTTCTGCATGCAGCTCTGCAGTTCCTTGCGCAGCGGTGCAACATCTTCACCGGTGGTGCGCTCGTTGAGGCTGGCAAGGCGGTTCAGCGCAACATCCAGATCGGTTTCGGTCGCACCGCGGTGCTCGATACCGTCCTTCAGCGCTTTCTCCAGGTGCAGACCCGCGGCGCGGCCAAACACGACCAGGTCGAGCAGAGAGTTACCGCCCAGACGGTTGGCACCGTGTACCGATACGCAAGCCACTTCACCTACGGCGAACAGCCCGTCGATGATCTTGTCGTTGCCACTGGCGTCCTGAGTGATGGCCTGTCCATGAATGTTGGTGGCGACACCACCCATCATGTAGTGGCACGTCGGGACCACCGGAACCGGAGCGGTGACCGGATCAACGTGAGCAAAGGTCTTGGACAGCTCGCAGATACCAGGCAGGCGGCTGTGCAGCACTTCCTCACCCAGGTGATCCAGCTTCAGCATCACATGATCGCCATCCGGGCCACAGCCGTTGCCGGCCAGGATTTCCTTGACCATGGAGCGCGCAACGACGTCACGACCCGCCAGGTCTTTCGCGTTCGGAGCATAGCGCTCCATGAAACGCTCGCCGTGCTTGTTGATCAGGTAACCACCTTCACCACGGCAACCTTCGGTTACCAGCACGCCGGCGCCCGCGATACCCGTCGGGTGGAACTGCCACATCTCGATGTCTTGGACAGGCACGCCTGCACGCAGCGCCATGCCGATGCCGTCACCGGTGTTGATCAGTGCGTTGGTGGTCGAGGCATAGATACGACCCGCACCGCCAGTAGCCAGCACGACCGCCTTGGAGCGGATGTACACGGTTTCGCCGTTCTCGATGCAGATGGCGATGATGCCGACGACCGCGCCGTCCTGGTTCTTCACCAGATCAACGCCGTACCACTCGTTGAGGAACGAGGTACCGGCCTTCAGATTCGCCTGGTAGAGGGTATGCAGCAATGCGTGACCGGTACGGTCGGCGGCGGCACAGGTACGGGCGGCCTGGCCACCCTTACCGTAATCCTTGGACTGACCACCGAAGGGGCGCTGATAGATGCGACCCTGCTCGGTACGGGAAAATGGCAGACCCATGTGCTCGAGCTCGAAAACGGCTTCCGGCCCCACGGAGCACATGTATTCGATCGCGTCCTGGTCACCGATGTAGTCGGAACCCTTGACGGTGTCATACATATGCCAGCGCCAGTCATCGTTCGGGTCGGCCGAAGCAATGGCACAGGTAATGCCGCCCTGGGCGGAGACGGTGTGCGAGCGGGTCGGGAACACCTTGGTGACGACCGCTGTCTTGTGGCCACCCTGCGCCAACTGCAGCGCAGCGCGCATGCCGGCACCGCCGCCACCAATGATGATGGCGTCATAAGAAAGAGTACGAATGCTAGCCATGGATCAGATACCCCAAAGAATCTGCACACCCCAGACGAAGAATGTGAACATGACGATGCCACACACTGCCTGGAAGAGAAAACGCACGCCGGTAGCCCACTTACCGATCGCCATGTTGGTCAGGTAATCGGTCGAGATCGTCCACATACCAACCCACGCATGAACACTGAGGGCGACGAGTGCAAGGAGGCTGAAGATGCGCATCCAGTTGGTTGAGAACAGCGCGTGCCACTGAGCGTAATCAAGCCCTGGATTGAAGAGCAGGTATCCGATCAGGAACAGGAAATAAGCGGCAAGCACCACCGCGGAGACACGCTGCGCCATCCAGTCATAAAGACCCGAGCGAGAAAAGTTCGTGACGTTGGTTACCATATCCAGACTCCCGCCAGAACGATCAGCACGGCCGACACGGCCAGAACGATTTTCGAGCCAAGCTTGCCGCCTTCCAGCGTCTCGCCATGCCCGGTGTCCATGACCAGGTGACGCACACCGGCCACAAGGTGATACAGCAGCGCAGACAGAAGCGCCCAGATCACAAGCTTGGCCAGCGGACTACCGAGAGACGCCTTTACCTCTTCGAAGCCTTCGGCAGAAGAAAGCGAGGTATCGAGCGCAAGCAGCAGAATGGCCACACCGACGAACAGGACTACGCCGGAAACACGATGAAGGATCGACGTGTAGGCAGTGATTGGGAGTTTTATTGTCCTAAGATCTAGGTTTACAGGTCGTTGGCTTTTCACGGGTTTTTTTCACACTTGAGAGCCCTGAAGACGCAGGGCAAAGTTGTTGGGAAGAGTACACAAGGTACCCGCCACCCACGAGTGACAACCCGCAGGAAACTGCCTGTTAGGCCCCTGCCGGTCGGTTTCCGAGTATAAACAGTTAGGTGGCTAATGACAATGTGGTGAAGTGCCACTAAAGGCTGATGGCGACCCCTGGATAAATGCCGTAAACAGGCTATCTGTGTAACGAATTCAACCCTAAACCCCCTCTATTGCAGGGGTCCGCGCAAATTGACTTTGTGATTTATCTCACTATAGTGATGCGGGCCCTGCGTGGGGGGCCATGATGATTCCAAGCATAAAACAGGAGGCCATACATGGCTGACAAAAAAGCGCAGTTGATCATCGAAGGCGCAGACGCCATCGAACTGCCCGTTCTATCCGGTACCGTAGGGCCCGACGTTGTAGATGTACGAGGCCTGACCTCCACGGGTCGCTTTACCTTCGATCCTGGCTTCATGTCCACCGCCTCTTGCGAATCCAAGATCACCTATATTGATGGTGACAAGGGTATCCTCCTGCATCGCGGCTACCCGATCGAGCAGCTGGCCGAAAAGGCCGACTACCTCGAAACCTGCTATCTGCTCCTGAACGGCGAGCTGCCAACTGCCGAAGAAAAGGCGAAGTTCATCAGCACCGTGAAGAACCACACCATGGTTCATGAGCAGCTGAAGTCCTTCCTCAATGGCTTCCGTCGTGATGCGCATCCGATGGCGATCATGTGCGGCGTAGTCGGCGCCCTCTCCGCCTTCTACCACGACTCACTGGACATCAACGACCCGCACCACCGCGAGATTTCCGCCGTGCGTCTGGTCGCGAAAATGCCAACCCTGGCAGCCATGGTCTACAAGTACTCCATGGGTCAGCCGATGATGTATCCGCGCAACGACCTGAATTACGCCGAAAACTTCCTGCACATGATGTTCAACACCCCATGTGAAGTGAAGCCGATCAGCCCGGTGCTGGCCAAGGCGATGGACCGCATCTTCATTCTTCACGCCGATCACGAACAGAACGCTTCGACCTCCACTGTTCGCCTGGCCGGCTCCACCGGTGCCAACCCCTTCGCCTGTATCGCTGCAGGTATCGCCGCCCTTTGGGGCCCGGCACACGGCGGCGCGAACGAAGCCGTGCTCACCATGCTGGACGAAATCGGCGATGTCTCGAATATCGAGAAATTCCTGGAGAAGGCCAAGGACAAGAATGACCCATTCAAGCTGATGGGCTTCGGTCACCGCGTCTACAAGAACTTCGACCCGCGCGCCAAGGTAATGAAGCAGACCTGCGACGAAGTACTGAGCGAACTGGGCATCAACGATCCGCAGCTCGAGCTGGCCATGAAGCTGGAAGAGATCGCGCTGAACGACCCCTACTTCGCCGAGCGCAACCTGTACCCGAACGTAGACTTCTACTCCGGTATCATCCTCAAGGCCATTGGCATTCCAACCAGCATGTTCACCGTGATCTTCGCCCTGGCGCGGACTGTCGGCTGGATTTCGCACTGGAAAGAGATGATCTCGATGGGCCAGAAGATCGGTCGGCCACGCCAGCTGTACACCGGCCATCCGAAGCGCGACCTGGAACGCTGATCCGATAAGGTTAGCAGCTAACCAGGCCCGCTATGGCCGAGCAACACACAATGCCCGCATCCATCGATGCGGGCATTGTCGTTTCTGGGTCGCTGAAATTGGACGTCGCCCCAATCCTTCACCCAAACGCCGGTCGCTGGCTAAGCGATTCGTGCAGTAGCTTCAGCAATACACAGGCTTCCATTGTCCTGGTTGGTTGGCCAAGTGACTGCTCCGCCCTTCTCTGTATCAAACGACACGGCGTTATCCTCACAGGGCTAAGGCTAAATTGCTGCGATCATCAGCCGGCAGTCAGGCGGTCGCCTGTTCCAGCCAGCCAATCAACTGAATCGCCTGCTCCCGGCTGTCGCCACAAACTGCCGGGTCCGCCTGAAAATCGCTGCAGACCGCAGGGCGCGAAGCCTGACCGAAGAGCCTGCACAGGTTGGCCTCGGAAAGATGCAGGCAGCGTTCTCCCGCCGGCTTGCCGTGCGGCATGCCAGGAATCGGTGAGCTGATCGAAGGGGCGACACAACAGGCGCCACAACCAGGACGGCAGTTCATCCGGGCACTCCAGACGAGAAAAAACGGCTGGCGATAATAATGAAAGCAGGTTCAAAAGGCATCAGGCCAGCAAGTCGCGCCGACCGTCTGCCCAGGGCGCCACTTCGGGTCCCGGTTGCGTCGGCCAAGCCAACCAGTCCATCGAAGTTGACTTACGTGTTGCGCGATCCGCCTCTGCTTGTCTACATCTTCCAGAGACCTGGCGCCACTCAGCGAAGTCAAGTGGCGGGGTCATATGCCCTCACTGACCAGCCAGGACGAATCAGTCACTTCATCGCTGGGAGAGATGACGCTTCACGGGCGCTTCGGCATACTGGCCACCCTTTTTTCCAACTCCTGAAGGTATCCAGATGTTCAAGGTCAACGAGTACTTTGAAGGCACTGTCAAATCCATCGCTTTCGACATGGCCGCGGGCCCGGCCACCATTGGCGTCATGGCGCCAGGCGAATACGAATTCGGCACTAGCCAGCTGGAAGTGATGCACGTAGTCGCCGGCAGCCTGGATGTGAAGCTGCCGGGAAGCGAGGGCTATGAAACCTACGGTGCCGGCACCCAGTTCACCGTACCGGCAAACAGCAAGTTTCAGCTGAAGGTAGGCGAGGCAACTGCCTACTTGTGTGAGTACCGCTAAACGGTACTCGATACGCGGCAATCCAGACCGTCGTTGCGGTGGATGGATAAAACGCCATCCACCAAACCAGAGCATGCTAGACGCTCTGCGTAGGATGGAATCGCCAGAGGCGCTTCCGTCATTTACCGCGAAGGGGCCAAGTTCTCGACGCAACAGCGCAGCCGCGCCAACCCACCGACCGCCGGATTACGCCTTCGGCTAATCCAGCCTACGTCAACTCTAGGGTTGGCTCCTGCCCATCACAGCGGCTTACGAACGACGATTCAACCGTCTTGCTCCACAGCGGCACGTTGGGCCGGTTTGCGTAGGATGGAATCGCCAGAGGCGCTTCCGTCATTTACCGCGAAGGGGCCAAGTTCTCGGCACAACAGCGCAGCCGCACCAACCCACCCGACCGCCGGATTACGCCTTCGGCTAATCCAGCCTACGTCAACTCTAGGGTTGGCTCTTGCCCATCACAGCTGCTTACGAACGACGATTTCAACCGTCTTGCTCCACAGCGGCACGTTGGGCCGGTCTGCGTAGGATGGAATCGCCAGAGGCGCTTCCGTCGTTTACCGCGAAGGGGCCATGTTCTCGGCGCAACAGCGCAGCCGCGCCAACCCACCGACCGCCGGATTACGCCTTTGGCTAATCCAGCCTACGTCAACTCTAGGATTGGCTCCTGCCTATCACAGCGGCTTACGAACGACGGCTTCAACCGTCTTGCTCCACAGCGGCACACCGGACCGGCCTGCGTAGGATGGAATCGCCAGAGGCGCTTCCGTCGTTTACCGCGAAGGGGCCAAGTTCTCGGCGCGACAGCGCAGCCGCACCAACCCACCGGCCGCCGGATTACGCCTTCGGCTAATCCAGCCTACGTCAACTTCAGGGTTGGCTCTTACCCATCACAGCGGCTTACGAACGACGATTTCAACCGTCTTAATCCACAGCGGCACGCTGGACCGCTCTGCGTAGGATGGAATCGCCAGAGGCGCTTCCGTCGTTTACCGCGAAGGGGCCAGCCCATTTACGGTCGCAAGCGAATCCGCAGGCGTTTGCACAGGGCACCGTGACCAGGCCATCGTGCGAACGTCGACTAAGCCTTGGGCGCAATCTGATCCCAAGCCACCTTGATTTCACCCAGCAGCTTGCCCACTTCGTTCAGCTTGTCGACATCGTTATGCCGGCTGGCTTCGAACAGACGCATCGTCATGTATTCATAGAGACGGTCGAGGTTTTCCGCCAGTTCGCCACCGACGGTCTTGTCGAGCGCTTCACGCAGCCCACCGATAATAGAGATGGCCTTGCCGACCAGCACGCCTTTTTCAGCGAAGGCATCTCGCTCCATGGCACCTTTCGCCTGAGCGATGCGGTCCAGGCCGCCCTGCATCAACATCTGGATCAGGCGGTGCGGATCGGCCTCGATCACCTGAGCCTTAACGCCTACCTGTTGGTACTGCTTCATTGCTGTCATTGCGTACATATGGACAAGCCCCTTGCTACATCACGTTTGCATGTACAGCTTATCGGTCGGAGGCGGCCAAGCTTGATAGCCTTTGCCTGCTCCATAACAAAAAAAACCGCCTTTCAGCGGTTGGATTGTGGTGCTATGTTCAATTCTTTGAGTTACTGGCCGCCCACGGCAAATTTTCAAGAGATGCGAGCAAGCTTGATGAGGTGTTAGTCAACTGGCCGACCAACAAATCCATCGCATTGAATTGTTTGTAAAGCCGCTCCTGTAGCGACGCTACCCGCCTCGCCAAATCATCTTTCTGTTTGCCAATACTTGATATCGTCTCGTTCATAGCCTTATTTCGCTGCTCAAGAATGCCATCCAACTGCGTATAAGGCTTGAGCTTCTTATCCAAGCGACTGGCAATACCGCCCTCGCCGGCAAACAGTGCCGGCAGTTCGGCAAAGCTGTTATCTAGGGCCTCCTGCAACTTGGCATCCTCAATCTGCAGCGTTCCGTCTTTCTGGGTAGTAATGCCGAGGTCAAT
Source organism: Stutzerimonas sp. C6.4V (assembly GCF_058536345.1). Classification (NCBI taxonomy): domain Bacteria; kingdom Pseudomonadati; phylum Pseudomonadota; class Gammaproteobacteria; order Pseudomonadales; family Pseudomonadaceae; genus Stutzerimonas; species Stutzerimonas sp. C6.4V. Next base: position 1,842,696 of record NZ_JBZUBM010000001.1, read on the forward strand.
CAATGCCCGAATCGGGCCGCCACCTTGAGGGTTGGACAATTCACTACGGATCGTCGACAGGAGTGAACGTACTGTTGCATCCCCAACCAGCGCTCCTGCCTGCGGTGCCTCGTCACCTCCAGCAGAGGCAACCTTGGTTTGCGTGCTAATAATCCCAATTAGCTTGTTGTAGGCATCGACGAACGACTGAACCCGCTCCTTGGCGCCCGCCTTGTCCTCGGCGATGTCAATGATCAGTGGCTCGTTCGGCGCGGTTTCAGCCTCCAGATCGAGCGTAACGCCCTCAATTACGCCCTCGACCGTATTCGACCGGCTTGTTACCGTCAGGCCATCGACCACTATCGACGCGCTTGCCGCGGCGGTAAGCGTTTTCGGCCCGGCATCGACTCCGTCTATCCCGCTGAAGTCCAACCCGTCGAGACTCAACAGAGGTTCCTCACCCACTGGCACAGGCGTCATTGGCGTGCCCGCCACTCTAATGTCGCGCCCTGTGCCGGTCTCGCTACTGCTGATCACCAAGCGCGCACCGAAGTCATCCGTTACTATGGTTGCACTAACGCCGATATTCTTGCCGCCACTGTTTATGGCATCGCGCAGCCCAGCGAGCGAGTTATTGCTCGAATCAACCGTGATGGAGAAGGACGCCGCCGCAACAGAGTCGTCCGATGAGCCGCCCAGGGCGATATAGAGGGTGCCACTGGCAAAGCGAGCAGGCGATTCAGCCGGATTGCGGAAGGCAGCCAACGCCACCTTGCTGCTTACCGCTAGTGATTTCACTTCCACCGAATAGCTGCCGGTGCCCGCGGTGGTGCTCGCCGTTACGCCCACTAGACCAGGCATGCTTGAGGTTGCCGAGCGCGCCTGGAACAGCTCGACTTTATTCAGCGCGCCGAGCGCGGTCTGGAAGTCGCTGATGCCGCTCTTGAGTGATCCGATCGCAGTAATCTGCGTGGTGGTTTTCTTCTCGAGGGTGGCAAGCTGCGTCGCCTTGGGCGCGCGCTCCGCGGCGACCATGCTCGCCACGATACTGTCGATATCGATGCCCGACCCGATACCTGTTACACCAGCCATAGCCACACCTCGTCAAATTACCAGCAAGCACAAAAACTAATCAAGAAACGTGCCGTCAGGCCTTGGCTTCGAACAGCAGGCTGCGCATCTCATCCAGCCGCTCGGCGAGCCGCAGGATATCCTCCGAGGGAATCTGCCGCACCACCCTGCCCGAATCGCCGTCCATCACCCGCACCACCACCTGGCCGGTGGAATCGTCCACGCTGAAAATCAGATCACGCTGCAGGCTTTGCACGTGCTCACGAATCCGCTCGGCGGCGCTGACTATATCTTCTGGCTTCTCGGTCTTGCTTTCGAGCTGCTGTACATGAGGCGAAACAGGTGCGGCAGCGCCTACTCCTGCACCCGCGCCCTGTGCCGATCCGCCACCGATCGCTTGCGAATGGGCTGAAGCAGCTAATTTTGCTACGTCCACGGTTACCCCCATAATCGACGAAAGGCAGATCGTGATCTGCCTTTCGTCTCAACGCCATGCCATCGTTTACTGAAGCAGGCTGAGAACGGCCTGTGGCAACTGTTTGGCCTGGGCTAGAATTGCCGTGCCAGCCTGTTGCAGGATCTGGTTTTTGCTCAAATTGGCAGTTTCTGCAGCAAAGTCCGTGTCTTGAATACGACTTCTGGAGGCACTTTGATTTTCAGCGATGTTACTTAGGTTACTGATAGCACTTGAAAAGCGATTTTGCACCGCACCAAGATTTGCTCTCTCGGAATCTACGGTTTCAATAGCAGTGTCTATCGCCGCTAGCGCAGTTTCAAAAGCAGCAGTATTCGCCGCGGTTGTAACATCTATAGCATCAACCCCCAGAGTAGCTGCATCCGACGCAGCGACAGCAACATTAACAGCCGCAGAGGCATTGGGATCAATAACAAAGTCAGCGTCAAAGTTACCGTCAAGCAGCAACTTATCACCAAACTTGGTAGACTCAGAAATTCGATTTATTTCAGCTATAGTTGATGTAATTTCCGTCTGGATGGATGCTTTGTCCGTAGCACTATTGGAACCGTTTGATGCCTGCAACGTCAAATCACGCATGCGGAACAGCAAGTTAGTCGTCTCCTGCAACGCTCCTTCAGCGGTTTGCGCCACGGAAATACCATCATTTGCGTTTCTAACGGAGACATTCAATCCGTTAATCTGAGCAGTGAGCCGGTTAGATATCTGAAGACCCGCCGCATCATCCTTTGCACTATTAATTCGGGTGCCGCTCGAAAGCCTCTGCATAGCAGTCGACAAAGCATTAGAGCTGTTGTTCAAATGCCGTTGAGTATTAAGTGACGCAACGTTTGTATTAACAGTAAGAGCCATGATGTGCCTCCAAGGGCGCTGGTTACTTTGGTTGCCTGAGCTTGCGACTCCGGGCCGGCTTGTGCCCAGGCACCCATTGAGTTCGCATTCGATTAGCTTATCGGCGTCGTTTCGGTGAGCTTTAGGAGGCGGTTGAAAATATTTGCAAGCCCCGAGAACAACCTGTACGACACCGGCGAATTCGCAACGGAGCGAGCCGCCTGCAAAGGGTTTCGGACGGGTGGTGAAAAACTTTAGCGGGAGGTGGTGTAAGGGAGCTGGGCGCCGCGCAGACCGATGAAGCCATAAGGGGGACGGGCCGCTGGATTGGGGTCGCGGGTGAGCAGCTAGCGAGGGTGGTCGCAAGTTGCGCAGAGCGAGGCCGGGGCTAGCTGCGCAGAGCGATCGCCAGCAAGCTGGCTCCTACGGGTGGGTTTGGCGTACGCCGCTGAGGCTGGGTCATGGATGTCCAGCCGTACTGCGCTTTAAAAGCCCAAGATTGAGAGGCGCTTGAGGAAGTCGTCTTCGTCCGCCACGGTGAGTCCCAACTCATTAGCTTTCGCCAGCTTCGAGCCCGCCCCTGGTCCCGCCACCACAACGCTGGTTTTGGCAGAGACCGAACCCGACACCTTTGCTCCCAGCGCCTCCAGTCTTGCCTTGGCCTCGTCGCGGCTCATACTTTCCAGGGTGCCGGTGAGCACCCAGGTCTGGCCGGCCAGCGGGAGTCCTTGTGCCGCCTTGCGTTCGCTTTGCCAGTGCATGCCGAATTCCTGCAGCTGGGCTTCGATGGCCCGGGCGCGTTCGGCGTTGGTCGGGTTGTCGAAGTAGTCGCGAAGTGCGCGGGCTGCCTTTTCGTTGAGGCGTTCGACCTGGCGCAGATCCAGCCAGTCGGCACCGATAATGCCTTCGAGACTGCCGAAGCGATCGGCGAGGCGCTGGGCGCCGGTGGCAGCGATATAGGGAATGTTCAGCTTGTCGAGCAGCCCGGCCAGCGTCGCGCAGGCGGCGAACTCTGGATGCACGTCGCACTCTTCCTGCAAGGTCACGCCGCGCTCGCGCAGTTGCTTGATGACCTTCTGGTTATGCTCGTCCTCGAAAAAGCTGTGGATCTCATGGGCAACTTCCAGCCCGATATCCGGCAGATAGACCAGCACATCCGGCAACGCCCGGCTGATGCGATCGAGCGAACCCAGGGCACGCGCCAGCAGCTTGGCGGTGCCCTCGCCCACATCCGGAATGCCCAGGGCATAGATGAAGCGCGCTAGGGACGGGCTGCGGCTGGCGTCGATGGATTTGATCAGGTTGCGGCTCGATAAGTCGGCAAAGCCTTCCAGCGCCAGCACCTGCTCGAACGTCAGGCTATAGAGGTCTGCCGGTGAACTGACCAGACCGGTGTCGACCAGCTGCTCGACAATCTTGTCGCCCAGCCCGTCGATATCCATGGCCCGGCGGGAGACGAAGTGGATGATCGCCTGCTTGAGCTGCGCCTGGCAGGCCAGCCGGCCCACACAGCGGTAGATCGAGCCCTCGCTGACCAACTCCCTGCCCTTGCTGCGTTTGATCAGCTGGGTGCGCTCAACGGCGGAGCCGCACACCGGGCATTGCTCGGGCACATGGACTTCACGAGCGTTTTCGGGGCGGCGCTCGGGGATTACCCCAAGTATCTGCGGAATAACGTCACCTGCGCGGCGCACGATCACCGTGTCGCCGATCATCACACCAAGGCGTGCAACTTCGTCCATGTTGTGCAGCGTGGCATTGGAGACGGTCACGCCAGCGACCTGCACGGGCTTCAGCCGGGCGACCGGAGTGATGGCCCCGGTACGGCCAACCTGGAATTCCACGTCGAGCAGCTCGGTGACCTCTTCACGGGCAGGAAACTTGTGTGCGATGGCCCAGCGCGGCTCCCGGGCGCGAAAGCCTAGTTCCCTTTGCTGCGCGGTCGAGTTGACCTTGAACACCACGCCGTCGATCTCGTAGGGCAGCGCGTCGCGCTTCTCCCCAATGTCGTGAAAATAGTCGCGGCATTCCTGCACACCCCTGGCGAGCCTGAGTTCGCGACTGATGGGCAGGCCCCAGCCTTTCAGTGCTTCAAGGATGCCGATGTGGGTGCCTGGCAGGTCGCCGTCACTGCGGCCCACGCCATAGGCGCACAGCTCAAGCGGCCGGCTGGCGGTTATCTTCGAATCCAGCTGGCGCAGGCTGCCGGCGGCGGCATTGCGCGGATTGGCGAAGGGCTTCGCGCCGGCTTCAAGCTGACGCGCATTGAGCGCCTCGAAGCCTGCCTTGGGCATGTAGATTTCGCCCCGCACTTCCAGCACGGCGGGCCAGCCGCTGCCATGCAGTTTCAAGGGGATGTTGCGCACGGTACGCACGTTGGCACTGATGTCTTCGCCGGTGCTGCCGTCGCCGCGCGTGGCGCCACGTACCAGCCTGCCATTCTCATAGAGCAGGCTTACTGCCAGACCGTCGAGCTTCGGCTCGCAGCTGTACTCCAGCGCGGAGCCATCGCCCAGCAGGTCGGCTGCTGGCAGGTCCAGCCCCTCGCGGGCGCGCCTGTCGAAGTCAATCAAGTCCTGCTCTTCGAAGGCATTGCCCAGGCTCAACATGGGCACTTCATGGCGGACCTGGCCGAAGGCAGCCAATGCCGCACCGCCGACCCGCTGCGTGGGCGAATCCGGCGTGACCAGCTCGGGGTGTTCGGCTTCGAGCGACTTGAGCTCGTTGAACAAGCGGTCGTACTCGGCATCCGGGACGCTGGGCTCGTCGAGCACGTAGTAACGGTAGTTGTGGGCGTCGATTTCGCTGCGCAGGTTGGCGATACGTTCGGCGGCGGTCTGGGCGGACGTCATGGTATGCGGGGCCATATCAGCAGGTCGGACCGAGCGCGTCGGCCAGCCTTAAGTTGGTGTTCTGGCCGGGATTTTAGCCTGTTTGCAGGGCGGGATGGGGGTTGGCGCAGGCAGCTGGGCTGGTTCGAAGAGCAATGGCCGGTTCTGTCTGGGGAACGGACGGAACGTACGGCCTGCATTCCCACGCGGGAGCGTGGGAACATCAGAAGGCTTCAAGCTTCAAGCTTCAAGCTTCATCGGCTTCCTAACGCCTGACCGTCATCTGCCGGCGCTCGTATTCGACGATGCGCTGACGGTAGTGTTCGATGGTTTGAGCGGTAAGGACGCTGCGCTGGTCGTCTTTCAGTTCGCCGTTGAGCTCCTGGGACAACTTGCGAGCGGCGGCGACCATGACGTCAAAGGCCTGCTTGGGGTAGCGGGGCCCAGGCAAGCCGAGAAAGAAGCTGACCGCTGGCGTGGTGAAATGGTCGATGTCGTCCAGGTCGAAGGTTCCGGGCTTGACTGCGTTGGCCATGGAAAACAGCACTTCGCCGTTGCCTGCCATGCTTTCGTGACGGTGGAAGATGTCCATCTCGCCGAAGCGCAGACCGCTTTCGAGGATGTTCTGCAACAGCGCCGGGCCCCGAAAGCCGGACGGGTCCCGGGAGATCACGTTGATGACCAGGACTTCCTCCACGGGGGGCAGATCAGTCTGCGAGTCGGCCGCCTCGGTCTCATCATCTTCGCCGAGCACCGGGTCGAGCAGTGTCGGGACGGGTTCGTCATTACTGAAGCGCAGATCACCCTGTTGAGGCTGTTCGGGAGTGCGACGTTTTCCGGAGGTCTCACGAGCACTCATGGAGGGCAGGTCCGACTCATCCAGGGTGGGGTCGCTGTCGCGGCTGACCACCCTTGGCGGACCCAAGAGCTCATTACTGCTGTCGTCATCCGGGAAGCTACTGGCGATATTACGATCCAGCTTGAGCTTCAACTTGCCCTTGCTACCGCGCATCCGCCGCCAGCCATCAAACAGGATGCCAGCGATAACTATGATGCCGATGAGGATCAGCCACTCGCGCAGACCGATATCCATTAATGCGTAAACCCCTGAATTCGATGATAAAGACGCAGTTTGAAAGCCGCTGAACAGGCTTATCTGCGCATCGTAAAAATTGCGCCCTAAACTAGCACGACGAACGGTCTGTGTGCACCGCCCCGCCCTGCTCTTTTATTGGTCTTCGCGCCGCCTGGAGGCCGCGCTTTTCGTTTCTCATGTCTCCACCAGAGCCACCGCCTGTTCGACATCGACCGCTACCAGCCGCGAACATCCGGGCTCGTGCATGGTGACTCCCATCAACTGGTCGGCCATCTCCATGGCGATCTTGTTGTGCGTGATGTAGATGAACTGCACCTTCTCTGACATCTCCTTTACCAATCGCGCATAGCGCCCTACGTTGGCGTCATCCAGCGGGGCATCGACCTCATCCAGCATGCAGAAAGGAGCCGGGTTCAGCTGGAAGATCGCAAACACCAGCGCCAAGGCCGTCAAAGCCTTTTCGCCGCCGGACAAGAGATGAATGGTGCTGTTCTTCTTGCCTGGCGGGCGCGCCATGATCGCCACCCCGGTATCGAGTAAATCTTCTCCGGTAAGTTCCAGATAAGCATTGCCGCCACCGAAAACCTTTGGAAATAGCGCCTGCAGGCCGCTGTTGATCTGGTCGAAGGTTTCCTTGAAACGGTTGCGGGTTTCCTTGTCGATCTTGCGAATCACGTTTTCCAGCGTATCCAGGGCCTCCGCAAGGTCGTCGTTCTGGGCGTCGAGGTAGCGCTTGCGCTCGGACTGCTGCTGGTATTCATCAATCGCGGCGAGGTTGATCGGCCCCAGGCGCTGGATTCGTACGGACAGACGTTCGAGCTCGGCTTCCCACTCCGCCTCGCTGGCCTCGGCCGGGAGGATCGCGAGTACAGCATGTATATCGAAACCCTCGTCATGCAGCTGGTCCTGCAGGGCCTTGCGCCGAACGCTGAGGGCCTGCCAGTCCATGCGCTGCTGTTCGAGCTGGCCGCGCAGCAGTTGCGCCTGCTGCTCGGCCTGGGTCCGGCGCTTTTCCGCATCGCGCAGCTCGCGATCAGCATCTTCCAGCGCCAGCCGCGCATGCTTGAGTTCTTCATCCACGCCCATGCGCCGCTCAAGTAGTTCTTCGAGCTTCGTGCGCAGTTCTTCCAGTGGTGCTTCGCCTTCCTCGAGGTTGAGCGTGAGCTGCTCGCGGCGCTCCACCGCGCGCTCGAACTGCTGCTCGAGACGCTCCAATGCCTGACGAGTCGAATCGTGCTGCGCCTGCAGCGAGCCCATGCGCACTGCCAATTGATGGGCTCGGTCCTTGTGCTGGCGTGCCTCCTGGCGGATGCGGTCGAGTCTTTCGCGGGTCACATCACGGTCCGCCAACAAGCGCTCGCGCTGCTCGGTATCCAGCGCCATGGCGTCAAGCGCATCCTGAAGCTGCAGTCGCGCCTCGCCCAGTTGTTCGGTTTCAAGCGCACGCTGTTCGGCCTGTTCCGACAGCTCGCTCTCGAGACGGCGACGGCGCAGGCCAAGCTGCTCCAGCTTGGCCTGGCTCGCGGAGAGCCGTGCCTTCAATTCGCCGAGCTGCCGGGCCTCATCTTGCTGGCGTCGCCGGTGCTGCTCGCGATTCTCCTCGAGCTGACGTTGTGTATCTCTCAGTTGCTCGAGCCTTGCGTTCAGCTGATCGAGCCTCGCCTCACCCTCTTCCCTCGCCTGCTGCAGACGCTCCAGTTCCAGCCCTCGCGCCAACACCCCGGACTCGGCTTCACTTGCGCGAATCACGCGCAGGAAATGCTGGCCGACCCAGTAGCCGTCACGGCTGATGAGGCTTTGGCCATCAGCCAGCGATGCGCGCGCCGCCAGGGCATCGCCGAGCGTTTCGACCGGCCGTATCGTCCCGAGCCAGGGCGCCAGATCGTGCGCCGCCTCGACCTTGTCCAGCAGGCTCCCGGCGATGCGTGCCCCGCCCTTGGATGGCGCTGCGAGACGCAGGTCGCCCTGATCGAAGCCGCCCAGATCAAGCCCATCGAAGCCTTCCACCAGCACCGCCTGAAGGTCGGCGCCAAGCACGGTTTCGACCGCCAGTTCCCAACCGGGCTCGACCCGTAGTCCCTCGGCCAAGCGGGGCCGGCGATCGAGGCCCTGATGGCTCAGCCATTCGGCGACGCCCTTGTCGGGGTCCATCGCGGCCTGTTGCAGTGCTTCAAGCGACGCGATGCGGCCATTGAGCTGCTGCAGTTCACCTTGCGCCTGCTGCTGAGCCTGGCTGGTCTCCTGCAGAGCCTCGCGCAGTTCGTCGAGTCGCTGATCGGTATCCTGCAGGTCAGCCGCCAGCGACTCCAGGCTCATGTCCTTGATCGCCAGCTGCTCGGTCAGCTCGCTAATGGCCGCGTCCTCCGGATCTGACGTCAGCAAGACGCGTTCATCCTCCAGGCGTCGCTGACGCTCGGCCAGCCGCTCCAGGCTCTGTTCAAGCTGCTGGATACGCGATTGCTGGACCTCGGCAGCACGGCGTGGCTCGGTGCTTTGCTGGTTAAAAGCCTCCCACTGTTCCTGCCATTCATGCATGGCGCTTTCGGACGCTTCCAGCTGGGCAGCCGCTTCCTCCGCCGTGGCAGCGGCCAGCTCCTGCTCGGGTTCAAGCATGGCCAGCTCTTCACCCAGCGTGGCCAGCAGGGTACGGTCGTGGCCCAGATGGGACTCGGTTTCCAGCCGGGCCTGCTCCGCTTCACGCAGGTCATCCTGCAGCTGGCGCAGACGCTGCTGGCCATGCTGAATGCTCTGTTCAACGCGAGCGATGTCGCCACCGACCGAATAGAAACGGCCCTGGACGAGGTTGAACCGTTCGGACAGCTCGTGATGGCCATCGCGCAGGCGCTCGATGCTGGCGTCGGCATTGCGTTGCTCAGCAACCAGGGCCTCGAACCCGATCTCCTGATCACCTATCGCCTGCTCGCGCTGCCCAACCTGAGCATTCAGCGCCTGCCAGCGCAGGGCTGACAGCTGCGCCCTCAGCTGTCGCTCCTGGGCCTTGTACTCCTGATATTTTTCCGCCGACTGGGCCTGGCGGTGCAATCGCTCGAGCTGACGTTCCAGCTCTTCACGCAGGTCGGACAGGCGCGCCAGGTTCTCATGGGTACGGCGGATGCGATTCTCGGTTTCGCGACGACGCTCCTTGTATTTGGAGATGCCGGCGGCTTCTTCGATGAAGTTGCGCAAATCTTCCGGCTTGGCCTCGATCAGCTTGGAGATCATCCCTTGCTCGATGATCGAATAGCTGCGGGGCCCAAGCCCGGTTCCGAGAAAGATGTCGGTGATATCGCGCCGGCGGCACTTCACCCCATTGAGGAAATAGGTGTTCTGAGCGTCACGTGTGACGCGGCGGCGAATCGATATCTCCGCATAGGCGGCGTATTCGCCCAGCAAGGTGCCGTCGGAGTTGTCGAAGATCAGCTCGATGCTGGCCTGGGTGACCGGCTTGCGGGTATTGGAGCCGTTGAAGATGACATCTGTCATCGACTCGCCACGCAGGTTCTTTGCCGAGCTTTCGCCCATCACCCAACGTACGGCATCGATGATGTTGGATTTGCCACAGCCGTTCGGCCCCACAACCGCGGCCATGTTGCTTGGAAAGCTGACGGTCGTGGGGTCGACGAAGGATTTGAAGCCCGCAAGCTTGATGCTTTTCAGGCGCATGGACGCCTGTCCATGGCGAGCGGCGCGTGAGTCGGAGCGTTGTATCCGCTGTGGGCTTGATGGGTTTCCCGGGGCATTGCTGGAGTCGTATTGGCGATCGGCCGCGGAGTTTATCACGGCGCCAAGTCGGCCTCTCAGGGCCTGGAGCACAAAGCGGGACGGATGCGGAAAGCTAGAAGCTAGAAGCTCAGAACCTGGCTTTGACCTAGCCGCCCGTCATGCTCATGAAGCGCACCACCTGCACCTGTTCGTCGGTACGGAATTCGTGTTTCTCGGGCTTTAGCTGCAACGCGTCGACCAGTGCCTGGCGCAGCCGATCGCGGTCGCCCGGGTAGCGGCGCATCAGCCCCTTGAGGTCAAGGGCGCCCTCGTGTCCCAGGCAAAGCACCAGCTTGCCTTCGGCGGTGACCCGGACACGGTTGCAGCTGCCGCAGAAATTATTGCTGTGGGGCGAGATGAAGCCCACCTGGGTTTCGCTTCCGGCTACTTGCCAATAGCGTGACGGGCCGCCGGTGGTGTGGCTGCTGCGCACCAGCTGATGGCCCACCTCGATGCGCTCACGCACTTCGTCACTGGAGCAGAAGGTGATCTCGCGCTCGTGGCTGGAAACGTTGCCCAGGGGCATCTCCTCTATGAAGCTGATGTCCAGTCCGCGCTCGACGGCATAATCCACCAGATCAAGCACCTCGTCGTCGTTGCGGCCTTTCTGGATCACGCTGTTGAGCTTGATACGCTGGAATCCGGCTTTGCGCGCCGCCTCGATGCCGTCCAGGACCTGATCGAGCTTGTCGCGGCGGGTTAGCTCGGCGAAACGGTCTCGCTTGAGCGAATCCAGGCTGATGTTCAGCCGCTTGACGCCCGCGTCCCGAAGCACCGGCGCCAGCGATGGCAGCTGTGAGCCGTTGGTGGTGATGGCCAGATCCTCAAGCTCCTCACGCGCGCCCAGACGCGCCAGCAGCCCCGGCAACCCCTTGCGCACCAGCGGCTCGCCACCGGTTACCCGGATACGCCGGACGCCGAGACTGATGAACGCATCGGCGACAGCGTAGAGCTCCTCCAGCGTCAGGATCTGGGCACGCGGCGCAAAGACCATGTCTTCGCTCATGCAATAGGTGCAGCGAAAATCACAGCGGTCGGTGACCGATAGTCTCAGGTAGGTGATGCGCCGGCCGAAAGGATCGACCAGCTTCGAATCAGGCATGCGGCTCTCCAACGGCTTGATGGCGCAGGGCTAAGACTATGCCGGAACGTGCCCCGAGGCAAAGCCGGCGGGCCGAGTGGCAGGTGTCCCAGCTCTGCCGGCAGGTGCTATGACCGTTCATCAACGCGCGCCACGCAACGCCCTGTGTCATTGTTTGGAGGGCGAGTCGAACATTCCGTTCGCAACCTTGCGCCGAAAGCGCGAGTCGTAGCCGGAGATAGACGGTCATCAATGCACAACCGGGAGCCAAGCAATGGATAACGATGCCCTTCGATCGATGGGCTGGCGTGAGCGCCTTTACGTCATCATCTTCTTTACCAACACCTCGGCGGGAAAACGCTTCGACACCTGGCTGCTGATCTTTATCTTTGCCAGCCTCGTGGTCGTGATGTTCGACAGCATCGCCTACTACCGGCTGGAATACGGCACGTTGCTGACCGGCCTCGAGTGGTTTTTCACTGCAGTGTTCGCCATGGAATACCTGGTGCGGATCTACACCCACCCGGAGCCACGCAAGTACATCTTCAGCTTCTACGGCGCCATCGACCTGTTGTCGGTCCTGCCGGCCTTTATCGCGCTGTTGTTGCCTGATGCGCAGTATCTGTTGGTGGTGCGTGCGATTCGCATGCTGCGGGTGTTCCGCGTGCTCAAGCTGACGCAGTACCTGAGTCAGGCCAACTTCCTCATGGTCGCCCTTCGCGGCAGCAAGCAGAAGATCGTGGTTTTCCTACTGACGGTGACCACCATGGTGCTGCTCTTCGGCACCCTGATGTATGTCGTCGAAGGGCCCGCCCATGGCTTCACCAGCATTCCGATGAGCATCTACTGGGCAGTGGTTACCATCACGACGGTCGGATTCGGTGATATCACCCCGCAAACGCCATTGGGCAAGGCGCTGTCGACCCTGGTGATGATCACCGGCTATTCGATCATTGCCGTCCCGACCGGCATCTTTACCGCTGAACTGGCTACGGCGATGCGCGCAGACAGTCTTCAGCATCGTTGTCCTACCTGCGAAAAGCTGAGTCACGAACCGAACGCTGCATTCTGCAGCCGCTGTGGTACGCAGTTGTTCAAGCGTGAGGCGCCCGATCAAGACATTTCACCCGCGTCTGACAGGCGCGACAGCTGAGCAGAGCGCCTGGCCCAGGCGCCGCCTGTTCTGTCGCTACAAGGCAGGCATTTGCTCCGAACCGCTCCGGCACGAGGCTGTCACAAGCCTTGCCCTGCCGCGGGCTGGATGGAGACACGAATGCCCTTGCTCAAACTGCTGCACTTCGCCGCCTTGCTGTGCTGGTGCGGCACCTTGCTCTACCTGCCCGCCCTGATAGCGGCCGGCACTCGGCGCAGTGACCCGCTGTTCTACCGCGACCACGCCCATCTGACGCGCATGGTGTTCAACCTGATCGGTACGCCGGCGGCCCTCGTTGCAATCGGGTCGGGGACCGCCCTGTTCCTGAGCGAAGGGCTGGTAGCCGGTTGGCTGATCGTCAAGCTCAGCACGGTCGCAGGCATGGTCATCTGCCACACGCTCTGTGGCGTGCTTGTATTGCATGTGGAGCGGGCCCCCGAGCAGAGCGTAAGCATTCGTTGTCGATTTCTTGGCGCAATCGCCGCGACCTTCATTACCGCGACGCTTTGGCTGGTGCTGGCGAAACCCTTCTAGCCCATGACCCGAACCGCTCGATCAACCTGAAGATGCCCATGACCGAACGATCCGAATTACCGCTTCTTTCCGGCTCAGACCTTATCCAGGTCAACTCCGACGGCATGCTCATAGACCAGCCGTCCGCCGAGATAAGCGGCCAGGGAAATCAGCACAGCGGTGATAGCCGACAGGTACAGCGCCCAGAGCTGCATGCTCTGCGCGTCGTTCTGGTAGCGCAGCAGCCAGTTCAGGGAAGCCAGCGACAGCATCATCACCGCCAGGATTGCATGACACCACGCGGTGATCTTCTGACGGATCTCGCGCACGGTCGCAAGATCGATCAGGCCGAAGATGCTGGCGATCCAGCCGCCCAGCGCACCGACACCAGACAACCACAGGCCGGCACGCCACCAGAAATCGTCCAGCGTCCAGAGATGGGCCAGGTCGACTGGCAGCAGACCGGTCAAGGCAGCCACGGGAAAATGAATCAGCATCGGGTGCAGCGGGTGACCGGCTATCGCAGCACGGCTATGGATGGAGTCTCGGTATCGGGCCATTCGGCGCTCCGGCAGCGTGTTCGGGGAGTGCGTCGCCGGACGGAACGAACCGGCGATCTCTTGAAATGGACCACACTGGCGCTGGCAGTTCCTTTACTGAGCGCTTGTGGCGGGCCGCTGTCCTCGCTCAACCCGGCCAGTCACATGGCCCGCCAGATTTCCAACGTCTGGTGGGGCATGTTCGCCTTCGCCACCCTGGTGCTGGTTGTAGTGAGCGCGCTGTGGATCTATGCGCTGGCACGTAAGCCGCGCGAAACCAGCAAGGAACAGGCGATCAGGATCAACCGCCGATGGGTCATTGGCGGAGGCATCGTGCTGCCAAGCCTGAGCATCGTCGTCCTGTTGATCTTCGGCATTCCCACCGGCCGCAGCATGATGCCGCTACCGGTCGAGGGGGAGCAGCCATTGAAAGTGGTGGTCACCGGCCATCAATGGTGGTGGGAAGTACACTACCCCGACAGCGGCGTCACAACGGCCAACCAGCTGATCATTCCTGCCGGTCGCCTGATCGACGTGAATGTCACCAGCGCCGATGTGATCCATTCGTTCTGGATTCCGCGGCTTGGCGGAAAAATGGACATGATCCCGGGCCGGACCAACGTGATTCGCCTCCAAGCCGGCCACACCGGCGTTTTCCATGGGCAGTGTTCGGAGTTCTGCGGCCTTCAGCACGCCCACATGAAACTGCATGTCGAAGCGCTCGACGAGGCGGGCTTCGCCGAGTGGATCGCCGCGCGGGAAAACCTCACGGTCACGCAGCGTGCCCCAGGCGATGCCGGCCGGGTATTCGATGAACGCTGCGGCCAATGCCACCGGGTCGCCGGCATCAGCGAGGGCAACCGTGCCCCGGACCTCACCGATCTTGCGACACGGCCGAGCCTTGGTGCCGGGGTGATCGAAAATGATCACGATGGCCTGCGCCGCTGGCTACGCGAACACAAGACGCTCAAGTTCGGCAACGGCATGCCCGCGCATGACGACGTTCCGCCGCAAACACTCGATCAGATTGCCGACTGGCTGGAGACGCTCGCTCCATGACAAAACTTGATAGTGCGCCCTGCACGGACCCGGAACAGCTGCACGACCAGTTCAACGACGTCTGGGGAAATCCGCGCGGATGGCGTGCGCTGACCATCGTCAACCACACCAGTATCGGCCTGCGCTTTCTCGTCACGGGCGCCGTGTTCTTCCTGATTGGTGGGCTGATGGCGATGCTGATCCGCACCCAGCTCGCACTGCCGGGCTATGTGCTGATGGAGCCGGAGGTCTATAACCAGGTCTTCACGATGCACGGCTCGGTAATGATGTTCCTGTTCGCCGTGCCGATGATGGAGGGCCTGGCGGTCTACCTGATTCCAAAGATGATCGGTGCCCGCGACCTGATCTTTCCGCGGCTGTCCTCGCTTGGCTACTTCTGCTACCTCTTCGGCGGCATCATCCTGTTGTCCAGCGTATTTCTCGGCGTCGCGCCGAAGGCGGGCTGGTTCATGTACACGCCGCTGTCGAGCACCGCGCACATGCCGGGCGTCAATTCGGACTTCTGGCTGCTCGGCATCACCTTCGTGGAAATCTCGGCGGTAAGCGCCGGCGTCGAGCTGGTGGTTTCGATCCTGCGCACGCGCACCAACGGCATGGCGCTGCACAAGATGCCGCTGTATGCGTGGTACATCCTGGTCATGGCCATGATGATCGTTTTCGGCTTCCCGCCGCTGATCCTGGGCAGCATCCTGCTGGAGCTTGAGCGCGCGGCTGGCCTGCCCTTCTTCGATCCGGCGAAGGGCGGTGATCCAGTCCTCTGGCAGCATTTGTTCTGGCTGTTCGGTCATCCCGAGGTGTACATCATCTTCCTGCCGGGCGCCGGCATCGTCTCGACGCTGTTGCCGGTGTTCTGTCAGCGTCCGCTGGTGGGTTACCGGTGGGTGGTGCTCGGCGTACTGACAACCGGCTTCCTGAGCTTCGGGTTGTGGGTGCACCACATGTTTACCGTCGGGATCCCTGCCCTGGCGCTGGGGTTCTTTTCGGCGGCCAGCATGCTGGTGGCCATCCCAACCGGGGTACAGATTTTTGCCTGGCTGGCGACCCTCTGGCTCGGCAAGCCAGTGTTTCACGTGCCGATGCTGTGGCTGGTGGGCTTTCTCATCGTATTTGTCTGTGGCGGGCTGACCGGCGTGATGGTGGCACTGGTGCCCTTCGACTGGCAGGTGCACGACACTCATTTCGTCGTGGCGCACATGCATTACGTGCTGGTGGGCGGGATGTTCTTCCCGTTGATGGCAGGCCTGTATTACTGGCTGCCCCATTTTTCGGGCCGCATGCCTTCGGTGCGCCTGGGCCGCTGGGGCTTCTGGCTGGTGTTCATCGGCTTCAACACCACCTTTCTGATCATGCACTGGACGGGGCTGATCGGCATGCCTCGGCGGGTCTATACCTATGACACCGGACTGGGCTGGGACCTGCCCAATCTGATCTCCTCGATCGGCAGCTTCATCATGGCCATCGGCATCGGCACCATCCTGCTGGACATCGTGCTGCACTTCCGCTTCGGTCAACCGGCAAAGACCAACCCTTGGAATGCCGACACGCTTGAATGGGCGACCAGCCTGCCACCGAGCCCCTATAACTTCGTCAGCCTGCCGGATGTGACGGATCGGCACCCGCTGTGGAAGGACCCCGATCTGCCAAACAGCATTGCCCGTGCCGAGCATGCCTTGAAAGCCATCGACCATGGCCGACGGGAAACCTGGGGCTCGGACCCGCTGAGCGGCAAGGTGCGCGAGGTGATACACCTACCAGGAAACAGCTGGTGGCCATTCGTGGCCTCGGTGTTTCTCGCCGTGCTCTGCCTGAGCCTGCTCAACAAGTTCTACTGGGTCGCGCTGATCGCTACGGTCGCCACGTTGATCGTGCTGTTCCGCTGGTCATGGGAGAACGGTGCCCACCCCGCCGCTGCGCCAGATGCGCAAACGCAACCTGGCGAGCCACCGCTGCACTCGCGGACCTTTGACGGACCCGGCCTCTGGGGAATGGGCGTCACCCTACTGGCCAACGGCACTCTTTACTTGTCGTTGCTGTTTGGCTGGTTCTACCTGTGGACAGTCTCACCCGAATGGATGGTGCCGGAGCATTCCGACCTGAACGGCTGGCTGATGCTCGCAAGTGCCGTGCTGCTGACGATCGGGACGCTGTGGATGCGGCTTGTGCCCGGCCGGCTGCGGCGAGGCAACGGCGGGAGACTGATGCTCAACCTGGGCGCAATAACGGTGATCGGGGCAGTGCAATGGGCAATGTTGCTCTGGCTCTTGCTGACAGCCGATCTGAAGGTTACGGAGACGGCGCACGATGCAGTGGTCTTCGTGATCCTGGCATACAGCCTGATCCACTGTGCCCTGGCGACGATCCTCACGCTGCTGCAGACCTTGCGGGTCATGTACGGCTACGTGGGGGACAAGGCGCCGTACGAGGTCGTGGTGGTCGAGCAGCTCTGGTACTACAACCTCGGCGTGGTCTGGAGCGCCTACGCCGCGATCGTCCTGTTCCCGAATGCCTGGGGAGGCGCCTGATGAAGTACAACCGCACTTCGGTCTTTCATCCGATCCAGATCCCCTTCGGCCTGACGATCTGGAGCCTCTGGTTTGCCACCATGTATGCCTCGCACGCGGTAGTGTGCGGGATTGCCCCACCGGACCCGCACAAGGGCGTCTTCAACTGGCTGAACGCCGGATTCGGACTGTTCACCGTGCTGGTGATAGCGCTGTTGCTATGGCTGGGGCGCAGGACATGGAAGCTGTCACGCGAGCCACATGAGCTCAACGAGCGGCAGGTCTTCGTGCTCAAGGTTTCGACCGGCATCCACTTCATCGCGGCGCTGGCCACCGTCTTTGTCGGGATGCAACTGGTGTTCCTGCCGCCCTGCATCTGACCGTCTCACAACGAGATGGCCGGACCGGTTTGGGGAGTCTTCGCTCAGTCGAGCTTCTTACGGATCCAGTACAGATAGGTGCCGTCTTCGGCCTGCTGGTCGACCAGCTCATGGCCCAGGAACACGCAGAACTTGGGGATATCCCGCTGAGTCGACGGGTCAGTGGCGATGACCTTGAGCAGTTCGCCACCACCCAGGCCGCGCACCTTGTTGTGCAGCATCATGACCGGTTCAGGGCAGTTGAGGCCGCTGGCATCGAGCAATGCATCGCTGGGCAGTTCACTGGATTGAGGCATAACAGGCTCCACGGAAACGGGTTGGCAAAATCAGGTGAATCGGGGCTGGGCGACGGGCGCCTTATTACAGTCGGCGCAGGTGACAGGTGACTTCCTCGCGGTCATGGTAGAGCTGCTTGCAGCCAATGCTCGCTTTGACCCCCCTTTCGGCAAGCCCGTCGGCGATGCGTTCCAGTAACCGCTTGACCTCGGAATAGCGCTGCTTCATTGGCAGCTTCAGGTTGACCACGGCCTCACGACACAGGCCTTCCCCTATCCAGGTTTCCAGCAGCGCCGCGTTTTTCGCAGGTTTTTCGACGATATCGCAAACCATCCAGTTCACCGGGCGCTTGGGGCGGAAGGCAAAGCCATCGGCGCGGTAATGGCCAACCAGGCCGGATTCGAGCAGTTCCTCGTTCATGGGCCCGTTGTCGACCGCCATCACCTCTATCTCGCGGTTGACCAGCTGCCAGGTCCAGCCCCCCGGTGAGGCACCGAGGTCGACGGCCGTCATGCCGGGCGCAAGGCGATCGTCCCATTGCTCGCGCGGTATGAAGTGATGCCAGGCTTCTTCGAGTTTCAGCGTGGAGCGGCTCGGCGCTTGGCGCGGGAACTTCAGCCGCGGTATGCCCATGGGCCACATGGCGCTGTTGTCTGCCTCGGCCAGACCAACGAAAACCTCCCTGCCGCTCCTGAACGTCAGCAGCAGCCGTGGTCCCTGGCTGCCCTCCTTCAATCGCCCGGCCTTCTCCAAGGCCTTGCGCAAGGGGGCTTCGAACTTGCGGCAGAAGTTCGACAGCTCTTTGCCATCGTTGGTATCCAACACTTCCAGCCACAGACTGCCGAACACTGGCATGGCTTTCAGCCGATCGAGCAGTACGCCGATCCGGTCGGTTTCCGGAAGCGCCAGCCATTCGCCACGCGCCCACTGGCGGGGAAATATGAGCCGTGAAAAACGCACCCCGCGCATCAGGCGCTCCGGCCCAGATGCGTCGCTACAGATGAATTCGGCACAAGCACTGTCAGCTTTCGCCTTGGCGTAGCCGGACACATCGAGGCGAGCCGCCTGGTCGCTGATTTCCGAACAAACTTCGCTCTCGAAACCGGGACGGCAATGCAGCAGCAATGTATTCATGGTACGAACCCTGTAGGCGGCGCAAAGCGCATCGGTGCAGGTGGGCCTGCGACAAAAGCCGCACATGATAGCCGACTGGGGAACCACGGGCTTGCTGGTTCGGTCCAGTGAAGAGTTGCAGGAATCGTTTGCACCGCGGCAAGCGGCGCCTTTGCGCCGCTGCAAAACAGCTGCCGCGGTCCGACTCTCGCACTTCGCCATTTCGATTGGCGGCCAGTTTCGTGGCGAATCATTTCGCCAGGGGCTAGGTTCAAAGAACGCTCCCTACTCATTCAGCCCGACCGTGCGGGCACAAGGAGAGACGAATGCCATCCCTGGACAGCCTGAATTGCCGTCGCAGCCTCGACGTAAACGGCAAGACCTATCATTACTACAGCCTCCCAGAAGCGGCTAAGCAGCTGGGCGACATCAGCCGTTTGCCGACCTCACTCAAGGTGCTGCTGGAAAACCTGCTGCGCTGGGAAGATGACGTGACGGTTCGCGCCGATGACTTCAACTCGCTGGCGGTGTGGCTCAAGACGCACACCTCCGAGCGCGAGATCCAGTACCGCCCGGCGCGGGTACTGATGCAGGACTTCACCGGCGTACCTGCGGTCGTCGACCTCACCGCCATGCGTGACGCGGTCTCCCGCGCGGGCGCTGATCCACAGCGGATCAACCCGCTGTCGCCGGTCGACCTGGTCATCGACCACTCGGTGATGGTCGACCGCTTTGGCACTGACAGCGCGTTCGAGCAAAACGTGGACATCGAGATGCAGCGCAACGGCGAACGGTATGAGTTCCTGCGCTGGGGCCAGCAGGCCTTCGACAATTTCCGTGTGGTACCGCCGGGCACCGGCATCTGCCACCAAGTGAACCTCGAATATCTGGGCCAGGTCGTCTGGACCAAGGAGGAGAACGGCGAAACCATCGCCTATCCCGACACCCTGGTCGGCACCGACTCGCACACGACGATGATCAACGGCCTTGGCGTGCTGGGCTGGGGTGTAGGGGGTATCGAGGCGGAAGCGGCGATGCTCGGCCAGCCGGTCTCGATGCTGATCCCGGAAGTGATCGGCATGCGCCTGACCGGAAGGCTCAACGAAGGCGTGACTGCCACCGATCTGGTGCTGACCGTGACGCAGATTCTTCGCAAGCATGGCGTGGTGGGCAAATTCGTCGAGTTCTTTGGTCCCGGTCTGGATCATCTCCCGCTCGCCGACCGCGCCACCATTGGCAACATGGCACCCGAATACGGCGCGACCTGCGGTTTCTTCCCGGTGGACCAGGTCACCATCGACTACCTGCGCCTGACCGGTCGTGACGAAGATCGCATTGCGCTGGTCGAGGCCTATAGCAAGGCCCAGGGCATGTGGCGCGACAGCAACTCGCCGGACCCGGTCTTCACCGCCACGCTGGAACTGGATCTGGCCGACGTCAAACCATCGCTGGCCGGTCCGAAGCGTCCGCAGGACAGGGTAACGCTCGGCGACATCGGCGCGAATTTCGATCTGCTCCTGGAAACCAGCGGCAAGACGCAGCAGATCGACTCATCATTCCCGGTTACCGGCGAAGAGTATGGCCTTAAGCATGGCGCCGTGGTGATTGCAGCCATTACCTCCTGCACCAACACCTCCAACCCGAACGTGCTCATGGCCGCTGGCCTGGTGGCCAAGAAAGCGCTGGAGCGGGGCCTCAAGCGTGCACCCTGGGTGAAGTCCTCGCTGGCCCCCGGCTCCAAGGTCGTCACCGATTACCTTGAACGCGCCGGGTTGACCACCTACCTCGACCAGCTCGGCTTCAATCTGGTCGGCTACGGGTGTACCACCTGCATCGGCAACTCCGGCCCTCTCCCAGAGGCCATTGGCCAGGCCATCACCGACAACGATCTGGTGGTGTCCTCGGTGCTGTCCGGCAATCGTAACTTCGAAGGCCGTGTACATCCGCTGGTCAAGGCCAACTGGCTGGCTTCGCCGCCGCTGGTCGTGGCGTTCGCCCTGGCCGGCACCACGCGAATCGACATGGACAAGGATCCGATCGGCTACGACGAACAGAACCAGCCGGTCTATCTCAAGGACATCTGGCCGACCAGCGCTGAAGTGGACGAAGCGGTCAGCAAGATTGACGGGGAGATGTTCCGTACGCGCTACGCTGACGTTTTCAGTGGCGACGAGCACTGGCAGTCCATCGAATTCACCGAAGGCGATACTTACACATGGAATAACAATTCCAGCTATGTACAGAACCCGCCGTTCTTCGAAGACATCGGGCAACCCCTGACGCCGCCGGTGGATGTCGAGAACGCGCGCATCCTGGCGCTGTTCGGCGATTCCATTACCACTGACCACATCTCCCCGGCGGGCAACATCAAGGCCAGCTCCCCGGCCGGTGTCTACCTGCAGGAGCTGGGCGTGCAACCGGAGGACTTCAACTCCTACGGTTCCCGTCGTGGCAACCATGAAGTGATGATGCGCGGTACATTCGCCAACATCCGCATCAAGAACGTGATGCTCGGCGGCGAGGAAGGCGGCGACACGCTGTACCAGCCCAGCGGTGAGCGTATGTCGATCTATGACGCTGCCATGCGTTATCAGAACGAAGGCGTGCCGCTGGTGGTCATTGCCGGCAAGGAATACGGCACCGGGTCCAGCCGCGACTGGGCTGCGAAGGGCACCAACCTGCTCGGCGTCAAGGCTGTCATCGCCGAGAGCTTCGAGCGAATCCATCGTTCGAACCTGATCGGCATGGGTGTTCTGGCGTTGCAGTTCGTAGGCGACCAGACTCGGCAATCACTGGGCCTGACCGGCAACGAAAAACTGTCGATCCGCGGCCTGAGCGCCGACATCAAGCCCCGCGAGCTGCTGACCGTCGAGGTCGAACGCGCCGACGGCGAACGCGACAGCTTCCAGGTGCTCTGCCGCATCGACACCCTCAATGAGGTTCAATACTTCAAGGCCGGCGGCATCCTGCACTATGTACTTCGCCAGCTGATCGAAGGCTGACAGAGGAGCATCAAGCGTTGCTACCAAGCCCGTTGCAGCGGACCTGCAACGGGCTTTCTTGTGCCGCGCGGGCGAGCCAGCGGTAAGCTGCTTTCTCTGTGTATGGAGCAGACCCAGCGAAGCTGGAGACTCTGGTGGTTGCGGCTTCAGCTATATGAGTCGATCGCTCTGCAGAAACGCCGCGATGGCATCTGCTGTGCTGTCGAGATGTTGCTTGTGGGTCAGCCCTGAGCGTTTCAAGGGTTTGAGGTCGTGGTCCGCGGCAGTCAGCCACTCAAGCCTGATCGTCGGAGACAAGTCATAGCTGGCGACGGTCTCGCGATTGCCCAGCGCATCACGCTCACCTTGGACAATTAGGGTAGGCGTGCGCAGTCCGGCCAGATGCGCCACCCGGGGTTTCTCGGGTTTGCCTGCCGCATAAAAGGGATAGCCGAGGCAGATCAGCGCGTTAGCCGCCAGTTCGTCGGCGAGCAGACTTGCCATTCTTCCGCCCATGGACTTGCCCCCGATCGCCAGACGCCCTGCGGCTTGCTGTCGCACCAGTGCGTACGCGTCCCGCCATTGCTGCAACAGCTGGGCCTGGGGGTTGGGTGGGCGCCTGCGTCCGCTAATCCGGCGCTCGGCCATGTAGGCGAACTCGAAGCGAAACACTGCAACAGCCCGCGCCACAAGGCGTTCTGTCATCTCCTGCATGAACGAGCTGTCCATCGGCGCCCCCGCTCCATGCGCCAGAATCAGGCTTGCGAGAGTCACGCCTTCCGGCCGATCGGCCCGGACGAATGGAATTTCACCGGACCGTACGCATTGATCAGCGTCAATACCGGCCATTTGCCCTTTCCCCATGCTTGCTCCCGCTTTCTATCGAAAGATCTGACTGCTTACGCGCGACAAAAAAACTGCTCATTACCCGTGGATGGAAGCCCATACATGAACACAGCAACCAGTACCGCCTACGACTACAAGGTGGTCCGCCAATTCGCCATCATGACGGTGGTGTGGGGAATCGTCGGGATGGGGCTCGGCGTTTTCATCGCAGCACAATTGGCCTGGCCTTTCCTGAACTTTGACCTGCCCTGGACCAGTTTCGGTCGTCTACGCCCCCTGCACACCAACGCGGTGATCTTCGCCTTTGGTGGTTGTGCATTGTTCGCGACGTCCTACTACTCGGTACAGCGCACCTGTCAGACCACCCTGTTCGCACCCAAACTGGCTGCGTTCACCTTCTGGGGCTGGCAGCTGGTCATCCTGCTCGCCGCGATTTCCCTGCCGCTGGGTTTCACCAGTTCCAAGGAATATGCCGAACTGGAATGGCCGATCGACCTGTTGATCACAGTCGTCTGGGTCGGCTACGCCATCGTCTTCTTTGGCACCCTGGCCACCCGCAAGGTCAAGCACATCTATGTCGGCAACTGGTTCTTCGGTGGCTTTATCCTGACCGTGGCCATCCTGCATATCGTCAACAACCTGGAGATTCCGGTCACGGCGATGAAGTCCTATTCGCTGTACTCGGGCGCGACCGACGCCATGGTTCAGTGGTGGTACGGCCACAACGCGGTAGGTTTCTTCCTGACCGCGGGCTTCCTCGGGATCATGTACTACTTCGTGCCGAAGCAGGCCGAGCGTCCGGTGTATTCCTATCGCCTGTCGATCGTCCACTTCTGGGCGCTGATCACCGTCTACATCTGGGCCGGCCCGCACCACCTGCACTACACCGCCCTGCCGGATTGGGCGCAGAGCCTGGGAATGGTGATGTCGCTGATTCTGCTGGCACCAAGCTGGGGCGGCATGATCAACGGCATGATGACCCTGTCGGGCGCCTGGCATAAGCTGCGCAGCGACCCGATCCTGCGCTTCCTGGTGGTATCGCTGGCGTTCTACGGCATGTCGACCTTCGAAGGTCCGATGATGGCGATCAAGACCGTCAACGCCCTGTCCCACTACACCGACTGGACCATCGGCCACGTACACGCCGGCGCCCTCGGCTGGGTGGCGATGGTTTCTATCGGCGCGCTGTATCACCTGATCCCAAAAGTTTTTGGCCGCGCCCAGATGCACAGCATTGGCCTGATCAACGCGCATTTCTGGCTGGCGACCATCGGCACCGTGCTCTACATCGCCTCGATGTGGGTCAACGGCATCGCCCAGGGCCTGATGTGGCGCGCTATCAACGAAGACGGCACCCTCACCTACTCCTTTGTCGAAGCGCTTGAAGCGAGTCATCCAGGCTTCGTGGTGCGGATGATCGGCGGTGCGATCTTCTTCACCGGCATGCTGCTGATGGCCTACAACACCTGGCGCACCGTGAGTGCTGCCAAACCGGCCGAATACGACGCCGCCGCGCAGATCGCCTGAGGAACCGAGAGATGAAGAAGCACGAGATACTCGAAAAGAACGTCGGTCTGCTGACCCTGTTCATGATCCTCGCGGTGAGCATCGGCGGCCTGACCCAGATCGTTCCGCTGTTCTTCCAGGATGCGGTCAACGAACCGGTCGAGGGCATGAAGCCCTACACCGCGCTGCAACTTGAAGGCCGTGACCTGTACATCCGTGAAGGCTGCGTGGGCTGCCACTCGCAGATGATCCGCCCGTTCCGCGCCGAAACAGAGCGCTATGGCCACTACTCTGTTGCAGGTGAAAGCGTCTACGACCACCCCTTCCTGTGGGGCTCCAAGCGCACCGGTCCGGACCTGGCCCGCGTCGGTGGTCGCTACTCGGATGACTGGCATCGCGCGCACCTGTACAACCCGCGCAACGTGGTGCCCGAGTCGAAGATGCCGTCCTACCCCTGGCTGGTAGAGAGCACCCTCGATGGCAAGGACACCGCCAAGAAGATGTCGGCTCTTCGCGCAGTGGGCGTTCCGTACAGCGACGAGGAAATCGCTGCCGCAGGCGAAAGTGTCAAGGGAAAAACCGAGATGGACGCCCTGGTCGCCTATCTGCAGGTACTGGGCACGGCGCTGCAGAACAAGCGCTGAGCCGGGCACTGTCACTGAAAACGGCGCGATCGACGCGCCTGGGATCAAATCGCGGACAGCCCGGAGAAAGTCGGGCTGCCCAGGAGTAGCACATGAGTACGTTCTGGAGTGGATACATCGCCCTGCTGACGCTGGGCACCATTGTCGCTCTGTTCTGGTTGATCTTCGCCACGCGCAAGGGCGAAGCAGCCGGCATGACCGATAAAACCATGGGGCATTCCTTCGACGGCATCGAGGAGTACGACAACCCCCTGCCGAAGTGGTGGTTCATGCTGTTCATCGGCACCCTCCTGTTCGGCATTCTGTACCTGGTGCTCTATCCCGGTCTGGGTAACTGGAAAGGCGTGCTGCCGGGCTACGAGGACGGCTGGACCCAAACCAAGGAATGGCAGCGCGAGGTTGACCAGGCGGAGGCCAAGTTCGGCCCGATCTTTGCCAAATATGCCGCCATGAGCGTGGCACAGGTTGCGCAGGATGAACGGGCCCTGAAAATCGGCGGCCGGCTGTTTGCGAACAATTGCGCCGTCTGCCACGGCTCCGACGCCAAGGGCGCAAATGGCTTCCCGAATCTGGCTGACAATGAATGGCGCTGGGGCGGCGACGCTGAAACTATCAAGACCACCATTCTTCACGGCCGTGTAGCCGCCATGCCGGCCTGGGGGCCGGTGATCGGCGAAGAAGGCGTGAAAAACGTGGCGGCCTACGTACGCAACGGGCTGGCCGGGCTGCCTCTGCCGGAAGGCAACGATGCGGACGTGGCGGCTGGAGCGCAGGTGTTCGCGCAGAACTGCGCTGTCTGTCACGGTGCCAATGGTCAGGGAACAGCTGCCATGGGCGCTCCGCAACTGACCAGCGCAGCGGGCTGGATCTACGGATCGAGCCTGCCGCAGCTGCAGCAGACTATCCGTCATGGCCGCAATGGACAGATGCCTGCGCAGGAACCCTACCTGGGCAACGACAAGGTGCACTTGCTCGCCGCCTATGTATACAGTCTGTCGCAGAAGCCCGAACATCTCGCCAAGCAATAAAGCCATGCAGGGCGGTGCAACGCGCCGCCCTGTTCTGAATCAAAAAATGCCCCAAAAAGCCGCAGTGCGACGCTCTGTCGCACACCGGTCGAGCGATCATCGCTTGGCCTGTAAAGGCTGACCCTTCTATATTTCCCCCCACTCGCCGAACTACGCAGAATTACAAGGCGAAACTCTCGATTCGACACATCGGCCTGATGTGTAAAACGACCCTGCAAAAAGCATGGAAAACGCTTGGGATCAGGGTCCGAACGGCACGAGATGGCCTGGGCCTTGATTGCATTGCCCCCCTCCTTTCTCCATACTTGCCGCCGTTTTTGCCCCCTGAAATGCCATTAGCGTGGAAGCCTTGCATGAGCACAGCAATA
This sequence comes from Stutzerimonas sp. C6.4V, assembly GCF_058536345.1. Classification (NCBI taxonomy): domain Bacteria; kingdom Pseudomonadati; phylum Pseudomonadota; class Gammaproteobacteria; order Pseudomonadales; family Pseudomonadaceae; genus Stutzerimonas; species Stutzerimonas sp. C6.4V. The sequence continues at coordinate 1,868,729 of NZ_JBZUBM010000001.1, forward strand.
AGTGAGACTGCATATAACTATAAGGTGGTTCGCCAATTCGCCATCATGACGGTGGTGTGGGGAATTATCGGGATGGGTCTGGGCGTTTTCATCGCCGCACAGCTTGTGTGGCCTGAACTCAACTTCGACCTGCCGTGGACAAGCTTCGGCCGTCTGCGTCCGCTGCATACCAACGCGGTCATTTTCGCCTTTGGCGGATGCGCATTGTTTGCCACCTCCTACTACGTCGTTCAGCGCACCTCGCAGGCGCGGCTGTTCTCCGACGGCCTTGCCGCCTTTACCTTCTGGGGTTGGCAGGCAGTCATCGTACTCGCGGTGATTACCCTTCCGCAGGGCTTCACCAGCTCCAAGGAATACGCCGAACTGGAATGGCCGATCGATATTCTGATCACCCTCGTCTGGGTCAGCTATATCGCGGTGTTCTTCGGCACCATCCTGAAGCGCAAGGCACGTCACATCTATGTGGGCAACTGGTTCTTCGGCGCCTTTATCCTGGTGACGGCGATGCTGCATATCGTCAACAACCTTGAAGTGCCGGTGACCCTGTTCAAGTCATACTCGATCTACTCGGGCGCGACCGACGCCATGGTTCAGTGGTGGTACGGCCACAACGCGGTAGGCTTCTTCCTGACCACCGGCTTCCTCGGAATGATGTATTACTTCGTCCCGAAGCAGGCAGGTCGCCCGGTCTATTCGTACCGTCTGTCCATCGTGCACTTCTGGGCGCTGATCACCCTGTACATCTGGGCCGGTCCGCACCACCTGCACTACACCGCACTGCCTGAATGGGCTCAGAGCCTGGGCATGGTGATGTCGATCATTCTCCTTGCGCCAAGCTGGGGCGGCATGATCAACGGCATGATGACCCTGTCTGGCGCCTGGCATAAGCTGCGCACCGATCCGATCCTGCGCTTCCTCGTGGTCTCGCTGGCGTTCTACGGCATGTCGACCTTCGAAGGTCCGATGATGGCCATCAAGACCGTCAACGCCCTGTCCCACTACACCGACTGGACCATCGGCCACGTTCACGCCGGCGCCCTCGGTTGGGTCGCGATGATCACCATCGGCTCCATGTACCACCTGATTCCTAAGGTGTTTGCCCGCGAGCAGATGTTCAGCATTGGTTTGATCAATGCGCATTTCTGGCTGGCGACCATCGGCACCGTGCTCTACATCGCCTCGATGTGGGTCAACGGCATCACCCAGGGTTTGATGTGGCGCGCGATCAACGAAGACGGCACCCTCACCTACTCCTTTGTCGAGGCACTGGAAGCCAGCCACCCAGGCTTCATTGTCCGGGCACTGGGCGGTGCATTCTTCCTCACCGGCATGCTGCTGATGGCCTACAACACCTGGCGCACCGTTCGTGTATCCAAGGCGTCCGAACTCGACGCTGCGGCACAGATCGCCTGAGGAAACGGATAGATGAAGAATCACGAAATACTCGAAAAGAACGTCGGTCTGCTGACCCTGTTCATGATCCTTGCGGTAAGCATCGGCGGCCTGACCCAGATCGTTCCGCTGTTCTTCCAGGACGCCGTCAACGAGCCGGTCGAGGGCATGAAGCCCTACACCGCGCTGCAGCTCGAAGGCCGCGACCTGTACATCCGTGAAGGCTGCGTGGGCTGCCACTCGCAGATGATCCGTCCGTTCCGCGCCGAAACCGAGCGTTATGGTCACTACTCGGTCGCAGGTGAAAGCGTCTACGACCACCCCTTCCTGTGGGGCTCCAAGCGCACCGGTCCGGACCTGGCCCGCGTCGGTGGACGCTACTCGGATGACTGGCATCGCGCGCACCTGTACAACCCGCGCAACGTGGTGCCCGAGTCAAAGATGCCGTCCTATCCCTGGCTGGTGGAGCACAGTCTTGATGGCAAGAACACAGCCAAGAAGATGGAAGCCTTGCGTAGCGTAGGTGTGCCTTACACCGAGGAAGACATCGCCGGTGCCAAGGATGCGGTAAAGGGCAAGACCGAGATGGACGCCCTCGTCGCCTACCTGCAAGTACTTGGCACTGCACTCACCAACAAACGGTAACGCACCATGGAAATCGGGACTCTTCGCGGTCTGGGCACCATTCTGGTTTTCGTCGCTTTCATTGGCGTCGTGCTCTGGGCCTACAGCAGCAAGCGCAAGAAAAGTTTTGACGAAGCAGCCAACCTGCCCTTTGCGGATGAGCCCGAGGCCAAGAAGCGTGATGAAGAAGCTTCCAGGAGTAAGAAATAAATGACCTCGTTTTGGAGTTGGTACATCACCCTGCTGAGCCTGGGCACCATTGCTGCCCTGGTCTGGCTGCTGCTCGCAACTCGCAAGGGACAACGCCACGACAGCACCGAAGAAACCGTCGGCCATTCCTATGACGGCATCGAGGAATACGACAACCCGCTTCCGCGCTGGTGGTTCATGCTGTTCGTCGCCACAGTGATCTTTGCCCTCGGCTATCTGGCGCTCTACCCTGGCCTGGGCAACTGGAAAGGCATGCTGCCCGGCTATGAAGGCGGGTGGACCCAGGTCAAGGAATGGCAGCGTGAAGTGGACAAGGCCAACGAACTGTATGGACCGCTTTACGCGAAGTTCGCCTCGATGCCGGTCGAGGAAGTCGCTCAGGATCCGCAGGCGCTGAAGATGGGTGGACGACTGTTTGCTTCCAACTGCTCCGTCTGCCACGGCTCCGATGCCAAAGGCGCCTATGGCTTCCCCAACCTGACCGACCATGACTGGCTGTGGGGCGGTGAGCCGGAAACCATCAAGACGACCATCCTTGGCGGGCGCCAGGCAGCAATGCCGGCATGGCGTGACGTGATTGGCGAAGAAGGCATCCGTAACGTTGCCGGCTATGTGCGCAGCCTGTCCGGTCGCGATACCCCTGAGGGTATAAGCGTCGACATTGAGCAGGGTCAAAAAATCTTCGCAGCCAACTGTGTAGCCTGTCATGGACCTGAAGGGAAAGGCACCCAGGCCATGGGCGCACCGAACCTGACCGATAACGTCTGGCTTTACGGCTCGAGCTTCGGACAGATTCAGCAGACCCTGCGTTATGGTCGCAACGGTCGTATGCCAGCGCAGGAAGCGAACCTTGGCAACGACAAGGTGCACCTGCTGGCAGCCTATGTGTACAGCCTTTCACAAAAGGCGGAGAACTGATCGGCGAGCATCGGGAGCGACCCTCGGTCGCACCTGACGCCAAACATCGGGGCGTACCATTCGCAGCAGGTCTGAAATCGATCCCGGTAGGCACGCACCGCCGGGACACTCACCCAACGCCGTGGTACACACTCGATGACTGAGCAAATCCCCGTTCATGATGTAACTCCTCCGGCCAAGGTCAACGCGTCAGCCGATCTCTACGCGGCGCGTGAAAAGATCTACACCCGCGCCTTTACCGGCCTGTTTCGCAACCTGCGACGGGTTGGTGGTGCACTCCTGTTCGTCCTCTACTTCGGCACCGTTTGGCTTAACTGGAACGGGCGGCAGGCTGTCTGGTGGGACTTGCCCGAGCGCAAGTTCTATATCTTCGGCGCCACGTTCTGGCCGCAGGACTTCATTCTGCTGTCTGCACTGCTGATCATCTGCGCCTTCGGACTGTTCTTCATCACGGTATTCGCCGGGCGTGTCTGGTGCGGCTATACCTGTCCGCAGAGCGTATTCACCTGGGTGTTCATGTGGGCCGAAAAGATCACCGAAGGTGACCGCAACCAGCGTATGAAGCTGGACAAGGCGCCAATGAGCCGCAACAAGTTTTTTCGCAAGCTTGCCAAGCACGCTATCTGGCTGGCGGTTTCCCTCGCGATCGGCATCACGTTCGTCGGTTACTTCACCCCGATCCGCGAGCTCGTGCCGGATCTGCTGACTTTCCAGGTCGGCGGCTGGGCGGCGTTCTGGGTCGCTTTCTTTACATTGGCGACCTATGGCAACGCCGGCTATTTGCGCGAGCAGGTGTGCATCTATATGTGCCCCTACGCACGGTTCCAGAGCGTTATGTTCGACAAGGACACACTGATCGTTTCCTACGATCCGCGCCGTGGTGAGCGGCGTGGTCCTCGCAAGAAGGATGCAGACTACAAGGCCATGGGCCTCGGGGACTGCATCGATTGCACGATGTGCGTACAGGTCTGCCCCACAGGCATCGACATCCGCGACGGCCTGCAGATCGAATGCATCGGTTGCGCTGCCTGCATCGACGCCTGTGACACCATCATGGATAAGATGAACTACCCACGCGGACTCATCAGCTACACCACCGAGCACAACCTGTCTGGTCAGAAAACTCATCTGGTCCGGCCCCGCCTGATCGGCTACGCCGTCGCGCTGGTCGCCATGATGGGCGTCTTCACCTACGCCGTGAGCGATCGCGCACTGGTCAAGCTCGACGTGCTCAAGGACCGCGTGCTCTACAGGGAAAACGAGCAGGGCCGGATCGAAAACGTCTATACGTTGAAAGTCATGAACAAGGCGCAGAACGAGCAGACGTTTGTCATAGAAGCGTCTGGTCTGGATGGCCTGAAGTACGAAGGGCGCAGCGAAGTTCAGGCGGCAGCAGGTGAGCTGGTCACCATACCCGTCGAGCTTTCGGTTGCACCCGAAAAGCTCCCATCGAGTACGAACGAAATCGTCTTTCATATCCGTTCGGCTGATGACCCCACCATCGAGGACGAATCGGAAAGCCGCTTCATCGGCCCCAGCATTCGTTGAACAGGTAGTACATGAACGCATCTTCCGATAGTGAAAACAGCCGTTGGTACAAACAGTTCTGGGCCTGGTTCGTAATCGGCATCCTGTTGATGTCGGTGGTTCTCGGCACCACCATGCTAACCATCGCGATCCGCAACGCCGATTCGCTGGTCGCCGACAACTACTACGACGCTGGCAAGGGAATCAACCAGTCGCTGGATCGTGAAAAGCTCGCTGAGCGTCTGCAGGTCCAGGCAACGCTTGTGCTCAACGATGAGCGCGGGCTCGCCGAGCTTCAGTTGTCTGGCGATACGCGCCCACAACAATTGGTGCTCAACCTGCTTTCCCCTACCCAGCCCGAGCGTGACCGCCGTATCGTGCTGCAGCCGCAGGGCGACGGCTTCTATCAGGGACAGATGCAGGAGCCAGTCAGCGGGCGGCGCTTTGTCGAGCTGCTCGGGCGCGAAGGCGAGCAGGACTGGCGGCTTTTCGAGGAAATGGATGTCACCGGTGGGCAGACCCTCGATCTGAACTACTGATTCTCGATGTCGAGCCCCCTCCCCTGTTATCACTGCGGTCTTCCTGTTCCGGCCGGGAGCAACTATCACGCGCGCGTGCTCAATGAGACGCGTGCGATGTGCTGCCCTGGATGCCAGGCAGTCACCGAAGCGATAGTCAAGAGCGGGCTGGAAAGCTACTACTTGCACCGCAGCGAGGCGTCGACCAACCCGGACGCCCTGCCGCAGGCCCTCAACGAGGAACTGGCGCTGCTTGACCGCAAGGATGTCCAGCAGCCCTTCGTTGACCATCAAGGAGAACTGGCCAGCACAGCACTGATGATCGATGGCATCAGTTGCGCCGCTTGCGGCTGGCTGATCGAACGACATCTGCGCACCCTCGACGGAGTGGTCGAGGCAAGCCTGAACCTTTCCAACCATCGCTTGCGGGTACGCTGGAGCGACGCCACTTTACCCTTGAGCGAGCTGCTTGCTGAGCTGCGACGCATTGGTTATGCCGCCCATCCTTATCAGGCTGATCAGGCTGCTGAACGGCTGGCCCGGGAGAACCGCCGGAGCATGCGGCAGCTTGGTGTGGCAGGCCTGCTCTGGATGCAGGTAATGATGGCCACAATGGCGACCTGGCCAGAGTTCAACATCGACCTTTCGCCTGGCATGGCCAGTATTCTGCGCTGGACCGCGCTGCTGCTGACCACGCCCATCGTCTTCTATTGCTGCACGGATTTTTTCAGGGGCGCCCTGCGCGACGTGCGAACGCGCCACCTGACCATGGACGTCTCGGTCTCGCTGGCCATTGGTGGTGCTTATCTGGCCGGCATCTGGTCAACCGTGACCGGGCAAGGCGAGCTCTACTTCGATGCGGTGGGGATGTTCGCACTGTTCCTGCTGGCCGGACGGTTTCTCGAACGGCGTGCACGGGAACGTACGGCTGCTGCGACAGCGCAGCTGGTCAACCTTCTGCCCGCATCCTGTTTAAGACTCGACAGCCACGGCCACACCTCGCGAATCTTGCTCAGCGAGCTGCGGCTTGGTGATCGTGTGCTGGTCCAGCCTGGCTCGCTGATCCCCGCCGACGGCATGATTCTGGACGGGCAGTCCAGTATCGATGAATCCGTACTCACGGGAGAATACCTCCCGCGGGCCAGAAGCGCCGGTGACAGCGTAACAGCGGGAACCCTTAACGTTGAGGGTACGCTCACGCTGCAAGTACAGGCGCTCGGCGACGATACGCGCCTATCCGCTATTGTTCGCCTGCTCGAGCGCGCCCAGTCGGACAAGCCGCGCCTCGCCGAGCTTGCCGACCGTGTCGCCCAATGGTTCCTGCTGGTGGTGCTGATCACTGCCGCCGTGGTGGGAATCGTCTGGTGGCAGATCGACCCACAGCGCGCTTTCTGGATCGTTCTGGCCTTGCTGGTCGCTACCTGCCCTTGCGCCTTGTCCCTTGCGACCCCTACTGCACTGACCACAGCCACGGGCACACTGCACAAGCTCGGTCTGCTGCTGACCCGGGGTCACGTTCTGGAGGGCCTCAACCATATCGACACGGTGATATTCGACAAGACCGGCACGCTTACCGAAGGTCGCCTTACGCTCAGGGACATCATCCCGCTGTCCGACCTGAACGCGGACAGCTGCCTCGAGCTGGCGGCGGCGCTGGAGAACCGCTCCGAGCACCCGATTGCCAAGGCGTTCGGTCGTGCGCCCCTGGCAGCAGAGGCGGTCGAGAGCGTGCCCGGGCTCGGCCTGCAGGGCTCGGTAGCAGGACGAGCGCTTCGCATCGGCCAGCCAGACTTCGTTGCGGCCGGCTATGCAGGTGCAGCGCCTAGCATCCCGGGTGATCAAGGGCAGTGGCTGCTGCTTGGCGATGCCAATGGCCCACTGGCCTGGCTGGTCCTGAACGATCGTCTGCGTGCCGATGCCGCTGCCCTGGTGCAGGCCTGCCAACGCCGCGGCTGGCGTACGCTGCTGCTGTCCGGGGACAGCTCACCGATGGTGGCCGACATTGCACGGCAACTGGGTATCCAGGAGGCCCTGGGCGGCCTTACGCCCGCAGACAAGCTCGCCCATCTGCAGCGGCTTCAGGGCAAAGGCCACCGGGTCCTGATGCTTGGCGACGGGGTGAACGACGTTCCCGTCCTGGCCGCCGCTGACATCAGCGTGGCCATGGGTTCCGCGACCGATCTGGCAAAGACCAGCGCCGACGCGGTGCTATTGTCCAACCGCCTCGACAGCGTGGTTCAACTGTTTGGCGTCGCTCGCCGCAGCCGACGCATCATTATCGAGAACCTCGCCTGGGCGACACTCTACAACGGCCTGGTGTTGCCCTTTGCGGCCATTGGCTGGGTAACCCCGCTATGGGCCGCACTCGGCATGTCGGCCAGCTCGTTGCTTGTGGTGTTGAACGCGTTAAGGTTGACGCGCTTACCATCGCCCGGAAAAGCCGACAGCTCCAACAGTCTGGCCTAGGACGATCGACAGACCCTCGCCTGGCAGCCCCTTTGCTGATGCACCACCGGAGGTTACATGGCCGCACTCTATATCTTGATTCCCGTCGCCGTCGTGCTGGTGGCGCTGGCGATCTGGGTGTTTTTCTGGGCAGTGGACAGCGGCCAGTACGATGACCTCGACGGTCCCGCGCACAGCATCCTGTTCGATGATGAAGACCCGAAGCATAAAGCGGGAATCGAGGAAGCCGACCAGGAAAAAGACGGGGAGAAACCGCATCGTGATTGATCTGTTGCCCTTGCTGGTCTCCGCCCTGGTGCTTGGCTTGCTGGGCGGCGGACATTGTCTGGGCATGTGTGGCGGCCTGATGGGGGCGCTGACCATGGCAATTCCGGCAGAACAGCGGAGCAGGCGCTTGCGCCTTCTGGTCGCCTACAACCTCGGGCGTGTCCTCAGCTATGCAACCGCCGGGCTTGTTCTTGGTCTGGCCGGGTGGGCGGTGGCCAACAGCCCCGCAGCCATGGCGTTGAGGGTCATCGCAGCGCTGCTGCTCATCAGCATGGGGCTTTATCTGGCCGGCTGGTGGAGCGGACTGACACGGGTTGAGGCGCTGGGCCGGGGCTTGTGGCGGCGTATACAACCTTTCGCCAGCCGGCTGATGCCTGTCAGGACCGTACCGCGGGCGTTGTTGCTCGGCGCGTTGTGGGGTTGGCTACCTTGCGGCCTGGTATATAGCACCTTGCTCTGGGCAGCCAGTCAGGGCGACGCCACCGACAGCGCGCTGCTGATGCTGGCGTTTGGCATAGGTACCTGGCCGGTACTGTTGGCGACCGGCCTGGCCGCCGAACACCTGACCGCCCTGCTGCGCAAACGTGGCGTGCGGACACTGGGCGGCATCACGGTGATGCTGTTCGGCTTGTGGACCTTGCCAGGCCCCCACCAGCAATGGCTGATGGGCCACAGCGCTTCATCGACCGCCCAACAGCAGTCTGCCGGCGAGCACCAGCATCAGCACCACTGATCTAATCTCAAGCCGGGCTGCGGCGAAAGGTCGAAAGCAGCCCAAGCCTGGATGCGGGGTTCAAAGTCCGGGTTCTTTCGGCAGCTGACGCTTGTGCTCTGACTTGTCATAGGTATCGATGATGATACGAGCCGCCTCTTCGGGTATCTCGCGCCCCTGCAGGAAAGCGTCGATGTTTGCGTAGGTGACCCCATGCGCCGCCTCATCCGGCTTGCCTGGGGAGAGCTCCTCTAGATCGGCAGTGGGTACTTTCTTCACCAGCTGCTCAGGTGCGCCCAGTGCAGCTGCGATTTCTCGCACCTGGCTCTTGACCAGGCCTGCCAACGGGGTGAGATCGCAGGCACCATCGCCAAACTTGGTAAAGAAGCCCATCACGGCTTCGGCTGCATGATCGGTCCCGATGACAAGGCCCTGACGCGCATTGGCGATGGTGTATTGCGCCACCATGCGCATCCGCGCCTTGGTGTTGCCGAGTACAAAATCACGTTTTTCCGGTGTCAGCGCATCGAGCGCCTCGGTCGCTCGCGACAGGCCCTGCACGGCTGCACCGATGTTCACGGTGTGGCATTCGTCCGGCTTGATCGTGTCGACGGCCAGCTGCGCCTCGTCTTCATCATGTTGCACCTGGTAAGGCAGGCGTACCGCAATGAAACGATAGTCGTCCCCCTCGCCCGCGGCGCGCATGCCCTCGACGGCTCGCTGTGCAAGCAGGCCCGCGGTTGTCGAATCGACTCCGCCACTGATGCCCAGCACGAGGGTTTTCAGCCCCGACTCACGCAAGCAGTTCTGGATGAAAGTGATGCGCCGGTCGATTTCGGCCTGGACGGATGCTGGCCCGTCAAAAGGCGGCCGGACGTTGAGGGCGGCAGCGATTTCTTGCTGGCGGCTTTGCATGGGTTTCTCCTATCCGATTAACGATGCGGTTCAGGGCTTGGACTCGCCATCCGACCACAATTCGCCAAATAAATCTCCCCCCGCGTGCCGCTGGTCTGCGGCAGGGGCGCAGGGGCCCGACTGGTTTGATACAGGTCAAGTCCGCGCGCCAACCCGCCGCCTAGAATCCGGTCACTGCAGTCAACCCGAGAACACCCGATGCTCGACGTCATCCGCTGGAACGCTGATCTGATCAATCGCTACGATCTGGCCGGACCGCGCTACACCTCGTACCCGACTGCACTTCAGTTCAACGGTAGCGTGGGCTCGTTCGACCTGCTGCATGCCCTGCGTAGCAGTCGCCAAACCGTTCGCCCTCTCTCGCTGTACGTCCATGTGCCGTTCTGCGCAAACGTCTGCTATCACTGCGGTTGCAACAAGGTGATCACCAAGGATCGAGGCCGGTCCCTTCCTTATCTGGAGCGTCTGGAAAAGGAAATCGAAATGGTCGCCTGCCACCTCGGGCCGGACCAGATTGTCGAGCAACTTCATCTGGGCGGCGGCACGCCCACCTTCCTGAGCCACGACGAGTTGCGACGGCTCATGGCGCACCTGCGCAAGCACTTCCACCTGCAGGACGATGACCACGGAGATATCAGCATCGAGATCGATCCCCGCGAGGCAGACTGGCCGACCATGGGCCTGTTGCGCGAGCTTGGTTTCAATCGCGTAAGCATCGGCGTACAGGACCTGGATCCAGACGTGCAGCGCGCGATCAATCGCATGCAAACCCTTGAACAGACACAGACGATCATAGAGGCGGCACGCACGCTCCAGTATCGCTCCATCAATATCGATCTGATCTATGGGCTGCCGCGGCAAACCCCGGCAGGCTTCACAAGGACGATCCAGGAAGTGATTGCCCTGCAACCCGACCGCGTCTCCGTGTTCGGTTATGCTCACCTTCCTGAGCGATTCATGCCGCAGCGACGCATAAATGTCGCAGACCTGCCGACCCCAGCCGACAGGCTGGCAATCCTGCAAAACAGCGTGGAACAGCTAACCGATGCTGGCTATCGCTATATCGGCATGGACCATTTCGCTCTCCCCGACGACGAGCTGGCCATGGCGCAGGAAGACGGGACCCTGCAACGCAACTTCCAGGGTTATACGACCCATGGCCATTGCGACCTGATCGGCCTGGGTGTGTCTGCGATCAGCCAGATCGGCGGGGTCTATTGTCAGAACAACAGCGATATAACCCTCTACCAGCAATCGCTGGACCAGGGCCAGCTTGCGACGGTACGCGGCTTGCGCTGCAACGAGGACGACAGGATCCGGCGTGAAGTAATCCAGAGGCTGATCTGCGATTTCGAGTTGCAGTTCGAACCCATCGAACACCGCTTCAAGATCGACTTCCGGCATTACTTCAATACGGCATGGCCTGCGCTGCAACAGATGGCCGACGACGGGCTGATTCTGCTGGGCGACGCTGGGATCACCATATTGCCAGCGGGACGACTATTGGTACGCGCTGTGTGCATGCAGTTCGATCATTACCTGCCCGAACACAGACACCAGCAACTTTCTCGGGTCATCTGAGCGCCCGGTATCTGCTATTTGATCAACTGCGACGCCAGTGCAATTGGCTGAGCGGCTTGCCTGGGTTAACCTTGCACATCCAGTAAGGTTTTTCCGGGAACCCCTAATGTCCGAGTCGATCAAGGTCCGCACGCAGCGGCAAGCGCACTGCAAGGATTGCAGTCTTTCCGGCCTGTGCCTGCCTCTTTCGCTGAACATGCAAGACATGGAAGCCCTTGACGACATCGTCAAGCGTAGTCGCCCGCTAAAGAAAGGCGAAATGCTGTTTCGCCAGGGCGACGCCTTCAGTTCGGTATTTGCCATTCGTTCCGGCGCCTTGCGTACATTCAGCGTCACTGATGCCGGTGAAGAACAGATCACCGGCTTCCATCTTCCCAGCGAGATGGTGGGGCTTTCGGGCATGGATACCGAGGCCTACCCGGTTTCGGCGCAGGCGCTGGAAACCACGTCCGTTTGCGAAATCCCGTTCGAACGTCTTGATGAATTGAGCGTGTTGCTGCCGCAGCTGCGCCGCCAGCTGATGCGCATCATGAGCCGTGAGATTCGCGACGATCAGCAGATGATGCTGTTGCTGTCCAAGAAGACCGCAGACGAGCGAATTGCTACCTTTCTGATCAACCTGTCGGCGCGTTTCAGTGCGCGCGGTTTCTCGGCCAACCAGTTCCGCCTGCCAATGTCACGCAATGAGATCGGCAGTTTTCTGGGGCTGGCCGTGGAGACCGTTTCGCGAGTCTTCACACGTTTCCAGGCAAACGGGCTGATCGAGGCCGAGGGAAAGGAAGTTCGTATCCTCGACTCCATCCAACTATGCGCCCTGGCGGGCGGCAACATGGACGCCTGACGCAGATGATTTTCGACGAGTTCTCGATCAAGACATTGATTCGTCCGGTGCCGGACTTTCCCAGTAAGGGCGTGGTTTTTCGCGATATCACTCCCTTGCTGCAGTCACCCAAGGCACTGCGCATGGTTGCAGACAGCCTCATTCAGCGCTATGTCGAAACCGACTTTACCCATGTCGGCGCCCTGGATGCGCGCGGCTTCATCATCGGATCGATCATTGCCTACGAGTTGAATCGTCCGCTGATCCTGTTCCGCAAGAAAGGCAAGCTGCCTGCCGATGTGCTTGCCCAGGCCTATCGCACCGAGTACGGCGAAGCCTTCCTGGAAGTCCACGCCGACAGCTTGTGCGAGGGCGATTCCGTGCTGCTGCTCGACGATCTCATCGCCACTGGCGGCACCTTGATCGCCGCCGCTCAGCTCGTTCGACGCATGGGCGCGCAGATATACGAAGCTGCGGCCATTATCGATCTTCCGGAACTTGGCGGATCGCGCAAGCTTCAGGATATGGGAATCCCCACCTTCACCCTCACTGCGTTCGGGCTGAACGAGCGCTAGGATGCGCTTCGGTCTAGCCCGTCCTGCAGCTTGGCTTGTCATGCTGCTCTTTTGCTCGTCGGCCATGGCTTTGGACCGCAATTCACTGCTCGACGACGCCAACCTGCTGCTTTTTCCACGCGAGCGGGCCTTACCTAGCCTGCAGCTCGTAGATGAAAAAGGCGCGACCTTCTATACCGATTCGCTTCACGGTCGATGGCACCTAATGTTCTTCGGCTTTACCGCCTGTCCAGATATCTGCCCTACGACCCTCAGTGACATGCGCCGCCTCTTCGCCGACCTTCCGGGGGACATTCGCAAGCAGTTGCAACTTGTGCTGATCAGCGCCGATCCGGCCCGCGATACGCCCGAAGCGCTGCGGAACTACCTGGCTTATTACCGCGCAGGGTTCATGGGACTGACCGGTGATATGGCGCAGCTGCTTGCCTTGTCCAAAGCACTGGGGCTACCGATTGTTCCGCCACAGCCGACCAGCGGGAACTATACCGTCGCTCACAGCGGCAATATTGCGATCGTCGCGCCCAACGGCAAGTTACGAGGCTACATCCGCAGCCCATTGAAACTGGATGCGCTCAGCCAGGCGTTGCCACAGCTGATCGAGGCTGACTGATACCCGCTTAATGGCAGTCGAGAGAATCAGCCAAAACATAGGCTTGAAACGCAACCTCGTCGATCCAGTGCTGCACGACTTCGGCAAGCCGTGCCCGCCCCTCTTCACCGGCCAGTACGCTCTCGATTTGCTTGCGCAGTGCAGGATCGATGGCGTCGAGCCGCAGTGTCACAGCAGAATTCTCAAGCGCAGGCAGTAGCCGGCTGTAGCGTTGCCATTCAGGCAATTCGGCGATCTGCTCCAACAGCACTCGATCAGCTACCACCGCCTCGCATTCGCCGAGCTTCAGGCCTATCAAGGCCTGCGCCGCACTTGGGTAACGGCGAACCAACCCGCCGAAGCGGGACATGGATGTCTCATGAGGACTGCCCGCCTCCAGGCAAACCGCTTGGCCTGCAAGATCGGACCAACTTTCCGGACCTGCTTGGGCTGAAGTCAACGCAGCCGCTTCACTGCTGTAGTAAACAACCCCAGACGAGACAGCACCCAGTCGTAGATCAGGAGCGACACTGCCCGCCTCTTCCAGGGCGGATTCGCGGCCCAGCGCGTCGCCGAGCCGATAGAGCACGGACGCCTCGAACCCTTCTGTTACCAGTTCGGTTTCAGAAGCCTTGAGGGGCCGATACTCGCCGACAAGCACTGCAGACAAGGGCGCTGCCAACGAGCCCAGCGGCATTGCCAGCAACATCGCTAGTAGATGCGTCGCTAAGCGCTTCACGGCCTGACCTGTCAGACGTACTGGTAGCGAAGCATGCGCTGCTTGAATTTTTCCAGCACCACCTGATCGATCAAGGTAGCCAGGATCGCAATGACCAGTATGTTCATCATCACCCCGGCCATGTCTGCGATTTCGCCGGAGTAGGCCAGCGAGCGCCCCAAACCCTGTCCGAAGCCGATCAGCATTTCTGCCGAGATCAAGGCGCGCCAGGCGTTACCGAATGCCAGCTGGGCGCCGGTAATCAATTCCGGCATCACTGCAGGCAGGTATACGCGCTTGAGCAACTGCCAGCGAGACGCGCCCATCACCCGCGCCGCTGCGACATGGACAGGCTGGACACTTTCGGTGGCGTTCATCACCGAGAGCGCCATGGGAAAGAACGCGGCCAGCGCGACGACGACGATGATCGGCAGGTTGCCAAAGCCCATCACAATGAGAAACAGCGGAACCCAGGCAATGGATGGGATGGACTGGAGGATGACAATGGCCGAGCGCAGGATCTCGCGAAAGAAGAACAAGACTCCGCCGACCAGGCCAAAACCGATCCCAAAAAGCAGCGCGAAGCTGTACCCGCTTCCCAGCCGGCTCATGCTGCCGTAAAGGCCATCGCGGAACTCGGGCTCTTGCACCGTGGCGAACAGGCGCTCGAAAACAGCCGGCACACCTGGCATCAGGAACGCAGGCAGGCTCCATGCAGCGGCCTGCCAGATCAGCAGGATGAACAATACCGCCAGTGCCACGGCGAGGTATTTTTTCGGCCCGGCAAGACGACGTCCCTGGCTCATCAGTGGCCTACCTCGGTCTTGATGCCCAGCAGTCGCAGAATCTCGCGACGCTCGGCGGCGAATTCGGACAGGTCATGACTCTTCTCGCAATGTGTCATGTTGAAGGTCTTCAGTACGCGCGCGGGCCGTGCGCTGAACACCAGGATGTGGTCAGCCAGGTAAAGCGCCTCGTCGACGTCATGGGTTACCAGCAGAACAGTTGGCTGATGTTCGGCGATCAGCTCGCGCAATACATCCTGCAATGCCATTCGCGTCAGTGCATCCAGCGCGCCAAAGGGCTCATCCAGCAGCAACACCTCGGGCTTGGCAATGAATGCCCGAGCCAAAGCGGTGCGCTGACGCATGCCGCCCGAGACCTGGTGCGGATAGTAGTGCTCGAAGCCATCGAGGCTGACCCGCTCGAGCCAAACCTTCGATTGCTCGAAAGCGCTCGCCTTGTCGACGCCCTGAAGTTCGAGTGCCATGGCAACGTTCGCCTGCAGCGACAGCCACGGGTATAGGGCATGCTCCTGAAACACCAATGTTCGGCGAGGGCTCGGCCCTGGAATCTTCTTGCCATCAGCAAGCACACGGCCCGCAGTAGGGTTTTCCAGACCGGCAACCAGATGCAACAGTGTGGACTTGCCACAGCCAGAGGGTCCAACCAGGGCTACCAGCTCGCCCTGGGCGAACTCGCCGTTGAAGCCTTTTATGACTTCCAGCTGGCCGAAATGCTTGTCTACTTCTTCAAACCTGAGCTGCATAACGCTTTGAAGACCTCGTGAACAACCCCTTTAGCGGGCGGAATGACTGCCCGGCACTTTGGCCGGGCGGTCTGTTGCGGGTTAGCCGACGCGCTTAGAGTTCACGGGCCTGCTGCCAGGACAGATCGAGAATCGCACTGGTATCGAAGGGCTTGCCGTCGCGAGTCTTCAAGGAACCGAGCTCCTGGAGGATGTTCGCCAGCTCCTGGATACGTGCCAGGTCTTCGCTGCCGAGCTTCGAGCTGAACGTCTGGGTGGCAATGGCTTCTTCGATCACCACTTCACGAGCAAGCTCGCCGCGATTGAGGGTCTTGAGCGTCGGCTCGGCGATAAAGTAGTCGGCAATCAGCTTGGCCGCTTCAGCTGGCTGGTTTTCCAGCAGATCGATCGCCTCGCGCTGGGCATCAAGGGACTTCCAGACAGCATCCTTGCGGGTTTCAAGGGTTTTGCCCGAAGTAATCACCACCATGCAGGGGAATGGCCAGACCTCACCAATCTCGTAGACCTGCTTCACCGGAGCCACCAGTTGCGCGATCCGATCATAGGGCTCGAAGAGAAACGCTGCGTCCGCACGGCCGGACACCAGTGATTGCACGGCCACAGCCGGGCTGGTACCCATGATGTTCACCTCGCTGGGTGCCAGGCCGGCTGCCTTGAGCGTCACTCCACGCAACACGGCATCGGCCGTACTGCCTTCCTTTTGCGATACCAGCACATGGCCCTTCAGGTCCGCCACCTTCTCGATACCCGTTCCCTCGCGCGCAACGATGGAGTGATAACCCTGCTGAGCACCGCCGACCACCTTGAGGTCCGCCCCCTTGGATGCCCATGCGACTGCGTTGGTGAACCCGAGTACGCCTGTATCCAGCTGCCCGCCAACGATGGCCTTGATCAGGTCAGTGCCGGAACTGAACTCGACCAACTCGACATCAAGGCCGTGCTTCTTATACATCTCGCCTTCATACGCGACCATCGCCTGTGCATCGTCCATCACTCGGATGTAGCCGACTTTGAATTTCTCCTGTGCCTGCGCGAAAGCGCTGACCAACAACAGGGCGGGAACCAGCCAGAGTTTTACTTTCATCATTACCTCACGCTATCTAGGCATGCAGAAGACCAGCCATATAACCCAATAAACGGGGTATATGTGCATTGGTTATTGATCATTAGTGGCTTAGAACTTTACACGAATATCTCGAGCGCCGGCACTTGTTAGCAGCGATAAGCTGCTAACTGCTGGCTATAAAGGCATCGTTAGCGAGGCTGGCGGCAGCATCAAAGCGTGATTGTTTTGCGTCCGGCAAAGGCGTGAGCCAGGGTGCCGCCGTCGACCAGATCGAGCTCACCGCCCAAGGGCACCCCATGAGCAATACGGCTAAGGGTCAGCCCCTTGGGAATCAACAGTTGGGCGATGTAGTGCGCGGTGGCCTCGCCCTCAACGGTCGGATTCGTCGCAAGAATGGCCTCGCTGAAACTGCCTTCAGCGACTCGCACCAGCAACTCCGGGATGCCGATGGCTTCCGGGCCGAGGCCGTCCAGCGGCGAAAGATGACCCTTCAAGACAAAATAACGCCCGCGAAAGCCGGTCTGCTCCACCGCAAACACATCCACCGGACTCTGTACGATACACAGCAGCGAGTCATCCCTGCGGGGATCGGCACACTGTGGACAGAGCTCGTCCTCGCTCAAGGTTCGACATTGCCGACAATAGCCCACCTCTTCCATTGCGCGGGTAAGCGACTGTGCCAACCGCAAGCCACCGCTGCGGTCGCGCTCGAGCATTTGCAGCGCCATCCGTTGAGCGGTTTTCTGACCGACGCCAGGCAGGACGCGCAGCGCATCGATAAGTTGGCGAATAAGGGGGCTGAAAGACATCAAGTCACCGAAAAATACGGAATGCGCAACGTTGCGAGGAGAGACGCCGCCTACTGGCTGACCACCACGCCTGCCCAGAAGAAACCTCTGGCAGAGCCAGTCGGGAAGGAGCGCGTGGCGGCGCTCCGGGTGAATCAGAACGGCATCTTGAAGCCAGGTGGAAGCTGCATGCCATCGGTCATGCCGGCCATCTTCTCCTTGCTGTTCTGTTCGATCTTGCGAACGGCATCATTGACGGCTGCCGCGATCAGGTCTTCCAGGATTTCCTTGTCTTCCTGCATCAGGCTGTCATCCAGGCTGACACGCTTGACGTCGTGGCGACCGTTCATCACAACGCTGACCAGCCCGGCCCCGGACTGCCCGGTAACCTCGGCGTTCGCCAGTTCTTCCTGCATCTTCTGCATTTTTTCCTGCATCTGCTGCGCCTGCTTCATCAGGCCTGCCATGCCACCTTTCATCATGGGGATCACCTCTGGTAGATCAGGATACGGGTTGCTCTATGGGTTCGATGGTGCCGTCGCGAATCACCGCGGCGAATTGCTGCATCAGTTGTTGCACCAGCGGATCGGTCTGAATCGATTGTTCAGCTGCCCGCTGACGCTCCCCACGACGGCGGGCCGCCGCTTGGGCGGGAGTTTCCTGTTGCGGGGTCTGCAACTCGATATCGAGCTGCAGCGTACGCCCGTGGAACTGACTCAACGCTTCGGTCAGACGACGATGCTGGGTCGCGTTGAACAGTGCGCTCTGGGCAGGATCGAGATGCATCAGCCAGCGATCGCCTTCTACAGCGATCAGCGTACAGTTCGCCGCGATGCTACCAGTCAGTCCAGTCAGTCCCAGTTTGAGATAGAGGTCCAGCCACTCCGCCGCAAGCCCGGTGGCAGGTTGTATGGCAGGCGCAGGCTCAGCCACTGCAGGCTTCTCCACCGGGTCATCCAGCCCATCGAGAAAGGCCTCGGCCTGGGTTTCGACCTCGAAGTAGTCCTCGTCGGTCAATGGCGGTTCATCGTCGTCCGGCTCGTTGACCTCGACGACCGCTGCCTGATGCTCCCGCTCTTGGGGTTGTCCGACCGGCCGCTGCTCGAGGGCTTCGCTTTCCACTGCCACGGGCGGCGTGGACGGCGGCTCATTCCAGGGCAAGTCAACGATGGGCGGCGCAACGGGCTGAGGCTCGTGCGCAGGTTTTGCTGCCGGCTGCGCCTGATGCACAGCAAGTGAATCGGCCGCTGTTGGCGCATCGGCCGGCTGTGGCGGTTCCAGCGGAGCCGCTGCGATGGGCTGCACCGCAGCGGCTGGCTTGGGTTGCAGGTCGGGTACCGGCGAAGCCTGTGCGGCCGGACCGGCCACTGCGCTTGGTTGGGAATCAGTCGTGGCCGGACTGATTCCAATCGTCTTTAGTGATGTTCGCGGCGCGTCTTCACTGCCGGCGGGGCGAAACGCGAGCATCCGCAACAGCACCATCTCGAAGCCGCTACGCGGATCGGGCGCCAGGGGCAGGTCACGCCGGCCAATCAAACCCATCTGGTAGTAGAACTGCACGTCTTCGGCAGGCAATGCCTGAGCCAGGGCGAGCACACGGTCGCGGTCGCCCTGCCCGTTATCGACCGCATCGGGTAGTGCCTGTGCGACGGCAACACGATGCAGCACGTTGAGGATCTCGGCCAGGACGCCGCCCCAGTCCGGCCCCTGCTCGGCTAGATGGCGAACCGCCTCGAGCAGTGCACGGGCGTCGCCCTCCAGCAACGCCTGCAACACACCGTACACCTGGCCATGATCCAGGGTGCCCAGCATGCTGCGCACATCGGCTGCGAGTACCTTGCCCTCACCAAAGGCGATAGCCTGGTCGGTCAGGCTCATGGCGTCACGCATCGACCCGTCGGCCGCGCGGCCAAGCAGCCAGAGCGCATCTTCCTCGAAGGGCACCTGCTCGACACCCAACACGTGGGTCAGATGCTCGACCACCCGCTCCGGCGGCATGTTTTTCAGGGAGAACTGCAAGCAGCGCGAAAGAATCGTGACCGGCAGCTTTTGCGGGTCGGTCGTTGCCAGCAGAAACTTGACGTGTGGCGGCGGCTCTTCAAGCGTTTTGAGCAATGCATTGAACGAGTGCGACGAAAGCATGTGCACTTCGTCGATCAGGTAGACCTTGTAGCGTCCACGGCTCGGGGCGTATTGCACGTTGTCGAGCAACTCGCGGGTATCTTCGACCTTGGTACGGCTGGCAGCGTCGACTTCGATAAGGTCAACGAAACGCCCCTCGTCGATTTCACGGCAGACCGAGCACTGTCCGCAGGGCGTCGAGCTGATACCGGTTTCGCAGTTGAGGCACTTGGCGATAATCCGTGCGATGGTGGTCTTGCCCACGCCGCGGGTGCCGGTAAACAGATAGGCGTGGTGCAGGCGTTGGCTGTCCAGCGCGTTGATCAGAGCCTTGAGCACATGCGTCTGGCCGACCATTTCGCGGAACGTGCGCGGACGCCATTTACGGGCTAGGACCTGATAACTCATAACACCATCGCGGGATAAAGCAGAGGATGGGCAATGCTAGCGGAGCAAGCCACAAATTGCATCCGGCCTGTGCTCCGGGACAACGAACCGTAGCCTTGGCAGGTCATGCTTTCAAGATCGCGCCAAGGGCCCTCACGATCTGCTCCAGGCGTGGCTGACCCGCGCCAAGGCTGACCTGCAACCCATCAATCTCTCGACGGGCAGGATAGTCCTTGCGCAGCCGATCGAAACCGGCTCGGCGCTGAACCTCGTCGCCAACCAGGCTCCGACGAAAGGCCGCATCGTCGCGACGCGGGTCATAGACGGAGCGGCAGAGGGTACTGAGCATTTGTGCAGGATCGGCCGAAGGATCGAAGACAAGCCCACGCAACGGTGCCTTCGGCATGAGGTCAGCCAGCTCCACCGTCGGCTCCAACCCTTTCGCCGCACAGAACGCTCGATAGACCTGGGCGGTCCCCCGGAGCTTGCCGTCCAGGCTGTAGCCGGCGATATGCGGGGTGGCAATCCAGCACAGTTCCGCCAGCTCGACGTCTACCTGTGGTTCCCCTTCCCAGACGTCGAGCACAGCCTGAACGTCCGGGCGCTGGGCAAGCTGGACGCGTAAAGCCGAGTTATCGACGATCGCTCCCCGAGCTGCGTTGATCAGCCAGGCCCCGGGACGTAGCTGCCCCAGACGATCCTCATTGAAAAGATGGAAGGTGGCGTGATTGCCTTCAAGGATCAACGGAGTGTGCAGGCTGATGACATCGCATTCGGACAGGATCTCGTCAAGGTCGACGAACTCTCCCAGTTCCCGAGCCTGACGAGGCGGATCGCACACCCGAACATCCCACCCCAGGCCACGCAGCACTTCCACAAGCCGTCCGCCGACCTCGCCCGCACCCACCACGCCGTAACGGCGTTTTGACAGGTCCACACCTTCGCCTTCTGCCAGGGCCAGCAGGCTACCCAGGACGTAGTCCACGACACCGCGGGCATTGCACCCAGGCGCGCTGGCCCAGTCGATCCCGGCTTCGTCTAGGTAATCGAGGTCGAGATGATCGGTGCCGATCGTGCAGGTACCGACGAATCGCACCGCGCTGCCTTCGAGCAACTCCTGATCCACACGGGTTACCGAGCGCACCAGCAGGACATCCGCCTGCTCCAACGCAGCCCGGTTTATGCTGCGACCGGGCATGCGGCGGATCTGTCCATGCTCTGCGAAAAACGCGTCGACCAATGGGATGTTTTCGTCAGCAAGAATGCGCATGAGCGAGCTCCATTTATGATCGGCACATTCTAGACTGCCCGGCCCGTCCCTGCCGCCTTCCCCAGAACGATCGCCGCGGCGTAGACTAGCTGGCTTCCTGTATACAATCGGATAGCCCAGCAATGCCCACTGAGTTGAAACTCAGGCGAGTTCGCGACGAACTCCGCACCCTCTTTGCCCTTGCCCTGCCCATGATGATCGCCCAGCTGGCAAACACCGCCATGGGCTTTGTCGACACCCTGATGGCCGGACGCGTCAGCCCTGCGGACCTGGCCGCCGTGGCACTGGGCAATTCCATCTGGGTCCCTGTGTTTCTCCTGGTCACAGGCGTCATCCTTGCCACCACGCCAAATGTTGCCCAGCGTTTCGGCAGTAACCAGCACGAGCAGATCGGACCCCTGGTGCGCCAGGCCCTGTGGATGGGGCTGGGGATCGGCTCGCTGTTCGCGCTGCTGATGTGGAACGCCGAGCCGGTACTGCATCTGATGCAAGTGGAGGAGGCCCTTATCGCCCCCACCATGGCGTACCTGCGCGCGGTTGCCTGCGGGTTTCCGGCGGTCGCTCTGTACCAGGTGCTGCGCTGTTACAGCGATGGGCTCGGGCATACCCGCCCCAGCATGGTGGTGGGCATTCTCGCGCTGATGCTGAATATCCCGCTTAACTATATTTTCATCTACGGTAAGTTCGGCCTGCCTGCCATGGGCGGTGTCGGCTGCGGCTGGGCCACGGCAACAGTGATGGGTTTCATGCTTGTCGCAATGTTGTTCTGGGTTCGCCGCGCCAGTTATTACCAGCCAAGCAAGCTGTTCAGCCATTTTGAATGGCCGCAGTGGCCGATACTCAAGCGCCTGCTCTCGGTGGGCGTGCCAATAGGGGTCGCGGTGTTTGCCGAGGCCAGTATCTTCTCGGTGATCGCGCTGCTTATCGGCGGCCTGGGCGCGACTGTGGTTGCAGGCCACCAGATTGCGCTGAATTTCACCTCACTGATTTTCATGATTCCTCTTTCCCTGGGCATGGCGATCACCATCCGTATCGGTCAGGCGCTGGGGCGCAGCGCACCACGAGACGCTCGCTTCGTCGCAGGGGTGGGCATCGTCTCGAGCCTGGTGTACGCCTGTTTCTCGGCTGGCAGCATGCTGCTGTTCAGCGAGCAGATCGCACGCATCTACACCCCCGACCCTGCCGTGATCGCAGTGGCGGCCAGCCTGTTCTTCTATGCAGCCCTGTTTCAGTTCTCGGACGTTGTGCAGGTCACTGCCGCGGGCGCGCTGCGGGGTTATCAGGACACGCGCATGACCATGGTCTTTACGCTGTTCGCTTACTGGGGCATTGGCTTGCCCGTCGGCTATCTGCTGGGCCTGACGGATCGGTTGGGTGAGCCCAGCGGACCAGCCGGCCTGTGGCAGGGCCTGATCGCCGGTCTGAGTTGCGCCGCGGTGTTGCTGAGCATCCGGCTGATACGCAGCGCCCGCCGTGAGATACGCCAGCAGGCACGGCGGCAGCGAGTCGCCTGATTCCCCGCCTAGACTTCCAATGCCAGCATCACCGCACTCAACAACAGGAAGCCGCTGAAAAGAAGACGCAGCAGCCGCTCAGGCAAGGCATGGGCCAGTTTCACGCCCAGGCTGATACTCAACAGGCCACCGACCGCGAGCGGCAATCCCAGCGCCCAGTCAACCTGTCCATGCGAAGCGTAAGTCGCCAGGGTCACCGCCGTACTGGGCGCCGCGAGAGACAGGGAAAGGCCCTGGGCGACAACCTGGGACGTGCCGAATACCGTCGTCAGTATCGGTGTAGCCAGTACCGCTCCACCTACTCCAAAAAGACCACCCAGCGCGCCCGCCCCCGCACCGAGAGCCCCAAGCCATGGCCAGGGGTGACGCAGGTCGGTGCCGCCCGGCTGCGGACGGAGAAACACACGAAGCAGGGTGTAAGCGGCAAGCGCCAGCAGAAAACCGACAAAGCCGATTCGCATGCGCTCGGCGTCCAGTGACACAGCGACAGCCGCACCGCCGATGGCAAAACAGAAACTGGTGATACCCAGCGCAGCCGCATGCCTGATGTCGATCCGATTACGTTGGTGGTAGCGCCAGATGGCCAACATCACATTGGGCACCACCATCACCAGCGCTGTGCCCTGCGCCAGTTGCTGGTCGAGGTTGAACAGCACACCCAGCACCGGTATTGCGATCAGCCCTCCTCCGATACCGAAAAGCCCACCGAGCGTGCCCAGGGCCATGCCCAGGACGATGTTCAACACAATTGAAAGCAGGTCCATCGGTCACTTCCAGCCACGAAAACGGTGATGCTACTGCCCGCAAGCTGGCACGGATACGCAAAGCCACGCACAATGCTTTTGCGCTTAACGCAAAGGCATGGATCGATATGCAGCCCGATGTTCTAACCGGCCAGCTCAAGCTGTTTCTCGATGTGCTCGACACCGGTAGTTTCTCCGGAGCGGCACGGGTGCACGGCCTCACCCCTTCGGCCGTCGCCAGACGCATAGACGCGCTGGAGCGCTCCGTCGGTTGCCAGCTGGTCAGTCGGAGCACCCATGCGATTCGCGCCACGACGGCTGGCCAGGCCTTTGCCGAGCGAGCCAGGCGCATCGTGCAGGAGCTTCATCTGGCGCGTGCGGAGATGGCCTCGTTGCAGACCGCGCCCGAAGGTCGCATCCGTATTGATGCGCCAGCGCCTTTCGGACGTCGGCATCTGGCGCCTGCACTTGCCGAATTTCTTCAGGCGTACCCCGGCGTGGACATCCAGCTGCGCCTGATCGACAGTTTCACGGATCTGCATGGCGAGCACCTGGGCGAGGTTGACCTTGTGCTGCGCATTGGTGAATTGGCCGATACGCGACTGGTCGCAACAGCGCTCGCGCCGATGACACGCATCGTCTGCGCCAGCCCTGGCTATCTTCAACGCAGGGGGATGCCACGCAACGTGGCGGAGCTGCCTGATCATGACGGACTGGACTGGGACGCCCTGGCGCCACCCTACGCCTGGCGTTTCGAATACGAAGGAAAGTGGCAACTGTTACGCCCGAAACGGCTCCGGATGCTGGCCAATAATGCTGAAGCATTGCTCAGCGGCACCCTGGCGGGCCTCGGGCTGGCACATCTTCCAACCTGGCTGATCAGCGACCACCTTCTTCGAGGGGAGCTGCTGCCGCTGTTCTGCGAGCAGGGCCTTCCTCTGCCGGAACCAAGCGGCATCTATGCGTTGCGTCTGACCAGGGAGGCTGACTCGAGAACCAGGTTGTTGCTGGAGTTTCTCAGGAACCGCTTCGGCCCGATCCCGCCGTGGGATCAGGCGCTGCAAAGCGGATTGAGGACAGGTTGACGGGCTGAAATTACATCGCGCAGGCGGAGAGTTCCTGAGTAACCCCCCAGCCGTCCACTACGCCGCCCAAGGGCTCGACCAGATTTTCAAGATCCTGTTCGAAATCGCCAATGCCATCGAAGGTGGCGTACATGACTTTGCTTACCTGAAGATCCCAGGCCCCGTCGTCACGCGATGATATCTGGGTGTTGACGCACTCGCCGCGAAAATTGCTGGCCGCTGCAATCGCCTGCTCCTTGTCAGGAAAAACGGCATAAAACTCGATGGGATGGACACGGGCAAAGTCGAAACCGCCCTCTTTCATACGCATCAGAACGTTGCTGCTGACATCTTCATGGAAGGTGGTACTCATAAAAAACAACCTCCTCTCAAGCGTGGATGGTATTGGCCAGCCCCGAGCCCACTCAAACGTCCCGGAAAGACCAAATGATCACGATCGCTACATGAAACGGCGCGGCATCTGCATGCTCACGATGACAAGCTAGCAGGCTGAACGCCCGGCTGCATCAACAGAATCAGACGCAGCGCATGGCAACTCAAAAAAAAGAAGCTGTCAGTGAGATAGAACCGCGCAGATTGCGGCAGTTCAACCCCGCTCCAGCGCGGGCACCTTGGATCCTTGATTTCGGTGGACGCAAAAAGACCTGCGCCGGAAACCGGGCAGGCCTTCACCCATCAGCAACATCGCACGTCTGGATGATGGTCGCTCAGTCGTTACTGGGCTTGCAGATCGCCTGAAGCAGATACTGCGGAAGCGCGAACGCCCCGATATGCACATGAGGATTGTAGTAACGCGTGACGATTCCACTGCCGGCAAAACGTTGGCAGAGCGTCTCCAGTGGCAGCTTGCGGCTGCCAGCGTCGCAGGCGCCCCAAGCGAAAGTCATCGAGCCGCCGATATAGGTGGGTATTGCCGCCTGGTAGAAATGCCAGTCGGGAAAGAGCCCCGCCATCCGCTTCGCCGTTGTCTGCACTTCGGCCAGTTGCATGAATGGCGTGCCGTTCTGCGTAACCAGAATGCCGCCATGCTCGAGGCACCGGCGACAGGCCTGATAGAACTCCTCGGAAAACAACGCTTCGCCCGGCCCGATGGGGTCCGGCGAATCGGAGATGATCACGTCGAACTTCTCTTCGGTGGTGGCGACGAAGCGCATACCGTCATCGATCACAAGGTTCAGCCGGGCGTCCGCGAAAGCCCCTTTCGAATGCTCGGGTAGGTACTCCTGGCAGATGTCCACCACAGTGCCGTCGCGCTCGACCATGGTGATGCTTTCCACATCCGGGTGCTTGGCCACCTCCCGCAACAAGCCGCCGTCGCCGCCGCCAATGATCAGGACGCGCCGCGCCAGCCCATGCGCCAGGATCGGCACATGGGCGAGCATCTCGTGATAGATGAATTCATCGGCTTCGGCCGTCTGGATCACCCCATCCAGCGCCATGACACGCCCCATGCGTGCGTTCTCGAAGATGGTCAGCTGCTGATGTTCGGTACGCGCCTCGTACAGCATCCGATCGACCGAGAATCGTTGGCCGTACCCCTCGTAGAGAGTTTCCTGATAGTCGCTCATGGGCTATCTCCATGATGGATGGCGTAGAGGGTCGGCCGCGCAAAGCGCAAATGACCCAAGGCAAGAACAGGCATTCTACTTTGGTCGTATGACAGCGGGATACCAAGCGGCGGTCAACGTCTGCCTTGTGAAGACATGCCTATCCATGGTCGTTATAGCGCTCGCTTGGTGAAGCCTTGGCGGCCAGGCGATATGCAGTCCCGAGCTACGGCTTGGTCGTCTGACCGCAGAGGACCGGCGGATGCCAGTGCGCACCACCGGTACTGAGCGGTCCCTGATGAACCGCTAGCCTGCCAATTGGCTACCGGTACCTGCAACCAAGAGAAAACGGCAGCAGGGCCCCGCTGCCGTCTCGGCATTACTCGGTGGTACTCAGCACGCCACGCTGGATCTGATCCCGCTCGATGGATTCGAACAGCGCCTTGAAGTTGCCTTCGCCAAAGCCGCTATCGCCCTTGCGCTGGATGAACTCGAAGAACACCGGCCCCAGCACGGTGCCGGAGAAGATCTGCAGCAACAGGCGCTGCTCGCCGTTTTCCTCCGCCCCGTCGAGCAGGATGCCGCGGGACTGAAGTTCCTCCACCGGCTCGCCGTGGTTGGGCAGCCGCCCTTCGAGCATCTCGTAGTAGGTCTGCGGTGGCGCCGTCATGAAGACAGTGCCGCGGGCTTTCAGCTTGTCCCAGGTTTCGATCAGATTGTCGGTGAGAAAGGCCACGTGCTGGATCCCCTCGCCATTGAACTGCATGAGGAACTCCTCGATCTGTCCGGCGCCCTTCGATGACTCCTCGTTCAGCGGGATGCGGATCATGCCGTCCGGGGCAGTCATGGCCTTGGATGTGAGCCCTGTGTACTCGCCCTTGATGTCGAAATAGCGGATCTCACGGAAGTTGAACAGCTTCTCGTAGAAATCGGCCCAGTAGGCCATGCGCCCGCGATACACGTTATGGGTCAGGTGGTCGATGAGCTTCAGGCCAGCGCCGACCGGATGACGATCGACGCCGTCCAGGAATACGAAGTCAATGTCATAGATTGAGCTGCCCTCGCCAAAGCGGTCGATCAGATACAGCAGCGCACCACCGATGCCCTTGATCGCGGGCAGGCGCAATTCCATCGGCCCGGTGGGCAGCTCCATGGCCTGCGCGCCCAGTTCCAGCGCCCGGGCGTAGGCCTTTTGCGCGTCCTTGACGCGAAACGCCATGCCGCACACCGAGGGTCCATGCTCGGCGGCGAAATAGGCCGGGATCCCCGTCGCCTCACGGTTGACGATGGCGTTGATCTGGCCTTGGCGGTAAAGCGCGACGTTCTTTGAGCGGTGGTTGGCAACGTGGGAGAAGCCCATGCTTTCCAGCACCGGCTCGATGACGTTCGGGGTGGGCGAGGCAAATTCGATGAATTCGAAACCCATGAGGCCCATGGGGTTTTCAAACAGGTCGGCCATGATTGGCTCCTTGACTGGCTGTGCATTGGATGGAATGACGAGAACAACCGTCAGCCCGGCGGTGCACAGGAAATACCCCGAACGCTGCGACCAAGGTGGTCGCCAAGGGTCAGTCGAAAGCCGAGGATTTTCATCTTAGGGCCTGTCTGGCTGCTCTACAGACGCAAGCGGATGCCGCGCCGCAACGCGCTGTTCTGGCTTGCCGAAGCGGAGATCGTGATCTCTGGACAGGACTGCGCACGGCTTGAAGCCTTCATTCGCCTGCTGACCAACCCACGCCGGCACCGGATCTACAGCCACCGGCAGCCCGCGTAGGCGCTTGACTGGAACCGAACGACAATGCAACTCGTGCAATGCCGCCGCGAGAGAAGTGCAATGGTGTTGCGCGTGCGATTCCATGATCAAGGCCTGCAAGGTCGCGCTTTGTCAGCGCTCTATTATTTTTTTGCGTAATCAAATTACGTTAAGCGGAATCTGCGTGAGTCGCGCGCCAGTGTCAAGCCTCACCCGCTGTCAGCGCGGCCGAGAGCCAACGCTCCCTTCAGGGTAGCGCCGATCCACGGCCAACCTTTGCTTGATTGCTCGAGGCAAGCCCCGAAAGGCTCAGGGCCTGGCGGGACACCTCTTTCCAGCGGCGTCAGACGAGGGTCTCGACCCGCTCACCTTGCCTCACAAGAAGACCTCTCTGCGCGCTCAACACTGGTCATGTCAGTGGCGTCATCACCGCGGCCTGATAGGCCGGACGCTGTTGCAACCGCTCGTACCAGCGGCACAAGTGATGCAGATCTGGCCGTTCGATGGGCATCTCGAACCAGGCATAGGCGAAGCAGCCCAGCGGAATATCGCCCATGCCAAAAGAGTCGCCGGACAGATAAGGCTGCGTCGCCAGCGTCTGGTCGGCGATGGCGAGCAGCCTGCCACACTCATCCAACGCCGCCTGCACCGCGGCAGTGTCGCGCTGCTCTGGTGCGGTACGCACGATGTTCCAGAACAGCGGCCGGAACGGTGCTGCCAGCGTAGATGTCGTCCAGTCCATCCACTTGTCGCCATGGGCACGTTGGGCGATATCCGGATTCCACAGCACGCCTTGGCCGTACCGAGCCGCGAGATACCGTACGATGGCGTTGGATTCCCACAAGACCAGCTCGCCATCTTCCAGACAGGGGACGAGCTTGTTGGGATTCCTGGCGGCATAGTCCGCCTCGCCAACCACGCCAAAGGCTCCGCCGGCGTCAATGCGCGTATAGGGAACCTGCAATTCTTCGAGGGCCCAGAAAACCTTTTTCACATTGGTCGAGTTGCTGCGTCCCCAGAGTTTCAGCATGGCGATTGCGCTCCTGTGCGGCATCGATGACGACTCCCTTCACCCTAGCCTTAAAGCTTTACCGTCCGCCACCGCTGAGCGCCTATCGAGACCTGCCCTTGTCCGCCAGCAGTCGCGTCGCGCCCTGAGCCTTTTGCGTGTACCAGATGACCCGACTGACACCACGGGTGATCGCCACGTAGGCCAGACGCAGGCTTTCATCGGCCATGGCCTGATCGTAGCTGTTGCGAAAGAACCCGCAGTAGGCGTAGAGCGCATTGCGCAAGGGGTGGCGTTCGGGCGGCAGACAGTCATCGACAATGATTGCGACCTCGGCCTGCAGCCCCTTGGCGCGGTGGATCGTGTAGGTCCTGACCGGCCATTTGCGGTCAAGCTGCGCCTCGATTGCGCGCAGGGGTTCGTTGCGCCGACTGAGGACCAGGACCGCGTTGCGATCGGCATTCGGCCGACCGGCAACGTGTTCGCACTGAGCCTGGATCTCCCTGATCAGATCAGGCAGGCGGGACTTCACATCGAAACGGGTTACCAGCTTGACGCCGTGATCGCCCTTTTGCGTGGTCCTGGCGGCCTTGCTGACCTTCGCCTGCTTGAACGCCACGCCAGCGAGCACCGATTCGCCGTCGCGAATGACGGGTTCGATGGAGCGGTAATTGGTTTCAAGCATCAGCACCCTGCTCTTTTTCGACGCGCCACGACCGGGGAAATACTTGTCGAAATCCATGAAC
Organism: Stutzerimonas sp. C6.4V; assembly: GCF_058536345.1. Taxonomy (NCBI): domain Bacteria; kingdom Pseudomonadati; phylum Pseudomonadota; class Gammaproteobacteria; order Pseudomonadales; family Pseudomonadaceae; genus Stutzerimonas; species Stutzerimonas sp. C6.4V. Next base: position 1,898,139 of record NZ_JBZUBM010000001.1, read on the forward strand.
AGCTCCGGCGAGCTGCCACGCCAGCCATAGATCGACTGCCAGTCATCTCCGATGGCCATCAGGCTTACCGCCTCGCCCCGGCGTGCCAATGCGCTGTGCATCGCCTGCAGCCACTGGACGATCTGCGGTGAGATGTCCTGGAATTCATCAATCAGCAGATGACTGAACGGGGCCAGAGCGGCGGCGGACACGTCACGCTCCGATGCGGCCAATCGTTGTGTCAGTGCCTGAAAAGCCCCGTTGAAGGTGATCAGCCCCTGGCTTTCCAGCAGCGCCTGGAAATGCTTCCAGAACAGGATCAACGCCTCGACGAATGACCGTTCACGTGCCTGGCAATCCATTCGGGCAGGTTGCATCTGATCGATTCGAATGCCGATGCTTTCGATGAAACCGGCCTGGGTGTAGAACGCCTCGAACAAAGGCATCGGCGCAAATTCGCCGGGCAGCTTGAAGGCGTCCAGCGGCGCCTTGGGTGCGCGGTCGCCTGGCGGTGGCAGCTGCAACAGCTCGTGCACCAGGGCTCGGAAGGCTTCGACTTCGGCGTAGCAACTCTGGTAGGCCTGTTTCAGCAGGCGCTGCTGTGCGGGCCGCAAACGCGAGGAAGTCAGCGGATTATCCAGTTCGGTAGGCGACGCGCCCTTCTCGTCCAGCTGCTCGAACCAGACCGGCTTGCCCAGCACTTCCCGGGCCAGCAGCGCCATGGCCGAATGGAAGGTCCGTACGCACTGGCGCGCATCGGCCGGGTCGAAATCGACATTCCAGAAGCCCAGCACACGGACCAGCTGCTCGCGCAGTTGCGCACAGGAGGCGTTGGTAAAGGAAATCACCGTCAGCCGCTCCGGCGTGAGGTTCATGTGGCACATCATGAACACGACGCGCAGCACCAGCGTGGTGGACTTGCCAGAACCGGCACCGGCGAAGATCCGCGTCACCGGGCTGTCGCTGAGGATCATGGCCCACTGCTCGTCCGATGGCGCGCAGACCACACCCGCCTCGACAGCCCGACCAACCCGCAGTCGCATGGCCTGAATGTGCGACTCGCCGACTGGCAATTTCGCCGGCCCATAGATGCCCTCGCTGGCGGCCTGGCGGGGCTTGGCTTTCGCCTTGACGGCATTCGGGTCCCCGGATGGTCGCTTGGGCGTGCGGCTGGCCTTGGTCTTGGCACGACCGGCCGGTTTTACGGGACGTTTGCCGGTCTGTTTTGCAATCTGCTGCACGCTGGCGCCGGGCCAGCGACGCAGGAGCAGTTCTTCTTCCGATTTCACATGGGCCGACGTACGGGGAAAACAACGCGCCAGGGCTCCGGACAGCAGGAGTTTGTAGCGCTTGACGGCAGACAACATCAGGAAACCAACCAGAGCATCAACAGGTGGTTGATATGGTAAGGGTTTTCCGGCGTCACCTGTTGGCCGTACGAGCAGTGGCGTGCCGGAGAGCGCCGGCGTCGTGCAGCCGGTTAACGCCTGCGGATGCCGTATTTGTGCAGCTTGCGATACAGCGTATTGCGGCTGATTTTGAGATCCTGGGCGACGCGACTCATGTGCCATTGCCGCGTCTCCAGCATGGTCAAGAGCGTATCGCGCTCGGCAGCGCCAAGCGGATCCGCCACCGGCTCGAGCACCGTTGTCGCAGGCGGCAGCACCGCGTTCACATCCGAGGTCAGGATGCGCCCGTCCTCGGACAGCGCGATCAGGGTACGCAGCAGGTTGCGCATCTGCCGCGCATTGCCCGGCCAGGCATAGGAAAGCAGCCGTTGCCGCGCATCCGGCTCCAGCTGCACGCTTTCGCCGCTCGCTTCCTCGGCCACCAGATGATCGAGCAAGGCGTCGAGGTCGCTGCGCTCGCGCAGCGGGAGCAGGTTCACCACCAGGCCATTGAGGCGATAGAACAGGTCCTCACGAAACGTACCTTGCGCGACCATCGCCTGGAGATCACGGTGGCTGGCGCTGATCAGCCGTATATCCAGAGGGGTCGGTGATACCGCGCCGAGCGCAACGACTTCGCGTTCTTCCAGCACACGAAGCAGCCGGGTCTGCAGGGCCAGCGGCATGTCGCCGATCTCATCGAGAAACAGGATGCCGCCATTGGCCTGTTGCAGCTTGCCGTTCATGCCCTCCTTGCGTGCACCGGTAAAGCTGCCCCCGCGATAGCCGAACAGCTCGCTTTCGATCAGCGTGTCGGGGATGGCTGCGCAGTTGAGCGCGACGAAAGGCTTGCCCGCCCGAGAGCTGCCGCGATGCAGGGCCGCGGCAAAGGCCTCCTTGCCAGTACCGGTCTCGCCGTGCAGGAGTACCGGCACATCTCGCTCCAGCACTTTCAGCGCACGCTCGAAGCCGGCGCGCATGGACCGGTCATGAAGACACAGCCCCACCGGGATAGGCGCCACATGCCGCCGGGCCGGCTGAACCTCGCGCATCGTCGGGCCGCGCAGCTGTCCGTGCAGCAGCTGACCGCCAGCGGTACGAAGCGGCCAGCATGCGCCCGGCTGGGGTGATGCGCGTTGCAGCAACTCATCCAGCCGAATGTCCAGTATCTGTTCCAGCGACCGGCCCAGCAGCGCATCACGGCGGCTGCCGAGCAGATTCAGCGCGGCGTCGTTGGCAGCGCTGATCTGGCCGCCACCATCGAACGCCAACAAGCCCTCGCTGAGCAGGCCGATGTATTCGGGTTGGGCATGAAAGCGCAGCAGGTAGGCGCCTTCGCAGTGTTGCAGGAAGAAGCAGCTTTCGATCAGCTTGGCCGACAGGTTGGTCAGCGCCATGGTGTGAAAGCGCCGCTGGTGCGACAGCTCCTCACGAGCCGAAGATACGTTCAGCACCGCCAGCAGTTCGCCCTGCGGATCGAAAACCGGACTCGCCGAGCAGGTCAGCGTCGCATGGCGGCCGCGGAAATGCTCGTCGCGGCAGATCGTCAGCGCCTGGCGTTCCAACAGGCATAGACCTACACCATTGGTGCCCTCCACGGCCTCGTCCCACACTGCACCGAGCCATAGCCCTGCGCGCTGGAACTCCGGCCGCTCCGCCTCGCTGGACACGCTATCGATCACCACACCTCGGGCGTCGGTCAAGAGGATGGCGTGACCACCTCCACCCAGCTGCTGGTGCAGGCTGTTCATCTGCCAATGGGCCACGCTGGCCACCTGCTCAAGTTGCTGGCGATGCTCTCGCAAGCGCGTCTGCTCGACTACGCAGGTGGCCCGGGCGCTGCCTGGGTCGAGCCGGTGCTGGTCCAGACACCGACGCCAGGACCGGGCGATGGCGGGGTCAGAAGCTGGCCCATGGGTTATGTCCAGCCCCTCGCCGAAACTGAGAACCTGATGGGCATGCCGAGCGATCTGCGGTGACGTCATTGTTGTTGTTCTCCGCGCTGTTTCTGGAGCGGTCTGCGCCAGCATAGGCCAATCGACGGCGCACCGCATGCCGTCTCGGACAGGGGACAGACTGTCACGCCTGACTGTGTCAGATCTGAAACAGCCGCTACCTGGTCGACGGACCGACCTGGCCGCTCACCCCGCTCAGGCTCGGGCATCGCATGCGAATGGCCCGGCCTTTGCTCTGATCACTGGGCAACGCGATGTAGATAACGCTGTGCACAGGCGCACCGCGTGCATAACAAGAACTTCACTGAAGGACGTGCGGATGAACATCAGTATCGACACCATGGCGCCTACCCAGACCCCGACCGCCCAGCTCGCGGCCTGGGTCGACCGTCTCGGTCAGCGCCTCGCCCAGCGGGATGTGGACGGCACCCTCGAGCTCTTCGCCGAGGACTGTCATTGGCGTGATCTGGTCCTGTTCAGCTGGAATCTGGTCACTCTGGAAGGCAAGGCCGGTATTCGCGACATGCTCGAGACCCGCCTCGAAGCTACCCAACCGGAAAACTGGAAGCTCGAAGGCGAAGCGACCCTGGCCGACGGCGTACTCGAGGGCTGGATCAGCCTGGAAACCGAGGTAGCACGTGGCAAGGGCTACGTGCGCCTGAAGGACGGCCTGTGCTGGACGCTATTGACCACCATGCGCGAGCTCAAGGGATTCGAAGAGCCTCTCGGCCGCCGCCGGCCGCTGGGCGCCGAGCATGGCCATGGTCGCGAGGACAAGCGCAACTGGCTGGAAAAACGCCGTGATGAAGAGGCGGCACTGGGCATCACCGAACAGCCCTACTGCCTGGTGATTGGCGGCGGTCAGGGAGGGCTGGGGCTGGGAGCCCGACTGAAGCGTCTTGGCGTACCCTCGCTGATCATCGACAAGGCCGAGCGCCCCGGCGATCAGTGGCGCGGACGCTACAAGTCGCTGTGTCTGCATGATCCGGTCTGGTATGACCATATGCCCTACCTGCCCTTTCCCGAACACTGGCCGGTGTTCACCCCGAAAGACCAGATCGGCGACTGGCTGGAGATGTACGCAAAGGTCATGGAGCTCAACTACTGGGCGAAGACCGAGTGCGTTAAGGCGAGCTTCGACGAAGCGGAAGGCCGCTGGACCGTCGAAGTGATGCGCGACGGCAAGCCGATGACGCTCAGGCCAACGCAGCTGATCCTCGCCACCGGCATGTCCGGCGTGCCCAATGTGCCGGTCTATCCCGGTGCCGAAACATTCGCCGGACAGCAGCACCATTCCAGCCAGCATCCGGGCGGTGATGCCTGGCGCGGCAAACGAGCGGTGGTCATCGGGGCCAACAACTCGGCCCATGACATCTGTGCCGACCTGGTGGAAAACGGCGCCGAGGTCACCATGGTGCAGCGCTCCAGCACCCACATCGTGCGCTCCGACTCGCTGATGGAGATCGTCTTCGGCCCACTGTATTCGGAAGAGGCCCTTGAGAGCGGCCTGACCACGGACAAGGCCGACATGCTTTTCGCATCGATTCCCTACAAGGTGATGCCCGAGTTTCATCGCCAGGCATTCGAGCAGGTCAAGGAGCGCGACAAGGCGTTCTACGATCGGTTGAGCGCAGCGGGATTCATGCTCGACTTCGGTGACGACGAGTCTGGCCTGTTCATGAAGTATGTCCGCCGCGGCTCGGGCTACTACATCGATGTCGGGGCATCGGAGCTGATCGCCAATGGCACCATCCGGCTCAAAAGTGGGTCAGGCCTCAACGTCGAGCGGATCGAGCCGGATGCGGTGATCCTGAGCGACGGCAGCCGCCTGCCGGCAGACCTGATCGTCTACGCCACAGGCTATGGCTCGATGAACGGCTGGGCAGCCAGACTGATTTCACAAGAAGTTGCCGACAAGGTCGGTCGCTGCTGGGGGCTGGGTTCCGGTACGACCAAGGACCCGGCGCCCTACGAGGGCGAACTGCGAAACATGTGGAAACCAACCCAGCAGCAGAACCTCTGGTTTCATGGAGGAAACCTGCACCAGTCGCGGCATTATTCCCTGTACCTGGCGCTGCAGCTAAAGGCGCGTTTCGAGGGGCTGGATACGCCTGTGTACAAGCTCGCACCAAGCTTCCATTGCGGTTGAACTAAGAGAGCCATGGGGCCTTCGCAGCCTGCGCAGGCCCCTTTTGCTAACAGGTATCCAGCCGAGCCTTCGCCTCGTCCGGATACTTTTGCAGTCGCCCCGCCACATCGAATAGCCTGCAGCTCCGACTTTCCGGTTACCGCTACGAAGTAGGTGTTCATGTCCCGAATCGGTTTTGCCTGCATGTACCGCCATCCCGGCCACAGCGAGTCGCTGAAGGAACTGGAAACCATTGAGCGGGCCTTCAATCCGCGCTCCACTACGCTGCGCTGGCTCAACAGCGTTACGCAGGATGTCGCTCGGGAAAAGCTGAATAGCATCATCAAGCACAACCTGGCTGCGCAATTACGGCTTCTGAACTACGTCGGAACGCTACCGGGCGAGTTGCGCATGCTGCGCCTGAGCAGTGATCTGCTGCCGTTCTACAGCCACCCGGAGGCCGCTGACTTCTATCGCCAGACCGATGTGCGCGGCCTGATCGAGCGGCACTTCGCCCGTATCGGCGATCGCGCCCGGGAGCTCGACATCCGCCTGTCCTTCCACCCGGGACAGTACTGCGTGCTCGGCTCGGACAAGCCCCAGGTGGTCGAAAACAGCCTGGCAGAGTTCGAGTATCACGCCGACATGATCCGCATGATGGGCTTCGGTCAGAGGTTTCAGGATTTCAAATGCAACGTCCACATCGCCGGCCGACTGGGCGCCGAAGGGGTCCGTGCGATCTGGCCGCGACTGTCCCGGGAAGCGCAAAACTGCATTACCTTCGAGAACGAGGAAAAGACCTACGGCGTCGATGACTGCCTGCAACTGGCCGACCTGGCGCCGGTGGTGCTCGACATCCATCACTGCTGGATCAACGAGGACGACTACATCGATCCCCACGCCTCCCGCGTGGCACGGATCATCGACAGCTGGCGGGGCGTGCGGCCCACGATGCACTACTCGCAGCCACCGGAGAGCCTGATGGAGTCCGGCTTTTCGCCAGACGACAAGCTGGAGATGCCGGCCTTGCTGGCGAAAGTAAACAAGCGCGAACTCTATAGCCACAGCAAGCGCATGTGGAATCGCTGGACCAACCTCTACGCTCGAGAATTTCTCGATCGTTTCGACATCATGTTCGAAGCCAAGGACAAGAACCTGGCGACGCTCGATTTCCACCGGGACTACATGGGATAGGCGCCCCAGTCATTTGAACCACTCGAACCAGACCCACACGGCAAACAACACCAGGCCGATGATGCCGATGGGCTTGGCGTGCCGATTCCAGAGATCCAGCGCCGCCTTTCCGGCAACCTTTATCAGCAGCGCAAGCCCGAAGTAGCGAAGGCCGCGGGCAGCGCAGGCGGCAGCCAGGAACAGTGCGATCGGATACCCGCTGGCTCCGGCGACGAGCATGGCGATCTGGAAAGGTATCGGAATGATCCCGATCGCCAGAATCGCCTTGAACCCCTCTTGGCGAAACTGCTGGTCGAAAGCGTCGTACGCTTCCTGACCACCGAACATGGCGACCAGGGTGTCGCCCCACTGATCCATTGCAAACACGCCGAGGTAATAGCCCAGGGTCGCCGCAGCAAGGTTTCCAGCGAGAGCGACAGCTGCGATACGCCATTTGCGATGAGGGTGACAGAGCATCCAGGGGATCAGGATCACCTCGATCGGTATCGGGATGAGCAAGGTTTCCATCATGGATGCCAGGAACAGCAGCAGCATGGCGTGGCGGGATCGGTCCAGTCGGTCGAGCCAGGCACGTGCGGAAGTCAGATGGGGTTGAGGCATGAGTGGGTCCAGTTGATGAGTCAGCGGCACGCTGTACCTATCCCATCGGAGTTGCCCCCAAGCGACGCGTTCCACCTGTTTGCGCAGGAACCAAGCTTAATCCGCGTTGACGCTGCACTTTTGCGGCCCCACCGAGTCAGTATTAACCCAAAGGGGCCGTGATGATTTAGAGCCCATAAGCGTCGCTTTGCGTGGTTTAGCCAATGACTGACGACAAATACCGGACTGCCGTGGACGCTGCTGCGATCTACTCGGAGACGGACCTGCGCGGGACGATCACCCATATCAACGATCAGTTCTGCACCATTTCCGGCTACAGCCGAGACGAACTCATCGGTGCCAATCACCGAATCCTCAATTCAGGACAGCATCCGCCAGAGTTCTTCCGCGATCTCTGGCGAACCATTTCCAGCGGTGGAATCTGGAAAGGCGAGATCTGCAACCGCCGCAAGGATGGGTCGCTGTACTGGGTAAACAGCACCATCTTGCCGATCAGCGACGACCGGGGGGAGCGGGTCGAAAAATACATCTCCATTCGTTTCGATGTCACCGAGAAGCAGGAATTGCTCGAAGCACTGCAGTGGCGCGCTTCCCATGATGTGCTCACCGCACTGCCCAACCGGGTCTACCTCCACGATCGTCTGCACCAGGCCATCTCCGCGGCCCAGCGGCATGGTCGATCACTTGCGGTATGCATCCTTGACCTCGATGGGTTCAAGGCCGTGAACGACCATTACGGCCATGCGATGGGCGACCTGCTGCTGGTTGAAGTGGCCAACCGGCTCACGCGGGAGTTGCGTGCCGAAGATTTGCTAGCCCGTCTGGGTGGGGACGAGTTCGTACTCCTGCTGGATCAGATCGACGAAGCCCTGCTGCCCTCGGCACTGCAGCGGATTCTCGACGTAATCGCCGTGCCCTTTCACATCGACGGGCATCTGCTGAAGGTCGCCGGTTCGCTCGGGGTCACCCTGTATCCGAAAGATGACGAGGGCCCGGACACCCTGTTGCGTCATGCCGATCAGGCGATGTACGAGGCCAAGCAGACCGGCCGCAATCGTTTCCGTTTCTTTGACGTATCGATCAACAACCAGACCCAAGCCGCGTTCAGGACGATCGACGGCGTGCAACGCGCACTGAAGAATGATGAACTGCGCCTGCACTACCAGCCCAAGGTGAATCTGCGCAGCGGCAAGGTCATCGGTTTCGAAGCCCTGCTGCGCTGGCAGCACCCGCAGATGGGATTGGTGCCACCTGCCGCCTTTCTTCCGTCGGTCGAGCGGACCGATGTCATCATCCAGATCGGCGATTGGGTCATGGAACAGGCGCTGAGGCAGATACGCGAGTGGTCAGGCGAAGGGCATAACTGGCCCATCAGCGTGAATATCGCAGCGCGGCATTTCCAGCTGCCTGACTTTGTCGCTCGGCTGCAGCGCCTGCTGGCGATGCACCCGGACGTTGCGCCATGCATGCTCGATCTGGAAATCGTCGAATCCACGGCTATCGATAACCTCGAGCATGTCAGCCAATGCCTGATCGATTGCCAGAGGATTGGAGTGACCTTTTCCCTCGATGATTTTGATACCGGCTTTTCGTCTCTCAACTACCTGAAACGCCTGCCAGCCCAGACCATCAAGATCGACAAGTCCTTCGTGCGCGACATCCTGCACGACAAGGACGACCTTGCCCTATGCGAGGCAATCATCAATCTCTCCCGCACGTTTCACCGGGAGGTAATTGCCGAAGGGGTCGAGACTGATCTTCAGGGGCATATGTTGCTGGGAATGGGGTGCCACCTGGCGCAAGGCTATGGCATTGCCTCGCCCATGCCAGCTGTGCAGGTCGTCGATTGGGTTGCGCGCTATGAGTTGTCACATCAGTAGCCGAGCCTGGCGAGCCCTTCTACGGTGTCGAGCAGGAATGCCCTGCGCCAACCCCACCGGTCAGCGCAGGATAGGTGGTCAGGAATTCCTTAGTTGAATGTCATGCTCCCGGCGTTTGGCCACCAGATCGGCGGCTATCAATGCCAGCAACGGCAAGACGCCGACCTTGAGTCCCAGCTCCCATGATCCAAGGAACCCAATCAGTACCGCTCCTACAACAACAATGGCAGCAACGCAGTGAGCGCAAAAGCGCCACAACTCGAGTGCAACGACCTGAGCATTCTGGTTGTTGATCATAGTTAGCCCCTCTTTCTTGTTGTAATAAGCCTGTACACCTTGAGAGTAGTCACCCTGGCCACTCGTGCAAACACATTTTTGTTTCAAGGATGTGTCTATCTCGCAGGTTCCAGCAGTATCTGCCGGTTCAGGAGCCGCGCGTCGGGGGTCTGGCGTGTTGGAGCGACGCGATATCCGGTTCGCTAACCGCTGGAGACGGGCTCCAGCGGACGACGAGTGGTACCTCTGCAAACCTCCGCATGTCTAGCTCGCGCGAATCTGGTCCAACGCGCGCCGCAGCAGGTCAAGGGTGCGATCCAGATTCTTCAGTTTTTCCAGTCCGAACAGACCGATGCGAAACGTCTGGAAATCGGCCGGCTCATCACACTGCAATGGAACACCGGCAGCGACTTGCAAGCCCTGCGCCGCGAACTTGCTGCCATTCTTGATTCCGGCGTCATCCGTATAGCAAACCACAACGCCAGGCGCCTCGAAGCCTTCGGCTGCAACACTGGCAAAGCCTCTTTCAGCCAGGAGCGTGCGCACGCGGTGCCCCAGTTCCAACTGCCGCGCGCGGACGGTTTCGAAGCCGCAATCCCGGGTTTCAAGCATCACATCGCGGAACCGCGCCAGTGCATCGCTGGGCATGGTTGCATGGTAGGCATGACCGCCCTGCTCGTAGGCCTGCATGATCTGCAACCATTTTTTCAGGTCACAGGCAAAGCTGCTGCTCTGAGTGGCTTCGACCCTGGATCGTGCAGCCTCGCTGAGCATCACCAGCGCACAACAGGGCGAAGCACTCCAACCCTTCTGTGGTGCACTGATCAGCACGTCCACGCCGGTTGCGCGCATATCGACCCAAAGCGCACCGGAGGCGATGCAATCAAGCACGAACAGCCCTCCGACCTCATGCACCGCATCCGCCACGGCCCTCAGGTACTCGTCCGGCAAAACGATTCCGGATGAGGTTTCCACATGCGGTGCAAATACCAGGTCTGGCTTCTCCGAGGCGATCGCAGCAACCACTTCTTCCACGAGTGGCGGGGCGAATGGCGACTGCGGTTCCTGGTCCAGCGCGCGCGCCTTGAGCACAGTGGATCTCGCCGGAATGCGCCCCATCTCGAATATCTGCGTCCAGCGATAACTGAACCAGCCATTGCGAACGACCAAACAGTTCGCACCGTGCGCCAACTGACGCGCCACCGCCTCCATGCCAAAGGTGCCACTGCCCGGGACCACAGCAACCGAATCGGCGTTGTAGACGTTTTTGAGCGTGCCTGAGATGTCGTGCATGACGGTCTGAAACGACCGGGACATGTGGTTGAGCGACCGATCGGTATACACCACCGAATATTCGATCAAGCCGTCGGGATCGACGCTGGGATAAAGATTCGACATGGGTGACTCCGCTGACTGGACAGAGGTTCGACCCTGCCCGAACGCATTCCGCTTTACAAGGCGCTGCGCTGTTCCCAGTGATGCACGCAATTAATGACCCGCCCGGATGCGCATACCGAACCTTCCCCGGAAAGTTCCCTTTCCAGCCAGCCGTCTGTCGGCAATAGAAGATTATCGACAGGGAGCCGACCAGCGGTCTATTCAAAAATATGGCGCCAAATACTGCTTTAGCCTTGTGAACAGCGTGCTACAGCCCTTCCCGACCAAGCAGATTGCGCAAGAAACAGCCAAACCAACAGGAAAGACATTTAATTGGCGCCAGATAACGGTCTGCTCATATGTCACCTATAAGCGAAACGGCTTATAACGGCGGCCGAGACGAGGCATCGGCTAGCCGTATGCCCTGTCGCACAGGTTCGTTCCGTTTGTAGGTCAGCGCCTTTCCAGGCCACACCGCTTATCGATCAACCTCCCCCTGCCGCTGCATCCGGCGGCTGAACGCCGGATGTGAAACTAGTCATGGTGAGATCAATGCCGGCTAACATCCTTTCGCCTTTCCGGCGAGCGTTAATACCCTTCATCACTGCTGCCGCCTTGCTGGGAGCAATAGTGCCGACCGCAGCCGCGCAACCGGTGCAACTGGTGGGTGTCAATCTGTCTGGAGCCGCGTTTGGCTCCTCAGCACTCCCGGGCAAGCATGGCACCAACTACATCTACCCCTCGGAGTCGTACTACAAAAAATACGCAGCCCAGGGCCTCACGCTTGTACGGCTGCCGTTTCTCTGGGAGCGCATCCAGCCGAAACTCGGCGCCGAGCTCGATGTCGCTCAAGTGGCGCTGCTCAAGCAGTCTTTGGATTACGCCAAAAAGCATGGCGTGAAGGTAATCCTCGACATGCACAACTATTACCGCTACTACAAACAGCCGATTGGCTCGGAAGCGGTACCGATCCAATCGTTCGCTGATACCTGGCAGCGGATCGCGAAGACGGTTGGCAAACATCCGGCGCTGGACGGCTACGGCCTGATGAACGAGCCAAACACCAAGGGGCTCTGGCCTGCAGCAGCGCTGGCCGCGGCAAAGGCAATCCGGCAGGTGGACAAGGCTCACTGGATCTACGTGGCAGGCGACCGCTATTCCAGCGCCTGGCATTGGCCGCAGTCCAACTCGCAGCTGATCGCCGATCCCTGGATGCGTGATCCGAAGAACAACCTGATCTATGAAGCTCACATGTATCTCGATCGCGACACCTCGGGCATGTACGCGGACAAGACCGAAACTTTCGCTCCGGAATTGGGGATCACTCGCGCCAAACCCTTCGTAGAGTGGCTCAACGCCAACAAGCTACGCGGCTTTATCGGCGAAATGGGCGTACCGAACTATGCGCCCGACGCGATACTGGCCATGGACAACCTGCTTGGTTATCTCCGTGAAAACTGTGTACCGCTCACCTACTGGGCCGCTGGCCCCTGGTGGGGCAAATACATCCTCTCGCTGGATGTCACCGGCGGCGCCGAGCAACCGCAGCTCGCCGTATTGAGAAAGCACGCCGCCATGCCAAACCGCTGCGCCGCCCTTCGCGCACCGATGTAAGCCAGCCGACGCCTGGACAAAGGCCTGACACCGCTTGCGGTGTCAGGTTTTTTTCATTCTGAGCTCCTGAAAACAGACGGAACCTGCGATCGGCGGGCTTGCAAGCGGAACCAATGGGGCAACAACCGGGACGAAACCTGAGCGCTTGCTCTCACGACGCATCAACGGCCCACACGAAGATGGCCGCCCTCGGTCCCGGAGATGGATATGAAAGAAGGGATATTGTTGGCACTGACCTTTCTGATGGTCCTGCTGACATTCTTGCCGCTATGGAAGAACCCGCATTGGTCGATACGCGGGCTCGACTTTCCTCGACTGCAGCTTTGTGTACTCGCGTTTGCCCTTCTCCTGGCGCAAGCACTGCTGCTGTCATATTCCGAGCCGTTACAGATGTTCATTTCCGGCGTGGCGATAGTCTGCCTCGCCTACCAGGCGTGGTGGATCATTCCCTACACCTGGCTGTGGCCGAAAGAGGTCAAGTCAGCAGGGACAAACGACGACAAGCCGCGCATCAAGGTGATGGCTGCCAATGTACTGACCCCCAATCGCCAGGCCGATCGGCTCAAGGCCCTGGTCCGCGAATTCGAGCCGGACATACTGGTCACGCTCGAAACCGACAGCTGGTGGGAGGAGCAACTCGAAGAGCTCACCGACGCCTACCCTCACTCCATACGCTGTCCACTGGACAACCTCTACGGCATGCATGTGTATTCCAGGCTGCCGCTGGAAAATGCCGAAACCCGCTTTTTGGTCGAGGATGACGTGCCTTCGATGCATGCCAAGGTCTGGCTCACCAGCCAGATTGCGATCCGTATGCATTTCCTGCACCCCGCCCCGCCCAGCCCGACCGAAAACGATGAGTCGACGGAGCGCGACGTCGAATTGCTCGTGGTGGCCAAAAGCGTGCGTGACGACAAGGACGACATCCCCATCATCGTCACTGGCGACCTCAACGATGTCGCCTGGTCATTCAACACCCGTTTGTTCCGCAAGATCAGTGGGCTGCTGGACCCACGCGTAGGGCGCTGCATGGTCAATAGTTTTCATGCGCAGCACTGGTTCCTGCGCTGGCCCCTGGACCACCTGTTTCACAGCCACCACTTCCGCCTGGTCAAGATTCAGCGGCTGCATGAGTTTGGGTCTGACCACTTTCCGGTTCTGGTCGAACTGCAATACGACCCCGCGCCTGAACAGCAAAGCCTGCAAGGCGACGCCGAAGACGAACAGGAGGCCAACGAGAAGATCGCCAAGGAGCAGGTTGACGAGTCCGATGTACCTGAACCGGAAAAAGGTTGAGACCTCCATGCAGGACAGGTGTTTGGCTGAATCCTGCTGCGCCCGGCAATGAAATTACCTGCGGTTGCCGGCTTGCGAGTGAGAGGAACACTGACTGAGCTGCCGGGCGCTGTAGCCGCCAACGCGCATCGTTGCCGTAACCACGCGGCGTCTGGCCTGGCGTTTCTCAACCGTACGCAACCAGCGGCGTTTTTACCTAAGTTTCGAAAGGCCGGTCCTGCAAGGCTCGGCCAAGGGCTGTCGCCAGCCTGGCGACCATCAACTGGCCGCAACGGTCAGGAATGATCCAGGACCCGCTAATCGCCGCCTCTAATACGAAACAGTCTCCTTTGATAATTATTATCATCTGATTTAAGATGCTGCCCGTCTGGCAGCCGGATGCGTGACAACCATCTATTGCTGATCAGCCGAAGTCGCCACGTCTCCCTCGCCAAAACTAAACAACAGGCGGGATGAACTCGCCAGACCCCGTGATGAGCCGATTCCAACCAGAACAGCAGCAACGGAACTTGCAATGAGCTTTAGAAATCGCGGTATCGGCCGCCCTCATCACCTGTCATCAACCCTACTTGCGAGCTTTCTGCCATTGAGCTGCTTCGCTACTGAACCAGTCGCATTGGAGCATCAAGTCATTACCGCAACCCAGACTGCGCATAGTGAACTGAGCGCTCCGGCCAGCATCTCGGTCATAACCCGTGAAGAGCTGGAGAGGCGACCGGTCTACAACCTGGCGGATGCGGTGAAGTATCTCCCCGGCGTGCATCTCTATCCGTCGTCTACCTATGGACGTCAGGAAATCAAGCTGCGCGGAATGGATTCGGATTACACACTGCTTCTTGTCAATGGGCGGCGCGTCAACTCTCGCGAAGCCCTGACATCCAACTACGCGAACGATTTCGATCTATCCTCGATTCCAATGGCCGCCATCGAGCGCATCGAGGTTATACGCGGACCAATGTCGTCGCTTTACGGTGCCGATGCGCTGGGCGGCGTCATCAACGTCATTCTGCGCTTGCCTAGCGAAGAGACCAGAACAGGCATCAGCTATACCTATGAACACCCGACCGAGGGCGACTCGGGCGACAGACATAAAGCGAGCGGCTACGTAAGCGGCTCGCTGATAGACAACAAGCTGCGCGGCACGCTGATTCTGGAGAAGACCGACCACGCCGCCTGGCTCAGCGAACAAACGGTCAATCCGAACACTGATGCAGTCGAACAGCGCCAGAACAGCAGCAGCTACGGCTCGCTGAGCTGGTTGATTAACGAGCGCCAGACCATTGATCTGGACATCAGCCATCGCAACGATGATCGGGAAGCCGAATGGAACAACTACGGCGCGGTCGTCCTGAACACCCAGGAAATGGAGCGCTGGACGTTCGGGCTAGGCCACACCGGTGACTGGCAGGGGTTCAACACCCGGATTCGCTATTACCACGAGCAGGTTGACCTGATGGACGACTCGCAGATCATGACCCTGCTGCGTGGAGCCAAGGGCAACGTTCAGCAAAGAAATCACACTGTCGATGGTCAAGTCACAGCATTTCTTGGCGATCATCTTATGACCGTCGGCAGCGAGTTCCGTCGCACCGAACTGACCCACAACCAGAACCTCAGCAGCGAGACCGAGGTGGAGCAGAAAGCGGTTTATCTACAGGACGAATTTTCTGTCGGCGAGCTGGATGTCACGCTGAGTGCGCGACTGGATGACCATGCCGATTTTGACAGCGAGTTCAGCCCGCGTGTCTACGGCGTCTACAACCTTACCGGCAATTGGGTGATCAAGGGTGGTGCAGGCCGCTCGTTCAAGGCACCAAGCATCTATCAGTCCGATGTAACCTATGGCGTATTAGCCTGCCGGGGCATGTGCACACTGGTGGGCAATCCGGACCTAAAGCCGGAAACCGCGACAAGTTATGAACTCGGCACGCATTTCCAGAACGAGCGCCTGGAAGCCGGCATCATGGTCTACAGCAATTACATCGATGACATGATCATCACCGACACTTGGCGTGCCGGATACAGGCCAGCAGTGATGACCTATAGCAATGTCAGCAAAGCCCGGGTACGAGGCTATGAGCTGACCGGTCGCTACAACCTGAGTGACACCATGGGCCTGCGCGCCAATTACACCTATTCCGATGCAGAGGACCGTGATACCGATACGCAACTGCGCAACACGCCTCGGCATGTTGCCAACCTCGGTTTCGACTGGCAGGCCACGACTACGCTGGGGTTGAACCTGGACTATCAATATACCGGCAGCCAGCTGCTGTACGTTTCGGCGGCTGAACCCTATGTGGAAAGCGGCGCGTTTCATCAGCTGAATCTAGGCGCGAGGTATCGGGCCACCCGCGAACTGTCACTCAAGGCTGGAATGAACAATCTGATGAACGAAAAGCGCGACGACGTGGCCCGGTCGATCGACAACATTCTCATGGGACGCACCCTATTCGTCGGCTTTAGCTACGACATCTGATCCGCCATGCTGTCCGGCAGGCCGCCTGCCGGGCTATCAATAAAAATGACGGCGTTACTACCTATGGGGCCGCTGGACCTGAAGCTCACGCAACCGTTAGGTTAGCGAGCCTTGACCAGAATGCAGGATGCCCTGATGAGCTTCACGACCCGCTGCGTTAGCTTCGACGACATTCCGGAAATCTGTCGATGGCCGGCCAACGAGGACGAGCTGTATTACTGCTTTCCCAAAGCCGACTATCCCCTTACAGAGCGCCAGATGGCAGAGGTGATCGAACAGCGTACTGAGTCGACCGTGGTATGCCTGGCTGAACGTGCCGTGGCGTTCGCTAATTTCTATCGATGGGAACAAGGCGGCACATGCGCCATCGGCAATGTGCTTGTCTCTCCAAAAGCCCGGCAGTTGGGTGCTGCGGCCTTTCTGGTAGAACACCTGTGCGGTTCAGCATTTACAAAATACGACTCAACGGAAGTGCTTGTATCCTGCTTCAACCACAACACCGCGGGCCTGTTGCTTTACCCAAAGCTCGGATTCGAACCCTTTGCGGTAGAGGAAAGACAGGATCGAAAAGGCCAACGAGTTGCATTGATTCACCTGAGACTACGCCGCGCTAGCGTTAAATGACCGAAATGGAACCCCTCATGCTCAGCCCAATTGCTTGCACCTCGATTGAAGATGTCCGCGAGAACATTGATCGTATCGACCGAACCATCGTGACGCTGCTGGCTGAACGCGGCAGCTATGTTAAACGCGCAGCTGTGTTCAAAAAAACAACCGAGGATGTTCGATCGCCTCAAAGAGTCGAGCAGGTAATTGCCAAGGTCGGTGCCTTGGCTGACGAGCTGAACGCCAACCGAGACGTTACCGAACAGGTCTACCGATCGATGATCGCAGCATTCATCGAGGCGGAGCTGGCCGAGCACGCCCTGAATCAGCCGACCTGAACGAGAGCAAGCAACATCAGCCTGATGCCGCACCGCGCCTCAGCAACAATGCGATTGCGATCGTCACCAGCAGGCTGCCCGGCAGCCATTGCCACCCGACCACTTGCGGCTGCTCAATGAATAGCAGCAGCATCGATACGAACGGCACCAGGTAGCTGTAAGCGGTTACCGCCCCGGGGGTCAGTACCGAAGTTGCACGCTGTTGCAGGAAGAAGGTCATACCGCTGGAGAACACGCCCAGATAGGCAACCAGGGCGACGTCACTGGTGGTCATGTAGGCGAGCGAACCGGGGCGCTCCCAGAACAAACCCAGCGTACCGATCAGCAGCGCCCCGATCAGCAGACTCCAGAACGTTCGCAAAACAGCCTGGGGCGCCAACCAGCCGCGATGCAGTCCCCACTTGCTCAGAACCGGATACAGAGCCGAGGCCACGCAACCCAGAAAGAACACCACTTCGCCCCGGCCAAGCTGCAACCCGGTGAAGTCTCCACCGTTCTCCGCCCATGCCAGCCCCAGCGCACCCGAGGCGCCCAGGGCCAGGATGGCCAGCAGACGCCCGGCCGGCTGCTCGACACCGAGCCCCCGCCCGATGCAATAGGCCAGCAGCGGCACGCTGACAAACAGTGTCGCCATCGACAGCGCGCTGATCCGGTGAGCTGCCCAGAACATGGTGCCAAAGAACCCCGCCAGACTGAGCCCCATCAGCCCGTAGAGCAGCAGGCCCCGCAGACTGGGCAGGCGTTCGGCGTGGCGCCATAACAAGGGAAACAGCGCCAGCGCCGCGATAGTGAAGCGGATCGCCGTCAGCAGCAGCGGCGGCAGGCCTTCGGTCACCAAACCTACCGCTGGAAAGGACAACCCTACGAAGAGCGCCCAGAGCAGCATGCCCAGGTGTGCCAGCGAAACGCGCCGCCGCGGGTCAGTCATCACCCCGTTCCTCCAAGGCCAGAAGCAGAGTGCGCAGTGCGCCTGCCAACAGCTCCTTCTGCCCGGCATCGAGCGGGGCCTGCATCTGTTGCAGCGCCGCCAGGTACTCGTCGAGACAACCCAGCAGCACCGACTGCCCTTCACCGCTCAGACGGATCAGCAAGCTGCGCCGGTCCTCCGGGTTGGGCACGCGCTTGATCAGTCCCGCTGACTCGAGTCGGTCGAGCCGATTGGTCATCGCGCCCGAGCTGAGCACTGCCGCGCGACGCAGCGCGTTAGGCGTAAGCCCCTGTGGCTGACCGCTGCGGTACAGGGTGGCCAGCAGATCGAACTCGCCATCGTGCAGGCCGTGCCGGCGAAACACTGTGGCTACGTTGCGGTTGAGGTATTTGGATAGGCGGTACAGGCGGGTGAAGACCGCCATTGGGGAGGCATCGAGGTCAGGTCGCACCTTGCGCCATTGTGCGAGCACAAGGTCCACATGGTCGTCCGGCTGCGGATCTACGGATTGCAATCTGGGCATGGATAGCTTCAGAGAAAGAATCTCTATATGAAGCTATCCGACGCGCCCTGGCAGGTGCAGGTTCAGCGATCCGCCAGCCAGCCGACCGACGGATCGCCGCCCTCGGGGGCAGCCAGGGGCAACCCCGTCCGACTCAACGGAGCTCGGAGGGCGAGTTGCGCACGATCTTGATCGAGTGGGTCAAGGCTGGCTTGCGCGTTACGCTGATGGCCTTACGGGTCACAGTGTCGATGGTGATGTTCCAGAATCCCGTGTTGGGCACCTTGATCCGTGCGGGAAACTTGTCGAATGCTCCGCCGTGATAGGCGTGTCGGCCGCCATTCTTGAAGCTGCGGAAATTCTTGTCGTTCATCAGACGAATGTTGCAGGGCTGCGAGCATTCGATGATCACGAAGTCGTCTTCATTGAGGTGTTCGCGCTGGTGAATGAACTTCATGTACCGCTCCGGGCCGCGTGTTGGCAAACGCGAAGATTATCATGGAGCCTGCATGGCTGGCTGCGCTGCACCGGGCAACCGGTCGAGGCTCTCTCGCATCGAAGGATCGGCTCACGCCGGGGTTCTTTGACACAATGCGCCCCTTGGCTTCACCACGGTCCGCCACTGCCAATCTGAACCCCCTCTTCAAGCAAGGACATCCGAACATGCCCGCGGTCACGCCGCCCCTCGATGCTGCTTCGCCGATTGCACGCCGGGCCACCCGTGTGGGCTTTTTCATGGCCGGGTTCGGCCTGTCGATATGGGCACCGCTGGTCCCCTACGTACGTGCGCGCATCGAGATGAGCGATGCGATGTTCGGTACCTTGCTGTTGTGCATTGGCCTGGGTTCGCTGACCTGGATGCCCTTGTCAGGTCTGCTGGTGACGCGGCGTGGCATTCGCCCTGTCGTGCTGAGCAGTGTCGCGCTGCTACTCCTGGCACTGCTCGGAGTGGCCTTCACCGAATCCATTGCCGTGCTCGCGCTCGCACTGTTCTGTTTTGGCGGAAGCCTGGGCGTGATCGATGTGGTGCTCAACATTCAGGGCGTACTGATCGAGCGTGATACCGGCAAGCGGCATATGTCGAATTTCCATGGCATGTTCAGCCTTGGCTCCATCAGCGGCGCGCTGGCGCTCACCGGCGCACTGATCCTCGGCCTCGCACCCGCTACAGGCACCCTGCTGATGATGGGCCTGATCGCGCTGGCCTACGTGGCCGTCACGCCCGGCTTCCTGCGAGACCGGGCGCCCGGCGGCGGAGTCGCCTTTGTCCGGCCGACCGGGATGGTCCTTCTTGTCGGCGCGATGACCTTTATCGTCTATCTGGCCGAAGGGGCCGTGCTGGACTGGAGTGCGCTGTACCTCACCGAGCAGAAGGCGCTGGAAACAGCCAAAGGCGGCCTCGGATACGCAAGTTTCGCCATGATGGTGACCATTGGTCGTTTCGCCGGAGCGCCGGTGGTCAACAGCCTTGGCACTGCCAGGGTCATCGGTCTGGGCGGGCTGCTCGCCGCGTTCGGTATCGGCCTGAGCATCCTGACCGAACACTGGTTACTTGCCCTGATCGGCTATGGACTCTGTGGTCTTGGTTGCGCGAATGTTTCGCCGGTATTGATTTCCTCGTTGAGTCGACAGCGCGCCATGCCTGTGCACCAGGCGATCACGGCCGCAACGACAATCGGTTTTGCCGGTGTTCTGGCAGGCCCGGCCTTGATCGGCGTGATCGCCCATTACGCCTCGCTGACCCTGGCGTTCGGCCTGCTGGCACTGTTGCTGGTCGTTCTGGCGTTGGGCAGCCATCGGTTCCGTGAGTGACGGTCGTGCAAATGCGCTCATCGGCCGCTGTGCTCATGCATTGAGCTACAGACCCAACAGGGGCGTTTGGCTAGAATGCGCGCCCTATGCGCATCCAAGACATTCATCAGCAGCTCGCCACCCTTGGCGCCAAGCCTGTCCATATCGGCAGGATGACCCGCGCCTGGCTGAACGGCCTGCCGCTTGACGCTGGCACTCGCCATCAGAAAACCGAAGACTTCCTGCCGTTCTCGGTACGCAACGGACTGCCCGCCGTGAGCCAGGCCATAGAGGGTCTGGTCAGCCTGCGCTCCGAACATCCGGGAGCCGACGGGTCCGCACGGCTGTTGGTGGCGCTTGCAGACGGCCAGATGGTCGAAAGCGTGCTGCTACCCCGCGCAGGGTTGTGCGTGTCGAGCCAAGTGGGCTGTGCGGTGGGTTGCGTGTTCTGCATGACCGGCAAAAGCGGCCTGCTGCGCCAGCTGGGTAGCGCCGAGATCGTCGCCCAGGTCGCCCTGGCCCGGCGGTTTCGCCCGGTCCGGAAAGTCGTGTTCATGGGCATGGGCGAGCCGGCCCACAATCTGGACAACGTCCTCGATGCCATCGACCTGCTGGGCACCGATGGCGGCATCGGTCACAAGAATCTGGTGTTTTCCACCGTGGGCGATCCAAGGGTGTTCGAGCGATTGCCCAGGCAAAAGGTCAAGCCAGCTCTGGCCCTCTCCCTGCACAGCACCGACGCGGCACTGCGCCGCGAGCTGCTGCCCCGTGCGCCGGTGTTCGATCCTGCCGATCTGGTCGAGCTGGGTGAAGCCTATGCGCGCCTGGTCGACTACCCGATCCAGTACCAGTGGACGCTACTCAAGGGCATCAACGATGGTCAGGACGAAATGGATGGGATCATCCGGCTGCTTCGCGGCAAGTTCGCGATCATGAACCTGATCCCCTACAACAGCCTGGACGACGACGAATTCCGGCGCCCCGACGCGGATCGTATCCACCAGATCATGCGCTACCTGCACGAAAACGGCGTGCTGACGAAGGTGCGCAACTCGGCGGGACAGGACATCGACGGCGGCTGCGGACAGCTACGCGCCCGCGCCGAGCGAGTGGTGCGCCTGCGCTCCACGAGCAAGGCGATGCCTGAGCAGGCCGAATGAACGGGACGTCATGGGCACTGTCCGAGCGCATTGACCAACCCCCTGGGCAAATGAGCGCGGATGCCGCCCGGTGTCCGTTCCATTCCCCTTGATCACCGATAAGTGACTCGCCCATGCACACACTGGCGCAACTTGAACGCGGCGAACTCGCCGGAGCCACCCGCCTCGACCTGTCCGAGCAGCTCGAGGCCTTTCCGCAGGCGATCTTCGAGCTGGCCGACAGCCTGGAAGTGCTCAATCTGTCAGGCAACCGGCTCAGCAGCCTGCCGGACGACCTGTCACGCTTGCACAGGCTGCGCATCCTGTTCTGTTCGGACAACCTCTTCACCGTGGTCCCCGCCTCGATCGGCCGCTGTGCCAATCTGGAAATGGTCGGGTTCAAGGCCAACCGCATTCAGCGACTCCCCGCCGAAGCACTGCCACCGAAGCTGCGCTGGCTGATCCTCACTGACAACAGACTCGAAGCCCTGCCGGAGGAGATCGGCCGCTGCGGAAACCTGCAGAAGCTGATGCTGGCGGGCAACCAGCTGGAGGCACTGCCTGAATCGCTTGCCAACTGCAGTCGGCTGGAATTGCTGCGCATTGCTGCCAACCGGTTGCCTGCCCTCCCGCTTTGGTTGCTGCGCATGCCCCGGCTGAGCTGGCTGGCATTTGCCGGCAACCCGTTCAGCGATGCTCTGGAAGCGCAAACCCTGGCGCAGCACCCGCTGGCTCCGGTCGAGCGCAAGCAGATCAGCCTGGGTGAAGTGCTGGGCCAGGGCGCATCCGGGGTGATCCATCAAGCGCAGTGGCAGCAGCCCGGCAAGGCAACACAGCCGATGGCGGTCAAGCTGTTCAAGGGCAACCTGACCAGCGACGGCCTGCCACATAGCGAGATGGCGGCCTGCATCGCCGCAGGCGAACATCCCAACCTGATCAGCGTCACAGGACCGCTGGCCGAGCAGTCCGATGCCCTGCCCGGGCTGCTCATGGAGCTTATCGATCCGGCGTTCCGGGTGCTGGCCGGCCCACCATCGCTGGCCAGCTGTACGCGCGATTGCTATGAACCGATGCGCCGGTTTTTTGCCGATGAGGCGCTGCAGATCGCGACAGGTACGGCCTGCACCATCGGCCATCTGCACCAGCGCGGCATCCTCCATGGCGACCTCTACGCGCATAACCTGCTGGTCGATGCAGGCGGCCAGACGCTACTCAGCGATTTCGGTGCCGCCTCGTTTTTCGACCCGAACACGCCCACTGCACTGGCCCTGCAACGCCTCGAAGCCCGCGCGTTCGGCTGCCTGCTGGAGGAGTTGCTGGAGCGCTGCGACCCGGCACAGGAAGACGCTCGCATCGAGCGGCTATCTGCGCTGCGGCATCAATGTCTGATGGAAGATCCTGCCCAGCGTCCCGATTTCGCCCGTCTGGCGGCTGAACTGAAGAATCTCGGTAGATAAGGCTTTTCGGCCAGGTAGTTGCATAAGCCGTTGTCTCCCACGGTTTCCGACGGCTACCTGACGCTATGCTCGCTCCTGAATCAAACGTTGAAGATGCGCAATCCACAGACACCAACGATGTCATCGCGCTGGAATACGATCCGTTTGTCCTCGGCCTCAAACAACGCCTTCCCAGAGATCTGCGGGACAGCTTCACCCCGCAGCAACTGGATGCGTTGCGCAATGCCTTTGCGACCCGCTCGTGGGCCAGGCACAAGCTGGATCTGCGCGGCACCTTCAGGCTGTGGAGCAACCAGTACTATTTCGTCCTGGTGGGCGGACGCAACAAGCGCAACCTGTCTCGCGCCCAGCGCAACCTGTCGCTGGCCGCCAAGGCCGGTGTGCTTACCCTGTTTCTGTTCTTCTCAATTCTGGTGGGCCTGGTCGCGTTGTACCTGGCCAAGTCGGCCCTCGGAATCAACCTCTTTCCAAACTATTCGCTGGGCCTGTGGGATTGGTTCAAAGGCCATTGAGCGTGCCCGCACCGTGATCCCACCGTTAGGGGTTGCCGAGAATCAACCCGCGATACTGCCCCGGATTGGTCCCGGTCCATTTACGAAACGCCTTGTAGAACGAGCTGACGTCGGCGAAACCCAGGCGCTCGGCTATTTCGGCGTAGGTGATCGAAGGGTCAGCCAGCCACAGCGTGGCCATCTCCTGGCGCACCTGGTCCTTGATGGCCTGGTATGTCTGCCCAACTTCAGCCAGCCGACGGCGCAAGGTCGAGGGCGAGACACACAAGGTCTGAGCAAGCATTTCGCTCGTGGGCCACTGCTCGGCAGGCAATTCGCGCAGCTGGGCCTTGATGCGGCTGGCGAGACTGGTGGTGTCGCGGTATTTGACCAGGATGTTGGCCGGTGCCTGAGCCAGGAACCCGTGCAGTTCCTGCTCGCTGCGGCGCACCGGCAGGTCGAGCACCTCGGCAGCGAAGATGATCCGCGTGCCAGGCCGCGCGAAGCGCAGGTTGCGCGAGAACATTATGCGGTAGTCATCGGTATAGGCCGGCTCGTCGCAACGCAGCTCTACGGCCAGCAGCGGAATGCGCCGCCCCACCAGCCAGCAGGCCAGGCCGTGCAGCAGCATCCAGAAAGTGAAGTAGCTGAAGGCTCTGAGCGGCGGCGCATCTCCCGGCTCCGACAGCATGACTTCCGCCAGGCTTTCGCTGCGAAACAGCTCACCGCGAAAGCCTTCGAAGGTCAGCCTGAAGAACTCCAGCGCCACACGAAGCGCAGTCTCGAGTGTCGGCTGGGCCATGGCCGCGCGGCAGACGAAGGCGAAACTGCCGGTTCGCATACGCCGCGCGTCCATGCCGAAGAATTCATCGTCAAACGTCCGCGCCAGGCGTCGCCAGAGCTTGCTGTATTCGGCCACATCGATACGCGCTTCGCTGTCGGCCAGGTCAATGGTGGTGAGCCCGAGCTGAAGCAGCAGCTTTTCGGCTGATCGCGAAGAGCTGGTAAAGCCCTGCAGCGCCTCCTCCACCAGCCTGACGGAAATGGTGCCCTTGCCGTCGCGGCTCATGCGCGCCCCATCATCACGTCATGGCTATTGGCGGCCACGTCCCGCAGGAAATCCCAGCACACCCGCATTCGCGCCAGATCCTTGTTCTCCACCGGCATCAGCATCCAGAAGGTTCGGGTGAATTCGATCTCTTCGAGCAGCACTTCCTTGAGCCGCGGCTCCTTGCGTGCCGAGAACGCCGGCAGGATCGCCAGCCCAGCCCCGGCGGCGACGGCTTCCTGCTGGGCCATGATGCTGGTGCTGCGCAGCGAGTGCTGGCGCGGGCGGACGATCTCGTCGAGAAAGTACAGCTCCTTGCTGTAGAGCAGGTCCTCGATGTAGCTGACAAACACATGGCCGACCAGATCTTCGCGGCTGCGGATAGGCGGATGAGAGGCGAGGTAGGCTTCGGACGCGTAGAGGCGCAGCACGTAGTCGGTGAGTTTGGTGATGACGTAGGGTCCCCGTTCGGGCCGCTCCAGGGTGATGACGATGTCCGCCTCATGCCGCGCCAGCCGTACCGAGCGCGGCACCGCCAGCAGATCCACGCCCAGGTGCGGATAATCGCGGGTCAGGTTGGCCAGTTGGCTTGCCAGCATGACGGTGCCATACCCCTCGGTGGCGCCAATGCGAACCTGGCCGGAGAGTTTGTCGGCGGTCAGGCTCGGCTGTTCGATGGAGGCAATGGCGCTTTCCATCGCCTCGGCCTGGGCCAGCAGCTCGCGGCCCGCTTCGGACAGTCGATATCCCGCCTTGGCACGAATGAAAAGTTGCCGGTCCAGGCTTTTCTCCAGCGCCTGCACTCGTCGCGCCACCGTGGTGTGGTCTACGGCCAACCGCCTTGCGGCGACCGTCAGCTTGCCCGCACGCGAAAGTTCGAGAAAAAAACGCAGGTTGTCCCAGTCCACTACAAGCTCCAGATCCATCAGTTGCCGCGTGCCGTCCGCGGCTCGCTGTGCAAAAACACAGAATACCTCTGCGTTTCGCACCATGGGTTTACTGTTTTTACGCTGCTAGTCTCGTTTATCGAACCCGTTGTGCCTCCCGGCATCCGCATCATTCCAAGAAGAAGGAACCGACATGAGCGAGAAGATTCAGCTCGAAATGCGCGACCACACGGCCCTGCTGACCATCTCCAACCCACCTGCCAACACCTGGGACCGCGAGTCGCTGGCGGCACTGGAACAGATGATTGGCCAGCTCAACGACAACCCTGAGGTCTACGCGCTGGTCGTAACCGGCCAGGGAGAAAAATTCTTCTCGGCAGGGGCGGACCTCAAGCAGTTCGCTGACGGCGACAAGGATGGCGCACGCGAGGTGGCGGAACTCTTCGGTCGTGCCTTCGATGCACTGACGCGCTTTCGCGGTGTGTCCATCGCCGCCATCAACGGCTACGCCATGGGCGGCGGGTTGGAGTGCGCGCTGGCCTGCGACATCCGCATTGCTGAAGAACACGCCCAGATGGCGCTCCCCGAAGCCAGCGTCGGCTTGCTGCCCTGCGCCGGTGGTACCCAGAACCTGCCCTGGCTGGTAGGCGAAGGCTGGGCCAAGCGGATGATCCTCTGTGGCGAGCGCATCGACGCCCAGCGCGCCGAAAAGATCGGCCTGGTCGAGGAAGTGGTCCCACGCGGCGAGGCTCTCGCCACGGCGCTCAAGCTTGCCGAAGGCGCAAGCAAGCAAAGCCCCTCCTCCGTCAGCCGTTGCAAACGACTGGTGATGAATGCCCGTCACAACGACCATGCCACCGGCTGGGTCGCCGAGCGCGAACTCTTCGCCGAACTCTTCGACACCCAGGACCAGAAGGAAGGCGTCAATGCCTTCCTGGAAAAACGCAGCCCTACCTGGAAAAACGCCTGAACATGTCGCCTGAAGCCTGAAGCTTTGACTTCCGGCTTCAAGCTTCCAGCTGCTTTTTTACTTGAAATTCCGCCTGACCAATCGCTCCACCCATCCCACGATTCCCGAGCGAAACAGCAGCACGCAGAGCACAAAGATCACCCCGAGGATCACATGCACCCATTCGCCCAGCGGGCCGTTGGAGAGCGAGCTCTGCAGCGTGACCACGACCGTCGCACCCACGACCGGGCCGAGGATGGTGCCAACGCCGCCAAGCAACGTCATCAGGATCACCTCACCGGACATGTGCCAGTGGGCGTCGGTCAGCGACGCGAGCTGAAACACCACCGTCTTCGTAGAGCCGGCCAACCCTGTCAGCGCGGCGGAAATCACGAACGCCAACAGTTTGTGCGCGTCGACGTTGTAGCCCAGCGAGATAGCCCGCGGCTCGTTCTCGCGAATCGCCTTAAGCACCTGTCCATAGGGCGAATGAATCGTTCGTTGGATGATCACGAAACCCAACACGAACACAGCGAGCACGAAGTAATACAGGGACATGTTGTTCTGCATGTCGAACAGATCGAACAGATGCCCTCGCGGTACGCCCTGCATGCCGTTTTCGCCGCCGGTGAACGGCGCCTGGACGAAGACGAAGAACACCATCTGCGCCAGTGCGAGGGTGATCATCGCGAAATAAATGCCTTGCCTGCGAATCGCCAGCAAGCCGAAGACAAACCCCAGCACAGCCGAAGCCAATGTACCGGCGACGATGCCTAGCTCGGTGCTCAGGCCCGTATAGGTACTCAACATATAGCCAGTGATATAGCCGCCACAGGCGAAGAATGCCGCATGCCCGAACGACAGCAACCCTGCGTAGCCCAGCAGCAGATTGAACGCACAGGCGAACAGGGCGAAGCACAGCAGCTTCATCAGGAACACCGGGTACACCATCAACGGTGCCACCATCGCCACGCCCAACAGCGCCAGGTAGAACAGATGCTGCCGTCGCCGCGCCGCCCGGCGGCGCTCGCGTTCGGCATTGGCCCTGACCTGTATGGCCGATGCCTGCATGGGAGACGCTTGAACGCTTTCTCGAGTCGACATGTTCATGCCTCCTTTCCGAACAGACCGGCCGGCCGCAACAGCAGTACCAGCACCATGATCACGAAGATCACCGTGTTGGCCGCCTCCGGATAGAACACCTTGGTGAGCCCTTCGATCAGCCCCATCGCAAGGCCGGTGACAATCGCGCCCATGATCGAGCCCATCCCGCCGATCACCACAACCGCAAACACCACGATCAGCAGATTCGAGCCCATCCCAGGCGTGACGGCGTAGATAGGCGCGGCAAGCACGCCAGCAAACGCGGCCAGCGCAACGCCATAGCCGTAGGTCAGCGTGACCAGCAGCGGAACGTTGATACCGAACGCCTGCATCAGCTTCGGGTTCTCCGTGCCGGCGCGCAGGTACGATCCCAGCCGGGTCCGTTCAATCATGTACCAGGTCGCGAAGCACACCGTCAGCGCCGCGACGATCACCCAGCCGCGATAGGTCGGCAGGAACATGAAGCCCAGGTTATGCCCGCCCTTGAGCAGCTCAGGCATGGGATAAGGGGACCCGGACACACCGAACAACTTGACGAAGCTGCCCTCGACGATCAGCGCCAGCCCGAAGGTCAGTAGCAGGCCGTACAGATGATCCTCCCCGGCGATACGACGCAGCAGGCCGCGCTCGATGCCCATGCCCAGCAGGCCGATCAGCAGCGGCGACAGCAGCAATGCCATCCAGTAATTGACGCCCAGGTAATTCAAACCAATGAAGGCAGCAAAGGCGCCGAGCATGTATTGCGCGCCGTGGGCGAAATTGATGATGCGCAGCAAGCCGAAGATGATCGCCAGGCCAAGGCTCAGCAGCGCATAGAACGACCCATTGATCAGGCCGAGCAGCAGCTGCCCGAACAGTACGCTCAGGGGAACGCCGAATACGAGAGTCATGATTCACTACCCAAAGGATTCCGGAACACCCGGCCAGAGCAACATCACTGCTGACCGGGTAGCGGTACGCCAGTGTGGTCAGCCCTTCGGAGCCATCTGCTGGCACTGGCTCTCACCGATGGGGCGGAAGGCCTCATCGCCTGGAATGGTGCTGACGATCTTGTACAGATCCCATTCGCCCTTGGATTCTTCCGGTGTCTTGACCTGGACCAGATACATGTCGTGCACCATGCGGCCGTCCTCGCGGATCTTGCCGTTCTTGGCAAACATGTCGTTGACCGGTGTCTTGGCCATTTGCGCGCGAACGACCTGGGCGTCGTCGCTGCCCGTTTCCTTCACGGCGTTGAGATAGTGCATGGTCGCCGAGTAGATGCCGGCGGGCACCATGCCTGGCATGCGACCGACGCGGTCCTGGTACCGCTTGGCCCAAGCGCGGGTTTCCTCGTTCATGTCCCAGTACCACCCCGTCGTCAGCATCAACCCCTGGGTGACATCCAGCCCCATCGCATGGATGTCGTTCAGGAAGACCACCATGCCGGCGAGCTTCTGGCCGGATTGGGTCACGCCGAATTCGCTGGCGGTCTTCAGCGAGTTCACAGTGTCCGCACCGGCGTTGGCCAGCGCGACCACATCAGCGCCCGAGCCCTGAGCCTGAAGGATGTAGGACGAGAAGTCGCTGCTCGGGAACGGATGGCGCACCGTGCCGACCACGCTGCCGCCTTCGGCTTCGACGACCTTCTTGATGTCGTTTTCCATGGCGTGGCCGAACGCGTAGTCGGCAGTGAGGATGAACCAGCTCTTGCCGCCATCCTTGAGCACGGCGTTGGCGGTGCCGTTTGCCAGAGCGAAGGTGTCGTAGGTCCAGTGGATATGGCTGGGCGCGCAGTACTCGTTGGTGATGCTCGAGGCCGCTGCACCGGAGATGAGCGCGAGCTTGCCGCCCTGCTCCACTACCTTGGCGGCCGCGAGGACCACGGAGCTTGCGACCATACCAGTCACCATGTCGACGTTGCGCTCGTCGATCCACTGGCGAACCGTGTTGGCACCGACGTCGGGCTTGTTCAGATCATCGGCATTGAAGGTAACGATCTTCTTGCCGTTGACCGTGCCGCCGAAATCCTCGATCGCCATTTGCAGGGCTTCCAGCCCGCCGGGGCCGGACAGGTCACGGTAGGTTCCTGACATATCGGCCAGGTACCCGATTCGGATTTCGTCATTGCTGATCTCGGCCTGTGCGGCACCCATGATGACGCTGGACACGAGCGCGGCGGCTGCGGTTTTCCGTAGAGATTTCATATTCACCCACTGTGGTTGTTTTTGTTGGTGGTTGATGAAATGCCGGTGTACTGCAGACCGGCAGGTCCTTCTGACCGGGCTTCAGACCCCGAGACAGCTATTCAGGAATTCCTTTTTCGAATCCAGATCGACCGCATGGATCTCTTCGATGATCTGCCCGTGCTCCATCACGTAGTGACGGTCAGCCAGGGGTGCGGCAAAGCGGAAGTTTTGCTCGACCAGGACGATGGTCAGCCCGCGTTTCTTCAGCTTGATCAACACTTCGGCAAGCTTCTGGACGATCACCGGGGCCAGCCCTTCCGTGATTTCATCGAGCAACAGGAGGTTGGCGCCGGTGCGAAGGATCCGCGCCATCGCCAGCATCTGCTGCTCGCCGCCAGACAGCCGGGTGCCCTGGCTGAAGCGCCGCTCATAGAGGTTGGGGAACATCTCGTAGATTTCGTCCAGGCCCATGCCGCCGCTGCGCACGGTTGGGGGTAGCAGCAGGTTTTCCTCGACGTTCAGGCTGGAAAAGATGCCGCGTTCTTCAGGGCAATAGCCGACGCCGAGTCTGGGAATCTGGTGGGCAGGTATGCCCATGGTTTCGTTGCCGTTGACGATGATGGAGCCTGTGCGTCGACCCACCATGTTCATGATGGCCCGCAGCGTGGTGCTGCGGCCTGAGCCGTTGCGCCCGAGCAGCGTGACCAGCTCGCCACGGCCGACCACCATGTCGACGCCATGCAGAATGTGGGACTCGCCATAAAAGGCATGCAGGTCATCGACCCGCAACTGATCGCGATCGGCCATGGGCGTCATGCGTGAGCCTCCTCTGCATCGGCTTCGCTGCCCATGTAGGCCTCGCGCACTTCAGGGTTGGCCGAAACGCTGTCATAGTCGCCCTCGGCCAGAACGGAGCCGCGCGCCAGAACGGTAATTCGATCGCAGAGGCGGCTGACCACGCTGAGGTTGTGCTCAACCATCAGCACCGTTCGGTTTTCCGCCGCGCGCCGTACCAGCGCCACGACCATGTCGACGTCCTCGCCGCCCATGCCCTGGGTCGGCTCGTCGAGCAGCAGCACTACGGGGTCCAGCGCGAGAGTCGTAGCCAGTTCCAGCGCACGCTTACGCCCGTAAGGCAATTCTATGGCGAGCGTCTGGGCATAACTCTCCAGCTCGACCTCGGCGAGTAGCTGCAGGGCCCGCTCATCGAGTTCCCGCAGGGTGCGCTCCGACTTCCAGAAGTGAAACGAATTGCCCAGTTTCTGTTGGAGTGCGACGCGCACGTTTTCCAACACGCTCATATGGCCGAACACCGCAGAGATCTGGAACGAGCGGACCAGGCCGAGACGCGCGATCTGGTTCGCCTTCATCGCCGTGATGGCTTTGCCGCGATAGAGGATTTCGCCACGCGTGGGCGTGAGGAATTTGGTAAGGAGATTGAATACCGTGGTCTTGCCGGCACCGTTGGGGCCGATCAAGGCATGGATGTGTCCTTTCTGTACACGTAGATCGACGGAATCCACCGCGGTGAAGCCGCGAAATTCCTTGGTCAGGCCGCGCGTTTCCAGCACGAACTCTGGTTCCATGGGATGCCCTCTAACCTTGATTATTCTTGTTGGTTAATGGCGCAGGTCGTTGGGTGACCTTTACGTAAACGATAACAAGCGTTTGCAACACGAGGCAAGCCTCGTTTTCAAACGCATGACTGACCCGGCAGGTACCTCAGCAATGCCTTGGTGCGATTGGACTTCATGGAAAAAACCGGGCCCGGAGGCCCGGAAAGGGATCAACGAGGAGCTGTCTCAGTGTGTTCCGGCAGTGGTTACCACAGCGCCAGGGAGTAGCTGAGGATGACCCGGGTTTCGTTCATGTCTGGCCCGAAGTTGCTACGCACCGTCGCGTTGCGGACTTTCAATCCCAGGTTCTTCAGCGGCCCTTGCTGCACGACATAGGCGATATCGGTATCGCGCTCCCATTCCTCGCCCTCCCCACCAGCGGCCAGGTTGACGTTGTCGCCGCTGACATAACGGGTCATCAGGCTCAGTCCGGGTATGCCCATCGCGGCAAAATCGTAGTCATAGCGGACCTGCCACGATTTCTCGTCCTCGTTGCCGAAGTCATTGATCTGCAAGAGATTGATCAGCATGTTGTCGCCGCCACTGACATACGCGAAGCCAGTGTCGCCGCTCATTTTCTGATAACCCCCGGTGAAGCCGTGACCTCCGAGCTTGTAGGTGAACAGTGCTCCGAAGGCGTTGTTGTCGACATTGCTGCCGCCATCATCGGTGGACCGCACATAGCGCAAATCCGTCTTGAAGCTCTGGCTCTCACCGAGCGCCATGACGTGCACCAGTTGCATGTTGTGCTGCTTATAGATGCCGTCCAGGCCACCGTAGTAATAGCTGCCGGTCAGCTCGGGCATTATCTGGTAGCGGCCACCGGCGAACAGGAACTCGTCGCTGGTAGCGTTGCTACCCAGCGTGATGTTCCTGGCGCCACCATTGAATACAGTCATCTCCTCATAGTCCGAAGAGTCGCGATAGCTGATGCGGTCGAGCATCCCCACATCGAGCGTAAGCCCATCGACTTCCTTGCTCTGCAGCCAGGCTCCTCGATAGACATTGGGCAGCAAGCGACTGTCGTTGCGCATCACAACCGGAATGATTGGCTGCAGCGTGCCGACATGCAGAGTGGTATCGGACATCTTAGCTTTGGCCGTCAGGCCTGCTGTCCCGTAGTCATCCTGGGCTCGGCCGGGTGCGTTGCGGTCACGCTGGAGCAGCCCGGTGCCGGCCCGATCCGAGCTGGAGTCCAGCTTGAGCCCCAGCAGACCGATGGCGTCCAGGCCAAAGCCCACCGGACCCTCGGTGTAACCCGATTCGATCTTCAGAATGAAGCCCTGAGCCCATTCCTCGGCCTTGGACTGAGGCGCACCGCTCTGGCGGAAATCACGGTTCATGTAGAAGTTGCGCAGCTCGACGCCAGCCTTGCTGTCATCGAGAAACGCGGCGGACGCCATCGTCGAGGTACCCAGCGCACTGGCTGCCAGACTGCTGAAGACGAAGAAACGGCTTAGGGGTTTCAGGTGCATAGTCATCTCTCTTGTTATTGTCTTGGTTGATGCAGCTGTCCGGCCGACTTGTACAGCCGGCCCGTATTACCGCGGCGTGCGGTAAATCTTCTGCTTCCGCTCAGTTGGCGGCAGCCCTGGGCACCCGGCCCAGCAAATAGAACTCGTCGTTGGGAGGTGTTCGCGCCATCGATACCAGGCGGTTTGACAAGCCGAACAGCGCCGCAATCGACCCGATATCCCAGATGTCGTCGAGAGTAAAGCCCACTTCTTCCAAACGCGCCTGCCAGGTGTCATCCAGCACACCTCGCTCAGCAGCCACATTCAACGCAAAATCCAGCATCACCCGCTGGCGCTCGCCGATCGGCGCGGTGTGGTAGTTGACCGCAATCTGATCAGAGATGAACGGGTCCTTGGCCAGGATCCGCAGAATCGCCCCATGGGCTACCACGCAATACAGGCAACCATGATCAGCGCTCACTGCCACAACGATCATCTCCTTCTCGGCCTTGGTCAGGCTCGCGGATTCTCGTTCCATCAAAGCATCGTGATAGCCGAAGAAGGCGCGAAATTCATCAGGTCGATGGGCCAACATAAGAAAGACGTTAGGTATGAAGCCGGCCTTCTCCTGCACCGCGACGATACGTTCGCGCACATCGGACGGCAGCTCGTCGAGGTTGTCGACCAGCGGAAAACGACTGATGGCCTGGGTCATGCTGTGCTCCTCAAGAAACCCGGTACGGTGGGATGGCAGTTACAGATCAGCAAGCCCCAGCTCGGCCACGCTTACCTCGCGCATCTTGAATTTCTGCACCTTGCCACTGATGGTCATGGGGAAGTCGTCAACGAACCTGATATGTCGCGGCGTCTTGAAGTGCGCGATGCGGCCCTTGCAGAAGGCCCGCAGCTCTTCGGCACCAGCCTGGTGCCCCGGATGCAACTTGACCCAGGCGACGATCTCTTCTCCATAGGTCTTGTCCGGCACACCGATGACCTGCACATCCGCGACGGCCGGGTGGGTAAACAGAAACTCCTCGATCTCGCGCGGATACACGTTTTCACCGCCGCGAATGATCATGTCCTTGTTGCGGCCGACGATCTTCACGTAGCCCTCCTCGTCCATGATCGCCAGGTCGCCGGTGTGCATCCAGCGCGCCCCGTCGATGGCGCCGGCGGTCGCTTCCGGGTTGTTCCAGTAGCCCAGCATGACGCTGTAGCCACGGGTACAGAGCTCGCCGATCTGCCCGCGCGGCACGATACGGTTGTGCTCGTCCACCACCTTGCTTTCCAGGTGGGGCTGGGTACGACCGACGCTGGTCACGCGCCGCTCGAGGTCGTCATCCGGGCCAGTCTGGGTGGACACCGGGCTGGTCTCGGTCATGCCGTAGGCGATCTGCATCTCGGCCAGATGCATGTCATCGATGACGCGCTTCATGACTTCGATCGGACAGGTTGAGCCGGCCATGATGCCGGTGCGCAGGCTGGTGAGGTCCAGCGACTGGCGCTCCGGGTGATCGAGCATGGCGATGAACATGGTCGGCACGCCATACATACCGGTGGCCTTCTCTTCGGCAGCCGCCTGCAGTGCCGCCAGCGGCTCGAAAGCGGCGCTCGGATAGATCATGGTGGTGCCATGGGTGACGCAGCCCAGGTTGCCCATCACCATGCCGAAGCAGTGGTACAGCGGCACCGGAATGACCAGTCGATCATGTTCGGTGAGCTTGAGGCTTTCGCCTACCATGTAGCCGTTATTGAGAATGTTGTAGTGACTTAGGGTGGCCCCCTTGGGGAAGCCGGTGGTGCCCGAGGTGTACTGGATGTTGATGGGGTCATCGAACTGCAACTGCTCTCCGCACTGGCGCAGCTGTTCCGGGCCAACCTGCTCGGCCATATCCATCAGCCCGTTCCACAGCAGCATGCCATCCACCGGCTTGTCGCACAGGCTGATGATGCCGCGCAGTTCTGGAAGCATATGACTTTGCAGCGCGCCCACGGCGGAGCGTTCCAGCTCGGGTAACAGCTCGTTGAGCATCGCGTGGTAGTCGGACGTCTTGAACGCATCGGCGCAGATCAGCCAGCGGCAGCCGGACTGTTTAAGTGCGTATTCGAGCTCGCTCAGGCGATACGCCGGGTTGATGTTCACCAGCACCACGCCGATCTTGGCGGTGGCGAACTGTGTGATGCACCACTGGGCATTGTTCGGTGACCAGATGCCCACCCGCTCGCCCGGTTGCAAACCCAGCGCGAGCAATCCGCGTGCGCAACGATCCACTTCATCGGCGAGCTGCGCCCAGGTAAAGCGCAGGTTCTGATGTCGCACGACCAGGGCCTCACGGTCTGAGAATCGCTCGACCGTCCGGTCGAACGCCGCACCAATTGTCATCGGCAACAGGGGTTTGGTCTGCGGTCCGCAGGTGTAGCTCGGAAGACTCATGTCGAAATTCCTCAGTCTTATGTTTGTTATGAGGCCTTGCTGCCCGGTTTTCCGCTGTTGACAGCCATTCGGGACATGGTTACGTTAACGTAAAGGTAACAGCGTGACAACCCACCGCATCCTGCTTCGAGGAACCGGGCTGGATCGCAGAAAACACAGGCTGATCGGGGGCGTCGACGTTCTCCCTCGGCTGGCAGTCGAACAGAACAACTACAAGACAGACAGGTGGCACATGAACTATTCAGGCCTCAACTTCGCTCTCGGCGAGACCGTCGACATGCTCCGCGACCAGGTGCGCGGTTTCGTGGCCGACGAAGTGGCGCCCCGCGCCGAAGCCATCGACCGCGACAACCTCTTCCCCGGCGACATGTGGCGCAAGTTCGGCGACATGGGCCTGCTCGGTATCACCATAGACGAGGAATACGGCGGCGCTGGCATGGGTTACCTGGCGCATGTCATCGCCATCGAGGAAATCAGCCGCGGTTCGGCCTCCGTGGGGTTGTCCTACGGCGCGCATTCCAACCTCTGCGTCAACCAGATCAACCGCAATGGCACGCCAGAACAGAAAGCGAAATACCTGCCCAAACTGATCTCCGGCGAGCACGTCGGCGCACTGGCAATGAGCGAGCCGAATGCCGGTTCCGACGTGGTATCGATGAAGCTGCGCGCGGACCGCAAGGGCGACCGCTTCGTCCTCAACGGCAGCAAGACCTGGATCACCAACGGCCCGGACGCCAACACCTACGTGATCTATGCCAAGACCGACCTGGACAAGGGCCCCCATGGCATCACCGCGTTCATCGTCGAGCGCGACTGGAAGGGTTTCTCCCGCGGCAACAAGTTCGACAAGCTCGGCATGCGCGGCTCCAACACCTGCGAGCTGTTCTTCGACGACGTCGAGGTGCCGGAAGGGAACGTGCTGGGTGTCGAGAACGGTGGCGTCAAGGTACTGATGAGCGGCCTGGATTACGAACGCGTGGTACTGGCCGGTGGCCCGGTCGGGATCATGCAGGCGTGCCTGGACGTGGTCGTCCCCTATATCCATGACCGCAAGCAGTTCGGTCAGAGCATCGGCGAGTTCCAGTTCATCCAGGGCAAGGTGGCCGACATGTACACCCAGCTCAACGCCAGCCGCGCCTATCTCTACACCGTCGCCCAGGCCTGTGACCGTGGCGAAACCACCCGCAAGGACGCCGCCGGGGTCATCCTCTACACCGCAGAGGCCGCCACTCAGATGGCACTTCAGGCCATCCAGATTCTCGGCGGCAACGGCTACATCAACGAATTCCCCACGGGCCGCCTCTTGCGCGATGCCAAGCTCTACGAAATCGGCGCCGGCACCAGCGAGATCCGCCGGATGCTGATTGGGCGCGAGCTGTTTAACGAAAGCAAATAAGCCGCGGAAGGCTAGAGGCTGGACGAAAAGCGGCGCCCGCCCTCGTCCAGCCTCCAGCCTCCAGCGCTCTTTTCGAGGGTTCTATGGCCGTCCTACACACCCAAATCAATCCCCGTTCCCCCGAGTTCGTTGCCAACAGCGCAGCAATGCTCGACCAGGTGAACGACCTCCGCGCCCTGCTCGGTCGCGTCAGCGAAGGCGGTGGTGAAAAAGCCCAGCAGCGCCATGTCTCACGCGGCAAGCTGCTGGTGCGAGACCGCATCGACGCGCTGCTCGATCCGGGCTCGGCCTTTCTGGAAATAGCGCCGCTGGCGGCACATGAGGTCTACGGCGAAGACGTCGCCGCAGCGGGCGTGGTCGCCGGCATCGGGCGGGTCGAGGGTGTCGAATGCATGATCATCGCCAACGACGCCACGGTAAAAGGCGGCAGCTACTACCCACTCACGGTGAAAAAGCACCTGCGCGCGCAATCCATCGCCCAGCAGAATCGTTTGCCGTGCATCTATCTTGTGGATTCAGGCGGGGCCAATTTGCCGCGTCAGGACGAGGTCTTTCCGGACCGCGAACACTTCGGTCGCATCTTTTTCAACCAGGCCAACATGAGCGCCATGGGCATCCCGCAGATCGCCGTGGTAATGGGCTCCTGCACCGCTGGTGGCGCCTATGTGCCGGCCATGGCCGACGAGACCATCATGGTGCGCAATCAGGCAACCATCTTTCTCGCCGGTCCGCCGCTGGTAAAAGCCGCCACTGGTGAAGTCGTGACCGCCGAGGACCTGGGCGGTGCGGATGTGCACTGCAAAACGTCCGGTGTAGCTGACCATTACGCTGAGAACGACGAACACGCGCTGGCCATCGCCCGCCGCTGCGTCGCCAATCTCAACTGGAAGAAGCTCGGCCAGGTGCAAGTCCATCAGCCACGCCAGCCGTTGTACCCGGCCGACGAGCTCTACGGCGTCATCCCGGCGCAGGCCAAGCAGCCCTATGACGTGCGCGAAGTCATCGCGCGGTTGGTGGACGGCAGCGAGTTCGATGAGTTCAAGGCGCTGTTCGGTACCACTCTGGTGTGCGGCTTCGCCACCTTGCATGGCTACCCCATCGCGATTCTGGCTAACAACGGCATCCTCTTTGCCGAAGCCGCGCAGAAAGGCGCGCATTTCATCGAACTGGCCTGCCAGCGCGGCATCCCGCTGCTGTTCCTGCAGAACATCACCGGCTTCATGGTCGGGCAGAAATACGAGACCGGCGGCATCGCCAAGCACGGCGCCAAGCTGGTCACGGCTGTCGCTTGCGCCCAGGTACCGAAATTCACGGTTGTCATCGGCGGCAGCTTCGGCGCGGGCAACTACGGCATGTGCGGTCGTGCCTATGATCCGCGCTTTCTGTGGATGTGGCCCAACGCGCGCATCGGTGTGATGGGCGGCGAGCAGGCTGCCGGTGTACTGGTACAGGTCAAGCGCGAGCAGGCCGAGCGCAGCGGGCTGACCTTCTCTGAGCAGGACGAGGCGCAACTCAAACAACCGATCCTCGAGCAATACGAGCACCAGGGGCATCCCTACTACTCCAGCGCCAGACTATGGGATGACGGGGTTATTGACCCCGCGCAGACGCGGGACCTACTGGGCCTGGCACTCTCGGCGAGTCTCAACGCGCCGATCGAACCGACCCGGTTCGGCGTATTCCGGATGTAAGGGAAAAACCGATAACCGCGCTGGAGGCTGAGGCTGGACGTACTGCTTTCAACCGCTAGCCAAGGGCTGAAGACTGTAGGGTGGATGACGCTTCACCCATCCACCAACTGGATGCACCACGGTGGAAGAAAAGAGCGTCTTCCACTTTACATGAGGACAGATTGATGACGACTTTCAGCACCATCGAGCTGAACAAAGACCCCCGCGGTTTCGCCACGCTCTGGCTAAACCGTCCGGAAAAGAACAACGCCTTCAACGCCGAGATGATCCGCGAGCTGGTCTCGGCCATTGACCAGGTACAGGCGGACAAAACCCTGCGCTTCCTCGTACTGCGGGGGCGCGGCAAGCACTTTTCGGCCGGTGCCGATCTGACCTGGATGCAGCAATCGGCAAAGCTGGATTTCGAAGCCAACCTCACTGACGCCCGCGAGCTGGCCGAGCTCATGTACAGCCTCTATCACCTGAAGCTGCCGACACTGGCGGTCGTGCAGGGCGCGGCCTTTGGCGGTGCGGTCGGGCTGGTCGCCTGCTGCGACATGGCTATCGGTGCGCATGATGCACTGTTCTCCCTGTCCGAGGTCCGCATCGGCCTCGCACCTGCGGTGATCAGTCCCTTCGTGGTCAAGGCCATGGGTGAGCGCGCCACGCGTCGTTACGCCATAAGCGGCGAGCGCTTCAGTGGCGAGCGCACCCGCGACCTTGGCCTGTTGTCGGAGACCTACGCTGCGGCCGAACTGGATGACGCCCTGCAGGCCTGGCTCGACAACCTCATGCTCAACAGCCCACAGGCGATGCGAGCCAGCAAGGACCTGCTGCGCGAAGCTGCCAGCGTCTCGCTGAGCCCCGCGCTGCGCCGCTACACAGAAAATGCCATTGCGCGGATCCGAGTCAGTCCCGAAGGGCAGGAAGGACTCAGCGCCTTTCTGGAAAAGCGCAAACCTAATTGGATGCAGGAGCCAGAACAATGATAACCACCCTGCTGGTTGCCAACCGCGGCGAGATCGCCTGTCGCGTGATGCGCACCGCCAAGGCCATGGGCCTGACTACCGTTGCCGTGCACAGCGCCATCGACCGCGACGCACGCCACGCACAGGAAGCCGACGTTCGAGTCGACCTTGGCGGGGCCAAGCCAGCCGACAGCTACCTCATGATCGACAAGTTGATCGCTGCGGCCAAAGCCAGCGGCGCTCAGGCAATTCACCCCGGCTATGGCTTTCTCTCGGAGAACGCCGAATTCGCCCGCGCCATCGAGGATGCCGGGCTGATCTTCCTCGGCCCGCCAGCCACCGCCATCGACGCCATGGGCAGCAAGTCCGCCGCCAAGGCGCTGATGGACAAGGCCGGCGTGCCGCTGGTGCCGGGCTATCACGGCGAAGCACAGGACCTGGAAACCTTCCGCGTCGCGGCAGAAAAGATTGGCTATCCAGTCTTGCTCAAAGCAACTGCCGGCGGTGGCGGCAAAGGCATGAAGGTGGTCGAGCGCGAGGCGGATCTGGCCGAAGCGCTGCAATCGGCTCAGCGTGAGGCGCAGTCGTCGTTTGGCGACTCGCGGATGCTGGTCGAGAAATACGTGCTCAAACCGCGCCATGTGGAGATTCAGGTATTCGCCGATCAGCACGGCAACTGCCTGTACCTCAACGAGCGCGACTGCTCGATCCAGCGCCGCCACCAGAAGGTCGTCGAGGAAGCGCCTGCGCCAGGGCTTTCGCCCGAACTGCGCCGCGCCATGGGTGAAGCTGCGGTCAAGGCGGCGCAGGCGATCGGCTATGTCGGGGCCGGCACCGTAGAGTTCCTGCTCGACGCGCGCGGCGAGTTCTTCTTCATGGAAATGAACACCCGCCTGCAGGTCGAGCACCCGGTCACCGAAGCCATCACCGGCCTGGATCTGGTGGCCTGGCAGATTCGCGTCGCTCGGGGTGAGTCGCTGCCGATCACTCAGGATCAGGTGCCGCTCAACGGTCACGCCATCGAAGTGCGTCTGTACGCGGAAGACCCGGACAACGACTTTCTGCCAGCCACCGGCACGCT
Organism: Stutzerimonas sp. C6.4V; assembly: GCF_058536345.1. NCBI lineage: Bacteria > Pseudomonadati > Pseudomonadota > Gammaproteobacteria > Pseudomonadales > Pseudomonadaceae > Stutzerimonas > Stutzerimonas sp. C6.4V. The sequence goes on from NZ_JBZUBM010000001.1 coordinate 1,938,332, forward strand.
CGATCTGTATCGCGAGTCGGCGTCAGGGCCGGGTCGTCGGGTCGATAGCGGCGTGGCTGAAGGCGACACGGTCTCGCCGTTCTACGACCCCATGCTCGGCAAGCTGATTGCCTGGGGCGAAAACCGTGAAGAAGCACGTCTTCGCCTGCTGGCCATGCTCGATGAAACCAGCGTCGGCGGCGTACGCACTAACCTCGCCTTTCTGCGCCGTGTGATCGCCCATCCCGCCTTCGCCGCCACCGAGCTCGACACGGGCTTCATCCCGCGCCACGAAGCCGAGCTGATGCGCACACCCGGCCAGCTGGGTGATGAGTTCTGGCAGTTGGCGGGCGAGCTCTATGTGCAGACCGAACCGGCGAAGATTCGCGACGACGATGCTCAATCGCCCTGGGCGAAGTGTGATGGGCTGCGTTTCGGCATGCCGACACGCATAGGCGTGCACCTTATGTGCAACGGTGAAGACCGGCTGGTGCGTATCGACAGGGCGCCTCATCCCGGTGATCGTCAGCCGAAATCCATCCGCCAGGGCAACACGCTGTATCTGGAGTGGAATGGTGAACTGCAAGCCGTCACCGCGTTCGACCCCATCGCCGAAGCCGAAGCCAGCCATCAGCACCATGGAGGCCTGACTGCACCCATGAACGGCAGCATCGTGCGCGTGCTGGTCGAGCAGGGGCAACATGTCGAAGCCGGTGCCACACTGGTGGTGCTGGAAGCGATGAAGATGGAGCACAGCATCCGCGCACAACAGGGAGGAGTGGTAGGCAAGCTGTTCTGCGCCGAGGGCGACATGGTCGACGAAGGCGCAGTACTGTTGGAAATGGAAGACGCTTGATGCCTCGACCCGATAGAGGATCGGGTACAGAGCGAAAACGTGCGACACAGCTTCCAGCAACGCAACGCAGCGGTGACAAGCACCGAAGCCATAACCGTACGGAGCATCGATATGTCCCTGCCCAAACATGTGCGCCTGGTCGAAGTTGGCCCCCGCGACGGCCTGCAGAACGAGAAGCAACCCATCAGCGTGACCGACAAGGTACGTCTGGTGGATGACCTGAGCGCTGCCGGCCTGCATTACATTGAAGTCGGCAGCTTCGTCTCGCCCAAATGGGTGCCGCAGATGGCGGGATCGGCCGATGTCTTCGCGCAGATCCGGCAGAAGCCCGGCGTCACCTACGCGGCGCTGACGCCGAACCTGAAGGGGCTCGAAGCGGCCATCGACGCAGGTGTCAGCGAAGTGGCCGTGTTCGGGGCCGCGTCTGAAGCCTTCTCACAGAAGAACATCAACTGCTCGATAGATGAAAGCCTGGCGCGCTTCGCCCCGCTGATGGCTGCGGCGCGGGAGAACGGTGTTCAGGTACGCGGTTATGTCTCCTGCGTGCTGGGCTGCCCCTATGAAGGTGAAGTCGATCCGAAACGGGTCGCCCACATCGCCCACGAGCTGTTCGCCATGGGTTGCTACGAGGTGTCCCTGGGCGACACCATCGGTACCGGCACGCCGGGCAAGACGCGTCAGCTGATCGAGGTGGTGAGTCGCGAGGTCCCGCGGGACAAGCTCGCTGGGCATTTCCACGACACCTACGGCCAGGCGTTGGCGAACATCTATGCCAGCCTCCTGGAAGGCCTCTGCACCTTCGACAGCTCGGTCGCCGGACTTGGTGGCTGCCCCTATGCCAAGGGTGCCAGTGGCAATGTCGCCAGCGAGGACGTGCTCTACATGCTCGACGGGCTGGGCATCCAGACCGGAATCGATCTGGACATGCTGATCGAAGCCGGACAACGCATCAGCGATGTGCTGGGTCGCCCCAACGGATCACGCGTCGCCCGGGCGCGGCTGAGCGCGCAATGACACGACCGATGGCCCACAGGTGATATCAAGAGGCTCGCATGAACAAGATCTATCCCAACGCCAGACAGGCGCTCGACGGCCTGGTCGAAGACGGCATGACGCTTGCCGTCGGCGGTTTCGGCCTGTGCGGCATTCCCGAGGCGCTGATCGCGGCGCTGCGAGACACCGGCAAGAAGGACCTCACGGTGATCAGCAACAATGCCGGCGTTGATGGCTTCGGCCTCGGCCTGCTGCTGGAAACGCGCCAGGTGCGCAAGATGGTTTCCTCCTACGTGGGCGAGAACAAGGAGTTCGAGCGCCAGTATCTGGCGGGCGAGCTTGAACTGGAGTTCACCCCGCAGGGCACGCTGGCCGAGAAGCTGCGCGCGGCCGGCTCCGGTATTCCGGCGTTCTACACCCGCACCGGCTACGGCACGCTGATCGCCGAGGGCAAGGAAACCCGCCAATTCAACGGCGAGTGGTACGTGATGGAAGAATCGTTGCCAGCCGATGTCTCGCTGGTCAAGGCGTTCAAGGCGGACAAGGCCGGCAACCTGGTCTTCAACAAGACCGCACGCAACTTCAACCCGCTCGCCGCCATGGCCGGCAGGGTCTGCGTGGTGGAGGTCGATCACCTTGTGGAAACCGGTGAGCTGGACCCGGACCAGATCCACCTTCCCGGCATCTACGTACAGCGCATCATCCACAACCCGAACGCCGAGAAGCGCATCGAAAAACGCACGGTGAGGAGCTGATCATGGCCTGGACACGCGAGCAGATGGCGCAACGCGCCGCGCAGGAGTTACAGGACGGCTTCTACGTCAATCTGGGCATCGGCCTGCCGACACTGGTCGCCAACTACATCCCCGAGGGGATGGACGTCTGGCTGCAGAGCGAGAATGGCTTGCTCGGGATCGGCCCCTTTCCCACGGAAGACGAGATCGACCCGGATCTGATCAACGCCGGCAAGCAGACCGTCACCGCCCTGCCCGGCAGCGCCTTTTTCGACAATGCGATGAGCTTCGGCATGATCCGCGGCGGCCATATCAACCTGGCTATCCTCGGTGCCATGCAGGTGTCCGAAAAAGGCGACCTGGCGAACTGGATGATCCCCGGCAAGATGGTCAAGGGGATGGGCGGCGCGATGGACCTGGTCGCGGGCGTCAAGCGCGTCGTGGTGCTGATGGAGCACACTGCCAAGGGCGCCCACAAGATCATTCCGCACTGCGACCTGCCGCTGACGGGTGTCGGTGTGGTCGACCGGATCATCACCGACCTCGGCGTACTGGACGTGACGGAGCAAGGGCTGACACTGGTCGAACTGGCCGTTGGGGTGAGCTTCGAGCAGATACAGGACGCCACGGGCTGCCCGATCCGGCGCTGAGTCGGGAGCATGGCCCGATGCCACTGTGCATCGACCCCATCCGCGTGTAGCCTTGGCGCACGCCGATGACCAACGCCCGGCTCATCGCGAGCCGCGGCTGACCAAGCAGGACTGGACACCTCCATGGCAAAGCAGACGTACAGCATTTCCGATCTGGCCAACGAACTTGACATCACCACCCGTGCGATTCGTTTCTACGAAGAACAAGGCATGCTCTCGCCGACACGCCGCGGCCAGGAACGGATCTACACCCCCAAGGATCGCGTGGCCCTGAAGCTGATCCTGCGCGGCAAACGCATCGGTTTCTCGCTGGCCGAATGCAAGACGCTGATCGAGCTCTACGATCCCAAGGCCGGCAACCAGAAGCAGCTCAACATCATGCTTGGCATGATCGCCGAGCGCCGCCAGCAGCTCGAGCAGCAACTGCTCGATATCCAGCAGATGCAGCTGGAACTGGACACCGCTGAAGAGCGCTGCCTCTCGGCACTGAAAACGACCATGGGCAAGGAAGCCAGCTGAGCTCAGCCCCGCATCCGCATGGGCGGGACTCCCTGAAGAGACGCCGCCCCCTCTCGCCATGCGAAGCGAGGGGTAATCACCCGCCGACCAGGCAATCGAATCCTTCAGGTTCAGCCTGGCCAGCTGTGCCCGCGCCCGCCGACCCGCCCAAGCAAATCCAGCGAGCCGGACACTCGTCCAGCATTCTGGACAGCTGCGCAACCTGCGCCTCGCTGTGTCCACCCCGTTGGACACCGGTGCATCATCGACCGCCCTCAACCGCTCTGGATCGGCTGTTACAGGGGTATCCGAACTCAGGCACAGAACCTGCTAAGCAATACCCGTCACGCAGCAGAGCACCCGACAGGGCGAAAACACCTGCGGCTGGTTCATCCCGCTTCCCGGTTGCAGCGCCGGGTTTGAACACCAGAACAACAACAAGAAGGAATCTCCTGATGTCGATCATGCAAAAGCTCTCCCGTCTCGCCTGTGCCATCGGCGCCACCACGGTACTCAGTGCCAGCCTGCACAGCGGCACCGCCCTGGCCGCGGAGAAGATCCGCTGGCAGGTGCCGCTGGCCTTTCCGTCTCACCTGGTGGGCCTGACCACTCCAATCAAGCACCTGTCCGAATCGCTCAAGACGATTTCCGGCGGCGACGTTCAACTGCGCTACTACGAACCCGGCGAACTGGTGCCGCCATTCGAGATCATGGATGCCGTCAGCAATGGAAAGTACCCGGCCGGCTACACCTGGATCGGCTACGACCAGGGCACCATCGCCGCCCTGCCGTTGTATTCCGGCGCGCCCTTCAACATGGAACCCCCGGCTTACCTGGCCTGGTACTACGAGGGCGACGGCAGGAAGCTGCTCGAGGAAATCTACGCCGAGCGCAACATCCACCCGATGCTGTGCAGCATCATTGGGCCGGAAGGTGCCGGCTGGTTTGCCAAGCCCATCGAAAAACTCGAGGACATCGACGGCCTGCGCATCCGCTTTGCGGGCATCGGCGGCAAGGTACTGGAAAAGCTGGGAGCTTCGGTCACCATGATCCCGGGCGGCGAGATCTATCAGGCGCTGGAACGTAAGACCATCGACGCAACGGAGTTCTCGCAGCCTGCGGTCGACAAGATGCTGGGCCTGGACCAGATCATCAAGAACTACATCATGCCCGGCTGGCACCAAACGCTGACCACCTCGCACCTGCTGGTCAACAAGGATGTCTGGGACAAGCTCGAGCCGCAAAGCCGCGCGCTGATCGAAATGGGGTGCGAATCCGCCACGCTCAAGGGCTTCGCCGAAAGCGAGTGGGCCCAGCCGACGGCCCTGCGCGACTACGAGAAACAGGGCGTGAAGGCGCAGGTTCTGCCTGAAGAGGTTCTACGCGAGCTGGAACGCGTGACCAACGAAGTGCTGGACGAAATCGCCGCTGGCGATGAGATGTTCAACCGCGTGCTCAGCAGCCAGCGCGAGTTCATGAAGCACCACTCGATCTGGCACAGCAAGGGCTACCTGCCGCGCACCTACTACCAGTACGACTGAGAGCCTGACCTTGGGCGCGCGGGCAAGGCGCGCCCATCCCTCTTCCCGTCCGCACTGTCGAGGTGAAACCGTGTCCGTTCCTCCTGTTTCCGATTCCGCCGGCAGCGTCTCGCCCGGCGATCCGCTGCCGCACAACCGCCTGTCCCTCTGGCTGGACAGGGTACTGGTCGCCATTGGCGAAGCCAGTGCCTGGATCTGGCTGCTGGTGCTGGCCGTGGTGCTGACCAACGTGTTCAGCCGCTTCGTTCTGTCCCGCGGCTCGATCGCGCTGGAAGAGTTGTCCTGGCATCTGTTCGGCGCCGCTCTGATGCTGGCCCTCGCCTATGCGGTGGTACGGGATGACCATGTGCGGGTCGATGTGCTGCGGGAAAAGTTCAGCCTGCGAAGCCAGGCCATCATCGAGCTGCTGGCGATCCTGTTCCTGGCATTGCCGATCGTGGTGCTGATGGTCGACGCACTGGTGCCGTTCGCCTATCAGGCTTTCATCTACGACGAGCGCTCGCAGGCGCCAAGCGGCCTGCCGCACCGTTTCATTTTCAAGAGCGTGTTGCCCATTGGCCTGACTCTGGTAGCGCTGGCACTGCTTTCAAGGGCCACGCGCTGCAGCACGCTGCTGTTCGATTTCCCCCGGGCCTATATCGGCCCGACGCATGACCGCGACCGCGGCCATCTGCAGCCCTGACGGAGTAGCCGTAATCATGGGTCTGGAACAAATCCTCGTCATCAGCATGTTCGCCACCTTCATGGGGCTGCTGCTGCTTGGCTTCCCGGTCGCCTGGTCGCTGGCCGGCATCGGGCTGCTGTTTGCCGTACTCGGCCATGTGATGGTCGAACACTTCGATGCCGATCTCTGGTTCACCTGGGACGGCACCATTGGCGTTCTGGATGCGCGCATCTACGGCATTGTCGCCAACGAGCTGATGGTGGCCCTGCCGCTGTTCATCTTCATGGGCATCATGCTCGACCGCTCAGGCATCGCCGAACGGCTGATGCACAGCCTGGTTCGGGTGCTCGGCCCGCTGCGCGGGGGATACGCCGTTACCGTCGTGCTGGTGGGCATTCTGCTCGCCGCCTCCACCGGCATCGTCGGCGCCTCGGTGGCACTGCTCGGCATGCTGTCCATCGGGCCGATGCTGCAGGCCAAGTACAACAAGAGCCTGGCTGTCGGCACCGCCTGTTCGGTCGGCACGCTGGGCATCCTGATTCCACCCAGCATCATGCTGGTCTTGATGGCTGACCGCCTCGGCACGTCCGAAGCCTCGGTGGGCAAGCTGTTCATGGGCGCGCTGGTTCCGGGGATGATGCTGGCACTGATGTACATCCTCTACATCGTGGTGGTGGCCTGGCTGAAGAAGGATTTCGCGCCTGCTCCGGCCAACCGCCAGAAGCTTGATGCCAAGGCGTTGATCGATGTGTTCTGGGCGGTGGTGCCACCCTTCGTGCTGATTCTTGCGGTGCTGGGCTCGATCTTCTTCGGCATTGCGACCACCACCGAGGCTTCAGCGGTCGGCGCCTTCGGTGCGGTGCTGATGGCCGGCTTCAGCCGTAAGCTGAACATGACGGTGCTGAAGGATGCGCTCTACCAGACCAGCCGCACCTCGGCCTTCATCTTCGGCATCTTCATCGGCGCGACGGTGTTCGCCGCGGTGTTGCGTGGCCTGGGCGGTGATGACGTGATCCGCGCCGCGCTCACCGGCCTGCCGTTCGGCCAGACCGGTGTGCTGCTGACCGTTCTGCTGATCACCTTCCTGCTGGGCTTCTTCCTCGACTGGGTGGAGATCACGCTGATCATCCTGCCGCTGGTGGCCCCGGTGCTGTTCTCCATGGGCGTCGACCCGCTGTGGTTCGCGATTCTCTTCGCGCTCTGCCTGCAGACCTCCTTCCTCACCCCGCCAGTGGGCTTCGCGCTCTTCTACATCAAGGGCGTCTGCCCGCCAGAAGTCACCACCAGGGATGTCTACCTCGGCGTATTGCCCTACATCCTGATCCAGTTGCTGGGGCTGGCGCTGGTGTTCTTCTTCGCGCCGCTGGCGACCTGGCTGCCCAACGAGGTGTATGCGCAGTAAAAACCACCTGCGTTGACAATACTGCGTTGAAACCGGCTGCCTTGCCCCTGGCAGCCGGCGCCTTCCATAATCGGCCGAACCTCACCGGACAGCTCGAACCCATGGCAATCGCCCGCAATGACCTCGACAGCAACGGCCTGACCATCGGCGTCTCTCCCGAACGTTTCCGTGCGGTGGCCATGCCGCTGCTGTTCGATCACCTCAATGCCCAGTGCGAAGGCACCATCGCGGTGAACCGGCAGGCGCGCATCGTCTGGATCAACGACAAGTACGCCGAGAAGATCGGTATCAGCGATCCGCGCAGCGTACTCGGCAAGGAAGTCGAGGACGTACTGCCCGCCAGCCGTCTGCGCGAGGTAGTTGAAAGCGGTCAGCCCAGCATGCTCGACCTCATGGCCTTCGGCAGCGAACATTTCGTTGTCACCCGCATTCCACTTCGCGACGAAGACGGCACCCTGGTGGGTGCGCTGGGCTTCGTGCTGTTCGACCGGGCCCGGCACCTCAAGCCGTTGATGGCAAAGTTCACCACCCTGCAGACGCAGCTGGTCGCGACCCAGAACGAGCTGGCCAAGGCGCGCCGTGCGCGCTACACCATTGCCGGCTTCATCGGCACCAGTCCCGCCGCCAGCGAGGTGAAACGTCAGGCCCGTCGCGTCGCGCAACTCGATGCCACGGCGCTGATTCGCGGTGAGACCGGCACCGGCAAGGAGTTGCTCGCGCAGGGCATCCACAACCTGTCGCCGCGCGCCAACGGGCCTTTTGTGGCGGTGAATGTCGCCGCGATCCCGGAGACGCTGGTGGAAGCCGAACTCTTCGGCACCGCGCCGGGGGCCTTCACCGGTGCGGACCGCAAGGCGCGCATCGGCAAGTTCGAAGTCGCCAATGGCGGCACCCTGTTTCTCGACGAAATCGGCGACCTGCCGTTGGCACTGCAAGCCAAGCTGCTTCGCGTATTGCAGGAGCAGGAAATCGAGCCGCTGGGCTCCAACCAGGTCAAGCCGCTCAATGTGCGGGTCATCGCCGCCACGCATATCGATCTGGAAGCCAGGGTCGCTGCCGGGCAGTTTCGCGACGACCTGTACTACCGTCTGAACGTACTGGCGCTTAACGTTCCCCCGCTTCGCGAACGTGCCAGCGACATTCCGGCAGTCATCGAACACCTGCTCGATGACATCGCCAATCGTTCCGGCCATGCGCCGATGGAACTCACCCCGGGCGCGATAGCGCTGCTCTGCAACCAGCCCTGGCGGGGTAACGTCCGCGAGCTGGGCAATCTGCTCGAGCGCGCACAACTGAGCACCGATGGCGCACCGCTGGAAGCGAGACATTTCCTGCCGCTGCTGGGCGAGCAGACCATGAGAACCACTCAGCCAGCGCCGGTGCCCCACCCTTTCACGATGGTGGAGGCAACCCCTGCAGAAGAGGTTCCGCTGCAACGCCTTGCCGAAAGCATCGCTCAGGCCGAACGTCGCGCCCTGCAAAGCGCGCTCCTCGCCTGCAAAGGCAACCGGCGCCGCGCCGCCACCGAACTTGGCATTTCCCGCGCGAGCCTGTACTCGAAGTTGCAGCTGCACGGGCTGAGCGAGCGATAGACTCGCGCCTCATCAGCGCGCAGCCCATCGACTCATACAGACTATGGCCGCTATTGGGCCACCCAGCCGCCATCCATGTTCCAGGCCACGCCACGAACCTGTTTCGCCGCCTCGCTACAGAGAAACAGGGCCAGTTCACCCAGCTGTTCCGGTGTCACGAAATCCAGGGAGGGCTGCTTCTCCATGAGCAACTCCCGGGTTGCGCGCTGAGCGTCGCCATGCACCTTGGCGAGATGGTCAATCTGCTGCTGGACCAAGGGCGTCAGCACCCAGCCGGGACAGAGCGCGTTGCAGGTGATGCCGGTAGTGGCAGTTTCCAGGGCAACGCTCTTGGTCAACCCGATCAGCCCATGCTTGGCCGCCACATAGGCCGACTTCTGCGCCGAGGCCACCAGCCCGTGCACAGACGAGACGTTAATGATCCGTCCCCAGTTGCGCTCGCGCATGCCTGGCAAGGCCAGGCGAATGCTATGAAAGGCCGAGGACAGGTTGATCGCGAGGATGCTGTTCCAGCGCTCCACCGAGAAGGCCTCGACGGGCGCCACATGCTGTATGCCGGCGTTATTGACCAGCACGTCCAAAGCACCGAATTCGCGCTCGGTCTGGCTGACCATGTCGGCGATCTGATCGGGATCGGATACATCCGCCCGATGGTGAAGTACTCGCGTGCCATAAGCCGAAACCCGTGAAACGGCCGCATCCACTTCGCCGAACCCGTTGAGCATCACATGGGCACCCGCCTCGGCCAGCTTGCAGGCAATGCCCAGGCCTATACCGCTGGTCGAGCCCGTTACCAGGGCAATCTTGCCGTCGAGACTCATGGCTTGCTCCGTGCGCGTCGAGCCACCGGCGTCGCAGGGCATATAGGGGCATGGCAATGATGGGAAGCGCGTTTACGGCCGACCATGGATGAACGGCTCGAAGCAGCAGTCTCACCGCTGCCCTGGTGGCGCCGCATGGGTTTGCGGATCGGATTCATACAGGGATTCCTTGTTGTTATACGCCTCGCCTGGATGGGCGTTACGCCTGTGACTAATTGATCGATCGGAACCAAACGGTAGCGAAAGCCATGCCAAACCGGCGGATGACACCCGATACCCTCCTGCGCGGGCCATTTACAGCGGGTTCCGGACACTGCTCCGTTCATTTAAGCGGCTATCGCGCAACCCTGCATGTCCAGATTTCCGTACATGTCTGCCGAATTAAAGCGATGCATGTCTGTTTAACGGGACCTGCCCACAGGGACATGGCCGGCAAGACGGGCTCGGTAAAGATCCACAAGATGGACGGAACCTTCGAGGAGGAACGAACCTACCCCCGCTCAGCCGATCCGTCGGCCTCGCCGGGTTGAAGGCAAGCGTCATCGTGGCGGCTCCAAGCCGCATCGTAGCCGTGGCTGAAGGGCGGTCTTGTTGCCGGCTTAGCTAATGCTCAACAGGTATTCAGTCAGGGTGCGTGCGCACGCCTGCATGCCGTCCCTGGTAATCAGCTCGTATCCGTGGGTGTTTTCCGTAGGAATCGCCAGGCATCCTGCGCGGGGTGATGATCCGGAACCAAGCACAGCGCTCGCGTCCGACGCAAACCCTGGCATCAACGCCGGCTGGGGCGTGTAACCGCAGCGGACAGCTGCCTTTAACAACTCGTCGGAAACCGACTTGGTATAAAGCCCTTTCTCGTCGCCGGTAAGGATGATCGGGTCGGCACACAGCCGTGTGCTGTATTCATCAGCGATCGGACCTACCTCCAGCGCAACACAGACCGTGCCCGGTAGCGTCCGTGCAGCATATTGCGCGCCTGAATTGGTTTCTTCCTCGTTGGTCGTCAACACGTAATACACGTCCTGCTGCAGTTCGCTTTTGCGCCCCGCCACGTCTTCGGCACTGCGCAGAGCAGCCACGACCGGCGCCCGATCATCGAGGAAATGGGCAGCGATTGCATCGTGGACCCGGAACGGCCTTCGCCAATGCTGGCTGAGGACCACGCGGGAGCCAGGCCTGATGCCAGATTCAGCGAGTTCCTCGGTGGTACGGCGGGTAATTACATGGACGTCCGGCCACTTGACGTTGCCGCTGAGAATATCGGCCGACTGCGGCGATTCGCTGGTACCGTGCATGGTGCCGAATGACAGCACCCCTGGCAGGACCTGTGTTTCACCCATCACATCGACGGGGCACATGCCGAAGTTGACCGGGAACGCCCCGCCCAGCGCAACGACATGCAGCCGGCCGTCATTGCCGATGCGCTTGACGACCATCGCGATTTCATCCTGATGAGCCATGACGCGAATGGCGCGAGCCTGCGCATCTTCGCGTGAGACGTCAGCTGCCCGTATCACGCCGATCAGGTTGTTGACGGCGTCCTGCCAGACTTCGTCGCAGCTCGCTTCGAGTGCTGTACGGCACAGTGTCCGAACCTCTTCTTCCTGCCCTCCAGGCCCTCGGGCCAGCAGCAATGATTCGAGCAATGAGAAATCCGCTTCAATCGACATGAGGCCTCCTGATCTGAGTGTCGACGGTGTGACAGCTCAGTGCCCGCCGCGTGCCCCTGTCTGGCCGCGATGGGACAGCTATCAAAGGACGTGAGCCAGGTTGACCGCATTAACCGCACGCAACCTGGTGCGGGTACAGACCGGCTCAGCCCGGCGTGGGTGCATCTTCATGCATCAGCCCCTGCGATTTGGCCGCCTTCCAGAAGGCGCTCGGAACACGAGCCTCGACCATCGAGGCGACGTTTTCGCGGACCTGCTCGGGGCTGCTCGCTCCGGGGATTACCGCGGCGACGACGTCCGGTGCGTTGCAGAATTGCAGCGCCGCGGTGCGCAGGTCGACGCCATGTTCCTGCGCCAAGGCCTGGTAGCGCTCGCGCCTCTGTGCGATGTCCTGTGGCGCGCCGCGGTTGTAGTTGTAGAACTCGCCTCCGGCCAGGTAGCCGGAATTGAGCGGCGCTCCGAGCACCAGCGAGACGTTGCGCTCCCGGCACGCAGGGAATGCACGTGTCAGGGCGTCCTCATGCTTGAGTAGCGAGTACTGAGTGGCCAGCAGACTGATATCCGGGTCGGAGACTTCCAGCGTCTTGAGCAGGGGTTCGAGGGTATTGACGCCCAGCCCCCAGCCCTTGATCAAACCTTCTTCGCGCATCTTCACCAGCTCGGGCATGGCACCCTTGCGCGCGACTTCGAAGTGCTCGCGCCATTGCTCGCCCATGTGGTCGGGCGAGAGGTCATGAATGAACACCATATCCAGTCGCGGTACACCCATGCGCTGCAAGCTGTCTTCGATCGAGCGCCGTGTCGCCGATGCGGAGAAATCCCATTCGGGACGGAAATTATCGATGCCCTTCCAGCCCGGATGGTCGTAGCCGGGGTCCGGTTCGAGCAGCCGGCCGATCTTTGAAGACAGCACGAAACTGTCACGCTCGCGAGGGTAAAGCAGCTGGCCGACCCGCCGCTCACTGAGGCCCAGCCCGTACCAGGGCGAGGTGTCGTAGTAGCGGATCCCCTGCTCCCAGGCCGCGGTGAGAATGGCCCGGGCCTGCTCTTCGGAGATCTGCCGACGCATGTCGCCCAGCGCAATGGCGCCGCCGAGGCCGAAACGCTGCTGGGGCCTGTAACGCGGATGATCACCCTCGTTGCGAGGCAACGCCTCGGGGGATCGATTCGCTGATTGCCCAGTGCCACTCTGGGCCAGCAGGTGCGGAGCGCCAAGCACGAGGGCGCTACCGGCCGCGAGGGTGGAGAGAAATGATCGTCGTTGCATAACGGCTCCTGAGTCGGGTGGGCCTGACGGCCTGCGCTGAACGAACGTTCGTGTCGGCAGGCTCTGCTCTCTTCAGCTGCTTACCACAGCGGTTACTGATGACTGGCGCTTCGAATCTGCAGCGCATAGGGCTAATGAAGGGACTGTCGACGCGGCATGGCATTCCCGCAGTGGGACGGGCGGTCATGCCGCTTGCAATACGACCCGGCGAAGCTGCCCTTTGCTGACTGCGCGTGAGCAGCCACTCAGGGCTGCGGCACATCCGACTTGCTGGCCGGTTCCTGCTCGACCTTGTGCTGGGCACGGGCGCGGCCTTTTGCATCAAGCTCCGGACTGTGCTGCTCGCTGCTCTGGCGGCAGTCGTACTGGAGTTCGATGAACATAGGAAAATGGTCCGAGCCAATGCTTGGCAGGCGTTCGATACGCGCCACCCGAAAATGTGCGCTATGGAAGAAGTGATCCAGCGGCCAGCGCAGGAAACGGTATTGGGCATGGAAGGTGTTGTACATGCCGCGACCGATACGCGGATCGAGCAGGCCGCTGACCTTGCGGAACAGCCGCGTGGTCGGCGACCAGGCCACGTCATTGAGGTCACCCGTGACGATGACCGGACCGCCGGCCTGCCTGACACTGCGCCCGACAATCAGCAGTTCGACGTCGCGCTCGGTGGATTCGTCGTTTTCCGTCGGGCTCGGTGGCGCGGGGTGAAGAAAATGCATGCGCACCGACACCTCGTCATTGACCCGCAGCCGCGCGTGCATCGAGGGGATGTTGTCCTGCACCAGAAAGCTCAGCCGCTGATGTTCCAGCGGCAGCCGCGAGAACACGTGCATGCCGTAGAGGTTATCCAGCGGGCATCGCATGCAGTGCGGGTACTGGTCGGTGAGCACCTGCAGCTCATCCTCCCACCACTGGTCGGTCTCGAGCGTTACCAGCACGTCCGGACGATATTGCCGGACCAGTTCGACAAGGCGGCCGGCGTGCCGATTCGGGGTCAGTACATTGGAAGAAAGGATGCGGATCCGCGGCGCATCATCGTCGGGATCGGCCCAAGCGGCCTCGCAGCGCGCCAGACGCGTATAAGGCCGGATCCACCACCATTGGTAGGCCAAGCAGCACAGCGTCAGCGGGGGCAGGATCAGGTTCCAATGGTTCGAAAAATCCAGCAGCATCCCCTGCGCCAGCAGCAGGAGCAGCAAGAGCGCGCCGATCTGCAGCTTGGGAAAGTCCCAGCCCCGGTCCCACCAGCTCGGCTGGCTCCAGTACTGGATGAGGGTGATCGCGACGAACGCCACGGTCACGCCGACAAGGATGCCTTTGATCATGCTGCTTCGTTTATGCAGTGGGTGAGGTCCATAGAGAGTTCGGCTGCCAGCTCATGCCGATTGTTCCGCCGCGCTGTCAGCCCGGGCAGGCGGGGCCTGGGCATCGGTGCCCTCGCCTTTCGCCTCCCCCCTCCGCTGCGCAGGATGACCCAACCAAGGCCCCCGGCGATAAGTGAAGCCGCCATGGAGGAGATGACGGCTTGCCCATGGGCGGTGGCGTCACAGGCAAAGGTCCCTTTGGCTTCGGTCGCATCGGTCGGCACAGGGCAGGCCGCCACTCACAGGCGTGAATGGCGGTGTCAGCCGCTGCGTCATTTATCGTCCTTGTGGTGCCCTGGCATCACGGAGCCGAGCACCTGCTTGGCGGTCTGCCTGATGATGCCGCCCTGATCAGGGTCGCCTTGCAGCAACACCGAGGCATAGGCCTTTGCCTGCGCCAGCTTGAGGTGCGGAGGCAGCGGCGGCACGTTCGGATCGGTCTTGAATTCCAGCAAAACCGGCCGGTCGGCTGCCAGCGCCTCTTCCCACGCGGCGGCGACGCCATCTTCGCGGTCGCAGAAGATGCCTTTCAGGCCGATCGACTCGGCAAACCTGTGATATGGCACGTCCGGGATGTTCTGCGAGGCCTCGAACTTCGGATCGCCTTCCATCACGCGCTGTTCCCAGGTCACCTGGTTGAGGTCTTCGTTGTTGAACACGCAGCAGATCCATTTCGGGCTGGGCCATTCCTTCCAGTATTTGGCGACGGTGATCAGCTCGGCCATGTTGTTCATCTGCATGGCGCCATCGCCGACCAGCGCCACCACGGGGCGCTCCGGATAGGCGAACTTGGCAGCGATGGCATAGGGCACGGCAGCGCCCATCGAGGCCAGCCCGCCCGATAGCGAGCACATCATGCCGCGACGGATCTTGATGTCACGGGCGAACCAGTTGGCGCAAGAACCCGAGTCGCTGGTAATGATGGCTTGGTCCGGCAGGCGCGGCGACAGTTCCCAGGCCACACGCTGGGGATTGACCGGGTTGGCGGTGGCCATGGCCCGCTCTTCCAGCTCTTCCTCCCATTTACCGCGCCACTTCTCGACCTGCTGCCGCCAGCTGCGGTCGGTCTTTTCCTTGAGCAAGGGCAGCAGCGCACGCAGCGTTTCCGAGGACTGTCCCTGTAGATTCACCTCCATCGGGTAGCGAATGCTCAGCATGTCGGCCTTGATGTCGATCTGCACGCCACGCGCCTGCCCTTCCTCGGGCAGAAACTCGGAATAGGGAAAGCCCGAGCCGATCATCAGGAAGGTGTCGCACTCGGTCATCAGCTTGTAGCTGGGCTCGGTTCCGAGCAGGCCGATGGAGCCAGTGACCCAGGGCAGGTCGTCCGGCAGCACCGCCTTGCCGAGCAGCGCCTTGGCGACACCGGCACCCAGTCGTTCAGCCACGGCGGTGACCTCGTCGGTGGCGTCCAGCGCCCCCGCACCAACCAGGATCGCAACCTTCTTGCCGGCGTTGAGCACCTCGGCCGCGCGTTGCAGGTCGGCTTCGTAGGGCACCATCTTCGGCCGGGTATAGCCGACGCCGGAAAGCACCGCACCATGAGCACGCGGCGGCTCGCTGTATTCGGCTTCCTGCAGGTCGTTGGGCAGGATGATGGCCGTTACCTTGCGCTCGCCATAAGCGGTGCGGATCGCCCGATCTACCAGATGGCGCACCTGCGCCGGCGCGGCCGCCTGCTGGACGAAGGCGCCGGCAACATCCTTGAACATCGCCTGCAGATCGATTTCCTGCTGATAGTGGGCGCCCATGGCTGTGCGCGCCTGCTGCCCACAGATGGCAAGCACGGGCATGTGATCGAGACGCGCATCGTAGAGGCCGGTGAGCAGGTGCGAGGCGCCAGGGCCCGATGTCGACAGGCAGACACCCAGACCGCCGCTGAACTTGGCGTCCGCCGAAGCCATGAAAGCCGCCATTTCTTCATGGCGTGCCTGGATGAAGCGGATCTTGCCATTGGCCCGGTTCAGCGCGCCGAGCACGCCGTTGATGCCGTCGCCCGGATAACCGTAGATGCGGCGCACGCCCCATTGATAAAGCCGTTCGACGAAGTAATCACCAACAGTCATTGCGCTCATGTGTATTCCTTCAAAAGTTGATGCGTTATCGAACGGGGCGGGCCCCCAGGATTCATCGCGAATAGCGGCCCACCACCTCATCGGCCGCCAGAACATGGCCCCGCATGGCCTTCAGCAACTCGGCGCGACTGGCGCCATGGGGCACATCCAGCATGCGATCCAGCGCAAACACCTGGAAGTGGTAGTGATGTGGGGAATCGCCCTTCGGTGGGCGTGGTCCGTAGTAGCCGAGGCTGCCCCGGTCATTACGCCCCTGGAGCGCGCCCTTGGGTGTTTCCAACGCAGCCGCGCCTGGTACTGCGGCTGTAAGCTCGGTGGTGTCAGCCGGAAGGTTGTAGAGCAGCCAGTGGACAAATGGCGGCTCGCTGGTCACGTCCGGGTCTTCCATGATCACCACGTAACTCCGGGTGCCGTCTGGTCCCGCCTTCCATTGCAACGGTGGCGAAATATTGTCCTGTTCGGCGGCATGCTCGTCGGGCAGCGTGGTGCCATCCTGAAACGCCGAAGACTGCAGCTCCAGTGAGGAGCCCCGGGCTCCAAGGATGGCCCGGCTGAGCTCTGCGGGCTTGTCCGGCTGTGCTTCTCGCGTCGTTTGCGGGCCTTGCAGCATCCCAACGCGCGAGCCCTCGGCATGGGTCGGTTGGCGGCTCGCGTCGCTGCTTTCTTCGCCATTGCCGCTGTTGCCTGTGTAGCTGACGCGATAGATCACACCGTTGTCGTCATCGGAAACCAGCAGGGCGCCATCGCGGGTTTGTGCCAGGCCGGCGAGCCGTGCCGAGCGCGCCCAGCCCTCGCCGTCCTGAACGAGAAACCCACTGACCAGCGGCTCGAAGCCTACCGGCTTGCCCTCATCGAAGCGGATCCGCAATACCTCGTAACCCGACGGAGGACGGCGGTTCCATGAGCCGCGCATGGCCACGAACGCATCCCCCCGATACTCCTCGGGAAACCGGTCGCCGGTGTAGAACGCCATCTGCATGGGCGCCGAGTGCGGCACATAGAGCCCCACCGGCGCCACGCTGCGTGCGGCCCATTGCTGATGGGTGATCTTGCCTGGCGGTTGATCGGCCGGATTGATGCCGTCTTCTTCGTAGATATAGGGCCAACCGTAGCTCTTGCCCTTCTGGATCAGGTTCAGCTCTTCGTGCTGGACGTTGTCACCGAGCCAGTCCATGCCGTGATCCATGCCGTAGAGCGCGCCGGTCTCCGGCTCGAAGGCAAAGCCGATGGTATTGCGCAGACCGCTGGCAAATATCTTCCGACTCGACCCATCGGGCTTGACCTGTAGCAGCGTCGCGTTTTCCGGGTTGTCATCTGCACAGGCATTACAGGTCGAGCCGACCGACAGATAGAGCTGTTTGTCCGGCCCGACGACCAGGGTGCGATTGGGATGCTGCCCGGCATCGGGCAGATCGCTGATCAGGCGTTCCAGCGGAGCCAGGCTGCCATCGGTCTGGATGCTGGTCTTGTAGAGTTCCTTGATGGTGACCAGATAGAGCGTATCGCCATCGATGGCGATGCCATGGGCGTTTGTCCGGTTGGCCACGACCCGGCGCTCGTCCGCCCTACCGTCGCCATCGGTATCGCGCAGCATGAGCACGTCGCCCAGCTTGCGCCGAGTGACGTAAACGGTGCCGCTGTCATGCACAGCGAGCATGCGCGGATTGACCAGATCATCGGCAAAGACCTGCACCTCGAAGCCCGGCGGTACATCAAGCTCTGACGCCGGTATGGCCTTTGGCTTCGGCCGGACGATATGGCCGGTGATCTTCACGTCAGGCGTTTTGGCGTCCTTCAGTTGAGCCGGCAGGGGTTCAGCCAGGGCTACGCCCGGCATAAGGGTCAGAGCAAGGAAAAACGGGACGGGTCGCATGAGGGATCCTTGTCAAAGGCGGACGGGCCTAACAGCGGGCGTGTTCTTTTGCGAGTCCGCAGCGGTTGACTGAGTTCCACCGCCGGTCGGGAGAGATGTAGCGGCACGCAATCTGCCACGCCGGCACCCCAGGAAACGGCCCGATAATCTCCGGGCGCGAGGTGACTGCATGCACCCACCCAAACGCTGGGCTACCGTGATAGGACATTCAGCAACCCTTAGGCTAGATAGGACGGGACACATGACTGACGACATCGGAAAGCTGGTTCTGAGAGTGAGCGTCGCCTTGCTCATCCTCCTGCACGGAATTGCCAAGCTGCAAAGCGGCGTCGGCGGGATTGCCGGCATGCTGGCCGGATACGGGCTGCCCACCTTTCTCGCCTACGGGGTCTACCTCGGTGAAGTGGTCGGCCCCGTCCTGGTCATCATCGGTCTGTTCACCCGAATCGGTGCGCTGCTAATGGTCGGCAACATGCTGGTGGCTTTTGCCCTTGCGCACATGTCGGAACTGTTCTCGCTCGGC
The DNA here is from genome assembly GCF_058536345.1 of Stutzerimonas sp. C6.4V. Classification (NCBI taxonomy): domain Bacteria; kingdom Pseudomonadati; phylum Pseudomonadota; class Gammaproteobacteria; order Pseudomonadales; family Pseudomonadaceae; genus Stutzerimonas; species Stutzerimonas sp. C6.4V. The sequence continues at coordinate 1,956,831 of NZ_JBZUBM010000001.1, forward strand.
AATATGGGCGGCTGGGCGCTGGAAACCCAGGGCCTGTTCCTGTTCGGCTCGATCGCCATCGCATTGCTGGGCGCCGGCCGTCTGAGCGTGGGTGGCCTGAACGGCCGCTACAACTAGCGCATGGCGCGGCCTGCCCGTGCCGGGTGACCGCCCCATGGCCTGGGCAAAACTAGCGCACCGCCCGCTGGGCGGCTTGCGCAATCACCGGTTGGCATGGCTATGATCTGAACCCATGAGCCCAACCGCCCCAACTCGCTCCCCCTGCCCGCCCGGTGCCTGCATCTGCGGGCGCGACCAGTTGCTCGAAGCGCCCGACAGCAATGACCTGCGCATCCTGCGGCTGACCCGCCAGGAGGAGAACCGCCTCCTGTCTCGCCTGGAAAGCCTGCAGAGCCTGGCTGACCTGGAGCACATGCAGCAACGTCTCTACGAACAGCTGGGGATTCGCCTGTCCATCGCACCGGGTTTGAACGAAGTGCGCAGCATGCGCGGCATCCGCATCGACATCGCCGACCTGCCCGGCTTGTGCCGCAAGACCCGCCAGTCGATCCCCGCTGCGATCCGCCGCGGCCTGGAAAAGCGCCCGGATATTGCCTTCAGCCTGCTCAATGCCCACGACCTGTTGCGTGATGCCTGACGAACGATGCCGAGCCGGGATGCCCGGTAATGGCACTCGCTGCCGCCATCTGCGATAGTTGCCCGACCGGCCAGACGGCTGGACTGCTGTCAGCCCACAAAGCTGACAGCGCTTGTGACGCCTTGCGAGTCTCGCTGCTCTCTACCCGCCCGCAGCCTGCCGCGTCCTTCGCGCAACCCCGCGCGTTTCGATGGCCCACCTGCCATCGCCGAGCCGACGCTGTTTTCAGTGCCCGGCCGATCACCGATAACAACCAAAAGACCGATCCGAACAAGGACGCCCCATGAAACTGACCCGCTGCTTGACCGCGCTGGCTGCTGCTGCCGCGCTCTCTGCCACCTTTGCCGCTTCGGCCCGTGAATACTCCGTTTCCACTGTGCTGTCCGATGCCTTCCCGTGGGGCCAGGCCGCCCAGAAGTGGGCTGATCTGGTCGAGGAGCGTTCCAATGGCGAGATCACGCTGCGCGTGTACCCCAATGCGCAACTGGTCGCCGGTGACCAGACCAAGGAATTTTCCGCCATGCGCTCCGGCCTGATCGACATGGCTGTCGGCTCGACCATCAACTGGTCGCCGCAGGTACCGGAGCTGAATCTGTTCTCCCTGCCCTTCCTGATGGCCGATAGCGCCGATCTCGACGCCATCACCCAGGGCGACGCTGGCGAGCAGGCATTCGCCGCCATCGAGAAGCGCGGCATCGTCCCGCTGGCATGGGGCGAGAACGGCTTCCGCGAGATATCAAACTCGGTCAAGCCGGTGAAAACCCCCGCCGACCTGAAAGGCCTGAAGATTCGCGTCGTCGGTTCGCCTTTGTTCCAGGACACCTTTACAGCACTGGGTGCCAACCCCACCCAGATGAGCTGGGCCGACGCCAAACCGGCGCTGACCACCGGCGCGGTGGACGGCCAGGAAAACCCGCTGTCGGTATTCGACGTGGCGCGGGTCGATCAGGTCGGGCAGAAACACCTGACACTCTGGCACTACATGGCGGACCCGCTGATCTTTGCCGTCAACCAGCGCGTCTGGAAGGAACTACCGGAAGCCGACCGCGAGCTGCTGCGCCAGGCCGCCATCGACGCCGGCAAATGGGAGATCGAGCTGTCGCGCAACGCCGAAGCCAAGCGCCTGGAAGACATTCGCGCCCGCGGCGTCGAGGTCACCGAACTGAGCGAGGCCGAGCATCAGGCTTTCGTGGATGCGACTCGCAGCGTGCACGAGAAATGGACGTCGAAAATCGGCGCCGACCTGGTCGAAGCGGCCCGCACGGCCGTTGCAAAGTAAAAAACCGTTCTACCCGGCGGCGCGACGCCGCCGGGATTCGAGGAAACCCATGAACAATCGACAGGACGCGCGCCTTGAGCGCGTGCTGGCTACCCTGGCGCTGATGATCATCAGCCTGATCAGCCTGGCCAACGTGGTGGTGCGCTATTTCACCGATGCCTCCTTTGCCTTTACCGAAGAAATCTCCGTATTTCTCCTTGTGATCCTGACCTTCGCCGGTGCCTCGGTGGCCATGCGCAGCAACCGCCACATCCGCATCGGCTTCGCCGAGCGGATGTTTCCGCGCCTGCGTACGCCGCTGATCCTGTTGCAGTGGCTGGCCAGCGTATTGGTGCTCGGCATGGTGCTCTGGTACGGCGGGCAGTTCGCACTGGAGGAATACCAGTGGGAATCCGAATCGCCCGGCCTGGGACTGCCCAATTGGTGGTACGTGGTATGGCTGCCGCTGCTGGCACTGCTGATGCTGGTACGCCTGACGCAGATGACCATCGACCGCCTGCGCGGGAGGCTCACCGATGAGCCCTGATCTCTGGATGCTCGCCAGCTTTCTGCTGTTATTGCTGATTGGCGTGCCGGTGGCGTTTTCTCTCGCGCTCTCCGGCGCCATTGGCATCGTTGCCGGCCTGTCGCCCGACATGCTCGCCACGCTCGGCACCAACACCTACAACGGGGTCGCCAAATACCCCCTGATTGCCATTCCGCTGTTCATCCTCACCGGCTTGGTATTCGAGAAATCCGGTGTGGCGCTGCGCCTGGTGCGCTTCGCCCAGGCATTGATCGGCCCACGGCATGGCGGACTGGCGATGGTCGCCATTCTGGTCTGCCTGATCATGGGTGGCATGAGTGGCTCCGGCCCGGCCGACGCTGCCGCGGTTGCCATGGTGATGCTGCCGAGCATGACCCGCGCCGGCTATCCCAAGCCGTTCTCGGCCACGCTGATAGCCGCATCCGCTTCGACCGCGATTCTGATTCCGCCATCGATTGCGCTGATCCTCTATTCCATCGTGGTGCCTGGCGTCGACCTGCGAGCCTTGTTCGCAGCGGGTCTGTTCCCGGGGATCATCGCTGGGCTTGTGTTGCTGCTGCCGGCCTGGCTGCTGGCACGCCGCCACGGCTGGGAAAACCCGGAAGGCGCCGAACGCCCGCCACTGGGTGAAAGTTTCCGCCAGGCACTACCGGCGCTCTTTGCCCCCGTGCTGATTCTTGGCGGCCTGCGCAGCGGCCTGTTCACGCCGACCGAGGCAGCAGTGGCTGGAGTGACCTATGGCGTGGTTATCGGCATCTTCGTCACTCGTGAACTGGACTGGCGCAGCCTCTGGCGACTTTGCGGCGAGGCGGCAGTCATTTCCGGCGTGGTGATGCTGATCATCGCGCTGGCAGGCATCTTTGCCTGGGCCGGCACCATGCTCGGCACCTTCCGCCACCTCGCCGAATGGCTGATCTCGCTCTCCGATAACGGCGCCGTGCTGCTGATCCTGGTAATGATCGCGGTGCTGCTGGCCGGCATGCTGCTCGATGCGATTTCCATCTACCTGATCCTGATGCCGATCCTGATTCCAGTCATGCAGCACTTCGGCTGGAATCCGGTGTGGTTCGGCATTCTGCTGGCGATGAACATCGCCATCGGCCAGTTCACCCCACCGGTGGCGATCAACCTGATGGTCACCGCAGAAGTCGCCAAGATCCGGCTGGAACAGACGGTTGGTTGGGCCTTGCTGTTCGTCATGGTGATGGGCAGTGCGCTGGTGCTGGTGGCGGTGTTCCCCGAGATTGCGCTGTGGCTGCCACGCCTGCTGGGGTATGGGGTCTGAGAATCGGTGGCCGCTTCTGTCCGAATGCCTACAGCTGCCGGTGCACCGCGTCAGGAGCGGCACCGGCCGATGACCCAGCTCACCTGAGCTACTGAGCCAGCAGGTCCCGGACTCGCAGCGCAAGCGCATCGATGGCGAAGGGTTTCGTCAGCACCTGCATCCCCGGCCCAAGTGAATAGTTGCCGAGGGCGGCGCTCTCGGCATAGCCGGTGATAAACAGGGTCTTGAGGTCCGGACGTACCTCCCGACCGGCATCGGCCATCTGTCGTCCGTTCATGCCACCCGGCAAGCCGACGTCGGTGATGAGCAGGTCGATGGCTACATCCGATTGCAGCACCTTCAACCCGCTGAGACTGTCGGCAGCCTCGATCAGCGTATAGCCCTGGTCGCCCAGCACATCCATGAGCAGCAGGCGCACGCTCGGCTCGTCGTCCACGATCAGGATCGTGCCAACGCCCGCTCCAAGGGCTGTATCCGCCCTTGCTGCGGTCGCTGCGCCCTCGGTCGATTTCCCGATATGGCGCGGCAGAAAGATGGAAACCCGGGTGCCCCGCCCTACCTCTGAATCAATGCGGACCTGGCCACCGGATTGCTTGGCAAAGCCATAGATCATCGAAAGCCCAAGGCCAGTGCCCTGGCCGATGGGTTTGGTGGTGAAGAAGGGGTCGAATGCCTTGGCAATGACGGCAGCTGTCATGCCTGTTCCGGTGTCCGTTACGCTCAGCGACAGGTACTGCCCTTCGGGTACCTCGTATGCACGGGCCGTATCGCCTACCAGCCACCGGTTGGCCGTTTCGATGGTGATACGTCCACCGTCCGGCATGGCATCGCGCGCATTGAGACACAGGTTGAGGATGGCATTCTCGAGCTGGCTGGCATCGACGGAGGCCGACCAGAGGTTCTTGGCGCTGAGGGTCTCCACTCGGATACCCGGACCGACGGTGCGCTGGATCAGCTCAGTCATGCCTTCCATCAGTACATTGGCGTCGACCGGGCGCGGGTCGAGCGTCTGGCGCCGCGAGAACGCAAGGAGGCGGTGCGTCAGCGCTGCGGCGCGTTTTGCCGCACCCTGGGCAGAGGTCACGTATTTGTCGATATCCTCCAGACGCCCCTGGGACACCCTTAGACTCATCAGTTCCAACGCGCCCGATATCCCGGCGAGCAGATTGTTGAAGTCGTGGGCTAGCCCGCCGGTGAGTTGGCCGACGGCTTCCATCTTTTGCGACTGTCGCAGCTTGTCTTCGGTCTGGATCAGCGCTGCCGTCCGCTCGGCCACGCGCTGTTCCAGGGTGTCGTTGAGCGCTCTCAAGGCGGCAGTTGCCCGGTCGCGCTCCGCCTCTATGGAGCGCCTGTGCTCAACATCGATCAATACGCCAGGGAAGCGATGAGGGGTACCGTCTGCTGCGTGTTCCACGCGTCCGTTCGCCTCGATCCAGTAGTACCTGCCGTCAGCGCGGCGTACCCGGTACTGGTGGGCGAAAGCGCCACCGCGGGAGATCACTTCCGCTATCGCAGCCTTCAGCCCCTCCCGATCTTCGGCATGCACGCTGGCGATCACCTGCTCGAGGCTGAGCCCGTCGCGGCCGAGGGTCGGATCCAGATCGAAGACGTGTGCGAAGCCTTGGTCGACCGTGAACTGGTCGGTTGGCAGATGCCAGTTCCAGGTGCCAATGATCGCGCCGGCCGCGAGCGCCAGTTGGACGCGCTGGATGTTTTCCCGAGCAAGCGATTCGCTGACGCGCAGGCGCTCTTCGGCATGTCGCCGTTGGGTGACATCACTGAAGAGGATCGCAATCTTCCGTTCGGCAGGGTCGCCGACGCGAACGGCCCGCACATCGAACCAGCGCTCGAACGCTCCAGCGTAACTTTCGAAACTGGCCGGCTCCCCGGTCTTGGCGACGTGGCCGTAGGTCTTGAACCAGAACTGTTCCAGATTAGGGGCGAATTCGGTAACCCACTTGCCGCGCAGATCGACACCTGTCTGACGCTCGAACGCAGGATTGGCCTCGACGAAGAGGTAATCCACAGGTTGGTCGTCAGCGTCGAACTTGACCTGAACGATAGCGAAGGCCGCTTCGATCGTCTCCAGAATGGTTCGGAACCGCTCTTCGCTCTGACGCAACGCTATCTCGACAGCGCGCAGGCGGGTCAGGTCAAGCATTGCGCCGATCATGCGCACGGCCCGGCCTTCGGCGTTGCGGATTACCTGGCCGCGATCGAGCACATCAGCGTATGAGCCATCCTGACGGCGGAAACGGTATTCATCCGTCCAGGTGGTGCCGCTGCCATCGATAACAGCGTGGATCGAGGAGTGGATGCGTGAGCGGTCGTCTGGATGGATGTGGTTGATCCACCAGTCACCGGAGTTTTCGACGTCCGCCATCGGATGGCCATAAGCCTGCTCCAGCGCATCGTTCCAGAGCACATGGTTGGTGCTCAGATCCCAATCCCAGACGGCGTCGTTTGTCGCTTTGGCAGCCAGACGATAGCGCTGCTGGGTGTCCTCGATGGCGTGGCTCGCCAGGTGCTCACTGGTGCGGTCGTGCAGGATTTTCACGTAGCCAAGATGGCTACGGTCATCACCGAAAAGCGGCGACATCGACCCCGACGCCCAGAACGGCTGCTCGTCCTTGCGCAGATGCCAGCGCTCGCTTGTCACGCGACCCTGACGCAGGGCTTCGTCCATCTCCTGCTTGGCCCGTTCACTGGCTCGGTCGGCCACCGTGAAGATCAGATCGCTGCGCTGGCCAAGCATGTCCCGGGCGCTCCACCCCATCACCTGCTCGGCCCCCGCGTTCCATCCGGTAATCAAACCGGCCGGATCAGTCAGGATAATGGCGAATTCCGTGACACTGTCGAACACTGCTCGCTGGAACGCCTCGCTGCGGGCAAGAGCGGCCTGGCTGGCCGAGAGCTCTGCCGTCAGCGCCTGCAGCGTTGCGGGATCGGCTGTCGTTGCCGGCTGGCATGTTGGAGAGGGAGCCGGCTGTTGCACCGCGCGCCAAGCCTGATGCTCAGCGCCGATCCCGGCCTTCTCGAGGACCGTGCGCAAGCGCACGACCTCCGCCTCAAGCGCTTCTCGGGTAAGGTCTTTCAGGGCGATACCTATCTCGGGATCAGATGACGATGGCGGGCCGTCAGCCATGGTTCACGGGGCTGGACTACGAATACAACGCAATTGTCGAGGTTTGCACCGCGCCAGCACAACCACAGGATCTCTCCCTCGAAACTCGGCGGAACACGTAGCGGTAGCCAAATCACCGTGCAACTGCCAACGCCTGACCAGACCTGCAGGGCTGAGATTGGCGCGGCCTGTAGCGGCTGCGCCAATGGCCATTCAGCCTGCCAGTACGCTATCCACCAGCGCCTTGGCCTCGTCCTGGATACGCTTGAGGTGCGTCTCGCCTTCGAAGCTTTCGGCGTAGATCTTGTAGACGTCCTCGGTGCCCGATGGCCGCGCGGCGAACCAGCCGTTTTCGGTCACGACCTTGAGCCCGCCGATAGCCGCGCCGTTACCGGGCGCCTCGGTGAGGATCTGGGTGATCGGCTGACCGGCCAGTTCGCCCGCGGTGACCTGCGAGGCGGAGAGTTTGCCGAGCTTTGCCTTCTGCTCACGGTTCGCCGGGGCATCGATACGCTGGTACACCGGCGCGCCGAAACGTTCAGTGAGCGCCTTGTAGCGCTCGCCCGGGTCCTTGCCGGTGACGGCAGTGATTTCCGCGGCCAGCAGCCCGAGGATAAGGCCGTCCTTGTCGGTGGACCAGGCACCGCCCTGCTTACGCAGGAAGGACGCGCCCGCGGATTCCTCGCCGCCAAAGCCGAGGCTGCCATCCATCAAACCATCGACGAACCACTTGAAGCCCACCGGCACCTCGACCACCCGGCGATCGATGCCGGCCGCGACGCGATCGATCATCGAGGACGACACGAGGGTCTTGCCGATGCCAGCACCCGCGCTCCATTCCGGGCGGTGGGTGAACAGGTATTCAATGGCGACGGCCAGGTAATGATTGGGGTTCAGCAGGCCAACCGACCGCGCGACGATGCCATGGCGGTCGTGGTCGGTGTCGCAGGCGAAGGAGACGTCGAAGCGGTCCTTGTTCTCGATCAGCCCGGCCATGGCGTGCAGCGAGCTGCAGTCCATGCGGATCTTGCCGTCCCAGTCCAGGCGCATGAAGCGGAAGGTGGGGTCGACGCGGGTAGAGAGGACCTCGAGCGGCAGGCCGTAGCGTTCGGCAATGCGCGTCCAGTAATGCACGCCAGCGCCGCCCAGTGGATCGACACCGAATTTGAGACCCGAGCCGCGAATCGCCTCGAGATCGATTACCTGCTCCAGACCCCCCACATAGTTTTCGATGAAATCGAAGCGCTGTGTCGTCGGCGCCTTTAGCGCCTGCGAATAATCCATCCGCTTGACGCCTTTGAGCCCATCGGCCAGCAACGCATTGGCGCGCTCCTGGATCCACTTGGTCACGCCCGTGTCAGCCGGGCCGCCATTGGTGGGGTTGTACTTGAAGCCGCCGTCCGCCGGAGGATTGTGCGACGGCGTGATCACGATGCCATCGGCCAGGCCCTGGCTGCGGCCGGCGTTGTATTCGAGGATGGCGTTGGAAATCGCCGGGGTCGGCGTGTAGCCGGGCTCGCCGTTGGTTTCGGGGCAACCGGCGTCGATGCGCGTCTCGACACCATTGGCCGCGAGCACCTCCAGCGCCGAAACGAACGCCGGCTCGGACAGCGCGTGAGTGTCCATGCCGACAAAAATGGGGCCGTCGATGCCCTGCTGTTGGCGGTAATCGCAGATCGCCTGGGTAGTGGCGAGGATATGCCACTCGTTGAAGCTGACCTTGAGCGAGGAGCCTCGATGACCGGAAGTACCGAACGACACCTGCTGCGCCGGATCGGATGGGTCCGGCCGCTCGCTGTAATAGCGCGAGATCAGGCGCGGAATGTTGGTCAGGGTGTGTTCGTCCGGCAGGCGTCCTGCGTTGAGGTCGGTGCTCATCTGTCGTTCCTTTGAAGGTTGAATAGGTCGCCTCGGGTTAGGGGCGATAAAGAACCAAGACGGGTCAAGGTGGTTGTCTAGGCGCTTCGACCCCCGATCCTCGGGCTTTGGTTCCCCAGCAGTCGAGGTTAATCCGCAGGCTCATCGGCGGCATGATACGAGGCGCCGAAGAACTTGGCTAAGCGCATGCGAACGTCTGGTCCCGCGACTCAGATCAGCATGTGCCTCTCTTGCCCAACGCTCGTAGCAGCGATGAATGGAAGATGGGCCGGAATCAGTTCGATCGTTCTGGAACATCCGTACACGCCGAACAACCGGCCGCAGAGCGTGCGGCTGGCAGCGCAGGTCTCCGCTATTGCACCCAGACGTCAGGAGGTCGCTCGCTCGGCACATGCCAACCAAAGCCCATCAGAGCCGGACAGAGGCTGCAGGCAAGGATCATGGCCCCAGCAGACCAGCCACTTGTCGGATCAGGTCGTACAAGCCCAACGCATTCACTCATCCGGCCGATACAGGTCATGCAGTCAGCCACTTGGCTTCACTCCTGTCGAACCCGGCGATTACCGATGACCTCTCATTGTTCAACGAACCTTCATGACCAGGCGGTGCAATACACCGCCATTACCCGCAAGACGTCACTCGGCTTCATCTACCTTGTTGCCATGCTGTTTGTCTCGGCTGGCCTGGCACTGGCTTATCTTTGCCTTTCGCTGGATCAGCAGCAGGTGCGTCACAGTGAAACGGATGCCGCCAAGGCCATCGAAAGCAGGCAAGACAAGATCGGCACAGCGTTGGCCGATTACGCCTTCTGGAATGACGCCTACCAGCACATGAGCCCTGACGTCGACGCGACCTGGGCCTACGAAGGGGACAACATAGGCCCCTCGCTGTTTTCCACCTACGGCCTGGACGGTGTATTTGTTCTGGGGCCGGACGCGACGACCCGCTACGGCATCGTCGACGGCGAGCTCAGCGACACGGCGGCCAGTGACTGGATTACCGGAAACCTCGGCGCGCTACTGGCCGACGCGCGACTCAAGTCAGCCGACGACGGCGTGTCGCAGGTCTATTTTTCCGTCGCTGGGGTGCCTGCCATTGTCTCCGCAGCGGTAATGCGCCCCGACAGTTCCTACACCGACTTCAGCCGCCTGTCGTATCTCATCTTTGTCGACGTGCTGACCGAGGCGAAGCTGAAGGTCATCGACGAAGCGTTCGACCTTCGCGGGCTCCGGGCAGCCTCAGGCAACCTAAGCCTCGCTCCGGCGCCGAAACTCACTCTGCAATCCGATATCGGGATCACCGTAACCTTGCAATGGCAGAGCGAGGAACGGGGCATGACCCTGCTGAAGAAATTCCTCCCGATGCTGTTCGCGCTCGGCCTGCTGGTATCCGTACTTGTGGTCTGGCTACGTCGGCGGGTAATCCATGCCACGGACATGATCGAGACTGCTCAGCGAGCCCTGCACATCAGCGAGCAGCGATTCAGGAATATCTGCGAAGCCTCATCGGACTGGATATGGGAAACCGACTCAAAGCAGAACCTGACTTACCTGTCCGAGCGCTTCAGCCAGGTCACCGGCCTGCCTGGTCATGCCTGGCTGGGCCGGCCGCTAAAGGACTTGCTGAACTATGACACCCAAGCGCTGGCCACCATCGCCGAGCCAGGCGTCAGTGCGCGTCAGCCGATTCGCTGTGAAATGCGCGACAACGACGAAACGCGGCGCTATTGCCAGCTATCCGCCCGCGCTGTTCGGATCGATGGCACGCTCCAGGGGTACCTGGGCACCGTTTGCGACATTACCGAGGAAATCGAAGCCAAGGCGCGCATCGAGCACATCAGCCAGCACGATGCCCTGACCGGGCTGGCCAACCGGCATCGTCTGAATCACTTCCTCAACGCCCGCCTCGACGACGGCTTGAGCGGCGAGCGACCCATGTTCGTCCTGGCGCTGGATCTCGATCGATTCAAACCCGTCAATGATGCGTTCGGTCACGCCGCCGGCGACCTGGTCTTGCGTGAGATCGCCAACGCACTGACCGGCAGCACTCGCGGCACGGATCTGGTCGCCAGGCTGGGGGGGGACGAATTTATCGTCGTGACCACCGATTGCCGGACTCACGAACAAGCGGAACGCCTGTGCCAGCGGTTGATCGAACAGATCAACCAGCCGATCCGGATTGCCGGCAACGAGATCAGCGTCGGTGCCAGCATCGGCGTTGTCGCTGCCCCCTATGACGGACTGACCGCAGAAGACTTGCTGCGCTATGCCGATATCGCCCTCTACGAGGCCAAATCCAGCGGCCGGAATCTGTTCAGGTTCTACGAGCCAGCGATGAACGAGCGAATCATGGCGCGCCGGCAGCTGGAAATGGATATGCGCCAAGCCTTGCAACGGCATGAGTTCCGCCTCGATTTCCAGCCACGCTACGACGCAGCCTCGCAGCGCATTGTCGGCGCCGAAGCGCTGGTGCGTTGGCTGCATCCGGCCCGGGGCCTGCTCAGTCCCGCCAGTTTCATCCCGTTGGCCGAGGAAACCGGGTTGATCGTCGAACTCAGCGACTGGGTCCTCGGCGAGGCCTGCGCGAGCGCGCTGGAATGGGGGGACGGGTTGATGGTTTCGGTGAACCTGTCGCCGGTTGAATTCCAACGCGATGATCTGGTGGAGCGCATCGCTGCGGTGCTGAATCGCACCGGGATTGCACCGCAGCGTCTTGAACTGGAAATCACTGAAAGCGTGATGCTTGAAGATGCCGCAGCAACGCTGATCACGATGAATCAGCTCAAGACACTGGGTATCCGGTTGTCCATGGATGATTTCGGGACGGGCTACTCCTCCCTGAGCTATCTACGCAGCTATCCGTTCGATGGCATCAAGATTGACCGCAGCTTTATCGCGGGGCTCGACCAGTCGCAGAGCAGCGAGGCAATCGTTCACGCGATCGTCAGTATGGGCCACGCCCTCTCCCTCACCGTCACCGCTGAAGGCATCGAGACCGTGGCACAACTTGGCAAATTGACAGAGCTCGCCTGTGACCAGGCCCAGGGTTTCTATCTGGGCCGCCCCATGGCACAGACACTGTTCAAGCAGAATGTCTCGGACATGCAGGGGGCGCCGACACCCGTCGGGGGCGGGTTGGACTGACCGGCGAGGGTCCGAGTCGACAGGCCAATGCAACCGGTGCGTTGTCCCGGTTGCGGTCTGGCGACAGCGGCTGCAGCTCAGTGGATCACCTCGGCCTGAAACGCCCTCGCTACAGTCTGCGCCAGACAATCGAGGGTGAATGGCTTGGTCATCATGTTCATTCCGGGGCCAAGGAATTCAGAGCGAATCGCGGCGTTTTCGGCGTAACCGCTGATAAACAGCACAGGCAGGTCAGGTCGCTGGTGCTGAGCGATTTCCGCCAGCTGGCGGCCGTTCAGCCCCGGCAGACCAACGTCGGTGATCAACAGGTCGAGACGCTCTATTCGGCTGAGCAAGCCTAACGCCTGCTGAGCGTCTTCAGCGAGGTGAACGTGGTAGCCGATGTCTCGAAGCGCGCTGTCGAGCAGCAGGCGTACGGAGTCGTCATCTTCCACCACGAGAATGCTCTGCCCATCGCCCGAAGTGACCGTTGCGCCTTTATTGACCCGCGGCTCCTCTACTGACTCGGACTGTGCCAGCGGAATGTAGAGGAAGAAGGTTGTTCCGGCCCCCTCTCGACTGGTCACGGTTACAAAGCCGCCACTCTGCTGGGCAAAGCCGTAGACCATCGACAGGCCAAGCCCCGTGCCCTGCCCGAGCGGCTTGGTGGTAAAGAACGGCTCGAAGATCTTCGGCAGCAACGGCTCCGCTATCCCTACGCCTGAATCCGCTACGGCGATGCGCAGGTAGTGGCCCGCGCTGCCGCCAACTCGAGCCGCCTCAGCAGTTTCGACCACGGTACGCTGCGTCGTGATGGTCAGGACCCCGCCATCCGGCATCGCACCACGCGCGTTGATACTCAGGTTCAGCAGCGCGTTTTCGAGCTGGTTGGGATCGACCTGGGCAAAACCTGCCTCGTCATCCAGCAGGATTTCCAGCCTGATGCGCTCGGTCAGGGTGCGCTTGAGCAGGTCACCCAGCGAGAGGATCAGGGTGTTTACCGCAACCGAGCGGGTTTCCAGTGATTGGCGTCGGGAGAATGCCAGCAACCGCTGGGTCAAGGCGGCTGCCCGGCTGGCGGAGCTATGCGCCGCGGTCATGTAGCGATCAAGATCAGCATACTGCTGGCGGTCGATGCGAAGGCGCATGAGATCCAGCGCGCCGATGACACCGGTGAGCATGTTGTTGAAATCATGCGCGATACCGCCGGTAAGCTGGCCAACCGCGTCCATCTTCATCGACTGACGCAGCTGCTCCTCGGCTCGGGCACGCTCCTGACTTTCAAGCGTCAGTTTGTCCAGCGCCTCTTCCAGTGCGCGGGTGCGTGCCTTGACCTGGAGCTCGAGATCGCCGTTGAAGCGACGCAACATCTCTTCATTCTGCTTTTCTGCGTCGACATCGATGACCGCCAGCGCCGCGCCCTTCACACGGTGCCGACTGTCATACAGAGGCACTGCGCTGATGCGCGTCCAGGTCTCGCTGCCCTCTTCGGAGCAATAACGGAAATCCAGCCCCGAAACCTGTTCGCCGCGCAGGGCACGCGCACCGGCAAACTGTTCACGCGGCAGGGGCCGCCCGTCATCATCGAACGCGACCCATTGGCCGGCACGGCTGCTGTCGGCCGACGGAATCAGCCGATTCGGCACGTAGCGTTCATAGATCGGGTTGCTGAGCACGGTGGCGCCGTTTATATCGATCAGGCAGACACCTACCGGAAGGTGCTCAACCAGGCTTTCGAGTGTGGCACGTTGCTCGGCCAGTTCGATGAGGCGGTCGCGTATCTCGAACTGGCGTTGGCGCGAACGCCAGACGGTGGCCACCGTACTGAGCAGCGACGCCGAACCAAGAGGCTGTTCGAGAATGACCAGATCGGTCAGCGACGCAGGCAGCCTCCCCTTGAGCGCCAGGAAGTCCGCACGTGATTCGCTCTGCTGCCGGGTGATCAGAATGAACGGAATGTTCGACCACCCATGCCGCTCGACTAGCGCAGCCGGGAGATCTTCAATGGCAGGCAGGAGGCTGTCCATGACGATCACTGCCCCCACGCTGGGACTCAGCTGATCTGCCAGCTCCGCCGCGTCAGTGCAAAGCCTGAGCACATAGCCTTCCTGCTCGAGCAACTGCATCATGGCGGCGCACTCGCCGTCGCGTTCCGCCCCGATCAACAGGCGTTTTCCTTCGGATGAAACCTGGGCTGTCACGTCAGTGCTCTGTTCTGTTGGTCAAAGGAAAGCAACTCTTTCGCCGATTCCCCAAGCGAAAGGCCATGGGGGTCCATCGGTGCGGTCAGGAAAGGAATGCGCTGGGGTGGCGACGCAGCCGCAGCCAACCGGATCGAAGCGTCAACAGCAAGTGCGGCGGATGGTACAGACGATCGCCCTCGGGCAGAAGAAGGTTGCGAGGGGATGGTCCGGCCATCAACCCGCCCGACGCTCGGTAATGTAGTGTGCCAGTTTCGCCAACGGCATCGGTTTGGCAAACAGATAGCCTTGCGCCTCGTCGCAGGCCGACCGGACAAGCTGTGTCAGCATGTCCGCATCCTCCACTCCCTCGGCCACGACGCGCATGCCAAGCGAATGGCACATCTCGGTGACCGCCTTGATGAAATCGAGGCAGCTATCGGCCCTGGCGGTCGGGCAGAGAAAGGTCCGGTCCAGCTTCACGACGTTGATCGGATATTGACGCAGGTAGGCAATGCCAGCGTAACCGGTGCCGAAATCATCGATCGCGAGCCTGACGCCGATATCACCGAGATCTCGCAACAGCTGGTGTGAGCTATCGGTATCCTCGATCAGTCCGGACTCGGTAAGCTCAAGCTCGAGCCGGTGTGTATCCATGCCGGCCCCCTCCAGTGCCTGCCTCACGTCGCGGCACAACGTCGGTGATTTGAGCTGCACGGGTGACACATTCACCGACAGTATCAGCTCGGTTCCGATGCGCTCGGCCAGACCCTGAATATCCCGGCACGCCTGCTGCAAGACCCAGGTGCCAATCTTGCAGATCAGCCCCGTGGCTTCGGCGATGGGGATGAAGGCGTTCGGCGGAATCAGCCCCTTGCTTGGGTGGTTCCACCGAATCAAGGCTTCCACACCGCATGCCGTGTCGTTATCCAGGCAAATGCGCGGCTGGTAATGCAGCACGAATTCGTCCCGTTCCAGGGCTTCGCGCAGGTCGAGCTCCAGAGCCATGCGGTTCTTGGTCTCGACGCTCATCTCCGCGGAAAAGAACCGCATGCCGGTACCGCCGGCATCCTTGGCGCGATACATGGCGATATCGGCGTGCTGCAGCAGCTCGTCGATACTGGTGTCGGGGTTCGGGTAGAGACACATCCCCATCGAGGCAGACGGATAGTAGCGCGTGCCAAGCACGTCACAGGGCTGCTGGATCGCGCGCAACAGGTCAGTGGCCAGCTGTTCGGCAGTTTTCAGCCCGTCGGGCAGGTGCGCCACCACGACGAACTCGTCACCCCCCAGCCGGGCCACCAGGTCGCCCGAGGGCAACACCTCGCGCAACCGATGGGCAATCTGCACCAACAACACGTCACCGTAGCCATGCCCCAGGGAATCGTTCACTTCCTTGAAGCGATCCAGGTCGATCAGCATGATCATCAGCTGCTGGCCGTCGGGTATGAAGTTGACCAGCTCACGGAGGTGGTCGTTGAGGTAGATTCGGTTGGGCAATCCGGTCAGCGCATCATGAGTCGCCATGTGATGGAGCCGATGTTCGACCTGCTTGCGGTCGGTGATGTCCGTCAGCCCGCCGGACCACTCTCGCATGATGCCCAGGTCATCGAAGATCGGCACGGCATGGCCTGCCATATAGCGATACTGCCCGTCGGCACGACGAACCCGGTACTCGGCGCGCCTGTTGGAAATGTTCAGGCACATGTCTTCGACCACCGCTTCCAGTTCGGGTCGGTCTTCGGGATGGACCGCGTCAAGCCATCCGCGTCCGCGCGACTGCTCGAAGCTCTGCCCGGTGAATTCGATCCACTCAGGCTGTGGCTCTATCAGGTTCAGATTGCGGTCGGCACACCAGGTCAGGCTGTTGGTGGCTTTGACCAACCCCTTGAACCGGCGCTCATTGGCCAGGATTTTCTGCTCGGCCCTGGCGCGCGCCTGGTTGGCGCGCTCGCGCTGGACTACCAACGCCGCGGTATTGGCGAGCAGTGTGATGCCCTCCTGCTCCTGGCCCGAAGGCGCAGCGCGCACGGTGTTGTAGCAGGCAAGGGTCCCCATCACCTCGCCAGCGGTCGAACGGATCGGTGTTGACCAGCACGCATGCAGGCCATGCTCCAGCGCCTTGGCGCGGTGCTTGGTCCAGTTCGGGTCGCTGCTGATATCGACCGCGATGCTGGGCTCGCCAGTGCGAACCGATACGCTGCATGTCGTTTCATTCGCATCGGTACCCATGCCGTCCAGAGCCTCGACGAAATCCTGCGGCAGACTGGAAGACTCGACGAAACGCAGCCTGCCGTCTTCATCCAGGCGCATGATCGCGGCGCGGATGAGCCCCGACGACTGACGCTGCGCAGACCGGGTCAGCTCGAGCAGCACCTCCTGTAGAGGCGCACCGGCGACACCGAGCTCCAGGGCGCGCATCTGCCCTTCCGCAATCGCTTCGGCACGGCGGCAGTCGGTCACGTCCTGGCTGACAAAATGCAGCGCCCTCAGCTCGGGATGCGCGGTCGAACGGCCATTGACGCTGATCCGCTGAACACCCGTTTCGCCGATGAGTATCCGGCACTCGAAGCGGACCTCGTCGCCCGTCGACAAGGCAATTGCCACCTGCTCGGCAACCGTATCGCGATCGTCTGGATGGATATGCTCCAGGAACTCAGTGAGCGAGGTGCTACCCAGGGAACAGGCGTCAAGCGCGTGGGTGACCGCTTCCACGGCTGCCTGCGAGTTATTCAGTGAATCGTCGAGTTCGACGTACCACTCCAGCAAGCCAGCCGATTGCAATGTAAAAGCAAGGCGGGATTGGAGATCCGGATGTGCCATGCAAGTTCTCCAACTTAACGATAGCGGCTTCAGGCGTTGGACTGCTTCAGCCGCTTGCCGTTCTAGGCAATGCCTGGCGTAGGTGCGGCGCTGTCTGCTTGCTCTCCACAGGGTAGTGCAGGATGGATGTGCGGCTGCACCGCCGACACGGGTAAACCGTTCTTGCCGCCCGGCGGTAGCCTCAATCGGCTGTCAGGCCGAGCGCCTGCTGCAGGCAGCGTCTGAACAACTGCTGCATCGGTAGCTGCCTGTTGCTGTGCCGGCTGAGAAGCACCAGCTCGCGGTGAAATGTCGCGCCACCCAGGGACAGAATCCGAACCCTGGGCGCCTGCTCGAGCCAAAGCCCTGCTCTGGGCACAAGCGCAACGCCCAGGCCGCTCTCCACCATCTTCACGATCGCATCGAGTTCGTCGAGTTCAAGTCCGGGCCGCACATCGAGGCGATGTCTGCGCAAAAACCGGCTGACCTGCCGACCGCCGAAGGAGCTGCGGTCGTAGCGCACCAACGGCTGCTCCAGCAGCAACTGCAGAGGGTCATCGCCCGGCACGCCAGGCGGCGCAATCAGCACGAATGGCTCCCTCTGGATCAGCTCGGCATGCAGCTCCTTGGGCAACGCAAAGGGTGGTCGGATCACCACAGCCAGGTCGATCTCGCCAGCATCCACCTGCGATAACAGGTTCAGCGAAACCCCCGGCACCAGTTTGGGGGTGACACCCGGCGCCTGTTCGCGCAGTCGAACCAGTACCGCAGGTAGCAGCCCGGTTTGCACCGTGCCGATGGCGCCGATACGCAGCTCTCCGCGGTAATCGTCCAGCGACTCCGGTTGGCCCATCAGTGCAAATGTTTCCAGGATCTGTTCAGCCAGCGGCAGCGCTCGATGACCTGCCGCGTTCAGATGAGCCGAACGCCCGGTTCGATCGAACAGACGAAGGCCCAGTGCTTCTTCCAGATTTCTGATCTGGGCACTGACCGCCGATTGGGTCAGCCCGATAGCGTTGCCCGCCGCGGCAAAGCTGCCGCAGCGGGCAATGGCCAGGAACGTCCTCAGTTCGCGAATCATTGGGCCCTTCACTGATCGAAATTTTGATGGCTCGACACGAAAGATATCCGTTGTTGGTAGGCGCGACAAATCGGCAAGAATGCCGGACGGCCCCAAACCAAAAGGAAGCCCTGATGAGCCTTTCACCGTTTCACCTTGCGATCCCCGTGTACGACCTTCCTGCAGCACGCGCCTTTTATGGCGAGGTTTTTGGTCTCGCCGAGGGCCGCTCCTCCGACCACTGGGTGGACTTTGATTTCTATGGCCACCAGCTGGTGATCCACGAACACCCGCGAACCGCGTCCCAGGAAGCCGCCCACACCAATGCGGTGGATGGGCACGACGTACCGGTGCCGCATTTCGGCATCGTGCTGAGCTGGCCCGAATGGGAGACACTGGCCGAGCGCCTGCGCGCGCGCAACACCAGATTCGTGATCGAGCCCTATGTACGCTTCGAGGGCCAGGTGGGCGAGCAAGCCACCATGTTTCTCTTCGATCCCTGCGGCAATGCACTGGAATTCAAAGCCTTCAAGGACATGAGCCAGCTGTTTGCCAAGTGATCACGCGGCCGCCAGCCGGGCTCGATGTGCCCTACTCCAGCAGCGCGCCACCGCAGCTCGATCCCTGGCCGGCCGTGCAGGCATAGCAGTGGTCGCGCGTCACGATGGGATTGCCTTCGAAGCCGGTTGCGCTCAGCAGATCGCGCAGGTGTGCACGGTCCCGTTTCAGCAGCCCCGGCAGCGGCATGGTCAGCCCGAGCATCTGATTGAAGTCGCAGTCATACAGGTAGCCTTGCCAGTCGACACTCACAAGCGAGCGGCACATCACCGCATTCAGATTTTCAGGCCGGTAGCTGTCACGGAGCAGCTGCATGTAGTCGCTGAACTGTCCCTTGGACACCAGCGTGCTGCCGAACCGGGCGATGGGCTGGTTGGTGATCGTCAGAAGATGATTGAAGCGGATGCCGAAGTCCTCGGCCAGGTGGGCCTTGTATGCCGCCTCCAGCTCGGCCTGTGGTGGCGGCAGCGAGGCACCCTGCGGGTTGTAGACCAGGTTGAGGATGAGTCCGCTGCCCCCCTGCGCGTAGCCGCGCTCGTTGAGCTGCCGCAGCCCCGCGATGCTGGCCTCGAACACCCCATCTCCGCGTTGCTGATCGACGTTCTCCCGTGAATAGCAGGGCAGCGAAGCCGTCACTTCGACCCCCTGTCCGGCAAGGAAATCGGCAAGCCCCTCGTAGCCAGGCTCACCGAGGATGGTCAGGTTGCAGCGGTCGATCACACGTAGCCCTTCGCCACGCGCATATACCACCAGCTCGCGGAACCGCGGGTGCATTTCCGGCGCCCCGCCGGTCAGGTCAAGGGTTTGCACCTGATGCCTGTCGATCACCTGATGCAGCAGGGCCAGACTCTCGTCAGTCATCGCCTCGGTGCGCGTCGGCCCGGCATTCACGTGGCAGTGCAGGCAACGCTGGTTGCAACGGTAGGTCAGGTTAATCTGCAATGCTTCGAGACGGCCGCGACGAACCGCAGGAAAGCTCAAGGCATCGAGCAAAGGTAAGGTGTCACGCATGCTGGGCTCCCGCTTCGATGGCCCGTTTTGGATGATGTCCTGGCCAGCCCTGCCAGGTGCTCCCCTCGCCAGATCGGCACCGCTCAAGCATAGTCGACCCTGCCGACCGATCCTGCGGTCGTGCCAGTAAGGGAGTGCAGCCGTGTCGCAGATGCCGTCTCAAGCCCAAGCCGCCACCCTGCCCGGGCTGGTCCTGCTGTGCAAGCGTCCCTCGCTGGGCCACGCCAAGCAGCGACTGGCGGCGAGCCTGGGCCAGCAACACGGGCTGATCCTGGCGCAGGCGCTACTCGACTGTGCCCTCGAAGATCTGCGTGACTGGCCTGGCCCGCGATTCATCGCGCCGGATGCAGCCGCACATCTGCTGTGGGCAGAATCGCTGGGCACCGAAGCGCACTGTGTGGCGCAGGTCGAAGGCAACCTGGGCCAACGTCTGAACGCACTGGATCGTCGTCTACGGGAACAGGGTCTGCGCCAGCTGATCTTTATCGGCAGCGATTGCCCCGCGCTGCGTCCAGACGACTACAGACAGGTCCGCATGCTGCTGCAGGAGCACGATACCGTGCTGCTCGACGCGAGCGATGGCGGCGTGGTGCTGATGGCCTCGAACCTGCCCTGGCCCAACCTCATGGCCCTGCCCTGGAGTACAGAGCGCCTCGGTGAAGCACTGGCGCAGCGTTGTCGGCAGGCTGGCCAGCGGGTCGCCAGCGCCGGTAGGTCATTCGATATCGATCACGCCTCAGACCTGCCGCTGCTCCAGCAGGCGCTTCAGGACGACCCACGCCCGGCACGCCATCAGCTGCTGGCGATACTCAACCGGCCGGAGATACAGGTCGATGCCTGAACGCCAGGGCATCAGCGTGATCATCCCCTGCTGGCGGGACGAGCAGCCCCTGGCACGGCTGCTGGACAGGCTTGTGCAACTGTTCATCACGGCCGCGATACCCGGCGAAATCATCGTCGTGGACGGCGCCCGCAGCGAGACATGCCAGGCCCTCTGCGAGCGCTTCGCCGCGCACTGGCTGCCAGCCGATCCCTGCCGCGGCCAGCAATTGCGCCTCGGTGCCAGTCGGGCCAGGTATCGGCTGCTGTGGTTTGTTCATGCTGACGCCAGCCTGCCTGGCGAGCCTCTACAGGCGATGCTGGATGCGTTGTGCAGCGGCGCGGCGGGCGGCTATTTCCGTTTTCGCTTCGCTGGCCAGGTCGGCTGGCAAGGGCAACTGCTGGAAACCCTGATCAACTGGCGCTGCCGTTTCGGCGTGCCCTACGGCGATCAGGGTCTGTTCGTGGACGCCAGCCATTATCGGAGTTGCGGTCAACACAGCCCCTGGCCGCTGTTCGAGGAAGTCGAACTGGTGAAGCGCCTGCGCAGATGTGGCCCCTTTATCCGCCTGGATGATGGCGTGCGCGTCGATCCCAGACGCTGGCAACGCGACGGCTGGTGGCGCCGCTCCCTGCGTAACCGCCTGCTTGCGCTCAAGTTCGCCTGTGGCGTGCCAGCAGAACGCCTGGTGCAACAATACGACAGGCGCAAAGGCTGATGGACTACCGTCGATAATGTTCGGAAGCGTTTCATTTCGACGGAGCGGCGTGCATGCATGGCTGATCCACAAAACCAATGCCGGTGACCTTCATGCGAGCTGAACCCATGGCCGCACTTGTCGCTCTACCCATCACTCCCTGCATCAGCACAGCCCCCCGGAGAGTCAATTGTTAGATCTTCAAGCCATGGGTTTGCCAGTAAGTGTCGGCGTGCTGATCGTATGCGCCGTGGTCATCGGCGTCGTGGGAACCCGCCTGACGCGCGTGGTGGATGAACTCGCCGATCGCACCGGTATGGGCGAGGCCATGGCCGGTGCGGTTTTACTGGGCATGGCAACGTCGTTGTCCGGGATCGTGCTCTCTGTTACTGCAGCTTGGCGAGGGCAGCCTGAGTTGGCAATGAGCAATGCGCTAGGCGGCATTGCGGTGCAAACGCTGTTTCTGACGGTCGCCGACCTCTGCCTGCGCCGAGTCAATCTCGAACACGCTGCGGCGTCGATCGGCAATCTCATGCAGGGCGCGCTGGTGTTATGCCTGCTTTCACTGATCATGGTGGGCAGCTATTCCCCGGATTTCACCGTATGGAGCATCCATCCAGTCACTCCGCTGCTGCTGCTGGGCTACTTCTACGGCTTGCGGGTGATTTCTACGGGCCAACACGAAGCCATGTGGCAGCCAACACTGACACAAGAAACCCGCGAGGACACACCTGACGACCAATCAGGTGATCATTCGCTCACATCGCTTTGGGTGCAGTTCGTAATCATGGCGGTCATTCTTGGCGTTAGCGGCTGGGTGCTTCAGGCCTCGGCCAGCGAAATCGCCGCCCGTACCTGGCTCAGCCAGGCGGCCGTTGGCGTGCTGCTGACGGCCGTGGTCACTTCCCTGCCTGAACTGGTGACTTCGGTCGCCGCGGTCAAACGTGGTGCGCTGACCTTAGCGGTTGGCGGCATCATTGGCGGCAACGCGTTCGATACCCTGTTCGTCGCCGCTTCGGATATCGCCTACCGGGACGGCTCTATCTATCACCACACCTCCAGTAGCGTGCTGCTGTGGGTGGCCTTGTCGATTTTGATGACAGGAGTGCTGCTGATGGGTCTGCTACGGCGTGAAAAACATGGCCTGGGCCGGATCGGCTTCGAGAGCGTGGCAATGATCGGGCTCTACTTCGCAGGCGTCCTGATGGTGCTCACCAGAAGCGAGCTTGGCTGACACTGGGCTAGAACAGCCCAAGCTGCTCGTCGATCAGCGCGCTGAAACTGTCATTCACGAACGGCAGGATGGCATCAGCGATGGGTTGCAGCTGGCGGCTGACATAGTGGTCGTAGTCGATCGGCGCGCGCCTCACCTCGAGCGGTTCCGGGCCGGCCACCGTGATCAGGTAGCTGATCCAGCCGCCATTCTGGTATTGCCGCTGCCGGCCCTGCTGCAGATTGTAATCATCGGCGATCCGCGCGGCGCGTACGTGGGGTGGCACGTTGCGTTCGTAGTCATCCAGGCGCCGCCGCAGCCGCTTGCGGAAGATCAACAGCTCGTCCAGCTCGCCCGCCAGGGTGCGCTGGACATAATCTCGCACGTAGTCCTGATAGGGTTGCCGGTTGAAGATGCGTCGGTACAGCTCCTGCTGGAACTGCTGGGCCAGCGGCGACCAGTCGGTGCGCACCGTTTCCAGCCCCTTGAACACCAGGCCATCGCTGCCATCCGGGCGGGTGACCAGCCCGGCATAGCGCTTCTTGCTGCCCTCCTCCGCGCCGCGAATGGTCGGCATCAGGAAGCGCCTGAAGTGGCTCTCGAACTGCAGCTCCAGCGCGCTCTGCAGCCCGTAGTCACGCTGCAGATGATCGCGCCACCACACATTGACCTGCTGCACCAGTTGCTTGCCGATACGCGCCGCGTCCTCATCGCTGTGGGCGCGCTTGAGCCAGACAAAGGTGGAATCGGTATCGCCATAGATCACGCTATAGCCTTCGGCCTCGATCAGCGCCCGGGTCCGGCGCATGATTTCGTGGCCGCGCAGGGTGATGGACGAGGCCAGCCGCGGATCGAAGAACCGACAGCCGCTGGAACCGAGCACGCCGTAGAAGGCATTCATGATGATCTTCAGCGCCTGGGACAACGGTTTGTTGCCCTCGCGCTTGGCCGACTCGCGGCCTTCCCAGACGCGCTCGACGATAGCCGGCAGGCAATGCCGCGTACGCGAGAAGCGTGCACCCCGAAAGCCGGGCACCGAGTCGCTGTCTTCCGGTTGGCGCATGCCCTCGACCAGCCCTACCGGGTCGATGAGAAAGGTGCGGATGATCGAGGGGTAGAGGCTCTTGTAATCCAGCACCAGCACCGATTCGTACAGGCCCGGCTGCGAATTCATCACGAAGCCGCCGGGGCTGGCCTCCGGCGGCCGCTCGCCAAGATTCGGCGCGACGAAGCCCTGTCGATGCATGAGGGGAATGTATAGATGCTCGAACGCCGCCACCGAGCCGCCCATGCGGTCAGCGGGAAGCCCGGTGACCGTGGCGCGTTCGAGCAGAAAGGTCAGCAGCTCGGTCCTGTGGAAGATTCGCGTGACCAGCTCGCAATCCTTGAGGTTGTAGCGCGCCAGGGCCGGCTTGTCCTCCGCGAACATGCGGTTGATTTCGTCCATGCGCTGGTACGGCGTGTCGATGGCCTTGCCTTCACCGAGCAGTGTCTGCGCGACGTTTTCCAGGCTGAACGAGTTGAAGCTCCAACTCGCCGAACGCAGCGCCTCGATGCCGTCGATGATCAGGCGGCCCGCTGCGGCGGCGAAGAAGTGATTGCCGCGACCACCATGCTCACGCCACGCCATCTCCTCCCCACCCCGGCCCAGGCGCAGCGGCACCTGATAGCGCTGGGCCTGATCACGCAAGACGCGCAGATCGAACTGCACGAGATTCCAACCGATGATGGCGTCGGGATCATGCAGCGCCATCCAGTCGTTGAGCCGCTCGATGAGCTGCTTGCGGCTGTCGCAATAATCCAGCTGAAAATCCACCGAAGCACTGTCGCCATTGGCCGGGCCGAGCATGTAGACCTGACGCTGCCCACAGCCTTCCAGGCCTATGGAATACAGCTCGCCACGCATGGTCGTTTCGATGTCCAGCGAAACCAGCCTGAGCTGCGGCCGGTAGTCCGGAGCAGGCTTGATCTGCGCCTCCAGCAGCACGCCGCCCGCATTCGGCTGGCCGGTAAAACTCACCGGTGCGGTGATAAAGCGCTCCATCAGGTAGCGCTCCGGCGGGCGGATGTCGCCCTCGTACACATCCAGTCCTGCACCGCGCAGGCGCTTCTCCAGATTCATCAACTGCCGATGCTGATTGCAGTAGAGGCCGAGTACCGGGCGATGGCGGAAATCGGTCAGCTTCAACGGTCGCAACTCCACGTCGCGCTCGCCCTCTAGCAGCAGCTCGACCTTGCGCTGCTGCTCTGCCGGGATGAACGCCACCGACGGCTGGTTCGGCACACGGACCCGACGCGGCCCGGAATCGGTCGCCAGCCAGAACTCCACCTCGGTACCCGCCGCGGTGTCGCGCCAGTGCCGGGTCAGGACGAAGCCCTGCTCTAGTTCCACCGTCCGCCTCTCTGGTGTCTGTCTCTGAGCGGACCATTCTACGTGTCATTGCTCTGCCAGACTCGGACAGCAAAGCGGAAGCGGTGACCGCCTGTGCATGGCCAGCAGCCATTCGCTGTATGCGCTCTACGTCAACACGCGCGACGCGAGCTTCGGCAGGTACGGCAGCTAAGCAGGCGCTGTGCCTTTCGCACCGACCTCGCTCCTACAGGTTGGCGTACGAACCAAACGCCCCGATCGTCAGGCGACCGATGCATCCTCGCCCAGGTGAATCACCCGTGCAGCGCGCAGCATGCACCTGGCCATCTCCGGTGGCGAGAACTTGGTGAGGATGTCATTGGCCCCGGCGGCCTTGGCTTTGTCGGTACTGATGGTGCTGTCCAGCGAGGTGTGCAACAGCACATAGATGGAGGCGTAATCGGGATGCTTGCGCAGGGACTGGGTAAATGAATAGCCATCCATTTCCGGCATCTCGATGTCGGAGACAACCATGTTGATGGCGTTGTAGCCCCCCTTGAGGCTGTCCAGCTTCTCGAATGCTTCGCGGGCGCTGCGGACTGCATGGCAGGTGACACCCATTTTGCTCAGGGCCGACACGGACATGTGCAGCGCCACCTGGCTGTCATCGAGGACCAGCGCCCGGGTCTCGGTGAGTAGCTGTGCGTCCTGGTCATCCAGCTCCGAAATGTCCGCATCGACCGGAGCCGGCGCAATGTTGTGAATGACCTTTTCCACGTCGAGAATCTGGATCAGCTCGCCATCCACTTCGGCAGTTCCGGTGATGAAGGAGTTGGACCGTGCGCCATAGGGCGGCGGCAGGATTTTCGAGGACTGGATGTGTACGATCCTGACCACGGCCTGAACATGCAGGCCCTGCTTCGAGCGGCTGATTTCGGTGACGATCAGGCAACCGCCCTTGGGGTCCTGCAACGGCGCCATGCCGATGGCCATGCTGAGATCGATCACCGACAGCGGATGCCCGCGCAGCGTGGCTACACCTCTTACATGCGGGTGTGATTCGGGCAGACGAGTCAGCGAAGGGGTCGGGATGATCTCGCTGACTTTCAACAGGTTGATCGCCATCTGCTTGCCGCTGCGCAGCGTGAACAGCAGAAGCGATAAGGAATCGGTGGCGGATAGGTTGTTCATGTTTCGTCCTGATGGGAAAGCCGGTCTCGTGCCGAGATATCACCTCGCTCCTGTCTTGTCGGCAGGCCCGGCGGTTTCTTCAATCGGTTATGTCTGCCTCCGACGAGATGGCTGCGCGGCGCGGTCAGACGCGCTCAAAGATCGCTGCGATCCCTTGCCCTCCGCCGATGCACATGGTCACCAGCGCGTAACGCCCACCTGTCCTTTGCAGTTCATGCACCGCCTTGACGGTAATGATCGCCCCGGTTGCGCCGACCGGATGCCCAAGGGCGATGCCCGATCCGTTGGGGTTGACGCGCGCCGGGTCCATGCCAAGTTCCTGCATCACCGCGCACGCCTGGGCGGCGAAGGCTTCGTTGGCCTCGATCACGTCCATATCGTCAAGACTGAGACCGGCGCGTTCCAGCACCTTGCGCACCGCCGGCACCGGACCAATACCCATGTATGCCGGATCCACGCCGGCATGGGCGTAACTGACAAGTCGCGCCATGGGCGTGAGGCCCAACGCTCGCGCACGTCCGGCTTCAGCCAGGACCAGCGCCGCAGCGCCGTCATTGAGGCCCGAGGCATTGCCCGCTGTCACCGTGCCGTTGTCCGTGCGGAAGGCCGGCTTCAGCGCAGCAAGCCGTTCGATGGTCAGGTCAGGACGCAGATGCTCGTCGGTTTCGAATAGCGTATGGCCCTTGTGCGCCGCAACCTGGACCGGAACGATCTGGTCGCGAAAATAGCCATTTTCCACGGCGCGTGCCGCGCGCCTCTGGCTCTCCAGCGCCAGGGCATCCTGCTGCTCGCGGCTGATGCCATAGCGCTCGGCCACGTTTTCGGCCGTCACCCCCATATGAAACTTGCCCCAGGGATCGTGCAGCAGGGTGTTCATATAATCGACCGCCTGGCTATCACCCAGCCTCGCACCCCAACGCAGGTTCGGCAGGATGAAAGGGCCACGGCTCATGCTTTCCGCCCCGCCGCCAATGGCCAGGTCGGTATCACCCAACAGGATCGACTGCGCCGCCGAAATGACCGCCTGAAGCCCCGAGCCGCAGAGCCGATTGACGTTGTAGGCAGGCGTCTCCAACGGAATGCCGGCATCCACCGCGGCAACGCGCGCCAGGTAGCCGTCCCGTGGTTCCGTGGGTATCACATTGCCTATCACCACATGGCCGACGGCGTCCGGCGGCGTACTGGATCGTTCCAGCACGCCACGGCAGACGGTCGTGGCGAGGGAGATCAGGTCCACATTCTTCAGCGCACCGCCAAAGGAACCGATCGGGGTTCGCACTGCGCCAACAATCATGATTTCACGTTCAGCCATGCAGTCCTCATCTCGGAAAGAGCCAGACACGCCGATGGGTCCGGCGACAGAATCGCCCGATCCTAGCCGAGTGAGGCAAATGAACAATACGCACAGGTGCAGAACGGCTCTGCATCCTTGCAGAACCGGGCAGTCGGGTCGCAGGCGCCATCCTTGATGAGCCGCAGGCCATCGCCTACGGATCGAGAGGGCTGTTGGCGGTCAGGGCGCGGACGCCGGCTGAGGCATCATGGCATCTGTCGCGATCAGCTCGCCCCCTGTATGCCGCGCCGCCTTCTCCGCCTTTTTCCGGGCACTGATGGTAGCGACACACTGGTCGTCGTTATTGAGAATGACGATGCACTCCAGGCACTGGATGCACTCGTCATAGTCGATGCGCCCGTCGCGCCTGATCGCGCCGATTTCGCAGCTGTTCTTGCAGTGCTGGCAGGGTTGCCCACAGGCGTCGATGCGCTTGAGCCATGCGAACAGGCGAAACCTGCCGAGGATCGCCAGCCCGGCCCCGAGCGGGCAAACGTATCGGCAGTAGAACTTGTGCACAAACAGGCCGAGCCCTAGCAGGATTGCCGCGTAGAGCACGAACGGCCAGGAACGCATGAAGAACAGGGTAATGCTGGTCTTGAACGGTTCCACCTCTGCAAGCCGTTCGGCCAGCGTCAATGAATAAAAGGCCACCGGCACCAGTCCGATCAAGATCAGGTACTTCAGCCACTGCAGACGCAAGTGAAGGCGGTCGGATACTTTCCACTGACGGATGCGCAGTCGCTTGGCAAGCCAGCCGAGCATCTCCTGCAGCGCGCCGAACGGACACAGCCAGCCGCAGAATACCCCGCGGCCCCAGACGAATAGACTGACAAAGGTGAAGCTCCAGAGGATGAAGATCACCGGGTCCATCAGGAATACGCGGATATCGAAGTCCTGCCACAGCGCCAGGAGCAGTGTGAAGATGTTGACCACCGATAGCTGGCCCTGGGCGTACAGGCCCACGAACACCAGCGTGAATATCAGAAAGCCGGCGCGAAACAGATGAAAGCCCCGGCTATGCCGACTGATGCGGTGCTGCCAGACGAACACCCCGGTCAACAGGACGAGCGCCACGCCGAGCACGCCGATCTGCCACCAGCGCTCCTGCCACATGCGCAGCCAGATAGGCGTCGGCTCCACGACTGCCTCTGCCTCGGCGATGTCGAACAGCTCGCCATCGAGCTGGAAATCCCGGGTGAAAGGGGTGCTGCTTTCCACCAGATGGTTGCGCCGCAGGCTCACATTCAAACGCAATCCGGCCGGTTCAGCCGGGTTGAAGGCGTTATGCGTCTTGATGCGAAAGACATTGGCCTCGAATCCATCCAGCGGCGCATCGAGCAGCTCCATCACCGCGCCGTTGTTGAAGTTCATGTCGTGCAGTTCGATGGCATGCTCGTTCTGCATCAACACCAGGCGACTCGGCGAAGTGGCGGGAACGAAGTCGTCCGGTACGTGGCGGTACATGCCGGAAGACAGCACCAGCAAGGCCTGCTCGCCAGGCTTGAGCTCTTCGTTGAGCCGGGCGAAACCGGCCTCGCCGAGCAGGTTGCGGCCAATGCTCGGCGCATTCAGATAGGCGAAATAGAGCTCGCTGAATGGCTGCGCGTCGCCTTCCGGATCGATCTCGAGGTATCCCTCGAGGGACCCGAGCACCTGCTCGACCTCTTCGCGACTGACCGTCCAATGCTGCAGATAGTCTCGCTCGAGCAGTTGCGCCCAGGTGAGGGGCTCGTACAGATCGGGCCTGGCGGTCGCCAAGGGACCACTGGCGAACCCTTCGAGCAACTTCCGCGCAACTTCCAATGCCGAGAGCAGAACGGTTTCGTTGAGGATCACCACCGACACGGTCGCCTTGCTCACTCCGTCGAGTCGGGTCACCGAATCACCTTCACTGGCGGCGCCCTGCCCGCTCCCAACCACGATCGGTTTGCCTATCGATTGCTGCCGGTACTGCTCGACGAAGTCGAACAGTGACTGTTCGCCAAGGCCATGCAGGAACACAGGCTCGTGATGCTCCAGCACCCTTACACCAGCAAGCACACCCGCGGTGTCCATGCCAATCAACAGCCGGATCGGCTTGCCGGAGAAACCCTGCAGATTGGAATAGTCAGCGGATTCGAAGGCGTAGCCGAGCAGCTCGTCGAGCTGGAAGACGCTGTATACGGGCGGATTATCCTGCTTAGGCTCGATGCGCGTTGCCTTGGGAAACAACTGCTGGATCTGCTCGTCCAGCGCCTGGGCAAAAAGCGCCGGGCTGGCCAGTGCGCACAACAGCAGTAGCATGCGCGATACGAGGCTGACGCTGCGTGCCATGACTGCCTCTGGAGTTGTTGTTATATCTGCATGCTAACCATCGCTCATCGCACCGCTATGCGACTTGCGGGCCGGGAGGGCAGTACTTCGGTCTAATGGCTTCGCCTACCGTTAGCGGTCGTCCATCGTCGTCCGCCGTGATGCGCCCGTCGCGAGCGCTCTTCACGACGGAACGATGCACGCTGGTATCGGGCCCAAGCTAGACAACCCAGCGGAGGCCCAGCGATGACCAAGGCAGTCAAACCGGACGCCGAAAAACCCTACTTCGACACGCCGGCACACATACCCAGCGGTAGCGATCACCAGATTCCGCACAGTCATCGACTGGTTTATCGGGACCACGATGTGATCGTCCATCTCACCGGGTATGAATACGAGACCTTTGGCGAAACCCTCTGGGCCGTCGGCGCCGAAGTAGTAAAGCAACTCGAGATCGTCGTCCCGGTAACCGTCGATGAGACACGGCACTACCACAGCTATGACGACGCCCTCCAGCGCGGTACGGAGCTGGGCAAACAGCTGGTAGACGCACTCTAGAAAATCATTTCAGCGGTCTCGCACCGCACAAGAACCGGAGGCACCTCATGAACAACAGCAACGCAACCGTGCGTCACGACGAGTCACAGCAGCGTTATATCCTCGAAGTCGAGGGCAAGGAGCTTGGCGTCGCCAGCTATCAGGACGACGGCGAGCGCCAGGTGTTTACCCATACGGAAGTCGATCCAAGCCTGGAGGGCCAGGGCATGGGAAGCAAGCTCGTCCGCGACGCACTGGACGACGCCCGCCAGCGCGGCAAGCGCGTCGTGCCGGTATGCGAATTCGTTGCGGCCTATGTGAAGAAGCACCATGACTGGGACGACATCATCGCGACTGAATAAAATCTCGGCGG
This sequence comes from Stutzerimonas sp. C6.4V, assembly GCF_058536345.1. Taxonomy (NCBI): domain Bacteria; kingdom Pseudomonadati; phylum Pseudomonadota; class Gammaproteobacteria; order Pseudomonadales; family Pseudomonadaceae; genus Stutzerimonas; species Stutzerimonas sp. C6.4V. The sequence goes on from NZ_JBZUBM010000001.1 coordinate 1,987,102, forward strand.
GGCAGGCAGACACCGCAAGGCCGGGTACCATGCCGGCCCCCGAGTCGAAGGCAGCGCATGACCCGTACCAACCGAAAGATCGATAGTCTTCGCCGCCAGATTCCAGGTTTTGCCTGTGAGCCTGGCTGTCACGACTGCTGTGGCCCGGTCACCGCCTCGTCCGAAGAGATGGCCCGCTTGCCATATAAAAGCGCCGCCGAACACGACGCTGCGCTGGCACACTGGAACTGTGTGCACCTCGGTCCCAACGGTTGCGAGGCCTACGGCGAGCGACCCCTGATCTGCCGACTGTTTGGCACGACAGCAAGCCTGCCATGCCCCCGCGGCAGGGGTCCGGCTGCACCCACGACTGCACAGGTGGAAAAGCAGGTACACAATCTGATCGCCAGCACGCGGCAGGTGCTGGTCTAGCATCCCAACGAGGATCCGAGATAAATGCTGAGCAACGAACTGCGGAGCGAAGACATCCTGGTCGGCGACGGCAAAGCCGTGGTCAAGGGCGCCCTGATCACGACCCAGTACCGGGGTACGCTCGAAGACGGCACCACCTTCGACTCCTCATACGATCGTGGCAAGCCCTTTCAATGCGTGATCGGCACCGGCCGGGTGATCAAGGGATGGGACTTAGGCCTGATGGGCATGAAGGTGGGCGGCAAGCGCAAGCTCTTCGTCCCGGCGCACCTTGCCTATGGTGATCGCCAGATTGGCGAACACATCAAACCGAACTCGAACCTTTTGTTCGAAATCGAGCTGCTGGAAGTGCTGACCCGCGACGAGTGATTGTGACGCACCAGGCAGGGCACCAGAGATACAGGCTGCGGCCGTTCTGTTGTCATCACCATCGTCGTGACCTGCTTCCGCCGCCCGGACACGGCTGCCGAGCAGCTTCCGCTGCTCGGCAGGCCGTTATTGGGAGATCTGTCGCAGGCCATCGGTTGGAGATAGCCGAACTCCTGATCCATACCTCAGGCGTGAGCGGGCCGTCCAACCGAGGCCGACGAGGCGGTCGAGCCCATCGACTCGGCCACCACACCTGCCACCATGTCCGCTGTGATGGCGCTGAGCGTCCAGCCCAGATGCCCATGTCCCGTGTTGTAGAACACACAGGCTGAGCTGCCGCGACCGACCTTGGGCATCATGTTCGGCATCATCGGGCGCAAGCCCGCCCAGGGCACCACGTTCCGGGTGTTGACCCCAGGAAAGCACTCGGCGACCCAGTCCACCAGAGGCCGAATCCGGTCAGCGCGAATATCGCGGTTGTAACCGTTGAACTCGGCGGTGCCCGCCACCCGCAAGCGACTATCGCCAAGGCGGCTGGTCACCAGCTTGGTTTCGTCATCCAGCAGGCTGACGGTGGGCGCAGCGGCGCGGCTCGCCTCGTCGTCGAGATTGACGGTGATGGAATAGCCTTTCACCGGATAGATGTTCACCCGGTCTCCCAGCTGCGAGGCCAGGGCCCGGCTGGCAGTGCCGGCGCAGACGACGATGCCATCGAACCGCAGGCATTCTTCGCCGTCACGCATTCCAACGGTCACGCTGGCAGCTCTGCCATCGGTCGAGACACGCCGGACATCCTGACCATAGCGGCAATCGACACCCAGCCGAATGGCGGCTGCGGCCAGGCCATTGGTGAACTTATGAATGTCGCCGGTGGAATCGCATTCGGTGTAGTAGCCGCCGTAATACTGGCCGGCCAGGGTCGGCTCGATGGAGCGCATCTCGTCCGGCGTCACGCTGCGTCGTGGCAGCCCACCCTGGGCCAGCAAGGCAGAGACCTTGCCCGCATGGTCGAAACCCGCCTTGTCGCGGTAGATATGCAGGATGCCGACCTTCTTCAGGTCGAAGTCAATCCCCTCCTCCTCTGACCAGGCGAACAGATGCTCGCGCGCTGCGATTGCCAGTCGTGCGGTTTCGATGGTGTTCCGCTGGTAGTGCGGGATGGAACCGATGAATTCGGCAAACCAGGACAGCTTGTGCCAGCTGGGCTTGGGGTTGACCAGCAAGGGCGCATCACTCTTGAGCATCCATTTGATGCCCTTGAGAATGGTTGACCAGTGGTTCCAGACTTCGGCATTGGAGGCCGACAGCTGGCCGCCGTTGGCGAAGGAAGTCTCCATTGCCGCATAGCGATGCTTTTCGAAAAGGGTGACGGAAAAGCCGCGCTTGGCCAGCGCATAGGCCGTGGTGATGCCGGTGATACCGCCACCCACGACAGCGATCTTCTTCATGGTGCTACTCCAGATACGTCAGGGGTCAGGGCCTGCCGCGACATGCGGATCAGGTGCCCCCTCTGTTCTGGACCTGAGAGTTTCACGAGCGACGCTCGCTTGCTCCTTCGGTGCGGCGGGCGACGACTGCCCGGCGGCTCTTCAGAGATCAACAGTGAAATCGGTCCTTCTGCCTGAGAGTTTCCGGGGCGGTTGCTCCTTCGGCGCTGCACAGGGAAAAGCCGTTGCAGTCTCTCCCGATTTCACTCAACTGCCGCAAGCATGGGCTTCGGCAGAAGCTTAGGCGCGGAGTATGACAGAAACGCCTCGAGCCTGAGCAACCGAATCCACAGCAGACAACGTACCTGTCCGTTTTCGACCATGCTCAGGCGCCAACCACCTCGAGAAGGCGAGCGACATCCACCGGCTTGGTCATATGAATGTCGAACCCTGCTGCCAGTGCATTCTGCTTGTCGCTCGGCTGCCCCCAACCGGTAATGGCCACCAGGCGAACATCGGCATTGGTGGGATGGGCACGAATCAGCCGTGCGACTTCATCTCCCCGCAGCCCCGGCATGCCGATATCCAGCAGCACGAGCTCTGGATCGAGCTGCTGATAGCGCTCGTATGCCTCGATACCATCGAACGCCAGGTGGACCTCATGCCCCTCGAGCCGCAGGATTTCGCCCATGGTTTCGGCAATGTCACGGTTGTCGTCGGCAACCAGAATGCGCCGCTTGGACACTGTGGCGCTTTTCAACGCTTCGCCCGGCGCCCCGCTCGGGACCGCGGCCAGGGCCGGCAGCGTCAGGCTGAACTGCGCACCCTGCCCCAACCCCTCGCTGCTCACGCGAACATCAGCGTCATGCAGTCGCGCCAACCCCCGGGCTAGCGCCAGCCCGATTCCGAGCCCTGAGTTGACCTGGGCGCTGGCACTGGGCACCTGGGCAAAACGCTCGAAAATCAGCTTCTGGTTCTCCCGGGCAATGCCCAGGCCATTGTCAGTCACCGATACCGTTGCGTTCTCGCCATCATGCTCGACGAGAACCTGTATACGCCCGCCGTTGGGAGTGAACTTCGCCGCGTTGTTCAGCAGGTTGGTCAGTATCTGCTCGAGTCGAAGCGGGTCAGCGTCCAGCATCACCGGCTCCGTAGGCATCGCCACGTCCAGTGCATGCTGCTTGCTCTCGATCTTCGCTCTCGTGGTCTCGATGGCAGCCTCGACTATCGCGCGCAGGTCCAGCCGCTCCTTGCGCAGTGCCAGCTTGCCGAGGGTAATGCGGGAAATGTCGAACAGGTCATCCAGCAGCAGCGCCATATGCCGGACCTGGCGCTCGATGATCTGTTGGCTGCGTTGTTTCTGCGCATCGGATGCCGAGGGAGAACCGAAGAGGCCGGCTGCCAGGCGGATCGGTGCCAGCGGGTTGCGTAGCTCATGGGCCAGGGTAGCGAGGAATTCATCCTTGCGCCGGTCCGATTCGCGAATCGACTGCTCCTGCTGCTTGGCCTGGGTGACGTCGGCAAACCAGACGGCCAGGCTCTGATCGAACGGCGTAGCCACCAGGCGGATCCAACGTTCGCTGTCAAACGCGGTGCTGCGCAATTCCAGATCGCAAGGCTGCTGGAAGCGATACACATCCAGCAAAGTCGCCAGCGCTTGCGGATTGGCAGTCGGACCCAGCACCTCACGCAAGCGCCGCCCGGTGATTTCGGCAACCGAGCCACGCAGGCTTGATGCGCCCGTTGGGTTGATGAAATCAAAGCTGAAATCGCCGGTGTCGCCCGACTCAACTCGACATGGCGAAAGAATCGCGAACGGCACGGTTGAGGAGGCCAGCGCCACCTGCAGACGCTGTTCGAACAACCCCGCCTTGCGCTGTGCGCGGGCTCTGTCGATGAATACCGCAGCCAGGCCAGCAGTGAGATCGGCGAGATGAATCTCCCGCTCGGTCGGCGGCCGTGCCTCAGCCAGCTGCACCGTCAAGGTACCCAGCACTCCGTTGTCGCTGTGCCGGATCGGCGTGCTGTGCACCGAGCGGAACCCTTCGGTGCGCGAGATTGACACGAGGTCAGCAAAGCAGGGGTCGGTCTCGGTATCGACCACCACCACGCGCCCACCGCTTTTGGCCGCGGCGCCGCAGGCCCCGAGGCCGGGACGGATGTTATCCAGAAGGGCCAGCGAGTCGGCGGAAAAACCTCTGGAGGCGTGTATACGCAAAGGAGAAGAACCGTCGCTGAGTGCCAACAGGCCATGCGCAGCACCATGAAGGGTGCAGAGCGTATCGACGATCGCCTGCAGCTGGTCATTCAGCGCAGGCATCTGCAACAGCCGATTGCTCAGTGCCTGAAGGCGTTCCAGATCGCTTACCTGCTGAGTAAGATCCTGCTGCGCCAACTCCAGCCGGGACAACATACTGTCGCGCTCGGCCTCGCTGGCCAGACGAGCCTGTGCTGCGCCGGCAAGCGCGCGGCCAACCTCGCAGATTTCCTCGATCTCGCTCTCGGGGACCTGTACCGATTGGCCCTGGCCCAACGCCTGGGCGGCACGGCGCAGATGCCGCATCGGCGTATTGATCCGCCGCGTCGCGAACAGTGCCGCCGACACAGCCAGTGCAAGCGATAGCAATAGGCCGCCACCATAGAGCGTGAACGCCCGGACAGCGCCGGCTTCCACCACTTCAGTGGGGACGCCGGTGGCAATTACCCAGTCGGACGGCTGCAGACGCACAAACGCGGTGTAGACCTGCGCACCTTCCATGGTATTGGCGAGCCCGATGCCTTCCTCACTCGGATCATCCTGCAGCAGCTGCGCCAGCGAAGGAGAAGCCGGCAGTCCCATGGTCTCCTGATGGCGCAGCGAACGGGCGATACGCAGGCCGTCGGCATCCAGCACGGTGTTGACCCAGCCAGGCGGCAGCCTGCGGTTGCCGATCACATCAGCGATGGCCTGGGGTCTGAGCACTGCAGTCAGGATGTAGCGAGGCTCGCCGTCCTCGGGCACTACCACGCGCAAAGGGATGCCCCATACCCCGCCGGGCCCCTGGCTCATGCTGCCGACTTGCGGTTTACCTGTGCGTTTGAGCTCAGCAAAACTGGCGGGCTCGGCGATGGTGCTGGAGGCCGGTACGTCATCCAGGGAGACACGGGTGAGCACCTCTCCATCGGGACTGATGATCAGCAAGGCATACCAACTAGGTACGGAAGGCAGTACACGACGAACCAGGTCGGCAAAGGCTTCGATCTCACCGACGTCGAGCAAGGGCGATTGCGAAAGCGCCTGCAACAGGTTCAATGAACGGCTCAGCTCGACTTCGATTGCCGTCGCGGCAAGACGGGTGGCTTCGAGGCTGCGCTGCTCGGCCAGCTGCTTTTGTTCATTGACGATCAGGAGCAGGCCAAGCCCGGCAACCAGGGCAAGCGGCAGGATGCCGGCCAGCGCAATCATCAGTAGACGACTTCGCAACGGTACTGACCGGACTGGCTTCGCCCCTCTCGTCTGCATCAATCATTCCTACCGGATGCCCTGTCGGGCAGGGGACTTAAAAAAAGGTGCGGCACCAAGCAGGACGCCTTACTTTATGCGTCCTGTACCAGACGCACGCAAACAGTTGGAAAGCATCAGCCGTGCGCGGTTCAGTCCCGCATTAAGCCAGTTATTCCGAGATTAGTCCCAGTTAACGTTTCTATGGTGGACAAGCCCATGCTAGAGCTCAGACCCGGTTGCGAATGCTGTGACACCGACCTGCCGCCAGACTCACCGAACGCGCTGATCTGCTCCTTCGAGTGCACGTTCTGCTCGACCTGCGCCTCCTCGAAACTGGGCTTCATCTGCCCGAACTGTGGCGGTGAACTGATCCGCCGACCGCGACGCCCGGCCGCCAGGCTCGCCGGCAACCCGCCCTCGACTAACCGTGTATTCAAGCCGCAGGGATGTAGCCACTAGCCCTGTTCATCACCCCCTGGGACAAGCGACTCCGTCGATTCGCTGTCACTCGTCCCGGATGCAGGTTAGCAGCGCGTTGAGCGTAGAATCGCCATATTCACCGCTCATCGTCAGGGCGCGGCGCCCTTCCGGCGCGATGATGGTGATGGGCGTGCTATCAAGACCAGGAGAAGCTTCGGTCTCCCCTGGATGAAGCTGGCATGCGACCTTGAATCGCTCATGATTGGTCAGCAGCAGCTGCACTCGCCCGGACTCGATCCCGGCTCCGGTGCTGGTATCCAGTTCGTTCACTTCAACATCGATTTGCAGGTCGTTGAGTTCACGCTCCAGCTCCAGCGGAGCGGCGACTGCGAAGGTCGGCAGCATCAGCAATCCCAGCATCGGATACAGGTTCATCGACAGCCCTCCAGAAGTTCGGTTGCTATTTGGAGCTGCCGGAGGACGGTGAGTTCGCCCAGCTTCTGCCCACCCAGACAGAAGAAGGCCCGCACGCGGCGGGCCTTCTGGTGTTGCGTTTCGCCCCCTTACTTCGGAAGCCTGAAGGTAATGAAGCTGGCGCGACCTTCACGCAGTACACGCATCGATACGGAACGGTTCTTCGGCAGGTCCTTCACGACCTGGCTGAATTCCTTTACCGACTCGATCGCTTCGTTGTTCAGGTGAGTGATTACATCACCCGGACGCAGGCCGATCATTGCTGCAGGGCCCTGGCTGACCTCCCGGATCACGACGCCGCCAGAGATTTCCAGCGCCTGACGCTGAGCATCGGTCAGTTCGGTTACCGAAACGCCCAGCCGATTGTTGCTGAGAGTCGTGCCGTCCGGGCCGCCGGCAGAGGCCAACACATCGCCATCTTCCGGCAGCGCACCGATCTCGATGGTCAATGTCTTGCGCTGGCCATCACGCACTACTTCGAGCTTGGCCTTGGCGCCCGGCTTCATCGCACCGACTAGGTGCGGCAGATCGCCTGACATGTCGATGGATTTGCCGTTGACGCTGAGGATCACGTCCCCGACCTTCAGGCCGCCCTTGGCTGCTGGGCCGCCATCCATCACCTGCGCCACCAGGGCACCTGCGGGACGATCGAGGCCGAAGGATTCGGCCAGGTCCTTGTTCACTTCCTGGATGACCACACCAAGCCAACCGCGGCTGACCTTGCCGTCTTCACGCAGCTGGTTGGCCACGTCCATGGCGACATCGATCGGGATGGCGAACGACAGGCCCATGAACCCACCGGAACGGGTGAATATCTGCGAGTTGATACCCACCACCTCGCCTTCCAGGTTGAACAGCGGGCCGCCGGAGTTGCCCGGGTTGATCGCCACGTCCGTCTGGATGAACGGCACGTAGCTCTCGTTCGGCAGGCTGCGGCCGGTAGCACTGACCACGCCAGCCGTCACCGTATGGTCGAAGCCGAACGGAGAGCCGATGGCCACCACCCACTCGCCGGCTTTCAGCTCTTCGGAGCTGCCGATCTTGACGGTCGGCAGGCCGTCACCCTCGATCTTCAGCAGGGCCACGTCACTGCGCGGGTCGGCTCCGACCAGCTTGGCCTGCATTTCGCTGCGATCAGGCAGGCGCACCATGATTTCGTCAGCGTCGGCGACGACGTGGTTGTTGGTCAGTACATAGCCGTCTTCGGAGATGATGAAGCCTGACCCCAGCGACTGGGCTTCACGGCGACGTTCCGGTTGTTGAGGCATGCCGCGCTCGAAGAACTCGCGGAACATCGGCGGTATGCCTTCGAGATCAGGCATCTGCGCCTGGGCGCCACGTACCGGTTGGTTCTGCTTGGTGCTGATGTTGACCACCGCTGGCGATGCATCCTCGACCAAAGGAGTGAAATCCGGCAGGTCGGCATGAGCAACGAGCGTCTGACCGAACAGCGCTACGCCGGCCATAACAGCCAGGAAGTTTCTGCGAAGAATCATGGTGACGGGTCTCTCCACGATGAACGAATAAAGGTTAAGGCAACCGGTCTCGGCAAGCATGACCGGCCAAAAAAAGCAGCGGGTTGCCGCATGCACAGCTGCTGACTCTAAGCCGACAGCCGGCTCGCGGCAAACCCACCCAAGGGAGCTGGCCATTCCATCAGCCTGGACCAGACTTTACGCCGAACAGGGTCAGCTTCGTGTGTAGCGGGCGTAAAGGAAAAGTAAGGTTTACCGCAGCCGGATCCTGATCACCCTCTTCCTGCAAGCCATGACGCTGTCTAGCCAGCGGGCCCGGGCTCGCTGCCCTGCTCCTTCGCCGATCGCACGCGCTGGAGGTCTTCGGGCAATGTCAACGCTGCTTCAGCCCGTTTGAGTGCCATGTCTGCGTGTCGGTTCGCCGCCAAGGTGACCGCTGCGTCGCCCAGTCGGGCCAGTACCGCCAGTGCCTGCTGCAAACACACCCCCACCTCAACGATGGAAGCGCCGTCTCGCGCAATGGGCGTAAAGAAGTCATCGAGCATGTCTGCGACGCTCAGTCCCGGCGCGAATACCCGCTCGAATTCCGGTTCCTCGGCAGGCGTCGGCCGGGACAGATGCGACAACACCCGAACACCGCGCCCAATCACATCGATTGCAGTGCCCTGATCATTGATACCCGGCGACAGGCCCCTGGAGGCGATCTCCGCCATGACGGTGATGCCGAAGCGCGGGTCACGCTCGAAGGTACGTTGCGCACCGATGACAAAGGCATCGCGAAGGGCCTTATCGCAGTCTGCCTTCAAACCGACGGACCAGGCCATCGGCTGGGTCGGCTCGACGAAAACACCCGGCAACACGGTGATATAGACCGAACTGTTCTCTGAGCGGGTCAGCTCACCGAGTGCCGGCATGTCGATGTGCTGCACGAAACCGACCTTGCCTGCATACAGCGGCCGTGCACCCGGCAGCGCCCTGGGGTCGACCTCGAGCGGACGGCCACCCAGAAACGGGAACTCCATGCGCTGACATAACGCCTGCGTCGCCGCTTTTTCCACCCTTGCCGTGGTTTCCGCGACCCGGCCCAATCCGGACAATTGATCGATCCAGCGCAACAGGGCGTAGACCACCAAGACGACCACCACGATGGTAGCGGCGAACAGGACAACCCGGCCGTTATCCCCATAGAGGCCCGTGCTCAGGGCAATGATGCCGACCAGGCTGAAGATGAACGACCCGATAAAGGTCGACAGCGTGTTTTGCGTGGTTGGGTCTTCGACCAACAGTGAAATCGCGCGTGGCGTCACATTGTTTGTCGCCGATCCGTAGGCCGCCACCATGATGCTCAGGGAAAAGGTGGTGACCGCCAGCATGCTTGAGGCCAGTACCCCGAGGATGTTGTCCACCGCGTCGGAGCCTATCTTGGTGGGTACAGCGTCGGGGATGTAAGGTGCTACTACCAGCGCCAGCAATGCAGTCGCCACTCCCATGACCGAATACAGGCTGGCCCTGAACCAGGGGCGTTTGCTGATACGGATGAGAAACCACTTCCAGCGCTCGACCATCTCTTACTCACAATCCGTTCGTTTCAGTACAGACAAGAGCGCTGCGGCACCGTTGCGCAAGCCTTGTTGTTTCTTCCCTCGTCTTTTAGCGAGCCAGGAACGTCGCGACCGTTGCGGGCAGCTCGCGCATGTCGTTGATCACCGCCGCCACGCCCATTTCACGCAAAGCCTGGTCATGCCCGGCCGGGATATGACTGGCACCGGTAAAGCCAATCACCTGCATCCCCGCACTGCGCGCCGCCAGCACGCCGGTCGGGCTGTCCTCGATTACCAGGCAGTGCCCCGGCGCGACGCCCATGCGCTCGGCTGCCAGCAGATAGACATCCGGGGCGGGTTTGGGGGATGGCACCATCTCGGCACAGAAGATGTTGCCCGCAACCCGCTCGGTCAGCCCGGCACGCTGCAGCGACGACTCGACGTTATGCAGCCGGCTGTTGGATGCCACCGCCAGGGGCAGATCGATCGCCATCAAGGCTTCTCGAACGCCAGGGATCGCCTGCACCTCTTCCGCCACGACTTTCTCGCTCTGCCGGCGCAAGTCGGCATCGAAAGTCTCCGGCATGGTCAGGTCGAAGCGTTTTTCGATCAGATCGATGATGCTCGGTACGGTCAGGCCGAAGGTACCTTCCAACGCCGCATGCAGTTGCTCGGCGGGAACATGCAGGCTCAGCGCCTCGAACAGTACGCGGTGGCTGATGATTTCGCTGTCGACGATCACGCCGTCGCAGTCGCTGATCAGCAGATCGATAGTGGTCATCGGGTCTCCCTGAAGTGAAACGCACGCCTGGCGCGCACTGCCTCCGAAACGGAGACAGGCCTTGGACTGCAACAAACCGGGCGAGTTTTACCGCATCAACCAAGGCCCTGCGCCACACCGTCAGCAAATCCCCAACAGCAGGTCGAGCAACCACAACCGGCACCATGCTGATGGAGGCTTTCCAGCCGGTGCACGACGCAACGCGTATTTCGTTCAATACAGGCGCTACGACGGCTCCTATGTTCACGCAGCCTTCTCTGCATGAATTCAGGAGTTTCCATGAGCCTGCTGCTTTCCATGGCCGCCTTTGCGCTGGCCTCTTCCATCTCGCCCGGCCCGGTCAATATCGTCGCGCTCAGCGCGGGGGCGCAGTTCGGTCTGGGACCGGCCCTGCGCCATGTCAGCGGCGCGACCATCGGCTTTACCCTGTTGCTCGTGACGATCGGCCTGGGCCTGAGCAAGCTGCTGGAGCGCTGGCCCTGGTTGACCGAGTTCATCCGTCTGGCTGGCGTGGCGTTTCTTCTTTATATGGCGTTTCGGCTGGCGGCCGATAACGGCCGACTCAACACCGATAAACCTGCGATGCAACCGACGATGCTCTATGGCGCAGCCATGCAGTGGCTGAACCCCAAGGCCTGGCTGGCCTCCGTTGCGGGCATGGGGCTGTTCGCATCAGCGGGCGACGCGCTGTCAGTGTGGCGCTTCGCAGCGATCTACTTCGTGATCTGCTATGCCTCGCTGGCCTGCTGGGCCTATGCCGGCACCTTTCTGCGGCATTACCTGAACGAACCGGCGCGGGTTCGGCTGTTCAACCGATTGATGGCGGGGTTGCTGGTCGCCTGCGCGTTCTACCTGCTGCTGAACTGAACCCTGCTGTCGCGGCTCGCATCCGTGTTCGCGTCACGGTAATGCCCCGGCGTGGCCGCCAGTAGCTGCTTGAATGAACGCTGCAGGTGCGCCTGGTCGGCGAAACCTGCATCCAGCGCGACATCAGCAATAGGCCGCCCGCGACGCAGCTCGGTTCGGGCGAACTGTACACGGCGGTTGGTCAGGTAAGCATGGGGCGTCATCCCGAACTGCTTCTTGAAGGCGCGGATGAGACTTGACGGCGATAGGCCCGCCATCCGGCTGATTTCTTCCAGCTTGAGCGAACGCTGATAGTTGTCAGCAATGAATGCGGCCGCCCGCTGCAGCTTGGCGGCGCTGACTGCACCCGTCGCGTCCAGAACCAGCCGCTCATGCAGCTCGCTGAAGAAAGCTACGGCGGCGCCCTGCTTGGTCAGCGGGTCGACGTGGGGGTCGACCAGCACGGCATGGAACCGGCGGAACCCGGCCTGCAGCCGGGGATCGCGCGTCAGGATCGGAGCGAAGCGGCGCAAACCGCTACCGTCGATGCCCAACTCATCCTGCAGAGCGCTCAGCCAGGCGGCGTCCACGTACAACATGCGATACGCCCAGGGCTGGTTCTGGATCGGATTGCAGGCATGCACATCGCCGGGGTTCATCAGCACCAGCGTGCCCGCCTCGATGCGGCACCGCTGTTCACCGTTGTGGTAGGTGCTGGCACCGCTGTCGATCAGCCCGATGGAGAACGTCTCGTGGCTGTGACGCGCATAGCAGACGCGACGCCCGTCGGCGACCGTGCGCGATTCGATGAACGGCAGCGCCGCGTCGCGCCAGAAACTGGAACAGGCCTGGCGGCGCTGATTGCTGGGTTCTGCCTGGCGCATGATTGGACCTTGGCGGCTTTTGATCGGGACAGGTTAGCCGAATCTGGCGATGCCCTACAGGTGCCTGATCAGAGGATCTCCAACCCCTCGCATTTGTAGTCGCCGATGAAGATATCGTCCTGCAACACCTCACCGTCGAGGTTGAAGCAAAACAGGTAGCTTTCCGTTCGTTCGCCGATTTCCACACTCTTCAGGCCAACGCATTCATCCGGATGGCCCGGCAGGATCTTGAACGAAGAAACGCCACGCTCCGGAATACGCGCCCCGACCTCCAGCGTCCGGATCTGGCTGAAGTCCTCGCTGGCGATGACCAGCCTGTTGCCGCCGCGCTCGCGCTCGTCCACCGCTTCGTCGAACGGCACGTTGGAGATCTTGCGGGGGAAAAACAGCCACTCACGGCGATACGGGTGCCACTCCACCGCCTCATGAATCACGTAGCCATCCGGCCCTACGCCCAGCGCATCGCGGATGCGCTGGTAGCGGTCGGCCCAGTCGAGACTTTGTACGCCGTAATGGCGATTGAGCAGCTTCACCCATTCCTCGGCGGGTTTCTTGGCGTGGCTGCCAACCACCAGGTGATCATGGTAGAGCGTTGCCCACTCGCTCTTGAAGCCTTTGAAGGCCTCGTCGCCACTGCCGGTCATGAGGATGTTGCGAGGGATCAGCTGGTTCTGGTCGCGGATTTCACACACCAGCCCGGTACGGTCATCGAAAGTCACCAGCCGCTTGCCGAACATCACCAGCTCCGAGAACTCGGCGCCGCGCCCGCCTTCGGCGATAAGGCTGACCAGCTGGAATTCGCCGCCGTCCTGCTCGGGGATGTCCTCGAACCGGTAACGTGGCCGGCCGGTCTGCTGGTCCTTCTCGCGATACAGGCGATCGTGACGCAAGGTCGACTGCCAACCGATCTGACCACCTTCCAGCTCGACCTGCGAGGCATGATCCTCGTCAGTGATGATGGCCAGCAGGTATTCGCCGGTGTTGCCGTCGTAACGTTCCAAACGCCGGATGTCGAAATGCGGTTCGCTCATGAGTTCGCTGCTCGTTCAGGGGGTTGCGTCGCTGACGCAACGGGGTGGCTCGTCTGGATTCGGACAGCGCCAGCCTCGGGAGTTCACCGGTCGGGCCATGTCCGGGCCAGCACAGCAGAACGGCTCTGTCTGTTTTACTGTCCGAACCTTAATTGCTCTTCTCATTCGGGACCGCATGACTTTTTACACTCCGATACGCCGTCGCTCTGACGAAACCCCCGCTGCCGCGCAAGGCGGGGCTCGCCGACTCGCTGGAGGCATCGCCGCGGCCCTGCTGCTGGGCCTGGCCGGCTGCGGCACCCAGCAACCGGAAACACCGGCACCACGGCCGGACGAGGTCAAAGCAAAGATCGTCCGGCTGATACCCGGCAACATTCCGGATCGCCAGGGTTGGGCCAGCGACATCTATATGGCCTTCGATGCGCTGGATATCCCGCCGAACAGCGAAAACATCTGCTCAGTTCTTGCCGTGACCGTGCAGGAATCCACTTTTCAAGCGACACCACCGGTGCCCGGCCTGGCGAAAATCGCCCGCGAAGAGATCTATCGCCGCGCATCGCGACTGCACGTCCCGCGCTTCGTGGTGGATGCGGCGCTGGACGTCAAATCACCCAACGGCAAAACCTATAGCCAACGGCTCGCCGCAGTCCGCACCGAGGAACAGCTGAGCGCGATCTTCGACGACTTTCTCGGCATCATGCCGCTCGGCAAACAGCTGTTCGGCACGCTTAACCCGGTCAAGACAGGCGGCCCGATGCAGGTCAGCATCGCCTTTGCCGAGGATCGGCGCTGGGACTACCCGTACGAGCGCAAGGGCTCGATCCGCGACGAGGTGTTTACCCGGCGCGGCGGCATGTATTTCGGCATTGCCCACCTGCTCGACTATCCGGCCAGCTACACCCAGCCGCTGTACCGTTTTGCCGATTTCAACGCCGGCTGGTACGCCAGCCGCAACGCGGCGTTTCAGAACGCAGTGGCCAGGGCCAGCGGCACGAAGCTGGCCCTCGATGGCGACCTGATCATTCATGGCAGCAGCAAGGCCGGCCAGACCGAACGCGCAGTCCGCTCATTGGCGACAAGGCTGGACCTGGACGAAACCGCCATTCGCAACGCGCTTGAACGCGGTGATACCCATGGTTTCGAGAAGACACGCCTGTACGAGCGCGTCTTCGAGTTGGCCGAAAAGCGAGCCGGCAAGCCGCTACCACGTGCGGTGCTGCCGGGAATCCGTCTGGAAAGCCCGAAGATCACCCGCAACCTGACCACCGCCTGGTTCGCCAACCGAGTCAATGATCGTCACCTGGCCTGCATGAAGCGCGCGGGGAAGTAGCAAGGGCAAGATGAGGGGGAACGTTCAGGAATGCCACCGCTCGCAGTAGGGGTACGGCGAATTTCGGAGCCTTCATGACCCAGCTCAACATTGCACTTGCCATCATGGGCGGCGTTGCCCTCTGTGTCGCCCTGCTGTCAGCCCTTATCAAGCGCAATCCGGTCTCGGAACCGGCGATCGCAGTGTTGATCGGCCTGGCGGTCGGCCCCTACGGCCTGGGTTGGCTGGATCTAGCTCGATGGGGTGACAGCTACGTCATCCTGGAGCAGGCCGCTCGACTGACACTGGCAATCGGGCTGATGGGCGTTGCCCTGCGCCTGGAACGCGCTGCGCTGAAAGCCATGCTCAAGCCCGTAGCGCTATTGTTGACCCTGGCCATGCTAGGCATGTGGCTGGTGTCTTCGCTGCTGGCCGGCTGGCTGTTGGGCTTGTCCCTGTGGGCGGCGCTGCTGTTGGGCGCCGTGGTCACGCCAACCGACCCGGTGGTCGCCAGCTCTATCGTTACCGGCAACTTCGCCAAGAGACACCTGCCCCTGCGGCTACGCGATACCCTCTCGGCGGAGTCCGGTGCAAATGACGGACTAGCCTATGCCTTCGTCATGTTGCCGATCCTGATGCTCAGCCACTTGCCAGATGAAGCACTGTCAAGGTGGCTGGTCGAATCGGTACTTATCGGGATTGGCGGCGCGGCGCTCATGGGTGCACTGGTAGGTTTTGCAGCAGCGAAGCTGCTGGCCCTTTCCGAACGCCACAAGCTGGTCGCCAGCACCTCCTTGCTGGGCTACACCGTGGCGTTTTCGCTGCTCACCCTCGGCCTCGCCAAACTGTTGCACACCGATGGAGTGCTGGCTGTGTTCGCCGCCGGGCTGGCATTCAATCTGTGCAGCGACAAGCGCGAGGAACATGAGGAAGAAAATATTCAGGAAGCAGTGGCAAAGCTGTTCACCCTGCCGATGTTCGTCATCTTCGGCATTGCCCTGCCGTTAGCCCATTGGGCGAGCCTGGGTTGGCCCCTTGTGGCGCTGGCAGTCCTGATACTGCTGCTGAGGCGGCCGCCGGTGGTGATGCTGCTGTCCAAGGCATGGCGGCCCAGGCTCAACCACCGGGATTCGCTCTACCTCGGCTGGTTCGGCCCGCTGGGGATCGCCGCGATCTACTATTCAGCGCTTGCTCATAGCCATCTGCACGATCCGCTCTACTGGCATGCGGCGAGCGCTCTGATCTTCGCCTCGATCATGATCCATGGCGTTTCCGCGGCGCCGCTTTCTCGGCTGTATGCCAGGCATCCCGGCTCCATACCGCGGTGCAGCGCTCACCTCGATAAGCAACCGGACTAGGGCACAACGGAGCCACTCAGCCGATCAGACCCATCCCCGCCAGGACGAAGGCGCCGACGGCGACAATCAGCCCCAGCACGATAGCGGCCCCGTCTCGCGTGGTAATGCCCAAACCAAACAGGCAGATGGCCGAGAACGGCGCGGTACTGGCGAAGGGCAAGAGTTCCAGCGGAGGCACGGACGTCGCCAGCACCACGCAAAGCACGGCTATGACCCGCAGGAAGCTGCTGCTGGTAGCCCAGGGCAGACGACTGCGGCTGATCTTGTCCAACCAGCGCACAGCGGGCCGTATCTTGTTCAGGCCTTTCTCGAGCTTCTTGCCGCTGACCGAACGATGGGCAAGGAATCCCGGTATCCAGAAGTGATCGCGACCAAACAGCATCTGCAGTGCAAAGAGCGCGACGATCAGCGCCAGCATGGTCGGCACGCCGGGGATACCGCCGACCGGGCTGATCTCGATGATGGCCGGAACGAACAGAAAAGGACCGAAGCTGCGCTGCCCGATCTTTCGCTGGATGTCGCCGACCGACACCTTTGACTGGTCGTCGCCCAGCTCAACCACGCCATCTATCACTTGCTCGAGACAATCATGCTCATGCTCGTTGTGGTCGGCCATTTCGTCCTCCTCGTTGCGGGTGGGAGAGCGCCGGCGCTCCGGCCTGACCGGACCTGGTCGCCATGACGCTCATGATTGGGACCGTGGCCTGCCGGGATGATTCTTCAAAAAAAGGCGGGAGCCGCCTGCCGTTTTGCTGCGATTCAGGTCAGAACCCCGCTTCACGCGTCAGCAGGTCGACGAGTGTCAAGGTAAACAGCAGCAGCAGCCAGAACCCCGCACCCAGCGCGAAGAAACGCACCAGCGCCGAGTGCTGGCCCAACTGCATAAAGCCGAACAACACCAGGGCCGCCTGCCCCGCCGCACCGAGCAAGGCCCAGTCGGACCAGACCGGGAACCACAGAGTCAGCGAGACGTTAGCAGTCAACAGGGCAAGCAGGCCCAGGTAGGTGAGCAAGAGGTTTCGCAGGCTCATGCAGGCCTCCCGATCAGATAGAGAGCGGGGTAAAGCAGGATCCAGATGACGTCCACCAGATGCCAGTAGAGGCCGACCATTTCCAGCGTAATGGCCCGCTCGGGCAGTTTCATATGCCCCAGATGGATGCGCACCGCCATGCCCAGTGCCAGCACCACGGCGATCGACACATGCAGGGCGTGAAGCGCGGTGGAGAACAGGTAGATCACCATGTACAGCCGCGACCCGGGGTTTGTCAGCGGCGATTCGTTGGGCGAGCCCGGTAGCAAGCCTTCCCGGTATTCCCAGGCATACTCGAAGCCCTTGAGGCCGAGAAAGCCAAGCCCCAGCAGCGCCGCCAATACCAGCCACAGCTGCACGTGCCGGTGGTAGTGCTGCCGCGAGGCCTTGACCACCAGGCTCATGCACAGGCTGCCGGTCAGCAGCAGCGCACTGTTGAAGCCAGCCAGCACGAAATGCAGGTGATGCACCGCCTCGGCGACAGGCTGCGGGTAATGCAGGCGGTAATAGCCGATCACCAGAAACAAGGCGCCGAACATCATGATTTCCGTGGCAAGGAACAGCCACATGCCCAGGTAAGTCGCCTCGCGTTGCTGCGACGCCGTCTGGAAATGCTCGGCGAGGTAGTCCTTACGAACGCCCATGGGTTGCCTCGGGCGGATATTCATAGGCTTCGAAATCGACAATCGGGGTTTCGGT
Source organism: Stutzerimonas sp. C6.4V (assembly GCF_058536345.1). NCBI lineage: Bacteria > Pseudomonadati > Pseudomonadota > Gammaproteobacteria > Pseudomonadales > Pseudomonadaceae > Stutzerimonas > Stutzerimonas sp. C6.4V. The sequence continues at coordinate 2,004,642 of NZ_JBZUBM010000001.1, forward strand.
GAAGTTGTGCGTGGGCGGCGGCGACGAGGTGCGCCACTCCAGCCCGGCCGCGTCCCAGGGATCGTCGTCGGCGATCGGCCCGTAGCGCAGCGACCAGAGCAGGTAGAAGAACGGCAGGATATAGGCCACCGCCAAGATCGCCGCGCCAGCCGAGGACAGCACATGGAGAAACTGGAAGTCCTCGCCGTAGCTGTGATACCGACGCGGCATGCCGAGATAACCCAGCAGAAATTGCGGGAAGAAGGTCAGGTTGAAGCCGAGGAAGATCATCACCGCCGCGATCTTGCCCCACAGCTGCGAATACATCCGGCCGGTCATCTTCGGCCACCAGAAATGCAGGGCGCCGAAGAAGCCCGCCACCGCCGCGCCGACCATGATGTAGTGGAAGTGCGCGACCACGAAGTAGGTGTCATGAACGTGCACGTCTGCGGCCAGCAGCGCCAGGAACAGGCCGGTCACGCCTCCCACGACGAACAGTCCGATGAAGGTCACCGCGTAGAGAAAGGGAGCGTTGATGGTGAGGTTGCTTTTGTAGAGGGTCGCGGTCCAGTTGTAGACCTTGATCGCCGACGGGATGGCCACCAGGAAGCTGAGCAGCGAAAACACCATGCTCGCGTACATGGACTGGCCGGCAACGAACATGTGATGTCCCCAGACCATGAAGCCGATCACTGCGATCGCCAGGCTGGAATAGGCGACGAAGTTGTAGCCGAAGATGCGCTTGTGCGCCGCCGCCGTCACCAGCTCGCTCATCACGCCCATGGCCGGCAGGATCATGATGTACACCGCCGGATGGCTGTAGAACCAGAACAGATGCTGGAACAGCAGCGGGTCGCCGCCCAGGGCCGGGTCGAACACACCGATGTGGAACAGGTGTTCGGCGGCCACCAGGATCAGCGTGATCGCCAGCACCGGTGTTGCCAGCACCAGAATCACCGAGGTGGCGTACAGCGACCAGCAGAACAGCGGCATGCGAAACCAGGTCATCCCCGGTGCGCGCAGGGTATGAATGGTGACGATGATGTTCAGCCCCGTGAGGATCGACGAGAAACCGGTGATGAACACTCCTAGGATCACCGCCACCACATGGCCGTTGGTGAACATGGTCGAAAGCGGCGTGTAGAAGGTCCAACCGGTATCCACGCCGCCAGCCAGCAAGGCGAAGATGGTGAACGCCCCGCCGCCGACCAGCAGGTACCAGCTGAACAGGTTCAGCTTGGGAAAGGCCATGTCCTTCGCACCGATCATGATCGGAATGAGGAAGTTGCCGAATACCGCGGGAATCGAAGGGATCAGAAAGAACCAGACCATCACGACGCCGTGCAGGGTGAAGGCGCGGTTGTAGCCATCGGCGGTCAGCAGATCGCCGTCCGGGGTGATCAGCTCGATGCGGATCGCACTGGCCGCCAGCCCACCGAGAAAAAAGAAGGCGGTCACGGCGATCAGGTACATGATGCCGATGCGCTTGTGGTCGGTGGTCATGAACCAGGTGCGCAGGCCATGCTCGTCGGCAAGGTAGCTGGGCCGCTGATTCGCGGCGGGGTTCTTCTGGCTCAACGGGTCTCACTCCTGTGCCTTGGCAGGCCTGATTCAGGGTTGGTCGGGGTCATCCTGCCCTCCTTCGCCGGTATGTCCGAGGGACTTGATATAGGCGGTCAGGCGCAGCACCGCTTCCTCATCCAGCACGTTGTCGAAACTGGGCATGATGGGTTCGAAGCCAGCCACCACATGCTTGTTCGGTAGCAGGATGCTGTCGCGGATATAGCCGTCGTCGGCGACCACTGAGCCACCGTTCTGCAGCGCCACGCGGCGACCGTAGAGCCCCGCGAGATTCGGAGCGTGCGCGACGTTGGCTTGGCCATGACAACCGCTGCAACCGAACTGACGGAACAAGGCCCCGCCCTGGTCGGCAAGGCTTTCGGATGTGCCGGCCTGCTCCAGCCAGGCGGCGTATTCCTGAGCAGGCAGAATCACCAGGTCCGCCAGCATGCGCGAATGGTCGGTGCCGCAGTATTCGGCGCAATAGGCCTGGAACCGCCCGGTCTTGGTGGCCTTGAACCACAGCTGGGTGTAACGCCCGGGCAACAGGTCCTGCTTTACCCGCAACGCCGGGAAATACAGGCTGTGTATGACGTCCTGGGAAATCATGTTGAGCTTGATCGGCTGGTCGACCGGCACATGCAGCGTATTGATTTCCCGTTGGCCGCCTGGATGCTGGAATTTCCACATCCATTGCTTGCCGACCACCTGGATTTCCATGGCATCCGGCGGTGGCGTGCGCACCTCGTAGTAGAGCCTGGCGGATATCAGGTAGATGACCATGGCGCCAACGAAGGGCAGCGCGATCCAGGTCATTTCGACCTTCATGCTGCCCCGTGGGCGGTGATCGCGTGGCACCTTGGTGCCCTTGCGATAGCGAAACGAGAACAGCACCAGCAGCACGAACACAGGCACCACGAAGAACATCATCATCCCGGTGAAGGAGAAGACCAGCCAGTCCACGCTACTGGCATAGCTCGACGCGGTCTGTGGCCAGAAGCGGATGAACTCCTCGTTCATGGGGTGCCCTCGCGCTTGCGTCGTTCACGCCAGAGCGTGACGCCGATGAAGCCGCCCAATACCAGGGTAGTGCCGATGCCTCCTACCTGCAGGGCGCCAATCACCAGGTTGTCATAGCCCCCCGTGCGCGGGTTGTAGTGGTAACAGAGCAACAAGAGCTGATCGCCCAGCGAACCGACGCGACCTTCGCCGGCATCGGTCAGCGCCAGACGCATGTCATCGGGCTGATAACCAAGGCCATACAGCCAGCGCACCAGTTTGCCGTCCGGGCTGAGCGTGGCGATCGCAGAGGCATGGGCGAACTCGCCGATCTCAGGGTCCCAGCTGGATCGGAACCCCACCGCTTCGGCCAGCATGTTTCCAGCGGCGGGGTGCGCCGGGTTCGGCTCCGGTCGGGTGGCCGGCGCTACCTCGCTGAGAAAATGCACGTGGGGCGAATCCACCAGCTGCGGCCAGCGTTCGCGCAGCTTGGCGCGTTCGGCCTCGGCATCTTGCGGCGTCTCGCGCGGATCGATGCTGAAGGCGATCACCTCGTAGTCCTTGCCGAGTTCGAAGGACAACGCCGAGAGGAGGTTGAAGAGGCTGGCCAGCTGGGCGCCGCAGACGTTCGGGCAGCGGTAGTAGACCGGCGCGAGAATGACCGGGCGCTGGCCAAACAGCTCACCGAGGGTAATGTGGTTGCCGTTCACTTCGGCGAAGCGCAACTCCAGCGGCACCTGGGCGCCGGGTTTCTGTTCGATCCCGGCGGCGGCGAAGGGATCGAAGGGCGCATCGGCCCACGCGGGTGCAACCACTACCGAAAGCAGGACCAGCCTGGGCAGTAGCGACGCGCCAACAAGACGCATCAACCGACGCAGAACATGGCCGGACCATTGGCAGAGCCCGGCACATTTCCAACGCATCTTCAGCGTGGCCGCAGTCTTCACGGACGCGTCCTCCCACTGGCCTGCTGCTCGCGTGGCGTCGTCTGGCCCGGTTCGGGTTCTGCGCGCGACGGCCAGCCGCGTTCGGCCAGCAACAGGATGCCGCGATCGACCGGTATCCGTGCCAGTCCGGCATCGCGATCCACCCAGCCGTAGTGTTCGATCAGTTCGCGTCCTGCCGCCAGGACCTCGTTCCCCCCCGCCCGCGGGTCGCTTTCCAGGCGCGGTTGAGGTGGCTTCTCCACCCTTCTCTCCAGCGCGGTAACCGGCTTGTCTGGCTTCAGGTCATACCACCACAGCAGGCCAGCCACACCGATACCGGCCACCAGCAAGGTTGCGAAGATGCCGAAGCCGATTATCAAGAGCACCTTGACGTTGGCGTCCTGATGCTCGAAACCGTCTTCCTTGGAAACCGGATCTACCGGCACACTCATGTCGTTCTCCTCGACAACAAGGCTAGGGCTAACAGGCCGATCCCGGCCAGCCAGGCACTGATCAGCGCCAACGCCAGCAGCATCGGCTGTATTGCACTCAAGCCCGGCAGGCTCAGCCAGACGCCTTCGGCGAGGCCCAGCGCCAGCGTCGACGCCGCCAGCGCTATCAATGAAGTACGGTGCTGGCTGGCCGGCCAGAGCAATAGCAGGAAGACCAGCGACTGACCGGCGCCCAGCACCCAGGTCAGCCACAGCCAGCCACCCTCGGCGCGGTGCTGGTACCAGCGAATCTCCTCGGGCAGGTTGCCGTACCAGATCACCAGGTACTGCATGGAGTGAAGGTACAGCCAGGCCAGCACGGCGGCCGCGAGCATGCCGCGCAGCACGCCCGGCCGATCGCTCCTGCGCGCCGCTGCCAGCAGGCAGCAGAAGGCGACACCGCTGAGCATCAGCCGGCCAAACCAGACCATGCCGAACAGGCTCGACTTGAAGTGCGGGTCCAGCGACATGGCCCAGTCGAACGCCGCCAGCGAGGTCGTCAGTACCACGGCGATCAAGCCCAAGCCTGCCGCTGCGGGCCGCCGGATGCTGGCCGGCAACACCCACACGGCCAGGGCCCACCAGATCGTCAGGTACAGCACGCCGCGTATGGCAAAGTTTGGCCAGTCGAGCCAGAAGCCACGAAAGCCGCCTTCTTCATGGCCGATCCACTCATACAGCACACCGGCTCCGGCGAGCACCGGCAGCGCGATCAATGCCAGCATCGGCAAGGCGCGTGCACTGAACACTGCCCATGGCCACAACTGGTCTCGTGCGTTGCCGCTGACCAGCGCCACGCCGAGACCCAGGCACAGGCCGCCGAGGGGAATCCCGGCCAGCCCCAGCAGGCTGGCCAGGCTCGCCGCGACCGCCTCACGGCTGGCAAACAGCAGGCACGCCAATAGTCCGAGGGCGCCAAGGCCAGCGCTGGCCAGTGCCGCTCTATGCATCTTCATGGCAGGCGCTCCAGCGTGTTGCGGTCGATCTCTGGCAGATCGGCAACCTCGGCACGACGGCTGAACTGCAGGGCGCGGATATAGGCAACGATGGCCCAGCGGTCGGCCGGTAGCACGCGTGCGGCATAGCTGTACATCTGGCCGTAGCCATGGGCGATGACGTTCATGATGTGCCGGTCAGGTGCGGTAACCAGCCGGGGTATTGAGAGATCGGGAGGCTTCGGAAAGCCGCGATTGACCACCGTCCCGTTGCCGTCGCCCGCCACGCCGTGGCATGGCACGCAATAGATATCGAATCGCTCACGGCCACGCTGCATGAGGCTTGTGGTCAGCGCGGGTCGCTCGGCCAGGACCGCCTCCCACGCGAGGTCGCCGCGGGCCACCGTACCCGCTGGCGGTCTCTGGTTGACCTTCCCGTCCGGGAAGAACTTGCTCGCCTCCTGCGCATCGGCACGCGGCTGCTGGGCCATGTCGTCACAGCCGGCAAGGCCGAGCAACAGGCCGATCGGCAGCAGCCAGCGCATCATGCCGGTACCTCGCTGACCGACACCGCACGCTCGGCCAGCCATACCGCCGTGCCGGTGCGATCGAACAGCGGGTCATCGGCGCGAATGCAGAGCAGGAAACGGTCGTCGGTGGCGCGGTCGAACGCGCTCGTTTCATGCAGGGGGTGCCACAGCAGGGGCAAGCGACACAGCAGGAGCAGGCCAAAAACGGCGAACAGCGTCGCGAAGCTGACCATTAGCAGAAAGGTCACGATGCTGAAGCTCTGCAACGCGATCAGCGGCCTTCCGCCGATTTCCAGCGGATAGCTGAGGTTGGCGTAGATCTGCATGCCCAGACCGGCAACGATGCCTACCAATGCACCGAGGATGCCGATCCAGTAGGCGCGATTGCTGGTGTGCTCCAGCACGTCCTCGATGCCCTCCACCGGGAACGGGCTGTAGGCCTCAAGCCGCCGATAGCCCGCCGCCCGGGCCTCTCGCGCCGCGTCGAGCAACGCATCAGGATGAGCGAAATCGGCCAGCAGGCCGTAATGGCGCTCACTCATCGGAACCTCCACGGTAGCGATGCAGCACTTCCTTGAGTTCGAACGTCGAGATCATCGGCAGGAAGCGCATGAACAGTGAAAACGGCACCATGAACAGGCCGAAGGTGCCGATGAACAGTGACCAGTCCCAGAACGACGGGCTATAGGGCTGCCAGCTGGACACCAGAAAGTCCCGCGTCGGCGGCTGGATGATCAGCATGTAACGCTCGCACCACATGCCCACCAGCACACCCAGGGCGATGAACAGCATGGCCCGGCCATTGCGCCGCACTGCCGGCCACCAGAGCGCCTGGGTTACCAGCAGGTTGAAGAAAATTGCGGCCCAGAAGCTCCAGGCGGTCGGCCCCGCAATGCGGTTCATGGTCACCAGGATTTCGTGCTCCTTGCCCGAGTAGAAGGCAATGAAGGGTTCGGCGAAATAGCCATAGCTGGTCATCAAGGCGGTTGCCAGCAAGAGCAACCCGAGCTTGTCCAGGTGCCGATCGGTGATCAGGTCGTGCCAGCCAAAGAATCGCCGCAAGCCGAGCGCAATGACGATCACCATGGCGAACCCGGAAAACACCGCACCGGCCACGAAATAAGGCGGGAATACCGTGGAGTGCCAGCCGGTTTCGACTGACAGATCGAGCAGGAACGAGTAGCCGCTGGACACGGCGAACACCAGCGGCACAGCCAGCAACGCAATGAAACGGGAGACTCGCCGCCAGTGGCTCCAGTGCGAAGCGGCGCCCCGCCAGCCCAGGGCGAGCAGCCCGTAGAAGAATTGGTAATGGCGCTTGGCGGCGCGGTCACGCGCCGAGGCGAAATCGGGAATGGAACCCACGTAGAGAAACAGCAGCGACACGCCGAGGTAGCCCAGCACGGCGAAGAAATCCCAGGCGGTGGGGCTCTTGAACTGCGGCCACAGCTCCATGGTGTTTGGGTAAGGCGCCGTCCAGTAGAACAGCCAGGGCCGTCCGAGGTGCAGGACCGGATAGATGCCCGCGCAGACCACGGCCATCAGCGTCATCAGTTCGGCGAGTCGGTTCAGCGAGTTACGCCAGGGACGGTTGAGCAATAGCAACAGGGCCGAGATGAAGGTGCCGGCATGGCCGATCCCGAGCCACCACATGTAGTTGAGAATGGCGAACCCCCAGTTCACCGGGATGTTATTGCCCCACACGCCGACGCCCTTCCACAGGACAACGGCTGCCGAGGCCATGAACACGCCGAGCAGCAGGCAGCTGACGATGAACAACATCCACCAGGCCCGACGATGGCGGTTGAAATCGGTGGGCAGGTCCAGGACCCGCTCCGACACCACACCAAGCGGCATCTCGCGCGGGAGGAAATGAGGCGTGTCAGACATCGCGCTCCCCCTTGGCCGACTGCAGATTGAGGGGCTCGGCGTCGCCCGGCAGTGCTGCTGGCTCCTCTACCAGACCCAGGTAGGTGGTCTTCGGCCGGGTATTGAGCTCTTCGAGCAAGGCATAGTGGCGCTTGGTGTGCCGCTCGCGATTGACCCTGGCATCCGGGTCCTGAAGATTGCCAAAGACGATCGCCTGGGTTGGGCAGGTCTGCTGGCAGGCGGTTTTCACCTCACCGTCGGCGATGTCGCGGTTCTCGATGCGAGCGGTGATGCGCGCCTCGCTGATCCGCTGCACGCAGTAGGTGCATTTTTCCATGACACCACGCGAGCGCACCGTGACGTTGGGGTTGCGTTGATGCTGGATCGAGGGCGGATCGTCCTGGGTGAGATCGAACCAGTTGAAGCGACGTACCTTGTACGGACAGTAGGAGGAGCAGGTGCGTGTGCCGATGCAGCGGTTGTAGATCTGCTCGTTCAAACCGTCCGGGCCGTGAACAGTGGCATTGACCGGGCAGCCAACCTCGCACGGCGCCTGATCGCAATGCATGCAGGGCACTGGCTGGAAAGCGGACGTCGGCTCCTTCGGGTCACCGCCGTAGTAGTGATCGACTCGCAACCAGTGCATGTTGCGCCCCATCTCGACCTGTTCCTTGCCCACAACGGGTATGTTGTTTTCGGCCTGACAAGCCACTACACAGGCGTTGCAGCCGATGCACTGGTCCAGGTCGATGACCATCCCCCAGGCGGTGTCACCCTGCTCTGGCGCCGGATACAGCGTGATCTGCTCGGGCTTGGGTGGAACTTCACGGAAGGCTTCGTCACGTGGATGGCTGCGGATCAGGTCCTTGCCATGCAGGACATGATGAGGTTGGGTGGAAGCCAGCTTGACGTGACGTTCCAGCCGCGTCAGCACCGCGCCGTGACGCATCCATGGCTGCTGGACCGTGCGCAGCGGCGAAACGTCGTAGCCTAGCTCGTCGCCAACGCGGCCGGCACGCTCCCGACCATAGCCACCGAACAGACTCAGGGTCTCATCGGCCTGCCCCGGCATGATCCAGGCCGGCCCCTCGACCACGGCGCGGCCGAGCGTGACGCGCAGCCGGTCGCCGCTGGCGATGCCCTCGCGCTCGGCCAAGGCCGGCGAAAGTCCGATGACGTTGTCCCAGGTGAGCTTGCTGATCGGCTTGGGCAACTCCTGGAGCCAGCCCAGGTTGGCGAAACGCCCGTCCCAGACGCAGGGGTCTGGCCTGAACAGCGCCGCCAACCCGACCTCTCCGACTTCGCGATCATCCCAACGGGGCGCAATGGCGCCGGCATCGATCGGTCTGAATGCAGTGCCGGGGATGAAGCCGAGTTCAAGCGCCTGCCGCCACTCAGAATCGCCCAGCTCTGACCAGGTATCGCGCACCAGCGCCGGTGCTTGAGGTGAGATATCTCCCTGCAGAAGCGCCAGCACTTCGGATGCAGTGCGGCTGCTATAGAAGGGTCGGACCAGTGGCTGAGTCAGGCAGACACTGCCATCGGCGGCCCGGCTGTCGCACCAGCCATCCAGCGCGTGGGTCAGCGGCAGGTGCCAATGGCTGTGCGCCGCCGTTTCGTCGTAATAGAGGCCGGCATGAATGCGCAGGGGAACCCGGCTCAGGGCATCGGTAAATGCGAGGTCGCCGGGCGCGGTGTGCGCCGGGTTGCAGTCGAGCATCAGCAGCGTTTGCACCTCGCCGTCCTGCATCGCCATGACCAGATCGGCGAGACCGGACAGAGTCTGGCCCCCGGCCTCGAGCCAGGTTACCGGCTCGGTGTAGGCCAGGGTCTGGCCGACATTGCCGAGCTGCAGGTTTATCCAGTGCGCCGCGGCCTGGACGTCCAGCGGCGCGAACTCACCCGCTGTGACCAGGCAACGCCCGCGCCGGGCCTGCAGGCCGTTAGCGAGCTCATCCACCCATCGCTGAGCGTCGAGCGCAAGCTTAGGCGCCGCGTCACCCCCGAGCGCAGCCACTAGCGCTTGCATATAGGCCCTGAGCTGAGAAGGCTCGACCCGGCGCCGATTGGCCGCCTTCGCGCCGGTCACGGTGCTCAGCGACTCGACCACGATCAGCCGCGCCTCGCCCTCGCCGCGCGCTGCCCGCCGCTTGCGCTCGCCCCAGGCAATCGCCTGCGGCAGTTCACGCGGCCCGGGACCCAGCCAGTCATGCTCGAAACTCACCACCCAGTCGGCGCGCTCGAAGCGGTAGTGGCTTTCCAGCGGTCGACCCAGCGCTCTCTCGCTGGCGGCGTAGACCTGGCCTTCCCAGGGTTCGAAGCGGTAAAGCCTCGCCTCTGGCCAACGCTCGATCATCGCCGCCAGCTGCCTCTGCAAGGTAGGTGAGCTATTGGCGCCCATCAGCACGTGCAGCCCGCGACCCTGCTCTGCATCGGCACGGCTCGCCTGCTCTACCGCGATGCGCTGAAATGCATTCCAGGTACTGCTGTGTCCCTGATGTTTCGGTGCCTGCGAGCGATCCGGATCGTACAGCTGGAGTATCGCTGCCTGGGTAAAGGCTGTCGCAGCGCCCTGGCTGGCAGGATGGTCGGGATTGCCCTCCAGCTTGGTCGGCCGGCCGACGTGGGTCCGCCCCAGCACCGGCTGTGCGTAACCGGCAAACGGAACCGCAGTGGCGTACCAGCGCGCCTCGCCGGGAATTTCCTTCTCCGGCTGAACCACGTAAGGCACGCCCTTCTCCGGTTCCTGGCCACAGCCTGCAAGCCCGGCCAGAGCCATAGACGCGCCCATCAACTGCAGGAATCGGCGCCGGTCCATCTCCGGTGCGATGCCGGGAAACTCGGCATCGACGAAGGCCGCAAATGCCGGTTCGTCGGCCAGCTGCTCGAGACAGCGCCAGTAGTGCGGCCCGTGCTGACCTTCGAGGCGTTGGCGGATAGCGGCGTAGTCGAGCGGCGTGCGATCCATGGGCTACCTGTGGCAGATGTAACAGTGGGTCAGGTTGTCGGTCTCGATGTGATGCTCCCTGATCAATTGCTCTCCCACGGAGCGGCGATCGTGCTCGGTAGTCCAGCCCATTTCGGTGACCGCATCGCGCGGTCGCAGGCGTGGTGCCGGGTCCTGGTGACAGTCCAGGCACCAGCTCATGGTGAAGGTTTCCGCGCGATACATCAGTGGCATGGTGTCGACCTGGCCATGACAGGTCTCGCAGCCCACGCCCGCGTTGACGTGGACGTTGTGCTGGAAATAGACGTAGTCGGGCACCTCGGCTACCCGATTCCAACGCAGGGGCTTATCGTCGACCAGACTCTGGCGGACCGGGGCAAGCATCTCGGCGCCTGTCCACAACTGCGAGTGACAGGTCATGCATGTGTCTGTGGGGGGCAGACCTGCCACTGCGCTGACTTCAACGCTGTCATGGCAGTACCGGCAATCGATTTTCAGGGCTCCGGCATGGTGCTCGTGGCTGAAGGGAACCGGCTGACGGACCACCCATCCTTTTCCGGTGTTGTAATCCGAACGATCCAGAATCACGAGCGCAACGAACAGCCAGACCACTCCACCAAACAGAATGAGCAAGGCCAGACGCAGCCACATGTCAGCCGAACGGGGAAAAATCTGGGCCATGTCCTTCCAAGGTCGTTTGTATCTGTCTGTTTCGGCCCCGCCCGGTCCGATGAGTTCAGCGAAGGTTCGAAACTCTCATGCCAAGCCGGGCTAATCGCAGAACGAGCCTTGAATGGTTATTGGGGGAGCACCGCATATATATATGCGAAACGGCACAGGCGTAATGAACCCTGAACGGAATCAAGCGACCGCAAGCAGATGGCCGGCAGAAACTTATGGATTGCACTATTCACTCGCCAGACAAAGCAACTTTTCAGACATAAAAAAGCGGGACCTACTTTCGTAGGTCCCGCCTGTAACCGCTGGCGCTTGTTAATACACTACGCCTTAGGAGTTACGACCACCGCCGTGGCTGTTCTGGCCGCCTTTCTTGCCTGCCTCGGAAGCCTTTTCACGGTCATTGGCAAAGTTGCCACCGCTATTCTGACCGCCTTTCTGGCCCGCTTCGGAAGCGCGTTCTGGATCGTTGGCGAAGTTGCCGCCGCTGTTCTGGCCACCCTTGTGGCCCGCTTCGGAGGCGCGCTGCGGATCATTGGCAAAATTGCCGCCGCTGTTGTGCCCGCCCTTTTGTCCTGCCTCGGAGGCTTTCTCGCGGTCGTTTGCAAAGTTACCCGGATTACCGTTCTTATCATTCGACATGAGATATCTCCACTTACTTGATGGTACTTGGAAAAGTAGCGACTGCCATGCAGCCGCCTCACTATGTCCGAGGCCAGTTGCACTTCATTAGTTCTATTAAATTCATTTCGGGTCGATGAACGGTTTTTCCTGACGATCTGATACAAAGTGCTATTACCGGCGCGAAGTGAAATATCGATAATCGCAATTCGATGGCAACGAAACGGCGACTGCGTAGGGCAACAAGCACAGTATCGCCTACTGCTGAGATTAATTATTCGGATCGCTCGGCGTAGTGAGTGGGCCGTTCGTCGCCTCTGGGAGACCCGGCGCATCTGTCAACAAGCTGTAACTGCATCTCGGCATTCTCTTAGCCATGGAAAGCCGCGACGGCTGGCGCAGGGAAGCGACTTTTCACAGCCACTCGACCGAGACATTGGAGGCCGCATGAGCAGCAAAACCCTCGAAAACCTGGTCAGGCAGTCCGACATCAGCGCCAAGCAGCCGCTGGAATTCTGGAAGCAGCTCAATCGCAGCAGGCGCGACTACCGCCCCAGCGCGGCGGCTCTCGTCAAGCGCGCATCGCTGGATCTTGGCATGTGCAGGACCGCACACTGAGTCAACACAGCGGTGCCCTGCAACGGTCACCCTTCAGCTTTCGGCCGTGCGCTCGCGTCGCAGCAGCAGCCAGACGATCGACAGGCCAGCCAGAGCCATGAAGGCCGCACCAAGGAAGATGCTCTGCATGCCAATGTAGGTGGCCAGCGCTCCCATGATCGCCCCGGACAGGCCCAGCGACAGGTCGAAAAACATGGCGAACACGCTGAGGCCCGAACTGCGATTGGCCACACCGACACGGGATACCACGCCAACTCCCAAGGCTGGATAAAGCAACGACAGCCCGCAGCCAGTCAACGCCGAACCTGCCAGGGCAATGCCTGGCGCCTCGGCCAGCCAGAGCATCAGCAGCCCCAGGATTTCCACCGCCAGGCACACCATCGCCACGGAATAGCCGCCGACGCGGTTGATCAGATTGGGGAACAACAAACGCGTCCCGATAAAGGCAAACGCAAATGCGGTCAGGCACCAGGCTGCGCCATCCCAACCTCGGGCGCTGTAATACAGTGCGATGAAGGCCGTAAGCGTGCCGTAGCCGATGGTGGCCAGCGCCAGGCTGATGCCGGGCGGCGCGACCTTCCACAGCACCTTGCCGAACGGCAAACGCTTACCTGGGTTCAGCGGCGCATCACCGCGTCGCCAAGCCAGTGCCAGGCCCGTTGTGGCCAACAGCATCGTCACCACGCCCAGGCTCCAGAGCCCCAGCGATTGGGCCAGAAAAACGCCTAGCGGTGCACCGATGCCGACTCCGCCATAGGCCGCCACACCGTTCCAGGAAATCATGCGCGCCGTGCTTTCAGCGCCCAAGCGGCTGATACCCCAGGTGATCGCGGAGATGCCGATCAAACTTTGGGCAAAGCCCAGGATCAACCGACTCCCGAGCATTACGCTGATGCTTGCCATTGGCCAGGACTCAAGCAACGCAGAGGCAAGGAGCAATAAACCGCTCAGCAGGCCTGAGGCCATGCCGATCAATACAGTCTTCTTGGCGCCCCGCTCGTCTGCCAGCCGCCCGGCAAGGGGACGACACAGTAAGGTGGTGAGATATTGCGCACCGATTACCACACCCGCAATGGTGGTGCTGAATCCCAGGTTTTCATGGATGTAACCTGGCAACGAAGCCAGCGGGATGCCGATGGATATGAACGAGATGAAGTTGAATACCACCAGCGACAGGATGAAAAAGGTGTCGTTGGAGGTCGGTGTTTTCGTAGCGGGCATCGGGTCGCCTGTGAATGAGGGAAACGATGGATGGATGCGCCTTGTTCATTGCGCGACGCGCTCGAAGCTCAGACCTCGAGGCGAACGGTTTGATCATCCATGAGGGCAGTCATCATACAACCCGAATCACTCCTTGCCCTCCGGTTTAAACCGGTTTCGCCGCGGCAACGGTTTTCGGTCGGCGCCATTGTGGCAGGCCGATCAATACCACGGCGCTGAGGATCACCATCATCGCCAGCCATTCCTCCGCGCCGATATGCTCGCCAGCAAAGGTGATGCCCAGCAGCACCGCCACCACCGGATTGACGTAGGCATAGCTGGTGGCCGCTGCTGGGCGCACGTGCTTGAGAAGGTAAAGGTAGGCGCTGAACGCCACGATGGAGCCGAGAAATATCAGGTAGAGCAACGCAAGCCAGCCGGCTACGTCCGGCATCTGCTGCAGACGTTCGCCACCGAGCAGGCTGCCAGACAAGAGCGCAGCCCCACCGACGAGCATCTGCGCGGCGCTCGCCATTGCACCACTGGGCAGGCTGAGGTGACGGCTCCACATCGAACCAAACGCCCAACTCGCCGCCGCGAGGAGCACGATCACCGCGCCTAGCGGGCTGGCCTGGAGGTTGTGGCCAAGGTTGAGCAAGCCGATGCCGATCAGCCCCAGCAGGATCCCGCCCCACTCCAGTCCCGTGGTCCGCTGTCCCCAGATCAAGCCGAACAGCAGCGCGAACAAGGGCACCGTCGCGATCGCCAATGCCGCAACTGCAGACGCCACGCCAAGATGTTCGGCAATGGTTACGCCGCCATTACCGCAGCTGAGCAGAAGGAAACCGACAATCGCGCAGGATCGCCATTCCCGGGCGGTGGGCACCGGGGCACCACGCCAGCGCAACCAGGCGAACATCAAACTGCCAGCAATGACGAAACGCAGCCCGGCCAGCAACATCGGCGGCCAGGACTGAACGCCGATACGGATCACGAAATAGGTCGAGCCCCAGATCAGGTACAAGGCTAGAAATGCACCCACGAGCAGCAGCGGGAAGCGAGGCAAAGGCATAAGACGCGCCCAGACGGTAGTGAATGGATCATCCTAGTTAGCCGGCACCGGAGAGACCACACACAGCTGGCTATTCATTTGCCGGTGCAGTTCGTTGTACTGCAGCCGAAAGCTCCGCATTCATTGGCCTGCCGCTCCGTACCCAACCAACCCTGCCACAATCGCCAGCTTGTCGGCATCAGGCGGACTCGCGGCCTTTACTGGGGGTTCGTCGTACCGTACTCCCTCTGCTGGAAACCAACGAGGAACGATCGAATTCGCATTTTCCTGCCCCAGAAACGAAAAAGGCCCCGAGATCCGGGGCCTTTTTCTTGATATGGCGGAGGAGGTGAGATTCGAACTCACGGAAGAGTTTCCCCTTCGACGGTTTTCAAGACCGTTGCATTCAACCGCTCTGCCACTCCTCCGCAGAGAGCGGGCGCAATAGTACCCGAACGAAACACACTGTCAAACTCTGTTGTGAGGACGAAACAAAAGCTCTGCTATGATCCGGGGCAATTCACCTCTGGCTGAATACATCTACAGGAGTGTCGCCATGCTCAAGCAACAGTACGCACCTACGCATACGCAGGTTGAACAGAAGGAAGTCAGCCGCGTTCTGCGCAACACCTACGGCCTTCTGGCCATCACCCTGGGCTTCAGCGCCCTGGTCGCCTACATGGCGATGCAGGCCAACGCCGCCTACCCGAACATCTTCGTGGTGCTGATCGGCTTCTATGGCCTGTTCTTCCTGACCGTCAAGCTGCGCAATTCCGCGTGGGGTCTGCTTTCGACTTTCGCCTTGACCGGTTTCATGGGTTACACGCTGGGGCCGATCCTCAACATGTACCTGGGCACTGCCAACGGTGGTGAACTGATTGCCTCGGCGCTGTCGATGACCGCTCTGGTCTTCTTTGGCCTGTCGGCGTTCGTGCTGATCACCCGTAAGGACATGAGCTTCCTCAGCGGTTTCATCACCGCCGGTTTCTTTGTCCTGCTGGGCGCGATGGTCGCTGGGTTCTTCTTCGAGATCAGTGGTCTGCAGCTGGCGATCAGCGCGGGCTTCGTGCTGTTCTCTTCGGTGTGCATCCTCTATCAGACCAGTGCGATCATCCATGGCGGTGAGCGTAACTACATCATGGCCACCATCGGCCTGTACGTTTCGCTGTACAACCTGTTCATCAGCCTGCTGCAGCTGATGGGTATCATGGGTGGCGACGACTGATCAGTCCCCATCGAATCAGCCCGCTTCGGCGGGCTTTTTCGTTTCTAAAGCTGGCGTATCATGTCAGGCAGTCATGCAACGGTGGCCCATGAAATTCGCAATTGCCCTGTTTTCCCCCGCCCACTCCCCCGCCTCACGCCGCGCCTTGCGCTTCACCGAAGCGGTGCTGGCGGGCGGGCACGAGGTTGTCCGGCTGTTTCTCTATCAGGACGGTGTGCATAGCGCCTCGGCAAACACCGTGACCGCGCAGGACGAACTGGACATCGCAGAGCAATGGCGTCAGCTCGTCAGGCGCCACGGGCTCGATGGTGTGGTCTGCATCGCCGCGGGTCTGCGCCGTGGCGTACTGGATGAACAGGAAGCCAAACGCCACCAGCGCCCTGCAGCGAACCTTGCAACGGGTTGGGAACTGTCCGGTCTGGGGCAGTTGCACGAAGCCAGCCAGCAGGCCGACCGCCTGGTCTGCTTTGGAGGTAACTGATGGCTCGCTCGATGCTCATAATCTCGCGGCAATCGCCCTGGTCCGGCCCCAGCGCACGCGAAGCCCTGGATATCGTCCTGGCTGGCGGCGCGTTCGAATTGCCGCTCGGACTGTTGTTTCTTGATGACGGAGTGTTTCAACTGGCTCCCGCTCAGCAGGCCGCTCAGCTGCAGCAAAAGGACCTGACTGCCAACCTGCAGGCGCTACCCATGTTTGGCATCGACGCGCTGTACGCGGCCAAACGCAGCCTCAGCGAGCGCGGGCTGGAGGAAGCCGCATTGTCCCTGCCAGTAGAAGTGCTGGACGATGCCGGCCTGCACGCCCTTATCAACCGCTACGACCATGTGATCACGCTCTGATGGCAACTCTGCACCTGCTTTCCCACTCCCCTTTTTCAGACGGTCGTCTGGCCAGTTGTCTGCATCTCGCCGGTGCGGGCGATGCATTGCTGCTCTGTGGTGATGGGGTATATGCGCTGCAGAGCGGCACCGCCCAGCGACACGCATTGGACCTGATGCCCGAGAGCATCGCATTGTTTGCGCTGGATGAAGACCTGGCCGCCCGTGGCATCAGCTCCCTGCCGTCGCGCCTGCAGCAGATCGACTACGACGGCTTCGTCAAACTTTGCTGTCTGTATGACCGGACCAATTCCTGGCTATGAACGGGCTGATCATCAATGGCACAAGCGTTGCTGTGGATCAGGAAGGCTTCCTGGTTGATCTCAACGATTGGAGCGAGCCGGTCGCAGAAGCACTGGCAGACGCTGAAGGGATCACCCTGCAGGCCGAACACTGGGAAATTCTCCGGGTGCTGCGAGAGTTTTATCGGGAGTTTCAGCTGTCGCCCGCAACGCGTCCGCTGATCAAGTACAGCGCATTGAAACTTGGCCCGGAAAAGGGCAACAGCATGCATCTGAACCGCCTATTCAAAGGCACCCCTGCCAAGCTGGCTGCAAAGCTGGCAGGCCTGCCGAAACCGAGCAATTGCATATGAGCCTGGTCACCCCCGCCGAACATCCTTTCGCCGTCTTCGTCCGCATTCTCGGCAAAGGCAAGCGCGGCGCCCGCGACCTGACCCGAGAGGAAGCGCGCGAAGCCATGGGCATGCTGCTCGACGGCAAAGCTGAAGACACCCAACTCGGCGCCTTTCTCATGCTGCTACGGCACAAGGAGGAAAGTGCCGAAGAGCTGGCAGGATTCACCGAAGCCGTGCGTGAACGCCTGCAAGCGCCAGCAATCGCGGTGGATATTGACTGGCCAACCTATGCCGGCAAGAAACGCCATCTGCCCTGGTATCTGCTTGCCGCTAAATGCCTGGCAAACAATGGCGTACGGATACTCATGCACGGCGGTGGTGCGCACACCGCAGGGCGCATCTATACCGAACAGCAGCTCGAGCTTCTGGGTATCGCTCGTTGCAGCGACTGGGCTGAAACAGGCTACGCTCTGGATCAGGCCAATCTTGCCTTCATGCCCCTCGGCGCCTGGATGCCGGGGCTCCAGCGAATGATCGATCAACGTAACGTGCTGGGTCTCCGCTCGCCAATCCACTCGCTGGCACGCATCCTTAACCCACTGCAGGCACGCTGCGGCCTGCAAAGCATTTTCCATCCCGGCTACCAGGCCAATCACCGGGAAGCCAGCCGGCTCCTGGGCGACACCTCAATCGTGATCAAGGGCGAAGGTGGCGAAATCGAGGTCAACCCCGATGGCGTTGCGCACCTTTACGGTACCCAGGCGGGCCAGTCCTGGGACGAGGACTGGCCCGCGCTCTCGCCGCAGCGCCACGTCAAGCCGGCACAGTTGGATCCGCAGCAGCTGCTGAACGTCTGGCACGGCGCAGAAGATGCGTATGGCGAACTGGCTGTGGTGGCGACCATGGCGCTTGCGCTTAGAGGCCTGGGCCATTCGCGTGAAACCGCCTTCGACCAGGCACAACGATTCTGGACCGGGCGCAATCCATCGAACTAGGCGATCGAATTGACCGACCATTACGACTGATTCATCAAAACATGCCGCCTACACTATTTTCATTCGAGAACATTGGAGGTGGACATGGGGCTATTGGTCGATGGGCAGTGGCAGGATCGCTGGTACGAGAACAGCAAAGACGGCGAATTCCAACGTGAACAGGCGCAGCGGCGTGGCTGGATTACCCCGGACGGTTCGCCTGGCCCGGATGGGCGACCAGCTGTCCAGGCCCAAGCCGGCCGCTACCATCTGTATGTGTCACTCGCCTGCCCCTGGGCCCATCGCGCGCTGATCTATCGCAAACTGAAACAGCTCGAGCCGTTGATTGACGTATCGGTGGTCGGCTGGCTGATGGCAGAACACGGCTGGACGTTCGACCAGGACACGGGCTCGACAGGCGATGCGCTGGATGACCTGAGCTACCTGCACCAGCGCTATACCGCTGACGATACCCAGTACACCGGCCGCGTGACGGTTCCGGTGCTTTGGGACAAGCAGGAGCATCGCATCGTCAACAACGAGTCGGCAGAACTCATCCGCATCTTCAACACTGCGTTCGACGAGCTGACCGGATCGAGGCTGGATCTCTGCCCGGAGCCGCTCCGCGCCGAGATCGATTCGCTGAACGAACGCATCTATCCGAACGTCAACAATGGCGTCTATCGTGCGGGCTTTGCGTCGACCCAGAAGGCCTACGAGGCGGCATTCGACCAGTTGTTTACCGAGCTCGACTGGCTCGAGCAACGCCTCGGCGAGCGCCGCTATCTCGCCGGTGAGTACCTGACGGAGGCGGACTGGCGCCTGTTTACTACCATTGTTCGCTTCGATGCCGTCTACCACGGTCACTTCAAGTGCAACCTGCGGCGGATCGAGGACTATCCCAACCTATCGAACTGGCTACGTGAGCTTTATCAATGGCCGGGGATTGCCGAGACCGTAGACCTTACCCACATCAAGCACCATTACTACGCCAGCCATCGCCATATAAATGCCAACGGCATCGTACCCAAGGGGCCGCAGCTGTCTCTTGCCCGCGAGCATGATCGCGGGCGACTGCCGGGCAAAGGCATCTGGTCCAGGTGACCGCAAGCCTGCCTGGGACGCAGGCGCAACAGGTCATCTGTCGCGGTGCTGAGCGCCTTCGAACCAGGCGAGTTTCTCCCGCAACTGCACCACCTCGCCAATGATGACAAGCGTGGGCGCCTGCACCTGCTCGCTGGCTACTCGCTCGGGCAGGTTGGCAAGAGTCCCGGTGAACACCCGTTGATTGACCGTCGTGCCTTGCTGAACCAGCGCGGCGGGCGTATCGGCGGAGCGTCCGTGTGCGATCAGCTGTTGGCAGATGATGGGCAGGCCGACCAGCCCCATGTAGAACACCAGGGTCTGGCTGGGCGCGACCAGCTCTGACCAGGGCAGATCACAGCTGCCGTCCTTCAGATGCCCGGTAACGAAACGTACCGATTGGGCATGGTCGCGGTGCGTCAACGGAATTCCGGCATAGGCCGCACAGCCGCTGGCCGCGGTGATACCAGGCACCACCTGAAATGGCACGTCGTGCGCCGCCAGTTCTTCAATTTCCTCCCCGCCTCGGCCGAAGATGAACGGATCGCCGCCTTTGAGCCGCAACACGCGCTTGCCTTCCTTGGCCAGGGTCACCAACAGCTGGTTGATCTGATCCTGCGGCACGGCATGGGCCGAGCGCTGCTTGCCAACGTAGATACGATCGGCATCCCGTCGGCAAAGATCAAGAATAGCCGGCGCTACCAGGCGGTCATACAGGACCACATCGGCCTGCTGCATCAGACGCAGCGCGCGGAAAGTCAGCAGATCAGGATCACCCGGCCCAGCGCCGACCAGATAGACCTCACCCAGCGCCTTCGGCTGAGCACCCGACAGTTTTTCCACCAGTAACCGCTCGGCCTCTGCCTGTTGGCCAGCCAGAGCACGCTCGGCGACGCTGCCCTGGAAGACTTCTTCCCAGAACACACGCCGCTGCTGTACGTCTGCAAATTTGGCCTTGACCTGGCTGCGGAATTTCTTCGCCAGGCCTGCCAGTTCGCCATAGACCGCTGGCACCCAGGTCTCGATGCGCGCGCGCATGAGGCGCGCCAGCACGGGAGCATCACCGCCGCTGGAAACAGCGATCATCAGCGGCGAGCGGTCAACAATGGCCGGAAAAATCACCGTACACAGCTGCGGCGAATCCACCACATTAACCGGCATGCCAAGCGCCTGAGCGTCTTTGGATACCTGCTCATTCAGCGGCTCGTCATCGGTCGCAGCGATCGCCAACACGCAGCCTGACAAGTCGCCAGCGAGATAACCACGAATGATTGTCTGTCCGCCGCCTTGCGCTACTAGTTCGCTCAACTGCGCCTCTACTTCCGGGGCGACAACGCGCAGCACGGCGCCCGCTTCTGACAACAAGCGAGCCTTGCGTAGCGCAATCTCCCCACCGCCGACGACCAGTACCGGACGGCCCTTCAGATTGTGGAAAAGCGGCAAAAAATCCATGGACCAGTCCTGGTGACAATATGAGATATAGCCATCTCAAACTTTACGGCTGTGATGGCCCTTGTCGAGAATCAAGAGAGCCCGGATGGTCGTTCGGCCATTTCCCTGCGAAGCACATCACCCGGCTCTCTGCACCTGCGTCGGCACGCTATCGCAGGGTCAACCGATCACTTCGATACCGCCCATGTAGGGCTTGAGTGCCGCCGGCACGCGGACGCTGCCATCGGCCTGCTGGTAGTTTTCCAGCACTGCGACCAGCGTACGCCCTACGGCCAGCCCGGAGCCATTCAGCGTATGGACCAGTTCGGGCTTGCCCGTTTCCGGATTGCGGTAGCGTGCCTGCATACGGCGCGCCTGAAAGTCGCCGCAGTTGGAGCAGGAGGAGATTTCACGATACTTGTCCTGACTCGGCACCCAGACTTCGAGATCGTAGGTCTTAGTCGCACCGAAGCCCATGTCACCCGTGCACAGCGCCAAAACGCGATATGGCAGTTCCAGCAGTCTGCAGTACCTTCTCGGCGTTCGCCGTCAAGCCTTCCAGCGCTTCGAACGACTGACTCGGCTCGACGATCTGAACCATCTCGACCTTGTCGAACTGGTGCTGACGGATCATCCCGCGGGTGTCACGGCCAGAAGCGCCCGCTTCGCTGCGGAAACACGGCGTATGCGCGACGAATTTCAACGGCAGCTGCTTGGCATCCAGAATTTCGCCGGCAACGATGTTGGTCAGAGAGACCTCGGCGGTGGGAATCAGATAAAGGTCAGCTTCGTTCTCACGGCTGATCTTGAACAGATCCTCTTCGAACTTCGGAAGCTGGCCGGTGCCTTGCAGCGCCGGGGCCTGGACCAGATACGGCGTGTACGCCTCTTCGTATCCGTGCTCGCGGGTGTGCAGATCCAGCATGAACTGCGCCAAGGCGCGATGCAGACGGGCGATCGGCCCGCGCATCAGCGCAAAGCGCGCACCGGATAGCTTGGCCGCGGTCTCGAAGTCGAGCCAGCCGTGCTGCTCGCCCAATGCGACGTGGTCTTTCACTTCGAAGTCGAAGGCCTTGGGCGCACCCCAGCGACGAACTTCGACGTTCTCATCTTCATCTTTGCCCACTGGAACCGATTCGTGCGGCAGGTTCGGCAGGCTCAGCATCAACTGATCCAGCTCGCTCTGGATGCCTTCCAGCTCGACCTTTCCGGCTTCGAGTTCTGAGCCCATACGGTCGACATCGGCGAGCAACGGCGCAATGTCCTCACCACGCTGTTTGGCCTGACCGATGGATTTGGAGCGAGCGTTGCGCTCGGCCTGAAGTTGCTCGGTACGGGTCTGCACGGTCTTGCGCTGGGCTTCAAGCGCCTCGATACGCGCCACATCCAGCTGGTAGCCGCGGGTCGCGAGGCGGTCGGCCACGTCTTGCAGCTGTGTGCGTACCAGTTTCGAATCAAGCATGGTGGGTCTCGTCTATGGAAGCTTTGAGGAAAGGCGAAGAAGCGAAGTTTACTGTGATCCAGGCCAGGTTCATAACCTGCCAAGCGTAAGTCCGAGCCAGGCGGCCAACAGACCACCGAGCACACTCACGCCTATGTAACCGAAGGCTGTCGCGGGCTGGCCGCTTTCCAGCAGTCGCAAACCGTCCAGCGAGAAGCTGGAAAACGTCGTTAACGCACCGAGAAAGCCAACGATCAACCCGCTGCGCATCTCCGGGGACAGTTCGGGACGGTGCAGGAAAGAGGCGTACAGATAGCCAATAAGCAGACAGCCAAGCAGATTCACTGCGAGGGTTGCGAAGAAAAAGTGCCTAGGCCACTGAGTGGAGACCCATGTCGAGACGCCGAATCTGATCAGCGTACCTACAACACCGCCGGCGGCCACGGCCAGAACCATGCGAATCATGTTTTTCTCCGCTGCCGCGGGCTTTGCTGATCGAGACGTGCCAGATGCTCAAGTTTGTCGCGGATTTTGCTCTCCAGACCACGCGGTACGGGGTCGTAATAGTGGCGCGGCTCTACTGCTTCTGGAAAATAGTCCTCACCCGCAGCGTAGGCGTCAGGCTCATCATGGGCGTAGCGATATTCGTTGCCGTAACCCAGCTCTTTCATCAGCCGGGTCGGCGCATTACGCAGGTGCAACGGAACCTCCGCCGAGCCGTTTTCCCGAACGTCCCGCATCGCTGCATTGAAGGCGCTGTAGACCGCGTTGCTCTTCGGCGCGCAAGCAAGGTAGACGATCGCCTGGGCGACGGCCAATTCGCCCTCCGGACTTCCCAGCCGCTCCTGCACATCCCAAGCCGACAGACACAGGCTCAGCGCCCTAGGGTCGGCATTGCCAACTTCTTCACTGGCCATGCGGACCACACGCCTGGCGATATACAGCGGATCGCAACCACCGTCGATCATTCGGGCAAACCAGTACAACGAGGCATCCGGATTCGATCCGCGAACCGACTTATGCAAAGCCGATATCTGGTCGTAAAAGGCCTCCCCCCCCTTGTCGAAGCGCCGCCGGCTGTCGCCCAGTAGATCCTGAAGCAGCTCGACGCTGATCTCGCCGCCCTCTTCGGCCAGGTCCGAGGCGTTTTCCAGCAGGTTCAATAGCCGTCGTCCATCACCATCAGCAGCTGCCATGAGGATCTGAAAACTCTCATCCGGCAGGCTCAGATGGAGGTCGCCCAGTCCCTTAGACTCGGTCAATGCGCGCGTGACCAGCCTGCGTAGCGCAGCCTCGTCGAGGCTCTTGAGCACATAGACCCGGGCACGCGACAACAACGCATTGTTAAGCTCGAACGACGGGTTTTCGGTGGTGGCACCGATGAAAATCAGCGTGCCATCTTCAACATAGGGTAAAAAAGCGTCCTGCTGAGACTTGTTGAAGCGATGCACCTCATCAACGAACAAGATAGTACGCCGTCCGTATTGGGCCGCTTGCTGCTTTGCAATCTCCACGGCCTGGCGAATCTCCTTGACGCCAGCCAGCACCGCCGAGACGGTCTCGAAGTGCGCATCAGATACTTTGGCCAACAGGCGCGCCAGGGTGGTCTTGCCGACTCCCGGAGGCCCCCAGAAGACCATCGAGTGCAACGCACCCTGCTCTAGCGCCTCACGCAACGGTTTGCCGCGCGCCAACAGGTGCTCTTGCCCGACATACTCGTCAAGGCTGGCGGCGCGTAAACGTGCGGCTAGTGGTTGAGCAACTGGATCGCGGCTGAACAGGTCCATCGGCGACGGAAGCCTCTGATGCAAACGGCCTGCAGTTACGCAGGCCGTTTCGGTGAACGGAAGAGCAAAGGTTGGTTATTCGGAAATGACGTCGGCGCCTTCGGGGATCTCAAAGGTGAACAGATCAGCCTTGAGCGGCTTGTTCAACTGGACACCTTGAAACAGGATATTGGTGCGCTGCCCTACGCCATCGATCATCTGCATATCGTTGATCACACCACCACGGAAGGACAGGCGAAGGCTGTCGAACAGCGTGTCCTTGGCTTTCGGCCTGAGCGTGAAATCTACAACTTCACCGGCTTCCTGATGCGAGACCTCGAAGTTCTCGCTGATTGCAGAGACGTCGCCTGAAAGCAGCAAGGCGGGCGTATGCGTCAGACGCTGATCCAGGGTCTGGATGGTGACCTGCTCGAGATCCGGGTCATATAACCAGACCTTCTTACCATTGGAAACCAGCAGCTGCTCCATGGGCTCATCGGTATGCCAGCGAAACTGGCCCGGGCGTTTGAGCGCCATCTCGCCAGAGGTTTCCTGCAGCTGGGTTCCGGTGCCATCCAGAGACAGCTGGGAAAAGCGGCCAGTCAAGGTTTCAGCCTTCTGCAACAGGCCGGTAAGGCGCTGCACGGAGGAGGCCTGGTCAGCCTGGGCTGGGACCAGCAAGAACAGCAGAGCGGATGCAAACAACGCACGAATCAATTGCATGAAGCCCTCGGCGAACTAGTCGCGGGTAGGTGGCGGCGCGAGTACTTCGCGCGAGCCGTTGGTGTTCATTGACGTCACGACGCCCGCCATTTCCATGGATTCGATCATCCGAGCGGCGCGGTTGTAGCCGATCTTGAGTTTGCGCTGAACGGCAGAGATTGAAGCCCGGCGACTTTCAGTGACGAAGCGTACCGCCTCATCGTAAAGCGGATCGTCCTCACTGTCCTCTCCACTGCCGCCCTCGCCTGCGCCACCATCGAAGCCACCACCAGACTCTTCCACACCGACCAGAATCTCTTCGATGTAATCAGGCGCCCCGCGAGCCTTCCAGGCCTCGACAACACGATGCACCTCTTCATCGGAAACGAATGCACCATGAACACGAATCGGCAGGCCTGTACCTGGAGGCAGATACAGCATGTCGCCGTGACCTAGCAGCTGCTCGGCGCCGCCCTGATCGAGAATGGTCCGCGAGTCGATCTTGCTTGAGACCTGAAATGCCATACGGGTCGGAATATTGGCCTTGATCAGCCCGGTAATCACGTCCACCGAAGGCCGCTGGGTCGCCAGGATCAAGTGGATGCCTGCCGCCCGTGCTTTTTGGGCGATACGCGCAATAAGCTCTTCGACCTTCTTGCCGACGATCATCATCATGTCGGCAAATTCGTCCACCACGACCACAATGGTCGGCAGCTTCTTCAGCAGCGGCGCTTCATCGTCCATGCTCTCGCGACGATAAAGCGGGTCGGTCAGCGGGGTGCCGGCCTCCTCTGCGTCCTTCACCTTGCGGTTGAAGCCCGCCAGGTTACGTACGCCCATGGCCGCCATCAGCTTGTAGCGTCGCTCCATTTCGGCGACGCTCCAGCGCAGCGCGTTGGCTGCTTCCTTCATGTCGGTCACAACCGGACATAACAAGTGCGGAATGCCTTCATAGATCGACAGTTCGAGCATCTTCGGATCGATCATGATCAAACGCGCGTCTTCCGGCGTGGACTTGAACAGAATCGACAAGATCATCGCATTCACGCCGACCGACTTACCCGAACCGGTGGTACCGGCAACCAGTAAGTGGGGCATCTTCGCCAGGTCGGCGATGACCGGTTTGCCACCGATATCGTGACCCAGCGCAATGGTGACCGGGGATTTCGCATCGTCATAGGGCGCCGATGACAATACCTCCGAGAACCGCACGATCTGGCGATCTTCGTTCGGGATTTCGATACCGACGGTGGTCTTGCCCGGAATCACCTCGACCACCCGAACGCTGATGACCGCCAGCGAACGCGCCAGGTCTTTGGCCAGGTTTGAAATGCGACTGACCTTGACGCCAGCAGCCGGCTGGATTTCGAAACGTGTAATGACCGGGCCCGGGTGAACCGACTCGACGATCACCTCGACGCCGAATTCCTTGAGCTTGATCTCCAGCAGCCGCGACATCGCCTCCAGCGACTCGGGTGAATACTGCTTCTGCTGTTTTTCCGCGAGGTCCAGCAGGGAAAGAGGCGGCACACTGCCTTCGATCAGCGGGTCGACGAACAGGTTCGCCTGCTTTTCCTTAAGTACCCGCTTGCTTTGCTCGACCGGTTTGGGTGGTGCTGGTGGCGGAATCATAGGGGCCGGACGTTTGTCACGTTCGGTCATGTGTTTGCTCAGCGACTCCTCTCGCTCGAGCAGGCGCTCCCTGACCTTCGCGCGCTCCTTGTTATCTGGCAGAGATCCCGCTACGTCGTTGACAACGTCATCCGCTTCGCGAAGCTGGGCGACAAGCTGCTTGCGCTCACTGCGTGCTGACCACCAACGGGCGAATGCACTCTGGATCAACTCGATCAGGTCGAGCGTGATCTTTCCGGTCAGGTCCATCACCTTGAACCAGGACAGGTCGGTGAAGATCGTCAGGCCAAACAGGAAAAATGCCAATAGCAATAAGGTACTGCCCTGAACATTGAGGGCTGCCTCAGCCAGTTGGCCAAGGCTCTCTCCCAGCGCACCGCCAGCAGAGGCAGGCAGGCTGTGGTCGAACTGGAAGTGAATATAAGCAAGCGCCGAACCGGACAAGATGAGAAACACCAGCCCTATCAGCCGCCAGGAAAAAAGCCAGCCATTCCAGCTCCAGGGCTGATGTCGCGCGCGGAAAACCTGCCACGTCTTGATACCCAGCAGTAACGGAAACAGAAAGGCAAAGTAGCCGAGCGCCATGAACAAGACGTCAGCGAACCAGGCACCGGCGCGGCCGGCAGCGTTCTGCACTTGCTCCACGTTGCTGGTGTGCGTCCAGCCCGGATCAGCTGGATCGTACGTGAGCAACGCCATCCACAAATAGGCGCATAGCGCGCCTAGCGCGATCAATGCACCTTCTTTGAGACGGTACTGCAGTTGTTGCCGCCAGACGGAAGCCGGCGCGGTAGAGGACGTATTCTTCAAAACGCTTTATTTCCTGCGCCCACGGCGCTGCTCTATGAACCGTAATCAGCCAGAACCTCGGCATTGTACGGGTTTGTCGATTCGATGGCATGCCGGTTCCGTGCCGGCTTGGGCTTTTCTCGATGCTTCGGTGTAGCATAAACGCCAGTTTTTAAAGCGTGACTCGACTGGAGCACGCTTCTCCATTGGCAACAAAGGCTTATGAGGGCTTTTTATGAATGAAGTCAAGCATTCACGTCTGATCATCCTCGGCTCAGGCCCGGCCGGCTATACCGCGGCCGTCTACGCGGCGCGTGCCAACCTGAAACCGGTGATGATTACGGGTATTCAGCCCGGCGGCCAGCTCACCACCACCACCGAAGTGGATAACTGGCCGGGCGATGTCGAAGGCCTGACAGGCCCGGCCCTCATGGAGCGGATGCAGAAACACGCAGAGCGCTTCGATACCGAGGTGGTGTTCGACCATATCCATACCGCCGAACTGCAGCAACGCCCGTTCATCCTCAAGGGAGACAGTGCTACTTACAGCTGCGACGCACTGATCATCGCAACCGGTGCTTCAGCTCAGTATCTGGGCCTGCCCTCCGAAGAAGCGTTCGCGGGACGGGGTGTTTCCGCATGCGCGACTTGCGACGGTTTCTTTTACCGAAACCAGGTCGTAGCTGTAATCGGTGGCGGCAATACCGCTGTCGAGGAAGCGCTGTACCTGTCCAACATTGCCAAAGAGGTGCACCTGATCCACCGCCGTGACAAGTTGCGTTCGGAGAAGATTCTCCAGGACAAGATCATGGAAAAGGCGACGAGCGGGAATATTCGACTGCACTGGAACCACACCCTGGAAGAAGTGCTCGGCGATGCCTCCGGCGTTACCGGCGTGCGCCTGAAGAGCACGATGTCGGGCGAAGAGCGGCAACTTGACCTGGCAGGCGTATTCATCGCCATAGGTCACAAGCCCAACACTGACCTCTTCAAGGGACATCTGGAGATGAAGGACGGCTATCTGAAGATCAAGGGCGGCGGTGAAGGCGACGCGACCTGTACCAGCGTCCCTGGTGTCTTTGCGGCCGGAGATGTGGCCGACCATGTCTACCGCCAGGCCATCACTTCGGCTGGGGCAGGCTGCATGGCAGCACTCGATGCTGAAAAATACCTGGACCTCTGATTCACTTGGCGGACACTGATCCGCCCTCTTCTGACCTGACGATATGCTGACCTGGCTGCAGCGCGACGACTTGACATTCCCTCCTTTGGAAAAGGCCATGCGCGACCCCAATGGTCTGCTGGCAGCTGGAGGTGACCTGACCCCCGAGCGCCTTCAGGCAGCGTATCGACATGGTTGTTTCCCCTGGTATCAGGATGGGCAGCCTTTATTGTGGTGGTCGCCTGATCCTCGAACCGTACTCTTCCCAGAAGAGCTGCATGTTTCTCGCAGCCTGCGCAAAACCTTACGCCAGGGCACTTTCGAGGTCAGTTTCGATCGGGCGTTCGCCGAGGTCATACGTGGCTGCGCCGCTCCGCGCAGCTACGCCGACGGCACCTGGATTACCACGCCGATGCAGGACGCCTACATGACGCTGCATAAAATGGGCATAGCCCATTCCGTCGAGGTCTGGAGTGATGGGCTTTTGGTCGGCGGCCTCTATGGCCTTGCCATGGGTCAGCTATTCTTTGGCGAATCGATGTTCAGCCGTACGACCGATGCTTCCAAAGTGGGATTTGTGACATTAGTGGAACGTCTCCGTGACTGGGACTTCAAATGGATTGACTGCCAAATGCCAACGCAGCACCTGGAGCGTTTCGGCGCACGGGGCATTTCGCGCGTGGCATTTGCCGAGGCGCTCGCCCTGTATCTGGACGAGCCCAGCTCAGCCCAATGGGAATCCGAGGCGACGGCACCACGCTGACCCATAACGACTCATGTTTTTCGAGAGCTGACCATGACCTCACTGGCTCGTCTCAAGTTCTACGCCACCCAGCCACATGCGTGCAGTTATTTGCCGGACGAACAGGCCACCACGCTGTTTCTCGACCCTAGCCAACCCATGGATGTACAGGTTTATGCCGAACTCTCCGAAATGGGATTTCGTCGCAGCGGTGACCACCTGTACCGTCCCCACTGCCAGCGCTGCACGGCATGCATACCTGCCCGTATCCCTGCCGCTGGTATCGAACTCAACCGCCAGCAAAAACGAATACTGAAGCGCAACTCGGACCTTACCGTCAAAGATGTCCGCCCCTCGTTTACCGAGGAATACTACGCGCTGTATGCAACCTATATCGAACAGCGGCATGCAGACGGTGACATGTACCCACCGAGCCGCGACCAGTTTCATACCTTTCTAGTTCGCGATCTGCCCTTTTCCCGATTCTATGAGTTTCGTCTGGACGGGCGCCTGCTTGCGCTGGCTGTGACCGACGCCCTCCCGAATGGACTGTCCGCGGTCTATACCTTCTATGATCCAGCTGAAGAGCGCCGAAGCCTGGGTCGCTTTGCCATCCTCTGGCAGGTCGGCGAGGCCGCACGGCTCGGACTGAATGCGGTGTACCTTGGTTACTGGATCAAGAACTGCCGCAAGATGAATTACAAGACTGAATACCGGCCCATCGAACTTCTGGTCAATCAGCGCTGGATAACACTGAGCTAAGGCCTTGGCTCTCCGGGCCCTTTCAGGCACAATACTTGCCGCTTTTACCCACGCATTCTTGCGCCGGGGCAATCACTGAACACCGAGGGTTTTACTGAATGTCGAAAGAAGACAGCTTCGAAATGGAAGGTACTGTCGTCGACACCCTGCCCAACACCATGTTTCGCGTGGAGTTGGAAAATGGGCACGTCGTTACTGCGCACATCTCCGGAAAGATGCGCAAGAACTACATCCGGATTCTTACCGGTGACAAGGTCCGCGTCGAATTGACGCCTTATGATTTGAGCAAAGGTCGCATCACCTACCGCGCCCGGTAACGGTACGCGAGAAAGAATGCCCGGTATGTCCGGGCTTTTTTGTTTGCGCAACCTGCAGCGCAGGCATCACGCACCTCTGTGATGCGCTTAACCCAGCCAAAAAAAAATGCCCGGCATCGCCGGGCATCTGTACACCACTCCAGACTCAGGCCAGCTCAGCCGAAGTTTCAAAGTCAAAGAAAGGTTCACCGTCGCGAATATCGATGTGAACGACCCCTCCGTGTTCAGCTAGCTCACCAAACAGGATCTCTTCAGCAAGAGGACGCTTGATCTTGTCCTGAATCAGACGAGCCATTGGCCGTGCACCCATCTGCACGTCGTAACCGCGCTCGGCCAGCCAACCGCGAGCCGCATCAGACACCTCGAGCGTCACGTGCTTGTCCTCGAGCTGCGTTTGCAACTCGATCAGGAACTTGTCGACGATGCTCTTGATGACTTCATGACTGAGGCGACCGAACTGAATGATCGTATCCAGGCGATTGCGGAACTCTGGCGTAAAGCTCTTCTTGATCACCTCCATCGCATCCGACGCATGGTCCTGATGGGTAAAACCGATAGACGCTCGGGCCGCGGTCTCAGCGCCTGCGTTGGTTGTCATGATGATGATCACATTGCGGAAATCTGCCTTGCGCCCGTTGTTGTCGGTCAAGGTGCCGTGATCCATCACCTGCAGGAGCAGATTGAAGACCTCGGGGTGCGCTTTCTCAATCTCATCAAGCAAGAGCACGCAATGGGGCTGCTTGGTTATCGCCTCGGTCAGCAAGCCTCCCTGATCGAAACCGACGTACCCAGGGGGAGCACCGATCAGACGCGAAACGGTATGCCGCTCCATGTACTCGGACATATCGAACCGCACCAGCTCGATCCCCAGCGCGCGCGCCAGCTGACGAGCCGCTTCCGTCTTGCCGACGCCCGTCGGGCCAGCAAACAGGAACGACCCGACCGGCTTGTCAGGCGCTTTCAGGCCTGCACGGGATAGCTTGATAGCTGTTGCAAGCGAGTCGATAGCATCGTCCTGCCCAAAAACAGTCAGCTTGAGATCACGCTCCAGATTACGCAGCAACTCCTTGTCGGATGTACTGACATGCTTTGGCGGAATTCGCGCGATTTTCGCAACGATGTCTTCTACCTGCTCGACATCGATACGCAACGCACGCTTGTCCTCAGGCTGCAACCGCTGAAAGGCGCCAGCCTCGTCTATGACGTCGATGGCCTTGTCTGGCATATGCCGGTCATTGATATAACGCGATGCCAATTCAGCCGCAGCACGCAGCGATTCATCGCTGTACTCGATATTGTGATGCTGCTCGAAGCGACCTTTCAGCCCCCGCAGGATGCCAATCGTATCTTCGACCGAAGGCTCGGAAACGTCGACCTTCTGGAAGCGCCTGGCGAGTGCCCGATCTTTCTCGAAAATTCCGCGAAACTCCTGAAAGGTCGTTGACCCGATGCAGCGTATCTCCCCGGACGAAAGCAAAGGCTTGAGCAGGTTGGACGCATCCATGACGCCACCGGACGCAGCGCCCGCGCCAATGATCGTGTGGATTTCATCGATAAACAGGACCGCCTGCGGACGCTTGCGAAGTTCGTTCAGCAGCGCTTTGAAGCGCTTCTCGAAATCGCCCCGATATTTGGTGCCAGCCAGCAGCGCACCCAGATCCAGCGAGTACACGACACTGTTCGCCAGAAGCTCGGGCACCTGATTGTCCACGATACGTTTGGCCAGCCCTTCAGCGATAGCAGTCTTGCCAACGCCTGCCTCACCGACCAGCAACGGATTGTTCTTGCGTCGACGCGCCAGAATTTGCGCCACACGCTCCACCTCGTGCTCGCGACCCACCAGCGGATCGATGCGGCCCTGGCGGGCTAGATCATTGAGATTGCTAGCATAGGCATCCAGCGGATTTCCAGCGGTTGAAGCGTCGCCACCCTCTTCGTCCTGCATCTCGGCATCCCCCTCGGGATTGCCGCTACTGCCCGGAACTTTCGATATGCCATGGGCGATGTAGTTGACTACGTCTATCCGGGCAACGTTTTGCTGCTTCAACAGGAATACAGCCTGACTTTCCTGCTCGCTGAATATGGCAACAAGAACGTTTGCGCCCGTCACCTCACGCTTGCCGGAGCTTTGCACATGAAACACAGCACGCTGAAGAACGCGCTGGAAACCGAGGGTCGGCTGGGTTTCCCGTTCTTCGTCGTGTTGAGGAATGAGTGGCGTCGTGGAGTCGATAAACTCCTGTAGGTCGTGCCGCAGTTTGTCGAGGCTGGCTCCACAGGCGCGCAACACCGTTGCGGCTGCCTCGTTGTCCAGCAAGGCTAGCAGGAGGTGTTCAACCGTCATGAACTCATGACGCTTGGTACGTGCCTCCTTGAAAGCCAGATTCAGAGTGACTTCGAGCTCACGGTTCAACATAGCTTTCACCTCTTACCCAGCAGTCGGGGTTTAACCGTCCTTCTCGATCTCACAAAGCAACGGATGCTGGCATTCCCTTGCATATTGATTGACCTGCATTGCTTTGGTTTCAGCGACGTCCCGTGTGTAGACGCCACAGACGGCCCGCCCTTCGGTATGAACCGCCAGCATGATCTTGGTGGCGAGCTCCCGATTATGGTTGAAGATACCCTCCAGCACCTCCACGACGAAATCCATCGGCGTGTAGTCATCATTAAACATGACAACTTTAAACATGGGTGGTGCCTTGAGCTGTGGCTTGGCTTCTTCCACCGCCAAGCCGGAGGAGTCATCGTCCAGTGGTTCCTGACGATCCTGGTTGGATATTAGTCGAATCTCGAAAGATGCACGCATGCGAATAACGGTTCTAGGTCGGGGCGCCGAGGCCGGGTAAGTGGAAAGGCTTCACAGCCACCTGACGAGTCGCCTTGACTATCGGCAAAACGATGATACAAACAGTAATTGCCACAACGGCAACAGGTTGCGCGCATGGGGCCTTATGCTGCGCCAGCGCGGAATAAAATGGATGTTACTCCAGTGATGGACTCCTTTGCAGAGGGATAACAGCATGCTAAGCGGTAAGGTCAAGTGGTTCAACAACGCCAAAGGCTATGGCTTCATCGTAGCAGACGGCGGCGATGAGGACCTGTTCGCCCACTACTCGGCCATTCAGATGGAAGGGTATAGGACACTCAAGGCTGGGCAGGCGGTCATGTTCGATATTCTGCAGGGTCCCAAGGGCCTGCACGCGACCAACATACGGTCTTTACAGGCCTCTACGGAAGCGGTAGCCCCTGCTTCCCAGAGTTCGACCGTAGACGCCTGATTGCAGGCAGCAAAAAGGCCGATCGCTGATCGGCCTTTTTGTGTTTCGCCTGGTTACATGTGCGAAATCATCGCATCGCCGAACTCTGAGCAGGACATCAACGTTGCGCCGTCCATTAGCCGTTCGAAGTCATAGGTCACGGTCTTGGCTTCGATCGCGCCTTCAGTCGACTTGATGATCAAATCGGCGGCTTCGATCCAGCCCATATGGCGAAGCATCATCTCCGCAGAAAGGATCAGCGAGCCCGGGTTGACCTTGTCTTGCCCCGCATACTTAGGTGCGGTGCCGTGGGTCGCCTCGAACATGGCCACCGTATCCGACAGGTTGGCACCCGGCGCGATACCGATTCCGCCAACTTCTGCCGCCAGGGCGTCTGACAGATAGTCACCGTTCAGATTAAGCGTTGCGATCACGTCGTACTCGGCCGGACGTAGCAGAATCTGCTGCAGCATCGCGTCAGCGATCGCGTCCTTGACAACGATATTCTTACCGGTGCTCGGGTTCTTGAACTGCATCCATGGTCCACCATCCAGCAGCTCGGCGCCAAACTCGTCTCGCGCAACCTCGTAACCCCACTCCTTGAAGGCACCTTCGGTGAACTTCATGATGTTGCCCTTGTGAACCAGGGTAACGGAGCTGCGGTCGTTGTCGACGGCATACTGCAGCGCTTTGCGGACCAGGCGCTTGGTGCCCTCCTGCGAAACCGGCTTGATACCGATACCGCAGTTCTCAGTGAAGCGGATTTTCTTGACACCCATTTCCTCGGTGAGGAATTTGATCACCTTTTCGCATTCAGGCGAACCGGCCTTCCACTCGACACCGGCATAGATGTCCTCCGAGTTTTCTCGGAAAATGACCATGTCGACGTCGGCCGGCTTCTTGACGGGACTAGGCACACCAGTAAACCAGCGAACCGGACGCTGGCAGACATAAAGATCCAGCTCCTGACGAAGGGCAACGTTCAGTGAACGGATACCACCACCTACCGGGGTAGTCAGCGGCCCCTTGATGGAGACCACGAAGTCACGCACAACCTCAAGCGTTTCCTTGGGCAGCCAGGTATCCTGATCGTAAACCTGCGTCGCCTTCTCGCCAGCGTAGATTTCCATCCAAGCAATCTTTCGCTTTCCGCCGTAGGCTTTTTCCACAGCCGCGTCGACAACCTTGATCATCACCGGACTGATATCGACTCCGATGCCGTCACCCTCAATGTAGGGAATGATCGGGTTATCGGGAACGTTCAGGGTGTTGTCGGCATTGACGGTGATTTTGTCACCGCTGGCAGGCACCTGGATCTTTTGGTATCCCATGCTTGACTCCGTTTTGGTGGTTGAACATTAAACAGTGGTCATCTCCGGAGAGTACCCCAGTTGAATCGGCCGAGACCATATGTGCATTCGTCGTACGGCTTGGGCATTCTTTGACAACAGTGCTCGGTGATATACTGCTTAGGTGACTAACGAGTCATGAGGAGCAAGCCGACCTTCCATCAGATCGCCCCTCCTGAATCCGCCCTTCTGCCAACCGCAGCCGGACGGCTCGAACGCGCAATACTAAGTGGTGCATTCCAAACATCATCGCGGCGAACCTCGAATTCTGACTCGACAAACGCAGCCAGAGCGCCTACCTGCGCACCTCGGGATTCAGTGCACGCTCAGCAAGAGAGAGACAACTCTACATGTCCACCCGATCGAAGATTATCTACACCTTCACCGACGAAGCCCCTGCCCTGGCCACCTACTCGCTTCTGCCGATCGTTGAAGCGTTCGCCGCCGCTGCGGACATTGACGTCGAAACCAGAGACATCTCTCTTGCAGGACGCATACTTGCAAGCTTTGCTGACCGACTGGATGCAGACAAGCAGATTGACGACGATCTCGCAAAACTGGCCGCTCTCGCTACCACGCCAGAGGCCAATATCATCAAGCTGCCGAACATCAGCGCCTCAGTACCTCAACTGCGCAACGCGATCGCCGAACTGCAGGCGCAGGGCTTCAATGTACCGAATTTCCCGGAAGACCCTCGCACCGACGAGGAAAAAGACATCCGTGCCCGCTACGGCAAGGTGCTTGGCAGCGCTGTAAACCCTGTCCTGCGCGAAGGCAACTCCGATCGCCGGGCGCCGGCAGCGGTAAAAGCGTTCGCCCGCAAGCATCCGCATTCGATGGGTGCCTGGAGCATGGCTTCACAGTCCCACGCTGACTACATGCGCGGCGGCGATTTCTTCTCCAGCGAGCAATCGATCACCATGGCCCAGGCTGGTGACGTTCGTATTGAGTTCGTTGGCAAGGATGGCAAGGTCGAAGTCAAAAAACAGCTCACGCTTGAGGAAGGCGAAGTCTTCGACAGCATGTTCATGAGCTGCAATAAACTCCGCGAGTTCTTCGAGAAGACCCTGCAGGATTGCAAAGACACCGGTGTGATGTGGTCTCTGCATGTCAAGGCGACAATGATGAAGGTCTCTCACCCGATCGTTTTCGGTCATGCTGTCAGCGTCTACTACAAGGAGGTGTTCGAGAAGTACGCCGACCTGTTCAAGGAGCTGGGCGTCAATCCGAACAACGGGCTTTCCAGCGTTCATGACAAGATCAAGAGCCTGCCAGCCTCACAGCAGGAAGAAATCCTGGACGACATTCATGCCTGCTATAGCCGCCGTCCGGAAATGGCCATGGTCGATTCCGTCAAAGGCATCACCAACCTGCATATTCCTAGCGATGTGATCGTTGACGCATCGATGCCTGCCATGATCCGTAGCTCCGGCAAAATGTGGGGTAAAGATGGCAACCTCAAGGACACCAAGGCCGTGATGCCCGAGAGCACCTATGCTCGCATCTATCAGGAGATGATCAACTTCTGCAAAACCAACGGTGCATTCGACCCGACAACCATGGGCACGGTGCCGAACGTAGGCCTGATGGCCCAGAAAGCCGAAGAGTACGGGTCGCACGACAAGACGTTCGAAATGACCGCTGACGGCATCATGCGCGTCGTACTCTCTGACGGCACCGTCGTCATGCAGCACGAAGTGGAAGCCGGGGATATCTGGCGCGCCTGCCAGACCAAAGACGCCGCCATTCGTGACTGGGTCAAGCTGGCAGTGACACGCGCCCGTCAGTCGGCGACCCCGGCCATTTTCTGGCTGGATCCAGAACGCGCTCATGACCGTGAACTGCAGAAAAAAGTCGAGAGCTACCTGCAGGATCACGACCTGACTGGTCTGGATATCCGCATGATGGGCTATAACGAAGCCATCCGCGTCAGCATGGAACGCCTCGTCCGCGGCCAGGATACGATCTCGGTGACTGGGAACGTCCTGCGCGACTACCTGACCGATCTGTTCCCGATCATGGAGCTGGGCACTTCGGCCAAGATGCTCTCCATCGTTCCACTGATGGCGGGTGGCGGCATGTACGAAACTGGCGCGGGCGGCTCGGCACCCAAGCATGTACAGCAACTGATCGAAGAGAACCACCTGCGCTGGGATTCGCTCGGCGAGTTTCTTGCGCTGGCGGTTTCGTTGGAAGAAACAGGCATCAAGACAGGCAACCCAAAGGCAAAATTGCTCGGCAAGGCGCTAGACGCTGCAACTGGCAAGCTGCTAGATACCAACAAGTCACCATCACGTCGTACTGGTGAGCTGGACAACCGCGGTAGCCATTTCTACCTGGCACTTTACTGGGCCCAGGAGTTGGCAGCTCAGACCGAGGATCTTGAACTGCAGGCATACTTTGCTCCTCTGGCCAAGACCCTGACCGATAAGGAAGACGCTATCGTTGCAGAGCTGGCCGAGGTCCAAGGCAAGCCAGTGGACATTGGCGGCTACTATCGCTCCAACCCAAAGCTGACTGCTGAAGTGATGCGCCCCAGCGCAACCTTCAACGCAGCACTGGCCGCGTTGGCCTGATTACAGAGCATGAAAGCGTGAACTGAACCCCGGCCACTGGCCGGGGTTTCTTTTTTGTCTGTCACACTTGATGCATCCGAACCAAACCATATAGGTCGCCTGATGGACTGGAAACCTCATATCACCGTAGCCACCATCGTTGAAGCCGACGGCAAGTTCCTGATGGTTGAAGAATCAAAAGGCGGCCGCCTGGTTCTGAACCAGCCGGCTGGGCATCTCGAACCCAACGAAAGCCTGCGAGAGGCCGCCGTAAGGGAAACCCTCGAGGAAACCGGTTGGGATGTAGATCTGACGGGCGTCGTCGGAGTCTACCTCTATACCGCGCCTAGCAATGGCGTTACCTACCAACGCATCTGTTTCGCCGCCCAAGCGGTTCAGCACCATCCAGAGTTCAAGCTCGACAGTGGTATTGTCGCAGCGCCCTGGCTAAGCCGAGACGAGCTATTCGCCGTGCCCGAACGCTGGCGTAGCGAACTGGTTCCACGCTGCATCGACGACTACCTGAAAGGCCCTCTTTACGACCTCCAGGTGATACGTGACTGAGGGGCTTTTAGCACCTGAACGCCTCAGCCTGTTAGAATTTCGTCCTTTTTGGCAGCCCCCCCTGAGTCCTTATGCCTGTTTCAGCTTCAACTGCCCCCGAAAACACCCGCGTCATTGTTGGAATGTCCGGTGGCGTCGACTCGTCGGTATCCGCTTTGCTCCTGCTTGAACAGGGATATCAAGTTGAAGGCCTGTTCATGAAGAATTGGGAAGAAGACGACGGCACCGAATACTGCACCGCGCGTGAAGATCTTGCCGACGCTCAGGCCGTATGCGACAGGATCGGTATCAAGCTGCATACCGCCAATTTCGCTGCCGAATACTGGGACAACGTATTCGAGCATTTCCTTGCGGAGTACAAGGCTGGCCGCACGCCCAATCCGGACATCCTGTGCAACCGCGAAATCAAATTCAAAGCCTTTCTGGACTATGCGCTGACGCTCGGCGCCGACCTGATTGCCACGGGGCATTATGTTCGCCGCCGAGATGTCGATGGGCGCAGCGAACTGCTCAAGGGACTGGACCCGAACAAGGATCAGAGCTATTTCCTCCATGCAGTCGGAGGCGAGCAGCTTGCCAAGACCTTGTTCCCGGTAGGTGAACTTGAAAAGCCGGCGGTACGGGACATTGCCGAAAAGCATGGCCTGGCTACAGCCAAGAAAAAGGATTCCACCGGTATCTGTTTCATCGGGGAACGTCGTTTCAGCGATTTCCTCAAGCAGTACCTGCCAGCCCAGCCGGGAAATATAGAAACGGTAGATGGCGATGTCATCGGCCACCATCATGGATTGATGTACCACACCATCGGCCAACGTCAGGGATTGGGTATTGGCGGCCTGAAAGACGCAAGTGACGAACCCTGGTACGTGTTGAGCAAGGACCTTGAGCGCAACGTGCTGGTCGTAGGCCAGGGCAACGATCACCCCTGGCTGTTCTCCCGCTCCCTGCTCGCCTCCGAGATCTTCTGGGTCAACCCGCTGACGCTGTCAGCACCCCGTCGGTTGACCGCCAAGGTCCGTTATCGACAGGCCGATCAGACCTGCACGCTGGAGCAGACTGAAACGGGATACCGAGCCGTGTTCGATGAACCTCAGCGTGCGGTTACCCCTGGCCAGTCGGTAGTTTTCTACGATCGCGAGATATGCCTGGGGGGCGGGGTTATCGAGACTGCCGAACCCTGGTTTGCTGGAGGCCGGCCATGACACCACTCCAGGAACAGCTCGTTGCCCTTGGTGCGGTATTCGAGGCGGCAACGCTGGTCGACCGTATAGCCCGCACTGGCCAGATTTCCAATGCAGCCCTCGGCTGTATGCTTGGCAGCCTGCTGGTCAGGGAAGAGAAACCACCTTTGGAAATCTATGGTGGCGACGATATCAACCTGCGAGATGGTTATCGCGCCCTGGTGGGTGCACTGGAGCGCGATACCAGCAGCCTGCAACGTGAACCGCTGCGCTACGCCTTGGCGATGATCGGCCTGGAGAGGCAGCTGGACAAGCGCAGCGACCTGCTTCAGGTCATCGGCAGCCGCCTGGGTCAGATACAGCAACAGGTCGAGCACTTCGGGCCGACTCACGAGAACGTGGTGGCATCCTTTGGCGGCCTGTATCAGGACACGCTCAGTACCTTTCGTCAGCGCATTCAGGTGCAGGGTGACATGCGTCACCTTCAGCAAACAGACAACGCGGCCAAGATTCGCGCGCTGCTGCTGGCGGGAATTCGCGCTGCCCGGCTATGGCGCCAGCTCGGCGGGCACCGTTGGCAGATGATTTTCAGCCGACGAAAAATGCTCGACGCGCTCTATCCACTGTTACGCACAGAATAGGCGGCAGCCAAGGGTTCTTCGCCTCAGGCATTCCCCCGCTTTCATGTATAATCTGCGCCCTCTTTTCGTTGCTCGATTGCCGAGATGCCCCCTATGCAGCTTTCCTCGCTCACCGCGGTTTCCCCCGTCGATGGCCGCTACGCCGGCAAAACCAGCGCTTTGCGCCCCATCTTCAGTGAGTTCGGCCTGATTCGCTGCCGCGTCCAGGTCGAAGTGCGCTGGCTGCAGCGATTGGCCGCTCATAGCGGTGTTCCGGAAGTCGCACCCTTCTCGACCGAAGCCAATGCGCTACTCAACCAACTGGCAGAGAACTTCCAGCTGGAGCACGCCGAACGCGTCAAGGAATTCGAGCGCACCACCAACCACGATGTGAAGGCGGTCGAGTATCTGCTCAAGGAACAGGCCAAGCAGCTGCCAGAGCTGGCCAAGGTCAATGAGTTCATTCACTTCGCGTGCACCAGCGAGGACATCAACAACCTGTCCCACGCGCTGATGCTGCGCGAAGGTCGCAACGAGGTGTTGCTGCCGCTGATGCGCCAGCTGGCCAATGCGATTCGGCAGCTGGCGGTCGAGCACGCCGACGTACCTATGCTGTCCCGCACGCATGGTCAGCCCGCCTCGCCGACAACACTCGGCAAGGAGCTGGCCAATGTGGTCTATCGTCTAGAGCGCCAGATCGCTCAGGTCGAGGCCGTACCGCTGCTCGGCAAGATCAACGGTGCCGTGGGCAACTACAACGCCCATCTGTCCGCCTATCCGGACGTCGATTGGGAAGCCAACGCGCGCGAGTTCATCGAGAATGACCTGGGCCTGGCGTGGAACCCCTACACCACCCAGATCGAACCGCATGATTACATCGCCGAGCTGTTCGATGCCGTGGCGCGCTTCAATACGATCCTGATCGACTTCGATCGGGACATCTGGGGCTACATCTCGCTTGGCTACTTCAAGCAGCGTACCGTCGCCGGAGAAATCGGCTCGTCGACGATGCCGCACAAGGTCAACCCCATCGACTTCGAGAACTCCGAGGGCAACCTGGGTATCGCAAATGCCCTGCTCCAGCACCTGGCAAGCAAACTGCCGATCTCCCGCTGGCAGCGCGACCTGACCGACTCCACCGTGTTGCGCAATCTGGGTGTCGGCTTTGCGCACAGCATCATTGCCTATGAGGCGAGCCTGAAGGGAATCGGCAAGCTGGAGCTCAACCAGTCCCGTATCGCCGAGGACCTGGACGCATGCTGGGAAGTACTGGCTGAGCCGATCCAGACCGTCATGCGTCGCTACGCCATTGAGAATCCCTACGAGAAACTCAAGGAGCTGACTCGAGGCAAAGGCATCAGCCCCGAGGCCCTGCAGACGTTTATCGATAGCCTGGATATGCCAACCGATGCGAAAGAGGCGCTGCGTAAACTGACCCCGGCTGCCTACGTTGGCAACGCAGCCGCCCAGGCCAAGCGGATCTGATCGAATCATTCTATTTGCACGCCCGGCTGTGCCGGGCGTTTTTATTTGCAGCTCGCCAAGAGCAAGGTACCTGGCATGACTTCCGATATTCCTTTGCAAGTCCTCGGTGGCATCAGCGCACGAGAGTTTCTGCGCGACTACTGGCAGAAGAAACCACTGCTTGTCCGCCAAGCTGTCCCCTCATTCGAAAGCCCGGTATCGCCCGACGAGCTGGCCGGCCTGTCACTGGAAGAGGAAGTCGAATCCCGACTGGTTATCGAGCATGGCGAAAGCCCTTGGGAGCTTCGTCGCGGGCCATTCACCGAAGAAACCTACCAGAACCTACCGGAGCGGGACTGGACACTGCTTGTTCAGGCGGTCGATCAACTGGTGCCTGAGGTGGCCGAGCTCATCGAGCACTTTCGTTTTCTGCCAAACTGGCGTATCGACGACGTGATGGTCAGCTTTGCCGCACCAGGCGGCGGCGTCGGACCACATTTCGACAACTATGACGTTTTTCTCCTCCAGGCGCATGGTCAGCGCCGTTGGCGGATTGGCCAGATGTGCAATAGCGACAGCCCGATGCTGCCGCACCCGGATCTGCGCATACTTGACCAGTTCGAAGGCACCGACGAATGGGTTCTGGAACCGGGCGACATGCTTTATCTTCCGCCTCGACTAGCGCATTACGGCACTGCCGAAGACGCTTGCATGACCTACTCGCTGGGCTTCCGGGCACCAAGCGCAGCGGAAGTGCTGACCCATTTCACTGACTTTCTCGCGCAATTCCTGCCGGACGAGGAACGCTACAGCGACGCTGATCTTGTCCCGGCAGACGACCCTTATCAGATCCAGACCGACGCGCTCGATCGCTTGCGCGCAATGCTGACCGAACATATGGGCGACGAACGCCTGTTGCTGACCTGGTTTGGCCAGTTCATGACCGAACCCCGCTATCCGGAGCGAGTGCAGGGTCCTGAGATCGAAGAGCAAGCCATGCTTGCCGCACTGGACGATGGCGCCATACTGGTACGAAACCTCAGCGCACGTCTGGCCTGGAGCGAAGTGGATATTGGCCTGTTGCTATTTGCCAGCGGCCAGAGCCGACTGCTTCCCGCCCGCCTGAAAGAGCTCCTGAAGCTGGTCTGTTCGGCTGATGCGATGCACACCGCAAACCTCGCGCCGTGGCTGGATGATGAGGATGGGCGTAATCTGATATGGCAGTTGGTCAAACAGGGAAGTTTGGAGTTTGCAGATGAATGAGATAGAAGTTCGCATCGCCGACTGGCAACAGGATAACGCCGACCTGCGCAGGATTCGCGAAGCCGTATTCATCGCCGAACAATCGGTACCGCCAGAGCTGGAATGGGACGCAGACGACGCTGAGGCGGTGCATTTCCTCGCTCTGGAGAGCGGCTACCCTATCGGTACCGCGCGCCTGCTGAACGATGGACACATTGGGCGGGTTTCAGTGCTCCGCGATTGGCGCGGCATGAATGTAGGCGGCGTTTTGATGAAAGCGGTAATCGATGAGGCGGAACGTCGTGGCCTCAGAGAACAGCGCCTGACCGCACAGGTCCATGCCACGTCGTTTTATGAACGCCTTGGTTTCGAAGTGATCAGCGAAGAGTTTCTCGAAGCTGGCCTGCCTCACGTCGATATGCTTCGCAAGAGCCACTGACCCCTATGGCTCGCGACGATGCCGATAACGCCTTCAACCCAGTCGAGTTGTCGGCTATCGAATTCGAGTCGCCGGGTCGTTTCAAACTGGAGAACCCATCCGCGTTACCTGCCAGTCCTGAACAATGGAACACTGCGCCACTCACTCAAGGCGGAGCCCCAACCGTTCAAGCATTCTCGGGCATGAGTGAGGCGCGACAACACACGCTGGCCATGATCGAGCAGGCACGGCGAAGCCTGAGCATCTATACACAAGACCTGGAACCTTGGCTCTACAACCACAGCTGTATTCAACAAGCCTGCCTGCGCTTATTACTTGACCACCCGCGTAATCGCTTGCGCATTCTGGTAGGGGATTCCTCCCGTGCCATCAGGCAAGGCCATCGCCTGGTTAATCTGGCGCGCCGACTGACCAGCAACTTACACATCCGCAAAGTCAATCCCGACTATCCGGCACGAGTTGCCGCCTTCCTAGTTGCTGACGAATGTGGTGTGGTGATTCGCCCAGAGCCGGATCAGTTGGTTGGCCATGCGCTCTATCAGAGCCCCGGCCGCGCTCGCCAGCAACAACGCCTGTTTGATACCGCTTGGGACCATAGTCTGTCCGACCCCGACCTGCGGAGCTTTCTGTTATGACTCGCCGACTTCTCTCTGCTTCTGTGCTCCTGGTTAGCTTCTCTCTTCAGGCGGCAACGGAAGTCATTCCGCTGAACTTCCGCTTGGCGCAGGACGTCCTGCCGATCGCGCAATCGGTAGTAGGCGATCAAGGCAAGGTGGACGCATACGGTAATCAGCTGATCGTGAACGCGCCTGCCGCCGTGATTGCCGAGCTACATGCTGTGCTATCTGAGTTGGATACCGAGCCTCGTAAGTTGCTGATCAGCGTGGATACTCAGAGTTCGGCCGCCAGCAATGACAACGGTTATAGGCTCGATGGCTCCGCACGCATCGGTGACCTTGAAGTCCAGAGCGGGAAAGGCGAAACACGAAACCGAGATCAGGTCCGCATCATCCGTCGAAGCACAGACAGCCAAGGCGGAGGCACTCAACAGATCCAGACCACCGAGGGCTATCCCGCCCTGATCCAGATTGGCCAAAGCGTCCCGATTACCAGCACGGGGACCGACAGCTACGGTCAGCTTTATCAGCAGACCCAATACCGCGATATCACCCGAGGCTTCTATGCCACC
Organism: Stutzerimonas sp. C6.4V; assembly: GCF_058536345.1. Lineage (NCBI taxonomy): Bacteria > Pseudomonadati > Pseudomonadota > Gammaproteobacteria > Pseudomonadales > Pseudomonadaceae > Stutzerimonas > Stutzerimonas sp. C6.4V. The sequence goes on from NZ_JBZUBM010000001.1 coordinate 2,048,391, forward strand.
GCTACGGTGCAAGGCGACCGGGTGCAGGTAACCATCAGCAGTCATAACGACCGCATGAGCGCATCCCGACCGGACAGGGTGGATATTCAGCAAACCGATACCCGAGTCAGCGGGCGCCTCGGTGAATGGATATCACTCGGCGGAATCGATGAATCGGCTCATTCAAGCGAGACAGGATTACTGCGCCGATACTCAACAGAAGGCCGCCAGAACCTTTCAATACGACTGAAGGTGGACACGCTCAACTGAGCGGAATGTGTGAAACCTGCGAGACCTCTAGAAACATGTAGTGCCTACTAAAGTTCACTACAAAACATTTGACGAACCTTTTTAGCCGGAGCATTATGGCTCCGCTCCCGCTAACCAGGGGCCCTGGCAAGGGCCTCCGGATCGCGCTCCGCCAACCAGCAGAGGCGCTCCGTGACTGTACTGCCCACAAGGCGGACTGACGAGGTTGCGACTGGAACGAGTCGTCCTGAGGGACGGGGAAGCGATTAACGCATCTGCTCGAGACGTCAGTTCTGCTGATCATTCACCGGTTTCACACCGCCGTGTATCGGAATGCCACGAATCATTCCGCAGCTGAACGAGCACCTTGGCGATCGTAAACTGCACACCTCCTCTCCTTGGCCCAATCCTCGTATCCGGTCGGCATTTCGACGCTCTGCCGCGTGTTGCACGCATGATCAGCGTAAGCACGTAGGTTTCAGTGGGAACAGTCGGTGCTCAACCAAACACGAATTTTTTCTGAAGGATTGACCATGTCCGCTTATCAAAACGACATCAAGGCCGTTGCCGCTCTGAAAGAAGCAGCTGGAAGCAGCTGGAGCGCTATCAACCCCGAATCCGTAGCTCGCATGCGTGCTCAGAACCGCTTCAAGACGGGCCTGGAAATCGCGCAGTACACCGCCGACATCATGCGCAAGGACATGGCCGAGTACGATGCCGATTCGTCCGTCTACACCCAGTCGCTGGGTTGCTGGCATGGCTTCATTGGCCAGCAGAAACTGATCTCCATCAAGAAGCACCTGAAGACTACCAACAAGCGCTATCTCTACCTGTCTGGCTGGATGGTCGCTGCTCTGCGCTCCGAGTTCGGTCCGCTGCCGGACCAGTCGATGCACGAGAAGACAGCTGTTTCCGACCTGATCGAAGAGCTTTACACCTTCCTGCGCCAGGCGGACAGCCGCGAGCTGGACCTGCTGTTCACAGCCCTCGATGCTGCTCGCGCAGCCGGCGATACAGCCAAAGCAAACGAAATCCAGAACCAGATCGACAATTACGAAACCCATATCGTCCCGATCATCGCCGACATCGACGCGGGCTTCGGTAATCCGGAAGCCACCTACCTGCTGGCCAAGCGCATGATCGAAGCCGGAGCCTGCTGCATCCAGATTGAAAACCAGGTTTCTGACGAGAAGCAGTGCGGCCACCAGGACGGCAAGGTTACCGTTCCGCACGCCGATTTCCTCGCCAAGATCGCTGCGGTTCGTTACGCCTTCCTTGAGCTTGGCATCGACAACGGAGTGATCGTTGCACGTACCGACTCGCTGGGCGCGGGCCTGACCAAGCAGATCGCGGTGACAAAAGAGCCGGGCGACCTCGGAGACCTGTACAACTCGTTCCTAGATTGCGAAGAGATCACCGAAGCCGAACTTGGTAACGGCGACGTCGTCATCAAGCGCGAAGGCAAGCTGCTGCGTCCCAAGCGCCTGCCATCCAACCTGTTTCAGTTCCGCAAGGGAACGGGTGAAGCGCGTTGCGTCCTGGACTGCATCACCTCCCTGCAGAACGGTGCTGACCTGCTGTGGATCGAAACCGAGAAGCCACACGTTGGCCAGATCGCAGCCATGGTTAACGAGATTCGCAAGACGATCCCGAATGCCAAGCTGGTCTATAACAACAGCCCGTCCTTCAACTGGACCTTGAATTTCCGCCAGCAGGTGTTCGACGCCTTTGTTGCAGAAGGCAAGGATGTTTCGGCTTACGATCGCGCCAAGCTGATGAGCGTCGAATACGACGAAACCGAGCTGGCTCAGGTGGCCGACGAGAAAATTCGTACCTTCCAGAAGGACGGGTCCGCTCATGCCGGTATATTCCATCACCTCATCACCTTGCCGACTTACCACACCGCCGCGCTGTCCACCGACAACCTGGCCAAAGGGTATTTCGCCGATCAGGGCATGCTGGCCTACGTCAAAGGCGTCCAGCGTGAAGAACTGCGCCAGGGTATCGCCTGCGTTAAGCACCAGAACATGGCCGGCTCCGACATCGGTGACAACCACAAGGAATACTTCGCGGGCGAAGCGGCGCTCAAGGCAAGTGGTAAAGACAACACCATGAACCAGTTCCACTAAGAAACTGGCTCGCAGGCCGGGGTTGCGCTCGGCCTGGCAAGTGTTGCTTAGCCCCGGTATTCACCGGGGCTTTTTGTTTCACGATTGAACACGCCGCTCGTCGTCAACACACGCACTGTCATTAAGTTGTCTCCAAAAGATCCTAGCGTCAGAGCTCCGTCGATTACCCTAATGGAGCTGCGTCGTGACTGACGATAATCAAAACATCATGTTCGGCAATGGCGATGAGCGCCCGAGCAATCACTCTGCCAATCCGCATATTCAGGACGTGATCGCCATGGGGCGCCGTCAGGTCCTGGCGGGAGGCGCTGCGCTAGGTGCGCTGGCCTTCCTCGGCGGCCTTCCCGCGGTTGCGAGCGCAGCCGAACCTCAAGGAAAAGGGATTCCGTTCCAGCGTCGCAGTCGCCTTCCGTTTGGCGCCGTTAGCGTCACCAGAGCCGACACCATCACGGTTCCGGCTGGTTATACCGCTAAAGCGTTCATCCCATGGGGCACGCCAATATGCGGCAGTTATCCCGCGTTTCTCGAAGATGCCAGTAACAGCGCAGAGGACCAAGCTCAGCAAACTGGGATGCACCATGATGGCATGCACTTTTTTCCAATGGACGCTAAGTTCAATGGACGCAAGAGCGATCATGGCCTCTTGGTTCTAAACCACGAATACATTGACGCCCCGGTGTTGCATCCAAATGGCCCGACCGTAGTAGACGGCAAGCGCGTGAGTGCAGAAGAGGTGCGCAAGGAGATCAACGCACACGGCGTGTCCGTGGTGGAAATCAAGCGCAATGCTCGCGGCGAATGGGCGATGCTGCCGTCAGCTCGTAATCGCCGCGTCACCGGTGCGACGCCCATGCGCATCGAAGGGCCGGCCCGCGGCCATGATCTGATGAAGACTCGCTACAGTCCGAGCGGAACCTCAACCAGAGGCACCCTGAACAACTGCTCGAATGGCTACACGCCATGGGGCACCTATCTGACGTGCGAAGAAAACTGGGCGGGCTACTTCGCTAGCCGTGACACTGAGCTGCCTCGCCACCTTGATCGCTATGGTATCCGAGCCACCGGCCGTTACGGCTGGGAAACAGTCCAGGGCGATGAATTCCAGCGTTTTGACGCGACTACGAGCGGATCAGATGCCAGCTCCGACTACCGCAACGAACCCAACACCTTTGGCTGGATTGTCGAGATCGACCCCTTCGACCCGGATTCGACGCCTGTCAAACACACCTCGCTAGGGCGTTTCGGTCATGAAGGTCTGGTGTTCGCTCCGGTGAAAGCCGGCTGGCCTGTGGTTTGCTATTCTGGGGACGATTCCCAGAACGAATACATCTATAAGTACATCAGCCGTGACAAGTATCGCCCACTTCGAAGCGACAATCGCCTGCTAGACGATGGCACGCTGTACGTCGCTCGCTTCAACCCTGACGGCAGCGGTGACTGGCTTGCACTGGACATTGACGACCCGGACTTTCAACAGGCATGCCTGACGGCGGGCGTCCAATTCCGAGACCAGGGCGAAGTGCTGATCAATACACGTCTGGCGGCCGATATCGTCGGCGCAACGAAAATGGATCGACCGGAATGGGGCGCTGTCCACCCTGATACTGGCGAGGTGTATTTCACACTGACAAATAATTCTTCTCGCAAGGAAGCAGATGCCGCCAACCCGCGATCGCCAAATCCGTACGGCCACATCATTCGCTGGCGCGAACAAGGTCGAAACAATATTGGCAGCCAATTCAGCTGGGATCTGTATCTACTGGCAGGCCCCCAGACGGACAGCCGAGACCCGAAAGGCCGACCGCTGAATGATGACAATATTATCGCCAGCCCGGATGGCCTTTGGTTCGATGACGAAGGACGGCTTTGGATCCAAACGGACATGAGTGGCGGCCAGCTTAGCGACGGCCCGTTTGGCAATAACCAAATGGTGGTTTCGGATCCCCAAACAGGCGAAACCAAGCGATTCCTGGTCGGCCCAAAAGGAGCTGAAGTGACGGGTATTACGGCTACGCCGGACTTCCGGACGCTGTTCGTCAATATCCAGCATCCTGGTGAAGGCTCGACTTCCACGGACTACACAAGCACCTGGCCTGACGGCCCAGGCCGCCGCCCTCGCTCCGCAACAGTGATCATCAGCCGTGACGACGGAGGTCGCATTCTCTGATGCTTGCAGCAGCGTCCGGCACTGCCGGACGCGCGCTCTTTTAGTTAATCTCTGGCCTGATAAACAAGCCCCAGGCGGAAATAAACAAGGCCGCTATAAGGGGCCCGATGACGAAGCCATTCAGGCCGAACAGTGCCAAACCCCCTAACGTTGAGATCAACACAACGTAGTCAGGCATCTTGGTATCTTTGCCAACAAGAATAGGCCGCAACAGGTTATCGACCAGCCCGATCACGAGAACGCCGTAAAGCGTCAAGATAACCCCCTGAACAATCATTCCGTTGAGCAGGAAGTAGATCGCTACGGGCGTCCAAATCAAACCCGCTCCAATCGCGGGAAGCAGCGATAAAAACGCCATCAGCACTCCCCAGAGCAATGACCCGGGGATATCAAGAATCGCGAAAATCACACCGCCGAGGAAGCCCTGGGTGGCTGCGACCACAATGTTACCTTTCACCGTAGCTCTAACAACGCGTGTGAATTTGCTGAATAGCCTGCGCTTTTGGTTATCGCTCAGAGGAAGTGCACGCCGAATGCGTGCTACAAGCTCGCGCCCGTCTCGAATGAGAAAGAACAGCAGGTAAATCATCACAAAAAAACTGACGAGGAATTGAAATGTTCCCTGCCCAAAACTGAACGCCTTCGTGGCCAAAAACTGGCTTCCTTCCAGAGTCTCCGCTTGCAAGCCTCTCGCGCACCTGCTCGATGTCGCCAAAACCAAAGCGCTGCAACTGCTGCTCTAGCGATGCAGGCAAAAGGTCCTTCGCGCTCTCCACGATGCTACCGACGTCCAGCTCTCCACTTTCTATCTGCTTGTAAAGCGACGTCCCTTCTTGTACCAGCAGGCCTGTAATCAGAATGACAGGCAGCACGGCTACGACCAGGCACACCAACAATGTCACCAGAGCAGCCAGATTCGGTCTTTCGCTGAAGCGGGCGTACAGCCGCCGCTGTAACGGAGCGAAAATTATCGCGAGAATCACCGCCCAAAAAACGGTCCCGTAAAAGGGGTACAGGATCCAGCCGAACGCGATGGTTACGGTGAGCAACAAAGCTAGAAACACTTTTTGCTCGAGAGTCGAATTCACGGATTGCTTCCTATCGCTGCGGTTGTATTGCTTAGTCAGCGATTGTTCTAAGGAGTGCAAAGCGTTCAGCGACCCATCCGTAACGCATCAACGTTGATGGCTACGGATACCAGCCGACGCAAGGTCACTTATCACAACGTCATGGCAGCAATCCAACCAAACCCCAGAAGAGGCAGGTTGTAGTGCAGAAACGTCGGTACTACGGTGTCCCAGATATGGTTATGTTGCCCATCCGCGTTCAACCCAGCGGTGGGACCCAAGGTCGAGTCTGACGCCGGCGACCCAGCGTCGCCCAGCGCGCCTGCTGTCCCCACCAAACTGACGATGGCCAACGGGCTGAAGCCGAGCTGCAATCCCAGCGGGACAAAAATTGCGGCGATTATCGGTACAGTGGAAAATGATGAGCCGATGCCGATGGTCACCAACAAGCCCACCAGTAACATCATCAACGCACCGATTGCCTTGCTGTTGCCGATCCATTCGGCAGACGCATCAACCAAAGTCTTCACCTCGCCCGTCTCACGCATAACCTCCGCAAACCCGGCTGCGGCTATCATGATGAAACCAATCATGGCCATCATCTTCATGCCTTCGGTGAAAAGATCATCTGCTTCCTTCCAGCGGACGACGCCGGAAGCAGAAAACATGACGAATCCGATGAGGGCACCAATGATCATCGAGTCCAGCCACAGCTGCACGAAAAAGGCTGCTGCAACAGCCAAAGCAGCTACGACGAGTGTGAGCCGACTGTAACCGGCACCGGTTACCTTGGACTGGTCGACCTTAGCGAGGTCATAGTTCCGCGGCTTTCGATAAGAAAACATAGCCACCAACAAGCCAGTCATCATTCCAAGAGCGGGAATAAGCATGGCATGGCTTACGCTGATACCGGAAATGTCTGCACCGCTTCTTTCAACGTTGGCTAGCAGAATCTCGTTTAGGAAGATGCTACCGAAGCCCACTGGTAAGAACATGTACGGCGTAACCAAACCAAACGCCAGGACACATGCAATGAGGCGCCTGTCTATCTGAAGCTTGCTTAGCACGAACAACAGCGGTGGAACCAACAGGGGGATGAACGCAAGATGGATAGGCAGGATATTTTGCGATGAAATCGCTACCACAAGGAGCAGCCCTATCATGATCCACTTGACCGAGCCACCTGTTTCAGCGTCCCGCTTATCTACCATTGCCAGCGCTCGGTCTGCGAGGGCATGCGCAAGACCGCTTTTGCCTATGGCTACGGCAAACGCGCCAAGCAGCGCATAGGACAACGCAACAGTCGCGCCGCCGCCAAGCCCCTTGTTGAACGCAGCAAGGCTGCCCTCCAGCCCCAGCCCTCCCAGAACACCTCCGGCGATAGCTCCTGCAATCAGCGCCACCACGACATGGATCCTGCAGAGGCTCAAAATAAGCATTATCCCGACTGCCGCTACCACTGCATTCATTGTTTAGTTCCCCAGAAGCGGCCCATGCCGAAAAAACGGGCTACTTTGCCCCAAGCCCTAGGAAGTGTCAAAGATTCCAATAGCGATAGGTTTTAGGTGACTGCTAGCGGAAGCGAAGTTTGCGGAAAATCGGTAATATAGGTGTTAATTCTCTTATTTTTGGGAACTATTAATGGAAATATTCAAAGAGTTTACATTCGAGTCTGCACATCGCTTACCGCACGTGGCACCAGGCCATAAATGCGGGCGCCTGCACGGCCACTCCTTTCGTGTCGCCATCTATATAAAAGGTGAGGTAGATGCCCATACTGGCTGGATCCGAGATTTTGGCGATATCAAACAGATATTTAGTCCCATCTTTGAGCAACTTGATCACAATTACCTGAACGATTTGCCAAGACTGTACAACCCTACCAGCGAGAATCTGGCGAAATGGATCTGGAGTGAACTAAAGCCCTTATTGCCCGAACTTTCCCGTATTCGTGTACACGAAACCTGCACGAGCGGCTGCGAGTATGACGGAACGTAATTTTCTCATTAGGGCCTTGATGCGCTCGCGCTCTTTGGTGGTCGGTCCAGGACGTTGGCCGGCTTCAGTCTGGTAGCGACGAATCCAAGCATGCAGGGTCTGCGCTGCACAGCCAATCTTCGGGGAATGGCCTGAATGGCAGCCCACTCGGAGTGCTAATCGTTCAGGTGCTCCAGAACCATGCGCACGGCATGTCACTGACTGAACCGCCCCGTGAATTCTGGAGGCTCTTTGGTGTGAGTCATGCCGCTTGGACAGACTCGATCAGTTGCTGATGGTTATTCGCTTCGGCCTCTGTCGGTGGCATGTTCCCGATGGGTTCCAGTAGTCGCCGGCGGTTGAACCAGTCCACCCATTCCAGCGTTGCCAGCTCCACTGCCTTCCGATTCTGCCAGGAACGTCGGTGGACCACCTCGGCCTTGTACAGGCCATTTATGGTTTCGGCCAAAGCATTGTCATGGGAGTCGCCCACGCTGCCCACCGAAGGCTCGACTCCAGCTTCGGCCAGACGCTTGGTATAGCGGATCGAAGCGTACTGCACAGTCACTGTGTTGGATGAGCCTGGTCGAACGGCCGACGGGCGTAGAGCGCCTGCTCCAGCGCATCGAGCACGAAGTCAGTACGGAACTGCCTCCCAGGTAGCCGGTGAATAGCCCTGGGTTCCAGCTACTCGATCTATCGATACGTCACCCAGCTCCCCCTCGTTTTGGTTGCTGTAAGCACTTGGCAGCAGCCAGTCCCAGTTCGCCAGTGTCACGCGCCGTTTCCTACTTCGCTTGCAGATGACGATATGCGATTCATGAAACAATAATACAAGCCGCGAGGCCGCTATTGTCGTGTTCAGAGCAACAGGTGTACGTCGGCGATGGTAATTTCCCGCCCAAAGACAAACCCCCGACCGTCTTACGACGATCGGGGGTTTGGTGTAGAAGCTTGACGATGACCTACTCTCACATGGGGAAGCCCCACACTACCATCGGCGATGCGTCGTTTCACTTCTGAGTTCGGGATGGGATCAGGTGGTTCCAACGCTCTATGGTCGTCAAGCAATTCGGTTGGGGAGTCGGTGTTGAATCGCTTCCCCTAATTGGGTATGTGATGGTGTATCGGTGTTGCTTTCGCTTTGCGAGCGATGCGTCTTTTCGGTTTGTTTGTCGACTTCAACCGTCTGACACGCAAACATCAAATTGTTTGGGTGTTATATGGTCAAGCCTCACGGGCAATTAGTATTGGTTAGCTCAACGCCTCACAGCGCTTACACACCCAACCTATCAACGTCGTAGTCTTCGACGGCCCTTCAGGGAGCTCAAGGCTCCAGTGAGATCTCATCTTGAGGCAAGTTTCCCGCTTAGATGCTTTCAGCGGTTATCTCTTCCGAACATAGCTACCCGGCAATGCCACTGGCGTGACAACCGGAACACCAGAGGTTCGTCCACTCCGGTCCTCTCGTACTAGGAGCAGCCCCTCTCAAATCTCAAACGTCCACGGCAGATAGGGACCGAACTGTCTCACGACGTTCTAAACCCAGCTCGCGTACCACTTTAAATGGCGAACAGCCATACCCTTGGGACCGGCTTCAGCCCCAGGATGTGATGAGCCGACATCGAGGTGCCAAACACCGCCGTCGATATGAACTCTTGGGCGGTATCAGCCTGTTATCCCCGGAGTACCTTTTATCCGTTGAGCGATGGCCCTTCCATACAGAACCACCGGATCACTAAGACCTACTTTCGTACCTGCTCGACGTGTCTGTCTCGCAGTCAAGCGCGCTTTTGCCTTTATACTCTACGACCGATTTCCGACCGGTCTGAGCGCACCTTCGTACTCCTCCGTTACTCTTTAGGAGGAGACCGCCCCAGTCAAACTACCCACCATACACTGTCCTCGATCCGGATAACGGACCAGAGTTAGAACCTCAAAGTTGCCAGGGTGGTATTTCAAGGATGGCTCCACGCGAACTGGCGTCCACGCTTCAAAGCCTCCCACCTATCCTACACAAGCAAATTCAAAGTCCAGTGCAAAGCTATAGTAAAGGTTCACGGGGTCTTTCCGTCTAGCCGCGGATACACTGCATCTTCACAGCGATTTCAATTTCACTGAGTCTCGGGTGGAGACAGCGCCGCCATCGTTACGCCATTCGTGCAGGTCGGAACTTACCCGACAAGGAATTTCGCTACCTTAGGACCGTTATAGTTACGGCCGCCGTTTACCGGGGCTTCGATCAAGAGCTTCGCTTGCGCTAACCCCATCAATTAACCTTCCGGCACCGGGCAGGCGTCACACCCTATACGTCCACTTTCGTGTTTGCAGAGTGCTGTGTTTTTAATAAACAGTCGCAGCGGCCTGGTATCTTCGACCGGCATGAGCTTACGGGGTAAACCCTTCACCCTCACCGGCGCACCTTCTCCCGAAGTTACGGTGCCATTTTGCCTAGTTCCTTCACCCGAGTTCTCTCAAGCGCCTTGGTATTCTCTACCCAACCACCTGTGTCGGTTTGGGGTACGGTTCCTAGTTACCTGAAGCTTAGAGGCTTTTCCTGGAAGCATGGCATCAACCACTTCTCCTTCTAAAAGAAGGATCGTCATCAGTTCTCGGCATTAAGATCCCGGATTTACCTAAGATCTCTGCCTACCACCTTAAACTTGGACAACCAACGCCAAGCTGGCCTAGCCTTCTCCGTCCCCCCATCGCAGTAACTAGAAGTACGGGAATATTAACCCGTTTCCCATCGACTACGCTCTTCAGCCTCGCCTTAGGGACCGACTCACCCTGCGTCGATTAACGTTGCGCAGGAACCCTTGGTCTTTCGGCGTGCGAGTTTTTCACTCGCATTGTCGTTACTCATGTCAGCATTCGCACTTCTGATACCTCCAGCAAGCTTCTCAACTCACCTTCACAGGCTTACAGAACGCTCCTCTACCGCTCATCTTGCGATGAACCCGTAGCTTCGGTACCTGGTTTGAGCCCCGTTACATCTTCCGCGCAGGCCGACTCGACTAGTGAGCTATTACGCTTTCTTTAAAGGGTGGCTGCTTCTAAGCCAACCTCCTAGCTGTCTAAGCCTTCCCACATCGTTTCCCACTTAACCAGGATTTTGGGACCTTAGCTGACGGTCTGGGTTGTTTCCCTTTTCACGACGGACGTTAGCACCCGCCGTGTGTCTCCCGTGCTGACACTTGCTGGTATTCGGAGTTTGCATCGGTTTGGTAAGTCGGGATGACCCCCTAGCCGAAACAGTGCTCTACCCCCAGCAGTGATACACGAGGCGCTACCTAAATAGCTTTCGAGGAGAACCAGCTATCTCCGAGCTTGATTAGCCTTTCACTCCGATCCACAGGTCATCCGCTAACTTTTCAACGGTAGTCGGTTCGGTCCTCCAGTTAGTGTTACCCAACCTTCAACCTGCCCATGGATAGATCGCCCGGTTTCGGGTCTATTCCCAGCGACTAGACGCCCTATTAAGACTCGCTTTCGCTACGCCTCCCCTATTCGGTTAAGCTCGCCACTGAAAATAAGTCGCTGACCCATTATACAAAAGGTACGCAGTCACCTAACAAAGTAGGCTCCCACTGCTTGTACGCATACGGTTTCAGGATCTATTTCACTCCCCTCTCCGGGGTTCTTTTCGCCTTTCCCTCACGGTACTGGTTCACTATCGGTCAGTCAGTAGTATTTAGCCTTGGAGGATGGTCCCCCCATATTCAGACAAAGTTTCTCGTGCTCCGTCCTACTCGATTTCACTTCTAAGATCCTTTCGCGTACAGGGCTATCACCCACTATGGCCGCACTTTCCAGAGCGTTCCGCTAAAATCAAAGAAGCTTAAGGGCTAGTCCCCGTTCGCTCGCCACTACTAAGGGAATCTCGGTTGATTTCTTTTCCTCAGGGTACTTAGATGTTTCAGTTCCCCTGGTTCGCCTCACACACCTATGTATTCAGTGTGTGATAACCATCTTATGATGGCTGGGTTCCCCCATTCAGACATCTCCGGATCACAGTCTGTTTGCCGACTCCCCGAAGCTTTTCGCAGGCTACCACGTCTTTCATCGCCTCTGACTGCCAAGGCATCCACCGTATGCGCTTCTTCACTTGACCATATAACCCCAAGCAATCTGGTTACTGTCTAATAACGTGAAGACGACATTCGCCGAAAATCCGCATTTTGCTCTCTCGAGCATCTCGCAAATTTTACCTTGACTTGAATAATTACCAGTGAGAGCAATTACCCAAATCTACTTCTATCACATACCCAAATTTTTAAAGAACAGTTACTGGCGCAAAGACCAGAAATCAATACACTCCAGAGGAATCTATTCATTTCTGTGCTTTCAGCGATATCGAGTTAATGGTGGAGCCAAGCGGGATCGAACCGCTGACCTCCTGCGTGCAAAGCAGGCGCTCTCCCAGCTGAGCTATGGCCCCATCTACAGATCGGCCACATCCCATGACAATTGGTGGGTCTGGGCAGATTCGAACTGCCGACCTCACCCTTATCAGGGGTGCGCTCTAACCAACTGAGCTACAGACCCAATCGTCTCTCTCGGGTCGAAACCCAATCGCTTTTCGCTAGTGAATCAAGCAATTCGTGTGGGAACTTATGAAGAAGCTGAAGTCTTCGATTAAGGAGGTGATCCAGCCGCAGGTTCCCCTACGGCTACCTTGTTACGACTTCACCCCAGTCATGAATCACTCCGTGGTAACCGTCCCCCCGAAGGTTAGACTAGCTACTTCTGGAGCAACCCACTCCCATGGTGTGACGGGCGGTGTGTACAAGGCCCGGGAACGTATTCACCGTGACATTCTGATTCACGATTACTAGCGATTCCGACTTCACGCAGTCGAGTTGCAGACTGCGATCCGGACTACGATCGGTTTTATGGGATTAGCTCCACCTCGCGGCTTGGCAACCCTTTGTACCGACCATTGTAGCACGTGTGTAGCCCAGGCCGTAAGGGCCATGATGACTTGACGTCATCCCCACCTTCCTCCGGTTTGTCACCGGCAGTCTCCTTAGAGTGCCCACCATAACGTGCTGGTAACTAAGGACAAGGGTTGCGCTCGTTACGGGACTTAACCCAACATCTCACGACACGAGCTGACGACAGCCATGCAGCACCTGTGTCAGAGTTCCCGAAGGCACCAATCCATCTCTGGAAAGTTCTCTGCATGTCAAGGCCTGGTAAGGTTCTTCGCGTTGCTTCGAATTAAACCACATGCTCCACCGCTTGTGCGGGCCCCCGTCAATTCATTTGAGTTTTAACCTTGCGGCCGTACTCCCCAGGCGGTCGACTTAATGCGTTAGCTGCGCCACTAAGATCTCAAGGATCCCAACGGCTAGTCGACATCGTTTACGGCGTGGACTACCAGGGTATCTAATCCTGTTTGCTCCCCACGCTTTCGCACCTCAGTGTCAGTATTAGCCCAGGTGGTCGCCTTCGCCACTGGTGTTCCTTCCTATATCTACGCATTTCACCGCTACACAGGAAATTCCACCACCCTCTGCCATACTCTAGCTTGCCAGTTTTGGATGCAGTTCCCAGGTTGAGCCCGGGGCTTTCACATCCAACTTAACAAACCACCTACGCGCGCTTTACGCCCAGTAATTCCGATTAACGCTTGCACCCTTCGTATTACCGCGGCTGCTGGCACGAAGTTAGCCGGTGCTTATTCTGTCGGTAACGTCAAAACAGCAAGGTATTAACTTACTGCCCTTCCTCCCAACTTAAAGTGCTTTACAATCCGAAGACCTTCTTCACACACGCGGCATGGCTGGATCAGGCTTTCGCCCATTGTCCAATATTCCCCACTGCTGCCTCCCGTAGGAGTCTGGACCGTGTCTCAGTTCCAGTGTGACTGATCATCCTCTCAGACCAGTTACGGATCGTCGCCTTGGTGAGCCATTACCTCACCAACTAGCTAATCCGACCTAGGCTCATCTGATAGCGCAAGGCCCGAAGGTCCCCTGCTTTCTCCCGTAGGACGTATGCGGTATTAGCGTTCCTTTCGAAACGTTGTCCCCCACTACCAGGCAGATTCCTAGGCATTACTCACCCGTCCGCCGCTGAATCAGAGAGCAAGCTCTCTTCATCCGCTCGACTTGCATGTGTTAGGCCTGCCGCCAGCGTTCAATCTGAGCCATGATCAAACTCTTCAGTTCAATACTGCTTGGGTTTTGAGAAAACCCTAAACTTGGCTCAGCAATCGCAAATCTCTTCTCCTAAAAGAAGAGCACTCAATGATTTCTCGTTGAGTATTTGTGATGCTGATAATCTTGCTGACTATCAGTCTTACCTCACAAGCACCCACACGAATTGCTTGATTCAGTTGTTAAAGAGCGTTTCGATCAAGTCTTTCGTCTCAACCGAGGCCGCGCATTCTACAGCAGCCTTGTGTCTCGTCAAGCTGTTTTTGAAGAAGTTTTTCTTTCTTCTCAACCGCTTGCGCTTCCGATCAACCTAGCGTCTCTCGTCAGCGGGAGGCGAATCATACAGCGTCTAAACTCGCTGTCAACCACCTCTTTCAACCGCCTCCGATCAACCTGACCAGAGCCACCAACAGGACTCAACCACTACCCTGCCAGCCCGGCGCATTCTACTCGAATTCGCCATCCGTGCAAGCCTTCATTTCGCTAACTTCTTAATTTACAAGAGGTTTCGCCAAAGGCCTGCGCCGGAGAAGGTGCGCATTATAGGGGCTCAGACTCAGCCGTCAACGTCTTTTTCGGGTTTTCTTTTCGGGTTTTCTGACGGGTCTGGTCCCACTGCTCTCTTACACCCTGCAATAGCGTTATCACGCCCAAACGCGGACCGCTCCACTTTCTTCAATATGAGCGCAGCAGGCTTTACACTTGTTGCACCATTCACCACTAGGGCCCGAGTCCATGCCCGGAACACCCAGCGATCCGCTTGATTTGCTGCTCCTTCCTACCTGGCTTGTCCCTGTAGAGCCCGCACGGGTGGTACTCAAGAATCATGCTCTAGGCGTGCGTGATGGCCGTATCGCACTGATTGTTCCACGCGCTGAGGCGAGCAGCTATAAAACAAGGGAAACTCGGGAACTTCCAGACATGCTGCTCGCACCCGGATTAATAAACGCTCACGGTCATGCGGCGATGACACTATTCCGCGGCCTGGCTGACGAGCTTCCCTTAATGACATGGCTACGTGAGAACATCTGGCCGGCTGAAAGTAGATGGGTCGACGAAGAGCTCGTACGTGCAGGAAGCGAGCTAGCAATCGCCGAGCAGCTACAAGGTGGTATCACTTGTTTCTCCGATATGTATTTCTATCCGGAGGTTGTTAGTCAGCTCGCTCATCAGTCCGGTATCCGGGCGCAGATAACCATCCCGGTGCTCGACTTCCCTATCCCCGGCGCGCGCGATGCTGATGAGGCGTTGCGCAAGGGCGTCGCGCTGTTCGATGACCTTAAACACCATCCTCGGCTGTCGATCGCATTTGGCCCTCACGCCCCTTACTCCATTGCTGATGAAAAACTCGAGAGCATTCGGACCCTCGTTGCAGAAATGGATATAGGCATCCACATGCACGTCCATGAAACAGCGCAGGAAGTGCAGGATGCCCTTAGCAAGCATGGCGAGCGACCGATGGCGCGACTGGCGCGTCTCCAGCTTTTAGGACCACGCTTCCAGGCTGTGCATATGACCCAGGTAAACGAAGACGACATCGCATTGCTGGTCGAGCACAACTGCAGTGTCATTCATTGCCCTGAATCGAACCTCAAGCTGGCGACTGGCTTTTGCCCGGTAGAGCGTCTTTGGGAAGCAGGCATAAACGTCGCCATCGGCACAGACGGCGCAGCCAGCAACAACGATCTCGACCTGCTCGGCGAGACCCGTACCGCAGCCTTGCTCGCTAAGGC
Source organism: Stutzerimonas sp. C6.4V (assembly GCF_058536345.1). Classification (NCBI taxonomy): domain Bacteria; kingdom Pseudomonadati; phylum Pseudomonadota; class Gammaproteobacteria; order Pseudomonadales; family Pseudomonadaceae; genus Stutzerimonas; species Stutzerimonas sp. C6.4V. The sequence goes on from NZ_JBZUBM010000001.1 coordinate 2,063,856, forward strand.
GGTGGCCGAGTCCGCAACCGCTCTGGATGCGCATAGAGCGCTCCGCATGGCAACCCTGAACGGAGCACGGGCACTGGGCTTGGACGACCACATAGGATCATTAGAAGTTGGCAAGTCCGCCGACATGGTGGCATTCGACTTTTCACGTCTTGCACAGCAGCCGATTTACGATCCCGCATCGCAGCTAATCTATGCCAGTGGTCGCGACTGCGTACGTCATGTATGGGTTGGCGGCAAACAGCTTGTGGACGATCGGTGCCTGACCCGCATGGACGAAAGCCGCATCATCGCAACTGCACAGGAATGGGGCGCGAAGATTCAAGGAAAACATTGATATCGCCACTAATCAGCCACAGGCTGTGACAAAGTAACGTATAGGAGGGGCTCGACTGAAGCCTCCTTCGCCTGATTGCAGCTGGCAACATTAACCGTTGCGGCCAAGCCTCCTTCCAGCATTTTCAGACGGACAAAAAACATGAGCAATGTTGATCACGCCGAAATCGCCAAATTCGAAGCCCTTGCTCACCGCTGGTGGGACCGAGAAAGTGAGTTCAAGCCGCTGCACGAAATCAATCCTCTCCGGGTGAACTGGATAGATGAACATGTCTCGCTCGCAGGCAAGTCAGTGCTCGATGTGGGTTGCGGCGGGGGCATACTCAGCGAAGCCATGGCCCAGCGCGGCGCGACGGTCACTGGAATCGACATGGGCGAAGCCCCATTATCCGTGGCCCGGCTGCATCTGCTCGAGTCCCAACTGGATATCGAATACCGGCAGATTACGGCTGAAGCGCTGGCTGAGGAGTGTCCCGAGAAGTTCGATGTCGTCACTTGCCTGGAGATGCTTGAGCATGTACCCGACCCAGCCTCGGTGATCGGCGCCTGCTTCAAAATGGTCAAACCGGGCGGCCAGGTCTTTTTCTCGACAATCAACCGCAACCCAAAGGCCTACGCTTTCGCCATCATTGGCGCCGAGTATCTATTGCAGTTGCTGCCACGGGGTACACATGACTTCAGGAAGTTCATCCGGCCCTCCGAGCTGGGCGCTTGGAGCCGCGAGGCAGGGCTTGCCGTACAGGACATCATCGGTCTGACTTACAACCCGCTGACCAAACACTACAAGCTGTCGGCGGATGTCGACGTGAACTACATGATCCAGACGCTGCGGGAGGCCTGATGCGTCTGCATGCAGTTTTATTCGACATGGACGGTACGTTGCTCGACACAGCGCTTGATTTTATTGCAGTAACGAACGCGATGCGCACCGCCCGGGGGCTTGCCCCTGTTCCAGATCAACAGATCAGGGATGTGGTCTCCGGTGGCGCCCGTGCGATGGTACTCAGCGCATTCGATGTCGATCCGCTATCCGAAGCATTCGAAACGCTACGCCTAGAGTTCCTGGACCGTTATCAAGACCACTGCGCGATTGAAAGTCACCTCTATGAGGGCATGGAACAACTGTTGTTCGAGATAGAGCAAGCTGATCTGATCTGGGGCGTCGTTACCAACAAGCCGGTGCGCTTCGCCAAGCCGATTATGGAGCGGCTCGGTCTCGCTGGGCGTTCCGCTGTTCTGGTATGCCCTGATCACGTTAGTAAAAGCAAACCCGACCCGGAGCCGATGCTTCTGGCGTGCAGTCTGCTCAATCTTGATCCTTCGACAGTGTTGTTCGTTGGTGATGACCTGCGCGATATCGAGTCCGGGCGTTCAGCTGGAACAAAAACCGCAGCGGTACGTTACGGATATATCCATCCTGACGACAACCCAGACCTATGGGGCGCTGACATGGTCTTCAATCATCCGCTCGAATTGCGAGCAGTACTGGACAGAAGCCGTAGCAGCCACTGACTTTCTGCCAGATATCCACCCTTAATCATCTACCGATGCGCGACCCAGAGGCCGCGCACTGACACGAGGCTTCAGATGTTCGAGTACTCTGCGCGCCCCGACCTGCTGACGGGTCGAATCATCATGGTCACAGGCGCAGGCCGCGGGATTGGAGAGGCCGCGGCCAAGGCCTACGCGGCACATGGCGCTACCGTCCTCCTGCTGGGAAAGAACGAGGATAACCTTAGCCGGGTATACGACGAGATCGAGGCTGCGGGCGGCCCACAACCGGTGGTGATCCCGTTCAACCTCGAGACAGCGCTACCGCACCAGTACGACGAGCTGGCCGCAACGGTCGAGCAGGAGTTTGGTCGCCTGGATGGCTTGCTGCATAACGCCGGCATCATCGGGCCGCGAACACCTATCGAACAATTGTCGGGTGATAACTTCATGCGGGTTATGCAGGTGAACGTCAATGCAGCGTTCATGCTGACCAGCACGCTACTGCCCCTGCTGAAGCTATCGCCGGATGCTTCCGTGGTATTCACGTCAAGCAGTGTTGGTCGTAAAGGTCGCGCTTACTGGGGCGGCTATGCGGTATCTAAGTTCGCAGTGGAAGGATTGATGCAAGTTCTGGCTGACGAACTAGATGGCACCAGTACAGTACGCAGCAACAGCATCAATCCTGGCGCTACCCGTACCGACATGCGCGCCAAGGCCTATCCGGGAGAAAACCCTGACGCAAACCCGGCGCCACAGAAGATCATGCCACTGTACCTCTATCTGATGGGGCCAGACAGCGCAGGCGTCAATGGAAAATCGCTCGATGCCCAGTAGCGGCCACATGCCGTTCAGGTGTCGGATAACTGGCGCATCCTGAACGGCAGGCATATCAAAATGGCATCAAAACGCCGTTTCGCTGTCGATATTGCTTACCCATACTCCGGAATGTCCATTATCCCTTTGAATCTGAAAGGCTTTTTTAACTTGGCATTGAATTCGCAAACGAACCCTCATCAGCGCAGACAGCGTTCCGAGGGTTCTTTCCATGCTGTGCCAGAAGCAAATCACCACCGATGGAGGAATGGCGCGAGTCGCGCGCCTGGAGCATGGGCCGCACAGACAGTCCTCGTCGCGCCCTCTCGACTTCGCTGATTTACAGCGCAATCTGTCACTTCGCCTGCAGACTACTTTGGAGCTGGACCGGCTGCTGGGGTTCTTTTTCGAGGAGACAGGCTTTTTCATCGGCATCGAAGGGCTCTCCTATCAACACGCCGAGACCGACTTTCAAATCACACTTGGTGGCCCTGCTGACTTCGAGCTCTGCTACGCCCTTTATCAAGACGGAACCAGCCTCGGGCAGCTAAACCTGTATAGCAATAACCGCCTGGACGATTCGGTCCTCGAACAAGTGCAAAGCGTTATCGGCTGTTTGCTGTTCCCGCTGTGCAACGCTCTGCTCTATCGTCAGGCCGTCCTGGCTTCGCTGAAAGATCCCTTGACCGGCGTCGGGAACCGTTTGGCACTCGAACAGAGCTTGAGCCGAGAGGTAGAACTTTCACGTCGGCACGGCCAGACACTGTCCGTCATCATGCTGGACATGGACTATTTCAAGAAACTCAACGATACCTTTGGGCACCAGGCGGGCGACGCTGCGCTCAGGGCTACTGCCCTGCTGCTCAGGGAACAGCTGCGCAACGTAGATATGGTGTTTCGCTTCGGTGGCGAAGAGTTTTTCCTGATCCTGTCAAACACCGGGGCTGAAGCCGCGGCGGTTGTAGGTGAACGGATAAGAGCCGCAATCGAGCGTCTGTCGTTCTTGGTAGGGGAGAAACAAGTCAGTTTGTCTGCCAGCCTTGGTTGCGCCACGTTCCAGTCAAACGAGTCACAGGATGACCTGCTGCGCCGTGCAGATCAGGCGCTCTACGAGGCCAAACGTTGCGGGCGCAATAACGTACGGGTCGCATAGGCCATGATTTCACTTGCCGACAGCAATTCACATCATGGGCGAGGCCTGAGTGGCCTCGCCTATCGCCTGATCTAAAGCATCAAGGGCGCTTCGCGCGGTCACCGCGGCCAAAACCTGGCCGCTGCCCCTCTCCACCTTTGGGGCCGCTGCGCTTAGCCGGGGATGGCCTGCCTGCACCGCCACCACCAGACGGCTTGCCACCGACGCCCGTATCGTGGCGCTTACCACGACTACGATTGACATCGTTCGGCCGCTCGGCAACGGGCGTACCACGATTTGGCTTGCTCCTCTCATCCGCATCACGCGGCTTGCGTGTAGGCTGATCACCACGTGCACCGCGACCGCGTCCAGCATCGGCAGGCACATCGGCATCATGTGCCGACCGCAGGACACGAGGCCGCCGCTCTCCGCGCCCAATGGGCTTGGCCACCTTGCGCTGCATGCGGTCAAGCTTGTCCTTGGTCTTGGCTTTCATGCCCGGCAGCGCGACCGGCTTGAGACCAACCTCTTCACTGAGAATATCGACTTCGCTCTGGGCCATCTCACGCCAGCGCCCCATCGGTAGGTCGGAGGTCATGAACACCGGCCCGAAACGCACGCGCTTCAAACGACTGACTACCAGGCCCTGAGATTCCCACAGACGGCGAACCTCGCGGTTACGGCCTTCCATCACGACGCAGTGGTACCAATGGTTGAATCCTTCGCCACCGGGCGCTTCCTGGATGTCGGTGAAGCGAGCCGGGCCGTCTTCGAGCATGACGCCTGTCTTCAGGCGCTCGATCATCTCGTCATCGACTTCGCCACGCACGCGCACCGCATATTCACGGTCCATTTCGTAGGAAGGATGCATCAGACGGTTGGCCAGTTCGCCATCGGTAGTGAACAGCAACAAACCGGTGGTATTGATATCGAGCCGACCGATGTTGATCCAGCGCCCTTCCTTCGGACGCGGCAGCCGATCGAAAACGGTCGGACGTCCTTCTGGATCGTCTCGCGTACAGATCTCGCCATCAGGCTTGTTGTAGATGAGTACGCGGCGGACCGTCTCGCTCGCTTCTTCACGCTTGAGCAGGCGACCGTCGACTGCGATCGCATCGTGCAGATCAACTCGTTGGCCAAGTGTCGCAATGGAGCCGTTGACCTTGACTCGGCCAGCCGCGATCCAGCTTTCGACATCACGGCGCGAAGCAAGGCCTAGCCGCGCCAGTACCTTCTGCAGTTTTTCGCCATGGGCAACATGAGGGGATGTATCTTCGTGTTCGGTCATCTGGGCACCTCCCGGTGTGGCAGTTCCGATAGAAAGGCCGCGCACTATACGCGCAACGGATACTTGTAGCACTAGCAGCTTAGTCGCCCTATTAGTGGCGCGCCGTTGCAGCGCGCCTTCGTATGCAATCAGGCTTTGTCCAAAGCGGCCAGCGCGTCCGCTGTAGCCTGCTGGATAGCCGCCCAGTTTCCATTCTTCAATGCAGCACCGTCGATCATCCAGGTACCGCCGACACACATGACGTTCGGTAGCCCCAGGTATTGGGCAGCATTGCCGGCATTGACGCCCCCCGTCGGGCAGAAGCGAACGTCCGCGAAGGGTCCACCGAGCGCCTTGATCGCCGCCACGCCGCCACACACTTCAGCCGGAAACAGCTTGAAACGACGATAGCCCAACGCGTAGCCGCGCATGATATCGGACGCGTTGCTGATACCGGCCAGCAAAGGCACCGAGCAGTTGACACCGGCTTGAAGCAGCTCATCGGTGCACCCCGGGGACACGATGAACTGGGCCCCGGCAGCCTCCACCTCGTCCATCATGCGCTTGTCCAATACCGTACCGGCGCCGACGCAAAGCTCCGGCCGCTCCTGACGCAAGCGACGGATGGCAGTCAGACCATGCGCCGAGCGCAGAGTGATTTCCAGCGCGGTCAACCCGCCAGCCGCAAGCGCATCGGCCAAAGGCAGAATCTGATCCTCGCTGCCAATGGTGATGACCGGAAGAATGCGCGCCTGGGTGCAGATGCTTTCGATCAGCTCGTTTTTCTGGTCCATGTTCATGGGATGGTCCTCGGGCCTCACGGGCACCAGTAGATTTCTAAAGGGGATCGCAGAAATGCGCGAATAGGCATCTGCGAAGGTTCAACAAGCATGGCCTGGCGCAGGGTTTCCAGCTTGCCTGGCCCCTGGATTGCCAGGCACTGGACACGCGCGGAAGCCAGGAGCGGATAGGTCATGGTGATGCGCTGCTCGGGGCTGACTGGCGCCAGCATCGGCAGGCAGCGGTCGACACCATCCTCATCCAGTCCTTTCGCCAGCAGCGGGCTGTTCGGGAACAGCGAGGCGGTATGGCCGTCGTCACCCATACCGAGCACCAGCACATCGATTGGCTGGGCGAGCTCGTCCAGTTTCGCACTCGCACGCGCGGCGGCTTGCTCCAGTGTTTCGGCATCCTGATACAGACCGATGAGATGTGCGTCACCGGCAGCGTTCTTCAGGAGATGTCGACGCAGCAAGCCTTCGTTGCTGTCGGGCTGGCCAGGATCCACCCAGCGCTCATCGGCCAGGCTCACCTGTACCTTTTCCCAGGGCAGTTCGCGCATTGATAGGGCTTCAAGAAAGGCTATCGGGCTGCGTCCGCCAGACACCACCAGACTGGCCCGATCATGATTCGAGACCGCGTACTTCAACGCATCCGCAACCCGATCGGCCAGCGCTTCAGCCAACCGTTCAGGCCCGGGCAAGCTGTGCGCAACCACGCCCGAAGGCAGGTCCAGTTCAGAGATCGCCATACCAGGACCTCCCGTCGCGCGTGATCAGTGCGATGGATGCAACAGGCCCCCAGGAGCCAGCCGGATAAGCCTTGGGGGCATCACCAATGCGCGACCAGCCGTCGATCAGCTGATCGCACCACCTCCAGGCATACTCGATTTCATCCTTGCGGACAAACAGGTTCTGGTTGCCCTGCATCACCTCCAGCAGCAGCCGCTCGTAAGCATCGGGGATGCGCGAACTCTTGTAGGTCTGCGAAAAATTCAGCTGCAGTGGCCCGCTGCGCAGATGCATCCCCTTGTCCAGCCCCTGCTCCTTTGTCATGACCTGCAGCGAGATACCCTCATCCGGCTGCAGGCGGATGATCAACCGATTGCTGATCAACGAGCGCTGCTCAGGAGCAAAGATATAGAACGGCGGCTCTTTGAAATGGATGACGATCTGCGAGACCTTTTCACCCATACGCTTGCCGGTGCGCAGGTAGAACGGCACCCCAGACCACCGCCAGTTGCAGATCTCGGCCCGAAGCGCGACAAAGGTTTCGGTACTGCTCTCGGCGTTGGAATTTTCCTCTTCCAGATACCCAGGCACCGTCTTGCCACCGACCGAACCGGCAACATACTGCCCGCGAACAACCTGCTGACTTAGCCGGTCAGGCGTGATCGGCGCCAATGCCTTGAGCACCTTCACCTTTTCGTCGCGAATGCTGTCGGCGGTCAGATCGCTCGGGGGATCCATCGCTATCAGGCAAAGCAGCTGCAACAGGTGATTCTGAATCATGTCCCGTAACTGCCCGGCCTGATCGAAATACCCCCAACGTCCTTCGATGCCGACCGTCTCCGCCACGGTGATCTCGACGTGAGAAATGTGGTGCTGATTCCACTGTGTCTCGAACAGGCTGTTGGCAAAGCGCAGCGCAATCAGGTTCTGCACCGTCTCCTTGCCAAGGTAATGATCGATTCGGTAGATCCGCGTCTCGGGAAAATATTGAGCGACCGCGTCGTTGACCAATCGCGATGACTCCAGGTCATGCCCGATCGGCTTTTCCAGCACTACACGTGTCCGCTCAGCCAATCCGACGCCAGCCAGATGTTCGCAGATCGCCCCATAGACCGCAGCCGGCGTGGCGAAATAGGCTATCAGCGGCATCCCGGGCGCGACCATTCGGGTCAGCGCTGCGTAGTCTTCCGCGTTGCGGAAATCCATGGCCAGGTAATCCAGACGAGCCTTGAATCGGTCCAATACGGCATCGTCCACCTGAGCAGCGGGCACGTAACGCCGAAGCGCCTGGTCTATGCGTTCGAGATGGGTGGCCGGCTCCCCTTGGTCGCGAGAAAGCGCCAGAATGCGCGTATCGGCATGGAGCAACCCCGCCCGATCGAGTTGATAAAGTGCGGGAAACAGCTTGCGCAACGCTAAATCTCCAAGCGCGCCGAACAAGGCAAACGTAGTCGCATCAACAGTAATGGCAGGCATGATTTTTTAATTAACCAAATTAGGCTTCATGGCAGGAGTCTGTCCGCAGTTTAAGCACAAAATGTTGTTGTTAAAACAACATAAGCCGATTTTTCCCACATCGGATTCGCTACTATCGGCAGCATCGGGCGTGAGTCCCTGAAGGAAGAGACATGGACCGCATGAAAAATCTCTTGGAACAGATAAAAAATCGGCTCGATGAGTTGAACAAGGCAGAGCGAAAGGTCGCCGAAGTAATCCTTCGTGACCCGCAGGAGGCAACGCGTTTCAGCATCGCAGCGCTGGCTCAGGCCGCTAAGGTCAGCGAGCCCACCGTCAACCGCTTCTGCCGGTCGTTCGGCGCGGCTGGCTACCCCGCGCTGAAAATCCAGCTGGCACAGAGCCTGGCCAGCGGCGCCGCCTATGTCAGCCGCGCTGTAGAAGCGAACGACGGACCGGAGGCCTATACCAGAAAGATTTTCGGCAGCGCTATCGCGTCGCTGGATAGCGCTTGCCGGGCCATCGACCCGCAAGTGATCAGCCATGCTGTCGATCTGATGATCCAGGCACGCCAGATTCACTTCTTCGGATTGGGCGCATCGGCGTCCGTAGCGCTGGACGCGCAACACAAGTTCTTTCGTTTCAACTTGCCGGTCACAGCCCACGTCGACGTGCTGATGCAGCGGATGCTCGCATCGGTCGCGCACACGGGCGATCTGTTCGTGATCATCTCCTATACCGGCCGCACCCGAGAGCTGGTGGAAGCCGCAACCATCGCGCGGGATAACGGCGCTTCGGTACTGGGACTGACCGCTGCGGATTCGCCGCTGGCGAAGGTGTGCACGCTGAGCCTCGATATTCCTCTGCCGGAGGACACAGACATCTATATGCCCATGACATCAAGAATCATCCAGCTGACGGTACTGGACGCACTGGCTGCTGGCGTAACGCTGAGACGCGGCGTCGATTTCCAGCCGCATCTACGCAAGATCAAGGAAAGCCTGATGGCGACCCGCTATCCATCCGAAGACAGCTGATCACTTCTTTTTCTTTTTTGGTTTGCCTAGTTCCTTAAGCCGCTGGGCGGCCACTTCATTGACCGCTTTGCGTTCCTTGTTCTTCATGCCCTTCCAGGCTTTCATCTCGTCCCGGCTGCGACCGCAGCCGATGCAGATGTCGTCTTTGAGCTTGCAGATACTAATGCATGGATTTTTCGCCTTGTCGCCCAAAACCACCTCCAGTTCAGCCACGGCCCCTACGGCTAGTAGAGGCCCTGGCTGCCGGGAGGTTCTAAGCGAATTAGCCTATCGACACAATCAATCCCACCAGTATTCGACCTGAACGCCAAAGTTGGAACCGTGTTGAGCGCTGCCGAAGGCGCCGGTCTCAGACAGTGCACTTCCGGCAGCCATCAGATTGGCGGCGTCCTGTGCAGCATCGTTCCACTGAGCGTAGGTGTAATAGAGGCGAAATTCGGGACGCGCCCAAAACTCCGGACCTGCCGGCGACCAGGTTGGGGCGACAGTGAACTTGGTGAGCTTGCGGGTGCCGGCTTCAGCGTCGATCTGGTCGTGGCCCACCTCGGCCACCAGCTTGAATTCTTCCGTCAGCGCATAAACCGGGCGCACACCGACCGAGATCCAATCCTGATCTCCACCATCCTGACGCTTGTCTTTCTGATAGACGACCTGGAACTGACCGCCAAAACGCGGCGTAACCTGCCAGTCGAAGAACTCCACGACCCGCCAGCTTTTGGCACTCTCATCCAATGTCACATCGCCCGTGTAGCCAAGCCCGGTGCCGGGGCCTTCGCCATATTGGACAGCGAAGGTATTACTACCACCGAGAAACCCAACCTGCTCATGCTGAGCCGTCACTGACCAGCCGCTATTGGAGTCGCCGCGATCCGGGTCGGCAATGTAGCTAACGCCGAACTGCAGCTCACCGCCAGGATTGGTGTCGATGCCGCCGACGTTGAAATCGTGACGATTGGTGTAGTTTTCCTGAAAGACGCTGTCCTTGCGCGAGAAGGCGTAGCTGTATTGCAGACCTCCGATCTCGACGTTTTCGATACCGGCACCGGTCGCGCTCTGGTTCCAGTAGTAGAAGTCAGAGATATGAATGTCGTTCCGCTTGTAGAACCGTCGACCGGCCCACAGCGACCCATTGTTCAGCGCCGCGATGTTGCTCCACTCGGCATAGGCCTGAACTAGCCGCGCGAACCCATGGTCGTCAGTGAATTTCGGGGTGTGGTCGTACTCGTTATACAGCGCCGCCATGCCCTCGACGCTCAACACCGAGCCGTCGTCCATGGTGAACAGGTCCTGACGCAGCCCCAATTCGGCGTACTGCTCGCACTCGTTACCCAGTCGGAACTTGGACGCTGCGCCCGGCAGTTGAAAACAGGCTTGCGATTCGCTGCCGCTCGATTCACCGATACCGCTGCGCACGTAGCCATTGAAGTCCAGCGCGTGCGCGGCAAACGGCATGGCAAGACTGCCCAGCGAAACAGCGAGGCTCAGGCGTGTGGTTTTCTTCATATCCGCTCCAATTAGCTCTTATTGTTGTTGCTGCCGTTGGATTGAGCCGCTTTGGCTCTCCTTCGATCCGCAGTCGCCGTAGCTGCTGCGGATCGCATTTCACAGCTCGCGGCATATGACCGCCAACCGATGAAAAATCAGGAATATCAATAGCATTCCCTTACGGCCGGCGCCGGTACGCAGTTATACGGTGACCGGGCCTTTTCCTACTTCCGCGAGAAAGATCAGTCAGCGTGCAACCAGCCGGGTGACGGTGCTATTGCGTCCTGCCGAACCGTTTCCGGGCGCGACTCCCAATCGTTCACCGGTCTGCGCGTCGAACAGCAGCACTTTCTCAGGCTCGAACTGCAGCGTCAGACTCTCGCCGGGATTCGGTGCGGCGTCCGGAGCCAGTCGGCAACAGACCTTGGTCTGGTTGAGGCTGACAAAAATCATGGTGTCCGGCCCGGTCGGCTCAATGACCTGGACTTCGGCACGCAGCGAAGGCATCTCGGCTTCAGTGCCGACGCTGATCTGCTCGGGGCGTATACCGAGGATGACCTCCCGGCCGTCCAGCGCCTGCCCGTCAGCCAGGCTCAACGGCAATTCACAACGATCCTGACCACTCTCCAGCAGCGCGCGCCAGCCATCTGCCTGGCGGGTCAACCGCAGCGGAATGAAGTTCATCGGGGGTGACCCAATGAAACTTGCCACGAACAGGTTGGCCGGGTTGTTGTAGATCTCCTTGGGAGTACCGAATTGCTGAACGATGCCGTCCTTCATCACCGCAACCTTGTCGCCCAGCGTCATCGCTTCGATCTGGTCATGGGTGACGTAGACCGTCGTGGTCTTCAAACGCTGATGCATCAGCTTGATTTCGGTGCGCATTTCCACCCGCAGCTTGGCGTCGAGGTTGGAAAGCGGCTCGTCAAACAGATAGATCTTCGGCCGCCGTGCCAACGCCCTTCCCATGGCGACGCGCTGCTGCTGACCGCCGGACAACTGGGATGGCTTACGGCTCAACAGATGTTCGATCTGCAGCAACTTGGCGACGCGCGAGACTTCTTCCTCGATCTTCGCCGCTGGCACCTTGCGCATCTTCAAGCCGAAGGCGATGTTTTCCTGCACGGTCATCGTCGGGTACAGCGCGTAGGACTGAAATACCATGGCGATGTCGCGGTCCTTGGGGCTGGCACCACTGATGTCGGCTCCGTCCAGGCGGATCTCCCCACCGGTAATCTCTTCCAGACCCGCGATGCAGTTCATCAAGGTGGATTTGCCACAGCCGGAAGGCCCGACCAGGATCAAGAACTCGCCGTCATTGATCTTGAGGTCGATGTCTTTCAGCGTGTCGTGGTTGCTGCCGGGATAGCTCTTGCGGACGTTACAAAGTTCGAGTGCAGCCATGATTGTTGTTCTCCTATCCCTTGACCGCGCCGGCGGTGAGCCCACGCAGGAAATACTTGCCGGCAAGGATGTACACCACCAGCGTTGGCAGCCCGGCAATCATCGCCGCAGCCATATCGACGTTGTATTCCTTGACCCCCGTGCTGGTGTTCACCAAGTTGTTCAACGCCACGGTGATCGGCTGTGTATCGCCGCTGGCGAACACCACACCGAAGAGGAAGTCGTTCCAGATCTGCGTGAACTGCCAGATCAGGCAAACCATGATCGTTGGGATCGACATCGGCAGCAGGATTCGAGCGAATATGGTGAAGAATCCAGCACCGTCCAAGCGCGCTGCGCGGATCAACGCATCCGGCACACTCACATAAAAGTTGCGGAAGAAGAGCGTGGTGAAGGCAAGGCCATAAACCAGATGCACCAGCACCAGGCCCGGCGTGGTGTTGGCCAGCCCGAGCTGCCCAAGGGTGAAGGACGCGGGCAGCAAGATCACTTGGAACGGCAGGAAGCAGCCAAACAGCAATAATCCGAAGAACAGCTGCGAGCCACGGAAGCGCCACATGGCGAGTACGTAGCCATTCAGCGCACCGAGCAGCGTCGAAATGATGACTGCCGGAACGGTTATCTTGACCGAGTTCCAGAAGTAACCGCCAACCGCATCCCAAGCCTTGACCCACCCGATAACGGTCGTGACCTCCGGCCAGGACAGCAGGTTACCGGTGCGGATGTCGGCAGGTGTCTTCAAGCTGGTCAGCAGCATGACCACCAGCGGTACGAGATACATCGCGACGGCTACTAGCAGCGTTGCGTATATCGCCACTCGACTGAACGTCAGGCGCTTTTGCCCTACATGGCTAGTCATGGCGCTTGTTCCTCAGTTCCGAATACAGATAAGGCACGACGATTGCCATCACAGCGCCCAGCATGAGGATCGCGCTCGCTGCGCCGAGCCCCATCTGCCCGCGAGTGAAGGTGTGCGTGTACATGAACATTGCCGGCAGATCGGAGGCGTAACCCGGCCCCCCTGCAGTCATCGCCGCCACAAGGTCGAACGCCTTGATCGCGATGTGCGCGAGGATCATCAGCGCACTGAAAAACACCGGACGCAGGCTGGGAAGAATGATGCGCAAGTAGATGCTCGGCAGGCTTGCGCCGTCGATCTGCGCGGCTCGCACGATGGATTGGTCGACGCCGCGCAAACCGGCAAGAAATAGCGCCATGACGAAACCCGAGGCCTGCCACACGGCTGCGATCACCAGGCAATAGACCACGCGGTCCGGGTCTACCAGCCAGTCGAAACGAAAGCCTTCCCAACCCCAGTCGCGCAGCATCTTGTCGATGCCCAAGCCAGGGTTCAGTAGCCACTTCCAGGCGGTGCCGGTGACGATCATCGACAGCGCCATCGGGTACAGATAGACGGTACGAATAAAGCCTTCGCGACGAATGCGCTGGTCCAGCAGTACTGCCAGCAACACACCAATCGCGAGACTGATTGCAATGAACAGCCCGCCGAAGACCAGCAGATTCTTGCTGGCGACCCACCACCGATCATTGTTCCAGAGCCGCTCGTACTGCAGCAGCCCGACCCATTTGTAGCTGGGCATGAAGCTTGAGTTGGTGAACGAAAGCAGGAAGGTCCAGGCGATATAGCCATAAAAGCCTACCAGCACGATCAGCATGCTCGGCGCCAGCACCAGCTTGGGCAGCCAGTTCTGCAGCGCATCCAGCGGCGAAGCCTTGGTGAATACAGCCGTTGAGCTCATGGTTGGCTCCGATTTAGTTCAGGTTCCATCACAGTCCCGCTACTGATAGCGCTTCAACATCGGCGATCAATACGTCGACCGACACCAGTGATATCGAGCAAGCCGGTCCCGTTGCGGCCAGCCGACCGGCTCTACCGCAGGGTGTTGATGCCGAAGGCATCCGGTTGTTTGCTGTAGACGGGGCACGAGGGTTCGCGCCCCATAAGCGCTACTGGACTGCCTGAATCGCAGCAGCCAATTGCTGGGCAGCTTTCTTCGGATCGGCCGACGGGTCGTTGAAGAAGTTTGTTACGACGTCGAACACAGCGCCCTGCACATAGCTGGATGCGGCCATGCCGTGAGCAAGGCTAGGCACCAGCCCAGGGCCATCTGCCGCCTCCTTGAAATCCTTCATCGACTGCTGCGCACAGGCATCGAACTCGCTCATGTCCTGATCGAGCCGAACTGGAATGGAGCCCTTGTTCTGATTGAAGAATTGTTGGAATTCCGGCTCCATGACGATCCGAGCCAGATCCTGCTGAGCCTTCCGATTGTCATCGTTGTTCAGCTTGAACATTGCAAGCGAGTCGATGTTGTAGGCGAAGCTGCCCTGGGTTCCCGGGAACGGCACGCATGTGTAGTCGTCTCCGGCGATCTTCTTCGCCGCGGTCCACTCGCTCTTGGCCCAGTCACCCATGATCTGCATGCCGGCCTTGCCGTTCATGACCATGGCTGTGGCGCTGTTCCAGTCGCGGCCCGCTGCGTTGTTGTCGACGTAGCTGCGCAGCTTTTTCAGCGCTTCGAACGTCTTGACCATCTTGTCGCCCGTCAGCACCTCTCGGTCGAGCTCAACGAACGCCTTGCGGAAATCCTCTGGGCCGAGGATGGCCAGCGCCAGATCTTCGAAGACGGTTCCGTCCTGCCATGGTTGGCCACCATGAGCGATTGGCATGAAGCCCGCCGCTTTCAGCTTGTCGGCAACAGCGAAAAATTCATCGAGTGTCTTCGGTGGTTCAACGCCGGCTTTCTCGAACACGTCCGGGTTGATCCACAGCCAGTTGACGCGGTGCACGTTGACCGGCACAGCTACGTAATCACCGTCATATTTCATCGCAGCCGAGACCTGCTTGGGCAGTAGCTTGTCCCAGTTGGCTTTCTCGGCCACATCATTGAGATCGGTGAGCAGGCCCAGCTCGCCCCACTCCTGGATGTCGGGGCCTTTGATCTGGGCTGCAGCGGGTGCGTTGCCGGAGACGGCACGGGTCTTGAGCACGGTCATCGCCGCCTCACCACCACCGCCTGCAACGGCGAAATCCTTCCAGGTGTGGCCCTCTTCCTCGACCAGTCGCTGCAGGGTGTCGGCAGCGCGTTTCTCGCCGCCCGACGTCCACCAGTGCAGCACTTCGACTTCGCCGGCTTGGGCGAACGGAACGATGGATGCAAGGGAAACAGCAGTAACCAAACGATGAATCGCGTTCATGGGACTTCCTTTCTTGTTTTTATCGATGCAAGTCTGTGCCTGCGCTGCATCGATTCTAGGCGCGCCCGAACCCGCGCCGGGTAACGAAGGGATAGCGAATGGTCACCGCTTCGTTACAAAACCCAGGGGTTGGTAACGAAGCGGAGATCGCCAGGCTGGACTTCATCTATTGTCGCGCGGCAGGCTCAGGGTTACCCGCAACCCGCCTGCCGGCAGGTTGCGCAAGCTGATTTCGCCACCGTGCGCATGCGCGATGTTGCGCGCGATACCTAGCCCCAACCCGTAACCGGGCTGCTTGGCCGCCAAACGAAAGTTCGGCTCGAAGACCTGCTTGAGCCATGCCTCTGGCACGCCTGGACCTTCGTCATCGACATGCAAGACAAAGGTCTCTGCATCGTCTTCGATGAGCAGATGTGCTCGCTCGCCATATTTCAACGCGTTGTCCAGCAGATTGCCTATGCAACGCTTGAGTGCCAATGGCTTGCCGGCATAGGGCGCCCGCGCCCGGCCCTGGACCGTCACGCGACCGTTGCCGGCCGGCGCCAGGTACGGCTCGGTCACGCAATCGAGTAGCAGATTGAGGTCCAGAGGCTCGATGTTCTCGTGGATATCGGTGTCCTTCACACATTGAAGCGCGCCTTTGACCAATAGCTCCAGCTCGTCCAGGTCGCGGCTGAATTTACGTTGCAGCGTTTCATCTTCCAGCAGCTCCACCCGCAACCGCAGCCGCGTGATCGGGGTGCGCAGATCATGCGAGATCGCACTGAACAGCTGGCTGCGTTCGGTCAGGTAACGTCCGATCCGCTCGCGCATGCTGTTGAAGGCGCGGCTGACCTCGATCACCTCACTACCTCCAGACTCAGGAAGCAGCTCCACCTCGCTGCCCAGTGACATTTCCCTCGCCGCCTGTGCGAGTCGTTTAAGGGGTCGGCTCTGCCAATGCACCAGGATGCCGATAAACAGCAGCAGAAAGCTGCTGGTGAGAAAGATGAACCAGAGTTGCTGCATGGGGATCCCTTCGTCCTCGAGACTGACGTAGGGCGCGGGCATCAGCGAGGCAAGATACAACCACTCATCCGGCGCGATCTGAATCTGCGTGACCAGCACTGGCGGGTTCAGCGGTTCCAGGCTCAATGCGTAATGTGCCCAGGACCGCGGCAACTCATCGAGCTTCAGGCCGCCGTTGAAGATGCGCAGGTCATCAGGACTGACGAAGCTCACGGACATGTCGACATCCTTGCCGAGGCGCTCGCGCAGTACTTCGTCCACTTCTGCCAGCACAGCCTGCTTGCGCTCGGTCGGCGGCAGGATCTGCATTTCCAGCGGCTTGTCGTTCAACGATACGAAAAAACGCGTGCCACCCATGCTGCGCAGCTGATCGAGCACAAGCGGTCGATAACCTAACGGCAGGGAGCGAAAGTAGCTGACGCTGGCGGACATCGAATGCGCCAGGCTGCGGGCGCTGGTCAGCAACCCCTCCATCTGGCTCGCGCGAAGCTGCGAAACCCAGATGAAGCTTGACAGCGCTTGCGCCATCAGCACGACCAGAAGCGTCAGCAGGAGCATCCGGCCAAGCAGTGAGCGCGGGACCGGCAACCACCGACGATTAACCGAGCGCGTCATGGTGTGGGGCAACTTGCGTGGCCAGCAGGTAGCCGCTCCCGCGCACGGTACGAATCAACCGCGGGCACTTGCCGGTGTCACGCAGTCGTTGGCGCAGCCGGCTGACCGCCATGTCAACGATGCGCTCGAGCGGCATCACCTCGCGACCACGAGTGGCGTTGGCAATGGTGTCGCGGTCGAGAATCTGCTGGGGATGGTCGAGGAACAGCTTGAGCAGCGCAAAGTCCGCGCCAGACAGCAGCACTTCCTCGCCGTCCTGGTGAAAGAGGCGATGGCTGACCATATCCAGCCGCCATTCGTCGAACGCCAGGACGTCGCTGACACGCTCCTGCCCAAAATGAACCCGGCGCAGCAGCGCCTTGATCCGGGCCAGCAGCTCGCGTGGGCTGAAGGGTTTGCCCAAATAATCATCAGCACCCAGCTCCAGCCCTATCACTCGATCTGCTTCATCGGAGCTGGCGGTCAGCATGATGATCGGCATCTGCGCCAGACGTTGATGGCCACGTACCCAACGGCACAGGCTGAAGCCGTCCTCGTCGGGCAGCATGACATCCAGGATCACCAGATCGGCCGGATCGCTTGCCATGGCCTGACGGAACTGCGCTCCGTCAGCCACGGTACGCACATGAAAGCCGGAACGAGTGAGATACGCGTCCAGCAAGTCGCGGATTTCCTGGTCATCGTCGACCAGCAGAACAGATCTTCCAGCCTGAGTCACCTGGCTTCCCTTCTCTTGTTATGCAGATGCGCCCCGTCCGGTCAGTGGCTGTCGTGCGATCCCTCCAGCCGCTGCTGCAAGGCAACGCCTGCGCCTTCCAGCCCTGGGTACTCCGCTGTCACCACCCACACGGGGATTTGATCAAAGTACCGGCTCATGTGCCCTTTGTCGCGCAGGCTTTTGCTGAAGCCGCTTCGCACGAAGAACTCGACAAAGCGCGGCACTATGCCGCCAGCGATGTAGACCCCACCCTGCGCACCAGTGGTGAGTACGTTATCGCCGGCGATACGACCCAGCCAAACGCAGAATTGTTCCAGTACCGCTGCGGCGTAGGCGTCACCCGAGAGTGCCGCAGCAGTGATTTCAGCGGGCGTGGTGAATCGTGGAGCTTCGCCGTCAAGCGCGCAGCTGGTCCGGTAGAGCTCCAGCAGGCCACCACCGCTGAGAACGGACTCGGCATTCACGTGGCCCAGTTTTTCATGCAGGCGCGCCCAAAGCGCCGCCTCCCGGGTCGTACCGATCGGAAGGCAGACATGCCCGCCCTCACCTGGCAGCGCCTGCCAGACCCCATCGGACAACGGCAGCAACGTCGCGACACCCAGGCCAGTACCCGGCCCAATCACCAGCCGTGCTCGGCCCGCTGCCGATTGGCCCGGGCACACTTCCACCAGCTCGCCCTCGCGCAGCCGGGTCATGCCCAGTGCCATGGCGGTGAAATCATTGATCAGGAGCAGATCACTCAGCCCCAGGTCCTCGCAGAAAGCCGTTCGGCTCAGGCGCCAATGATTGTTGGTGAAGGCAAATTCATCGCCGGACACCGGACCGGCACAGGCCAGGCAGACCGCCTGAAGCGCCTCCACGCCCTGCCCCACCGCCTTGAGATAGGCACGGATGGCGTCTTCGGGACGTGGGTATTCGACCGTCGGCAACACCCGCACCGACTCGATCTGCCCGTCGCGCCAGAGCGCAAAGCGCGCATTGGTGCCGCCGATATCACCTACCAGCGCCGTCACTTGAGCGACTCCAATTCTTCGGTGAATACGCTTGCGCCTTTCTCCGCAGGGCTGAAGGCCGCCCGAAGGAAACCAAACAGCTCGCGCCCACAGCCGATTCCCAGATCGCTCGGGGCTGATATTGCTTCGCGACTGTCGAATTCGGCTTGATCGACCAGCACTCGAAGCTCCCCTGTTTCGCCATCGACTCGAATGATGTCACCGTCACGCACGCGGCACAGCGGGCCGCCATCCAACGCTTCCGGGCTGACATGGATAGCGGCAGGGACTTTTCCTGAAGCGCCGGACATACGCCCGTCCGTTACCAATGCGACCTTGTAGCCGCGATCCTGCAGCACGCCGAGGAATGGCGTCAGCTTGTGCAGTTCGGGCATGCCGTTGGCCTTTGGCCCCTGGAACCTGACAACCGCAACGAAGTCCTTCTCCAGCTCGCCGTTCTTGAACGCCTGGGCCAATTCGGTCTGGTCGCTGAATACACGCGCTGGTGCTTCCACGATGCGATGTTCAGGCGCTACGGCGGAGATTTTGGTGACCCCGCGGCCAAGATTCCCTTCCAGCACTCGCAAACCGCCCTCGGGCGAGAACGCTCGCTCGACCGGGCGCAGAATCGCCTCGTCCAGACTGCTTTCAGAGCCCTCGCGCCAGACGAGCTTTCCGTCTTCGAGGAAGGGTTCCTTGGTGTATTGGCTGAGGCCTTTGCCCAGAACCGTGTAAACGTCTTCGTGCAACAGGCCCGCCTCAAGCAGCGTACGCACCATGAACGGAACACCACCGCAGGCGTGGAAATGGTTAACGTCCGCCTGACCGTTCGGGTAGACCTTCGCCAGCGTCGGTGTCACGGCCGAGATATCCGCCATGTCCTGCCAGGTCAGCTGTATGCCCGCGGCCTGGGCAAACGCCGGAATGTGCAGGGTATGGTTGGTCGAGCCGCCAGTAGCATTGAGGGCTACGACCGAATTGATGATCGACTTTTCATCGACGATCTTGCACAGCGGCACGTAGTTACCCGACTGCGGCGTCAGGCGGGTCACCTGACGCGCGGCCTCACGGGTGAGCTCGTCACGCAGCGGGGTATAGGGATTGACGAATGAAGAGCCAGGCAGGTGCAGACCCATGATCTCCATCACCACCTGGTTGGTGTTCGCTGTGCCGTAGAAGGTGCACGTGCCGGGGCTATGGTACGAAAGCATTTCCGACTCCAGCAGCTCCTCCCGGCTGGCCTTGCCCTCTGCGTAACGCTGGCGCACTTCCGCTTTCTGCTTGTTTGGGATGCCCGACGTCATCGGCCCGCCCGGGACGAAGACGGTCGGCAGGTGCCCGAAGCGCAGCGCGCCAATCATCAGGCCAGGGACGATCTTGTCGCATATACCGAGATACAGCGCGCCATCGAACATGTTGTGTGAAAGCGCAACGGCGGTTGCCATGGCGATCACTTCGCGACTGGCAAGGCTGAGTTCCATGCCCGCTTCGCCCTGGGTCACGCCATCGCACATCGCCGGTACGCCACCAGCAAACTGGCCGACCGACCCCATCTCGCGCAGGGCCTCCTTGATCACGTCGGGAAAATATTGGTACGGCTGGTGAGCCGAAAGCATGTCGTTATAGGCCGAAACGATGGCCACGTTCGCTTCGTTCATCAGCCGCAACCGTTGCTTGTCATCTTGCGATCCGCAACCGGCGACGCCATGAGCAAAGTTGGCGCATTGCAGCTTGCCGCGCTGAGGCCCGTCGCTTGCCGCGCCAGCCATCTGCGCAAGATAGCGCTGGCGCGTCGGCCGGCTGCGTTCAATCAATCGCTCGGTAACTTCTTGAATCTGCGGGTGCATGCCATCACTCCTGCTCATGAATCTTTGGTTTTATCAACAAAACAACATGTATCTGGGCTTGATTTCTATTTTGACAGGAATAATCTTGTGATTCCCACAACAAATTCCGCCCAGGACCTTCTTATGACTATTCGCATCGCCATCAACGGCTTCGGTCGTATCGGACGCAATGTCCTTCGTGCCCTCTACAGCCAGAGCTATCGCGAGCATTTGCAGGTCGTGGCGATCAATGACCTAGGCAGCCCGGCGATGAACGCCCACCTGTTGCAGTTCGACAGCGTCCATGGCCATTTCGACGCAAATGTCCAGGTCACCGACGATGAAATGCAGGTCAATGGTGACCGGATTGCGGTGACCGCGATCCGCAATCCGGCCGAACTGCCGTGGCGCCAGCACAATGTCGATGTCGTCTTCGAGTGTACCGGGCTGTTCACCTCTCGCGAAAAGGCCAGCGCGCATCTGCAGGCCGGCGCCGGCAAAGTCATTATTTCCGCCCCGGCCTCCGGCGCTGACGCCACCATTGTCTACGGCGTCAATCACGACACCTTGCGCCAATCGCACCAGATCATTTCCAACGCGTCATGCACGACCAACTGCCTGGCGCCGGTTGCACAGGTATTATCGCGCGAGTACGGCATCGAACACGGCCTGATGACCACCATCCACGCCTACACCAATGATCAGAACCTGTCCGACGTCTATCACAGCGACCCGTTCAGGGCGCGCTCGGCTACCCAGTCGATGATCCCGACCAAGACCGGTGCCGCCGAAGCCGTCGGCCTGGTGCTGCCGGAGCTGGCCGGCAAGCTGACCGGCATGGCCGTGCGCGTACCGGTCATCAATGTTTCGCTGGTCGATCTGACCCTCGAACTGAGCCGTGAGACCACTGCCGAAGAGGTCAATGCGCTGATGCTCGACGCCAGTCAGCACTCGCCCATCCTGGCGTGCAATTCGCTGCCGCTGGTTTCCTGCGACTTCAACCACAACCCGATGTCGTCTATTTTCGACACCAACCACACCAAGGTTAGCGGACGCCTGCTTAAGGTGATGGCTTGGTATGACAACGAGTGGGGTTTTTCCAACCGCATGCTCGATACGTGCCGGGCATTGCACGAGGCGTCGTAACAAGCCACCAGCCCATTCAGCGAGACAGGGAAGAAGATGAAGCGCATCGATTTCGTTACCGCAACACTGCCGGCGCGCAAGCGCATTACCCTGGTTGCGCACGATCACTGCAAGGAGCGGCTGCTGGAATGGGCTGAGCGACAGAAAGCTCACCTGAAGAATCACGAACTGCTCGCCACCGGCACTACCGGACTGCTGTTGAGCCGCCGCCTC
The DNA here is from genome assembly GCF_058536345.1 of Stutzerimonas sp. C6.4V. Taxonomy (NCBI): domain Bacteria; kingdom Pseudomonadati; phylum Pseudomonadota; class Gammaproteobacteria; order Pseudomonadales; family Pseudomonadaceae; genus Stutzerimonas; species Stutzerimonas sp. C6.4V. The sequence continues at coordinate 2,085,524 of NZ_JBZUBM010000001.1, forward strand.
GAGCTGCCGGTGGAGTGCATGATCAGCGGTCCCCTGGGTGGGGATCAGCAGATCGGCGCGCGAATCGCCGAGCGCCGTATCGACATGCTGGTGTTCTTCTGGGATCCCTTCGAGCCGCAACCACATGATCCGGATGTGAAGGCGCTGCTACGGGTCGCAGCCGTATGGAACATCCCAATGGCCGCCAACGAAAGCAGCGCTGATTATCTGCTTTCCAGTCCTATGCTGGACCAGGCACATACGCTGAGCATCCCCGATTACGACAGCTACCTTATCGGACGCCAGGAAATGGATCTCTAATCGCGGCGCTCATTGACCGAGGCGCCCTGGTCTTCGTCTCCGGCTGCCTCGATCAGGTCATCGAAGTCTGTCTTGAGCCCGGTTTCCATGCTGTCGAGCTCTGCCAGCAAACTGCGGAAGCTGGTCTGTTCGCCTGGGGGTTCGACTTCCAACACCTGATCGGCGCGCGCCTGCAAGGCGACAGGCACCGGCGCCTCCTCGACATCGACCGGCAAGGGTTCAGGCTCGATCTCGCGCAGCACGGCCAGCGGAGGCAGCTCGTCCAGGTTCTTGAGATTGAAGTGGTCCAGAAACCCCTTGGTGGTAGCAAACATGGCCGGCCGTCCCGGCACGTCGCGATGGCCAACTACCCGCACCCACTCGCGTTCCAGCAAGGTTTTGACGATCTGACTGTTGACCGCGACGCCGCGGATATCCTCGATCTCACCACGGGTAATGGGCTGGCGATAAGCAATCAGCACCAGTGTTTCCAATAGCGCCCTGGAGTAGCGCTGCGGCCGCTCTTCCCACAGGCGCCCAACCCAGGGCGAGAACCGCTCACGCACCTGCAAGCGGTAGCCGCTGGCCACCTCCTTCAACTCGAATGCGCGGCCCTTGCAGGATTTTTCGAGCACGTCGAGTGCCTTGCGCAGCAACGCCGGCGCGGGGCGCTCGACCTCGTCGAACAGCTCGGCCATGCGCTCGACAGACATCGGCTTGCCTGAAGCCAGCAGGAAGGCTTCGAGCAACGAAGCAAGGTCCTTGGGATCGGACAGGTTCACAGCAATGGCTCCATTGGCTCCGGTGCCAGCAGCGAGGCCTCCTCGCTACGCACCCTGACGTGAATCGGTGCGAAGGGCTCGTTCTGCACCAGCTCGACCAGCGACTCCTTGATCAACTCCAGCACTGCCATAAAGGTCACCACCACGCCCAAGCGCCCTTCCTCTGCGGCAAACAGCGCAACGAAAGGTACAAAGGCGCCATCCTTGAGTCGTTCCAGCACCTCACTCATCCGCTCACGCGTGGACAAGGTTTCACGCGTCACCTGATGACTTTCGAACATGTCCGCACGACGTAAAACCTCGGCCATGGAGATCAGCAACTCTTCGAGACTGACCTCAGGCAACAGCTTGCGCGCCCGCGCATCAGGCGCATCGATCTTCGGCACATGCAGGTCACGCCCTACCCGTGGCAGCTGATCCAGGTCTTCGGACGCTGCCTTGAAACGTTCGTATTCCTGCAAACGACGGATCAGCTCGGCCCGTGGATCGAGCTCGTCCTCTTCTACCTCAGCCGAGCGCGGCAGCAACATGCGCGACTTGATCTCAGCCAGCATGGCGGCCATGACCAGGTATTCGGCCGCCAACTCAAGGCGCACAGCCTTCATCAGTTCGACATAACCCATGTACTGACGGGTGATTTCCGCCACCGGAATATCGAGGATGTCGATGTTCTGCTTGCGAATCAGATAGAGCAGCAGATCCAGCGGACCTTCGAAAGCCTCTAGGAAAACTTCCAGCGCATCCGGCGGAATGTAGAGATCCTGCGGCAGATTGTTAAAGGCCTCGCCATATACAAGGGCTAGTCGCAGCTGCTCGCCAGGCGGATTGAACACCGCCTCGGCTGGGGATTCCTGCATGCTTTCTCCGGGGGCACCGAGGTAGTTGAGCGCGCCGACAGCTTAAGCCGGTTGCGATGATGGCTCTAGCGGTAATTCAGTCCCATCGCCTGGCGTACAACCACCAACGTCTCACGCGCCTCGTCGCGCGCATGCTCGGCGCCTTCGGCCAGGATGCTGCGCACCAGGTCAGGATTCTGCTCGTAATCCAGGGCGCGTTCCTGCAAAGGCGCGAGCTCGATCTTGATGGCGTCGATCAGCGGTGCCTTGCAGTCAAGACAGCCAATTCCAGCGCTGCGGCAACCCTGCTCGGCCCACTGACAAACGTCTTCGGTTGAATGCGCCTGGTGCATCTGCCAGACCGGACAGCGAGTAGGCTCGCCCGGATCGGTACGGTGCACGCGCGCTGGGTCGGTGGGCATGCGCTTGATTTTTTCTTCAATGTCGGCTGGCGTGTCCCGAAGATAAATCGAGTTGCTGGTGGACTTCGACATCTTGCGGCCGTCCAGCCCCGATAGCCTGGGGGACTCGCCAAGCAACGCCTGCGGCTCGGGCAACAGTAATTTACCGCCGCCTTCGAGATAGCCGAACAGCCGTTCCTGATCACCGATAGTGATGGTCTGCTGGTCCTTGAGCAGCGCTCGGGCAGTGTTCAGCGCCTCGAGATCGCCGTGTTCTTGATAGCTCTTGCGCAGGCTCGCGTACAACTTCGAGCCCTTCTTGCCGAGTTTACGAATCGCCGCTTCTGCCTTGACTTCGAAATCTTCTTCGCTGCCATAGAGGTGATTGAAGCGCCGCGCCACGTCGCGCGCGAACTCAACATGAGGTAACTGGTCGGCGCCGACAGGGACGACTCCGGCGCGATAGGCCAGGATGTCGGCCGCCTGTAGCAATGGATATCCGAGGAAGCCGTAGGTACCGAGGTCCTTATTTTGGGAGTCGAGCTGAAGTTCCTTGTACGAAGGCACGCGCTCGAGCCAGGAAAGCGGGCAGATCATCGACAGCAGCAGATGCAATTCAGCGTGCTCGGGCACCTGGGACTGGACGAACAAGGTCGCTGAGCTCGGACTGACCCCCGCTGCAAGCCAGTCGATTGCCATGTCCTGCACGTTGCGCGAAATTTCCGCGCCGGCAGCGTAATCGGTGGTCAGTGCATGCCAGTCGACGATCGAAAAAAAGCACTGGTACTCATGCTGCAGCCTGACCCAGTTCTTCAATACACCGTGAAAGTGCCCCAGGTGAAGCCGGCCGTTTGGCCGCATCCCGGAGACCACGCGTCGCTGCGAATCCATAGCGCTCAAAAGGGTTTCCTTGGTTGGTGATAAATAGCTCAGGACGCGAAAGGAGCGGGATCTCCGCAACCGACCCGCACGATTTCGGGATCACCATCAACAAGGCTGATCACCGTCGATGCTTCGAGGCCACCGTAACCGCCATCGATGATCAGGTCGACCTGATGCTCGAGTGCGTCACGCATCTCGTAGGGGTCGCTCATCGGTTCGCTTTCGCCGGGCAAGATCAGGCTTACGCTCATCAACGGCTCACCCAGTTCGGCCAGTAATGCCTGCGCGATGGGCTGCGCCGGGACCCGAAGACCAATGGTGCGACGCTTGGGATGCAGCAACATGCGCGGCACTTCACGGGTAGCGCTGAGAATGATGGTGTATGGGCCGGGCAGATGCGTCTTGAGCAGACGGAAGGCAGCAGTGTCGACCTTGGCAAACAGCCCGAGCTGCGACAGGTCCCGACAGGCCAGGGTGAAGTTGTGCTTGTCGTCCAGCTGACGCAAACGGCGAATGCGTTCGATGCCGGCCTTGTTGCCGATCGAGCAGCCAATGGCATATGAAGAATCGGTCGGATAGACGACGATCCCGCCGTTACGAATGATTTCAACCGCCTGCTTGATCAGCCTGGGCTGGGGATTGTCCGGGTGTATCTGAAAAAACTGACTCATAAAGGCTCCCGCTCAGCAGACCACTGACTCGCGTGGCTCATCATCGAAATGGCTCCAGAGAGGCTGCAGATCGTCCGGCAGGCTCCGATAAAGGCCGAGCTCGGACCAGTCGCCGGGGGCATGGAAGTCGCTACCGACGCTCGCGCTCAAGCCAAACTCACGCGCCAGAATCGACAAGCCGCCCACCTGCTCCAGCGGCTGCATGCCGTTGACCACTTCCAGTGCATGACCACCCGCCTGGGCGAACTCGCTAACCAGCCGCCGCCGCTTGCTGCGGGTGAAGTCGTACTGCCAAGGATGCGCCAGGCTGATCCAGGCGCCCGCCTCTCGCAACGTGGCCACTGTCTGCTCCAGCGTCGGCCAATGCTGCTTCACATCCCCCAGCTTGCCCGAGCCAAGCCACTTGCGAAATGCTTCGGCCCGGTCGCGCACATGCCCAGCACGCACCAGATACTCAGCGAAGTGCGGGCGGGCCGGCGCGTTACCGCTGTCGCCCAGTACCTGCTGGACATCCCGCGCACCTTCGAGGGTCCCCGGCATGCCCTTGGCTTCCAGTCGCTGGGCTATCGTCTCGGCGCGCCGCCAGCGCCCTTCATGCAGTTGCGCAATGGCTCGCTGCAACGCCTCGGCATCGCGGCGAAAGGCATAACCGAGTACATGAACGGTGGCGCCATTCCATACGCAAGAGAGCTCGATACCATTGATGAGCCGCACGCCCAGCGAATCGGCCATGGCTCGCGCCGCATCAAGCCCTTCAAGGGTGTCGTGGTCGGTCAGTGCAAGCAGTTCGACGCCGCGTTCATGGGCTCGCTGAACCAGCACCGCAGGCGCCAGCACGCCATCGGAGGCGGTGCTATGGCAATGCAGATCGACAATCATTCGGGACATGTTCTCCAGTGGCTCTGACGCTCACAGCTGTGACCGCCATCGCCGGCGCTCGTGCCGTCACCCGGATTGCCAAAGCTTACGCAAGGTCCTGGAAATGACGGCCATACATCGTTCCGCTAAAAGCGCGGTTTGTTATTATGCCGGCCACATACCGCTTCTGGCTCGCTCCGTGAAACAAATCATCGACTTCATTCCTTTGCTGCTGTTCTTTGTTGTCTACAAGATCGAGCCCAGGACGGTCGAATTCGCGGATATGGCCCTGAGCATAGGCGGCATATTCAGTGCCACCGCCATGCTGATCGGCAGCTCTCTCCTTGTCTATTCCGCCCTAATCATCCGCCAGGGCCGCCTCGAAAAAAGTCAGTGGATCACGCTGGGTGCCTGTGTGCTGTTTGGCGGCCTGACCCTGGCACTGCATAGTGAAACGATCCTCAAGTGGAAGGCTCCGGTGCTGAACTGGCTGTTTGCGCTGGCATTCGCTGCCAGCCACTTCATTGGCGACAAGCCGTTGGTGCAGCGCATGATGGGCCATGCCGTGCAACTGCCCAGAGCACATTGGTCACGCTTGAATGTTGCCTGGATCATGTTCTTTCTTGTCTGCGGCTCTGCCAATCTTTTCGTGGCGTTCGTGTACCCCGCCATCTGGGTAGACTTCAAGGTGTTTGGCAGCCTTGGTCTGACGTTGCTGTTCATGGCCGGCCAAAGCTTCTACCTGATTCGCCACATGCAACCCGAACCTGAGAAGACCTAGGAGACCACATGCTCTACGCCATCATCGCCACGGATGTACCCGACTCGCTGCAAGATCGCCTGGCATCGCGCCCAGCCCATCTGGCACGTCTCGATCAGCTCAAGAGTGAAGGCCGCCTGGTACTGGCTGGCCCGCATCCGGCCATCGACAGCAAAGATCCTGGTAGTGCGGGCTTCACCGGTAGCCTGGTCGTCGCCGAGTTCGAGTCGCTGCAAGCTGCACAGCAGTGGGCCGAGGCGGACCCGTACAAGGCTGCAGGGGTTTACGGCGAGGTTGTCGTCAAACCCTTCAAACAGGTGTATCCCTGAGTCGATCGGCCCACGCCGTCTGGTTTCTGTAAGGTCGTAGCATCGCCACGGCCCGTTGAGGAAAAAGGAGTTCCGATGCGCCAAGGTCCGCTGTTCCTGCTGCTGATTCTGAGCCTTGCCACCTCATTGGCACAGGCTGAAGAAACCATTACCGCACCAACCGAGCGACAGACCGAACTGGAGAGCCGCCTGAGCGACAACCAACGGCAACGGGAAACGCTCAAGCAGCTTCCAGACGTTGCAGCCAGCCCGGCGGGGCAGGCGCAACTGGCAGGGCTTCGCCAGGAGAATCAGCGCCTGCGCATGCAGCTTCAGCAGGAGCAACTCAAGCAGCAAGCACAGCCGCAGCTGCTCAGCGACCAGCAGCAATGGTTCGCGGTCGGCGGTGGTGTGGGCGTCCTGGGTTTCCTGCTGGGTGTCCTGACGACGCGTGGCCGTCGCCGCCGCCAATGGCTGAACTGAACCTGACGTGAGCGAACAATGAGCGAACTGCTGCTTATAGACGACGACCAGGAACTCTGCGACCTGCTGGTCAGCTGGCTGGCTCAGGAAGGGTTTGTCGCCCACGCCTGCCACGACGGTAAGAGCGCCCGTGCCGCACTTGCCGAACATCAGCCCGCTGCGGTCGTGCTCGACGTCATGTTGCCCGATGGCAGCGGGCTGGAACTGCTCAAGCAACTGCGTAGCGAATATCCCGACTTGCCAGTATTGATGCTGTCCGGACGGGGTGAGCCACTTGACCGTATCCTCGGCCTTGAACTCGGCGCAGACGATTACCTTGCCAAACCCTGCGATCCGCGCGAACTCACAGCCCGCCTGAAAGCCGTTTTGCGGCGTAGCCAACCGGCCAGCGCGCCGAGCCAGATGGAGTTGGGTGATCTCTGGTACAGCCCCGCACGCGGCGTAGCCAGTGTTGGCGACCATGAAGTCACCCTTACCCTGTCCGAAGGGCGCATTCTCGAAGCGCTCCTCAGCCAACCCGGCGAGCCACTGGAGAAACAGGCCCTGGCCCAACTGGCCCTGGGGCGCAAGCTCACCCTCTACGACCGCAGCCTGGACATGCATGTCAGCAACCTGCGCCGCAAACTCGGGCCACATCCGGACGGCCGCCAGCGCATCGTCGCGTTGCGCAGCCGCGGATACCTTTACGCACCTTGAAAGGCTTTACCCAGCCTTTACCCAGTGCTGACCGCCACTGACCTTGCACGCCCTAGACTGAGCTCATCCGGTCAACGCTCCGACTCGCGCGTAGCGCTCAGCCGGGTGACTGGTTTCCCAAACAAGGAGAGACTCATGATGCGCAAGACTCTTATCGCCGTACTGTTCGCTTCCACCCTCCCCACCCTCGCAATGGCCATGCCCGACAGCGGTCAGCGTCATCACGGTGGCGGCAGGCACACACCGTTCGAGCAGCTCGACCTGACCAAGGAACAGCGTAGCGAAATGCGCTCCCTGATGGGCGAGCAGATGAAAGCTCATCGCGACATCACCCAGCGCTACCTCGACAAGTTGCCCGAAGCCGAGCGCAAGGCGATGCAAGACGAGCTGAAGGCCAGCCAGGATAAGACCCACCAGCAGATGCGCGACCTGCTCAAACCGGAACAGCAGAAAAAGTTCGACGAACTGCACGAGAAAATGGAAGCCAAGCGCGCTGAACGTGCTGAGTTCCAGCAGTGGAAAGCTGAGCGAGATCAGAAGAACTGATCGCACCTTACAAACAAACTCGCCCGGCTCACCACCCTTTGCATGGATAGGTGCGCCGGGCTTTGCCGTGGAGTAGCCAACCGGTGCGATCACTGTTCTGGCGCATTCTTGCGACCTTCTGGCTGGCCATTGCGCTGGTCGCGGGTCTGGCCATGCTTCTGGGGCAGGCCCTGAATCAGGACGCCTGGATTCTAAACCGCCACCCCGGCGTGAATGGGCTGGCCGAGGTTTGGACGAAGGTCTATGAACGCCAGGGGCCGATCACCGCGCAGTTTCTGCTCGAGCGGCACCGCAGCCGCTTTGGCGTGGACGTACAGGTGCTTGCCGAAAACGGCCAGCCAATCATCCGCGGTACCTTTCCCGCCCGCGCCGCAGCATTCGAAGCGCGCCAGGAACACCGCGACGGACGCCTGCCATGGCGCCGACTGACCACTGACTACACCAGCCCGGAAACCGGCAATACCTACCTGTTCATCTATCGCATCCCGAATCAGGAATTGCAGGCCTGGCACAGGGGTAGCCTGTTCTGGCCATTGAGTGCAATTGCCATAGCACTGGTGGTGCTGACCGGGTTCAGCCTGCTACTCACGCTTTCCATCACGCGCCCGCTCGATCGCTTGCGGGGTGCCGTGCATGACCTCGGCCAGACCACCTATCAGCAGAACTCCCTGGCCCGGCTTGCCAAACGCCGCGACGAGCTGGGGGTCCTTGCCAACGACTTCAACCGAATGGGCGCCCGCCTGCAAAGCCTGATTGGCAGCCAGCGGCAACTGCTACGTGACGTCTCACACGAATTGCGTTCGCCCCTGGCGCGCCTTCGTATCGCGCTTGCGCTTGCCGAACGGGCGACGCCTGCGGAACGTGAAGCAATCTGGCCACGGCTGGCCAAAGAATGCGACAGGCTGGAGGCGCTGATCAGCGAGATACTGGAGTTGGCCAGGCTGGATGCCGATCCGGGGACGCCGAGCCCCGTCGATCTTCGCTCCATATTCGAACAGCTCGAGGAGAACGCTCGTATCGTCTCGCCGAATCAGCGCATCGACAGCACAGTAGAGACCGACGTCCAGCTGCATGGCTGGCCGGACATGCTCGAACGCGCGCTCGACAACTTGCTACGCAATGCCCTTCGTTTCAATCCCGAGGGCCTACCCATTGAATTGCGCGCAGCGAGAAGTGGAGATGACCTGCTGCTTAGCATTCGCGACCAGGGCCCAGGCGTGGAGGATGCCCACCTTGCACAGTTAAGCGAACCGTTCTTTCGCGCACCGGGTCAGACCACGGCGGGTCACGGGCTGGGTCTGGCGATTGCACGTCGCGCTGCCGAACGACATGGTGGCGAGCTGCTGCTGGGCAACCACCCCGACGGTGGCTTCATCGCAACGCTGAAGCTGCCGTTGGCTTCGGGCGCCGAACACGCTCGGCGCCCTGAGTGAGCTACTGCACGCCACCGGTCCACTGACTGACGAAGTTCTGAGGATCCAGCTCCGGTGGTGTCCGCAGGTTTCCCTCCGGCGTGCCCAGGTAGATAAAACCGAGAAGTTGTTCGTTGCCGCCCAGGCCGAGCGCCTTCGCGAGGTAGGGATCATAGGAAAACTCACCCGTCCGCCATACCGCACCAAGCCCTTGCGCATGGGCAGCCAGCAGCAGTCCGTGCGCAGCACAGGCGACTGCGAGCACCTGCTCGGAATCGGGCACCTTCGGGTGCGGCAGTACGCTGGCGACAACAACTACCACCAACGGTGCACGCAGCGGCATCTTGCGTGCTTTGTGCACCGCTTCGTCAGCTGCGTCTGGCTGGCGCACACGCAGCGACTCTGCCATGAGCCTGCCCAACCGCTCGCGGGCATCACCCTGGATCGTCAGAAATCGCCAGGGCCTCAACTGGCCATGGTCCGGTGCGCGCAGCGCTGCACGAAACAGTAAATCCAGCTGCGCCGCACTCGGTGCCGGATCGGTGAGTCGAGTTACAGAGACGCGATTGAGCAACAGGTCGAGAGCTTCCATCAATAACCTCCAAAACGAATCAGACATTCTAGAGGCCTGACACGTTCTGCGGGCAGTTGCTCATGCGACCTGTTCAGGCAACCCGGTCGGGAGACAGTTGCGGCTCCAGCGGTGGCATCAGCGGTGGTAAGCCGTGCGCTGCACGAGCCGCGTCGCAATGCGCATTGTGCTGACCATCAGCCCAGGACGCCTCGAACTCACGACAGGTGCTGGAACGCTGTTCGTACAGCGTGCAACGCACACCGCAGCCGACATCGCCCATCAAGCCAACGCAGCGAGCGGGCTTGGCCTCGGTGCCCTGCATCGCAACGTGAAATGGGCTGATCTGGACGGTCGCACTGTCCGGAACCGTACCGCCCGACGAGGCGCACTCGCCCCAAAAGAAAGACACACGAAAGTATGCGCAGCAGGCGCCGCACGAGAGGCAGGGGTTGTCGATGGACATGGAAGGTGAACACTCAGAAACCGGCAAAGGGCCGGCACCGGGCGGCTATTCTATTCATCGCCACGGACTTGGGAAGAGGCCTGCGGGGCCGGCTGTAAAAGATTTTTTGGCAGACCGATCGCCGGTTTACTGTCGCCGCGACAGGCGTAGAATGGCCGCCTCATTTTCGAGCCGAGCATCAACGAAAAATGGCTTTGCCGACCCTGCGCATCATCGGTTTCATTCTCGGCATCTTCCTGATCACTCTTGCTGTCAGCATGGTCATTCCGATGATCACGCTGTTTGCGTTTGATCGCACTGACGACCTGCAGGCCTTTCTCTGGGCCAGCCTGATCACTTTCAGCAGCGGCATTGCACTGGTCGCGCCGGGGCGTCCCGAGCTGACCCAGCTACGCCCGCGTGATATGTACTTCCTGACCACCGTCAGCTGGCTGATCGTCTGCTGCTTCGCAGCCTTGCCGATGATGCTGATCCATCACATCAGCTATACCAACGCTTTCTTCGAGACGATGTCTGGCATCACCACCACAGGGTCGACCGTACTGTCCGGCCTGGATTCGGCTTCACCCGGTCTGTTGATGTGGCGCTCGATGCTGCAATGGCTGGGCGGCATCGGCTTCATCGGCATGGCGGTGGCAATCCTGCCCTTGCTGCGCATCGGTGGCATGCGCCTGTTCCAGACAGAGTCGTCGGACTGGTCACAGAAAGCCATGCCCCGCTCGCACGTGATGGCAAAATCGATCCTGATTGTCTACCTCGCGCTCACCCTGCTCTGCGGGCTGGCCTACTGGTTCAGTGGGATGACGCCGTTCGAGGCGATCAACCACGCCATGACAACCATTGCCACAGGCGGCTATTCGACATCCGATAGCTCGATGGCCAAGTTCACCCCGGCCGCTCACTGGGTCGCAGTGGTGTTCATGATCCTTGGAGGGCTGCCGTTCATCCTGATGGTTTCGACGGTCCGGGGTAACCGCTACGCACTGATTCACGACCAGCAGGTGCAGGGCTTCATCGGCATGTTGCTGATCATATGTTTCGCGTTTGCGATCTGGCTGACATTCAACTCCGACTACCTCTTTCTGGATGCGCTGCGCATCGTTTCGCTGAACGTTGTATCCGTCGTCACGACTACCGGTTTCGCACTGGGCGATTACACCCAGTGGGGCGAATTCGCCGTGCTGGCTTTCTTCTACCTGACATTCATCGGCGGCTGCTCGGGTTCGACCTCGGGTGGTTTGAAGGTCTTCCGGTTCCAGGTGGCCTACTCGCTGTTGCGTGCCAACCTGGCGCAACTCGTACATCCACGCGCCGTTATCAAGCAGCGCTACAACAAGCACACCCTCGACGAAGAGATTGTTCGCTCGATCCTGACCTTCTCGTTCTTCTTTACCATCACCATCGGCGCGCTGGCGCTGGCGCTGGCGCTGCTGGGGCTGGACATGCTGACCGCACTCACCGCAGCGGCCACTGCCGTGTGCAACGTGGGCCCGGGGCTCGGTCCGATCATCGGCCCTGCAGGCAACTTTTCGACCCTGCCGGACTCGGCCAAGTGGCTGCTGTCATTTGGCATGCTGCTTGGCCGACTGGAAATCATCACCGTGCTAGTGATGTTGACGCCCTCGTTCTGGCGGCACTGAACGGCATTACGGCTCGCCGATGTCCTCGTTCCAGAGGTCGGGGCTGCCCTCGATGAAAGCCCGCATCATTTCTATACAGCCAGGGTCCTGCAGGACCTGGAGCTCCACGCCGCGACTCTTGAGCAGAGCTTCTTCACCCATGAACGTCTTGTTCTCGCCAATAACCACTTTCGGGATGCCGTAGAGCAGGATCGCGCCGCTACACATCGAACACGGCGACAGGGTGGTGTACAGCACAGACTCTGCGTATACCTTGGCCGGCTGGCGCCCGGCATTTTCGAAAGCATCCATTTCCCCGTGCAGCACCGCACTGCCCTGCTGAATACGCCGGTTGTGACCACGACCGATGATCTGCCCCTGATGGACGATTACCGATCCGATTGGAATGCCTCCCTGGGCAAGCCCCTTTTGCGCCTCGTCGATGGCAGCCTGCATGAACTCGTTCATTCGTGGTGCTCCTCTGATGTCGTTAAAGCCAATGCGGTCAGGCGGCGTGGGAATTTTTACGCTTGAACAGGCGCCCGCCCAATTCGATCACTGCAAATACCAGACCGCCGGCCAGAATTCCGAAGATCGCATCCATCAAGGTCGGCATCAGCCCGGACAACACCGAACCGATGTAAGGCAAGGCTAGGGTATGTTCAGCACTGTTCTCTATGAAGTGGTGAACGGCCTTGAAACCGTGGGTCAGAATGCCGCCACCTACCATGAACATGGCAGCGGTACCGATGATCGACAGGGATTTCATCAGCCAGGGCGCAACCCTCAGGATCGCATGGCCAACGGTCTGGGCCGCGGTACTGGCTCGCTTGCTCAAGGCCAGGCCTGCATCGTCCAGTTTGACGATTCCGGCTACCAGGCCATAGACACCGATGGTCATGATGATGGCGATGCCAGCGAGTACCACTACCTGCTCGACAAAGGTCGCCTCGGCGACTGTTCCAAGGGTGATGGCGATGATCTCAGCCGACAGAATGAAGTCGGTGCGTACCGCCCCGCTGATCTTGTCCTTCTCGAACGCCACCATGTCTACGTTTTCATCAGCCAGTGCCGCGACCTGCTTTGCATGATGATCATCATCGCGATGCAGAAAGCGGTGGGCCAGTTTCTCGAAACCTTCGAAACAGAGAAATGCACCGCCGAGCATCAGCAACGGGGTGATGGCCCAGGGAATGAATGCGCTGATCAGCAGCGCAGCGGGTACGAGGATCAGCTTGTTGCGCAACGACCCCCTGGCGACCGCCCAGACTACTGGCAATTCGCGGTCCGCGTTAACACCGGTGACCTGCTGGGCATTCAGGGCGAGGTCGTCTCCCAGCACGCCAGCGGTTTTCTTGGCGGCGACTTTCGTCATCAGAGAAACGTCATCCAGTACCGACGCGATATCGTCGATCAGGGCAAGAAGGCTACTGGCCAATGCAGGTCATCCTCAGTTGTAGGGCAATATCGACGGTGCTGTCTGCGTGGTCGCCGTTATGTGTGGAAGTTAAGGCTCTGGTGGTGCGGCACAAGTTCCAGCATCGGACTCAGCGCTGGGCCCGGTACTCTCCCGGGGTCATCGAGAACCAGCGTTTGAATGCACGGTAGAAATTGCTGGGGTCGGCGAATCCCAGCAGATAGGCGATTTCGAGAAGGGCAAGATCCGCCCGCCCCAGGTATTGCTCGGCAAGCACCCGGCGCGTGTCGTCGAGGAGTTGCTGAAAGCTGGTGCCTTCCTCGTCGAGACGACGTTGCAGCGTTCGTTCGGACAGGTGCAGTAACTGCGCAACCGTCTCGCGTCGGGGCTCGCCCTGCGGCAGCAGACGGCATATGACCTGCCGCGCCTGATGCGTTACTCGGCTGCCTGAAAAGCGCGCCAGGTAGTCTCCGGCAAACCGATCATGCAACTGCGCGAGCTCGGCGTTGGCGGTGAGGAGCGGGATATCCATGTCGACATGGCTTATCAGCAGGCCGTGACACCTGGCATTGAAACGCAGGGGGGCTTGGAAAAGTGACTGATAGGGCTCGACATCAACAGGCGGCTCGCCCTGCAGATAAACCTCTACGGGCACCAATGGCTTGCCGGTCAACCATCGACCGAAAGCCAGTATGCTGCCCAGCGAACCTTCGGCGCTTTGCCGTGCAGGCGGCAACTGGTCTCCATGAATCGCCAATGTCAGCAGGTAGCCATCTTCGCTCGGCATCAACTGCACATCCGCCCCCTCGGCAATGATGCGCTGATAACGCACCAATCGCTGGAAGCTTTCCTTGAGAGTGCTGCTGGACATCAGTGCGTAGCCAACCACGTGCATTGCACCAGGACGCATCACCTTCGCCAGGTTCAAGCCAATCGCCGGGTTTCCGGTAATCACCACCGCACGCTGCCAAAGCCGAGTCATGTCGTCCTGGGCGAAACGAGCGTCAGGGTCACTCAGCGCGGCGTAATCGAGTCCCAGTTCAGCGAACAGGCTCCGGCAGTCGAGACCCTCCAGGTCAAGTGCCTGAACGATACCCGAGGCCCAGCTTGAAGAGGTGGTGCGTTCTGTCGTCAATCGTATGAGCTCAAATCAGGATGTGCATGGCGCACCCACAGTCTTAACCGCACGCTGCAGGTATACAAGGGCACCAGACTGGCACCTGCGGTCAGTGTCCCGTCGCGGCAGACGATCTAGACTGCAACAACCACAAGAAAAAAAGGTGCGGCATGAACACGCAAACCACCGAACGATTCAGAAGCTTTGCAGACTTTTATCCTTTCTATCTCGCCGAGCACAGCAACCGGACCTGCCGTCGTTTGCATTTCGTTGGCAGCCTCGTCGTCCTGGCCATACTCCTGTATGCGCTGAGCTCCCAACAATGGCTCTGGCTACTGGCAATGCCGCTGGCCGGGTACGGATTTGCCTGGGTAGGGCATTTCGTCTTCGAGAAAAATCGACCCGCTACCTTCCAGTACCCGCTCTACAGCTTTGTTGGCGACTGGGTAATGTTCAAGGACCTGCTGACGGGCAAGATTCGCCTCTGATTCAGCTGGAGTGGCGCTGCGGTCACGGATTGGACCGGTGGTTTGGCGCGACAGTGGCGATTTGGTTATGATCGCCCCGGGCAGCGCCGGCCGCTGCGCTGCCTCTCGCGCAGCGTTCGTCAGCCGCCGGACTCATTCAGGGATAGCAATCAAACATGTCAACCGTAACCGGTGAACGGCGTAACGGTCTTGCGACTCGTCCGCTTCGTGAGTATTACGCCCGGGTTCTTGCTTATCTGACCTGCGCCGCGACCCTGGCCGCCGGTGTCTATACCCAGCATTTCGCTATCGGTCTTCTGTGGATGGTGCCCTATTCGCTTCTCTATCCACATTTCGCCTATCACCTGAGCTACCGATTCAAGCGCGAGCATCCGGAGCGAACCTCGCAGATGCTGCTCAGCCTGGACGGGCTACATGCAGGTGCCGGTATCGTCCTGCTCAGTTTCAGCCTGGTACCCAGCCTGATGTTTCTGCTCACGCTCGGTTTCAGCGCGCTGGTCATCGGTAGCTTGCGCCACCTGCTGATCACAGTGTTGATGGTCGTGCTCGGTGTGGGACTGACGAGCCTGCTGGTGCCCCTGCACTTCGCCGGCGTGACCCCGGTACTGGTTTCTCTGGTCAGCATTCTCTTCACCACGCTGTACGTGTGCATCACTGCTTATTACGTCCATCAACAGGGCATCCGCCTGGCGCAGGCGCGCAGCGAAGTGGAGGCCGAACAGGCCAAGGCTGCGCGCCTGGCAAGAAACCTTGCCAAGTACCTGTCCCCGCAGGTATGGGAATCGATCTTTTCCGGCAAGCGCAGCGTCAGGCTGGAAACCCAGCGCAAGAAGCTCACGGTATTTTTCTCCGATATCAAGGGATTCACGGAGTTATCCGAAGAGCTGGAGGCCGAAGCCCTTACCGACCTGCTCAACAACTACCTCAACGAGATGTCCAAGATCACCCTCAAGTACGGCGGCACCATCGACAAGTTCGTGGGCGACTGTGTGATGGTGTTCTTTGGGGACCCGGCCAGCCAGGGGGCAAAAAAAGACGCGGTGGCAGCAGTGTCGATGGCCATCGCCATGCGCAAGCATATGAAGATCCTGCGTCAGCAATGGCGCGCCCAAGGCATCACCAAGCCGATGGAAATCCGCATGGGCATCAACACCGGGTACTGTACGGTCGGCAACTTCGGTGCCGATACCCGTATGGACTACACCATCATTGGTCGCGAAGTGAATCTGGCCAGCCGTTTGGAAAGCTCTGCCGAGGCAGGCGAAATCCTTATCTCCCATGAAACCTATTCGTTGGTGAAAGATGTAATCATGTGCCGGGACAAGGGTCAGATCACCGTAAAGGGATTCACCCGTCCAGTGCAGATCTACCAGGTTGTCGATTTCCGACGCGACCTCGGCGCCACCAACAGCTTCGTAGAGCACGAGCTGCCGGGCTTCTCGATGTACCTGGACACCAATGGTGTGCAGAACTTCGACAAGGAGCGCGTCATCCAGGCACTCAATCAGGCGGCGGACAAGCTACGCGACAAGGTCATCATGTAGCACAGGCGCCAGGCCAAGGCGCCTGCGCTATCGCTCAGCCCTTCAAGCAGGCGGCATCGCCAGGCAGCCGAGATCATTGTGCTGCTCATCCCGTCTCTTCTACTCACTGAATTCAATCCAGCCCATGCCGAGTCACCTACTCCGACAACTGCAGCACGGGCCGCAAGGCAATTCATTTCTTACGGCATCAGACTACCGACCATGACCCATCGCAACGCCTTGCTGGCGATCCACTTCGGCGCGCTGATGTTTGGCCTGTCCGGTGTATTCGGGAAGCTCGCCGAGAGCACTCCAGCCATCATTACCCTGGGCCGCGCCGGCTTTGCCGTCGTGGCGTTGCTGCTCGCTGTGCAGGTCCTGCGCAGCAGCGGCGCCAGACCTAGCATGCGCCAGCGTGCCGGTCTTTTGCTTGGCGGCCTGTTGCTCGGTGGTCATTGGCTGACATTCTTTCTCTCCGTGAAAATCGCAGGCGTCGGCATCGCCACGCTGGGCTTCGCCAGTTTTCCCGCGTTCACCGTGCTTCTGGAAGGGCTGTTGTTTCGCGAGCGTACCCGACCGGTGGAATTTGCCATGGTAGCGCTGGTCTGTTCCGGCCTGCTGCTGGTAACGCCAGCGTTCGATCTTGCCAGTCAGAGCACGCTGGGCTTGCTCTACGGCATCCTGTCGGGGCTCATGTTCGCCCTGCTCTCGCTGCTTAACCGTGCAGTCACCCGCGGGGTGGATCCGGTGCAGTCTGCGCTCTGGCAGAACGGCACCATCCTGCTGTGTCTCCTGCCGTTCACGTGGTCATCGCTGCCTGCCGTCCCGGCAACCGATTGGCTGTGGTTGGCGCTGTTAGGGGTGTTCTGTACCGGCGTCGCGCACAGCCTGTTCGTTGCCAGTCTGAAAGTACTGAAAGCACGTACCACCGCAGTGATCTTCGCGCTCGAGCCGGTGTATGGCATCGCGATCGCCTGGTGGCTGTTCAATGAGCAACCCACGCTGCGGATGCTGTTAGGCGGCGCCCTGATCATCCTTGCCTCGGTCATCACCAGCCGGCTGAAAACGCCGGCTGTGAAGAACGCTGGCTGTCCCATGGCAGACGCACCGCAGCCGCCAGGACAGCGCTGACACACCGGTCCGCCGCCCGGCCATTCAGTACATGGCGGCAACAACATCTTGCCGAGGCAATGATGCGAAACGAGCTGGTCTCAGACTGAAAGTCGTGCTATCCGCTCACGACTCTAACGCTTGTCGTTGTGCCCAAGATTCATTTGAGGATCGATCTGGTCACGCACACGCTGCTTCAAAGCCTTGGCCTCGGGAAAACCACCGTCCAGCTTGCGTTCCCAGATCTGCACACCGTCGCAGGTAATGTGGAAAGTCCCGCCCGTGGCAGGCACCAGCGAGACCCTGTCCAGGTCATCCGAAAAGGTCGAAAGCAGCTCCTGGGCCAGCCAGGCCGCACGCAGCATCCATTGGCATTGGGTGCAATAGGTGATGACGACTTCAGGCTTGGTATTGGCCATGTCTAAGCGCTCGGGTAGCGGGGGGGACGCCTATAATAGCGGCCGATTCGCAATCTCCGCTGGTGCAGTCATGTCCCGTATCGTTCTCTTGCTGATCCTGCTCCTGCCAACGGTAGGCTTCGCCGATACCCAGCCACGCACTGGGTTGGTGCTGTCTGGTGGCGCCGCACGAGGCCTCGCCCACATCGGCGTCCTGAAGGCACTCGAAGAACAGGGTGTGCAGATCGATGCCATTGCCGGCACCAGCATGGGCGCGGTTATCGGCGGTCTTTATGCAGCCGGTTACAGCGTTGCTGAACTCGAAAAGCTGGCGCTCGATCTCGACTGGCAGCAGGTGCTTTCCGATGACCCACCCCGTCAGGACATTCCTTTCCGGCGCAAGCAGGACGATCGAGACTTTCTCGTTAAACGCAAACTGAGCTTTCGCGACGACGGCAGCCTCGGCCTGCCCCTCGGCGTGATTCAGGGCCAGAACCTGGCGCTGCTGCTCGAACGGCTATTGGTTCATGCCAGCGACACGCGCGATTTCGACCGCCTGCCCATTCCGTTCCGTGCAGTCGCAACGGACATCGCCAACGACCAGAAAGTGATCTTTCGCAGTGGTCACCTGCCCCAGGCGATCCGCGCCAGCATGTCCATTCCGGCAGTTTTCGCACCGGTCGAGATCGACGGTCGGCTTCTGGTTGATGGCGGCATGGTGGACAACATTCCCATGGACGTCGCCCGCGACATGGGCGTGGACCAGCTCATCGTGGTTGACATCGGCACGCCGCTGCAGCCCCGGGAACAGCTCCTGACGGTGGTTGACGTACTCAACCAGTCGATCACGATGATGACCAGACGCAACTCAGAGGTGCAGCTGGCCACGCTGCGTCCTGAAGATCTGCTGATTCAGCCGATGCTGGCCGCCTTCGGCTCCACCGATTTTGATCGAGCCGACCAGCTGATCGATGCAGGCTACCGAGCCGCGCTTGCCCTGGAGGGCCGCCTGGCAGGCATGCGCAGCGAAAGCGGGGGCAACCTGGCCCTGAGCCTCGCTCGTGCGAGCGAACCGCGCACGCCACTGATCACAGCCGTACGCATCGAGAACGATTCGAAAGTGGGTGATGCGGTGATTCGCCGCCATATTCGCCAGCAGGCGGGCAAGCCGCTGGACCTTCAGGACCTGCAAAAGGACATGGGTACGCTGTACGGCCTGGATTACTTCGATCAGGTCGAATATCGCGTGATTCATGGCAAGGCTGGCAACACCCTGGTTATAACCACACGAGAAAAGCGCTCCGGGACAGACTACTTGCGGTTGGGCATCAATCTTTCTGATGATTTCCAGGGAGATAGCGCCTTCAACATCGGTGCAAGTTTTCGCAAGAACGGCATCAATGAACTCGGCGCCGAATGGCTGACCCGCCTGCAACTGGGGGATCGACAGGAGTTTTTCAGCGAGTTCTATCAGCCGCTGGATGCGGGCTCGCGCTGGTTCGTCGCGCCAAACCTGATTGCCGAAGCGCAGAACGTCGAAGCGGTGCTGGCCAATGACCCGGTCGCCGAATACCGCCTGCAGCGTTACGGCTATGGTCTCAATCTGGGTCGGCAGATCGCCAATAACGGCGAGATTCGCTTCGGTATTGGCCAGAGCTGGGGTGAAGCGAACATTCGCGTCGGTGACCGACAACTGCCTGACTTCAGCTTCGAAGAAGGTTACTACCAGCTTCAGTATTCGTTCGACACGCTCGACAACGTGGACTTTCCTCATGAAGGAGAGGATATCGCCTTGAGGTTGCGCCAGTACGATCCGGCACTGGGTTCGGACGACCGTTACCGGCAGTGGGAAATCAGCCTGGACAAGGCTATCAGTCAGGGCGTGAACACCTTCGTGGTGGGCGGTCGCTACGGACGCACCTTGAACGAAGCCGAAGTGGTAACTTCCAGCTTTCAGCTGGGGGGTGCGCGACAGCTTTCGGGTTTCCGGCAAGACGCCCTGTCAGGCCAGAACATCAGCCTGGCAAGAATGATCTATCTTCGCCAGATGACGCCTGGGTCTTTCCTGCCGCTGGACTTTCCGCTGTACATCGGTGCTTCGCTGGAGCGAGGACGCGCCTGGAACAAGGATAACGAGTTCGACAGTGGATACATCAATGCAGGCAGCGTGTTCATCGGCTACGAGACCCCGCTGGGTCCGCTGAATTTCAGCTACGGCCTGAACGATGAAGCCGAGCGTGCGCTGTATATGAATCTCGGGCGCAGCTTCTGACCGCCGCGTCCTCAGGATCGCGGCTACGGTGCCTTCAGGCGATCTGCGCGAGCAGCTCGTTGACCTGTTGCCGCTGCTGATCGTCGCCTTCGGTGGCGAGGCTTTCCAGGATGATGCAGGCACTGTCCATATCGCCCTGCTTGATATAGGCAACCGCCTGGTTCAGGCGTACCAGATGCTCCGGATTAGCCTCCAGCTTGCGCAGCTCGTCAGCTGAGCGCATCGACCCGAAGCTGTCGGCATCATCGAGCAGCGAAGGAAGTTCGTCGAGCGTCAACGTCTCATCGTCGAACCCATCCAGCCAGGGCTGCGAATCAACAGAACAGGTCGGCTCGGCTTCCACTGTCCTGCGCTGCACCGCTGCCGCGAGCGCCGAACCAGGCGAGACGGCGGTCGTATCCTCGCTCAGCACGAAGGTTACGTCTTGATCGTCCAGTGCGGATGCAGACGCACGATCTGCTGGCGTAACGGCGGCAGCCAGGGCCGGATGCAGGGCCAGTAACTGCCCCAGCTGGGCCTGATCACCACCCGCCTGGAGGTAGTCTTCAGCCGCGGCGCAATAGCGGCCCACGTCCCCCGACTCGGCGATCAGACCGAGCTGGCGCAAACGGATATCGAGTTGTGCTGGTGACCGCTCTATACCGCGCTGGAGCACATCCAGTGCCTCATCGCGGCGGCCATAGGTGAGGTAGATGTCTGCCGCTTCAAGCACATCGGTTTCACTGACGGAAGCGTGCGCAGGCTGGCGGGGCATCTCCATCGCCGGTGTCGAAGACACGGACGTTACGCCAGGGCTTACCTCGGCCAGGGAAACCGTCTCCGGCGGAGTCGGGCGAAGCTTTTTGCGCCAGCCAAGCCAGAGCCCCCCGAGCATGAGCGATGCCAGCACTCCGCCTCCCGGCAGCATCCAGTCCCGCCAGCTGGATGAAGAGCTGGTCTCGGTGCCGGACAAGAAGATTGCGGGCTGATCTGCCGGCGTCATGCTGCTACCTGTTGTGGCTGTTTGCTGCTGCGTTGGCGCGTCAGCTGGCGGAGCTATCGCTTGCGTACGGTTCTGTTCGATCAGCTGCGCAGTAACGGATTCGAGCTGCACGCGCATGTCGATCAGCATTTGCTTGAGTTGGCGGTTCTCCTCGCGGCTGGCAGCCAGCTCTTCGAATAACTGACGCCGCAGAAGTGCGACCTGGTCGTCCACAAGCGCTGGATCGGCAGGTTCGGGATCAGGCGCCGGCCGCTCCTGGACGGTGGACTCGGCCACCGGATCCACTTGCACAGGTTCGATTGCAACAGCGGCAACCCCTTCCGCCGTATCCGGCAGTAGAAGATTTACTCCAGCCTTGAGACGTGCTGGGTCCCCGCCTGCGAAGGCGTCGGAGTTCAACGCCAGGACGTCGCGCATGAATTGCGATTGAGAAGGCCCGCCATCGGTATAGGCTGCCGCAATAATCCAGAGGCTCTCACCGCTGGCAACTCGGTGGCGCCGGCCTTGAGAGGCTTGCGGCGTTGCAGCCTGCGGCGCAAAACGCGCCGGCTGCGCAGCTACTGGCAATGCCGAGGCTTGCTCGATTTCAGCCTGCCTGTTGCTGGCAACCTCAAGGGTCCCAGGCAGTGGATCAAGCAAAACGGTGTATTCGCGCAGCAGGCGGCTGTTCGCGCGGGTGATCTCCACCAGGAAGTTCAGATAAGGCTCGCGGACAGGCTGGCTGGAGGAGACGCGAATCCGACTGCGGTTACCTTCGATGACAGGCGTGAAGAGCAGGTCTTGAAGAAACGCCGGGCGCTCGACGCCTACCCTGGCGAAATCACTGCTCGAGGCCAGTACGATGCGGATGTCGTCTGCAGACAGATCGCCAACGTCGAGCAGGTCGATCTCGGCGCGCAAAGGCTGATTCAACGCCGATTGCAGCGAGATTTCGCCCATGCCCAACGCCGACACCATGCCCGAATAGATCAGCGAGCCGGAGGCTACCGTTAACAAGACTCGACGACCTAGTGCCATAGGACCTCCACTGGTGGCGCTCGGCGCATGTAGGCCCGCCCCTATACGATTGCTGGACTGTGATGCGGTTATCGACTGAAACAACAGAAAGTTGAACTCACTCGTCGACAGGCGCGATTAAGGCATTGTGCCACTACGGGCGATCTACGGCCTAGCGTTAAGACAGACGGCAGCCTGGCGTTGCCTGATCAGGCACCCGAGCAACAGCTACAACCAGCCAAAGCAGTGCAGGCAATGCCGTTCCTGTGCATAGCCGCAGGTAACTGGCTTGGTTTGGCGAGACGGCGGCCTGATCGGACGCAACGCTGTTAGCGCTTGAACTTGACCAGATTGGCGAGGATGCGAGCGTGCACTTGCTGGCACATACGCAGATCCTCATCGTCGATACCGTCGAACAGTTCCTGCCTAACCTGCGTAGAGATGGCCTCGATCTTCTGAATCAATGGACGCGCCGGGGCACCGAGTGTAATCAGCTTGGCTCGCCGGTCTTCCGGAGCTGCCTTGCGATGAACGAGGCCTTGCGCCTCGAGGCTATCCAGCAGCCGCGCCAGAGTAGGCCCCTCAACCGCCACACTCTGCGCCAGCTCACGCTGGGTAGGGTCATGATCGAAACGGGCAAGATGAAGCAGAACCAGCCACCGCGCCTGGGACAGGCCAAGGTCTGCCAGGCGGCGATCCAGCTCGGCACGCCAGCCACGCGAAAGTTGGGCCAACTGCATGGCGAAGCGGTGTTGGTCGGGGTACATGGAACGGTCTATCCGGAAATGCTAATAATTAGCGAGCTAACCACAGCTCCGGAATAGTGGCAAGGCTACCATCGTCCCTGTACGTAACCCTGTATTGCGGAACACCACCCTAGACGGCGTGGCGAACAAGCGCAGCGGCAATACGCCGCAGCCTCGGCGATGACGTCAGAGCTCGAATTCGGCCTGCAGGGACGCTCTGACGCAGAACAACACCGCTTCCGGCACTCGCCCGGCAAAGGACTGCGCGATAGCTGAAACAGGGGGCAATTCCCCTTCTCCGTCAAGGAAGGCTTCCTGGATTTCCGCAAGCAGGTCTTCCGGCAGATCGAGGGCCTGCTCCAGGCTGAGCTGCTGTTGACCGATCGCTTCGGCCAGCATGGCGTAGACGTTTTTTTCGCTGCAATCGAGTTGTCGCGAGATCTGCGCCGGTGTCATGCCGGCACGCGCCAGCGTGATCAGCTCGTGACGGATGTCGGCAGGCGACCTGGCCGCCGATGCCGATCCTTGCAGTACACCCAGAAACGCCTGGCCGTAACGTTCGAGCTTGCGCGCGCCAACGCCACTGATCATCGCCATGTCGCTGAGCGAACCTGGCTTGCTGCGCAACATTTCCAGCAATGTCGCATCGGGGAAGATCACATAGGGCGGCACACTGTGTTCTTCGGCCAGCTTGCGCCGCAAGGCGCGTAATGCCTCCCACGTCTCGCGCTCCTCACTGCGAACAAGCTGGCTGGCCGCGCTGGCGGCCGGCTTCGGCGCCTTGCTTGCGAGCTCGCGCCTTAACTCCAGCCTGACCTCGCCTCGCAATAGCGCTCGGCAGCTTTCACTGAGACGCAGCCCTCCGAAGCCCTCCAGATCGACATCAGCCAGACCGCGTGCCACCAGCTGACGAAACAGCGAACGCCAGTCGCTTTCGGTCAGCGCCTTGCCCACACCAAACACGGACAGATGCTGGTGGCCAAGGCTTCGGATTTTCTCGTTGTCACGCCCCAGCAGGATATCCACCAGATGGCCCACGCCATAACGCTGGCCGCTGCGGTAGATCGCCGACAATGCCTGACGCGCCGGCTCGGTGGCATCCCAGGTCTGCACACCATCGACGCAGTTGTCGCAATGACCGCAAGGCTTTGGCATCTGCTCGTCGAAGTAGGCCAGCAAGACCTGCCGACGGCAGCGCGTTTCCTCGCACAGCGAGAGCATGGCGTCGAGCTTGTGCTGCTCGACACGCTTATGACGCTCATCGCCTTCGGAGTTGTTGAGCATCTGCTTGAGGAAGATCACGTCCTGCAGCCCATAGGCCATCCAGGCATCGGCCGGTAGGCCATCACGGCCGGCACGCCCGGTTTCCTGATAGTAGGCTTCAAGCGATTTAGGCAGGTCCAGATGAGCGACGAAGCGAACATTGGGCTTGTCGATGCCCATGCCGAAGGCGATCGTCGCCACCATGATCAGCCCTTCCTCATTAAGGAACCGCTTCTGGTGAAATGCACGCAGGTCACTCGGCAGACCGGCATGATAAGGCAGTGCAGGAAAGCCCTGCTCGGTCAGAAAGGCCGCGATGTCATCAACCTTCTTGCGTGACATGCAGTAGATGATGCCCGCATCGCCACGGCGTTCGGCCAGGAAGGCCATCAGTTGCTTGCGCGGCTGCTCCTTGGGGACGATGCGGTAGTAGATATTCGGCCGATCGAAACTGGACAGGAAGCGCTGAGCCTGCTCCAGATGCAAGCGCTGGACGATCTCCTCGCGCGTCCGCTTGTCTGCGGTTGCCGTGAGGGCGAGGCGCGGCACATCCGAGAAGTACTCAGCCAACTGGCCGAGCTGGAGATACTCCGGACGGAAGTCATGGCCCCACTGGGAGACGCAATGGGCTTCATCGATGGCAAACAGGCTGATCTGCAGTCGTTGAAGAAAGGCCAGCATCCGGGGCTGCACCAACCGCTCCGGCGCCAGATAGAGCATCTTGATTTCGTTGCGCAGCAAGCGGTCGGCAATGTCGCGCTGCTGCTCAGGGCTCTGCGTCGAATTCAGGGCGACTGCGGCGATCCCGAGCTCCTCGAGCGTAGCGACCTGATCGTCCATGAGAGCAATCAGCGGCGACACCACCACCGCAAGCCCGTCACGCAATAGTCCCGGCACCTGGTAGCAGAGCGATTTGCCGCCGCCAGTGGGCATCAGTACCAAGGCATCGCCGCCGCTGGCCACGCGCTCGATGATCGCACCCTGGTTGCCACGAAAAGCGTCGTAGCCGAAAACATCTTTGAGAATGCGCTGTGCCTGGTCGAGCATGCCGGCCTCCGAAACAAGACGCGCGAGTATACGCGAGCCAGGCGCCTCGTTCAGACCGAAGTCGAGCATGACGCGATAACCGGATGAAGCCGGTCACGAGGAACTCTGCTGGCTTTTGCCTTTCTGTCCATGAGCCAGAACCGGAAAAGTTGCTGGGGCCAGGCGGCATGTCGCGCGCGGTAGCCTGCAACCCGCAGCTCGTCTAGAATCACTGCTGTTTCCCATCCAAGGTAGCCATCGATGTCATTCGCCGAGCAACTCGCCCGCCTGCAAGTGTTTCTGGATGCAGATGATCTGCATGAAGAGGCGCTGGATTACATCGCCGCGCACGGCTACCTGACAGCCCTGTGCATCTGCTCGGAGCAGGTCCCGGAACGTGAATGGATCGACGCCCTGTTCGCCGAGCCGCCCAAGTATGCCGATGACACCGAGCGAGACGCCATCGAGGCGACGCTGGTCCAACTCAAGGCACACATTGCGCGCCAGCTGGCCAGCGACGAAGACATGGAGCTTCCCTGCGAGCTGGACATGGGTGATGAGCCGGACGAGTCGGACCTACGTGGCTGGTGCATCGGTTTCATGGAAGGCGTCTTCATGCGTGAATCCGTCTGGTTCGAAGATGCTGAGGAAGAAGTCAGCGAATTGCTCTTGCCGATCATGGTCGGCTCGGGCTTGTTCGACGAGCAACCAGAGTTCATTGACATCGCCTCCGATCCCGATCTTGTGGATGAAATGGTTTCACAGATCCCTGAAATCCTTACTGCGCTGTACCTGATCTGCCACGCACCCGAGGAAAAACCGGCCCTGCTCAAGCCCCGCCGGCACTGACACCCGGATAGCCACCGTGGCACACCGCGATATCCCGACGTATCGCAACCCGGTGGCGCGCTATGCGCTACTGGTGCTTGGCTGGTTGAGCGTAACGCTTGGCGTCATTGGCATCTTTCTACCCGTGCTGCCAACCACTCCATTTCTTCTGCTCGCCGCCGCCTGCTTCGTCCGCAGCTCAAGGCGATTCTACGACTGGCTGGTGATGCACCCCCGGCTCGGCCCCTGGTTTCGCGATTACCTGGAGGGCAATGGCATTCCTCTCAAAGGCAAGGTGTACGCCATTACCACCATGTGGTTGAGCATTGCCGTGTCTTGCTGGCTGGTACCGATGTTCTGGGCCCGCATCGGAATGCTGACCAGTGCCACACTGGTTAGCCTGTATGTCCTCCGGCTCAAGACTCTTCCACCTCGCTGAGACCTACGTAGCGCTGGGAGACGTGGTTGCGCTGATAAGTGTCGGCGCCCATGGCATCGATCTGGCCCTCGATCAGTGCCTCGAACGGACGCAACAAGGCATCGAAACGCCCGGGGCCCTCAAGCATGTTCAACGCCGTGACGATTGCCTCAAGCGTAGACAGCGCACCAGGGGCCGGGGCCTTACGCAAGCGATAACGAGAGACGAGCCCCGCCGGTAGCGATACGCGTGGCAAAGTTGCCAGCCGAGGATTCATATGGAGCAGCTTGCGTGCCTTTCGCCAGGTTCCGTCGGGGACGACCAGCCGTAGCGGTGTGTCGCGGTCCGCCAGTCTTTCGATCGGCACGGCATCCTGCCCCGGAAACAGCAGATAGTTGTCGCAGCCATCATCGGGCAAGGAATCGAACGACTCGCCAACCAGCAACTCCGCCTGGCTCAGGCCCAGGGATACCAGCCGAGCGGTGTTGAGGGCATGAGCGGTTTCGCTGGGGTGCTGCAGGATCAGCACTTGCGTAACGCTCACAAGCGAGGGAATCAGCTCACACAGGCAGTGACTAACCGGACGCTGACAGCGGTGGCATCGCGGACGGG
The DNA here is from genome assembly GCF_058536345.1 of Stutzerimonas sp. C6.4V. Lineage (NCBI taxonomy): Bacteria > Pseudomonadati > Pseudomonadota > Gammaproteobacteria > Pseudomonadales > Pseudomonadaceae > Stutzerimonas > Stutzerimonas sp. C6.4V. Next base: position 2,112,290 of record NZ_JBZUBM010000001.1, read on the forward strand.
GCATGACTTCTCCTATGGCCTCTCACATCTGACAGAGCATGCAGGCGGCAGCAGGCTATGCTTGCCTACCCATCGATGCCCGGGAGGCATGTACCCATGATAACGGTTCACCATCTGGAGAAATCCCGCTCGCACCGCGTGCTCTGGCTGTTGGAGGAGCTTGACGTGCCCTACCAGATCAAGCGCTATGCCCGCGACCCGAAAACGATGCTGGCTCCGCCTGAGCTGAAGCAGGTGCATCCGCTGGGGAAATCGCCTGTCATTACCGATGGCGGCCTCACCTTGGCAGAGTCGGCAGCGATTCTTGAATATCTGGTCGGGAACTATGGTGACGGTCAACTGACACCAGCGGCCAGCTCCGCTGAATACCTTCGCTTTCGCTACTGGATGCACTATGCCGAAGGCTCAGCCATGCCACCACTGCTGCTCCGACTGGTATTCGACCGTGTTGCAAACGGGCCGATGCCTTTCTTCATCCGCCCCGTGGCGCGGGCAATAGCCAAAGGCGCCAACCAGGCATTCATCGGCCCGCAGCTGAAGCTCCATCTGGACTATATGGAAAACGAGCTCGGGAAATCATGCTGGTTCGCTGGAGACGATTTCAGCGTCGCGGACATTCAGATGAGTTTTCCCATCGAAGCAGCCCAATCAAGGGCAGGCCTAGACGCTAGCCGCCCCAATCTCACCGAGTTTTTGCAACGTATACGCAAAAGGCCCGCCTACCAGCGAGCGATTGAGAAAGGTGGTGTGGTGATGCCGGGGCGTTGAGAGTCAACGCCCGGCTCGCCGTGTCAGCGACGCTGGGCTGCCGACCTGTCTCGTTGCGCTTGCACCGGGATAGGCTGCAACTTCGGCGGTTCAACAAACCCAAGCGCCACTGCCAGATTCCAGCACACACTATCGAGCCATGCTTTCATGGTCTAACCCCTCCTACTTGATACGGGTCTTGGTGGAGCCATGGGACTTCGAGACCAGCATAACCCAACAACCGCAACATGACCGATGACAGGTGTTGCAGATTGTTCAGGCGTCGTGCCTTTCATCCGGCTCTATGGATAGCGACCCCGACAACCAGCCAGCGTTCGCCTGACGCGACTATCGGGATGCCGCAACCCTGCGACGATACGGAAAAACGTCAATCACCTTGCCGTCGCCGATTGCCTGCTGCAGACCTTTCCAGTAATTGGCGTCGTATAACTCGCCGTGGAGCTTGGCGAACAGCCGTCGTTGCTTTGGATCGGCAAACAGGAAACGTGGAAATTCTTCCGGAAAGACATCGTTCGGCCCGACTGAATACCAGGGCTCAGAGGCCATTTCATCTTCCGGGTATCGAGCTTCGGGGATGTAGCGGAAATTCACCTCCGTCAGGAAGCAGATCTCGTCGTAGTCGTAGAACACGACCCGACCGTGACGAGTGACCCCGAAGTTCTTCAGCAACATGTCGCCAGGGAAGATGTTGGCTGCAGCGAGCTGCTTGATCGCCAACCCGTAGTCTTCCAAGGCTTCCTCGACCTGCTGTTCGTTGGCATTTTCGACATAGATATTCAATGGCGTCATGCGCCGCTCGGTCCAGCAATGGCGCACCAATACCGTGTCGCCCTGCACCTCGACCGTGGACGGCGCGACTTCGAGCAGCTCCACGAGACATTCGGGCTCGAACTTCGACAACGGAAAACGGAAGTCGGCGAACTCCTGGGTATCGGCCATGCGCCCTACCCGGTCGACACTCTTCACCAGCCGGTACTTCTCGATCACCGTCGCGCGATTGACGTTTTTGGTGTGGGAAAAGCGATCCTTGATGATCTTGAACACCGTATTGAAACCAGGCAGCGTGAACACGCTCATGACCATGCCGCGCACGCCCGGGGCCATGATGAAGCGGTCGTCAGTGGTGGCCAGGTGAGTGATCAGGGCGCGATAGAACTCAGATTTTCCGTGCTTGTAGAAGCCGATCGAGGTGTAGAGCTCGGCAACGTGCTTACCGGGCATGATCTGCTTGAGAAAGCCGATGAACTCCGCCGGGATAGGTACCTCGACCATGAAATACGAGCGGGTGAACGAGAAGATGATGGAGACTTCCGCCTCGTCTGTAATCAAAGCGTCGGCAACCAGCCCTACACCCTCGCGGTGTAAAAGAGGGATCACCAGCGGCCACTGTTCATCCCGGGTGAAGATGCGCCCGACCAGATAGGCGCCCTTGTTGCGATAGAGCACCGAGGAAAACAACTCGACGATCAGCTCCGGGTCCCTGCACACCCAATCTGGCAGCGACACCTCAAGCTGCCCCTCCAGGCGCTCGAGATCGCCGGGCCTATCGGCGTAAGGCACATCGAGAGCAAAGTCCGTGAGAACCTGTTCAAGCACACCGCGCAAATCACCGCCGGGCTGGTAGCGCCGTGTCTGGGCCATCCGCTGGGCACGATTCGATGGCCGCGTGGTGTGGATGAACATGGTGCTGTCATTGATACAGTCGTGGCTGAACAACGTACAGAAGATCGAGTTGTACCAGGTTTCGGACAGCTCATCGTCGAAGCGCGGATTGATCAGCTCGATGTACTCGGCCTTGATCCGCGGCCAGCGCTCTACATCGATCAGCACGCTGGGTTCGAAGGCTGCGCGCAAAACCGCAGCGGTCTCACCCACCTTTTCTTCGTACAGGTTGATTCTTGCAGCCGATGCGCGCTGTGCCTCCTGCCATTGCGCCTTTTCGAAACGCGACCTGGCGCCTTCGGTTATCAGCCTGAACTGCTCGCGATAATCGTCGAACCCCAGGAGGATCTGTCTGGCAATCTCGACATCTGGCGAATGCTGCGCCATGTGGTTGCTCTCGCTGCGTGAAAAGCGCCGAGCCTATCCAGAGGTACGGCTCAATGAAAGCTGGCCAGGTTCCTTGATCGCTCAGGCCTGGCTGCGTGCATAGCCATTGCGCCAGAGCCGCCATCGCGGCCCAGCGCGGCGCTTGGCTTACTGCTGCAACTCCTGCTCACCGAACATATCGGAGAACAGCATGGACGACAGATAGCGCTCGCCAGAATCGGGCAGGATCACGACGATGTTCTTGCCCTGCATTTCCGGTTTCTCAGCCAGTCGTACAGCCGCGGCCATTGCCGCACCGCAGGAAATACCGCAGAGGATGCCTTCCTCGCGCATCAGGCGCAGCGCCATCGCTTTCGACTCATCGTCGTCGACACGCTCGACCCGGTCGACGATCGACAGATCCAGATTCTTCGGAACGAAGCCGGCTCCTATGCCCTGAATCTTGTGCGGGCTGGGTTTGACCTCCTCACCCGCCAGGGTCTGGCTGATAACAGGCGAGCTGACCGGCTCCACCGCGACGCTCAGAATCTGTTTGCCCTTGGTGTTCTTGATATAGCGCGACACGCCGGTAATGGTGCCGCCGGTGCCGACACCAGCGACCAGTACGTCTATTCCCCCGTCAGTGTCATTCCAGATTTCCGGACCCGTGGTTTTCTCATGAATCGCGGGATTGGACGGGTTCTCGAACTGCTGTGGCATGAAGTAAATGCCAGGATCCGATGCCGCAATTTCAGCCGCCTTCTCGATCGCGCCCTTCATCCCTTTGGCCGGCTCGGTAAGTACCAGCTCTGCACCCAGAGCCTTCAACACCTTTCGGCGCTCCAGGCTCATAGAGGCCGGCATGGTCAGCAACAGCTTGTAACCACGGGCTGCCGCTACGAAGGCGAGGCCAATACCGGTATTGCCGGAGGTTGGCTCGACCAGGGTCATGCCCGGCTTGAGCCGACCGCTCTCTTCAGCGTCCCAGATCATTGCCGCGCCTATCCGGCATTTGACCGAGTAGGCCGGATTGCGCCCCTCGATCTTGGCCATGATGGTGACGCCCTTGGGCCCCAGTCGATTGATCATGACCAGCGGCGTATTGCCGATGGTCTGCGCGTTGTCAGCAAAGATGCGGCTCATGACGATGTCCTGCGTGAAAAAAACAGACCATGAGCCTAAGCGCAGTCTTGTGCCTCGTCCAGCCGAACTCATGGCGGCCAGCCAAGGTCCATCCAGAATCAAGCTGCCCACCTCCCTCGACCCGTCAGGCCCAGATGAAAACACGTTATCGACTTCCGCTCGGCATCCTCCTCTCGCTCGCCTTGCTGCTGCTCGTGCTCCATCTTGCGCTGCCGTATCTAGTACTGAACTACCTGAACGGCAAGCTTGCCGACATGGGCGACTACCGCGGACATATCGAAGACGTGGATCTAGCCTGGTGGCGTGGCGCCTACCGAGCGGACGATCTGATCATTGAAAAAAAGAACGAGCGAGTCCAGGCGCCGCTGTTTACCGCAAACGCCATAGACATCGGCCTGAGCTGGCGAGCGCTGTGGAAGGACCAGGCACTGGTCGGTGAAATCGTGCTGGAACAGCCCCACCTGAATTTTGTAGACGGCAACGAGGAAAACGATTCCCAGACCGGGGATGGGGTCGACTGGCGGGACCGTGTCAACGACCTGATGCCTTTCACCCTTAATGAGCTCAGGATTGTCGACGGCCAGGTTTCCTTTCGCAATTTTCAGGCTGATCCACCGGTGCATGTCTATGCCAATGCGATCAATGCAAGCCTCTTCAACCTGACCAACACGGCGGATCAGGAGCAAGGTCGCGTGGCACGGTTCAATGGCAGGGCAAAAATGTTCAACCAGGCGCCAATCGAAGCCACTGCCCGGTTCGATCCCTACACCGACTGGGAGGATTTCCAGTTCAGCCTGCGCCTGACCGGACTGGACCTGACCAAGCTGAACGACTTTGCCAGTGCATATGGAAATTTCGACTTCGCAGCTGGGACTGGTGACCTGGTGGTGGAAGCCGAGGCGAATAACAGCCAACTGGACGGCTATATAAAGCCACTGTTGCGCAACGTTGAAGTATTCAACTTTGAACAGGACGTCGAAAACGACGACAAGGGTTTCTTCCGCGGGATCTGGGAAGCGGTTGTTGGCGGCGGCGAGGAAGTGCTGCAGAACCAGAGCAAGGACCAGTTCGCCACGCGGGTCGAACTGTCCGGCAGCACCAAGAACGCTGATGTCAGCCCGTTTCAGGCGTTTGTCGCTATCCTGCGCAACGCCTTCGTCGAAGCCTTCTCCGCGCGTTTCGAACGGTCCCTTGCCGATGATGCTGACTGAGGACGTCGCCGCGAGCAGCGGCCATTCAGTGACTGAATGATCCGCTCACGTTCACACTGGAACGCCCATCACTTATAGTCGGCGGTCTCAAATCCACATGAAGCGCCTGCGTGCCAGGCCCGACCCAAGGAAACCCCGATGAAGTTCGAAGGCACCCAGTCCTACGTCGCTACTGATGATCTCAAGCTTGCCGTGAATGCCGCCATCACCCTGGAACGTCCGCTCCTCGTGAAAGGCGAACCCGGTACCGGAAAGACCATGCTGGCCGAGCAGCTGGCCGAATCGTTCGGCGCGCGGCTGATCACCTGGCACATCAAGTCGACCACCAAGGCGCATCAGGGTTTGTATGAGTACGATGCGGTGAGTCGGCTGCGCGACTCGCAGTTGGATTCCGACCGTGTCCACGATGTGCGCAACTACATCAAGAAGGGCAAGCTGTGGGAGGCGTTCGAATCCGAAGAGCGCGTCATCCTGCTGATCGACGAGATCGACAAGGCCGACATCGAGTTCCCGAACGACCTGCTGCAAGAACTCGACAAGATGGAGTTCTACGTTTACGAAACGGACGAGACCATCAAGGCCAAGCAGCGACCGATCATCATCATCACCTCGAACAATGAAAAAGAACTGCCTGACGCCTTCCTGCGTCGCTGCTTCTTCCACTACATCGCGTTCCCCGATCGTGACACGCTGCAGCGGATCGTTGACGTGCACTACCCCAGTATCAAGAAGGATCTGGTGGCCGAAGCGCTCGATGTGTTCTTTGATGTACGTAAGGTGCCAGGGCTGAAGAAGAAACCGTCCACCAGCGAACTGGTCGACTGGCTGAAGCTGCTGATGGCCGACAACATTGGCGAAGCCGTCCTGCGCGAGCGCGACCCTACCCGCGCAATCCCGCCGCTGGCTGGCGCGCTTGTGAAAAACGAGCAGGACGTGCAGTTGCTTGAACGTCTGGCGTTCATGAGTCGTCGCGCCAGCCGTTGACCGCGTCGGTTCAAGGGAACCGGACGCCTCACTTACTGGAGGAAGATCCATGCAAACGCATACCGGTAGTTGCCTCTGCGGCGTCGTTCGCTATCGCATTGACGCGCCAATCAACGAGCTGACCCATTGCCACTGCAAAATGTGTCGCAAGACCCACGGCGCGGCCTTTGCCACTTATGCAGGCGTTCCGCTGGACGCGTTTCACTTTCTCTCTGGCAAGGACCAGTTGGGCGTCTATCACTCGTCAGAACACGTGACCCGGACGTTCTGCATCCGTTGCGGCTCCAATCTGCAATTCGTCGACAATCGCGAGCACGAGCTGGGTGTTGCGGCCGGTACGCTCGATTCACCCCTTCCCGCCCCACCGCAGGAACATATTTACGTGAACTCCAAAGCGGACTGGTACGAGATCCGCGACGGTCTGCCCACGCACGACGAAGACCGCTGACCACTCTTACAAAGGTGCCGCCACGAAGGCACGCTTGAGGTTCTGCCATGCTGCTTGGCCTGTTCAATGAGATGCGCGCCGCGAAGGTTCCGGTATCGGTGCGCGAACTGCTCGACCTTATCAACGCGTTGAAACACAACGTCGTGTTCGCCGACATGGATGAGTTCTACTACCTGTCGCGAGCGATTCTGGTAAAGGACGAGCGGCACTTCGACAAATTCGATCGCGCCTTCGGCGCCTACTTCAAGGGCCTGGAAAATCTAGATCAGCACATCGAGGCGTTGATTCCGGAAGAGTGGCTACGCAAGGAGTTCGAGCGTTCGCTGAGCGACGAGGAGCGCGCAAAGATCCAGTCGCTGGGCGGCCTGGACAAGCTGATCGAAGAATTCAAGAAGCGGCTGGAAGAACAGAAAGGCAAACACGCCGGTGGTAACAAGTGGATCGGCACAGGCGGCACCAGCCCGTTCGGTTCCGGTGGCTACAACCCCGAGGGCATCCGTGTCGGTGACGCCGGCAAACGTCAGGGCAAAGCTGTCAAGGTCTGGGACCAGCGCGAGTACAAGAACCTCGACGATCAGGTGGAACTGGGCACACGCAACATCAAGGTCGCCCTGCGCCGCCTGCGCAAATTCGCTCGCCAGGGAGCGCAGGACGAACTGGACCTGGACGGCACCATCGACCATACCGCCAAGGACGGCGGCCTGCTGAATATCCAGATGCGACCTGAGCGTCGCAACGCCGTGAAACTGCTCATCCTGTTCGACATCGGCGGCTCGATGGACGCGCATGTGAAAGTCTGCGAAGAGCTGTTCTCTGCCTGTAAAACCGAGTTCAAGCATCTGGAGTACTTCTACTTCCACAACTTCATCTACGAGTCAGTGTGGAAGAACAACTTCCGCCGCACGTCCGAGCGCACCTCGACGCTGGATCTGCTGCACAAGTACGGCGCCGACTACAAGGTGGTGTTCGTTGGCGACGCCGCCATGGCGCCCTACGAGATCACCCAGCCAGGCGGCAGCGTCGAGCACTGGAACGAGGAAGCAGGCTACGTCTGGATGCAGCGCTTCATGGAAAAGTACAAGAAGCTCATTTGGATCAACCCCTACCCGAAGGATACCTGGGGCTATACCTCATCTACCGGCATCGTCCGGGAGCTCGTTGAAGACCACATGTACCCGCTGACTTTGAGCGGGCTGGAAGAAGGGATGAAGTTCCTGTCGAAATAGGCCGTTTCCGGCTAACCGCTGCAAGGATGCATATAAATGAGACAGCGCTGGGTGATTGCCGCAGTAACCGGACTCACGGCACTCGTCGCGGTTAGCGATCTCCGTTTGGTTCTAGCGGTGCTGCGGTCTGGCCTCTATAGCTGGGCCGCAGCCCCGTGGCATGCATTCTTACTGGGCAATGGAGGAATTTTTCCTGCCCTGTGGAAAATGACGTTCTCGATGACATTGCTGGCGTGGTGGTCAGGCGCACTGCTGGTGCCGGCGCACCGCCCGTGGCTACGAATTGCCAATGTGATTTTTGGCGGCTGGCAGCTCGCTCAAGTCACGTTGATATGGCTCGGGGTAATCGGCGTGCTGCTGCAGGCTGCCGACATGCCTGCGACCCTGGGAAATGTGAGGCTGATTGTGAGAGGGACCGATCTGCTCTGGATGATCCCTCTGACGCTGTGTCTGCCTGCCCTTCAGCTAGGTCTGGGTGAGTGGGTATACCGCCTGAGTGCGCGAGTAGTGCGGATTCAGGCAGCCCAGACTACCGCTTCGGTGGAAGCGGGCTAGACCTGCGCCGCCGGCGTCGGTACCGCTGAGGAAACAGTGCCCGACTCAGCACCAGGAAGATGCCCTCGATGACAAACGCCAGCATTAACGCACAGCAAATACCCCAGGCTATCGCCTCGGGGGCCAGCAAGACCTGGAAGCGGTAGCTGCTCCACACCTGACGTCGCAGGTCCCGATCCGCACCGATCACCACATGCCAGGCCCGGGCATACCAGGGGCCCTGCATGATTCGCCACTCACAGTCCAGCAACCTGGCACGTTCGACCAGCGCGGAAACACTGCGCGCATCGCTCTGGATGACCGGATCCTCACTGGCGCGGTAATGCTCAACCAGAGCGTTAAGATCGCCCTCGAAAAATCGCCCGGCAGTGTCCTGGAACCCGGTTAGCCCCTGCTGGGCTTCGGCGCGACGCGCTTCGATGTGGTTCACGTAGGCCTGGATAAAACCCGGCACCTGGACTCCGACCAGCAATCCCAGGGCGAACAAGGTGAGGCGAAGATAACTTCTCAGCATCAGGCCACCTGCCCTCGCGCGACGCAATCGCCCAGCCGCCACAGCGTCCACTCGCCAGGCTGGTGAATGTCCCATTGCTCATTGTCGGTCAGTGGCTCTGTTGCCAGCACGGTTACCACGTCGTTCGGCGTGGTCTCGGCGTTGAAGTCGACGGTCAGTTCGGCATCCTTCAACTGAGCCGGACCGAAAGGTGCGCGGCGGGTAATCTGCGCCAGCTTGGTCGAGCAAAAGCTGAACAACCATTCACCATTGCTAAGAAGGCAATTGAACACACCCTGGGCACGGTAACCAGCACAGGCGTCGAGCAGATGGGGCAACAGATCTTCGCCGTCTACCCGCTCGGGAAAATGGCTGCGTATGCGGCTGAGCAAATCGCAGAACGCCGCTTCGCTATCCGTATCCCCGACCGCACGATAGAAGCCTCGCCTGGGGGCGAAGTCGGCCAGCTGCCCGTTATGAGCAAAGCACCAGTGCTGGCCCCACAGTTCGCGAACGAAAGGATGGGTGTTGACCAACGCTACCTTGCCGACATTGGCGTGACGAATATGACCGATCACTACGTGGCTCTTGATCAGATAGTGCTGGACCATCTTCGCCACTTCAGACTCACAGCTCGCAACAGGGTCCTGGAACAGACGCAAACCGCGGCCTTCGTAGAAAGCGATGCCCCAACCATCCTTGTGCGGCCCCGTCCGGCCGCCGCGCTGCATGAGCCCGGTGAAGCTGAAGTGGATATCGGTGGGTACGTTGGCACTCATGCCGAGCAGTTCACACATGCGCTTCTCCCGCTAGGTCCCGCTGCATCTGGGCTGCGAAGATTCGATTCAGAGTCTGGGCTCGGTCCGGGTCTGGTAACGACTGTCCGAGCGGTAGCCTTGATTCCCGTCGTCTTCAAGCCGCTCACGCAGAGTACGCGAGTCGTCATGGCTGGCCGAATCTACGCGGCGCTGCTGCAAGCGACGCTCGATCGGCCAGCGTATAGCGACGAATAACCCATACAAGGCGAAGGCGATCAGCCCATAGAGCGCCAGGTCAGCCACCGCGCGCCAGGCATTGCTGCCCACCTTGAACAGGACATCGAGCGCCGTAATGGCGATCGCTGGAGCAAACAGCTCCTTCGCAGGATCGACGATCGTCGGGGTCAGCAGCAGCACGGCCATGACCAACCGCAACGGCTCGCGCAACCACCGCCACATCGAGCGGGTCATGCGAAACCAGACCAGGAGACAACCCAGCGCGGCGACACCATAGGCCGACCAGGCAAGCAGATAATCGTTGGCAAACAGGAACATGGCAGTCTCGAGACGGGCCGGATGAATGACCCGGCTTTGACGCCGAGCATGATAACAGCCGAGAACACCGGCACGGCTATTCAGGTGACGTAATACGCGCTGGCCTTAGTGCGGCCAACGCCGTATAAACGCTGAAAAAAAGCCCCGCAACCCAGATTGCGTGCCGAGAAGCCATACTTGTTGCAACCGACATCAGGAGATTCACCATGACCTACCAGCATATTCTGGTCGCTACCGACCTGAACGAAGAATGCCATCCGGTCGTAGCGCGCGCCCAGGCATTGGCAACCGCCAACGGTGCAAAACTGGCGCTTGTCCATGTCATCGAACCCATGGCGATGGCCTTTGGTGGAGATGTGCCAATGGATCTATCGATGCTCCAGCAACAGCAGTTCGATCAGGCCCGCGAACGTCTGGCGGTATTCGCTGATCGCTATCCAGGCCTGACGGCCGAGCAACGGCACCTGGCCTATGGGCAACCACGCCAGGAAATACACCGGCTGGCCAAAGAGCAAGGTTGCGACCTGGTGGTTGTCGGCAGCCACGGCCGCCATGGCCTTGCGCTGCTATTGGGTTCCACTGCCAACGACATCCTGCACGGCGCACCCTGTGATGTGCTCGCGGTACGCCTGAAGAAAGCCGAATAAGTGATACCGGGCCTGGGCCTGCTGGCTCAGGCTGTTTCGACATCCTCACCGGCACTCATGACCATGGGCCGGATCTTCTGCAGCTGGGTTTCCAATGAATAGGTCAGGCTGGAAGCCATGGAGAAGAAGGTCAGAAAAGCCTTCAGATTGGAATCTCCCTGACAGGTGTCGTGAATGCGCTGCCAGAATGCCTGATTGACCAGCTGCAACTCCTGGAACGACCTTACCAATCCTCGCAACTCCCAATCGGCATGTCGTCCTTCGCGCAGGTTGAAATACTGTCGCGCCAGGTAGAGCGACACCGCGCGTAGCACGAACTCCTGATTGCTGGCGAATGGCAAATGCTGGTGGGCCATGGGCTTGAGCCGGCCAAGCACAGGGCAGGCACTGGTGGCCATGATGAGGCCGAGAAGTGCCCGCAGCCCCTCCTCCAACCCCACCAGCTTGTTGTATTCCCGCTCCGGTGTACGCACGCGCACCTGCGCCTTGCGAACGGCTGGCAACCCCTGGAAATCTTCGATGACCTGGTGCAGGTCAACGGCGGCCGGACAATGGCTGAACTCGTCGCGGCTCAACGGACAGTTATTGCACTTCTGATGGTCCAGGCGCGTCCATTTCGGCGCCTGCCGTGCGGCCTCGTGATCAAAGGCTCGGTCCGGCTCGATCCTGTAGCTGAACTCGTGCTCATCATCGAGGATGATGCGGTATTCGATTGCCATCTATGCTCCGTCCAGTGCAACAGCCCTGCAGGGTTTCAAGTAAAGTCAGGCACGCACCGCAGGTGGCGCTCCGCACGCTCTTTCCATCCAGCGTGCAGGTCCGTCCGTGGTCGCTTCAGCCTTCAAGCTCGGCCCAGCGCTCGAGCAATTCGTCGAGCTCCTTCTGCTGCGCCTCGAGTTTGGCTATGGTTGCTCCGGTCCGCTCGGCAGTCTGCTGGTAGAAGGCTGGCTGCGCCATTTCCTCTGTCAGCGCGGCGATGGACTTCTCGACTGCATCAATCTTGCCAGGCAAGGCTTCCAGTTCGCGCTGCACCTTGTAGCTCAGCCTCTTCTTCGCAGGCTCGGCTGGAGCCTGAGCGGCTGACGGCTTGGATGGCGTCGCTTCGGGTTTTGCCTCCTTACCCTCGCCGACACCCAGCAGCCTTACCGAACCACCCTGGCGTAGCCAATCCTGATAGCCGCCGACGTATTCGCGTACAACCCCGTTGCCCTCGAAGACCAGGGTGCTGGTAACCACGTTGTCGAGGAATGCCCGGTCATGGCTGACCATCAGTACCGTCCCCTGGAAACTCAGCAGCACCTCTTCGAGGAGTTCGAGCGTCTCCACATCAAGATCGTTGGTCGGTTCATCGAGTACGAGCAGGTTGGCGGGCTTGCTGAACAGTTTGGCGAGCAAGAGCCGTGCCCGCTCGCCCCCGGAGAGCGCCTTGACCGGTGTACGGGCGCGCTGGGGACTGAACAGGAAATCCCCAAGGTAGCTGAGCACGTGACGATTCTGACCGTCGATGGTGATGAAGTCGCGTCCCTCGGCGACGTTATCGACTACCGTCTTTTCCAGCTCCAGCTGGTGACGCAATTGGTCGAAATATGCCACTTCCAGCTTGGTTCCCGCTTCGACGGTGCCGCTGGTGGGCTGCAGATCACCCAGCAGCAGCTTGAGCAGGGTGGTCTTGCCGGTGCCATTGGCGCCTAGCAAGCCGATCCGATCGCCCCGCTGCAGTACCATCGAAAAATCACGAATGAGCAGCTCGCCGCCTGGATGACCGAAACTCGCGTGCTCGACCACAATGACCTGCTTGCCGGACTTCTCGGCGGCATCGATCTGGATGTTGGCCTTGCCCTGATGCTCGCGTCGCTCACCGCGCTCGGCACGAAGCGCCTTGAGGGCACGTACGCGTCCTTCGTTACGGGTACGACGGGCCTTGATGCCCTGGCGGATCCACACTTCCTCCTGGGCCAGTTTCTTGTCGAATAGCGCATTGGCGGTTTCTTCGGCCGCCAGCTGCTGCTCCTTATGCACCAGAAAGCTGGCATAGTCGCCGTTCCAGTCGATCATGTGGCCACGATCCAGCTCGAGAATGCGGGTAGCCAGGTTCTGCAGGAACGCGCGGTCGTGGGTGATGAACAGCACGGCACCGCCGAACCCCATCAGTGCCTCTTCCAACCAGGCAATCGCGCCGATGTCCAGATGGTTGGTGGGCTCGTCGAGCAACAGCAGGTCAGGCTCGGAAACCAGTGCCTGCGCCAGCAACACACGCCGGCGCCAACCGCCGGACATTTCGGCCAAGGTCTTCTCCGCAGGCAGCTGCAAGCGGCTCAAGGTACTGTCGACCAACTGCTGCAAACGCCAGCCATCCTTGGCTTCCAGTTCCTGTTGGACGTGCATGAGCTTGTCGAGGTCTGCCTCATTCTGGATGTTCTGGCTCAGATGGTGGTAATCGGCGAGCAGCTGACCCACCCCGGCCAGCCCCTCGGCTACCACATCGAATACCGTGCGGTTGTCTGCAACCGGCAACTCCTGTGGCAATTCGCCGATCTTCAGCCCAGGGGCCCGCCAGACTTCGCCTTCATCGGGCAGCTGGCTACCCTTGACCAGACTGAGCATGCTGGATTTGCCGGTCCCGTTACGGCCGATGATGCAAACCCGCTCACCTCGCGCAATCTGCCAGGACACTCCATCGAGCAATGGATTGTTGCCATAGGCGAGGGACACATCGGTCAACTTGAGCAGGGTCATGACTACCTCCACGAAACAGGGCGCGCATTCTAGCAGAAGGCGCCGCTCAACCGGACTGGCCTGGTAGCCTGCAATCCGCTTCAGACGAGACTTGCGCCGGCTTCGGTACTGTTTGTCGGCAAGCCGGGGCAGGCACGGGCGAGCATCGGCATCACGCTCGTCGGAAGTTTCGCTTTGATGGTTCCCAGCGATTAATCCTCGTTTAACTGCCCGACTGGCCAAGCTAAGCTAGCCGCTGAAATTCCCAGCACCCCTCTTCGGAAGTCTCATGCGCGGTCGACTCTCCAGTATCTGTATTTGTCTTTTGGCCCTACTCACTTTCCAGACTACCCAAGCGGCAAATCTTGAACAGCAACGTCAGCTTTACGACGAAGCCAAACGGGCACTGGCCAAGGGTGACAGCGGGCCATACCGACGCAACGCCGCTGCGCTGCGTGACTATCCGCTTGAGCCTTATCTTGCCTATGACGACCTGACGGCGCGGCTCAAGACCGCCAGCAACGATGAAGTGGAGCAGTTCCTTGCCGACCACGGCGATCTTCCCCAGGCGAGCTGGATGAAACTGCGCTGGCTGCGGCTGCTCGCCGCACGCGGCGATTGGCAACCTTTCGTGGCCCATTACGATCCCGCCATGAATTTCACCGAGCTGGACTGCCTGTTTGGCCAGTATCAGCTGCTCAGTGGACAAAGCGAACAGGGCTACGCCACGGCCGAGAAACTCTGGTTGGTCGGCAAGTCGCAGCACAACGCTTGCGATGCGCTGTTCGAGCGCTGGGAGAAGGACGGGCAACTAACCGAGGAGTTGCGCTGGAAGCGCGCCAAGCTCGCCGTAGAGACAGGCAATTACAGCCTGGCCAATTTCCTGGTGAAAAATCTGCCGACGCTCAAGCGCCAGGGCGAGCTCTTGATCGAAGTCGCGAAGAAGCCGCAACTGCTGAGCCAGTCTGATCGTTTCACACCCTCCACCCAGGCCATGGCCGATGTAGTGTCGCTCGGTCTGCGTCGGCTTGCGCGTCAGGATCCGGAAAAGGCCTTGGATTTGCTTGATGGTTACGCCCGTCGGCTGTCGTTCTCTTCGGATGAGCGGGTCGCCATCGCACGTCAGATCGGGCTGACCCTGGCCAAGCGCTTCGACCCACGTGCGCTGAAGGTGATGGCCGAATACGACCCCGACCTGCGTGACAATACTGTCAGCGAATGGAGAGCGCGGCTGCTGTTGCGCATGGGACGGTGGAAAGAAGCCCATGAACTGACGCAGCGTTTCCCCGATGAGCTCGCCAACACCAACCGGTGGCGCTACTGGAAAGCTCGCAGCATGGAACTGGCCCACCCCAACGACGAGGAGGCCGCTCGCCTGTACCAGCCTGTCGCCAGTGAACGGGATTTCTACGGTTTCCTTTCGGCAGACCGGATCCAGGCACCCTATCGGCTTAATCATCAGCCATTGGCGCTCGAACCAAAGCTTATCCAGAAAGTGCGTAACACTGCCGGTATTCGTCGCGCCTTGGAATTCCATGCACGGGGCCAGATCGTCGACGGCCGTCGCGAGTGGTACCACGCCAGCCGCCGATTCAGCCGTGACGAATTGGTTGCCCAGGCACGCCTGGCCTTCGACCAACAATGGTATTTCCCGGCAATCCGTACGATCAGCCAGGCCCAGTACTGGGACGATCTGGACATCCGTTTTCCCATGGCCTATCGCAGCAGCCTGGTCAGTGCCGCCAAGGCACGGGAGATTCATCCAAGCTGGGTATTTGCCATTACTCGCCAGGAAAGTGCCTTCATGACCGATGCTCGATCGGGGGTCGGCGCCAGCGGGTTGATGCAGCTCATGCCGGCCACGGCAAGGGAAACCGCGAAGCGGTTCAATATCCCACTGGCCTCGTCACAACAGGTGCTGGATCCCGATACAAACATTCAGTTGGGTGCCGCCTATCTCAGCCAGATCTATGGGCAGTTCAAGGGCAACCGGGTGCTTGCTTCCGCAGCGTATAACGCAGGTCCGGGTAGGGTTCGCCAGTGGTTGAAGGATGCACGGCACCTGCCTTTTGATGTCTGGGTGGAAAACATCCCTTTCGATGAAACCCGCCAGTACGTACAGAATGTGCTCACCTATTCGGTGATCTACGGGCAGAAACTCAATGCACCTCAGCCGCTGGTCGAGTGGCATGAACGCTATTTCGAAAGCCAGTAGGAGACGATGCTCGCTCATATCTGGACTTGTTCAGCCCGGCGACCGGGCTGGATGAAAGCCAGCGTTGCCTGTGGCCAGCTTCACTATGCAGTGGTGAACAGGCGAGCAATACAGCCATTTAAAACGCTGCGTGCGACGGCCAGGCATGATACATCCCAGCCTATGACGGAATGAGCGAAGCAGTTTGCCCGGGCTCGCAATGAACCTGTTTGAACCCTGCTCAACCGGGCGCAGTTGGACAACGATCCCTTTGCGGCCTCGCTACTCCAGGATTTCAACCGACATACCCTGCCTCAGGTGGCCGGTACTCTCGGCAATCAGGTTCTGCCCAAAGAATACGCCGCCCTCACGCTTGCGGTACGTCATCAGGGTTGCCAGCGGTTCGCGGTCGGCGCTGCGTTCGGCAGTGCGCGGATCGATGGTGGGGATGATGCAACGCGAGCAGGGCTTGACCACGCGAAACTCGATGGTGCCGATGCGGATACGCCGCCAGCTGTCCTCGGCATAGGGATCTGCACCCGCAACCACCAGATTCGGGCGGAAGCGGCTCATGTCGAAGAGACGTCCAACGCGGGCCGACAGGTCGTCGAGCGAAGCCTGGCCAATCAACAGGAAAGGAAAGCCGTCACTGAAGGATGTCTGCTCACCGGCACGGGCGAAGTCGCGGTCGACCTGGATACCGCGAGTAGCCGGCAGATACACAAGCCGACAGGGGCGTCCAAGCAAGCGAGTCAGCCAGAAACCTGCACAGTCTCCGGCATCTGGTACTTGTATCGATTCACGCCAGATGACTGCGCCACGCTCGGCCTGCGATGCATCGGGAACCTCGACCAGCAAGGGTTCGAGTCCGGGCGCCTCGAGCTGCAATACGCTATCGTCCCGCCATCGCGCCTGCAGCAATGCCATCTGCGGCAACACGCGCTGGGTCAGGAAGTTTCCCGTCTCGGCGTCGATAACCATCCAGCGGCGATCACCCATCAATCCGAGCTTATCGGTGCTCCCCTCCTCCAGCATTTCAGCGGAGCCGGACTTGAGGGGGTAGCGGTAAAGTGACGACAGATGCATGCGACAGCCCCCCCGGAGTGATTGACGATCAGCGCTTTTCATCCAGCAACAGGCGTTCCCGGACCACGTCGACCAATTTCTCCGGCTGAAACTTGGAAAGGAAGTTGTCGCAACCGACTTTCTGCACCATCGCCAGGTTGAAGCTACCCGATAAGGAAGTATGCAGAACGACATGGAGATCGCGCAGACGTGGGTCGTTGCGTATCTCTGTGGTCAGGCGATAGCCGTCCATTTCCGGCATTTCTGCGTCCGTGAACACCATCAGCAGTCGTTCGGTGAGCACATCGCCAGCATCAGCCCAGGCCTGCAGCTTGCGCAATCCCTTCATGCCATCGCTGGCGGTATGGACGGTAACCCCGAGCTGACTCAGGGTTTCACGCAACTGCGACAAGGCGACGGTTGAGTCATCTACACAGAGCACCTCGCGACCCCGCGCGCGTTCCAGCACAGGGTCTGTGAGGCGGTCCGGCGAAATGCTGGTGTCGTACGGGACGATTTCAGCCAGGACCTTCTCCACATCGATGACCTCTACCAGTTGGTCTTCGACCTTGGTGATAGCGGTCAGGTAGTGCTGGCGACCTGCCGTGGCCGGGGGCGGCAGAACCTCTTCCCAGTTGAGGTTGAGGATGCGATCCACGCCGCCAACCAGAAAGGCCTGAATAGACCGATTGTATTCGGTGACGATAATGGTGCTGCGCTCATCCGGGACCAGCGGGCGCAGCCCGATGGCACGCGAGAGATCGATGACAGGCAACGTCTGCCCGCGCAGATTGACAACCCCGCATACGGAATTGTGCCGATGCGGCATCAGCGTCATCTTTGGCAGTTGTACCACTTCCTGCACCTTGAACACGTTTATCGCAAACTTCTGTCGGCCCGAAAGCCTGAACATGAGGATTTCCAGACGATTCTGCCCCACCAACCGGGTGCGTTGATCGACTGAATCTAGAATGCCGGCCATTGCGGGCTCCTTGTTGACTGCAGGGACTAATGGGCTATCGGCAGAGAGTCGCGGCGCTTTATCCGGCCACGCAACTATTTACCGGCCCATCATCAACCCGAACCCAGCAAGGCGCAATGCCATTACGCTTTGCCGACTAGACCATTCAGCAAGCCGCCTCGCTTTCGACAGAAAGCGGCTCGTTTAGCAAGAGGGGGCTATCGACGGGCAGGTGCACCTTCAGACATCCGGGCCGCACGGTGAACCTCATCCGCTTCGCCGAAGAAGGTTCACCGTCAAGGTTGATATCGATCTCGACAGGGCCGTCCACTTCGAGCCAGGGAACCCGCGCTTTTACCGAAACGGCATCTACCCCGCGCAGCCCACCGCTCAGCAGTGTTCCCAAGGTGCCTACTGCATCGGGCGGTGCCGGAACGATGCAAACATCCAGCAAGCCATCATTCACGGATGCCTGTGGGCAGAGCTGTTGGCCTCCTCCGGCCTGGCGACCATTGCCAATACCCAGGGCAAGGAATTCACCCTCCCAGGCAAAGTCCGGCCCAACGAAATGGCCCCAGGCGGCGTGAAGCTCGCTGAATCGTGACAAGCCGGTCAGGAGATACGCGCCTCCACCCAGGACTCGCTTGAGATCTTCGGAGGTGGTTGCGGTGACCCTGGAACCAAAGCCACCAGTTGCCATGTTCAGGAATGGCTCACCGTTCATTTCGCCCACATCGACCAGGACTGGCTCGCGATCGAGCAGCGTCAGCGCCTCGAAGGGCTCCAGCGGGATATCCGCTGCGTGGGCGAAATCGTTCGCCGTGCCAAGCGGCAGCAATGCCAGGCTCGCGTCCACGCCGGTTTCCAGCAAGGCCTGGACGACCTCGCGCAGCGTGCCATCTCCACCTCCCGCCACCAGCGTGCGATACCCCGCGGCCACGGCTTCATGAACAATGCGCCGGGTGTCTCCGGGTTCCCAGGTGACACGCACTGCCAGCTCCCGCCCCAGCGCACGCCATTCCTTGACCGCGAAACGAACCTCTTCATTGAGCGCCTGTTTTCCATGCAGAACGAGCAGCGCATTCGGGTGATTCATGCCTGAGGCTTCCAGTCTGTAACTTCGAAAGATAGGACCCGTCACGCCATCGGAAAGTTGTGAAGCAGCTTCAGCCAAAGGGTTAAGCCGCCCCCTCGACCCGAGGACCATCGGTCAGCCCAGGCGCCGCGCCGCGCTGCCCCTTCCGCTGGGAATCGACGGAATATTCCTTACAGATCAGTAGGTTAACCAGGTCATTTAATTCTTTCTGTTTTTCGTCACTTTCGCGCATTCGGATGAACTCATCTCGCGGCCGACGGTCGGAGCATTGTCCAGATAAAGGTTGCAGTAGCGGCCTGCCATCAAAACCGCGGATAGCGGCGATCAAATCGAGTATTGAGCTAGCGATAGCTGAAGGAAGGAGCCTTGTATGCGCTTACAGTCCGTTGGAACACTTGAGTATGCTCACCCCAGTTTTGTCGATTACTTTCTAGCCAGTGTCCGCCTGATACATGGCCTGACCGCTGTATTGCCGGGCGTACTGCTGTTGCTTTTCCTTCCTTTGGAGCTACCGGTAGGCGGCGGCACCTTCAGTACCTTCCTGGTGTTCTTCGCTGTAATCAGCGTAGTGATCTTCCAGTCCGTCGGCATATACAGCGAAGAAGTCTTCAGCACGCTGCTGCGCTTTCGCACGATGCTGGTTGCGTGGGCCGCAGCATTCAGCCTGCTCATCTTCATGCATCAGGGGCTGGGCATGTTCAGCTACCTCGAAGCCAAGCACCTGACCTTCTGGTTTGCCACCAGTACCGTTCTGTTTGGTGCCGAGCGCCTGATGATGCTCGCACTGTTCCGCCGACTGATGTCAAAAGGCGTCTATCTGCAGAACGCAGTCATCCTCGGCGGCACGGACAACGGTGTCCGCGTGGCGGAGTATCTGGCCCACCATCGCGATATTCGTACCGGTGTGCTCGGGTTCATCGACGACCGCCTGGAGCGCCTGCCGAAAACCCTTGCCGACCTGCCGCTCCTGGGCAATACCCGCGACCTGGAACAAATGATCCGCGAGGAAAAGGTCACGCAAGTGCTGGTTGCCCTGCCCTGGTTCGCCGACAGCCGCATCGGCCAGGTCATCAATGAGTTGCGCAAACTGCCAGTCAATGTGTTGCTGGTACCTGACATGGTTGCCTTTCGCCATGCAAACAAACGCATCACCGAAGTCGGCGGTCTTCCAACCCTCATCGCTTCGGATCTGCCTCTGCGCGGCTGGTCGCCGATGTTCAAGCGCATCGAGGACATCGTGCTGTCCAGCCTGGCTCTGCTTGCGGCCGCGCCGGTGATGTTGCTGCTCGCCCTGGCCATCAAGCTGGATTCCCCGGGCCCGGTCCTCTTCAAGCAGAAACGCTACGGCTACAACAACCGCTTGATCGAAGTCTTCAAGTTTCGCTCCATGTACCACGCCAAATCCGATGCCAATGCCGAGCGCCAGACTACCCGTGGTGATGATCGTATTACCCGTGTCGGTCGCTTCATTCGCAAGACCAGCCTCGACGAGCTTCCACAGTTGCTGAACGTGTTTCTTGGCAGTATGTCGATGGTCGGCCCCCGCCCCCACGCGACAGCAACCAAAGCGGCCGGCGTGCTGTTCGAAGACGCGGTCTCCGAGTACTCAGCGCGCCATCGGGTCAAGCCAGGCATTACCGGTTGGGCGCAGATCAACGGCTACCGCGGCGAAACGGACACCCTGGAAAAAATCGAGAAACGTGTCGAATTCGACCTGGATTACATCGAGCGCTGGTCCGTCTGGTTCGACATCTACATTCTGGCGCGTACCGTGCCAGCCCTGCTGTTCAACAAGGATGTGTATTGACTGCCACCCGCATAGCGAATCCATTGGCACACGCCTATTTTTCATGCGCGAGCGCAGCAGGACTGAACTTATGAAAAAGCCCATCATCAGATTTGCGGTCTGTAAAACGCAGGCCCTCCTCCAGCCCATTGATACGGGGCTGCTAGGCTAAATAATCATGTTCAAGAAC
Organism: Stutzerimonas sp. C6.4V; assembly: GCF_058536345.1. NCBI lineage: Bacteria > Pseudomonadati > Pseudomonadota > Gammaproteobacteria > Pseudomonadales > Pseudomonadaceae > Stutzerimonas > Stutzerimonas sp. C6.4V. The sequence goes on from NZ_JBZUBM010000001.1 coordinate 2,133,113, forward strand.
ATACTGATCGTCTGCGTCGGCAACGTGTGCCGAAGCCCGGCAGCCGAAGCGTTGCTCAAACACAAACTCAAGGAAAAAGGCCTGTCGATCAGCTCGGCCGGCATAGGTGCCCTGGTAGGCAAGCCAATGGACAAGAACGCACACGAAGTGCTGAAAGAACACGGACTGGAACTCCTTAGCCACCGCGCCAGACAGGTCGATAGCGCCATGCTGCATCAGGCGGATCTCATTCTTGCCATGGAGCAGAGCCATATCCAGCACATCCGCCAGATAGCCCCGGAGGTACATGGCAAGACCTTCCTGATCGGCAAATGGCTGGACGACACGGAGATCCCTGACCCTTTCCGTCAATCCAAGCCTGCCTTCGAACACGTTCACAGCCTTCTGACACAGTCCGTTGAAAGCTGGCTTCCTTACCTGAAATAAGAAGAAGGACCTTCGATGACCACCATGCCACGACCCATATACGAGACTAAAGAGGAAAAAGACATTGATCTGGCCCACCTCTTTGACACCTTCCTGAACAATCGGGGACTCATCCTCACTATAACCGGATTCTTTGCCGCGCTCGGTATCGCCTATGCGCTGCTGGCCACACCGGTCTATCTGGCGAGCGCGATGATTCAGATCCAGGCGAAAGGCGGATTGCCGAGCCTGACGGACGTGGTTGGCACGGCGCCAGCCGTCTCGCCGGCACAGACTGAAATAGCCCTGCTCAAGTCGCGCTCGGTCGTAGGCGGTGCCGTTGAAGACCTGAATCTCGACATCATCATCAAACCCCACCATTTCCCGGTGATCGGCGGCTACGTCTACCGCAAGTTCGAGCCCACCGAGGAGAATCAGCTGGGCTGGTATCCGGAAGGGTTCGAGTCCTATGCTTGGGGTGGCGAGTCGCTGCGTGTCACGCAGCTGATCGTCCCGGACAAGATGCATGGTGAAGAACTGACGCTGGAAGCTGCTGAAAACAACGGCTTTATCCTGCGCGACACCGATGGCGAAGTGGTTGTTCAAGGCATCGTGGGCGAACCCATCGAGACGCCTGACTACGGCATCACCGTGGCGGAGCTGAACGCGCGCCCCGGAACCACCTTCACCGTCATTAAAAACCGTACCTACGCCACCACCGAAGACTATCAGGCTCGACTGAATGCCGGCGAACGCGGCAAGCAGTCCGGCATCCTCAACGTCACCCTGGAGGATACCGACCCGCAAAAGGCAGTCGAGGTGCTTGAGGCGGTCGCACAGCGCTACGTCGACCAGAACATCGCCCGCAATGCGGCCGAGGCGACGCAGAGCCTGGAATTCCTGAGCGAACAGGTACCGGAAGTTCGCAAGAAACTCGACGCCGCGCAAACGGCCTTGAACGAATTCCAGACCGGCAATCGCTCGGTGGACATTTCTGCTGAAACCCAATCGGTACTCGACCGCATCGTTGATCTCGAGAGCCAGATTTCCGAACAGAACCTCAAGCGCACCGAAATGGAAAGCCGGTTCACTCGCCAGCATCCGAACTTCCAGGCGCTGATGAATCAGATCAATCAGCTGCAAATGCAGAAGGCGGAGCTGGAAAAGCAGATCGGCACCCTGCCGTCCACTCAACAGGAACTGCTGCGACTGACCCGCGACGTCGATGTCTCGTCCGATACCTATTCGATGCTGCTGAACAAGACGCAGGAACTGGACATCATCCGCGCAGGCACCGTCGGCAATGTACGTATCGTCGACCATGCGGCAGCCGATATCGATGAACCGATCAAGCCAAACAAGCCGTTGATCGTCATTGTCGCTACCCTGCTCGGAGCGATCATCGCCGTAGCCTTCGTGTACGTCCGCGAAGCACTCAAGCGGGGCGTGGAGAACCCGGAAGACATCGAGCGCGTCGGCATCCCGGTATACGCAGCGATTCCGTTCAGCGAGAAGCAGGGGCTGCTGGAAAAGCGTCTGGCCAATTTCAAGCGTGACAAGAGCAGTGCCTCCTACCTGCTGACGATCAACGACCCGGCCGACCTTGCGACAGAAGCCATGCGCAGCCTGCGTACCAGCCTGCACTTCGCAATGATCGAAGCGAAAAACAATATCCTCATGATCACCGGCCCCAGCCCGGCGGTGGGTAAGTCGTTCGTGACCAGCAACCTTGCGGCCGTTGTGGCTCAGTCGGGTAAAAAGGTACTGCTGATCGATGCCGACATGCGCAAGGGCTACCTGCACAAGGTCATGCGCTGCCAGGGAGAAAAGGGTCTGTCGGATATTCTTTCGGGACGCATCACCCTGTTCGACGCCATCCAGAAAACCCAGCTGAACAACTTGCACGTGATCACCCACGGACAGCTTCCACCCAACCCGTCGGAACTCCTGATGCACGAGAACTTCTCGCGCTTCGTCAGGGAGATCAGCAGCATGTACGACCTGGTGATTTTCGATACACCACCGATCCTGGCCGTGACGGATGCTGCGCTGGTCGGCAGTCAGGCCGGCACCACCTTGATGGTGACCCGCTACGGCCTGAACGGTATCAAGGAAATCGAGTTCGCCAAGCGTCGCCTCGAACAGAACGGACTGATGGTCAAGGGCGTGATCTTCAACGCCGTTGTCCGCAAGGCCTCGACCTACAGCGAGTACGGTTACTACCAGTACGAGTATCAGAGCAAGTGATTGCATCACCTCGGTGTGTCAACGTACCGAGGTGATGGCACCGCTTTCTCGCCGGTTGATTCGCCCCGAGCGCTCAACAACCGCCTAACGATCGCACCCTGGATGATTCGCTCGTTGAACCATGTTCCGAGCGTGCCCACGTGCTGCGCTATTGATGAAGGTTACCTACATGAAATCGAGCCACCACATGACCAGAGCACTGTGGCTGATCATCGGCTTTACCCTGGCTAGCGCTGTCTCACTCGCCCATGCCCAGGCAACCGACGACGCCAAGGGTATCGACCTGATAGGGATCAACATGTCCGGAGCGAACTTTGCTCCCCATGTCACGCCTGGAAAGGTGGGCACGAACTACTTCTATCCTGACAAGAAATATTTCAAATACTACGCCGACAAGAACATCCGCCTGATCCGCTTCCCCTTTATCTGGGAACGCGTTCAGCACGACCTGAACAAAGGCGTTAACTTCGACCAGATTCGTCTACTTCGAAGGACTTTGGACTATGCCGCACAGCATGATCAAAAAATCATTCTGGATATGCACAACTATGGTCGCTACAAGGGCAAGCTGATCGGCTCAGCAGAAGTACCCTACAAGGCCTACGCGGATGTCTGGCGCAAGCTTGCCGAGACATTCAAGGGTCATCCGGCACTTTTCGGCTACGACATCATGAACGAGCCACACTCGACGAAGGGTCTCTGGCCTGGCGCCGCCCAAGCGGCAGTGGACGCGATTCGGGAGGTGGATGACCAGACCCTGATATTCGTCGAAGGTGACCGGTGGGCCAGCACCTTTCACTGGAGAAAGGTGAACGAGGACTTTCTCATAAACGACCCGGCAGACAAGATCATCTACGAAGGTCACGTCTACTTCGACAAGGACTTCTCCGGCCGTTACGCGAGCGATGAAACCGTCGATCCGATGCTGGGTGTTGAACGGGTGAAGCCTTTCATCGAGTGGCTCAAGGAACATGGGCAAAAAGGCTTCCTTGGGGAATACGGCGTGCCCGCGCAATCCGAATCCATGCTCACCGCCATGGACAACCTGCTCGGCTATCTCAACGAGCACTGCATACCCAGTGCCTACTGGGCAGGCGGCCCGGGATGGGGCGAATACGTAATGGCTATCGAGCCAATCAACGGCAAGGACCGTCCGCAAATGCGAGTTCTGCAGAAGCATGTCCCAAACGACTGCACCGAGTTCGGTCCGACGAGCGCTCAGTGATCGGCATGTGCTGATGCGGTCACGTTATGGCTAGCCCCAACTGGTTGGCCATGCTTAAACCGCTTCGGCCTTACGCCGGGTATCACCAGCACTGCGAACCTCGCCGTAGATTTCTCGATGATTGAAAAATCTCGAAATTTTACGCAACCCAGGTGCCGGACTGGTTGTCCAACGCGATGACCGATCACTTCGGGGTTAATACGAGCGGAGCTCGAACGCCCCTGCGCTATACGGCAACGCTTCACCCAAGCCATTGTTGGCGTTTGATAACCCAAGCCAGCAATCCGTAGGCACGACGCGTCATAGGCATCAACAGGGCACGAGAGAAAAGCTTGAGTTTGTTGCGACGTAGTTATTGGAAAGGTAAAGCACCTAAGGACTCAGGTGATGACAAGCATCAGCTCCAGATTCTTTTTTCTGCCATTGACCGTACTGGCAATCATCCTGCACTTCTCGGTGTTCGGAGACAGCACGCACAACCCCATCGGCTTCAAGTTCCTCAACGAGCTGTACCTGGCGGTCTGTCTTGGTGCTGCCGCGCTTCTGGTACTGGCAAGCACCGAGGATGCGTCCCGTGAATTTCGTATTCTCATGTACTACGCGGCATACAGTGTGGTGGTGTTCACCGTGCTTCCTGCCATCTTCTCGTTCTATACCTTCGGCCAGCCGATCACTTACGGTCTGATCGAGGAACGTAGGATCCTGTTTACTTTTGGTTTCGTCCCCTTGCTGCTGCTTTCCAAGCATGTCAGCACCCTGCAGTTCGAGCGCGCTCTGCTATATGCAGCACTGATTGCGGTGGTGCTGTCATGGGGGTTCAAATTCGGCCTGGTGCCGGACTTGCGGCAAGAGCAGACGTCCTGGGACCGCCCAGATCGCTCGTCTATCGGCCCGTTCCTGATCTGCTTTGCCTACTTCTATTGCATTCAGGTCTGGTCGAAAGGCACATCACCTATCAATGGTGACAGCCGAAGCCGTAATTTCTATCTGATCGTGGCGGCGATACTTCTGTTGACCCTTGTCTTCGCCACACAGACCCGCCAGCTCATCGCCCTGTGCCTGGCTTTCACGCTGTTTTGCCTGCGCGCCAAGGCCGTGGTATGGGCCGCGTCCCTGTGTGTGCTGCTTTCACCGTTCTATTTCTACCCGGAGTTGCTGGAAGTGCTGGGGCTGAACCTTGAATTCTACGAAAGCAGCCTCGACGGTGATGTGGAAGATGGCGTTCGTCCCCATACGATCGCGTCCGTTTTCAGCCATCTGAACCAGGTCAACTGGTTGCCTAGCGGCTCGTTATCGCTGATGTGGCAAGACGGATTCATTCCCTACTTTGGCGAACATTTCTTTCTTTCCGATATCGGCATCATCGGAACGTTGTTCCGCTTCGGTTTTCTAACCTTCCTCCTCGTACCGCTGACCCTCTACGTTTACAGACACATCGCCCGCAACATCAACCCTGAGATGAGTTTCACCTATTCCGTCATGCTCGCGTTCTTTGTGATCTGGCCTCTGAATGGTCTTTTCGAATATACGCAGCCCGTCATCTGCATGCTTTTCGTCATTCACGCTCTCAGAGCACGCTATCTTCGCAGCAAGGAACGAGTTCATGAACGTCGCACTTATTCTCAACTACAAAGCTGCTACTGAGACCATCAGTTGCGTCGAAAGCCTGCTCGCGCATTGCTTGACCATCGACCACATAGTTGTTGTCGACAATGATTCGCAGGACGGCTCCGCGCAGACGTTGCAGCAGTGGTTGGAAGCGAAGCCAACCTCAAAGGTGACGTTTCTCTGTAACCCCGAAAATAACGGGTACGCAGGCGGAAACAACTATGGCATGCGCTGGGCAATGCAAAACCTGGAGCCGACCTATTTCTGGGTCCTGAATAACGATACCTACGTCGAAAGCGACGCCTTTTCTCCCTTGCTGGAAGCCCTGAAGCAGCATGATCGTCAGTTCGTCGGCTCAGTCGTCCTGAGCGCCGATACCGGGCGCCTGGAGTGCTATGGAGGAGGTAAGCTCTACCCCATCCTCGGCAAGGCCCGCCTGCTCGGTAAAGACCAGAGCGTCGAAGCCATGCAGCTACAAAGCGTTGCCCATAGCCCGGATTACCTGATGGGCTGCAGCCTCGCTTTTTCAGCGGCCCTGACCAAGGAGATCGGGCTGATGGATGAAAGCTATTTCATGTATTTCGAAGAAGTGGATTGGCAATATCGCGCCAGGCGCTTTGGTGTTTCGATCAAGGTCATTCCGCAAAGCCGTCTGTTCCACTATGGCTCATTAAGCCTTGGTAACCGATCGGCGTTTTACCACTACTACCGAAACCGGGCAGCGACTCGTTTCAACAAGCGTTTTTATGGTCCGGTGTTCGCCCTCACATCCGCGTTCCTTTTATCAGCTGTTACCACGATCAAGGAATATCGAAACCCCACCCTCGTATGGTCGGGTATCAAGGGCGCCTTCAAGGGAGTAGCAATGAGTGTCAAGTGATACTACAGCGTTCGGAATCGACTTTTATTCTGGCAATAAGAAAGCATTATTGACCTGCATTCGCGAGGGCATCAGGCAGCCCTATTCGTATGTGGTGACACCCAATGTCGACCACCTCGTGCAGTTGGAAAGCGATGGCCAGCTGCGCCACGCCTACGCAAATGCCCGCTGGAGGCTATGTGACAGCCGTATTCTGCTTTCCTTGTTGCACCGCCTGGGTGTTCATTTGGACGAGGCTATCCCGGGTAGTGACCTGACGCTCGACTTACTGAAGTGGGCAGACAGGGATCGCCTGCGGGTGGTTCTGATCGGTTCGGTGACAAGCGAGGCCGAACGATTGCGGGCCCTCTACCCCGGCATCACGCTGCATCACTACAACCCTCCGATGGGATTTATCAAGAAGCCTGAAGAAGTGCAGCGGTGCCTGCGGTTCGTACGAGAAAACCCGTCTGACCTGGTGCTGTATGCGGTTGGAACCCCTCGCGGCGAGGTACTGGCGTCGATGACTCAGCCTCACGAGCGAGTTGGCATGGGCTTTTGCATTGGCGCTTCAATTTCCTTTGCGACCGGCACGATCAAACGCGCACCTCGTTGGATGCGAGAATCAAAGCTCGAGTGGCTTCATCGCATGTGTCTCGAACCACGTCGCCTTGCCAAGCGCTACCTTATCGACGCGATCTATATCGTCCCGGCCTTCCTGCGTGAAAAGAGCACCCGAGACAAGGCCAGCCCGGCAAAACAGGAGTCCTGACCAGGCATCACGACATTACAAGTTGTTCAAGTGAATTTCAGGCGGGACAGGCTCTTCATCATAGAACCCAACCCGCCTCGCCGCCGCACACACCTCGCGGCGGAGCAGAGCATCTCTTAAATCTCCACCTTAAACAGGGAAGACAATGAAAGCGATCATCACGGGTATCACAGGACAAGACGGCGCCTATCTGGCTGAACTGCTGCTGGAAAAAGGCTATACCGTGTATGGCACCTTCCGTCGTACCAGTTCGGTCAACTTCTGGCGAATCGAAGAGCTAGGTATCGACAAGCACCCCAACCTGCACCTGGTTGAGTACGACCTCACCGACCTCTCTTCAAGTATCCGCTTGCTGCAAAGTACCGGTGCAACCGAGGTATACAACCTGGCTGCGCAAAGTTTCGTTGGCGTTTCATTCGAACAGCCGCTGACCACCCTTGATATCACCGGTGCCGGTGCGGTCAATCTGCTGGAAGCGATTCGTATCGTGAATCCGAAAGTTCGCTTCTACCAAGCATCGACTTCCGAGATGTTTGGTCAGGTTCAGGCGATTCCACAACTGGAAACCACGCCGTTTTATCCGCGTAGTCCCTACGGTGTCGCCAAGCTTTATGCGCACTGGATGACCATCAACTACCGCGAGTCCTACGGCATCTTTGGTTGCAGTGGCATTCTCTTCAATCATGAATCTCCCCTGCGCGGCCGTGAATTCGTGACCCGCAAGATCACTGACTCCGTCGCGAAGATCAAACTCGGCCTGCTGGATGTTCTTGAGCTCGGCAACATCGACGCGAAGCGCGACTGGGGGTTCGCAAAGGAATACGTAGAAGGCATGTGGCGCATGCTGCAAGCAGATGAGCCGGATGTGTTCGTCCTTGCGACAAACCGTACGGAAACCGTGCGGGATTTCGTGACGCTGGCATTCAAGGCCGTAGACATCGAACTGCAATGGTCAGGGTCGGGTGAACAGGAGCAGGCCATCGATGCGTCGACAGGCAAGGTTGTGGTTCGGGTAAACCCGAAGTACTACCGCCCTGCCGAGGTTGACCTTCTGATTGGCAACCCTCAAAAAGCCAGGGAAGTACTGGGGTGGGAGCCGAAGACGACGCTGGAGCAATTGTGCCGGATGATGGTTGAGGCGGATATGCGCCGCAACAAACAAGGCTTCTCGTTCTGACAGCTGTGAAGCTGGAAAACAGGCGCGCAGCCAATCCGGGCCAGTCGAGCTACCAAGCGCAACGGTAAGGGCAGCAGAATGGCTGTCCCTATCGCATAAGCTGTCGCCAGGAGATGGGTCTATAGACTCGGGAGCGCTGGGCAAGCCTGTCAGGCAACTTGACCGGACGGACGCCCCGTTGCACAGGACAGATGCAGCTCCGCAGGTACAAGCTCCATCGAAAGGGAACATCATGCGTAGAGTGCTGATTACAGGCCTAACCGGATTTACCGGTCGCTATATGGCGGCAGAGCTTGCGGCGCACGGCTATGAGGTCCACGGCCTCAGCTATCGCCAGCCCAAAGGCGAGTTGCCTGCGGGTGTGTCAGCCATCCATTGCTGCTCGCTCAACGACTCGGAAATGCTGCGAGATCTGTTGATGGAGATCCGTCCGGTTTACGTAGTGCACCTTGCGGCCGTCTCCTTTGTCGCCCACACGGACCCGGACGCGATCTACAACGCCAACCTGCTGGGCACACGGCATCTGCTCGAGGCGTTGTGCACTGTAGCGCCCGGCCTCGAGGCGGTCCTTCTCGCCAGCAGCGCCAATGTCTATGGGAATGCTACCGAGGGCGTACTCGATGAATCCGCCCCGATTGCACCTGCCAACGACTACGCAGTGAGCAAGGCTGCGATGGAATATCTGGCGAGACTCTATAACAGGCGTCTTCCACTCGTTATCACTCGGCCGTTCAATTACACCGGAGTTGGCCAGGCCGAGCAGTTTCTCATCCCAAAAATCGTCGCCCATACCCGGCGCAGGGCAGAAATCATCGAGCTGGGTAATCTGGATATCGCGCGAGATTTCTGCGATGTACGGCAGGTCGCCTATGCGTATCGACGCCTGCTGGAAACGCCGGCTGCAATTGGCGAAACCGTAAATATCTGTTCCGGGTCGGCCTATACCCTGCAGTACGTGCTCAAGCAAGCTGCCGCAATATCCGGGCATCATCTGGATGTGCGGGTCAATCCGGCCTTTGTGCGCAGCGCCGATGTGAAAAATCTATTTGGTTGCAAGACCAAGCTCGAGTCGTTGATCAGCGAGCTGCCACCTATCACGCTGTCCGACACGCTGCGCTGGATGATCGAAGCGCCTTTTCAGTAACGAATAATCAACGGCAGCGGGCCGAGACCGTCAGGTGCCGCTTCGCGCCTGTGTTGTCATTCGCTTGCGCTGGAAGTTTCTACGGCCCGGGCAGACCTGATCGACATGAAGCCTTTCCCTTGGCTTGTTCCAGACGGCTGACCCGTAGCAGTCCAGTTTTCAGATTCCCTGGTGCGTCATTTGCTGTTGTCGATGTGAACCCCGTGGAAACGTAGCGGTCTATGGCTACTGTGAGTGATAGGCACCCGTTCCGCCTTATTCCAAGGCACTGTGCAAGCCTCGGTACAACCGAACCAGTGGCAGTGCAAGGTCAGGTCTCTACACCAGATCCGGGGGGATTCCCCTCGCATTGCAGTAGCAACCCGGGAGCGGCATTTCGAAGTAGCTAGCAGGCATCCGATGCCGCAGGCGATTCGAGAGCGACCATTCCCACGTTACAGGTGAATACAGCCGTTTCACTTCGTGAAAAACAACTATTCCGTCAAGGATGAAGCCCCATGAAACCATTGTTTGCTCTCGCTTTTTCGTCCGTGCTGGTGCTCCAGGGATGCGTCTTTTCTCCTGGTCAGCATCTGGATCCCGACCAGTTCAAGGAAGGTGCTGAAACAGAGGATGGCACTGTCCAGCTGATGCGTATCACGCCTGAGATGCTCAAGGGAGACCTCTCCTCAGACATGGGTACCTCCAGCAAGCAAGAGCTTTTGAACTTCAAGCCCGAGGCTTATCGCATCGGCGCCAACGACCTGCTGTATATCACCGTCTGGGATCACCCTGAACTGACCGCACCCTCGGGCCCGCAGCAGCAACTGGACGCAAACGGCCGCCTGGTTCGTCCTGATGGCACGCTGTTCTACCCGTATATCGGCAACATCGAGGCGGCGGGCAAGACCATCGAACAGCTGCGTTCGGATATTTCACGGCGACTGGCCAACTACATCGACAGCCCACAGGTTGACGTCAGCCTGCTGCGCTTCGGTAGCCAGCGCATCATTCTTTCCGGTGCGTTCAATACAGCAGGCGAGGTAGAAGTCACGACTGCCCCCATGACCATCGTTCAGGCCATCGGCCAGGCCGGTGTTGATACCCAGACAGCGGATCTTTCCGGCCTGATGCTCAAGCGTGACGGTCGCGAATACATGCTCAACCTCGATGACCTGAATCGCCCTGACTCATGGCTGCATCAGGTTTATCTGAAGGATGGCGATCAGCTCCATCTGCCCTATAACGATCAGAAAAAAATCTATGTGTTGGGTGAAGTCGTAAATCCGCAGGCCATGACGTTCAAGGCCACCAGCCTCAACCTGATGGATGCCATCGGCACCGCGGGCGGGATTCGCCAGGACACTGCCGACGGCGAAGCGGTGTACGTCATTCGTGGCGCAGAGAACATCGCGACCGAAAAAGCCACGGTGTTCCAACTGAACGCTGAATCTCCAGCAGCCTTTGCTCTGGCTCAGCATTTCCCGTTGCAGCCGCAGGATGTCGTGTTTGTCGGACCGGCCGGAATCACTCGCTGGAACCGTTTCATCAGCCAACTGCTGCCGTCTGCTAGCGTCATCGGCACTGGTGCTGCGTTCAACCGTTAAGGGTGCACTAGCCTCAGGCTGACTTAGCCTCATCGAAACCGCAGTCTGCCCTTGGCGACTGCGGTTTTTTTTGGCTATCAAACCGGTCAAATCACCAAGGCCAAGCGATACCAGTGACGATCACTCAGTTGGAATTGTCGGGTCGTCCTCGAACATATCGATGTCTTCATCACTGACCTCTGTCTCCGTGCCTTCCGGATCGGACATCGGCGCGTCATTGATGCTGGCTCCGTCCGGATCTCCCGGTAATGGCTCGTCTGTTCCAGCATCATTGGCAGCCAGCAACTGGCCAATGTTGATGTGCGTTTCCGACATATCAAATTGCATGATTCACCTCGTTATCGCGACAGGCCCCAGCGACCTAAATGTTCGAGCAGCGGCTTTTGCGATAGTGCGCAGCCGCCAGTCGGGACACCTTGAAATAAGCGCACACGGTAGCAGCCAGGGATAGCCGACTACCCAGCGTTTGCCTGGTTGGTGGAAATTTTTCCGATCGGCGATTACAAATCCAACTAATTCGCATTAACATGCCAGGCAACCAGAGCACCAACGCGCTGCCACAAGCCCCGCTCACCATGGCATGTGTTTTCACGACAATAACAAGCTCATGAACTCCACGACGCGGACGTCAGGACCAACGACGGCATGACTCACTTACCGTCCACAGCGCCCAGACCTTTACGGTGCGCCTCTGCTTGCAGATGCGCCGCTTCAACGGATGCCTGACAAACCATTGCTCGAGTGCCTTGAGCCAGCATTACCAGACCAGACAACGAATTCACTGACGAGGCACACCCGATGAACATGCCGACCTTTCAGAAGCGCTGCACGATTGGCAGCCGGTTAGGCGCTGCGATGCTGGGTGGCTATGCCCTGGCTTTCGGATTCACCGCGTTTCTTACCACTTACCTGCCCTTTGCCCGCGCCGACCGCGTTGTTACGGCCAGTCTGTTGTGCTTCGCGGTCTGGGTCGCTGCTGTGATCTATGCGTTTGGTGCCAGAGGTGCCTGGCGCGCCTGGTTAGTTATTGGCGGTCTGGCTGCGCTCTTCTGGGTTGCGGCCTATCTGCCTGGCGAGTGGAGGAGCCGTCCATGAGCCTGCGTCAATCCATGGCGGGCCTGCATACCTGGGGGGGACTGCTGCCCAGCTGGTTGCTCTTCGTAATCCTCTTCGCTGGCACGCTGGCATGCTTCGACAAAGAGATCGAGCGCTGGATGCGCCCAGCGTTGCACACTCAGACGACGAACACGGTCACCGCCGATCATGTCAGAAGCTGGCTGAACACCAACGTCGAGGCGCCACTGCATGCCTACTGGCTGCACGGCCCTACCAGTCGTGAGCCCTACTGGAAGCTGGGCTGGGAGGAAGATGGCTCCGGCGAACGCGGTCGCGCGACCTTTGATCCGGGGACTGGCGAGGTCATGCCGGAAACGGTAGGCGGGGAGTTCTTCTTCACGCTTCATTACAATCTGCACGCCGGAACGATAGGAATGTATATCGTCGGGCTAGCGGGCATGTTCATGCTGGTCGCGCTGGTTTCCGGCATCATCGTGCATCGGCGGATATTCAAGGATTTCTTCACCCTCAGACCAAAAGCCAACGGGCAGCGTGCCTGGCTGGATGCCCACAACCTGTTCGGCGTGATCGGCCTGCCCTTTCATCTGATCATGGCTTATACGGGCGTTGCGGTGTTCGTGGCCTCCTACATGCCTGCCGGCGGGATGGTCGCCTATGACAGCGATCCCTTGGCATTCTTCGAAGAAGTCCAGGGCGGTTATCACCGCAACGAGATGAACCAGCCCTCGGGTGAGCTGATCAAACTCGACGGCCTCATTACCGATGCGCGGCAGCGATGGGACGGTGCCAGCCCCGGCTGGATCATTGTCGAGCATCCTGGGGATGCCTCGGCAGTCGTCAGCATTCGTCGCCTGGATACTTCACGCATCGGATCGCCACAGGATGCCTTGAACTACGATGCAACGACCGGCGAAATGCTCCACCAACAGGTGGCCCCGACCGGCTACCGGGCCTACATGTGGTTGGTCGGGCTGCATATGGCGCAGTTTGGCGGGCATGTCGTCAGGGTGCTGTATGCCCTTCTCGGCTTGGCCGGTTGCGCCATGCTGGTCGCGGGCACATCCGTCTGGCTGCGTAAGCGGGAGGCTCGGCAGACCAAGGGGCTGCAGATCGTCCGTGCCCTGAACGGTGCGGTGTTCTATGGGATGCCGATTGCCTCGCTCATGCTGCTATGGGCGAACAGGTTGCTGCCTGACTCAATGGATGCAAGAGCTTCCGCAGAGGCATGGAGCTTTGCCCTGGGCTGGTTGGCAGTGACCGGCTTCGCCGTTCTACGCCGAAATCATCCGGTCCAGCTTAAGCGCCAGATGCTGGTTTCGTTGGCCTTGCTTGCGCTCGGCCTGCCTCTGCTGAACGCGATCACAACAGAGGCGCACCTGGTGGCCAGCCTCGCTCAAGGCGATGGCGTGCTTGCCGCTATGGATATCACCTTACTGGCAATAGGGGTTATGTGCGCCTGGCTCGGCCTGCGCAGCCCGCAGCAGAAACGGGTGTCTGCGCGGTCGGCAGGATCGGTAAAACAACGTCAGGAGCTCGCCCGATGAGTGTTCTGGCATTTGCGCTCAGTTACCTGGGCATGCTGGCTCTCTGCCTGGCGTTGCCTCGCCATCATCGACAGCTGTTTTCATCAGAACTACAGCGTTCACGACAACGAGGGCTGCGCCTTCTCGCTACGGGTCTGTTGATGGCGGCTCTCGCGCTGGACATCTTTGCGCTGGGCACTTCGATCGGTTTGGTTGTGGGCCTCGCACAGCTCATGTTCGCCGGGATCGCCGTAGGGCTCGTGCTCTCCTGGCGCGAACGAGCGCTTTTTCCAGTGGGAGGCATGCTCAGCCTCTTGGGTGCAGTGAGTGTCATTACCTGGCCTTGATCAGGACTCGATCGGCCAGGCGCGACGCTCCGACCACAGGTCTGATACCGATTATCTGCGACAGGGAACGGGCCCCGTTGACGTACATCTACTCTGAGTACTCACGTTAAGCCTGGCCAACGGCATGGCTGGGCCTTGCCCTTGCGCCATCCGGCAAAGGAACGCTCGATGCAGCGCTGCTCGAAGGAACAGCCATGCACTCCGATGACCATTCACTCTCACGCCGTCGATTGATCCAGGGCGCTGCCGCCACGGTAGCCGTCGGGGCGGCGGCGTCGGCCCTTGGCCAGACAGCCGATTCTGGTTCCGCCTCGAAACAGCCACAACCCGACCCACTGCGTTCACCCAAAAAAATCTATCCGCAACCGCCTTTTCCGGAACAGTCACAGCCATGGCCGGGGCTGGCCGGAAAGATGGAGCCCAAACCCGACCACGGCGAGACCAGTTACCAGGGCAGCAACCAGTTGGCTGGTCGCAAGGCACTGATCACCGGAGGAGACTCCGGCATCGGTCGCGCGGCAGCGATCGCCTTTGCCCGAGAGGGAGCGGATGTCGCCATTGGCTATCTTCCTGACGAAGAGCCCGATGCCCAGGATGTCGTTCGATTGATCCGCGAAGCCGGGCGCAAGGCTGTCGCGTTACCGGGCGATATCCGGGACGAGGCCTTCTGCAAGAAGATGGTAGAACAGGCTGTCGAGCAGCTCGGCGGGCTGGATATTCTGGTAAATAACGCTGCGCGGCAGAACAGTGAACAATCGATCCTGGACATCACCACCGACGAGTTCGACTGGACGCTCAAGACCAACCTCTACGCAATGTTCTGGATCACCAAGGCGGCCATTCCGCATCTTCCTGCCGGGGCCTCGATCATCAATACCTCGTCAGTCACAACCTATGACCCACCCGCCAACCTGCTCGATTATTCGATGACCAAAGCCGCCATCGTCAATTTCAGCAAAGGCCTGGCCAAGCAGATGATCGACAAGGGCATTCGTGTCAATGCCGTCGCACCGGGCCCGTTCTGGACACCCCTGCAGGTCAGCGGCGGGCAGACCATGGAGAACCTCAAAAGCTTTGGTAGCACCACACCGATCGGTCGCCCTGGCCAGCCTGTAGAGCTCGCACCGGTGTACGTGCTGCTCGCTTCAACGGCCTCCAGCTACGTGACCGGCCAGGTCTACGGCGCAACCGGTGGTAACGGGCAGCCCTAGCTTCTTATTCGCCACCTTGGCGCTCGTCAGAACGACCCCCGTCTGGACCAGGCTGCTTGCGGCCTGGTCCAGGTCCATTCCGTCTGGCATCGGGGCCGTATAAGAAAAACGGATACCTGCTTAACCATTTCCCAGCGCCTTGCGCTTGGACTGACCAGCATCGAACAAAAAGAACGAGGTAGAGACGATGAACAAAGCAATCCCTGACAAGCTGCTCCTGGCGGCTTAGCCCGCCTCTGAGGTCGTTTCTGGTTCTTCGGAATTTCCCTCGATGCTCCGCTTCGATGCGATTCGAGGAAAGCTGGAATGGCTCGCAACCTGTACCGTCGGACAGTTTCGATTGGACAACACTGCTGGCTAAGCGGTAGCTGTGTGCGAACAATGAGCTCCGTGTGAATCGTCGCGGTGTTCAGGCCAGACCGTAAGCACCTCGAATCCGTCATCGGTAACTGCAACCATGTGCTCCCATTGCGCGGATATCGACTGGTCCTTGGTGACGACTGTCCAACCGTCAGACAGCGTTTTCACGGCACGCTTGCCCGCGTTCAGCATCGGTTCGATCGTGAAGATCATACCCGTCTCCAATTTCAAGCCCTGGCCGGGTGAGCCGAAGTGAAGGATGTTCGGCTGGTCGTGATAGACCTTGCCGATACCTGCCCGCAATATTCGCGTACCACACTTAGTCCGGCACCTTCGGCAAGTGTTTGGATCGCATGGCCGATGTCACCCAGCGTAGCGCCAGGACGCACAGCCCGAATGCCGGCCCACATGGCTTCATAGGTAGTTTCGACCAGATGGCGTGCCTTTGGGCTGAGCTCGCCAACGAAGTACATCCGGCTGGTGTCGCCGTACCAACCATCCTTGATCACCGCCACATCGATATTCACGATATCGCCATCCTTCAGCACCGTAGACGATGGGATGCCGTGGCAGACGACTTGATTGACCGACGTGCACAGCGTCTTCTGGTAACCCTGATAACCGATGTTGGCCGGAGTGGCTTTCAACACATCGACGATATAGTCGTGACATAGCTTGTCGAGATGATCCGTAGTAACGCCTGCCTTGACATGCGGAACGATCATGGCCAGCACCTCGGCAGCCAGCGCTCCAGCGGCACGAGACATGGCGATTTGTTCTGGGCTATGAATGGGCGACATTGATTTTCATACGCTCGCCTCTGGAGCCGTACGCAGCTCGCCATTTCTGAGGAGACCAGCCTCGATGCAGAGCTTCTGCAGATCGAGACCGCCGGATTGCTTATAAGATCGCGAGAGGGCTCGGCTTCTCAACTGCCCGTTTTCAACGATATACATGCGCCTACGGACCAATCGCCTAGGGCGTTCCCTGATTAAATCAGGAGCGGCCTTGCTGCTGGCAGCGCAAGCCCGGGCCTGGCGCCATAACCATGCCTATCATTCGGTGGGCCCGAGTGAGGCTCTCAGACCTGCCCCAAAGGAGGCGTCCGTGGAGGCACGCTTCTCTTGCTGCCAGTGGACTCGTAAGCCGCCGCCAAACGCAGCAACGATGAATCGTCATAGGCTCGTCCAGCGAATGTCAGCCCTACCGGCATGCCGATGTCCGCCATGATGCCCATTGGGACAGTCACCGTCGGCACGCCGAGATGCCGGATTGCTAGGTTGCCGTTGGCGACCCAGACGCCGTTGCTCCAGGCGATATCCGCCGAGGCTGGATTGACGTCAGCATCTGCCGGCGCAACATCGGCTACCGTCGGAAAGATCACTGCGTCGAGCCCCAGGCGATCCATCCACTGCTCGAGATCGATTCGACGTGTCTGCTCAAGGCCGCGCAGCCCGTCCGGTAGTGTTTCGATCCTGTCCCACGGCGTGATCCCTCGCTCGGCCATGCGCACATATTCATCCATCCCTGCAGCGAGATCGCCCTCCCTGTTGGGTAGGGTCCCGGGGTCATGAGGAAAGATCTGAGGGCCGTCCACGTCGACCAGTCGATTCAGGGCGGGGTCGCCATTGGCCTGAAGAAAATCGTCGAATGCCCAGGCCGTCAAATCCCACAGCTCATGGTGCAGAAACTCCTTCGATACAAGGCCGCGATTGAACACGGTAGGCGCGCCGGGACGATCGCCTTCGCAGTTGGAAACGAGCGGAAAATCGACCTCGACCACCTCGGCCCCCGCGGCCTCCAGCGTCTGGCGAGCCTGTTTCCAAAGCGAGATGACCGATGGCCGTGTATGGATGCGCTGGCCCGTCGGCCCGCCGATGCCAGGCTCGGCACTCGTACCTGCTGCGGGGTCGGCGTTGATGTACATCCGAGGCACGCCGAACCGTCTACCGGCGAGCGCGTCGGCCTTTGCGGCCAGGTCCAGGTAAGACGGCGGGCGAACCGAGGCGACACTCGGCAGAGGCACCCAAGGCTGCATGCGCCACAGATCGCCGCGGGTGTCTGGATCCTCCGCGACAATTACATCCAGCACCTCGAGCAGGTCCGTCATGGTTCTGGCAAAGGGCACGACCACATCCATGGTCGGCGTCAGCGGCCAGTTTCCACGAACCGAGATCACTCCTCGCGAAGGGGTATAGGCACACAGGCCGCTGTTCGATGCAGGCCCTCGCCCACTCGACCAGGTTTCTTCGGCCAGGCCGAACGCTGCAAAGCTGGCCGCGGTTGCCGTACCCGCTCCATTGGACGAGCCGGAGGCAAAGGGAGCTGGCAGATAGGCGCCGTTGTAAGGACTTTCGGCGCGACCGTACACGCCGCGCTGCATGCCGCCGTTGGCCATCGGCGGCATGTTGGTCTTGCCCAGACAGATCGCTCCGGCACCGCGAAGCCGCTCGATCGTGAAGGCATCGCGGCAGGCCATCAGGTTGGCGAAGGCAGGGCTGCCGGACGCCGCGGTGAGGCCCTTGACCAGATAGCTGTCCTTGGCGGTATAGGGAATGCCATCGAGCGGCCCCAGGGTTTCTCCCCGAGCACGGCGGTCATCGGAAGCCCTTGCTTCCTTCAGTGCATCCGGATTTCTTACCACCACGGCGTTGAGTGCGGTGGGGGTATCGGGTCCGTCATAAGCTTCGATCCGTGCGAGATAGGCTTGAACAAGCTCAACCGCAGTAACCCGGCGGGACTCGAGCGCCTCGCGCAATTCGGCAATGGACGCTTCGGTAACTTCGATAGGTGCTGGCATCTGGCCCTCGCAAGACTGCTGTGCATGAAAATCCGTGGCGACAATATAGCGATATATCGCTGACCATCCGAGGGCAGACGTCGAGCAGACCGCTCTGTATGCAACCTGGGACAATCCCTGGGAAACCGCAGCGTTACGCAACGCTGGATAGCGGGACCGGAGTTGAATCATTTGCCCCCAGAGCGCCCTACCCCAGCGACGTGGGTGCGAATCATGGCAGCCCGCACGTGAGCCAATGCCCCCAGAAGGAAAACAGCCGCCGCGCATGTACTGCCCCCCGAATGCAACGACGACATCCACACCCTGCGTAGCGAAACGCTCGCTGCGCACCGCCGACTGGCTCGAGACTGCAGTTGGCTTGCTGCTAACACTCAGATCGTTGCGACTGAACCAGACCCTCCTGCTGCGCGAGGGCTACGCCGGGACGATTACCGCTGGTCCTTCCGGGTCTGCTCTGCTGGTGGGTGAACACCTCATGAACCCGCGCCTGCTGCGGCCCGGGGCGGTACTTTGAAGATGCCATCACTGGATCTACGTTAGCGTTGCCGCCCAGGCGGAACCGGCAAGCGCCTGCGCTGACAATGCCGAAAAGAAAGACTTCTAGCTGAGAAGCCGGATAATGACGGCCAAATCCTGTTGTTCTGGTGCCCCGCATGGAAATCAAAGTTAACTTTCTCGACAACCTCAGGCTTGAAGCCAAGTTTGATGATTTCACGGTGGTAGCCGATCAGCCGATCCGCTACAAGGGCGACGGTTCGGCACCAGGCCCGTTCGATTACTTCCTGGCATCATCGGCGTTGTGTGCCGCCTACTTCGTCAAGCTGTACTGCCAGACGCGCGACATTCCCACCGAGAACATCCGGCTATCGCAGAACAACATCGTCGATCCCGACAACCGCTATAACCAGATCTTCAAGATTCAGGTCGAGCTGCCGGCGGAGATCTCCGACAAGGATCGCCAAGGCATCCTGCGTTCCATCGACCGTTGTACGGTAAAGAAGGTAGTGCAGACCGGACCGGAGTTTGTGATCGAGCAAGTGGACGATCTCGATGCCGATGCCCAGGCACTGCTGCTACCCGGCACCGGCTCGGACGCGAGCACCTATATTGCAGGCAAGGACCTGCCGCTGGAGCAGACCATCGCCAACATGTCGCAGATTCTGGCGAACCTGGGCATGAAGATAGAAATCGCCTCATGGCGCAACATCGTTCCCAATGTCTGGTCCCTGCATATCCGCGATGCACAGTCGCCGATGTGCTTTACCAATGGCAAAGGCGCCACCAAAGAAAGCGCGCTGGCGTCGGCCTTGGGCGAGTTCATCGAGCGACTCAATTGCAACTTCTTCTACAACGATCAATTCTGGGGCGAAGACATCGCCAATGCGGCATTCGTCCACTACCCGAACGAACGCTGGTTCAAGCCCGGCCGCAACGATGCACTGCCGATTGGAATACTCGACGAGTATTGCCTGGACATTTATAACCCCGACGGTGAGTTGCGTGGCTCGCACCTGTACGACACCAATTCCGGCAACGTGGAGCGCGGCATCTGTTCACTGCCCTACGTGCGCCAGTCTGACGGTGAAGTCGTGTACTTTCCGTCCAACCTGATCGAAAACCTTTACCTGAGCAACGGCATGAGCGCCGGCAATACGTTGCCGGAAGCGCAGGTGCAATGTCTCTCGGAAATCTTCGAGCGTGCGGTCAAGCGGGAGATTCTTGAAGGCGAAATGGCCCTTCCAGACGTGCCCCAGCAAGTGCTGGCCAGGTATCCGAGCATCCTGGCCGGTATTCAGGCGCTGGAAGAACAGGGCTTTCCAGTATTGGTGAAAGATGCGTCGCTGGGTGGCGAGTTTCCGGTGATGTGCGTCACCTTGATGAACCCAAGAACCGGCGGCGTATTCGCCTCGTTTGGCGCCCACCCCAGCTTCGAAGTGGCTCTGGAGCGCAGCCTTACCGAACTGCTGCAGGGCCGCAGTTTTGAAGGTTTGAACGACTTGCCCCAGCCGACTTTCGAAAGCCAGGCGCTCACCGAACCGAACAACTTCGTCGAGCACTTCATCGATTCCAGCGGTGTGGTGTCGTGGCGCTTCTTCAGTGCCAAGGCGGACTTCGACTTTGTCGAATGGGATTTCTCCGCTCAGGGTGAAGATTCCAATGCCGAAGAAGCCGCGACCCTGTTCGGCATTCTCGAAAACATGGGCAAGGAAGTGTACATGGCCACGTACGACCAGCTAGGCGCAACCGCGTGCCGCATCCTGGTCCCTGGCTATTCGGAAGTGTACCCAGTGGAGGATCTGATCTGGGACAACACCAACAAGGCATTGCATTTTCGCGCCGACATCCTCAACCTGCATCGCCTCGACGATGCCAGTCTGCAGGCACTAGTCGAGCGCCTGGAAGACAGCGAGCTGGATGACTACACCGACATCACCACGCTGATCGGCATCGAGTTCGACGACAACACGGCCTGGGGTCAACTCACGATCCTGGAGCTGAAGCTGCTGGTTCATCTGGCCTTGCAACGGTTCGACGAGGCGAAAGAACTCGTGGAAACATTCCTGCAGTACAACGACAACACAGTCGAGCGAGGTCTGTTCTATCAGGCCCTGAATGCGGTACTGGAGGTACAACTGGACGACGAGTTGGACCTGGCCGACTACGAGGTCAACTTCCGCCGGCTGTTCGGCAACCCGCGGATGGACGCCGCGCTGGGGTCCCTGGACGGCAGCGTACGCTTCTATGGACTCACGCCTACAAGCATCAAACTGGAGGGGCTCGATAGGCACCTTCGTCTGATCGAAAGCTACAAGAAACTGCACCAGGCGCGGGCCAACGCTATGGCTTCTGCCTGATCGTTGTGCCGGCCGCTGGATGCCACGCGTACGCTGCGCCTGGTTTCAACCACTGCATGGCAGCTGGATGAACCGGGAGCGCGTGACCCAGCTTCGAATCATCACGCCGCGCTGGACGTCCTGTCACTGCAAGAGGCTCCATCGAATACCCGTGACCGCTCGGTGCAAGGTGTAGACTTGCCCCCATTTCTCTGAGCTGTGCCTGTCGGGAGTCGCTGGTCGCCCTGCCTCATCCGACCGTGCAAAGCCGACAGGCCTTACAAGTACGTCAGCACACACGCCGTTGGAAGCATCATGCTAGAAATCTCTAAGCCAGGAACCACCCCCGCTCAACTATCTCGCCGCTTTTCCGTTGCGCCGATGATGGATTGGACAGATAGGCACTGCAGGTACTTCCTGCGCCTGTTCTCCCGGCACGCATTGCTTTACACCGAAATGGTGACGACAGGCGCATTGATAAACGGGGATGCTGAGCGCTTTCTTCGTCATGACGAGACGGAACATCCGCTGGCCCTACAGCTGGGCGGTAGCGTGCCCGGGGAATTGGCAGAGTGCGCCAAGATGGCACAGGCCGCGGGCTATGACGAAGTGAACCTCAACGTTGGCTGCCCAAGCGACCGGGTACAGAACAACATGATAGGTGCCTGCCTGATGGCACATCCGGCTCTGGTTGCCGACTGCGTGAAAGCCATGCGGGACGCTGTTGGCATAGAGGTTACGGTCAAGCACCGAATCGGAATCAACGGGCGCGACAGCTATGCACAGCTCTGCGATTTCGTGGGCCAGGTAAAGGATGCAGGGTGCCGGAGCTTTACATTGCATGCTCGGATCGCAATTCTCGAAGGCCTTTCTCCAAAAGAAAACCGAGAGGTACCGCCGCTTCGCTACGACGTGGCGGCTCAGCTGAAAAAGGATTTTCCGGATCTGGAAATCGTCCTTAACGGTGGCATCAAGACGCTCGAGGAATGCGAAACGCATTTGCAGCATTTCGACGGCGTCATGCTTGGGCGCGAGGCATACCACAACCCCTATCTGCTTGCGCAAGTGGATCGCAGGCTGTTTGGCAGCGAGACGCCTGTTATCAGCCGCGCCGAGGCGCTCAGACGCATGCGACCCTACATCGAAGGCCACCTCAATGCCGGCGGCGCTATGCATCACATTACCCGTCATGTGCTGGGGCTGGGCCAGGGCTTCCCCGGCGCGAGACGTTTTCGTCAGCTTCTGTCGGTGGATATTCACAAGACACAGCAGCCCCTGGCGCTTCTCGACCAGGCGACTAGCCTGCTTGAGGGCCGTTGATTGGCAATGGCTCTGGAACACCGCAGACCTTTTCCAATCCAAGTGCTGTTCGCCTGCTCCATATGTATCAATCGGTCCGGCAGTCTTCGGGCCGCGTCATGCCAACTCAGAGGATAGAGCGCTCTCATGACATCCAAGCTGGAACAACTCAAGCAGTTCACCACCGTCGTCGCCGACACCGGGGACCTCGATGCCATCGCCCGCCTGAAGCCGGTGGACGCCACTACCAATCCTTCCTTGCTGCTCAAAGCTGCATCCCTGCCCCGCTACGCCGAGCATCTGCAGGCAGCCATGGCAGGTTGCGGCGGTGACATTGGCCTGGGTTGCGACATGTTCGCCGTTGCTGTCGGCCAGGAAGTGCTGAAACTGATTCCCGGCCGAGTCTCTACCGAGGTCGATGCGCGTCTGTCGTTCGATACCCAGACCATGGTCCAGCGGGGCGAACGGCTGGTCGGCCTCTATGAACAGGCCGGCGTATCCAGGGATCGTGTTCTGATCAAGCTAGCCTCGACCTGGGAAGGCATCCGGGCCGCCGAACAGCTGGAGAAATCCGGCATACAGACCAACCTGACATTGCTGTTCAGCTTCAGCCAGGCAGTTGCCTGCGCCGAAGCGGGCGTGTTCCTGATCTCACCGTTCGTAGGGCGCATTTATGATTGGTATAAAAAGCAGGAAGGTCGCGATTACGTCGGAGCCGAAGATCCCGGCGTCCAGTCGGTGAGCCGCATTTACGACTACTACAAGACGCACGGCTACAACACGGTGGTAATGGGTGCGAGTTTCCGTAATGCAGGTCAAATCGAAGCGCTGGCAGGCTGTGATCGGCTGACCATCAGCCCTGAACTGCTAAGCCAGCTTGCCCAGGAAGAAGGACCGCTGGAACGAAAACTGGAGCCTGGTCGCCCTTCCGAACCACGCATCTCGATGGACGAGCGCAGCTTCCGTTGGGGTTTGAACGAAGATCCTATGGCGACCGAGAAACTGGCCGAAGGCATCCGTCAATTCGCGCGGGATCAGGAAAAACTGGAAGCGCTGCTGCCCACCAAACTCTGATCAGGAGCGCTCCAGCGCTGTCACGAGGTCGCGAAAGGCCTCGCGATTGGAGTCGTTGAGGCTCATCAGGATGCGATGAGCCTCAAGCACTTTATTTTTGACTACTTCTTCAGACTGATCCTGACTGGGCAGGTCCGACAGCTGCTCAGGCGATGGCAGCGGCTGGTCGACAATATTGAACACCTGATCGAACCCCATCGACTGTAACAAGCGGGTGATGTCGGCGTGCGTGGTGACCAACGTCGGCAACATTCCAACTTTCTGCCTGGACAGGATTGAGAGTTTCGCCAGCAGGCCCAGCGTTGTGCTGTCGATACTGCGGCTCTCGGTGAGGTCGATAACGATCGAAGAGAAATTCAGTGACGAGAAGATCTTCTCGATGGTCGCGTCCAGTGCCGAGCACAGCGTCAAACGAATTTCGCCAACGAATTTCAGAACGAACGTGCCGTCCTGCTCGGCGAACTGGATCTTACCCGTGCTCATGCCAGGTTCCTGCTCAAGACCAGCAACGCAATATCATCGGGCATATCCTCCAGATCGGCCAAGCCAAAGACTTGCCGAAGCCCATCGAGCGTACCGCCGGCATTGGAAATCAACCCAGGCAATCCGGCTTCCTTGTCTTTGAGCGTGTCGCCGGGCAAAAGGTCCAGAATGCCATCAGAAAGCAAGGTCAGGCTGAAGGACTCAGGCAATTCGATCTCATAGTTATCGTAGGTCGCTTCGACAAACAGGCCAACCGGCAAGCCTTTACCATCCAGATACCGTGCATGCTCGCCGGTGTACAAAACAGGCATCGGCAGGTGACCACCAATGCTGTAATGCAGAAGGTTGCGCTCCTGATCGATGACCCCTCCAAGCATGGTGACGTGCTTACCCAGCTTGCAGTTGATCAATCCACGATTGATGTGATCAAGCACCTCTGAGGGCTTGAACTCCCGTAACGCCCTGCCGCGCCGCGATTCATAAAGCAACCGCGTGGTCATGAACTTGAGCAGGACGGTGACGAATGCTG
This sequence comes from Stutzerimonas sp. C6.4V, assembly GCF_058536345.1. Classification (NCBI taxonomy): domain Bacteria; kingdom Pseudomonadati; phylum Pseudomonadota; class Gammaproteobacteria; order Pseudomonadales; family Pseudomonadaceae; genus Stutzerimonas; species Stutzerimonas sp. C6.4V. Next base: position 2,157,673 of record NZ_JBZUBM010000001.1, read on the forward strand.
ACGACGCGCCATGGCCCGAGACATCGGCCAGATAGAAACCTATACGATGCTCATCCACTCTGAAGTAATCGACGAAGTCACCGGACAGATAGAGCGAAGGAATGATCTGATGCGCGAACTGAAAGTCGTCAATGTTGCAGGGTGTTACCGGCAGCATGTTCATCTGCACCTGGCGACCGGCGTCCTGGTCTTCCTGCAGCAGATGCAGGCTGGCCTGCAGGTCGCGATTGGCCGTTTCCAGTTGTTCGCGGTACCGCCGGTTTTCCAGGCGCAAGCGTGAACGATCCAATGCCCGGCGAACCGAGTGCTCCAACATGGCCAGGTCTTCGAGAGGCTTGATCAGGTAGTCGGCGGCGCCGAGTCGCAGAGCTTCCACTGCGTCACTCATGACACCGGCACCAGACACCACGATGACCGGGAGATCGACCTGTCGTTCACTGATCAGGCGAATCAGTTCCAGGCCATCCATCTGCGGCATGCGCAGGTCGCAGATCACCAACTCAGGGTGTTCGGCATCGAACAGCTCCATGCCTTGCGGTCCGTTGGCGGCTTGCAGGACCTTGAAACCGCTGTCATCGAGATAGGCAGCCAGACTGGCCCGGACCACATCGTCGTCATCAATGATCAACAGCGTCGCGCTTGGGTTATGCATGTTCCTACCAGGCGGTTTCGCCAGGAACCTGGCGAAAGCATCGGCCCGCGCAAGCGCTGGGCAAAGGGGATCTTTTCAAGGCGCAGACGGTACTCCCATACGACATGGGTTTCAAGCCAGGCGCCGTCGAGGCGCCAGCGCTTTACAGCCTCGTTGGGCGAGCGTTATAAGAGTCGACGCAACCAAGACTCAAAGGACTATAAGCATGAGCCAGCGTGACAGGGATTACAGCGAGAAACGCGACTTCATTCGCATGCAGATCGATACACCCATAACCCTTTCGCAGGGCGGGCAGGTCATTCAGGGCGTTTGCCAGGACCTTTCCAGCACGGGCATGCAAGTGCTCGCAGCGACTCAGTTCAACATGGGCGACAGGATCCGTGTCCAGATTCCTTCAGAACACGCTGAACTGAAAGGGCTCGACGCCCAAACTGAAGTGGTGCGCGTCGGCACGAGCGAGGACGGGCGTCAGAGCCTGGGACTGGCCATTCTCTCCATGAGCTGAATGAATCGGCCACACTGAAACGAAAAAGACGGGAGCGCAGTTCACTGCGCTCCCGTCTTTCATATGCGGAACTCGCTGAAAGGAATCGACTAGAAGTCGTCTTCCACCTGCCCATCCTGGGTACGGAACTCGCGATTCTGCAGATAGGCGTTACGCACGAAGATATACCTGTCGCCGGTAATCATCTTTTCTGCTGATAACAACTCGGCACGCAGATCAACGACGTCGATAGCGCGCGTGACGTTACGCGTCGGTATGTGGTCGATGTAGGGATAAGGTTGCAGGTACGCGTCGGGCACCCGGCCGGCCGCGTCACGGACAGTGCTGGGGCCAAGCAGAGGCAGCACGACATAGGGGCCGCTACCCAACCCCCAGGCGCCGAGGGTCTGCCCGAAATCCTCATCATTCTTCTGCAACCCCATCGGGGTCGCTACGTCGAAGAAGCCGAGCACCCCAAAGGTGGTGTTGAACAGGATGCGACTGGTGTCGATGCCGGCGTCGCGGACCTTGCCCTGAAGCAGATCGTTGGTGAGCACCACTACGTCGCCCAGGTTGCTGAAGACATTGCCAATGCCATCTTCGACAAAGTTTGGCGTAACCTTTTGATAGCCTTGAGCCAGCGGCTTGAGGGTATAGGTGTCCACCTTATCGTTGAATCTGAACACCAGCCGGTTGAAGCTCTCCCAGGGATCTTCTTCGGCGGCCTGTAGCGAGGAGGCCCCAAGTGCGGCCAGCGCTGCTACGAGCGTGACTCTTAAAAAGCCCATCCAGTCCTTGCCGAACACTCGCATCGCTGCCTTCCTCATGTCGATTGGTGATATCTGCCAGCCAGCGCGGCAGTATAAGGCCATTTCAGCAAAATCCGGCAGCGGGTGGACGCGCGGCCGAAAGAAGCCGGCCGGTATAGCGCAGCGAACTTCACCCAGGCCCATCCGTCTTACGACAGACAATCGCGGGCTGCTGGTTTAACCTCCATGCATCGGCCCCAGTGCCGCAAGAAAACCATCAGAGGGAAGCAACATGCCGGAACATGATCTGCAGTCGCAGCTTGCCGAGCTGCGTAGTCAGCTGGCTCAGGACACGCCACTGACCGAGGAAGAACGTGCTGAGCTGCAACTGATCGCCCAGGACATCGAACTGCGTCTGGCCAACCAGGGTGTCGTCGATCAGAACGATTCACTGGTCGATGGCGTCAACCTCGCAGTGGAGCGATTCGAGGTTAGCCACCCGAACACCGCGATGACGCTGCGCAACATCATGCAGACGTTGGCGAACATGGGGATCTGAGACAGGCGATAACTCGTTCGAGCGAGGCGCCGTCCTCGCTCGAACAGCCTGCTACTGACGTACCAGCCGACCGTTGCTCGGCACCAGAGACTCGCTGCTTCGGTAAGGATTGATATCCAACCCGCCCCTGCGAACGTAGCGTGCATATACGCTCAATCGCGCAGGCGCCATCAAACGCTGCAGATCAAGAAAGATGCGCTCGACGCATTGTTCATGAAAATCCGCGTGCTGACGAAAGCTCACCAGATACGCCAACAAACTCCCGGGGTCCAGCGCAGGGCCCTGATAATCGATTACCACGGTTCCCCAATCCGGCTGGCCGGTCACTGGGCAATTGGATTTGAGCAGGTGGCTGTAGAGGCGCTCCTCAACCATCCGTCCAGCATCGCAGCGCAGCAGCTCCGCACGTGGCGAGTCATAGTTATCGATGCTGATATCCAGATCGTCGATACAGCGCCCTGACAGCTGCGCGATACCCTCGGCTGCCGCTTCGTCCAGCGATTTCAAACAGACACCAACCGGCTTGCCAGCTGCGGCAGACAGATCCTTGGTCATGACCTCGACCAAGGCGTCACGACTGGCAAATACCGATTGATTGAGCGAGTTTAGATAGAGCTTGAATGACTTGGATTCGATGATATTCGGCGAATCAGCTGGAATGCTGAACTCACCGATGGCAACCACCGGCTTGCCGGACGGCAGCAGCCAGGACAGCTCATAGCAATTCCATATGTCCACGCCGCGGTAAGGCAGCGTTTCGGCAGTCAGTCCCAGCTCAGCCCACTTAGGCTCGCGAGAGATGGGAAACAGCTGCTCCGGACTGTAGGTGGCAATGTAAGCGCTGGTCTTGCCCAGCGGAGAATGTTCGGCAGGATGCTGCATCTCGGGGACCTGTACGAAAAACGACCGCAAGTGTATCCACTTGCAGCCAGTTTTTCACGGCAAAGTCGTGCCAGGCCCAGGCTGTCCTGCCAGCCAGCTCACCTTCAACCCAGCGGAACCAAACTGGACCTCGCCGTCACTGGCGCATGCCACGGCCGCTATTCAACAGCCGTATACACCAGAGGTACATCACGATCGCGGCGACCGCCATGAAAGTGATGGCTATCCCGATGCGGATATCCGAGACCCCGAGGATGCCGTAGCGGAACGCATTGACCATGTGCAGGATAGGGTTTGCCAACGACAGCGTCTGCCAGAACGGCGAGAGCAGATGAATCGAATAGAACACCCCACCAAGGTAGGTCAGCGGTGTCAGGACAAACGTCGGGATGATGGAGATGTCATCGAAATTTCGCGCAAATACGGCGTTGATGAAGCCACCCAGCGCGAAGATGGTCGACGTCAGCGTGATCACCAGCAGCGTTACCCCAAGGTGATGCACCTGCAGATCGGTAAAGAACATCGACAACAGTGTCACGATCAGTGCCACGGCCAATCCGCGAGTGATACCGCCCAGGGCGAAGCCGATGAGGATCACGTGGGGCGATACCGGCGAAACCAGCAGCTCTTCGATCGAACGCTGAAATTTACTGCTGAAAAAACTCGAGACGACGTTGCTGTAGGAGTTGGTGATCACCGACATCATGATCAGCCCGGGCACGATGTACTGCATGTAGGTAAAGCCGTCCATCTCACCGATGCGCTCACCGATGAGATTGCCGAAGATCACGAAGTACAACACCATCGTGATTGCCGGGGGCAGCAGGGTCTGTGGCCAGATGCGCGTATAACGCCGGATTTCGCGATGCACGATGGTCTGCAACGCCACGAGGTTCGGGCGGAGTTCAGCGTTCATTGGGCCACCTTGGGCAGGTTGTTTTCCACCATCGACACGAACAGCTCCTCCAGCCGGTTGGTCTTGTTGCGCAGGCTCAGCACCTCGATGCCCTGCGCCGAGAGCATGCGGAACAGCTCGGTCACGCCCTGGCTCTTCTCGACCTGCACCTCCAGCGTATGGTGATCGACCAGGCGCGCCGGATACGGCCCCAGCTCCGGGGGTACCAACTGCGACTCCTTGAGGTCGAGCAGGAAGGTCTCGACGTGCAATTGCTTGAGCAGCTCACGCATGCTGGTGTTCTTGACGATCTGGCCGTGGTCGATGATGCCGATATTGCGGCATAGCTGTTCGGCCTCTTCCAGGTAATGCGTGGTCAGGATGATGGTGATGCCTTCCCGGTTGAGCTCGGTCAGGAAGGACCACATCGAGCGGCGCAGTTCGATATCGACCCCAGCGGTAGGTTCGTCGAGGATCAGCAATCGCGGCCGGTGGATCAGCGCACGCGCAATCATCAGGCGTCGCTTCATGCCACCCGACAGCATCCGCGAGGAGACATCGCGCTTATCCCAGAGGCCCAGCTGGTTGAGGTACTGCTCGGCGCGCTCCTTGGCGACTTTCGCCGGGATGCCGTAGTAGCCGGCCTGGGTGACCAGGATGTCGAACGCCTTCTCGAACTGGTTGAAGTTGAATTCCTGCGGCACCACGCCGAGGCAGCGTTTGAGGCCGCTGGGGTCGCGATCCAGGTCATGGCCGAACACTTTGACCGTGCCGCCAGACTTATTCACCAGTGTCGAAAGAATGCCGATGGTGGTCGACTTGCCGGCCCCGTTGGGCCCGAGCAACGCAAAGAAGTCGCCTTCGGCCACGTCGAGGTCGATGCCCTTGAGGGCCTGGAAGCCGTTTCCGTAAATTTTGGTCAACTGCCGAATAGACAGAGCAGTAGTCATATAGAAGTGCACACAACGCGAAAGGTGATGAGTAGATAAGGGCACGCTGACTGGATTGCAACGCCTCTCAGCTGGCTTTGCCGTAATGGGCCGGATTTACGGGGTTTTGATCGAGCGCCGGCCAGGTGCAAAACCAATCCCTCGAGGACACATCGAACCGAGTATCGGTCGCGTGGCATCGTGCTTCCGCCCCGCACAGTGCATGACCGCTCGTCGTACACCGGCAGGCTTTAGCTCGCCGGCCGTATCGCGCTGATAAGCGAATCGAGCGAGTAACCGAGACGCGGCGCCAGCCTTGCGGCACGGGCCCGCAGACCGCTCTCATCAAGTGTCTGTTCCAGATCGGCCGGGACAAACAGCACCACGTTACCCTCCTTCACCGGACATTCCCAATAGTGACGATGAAACAGGCCGCGCAGCAACGCGGCACCCAGGGGCTTGTCTTCGTCGGTACCCCACTGATTAATGATCAGCCAGCCGCCTGGATTGAGCTTCTGCTGGCATCTCTCCAAAAATCCCCAGGCCAGGTGTGCCGCGGCCGGCCCGATATCGGTATACAGGTCGACGAACACGAGGTCGGCCGTCTCGGCCGAATCCAGCAACTCAACCGCATCACCAATGCGGATGAACAACCGCGGGTCGTCCTGCAGGCCAAGGTAGCGCATGGCGAGCTCCGGCACGTCCGGGCGCAGTTCGATAGCCTCGACATCTTCGACCGGCAGGAATTCGAGACATGCCTGCGTCAGCGTGCCTGCCCCGAGCCCCAGGAACAGCGCAGTCTCCGGCGCCTGGTGAAGGAGCCCACCCATGAGCATGGCGCGGGTGTAGTCGTACTCCAACCAACTTGGATCATGGGTGAAGACGCAGCTCTGTTCGACGGCCGCCCCAAACTCGAGAAAGCGGTAATCACCGACCTCCAGCACACGTATCAGACCGAAGGCGTCGGTCACTTCAGCCAGCAACACTTCCTGCTTGTCCATCGGTAATCACCTCAAACCATGCCGCATGTTAACAGCCCGATCGCTTGGAACTATCAGCGGCGCCCCGGCGCATCAGGTAAAATCGGCGCCACTTTCAAGCAACGGGATAAAGACGGATGAACCAGGCCTGGAGCCCCACGAGCTGGAGAAACAAACCCATCCAGCAACAGCCGGTCTATCCGGATGCCGAGCATCTGGAGCGCGTCGAAGCAAACCTGGCGAGCCTGCCTCCCTTGGTATTTGCCGGCGAAGCCCGCGAGTTGCGCCGGCAGTTCGCTGAAGTTACCCAGGGCCGTGCGTTTCTGCTTCAGGGCGGGGACTGCGCCGAAAGCTTCGCCGAATTTTCCGCACCCAAGATCCGTGACACCTTCAAGGTGCTGCTGCAGATGGCCGTGGTGATGACATTTGCCGCCGGGTGCCCGGTGATAAAGGTCGGTCGCATGGCCGGGCAGTTCGCCAAGCCGCGCTCGTCTGATGACGAGACCATTGATGGCGTCACCCTCCCCGCCTACCGCGGCGATATCGTCAACGGCATTAGCTTCGACGAGAAGAGCCGCGTCCCGGACCCGGAGCGGCTGTTGCAGGCCTATCACCAGTCAACTGCAAGTCTGAACCTGCTGCGCGCCTTCGCCCAGGGCGGCTTTGCCGACCTGCATCAGGTCCACCAATGGAACCTGGATTTCATCGCCAATTCGCAGATGGCAGAAAAGTATCATCAGCTGGGTGCACGTATCGACCAGGCGCTGAGATTCATGCGCGCCTGTGGCATGGACAATGCCCCACAGCTGCGCGAGACCAGTTTCTTCACCGCCCACGAGGCGCTGTTGCTCAACTACGAACAGGCGTTCGTCCGTCAGGACAGCCTCAGCGGCGGCTGGTACGACTGTTCGGCGCACATGCTCTGGATCGGCGACCGCACGCGTCAGCTGGACGGCGCCCATGTGGAATTTCTGCGCGGCGTGGGCAACCCCATCGGTGTCAAGGTCGGGCCGAGCATGGACAGCGAAGAGCTGATCCGCCTGATCGATACACTCAACCCTGACAATGACCCGGGCCGTCTGAACCTCATCGTGCGGATGGGCGCAGACAAGGTCGAGGCCGGGCTGCCCCGGTTGATCCAGACCGTGCAGGCCGAGGGTCGTCAGGTGCTGTGGAGCTCCGATCCCATGCACGGCAATACCATGAAGGCCTCCAGCGGCTACAAGACGCGGGATTTCGCCCGAGTGCTGGCCGAGGTTCGGCAGTTCTTCGAGGTGCACCGGGCCGAAGGTAGCTATCCGGGCGGCATCCATATCGAAATGACCGGCCAGAACGTTACCGAATGCATTGGGGGCGCGCGGCCGATTACCGAAGATGGCCTCTCCGACCGCTACCATACCCATTGCGATCCACGTCTCAACGCCGACCAGTCGCTTGAACTCGCGTTCCTTATTGCCGAGACGCTGAAGCAGGTACGCCCTGACTGACAGCCGCCCTTCGTTGGCACCGGGCCTGCCCTTATCGGCCACAGGTGCCATCAACGGCGCTGGAAGAAACGAACCCACACCGCTCCTGTCCGCCTAATGAGAGTGGCCACTACCAACAGGGTCGAGGGCTGCGCTAATCAGAGGACAACCATGACGGAATCATCTCAAACCAAAGGTGCGGTGCTCGCCGCATGGATCGGTCTGATTGTCGGGCCGCTGCTTCTGCTTCTATGCCTGCTGACGGATCCACCAGCTGGCTTATCCGACAAAGCCTGGCTTACCGTAGGCCTCGCCGCGCTGATGGCTGTCTGGTGGTCCACCGAGGCCATTCCCATCCCCGTAACCTCGCTGTTGCCGATCCTGCTGATCCCCGTGCTGGGAATCGATACCTTGGCCAAGGCCACTGCTCCCTATGCGAACCCGACGATTTTCCTGTTCCTTGGCGGCTTCTTGCTCGGACTGGCCATGCAGCGCTGGAACCTCCACAGGCGCATCGCCCTGATGACGCTGCTGGCAATGGGCAACCAGCCCAGTCGCCAGATTGCCGGTTTCATGATCGCAACCGCGTTCATCAGCATGTGGGTAAGCAACACCGCGACCAGCATCATGATGCTGCCCATCGGCCTCTCGGTGATTGGCCTGCTGGTGGCCGGCAGCGACGAAAAGGAAGGCGGCCGCTTTGCCGTCGCCCTGCTCCTCGGCATCGCCTATGCGGCCAGCGTTGGCGGGATCGCCACGCTCATCGGCACACCACCTAACGCCCTACTGGCCGCCTTCCTGCGGGAGACTTACGACGTGCAGATCGGCTTCGGCCAATGGATGCTGCTGGGGTTGCCGCTGAGCACCGGCATGCTGATCTTTATCTGGTGGTCGCTCACCCGCCGCGGCTTCAAGCTCGCCGGAGGTGACAGCAGGGGCCTGCTGAAAAAGGAAATGACAGAACTCGGGCCAATGTCCCGAGCCGAGAAAATGGTTGCCGTGGTATTCGTCCTGGCTGCGCTGGCCTGGGTCTTCCAGCCGCTTCTGGCCGACATCCTGGACGGTGTGAACGACACCAGCATCGCTGTGGCAGCCGCTATCGCGCTTTTCCTGATTCCGGTTAACCTGCGCGACCGCGTTTTCCTGATGGACTGGGACCAAGCCAACAAGGTGCCCTGGGGGGTTCTGCTGCTGTTCGGGGGCGGCCTTTCCCTTGCAGGAGTGATCGGCGCCTCAGGGCTTGCCGAGTGGATTGCCGGACGTCTCGGCGTCTTCGATGCACTGCCCCTGCTTGCGATGATCGCGCTGGTCGTGGCAGTTATCATTTTTCTCACCGAGATTACATCCAACACCGCGACAGCTGCAGCATTCCTTCCGCTGCTGGGCGCGCTGGCTGTTGCGCAGGGCCTGTCGCCCGAGATGCTGGCGATTCCCGCCGCGGTGGCGGCGAGCTGCGCATTCATGATGCCTGTAGCCACGCCGCCCAACGCCATCGTATTCGGCACCGGTAAGCTGCCAATACAGGAGATGATCAAGGCAGGCTTCGCCCTCAACCTGTTCGGCGTGGTACTGGTTTCGCTGCTTTGCTATTTGCTGGTCGGGTGGATCTGGGGCAGCTGAGTTTCGGGCGTCGAAATGAAAAAGCCCGGCATGTCAGACATGCCGGGCTTCCCTTCCGCCGAGCGAATTGATCAGCCCTTGACGCGGGACTTGTATTCGCCGGTGCGGGTGTCGATCTCGATCGAGTCGCCGATCTCGCAGAACGCAGAAACCTGAAGCTCGGCGCCGTTCTTCAGACGCGCGGTCTTCATGACCTTGCCGGACGTATCGCCCCGGACAGACGGCTCGGTGTACACGATCTCGCGGACGATGGTGTTCGGCAGCTCGACGGAGATCACCTTGTCGTTGTAGAACGTGGCCTCGCAGACATCGGTCATGCCGTCTTCGATGAAGGTCATCACGCCTTCGAGATCGTCTTTCTCGATTTCGTACTGATTGAACTCTTCGTCCATGAAGACGTACAGCGGGTCAGCGAAGTAGGAATAGGTCACTTCCTTGCGATCGAGAATTACCGGCTCAAGCTTGTCATCAGCTTTATATACGGTTTCAGTCGCCGAACCGTTGAGCAGGTTCTTCAGCTTCATCTTGACCACGGCACTGTTACGACCGGACTTGTTGAACTCGGCTTTCTGGATAATCCAGGGCGCGCCGTTGATAACGGCCACTTGGCCGGCACGGAACTCTTGTGCGGTTTTCATACGAACATCCGAATGGAATTAGAGACAAAAAACAGGCCGCGTATCATAGCCAATCTGTGTAAAAAAACACCAGCTTTCCGGCCAGATCGCCGTTGGCGACCTGCTTGTGTGTCCAGCGATCCGCATGGGCCATTAGCTCCGCCTCGTGCTCTAGCAGTGCACGCCAAGCGGCACCGCTGCCAACACCGCAGTTCCAGGCACGCCAGAATTGTCGCAACGCAGCCGTCGGAGCCGGTGGAAGGTCACGCAGGTACAAATCCAGAAAGGCGTTCAGCTTGTCCCAGTGCGCATCCTCCTCTTGCGGGTAGATGTGCCAGACCAGAGGCCGCCCCGCCCACTGCGCACGAATGAAGGACTCTTCGCCGCGTACCGCATTGAAATCACAGCACCAGAGCAACATGTCGTACTGGTTCTGGGTCATGAACGGCAACACCGCGATGCAGAGCGAACCACGAACATGACGTTCGCCGGCCTGCAGCCCCTCGAGCCCCAGCCAGCGAGCGATATCACCAAGCACGCGGCCTTCGGGGACCAGCAGCTGGGTAGGATGCGTATCGACCGCCAACTCATCGAGCCACTCGGCCACCGCGCTGTTTTCGTAAGCGAACAGCGACACCAGCCGCGCACCGGGTTCCACCGTCACATCGAAACTCTGCAGGAACGCCTCTTGCAGCAACGGATCGCCCTGAAAGGCTTCGCGCCGCGCCAGCAGGTCCCCTTCGCGAATCAAGCCGCCTGTGCCCTTCTCGAAGCCGGGAAAAAAGAAGAATTTCTGCAATCCATCGGCCTGCATGGATGGCAATGCATGGCAACCCACAACCCAGTCCTCGGCGCTGAGGTACTCGAGATTGAGCCAGAGGATACGCCGACCGCTCCGAGCCATCGCAGCGACATAGTCGGACGGCAGCTGGCAGGCAAAGGCCTCTATGACCACATCGGCTGGTTCGGCCCCTGGCCACTCGGGTAACCAATGGCATACCTCGACGCCGTCAAGCAGCTGCCGTCCGGCCGTGGCGCTGCTGCCGGGACAGAGTTGGGCAAAGGTATCCAGATCATCAACCCACAGACGAACCTGTTGATCATGTTCGGCCACCAGCTGGCGCGCCAGACGCCAGGTCACGCCAATGTCACCGTAGTTGTCGACGACGACGCAGAATATGTCCCAACGGGCCCTGATCGACAAAGCGTGTCACCTCACAGCTGGGTAGATGGGTGGGCGGTCCTGTCATGCCTGAGCGGCAGCGGACCGGCCTGGCAAAAGCCGGGCTAGACGGCAGATGATCCCTGCAACCTGGGCAAGGCACGAGCGTATGCCTCACCATTTGCATTTCAGCACGCGGCGACCAGTCGCAAAAATGGGCGACACCAGAAAACGTCAGGGATGAAGGCAGGACACTGGAAGGAGTCACGCTTCGTTATGGAGGCAGCCCTACCAGCCACACCCCGGCACACAATGTCACCGCTGCGGCTGCTTCCTTCCGGATCTGACCGGGTTCACGGCTGATCGTTGCGGGGGGACCGGCAGGGCCACCATAACGAAACCCGCCTGGCGGCGAGCGGCGCCATTGTACCGGCTTGCCTCGAAGATACAACCGTTGAATGAAACTCCCCAAGACGAGGCGCCGTGGCCCTCCTCGCCGCTGAGCCAGATCGGCCATGCGAAAGTAGCGAAAAGCACCGGCCCCCTTAGCCACCGTCCGTCAGCTGAGCCAGGCAGAACCTGTTGATTGTGGCCAGACCAGCCCGAACCCCTAGGCAAAACCACCAGTCTGTTTAAGGATAGGAAACGCATCAGCACATGCCGTTCGCGAACAGACGGCATCATGACCGAACGAAACCAGCGCAGTGGTCGTGCAGCGGAGAACTGACGGCGCTAGCAAAGAGGTAAGCATGAGCAGAGCTCCTATCGCAATCGTCGGTACCGGCATGGCCGGTCTGTCGGCGGCCCACGCATTACAGAGCGCCGGACTCGGCGTTCAACTGTTCGACAAGAGTCGGACCATTGGCGGGCGCATGGCAACCAAGCGAAGCGAAGCTGGAACTCTGGATCTTGGTGCGCAATATTTCACCGCTCGCGATCGCCGTTTTACCGAAGCGGTTCTCCAGTGGCAGGCACAGGGTTGGGCCGCCGAATGGTCACCGAATCTGTACCAGGCGCGCGGCGGTCAACTCTCTCCTTCAGCCGACGAGCAGCTGCGCTGGGTTGGCGCCCCTCGGATGGGCGATATAGCGCGGGGCATGCTCGGCGAGATGCCAACCCGACTCGGCTGCCGCATAACTGAAGTGTTTCACGGCGAGCAATTCTGGACGCTGGTTGATGCCGACGGAAACAATCATGGCCCTTTCAGCCAGGTCATCGTTGCGATCCCCGCGCCTCAGGCCAGCACCCTCCTGGCCACGGCGCCAAAACTGGCTGCGGTGGCCGCAAGTGTCGCCATGGAGCCTACCTGGTCGGTGGCACTGGCATTTGCCAAGCCCCTGGAAACCCAACTGGAGGCCTGTTTCGTTCAGGATGACGCGCTTGACTGGGTAGCGCGCCATCGCAGCAAACCCGGACGCGACGACCCGCTCGACAGCTGGGTATTGCATGCAACGAGCGCCTGGAGCCGGCAGCATCTGGATCAACCGAGGGAGGCGATCATCGAACAATTGCATGGCGCATTTGCCGAACTGATCGACTGCATCGTTCCCGCCCCTGAAGTCACGCTTGCTCATCGCTGGCTCTATGCCCGACCCGGCCAATCCCACGAATGGGGCGCCCTGGCTGATGCGCATATCGGCCTGTATGCCTGCGGCGACTGGTGCCTGTCAGGACGGGTGGAAGGTGCCTGGCTCAGCGGCCAGGAAGCCGCGCGCAGGCTGCTGGAGAACCTCTGATCGGCGTTCGGCGTGCATCAGGACATACCTAGCTGCCTTGCGCAGGCTGCGCCGGTTTGATCGGACTCAACCCAGCGCAGTATCCAGGAACATCATCACGGCGAACCCCACCATCAGGCCTAGGGTGGCAGGCGTCTGGTGACCATTGCGGTGCGTCTCGGGAATCACCTCGTGGGAAACCACGAAGATCATCGCGCCCGCAGCCAAACCAAGGCTGACCGGATAAGCGATGGCGAAGCCGCTCGACATGCCGATGCCTACCAGAGCCCCGACCGGCTCGAGCAGCCCGGACGCTATCGCCACCAGCACCGACGCGCGCGCAGACAGGCCTGTCGTGCGCAGCGCCAGCGCAACAGCCAGTCCTTCTGGGATGTCCTGAATGGAGATCGCGGTGGTCAGGGGCAATCCGACGCTCAGGTCTCCCTTGGCAAAACTCACGCCGATGGCCATACCTTCCGGAATGTTGTGCAGTGCGATGGCAAGCACGAACAGCCAGACACGATTAAGGCGCTCGAATTCCGGGCCACGGGGACCGGTGCTTTCATGCTCGTGCGGCGTGAAGTAATCCAGGCCAAGCATGAGCAGCACGCCAAGACCGAGGCCAGCCACAACCGTCAGCGCGGCAGCAGCGCCATTGCCAAACAGCTCGCGCCCGGCTGCCAGCCCCGGCAATATCAGGGAGAACGCGCTGGCTGCCAGCATCATGCCGGCCGCGAAACCAAGCATGCTGTCCTGGGCCCGAGTGGAGATATTCCGCAAGCCAATCGCCAGTAACGCCCCCGCTGCCGTCGCGACGAAACCGGCGCTGCCGCCGAGCATGGCGTAGCGAACATGACTGGCTTCGCTGATCTGGAATGCATTGATGCCACCGGCGATCAGCAGTGCCAGGACCGCAACCGCCGTGGCAGCAAGACTCAGCGTAATCCAGGGACTTGCCTGGGCCTGGGCAAGCCAGACGGAACGTAACGTAGCAGCGGGACTTTGAACAGTTGACGCCATAATCACCTAGTCCTGAAAAAGCGGAACCCATCGTACGCAGCCCCGCTCGGGTCGAGATTACGGCTGCCATGGTCAAACACCAAAACTTGTTCACCGCTATTCGAGTCCAGCAGGTCGCCGATGATTCAACACAGGCTGAATGTCCGTGCAAAGTGCGGTGTCGCGGGGCTTTCGTCTGGTTTCGTGCGGGTCAGATGTGAAGCGACCGTCCGGCGTGTTACTGCATCCGTCGTGCGCCTCGTCGCTTGCGGCAGTACCGCCAGCGCAGCTTCCCGCAACGTAGAAGCAGCATAGCTTCCCGCAGCATCACCGGTTCCGTCGTAATAACCAATTGCTATAGGCCTATAACAAAAATACGGTCTAAACTCGCTTCAGATACCCCCACCTGTATATCTGGTGAAGAGGAGCACACCATGGGCGCCCACGTTACAGCCTTCTTTGACCCTGCCACGTTCACCTATAGCTACGTCGTTAGTGACCCTGAAACCCACCGCTGCGCGTTGATCGATCCCGTGCTGAACTATGATCCAGCGTCTGGTCGCAGCACGTTTACCGCAGCGGACGCCCTGATCAGGCATGTGCTCGAGCATGAGCTTGAAGTGCAATGGCTTCTGGAAACGCATGTCCATGCCGATCACCTCAGCGCCGCGCCATACCTGAAAGAACGCTTGGGTGGCCGGCTGGCAATAGGCGATCGAATCACAGCTGTACAGGAAAGCTTCGGCAAACTGTTCAATACCGGCAGCGAGTTCGCCACAGACGGCCGTCAGTTCGACTGTTTGTTCGGGGATGGCGATACCTTCGAGGTTGGCAATATCCGGGCGCAGGCAATCCACACGCCCGGCCACACGCCTGCCTGCATGACCTACGTGATCGGCGATGCAGCATTTGTCGGCGATACGCTGTTCATGCCGGATTACGGCACCGCCCGCTGTGATTTCCCAGGCGGGGACGCTCGTACGCTCTATCGGTCGATCCAGAAGCTATTCATGTTGCCCGGCGAGACGCGGGTATTCATGTGCCACGATTACGGAGCTCCGGGCCGCGAGGCGTTCCGCTACGAAACAACCATCGCAGCCGAACGTGAGCACAATGTGCACATACACAGCGGCATCAGCGAAGACCAATTCGTCGCGATGCGTATTGCGCGAGACGCGACCCTGGCAATGCCTACGCTGATCTTGCCCGCTGTACAGGTCAACATGCGCGGCGGCCGGCTGCCCGAGCCCGAAAGCAACGGCACGCGTTACCTGAAGATTCCCCTTAACGTGCTGTAACGCCTGCGCCGACCACCCTTCATGACGTATCTACCGGATAAAGGTCTGGCCATGGCCTGTTGCGAATGTGGACCCGTGGACAGAAACAAGCCAAACGGCCAGCCGCTACGCCTGCAGCGCCATCCGCACCCGATAACCAATACGTGCCAGGTCGCCACGTCATGATTGACCTTGAAAAGCATGAGCGGCTTGCAGCGCAAACAAACGGGCCGATCAGAACACATCGGGCCACGGCCCCTGAAAACCCGCCATGTCACCTGGGAAGAACAAAGAATGAATGAGCGACTGGCCCGTTATCTGCCCTGCCTGCAATGGGCGAAACACTATGATCGGGCAGCCGCGGCCAAGGATGGCCTGGCCGCGCTGATCGTGACCCTGATGTTGATCCCACAGAGCCTGGCCTACGCCATGCTTGCCGGTCTTCCACCTGCTGCCGGGCTTTATGCCAGTATTCTTCCGCTACTCGCCTATACCCTGTTCGGCACCAGTCGCACCCTGGCCGTTGGCCCTGTTGCCGTGGTGTCGCTGATGACGGCGGCAGCACTGGGCCCTCTATTCGTCCCTGGCAGCACCGAATACGCAAGCGCAGCGATGATTCTGGCCATGCTTTGCGGCGCGGTCTTGCTGATCATGGCGATATTGAGGCTGGGGTTTCTTGCGAACTTTCTCAGTCACCCGGTGATATCGGGTTTCATCAGCGCCTCAGCCATTCTCATCGCCATTGGCCAGCTCAAGCACATCCTTGGTCTCTCGATCAGTGGCGATAACGCATTCACGCTAGTGAAGAAGCTGATCGTCGGGTTGCCGCAAACGCACCTGCCTACGCTCGGCGTCGGCGCCATCAGCTTGCTGTTTTTATATCTGGTGCGTACCCGGCTGGGTAACTCGCTGCAGCGCCTCGGCATGAGCGTAGGCATGTCCGGCACCTTGGCCAGGCTCGGCCCCGTCATGGCGCTGCTAGCCTCGATCGTGGGGGTCAGTGCATTTCAGCTTGTCGAAGCCGGGGTTCGCGTCGTCGGCGAGGTGCCCGGGGGGCTTCCGCCGCTAGGCGTGCCCCAGCTTGATCCGCAACTTGCCTTGCAGCTGCTGCCAGCGGCTGTACTCATCAGTCTGGTCGGCTTCGTGGAGTCGGTATCCGTGGCTCAGACCTTGGCGGCCAGGCGCCGCGAGCGAATCGAGCCCAATCAGGAGCTGATCGCCCTGGGTGGCGCCAATATCGCGGCAGCCATGAGTGGCGGATTTCCAGTGACGGGTGGGTTCGCCCGCTCAGTGGTCAACTTCGATGCAGGCGCCCAGACACCTCTGGCTGGCGGCCTGACCGCAGCGGGTCTGTCCCTGACCGTTCTGTTCTTTACACCGCTCTTTCATAACCTGCCGCATGCCGTTCTGGCCGCCACGATAATCGTTGCGGTGCTCAGCCTGGTCAACCTCGATGCGCTCCTGCGCACCTGGCGCTATTCTCGCCAGGACGCCGCAGCAATGGCCGTGACGATACTGGGTGTACTGCTGATTGGCGTGGAGACAGGCATCATCTTGGGCGTCTGCCTGTCGCTACTGCTATTTCTCTGGCGAACCAGTCATCCCCATGTCGCCGTGGTCGGGCAGCTGCCAGGTAATGAACATTTTCGCAATGTCGAACGCTTTGACGTGATACAGAGCCCCAGCGTGCTTTCCGTGCGTGTCGACGAAAGCCTGTACTTCCCGAATGCTCGCTTTCTGGAGGACCGCATCGCCGAGCTGACTGGACGCTATCCACAGGCCAAACATCTGGTGCTGATGTGTTCCGGCGTGAACCTGATTGATGCCAGCGCCCTGGAGAGCCTGGAGGCCATAACATCCCGCCTGCATGCAGGAGGCGTCCAGCTGCACCTATCCGAGGTGAAAGGACCGGTCATGGATCGCCTGCGGCGTACCGATTTCCTTGAGCTTTTTGGCGGCCAGGTATTCATCAGCCAGTACGAAGCATTGCTCACGCTCGATCCGCAGACCACCCTGCAAGCTTTGAGTCACGGCGTAGCAACCGACATGCAAAAGTGGAGAGTGACAAATGAAGAGCGCACATGACCTGGTCGAACAAGCCAGAACCCACATCCAGGAAATTTCGGTAGACGACGCAGAAGCCCAGATGCCGCAGGCGGACGTGCTGGTCGATATACGGGAGCCTGACGAGTTTCGTGAAGGGCATATCAACGGAGCCGTGAACATTCCGCGCGGCCTGCTGGAGTTCAAGTTCAGCGGAACACCCGAGCTCGGCGCGCGCGACCTGAACATAATGCTCTACTGTAAAACCAGCGGTCGTGCAGCCCTGGCGGCCGCGTCGCTACAGGACATGGGATATCTACATGTGAGATCAATCGCAGGCGGATTCGATGCCTGGACTGGAGCCGGCAAGACGGCGGTGAAGCCAAGCTTGCCCAGCTTTGAATAGCGCTGGGGAGCACAGGTCTGCGGTTTTTGCTAGCGAAGTGGCAGACTGCAACCATCGCCCAAACGATGGTCTGATCGGCAGCCTGAGCCCGGGCCAGTTGGCTCCGCTTTGTCGTGCCGCTAGCATGCCGGCAGGCTTGCGAAGCCAAGCGATGCCCCGCCAACAAAAGCCACTCCCTGAAGCCGAGGTACAGGCGCATGACCGAACTCACTACTCCAGCCGAATCCGCCAATCTGCCAGCCCAGCAATTGGCCATGCTGAAACGGCTTGCGAGAGTCGAAGGACAGGTGCGCGGCATCCAGGCCATGATCAGACGGGGGGAAGATTGCGAAGCCATTGCCCAGCAGTTTTCCGCTGCTAGAAGCGCGTTGGACAAGGCCTATCGGCTGATGCTGACCTGCCTGATCGAAGAGGCCATTCATGATCAGGCTCAGGATACGGACGAGACTCTGGAACGCGTTCGCAAGATTTTCACCAAGTACACCTGATCCAAAACGGACCGGCGGTCGCGTGCCCGTTCCTGTGCTTGAGACATGGACGGAGGTTGCCATCGTTCTTGCCTCGTAAAACTATCCTGGCCGTCATGGTTGCAGCCATCGAGACTGGCATGGATCAAGCCCCGTAAGTGCCGGCTTTACATCGATCCGCCGAGACGCCCAGAAGGAGGCTGCGCTAACCTCATCTCCCTGTTGGCCTCTGGCTATAAACGAAAAAAGCGACCCTAAGGTCGCTTTTTTCATACTTCAGCCGAGTGGGACTGAAGCGAATTTGGAGCGGGAAACGAGACTCGAACTCGCGACCCCGACCTTGGCAAGGTCGTGCTCTACCAACTGAGCTATTCCCGCGCTATCTACAACAAAAATGGCGTCCCCTAGGGGACTCGAACCCCTGTTACCGCCGTGAAAGGGCGGTGTCCTAGGCCACTAGACGAAGGGGACGCAGCCCGGAAACTACAGCTTTCATTCCGGCTTGCCGCGTTTGCGTTGAGCTTCACGCTGCAAGTGGCGCGCATTCTATGGATGACTTTCTGAGTCGTCAAGCACCGAAACAAAACTTTTTTGAATCAGGTACTTCATTCGCTTTGTCGCGCTATCAGCTTGCCATGCAACCCTCTACACTCGCCAGGAAACCGACCGACTGAGAAGGTGCAACGTGTCCCCAGGTCTTATTGCAGGATTGGTCATCGCTGGCCTGTTCGTCTTGATTGGGATTGGCTTTATCAACCAGATCGTTGAAAAGAACAATCTGGAAAAGGCTCGTCAGCGCGCCGAGCTGACAGACCGTCTGCGCCGCTGCGCGAACCTGTCGGACGGTTTTCCCGGGCAAATGATGAGTCCGTCGCTAAAGCTCCTGCTTGCGCGCCTGCAACTACACCTGGCCGAGAAGCTGGTGCCTCTTGAACGCAGCGACGCGGCTCTTGCGGCACGCATCGATAACCTGCGAACGGATGTGGCCAAGGGCGAGGATATTCCCGTCCCGAATCCCCCCGTGAGAATAGTCACCGAAGCCCAGGCCAAACAGGTCAGGCTGCTGCTTGAGGACCTGCATGCGCAAGTGATCTGGGCCGCCAAAAACGGACAACTCGACGGCAGCTCCGCGAAACGCTGGACGCAGCAGATCCAGAAAATGCTGGTGATCTTGCATATCGAATACTTCAGCAACCTCGGCCAGCAGGCCTTGCAGCAAGGTCACGCTCACAAGGCACGCCAAGCGTTCGAGCGCGGCATCCAGTATGTGCGCAAGCAGGCCAACCAGCATGACTACCAAGCACAACTGAAACAGCTCGAAGCAAGCTACACACACGCCAATCAGCTGGAGCAGACCCAGCATCAACCCAAGCTTGACGAACCCAACGAGCTGACCGAAGGTTTGAAGGGTCTCGAAAGTGACGATGACTGGAAAAAAAACAATATCTACTGATGAAAACGTCGGATCGCGCAATGGCCGCCAACTGAGCCTACAGGCGCCCACATCGTCTGCTACTCGCTGTGCATGATGCAGCGTCCGGCCGCTTTCAGCCTGCCGTGGAGAACATAGATGCCCTTGACCCTGTTTGGTGCCCCGCTGTCCCCCTTCGTCCGCAAGGCGCGACTCTGCCTGCTAGAGAAGTCCATGGATTACCAGCTGGAGGTCGTGATGCCATTTACTCCACCAGACTGGTACCTGCAGCTCAACCCCCTTGGCCGCATTCCGGCCTTCAAGGATGGCGACCTCTGCCTTGCGGACTCCAGCGTGATCTGCCAATACCTCGAAGAAGCATATCCACAAACCACGCGGCTCTATGGCAATGATGCTGTGCAACGAGCCCGCGTTCGCTGGTTCGAGAAGTATGCCGATTACGAGCTTGCGCCACTGACCACCTTTGGCGTGTTTCGCAACCGCATCCTGAAACCGAGCTCAGGGCAACCGTGCAACGAAGAAGCCGTCCAGGCTGCACTGAACGACAAGCTGCCGCCGCATTTCGACTATCTTGAGCAGCAACTGGCTACGGATGACTATTTCGTCGGCGGAGAACTGTCCGTGGCGGACATTGCGGTAACGTGCCAGCTGATCAACATGGAGCATGGCAACGAGGTCGTGGATGCGGTTCGCTGGCCAGCCCTGGCTGCGCATTACCAACGAATCAAGGCCCGCGCCTCGGTCGAGACCGTGCTGCCCGGGGAGCAGCGCATGACGGCGAAACTTATCGAAATGGGAAAGAAAGCCAGCAAGCCGGAGTGATTGGCTGCACGATAAAAGCGCCAGTTTCGACTGGCGCTTGCTGGGTTCTTCACAGCAACCGCGTGCCCACCCACTGACGCGCAAACTGGTAGGCGCAGCGACCGTTGCGGTTTCCTCTTGCCGTTGCCCAGCGAATTGCTTCCTTTTCCAGCGCCTCGTCCCACACCCAATCCAGATCAGCCTGCTCGGCCAGCGTGCCAATCCAGTGCCGAACGACATCGAGATACTGCTCCTGGCTGAAGGGATAGAACGAGAGCCACAGCCCGAAGCGGTCGGAAAGGGCGATCTTGTCCTCGACCGCTTCATTGGGATGAAGCTCACCGTCAACCATCCGCCAGTTCTGGTTATCGCTCTCCCGCTCAGGCACCAGGTGGCGACGGTTCGAGGTGGCGTAGAGGAGAACATTGTCCGGAGCACGCTCGAGCGAGCCGTCCAAGACGCTTTTCAAAATCCTGTAGTCCCCTTCGCCCGCCTCGAATGAGAGATCGTCACAGAACAGCACGAAACTCTGAGGTTGTCCTGCCAACAGCTCGACGACCTTCGGCAGATCAGCCAGATAGTCTCGCTCGATTTCAATCAGCCGAAGACCAGCCGAAGCGTGCTCGGCTAGCAGCGCTCGGATAAGCGATGACTTACCCGTTCCACGCGAACCCCACAGCAGCACATGGTTCGCGGGCAACCCCGCAACGAATTGACGGGTGTTGCTGGCAAGCACATCACGTTGCCGGTCGACCCCGATCAGGTCCGCCAGCCGCAGGTCCAAAGATACGCTCAGCGGCTGCAGATAGCCGCCCTGCCCTTCGCGATGCCAGCGCGCAGCAAGGCTGACGCTCCAGTCGATGGCCTCTCTGGGCGCTGGCAGAAGTGGCTCGAGACGCTCCATCAGCATGGCTGCTCGAGCCAGAAAAGCTTTTAAATCCGCATCCATCGATGATTCCAGTAGTGATTTTTATCAAGCTGTCTGCCAGGCCGTAGCCACAACGGATCAAAGAAGCGCATCTATCCGCGCAGCCAGAGTGTCTGGCGCTGTACGCGATGAGAATCGCTCAACCGTGCGCCCCTCATCGCCGATCAGAAACTTCGTGAAATTCCATTTGATGGATTTACTGCCGAGCACCCCTGGCGCCCGTTTTTTCAGTTCCTGGAACAACGGATGAGCGTCGCTCCCGTTGACCTCAATCTTGGCGAACAGCGGAAAGCTGACACCGAAACGACGTTCGCAGAAGGCAGCGATCTCTGCCTCGTCTCCGGGCTCCTGGTGGCCAAATTGGTCGCAGGGAAAGCCGCACACCACTAGCCCCGCATCACGATAACGCTTCCAAAGCGCTTCCAATCCTTTGTACTGCGGCGTGAACCCGCACTGGCTTGCCGTGTTGACCACCAGCAGGACCTTGCCTCCATATTCAGCCAGCGTTTTCGCCTGGCCATCGATGGTCACGCAGAGAATATCTAGCAGCGGATCACGCATGGCGGTGTCCTGATGGTGCTTCACGAAGCGCCCTCAGGCGTCGTTTGGCTTGTGGTTGAGAGAAGCGGAGTTGATGCAATAACGCAGCCCCGTCGGCGCAGGTCCATCAGGAAAGACATGACCCAGATGGGCATCGCAGCGCGCACACTTGACCTCGATCCGATGCATGCCGTGGCTGAAATCATCGAGACTGATAATTGCCGTATCGCTGACCGGTTGAAAATAGCTGGGCCATCCGCAGCCCGAATCGAACTTGGCGTCGGAATCGAACAGCGGGGCGTCGCAACAGGCGCAGTGATAGATGCCGGGCGTTTTCATGTCGTTGTACTTGCCAGTGAATGGCCGCTCGGTTGCACCCAGTCGACAGACCTGGAACTGCTCGTCGGAGAGCTCTTCACGCCAGGCTTCGAGCGGTTTTTCTAGCTTGTCCATCGGTACACCTCGTGTTCTTAAAAAAGGCGGATCTGTACCTTTTCCGGTGGTCAGGCCGCACGTATGATGCGGTGCTCTTAGACGCCTAGTCTGGCAGCGGGGTTTCAGCCTGCCAAGGCGCCTGGGCTCATGCCAAAGGTCGCCGGCTCTCGAATGCCCGGCGCGCCCTCACTTCGGGACACTCAGGATCATGCAGGTCAGCAAATCGAACAAGCTCGCCAATGTCTGCTACGACATCCGTGGGCCGGTGCTCAAGCACGCCAAACGCCTGGAAGAGGAAGGCCATCGCATCCTCAAGCTCAACATCGGCAACCCGGCGCCGTTCGGTTTCGAAGCTCCTGAAGAGATACTTCAGGACGTGATCCGCAACCTGCCGACCGCGCAGGGCTACAGCGACTCGAAGGGGCTGTTCAGCGCCCGCAAGGCCATCATGCAGTACTACCAGCAAAAGCAGGTAGAAGGCGTGACCATCGAGGATATTTATCTTGGCAACGGCGTGTCCGAGCTGATCGTGATGTCCATGCAGGCCCTGCTCAACAACGGCGACGAGGTGCTGATCCCGGCGCCCGATTACCCGCTGTGGACGGCTGCTGTAAGCCTGGCCGGCGGTAAGCCGGTGCACTACCTCTGCGACGAACAGGCAAATTGGTGGCCCGATCTGGCGGATATCAAGGCCAAGATCACCCCGAACACCAAAGCGCTGGTGCTGATTAACCCAAACAACCCCACCGGTGCGGTGTACCCGCGCGAAGTGCTGGAAGGCATGGTCGAACTGGCCCGCCAGCACAAGCTGGTACTTTTCTCCGACGAAATCTACGACAAGATTCTGTACGACGATGCGGTGCACGTCTGCACCGCGTCGCTAGCGCCGGACGTGCTGTGCCTGACATTCAACGGGCTGTCCAAATCCTACCGGGTTGCCGGGTTTCGCTCCGGCTGGGTTGCCATTTCCGGACCCAAGCACAAAGCACAGAGCTACATCGAAGGCATCGATATCCTGGCCAATATGCGCCTGTGTGCCAACGTGCCATCCCAGCATGCGATTCAGACGGCCCTTGGTGGCTATCAGAGCATCAACGATCTAGTCTTGCCGCCTGGACGCCTGCTTGAGCAGCGCAACCGGACATGGGAGTTGCTCAACGACATTCCGGGCGTCAGCTGTGTCAAGCCGATGGGCGCGCTGTATGCATTTCCACGCATCGACCCGAAAGTCTGCCCCATCCACAGCGACGAGAAATTCGTGCTCGATCTGCTCTTGTCTGAAAAACTGCTGATCGTTCAGGGCACCGCCTTCAACTGGCCATGGCCGGATCACTTCCGTGTCGTCACCCTGCCTCGCGTCGACGACCTGGAGCAGGCCATCGGACGCATCGGCAGCTTTCTAAAGACCTATAGCCAGTAGCCAGCTACCGTGGACCTGCAGATCGACGACTTCTACCGCGACGCCGCTGGCGGCCTGGTATTGCTCTACCAAGCCTTCCCACGGAAGATCGCGCTGTATGTTGAAGATCTCATCGGGCACGAAGAGCCCGATGAATTCGGCCTGCCAAGCAAGCGACACCAGGGCTGTCTTGGGGCCCTGACCTGGCTTGCCGAGGAAGGCTACCTGCGCTTCGAAACTACCATTCAGTTCCAGGCATTGGACCAGGCCGTTCTCACCGAAAAAGCGCTCCTGCGGTTGACGAGCTGCGTTGGCGACAACGATGCCACCCGTCAATCGCTCCCCTCGAGTGTCCGACGTGTGCAGTCCAGCCTTGCCAACAGGCTGCGTGAGGCGCTGCGCGATGGTGACAGCGAACAGTTGGCGCAGCTGGCGCGTCAGCTGTTTGGCAGCGGCTCTTGAAGCTGCTGCCGAGCTGCTTTGCGGTACAGGCGACATAGCTTGAAATAGTCGCTCGGTTGAATCACGCCGAACCGCCCCTTATATAGCCTATCGTTCTTTACTGTTCCCCTTGGAGTCTGCCGCAACATGATGCGCATTTTCTTGTTCCTGGCCACAAACCTGGCTGTACTGGTCGTGGCCAGCATCACCCTCAAGCTGCTCGGGGTGGACCGCTACACCGGCCAGAACTACGGCAGCCTTCTGGTTTTCTGCGCCGTCTTTGGGTTCGCGGGTGCCTTGATCTCTCTGTTCATCTCAAAATGGATGGCAAAGATGAGCACGCGCACCGAGGTCATCACGCAACCGCGCACCCGTCACGAACAGTGGCTGCTGCAGACAGTCGAGCATCTGGCCCGAGACGCCGGTATCAAGATGCCCGAGGTCGGCATCTTCCCTGCTTACGAAGCCAACGCTTTCGCCACCGGCTGGAACAAGAACGACGCCTTGGTCGCAGTCAGCCAGGGGCTCCTGGAGCGTTTTTCCCCGGACGAAGTCAAGGCTGTGCTGGCCCATGAGATCGGCCATGTCGCCAACGGCGACATGGTGACGCTCGCGCTCATTCAAGGCGTGGTCAACACCTTCGTCATGTTCTTCGCACGCATCTTCGGCAGCTTCGTTGATCGTGCGATTCTGAAAAACGAGGACGGCCACGGTATCGGCTACTTCGTGGCTACCATCTTCGCCGAGCTGGTGCTGGGCATCCTCGCCAGCATCATCGTCATGTGGTTTTCGCGCAAGCGCGAATTTCGCGCCGACGAAGCGGGTGCACAGCTGGCTGGAACGACCGCGATGATCGGTGCGCTGCAGCGGCTGCGTGCCGAGCAGGGAGTTCCGGTCGACATGCCGGACAGCCTGAAGGCATTCAGCATCAACGGTGCCCTGCGCAATGGCCTGGCCGGTCTGCTGATGACTCACCCAACGCTGGAAGACCGCATCGAAGCGCTGCGTCAGCGGGGCTGAGAGCGTGGAATAGCTATAGGGCGGCCTTGGCCGCCCTTTTTTTCGTCCGATTCTGCACATAGTGGCTGAAGGCCTGTCGAAGCACTCGCATACATCGAACGAGGAATCACCATGCGCCGTATTGCCCTGCTCGGCCTCGCCCTGCTCACCCTGGCTGGGTGCCAGAGTGCGTACTACTCGGCTCTGGAAAAGGTAGGCCTGCACAAACGTGACATTCTGGTCAATCGGGTAGAAGACGCCCGCGACTCCCAGCAAGCGGCAAAGGAACAGTTCCGGGATGCGCTGGAGCGCTACCGCAGCGTAGTAGAGGTGAAGGGAGGGGAACTCGAAGAGCGCTATGAGGCACTGAACAGCGAATTCGAAGCCAGCGAGGCCAGCGCCCGCGACGTCCGTAACCGGATAAAGGCCGTCGAAGATGTTGCCGATGCGCTATTCAAGGAATGGAAGGGGGAGCTGGACGACTACAGCGATGCCAGCCTCAAGGCCACAAGTGCAAGGAACCTGGAACGCACCCGGAAAGACTACCAGGCGTTATTGCAGCGCATGAAGGCAGCGGAGAAGCGCATCGACCCTGTGCTGGATGTGCTGCGTGACCAGGTGCTGTTCCTCAAGCACAACCTCAATGCCCGCGCGATTGGCGCACTGCAAGGCGAGTACCGGACTCTGCAGGGCAATGTCGATCAGTTGCTGACCGACATGCAGCGCTCGATCGACGAAGCCGACACCTTCATCCGGCAGCTGCAAAAGTCCAACTGACCCCCAAAGCGCCTATAGCTGCGCTGCCAGCGCCCTCCCTCCAGGGCGGGTTCGGGTGATCATCAGGCCGGGCGCCTGGAGCTAGGCGTCCAACCGCTCGATCCGGTAGCAGCGCTCCTCAAGGCGCGTCAGGCCACGCTGGAGAAACTTCCAGTTACCCTCCAGCACGTCTTCCTCCACCAGCAGTTTGACGCGCCAATCGGGGCCCAGGGTCTCCTGCACTTCGCGGTCGCTGACTGCAAATGGCGGACCTGGCATCTGGTCCTGCTCGTAATCGAGCGTTACCAGAAGACCATGGCAGCCCGAGGAAACGATACGCGCCAGATGATCAACGTAGCGCGCACGCATCGCTGCAGGTAGAGCGATCAGCGCAGCGCGGTCATACAAGGCCTGACAACCGGAAACATCATCCCGGCTCAACGAGAAGAAGTCTCCGCAGCGAATCTCCAGCGCCCCGGCACGATACACCCTGAATGCGCCCTCGGAACTTACGTCTGCCACCAGATCCTGCTCGGCAAAAAAGTCCTCGACGGCACGTTGGCTCAGCTCGACTCCAAGCACAGAAAACCCCTGCTCTACGAGCCAGACCATATCCAGACTTTTTCCGCACAGCGGCACCAGTACCCTGGCACCAGCTGCCACGGGTAATTCGGACCAGAATTGCCGTAGATACGGGTTGACCTCACTGAGATGGAAGCCGATTTCGTTGCGTGCCCAGCGCCGATGCCAGAACTCCTCGTCCACAGGCAATCCCCTCGTTTTCCGTTGATTGCACGAGACTAGCAGACCCTACGTCGAGAACCCTATTGCGGCTTTCAGCCAGGTGCGCCGTCCAGATTCATCCCTGCATCGCGCATCTGCGCGAGCTTGTAACGTAGCGTACGCGCGCTGATGCCCAGACGATCGGCCGTCTCCTTGCGACGCCCCCGCTCCGCATGCAACGTCTGCAAAATCAGTTCGAATTCACGACGGCGCAAGTCGTCGCCAAGCGCCCCGGCTGCCTCCTGAGTTTCAGGCGTCGAGCCGAGCACCTCCCGCGCTTCGCTAGTGGTCAAGAGGCTTGAACCGGCCACGGTCGTCAGGCAGAGATCCTCGGGCCGGATGACGCCGCCCTGCTGAAGGATCATTGCGCGCTGGATGGCGTTGTCGAGCTCACGCACATTGCCGGGCCATAAATGAGTCATCAGGCATTGCTGTGCTTCTCTGGAAAGCCGAGCAGGAGCCTGACGCATTTTGATCGCATGGCTGACCAGCAGACGCTCGGCCATCGGGACGATATCCAGGGGCCGATCGCGCAAGGCGGCCCAGGCCAGCGGGAACACCGAAAGCCGATAGAAGAGATCTTCACGAAAGCGCCCGCTGCGCACCTCGCTTTCCAGGTCTCGGTTGGTAGTGGCGATAACGCGAATATCGAGCGCTACCGGCTTTCGGCCCCCGACCCGCTCGACCTCGCGTTCCTGGAGGACACGCAGCAGTTTGGCCTGGAGTGCCAGCGGCATTTCTGAAATTTCATCAAGCAGCAAGGTGCCGCCTTCAGCCAGCTCGAACTTTCCGGGTTGACTTGCAATGGCTCCGGTAAATGCTCCCTTCTCGTGGCCGAACAGCGTGGCTTCGAGCATGTTGTCGGGTATCGCAGCGCAATTGATGGCGATGAAAGGCTTGTTGGCGCGTGGTGAATGCTGATGGATATAACGGGCCAACACTTCCTTTCCGGTCCCTGATTCACCTGAAATCAGTACGGTGGAGTCGCTGCGAGCGACACGTGCGGCCAGAGCAAGCAACTGCTGGCTCGAAGGCTCGACGGCGACCGGTCCCTTTCCCTCCGTTTCGCTAATCTGGCCACAGGCATGACGCGCTACCCGCTCGAGCAGAACGCCAGGTTCGAAGGGTTTGACCAGATAATCCACCGCCCCCTGACGCATCGCATCCACTGCGCGCTCAACCGCAGCATAGGCCGTCATCAACAGGACCGGGATGTGCGGGTATCGCTGGCGAACCAGGCTCAACAGCGCATGCCCATCCATTCCCGGCATGTTCACGTCGCTTATGATCAGCGCGAAGCTGTCGCTCTCCAACGCCAGCAATGCCGATTCGGCACTGCCTACCGAGCGATAGCGATAGCCACCAAGCTCCAGCGTATCGGCCAAGGCCTCGCGCAAGGCCGGATCATCCTCAACCAGCAGAACGCCTGTCATCCGGTGCGCTCCATCTGTGCCGTCGCTTCCATTGGCAGCAACGGCAGACGCAGTGACACGCAGGTACCACGTCCCGGCCGGGACCGCAGGGCCAAGACCCCGGAGTGGGCCCTGACCACGGACTGCACCACGGCCAGTCCTAACCCGGTCCCGGTCGTCTTGGTAGTGAAGAAAGGCTCACCGACGCGCGCCAGGATGGCCTGATCCATGCCGACTCCGTTATCGCTGATCGAGAGCACAAGCTGCTGGCCGCGTGCGTACAGATGGACTTTCAATCGAACTGGATCGCAAGCGGCCTGCAGCGCATTCTCCAGCAGGTTCAACAGCGCACCGACCAAGGTGTCGCGGTTGCATAGCAGGATGCCCGTGGACACATCACACTGCCAACGAACCGCAACATGCTGTAGCTGCGCCTCCCCAGCAGCTCGCAACGCTGCGAGCAATTCGGCGGGCGAAACGCGATCGCGAAGGGGCAATTCACCGCGAGCAAAGACCAGCATGTCACGAACCTGATGCTCAATCTCGTGCAGACGATCCTTGAGGCGGCCTGCAAATCGCTGCTGCTGATCGCTGGAAAGCCCACCGTGCTCAAGATGGCTGGCATAGAGCAGCGCAGTAGAAAGAGGCGTGCGGATCTGATGGGCCAGCGATGCCACCATCCGCCCGAGCGAAGACAATCGCTCATGACGCGCCAACCGCTCCTGCAGACGACGGGTCTCGGTAAGGTCGGTCAGTAGCACGAGCTGCCCGGGCTCACCGTTGAGCGAACGCGTGGCAATCGACACGCGTCGGCCGTCCTTCAGGGAGATCTCGTGGCCATCGTCTTTTCGCGGCGCAAAGCTGCGGCTGATAACCTGGCGCCACAACAATCCCACCAGCGGCTCGCCAAGCAGGTCGAGGGCCACCGGATTGGCTTCACGGATCACACCCTTGCCATCGATCACGATGACGCCACCGGGAAGTAGGTCCAGCAAACTTTGCAAACGGCTCGCAAGCCGCTCCTTCTCATCCAGCTCCTGGAGGCGCTGTGCCCTGGCATCGGCAAGCTGCCCACGGAGCTGATCGACTCGACTTTGCAGAAGCCCATGAGACGCGCCGAGCCGACTCGACATCTGCGCGAGCAGCTCCGATGACTGCTCCAGCTCGGCGGCTTGCGCGTCGACTCGTCGTATCGGTAAAGAGGGGGACGTGGCTGAAGTCACTGCTTGCACTCGTGTCCGTCAAAAGATGGTCGGTGGAGTGACAAGAGCAAGGATCATGCCCGGCATTCCTGGCGGAAGCGGAGGAGTAGCGATCATGCTGCCCGGACGGCCAGCATGATCAAGGTGAAGGGTTACTCGTCGACGTCGTCGTCTCGTCTGTTCATGCCGTACTTGCGCATTTTTTCCACAAGCGTCGTGCGACGGATCCTCAGTCGCTCGGCAGCCCGGGCCACGACTCCGTTGGCATCATCAAGCGCCTGCTGGATGAGGCCCTGCTCTAGGTTGCCTAGATAGTCCTTCAGATCCAACCCCTCCGCCGGAAGCATGGCGCGCGCATCACCCGCCACCATCGGCGCACTGATTGCTGCACGTTCTTCCATCTCGTCATGGATGCCTGTGGCGTACTGCTCGTCATCGTCATCAACATGACGAAACTTCTTCGGCAACTCCATGACACCAATGACCCCGTAGGGATGCATTATCGCCATGCGCTCAACCAGGTTGGCCAGTTCCCGGACGTTACCCGGCCAGTCATGACGACAAAGAGACATGATCGCGGCAGAGTTGAAACGTATCGAACCGCGCTTCTCATGCTCCATACGAGAGATGAGCTCGTTCATCAGCAGAGGAATATCCTCTATGCGCTCCCGCAACGGCGCCATCTCAATGGGAAAGACATTAAGGCGATAGTAGAGGTCTTCCCGGAAGGTACCCTCCACGATCATTTTCTCGAGATCCTTATGTGTTGCTGCAATGATCCGCACGTCGGCGTTCTGGGTACGGTTGCTGCCAACGCGCTCGAATGTCCGCTCCTGAAGCACCCTTAACAGCTTTACCTGCATCGGCAGCGGCATGTCACCGATTTCATCCAGAAACAGCGTACCGCCTTCCGCCAACTCGAAACGACCTGAACGCGACGTAATCGCTCCGGTGAAGGCGCCTTTCTCATGGCCGAACAATTCGCTTTCCAGCAGCTCTGCGGGAATCGCACCGCAGTTGACCGGCACGAATGGCCCGCTACGACGCTTGGAATGGTAATGGAGATTTCTGGCGACCACTTCCTTCCCGGTACCCGACTCGCCGAGAATTAATACGCTGGCCTCGGTGTCTGCCACCTGTTGCATCATCTGCCGGACATGCTGAACCGCACGGCTTGTTCCCACCAGGCTACGAAACAGATTGGGCTCACGCTGACGGCCACGTGCCTTGGCCTGATCGTACATCTCACGGTAGACCTGAGCGCGGTGAAGTGAATCGAGCAGCTTGTTGTAGCTTGGGGGCATTTCCAGGCTGGTCAGTACACGCCGGCGTATCTCGTCCGGCCAGTCGCTGGGTGCAGGCTCGCCAATCAATAACAACGGCAGGTTCTCGTCCCATTTTCCGAGCTGCTTGAGCAACTCGACGGCACCGCCCTTGGCGGTAACGTCGCCAAGCATGACGCCAAGCACGCTACGACTGGATTCGAGCGCAGCCACGCTGCTCTGCCAATCACTGCTCGAACATGCCAGGTGATCTTCACTCAAAAAACTGAGAATGACCGCTAAATCGCGGCGGCGATCACTGTCATCGTCTATCAACAAAATCTTGGTTTCACGCCACATCTTGTTTATAGGCTCTAAAGGCTGAAAGAAAGGCCTACGCTCCGTATCCAAAGAAACGTTTCGTCATCGGCAGATGTTCGATAGTTAATTAAAAAAAAACAGCGTAGTCAAATTTATGACGTAAATAAAAATAGAAAAGTGACGAAACGAAGGCAGCAACAGATTGCCCATAAGGGACTCGATAGGTGTCCGGCCGCGCAAAATTGCATGAAACCCTAGGATTTGGACGAAGTTACTACCAACTGGCCAGTTTTAAGCCAATGCTTCGAGTTCCAGACGTTCATAGGTCAGACACTTCCCAATAGGGGGTTGAGAGGTGGTTCAGGAGCGGGCGGGATAGAGAAGGAAGCAGGCCAAGCAAAAGGCGACCTAGCCTGCAACAAAGCGTGAGCATGCAATAAGGGCGGGAAACTGGACTGAAACTAGCCAAACAACTTGTAAACTTTAGCGCCTTGTTGGGATTGATTGAGCTGTATCAATTCATCAGCGACGCGCTTCTGCTCTATCTGACAACTTGTCACCAATTCACGATACAGGTTGACCAGTTCCTGCAAACGATGGCGAAGCCCCGCCTCATCCTGTCGCGCCTCGCTCATTACCGCCTCCACCACCTGACGGCACTGAAGATCGAGAATACTGATGGCAGCCCAGTCTCGCTGCACCATCGCGTCATGCAACGCGTTGCGGGTTTCCTCGAGACGTTTGACTGCTGCACTCATGGTTGGCTCCGGATAAACGGGATGCACAAACGAGCCATGCATTGCAGCTGCACGGCTTCGCTATGCCTGAAACCTGTATCGGCATCCTACTGGCCGTCTTTAGCCTCCGCACAGAGAAATGATCAGGCCATGAAGCGTGTGCGATGACTTAATGCAACCCGCGCAAGCCTGGCGGCACGCTGGGCCCTGCAACCGGCTCCCACGGCCCCTCTGGCCGGCCGGCGCAATACCAGTCACCGTCCCAACGGTAGTACAGCCGTTCCCGATAGAACAACTCGCGGCCTTCGACCACATAGACGCCAAGGCGATTGTCCCAGTGGGCAGCCGCATGGGGAGGCGGTGCGTAGCGTGGATGACTTTTCTGAGTCGCAGGCGGTCTTGGGGCCGGCGGCGTTCGAACCGGTGGCGGGTTAGCCACAGGCTCTCGTGACTGTGGCGCAGGTGGTACCGGCCGTGAAGCGGGCTCTGATGTCTGATACGGGTTACCCGCGCAGGCGCCAAGCATGAGCGCCAGCGATGCAACACCTGTAACTCTGACCAGGCGCCGCGTGATCCGACTATGGTAGTTGACCATGGCTGTATCTTTTGTCCTTTGCGCCAAACCTCGCAGGAGGCTCAGGGTTGTTCCGGTTTGTCGATCTTCAGTTGTAGCAGTTTCCCTTCGTCCGGGCTCACTGGGCCGCTGCTGCCCTGCCATTGGCCGCGTGTTGCATCGCCGTCCCGGGAGATGCGGGCAACCAGTCTGACCTGATCGAAGTTGGACAACCGAAGTTGCGGAGTCATTGCGTCCGCATCACTCAAGCTGATGGTGGCTGGGAGGTCCGCAACCGTCAGGCGCTTGACCGCCAGGGGCATTGGCGGACCTGAAACGGCTCGTGCAAACACAAACACCACATCGCTCTGCTGTACCTGGTCTGCCAGCGCGCCATCCAGCTCCACATGCACATCCAGGGTTGGCCCTGTAGCGGCGGCGGGCAAGTCAGCCGCTATGGAGGCCTTATCAGCTGCGCTGGGCGCCGGGTCTGCTGTCTCACCCAGCTGTTCACGGGCCCGGGCGATACCGCCCTGGATCGCTTCGCGAGAAGGATCTTCGGCGGGCAAGGTAGCGACCAGACGTTCCCAGAAACCGATTGCGTCGTCGAAGCGTTGCTCTTCGTATGCCGCGATCCCCAGCAGCCCGAGACTGGTGACCTCATGCGGGTCACCGCGCAACGCCTCGTCGGTTATCTGCTGAAGCTGCTCGGTCCACCGCCGGTCGCCGGCAAAATACAGCGCCTGGGCCCACTGACCCAGTAGATCTGGCTGACGCCCCGTCAATTTGACAACCTGGGCGTAAGCCTCAGCCGCCTCCGCTGGCCGCTCCTCGCTCATGTAGGTTCGGGCAAGGAAATACCAGGCTTCAGCAGACTCTGGCTGAGCCTGAACGGCTCGCTCCAGACGAGTGACCATCTCTGCCATGCTCTTTGGTTGCTCGGCAAACTCCCGCGCCAGTTCAAGCTTATCGCTCGACCCCCAGTGCATATAGAGCCCATAGCCAATCAACGGCACCAGCACGGCGGCCAGCAATGGCACGGCCCTGCCCAGCTTGCTGGCGCGGCGAACATCGCTGCCTTCGGTATCATCAAGCAGCTCCCGGGCCGCGTCCGCACGAGCGGCTTCAAGCTGCTCTTCGGTCAGGACCCCTGCCGCGTGCTGCGACGCGAATTCTTCAAGCCTTTCCTGATACAGCGCAACATTCAATGCAGTACGGTCTTCCTCAGCCTGTACGCGACGCCCACGTAATAACGGAAGCAGCAGAAAACTCAGCGCGAACATTAACAGCAGGCCGGCGCCTATCCAGAAATCAATCATGGCTATTTTTTATCCAACAACGTGGCAAGGCGCTGGCGCTCGGCCTCGGAAAGTGTGTTCGATGAGCGCGTGCTCGCTCTGCGACGGCGTCGAAACAGGATAAGCGCCAGTACTCCGAACCCAATGACCAGCAAGGCTATCGGGCCGTACCAGAGCACCAGCGTCTTGGCATTGACCGGCGGCTTGTAGCGCACAAAATCTCCATATCGCGCCACGAGGAACTCGACGATCTGCTCGTTGCTCTGCCCCTCCTCTACCATGCGGTAGATTTCGCGCCGCAGGTCCATAGCAATAGGCGCATTGGAGTCGGCAATATTCTGGTTCTGGCACTTCGGACACCGCAGGTCCTCCACCAGCGTACGATAGCGCTCACGCTCGGCCTCGGTTCTGAACTCATATGCATCGATCGCTGCCTGGGCACCGCTGACCAGGCACAGCATGATCAGAACGCCCCGGATAAACTGTCTCATTCGTCGACCAACTCCTGATAGCGTGCGGCAAGCTCTTCGCGCCATACGCGCTCATCGATGACGCCGACGTACTTGTGGCGGATGATGCCGTTCTTGTCGACAAGAAAGGTCTCGGGTGCACCGTAGACACCGAGATCCAGACCGAGACTGCCTTGCTCGTCACGTATGTTCAGCTGATAGGGGTCGTGGAACTCACGCAGCCATTTCTGCGCGGCGGCATTATCGTCCTTGTAGTTGACGCCATGAATGTTCACCCCCTGCGCGGCAAGCTTGTTGAGTACCGGGTGCTCCACCTTGCAGGCCACACACCAGGTTGCCCAGACGTTTACCAGAGCCGGTTTTCCCTTGATGTTTTCAGCACCGATCAACCGCTGCGGATCCTCTACCGACGGAAGCGAAAAGGATGGCAGCGGCTTGCCGATCAAGGCGGACGGCAGTTCTGACGGATCGAGAAACAGGCCTCGGTAGAGGAACACAGCAACCACCAGGAAGAGCGCCAGTGGCAGCAGCATCAAAAGTCTTTTCATATCAGGCTCCTTGCTGGGCCATGCCAAGCGCCTCGCGGACACGGGTCCTGACCTTGACTCGGTAACGGCGATCGGTTGCCGACAGCACACCGCCCAGACTCGTCAACAGCGCGCCCAGCCAGATCCAGCGTACAAATGGCTTGATGTGCACACGCACCGCCCAGGCGCCATTTTCCAGCGGCTCGCCGAGTGCCACGTACAGGTCACGCGTGAAGCCGGCGTCGATACCCGCCTCGGTCATCGGCATCTGTTGTACGGTGTAAAGGCGTTTCTCGGGATGGAGGACTGCGATTTCGTCGTTCCCATCAAATACGCGGATGGTGCCCTTGTCGGACGTGAAGTTAGGGCCATCGAAGTGCTTGGCACCTTCAAAGACGAAGCTGTACCCACCCAACTCCAGCGACTCTCCTGGCGCCAGCCTAAGGTCGCGCTCATCACTCTGCTGGCTGGTCAGCACTACGCCTAGCGCGCACATGACCAACCCAAAATGCCCCAACTGCATCCCCCAGTAACTCGGTGCCAGGCTTCGGATGCCCTTGATAAGGCCCTTGTGGCGCGTCTTGTCGAGCAGATCACGCACTCCAGCAACAACGACCCATGCACCAAGCATGCAGACCGCCAGCACCGCCCAATGGAAGTCGCCGAACAACAGCGAGCCCAGGCCACCCAACACCGCACTGGCGATAATCACCGGGGTCAGCATGCCCACCAGCCACTTGAGCGGCGTATCCTTCCAGCGCACCAATACGCCAACCGAGAGCGCCAGCATCAAGGCTCCCATCAGCGGAAGAAACATGGCGTTGAAATAGGGGGGGCCCACCGACAGCTTCGCGCCGGACAGCGCATCCAGCAGAAGCGGATAGAGCGTCCCCAGCAGAATCATTGCGGTCGCCACCACCAACAACAGGTTGTTGACCAGCAGCAGCGTTTCACGCGACCACAGACCGAAACCTATCTGGCTCTTAACGACCGGGGCACGTAACGCAAACAGCGTCAGCGAGCCACCTACTACGGCGAGCAAAAAGACCAGAATGAATACGCCTCGTGCCGGATCGGTCGCAAATGCGTGAACCGAGGTCAGCACGCCGGAGCGCACCAGGAAGGTGCCCAGCAGACTGAGCGAGAACGCGGCGATGGCAAGCAGCACTGTCCAGCTCTTGAACACGCCGCGCTTCTCGGTCACGGCCAGCGAATGAATCAGGGCTGTACCGACCAGCCAGGGCATGAAGGAAGCGTTTTCGACTGGATCCCAGAACCACCAGCCGCCCCAGCCGAGCTCGTAATAGGCCCACCAGGAGCCCAAGGCAATCCCGGTGCCGAGAAAGGCCCAGGCAACCAGTGTCCAGGGCCTGGACCAACGTGCCCAGGCCGCGTCCAGGCGGCCTCCCAACAGCGCGGCAATGGCAAACGCAAAGGCTACCGAGAAACCGACATAGCCCATGTACAACATTGGCGGATGGACGACCAGACCGAAGTCCTGAAGCAACGGATTGAGATCTCGCCCGTCGGCAGGTGACTGCGGCAGCAATCGATCGAAAGGGTTGGACGTCACGATCAGGAACAGCAGGAAGCCGATGCTGATCAGTCCCATCACGCCGAGCACACGCGCCAGCATGTCCTCAGGCAGCTGCCTCGAGAAAATCGATACAGCGAAGGTCCAGCCCGAAAGGATAAAGGCCCACAGCAGCAGCGAACCCTCATGTGCGCCCCAGACCGCACTGAACTTGTAATACCAAGGTAAGGCGCTGTTGGAATTTTGCGCAACATAGGCAACTGAAAAGTCATCGACCATGAAGGCATAGGTGAGGCAGGCGAAGGCAAACGCCAGGAAGGAGAACTGACCCCATGCGGCCGGCTGCGCCATGCCCATCCACTGGCGATCACCACGCCAGGCGCCAATCAGCGGCAGCGTCCCTTGCACAACAGCCAGGCACAACGCCAGGATCATCGCCAGGTGGCCGAGTTCAGGGATCATTGCGCATACTCCTCTTGCCGCCTTCGTAGTGCTTCATCATCCCACTCTTTTCCAGGGCCTGGCTGACTTCCGGTGGCATGTAGTTCTCGTCGTGCTTGGCCAGTACTTCGTCGGCAACGAGCACACCCTCGCCATTGACCCGCCCCAGTGCAACGATCCCCTGCCCTTCCCGAAACAGGTCGGGAAGAATCCCCTGATAACGAATGGTTACCGTCTCATTGTTGTCCGTAACACGGAAGGACACCCCAAGCGAGTCGTTGCTGCGTTGCACCGAGCCCATCTCGACCAGCCCGCCTGCGCGGATGCGAGTGCCTTCCGGCGCTTCGCCAGCCGCTATCTGCGTCGGCGTGTAAAAGAGATTGATGTTCTCCTGAAGGGCAGACAGTGCCAGCGTCACCGCAACACCGACGCCCGCAAGGATGGCCAGCACTATATAAAGACGCTTCTTGCGCACAGGATTCACTTCATTTCCTCCCGGCGCAGACGACGCGCCTCGTCTTGCAGGTATCGCCGGCGCGCCAGGACAGGCAACGCCACATTGAGAACCAGGACCGCCAGGCTGATGCCATAGGATGTCCAGACGTACAAACCATGACTGCCCATGGCGATGAAATCGGAAAAAGATGAGAAGTTCATGGTGCTTTGCCCACCAGTGACTTGATTTCAGCCTTGACCCAGCTACTGCGAGACTCGCGACGCAGCACTTCCAGACGCATGCGCATCAGCAGCACAAGCGTGAAGAAGCAATAGAAGCCTAGAACCATGACCAACAGCGGCAGCCACATCTCTGGCGGCATCGCCGGTTTCTCCGTCACGGTAAAGGTCGCTGGCTGGTGCAACGTGTTCCACCATTCCACCGAATACTTGATGATCGGGATGTTGACGACCCCGACGATCGCCAACACGGCGCAGGCCTTGGCCGAGCTGTCACGATTACTGATCGCCTGCCCGAGCGCAATGATGCCGAAGTACAGGAACAGCAGGATGAGCATTGAGGTAAGCCGGGCATCCCATACCCACCAGGCGCCCCAGGTTGGCTTACCCCACACGGCGCCGGTCAGCAGCGCAACAAAGGTCATCCAGGCACCGATAGGGGCCGCCTGCTGAAGTGCGACATCGGCAAGCTTCATCTTCCAGACCAGCCCGACCACGCCAGCCACCGCCAGCATCACGTAGATGGACTGCGCCAGGAACGCTGCCGGGACATGGATGTAGATGATTCTGAAACTGTTGCCCTGTTGGTAGTCCTGCGGAGCAAAGGCCAGCCCCCAGACGGTTCCCGTGGCGATCAGCAGCAATGCTGCCCACGCCAGCCAGGGCATCCAGCGGTTGCTGATCTCGTAGAACCATTTGGGCGAACCCAGCTTGTGGAACCATGTCCAGTTCATTGACCCTGCCTCTGTTGCGTCACGCCTGCCGATACTGCGCCGAAACCGGACGGCAGCCACTTGCCTGGAATCATTAATTCCGTCATTGCCATCGCCGCCCGTCTCGGGTGGGCGCTACGGGTAATGCTGTCTGGTAAGGCCATCGTGCAATCCATCATTCGCCGACACTGATTTTCAGGCCGGCCGCTATTGCAAAAGGTGTCAGGGTAACCGCTAGCGCAGTCAGGCTGGAAAGCCAAAGCAGATGACCGGCTGCAGGCAAGCCCTGCAAAGCTGCCTGTAGCGCCCCGCTGCCAAGAATAAGAACCGGAATGTAGAGCGGCAGGATAAGCAGCGCCAAGAGCAGGCCACCGCGCTTGAGCCCGACTGTCAACGCCGCGCCCACTGCCCCTAGCAAGCTGAGCACCGGCGTGCCGAGCAACAGCGATGCCAGCAGCACCGGCAACGCCCGCATCGGCATGCCCAGCATCAGGCCCAGAAGCGGCGCCAGCAAGACCAGCGCCAGTCCGGAAAAGGCCCAGTGTGCCAGCACTTTGGCGAGCACCAGAAGCGGCAAGGGGTGCGGCGAAACGACCCACTGCTCGAGTGAACCATCCTCGAAATCGCTGCGGAACAGCCCGTCCAGCGAGAGCAGCACGGCCAACAGCGCTGCAACCCAGATCAATCCAGGGGAAATCGTTTGTAGCAATTGCGATTCGGGACCAACCGCCAAGGGGAACAGGGCAATGACAATGGCAAAGAACACCAGCGGGTTGGCCAGCTCGGCCGGCCGACGGAACAGCAAGCGGGTTTCCCGAGCCAGCAACAAGGAAAAGACGTTGCTCATGCTGCCTGCTGCCCAAGGTCGATCTCGCGGTAGCCCACCGGCATTTCTGCAAGCGAATGATGAGTGGTCAGCACGACCATGCCACCCTGCTCGCAGTGGCGCGCCAGGTGACGCTCCAGTTGCGCTACGCCATGCTTGTCGAGTGCCGTGAACGGCTCATCAAGAATCCACAGCGGTGGCGCAGACAGGTAAAGACGCGCCAAACCGACACGCCGCTGTTGGCCTGCAGACAGCGTATGGCACGGAACATCTTCAAAACCGCGCAGACCGACGGCCTCGAGCGCTTGCCAGATAGCGCCACGGCTCGCAGGCTGATGCAGCGCGCATAGCCAGCTGAGATTCTCCTCCGGACTGAGCAACCCCTTGATGCCCGCGGCATGGCCGATCCACAACAGGTTTCGCGCCAGCTCGCCACGCTGGCTATCCAGGGGCTCGCCGTTGAGCAGAACCGTGCCTGCCGTCGGCTGCATCAGGCCTGAAAGCAGCCGCAGCAGGCTGGTTTTGCCGCTGCCATTGGGGCCGGCGATCTGCAACATTTCCCCTTTTGTGATTCGCAGGTCTAACCTCTCGAACAACAGGCGCCAATCCCGTTCACAGGACAGCGCAACAGCTTCTAGAAAGGGACTGGACACGCGGGACGCACCTCAAGATGGTAGGAGCGCAGCCGCTAAACTGGACGGCGCGCCGGGCGGCCGGAATTATACATGGCGAGCCCAGGTGCCAAAGGCCATAGAGGCGAAAGGTTGTAAGAGCATTTGAGTAACCATGACCGAGATCAAGAGCACCGGAGTGATCCCGCCTTCAGCCGCTTCGCGCCCCGTCGTGTCAAACGCGGAGATGGCCTTGAAATTACTGCAGCCCATGCAGGGGCTTCTGCTGGCCGGGGAAAGCGCCGAGGCCGAGGTCATGGCTATCAAGGAAGCATTGCAGAACTTCCAGATGACCTTGCGCTTGACCTTGAACAATGGCCGCCAGGCTACTCTCGAGACCAGCAGCACGAAAGCGGCAATACCGGGCGCGGTCATGGTGGTCACGGCCGCCTCGGACACACGGCTGATGGCTGTGCTGCAGCCAGGCAACCGTCAACCCATGAGCAGCATCGATCTCGGCCAGCTGCCTCTGGGCACGGTCATTCAGGGCAAAGTGACCAGCAGCCAGCCGGTCGAACAGGACGGCCAACCCCTGTTCAAGGCGGTGATCAGCCTGCTCAATCCGCCACTGGCAGGACAGAAGCTGATGATCGAGTCCACGCGACCCCTGGTGCCGGGCAGCCTGATAACCGCCCGGGTCCAGGGGGATCAGTCGCTGGCGTTCCTGCCGTTGAGCGGGCGCCTGGACCAGCTGGAACTCGATCGGCAACTGACAGCACAAGGCAGCCGCCAGGGTTCGATAGAGGGTTTGCTCGGCGCACTCCGGTCCAGCAATGCCCTGCCGGAGCAGCTCCGCGGGGCCGCAGAACGTCTGCTGGGCATGGTGCCCGAGATGCAGCAGCTGGGCGACGCCAAGACGCTGGCCCAGGCCTTGGCCAGGAGTGGCGTATTTCTGGAAGGCAGCCTGCTTAGCGGCGAAACCGATAATCTGCAGACCGACATGAAAGCCGCCCTTTTGCGCCTGGTCGCGCAATTGCCGGGATTGCCCGGAGGAAACCCCCTGGGCACCGCGCAGGCCGGCGCCATGCTGGGCCAGGCCCTGCCTGCTTTCGCCCGCAACGCCTTGGGCGCCCTCGGCCAGCCAAGCGCCCGGCAAATGGCGCAAAGCTTTCCATTGCCGAGTCGGTTAACGCCAAACAATGATGAAGAAGCGGATCTGGAGACTCTTCTCAAGCTGGCGGCAGCCGCGGTGTCACGGCTCCAGACGCACCAGCTGGCCAGCCTTGCACACACACAGACCAACCCGGATGGCACACAGGTCACCACCTGGCAAATCGAAGTGCCGATGCGTGACCATCGCGATATCGTGCCGCTG
The DNA here is from genome assembly GCF_058536345.1 of Stutzerimonas sp. C6.4V. Taxonomy (NCBI): domain Bacteria; kingdom Pseudomonadati; phylum Pseudomonadota; class Gammaproteobacteria; order Pseudomonadales; family Pseudomonadaceae; genus Stutzerimonas; species Stutzerimonas sp. C6.4V. The sequence goes on from NZ_JBZUBM010000001.1 coordinate 2,198,046, forward strand.
CAGGTCAAGCTGCAGCGCGAAGACGAACCCCAGCACAACCGCAAGGAAAAGCCGGAAACGCTCTGGAAGGTCGAACTGGCCTTCGACGTCGCGCCACTCGGTGCGCTGCAGGTGCAGGCCCAGCTGTTGCGGGGCAGCCTGTCAGGCCAGATCTGGGCCGAGCAAGGTCAAACGGCCAATCTGATCACGGCGGAGCTGGACTATCTTCGCAACCGGCTGGCCTCAGCCGGACTGAACGTGGCGGACCTGGCGTGCCGGCAAGGCACCCCGCCCCAGGGACCTCGTACCGCCGTGGACCACCGTTTCGTGGACGAAACCGCATGACCATCAGCGGCCCGCGCCAAGCCATTGCGCTCACCTATGACGGCGTGAACACGCCCACGCTGTCCGCCAAGGGCGACGACGAACTGGCAGAGACCATCTTGGCCATTGCGCGGGAGCATGAGGTACCGATATACGAAAATGCCGAACTGGTGAGGCTGCTGGCCCGCCTGGAACTGGGCGACGCCATCCCAGAAGCGCTCTATCGCACGATTGCAGAAATCATCGCATTTGCCTGGTACCTGAAAGGCAAGCACCCGTCATGCGCAGACAAGCAGCAGTCAGCACCGAACACAGCGTTGCTCAAGGGACCTGAGCACTGAGCGTAGAGACTCTCGAAATGCTGCCTTTTTCGAGAGGAAAGTCCTGTAGCAGCCAGGCGAAATACCCCTGACGGAAATAGAAGACCTGCTGATACCCCCACCCAACCGCCAACCGAACAGCTTCGGCGCTGGCAGGGCAAACATCGCTGTCGCAATAGACCACAAGCGGCACGGCCCGCGGCCACTGGGGATGAGACAAACCCAGAAACTCGCGCGCGAGCTCAAGATGCACGGCGCCTGCAACATGCCCCCAGGCCCATTCGCGCCCCGGGCGCACATCGACGAACACCGCGCCCAACTCGTGCAACCGTTTTGCCTGGAACACATTGACGGTCATCGCGCCGGCGACCCCGTCAGGTGCCTCCTCAGCCGCGGCCATGAGCGGACCGATCGAAAGCAGACAGCACAGCAGAATGCGCAGCATCACACCCTCCTCGGCGCAAGGCCTGAGAACAAGCCAGCAACCATAAGAGGGCCCCAGCGTTGTTCATCTTTGGAGGAAGCATCGGTTACATCGTTCCCCGCCGACCCGTGCCGCAGGTCGGTACGAGCCCGCTACAGGGAGAGACGAAAAACACCTAGCCCGGCTTGCGCCCGGCCTGATGCAGCTTGCTCATCAGCTCGGCTTCAGACTGGGACAAACCGCAGGATTGAGTCAGGTCATCGACACTGGCGCCCATTCCAACCAGTTTTGCGGCCTGGGTGAACGAGAAGTTGTTGATGTCGCGCTGCTCAAGCTGGGTGAGCTTGTCCGGCAATGGCGCGACCGTCCGGGACAGCTCATGAAGCTCCTGCCCCATGCGCATATTGCCTTCGAGAAAGGTTTCCAGGCGACCGGTCAGGTCCTTGATTCGCTTGTCACGGATCGCATCGCTGCGCGCCTGCAGCTCCGCCTGGGCAGCCTGGCGTTTGTACAGCCATATGCAGAACCCCAGCAATGCGAAGCAGCACAGGGCAAGCAGGACGATCGATGCGACCAGCGACTCAATCAGCATGTATCAGATGCTCTCAAGCTCCGCCCATTCTTCTTCGCTCATCATCTTGTCGAGTTCGACCAGGATCAGCAGCTCGTTGTTCTTGTTGCATACGCCCTGGATGAATTTTGCAGATTCATCGTTGCCCACGTTCGGCGCGGTTTCGATCTCGGACTGGCGCAGGTACACGACCTCGGCCACGCTGTCGACCAGAATACCGATCACCTGGCGGTCTGCCTCGATAATGACGATACGGGTGTTGTCCGAGACAGGCGCGGTTTCGAGGCCGAAGCGCTGACGCGTATCGATCACCGTGACGACATTGCCGCGCAGGTTGATGATACCCAGCACATAACTCGGCGCACCCGGCACTGGCGCAATTTCGGTATAGCGCAACACTTCCTGTACCTGCATGACATTGATGCCATAGGTCTCGTTATCCAGACGGAAGGTCACCCATTGCAGGACCGGATCATCGGAACCCTGTGCGGAAGTCATCTTCATAGCCCCACCTCTCAAAACACCGCAATGACGGTCGATTCTATCGTTTGCTCGGCCGCACATAGACGGCCGAGGTTTTATTAACTCAGTAAGACGGCACGCCCTTGAGGTGCCGTGTCGCGCCACTTGCAATCAGCTCTGCCAAGGCCGTGACATCCAGCAGCGCGCACATATGGTCAATCACTGTCCCAGCCAGCCATGGCCGCTGGGTGCGTTGCGAGCGCCATTTCACTTCTCGCGGATCCAGACGAATCGAGCGGCTGACCTGATGCACCGCCAAACCCCATTCATACCCCTGCACCGAGATCACGTACTGCAGGCCTTCGCGAAAATCGTCCCGGTAACGGTCCGCCATGACCCACCGCGCCGTATCCAGCACCTTCAGATTGCCAGCCTGGCACGGCAGGATACCGAGGAACCAGTCGGGCTGACCGAACAGCGGAGTCAGCTCCTGGCCGTCAAGCGGATAAATGGAACCGAGGCTAACCAGGGGGACCGCCAGCGTGAGCCCGGCCACGTCGAAGAGCAGACACTCGAAGGGCTCCTCGCCCCACGCCGGCTGATCAGCCTTTTGCCGCAGTGGGCCACCAGCCGACTGACTGGGAGTTTCCAGGTGCGCCACAGGTTCGACGCGCACCGCCGGCATGGGCGGCTTCTCCGGCTCCAGCTCGAGCAGCGCTTGCGGCTGTGTAGCAACTGGAACGACGACAGCCGCTGGCTCGGCCTGACGCAGCGGAACAACGCGCTGGGTGTCGCGCAGTTGTTCTTCGAGCACAGCGGCCTGGAATTCATCGAGGCTGACCGATTCGGTCAGCTCCATGACGGCATCCTGCAAGAGCGCGTCGAGATACGACTGCAGCGTCTGTTGCGATCGGCTTTCTTTTAGAACGGTACGGCTCATGATCCCAACTCGTGCGAACCCACTGGACAGGCTATCGGCCGCAACAGCGACGAACTTGAATGGTCAGTACGCCCGTACGTCGTCGACATTCAGGCCACCTCTGGCGATGCCTGGGACGCCAGTACCGCCTTGAGCAAGGCGCGGTAGGCGAGAACAGCACGGCTGTTGGCATCGTAACGGGACGGCACTGTCCCCGCGAGGCTTGCATCGCGCAGGCGCGTATCGATGGGAATGAAGGCCTGCCAGAGGTTGGCCTGGTATCCGTTGCGCAACACCTTGAGAGTGTTCATCGACGCCTGGGTGCGCCGGTCGAACATGGTCGGGACGATGATGTAGGGCAGCGCCTGTCTGCGTGAGCGGTTGATCATGGACAGCGTGCTCACCATCCGTTCCAGACCCTTAAGGGCAAGAAACTCGGTCTGTACCGGAATGATCAGCTGCTGGCTGGCGGCCAATGCATTGACCATCAGCACACCAAGCAAAGGCGGACTGTCGATGACGGCGTAGTCGAAGTCCTGCCAGAGCTGAGACAGGCTCTTGGCAATCACCAGGCCCAGGCCGTTCTGCCCCGGAGACTGCCGCTCCAGTGTTGCCAGCACGGTACTGGACGGCAGAAGCGATATGCGCTCATGGCTGGTCGGTTGCAGCAACTGCCAGGGCAATCCTTCGGGCACCGATCCCTGGTGCTGGAAGAGATCGAAGACACTTCTGTCGATGTTATCGGGATCATGACCGAAATAACTGGTCATCGATCCGTGAGGATCGAGATCAAGCACCACGACCCGCTTGCCGGAATCGGCCAGCAAACCGGCAAGGGCAACGGAGGTTGTGGTTTTCCCCACCCCCCCTTTCTGATTGGCTACAGCCCAGACTCTCATAACTCGTCTTCCATCCGGATCGAACCAAACCGGGAACTGCCGCGTCGGCTCAGCCGGCGACGGGGATTTGACGATGCCGCACGCGGCATCTGCTGAGCCAGATGCGGTGCACTTTACATGCCAGCCTGGGCTGCTGCCCTGGCATTGCCACTTCCCATCCCGGTGACGCTGCGCCGCACATCGAGGTTGCGCGAAATAACCAGGATGACCCGACGATTTCGCGCCCTCCCCTCTGCCGTCGCGTTATCGGCGATCGGCTGGAACTCACCGTAGCCAACCGCAGCCAGACGCGAAGGCTCGACGCCTCCCGCTGCCAGCATGCGTACCACGCTGCCGGCACGTGCGGCAGACAACTCCCAATTAGTCGGAAATTTGTCGGTGCTGATCGGCAGGTTATCGGTGAAGCCTTCCACGTGAACAGGGTTGTCAAAGGGCGCCAGGATGCTAGCCACCTTATCGAGAATGGCGAAGGCCTGGTCATTGGGCAGCGCGTCGCCACTGGGGAAAAGCAAGCCGGAACTCAGTTCTATTTCCACCCATAGCTCATTGCCGCGCACCGTGAGTTGGTTCGTGCCGATGAGATCGGCAAAGGCTGCGCGCATGCTGCGCACAATGCTGTCCAGCGGATCGACCGGCATTTCATGGCCCGACTGCACGCCCTCGCTGATATCGGGATCCGCCTGGCCAGCACGGGGGCGCTCTTCCCCGACTGGAATAGGTTTGATCGCACGGTCCGGCTGGTTGAACACACCTACCAGCGAGTCGGAGAGAATCTTGTATTTACCTTCGTTGAGCGACGAGATCGAATACATCACCACGAAAAAAGCAAACAACAGCGTGATGAAATCGGCATAGGAGACCAGCCAGCGCTCATGATTCTCCGGCTCCTCATGCGACCTGCGGCGAGCCATGCTCAAAGGCTCCCGGACGACGGTTTGCAGCAGCCGGCCGCAGCGACGCCCCGATACACGAAGGCACCTGTCCGAAGGATGGCGATGCAGGTCATGATGGCTTTCATGCTTGATTCTCTATCGGCAGCGGACTGATGCAGTCAGCTGTTTTCAGTCCATGAAGCCCTGGAGTTTCATCTCGATCGAGCGTGGGTTTTCCCCTTCGGCGATCGACAACACCCCTTCGAGCAGCATCTCGCGGTAGGCGGTCTGCTTCTGAACGACGCTCTTGAGCTTGTTGCCAATGGGCAATGCAAGCAGGTTGGCAAAGGCGACCCCATAAATGGTCGCAACAAACGCCACTGCAATGCCGTTACCCAACTGACTGGGGTCGGCGAGATTGCCCATAACGTGAATCAGCCCCATCACTGCCCCGATGATGCCCACCGTCGGCGAGTAACCGCCCATACTCTCGAAGACCTTGGCCGCACGAAGATCACGGGTTTCCTGGGTATACAGATCGACCTCGAGAATGCTGCGGATCACCTCGGGCTCAGCGCCATCGACCAGCAGCTGCAGTCCCTTGCGCGCATAGGGATCGGGTTCGATTTCGGCGATCGGCTCCAGACCCAGCAGTCCCTCCTTGCGCGCCGTGGCACTCCAGCCGGTGACCAGGCTGATCCCGCGTGCAAGGTCGATGCGCGGCGGAAAAAAAATCCAGCTGATGATCGACATGGCGCGCATGAACACAGCCATTGGCGTCTGCAACAGGACGGCACCCAGGGTTCCGCCCAGCACGATCAAGGCTGCAGGCCCGTTGAGCAGTGCCGAGACGTGACCACCTTCGAGAAAATTCCCCCCGACAATGGCGACGAATGCAAGGACCAGCCCGATAAGGCTGAGCACATCCATCAGATACACGCCTCGCTCAGGTGCCGGCCGATGTCATCCAGGCTGTACACGGCGTCGCTGAGATTCGCCTTTGTAACCGCCATCGGCATTCCGTAGATGACGCAGCTGGCCTCGTCCTGCGCCCACACCTGACTGCCGCATTGCTTGAGCATGCGCGCACCTTCACGGCCGTCGGCTCCCATGCCCGTGAGCACTACCGCCAGGACCTTGTCATGGTAGGCCTTGGCCGCCGAGCCAAAGGTCACGTCCACGCAGGGCCGGTAGTTCAAGCGCTCATCACCAGGCAGGATGCGCACCGTGCCGCGACCATCGACCATCATCTGCTTGCCTCCGGGGGCGAGCAGCGCAAGGCCCGGTCGCAACTGATCACCGTCTTCGGCTTCCTTGACGCGGATGCTGCATAGCTTGTCCAGCCGTTCGGCGAAGGCCTTGGTAAAGGCGGCAGGCATGTGCTGGACAAGCACGATGGGCGCCGGAAAGCTGGCGGGCAGCTGAGTCAGCACGCGCTGGAGCGCCACAGGCCCGCCAGTCGAAGTACCGATGGCAACCAGCCGATACGACTTGCGACGCGGTGCCGGCAACGCGGGTGCGGGCGCATGCGCCGTCGCATGGGTTTGCGTACTACGCGACGTTGCCGGGGAAGCCGCTGTCGGACTGACGCTGCGAGGGGCCGGAGCGCCAGTATGTGACGCAGCGGAAGGATAACTGCTGTAACGACGGTTGCTGCGCGAAATGCTGTTGATCTTTTCGCAAAGCAACTGTTTGACCTTGTCCGGGTTGCGTGAAATATCTTCGAAATTCTTCGGCAGGAAATCCACCGCGCCGGCGTCAAGAGCATCCAGCGTGACACGAGCGCCTTCGTGGGTGAGCGATGAGAACATAAGGACCGGGGTCGGACAACGCTGCATGATCTGACGGACGGCGGTGATACCGTCCATCATCGGCATTTCGTAATCCATGGTGATGACGTCGGGCTTGAGCGCCATTGCCTGGTCGATCGCCTCACGGCCATTGGTAGCAGTACCGATCACCTGGATATTCGGGTCGGACGAAAGAATTTCCGAAACGCGGCGACGAAAGAAGCCCGAATCATCCACTACCAGGACCTTGACTGCCATAAAACACTCCTAGCGGCAGCAATCCCAAACAGGACCGCTGCCCAGCTGATCAGACCCGGCGCGCGTAACGCTTGAGCATGCTCGGAACATCGAGGATCAGGGCGATGCGCCCGTCACCGGTGATGGTTGCACCGGACATACCCGGGGTGCCCTGAAGCATCTTGCCCAACGGCTTGATCACCACCTCTTCCTGACCGACCAGCTGATCGACGACGAAGCCGATGCTCTGGTTGCCGACGCTGAGGATAACGACGTGGCCCTCGCGCTGTTCCTCTTGGGCGGCGCCCCGAACCAGCCAGCGCTTGAGGTAGAACAGGGGGAGCACCTTGTCGCGCACGACCACCACTTCCTGCCCATCGACCACGTTGGTTCGCGACAGGTCGAGGTGGAAGATTTCGTTCACGCTGACCAAGGGGAAGGCAAACGCCTGGTTGCCCAGCATGACCATCAGGGTCGGCATGATAGCCAGCGTCAGCGGGACCTTGATGACCACCCGCGACCCCTGCCCCTTGCTGGAGAAGACGTTGACGGTGCCATTCAGCTGGGAAATCTTGGTCTTCACCACGTCCATGCCGACGCCGCGCCCAGAGACATCGGAGATCTCGGATTTGGTTGAGAAACCCGGCGCAAAAATCAGGTTGTAGCATTCCAGATCGCTCAGGCGATCGGCCGCGTCCCTTTCCAGCATCCCTTTCTCAACGGCTTTGGCACGCAGAACATTGGCATCCATGCCCTTACCATCGTCGGTGATCTGCAACAGGATGTGATCGCCTTCCTGCTCGGCTGACAAGACTACGCGGCCAGTGCGCGGCTTGCCTGCCGCCTCGCGCTCCTCGGGGGTTTCGATGCCATGGTCGACCGAGTTGCGCACCAGGTGCACCAACGGGTCGGCCAGCGCTTCGACAAGATTCTTGTCGAGGTCGGTCTCTTCGCCCACCAGCTCGAGGTTGATCTCCTTCTTCAGGCTGCGCGCCAGATCCCGGACCAGCCGGGGGAAGCGACCAAACACCTTCTTGATAGGCTGCATGCGCGTTTTCATCACCGCGCTCTGCAAGTCGGCCGTCACTACGTCGAGGTTGGATACCGCCTTGGCCATGGCCTCGTCGCCACTGTTGGAGCCCAGGCGCACCAGACGGTTACGCACCAGCACCAGCTCACCGACCATGTTCATGATTTCGTCGAGCCGTGCGGTGTCGACCCTTACGGTGGTTTCCGCTTCAGCTGCATGTTTTTCCGGGGCAGCGGCGGGCTTGGGAGGTTCTGACCTCGCCGGTGCTGCAGCCGGCTTGCTGGCCGGTGTCGCGGCTGGCTTTGCCGAAGCGATGTTCTGGGCTGCCGGAGAAGCGGCCGGCTTGTTGACGGGGGCGGTGACAGCGACTGCAGCCGCGGCCTCCGGCTCGAACTTGCCCTTGCCGTGAAGCTGGTCCAGCAGCGCTTCGAATTCATCGTCGGTGATCTCATCACCGCTGACCGCCGCAGGGCCAGCTCCGACGGCGGGCTCGGCAGCGGGGCCAGCAACCGGCTCGGAAAACTGTCCAGTGCCATGCAACTGGTCGAGCAATGCCTCGAATTCTTCGTCGGTAATTTCATCGCTGGGCGCAGGCGCAGCGGCTGCAGGCGCTGCCTCGGTCACCGGGGTTGCAACGAACTGCCCCTTGCCGTGCAACTGGTCCAGCAGCGATTCGAACTCGTCATCAGTGATTTCGTCGCCGCCGTCGCCAACAGCAGGGCTTACCGCAGCGGCATTGTCGAGCGCACCGAGAAACTGTTCGAATTCATTGTCGGCGGTGGCCAACTCGGGCTCGGGCATGACAACAGCAACGTCAGGCACGGCAACAGGCGCATCCGCACCGGCCGGCTCAGCCAGACGCGCCAGCGCTGCGAGCAGTTCAGGCGAAGCCGGAGTGACCTCAGTGCGCTCACGCACCTGGCTGAACATTTCATTGACGGCGTCCAGCGCCTGCAGCACGACATCCATCAATTCCGAGTCGACGCGTCGTTCACCCTTGCGCAGGATGTCGAAGACGTTTTCAGCGATGTGACAGCACTCGACCAGCTCGTGCAACTGGAGGAAACCGGCACCGCCCTTTACCGTGTGGAAACCGCGAAAAATCGCATTGAGCAACGCGGCGTCGTCGGGGCTGCTCTCCAGCTCCACCAGTTGCTCTGACAATAGTTCGAGAATCTCGCCGGCCTCAACCAGGAAGTCCTGGAGGATTTCTTCATCGGCGTCGAAGCTCATATTCACCTTCCCCTAAAAGCCCAGGCTTGAAAGCAGATCATCGACATCGTCCTGCCCGGATACGACATCCTCACGTATATCGGCATGCATCTGCGGACCTTCACCGTTGGAAGTCGCTTTTTCCTGTTTTTTCTTTTCCTGCTCGGCGAGCAGCTCTGCATGATCGTGCTTTATGCCGGCCACACGGTCGACTTGGCCGGCCATCAGCACCAGATTCAGCAGGTTGCTTTCAAGCTCGGTTATCAGACGGGTCACCCGCTTGATCACCTGGCCGGTGAGATCCTGGAAGTCTTGGGCCAGCATGATTTCGCTGAGATTCTGCGAGAGCTGGCTGCCGTCGTTCATGGTCCGCTGGAGGAATTGGTCAATGCGTTTGACCAGGTCGCGGAACTGTTCGGCGTTCATGTCACGACGCATGAAGCGCTGCCAGTCGGCCGTCAGGCTTTGCGCTTCGTAGCTTACGTAGTTGACCAGCGGCGCTGACTCCTCGACCAGATCCATGGTGCGGTTTGCCGCTTTCTCGGTCATTTCCACCACATAGGACAGCCGGTCGGTGGCGTCTGTGATCGGTGATGGGTCTCCACCAGCGGCACAGGTATCCATCTCCAGCTTGACGATGGCGTTGTGCAGTTCGCGGGTGAGCTTTCCGACTTCATGATAGAGACCCAGATTGCGGGCCTGATTAAGCTCGTTGAACATCTGCGCAGCGTCGTCGAAGCGGCCTTGCTGCAGGCTTTCAATCAGTTGGGGTGCATGGGCCTTCAGAGTCGCTTCGAACTCTGCAAGGCTTTGGTCTGTTTGCGTCATAGTGCCCTCGCGGCGTTACTTCAGCCGTTGACGCGCTCGAAAATCTTTTCGATTTTCTCTTTGAGCACTTGAGCCGTGAATGGCTTGACCACATAGCCGTTTACGCCTGCCTGTGCTGCCTCGATGATCTGGTCGCGCTTGGCTTCGGCAGTCACCATCAATACCGGCAGATGCTTCAGACGATCATCGGCACGCACTGCGCGCAACAGATCGATGCCACTCATGCCGGGCATGTTCCAGTCGGTGACGAGAAAGTCGAAACTGCCACTCTTGAGCATCGGCAGCGCGGTAGTACCGTCATCGGCCTCGGCCGTGTTGGTAAAGCCCAGATCACGCAAGAGATTCTTGATGATCCGTCTCATTGTCGAGAAGTCGTCGACGATGAGAATCTTCATGTTCTTGTCCAAGTACACCTCCGTAAATCCCGAAATCCCCAGCGCCCGCTCACGGTTCATGGCGGGCTCCGTGAATGAAGCTCGTAAAAAGCGGCCTCGAAATGCGTTATGCAAACCGGCTGCTAGCGGGCACGCCACTCGCCGAGGCGAGCTCGCAGACGCGCCGCGCACTGGCTGTGCAGCTGGCTCACCCGCGATTCGCTGACGCCCAGAACCTGGCCGATCTCCTTCAAGTTCAACTCTTCGTCGTAGTACAGCGAAAGCACCAGTTTTTCACGCTCCGGCAGGTTCGATATCGCATCGGCCAGGGCTTGCTGAAAACGCTCGTCCTCGAGATCACGAGACGGTTCCGGATGTGCACTGGCGGCTTCCTCGCCGAACTCCCCGTGCTCGCCCTCCGTCAGCAGGTCATCAAAGCTAAACAGGCGGCTGCCCAGGGTGTCGCCCAGAATGCCGTAGTACTCATCGAGACTCAATTTAAGTTCGGCCGCAACTTCATGATCTTTAGCGTCGCGACCGGTTTTGGCTTCAATTGTGCGAATCGCCTCGCTGACCATGCGCGAGTTGCGGTGAACCGAGCGCGGCGCCCAGTCACCCTTGCGCACTTCGTCGAGCATCGCACCTCGAATGCGGATGCCTGCGTAGGTCTCGAAACTGGCGCCTTTGCCGGAATCGTACTTCTTGGACGCCTCGAGCAGACCGATCATGCCCGCCTGCATCAGGTCATCGACCTGCACGCTCGCCGGCAAGCGCGCCAGGAGGTGGTAGGCGATGCGCTTGACCAACGGCGCGTACTGATCGATGAGCTGGTATTGAGCGTCTTTAGCCTGAGCTTTGCTGTAATACATACCGAGTCCAGCCGCTATTGTTCGTTAGGCTCTGAGGCGGGCCTGACCAGGCGCTCCACAAAAAATTCCAGATGACCACGCGGCGTTGCCGGTAGCGGCCAGGTATCGACCTTCTGTGCAATTGCCTTGAAGGCCAGTGAAGACTTCGCTCGCGGATAGGCCTCGTACACGGCGCGCTGCTTCTGCACGGCCTTTCGAACCGCCTCGTCGTAGGGGATCGCGCCGACGTACTGCAGCGCCACGTCCAGGAAACGCTCCGTCACCTTGGTCAATTTGGCGAACAGGTTACGGCCTTCCTGGGGCGCATGGGCCATGTTGGCCAGAACCCGGAAGCGGCTGATGCCATAGTCTCGATTGAGTAGCTTGATCAGCGCGTAGGCATCGGTGATCGAGGTCGGCTCATCGGTCACCACCAGCAGCACTTCCTGCGCGGCGCGGACGAAACTCACCACGCCGTCGCCGATACCGGCCGCCGTGTCAATGATCAGGACGTCGACATCGCTGCCAATGTCGCTGAATGCCTGGATCAGCCCCGAGTGCTGCAGGGTCGACAGCTGGACCATGCTTTGCGTACCGGAAGCGGCCGGAACGATGCGCACGCCGCCCGGCCCCTGAATCAGCACATCGCGAAGATCGCATTCGCCGGAAATGACGTCGGCCAGCGTGCGCTTGGTCGTCAGACCAAGGAGTACGTCGACATTGGCCAGCCCCAGGTCAGCATCGAGCAGAACCACCCGCCGCCCGAGATCGGCCAAAGCCAGCGCCAGATTGACCGACACGTTGGTCTTGCCGACGCCACCCTTGCCGCCGGTCACCGCAATCACCTGTACGGGATGCATACCCATGTTTACACGCCTATATCTTGCTGGGGCCCGGAGGCCATCGATGCGTTCAGCGTGAACGCGTCATCTTTGTCTGTGTGAAAGGCCGGTGCGTTCATCCGACCTTCCGTGAACCGTTGTAGAGCTCGGAAAACATGTCAGCCATCGCCTCCTCGCTGGGCGCCTCCTCTGATTGCAGACTCACCGCCCGACTCACGAGCTGGTGGCTGCGAGGAAGGTGCAGGTCATCAGGGATGCGCGGGCCATCAGCGAGGTAGGCTATCGGCATATGCTGGCTGATCGTGAGCCCAAGGACATCTCCAAGGCTACCGGCCTCATCCAGTTTAGTCAGAATACAACCAGCCAGCCCACAACGCCGGTAGTTGTGCCACGCAGCCTTGAGCACCTGGCTCTGGCTGGTCGCGGCCAGCACCAGGTAATTCTTCGATTTGATACCCCGGTCAGCCAGTGCTTCGAGTTGCTTGCGCATCATCGGGTCGCCTGCCGGCAGACCGGCCGTGTCGATGAGAATCAGGCGTTTGCGGGCCACCGACTCGAGGGTCTTGCTCAACGGCTGGCCGGGATCGATCTGGAGGACCGGCACATTGAGGATACGACCGAGGGTCTTGAGCTGCTCCTGCGCACCGATGCGGTAATTATCCATACTTGCCAGGGCAATGCTTTGCGGCCCGTGCTTGAGCACATAGCGTGCCGCCAGCTTGGACAGGGTGGTGGTTTTTCCGGCACCCGCCGGACCGACCAGAGCAATGATGCCGCCCGCTTCCAGCGGCTCGGCCTCCGTAACCTTGATGGCATGTGCCAGATGCGCCAGCAGCATCCGCCACGCCTGTCGCGGCTCGGCGACACCGGCTACCTTTTCGAGCAGGGCACGCGACAGATCGGCAGGCAGCCCGATGCGCTGCAGGCGGCGCCAGAGACCCGCCTGCTGAGGGCGGCGGCTCTGCTCCTGTCCCCAGGCAATCGAGCCGAGCTGCATTTCGATCAACTCACGCAGCCCTTGCAGTTCTGACTGCATGGCCTCCATCGCCCGCGAATCCGTCGCGGTAGCAGTAGCAGGTGCTGGCCGAGCCGCGGCGGCAGGTTTCTCATCAAGCAATTGACGGTCCTGAACGGCCTGTGGACGCGGTGCGCTGAGCTCGGCATGGGCTGTGGCGATGCGCGCCTGAGTCTTGCGCAATTCGCTCTCAAGGGCCGGATTCGGCTGCTTTGGCACCGTCTCCATCGGGTAATCAAGCACAGCAGTCAACTCGACGCCGCCAGCGACACGGCGGTTTCCCGTGATCACGGCATCGGCGCCCAGTTCGTCGCGGATCATTTTCATGGCGATCCGCATATCGGCTGCGAAGAAACGTTTGACCTGCATGGCCTGTACCCTCGGTTAATTCTGACCCACCGTCGAAACGATGGTGACCTGCTTGTTATCCGGTATTTCCTGATAGGCCAGGACATGAATGTTCGGTACGGCCAGTCGGGCAAAGCGCGACAGCATCGCGCGAACCGGACCTGCCACCAGCAAAATCGCCGGCTTACCCATCATTTCTTGACGCTGTGCCGCATCCACCAGAGAACGTTGCAACTTTTCGGCCATTCCCGGCTCGAGGAGAATGCCATCTTCCGAGCCCTGTCCTGCCTTCTGAAGACTGTTGAGCAATATCTGTTCCAACCTAGGCTCAAGAGTGATGACAGGCAGCTGCGGCTCAAGCCCCACAACGTTTTGCACGATTGCACGGGACAAGGCCACACGAACCGCAGCGACCATCGCGGCGGGATCTTGACTCTTTGCGGCGACGTTAGCGATGGCCTCGGCGATGGTTCGGATGTCCCGCACCGGCACCTGCTCCTGCAGCAGCGCTTGCAACACCTTGAGCAGTGTCGACAGGGAAATCATGCCTGGCACCAGCTCTTCGGCAAGCTTGGGCGAGCTCTTGGCAAGCAGCTGCAGCAATTGCTGAACCTCTTCATGCCCCAGTAGCTCATGGGCGTGCTTGTACAACACCTGGTTGAGATGGGTGGCGACCACAGTGCTCGCGTCGACCACCGTGTAGCCGAGCGATTGCGCCTGGTCTCGCTGGCTGGCCTCGATCCACACGGCTTCCAGTCCAAAGGCCGGATCCTTGGCGGCAATGCCGTTGAGCGGCCCGAAGACCTGACCGGGATTGATCGCCAGTTCCCGATCCGGATACACCTCGGCCTCGGCCAGACTCACACCCATGAGCGTCAGACGATACGCGTTGGGCAGCAGGTCAAGGTTGTCGCGGATATGCACCGATGGCATCAGGAACCCCAGATCCTGGGACAGCTTCTTGCGCACACCCTTGATCCGCGCCAGCAGTTGCCCGCCCTGGTTGCGGTCGACCAGAGGAATCAGCCGATAACCGACCTCCAGGCCGACCATGTCCACGGGCGTCACGTCATCCCAGCCCAGCTCCTTGGTTTCTGCGGCACGTTGTGCCGGAAGGGTCTCCTGCTGCTTCTGAACTTCCTGCTCGGCCTGCTGCTTGACCTGGTTTTGTCGACGCCAGATCCAGTAGGCGCCGCCAGCAGCGACCGCGCCGAGGCCGAGAAAGGACATGTGTGGCATGCCCGGTACGAGGCCCATGGCGATCATGATGCCAGCAGATACCGCCAGCGCCTTGGGCGAGGCGAACATCTGACGATTGACTTGCTGCCCCATGTCCTCGGAACTGGTTACACGAGTCACCATGATGGCTGCAGCGGTCGACAGCAGCAGCGACGGGATCTGTGCCACCAGACCGTCACCGATGGTCAACAGGGCGTACACCTGCCCCGCCTCGCTGAAGCTCATGCCGTGCTGCGCCATACCGATGGCAACGCCACCGATAAGGTTGATGAACAGGATCAACAGACCGGCGATGGCATCACCGCGCACGAACTTGCTCGCACCGTCCATCGAACCGTAGAAATCCGCTTCGGAGGCGACCTCGACGCGACGCAGCTTGGCTTCTGCCTGATCGATCAGACCGGCGTTGAGGTCGGCGTCGATCGCCATCTGCTTACCTGGCATCGCATCAAGGGTGAAGCGTGCGCTGACCTCGGAAATGCGGCCGGCACCCTTTGTCACCACGACGAAGTTGATGATCATCAGGATCGCGAAAACGACGATACCGACGACATAGTTACCGCCGATCACGACGTTGCCGAAGGCCTCGATCACATGTCCGGCGGCGGAACCCCCATCGTGACCATGGATCAGCACCACCCGCGTCGAGGCCACGTTCAGGGCCAGTCGCATCAGGGTCGCGACCAGCAGGATCGTCGGAAACACGGCGAAATCCAGGGGTCGCAACGCATAGACGCTGACCAGCAGCACGACGATCGACAAGGCGATGTTGAAGGTGAACAGCAGATCCAGCAGGAACGGCGGCACCGACAACATCATCATGCCCATCATCACGAGCAACAGCAGCGGCACGCCGAGGTTCCCGCGACCCGCCCCGGTCAGGCCATTGCGAAAGTTGATGAGTTGCGTGCGATCCACGTAGACCCCGACAGACAGAACCAAAGAATTGACGCAAAACGCGCCCTGTCCGGGCTATAGCAAGAAGGGGTCCAGTTTTGCCGCAGTCGAAACGGTCATCGCCAGGGCTGCAGTGATCGAACCTGCCTAGGCTGGGGCAGTCACACTTCGACGGGTGGTGTGACGCCGCCCTCGTTCAATCAAACAGGAGCGCGTTATGAAACAGTGGTTAATTGCCGCAATGGCTAGCTGCGCCGCGATCGGCGTGCAGGCTGAAACCCTTTCGGTCGACATGAACAAGGTCAACGACCAGGGCGTCGCCAGCTCCGTCGGCACCGTGAAGATCGAGAGTACCGATGAAGGCCTGGTATTTCGCCCGGATCTCTCCGGGTTGAACGCTGGCGCGCATGGCTTCCACGTGCATGCCAACGGCAGCTGTCAGCCGGCGGAGAAAGATGGCAAGCAGGCGGCTGCCGTTGCCGCTGGTGGCCACTGGGATCCGAAGAATACAGGCAAGCACGGCGAACCCTGGGGCGACGGCCATATGGGCGACCTGCCCGTCCTGATTGTAGATGCCGAGGGCAACGCCAAGCAGCCTGTGCTGGCGCCGCGCCTGAAGAGTCTGGGTGATCTCAAGGGCCACGCACTGATGGTCCATGAAGGTGGCGACAATTATTCCGACAACCCCCAGCCGCTGGGCGGCGGCGGTGCTCGCGTGGCGTGTGGAGTGATCGAGTAACAAGCGGCTGGAGGCTGGATGGCTTCAGGCTTCAGGCTTCCAGCCCACCTTATTCATCCCTTCGCAGATCGGGCGGTATCGGCAGGTTGCCCAGTGGATCAGGCCGCTTGCCCTTGCCGCTGCGGTACTGGCGTAGTTGATAGACATACGCCAGTACCTGCGCGATGGCGAGGTAAAGACCGGCAGGAATCTCCTGGTCCAGTTCCGTGGAATAGTAGACAGCGCGTGCCAGCGCTGGCGATTCCAGCACCGTTACCTTGTGCTCCTGAGCGATCTCGCGAATCTTCAGCGCGACGAAATCTCCGCCTTTGGCCACCAGCATCGGCGCCCCGCCCTTGCTGCCGTCGTACTTGAGCGCCACGGCAAAGTGGGTCGGGTTGGTGATGACCACGTCGGCGTCCGGTACCGCCTGCATCATCCGGCGCTGGGCCGCATCGCGCTGCAGCTGGCGGATCCGCGATTTGACCTCGGGCTTGCCCTCGCTGTCCTTGTACTCGTCGCGTACCTCCTGCTTGGTCATCATCAGCTTCTGCTTGTTGTCCCAGAGCTGGAAAGGTACGTCGACCGCCGCAATCAGGATCAACCCGCAGGCCATCCACAGGGCCGACCAGCCCACCACTTCCACGCTGTGCATGATGGCCAGGTCCAACGGCTGCTTGGCAATGGACAACAGGTCGTCCTGATAGGCGCCGAGTACCGCCAGCGCCACGAGCAGCACCACTAGGAACTTGCCCAGCGCCTTCAGCAGCTCGATAAGCGCCTTGGTTGAGAACATGCGTTTCAGGCCGGGCCCGGGATTCATCCGGCTGAACTTGGGCGCCATGGCCTTGCCTGAAAACAGCCAGCCGCCCAGGGAAATCGGTCCGATGATCGAGACGATCATCAGCACGATGAGCAGCGGCATGATGGCCTCGAGCGCAATCATGCCGCTGCTCATCAGCAACCGGACCATCGCACCCTCGTCCATCAGCATTTCACGGCTGAGTTCGAAACTGCCCTGCATCATCGCCATGAGGCTGCCCGCCAGGCTGCCTCCGGACGCCAGCAATCCGCCAATGCCACCCAGGGTCACCGCCACCGTGTTCAGCTCGCGGGAGCGGGCCAGCTGGCCTTTTTCGCGGGATTCACGGAGGCGTTTCTCCGTGGGTTCCTCGCTTTTGTCGGCACCGCTTTCGCTCTCAGCCATGCGTGGCCTCCGGCAGCTGTGAAAGGATGTTCGCGCCCATCAGCGAAGGCCGATCAGTTCGCGGAGCATCGCCAGCGCTTCGCTGACGAATGTCTGGTATTGGGCAAGGATGTCGGCCATGCCGATCCACACGATGACCAGGCCAAGCACCAGGGTCAGCGGGAAGCCGATCGAGAAGATGTTCAACTGCGGCGCGGCGCGGGTCATCAGACCAAACGCCAGGTTCACCACCAGCAGCGCGGTAATCGCCGGCAGCACCAGCAGCAGGCCGGCGCCCAGCACCCAGCCGAGCTTGCCGGCAATTTCCCAGAAATGATTGGTGCCCACTAGCCAGCCGCCGATCGGCAGGGTGACGAAGCTTTCGGTGAGAATTTCCAGCACCACGAGATGGCCGTTCATGGCGAAGAACAGCAGGATCACCAGCATGTTGAAGAACTGCCCGATCACCGGCACGGACACGCCGTTGGCCGGGTCCATCATGGAGGCGAACCCCAGGCCCATCTGCATCGCCAGCAGTTGGCCCGAGACGATAAATACCTGGAAGAACAACTGCAGCACGAAGCCCAGCATGACGCCGATGAGTATCTGTTCGGCGATCAGCACCAGCGCCTGGCCGCTCAGCGCTTCGACCACCGGCACCGCCGGCAGGCCCGGCACCAGCACGACGGCAATGGCCACCGCCAGGTATAAGCGCACCCTCATGGGCACC
Source organism: Stutzerimonas sp. C6.4V (assembly GCF_058536345.1). Lineage (NCBI taxonomy): Bacteria > Pseudomonadati > Pseudomonadota > Gammaproteobacteria > Pseudomonadales > Pseudomonadaceae > Stutzerimonas > Stutzerimonas sp. C6.4V. Next base: position 2,216,110 of record NZ_JBZUBM010000001.1, read on the forward strand.
AGCTGCGTGCCAATGATCGGCATGCTCATCAGCATGGCTGCTATGCGAAACAGGGGCAGCAGGAACTGGGCCACCCAGGCGCCGATCTGGGCATCGCTGAGTTCAAGCACAGTTGCCGGTCTCGGCATGGGCGGGAAAGTGCAAGGCGGTTACCCGATGATCAGCGGAATGTTCTGGATCAGGCCCTGGGTATATTCCATCAGCTCCCGGACCAGCCAGGGCCCGGCCCAGATCAGCGTTACCAGCATAATCAACAGACGCGGCAGGAAGCTCAGGGTCTGTTCGTTGATCTGAGTGGCAGCCTGGAACATGGCCACCACCAGGCCGACCAGCAAGCTCGGGACAACCAGCACCGCGACGATCATGGCTGTCATCCAGAGCGCTTCACGAAACAGGTCAACCGCGACTTCAGGTGTCATGGCGCCCCCCTAAAGCGTGCCGAAACTGCTGGCGAGCGTCCCGATGATCAGCCCCCAGCCGTCGACCAGTACGAACAGCATGATCTTGAACGGCAGGGAAATGATCAGCGGTGACAACATCATCATCCCCATCGCCATCAGTACGCTGGCAACCACCATGTCGATGATCAGAAACGGAATGAAGATCATGAAGCCGATCTGGAACGCCGTTTTCAACTCTGACGTCACGAAAGCCGGGACGAGAATGGTCAGCGGCGCGGCATCCGGAGTCTGGATATCAGTTCGCCGTGACAGCCGTACGAAAAGCTCCAGATCGCTCTCGCGTGTCTGCGCGAGCATGAAATTCTTCAATGGCATTTCGGCGCGAGCGATCGCATCCGGCGCCGACAACTGCTCGTTCAGATAGGGTTGTACTGCCTCGTTGTTAATCCGCTCGAACACTGGCGCCATGATGAACAGCGTCAGGAAGATCGTCAGCCCGACCAGGATCTGGTTCGACGGTGTCTGCTGCAAACCCAGCGCCTGGCGCAGGATCGAGAACACGATGATGATGCGGGTGAAGCTGGTCATCAGCATGACGAAGGCAGGAATGAAGCTCAGCGCCGTCATGATCAGCAGGATCTGCAGGCTGACCGAATACTCCTGCTGACCTTCGGCATCCGTGCTGAGCGTGATAGCCGGTATCGACAAAGGATTGTCGCCCTGGGTGATCAACCCTCCAGCATCCTGGCCCACGGCGAACGGGGCGGCCAGGATCAGCAGGGCCGCCAACAACAATCGGAACATCAGGGCTTGTCCTTCTGGTCCCGCCCGAGCAGCTCCATCAGCCGCTGGGCAAACTCCGGGTTGGCGGGCTCGGCATCCGGTAGATGCACCGGTTCCTTGAGCACGTGCAAGGGTGTGATGCGACCGGCGCTCAGGCCAACCAGCACCTGTTCGCTGCCGACCTGCACCAGGACCAGCCGTTCACGCGGCCCCAGCGCTTGGGTCGAAATCAGCTTGATGGCCTGATTGCTACGCGGATTGAGCTGCTGCATCCTGCGCAGCAACCAGGCGAGCAGAAATATCAGGCCGATCACCAGCAGCAGGCCGAGCAACAGCTTGGTCATCTGCGCGCCCATGCCAGTGCTGCTCATGCTGGCAGCGGGCTCTGCGGCCATTGCCGGCAATGCCAGCAGCAGCGAAACCAACGGCAGGGCTCGCATCAGCGCAGCTTCTTGATGCGTTCGCTCGGGCTGATCACGTCAGTGAGACGGATACCGAACTTCTCGTTGACCACCACCACCTCGCCATGAGCGATCAAGGTGCCATTGACCAGCACGTCCAGCGGCTCCCCGGCCAACCGGTCGAGTTCGACCACCGAGCCCTGGTTGAGCTGCAACAGGTTGCGAATGCTGATTTCCGTACTGCCAACCTCCATCGAGATGGATACCGGGATGTCCAGGATCACGTCCAGGTTGGGTCCCTCGAGACCGGCCTGCGATGCCGAGCCCTTGGGGCTGCTGCCAAATTCCTCCAACGGAGCCCGCGGAGGAGCTGGTGCAACCGCGGGGCCTTGATTGAGCAGCGCGTCGATGTCGTCCTGGTTGGCATCGCCCGCCTCGGCCAGTGCCGAAGCCCACTCATCGGCCAGGGCCTGCTCTTCAGCGGAAGTGTTTTCGAATTCGTCTGCCATCGCTAATCCTCGACCGGCTGGTAATTGAATGTGGGCTGAATCAACGTGGTCGCATAACGGATTCAAGCACCTGCAGGGCCAGGTTGCCCTTGTGCGCGCCCAGCTTGACCTTGAAGGTCGGCATGCCGTTGGCGCGCATGATCATGTCTTCGGGCATTTCCACCGGAATCACATCACCCGGCTGCATGTTGAGAATGTCGCGCAACTTGAGTTGACGCCGCACGACCGTGGCACTGAGCGGAACATTCACATCGAGAACGTCCTCGCGCAGCGCATTGATCCAGCGCTCATCCTGGTCGCTCACATCCGACTGGAATCCGGCGTCGAGCATTTCCCGGATCGGCTCGATCATGGAGTACGGCATGGTCACGTGGAAATCCCCGCCGCCACTTTCCAGCTCGATGTGGAAGGTCGAAACCACCACCACCTCGCTGGGGCTGACGATGTTGGCCAGCGCCGGGTTCACCTCCGAATTGACGAACTCGAAATTGACGTCGAGCACGGCGTGCCAGGCCTCCTTAAGATCGATGAAGGCCTGGTCCAGAACCATCCGAACCACACGCAGTTCGGTGGGCGTGAATTCCCGCCCTTCGATCTTGGCATGACGCCCATCACCGCCGAAAAAGTTGTCCACCAGCTTGAACACCAGCTTGGCATCGAGGATGAACAGCGAGGTACCGCGCAATGGCTTGATCTTTACCAGGTTGAGGCTGGTCGGCACGTACAGCGAATGTACGTATTCACCGAACTTCATCACCTGAACGCCACCTACCGAGACATCGGCCGAGCGCCGCAGCAGGTTGAACATGCTGATACGGGTATAGCGAGCAAAACGCTCGTTGACCATCTCCAGCGTCGGCATACGGCCACGGACGATACGGTCCTGGCTGGTCAGGTCATAGCTCTTGATGCTGCCCGGTTCGGAATCGCTCTCGGTGTCGACAAGACCGTCATCGACTCCGTGCAGGAGCGCGTCGATCTCGTCTTGTGAGAGCAGGTCTTGAACAGCCATCTAGAACCTTCCCTATTGCAATACGAAATTGGTGAAAAGCACTTGCTCGATAGCGAGTGTGCCGACTTCCTTCTGCGCCAGCTCCTGTACGGCGGCGGTGGCCTTCTGCCGCAGCATTTCCTGGCCGACCGGTGTTATCAGGCTGGCGAAATCCTGGCTGGAGAACAGCATGACCAGTTGATTGCGCAACAGCGGCATGTGTTCCTTCAGCCCGTCGAGTGCGGCCTGATCACGCGACATCAGCGCTACGCTGACCTGCATATAGCGCTGACGCCCGCCTCCATTGCTGAAGTTGACCACGAAGGCCGGCATCAGCACCTCATAGACCGCCGCCTGACGCTGCGGCACCGCCGACTCCGCTGCCGCCGCCTCGTCGCCATGATCATCGTCCGATCCGGCCTTGTTCATGAAGTAGAACGTGCCGCCCACTGACAGGCCGACAGCCAGCAGCAGACCGACCACTATCAGGATGATCAGTTTGAGCTTGCCCTTGCCGGCGGGCGCCGGCGCGCCGGGGCTCGCCACGTCCGGTGGACCCTGTTTCTTAGCCATGCCAAATTTCCGTCATCTTGCGTGTGTTTACGCGTTCGCGCAGAGGTGGGAGCAACTGCTGTGCCAAAGTATCGGGCAGCGACCGGTAGCCGTAAACGACTCTCACCGCCGACCGGATGACTGACGGGCCATCGGCGTACCGCATGATCCATGAACTATGAACGATGGCCTCAGGCGTAGTAATCCACCAGCCCTCGATCACCACTGGCTCGGCTGCTGCTGATCTCTACGCTGCCTCGTACCACTTCCTCCTCGGCGCCAGCCGATCCGCCACGGCCGCCGTTGCCTCTGGACTCGCCCCCACCCTGTCCTTGCCAGCCACGTGCAAGCGACTGATCCGACACGTTGACGTCCATGGTCATGCCCTGCTGCGCGAACATATCCCGCAAGCGGTGCATCTGGCCTTCGATGGCGTCACGCACCCCTGCATGGGGACTGAGGAAGGTGACCTGGGTCTGGTCCTTGTTCATATCGATGCGCACCTCCATACGCCCAAGCTCTGCCGGATCCAGCTGGATTTCGGCTGACTTGAGGTTCTGGCTGGACAGCCACATCACCCGATCGACTACCGCCTCGCTCCAGCCGGACTGCTGGATCTGCACGGGTTGACCGGGTACCAGCGCAGGTCGCTGAATCTGTTGAGCCTGGAGGTTCTGCTGGGCGATGGCCTGAGTAAGCGGGTTGAGGCGATTCAGCACGGCGTCCGACGCGGCGCTGCGGCTCTCCTTGGGAACATCGAGCTGTTCGAGCAGCGTGCCGAAGTCTTCCTCGCTCCCGGAGTCAGCGCCCTCCTCGCCAGTGAACTCTTCGCCCAGCAGTGCCGTCGTCGCGAGCGGCTCGGTGTCTGCAACGTTCTTGTCCGGCGTGGCTGCCTGAGCCGCGAGGGCTTTCTCTGCCACTGACAGGGTGCCTGTTACCGAACGCTGACCAAGCAGCGGCTTTTCAGACTCGCCATCGGCTTCGTCTACTGCCGCCTGTGCCTGCGGAAGGCCCGCCAGGAACTCGCTACCGGTTGGCAAGGACAGGGGCAGCGGATCGGGAGCGGGTTGGGCGCTGTCGCCTAGCCCCAGCAACAGCAGAGGGTCCAGCTCGGCTTCTTCGGCCTCGACGAGATCCTCTGACTCTGCCGTGACGCCGTCGACAGGCAATTCCTTGCCGGCTTCGGCAACCGCAGGCTTGTCGCTGCCATCCGCTTCGGCGGTTTCCTGACTTGGTTTTTCGCTGACCGGCTTGTCGCGGACCGGCCTGGCAGCGGGCTCGGAGCGCTCGGCGGGCTTCGCCTGACGTTCCCGTGCGTAGACATTGGCAAAGCTGGAAGGCTCGTCACGACTGGGTTGCGCGGCCGGCTTGGATGTCTGGCCGGCTGCCTTTGCAGCAGTGGCGGGCGCCTTGATGTTGAGCAATAGATCGGGGGAAACGGCCATGTGTCTTTCCAAGGAGGATTGGGACGTAAACTGCCTTAAGCAAATGGCGGGCCATCGTCGCCGAACGACCATATTGTCCACTGCAAACAGGACGAAGAGGGGCTTGGTCGGCTGACCGATTTTCAGCGCGGAGCTCTGAAACGCTGGCGTTCGGCACGATACAGGATACGAACGATGGCGAACTCCCGCTCGATGCATCCGATCAGTTCCGGCGCATCGGCAAGCTGCCCACGGCGCGCCGCCTCTTCAACCTGGCGACAAAGTTCCGCCAGCATCAAGGCCCCCATGTTGCTGCAGCTGCCCTTGAAGCTGTGTGCCGCCTGGCGAAGCTGTTCGGCCTCGCCGCTCAGGCAGGCCGCCTGAAGCAGGCGCACGCGCTCTTCGGAATCCACCAGAAAGGTTTCCAGAAGCACTGGGTACTCGGCCTCCATCACCTCCTGAAGGGTTGCCAGAACCCGACTGTCGAGATGTTCGGCCATGGTGTGCTCCCGGCAAAAAGTTCGGATTATGCATGAGCGCTCCAATGGAACTCCACGCTCACGCCCTTCCCGTCCGGCGACCAGTAGAACCGTTCACTGAGTTGCCGGACCATGCGCAGCCCTCGGCCGCCGAGGCATTCGGCGCAATACTGCTTGTTCAGCGTGCGCTGCACGTCGAAGCCGGGGCCGCTGTCGCGCATGTCGATACGCAGGTAGCCGGTGAGGCCGTCCGACCTGGTGTCCAGATCAATCGCGACGAATCCTTCGCTGAGCGCGTCGAGCCGTTGCATTCGCTCCTGGTAGTAACGAGCGAAACCTTCGGCATCGCATTTGAGCGAGGAGTCGAGCAGCAGCACACCGTGCTCCAGTGCGTTCGTATATAGCTCGGTCAGCACCGTATAGACCGTCCCGGCCCGGTGGCGCAACGGTGGAATCTGCAAGATCAGCTGCATGAGCAGTGGCAAGGGGTTCGAGGTGCGCAGGCTGTCGGGACGCAGTTCGAAGCTTGCCGCCCAGTTCATCGGCCGCGTGGGCTGGGCACCGAGGGGGAAAACACCAGAGGGCTTTTCATCCAATGCGGCCATGTCGGCCGTCAGGCTCACCTCGACCAGGCTCAGGTCGTCAAGTAATTGACCGTGGAAGGCCTGTAGGGCCAGCTGGATTTCTTCCAGCAGTGCCTCGGATCGGGCATTGCCATCGAGCACCGCCAGAAGCCGTTGCTCACCGAACAACACCTCCTCCTCGTTACGGCTTTCCAGCACTCCATCGGACAACAGCAGCAACCGGTCACCAACGGCAATCGGCAGGTTGTCGAACCGATCGTCGAAAGCACTCGCGTCGACTACACCCAGCGGCAGGTGCCTGGATGGAAGTGTGACGCGCGTAGCGTCGCCCTTGAGCAGGTAACCGTCCGGCAGCCCACCATTCCAGACACGTAGCACGCCCTGCTTGAGATTGATGTCCAGAAAGGTAGCGCAGCAGAACATCTCCACCGGCAGGATCAGCTTCAGCTTGGCATTGACTTCGCGAAGGATGTCGCTGCTCGAATAGCCCTTGGCAGTCATCCCGTAGAAGGTCTCGGCAAGCGGCATGGCACCGATCGCGGCAGGCAGCCCGTGGCCGGTGAAGTCCCCGAGAAGCACGAACATCCGCCCGGCTGGCGCCTGCGCGGCGAGCAGCAGGTCACCGTTGAACAGCGCCCGCGGCGACTGGCGGTAACGAATGTTTGGTGCGTTCAGGCAGCCGGCGTGGGCAACCTTGTCGAAAATGGCCTTGGCCGCCCGCTGTTCGTCGAGCAACTGCTGATTGCGCCGGGCGATCAGGTCACGCTGCTCCAACACCGTGGCCTGCAGGCGGCGCAGGCGGTGCATCGCCTGTATCTTGGCTTCGAGAATGATGGGGTTATAGGGCTTGGCGATGAAGTCGTCGCCCCCCGCTTCAAGGCAGCGGACAAGCGCCTCGTTTTCGGTCAGCGAAGTGAGAAAGATGATCGGCACCAGCTCGTTGCCCGCCAGCTGCTTGATCTGCTGCGCCGCTTCGAAACCGTCCATCACCGGCATGAGCGCGTCCATCAGGACCAGCTGAGGGCGTTCGCGTTCGAACAGTTCCACTGCCTCGGCGCCGTTCGCTGCGGTCAGGACACGATGCCCCTGGCGCCCGACGATTGTCGCCAGCAGCATGCGATCGGCCGCGCCATCCTCGGCGATGAGTATGCAGAGCCGACGAGGCATTCAGGCGATCACGAACAACTGTTCGAAATTCGAGACCGAAAGCACCTTGCGAACGTCCGGATTGCAATTGATCAGGCGGATGTTGGCCTTGTCGCTGCCAGCATGGTCGCGCAGCAGGAGCAGCATGCCGAGTGCCGAACTGTCGAGGTAGGTCGCGCCGTTGAGGTCGACCACGTAGCGCTGTGGAGTGCAATCGACGCGCTGGTAGGCGTCGCGGAAAGCCTGATGGGCGTTAAAGTCGAAACGCCCCTGGATGGTAATGGTCAGCTCTTGTCCATCTGCCGATAGCTGGGAACTGATGGTCATGTAGCACTCCTAATCCTGACGAGGTCGTGGCCTTTTGCCGCGGCTGTCGTGTATTGCTGGATTGGCGCTGGCTCCGCCGGTTGGCGCCTTATGCCTGCGCCTGCGGCCTCGATGTCCAGCTGTGCTGTCGCAAAGAAGCTGATCAAGATTTAGCACCCAAACCCACGCGCAGCAAGCATCAATCCTGTTTTGGCCGCCCGGCAAGCCGTTGTGCGTATTCGTCTAGCAATTTCTGCTCGCGCTTGTCGGCGGCTGTTCGGGCCTCCTGCAGATATCGGTCGACCAGTTTGCGCAACCCGTCGAGCCTCGCGCGTCGCTGTTGCCACTGCTCGCGCAGCTTGTCGAGATTGTTGCGATGCCAGTCGACGCTACGCTGCTGCTGGGCAATGGCAGATTCGAGTTGCGACAGGAAACGTTGGTAGTTCACCAGCCACTGTCCGGACACACCCTGGCTGCCCTGGCTCATCCATTGCTGCTGGTAGTCGCCGAAATACTGGCGCAGCTCGTCGAGCTTGGCTTCGGCCTGGGCGATCTGCGCCTGACCCTGGCCGAACAGGCGCGCCGCGTCGCGCTCGGCACGTTCGGCCATGTCGATGACAGGTGCCAGACGCACCGCACGGCTTGCCGACAAGGCTTAGCCCGCCGCTTTCGGATTGAACACGCCGGTCAACGAGACCTCGCTCCTGGCCAGGTCTTCAGCCTCGTTCAGCCCCTGTCTGAGAAAGCGCACCATCTCCGCCTGCCGCGCAATCGCCAGGTCGGTCTCGGGATCGCCTCCGGGCACGTAGGCGCCGACACTGATCAGGTCCCGGCTCTGCTGATAGCGCGACCACAGCTGCTTGAAACGTTGCGCGTTGCGCATGTGCTCGGGGCTGACCACCTGCGGCATGACCCGGCTGATGGACGCTTCGATGTCGATGGCCGGGTAATGCCCTTCCTCGGCCAAGCGGCGAGACAGCACGAAATGGCCGTCCAGCACCCCCCGCGCGGCGTCGGCGATCGGGTCCTGCTGGTCATCGCCTTCGGACAGCACCGTATAGAACGCGGTGATCGAGCCACCGCCCGCCTCGGCGTTGCCGGCGCGCTCCACCAGGCTCGGCAGCTTGGCGAAGACCGAAGGTGGATAACCCTTGGTCGCCGGCGGCTCGCCAATCGCCAGCGCGATTTCGCGCTGGGCCTGGGCGAAACGTGTCAGCGAGTCCATCAGCAGCAGCACGTTCCTGCCCTTGTCGCGAAAGTATTCAGCGATGCGCGTGCAATACATGGCGGCGCGCAGCCGCATCAGCGGCGCATCGTCGGCAGGCGAGGCCACTACCACCGAACGCTTGATGCTTTCCTCGGTAAGGATGTTCTCGATGAACTCTTTCACCTCACGGCCGCGTTCGCCAATCAGGCCGACCACGATGATGTCCGCCTCGGTGAAGCGCGTCATCATGCCGAGCAGCACCGACTTGCCCACACCGGTGCCGGCGAACAGACCCAGACGCTGGCCGCGGCCGACCGTCAACAAGCCGTTGATGCTGCGAATGCCTACGTCAAGTGGCTCGCTGATCGGGTGGCGCTTGAGCGGGTTGATCACCGGCCCATCCATCGGCACCCAATCCTCGGCCTTCATCCCGCCCTTGCCATCGAGCGCACGCCCGGCGCCATCGAGTACCCGGCCAAGCATGGACGTGCCCATGGGCAGGCGGCCGGTGTTCGGCAGGGGCACGACCCGTGCGCCCGGGGCAATGCCGGCAAGGCTGCCGACCGGCATCAGGTAGAGCTTGCCGCTGGCAAAGCCCATGACTTCCGCTTCCACCTGGGTGGGGTGATAGCTGTCTTCGTTGATGACCAGGCAGCGGCTGCCGACCGCAGCACGAAGCCCTTCGGCCTCGAGCGTCAGGCCGACCATGCGCAACAGGCGGCCCTCGAGTATCGGTTGGCTGGGTAGCTTGATGGCCTCGCCATAGGCTTCGAAGCGTTTGGCGAAACTGGTGCGTTCAAGGCGCATCGGGCTGCTCCGCTTGCGAGTCGAGATCGACAAGCAAGTCCGGCTCTGGCGGACTGGTAGCGTTTTCGCGCTGCTGGTCGAACAACTGGCCTATCGCCTTGGCCAGCCGTGTCTCGACGCTGGCGTCTATGCGGCTCTGTTCGGTCTCGATGCGACAGCCACCGGGCAGCAGGTCGCTGTCTTCGATGATCCGCCAGGTTTCTTCGTGGCGCTCGCGCATGGCCTTGACCAGATCGAAATCCTGCGGGTTGATGTAGATCCGCACGTTGTTCGCCCCCATCGGCAAGAGCTTCAAGGCATCACGAAGCACCTGGCGGATCTGACTTGAATCGATCTGCAGATCGCGCTGGATGACCTCTCGCGCCAACTGGCTGACCAGGGTGACCATGGCGTGCTCCAGATTGCGGTCCTGATCAGCGATGGGCTCGAGCAGCTGAGTCATCAGCTTCTCCAGGCTACCCAGCTTTGGCGTCAGAGCCGCTTCGGCGTCTTGCCGGGCCTTGAGCTGACCGGCATGAAAGCCATCTTTTTCACCCGTGCTGAAACCCTCGTTGTAGGCTTCCTGACGAATCGCTTCGAGCTCTTCGAGCGTCAGCGGCTTGACTTCCTCGAGCGGGACGTCTTCGCTGTGCGCCAACTCTTCGGCCTGATCGTCATCGGCTTGCGCGTCAGGCTCTTCTGCCTGATCGTCCTCCGGATCGAAGCTCGGCAGGGCCCAGCGATCGAAGGCATTCACATCTCTTGCACGGATGACGTCGCTGGGGTTTTCCTTGGACATTGGGCCTGTGGCTCGCTTAGATCATTTCTTCGCCGCCCTTGCCACCGAGAACGATTTCCCCGGCTTCGGCCATGCGGCGGGCAATGGTGAGTATTTCCTTCTGGGCGCCTTCCACTTCGCTGATGCGCACCGGCCCCTTGGCTTCCAGGTCGTCGCGCAGCAGTTCGCCAGCGCGCTTGGACATGTTCTTGAAAACCTTTTCCTTGATCGCCTCGTCGGCACCCTTGAGCGCCATGACCAGCACATCGGAGGATACTTCGCGCAGCAGCACCTGGATGCCCCGGTCGTCGACATCGGCAAGATTGTCGAAGACGAACATGAGGTCTTCGATCTGCGACGACAGATCCTCGTCGACCTCGCGGATCGCATCCATCAGCTGGCCTTCGACCGAGCTGTCGAGGAAGTTCATGATGTCCGCCGCTCGCTTGACGCCCCCCAGGTTCGCTCGGGTGGTGTTGGAGTTGCCGGAAAACTGCTTCTCCAGGATCAGGTTCAGCTCCTTCAGCGCGGCGGGCTGCACCGTGTTGAGGGATGACACGCGCAGCACGATGTCCAGACGTACCTTGTGGTCGAAATGCGAAAGCACTTCCCCGGCCTGATCCGGATCTAGATAGGCCACCACGATGGCCTGGATTTGCGGGTGCTCATAGCGAATCACATCAGCCACGGCGCGCGGCTCCATCCACTTCAGGCTGTCCAGACCGCTGGTATTGCCGCCAAGGAGAATACGGTCGATCAGGCCACCCGCCTTGTCCTCGCCCAGTGCCTGGGTGAGCATCTTGCGGATGTAGCCGTCTGAGCCGACGCCGAGGCTGGTCTGGTCCCCGACAATCTCGACGAACTCACCCATCACCTGCTCGATCTGGTTTTTCTGCACGTTGCGCAATTGCGCCATCGCCGTGCCGACTTTCTGGACTTCCTTCGGTCCCAGATGGCGCAGCACCTGCGCCGCATCCGCCTCGCCCAGCGAGAGCAGGAGAATCGCGGCCTTGTCGACCTTGTTCAGTTTTGTGGGAACTCGGGCGTCACTCATCTGCGTTGATCCACTCTTTGACGACCTGAGCCACCCGGCCCGGGTCCTCTGCTACCAGATTCTTGATGGCATTCAATTGCGCATCGTATCCCTCGGTCGGGCTCGGCAGCATGATGCTCTGCGGCCCGCTCAGGCTGACCCGGTCGTTGGCCAACGCACCGTCCACGCCGCCGTCCATATCGGCCAGCTCGGCCTCGCCACCTGCCGTTTGCAGCTCTTTGCCTTTGCCGGCATTGGTCAGATTGTTCAGCACCGGCCGCAGCACGCCGAACACCAGAACCAGGATAAAGAGCACGCCGAGCACCTGCTTGACCACGTCCCAGAACCAGGGCTGCGTGTAGAACGGGCTGTCGACAAAGACATCCTCCATGGAGTCGCTGGCAAATGGCGCATTGATCACGCTGACGCTGTCGCCGCGGCTGGCGTCGAAGCCAACGGCGTCCTGCACCAGCCGCGTGAACCGCGCCAATTCTTCGGCGGTACGGGGAACTCGGGTAGCCTGGCCATCCTCCGAAATCGTGACCTGGTCGTCGAGCACCACGGCTACCGATAGCCGGCGCAGGCGCCCCTGTTGCTGCTTGGTGTAGCTGATGGAGCGGTCCAGCTCATAGTTGCGGGTCGCCTGCTCGCGTTTGTCTGCCGGGAACGGGGCCAGCATCGGTTGGCCGGTGGCTGGATCCATGACCTGCTGCCCGTTCGCATCGAGCAATGGCTGGCCGGGAGCGATGGCTCCCGCAGGCGCCTGGCCGGCTACAGCATTTTCAGGTGCTGCGGCAGGACCTGGTGGCTGATTGCTCAGGGCACCCGGAACGCCCTGCGGGCCGAGGCTGCTCTGGCGTTGTTCATTGACGCTCTGCTCGCTGCGCAGGGCCGGCTGGTCCGGGTTGAAGGTCTCGGAGGTGGATTCGACCGCACTGAAGTCTACGTCTGCCGATACTTCAGCCTTGTAACGACCGCTGCCCAGCACCGGCTGGAGGATGTTATGCACCCGCTGGGTGTAGAGGCTTTCCATGCGACGGCTGTAGTCGAACTGCTTGCCGGCCATGCTCAGTTCGGTGAGTTCCTGCTGGTCGGACAGCAGGTTGCCCTTCTGGTCGACCACGGTGATCTGCGACTTGGTCAGCTCCGGCACGCTGGTAGCGACAAGATTGATGATCGCCATCACCTGGCTGGGTTCGAGGCTGCGACCCGGATAGAGCTCGACCAGTACCGAGGCGCTCGGCTTGCGTTCGTCACGCACGAATACCGAGCTTTTCGGAATGGCCAGATGAACCCGTGCGCCCTTCACATTGTTAAGGCTGGAAATGGTGCGACCCAGCTCACCCTCGAGCCCGCGGCGATAACGGGTGGCCTCCATGAACTGGCTGGTGCCGAGCCCCTGCTCCTTGTCGAGAATTTCGAAGCCGATATTGCTGTCGGTCGGCGCAATGCCGGCACTGGCGAGTTTCAGACGCGCACGGGCCAGGTCGTCAGCCTTGACCAGCAGCGCACCGGAGTTCGGCTCGACGGTGTAGGAAATATCGGCCGCCGCCAGGGTTTCCATGACCTGGTTGGCATCCATTCCGGCGAGGCTGCCGAGCAATGGCCGGTAGTCCGGTTGCTGAGACCAGAGCACCACGGCAAAGCCGATGGCGACACTAGCAGCCAGTCCGACCAGGAGACCGATCTGCCGCAACATCGACATTTCGGACAGGTTTTCCAGAAACGAGAGACCCAGCAGGGGCTTTTTCGGCACACCCGAATCAACCGGCACTGGGACCTTGCTAAGCGCTTCAGCCATTGTTCAAACCCTGCCTTATACCGGCATCTGCATGATGTCTTGGTACGCCTGGACCAACTTGTTTCGGACCTGGGTCATGGCTTGAAAGGAAACACTGGCCTTTTGCGAGGCGATCATCACTTCGGTCAGATCGACGCCGCCCTGGCCCATTTCAAAAGCGGTGGCCATCTGGCTGGAGGCTTGCTGGGTTTCGTTCACCTTGTTGACGGCCTGGCCGAGCATGTCGGAAAAGCTCGGAGCGCCTACCTCCGGGGTAGCCGCCACGGGCTTGGAACGCGCCATTGCATCGGTCTGCATGGCCCGCATTTCCAGCATCAAGCGATTGAATTCGATACCCTGACTCATCTTTCCTCCAACAGCTGCGGTTTTATTGACGCATCGCAGCAGGCGCAGGAGTAATAGCAACATCGATGCCACAAAGGGCTGGAGACTGACGGCAAGTGCGATGGGGTTTTTCGTCCAGCCGCCAGCCTCCCCTCGTTTTCGCCAGAGCTGTTACGCCGATCACGCCGCCCGCTGTACGGTGACGTCCGTCGCCGCGGCTCATAGGCTAGGCATCGGAATCACAAGGAATCTCCATGCCGAATACCATTCGCTCGCCCAATCGCCTACTCGCTGACAGCTCGGCCTCCACCATCGTGGCAGGCTTCATCGCCATGCTGACCGGGTACACCAGTTCGCTGGTACTCATGTTTCAGGCTGGGCAGGCGGCCGGCCTCAGTAGCGGGCAGATCTCTTCCTGGATCTGGTCGCTCTCGATCGGCATGGCGATTTGCAGCATCGGGCTATCACTGCGCTACCGCACGCCCGTGGTCATCGCCTGGTCGACGCCGGGTGCCGCGCTGCTGATCAGCAGCCTGCCTGGCGTTCCCTATGGTGAAGCGATCGGCGCTTTCATATTCGCCTCGGCCCTGATCGCTCTGCGCGGCCTCACCAGCAGCTTCGAGCGGCTGATGCGCAAGGTGCCCGCGTCGCTGGCCGCTGCGCTGCTGGCCGGAGTGCTGTTCAACATCGGCAGCGAAATCTTTCGCGCCGTTGAAGTTCAGCCGTTGCTGGTACTGGGAATGTTCTTCAGCTATCTCATCGCCAAGCGGTTGATGCCACGCTATGCCGTGCTTTCGGCCTTGATCCTCGGATGCCTGCTGGCGGCCGGCCAGGGGTTGCTCGATTTCCGACAGTTGAGTCTGGAGGTCGCGGTACCGGTCTGGACGACACCGAGCCTGTCGCTTGCAGCCATCTTCAGTATCGGCATTCCGCTGTTTGTCATCGCCATGGCCTCGCAGAACATGCCGGGCCTGGCCGTCCTCCGCGCCGAGGGCTATCAGGTGCCCGCCTCGCCACTGATTTCTACGACGGGCATCGCCTCGGTATTGCTGGCCCCGTTCGGCTCCCATGGCATTCACCTGGCCGCGATCACCATGGCCATCTGCAGCGGGCCGGAAGCACACCCGGACCCGACGCGGCGCTATACCGCGGCCGTGTGGTGCGGCGTGTTCTACGGCATTGCCGGAATATTCGGGGCTACCCTGGCGGCACTGTTCGCCTCCTTTCCGGCAGCCCTGGTGTTGTCCATCGCAGCACTGGCATTGCTGGGCTCGATCGGTAGCGGCTTCACTCAGGCCATGCAGAACCCCAGGGAACGCGAAGCAGCACTGATCACCTTCATGGTGACGGCGTCGGGGCTGACCCTTTTTGGCATCGGCTCAGCGCTATGGGGTCTGGTCGCGGGCGTACTGACGCTGCTGATCGTCAGCACGCCTAAAGGGCCGTGATTGCGACGCCGCTCAGATCGCCGTGGCACCACCGTCCACGGCCAGCGCGTGGCCGGTGGTAAAGGCTGCGCCGTCACTGCATAGGTAGAGCACTGCAGCGGCGACCTCCTCCACCGTACCGACCCGCCCGACCGGGTGCATGGCAGCTGCAAACTCGGCCTTGCGCGGGTCCGCCTCATAGGCACGACGAAACATGTCCGTATCGATCACGGCCGGGCATACCGCATTGACCCGGATCTTTTTCTTGGCGTATTCGATCGCCGCCGATTTGGTCAGGCCGATGACGGCGTGCTTCGACGCTGCGTAGATGCTCATCTTGGGCGCCGCGCCGAGACCTGCAACTGACGCGGTATTGACGATGACTCCGCCACCCTGCGCCAGCATCACCGGAAGCTGATGCTTCATGCATAACCAGACGCCCTTGACGTTGACACCCATGATGGCGTCGAACTCCGCTTCGCTTCCTTCAGCCAGGCGGCCCTTCTCAATCTCGATACCGGCGTTGTTGAAGGCGTAATCCAGACGTCCATAGGTGGCGACGACCTGTTCGTTCATGGCCTTGACCTGCTCGTTACAGGTGACATCGCAACGAACAAAGGCGGCATCGCCACCCGCTTCAAGGATCGCCTCGGCGCAAGCCCTGCCGCCCGTTTCGTCGATATCGGCCACCATGACCTTGAGACCCTGCCTGGCAAATGCAAGCGCGGTGGCGCGACCGATCCCTGCCGCTGCGCCGGTGACCAATGCAACCTGACCGGAAAAAGACATACTCATGCTCAATACCCTGCTCATTTAAGGATGGCGCCCGGTCCGATAATGACCGCTGGCCAGCTAGCGGTCATGCTTATACCGCCATCCTGTGCAGCGTTTAAACGTCAACAAGGCGATATCACTCGCACAGATGCCTGCGCATTCCAGCGCGCAGGCTTGCTTGCAGGGCTCGGTCCGGAGGGCTACACCAACGGTTTCACACAACCCAGAGGCTTCCATGAACAGCATCAACCACCAATATCTTCTGGCCAAGCGCCCGGTCGGCGCGCCGACGCATGACACCTTCGAGTACGTCGAGACGCCAGTAGGTGAGCCTGGGCCTGGCCAGATACTGGTCAAGGTGGAGTACCTTTCCCTGGACCCCGCCATGCGCGGCTGGATGAACGATGCAAAGTCCTACATTCCCCCGGTCGGAATTGGCGAGGTGATGCGTGCCCTGGGGATTGGCAAGGTCATCGCCTCCCAGCACCCGGGGTTTGCCGAAGGTGACTACGTCAACGGTGCGTTAGGCGTGCAGGAATATTTCCTCGGCGAGCCGAAAGGTTTCTACAAGGTAGACCCGAACCAGGCGCCCTTGCCGCGCTACCTGTCTGCGCTGGGTATGACCGGCATGACCGCCTACTTCGGCCTGCTCGCTGTCGGTGAGCCGAAAGCCGGCGAAACCGTTGTCATATCCGGAGCGGCCGGCGCGGTGGGCAGCGTGGCCGGACAGATCGCCAGGATCAAGGGGTGCCGCGTGGTGGGCATCGCCGGCGGCGCGGACAAATGTCGCTTTCTCGTCGAGGAGTTCGGCTTCGACGCGGCCATCGATTACAAGAACGAAGACCTGCACGCCGCGCTCAAGCGAGAATGCCCGAAAGGAGTCGACGTCTATTTCGATAACGTCGGCGGCGATATTCTCGACGCGGTGCTGACGCGAATCGCGGTCGGAGCCCGTATCGTCATCTGCGGCGCCATCAGCCAGTACAACAACAAGGAAGCGGTCAAGGGTCCTGCCAACTACCTGTCGCTGCTGGTCAACCGTGGCCGCATGCAGGGCATGGTGGTGATGGATTATGTCTCGCGCTATCCGGAAGCCATGAAAGACATGGCTGGCTGGATGCAGAGCGGCGAGCTCAAGAGCAAGGAAGATGTGGTCGAGGGCCTGGAAACCTTCCCCGACACCTTGATGAAGCTGTTCACCGGCGGCAACTTCGGCAAGCTGGTGCTGAAAGTCAGCTGATCCGCAAGAAGCGGGTCGCCGGGCTGGCGACCCGTTCCTGGATCAAGCCAGTTGCGCAACCACCGCAGCCAAGGCCTGCGCGGGATTATCTGCCCCGGCGATGGGCCGCCCAATCACCAGATAATCGGAACCTGCCGCCATCGCCTCGGTCGGGGTAAGGATGCGCCGCTGGTCATCGGTTGCGCTGCCAGCTGGTCGAATGCCCGGGGTGACCAGCTGCAGTCCGGCGAACTGCGACTTCAACGGAGGGGCCTCCTGAGCCGAGCAGACCAGCCCATCCAAACCGGCTCTGGCCGCGAGACCGGCCAGACGCAGCACCTGTTGCTCAGGCGCAATATCAAGACCGATATCGGCAAGATCCTGCTGTTCCATGCTGGTAAGCACGGTCACGCCGATCAGTAGCGGCTTTGCGCCGCTCAGCTGTTCAAGGGTCTCGCGGCATGCCGTCATCATGCGCAGGCCACCTGAGCAGTGCACATTGACCATCCAGACGCCCAGCTCAGCTGCAGCCTTGACTGCCATGGCCGTGGTGTTCGGGATGTCGTGAAATTTCAGGTCTAGAAATACTTCGAAGCCCTTGGCGTGCAATGCTTCGACTACCTGTGGACCGCAACGGGTAAACAGTTCCTTGCCCACCTTCACCCGACACAGAGCCGGATCCAGTTGCGCGGCCACTGCCAGCGCAGCATCACGGGAGGGAAAATCGAGCGCAACGATGATGGGGGTCTGGCAGGGCATGGGGGCGTCCTCGGCAAAATTCGGCGCGCATTGTCGCAGAAAACCGCCCCTCAACGGAGCCTGGGACGTGCAACCATGCTTCGGCAATCCCGCACCGGGATGGCTTCGCGCAGCCACGCGGCGTAAGGTGATGTCCTGTCCAACTGACTGAATGGAGGTGTGCCCTGGTATATCTGGCTGCTGTTGGCCCTTGTAATCGGCACCATCATCGGCGGGCTATTGATGCTGCGCGCCGGCGCACGCAAGATCCCGCTGACCGAAGAGCAGAAGCAACGCATTGCCCAGCGCAATGCCGAAGCAGATGCCGAAGACGCTCGCAACCGATAGTCGCTGAATGGGCCATATCCTCAAGGCTCCACCGGCCAGGAGCCCTGTGCCACGCGTCTGGAAAGTTGCTGGTTCTATAAGGTCATGATGGCCACATGCCAGAAATCAGGCGATCATTCCGTCTTCTCAACAGGACGACAGAATGCCAGCAATTTCCTCCTCTCCAGAAGAACCGAAAGCCCAGATCACCTTCGCTCGCCGCATCCTGCCCGGCATCGCCTGCCTGTTGGCGGTCGCGCTGCTGGCCGCTGCCGCTGCGGTTGTCCATATCGCCAAGACGATAGACGCCGATGCGCTGGTCCGTGAGCGCTTTCTGGCGGGCAAAGCCTTCGAAGCACATCGCCGCGGCATGAGCCGTCACATCGCCGACAACGCCTTCTGGGGCGATGCCTATGCCAACCTCAGCAGTCAGGTAAACCTGCACTGGGCGTACGAGCAGGAAAACCTGGGGCCGTCCATGTTCGACGATTTCGGTTACGACGCGGTGTTCGTCGTAGACCCGGACGGCAGGACCACCTATTCGGTCATCCGCGGCAAGCTTGCAGATGCCGATGCACACCAGTGGCTTGGTAACGGGCTACCCGAACTGCTGACCGAGGCACGCATCGCTGTCGAGGATGAAGATACTGCAGCTGGTGTGCTGTCTGCCGAAGGGTATCCGGCAATGGCAGCGGCAGCGGTGATGACTACAGGGGGCAGTGACATTGAAGAAGCACCAGGCCCCGCCTCGATATTGATCTTCGTCGACGTCATGGACCCCGACTGGCTTCTCGAGCTGGGCCAGGCGTATGCGGTCGACGGGCTGCGCGAGGCCCGCAACAGCGAAGTCACCGAGGGCGCAACGCTCGATCTGAACAGGCTCGACGGTACGACCGTCCGCCTTGCCTGGTCTGTTTCTCAGCCCGGCAGATACCTGCTCTGGATGACATTGCCGGTGCTTGGCGTGGTCACGCTCGGGCTTGGCCTGCTGGCCTGGCTGTTGTTGTGCCAGGCGTTGAAAACCGTGCGGATCATGGACGCCAGTTACAGGCGCCTGGCAGCGAGCCGCTCGGCTTTGGCAGCCAGCGAGGAGCGCTTCCGCGACGTGGCGGAGGCCGCTTCCGACTGGATCTGGGAAACCGACCAGCACGCGCGGCTCACCTATCTATCGAACCGCTTCGAGGAAATAACCGGACATGCCGCGGCAGCCTGGATCGGCCGCCCTTTGATCGACCTTCTCATCAGCGACAATGCGGCGTTGCAGGACTGGCTGACCGGCCCTCACCGGATACCGCTACGTTGCAGTTATCACGCGGCGGATGGTTGTGTTCGCCACTGTCGACTGTCTGCTCGAGCTATCCGTGAAGGTGACCGCCTGCTGGGGTATCGCGGCACGGCCAGCGATGTAACCGAAGAGACCAAGGCACAAGCCCGCGTGCAATACCTTTCCCAACACGACGCGTTGACTGGCTTGCCGAATCGCAATCGGTTGCGCGACTACCTAGAGGGCAAGCTCAATTCGTTGACCACGGCCTCGCGGCTGACCGTGCTCTACATCGACCTGGACCGGTTCAAACCAGTGAACGACACCCTTGGCCATGGCGCCGGTGATGAAATCCTGGTCGGCGTCGCCAACCGTCTGAAGCAATGTATTCGTGGTGATGATCTTGTTGCACGCCTGGGTGGCGACGAGTTCGTCATGGTCATGAGCCGTCTGCAGCACAACGAAGACATAGAAAAGCTCTGCGAACGGGTGATCGAAACCGTCAGCGAGCCGTTCAGCTACGAGGACAAGCAGATCCTGATCGGTGCAAGCGTCGGCATAGCCCTGGCCCCAACGGACGCCACCCAGGCCAGCGAGCTGTTGCGGTGTGCCGATATCGCCCTCTACCAGGCCAAGGCTGACGGGCGCAGTACCTGGTGTTTCTACGGCAGGGAAATGGACCAGCGTCTTCATGACCGCCGCCGCCAGGAGGACGAGCTGCGGCAGGCGCTCGCCGAGGGTCAGTTCGAGGCTTACTACCAGCCGCGCTATCTGAGCGAAGGCATGCGCATCAGCGGCGCCGAAGCCTTGCTGCGCTGGCACCATCCCAGCCGCGGTGTGCTGCTTCCGGAGCACTTCATACCGCTGGCCGAAGAAACAGGCCTGATCGTTCCGCTGGGCGAATGGATCTTGCGCGAAGCGTGCTTCGAGGCGGCCAACTGGAGCGACGACCTGGTGGTCTCGGTAAACCTGTCACCGCTGCAACTGCGCTGTGCCGACCTGTACCAGATGATCCACACCGCACTGGCAGACAGCGGATTGTCTGCCAGCCGTCTGGAACTGGAAATCACCGAGACTGCTCTGCTGCAGGAAAACCAGAGCACTCTGGAAGTTCTCACTCGCCTGAAATCCCTCGGCCTTCGGTTGGCGATGGACGACTTCGGCACGGGTTATTCATCGCTGAGCAATCTGCGCAACTACCCGTTCGACATGATCAAGATCGACGGCAGTTTCGTTGCCGGCATGTCTCACTCGGTTGAAAGCCATTCGATCGTCAAAGCGCTTATCGACCTTGGGCGGGGATTGCAAATGCGTGTCACCGCCGAGGGAGTAGAGACGCTAGAACAGTTGAATCTGCTGCTGGCCGACGGCTGCAGCGAGTTGCAGGGCTTTCATATGAGCCATCCATTGCCCGCCAGGGAACTGACCGCCCTGCTTAGCCAGGCAAGCCAGGCCAAACACTAACCCCTAGGCTCGGGGCTCAGCGCTTTATCTCGAAGTTGATCTGGGCTCCATCAATGATGGTTTCGTCTTGCGCAGCCCCAGGCAGCAGCTCACCGCTCATTTGCAACGAGCGGGAATCGCTGCTGGACTCGAAGAGCGGTGGCAACAAGGTCATCGAAGGTGGCTCTTTGTCAGGCTCCAGGGCTTCGGACCAATCCTCCGGAAGGCTCAGGTCCAGTTCCGGCTCCGGCAGCGCCACCTGCTCAACCTTCTTCCGTGGCGCGGAGGTGGCAACCGTCTTAGGCCTTGCGGGCGGCGGCACCACCCTCTCCGACGGCAATTTTTCGGAATCCCCTTCCGCTACCGGCCCGACATCGACCTCAACATCCCTGCCAGACATTTCCACCGGTCGCTCGGGCTCGTTCAGCACCGGTGTGGCGACATCAGACGCCGGAGAGGCAACCTTGGGCTGCACCGGAGGCATCGGCTGGTCTGGCGTCTTGTCACCGTCACAGGCGCTCATGAGGGGTAGCGCCAGCAATATCAGCCATTTCATCTCTCGCCCCCGCTTTTCGTATTTTCGATCAGTTCGAATGCCGGCAAATTTCTCCGGCGAGCCGTCCCAGGGTCTTCAACGCCCGCTCCGCCTCGGGTGTCCACGGCAGGCCGCAATTGAGCCGAACACAGTGGTTGAACTGCTCGGTATTACTGAAGATCAGGCCCGGCGCGATACTGATGCCCTGCTCCAGAGCCTGTAGGTGCAACTCCTGAGTATTGATACGCGCCGGCAGGCTGATCCAGAGAATAAATCCGCCTGTAGGGCGCGTCATCTGGGTACCTTCCGGGAAATACCGCTGAACCGCCAACTGAAACAGACTCAGATTCCTGCGATATTCCTGACGAATATTGCGCAGGTGCCGGTCATAGCCGCCATTCTCCAGGTAGGCGGCGACCCCCATCTGGGTGACGCTGCAAGCCGAGTGCGTGCTGAAGGTTTGCAGACGTTGGATTTCTTCCCGGTAGCGCCCCGGAACGATCCAGCCAATCCGCACGCCGGGCGATATCGTCTTGGAGAAGCTGGAACAGTAGATCACCCTGCCTTCTTGATCGTTCGATTTAAGCGCCTTGATGGATCCAGCATCGAACATCAATTCGCCATAGATATCGTCTTCCACGATCTGAATATCGAAGTTCGCAGCCAGTTTGAGCAGCTGTTTCTGGCGTAGCTCGGGCATGCTGCCGCCCAGCGGATTGCTCAGGCGTGCGGTCAGCACGAGCGCCTTGATCGGCCACTGAGTCGCCGCAAGCTGCAGCGCCTCGAGACTCAAGCCGGTATCCGGATCGCAGGGGATCTCGATGACTTTCAGCCCCAACAGATCTGCCAGCTGCAGCAAGCCGTAATAGCTTGGCGACTCTGTCGCGATCAGGTCTCCAGGCTTGGTCAGGACCCGCAGCGACATCTGCAGCGCATCGACACAGCCATGGGTGATCACAACCTCGTCCGAACCTACAACGACACCCGCATCACGCATACGGATCGCGACCTGCCGCCTCAAAGGCTCATAACCTGGACTGAACATGTAGGTGAAGGCCCGTTGGCTCTGGAACCGCGTGACCTTGGCCAGTTGCTGATGCAGCGCACGCACGGGAAGGTAATCGACATGAGGCACGGCTGCGCCCAAGGGCACGAGGCCTTCACGTCGTGACTCGCTCAGTACCTGGTTGATGATGCTGCTGCGGGTCACCAGCGTGGGGCGTTCAACCTGGGCAATGTCTGGCGTAGGGGCGGTCAACGCCGGGGTGTGATGCACATAGAAACCGGATTGAGGACGTGCCCGAATCATCCCCTGGTCTTCCAGATTGGCGTACGCCTGCAAGACGGTCGCATGGCTTACCTTCAGCTGCATGCTCATCTTGCGCACCGAAGGAACCCGCTCGCCTGGCCGATAGACACCCCGCCGAATGTCCTCGGCAAGCTGGTGCGCGATGCGTTGATAAAGCAACAGATTGGTCATTTGGTCCGTCTCCGCCAACTGGACCATAACAGTAGTACAGCGCCACCGGTCAGGAGCGATACAGTTTTTGATTAACTCGCCGACACAGTCTGTTACGTCGCAGCAAAGCGGAGCCTGAAAGCCTAGCGCGGATCGCTAAGTCGCCCTTGCTCATCCGAAAAAAGGATCTCGACACGCCGGTTCTGAGCACGCCCCCGTGCCGACGCATTTTCGCTGAGCGGATACTGCTCGCCGTAGCCAGTCACTTCCATACGGGCTGCCGCTATGCCCAGATCCGCCAGAAAGCTGGCAACCGCCTGTGCCCGAGCGCGGGACAAGGCGAGGTTTTCCGCAGCGTCACCCCGGCTGTCGGTATACCCCTCGATGCGGACGATGCGCTCGGGATTGAGCTGAAGGAAATGCGCCAGTTTCAGCAGCGTACGGTTGGCGGACGAGCCGAGCTCGGCGCTGGCGGCCTTGAACAGGACATCGCCGAGCGTCATGACCAGTCCGCGATCAGTCTCGGCGGCAGCCAGGCTGATCATCTGCTCTTCCAGCCATCGGTCCTGCTGGTGCAGGTCGAGCAGCTTGGCATCCTGCAGTGTCTGGCGAAGCCGCTCCTGTTCCATGGCCAACTGCGTTATCCGCTGCTGGTTCTGCATATGCTCGCTGTGCTGGCGGGCAATGTCACTGTAGCGGTGGCTCAGGTATGAGTAATGACTGACATCCTCGGCACTGCCAAGATAGCCGGCGAACCGGCTGGCCCGCTCCAGCGATTCTGCCGCCCTGGCAACGTCCTTCGGCGCATCGCGAAGAATGTTCGGGTCAGTACTGATTGAGTCAAATGCAGCCTGGGCGTCAGCCAACTCTTGCCTGATTTCCGGCGCAGCGCACCCCTGTAGCAGCATCAGCGTTGCGAGCAGCAATGCGGGCCTGGTCGTGATGGGTTTCACCGCCAATCTCCCAACTGTTCACGGAGCCGCGCTATGCGCCGGGTCAATTCAGCCATTTCCAGCCGGCTCTTGTCGTTCAATACCTTGGCTTCGGCCAGACGGGCATCCAGCTCCGCCTGCTCCGCCTGCAAACGAGCCGTGCGGTAATGCCCGTCCTTCATCGCTGCAGAGGCCACAGCAAGCTTCTGCTCCGCCAGGACCAGTTCTGCCGATTCTTCCGTAGCGCCAATCGCCCTAGCCTGAACCAATGCCTGTTCGGTCAGCCTCAGCTGCACATCTGGCGCCGGGTCGCTCGCACAGCCAGCCAGTGCCAATAGCACCAGAAGAGATGAGAAATGCTTACTCAAGTCCAAAAAATCCTACCGTTGTGTTTGTCTGACGCTAGCTGATTGCTGTTGCTGCCAGCGCTCGAGATTCTCCGTCAGCAGCTGTTGGGGAACCCCTGCCTCATGTAGCTCCGTCATCTTCACGGCCAACTGACCACGCAGCCACGGCGCGTTGCAGGCGGAGTCATGCGACACGGCCAAATACATGCCTTGGCTAACCACCGGCGGTTCCAGTCGTTGCACCTTGTCAAGCAAGTCCAGACGCGCCAGTTGAGCCACCGCACTGTAGCGTTCATGCAACACGTAATCAGCCTGCCCGGCCAACAAGCGCTGCATCGCGTCAGACAGGCTTTGCGCTGCACTCAGATCTAGGTTCTTTTGGTAAGCGTCGAATTCTTTGCCAAAGGAGGTTTTAGCCACATAGCGGCCAGCCTGACCGACCAGATCCTGCCGACTGGAATAGAGAAATCCCGGGTCGTTACGCACCCAGGCATATGTCTGTAACGCGGTGACAGACGGATGTATGAAATCCAGCTGGGTCAGCTTCTTTGGACTCAGGGTCGCGTCAGCCAGCACATCTACCCGCCCGCTCGTGACCTCTTCTAGCGCCTTGCTGGCATCCCCGGTGTGGAGCAACTCGAGCTTGAGTTCGAGCGATTCGGCAATCCGTTTCAGCAGATCGGCGTTGGCACCGATCAATCGCTCCGGATTTTGCGGGTCCCGCCAGAGAAAAGGCGGATTGTCATCGGCGCCAGTTGCTATCAGCCGGTCACACTTCTCAACCGCCGCGCTTGCAGCGAAGGGCAATAACAGCAGCGATGCGGCCAAAGCGTATTTCAGCGGAACACCACGACGCATGAAAAAACCTCATTGTTCGAATCGGATAGCCACCAGCAAACTGGCCAGGCAGCGATATTAACACTCGCCACCCAACCGAACGCCCATGAAAAACCCGCTACAAGAGCGGGTTTATCTGGAGCGCGGTTCCGATCAAACGAGCTCTTCGAGCTCCGGCACGATCTGGAACAGGTCACCCACCAGACCATAGTCGGCTACCTGAAAAATCGGCGCCTCCTCATCCTTGTTGATCGCGACGATCACCTTGGAATCCTTCATCCCGGCCAGATGCTGAATGGCGCCGGAGATGCCGACCGCAATATAAAGCTGCGGCGCAACGATCTTGCCGGTCTGGCCGACCTGCATGTCGTTTGGAACGAAGCCAGCGTCGACCGCTGCACGTGAGGCACCGACAGCCGCGCCGAGCTTGTCGGCCAGCGAATACAGGTGCTTGAAGTTCTCGCCGTTCTGCATACCACGGCCGCCCGAGATGACGATCTTTGCGGCTGTCAGTTCGGGACGATCGGACTTGGCCAGTTCTTCTCCGACAAACGAAGAGATGCCCGCATCGCCAGTAGCGGAGACCTGCTCGACCGCAGCAGAACCGCCTTCAGCATTGACCGGATCGAAGCCAGTGGCACGAACGGTAATGACCTTGATCGGTGCGCTGGACTGCACAGTGGCGATGGCGTTGCCGGCATAGATGGGCCGCTTGAAGGTATCGGCGCTTTCGACGGCGATGATTTCGGAAATCTGATCGACATCGAGCTGAGCCGCAACGCGGGGCATGAAATTCTTGCCGTTGGTCGTGGCAGCGGCCAGCACATGGCTGTATTCCTTTGCCAGCCCTGCAATCAGCGGGGCGACGTTTTCCGGCAGTTGGTTCGTATAGGCCGCGTCATCGGCGATCAGCACCTTGGACACGCCTTCGATTTTGGCAGCCGCTTCGCCGATCGCAGCGCAACCGGCGCCCGCTACCAGTACATGGATGTCGCCACCGATGGCCCGGGCCGCAGCCACAGTGTTCAAGGTAGCAGCAGCCAGAACGACGTTGTTGTGTTCAGCGATAACCAGGATAGTCATTTAGATTACCTTCGCCTCGTTCTTCAGTTTCTCGACCAGTTCAGCAACGGACTTGACCTTGATCCCTGCGCTGCGTGCGGCAGGTGCCTCGACCTTGAGAGTGGTCACGGTGGACGTCGTGGACACGCCTAGGGCGTCCGGGGTCAGCACTTCGAGTGGCTTTTTCTTGGCCTTCATGATGTTCGGCAGTGACGCGTAGCGCGGCTCGTTCAGGCGCAGGTCGGTGGTGACTATCGCCGGCAGGCTCAGCGAAACGGTCTGCGAGCCACCATCGATCTCGCGCTCGACCTTGACCTTGTCGCCTTCCACTTCAACCTTCGACGCGAAAGTACCCTGGGCATAACCGGTCAGCGCACCCAGCATCTGGCCCGTCTGGTTGTTGTCGCTGTCGATGGCCTGCTTGCCAAGGATCACCAGCTGCGGTTGCTCTTTGTCCACTACTGCCTTGAGCAGCTTGGCAACGGCCAGAGAGTTCAGCTCGTCGGCAGACTCGACCAGTACGGCGCGGTCCGCACCCAATGCAAGCGCGGTGCGAAGCTGCTCCTGAGCTGCGGTCGGGCCAATGGAGACCACAACGATCTCGCTCGCAACGCCCTTCTCTTTGAGCCGCACGGCTTCTTCCACGGCTATCTCGCAGAAGGGGTTCATCGACATCTTGACGTTGGCGAGGTCGACGCCGGAGTTGTCCGCCTTCACGCGAACCTTGACGTTGTAATCGACCACTCGTTTGACAGCTACAAGAATCTTCATGGATTCCTCGTTACTCTCCGGTGAATAGAATTTCGCCGAGGCGATGCGAGACATGCTCGAGATCCGGATAGCGATCTAGTTCCAGGATCTAATCGGCGAGCGCAAAACTGCCTTTATCTTGACTGCTGGCAACGGCTGGGGTCAACAACGCATATACCCCGTCATAAGCCCGCAGTTTCGCGATTCTAACAGGCTCGCCGGAAATTCAAACAAACGTTTGTATTGGACCCATCCTGGCGTCTATATATAATGCGGCAGCTCGGCTTGGTCAGGGAAACGATCCAGCCCTCCACTATCTATAAAATAATCAAGCCCTGAGTAGGAGATAGCCAATGGAACGCGAATACATGGAATTCGACGTAGTCATCGTCGGCGCCGGCCCCGCGGGCCTGTCAGCTGCCTGCCGGCTTAAGCAGAGAGCCAATGACGCTGGCAAGGAGCTCAGCGTCTGCGTCGTCGAGAAGGGTTCCGAAGTAGGCGCCCACATCCTGTCTGGAGCCGTGTTCGAGCCGCGCGCCCTGGACGAATTGTTTCCAAACTGGAAAGAGCTCGGAGCGCCGCTCAACACACCGGTCAAGCGCGACGATATCTACCTACTCAAGAATGCCGAAGCGGCACGCAAGCTGCCTAATGCACTGGTTCCGAAAACCATGCATAACGAGGGCAACTACATCATCTCCCTGGGTAACTTCTGCCGCTGGCTGGCACAGCAGGCCGAGAATCTTGGGGTGGAAATCTACCCGGGCTTCGCTGCTCAGGAGGCGCTGATCGACGAGCAGGGCGTCGTTCGCGGCATCGTTACCGGCGATCTGGGCGTGGACCGCGAGGGCAACCCGAAGGAGGGCATGTATACCCCCGGCATGGAGCTGCGTGCCAAATACACGCTATTCGCCGAAGGGTGCCGTGGCCACATCGGCAAGCAGCTGATCAACCGCTTCCAGCTCAACGCAAACGTCGATCCACAGCACTACGGCATCGGTATCAAGGAGCTGTGGGACATCGACCCGGCAAAGCACGAAGCAGGCCTGGTGGTGCACACCGCCGGTTGGCCGCTGGATGACGAGAATACCGGCGGCTCGTTCCTCTATCACATCGAGAACAATCAGGTAGTGGTCGGACTGATCATCGATCTGTCCTACAGCAACCCCTTCCTCTCCCCCTTCGATGAGTTCCAGCGCTACAAGCACCACCCCGTCGTCAAACAGTACCTCGAGGGCGGCAAGCGGGTTTCCTACGGCGCACGCGCGATCGCCAAAGGAGGCATCAACTGCCTGCCAAAGATGGTTTTCAGCGGCGGTGCGCTGATTGGCTGTGACGCCGGCACCTTGAACTTTGCCAAGATCAAAGGCAGCCACACGGCCATGAAGTCCGGCATGCTGGCCGCCGAAGCGGTCGCCGATGCGCTGTTTGCAGGCCGCGAAGGTGGCGATGAACTCACTGCCTACGAGGAAGGCTTCAAAGCCAGCTGGCTTTACAAAGAGCTGTATGCAAGCCGCAACTTCGGAGCAGCCATACACAAATGGGGAGCGGTCAAGGGCGGAGCGTTCAATTTCATCGACCAGAACATTTTTGGCGGCAAGATCCCGTTCACATTGCATGACACCAAGCCAGACTATGCGTGCCTGAAGACTGCAGCAGAATCGAAAAAGATCGACTACCCCAAGCCTGACGGCAAACTCAGCTTCGACAAGCTGAGCTCGGTATTCCTATCCAACACCAACCATGAAGAAGAACAGCCCGTTCACCTCAAGCTGATCGATCCGAGCATTCCGATCCAGAAGAACCTGCCCATGTATGACGAACCTGCGCAGCGATACTGCCCGGCCGGCGTCTATGAAGTGGTTGACAACGATGACGGTAGCAAGCGCTTCCAGATCAATGCGCAGAACTGTGTTCACTGCAAGACCTGCGATATCAAGGATCCATCCCAGAACATTGTTTGGGTGGCGCCAGAGGGCACAGGTGGACCCAACTACCCCAATATGTAAATAGAGTCTCGACACAATTGGGGTTGACCTCTGCCCCGTCCCGAAGCCTATTGCCAGGCAAGGCTTCGGGAGCAGCTGGTCTTCGCGATCCCAGCCATGAAGACAGGGGCCGAAATCACCCGTTCCACGATTGGGACATCAAGGCTTAAGCGGCCGTGGGAGTTTTCGGCTTGTCTTGCCTCGCCATGGATGGCGATGTGTTGTCATTCGGCGCGCCCAATCGGAAAGAACACTTCCCTGCTCCAGACACCAAGCCACTGCTCCCCGTCGATCTCTCGGGGTACGGCAAGCTCGACCAGCTGGTAGAACACGTTGCGATGTATCAGCGCGTCTAGATTGGCCCTCACAAGAACGTAGGGGGCAGGCTCACCGCTCTGGGGATCGGTCTCTACCCGTATCGGGTTTTCCGCGCTGGCCTCGACTGCATCGTCAACGTTCGTGATGAAGCGCAGCACTTGTGAATCGCCCTGCCCCTCGACCTCCAGACGAACCGCTACGAAGGGCGCATCCTCAACCTTGATACCCACCTTTTCCACCGGAGTGACCAGAAAATAGTCGTCACCCTCACGGCGAATGACCGTAGAGAAGAGTCGCACCATGGCTGGCCGGCCAATTGGCGTACCAAGGTAGTACCAGCTACCATCGCGGGCGATCCGCATGTCCAGATCGCCACAAAACGGAGGGTTCCACAGGTGGACCGGAGGCAGGCCCTTCTTGTCCGATTTCGGGATCTGCTCCAGCAAACTTCCAGCTTTACCAGACTCTGTCATATGCGCTCCTTAACGACCGAGGCCTATCAGTCGTCGGGCGTAGTCTCGCAAAGGCGGTCCCAACAAGACCTGAGGCGTCGTGTCATAGATATTTAACAAACCGCCGCGGCTGCGGATACGCGCAACGTCAACGAAATACCGATTGCCGGTCTCGATCAGCATCAACTGAACGGTGCTAGTGTCCACCCCAAGCCGATCGACGGCACGCTGCTCATTGAACTCGTCGAAACTGCTGATACGGTCATCAGCAGCCGCAAAACGAGCGTAAAGCAGATAATGGGCACCTGCGGCAGCAGCCTGGTTCAATGATTCTTCGAGTCCGGCAGGTTCCGGCGCTCGCCGTACCAGTGGAAAATATTCCACGAACCCCTTGAAGGCCTCTTCAGCAACCACGTTCGGACGCGGGTAGGCATTGCCAGGCGGCACGAAATGCCCTTGGGCGATATAGATAAGCGAGTCGGGCTGCAGACGCCACGAGGCGGATCTCACCGTCTCGCTGTGGTCGAGCACCCCAACGTCGCGCAGTTGATAGCGCGTGCCTTCGGCCATGTCGCTTACCTTCATGCAGCCACTCAAAACGAGTAGCACCGCAACAAGGGTGAACACTTTCATGGTTTGCTCCTGCCTGACGGAAAACCGGCGAATGGCAGGTGAATGCAGTAAACACGCCAGGTCGACTCGATGAATAGCGCAACGCTCAGCTTGCAAACGCAGACGGGTCAGAGGCTTCCGGTCAGTCGCGCTTGCGCTTGTTGCCCATGCGTACACCAATGTCCATCAGGAACTGAAAAAAGCCTTCCTGATCTTCCAGCACGTTGCTCCAGAACGGGGAGTGGTACAGCGCTACCGCTCCGTGCACCAGTGCCCAGGCTGCACAGTAGTGAAAATATGGCGGAACGTCTTCAAGCTTGCCCTCGGAGATTCGCCCTTTGATCAACTGGGTCAAATGTTCGAAGTTCGAGGCTCGGATGCGATGAAGCTCCTCGACCATCTCCGGCACCTGGTTCCCCTTGACAACCTTTTCCTCGAGACGATCGAACAGGCGGTAACGCTGAGGATCACGCATCCGAAATTCGAAATAGGCCCGGGACAAGGCCTCCTTGTCCTGATCCAGGCTCGGCGAATGCAACAGCTCGTTCAGATCGCGCTCATAGTCCAGCATCAGGCGCAGGTATATCTCTGCCTTGGACTTGAAGTGCTTGTAGATGGTGCCTTTGCCGATACCGACCATGTCAGCGATCATCTCGACGGTGACGGTGTCTTCACCCTGATCGAGGAACAGCTGGAGCGCGGTATCGAGAATCTCTTGCTCACGACGGCGAAATTCACGGACCTTGCGGGGTTCATTTTGCATAAGAGGCTGCGGCTTGGGGTCGAAGCGGTTGATTATGCCTATCTGGTCAGAAAAAGCACGGAACATTACCAATGAGTACATCGAGTGACGAATTTCCTCAAATTGAAGGACTTCGATACCTGAACCACGCGGCGGTCGCACCCTGGCCCCGCCGGGCGAGCCTGGCTGTCTCCGCTTTCGCTCAGCAGAACATGACGCAGGGCGCGCGTGATTATCCCCAGTGGCTTGGCGTCGAAACCGCCCTCCGAGAACGCCTGGCAAGGTTGCTCAATGCGCCGTCTACCGCCGATATCGCCTTGGTGAAGAACACTTCCGAGGCGCTGTCATTCGTAGCGTTCGGACTGGACTGGCGCTCAGGCGACCAGGTTGTCATCAGCGACGAGGAGTTCCCATCCAACCGAGTCGTATGGGAAGCGCTGCAACCCCTTGGCGTAGATGTGATACGGGTCAGCCTCAAGGGGGCCGATCCGGAAGCCGCGCTGCTTGCCGCCTGCGGTCCCAGGGTGCGCCTGATGGCGATCAGTGCGGTGCAGTACGCCAGTGGGCTGCGGCTCGATCTGCCGCGCCTCGGCGAAGGCTGCGAGCAGCGCGGCGTTCTGTTGTGCATAGATGCAATTCAACAGCTCGGGGCATTGCCCTTCGATGCCCAGGCATACCGCTGCGCCTTTGCGATGGCCGACGGACACAAGTGGATGCTCGGCCCCGAGGGGCTTGGTGTCTTCTATGTGCGAAGCGACTTGCGGGAGCGCCTGAAGCTTCATGAGTATGGCTGGCATATGCTCGAACATGCCGGTGACTACGACAGGGATGATTGGCAACCGGCCCAAAGCGCGCGCCGCTTCGAATGCGGAAGCCCCAACATGTTGGGTTGCATGGCGCTGGAAGCGAGCCTGTCCTTGCTCGAAGAAATAGGCATGGAAAGCGTCGGTAAGAGGTTGGCCGGGCGCGTCGATCTTCTCCAACGCGAGCTATCGGTGATGCCTGGGGTTCAACTCTTGAGTCCAGGCGAGCCGAACCGGCGCGCAGGTATATTGACGTTCAAGGTCAACGGCCAGGACAGCCAGGCGCTGTTCGAACAGATGAAATCTGACCGGATCCTGTGTGCTCTTCGCGGGGGCGGAATTCGCCTCTCGCCGCACTTTTACACCTCCGATGAAGTGATCGAGCAGACCCTGGCGGCAATTCGGGACAGGTTGGCCAACTGAGCGATCAGCGCTGGCGCAACTATTCCAAATCCGTTTTAAAACAGCGCGAATCGGTCAGCAGACCTCGCGATACGGGCCAATACTTCAAGCACTGGCCGCGCAATCCCCCCACTGCTCGGCCAGCTGAGGGAGCGAGGAACGTGACCTCATACTCCTAATGGTCTTGGCCCGGCTCTTTGCGACGCCGGGTTTTTTTTGCCTACCCGGCCTCGCTGCGGCTGCCGCTCTGAGGGATAGGCCGGCGGGCATATCGGATCCTAAAGCAGATCCAGACAAACAGGCCCCAGACCGGTATGGCAAAGATGGACGTTCGAAGCCCATCCATCGACAACATGATTCCCGCAATCAGCGTAACGAAAGCGAGGCAGACGTAGTTGCTGACGGGATACCAGAACGCTTTGAACGAAGGCTCGATGCCTCGTGCCAGCATAGCCTTGCGGAACTTCAGGTGGGCCAGACTGATCATGGCCCAGTTGATCAGGAGCGAGGCGACAACCAGTGACATCAACAGCTCTAGTGCGGTCTGTGGTAGCAGGTAGTTCACCACCACGCAGAGCAGGGTGACCAATGCCGAAACGGCGATAGCCAGCACCGGAACACCTCGACGATTCACCGCCATCAAAAACCTGGGCGCGTCGCCCTGCTCAGCCAGGCCGTAAAGCATCCGGCTGTTGCAATAGACGCCACTGTTGTAAACGGAAAGCGCGGCGGTCAGCACCACAAAGTTGAGGATGTGCGCGGCGGTATCGCTTCCGATCAGCGAGAAGATCTGCACGAACGGGCTACCACTGTAGGGATCCCCAGCCGCGCCCAAGGTTTCTAGCAGGCTGTCCCAAGGATACAGTGCCAACAGAACGCTCAGCGCACCGATATAAAAGATCAGGATGCGATAGACGACCTGGTTGATCGCCTTGGGGATTACCGTTTTGGGGTCGGACGCTTCGGCAGCGGTGATGCCCACCAATTCCAGGCCGCCAAACGAGAACATGATGATCGCCAAGGCCATGACCATGCCGCTGATGCCATTTGGGAAGAACCCACCGTGACTCCAGAGATTGGAAAAACTGGCTTGCTCGCCCCCCGTTCCGCTCAGCAACAAATAAAGACCTAGCGCTATCATGCCGACAATCGCGCCAACCTTGATGATGGCGAACCAGAACTCGGTTTCACCGAACGCCTTCACGTTCACCAGATTGATCAGATTGATCAGGGCAAAGAAAACTGCGGCGGTGACCCAGGTCGGCACGTCCGGCCACCAGAACTGAACATATTTGCCAACAGCCGTAAGCTCAGCCATGCCGACCAATACATACAGGACCCAGTAGTTCCAGCCCGAGAGGAAACCTGCATAGGGTGTCCAATACCGGTGGGCAAAGTGGCTGAATGAACCGGCAACAGGCTCCTCCACAATCATTTCGCCAAGTTGGCGCATGATCAGAAATGCAATCAGACCACCGATCGCATAGCCAAGAATCATCGAAGGCCCCGCGCTGCGAAGCACTCCGGCAGAACCAAGAAACAAACCGGTTCCAATGGCCCCTCCCAGCGCAATGAGCTGAATGTGCCGGTTTTTCAGGCCGCGTTGAAGCGACCCTCTGTGCAGCGTGTCGCTGGGCATGGCGTCACCTTTAGTAAGTCTGTGACGAGTGGACCGCTCCGCCCGGTTGAGCGAAACGGAATCTGACATAAACACTTTTGAATATTTGGGTATCAGGGCTTCGAAAGCGGCGCGATTGTACACCTGAGTCGCCGTGGTACACCTGCGTCACACGGCTGCGCCTACGCTCTGCTAGCTGACCATCAGGTGCGCACGCGCGCCTCTGGAAAGAGCCGTTTGAAATTATCTGTGGTCTGCTCGGCCAGTACTTCGAAAGAAACGCCACGCAGCTCGGCAAGAAACTCGGCGACATCGCGCACGTACTCGGGCAGGTTCGGCTTGCCTCGATGGGGTACCGGTGCCAGGTAAGGCGAATCGGTTTCGACCAGCAGGCGATGATCAGGCACGCGCCGAGCGACGTCCCGAAGCGCCTCGGCATTGCGAAACGTCACGATGCCGGACAGGGAAATGTAATAACCAAGATCCAGGGCAGCCTTCGCCATGTCCCAGTCCTCGGTGAAGCAATGCAGCACACCTGCTTGCGGCAACGCAGCTTCCCGCAGCATCGCCAGGGTGTCAGAACGGGCCGCACGGGTATGTATGATCACCGGTTTGCCGGTCGCGCTGGCGGCCTGCAGATGCAAACCAAAGGACCGCTGCTGCAGCAAGGCGGCCTCTGGCTCGTAGTGATAGTCCAGGCCGGTTTCGCCGATAGCCACCACGCCCGGCGCCTCGAGCTCTTGCAGCAGCCAGTCCAGTGCCGGTTCGGTTCCAGGCTCGAGATCAAGTGGATGGACCCCTACCGAGCAGTCCACATCGTCGTAATGTTGCGTCAGTGCCTTCACTGCCGCAGTGTTTTGCGCGCTGACTCCAATGCAAAGGAAATGTCGTACGCCGCGCTGACGTGCCGCCTCCAGCGCGGCATCGAGGGAACCTCCATGCGCAGCCAAATCAAGGCGATCGAGGTGGCAGTGTGAGTCGACCAGCATCAGCGTTTCCCCGAAACGAAAAGCCGGGCATTGTAGAGCAAAAACCAGCGTCGGTCGCAGTTGGCCATCCCGGCAAACAGCAGCCGGTGCCTGCGCAAAGCCCGACCGAACGGCTCAGGAAGCGTTACATCGTGTGGGTCGGCCGATCCGATTTCATCGCACCAGCCAGATAGGTCTCGATCTTGTTCCGGGCGGTCGAATCGCCTTCATTGAATTGCACCCCAACGCCTGCCGCGCGGTTCCCCTGGGCGCCTTTGGGCGTGATCCACACCACCTTCCCGGCCACCGGTATCTTTTCAGGTTCGTCCATCAGGCTCAGCAACATAAACACTTCGTCGCCAAGCTTGTAGCTCTTGTTCGTAGGAATGAACAGCCCACCGTGCTTGATGAAGGGCATGAACGCTGCGTACAAAACCGACTTGTCCTTGATGGTCAAGGACAGGATGCCGTTACGCGGACCAAGGTTTGCAGGCAGGCTCATGCGATATTCCTAACAACAGTTCCGGTGGATTCTAGCTTGGGCCAGGCAGGCTTGCCCATTGAACCAGCAACGCTTCGAGAAGCAAGACACGATTAAGGTTGGCTTTGCCAAGCACTTTCTGTCTATGGGCCAATAACCAGTCCTGCAATGCCATAAGCTTGGCTGCCGATGTTTTCTGCGCCAAGTACTGGACCACTTTCTGCATATCGGCCACACCCAGCCCCGTTTCATCGCCGGTCATCTGAAAACGCATGACCAGGTGAGCCCATTCGCAAAACCAGTCGAACAGCAGTATCAGCGGCAGACCATTCCAGTTCTCGGCCAGCTGGCTAGGCGAACACTGTTGCTTCAACAGCTTTTTCACCCCTTCGACAACCTGCTCGCGCATTTCCAGCACACCCAAGCCATGCAGGCTAAGGGCAGCAAGTGGTGAGCCCGCTGCAAGTGTGAGGAGTTCTTCGCGACGTGCAGCAGTCACGTCCGGCAGCTTTTCCCCTAGCCAGTCGAGACTTTGCGCCCGCCCCGGCAAAGGGCACGCCTGTTGAACACAACGGCTT
This sequence comes from Stutzerimonas sp. C6.4V, assembly GCF_058536345.1. Taxonomy (NCBI): domain Bacteria; kingdom Pseudomonadati; phylum Pseudomonadota; class Gammaproteobacteria; order Pseudomonadales; family Pseudomonadaceae; genus Stutzerimonas; species Stutzerimonas sp. C6.4V. Next base: position 2,251,691 of record NZ_JBZUBM010000001.1, read on the forward strand.
TTGACGGTCGGCAACAATCGGCTGGGCTGATGGCTGACCAGGAGGAGAACGGTATCGCCAGCAGGCTCCTCCAGGCTCTTGAGAAGGGCGTTGGCAGCATTCAGATTCATCGCTTCGGCAGGCTCGAGCAGCACCACCTTACGCCCGCCCATCTGGGCTGTCTGGCCAACGAAGCCAACCAATTGGCGAACCTGATCGACACGAATAGCCTTGTCGGCCTCCTCCGGCTCGAGAATGTAATGATCCGGATGGGTGTGTGCAGCCAGGAGCTGACACCCCCTGCAGTGGCCACACGCGCCTGCTCGCGTAGGGCTGTGACACAGCAACAAAGCCATCAGTTGTTCGGCCAGGGCCCGCTTGCCAATCCCGGCAGGGCCATGCAGCAGATAGGCATGAGCGTGTTCTCGGCGCTCAGACAAGAGCCGCCACAGATCGGTCTGCCAAGGGAGAACACCCTCACCCAAGCGCACGCTCCACCACTTCAGAAAGAATATGTTGAAGGTCCTGTTGCACCGCCGACAAGGGGCGGGCTGCATTGACAATCCGGTAACGCTCCGGCGCCTTGCGAGCACGATCGAGGTATGCGCTGCGCACGGCTTCAAAGAAGGCCAGCCCTTCCTGTTCGAACCTGTCCAGACGACCACGGGCCGCCGCCCGGCTCAGTCCTATTTCTACAGGGAGGTCGAAGATGAGCGTCATGTCCGGGCGCAACGCTCCTTGCACGAAGGTTTCAAGCTGCTCGATACGCGTCAGGGACAAGCCGCGCCCGCCACCCTGGTACGCATAGGTTGCGTCGGTGAAACGATCACAGAGCACGACGGCACCACGCTCCAGCGCAGGCCGTATCACCTGGGCGAGGTGCTGCGCACGCGCCGCAAATACCAACAACAGTTCTGTATCGCTGTGCATGGGCTCGTCGGAGGGTGAGAGCAGCAGTTCCCTTATCCGTTCGGCCAGCGGGGTGCCGCCGGGTTCGCGAGTCATCAGAACGTCCAGACCCTGTGCTCGCAAGCGTTCGGCCAGATATTCCCGGTTGGTACTCTTGCCTGCACCCTCAGGGCCTTCCAGGGTAATGAACAATCCTGTCACTGCATACTCTCGCTTGGCGCCGACGACTGGCGCGGAGGAGGACTGGAACGGTAATCCTCGCGACGCTTCAGCTGAAACTCGCGAACCGCCCGGTTATGCTCGGCCAGGGTCACGCTGAAGACATGACTGCCGTCGCCCCTGGCAACGAAATAGAGCGTTTTACCCTCGACCGGATGCAGGGCGGCATGGATCGCCTCGCGCCCGACCATGGCGATCGGCGTGGGAGGCAAGCCTGAGTTGGTATAGGTGTTGTAGGGAGTCGGCTTGCGCAGATCGTTGCGAGTGATACGCCCGCGATACGCATCGCCCATACCATAGATGACCGTAGGGTCCGTCTGTAGCAGCATGCCCTGCTGGAGTCGGCGCACGAAAACACCGGCGATCTCGCCTCGTTCCGCAGGCACCCCTGTTTCCTTTTCGATGATCGAGGCCATGATCAAGGCCTGGTACGGGTTTTCATAGGGCAAGGCTTCGCTACGCTGCTGCCACTCCTCGCTCAATACGGTTTCGAGGCGAGTGAATGCCCGCTGGAGCAATTCGATATCAGTGACACCACGAGGGAAGCTGTAGGTATCCGGAAAGAAACGACCTTCAGGATGCAAGCCGGCATGACCGAGTTGCGCCATGACCTCCTCGTCCGAAAGCCCCGGCAGTGTTTGCTGGATAGTCGGCAAGGCTTCCAGCGCGGCTCGTACCTGTCGGAAATTCCAGCCTTCGACGATGGTCAGCGTGTGCTGAACCACCTCCGCCCGTTGCCACAGTCCAATCAAATCACGAGCCTTCATCCCTGGTGAGAGCCGATACTCGCCGCTGTGCAGTGTGTGACCGGATAGATTGAGGCGCCAATGCAGGCGCAGCCAGAGCGAACCGTCCAGAATGCCTTCCCGCTCCAGACGCTGGAACAATCCACTCGGCGTGTCCCCGGCCATGACTTCGAGCATGCGCATCTCGTCGACGCGCAACGGCTGCTCCAGAGCCGTATGCAATTTCCAGCCAGCCAGACCAAGAAACAGCGCAGCCAGCAATGCAACGCCGAGCAGCGCGAAGGACAGTTTTCGAATCACGAAGCACTCAACAGATCGGTGATGGAGCGCTGCAGTTTACGTGTGAGCGGACCTGGGGACCAGACGCGCTGCTCCAACTGCCGAACGGGCCAGATGCCATACAGGCTGTTGCAGACAAAAACTTCATCTGCACGGTCCAGTTGTTCGGCCGAGACATCGAGTACCTTGGTCAGAATGTTGCCATGCTGAGCGCGAGCAAGTATTTCGGCACGCATTACCCCGGCGACGCCGCAGCGAGCCAGTGAAGGCGTAAGCAAAACGCCAGACTGCACCAGGAAAATGTTACTGAAGACGCCTTCGATGACCCGCCCAGAAGTATCACGCAGCAAGCCTTCTGCGAATGCAGCGTCCTGCCATTCGGCACGGGCCAACACTTGCTCGAGCCGATTGAGATGCTTCAGCCCTGCGAGTGCGGGCTGCTCGGCAAGACGAGTGGTGCAGGGAAACAGCTGCACGCCCCGTTCAGCGTTCGCTTCTGGGTAGTCTGGAGCGGGCGAGCCCAGAAGAATGACTCTTGGCTGACACCGATAAGGCGGAGCATACCCTCGTCTCCCCTCGCCGCGGCTGATGATCAACTTGGCCACTCCTGCGCCCAACTCCGCGCTGAACGCAGTGATCTGGCTGCGCACAAGCTCAAGGTCCAGAGGAATGGATAGACGTTTGCAGCCAAGCACCAAGCGATCCAGATGTCTGTTCAACAGCCTGGGCTGGCCGTCGATGACCCTGACCGTTTCGAACAACCCATCGCCGTATGCCAGCCCTCGATCATGAACAGACAGCTCGTTTGCAGGCTGCCCGTCCACCCAGCTCGCTGTCACTCAGCAAACCGGCGAAAGACCAGCGATCCGTTGGTGCCACCGAAACCAAAGGAGTTGGATACGGCAACGTCGATCCGCCTCTGTTTAGCCTCGTGCGGAACGAAATCAAGATCGCAGCCATCGTCGGGCTCGTCCAGGTTGATCGTTGGCGGTGCCACCTCATCGCGAATCGCAAGCACGCTGAAGATGGCCTCGACCGCACCGGCAGCACCGAGCAGGTGCCCAACCATCGACTTGGTGGAACTGACCGAAAGGTCATAGGCATGGCTGCCGAACACGGTCTTGATCGCAGCAGCCTCGGCCTTGTCACCTGCGGGTGTCGACGTACCGTGAGCGTTGATGTAATGGACCTGGTCAAGACTGATTCGGGCATCAACGATCGCGTTGTGAATGCAGCGCGCAGCACCGGCACCGTCTTCAGGCGGAGAAGTCATATGAAACGCATCAGCGCTCATGCCGAAACCAATCAATTCCGCGTAGATACGTGCGCCACGCGCCTTGGCGTGCTCAAGCTCTTCGAGAACCAGCGCGCCGGCCCCGTCGGATAATACGAAGCCATCGCGCCCTTTATCCCATGGACGACTGGCCGCAGCCGGATCATCGTTACGCGTGGACAATGCGCGGGCTGCAGCGAAGCCGCCTATCCCAAGCCCGCTGGCCGCCATTTCAGAGCCGCCCGCAATCATGACGTCTGCCTCGCCATAGGCGATGTTGCGAGCGGCCATCCCGATGCAGTGCGTGCCGGTCGTACAGGCAGTTGCAATGGCGTAGTTCGGACCCTGCAGGCCCAGATGAATCGACAGGAAACCCGACACCATGTTGATGATCGAGCCTGGCACGAAAAACGGCGACAAACGCCGCGGCCCCTGTTCGATCAGTGCCTTGCAGCTGTTTTCGATATTGGTCAGGCCACCAATGCCGGACCCCATCGCAACGCCGATGCGCTCACGGTTGGCATCGGTGATCTCCAGGCCCGCATCGCGTACGGCCTGGAAACTGGCCGCCAGACCGTACTGAATAAACAGGTCGAGCTTGCGTGCCTCTTTCGCTGGCAGATACTGCTCAACGTCAAAATTCTTGACCGATCCGCCAAAGCGCGTGGAATAGGCGGACAGATCCATATGTTCGATCAGGCCGATGCCACTGTGGCCGGCGAGAATCCCTTGCCAGCTGCTTGGCACATCGTTCCCCAGCGGCGACAGCATGCCCATCCCGGTGATTACGACGCGTCTACGCGACACAGCAATTCTCCTATACGTTTTCGTTCGATTCGATCTGCCCATGTCGCTGCGGGCAAGAATCGATCATCACTGCAACTGCCATCCAGCAGCCAATGAAATTCGATCTTTCAAACAAAAGCCGCACTGCCTGTATTAAGGCAGTGCGGCTTACTGGCTCGAAGCAGGATTACAACTTACTGCGCGTGCGCGTTGATGTAATCAATGGCTTCCTGAACAGTGGTGATCTTTTCAGCTTGCTCGTCAGGGATTTCGGTCTCGAATTCCTCTTCCAGAGCCATCACCAGCTCAACGGTGTCAAGGGAGTCGGCACCCAAGTCTTCGACGAAGGAAGCGCTGTTGGTGACTTCCTCTTCCTTGACGCCAAGTTGCTCGGCAACGATTTTCTTGACGCGTTCTTCGATGGTGCTCATACCTTGTTTTCACTCCTATGGAAAAATCCAGGCAGCTGGTCTGCGCGGTAGTGTATAGAAAGCGTTTTCCGCATTTCAAGCTGAAAGCGGGCAAGCATGAGCCCGCTTTCAACCTTCTGTCTATAAACGAGCCGCATTTTTATAACCGATCAGCTAGCCGTTATGACTAATATTGTGCGCCAGGCGTCACATTAGCTCATGTACATACCGCCGTTCACCGGAACTGTCGCTCCTGTGACATAAGCAGCACCGTCAGAAGCAAGGAACGCAACGACCCTGGCAATCTCTTCGGCCTGACCGAGGCGACCCAGCGGGATCTGCCCCAACAACGCGTCACGCTGAGCTTCCGGCAATTCACGAGTCATATCGGTATCGATAAAGCCCGGGGCCACCGAATTGACTGTTATGCCTCGAGAACCGACTTCGCGCGCCAGCGCACGACTGAACCCTTCGAGTCCGGCCTTGGCTGCCGCGTAGTTTACCTGCCCTGCGTTACCCATGGCACCCACCACAGAGCCGATGTTGATAATCCGCCCCCAACGAGCCTTGGTCATGCCGCGCAACACTCCCTTGGTCAGCCGATAAAGGCTGTTGAGGTTGGTGTTGATCACGTCATGCCATTCGTCATCCTTCATTCGCAGCATCAGGTTGTCACGCGTGATACCTGCGTTATTGACAAGTACAGCCGGTTGTCCGAGGTGCTGCTGGATATGCTCCAGCGTGGTCGCCACAGACTCGTCATCCGTAACATCCAGTACCAGTCCGGCACCTTCGATACCGTTCTCCTTGAGCGTCTCAGCGATGCGCTCGGCCCCCGAAGAAGACGTCGCGGTACCGATGACGATGGCTCCCTGGCGACCCAGTTCCAGGGCAATCGCCTGACCGATACCACGGCTAGCCCCAGTGACTAGGGCGACCTTGCCTTGCAGACTCATAACTATCTCCTTTGCTCAAGCCAATGCGCCGCGAGTGGCAGCAAAAGCGTCGGGGGTGTCCAGATTGTATGTGTTGATGCCTTTCACGCAGCGCTTGTTGAGACCGGAAAGCACCTTTCCAGGGCCACATTCGACCAGATCAGTCACGCCGCGGGCGCTCAACGTAATGATAGTTTCAACCCAGCGAACCGGACTATACAGCTGGGCCAGCAAGTCCTGCTTGAGCGTATCGAGGTCAGACACGATCGACGCGCTGACGTTCTGGACCAACGGGATTTCAGGCGCCTGCCAGGCAGCGCCTGTTACAGCCTCGGCAAAACGCTCAGCAGCGGGACGCATCAGCTCGCAATGGGACGGTACGCTGACCGGCAGCGGCATGGCGCGCTTTGCACCCCTCGCCTTGCAGGCGTCGATGGCACGCTCGACAGCCGCCGCGCTGCCAGCGATGACGACCTGGCCTGGCGCATTGAAGTTAACCGCACTGACCACTTCACCCCGGGCCGCTTCAGCGCAGGCCGCCAGCACGTCCTCGTCCTCCAATCCGAGGATGGCTGCCATCCCGCCAGTACCGGCCGGAACGGCCTGCTGCATGAGCTGCCCACGCAGCTCAACCAGCTTCACTGCGTCAACAAATGGCAGGCTGCCTGCAGCCACCATCGCCGAGTACTCACCCAGACTGTGGCCGGCAACGAACGCAGGCCTAACACCGCCTTCGGCCAACCACAGACGCCACAGCGCTATCGATGCGGCCAGGATGGCCGGCTGAGTCTTGTCAGTTTGATTCAACTGTTCTTCTGGACCCTGCTGACACAGCGACCAGAGATCGTAGCCCAGCGCTGACGAGGCCTCCGAGAAAGTATCGATGACCACCGATTCCTGGGCACCTTGCTCGGCAAGCATGCCAAGCGCTTGGGAACCTTGCCCCGGAAAGACGAATGCAAGTGATGCAGACATGAAACGACTCTCTTGTGGTTGTTCTCAAAAAACGCCGCATGGGCGCACCGAGTTGTCAGTTGGATGACGAGCCGTCAGAAGCAGTCACATCATCACCCGCCACATCTGACCGATTGGTCACCAATGACTGTCCGATACGGCTACGCAACTGATCGGGGAGGTTATGCTGGACATCCTGCATGGCCCGCAAAATGGCGGAGCGGAACCCTTCTATCCCTGCGCTGCCATGGCTTTTCACCACAATCCCCTGAAGCCCGAGAAAACTGGCACCGTTGTATTGTGCAGGGCGAAGATCCGCCCTCAACTGACGCAACAATGGCAGAGCCAGCGCCCCAACCAGACGCGACATCAGCGATCGTCGAAACAGCGCCTCGACACGCAGCGCAACCATTTGAGCCAGTCCTTCGCTTGATTTGAGCAGGATATTTCCAACAAACCCATCGCATACCGCTACGTCTGCCTCGCCGCGGAAAAGACCGTCGCCTTCGATAAAACCCAGATAGTTGAGCCCAGCCGCCTGCCGCAACAAAACCGAAGCTGCCTTTACCTGCTGGTTGCCCTTGATGTCTTCGGTGCCGACATTCAGAAGTGCGACTCGCGGCTGCTCGATACCAAGGCTTTGCGCAGCAACCGAGCCCATCACTGCGAACTGATAGAGGTGCTCGGCAGTGCAGTCTACGTTCGCACCCAGATCAAGCAGCAGGCAGGCACCATCCTGGGTAGGGATCGCCGTTGCCATCGCAGGACGATCGACTCCCGGCAGGGTTTTCAACACATGCCGCGCAAGCGCCATCAAGGCACCGGTATTTCCAGCGCTAACACAGGCCTGGGCATGGCCGTCCCTGACCAGCTCCAAAGCAACGCGCATGGACGATCTCGGCTTGGTGCGTAAAGCCTGGGTGGGGCGTTCGTCCATTCCGATAGCCTCATCGGCATCGACAATGCGCAGGCGAGCCAGATCCACATCAGGATGACGGGAAACGATATTTTCTATGCAAGAGGATTGACCAACAAGGGTCAGGTGTAACGAGGGGATATCAGCCAGGCACTGTAGGCAGGCAGGAACAACGCAGTGGGGACCGAAATCCCCACCCATTGCATCGATCGCTATGATCGAAGCGGACAAGATTTACTCGTCAGCGCCCTTGTCGATCACTTTGCGACCACGGTAAAAACCTTCCGGAGAAACGTGGTGGCGCAGATGAACTTCGCCAGTGCTCTTTTCCACGGACAGGGCGTTCGGCTCGAGCGCGTCGTGCGAACGACGCATATCACGGGCGGAACGGGATTTTTTGTTCTGCTGAACAGCCATTGGGATCAACTCCTAAACGTTTGGGTCACGCTTTAACTGAGCCAGTACGCTGAACGGGTTGGACCGCGATACCTCGTCCTCATTCGGCTCGGGCTCATCAGGCCCAGCCGGCGGCTGGCAAACTTCTGGGTCATGGAGTGGAACAATCGGAAGAGCGAGCAAAAGCTCCTCTTCAACCAGCGCCAGCAGATCCAGAGGATCCTCTCCCACTTCCAGCACGTCATAGCCCTTGGGCAGGTGCTGACTGCTCGAGCCCTCATTCACCACGGCATAGTCGCACTCGCTGTGAATAGGCAGAACAACCGGCTCCAGACAACGCTGGCAAATCATCGTGACCTCAACATCCAGCTCGCTGCGGATAACCACAGTGCGCTGCTCGTCGCGCCCGAATTCAAAACTGGCGCGCACCGCACCCTTGTCGTCCTCGAGAGGATCGACGAGTCGCTTCAGCTCAGACAACTGCAGCTCACCCTGTAGGGAAGCCGCTCGGTCGGCGAGCTTGCGCGGATCAACGTGCGGAGGTATTGGTCCTTTCAACATAAGCGCGGCATTCTAGGGACGAGCCCCTCGACTGTCAAAGGAATTCAACCCCATAATCTCCCTCTGCCGACAAGCAAACCGGCACCTATATAAAAGGAAGGAAAATGCGCCGACTGCTTCTCGCCTCAAGCTCACCCTACCGACGAGATCTGCTTTCGCGGTTACGCCTGAGCTTCGAGTCCAAGGCTCCGGATATCGATGAAACCCCCTGCCTCGGCGAACAACCCGAACAACTTGTACGCCGCCTGGCTGCCGGAAAAGCCCAGGCCCTGGCAAGCAGCTATCAGGACCACCTTATTATCGGCTCGGATCAGGTTGCCGTGCTCGACGGACAGATTATCGGCAAACCTCGCTCGCACGAGCGCGCTGTCCATCAGCTTCAAGCCTGCAGCGGAAACAGTGTACGGTTCCTGACCGGCCTGGCCTTGCTGGACAGCAGAACTGGTGTCATCCAGATCGATTGCATCCCCTACACGGTTCATTTCCGCAAGCTGACTGCGCCTCAGATAGAGCGCTATCTGTTAGCAGAGCAGCCTTACGACTGCGCAGGGAGCTTCAAGGCAGAAGGACTCGGTGTCAGCCTTTTCAGCGCAACGGAAGGGTCTGATGTGACCAGCCTGGTCGGATTACCCCTGATAAGGCTGGTCGAGATGCTGAACAATTCAGGCCTTGATATCCCCTGAGCGGCCAGCTCCCGGAAACCTACAAAGCTACTTGAGCTGAGGCCCCTGAAAGCCCATCCACAAGGCGAGCTGCGCACCTACGCTGGCACCCAGCTTTTTCGTGAAGCGATCCAATGGCGAGTCCTTGACCGTGAAATCGACCAGCTCATCCTGGCCGATGACTTCCCGCGCGACATAACTGGTACTGCCGAGACCATCGACCAGCCCGAGCTCAAGCGCCTGCTCACCAGACCATATCAAGCCGGAAAACAGTTCAGGGTGCCCCTCGGTTTGCAATCGGTCACCCCGCCCACGCTTCACGCTTTCTATGAATTGCCGATGGGTCGTGGCCAGCACGCCACGCCAGAATTCGGTCTCCTCCGGCTTCTCGGGCTGAAACGGATCCAGAAAAGCCTTATGTTCACCGGAAGTGTATATGCGCCGCTCGACGCCCAACTTATCCATGGTTTCAACAAAACCAAAGGTCGCTGCCGTCACGCCGATCGAGCCAACCAGGCTCGATTTATCTGCATAGATTTCATCCGCTGCGCTGGCGATGTAGTAGGCCCCGGACGCACCCAGATCGGTAATCACGGCGTACACCTTGATGCCAGGATACTCGCCGCGCAAACGACGAATCTCGTCATAGATATAACCCGACTGGACAGGGCTTCCGCCCGGACTGTTGATACGCAACACGACGCCCCGGGTGTTGGCATCCTCGAAAGCTGCACGGAGCGCGCCGATGATGTTGTCGGCACTTGCAGACTCCTCATCCGCGATCATCCCGCGAACATTGATCACGGCCGTATGAGGCTCGCCGGCGTGTTTGCCATCGGCCAATTTCAGGACAGGCGAGAACATCAGCAAAGCGCCGAACAGGTAGAGGAATGTCAGCAGCTTGAAGAAGATGCCCCAGCGCCGAGACCGCCGCTGCTCCTGGACGCCAGCCAGAAGCGTTTTCTCCAGCAACTTCCAGCTATTGCGATCTTCCCTTGAATCGCTTTCCGGTGCTTTCCACTCATCCGACATTTGCAACTACCTCAGCAGAACCCCCGGAGCGCAGCCAGCCGCCAAGCTCCGAAAAACGGTCAATAACCATACATGGCGAATAGGACCGAAGCACATCCACCGCTTGAGCACCATAAGACACAGCGACACTATCGACGCCAGCACGGCTAGCCATTTCCAGATCGAATACCGAATCGCCGATCATCAGCGCCTGCTCCGGCAGAACCTCACAATGTGCCAGGATCTCGTGGATCATCTGCGGATCAGGTTTGCTTGCCGTCTCATCAGCGCAACGGGTCACATCGAAGAAGTCCATCCACCCCTGCCCTTGCAGCACCCTGTCCAACCCACGGCGCCCCTTGCCAGTCGCAACGGCCAACAGATATCCCTGATCACGAAACAGATCGAGCCAATGCGCCACGCCCGGATACAGCGACGACGGCTCGGCCTCGAGCTGCAAGTAATGCTCGGCGTAAGCGTGCCGAAACGCATCGACCTCCCGCAGATCCGTGACATGGGGATACAGGGCTGAGACCGCCTCGGGCAAGCCGAGACCAATGATGCCTTTTATGGTCACTTCGTCGAGTGGCGGCAGGTCGCATTTCACTGCTGCGACCGAGATTGACTCAACGATACGGCCAATCGAGTCCACCAGGGTGCCGTCCCAGTCGAAGATCAGCACCTTGTAGCTTTTATTCACCCAGCTTCTCCAGCGTGCGCGCCCAGACGTCATCCACGGGCGCCTCCAGCGCAAGCTCACCCCCGTCGGGCAGGGGAACCTTGAGCGCGTAGGCATGGAGAAAGAGACGCTTGCCGCCCAGCTCGCGGATTACCCTGGAAAACTCCTCGTCGCCGTATTTGCTGTCGCCTGCGATCCCGTGCCCTGCATGCCGAGCATGCACCCGTATCTGGTGTGTGCGGCCAGTGACAGGCCTGGCCTCGACCAGCGTGGCGAAATCTCCAAATCGACGCAGCACTCGAAACAGCGTTAACGCCTCCTTGCCATCATCCGTCACCTCGACCATCCGTTCACCCGAACGCAGGGTGTTTTTCAGAAGCGGCGCATTGACCTGCTTCTTGCTGGTCTCCCATCGCCCCCGCACCAACGCCATGTATCGCTTGTCGACCCCATCTCCACGCAACTCCTGATGCAGGTGGCGCAACATGCTGCGCTTCTTCGCAACCATCAGCAGACCCGAGGTATCCCTGTCCAGGCGGTGGACAAGCTCCAACTCCTTGGCATCCGGACGAAGCTGACGAAGCGCCTCGATGACACCAAAGCTGAGCCCGCTGCCGCCATGTACCGCGATACCCGAGGGCTTGTTCAGGACGATGAGCGCCTTGTCCTCATGGACGATAGCCGCCTCCAGTCGTTCGAGCAGGCCCCGGGCCAGGGGTGCCGGCTCGTCGCGCTCAGCCAGCCTGAGCGGGGGCACGCGAACAACATCGCCCGCCTGCAGCTTGTATTCCGGTTTGATTCTTCCTTTATTCACCCGCACCTCACCCTTGCGCAGGATGCGGTAGATCAGCGTCTTAGGAACGCCCTTTAGCTGAGTTCGGAGGAAGTTATCGATGCGCTGGCCGGCAAGTTCCGGCGAGACCTCAAGCAGTTGTACGCCAGAGGTCTGAGATGGGGTATTGGTCATCTGCGGATGATATCAATTTTCATGGATTTGAAGCACTTAAACATTGCTGTTATAGTCCCGAGCGCCATCAAAAGTGGCCAGGTCGGAAAATGCCAGCGATATCGCCATTTCTGACCCAGCAATGTTCTAGGACGTGAGGCCGTCCGACGGAGCTTCCCTCAAGTAGCGGTGAAGTCCCGAAACAAGCCTTGAAGACATGATGCGTGCCCCCTTTAGGGAATCGCGATAATCGATAACCCGCTCCCGGATTCTGCGAGCGGCACCCGATTTTCAAAGTATGAGTGTTGGGTGGAGATGCACAGCCATCGGATTGCGTAGCAAAGGCTTTCACAGACGCTTCATTCCGTCCGCTACCGATTGCTGATTCCTCCTCCCGAACCATTGCTGCTGTTCCGACAGCATGCAGGAGATGTCGTCGCGACGCAGGCACAACTGGCCTCACGTCGCTGGACACTGGAGTGCCTTACAACCATTCCTGACTCACCTGACACCGACCGCGAGAGTCGTGTGTGCCGAATGCCGTTTCCGCTGCCATGGAAACCGACGGTACTACATGAAAAGAATGCTAATTAACGCAACTCAGCCTGAAGAGTTGCGGGTCGCACTGGTCGATGGCCAGCGCCTGTTCGATCTCGACATCGAATCCGGTGCCCGCGAACAGAAGAAAGCCAACATCTACAAAGGCAAGATCACCCGCGTCGAGCCCAGCCTCGAAGCTGCCTTCGTTGACTTCGGCGCTGACCGCCACGGCTTCCTGCCTCTCAAGGAAATTTCCCGTGAATATTTCAAGAAGGCGCCGGAAGGCCGGGTCAACATCAAGGAAGTACTGAGCGAAGGCCAGGAGGTCATCGTCCAGGTCGAAAAAGAAGAGCGCGGCAACAAGGGCGCTGCCCTGACCACCTTCATCAGCCTAGCCGGTCGCTATCTCGTCCTGATGCCCAACAACCCACGCGCCGGTGGCATCTCTCGCCGCATCGAGGGCGAGGAACGCAACGAGCTGCGTGAAGCGCTGAATGGCCTTGATGTTCCTGCAGACATGGGGCTGATCGTACGCACCGCAGGCCTGGGCCGCTCCAGTGAAGAAATGCAGTGGGACCTGGATTACCTGCTGCAGCTGTGGAGCGCCGTCAAGGAAGCTTCGCAGGACCGCGCTGCACCCTTCCTGATTTATCAGGAATCCAACGTCATCATTCGCGCCATCCGCGACTATCTGCGCCAGGACATCGGTGAAGTTCTGATCGACAGCGTCGAAGCCCAGAATGAGGCGCTGAGCTTCATCCAGCAGGTGATGCCGCAATATGCCAGCAAGATCAAGCTGTACGAAGACAGCGTACCGCTGTTCAACCGTTTCCAGATCGAGAGCCAGATCGAAACCGCCTTCCAGCGTGAAGTGAAGCTGCCATCCGGCGGCTCCATCGTCATAGACCCGACCGAAGCATTGGTTTCCATCGACATCAACTCGGCACGCGCCACCAAGGGCGGTGATATCGAAGAGACGGCCCTCCAGACAAACCTCGAAGCCGCTGAAGAAATCGCTCGTCAATTGCGCCTGCGCGATATCGGCGGACTGATTGTCATCGACTTCATTGACATGACACCGGCTAAAAACCAGCGCGCCGTCGAGGAAAAGGTCCGTGAATCGCTTGAAGCCGACCGGGCCCGCATCCAGGTTGGCCGCATTTCACGTTTTGGCCTGCTGGAAATGTCCCGTCAGCGTCTGCGCCCCTCGCTTGGCGAAACCAGCGGCATCGTCTGTCCGCGTTGCAACGGGCAGGGCATCATCCGCGACGTCGAATCCCTCTCGCTCGCCATTCTTCGATTGATCGAAGAAGAAGCGCTGAAGGATCGTACCGCGGAGGTGCGTGCACGTGTACCTTTCCAGGTAGCCGCTTTCCTGCTCAATGAAAAGCGCAATGCCATCACCAAGATTGAACTGCGCACCCGCGCGCGCATCTTCATCCTGCCGGACGATCATCTTGAGACTCCGCATTTTGAAGTGCAGCGCTTGCGTGACGACAGCCCGGACATCGTCGCCGGCCAAGCCAGCTACGAGATGAGCCCGACCGAGGTCGAGGAAGCGCAGCCTGTCAGCTCGACCCGTACGCTGGTACGTCAGGAAGCTGCAGTCAAGACAGCTCCACAGCGTTCCGCACCTGCGCCGACGCCCCCCGCACCGGCCGCCCCAGCCGCTGCGCCAGCTGCCCAGGAACCAAGCCTGTTCAAAGGCCTGGTCAAAACCCTCGTCGGATTGTTCGCCGGCAAGCCAGAGGCGCCATCCGTAGAGGTAGAGAAAAAGCCCGCTACCAGCAATCGCCCACAACGCAATGATGAACGCCGCAGCGGCCGCCAGCAGAACCGTCGCCGCGACTCGAGGAATAACCGCGACGAGGAGCGCAAGCCGCGCGAAGACCGAGCACCACGGGAAGAGCGTGCTCCGCGTGAGGAGCGAGCGCCCCGCGAAGAACGTCAACCGCGCGAAGAACGTCAGCCTCGACCACCGCGCGAAGATCGCAAGCCACGCGAAAACCGTGAGGTGGCCGAAGCTACCGACAGCAGCGCTCAACAGCCGCAGCCACGCCGTGAGCGCGCCCCTCGGGAAGACCGCCAACCCCGCGAAGAGCGCAAGCGCGAATTGCGCGCGCCGATCGACGAACAGCCTCAGCCAACCAGCAACGAAGAGCCCGCAGAGCGCAAACCACGCCCGCCGCGCGAAGAGCGCAAGCCTCGAGCTGAGCAGAACCTGAGCGACGAGACGGCGCAGCAGACCGAAGAGACGACTGACGTTATTCAGGACGAACAGGGGGAGACTACCGAAGGTAACGATCGCCCACGTCGCCGCTCCCGCGGTCAGCGCCGCCGCAGTAATCGCCGTGACCGTCAGCGCGATGCCAACGGTAACGAGATCGAAAACAGCGATGCCGAGGCAACAACGCCTGAGGTCAGCGAAAGCAATGCACCGGTAAAATCCGAGCAGGTTGCCATTGCTGCAACCGCAGCAGCAATTGCTGCCCATACGGGAGAGAGTGAAGAGGCAACAACGACGGCCACTGACGAAACCACAACCGCTCAGGAGCAGCCGCCGGTCGAGACCTTGCCGATTGCGAGCTCCGAAGAGCCGGCCGATCTGCCTGCCGCAGAGGCGCAGGCCGAAGAGACTCCTGCCTATGCCCCGGCAGTGATCGCTGAGACCGAGGCCATCAACCAGCCTGTGCCCCAGCCGGAGCCTGTGCCTGTCAGCCGAGATGTCGAAGCCGAGGTAGCGCCTGTTGTCGAAAACACCGAGGCAGTGGCCGCTCCGATGCCAGCATCCCCTGCTCCATCATCAGGCCGAGCGCCAAATGATCCTCGCGAAGTTCGCCGCCGCCGCCTCGAGCAAGAGCGGCTGGCAAAGGAGGCCGCTCAGGTCGAAGCGGAACCCGCTGCGCAGGTGTCGATGACTGACCCAGAGCCTTTGGCCAGCCCAGAAATCGTCGTTAGCGAAGCTGATCAGCTTATGCCCGAAAAGCCTGTAGTGGTCGAAGCCACTGGCGAGGCGCAGCCAGGCGACCAAGCCGAGCAGCAGCCGACTGAAACAGAGGCTGAACAGGGCGCCGCCAAGCGGCTAGATGCAACGGTGCCTGAAGCTCAACCAGAGGCGAGTGACGAGCCCATAGAGCAGAGCGACGAACAAAAGCGCCAGAGCTGACCGGCAGAGATAGAAAAGGGATGCTTCGGCATCCCTTTTTTTGTGCCCGTTGACCGCCAAGTCGGAGCCTAGCAAGCCGCTCCAGGCAACCGGAAGCAACCACGGGGCGGTAGAGCGTTAGATGACGTTCGGCTCGATTTCGAGGTGTACGCAAAACCGCTCGGCAATGTCGGCCTGAATCTGGTGAGCGAGCTGGAGGATCTCCTCGCCCGTCGCCCGCCCATGATTAACCAGGACCAGGGCCTGCATGGCATGCACCCCGGCATCGCCTTGACGATAGCCTTTCCAACCCGCCTGCTCGATCAGCCAACCTGCTGCCAGCTTCACCTGACCGTCATCCTGAGCGAAGGCGACCAGACCCGGAAAGCACTGGCGCAGCTGGTCCGCCAACGAGGCAGGCACCAGCGGATTCTTGAAAAAACTGCCAGCATTTCCCAGCACAAGGGGATCAGGCAGCTTCTCGCGGCGGATGGCACACACGGCTCGACTCACATCTTTCGCGGTAGGCACCAATATGTCATGCCTGCGCAACCACTCGCGCAACGGACCGTAATCGAGTGTTAGCGCAGCGGTTCTCTGCAATGCAAAACGCACCCGCAGAATGATATAGCGCCCGGCCTGTTGCTTGAACAGGCTATCTCTGTAGCCAAACTGGCAGTCCTCGCGATTGAAATCCCGAAGCTGCCCCGTTTCCCGATCCAGTGCCGTCAGGCCAGCGAAGATGTCTTTGATTTCGACACCATACGCACCGACGTTCTGGATAGGCGCAGCACCTACCGTACCCGGGATCAGGCTCAGGTTTTCCAGCCCGGACAAGCCGAGCTCAAGGCTATGAAGCACGAACGGATGCCAAGGCTCCCCCGCCTCCGCTTCGAGAACCACCCTATCGCCGTCGTCGGAAAGAATGCGCACGCCGCGAGTCATCATGCGCAGAACCAATGCGTCAATGTCCCGTGTCAGCAACAGGTTGCTTCCTCCGCCCAGTATCCATAGCGGAACACCCAGACGCTTTGCTTCGCCTAACGCTTCCATTACTTCGTCTTGGTCATGCGCCTCGACATACCGAGTCGCAAGGGCCTCGACACCCAGGGTATTGTGAGGCTTGAGCGAGTGTCCGCGTTCGATGAGCAGGGTCACAGGCGCTGCCTGATTTCATCAAGCAACCGCACCGAAGCCTGCTCGATAAGGTCGAGCACTTCTTCAAAGCCGTCTGCGCCGCCGAAATAGGGGTCGGGAACGGCGTCTCGACCCAGATAGAAGCGACGCAACAGCAAGTCCAGCTCCGCTCGGGTATCCTCGTTGGCTAACGCCTGCAACCATGCCAGGTTGTCGTGATCCATTGCCAGGATCAGATCAAACTGCTCCAGATCGGAGCGCGTCACCTGTCGCGCCTTCAGCTCATGGAGGTTATAGCCCCGCCTGGTCGCAGCTGCGCAGGCACGCTGATCAGGAGCCTTGCCGACATGCCAGTCCCCGGTCCCCGCCGAATCGATGAAAACCTGACCTTCAAGCCCGGCATTCTCCAGATGCTTGCGAAACACTGCCTCGGCAGTGGGGGAACGGCAGATATTGCCCATGCACACGAACAGGATCTTCACGCTTGCGTCTCTAACAGCAAGCGAACACGATCCAGGTCTTCCGGCGTGTCGACACCGGCCGGTGGCGCTTCGATGGCATCGGCGACATGGATACGCTTGCCATGCCAGAGCGCGCGCAGTTGCTCCAGACATTCGGTGCTTTCCAGCCAGCACGGGCCCCAGGCGACGAAATCGGCGAGAAAGCCCGCTCGATAAGCATAGATTCCGATGTGTCTTCGATACGGCACAGCAGACGGCAATATGGCCTTGTCGCGGGCGAACTCGTCTCGTGCCCACGGCAACGGCGCGCGACTGAACGTTAGGGCTAGACCGTGCATGTCAGACAGCACCTTGACGACGTTCGGGTTGAACAGCGACTCGACATCTTCTAGCGGTTCCGCCAGGGTTGCGATTGCTGCTTCTGGGTGTAGGGCAAGGTTGCTGGCCACCTGATTGATGACTGATGGTGGGATCAAAGGCTCATCGCCCTGAACATTCACGACGATCTCGTCAGCCGCCATGCCCAGCTTTTGAGCGACCTCGGCGAGGCGGTCTGTGCCAGAGTTGTGCTCGGTGCGCGTGAGCAGGACGTCGGCACCGAACCCGGTGCACGCCTCAAGAATGCGGTGATCATCAGTAGCAATCACCACCCGCTGAGCGCCGCTTCTGCAGGCCTGCTCCCAGACATGCCTGACCATGGGTTTTCCGGCGATATCCTGCAGCGGCTTGCCGGGAAGACGCGTGGAGGCGTAACGCGCCGGAATCACAACCGTAAAGGCGTCGCTCATTTTTCCAGCCGCTCATCCACGTCAAGCGTGCGGGCCTCGCTTTCCAGCATCACCGGTATGCCGTCACGCACCGGAAACGCCATCCCGTCTGCCTTGCAGATCAGTTCGGACTTGTCGTCGGTGAGCTTCAGGGGCCCCTTGCACAGGGGGCAGGCGAGTATGTCGAGCAGTTTGGTATCCATGCGCAGTCCTTGGTAGCAGCCGACTGCGCATGGCAGATCGTGCCGCTTAGCGGGGGTCAGATAGCAATCGGTCCAGCTGTGCATCGAACCAGGTTACGAACGCCGCCGAAGGCTCGGCTTGCACCTGCAGATAGCTCCAGCCAGGGAGCGCGAATGCCCGGCATTTGACCGCATCCTTTTCAGTCATCACCACCGGTAGCGGAGGGCTGAAAGTCAGCTGCTCCAGGCTGTATCGGGCGTGGTCTGCAAAGGGATGTGGAATCGGTCGCCAGTGTAGCGCCTCGAGCGTGGCGAAGAAACGCTGTGGATTGCCTATACCGGCGACGGCATGCATCTGCTGGCCATGAGGGAAATGATCAAGCGCCCAGGAGGCCTCGCTGATGAGTTCAACCAGGCCTGACGGGCGCAGATTGAAAGCAAAGCCTTTGGCACAGTCGGCAGTGGCGCCGTTGTACAGCACCGCATCGACAGCTTGCAGCCGCTCGGCAGGTTCTCGTAGAGGGCCAGCCGGCAAGCAGCGGCCATTCCCCAAACCACGAACTGCATCGATGAGCACCAACTCCAGATCACGCGCGAGTCGGTAATGCTGCAGGCCGTCGTCTGACAGGATAAGGTCCAGCGGTCCACGCTTGAGCAGCGCCTCTACGGCCCGAGATCGATCCGGGTCGATCATTACGGGCACGCCCGTCCGTCTGGCAATCAAAAGGGGTTCGTCACCGGCCTGGGCCGCGGACTGGTCAGGCTGCACAAGCCACGGATACGCCGGCGGCATGGCCCCATACCCGCGGCTTACGACACCCACTTTCAAGCCTCGCTGCCTGCAATGTGTGATGAGCCAGAGGATCATCGGTGTCTTGCCAGTACCACCAACCGTAATGTTGCCCACCACCACAACGGGCACAGGTGCACGATGGCTATCCTGCTTTCCTTGCAAATACTTGTTACGCCGGCCCCTGACCACGAACCGGTAAAGCGCCTCGAGCGGCGTCAGTAACGCCAGCGCCGGATGCCCGTGGTACCAGGCGCGCTGAAGGCGGTCGGCAAAGGACATCAGGGCTCCGGCTGGGCCTCTACAGTGGTGATGCGCAAATGCGCAAATCCGAGTTTGCCCGCAGCATCCATTGCGGTAATCACGGCCTGATGAGGCGTTTTGCCGTCGGCGCTGATTATCATCGGCAGGCTGGTGTCACCGGCGGATTCCTTGGTCAGCGCAGCCATCAGTGTATTGAGGTCGTGTTTGATCAACGGCTTGCCGTTCAGGCTGAAATTTCCGTCCACGTCGATAACCACTTCCAGCTGTTTCTTCTCGGCTTCTTGCGGTGGTGTGCCGCTGGCGGCCTCGGGGAGGTCGACCTTGAGCTGTGTTTCACGAGTAAAGGTCGTGGTGACTACAAAGAACAGCAGCAGAATGAACACCACATCGATCAGCGGAGCCAGACCGATGTCGACATTTTCCCTAGCCTTGCGCCGAAACTTCACGCCTTGCCCTCACCCAGATCGACATCACGGTCGCCTTGTACCACCTCCACTAGCTTGATCGCCTCCTGCTCCATCCCGACGACCAATTCCTCGACGCGGCGCAGCAGAAAGCGATGGAAGAAAAGCGCCGGGATGCCAACCATCAGGCCTGCGGCAGTGGTGATCAACGCCTTGGAAATGCCGGAAGCAAGCAAGGGTGCATTGGCCATACCCGCACCCATGAAGGCGCCAAATATCTCGATCATGCCAAGTACGGTACCGAGCAAGCCCAGCAGCGGTGCGATTCCGGCGATCGTGCCGAGCGCATTAAGATAGCGCTCGAGATCATGGACGACACGGGCCGCCGCTTCTTCGATGCATTCCTTCATGATTTCACGGCCATGCTTCGAATTGGCCAGGCCGGCCGCGAGGATCTCGCCCAGGGGGGAATCCCCGCGCAGTTCCTTGAGCTTCTGGTTGCTCAGCTTCTTGTCCTTTATCCACTTCCAGACCTGCCCTAGCAGATGCGGAGGGGTGACACGGCTAGGACGCAGCGTCCAGAGGCGCTCGGCAATGATACCGGCAGCAGCGATGGAACACAGGATGATTGGCAGCATTATCCAGCCGCCCGCTTTGACCAGCTCCCACACGAGATGAATCCCCCTCGAAAAAGTGGCGCCACTCTAGCATAGGGTCACCAGACCGCCGACGGCCCCGGTTCTCATTTTTCCCGCCAGAACCGCGGTTCGTCGCGAAGACCTTCGACAGGGCCGAAGCGGCCGAGGCGAACCATCAAGGCGCCCCGCTCCGCCGTGTCGTAGAGAGCCATGCCTGCCTGCTGCAATCGCTGCACGACGTCCGGGTGCGGATGACCGAACGCATTGTGCTCGCCGCGCGATATCAGCGCGCCCGCCGCGCCTACGGCCGTGAGAAAAGCGGCTGAAGATGAGCTACGGCTGCCATGATGTGGCACCAGCAGCCACTGCGCATCGATCGCCAGGCCGCTATCCACCAAGGCCTGCTCGGCTGGCTCGTCGATATCCCCGGTCAGCAGCAGTCGCTCACCGGCTGCTTCAACAAGCAGCACGCAGGACGCCTGGTTGCCGCTTTTCGCCTCCTTCCATTGCCACAGCGTGAAGCGAACCTGATCCCACATCCAGCCACTGCCCGACTGGCATGCTTGCGCACCCAGTGAAACAGGCAATTGCAGGCGCTCCCCGCTTATCACCTGCGAAACTGACATTCTACGCTGGATCGCAGGAGCGCCTCCCGCATGATCACTGTCAGCGTGACTGAGGATCATCAAGTCGAGACCATCCAGACCCAGCGCCCGCAAGGAGGGATATACGACACGCTCTCCAGCATCACGGTCGCCATAGCGAGGGCCAGCGTCGTAGAGAAGTGCATGGTTTTGGGTACGGATCAGCACCGACAGGCCCTGCCCTACATCGAATATCCAGGCCTCAGCCTCGCCAGCCGGCTGCTGGGTTGCAGGTGGATATACCAGCGGCGTCAGCAGCATCAGGCCGAGCAGGCGGAACGGCACCCCGGCGGGCAACAGCAGCAGCAGGGCGCCAACAGCAACCAGCAACCATGCCCATAGCGGCAATTGGACCGCCACCCAAGCAGGCTGCCAACCGGCCAGCCACTGCAGCGCCTCGAAAAGGATGGCCAGCAACCCTCCTGCAAACCAGAGCAATCCTTCACCTACCCCCGGAAGCCAAAGCAGCGCGGTGCCCAGCAAGGACAGCGGCACGATCAGGATGCTCACTAGCGGAACAGCAAAGAGATTGGCGACCGGCCCGCTAAGGCTGACCGGCAGGCCGAGCGCAACCATCGCTGGCAACAGGCCGAGCGCCATGCTCCATTGGGCGCGACCCAGGGCCTGCCACCACCGCCAATTGCCGAGACGGTTCCTGAATATCAACGCAAGCAGGGCGACAGCTAAAAAGGACAACCAGAAACCCGACTGAAGGCTGACCAGAGGGTCCAGCAGAAGCAGCAGATCCAGCGCCAGCAACAGCGGTAGCCAAACACCCAGGTGGCGAAATCGCAGTCGCCACAGGAGTACCAAGCCCACCATTACGCATGCCCGCTGTACGGGTACCTCAAACCCAGCCAGCCAGCCGTATCCCATCGCTCCCGCAAAGGCAAGGCAACAGGCCCAGGGCAGCCAGGCAAGCCGTGCAGGCCAGATTCCCCAACGCGCCAACTGCATGACCAGCGCGTATAACAAGCCCGCCAGCATCCCGACATGCTGCCCGGATATCACCATCAGGTGCACAGTGCCGGTGTCCTGCAATATCTGCCAATCGGCGATCGATAAGCCACTTGAATCGCCGACGACCAGGGCAGCAATTGCACCGGCACGACCCTGGGCGTCGACACCAAGGAGGCGCTGTCGTAAGCGGTCCCGCCAACCGCCCTCGCCTTCCGCTGCGCTCAGGCGTTCACCAGCCTTGACCGTGCCACTGGCACCGATCCGCTGAGAGAGCAACCAGGCTTCGTAATCGAATCCACTTGGGTTGACCAGCCCCCGTGGTCGCTTCAGTTTTGCCGCCACGTGCCATCTCTCACCCGCTCGCATGGAGGGTCCGTCGTACCATGCGAGGCGTAGGCGTGATGGCAGGCCCGCATGGCGTGACGAGATATCGTCAAGTTCGAACCGCACCACACCCTTGCGCACATCCGGGAGGCCAGTCACTCGGCCTTCCAGCCAGAACGTTCGGCCATCGAGCGCCTTGGGCAGACGATCGTCCAGAGCGCAGTGCGCACTCATGCAACTCCAGAAGAGCCCAAGGCAGAAGAGCGCAACGGGCCAGCCTCGCGTTCGTAACAATGCGAGCCCCGCCAGAAGCAGAGCCCATAGCATCCAGACAGGCGGCAGTACGGGCAAAAAGCGCAGCAGCAGAAGGCCTACCGCCAGCGCGAGCAGTGCAATACGCATCGGATATCCTGGATTCCTTTCCACAGCATCGGTGCAACCCCGGCGGGGGACGGTTCAGCACGCCGACCGATTCATCTCGTGACGCAAGTGTAGATGCAATGTCACAAACTACTCTCAGCGCCATGTCGCCTTTCAGGCATAATTGGCAGGCTTCAGCCTGCCAGAGAACCTTCATGCCGCGTCGTTTTTTCAAACGTTACATGCCGCACCCGGATCGTATTAAGGCCAACAAGTCACTGCGGTTTCTCGGCGCGCTGATTCACGAACCAAACCTGCTTCACCTCAACCGGCATTCAGTTTCGCGAGCCATGGCCATCGGGTTGTTCTGGGCGATGATTCCCATGCCGCTGCAGATGCTCGCAGCTGCGCTCTGTGCCGTGCCGGCCCGAGCCAATTTGCCCATCGCGGTAGGTCTTGTCTGGCTGACCAACCCGTTGACCATGCCGCCGGTCTTTTACTGCAACTACAAGGTAGGGGCCTGGCTGATGGATACGCCTGTCTCTCCCATGCCGATGGAACTCAGCCTTGCGTGGGTGCAGAAAATGCTGAGCAGCCATTGGGAGCCCCTGTACCTGGGCTCGCTCGTGGTCGGTCTGGTCCTCGGCGTACTGGGTTACGTGTCAACCCAAGCCTATTGGCGCTGGTGGGTCGGCCGCAATTGGCAAAAGCGCCAGCTGCGGCGTCGCTAAAAGGAAGGTTATTCGTACCTGAGCGCCTCGGCGGGCTGGGTTTGTGCGGCTCGCCAGGCAGGATAGAGTGTTGCGAGAAAGCTCAGGGTCAGAGCGGCCGTTATTACCAGCAACACGTCCTGCAGCCGCAGCTCAGATGGCAAGGTACTGATGAAGTAAACATCGGAACTGAAGATGTGTTGGCCAGAGATGCGTTCCAGCCACCCCACCAGCGTACTGACGTTCAGCGCACCCAACACACCCAGCACAGTGCCGATCAGCGTACCGGTCGTTCCAATGATGCTGCCCTGCACCATGAAGATGGTCATGATCTGACGAGGCGTGGCGCCCAGGGTTCGCAGGATGGCGATGTCTGCTCGCTTATCGGCCACGACCATGATCAGGGTCGCGATGATATTGAAAGCCGCAACGGCCACGATCAGTAGCAGTAACAGACCGATCATGGTCTTTTCCATCTTCATCGCGCTGAACAGGCTGCCCTGAGTCAGGGACCAGTCCTCGCCCCGATAGCCTTGACCCAACTTCGCCACCAGCTGAGCGGTCACCTCCGGGGCACGATAGAGATCCTTCAGCTTCAGCCGCACCCCTTCGACCTGCTGAGGCTCCCAACGTAGAATCTGTGCAGCATCGGAGCGATGGATCATCGCCAGAGTGCCGTCAAGTTCAGCGCCGACCTTGAACACGCCAACCACATTGAGGCGCTGCATGCGCGGTGTGATGCCGCCTGGCGCGTCGCTGAGCTCCGGCACGATCAGGGTCAGCTTGTCGCCGAGTTTCAAGCCAAAGCGGCGCGCCGTCATCAGGCCAACGATGACCCCGGACTCCCCCGGTTCCAAGTCGTCGAGGCTCCCGGCGACCATCCTTGAACCGAGGATAGACACCTGGTCCTCCGCATCAGGGTCGATTCCATTGATCTCGATAGGCTGCATGGTCCCCTTGTAGGAGAGCATCCCTTCAAGTTGAGTGATGGGCGCAGCGCCAAGCACATCCGGATCTGCACCCAGCTGTTCGGCCACAGGTCCCCAATCGTCCAGCGGCACCCCATCACCGGCGACTACGGCGTGCGGAACCATCCCCAGGATTCGATTGCTCATCTCTCGCTGAAAGCCGTTCATGACCGACAGCACCATGATCATCGCCAGCACGCCCAGCGACAGGCCGATCATCGACGTCAGCGAAATGAACGAGATGAAATGGTTACGGCGCTTGGCTCGCGTGTAGCGGCTACCGATAAAGATGCTTAGCGGCCTGAACATCAACCGGCCACCAGCCGACCGTCTTCCAGACGCAGGATATGGTCCATTTGCGCGGCCAGCTGCGGGTCATGGGTGACTACCAGGAAAGCGGTGCGCAACGAATTGCTCAGTTCGAGCATAAGGTCCTGGATGCCCTGTGCTGTGTGGTGATCCAGGTTTCCGGTCGGCTCGTCCAGCAACACCAGCGCTGGACGATTGGCCAGCGCGCGAGCGATTGCGACACGCTGACGCTCTCCCCCCGACAGCTCTGCCGGCTTGTGGGCGATCCGGTGGCCGAGCCCTACCCGCTTCAGCAATTCGGTTGCCCGTGCACGGGCTTCGGGGATAGGTGTCCTGCCGATCAGCAGCGGCATGCAAACGTTCTCCAACGCTGTGAATTCCGCCAGCAGATGATGAAACTGATAGACGAATCCCAACGCTCGATTGCGCAACAAGCCTCGATCCTTCTCGCTGAGCGCAGACAGCTCCTCGCCTGCAAGCCACACGCTACCTTCGCTTGGCGTGTCGAGACCACCCAGCAGATTCAGCAGAGTGCTCTTGCCGGAACCGGAACTGCCCACGATCGCAACCCGCTGCCCCGGGTACAGCTCCAGTTGCAGATTGGAAAGCACGTCAACCGATTCGGGACCCTGCTCGTAGCGCTTGCCCAGATTGCGGCAGCTCAATACGGCGGCGTCTTGCGACGACCTGTCATTCATAACCAGCTCACTCATAACGTAAGGCCTCTGCAGGCTGGGTTCGGGCCGCTTTCCACGCCGGATATAGGGTAGCGAGAAAACTCAGGACAAGCGCCGCAACGCAGACTTGAACAACATCCTGGGTCATTAACCGGGACGGCAGATAGTCAATGAAATACACATCGGCATTCAGAAACTTATGCCCGATCAGCCGCTCCAGTGAGGCGATCCAGTTGCTGACATTGACAGCCGCAAACATGCCGAACAAGGCGCCGACCAAGGTTCCAACCACGCCGATTACCGTGCCTTGCACCATGAAGATGCCCATTATCTGCTTCGGCGTTGCGCCAAGCGTTCTCAGAATGGCGATATCGCCGCGCTTGTCGGTCACGACCATGACCAGAGTCGAGATGATATTGAAGGCGGCCACAGCAACGATCAGCAACAGCAACAGACCGATCATCGCCTTTTCCATGCGAATCGCCTGGTAGAGGTTGCCGTGGGTACGCGTCCAGTCGCGGGAGTAGAAGTTATCGCCCATCTGAGCGGCCATGTCCCAGGCAAGACGCGGCGCTTGAAACAGATCCGCGAAACGCAGGCGCAGCCCCTGCACCTGATCTGGCCTCCAGCGATGCAACCGCGCCAGGTCGGAGATATTGGCCATTGCCACGTAACCGTCGATCTCTCCGGCACCGACATGAAAGATGCCGCGAACGGTAAAACGTTTCATGCGGGGAAACACGCCCGCCGGAGTAACCGTGACCTCCGGGGCTACGAAGGTCACCTTGTCGCCAAGGCCAACGCCGAGCTTTCGTGCGGCGTTGTCACCGATAACAATGCCGAACTCTCCTGGCGCAAGGCTCTCCAGCGAGCCTTCCTGAAAGAACTGCCCGATGATCGAGACATCATTTTCGAGCACCGGATCTACAGCGTTGATAAGGATCTTGGTGACCTGCCCCCGGTTGGTCAGCAGCCCCTGCATCTGGATGAAAGGTGCTATTGCCTCGACCTGCTCGTGTTGCCCGAGGCGCTGCGCCAGGGCTCGCCAATCATCGATGGGCGTCGGGCTTTCAATGGTGGCGTGGGGAACCATACCCAATACACGGGTGCGCATTTCATGATCGAACCCGTTCATCACCGACAGCACGACAATCATCACCAAAACACCGAGTGCGAGCCCGATCATGGAGGTAAAAGAGATGAAGGAGACGAAGAGGCTGCGACGTCTGGCGCGTGTATAACGCGCTCCGATATACACTGACAGCGGTCTGAACATAAATCGATGAGTTCGCTTTCGCTGGCGGGAAAAACAAGCTGAATGACCTTGCCAGGCGGCCTGATACACTCAAGCCATCACTGCAGCCCAGGGATAGACATGCACACTGAAGACACTGGCGACCGCCGCGAATACTACCGTATCGAGGACAGGATCGCACTGGAAATCCTGCCCATGGAACACGCTGAAACAGTCTCCGACATGGCGTCGTCAAGGCTGTTCGGCCTGCTCGGCGAGCTCCATCAGCTGGATCTTGAAGCGCAGCTACTGCTGCGGCAGATTGCTGAGAGCAACCGCACCCTGGGGAACTACCTCAAGGTACAAAACAAGCGCATCGACCTGCTTGGTCAGCTAATAGCGCGTGAGCTGCTGGACGAGATCGGCCCGGCGCGAGAAGTAGTCCTCTCCGAAGGCGGCATCAGCTTCACCCATGATCGACCACTTGCGGAAGGTTCCGTCTGGAAACTCAAGCTTATACTCATGCCTCAGGGACTCGGCATGCTGCTGACTTCGCGAGTATCCAGCTGCCAGGCCCAGGAAGACGGCACCTATGCAATCGGCACCTGTTTCGAAGCGTTGACTGATGCACAACGGCAGATGCTTGCTCGGCATATCCTGCAGAAGCAGGCAGCCGAACGTCGCCTGGCCCGCGAGAAACAGAACGGAATCTGACCCATGCGCCTTGTTACGCTTATCCTGCTGATCACCAGCCTCTGTGCTGCAGCAAAGGCTGAAGACATCAGAATCCCGGTGGGCCAGCAAGGTCCGGTCGACCTTGCCCTTCCCAACCGCGGTGATGCCAAAATCGATGTGCTTGAGCGTTTTGGTCTTGCCGATCAGGAACATCCTGCCGTCGGATTGCCTCCAATCACTCGCTGGGATTATCGGGAATTTTCCGTGTATTTCGAGGGCGACAGGGTCATCAATAGCGTCGTGCATCACCAGCGTTTCATCTATCAGCAAGCAGAGAGTCAACCGTGACCCTTATCTACGGCCATCGCGGCGCCAAGGGCGAAGCGCCCGAAAACACATTGGCAGGCTTCAAGCAATGCCTTGATCGCGGCGTGCGACGCTGCGAACTCGACCTTCACCTCTCGAAGGACGGCGAGCTGATGGTTATCCATGACCCGACGCTGAAACGCACCACCGGGCGTCGCGGAAAGGTCGTCGAACATGACGCCGACGAGCTGACCCGCTATGACGCTCGCCACGTCGGGCCTGACTGGAAACAGCCATGCCCCATCCCCCGGCTGTCCGAAGTGTTCGAGCAATGCGATTTCGAACACTGGCAGCTTGAAGTAAAAAGCGCATCCAGGGTCAGAGCGGCACGCTCGGTACTGGCGATCAAGGCGTTGGCCGAACGTCACGGCCTGCTGGACCGGATTACCGTAACCTCAGGCTCACGGGAGGTGTTGCGAGCGCTGAGACGATTGACTCCCGAACTCTCGTGCGGGCTCGTTGCAGAGTATGGCTGGCTGGACCCGTTGAAGGTCGCCAAGCAATATGACTGCGAACTGCTAGCACTCAAATGGACCCTGTGCACCCCCGAGCGTATCGCCAAAGCCCGACAGCAGGGACTGCATGTCTCGGTCTGGACGGTGAACGAGCCGGCACTGATGCGGCGCCTGGCCGATTTCGGTGTCGATAGCCTGATAACCGACTATCCTGGCCTTGCCGTCTCCACGTTGCGCCGGAGCTAGCCAACAAAGAGGCCGCCTGAACAGCGGCCTCCCCACCTGACCTCATAAGCTCTCCCGGTTTGGCCAGCGCCAGTTCCGGGTGTCCTCTCCGACCGGCTCAGGCCACCGGTCGGAGCCGCTTAAAAAAGCCGATTGAGCCCATCGAACGCAGCGACACGGTAGGCTTCCGCCATGGTCGGATAGTTGAACGTGGTGTTGACGAAATACTTGATGGTATTCGCCTCGCCCGGCTGGTTCATGATCGCCTGGCCGATATGGACGATTTCCGACGCCTGATAGCCGAAGCAATGAACGCCCAGCACTGCTAACGTTTCCCGGTGGAACAGAATTTTCAGCATTCCCACCGGCTCGGCTGAAATTTGCGCTCGCGCCATGCCCTTGAAAAACGCTTTGCCGACCTCGTACGGAATCTTCGCCTCAGTGAGTTCACGCTCGTTCTTGCCGATCGAGACTGATCTCCGGAATGGTGTAGATACCGGTCGGGACGTCGTCAACGAATCGCCAGCTGTTGTTGTCGACGATGCTGCCCGCGGCAGATCTGCCCTGGTCGTATGCGGCGCTTGCAAGCGATGGCCAACCGATTACGTCGCCAGCCGCGTAGATATTGCCAACATCGGTACGGTAATGCTCGTCAACCTGAATCTGGCCACGGCTGTTGACTTTCAAGCCAATGTTTTCCAGTGCAAGCTTGTCGGTATTACCGGTACGCCCATTACACCAGAGGAAAGCGTCTGCCTTGATCTTCTTGCCTGACTTCAGATGCAGGATGACCCCGTTATCAACACCCTCGACACGCTCATATTCCTCTTTGTGGCGGATCAGCACGTTGTTGTTACGCAGGTGATAACTGAGCGCATCAGAAATCTCGTCATCGAGAAAACTGAGCAACTGATCGCGGTTGTCGATCAGGTCAACCAACACACCGAGCCCACTGAAGATTGACGCATACTCGGAACCGATCACGCCGGCGCCATAGATGATCAAGCGACGCGGGGTGTGACTCAGGGTAAGGATGGTGTCGCTGTCGTAGATTCGCGGATGGGTGAAGTCGACGTCGGATGGCCGGTAGGGTCGCGAGCCGGTGGCAATGATGAACTGGCTTGCAACCAGCTTTTCCACCATGCCATTGCTGCTGACCACTTCCACGGTTTGCTCGTCTGCAAAGCTTGCAGTGCCGAAGAAAATGTCGATGCGGTTACGTGCGTAATAGCCGGTTCGTGAGGTGACCTGCTTGGCGATGACGCTCTCGGCACTTTTCAGCACGTCAGGAAAGGAAAACCAGCGCGGCTCGCCGATCTGACGAAACAGTGGATTGGTGTTGTATTGCATGATCTGCCGCACCGAGTGGCGCAGCGCTTTTGAAGGAATGGTTCCCAGGTGGGTCGAATTGCCGCCGACGTGTGGCCTGCTGTCCACCACCGCGACCTTGCGCCCTGCCTTGACCGCATTCATCGCCGCACCTTCGCCGGCGGGGCCCGAGCCCAGAATCACCACATCGTAGTTGTAGACAGCCATATACACCCCTGAACACGCGACAGGCAGACCTGCCGCTTTAAACGAATTCGCTGGACCCTGTGCGGATGTTTCGACCGACGCGCCTGGGCCCGGGTCGTTGGTCGACCAGCCTCCATGCATTTGGCACCGCAGCTATTGAACTGAGGTGCAGATGACTTCGACCATCGCCTACCATCAACCCTGGCGGCTAGCGCCTGGTTGCGTCGTACGCGAGATCGGTCTTCTCACCCCGGCTCGCCTGCTCATTTACTTCCTCACACTTCTCGCGGCTGCCGCCGCAGATCGAACACTCTTTCTCGATGCCAAGGTTGGCGATACCGCCACAGGATCCGGCGATAGGCTTTCGCCCCATGATCACTCCAATGGACATGCCAAACACGACCAGCAACATTACAAGGAAAACGATCAGCCAAGTCATCTCTCTGCTCCCGCACCAAACAACTCATCAAAGGCTTCGGTGCTTTTGCTAACGAATTCATGTCCTTTACGGACGACGAAGAACGCGGCGATCTTTTTTTGCGCCGCATACGCCAAGCCCCGCTCGGGCCCCATTACCATGAGCACAGTAGACAACCCGTCCGCACGCAATGTCGAGGGGTCGACAACGGTCACTGCCGCCAGGTTGTGCTCGATAGGCGCACCGGTTTGAGGATCAAGGGTGTGCGAGTAGCGCTTGCCGTCACGCTCGAAATAGTTGCGATAGTCCCCGGATGTCGACACGGCATACCCATCCAGCTCAATGACTCGCTGCGCCACACGCTCATTGTCATGCGGGGCCTCGATGGCAATACGCCATGGGGATCCGTCGGGCTTTTGCCCTAGAGCCTTCAGCTCGCCGGTGATCTCCACCAGGTAACGTGTGATGCCGGAGGCCTCGAGATCTGCGGTAACCCGATCCACTGCATAACCTGCAGCGATACTGTTGAAATCGACCTGTACATCGGCGTCCTTGCAGAGTTGCTCACCCCTGATTGTCAGGTGCTGATGGCCGACTCTTTTTCGCGCCGTGGCAATTTCCTCAGCGGAGGGAACCCGCTCGCCCGAACCATGGGGACCAAAGCCCCAAAGATCGAGTAGCGGCTCGATAGTCAGATCCAGGGCTCCGCCACTTTCATCGGAAAGCTGCTGCCCTGCCCGGACGAGATCGCGAATGCCCTCCGGCACGGTCATGCAGGCCCCAGCCGGAAGGGAATTGAACGTCTCGATATCCGAGTCTGCACGATAAGTCGACATTTGCTGGTCGACTTCGGCAAGGATGGACTCCGTCTGGCGCTTGAGTTGCTTGACGGAAACAGGCGCGTCCCCCGCTACGTATTTGACCGAATAGGTACTGCCCATGGTCGGGCCAGAGTAGCTCTCGACCTTCTCCTGAAACAGGCAGCCCGTCAGGGCTGCCGCCAGGGCGACAACGGTGACGGGCTGCAGTAACGCATAGAGCATGCTAGCCGCCAAAGTCGTCGAGCAGGATGTTCTCCGGTTCGACGCCCAGATCGGTGAGCATCTTGATCACCGACGCGTTCATCATAGGCGGGCCGCACATGTAGAACTCACAGTCCTCTGGGGCCGGATGGTCCTTCAGGTAGTTCTCATACAGCACGTTATGAATGAAACCGGTCGGGCCCTCCCAGTTGTCTTCGGGTTGCGGATCGGACAAGGCCAGATGCCACTGAAAGTTCTGGTTCTCAGCCTGCAGCTGATCGTATTCCTCAACGTAAAACGCTTCACGCATCGAGCGAGCGCCATACCAGAAGCTCATCTTGCGCTTGGACTTCAGCCGCTTGAGCTGGTCGAAGATATGCGAACGCATCGGAGCCATGCCCGCGCCGCCGCCAATAAAGACCATCTCGGCATCGGTATCCTTGGCGAAAAACTCTCCAAATGGACCGTAAACGGTAACCTTGTCGCCGGGCTTCAGGCTGAAGACCCATGACGACATCTTGCCTGGTGGCAAATCGTCCTTACCCGGCGGAGGCGATGCAATGCGGATATTGAACTTCACCAGACCGACCTCTTCCGGGTAGTTCGCCATCGAGTAGGCGCGGATCACCGTCTCGTCGACCTTCGACACGTATTTCCACTGGTTGAACTTGTCCCAGTCGCCGCGATATTCCTCCTGGATATCGAAATCCTTGTAGCGGACCTCGTGAGGCGGGCACTCCAGCTGCACATATCCGCCAGCACGGAAGTCGACATTCTCACCCTCCGGCAGCTTCAAGGTCAGCTCCTTGATGAAGGTAGCGACGTTGGGATTGGACAGAACCGTGCACTCCCACTTCTTTACGCCAAAGACCTCTTCCGGAACCTCGATCTTCATGTCCGCCTTGACCGGAGTCTGGCAGGACAGGCGCCACCCTTCGCCAGCCTCACGACGGGTGAAGTGCGATTCCTCGGTGGGCAGCATCTCGCCGCCGCCGCTCTCGACGATGCACTTGCACTGAGCGCATGTACCGCCGCCGCCACAGGCGGACGAGAGGAAGATGTTATTAGCGGCCAAAGTCTGCAGCAGTTTGCCGCCAGCCGGAACGGTAATGGTGCGTTCGCCGTTGATCTCGATGCTCACGTCGCCACTGGAGACCAGCTTGGCGCGCGCCGCAAGGATGATCACCACCAGTGCGAGCACGATAGCGGTGAACATGCCGATGGCGAGGAAAATTTCGTAACTCATCAGTTCATCCCGTCCTTACAGCTGTACGCCAGAGAAAGACATGAAGCCCAGCGACATCAGTCCGATGGTGATGAAGGTAATCCCGAGCCCCTGCAGGCCATCCGGCACATCGCTGTACTTCAGCTTTTCGCGGATACCGGCAAGCAAGGCGATCGCCAGCGCCCAGGACAGACCCGAACCCATGCCGTAGACCACGCTTTCGCCCAGGTTGTAGTCGCGTTCGACCATGAACAACGTGCCGCCCATGATGGCGCAGTTAACGGTGATCAGCGGAAGGAACACGCCCAGCGCGTTGTAGAGGCTGGGTACGTACTTGTCGAGGGTCATCTCCAGGATCTGCACGATCGCCGCGATCACGCCGATGTAGCTCAGCAGACCAAGGAAGCTGAGGTCGACTTCAGGCAAGCCAGCCCAGGACAGCGCGCCGGCCTTGAGCAGGTACGTGTAGATCAGGTTGTTGGCCGGTACGGTAATGGCCTGGACCACGATGACAGCGATACCCAGACCAATGGCTGTCTCGACCTTCTTAGAGATCGCGATGAAGGTACACATGCCGAGGAAGAACGCCAGGGCCATGTTCTCGATGAACACGGCGCGGACGAACAGGCTGATGTAATGCTCCATTAATAAGCCTCCTTGTTCGACACTTGAGGCGCCATCTTGAACGACGGCTTCTCGACCTGGTCGCGCTTCCAGCTACGGATGCCCCAGATGAAGAGGCCAATCAAGAAGAATGCGGAAGGCGGCAGCAGCAGCAGGCCGTTCGGCAGATACCAGCCACCGTCGTTCACTACCGGCAGGATGGTGTACCCCATCAGCTTGCCTGCACCGAACAGCTCACGAATGATGCCGAGCGCGATCAGCATGGCGCTGTAACCGAGGCCGTTGCCAAGCCCGTCGAAGAAGGAAAGCATCGGCGGGTTCTGCATGGCGAACGCTTCGGCCCGGCCCATCACGATACAGTTGGTGATGATCAGACCAACGAATACCGACAGCTGCTTGGACAAGGAGAAAGCGTAAGCCTTGAGCACCTGGTCCACCAGGATAACCAGCGACGCAATGATCACCATCTGCACGATCATGCGGATGGAGCCGGGGATCTGGCTGCGGATCATCGAGATGAACAGGTTAGAGAAGGCCACCACAAGCGTCAGGGCGATGGACATGACCAGCGCCGTCTTCAGGTTGGAGGTGACCGCCAGCGCCGAGCAGATCCCGAGGATCTGCAGGCCGATTGGGTTGTTGTTGAAGACCGGATTGAACAGGACTTCCTTAATGGTAGGTTGCGACATACTCAAGCCTCCCCAGCGCGCAGGCTAGCGATAAAAGGACCGAAGCCGTTTTCGCCGAGCCAGAAGTGCAATAGGTTGTTTACCCCGTTACTGGTCAGCGTAGCGCCAGCAAGTGCGTCGACCTGATGGTCGGCTTTCGGGCTCTGCGGATCGACACCACCCTTGACGATCTGAATCGCCAGCTCTCCGTCGTCGTTATACAACTCCTTCCCTTCCCAGAGGCTGCGCCACTTGGGGTTGTCCACCTCACCACCCAGCCCGGGCGTTTCGCCGTGCTGATAAAAGCCGAGGCCGGCTACGGTATTGAGGTCTTCCTGAAGGGCCAGGAAACCGTAAAGCGTCGACCACAAGCCATAACCGCGCACAGGCAGCACCAGTGTGTCGAGCTCTCCATCGGTTTCGACGATATAGACGACGCTGTAACGCTCGCGACGCTTGATCGAAGCGATGTCCTGCTCCGGCGGCAATGCGTCAGACAGCTGCGGGTCCTTAGCAGCGACCAACGGATCGAAGGTGTTTGGATCAAACTCGTCACTGAACTCACCAGTTTCGAGATTGACCAGCTTGGCAACGATGCGTTCTTTATAGAGCGCCTTGACCTCCGCGCCTGACATGCCGGCTTCACCCAGTCCAGCAATTGCCAGGATGCTGCGCTGCTTGTCGAGCTGGCGGTTTTCCAGCTGGGTCGGTCGCAATGCGACCGCCGCACCCGCGACGAACACCGAGCACACCAGGCAGACCAGCAGGGCAACGATCAGCGTGCGGAAAGTGGATTCTTTTTGACTAGACATTACGCGCCAGCCTCCGCTTGATATTGGCCTGAATGACAAAGTGGTCAATCAAGGGTGCACAGAGGTTGGCGAACAGGATCGCCAGCATCATGCCCTCGGGGAAGGCCGGGTTGACTACACGGATCAGCACCACCATCACACCGATGAAGATGCCGTAGACCCATTTACCGGTATTGGTCATCGCCGCCGAAACAGGGTCGGTGGTCATGTAGATCAGACCAAAGGCAAAACCACCCACCACCATGTGCCAGTACCACGGCATGGCGAACAACGCATTGCTGTCCGACCCGATCAGGTTGAACAGGGAGCTCAGCGCGATCATGCCGATCATGGTGCCGGCAACGATACGCATCGAGGCAATCTTGGTCATCAGCAGCACCGCACCACCGATGAAGATGGCCAGGGTACTGGTTTCACCCAGCGAACCGTGAATGGTGCCGACAAAGGCGTCCATCCAGGAAATGCCGCTCTCCATGATGTTTTCCATGCCGCCGGCAAAACCCAGGCTCAGTGCGGTGGCGCTGGCATAGCCGTCGACCGCGGTCCATACCGCATCACCGGACATCTGTGCCGGATAGGCGAAGAACAGGAACGCTCGACCGGTCAATGCAGGGTTGAGGAAGTTCTTGCCGGTGCCTCCGAAGATTTCCTTGCCGATCACGATACCGAAGCTGATACCCAGCGCGACCTGCCACAGCGGGATGCTGGGTGGCAATGTCAGGGCAAACAGAACCGAGGTGACAAAGAAGCCTTCGTTGACCTCGTGCTTGCGGATGGAAGCGAAGAGCACTTCCCAGAAACCGCCAACGATAAAGGTAACCGCGTAGACGGGCAGGAAATACGCCGCACCCTGGATGAAGTTATCCCAGGCGCTCGACGGATCGAACCCGGCCAATGCACTGATCAATGCAAACTGCCAACCTTCCTGTGCCGCAAGCAGGTCAGGACTCTGCGCATAGATCAGGTTGGCCTGGTAACCGGTGTTCCACATCCCGAAGAACATGGCCGGAAAGGTGCAGAGCCAGACGGTGATCATCATCCGCTTCAGGTCGATGCCGTCACGCACATGAGCGGTGGTCTTGGTCACGCTGCCGGGGCGATAGAGGAAGGTGTCCGCTGCCTCGTAAAGCGCGTACCACTTTTCGTATTTGCCGCCTTTTTCGAAGTTATGCTCGATCTTGTCGAGAAATTCGCGAATGCCCATGCCTTAACCCTCCTTCTCGATACGGGTCAGATTGTCTCGCAGGATCGGGCCGTACTCGTATTTCCCGGCGCAGACGTAGGTGCACAGCGCCAGGTCCTCTTCGTCCAGCTCAAGGCAGCCGAGCTTCTGCGCTACCTCAGTGTCCCCGACGATCAGAGACCGCAGCAGTTGAGTAGGAAGAATGTCCAGCGGCATGACCTCCTCATAGTTGCCAACCGGCACCATGGCGCGCGGGCTGCCATTGGTGGAGGTGGAAAAGGCGAACTTCTTGCCGCCCATCAACTTGGAGATGTAGATATTGAGGATCGAATGCTTGTCGCTACCGGCACGCAGGTAATGCAGCATCTCGCGCTCTTTGCCTTCACGAAGGCAAGAGACCTGCTGGTGATAGCGACCAAGAAAGGCAAACGCGCCGTGTGCCGTGCGGCCGCCGAGAACCGACCCGGAGACGACCCGGTTGGCGCCGGGCTGGAGCTCGCCAGCGGTGAGCTCGTCGAGGTTGGCGCCCAGACGCGTGCGAACCAGACGGGGATTCTCCACGACCGGACCGGCCAGCGAAACCACGCGCTCAACAGACAGCTTGCCCGTGGTGAACAGAGCACCGATGGCGATCACGTCCTGGTAACCGATGCTCCAGACGCTTTTGCTGGCGCTGACCGGATCGAGGAAATGAATGTGCGTCCCGGCCAGGCCCGCAGGATGCGGACCGGCGAAGCTTTCGGTCTTTACCTTGGCAAGCTGCTCGCCTGGCAATGCGGCGCCTTCTGCCTTGCATAGGAACAGCTTGCCCAGGTTGCCGAGCACCCTGAGGCCCGCTTCGAAATCTTCGCTGCGCTCGGTGATGACCACCACCGGATCGGCCGCCAGCGGGTGGGTGTCGATAGCGGTGACGAAGATCGAGCTGGGCACCGCGTCGATGGCCGGCACCTTGCTGTAGGGGCGCGTACGAAACGCTGTCCAGAGGCCCGCCTGCTGCAGGTTCTCGCGAACCTTCTCGCCACCCAACCCTTGCAGCTCAGCAGCGCCGTACTGATTGAACGACACCTCTTCGGCCCCCTCCAGATCGATCACCACCGATTGCAGGACGCGCTTCTCGCCACGATGAACCGCGCTGACCACACCCGCTCCCGGCGCAGTGAACAGGACGCCCGGTGTCTTCTTGTCGGAAAACAGCACTTGCCCCAGCTTAACGCGGTCCCCGACCTGAACCTCCATGGTCGGCTTCATTCCCGGGTAGTCAAACCCTACTACGGCGACGCTTCGAACGGGCCTTGCGGCCTCGATACGCTGCGCCGGCGCACCTGCAATGGGCAAATCGAGCCCACGTTTTATATTGATCATCGGTTCGCCTAACCACTGATTTTAAAAGCTTTTTTTACGAGCCCAGCGGTTTAGCTGAAAGTCGAATGGCACGACGCGCGCCGATAAGGTATCAGCGCGACGCTATGCCGCGGGCCCAGGTAGAAATCCGCCCGATTATAGAGGCCGCGACCCGTGACTGACCACCCAAGGTCTTCCAATTTTTTGACTAGAGACAAGCGGTCATCAGCAACCGACTATTGACGCTCCCGCACAAGCGGCAGTGCCCGCTCTGCTTTTGAGGATGAATAAAACAGAAACGGGAGCCAAAGCTCCCGTTTCTTCATGGCTGCCGAAGGGTCAGCGAGGGAAGGCTGGCGGATTCACTCCAGCCATATCTTCCATCACCCGTACCACCTGGCAGCTGTAGCCGAACTCGTTGTCATACCAGACGTAGAGCACGACACGGTTGTCGCTGCAGATCGTCGCCTCGGCATCCACGACACCTGCATGGCGTGAGCCGACGAAATCGCTGGATACAACTTCCTGGGAATTCACGAAGTCGATCTGCTTCTGCAGATCCGAGTGCATGGCCATCTGGCGCAGGTACTCGTTGATTTCCTCGCGTGTCGTTGCCTTTTCCAGGTTGAGGTTGAGGATAGCCATCGACACGTTCGGCGTCGGAACGCGAATGGCATTACCGGTCAACTTGCCTTTGAGCACCGGCAGCGCCTTGGCCGCGGCAGTCGCAGCGCCAGTCTCGGTGATAACCATGTTCAGCGCGGCACTACGACCCCGGCGGCTGCCTTTATGGAAGTTGTCGATCAGGTTCTGGTCGTTGGTATACGAATGCACGGTTTCGACGTGACCATTGACGATGCCGTACTGGTCGTTGACCGCCTTCAATACCGGAACGATGGCGTTGGTGGTGCAAGATGCAGCGGAAACGATCTTGTCGTCAGCCGTGATCTCGCCGTGGTTGATGCCATGGACGATGTTCTTCAGCTCGCCCTTGCCAGGCGCGGTCAGCACGACGCGGGCAACACCGGGGCACTTCAGATGCTGGCTCAGGCCTTCGGCGTCACGCCACTTGCCGGTGTTGTCCACCAGCAATGCGTTTTCGATGCCGTACTGGGTGTAATCCACCGAGGCAGGATCGTTTGAATAGATGACCTGAATCAGGTTGCCGTTGGCAGTGATGGTGTCGTTCTCGGCGTCGATATGAATGGTGCCTTCGAAGGGACCATGCACCGAATCACGGCGCAGCAGACTGGCACGCTTGACCAGGTCGTTCTCCGCGCCTTTGCGCACGACAATGGCACGCAGACGCAGCCCGTCGCCGCCGCCAGTCTTCTCGATAAGAATACGGGCCAGCAGCCGGCCGATACGGCCGAAACCATAGAGAACCACGTCGGTGCCTTTGTGCACGCCAGTGGTGTTGCGCTTGCCGGCTACCTCTGCCAGCTCATCACGCACGAACTGATCAAGGCTGCGACCGTTACCCTCGGCCTTGAACTTGCCCACGACCTTGCCCAGGTCGACCGAAGCGGCACCCAGGTCCATGCTGCTCATGGTGGTGAGGATCTGATGGGTTTCGTTGACACACAGCTCGGCTTCGTCAGCCTGGCGGTGGCGCGCGAAACGATGGGCCTTGAGCAGTGCGATGACCGAGCGGTTGATCAACCCACGGCCGTAGATGGAAGTCACCACGTTGTTGTTACGATACAGCTGACCAATCAGCGGAATCATCGCTTCGGCGAGGGCTTCTCGATCAATCCATTCACCAAGACACTGGTCGGGCTTCTGAGTCACGGGCAGTTCCTTCCAACATGTAGGGGCTGAGAAAAAGGGCTACATTATGCCGGCGCACCCTAGCGCCGGCAATCTGTGCAGCCGAAACACTGACAGCGTCCCGCGCGGATAGTTACAATCCTGGCGGTCCATTTTTACCGACCGGAGCCACGCCCACTCGTGTCCGTATTGCGCCTTCCGCCCATGCCTGCCGCCAGCGGCAAGCAAACCTGGGGCAACCTTCCTGGAGCCGCGCTGAGCCTGGCCATTGCCGAAGCTGCCAGCAACGCAAATCGATTCACTCTCCTCATTACGTCGGACAGCCAGAGCGCCGAACGCCTGCAGGAAGAGCTCGCCTTCTTCGCTCCCGACCTGCCGGTCCTGCATTTTCCGGATTGGGAGACGCTGCCCTATGACGTCTTCTCACCCCATCAGGACATCATTTCTCAGCGTATCGCGGCCCTCTATCAGCTGCCGGAGCTTACCCATGGCGTGCTGGTAGTTCCCATTACCACGGCGCTACACAGGCTCGCCCCGAAAAGCTTTCTGCTCGGCTCCAGCCTGGTACTGGATGTGGGCCAGAGGCTCGATGTCGATCAGATGCGGGCACGCCTTGAAGCCGCAGGATACCGCTGCGTCGACACCGTCTATGAGCATGGCGAATTTGCCGTGCGCGGCGCGCTGATCGACCTGTTTCCAATGGGCAGCCCCCTGCCCTACCGCATCGACCTGTTCGATGATGAGATCGAAACGCTGCGCACCTTCGACCCGGAGAATCAGCGGTCGGTCGACAAGGTCGAATCGATCCGCCTGCTGCCGGCTCGTGAGTTCCCGTTGAAAAAGGAATCGGTGACAGGCTTCCGCGCGCGGTTCCGCGAGCGCTTCGACGTGGACTTCCGCCGTTGCCCGGTTTACCAGGACCTCTCCACCGGCATTACCCCAGCCGGTATCGAGTACTACCTGCCGCTGTTCTTCGACGAGACCTCGACGCTGTTCGACTACCTGCCGGATGACACCCAGGTGTTCTCTTTACCGGGCATCGAACAGGCGGCGGAACACTTCTGGAAGGATGTACGCACCCGCTACGAAGAGCGCCGCGTCGACCCCGAGCGTCCCTTGCTGCCTCCCGCCGAACTGTTCATGGCCGTCGAGGACTGTTTCGCCCATCTGAAGTCCTGGCCGCGCATCGTGGCCAGCCAGGATGACGTCGAAACGGGCATTGGCCGCGAGCGTTTCCCGGCCAGTCGCTTCCCGGAACTGGCCATCGACGCCAAGGCGCCCGAGCCGCTGGGTGCACTGCGCCGCTTCCTTGACGAGTTCCCCGGCCGCGTATTGTTTACCGCCGAATCTGCTGGCCGACGCGAGGTTCTGCTCGAGCTGCTAGCCCGGCTGAAGCTGCGTCCGCAGGAGGTTTCAGGCTGGCCGCAGTTCGTCGAAAGCAATGAGCGCCTGGCCATCTCCATCGCCCCGCTGGACGATGGATTACTGCTGCAAGACCCCGCCCTGGCGCTCATCGCCGAGAGCCCACTGTTCGGCCAGCGCATCATGCAGCGCCGGCGGCGGGAAAAGGGGCGTGATGCCGGCGAGAACGTCATCAAGAACCTCACCGAACTGCGCGAAGGCGCGCCGGTGGTGCACATCGACCACGGTGTCGGCCGTTATCACGGTCTGGTCACCTTGGAGATCGAAGGTCAGGCTGCCGAATTCCTGATGCTGCAGTACGCCCAGGACGCCAAGCTCTATGTGCCGGTGTCCAGCCTGCACCTGATCGCCCGCTACACCGGCAGCGACGACGCTCTCGCCCCGCTGCATCGGTTGGGTTCGGAGACCTGGCAGAAGGCCAAGCGCAAGGCCGCCGAGCAGGTCCGGGATGTCGCGGCCGAACTGCTCGACATCTACGCCCGCCGTGCGGCGCGCGAAGGCTATGCCTTCGAAGATCCGCAGCTGGACTACGAAACCTTCAGCGCCGGCTTCCCCTTCGAAGAAACGCCTGACCAGCAGGCGGCCATCGAAGCCGTGCGCAACGACATGCTCGCGCCAAAGCCGATGGATCGTCTGATCTGCGGCGACGTGGGCTTCGGCAAGACCGAAGTGGCCATGCGTGCGGCGTTCATTGCGGTGCACAGTGGCCGTCAGGTGGCGGTGCTGGTGCCCACCACCCTGCTCGCTCAGCAGCACTACAACAGCTTCCGCGACCGTTTCGCCGATTGGCCTGTGCGCGTCGAGGTGATGAGCCGCTTCAAGTCCGCCAAGGAGATTCAAGGCGCGGTGCAGGAGCTGGCCGAAGGCAAGGTGGACATCCTCATCGGCACACACAAGTTGCTGCAGGACGATGTGAAGTTCACCAATCTGGGCCTGGTGATCATCGACGAGGAGCACCGTTTTGGAGTGCGCCAGAAGGAGCAGCTCAAGGCGCTGCGCAGCGAGGTCGATATCCTCACCCTCACCGCCACGCCTATCCCGCGCACCCTGAACATGGCGGTAGCGGGCATGCGCGACCTTTCGATCATCGCCACGCCTCCGGCGCGACGGCTGTCGGTGCGCACCTTCGTCATGGAGCAGCAGAACTCGGTGATCAAGGAGGCGTTGCTGCGTGAGCTGCTGCGCGGCGGCCAGGTCTATTACCTGCACAACGACGTCAAGACCATCGAGAAGTGCGCCGCCGATCTTGCCGAACTGGTGCCCGAAGCCCGCATTGGCGTGGGCCACGGCCAAATGCGCGAGCGCGAACTCGAACAGGTGATGGGCGACTTCTACCACAAGCGCTTCAACGTGCTGATCGCCTCGACCATCATCGAGACCGGCATCGACGTACCGAGCGCCAACACCATCATCATCGAGCGCGCCGACAAGTTCGGCCTCGCTCAGCTGCACCAGCTGCGCGGCCGGGTTGGCCGTAGCCACCACCAGGCCTACGCCTATCTGCTGACGCCGCCGCGCAAGGCCATGACGCCCGACGCCGAAAAGCGCCTGGAAGCCATCGCCAACTCGCAGGATCTCGGTGCTGGATTCGTCCTGGCTACCCATGACCTGGAAATCCGTGGCGCGGGCGAGTTGCTCGGCGACGGCCAGAGCGGACAGATCCAGGCGGTCGGTTTCACGCTATATATGGAAATGCTCGAGCGTGCGGTCAAATCCATTCAGAAAGGCGAGCAGCCGAACCTCGATCAACCGCTCGGTGGCGGGCCAGAGATCAATCTGCGCGTTCCAGCGCTGATACCCGAGGACTATCTGCCGGATGTCCATGCACGACTGATTCTCTACAAGCGCATCGCCAACGCTGCTGACGAGAACGGCCTGCGTGAACTGCAGGTCGAGATGATCGACCGATTCGGCCTGCTGCCTGAACCTGCCAAGCACTTGGTCAGGCTGACCCTGCTCAAGCTGCACGCGGCCAGCCTCGGCATCACCAAGATCGACGCCGGGCCTCAGGGTGGGCGTATCGAGTTCGCTGCGGACACCAGCGTCGATCCGATGGTGCTGATCAAGCTGATCCAGAGCCAGCCCAACCGTTACAAGTTCGAAGGCGCCACGATGTTCAAGTTTCAGGTGCCGATGGAGCGCCCGGAGGAGCGCTTCAATACACTCGAAGCGCTGCTCGAGCGCCTGTCGGCTGAAAAGTCATAGGGATGACGGCCATCTGCTTTTTCGAGCCGACCATGCGGCGCTTTGTTGATGTCCGGTAGTTTTCTGCCACATCTGCCGTATGGCTGGCAGCTGCCGTTCTCCGACAACGCCCTGGCCAGAGGCCGGCAGTACGCCGCGGAGAACAGGGTCAAGGTCGGGCGGCAAGATGCCCGTTACGTGGAAGCGACCTGCCGCGGCTCAGGCGGCAATGTCTATCGGCAGTCACTCCAGCTGTCGCGCGACGACCGGCTGACCTGCCTGTGCAGCTGTCCGGTCGGCCTGAATTGCAAGCATTGCGCCGCACTGATTCTCACGCTCGAAAGCCAGACAGAGCGAGAGCCGGCTGACTCCGGAGACCAGGCCAATGAACGCTTCCCCGGGACTATCGAGCAATGGTTATCCAGGCTTCCCGGGGCCATGGGCGACCCTCTACAAGCCGGCCAGCAGTGGTGCCTTCATTATCGAGTTGTTGCCGACACCTGCATCGAGGTCTACAAGCTTCGCCTGCGCGAGGATGGCAGCTTCGGCGAGAGAAGCCCTTATTTCGGCATGCGCGAGGCCAGCTATCGGCAACCCGGCTTCATGCAGGCCCTGGATCTGCGTATCGCCGCGCTGATGACACTCGCCCGTACGTCAATGGGCAATGGCTTCACGCTCGA
The DNA here is from genome assembly GCF_058536345.1 of Stutzerimonas sp. C6.4V. Lineage (NCBI taxonomy): Bacteria > Pseudomonadati > Pseudomonadota > Gammaproteobacteria > Pseudomonadales > Pseudomonadaceae > Stutzerimonas > Stutzerimonas sp. C6.4V. The sequence goes on from NZ_JBZUBM010000001.1 coordinate 2,294,451, forward strand.
CGGCAAACACGGCGGCGAAACCCTGCGCCTGGTGCTTGAAAGTGGACGTGCTTTCCTGGACTGGCATCAGCCTCCGCTGCAGCCTGGACGCTCCCGTCAGGCACGCTTCAACTGGACTCAGCGCGCCGACGGCAGCTACCAGCCAAGCCTCGACCTGGGTGGACACAACGCCAAGCTGCTCACGGCCGTGGACCCGCTGTACTACCTCGACGAGCAGGAAAACGAGGTAGGCCTGATCGACCATGGCTTGCCCATGCCGCTGGCACGCCACCTGCTCGACGCACCCTCGGTTCCAGCCGCCAAGGCGGCCCTGTTCAGCCTGACGCTGAATGAGATAGCGCCGCAGCTGCCAGCGCCCGCGCGGCCCGAGGAGCATCGGGTCGATGACGTGTTGCCAGTTCCACGTCTCAGCCTGGGCAGCCATCATTCGGTCATCTACCAGCCAGGTAGCGGGCGCATGGTGGGTGACCACCAGCATAGGGCCGGGTTGAGTTTCCTCTATGGCCAGGCAAGCGTGCATGGCAAGGCCAAGACAGGTGACCGCATCCGCCAGACTGAAGGCTCACGGGTCATCAGCATGGCGCGCCAGCCCGATGCGGAGCAGGCGCTGCGCCAGCAGTTGAAGCAGCTGGGTTTTCGCCCCTCTCTGCGCCAGAGCCAGGCGCTGCCGAAGGACTCTGCGGAAATGTTCGAACTGGCCAATGACGCGGCCTGGCTGCATTTCACCCAGCTGCAGTTACCCCAGCTGCGCGAGCAAGGCTGGCAGATCATCATGCAGCCTGGCTTCGCCTATGACCTGACGCCGGTCGATGCCTGGTATGTCCAGATAGACGAACCGTCCGATCCCAGCTGGTTCGACCTGGAACTGGGCATCATCGTCGAGGGTGAGCGGATCAGTCTGCTGCCGGTCCTGCTCGGCCTGATCCGCCGCAACCCGGCCCTGCTCTCGGCCCAGGCCCTGGCTCAGCGCACCGACGACGAAACCCTGAGGGTGCAGCTGGACAAGCGCCGCGCCGATGACGATCAGCCGCTGCAGGTGCTGTTGCCCTTTGGCCGCCTCAAGCCCATCCTGGCCACCCTCGCGGAGCTTTATCAGGGCCAATCCGCAGGCGAAAACCTGCGCCTCGGGCGCGCCGATGCGGCACGCCTGGCCGGGCTCGATTCGCTTGCGCTGCAATGGCACGGCGGCGAACACCTGCGTGACTTCGCTCAGCGGCTGCGTGACTACCGCCAGCAGCCCGTCAGCGCTCCGGTCGGCTTGCATGCGCAACTGCGGCCGTATCAGCTTGAAGGTTTGCGCTGGATGCAAACGCTGCGAACACTCGAGTCCGGCGGCGTCCTCGGCGATGACATGGGCCTGGGAAAGACCCTGCAGACGCTTGCCCACCTGCTGCTGGAAAAGGAATCAGGGCGCATGGACCGGCCCAGTCTGGTTGTAATGCCGACCAGCCTGATCCCCAACTGGCAGGACGAAACGGCTCGCTTCGCACCCACCCTGCGGGTGGCCACACTGCACGGCACGGCGCGTCAGCAGCTTTACGAGCACCTCGGCGAATACGACCTGCTGTTTACCACTTACGCCTTGCTGCCCAGGGACATCGAGCTGCTCGCCGAAACGCCCCTGCATGTACTGGTACTCGACGAAGCACAGAACATAAAGAATGCGAGCAGCAAGGCAGCCCAGGCTGCCGGCCGGCTGAACGCTCATCAGCGCCTGTGTCTCACCGGCACTCCGCTGGAAAATCACCTGGGCGAGCTGTGGTCCCTGTTCCACTTTCTCCTGCCTGGCTGGCTGGGCGATGCCAAGCGCTTCAATCGCGACTACCGCAAGCCTATCGAAAAGAGCGAGGACGCCGATCGTCTGCAGCACCTCACGAGCAGGATCAAGCCCTTCCTGCTCAGGCGGCGCAAGGAACAGGTGGCCCATGAACTGCCCCCGAAGAATGAAATCCTGCACTGGGTGGAACTGAGTCCGGCCCAACGAGACCTGTACGAAACCGTGCGGCTGGCCATGGACAGCAAGGTTCGCGAAGAGATTGATCGCAAGGGGTTGGCGCGCAGCCAGATCGTCATTCTCGACGCGCTGCTCAAGTTGCGCCAGGTCTGCTGCGACCTGCGGCTGGTCAAGGGCAACGCAGCCAAAACGGCACGCGGCGGTACCTCGGGCAAACTCGACAGCCTCATGGAAATGCTCACCGAACTACTGGCCGAGGGACGCCGCATCCTGCTGTTCTCGCAATTCACCTCGATGCTTGCCCTCATCGAGGATGAACTTGACCGCCGAGCCATCGGCTACGTTCAGATAACCGGTGCGACCAAGGACCGGCGCACACCCGTCAAGCGCTTCCAGAACGGGGAAGTCCCGCTGTTTCTGATCAGCCTCAAGGCTGGTGGCACCGGCCTGAACCTGACCGCCGCTGACACCGTGATCCACTACGACCCCTGGTGGAACCCGGCCGCCGAAAACCAGGCGACCGACCGCGCGCATCGTATCGGCCAGGACAAGCCCGTGTTCGTTTACAAGCTGATCGCCCGCGACACGGTAGAAGAAAAGATTCAGCAACTGCAGCGACGCAAGGCGGAGCTGGCCGCCGGCGTCCTGGATGCAGCCAACCCGGCCGGCTGGCAGCTGGACCCAGCTGATATCGAGGCGCTGTTCGCGCCGCTGCCTTGAGCGGTACCGCGCTGCCCCACGATGCTTTCACGCCCCAGCCGGAGCCTCTATCATCGGTTCGGGCCCAGCCTCAAGGATATCCAGCATGAGTCGCTATGAGATTGCATTTTCCGGAGAACTCGCCCCAGGCGCTACGCTCGAGCAGGTAGAAGCCAACCTGAGCCGGCTGTTCCAGGCTGATGCCCAGCGTATCGCCGCGCTCTTTTCGGGGCGTCGCGTGGTCATCAAGCAGGACCTCGACCATGCAAGTGTCGAGAAGTATCGCCAGGCCATGGCTCGCGCCGGAGCGGTAGCCGAGGTTCGGCCCATGCCGGTCGAAGTCGAGGAGATCGAGCTGGCGCCACCGCCAACCGAAGCCTCAGTGACCGCCGCTCAGCCGACCAGATCCAGTCCCGGGACTGCACCAGGCCCTTTGCACGTCACGCCGCGCGACGAATACATGGCCGCCTTTGCCGATGTCGAGGCGCCCGACTTCGGCATCGCGCCGGTCGGCGTCGACCTGCACGACGCCAGGCCCGCAGCCCAGCCGCCCGTTGTCGACCTGTCCAAGTTCAGCCTCGCACCGGTGGGCAGCGACATGAGCGATCGCCGCCGCGCCAGCGATGCGCCCGTGCCGGATACCTCACACCTGAAACTGCTGGACTGATATAGACGCCTAGGTAACCGACGCAAGCGCCTCCGGCGATTCCATCCTACGAACCCAAAAGCAATGCCCAGTCAACGTAGGTTGGATTAGCCAGAGGCGTAATCCGACGTTTGAGGCTGATCGGACCGACCGCCGCCCCGACCCGCCACAACCGAACTCGCAGCGCTGCGCCGTGCTCCAATCCTGCAAGTCCGCAAAGTGCCTTTTTTCATGGATCTCGTCGTCTCCCGCCCCGAAGGTCTCTACTGCCCGCCCGGTGATTTCTATATCGATCCCTGGCGTCCGGTGGACCGGGCCGTCATCACCCATGCACACGGCGACCATGCGCGCTGGGGCATGGGCCACTACCTGGCTTCAAGCGACAGCGAAGGCATCCTCCGTTCACGGATAGCGGCCGACATGCCCTTGCAGACGCTGGCCTACGGCGAGTCCATTGAGCACCACGGGGTAAGGCTCAGTTTCCACCCCGCCGGCCACGTGCTCGGCTCGGCGCAGGTGCGATTGGAATACAAGGGTGAAGTCTGGGTGGCGTCGGGCGACTACAAGGTGGAGCCGGACGGCACCTGCGCGCCTTTCGAGCCGGTGCGCTGTCACACATTCATTACCGAATCGACCTTCGGGCTGCCCATCTACAAGTGGCCGTCCCAGGCCGAGGTGTTCCGCGATACCAACGACTGGTGGCGCGCCAACGCGGCAGCCGGGCGCGCCAGCGTGCTGTTCTGCTACGCCTTCGGCAAGGCCCAGCGGATTCTGCACGGGCTCGATGAAAGCATCGGAACGATCGTGGTTCACGGTGCGGTGGAGCCGCTGAACAAGGTCTACCGCGAAGGCGGCATCTACTTGCCGCCAACCGTCTATGCAGGCGACCTGAAAAAGGGCGACCCTCGTTTGAAACACGCGATCATCCTCGCGCCGCCTTCAGCCGGTGGCAGTACCTGGATGCGCCGCTTCGGCGACTATGCCGACGCCTTCGCCAGTGGCTGGATGATGCTGCGCGGTACCCGTCGTCGCCGCGGCGTCGATCGCGGATTCGTCCTGTCGGACCACGCCGACTGGCCCGGCCTGCTGTGGGCCATCGAGCAGACCGGCGCGGAACGGGTCATGGTAACCCACGGCTCGGTTGCGGTACTGGTGCGCTACCTCCGTGAGATGCGCGGCCTCGATGCCCAGGCCTTCGAGACCGAATACGGCGAAGAGGATGACACCACCTCCCAGGAGGCCGAATGACCTGCAGCCATGCCTTAGGGGTCCGCAGGATTGAGCATGCTCGCGAACAGGCCTCAGCCGTGAGAAGTTGGCCAGAATGAAAGCCTTCGCCACCCTCTACAGCCGTCTCGACGCAACCACCTCGAGCAATGCCAAGCTCGCCGCCATGCGTGATTATTTCCGCGAAGCCGATCCGGCCGACGCTGCCTGGGCGGTCTACTTCCTTTCCGGCGGACGCCCCCGCCAACTGGTGCCGACCCGCGTGCTGCGCGAGACCGCGATGCAGGCCTCGGGCTTGCCGGAGTGGCTGTTCGAGGAGAGTTATCAGGCGGTCGGCGACATGGCCGAGACCATCTCGCTGCTGATGCCAGAGGCCGAGCACAGCTCAAACGAAGGGCTGGCCGTCTGGCTGCAGGACAAGCTACTGCCGCTGCGCGGCCTGCCGCCGGAAGAACTGGCTGAGCGCCTACCCATGCTCTGGGCGCAGCTGGACCGGCTCAGCCTGATGGTTTGCATCAAGCTGATCACAGGGGCCTTTCGTGTCGGCGTCTCGAAACTGCTGGTCACCCGCGCGCTGGCCTCGCTGGTCGATCTTGACCCCAAGCGCGTGGCGCAGCGGCTGGTCGGCTACACCGACCTGTCCCACCGTCCCAGCGCCGAGGGCTATCTGGCACTGATCGCCGACGAATCCGAGCACGAGCATGCACAACGTGGCGGCCAGCCCTACCCTTTCTTCCTTGCCCACCCATTGCAGGCACCGGTCGAGAATTTCGACACCTTGCTCGGCGCCCCGGAAAACTGGTTCATCGAATGGAAGTGGGACGGCATCCGCGCCCAGCTGGTCAAGCGCGATGGGCATATCTGGGTCTGGTCGCGTGGCGAGGAACTGGTCAGTGAACGTTTCCCGGAGCTCTGCGAACTGGCCAGCTGCCTGCCGGACGGCACGGTCATCGATGGCGAGATCCTGGTCTGGAAGCATGCCCCGGAGACCCCGGCCGGCGAGCTGTTCGACGCCGCCAGCACCGGCGAGCCCAGCGCCGGTGCCTTCGGCGTGCAGCCCTTCGCCCTGCTGCAACAGCGCATCGGCCGCAAGAACCTGACCGCCAAGGTGCTGCAGGATGCGCCGGTGGCGGTGCTCGCCTATGACCTCCTGGAATGGCAGGGCGACGACTGGCGGCAGCGTGCCCACCACGAGCGCCGGCAACAACTGGAAACCGTGGTCCTGCAGTGTCCCAACCCTCGGTTGATGCTTTCGCCATTGGTGAGCGGAACGGATTGGCAGGACCTGGCCCGCCAGCGCGAAGCCTCCCGCCAGCTGGGCGTGGAAGGCATGATGATCAAGGCACGCGCCGCCCAGTACGGCGTCGGTCGGACCAAGGACGTCGGCGTCTGGTGGAAATGGAAGATCGACCCCTACTCCGTCGACGCCGTGCTGATCTACGCCCAGCGTGGCCACGGTCGCCGCGCCAGCCTATATACCGACTACACCTTTGCCGTCTGGGATGGCGAGCCGGGCGACCCGGAGCGCAAGCTGGTGCCCTTCGCCAAGGCCTATTCGGGGCTGACCGACGAGGAAATGCGCAAGGTCGACGCCATCGTGCGCAAGACCACCGTGGAAAAGTTCGGTCCGGTCCGCAGCGTGACGCCGACCCTGGTGTTCGAGCTTGGTTTCGAAGGCATCGCCGCCAGCAGCCGGCACAAGAGCGGCATCGCCGTGCGCTTCCCACGCATGTTGCGCTGGCGTCTCGACAAGCCGGTGGATGAGGCTGATACGCTGGAGACGCTGAAGGAACTGCTTGGATGATCTGCAAGGCCCGCCACACTACTCCGACAATCGCCATCTGCGCGGCCAAGGCCGCGCCCACAGGGCAAGCCTCGCACTCGGGCTTCAGCAGGCTGCCCCATGAATGATGCAACCGAACTGTTGAGCGAGCAGTGGTTCACCCGTCGCGCCTGGCGGCCCTTCCCGTTCCAGCAGGAGGTCTGGCAAGCGATAAGGGATGGCGAATCCGGGCTGCTGCACGCCACCACCGGCTCCGGCAAGACCTACGCCGTCTGGCTCGGGGCGCTGAATCGCTTTTCGACCAAGGCGCCGCCTTCCACCACGAGGGACAAGCCGGCGCCTTTGACGGTGCTCTGGATCACCCCGATGCGCGCGCTGGCCGCCGACACCGCCCGCGCTCTGCAGGCCCCGCTGGACGACCTCGGCATCAACTGGAGCATCGGCCTGCGCACCGGCGATACCAGCGGTGCCGAGCGAGCGCGCCAGGGGCGGCGATTGCCCAGCGCGCTGGTGACCACACCGGAAAGCCTGACCCTGCTGCTGACCCGCGCCGACGCCCGCCAGGCCTTTGCCGGGCTGCGCATGCTGGTGGTGGATGAATGGCACGAACTGCTGGGCAACAAGCGGGGCGCGCAACTGCAGCTGGCGCTTGCGCGGCTGCGCCAGTGGATGCCGGAGCTGATCGTCTGGGGGTTGTCCGCGACGCTGGGCAACCAGCCCCATGCGCTCGAGGTGCTGCTGCATCCGGGTAGCGGCAAGCTGGTGCAGGGCAAGGTGGACAAGGATCTGCGCGTCGATACGCTGCTGCCGCCGAGCATCGAGCGCTTCCCCTGGGCAGGCCACCTCGGCCTGCGCATGCTGCCGCAGGTAGTCGAGGAGATCGACTCCGCCGCGACCACCCTGGTGTTCACCAATACCCGTTCGCAGTCGGAGATCTGGTACCAGGCGCTCCTCGAAGCGCGTCCCGACTGGGCCGGACTGATCGCCTTGCACCACGGCTCCCTGGCGCGCGAGGTGCGCGACTGGGTCGAGCTGGGCCTCAAGCAGGGTGCGCTCAAGGCCGTGGTCTGCACTTCCAGCCTGGACCTGGGGGTCGACTTCCTGCCGGTCGAACGCGTCCTGCAGATCGGCTCGCCCAAGGGCGTGGCCCGGCTGATGCAGCGCGCAGGGCGCTCCGGCCATGCACCGGGGGGCACCTCGCGGGTCACCCTGGTGCCGACCCACAGCGTGGAAGTAGTGGAAGCGGCCGCCGCGCAGGTCGCCATAGCCGAGCGGCGGATCGAGGCCCGTAGCGCACCGCACCGCCCGCTCGACGTGCTGGTGCAGCACCTGGTGAGCATGGCCCTGGGCGGCGGTTTTCGGCCTGATGAATTGTTCGCCGAAGTTCGCCAGGCCTGGTCGTACCGGGAGCTGACCGATGACCACTGGCAGTGGGCGCTGGCCTTCGTCCGCCATGGCGGGCATTCGCTGACGGCCTACCCCGACTATCAGCGGGTCGAGCCGGACGAAACCGGCCTCTGGAAAGTACCCAGTCGCCGCGTGGCGCTGCGCCATCGCATGAGCATCGGCACCATCGTCAGCGATGCCAGCCTGACGGTGAAATTCTGGGCCAAGGGGGGCAGTGGCCGCTCGCTGGGCACCATCGAGGAAGGCTTTATCGCCCGTCTGCGGCCCGGCGACAACTTCCTCTTCGGTGGACGATTACTGGAGCTGGTACGGGTCGAGAACATGACCGCCTACGTCAGCCGCGCCACAGGCAGGAAGGCTGCCGTGCCACGCTGGAATGGCGGTCGCATGCCGCTGTCCAGCGAATTGGCCGATGCGGTGGTCCAGCAGCTCGGCGATGCGTCACGCGGCAGCTTCGCCAGCCCCGAGATGCGTCTGGTCGAACCCCTGCTGCGTGTGCAGATGGACTGGTCGGCCCTTCCGACCGAAGCCACGCTGCTGGCGGAGGTCATGAAGTCCCGCGAGGGCTGGCATCTGTTCCTCTACCCCTTCGCGGGTCGCCATGTGCATCTTGGGCTGGCCAGCCTGCTGGCCTGGCGCATGGGCCAGCGCCAACCGCTGACCTTTTCCATTGCCGTCAACGACTACGGCTTCGAGCTGCTGTCGGCCACCGAGGTGGACTGGCTGCACTGGCTGACGCCCGCCTTGTTCAGCCAGCACGACCTGCTGCATGACGTGCTCGCCAGCCTCAACGCGGGCGAGCTGGCACGCCGGCGTTTCCGGGAAATAGCGCGAATCGCGGGGCTGGTCTTTTCCGGCTACCCCGGCGCCCAGAAAAGTGCCCGTCAGCTGCAGGCCTCCAGCGGCTTGTTCTTCGACGTGTTTCGTCAATACGACCCCGCCAACCTGCTGCTGACCCAGGCCGAGGAGGAAGTGCTGCGCCAGGAGCTGGAGGTCGAACGACTGGAACAGACGCTTACCCGGCTGCAGCAGCGTCAGCTGGACATCCATCTGGTCAAGCGCACCACTCCCCTGGCGTTTCCGCTGATGGTCGAGCGCTTTCGCGAGAGCATGACCTCGGAAAAACTGGCCGATCGCATCCGCCGGATGGTCGCCGAACTGGACAAGGCCGCCGGGCCCGGTGGCTACCAGCCGCAAGCGGATGAGGGCATTGCTGTAGAACGCGAAACCAGCCCCAGGCGCAAACCGCGAGTTACCAAGGACGGCACGCCGAGAGCGAAAAAGGCGAAACGATAGCGGGCGTTTCGCCCCGGCATCGCCGAGCACTGCCGCGCAAGCTGTTAAGCAGGGCGTGGGGCGGTCAACCGAGCGTTGACCTGGTTCCGGCGACCCTGACGCCGGACGCTGTGAACAGCTAAACGCCCGCGATAAACTCCGCCGCATGACCCCACACCTATCCATCGAGCTCCAACAGACCGAGCTCTGGCTGCTCGCCGACAAGGCCGTCTACTGGCCGGAACTGCAAGCGCTACTCATCGCTGACATCCACTTCGGCAAGGCTGCGGCCTATCGTAGTCTCGGCCAGCCGGTGCCTCACGGCACGACCCAGGCCAATCTGCAACGCCTCGACGTCCTGCTTGACCGCTATCGCTGCGAACAGCTGATCTTCCTGGGCGATTTCCTCCACGCGCCGGAATCGCAGACGCCCGCCACGCTCAGCCAATTGCACGAGTGGCGCGCCAGACACCTGGGGCTGGCGATCACACTGATCCGGGGCAACCACGATCGTCGCGCCGGTGATCCGCCAGCCAGCCTGGGGATGAACGTCGTCCCCGAGCCGCTGCTGCTCGGCCCGTTCGCACTGCAACACGAACCCGACCCACACCCTACCCATCACGTCCTCGCAGGCCACCTGCATCCGGCGTTCCGCCTGCGCGGTCGCGGCCGCCAGTCGTTGCGTCTGCCGTGCTTCTGCATAGGCACAGCGGTCAGCTTGCTGCCGGCATTTGGCAGTTTCACCGGCATGATGGAGGTCGACGCCGATCGGGACCGGCGTCTGTTCGTGGTCGGGGACGATTGTGTCTGGCAGGTGGCCTGATCAGGCCTGGGAAATGCCGGTTACGGTAATACCGAAGCGTTCGGCCAGGCGCGTGGCGGGTGTCTCTTCCAGGTCGGGATCGTGCTCATAGGCATCATCCTCGCCGGCATAGTCCTGCTCGGCCTTGCGGGTAACCAGCTCGACTGCCTCGTCTATGTCCGGCTGGCGATCGGACTCGGTCCGGAGGATGGCCGTGTTGCCGTCTTTGCTGTAAGCGATGATCCAGGTCGTCATGGGTGCCCCCTCGTTTCTTAGCGCTTTCAGCGGAAACCGCTCGCCTATATTGGCGTCGCTTCTGTTAGAGACTAGTCCCTCGCATCTAGTTCTGCCGCTTGTGCTTGATCCGATGACCCGCCGGACGGTCTGAACAGGGCCGTCCAGCGCCGGTCATCCCTATGGAGCAGAACAGGAGCCGAGGACATGTCCGCATCCCGCCCGCAACCTGGCACGTTGACTGAAGAGCAGCTGGTCGAACTGCTGCGTCGCCACGCCACCGCTCTCCCGCCCATCGGCGACGAACATTTCGCAGATGCGTTCGAGCCGTTGGCAGACGCAAGGGTCGTGCTCATAGGCGAAGCCAGCCATGGCACATCCGAGTTCTACCGTGCCCGTGCCGCCGTCACGCAGCGGCTGATCGAACGGCACGGCTTCTCCATCGTCGCGGCGGAAGCGGACTGGCCGGATGCAGCCAGGATCGACCGCTACGTGCGCCAGCACGAGCCGCCTGCCTGGGTGGAAGAAGGCTTCAAGCGCTTTCCGACCTGGATGTGGCGCAACCAGGAAGTAGCCGACTTCGCCTCCTGGCTGCGTACCCATAACGACTCGCTTGCTGCCGAGCAGCGTGTCGAGTTTCGTGGGCTCGATGTCTACAGCCTCGGCTCCTCGATTCAGGAGGTGCTCGGCTACCTTGACCAGGTCGACCCGCAGGCTGCCAGTGCCGCTCGCCGGCGCTATGGCTGCCTGAGCCCCTGGCACGATGAGCCGGCCGTCTATGGCCACAACGTGATGCGCGGCGAGCCGTCCTGCGAAGACGCGGTGGTCGAACAGCTGCGCGCCTTGCTCGATCAGCGCCTGGAATACCTCGAAAAAGACGGCAGCAATTTTTTCAATGCCGAGCAGAACGCACGCGTCGTGCTCGCAGCGGAGCAGTATTACCGCGCCATGTACCAGGGTTCGACCGAGTCGTGGAATCTGCGCGACCGGCATATGTTCGATACCCTGCGCGCCTTGCTGGAGCATCGCGGGAATGGTGCCAAGGCAGTGGTCTGGGCACATAACTCCCATATCGGCAATGCCGCCTCGACGTCCATGGGCTGGGGCGGGGAATTCAACATTGGTGAGCTGTGCCGCACCGCGTTCGGTCGAGATGCGGTACTGCTGGGCATGGCCACTGATCGCGGCGAGGTAGCTGCCGCTGATAACTGGGATGAGCCCATGCAGATCAAGCAGGTCCGCCCCTCTCGCCCGGATAGCTGGGAGCAGCTGTTCCTGCGTGCCGGGCTGCCGGCTTCGCTGACCGCTTGGCGGGACAATCCAGCACTTCGCGAAGCACTGGCCAGACCGCGCCTCGAGCGCGCCATCGGCGTCATCTACCGTCCGGCTACTGAACGTCAGAGTCATTATTTTCAGGCCATACTTTCCGAACAGTTCGACGCCCTGCTCTGGCTCGAACAGACCACAGCCGTCAGACCGATCGGCCCGCAGCAGATCGACGAAGAGAGCGTTCCGGATACCTACCCGTTCGGAGAGTGAGCCATGCGCGCCTTCATGCCCGAATCCCCACTGTTTCGCGACCGCAGCCATGCTGGCCAGGAGCTGGCAGACGCCCTGCAACATCTAACAGACAGCAATCCACTGGTTCTCGCCCTGCCACGTGGCGGCGTACCCGTCGCCTTCGAGGTGGCGCGTAAGCTGGCCGCGCCGCTTGATCTGGTGCTGGTACGCAAGATCGGCGCGCCGGGGAATGAAGAGCTGGCACTGGGCGCGGTAATCGACGGCGCCGAACCGAAGTGGGTGATCAACCAGGAACTGCTGAACCAGATCGCGCCGCCACCCAACTGGTTCAGCGAGGAAATGAGCCGTCAGCTGACGGAGCTGGAACGGCGACGCCAGCGCTATTGCGGCGAACGACCGGCACCCGTCATTACGGATCGTTGCATCATCGTGATCGACGACGGCATTGCTACTGGAGCCACGGTGCGAGCGGCCCTCAAGGGACTGCGGCAGTCGAAACCAGGCAGGATCGTCCTGGCGGTGCCGGTTGGCCCGCGTGACGTGATCGAGATGCTTCGGCCGGAAGTGGATGAGCTGGTCTGCCTGCAGATGCCCGAGCCGTTCATTGGCGTGGGTTGTCACTACGGCAACTTCGAACAGACCAGCGACGAGCAGGTGGTCGACCTGCTCGCACGGGCCGCTGGTCAGGCATGATACAGCTGTCAGGCTACCGGGTCTGGCGGTGGCTGATCCGGAATAGTCGGCTCGCCGGGCTCGCTCGGCAGGTCCGGCACGCCAGGCTCTTCAGGGTCACCGGGCACGCCCTGGGCATGCCAGCTGAGCGTATCGATCTCGTCCGAATAACGTGTGGTTTCCATTTGAGTCCTCCTGCTGTAACCGAAAGCCCGGTCGGGCTGTAGCAGTAGAGGCCGCAAGACGGGCATAAGTCCGTCCTTTTGTCGGAGGGGCTCGCTGGATGTACTCTCTCCGCTACCCCACAGCCTGCCTTGGTAGGCGACAAGCGCGGACCAGGCACTCGCCAGAGGCCCGCTGCAATTACCGGCAGCAGGCCTGCTCCACGATTACCACATCAGATCGTCGGGGATCTGGTAAGCGGCGTAAGGGTCGTCGGCATCCGGTGCTTGGGTCTGGACATTGAGCTGCACGATGCGGCGCGGATCGCGCTCCTGGATCTTCAATGCAGCCTCACGCGGGATCACTTCGTAACCGCCGCCATGGCGGACGATAGCCAGCGAGCCACTGGAGAGCTTGTCACGCATCAGCTTGTTCACCGACAGGCGCTTGACCTTCTTGTCGTCGACGAAGTTGTAGTAGTCCTCCGTGGTCAACTTGGGTAGGCGGCTGCCTTCGATCAGCTGCTTGATCTGCGCGGTGCGAGCCTTCTGTTCGGCTTTTTCCTGCTGCTGACGGTTCAGCTCCTGATCGCGGGCCTGCTTTTCGGCCTGAGCCTTGAGCGCCGCTTCACGCTGGGAGTCATCCTTTTCGAGCTGGCCTTTCTTTACCAGGCGCTGCTGTTTCTGCTGTTGCTTACCGGCCTGCTTGGCCTGCTTTTCGTTGACCAGCCCGGCTTTGAGCAACTGATCGCGAAGGGAAAGACTCATAGTTCCACTCATCCAATATGACTTAAGGCTAAGCTTGAAGCGGCTCAGCATACCGCTATACCTAGCAGCTTTTGACTTCTAGCTTCCAGCTTTGAGCTGCTTCTTGGCTTCATCCCACAATGCATCCAGCGCTGCCAGATCGCACTGTTCGATAGGCCGCCCCGCTTCCCGCAAGGCTTGTTCGATAAAGCGGAAGCGCCGCTCGAATTTTCGGTTGGCCGCACGCAAGGCATTTTCCGGATCGACCTTCAGATGCCGCGCCAGATTGACCGTGACGAACAGCAGATCACCGATCTCTTCTGCCATGGCCTCCGGGTCGTTCTCGCTCATGGCCTCGAGGACTTCGTCGAGTTCCTCACGCACCTTGTCCAGTACCGGCAACGCGTCCGGCCAGTCGAAGCCGACCTGTGCGGTGCGCTTCTGCAACTTGGCCGCGCGGCTGAGGGCAGGCAGTGCGCTGGGCACATCGTCGAGCAGCGACAGCTGTTCTGGTGCAGCGGACTTCTCCGCGCGTTCCTCGGCTTTGATCGCTTCCCAGCGCTGCTTGATCTGCGCTTCATCGAGACGGGGCAGCTCCGGCGAGCCGTAGAGATCGCCGTCGGGGAACACGTGCGGGTGCCGACGCAGCAGCTTGCGGGTGATGCCATCAACCACCGTATCGAACTCGAAGCGGCCCTCTTCCCTGGCCAGCTGGCTGTAATAGACGACCTGGAACAGCAAGTCGCCCAGCTCACCCGGCAGGTGGTCGAAGTCACCGCTCTCGATGGCATCCGCCACCTCGTAGGCTTCTTCCAGGGTATGCGGCACGATGCTGGCGTAGTCCTGCTGCAGATCCCACGGGCAACCATGCTGCGGATCACGCAGCCGGGCCATCAGGTGCAGCAGGTCGGGGAGTTGGTACATGGGATTCCTCGGTGACACTTGGAAATCGAAGCTGGCGCCAACGTAGGTGGATGACGCTTCACCCATCCACCGCAGCGTCGTCATGGTGGATGTAAAAAACGACATCCCACCCTACGGTGCTGGAAGCCTGACACCGCGCCGCTTTTACTTCCAGCTTCAGGCGTCCAGTTGGAAGCTGCTCTAACTCGTTCTCTGGCGCTTGGCCTCGATAATGTTGGGCAGCTGCGATATCCGGCTGAGCAGCCGCCCCAGCGCATCCAGCCCGGGTATCTCGATGGTCAGTGTCATCTGCGCTGTGCTGTCTTCCTTGTTCGAGCGGGTGTTGACGGCCAGAACATTGATTCGCTCGTTGAGCAGGATCTGCGAGACGTCCCGCAGCAGACCGGAACGGTCATAGGCACGAATGCTGATATCCGCCGGATAGGTCTTCTCGGGGATCGGGCCCCAGCTGACCTGGATGATCCGCTCCGGCTCACGTCCGGCCAGTTGCAGCACCGAGGCGCAGTCCTGGCGGTGAATGCTGACGCCGCGTCCGAGGGTGATGTAGCCGACGATAGGGTCGCCCGGCAGCGGTTGGCAGCAGCCCGCCATCTGGGTTAGCAGATTGCCGACCCCCTGGATCTGCACGTCGCCGCGCTTGCCAGGCTTGGTGCTGGTGGAGCGCTTGGGGATCAGCTCGAGCTGGTCATCATCATGGGTATCCGGCTCAACCAATTGCTGGGCATGGTTGACCAGCTGAGCCAGACGCAGATCGCCTGCACCGAGCGCGGCGAACATGTCTTCTGCGGTCTTCAGGTTCGCCTTTTCCGCCAGTTTGTCGAAGTCCACCGGCGGCAGATCGAGGCGGCCCAGTTCGCGCTCCAGCAGCGCCTTGCCGGCCGCGACGTTCTGGTCGCGCGCCTGGAGCTTGAACCAGTGGACGATCTTCGCCCGCGAGCGCGAGGTGGTGATGTAGCCCAGGTTGGGGTTCAGCCAGTCGCGGCTCGGCGAGCCGTGCTTGCTGGTAATGATCTCGACCTGCTCGCCGGTCTGCAGGCTGTAGTTGAGCGGCACGATGCGGCCATTGATCTTGGCGCCGCGGCAGTTATGGCCGATCTCGGTATGCACGCGATAGGCGAAGTCCAGCGGTGTGGCGCCCTTGGGCAGGTCGATGGCATGGCCGTCCGGGGTGAAGACATAGACGCGATCCGGCTCTATATCGACGCGCAGCTGGTCCGCCAGGCCGCCGATGTCGCCTAGTTCCTCGTGCCATTCGAGCACCTGGCGCAGCCAGGAAATCTTTTCCTCGTAATGGTTGGAGGTGGCTTTTACGTCGGTGCCCTTGTAGCGCCAGTGCGCGCAAACGCCAAGTTCGGCCTCTTCGTGCATGGCCTGGGTGCGGATCTGCACTTCCAGCACCTTGCCTTCCGGCCCGAGCACCGCGGTGTGCAGCGAGCGGTAGCCGTTTTCCTTGGGGTTGGCGATGTAGTCGTCGAACTCCTTGGGAATGTGCCGCCACAGCGTGTGCACGATACCCAGCGCCGTGTAGCAATCGCGCACTTCGGGTACCAGCACACGGACGGCGCGAACGTCGTAGATCTGACTGAACTGCAGGCCCTTCTTCTGCATCTTTCGCCAGATCGAATAGATGTGTTTGGCCCGCCCGTCGATTTCGGGATGAATCCCGGTGGCGGTCAGTTCGTCCTTGAGTTGCTGCACAACGCTCTGGATGTACTGCTCACGATCCAGCCGGC
Source organism: Stutzerimonas sp. C6.4V (assembly GCF_058536345.1). Lineage (NCBI taxonomy): Bacteria > Pseudomonadati > Pseudomonadota > Gammaproteobacteria > Pseudomonadales > Pseudomonadaceae > Stutzerimonas > Stutzerimonas sp. C6.4V. Next base: position 2,310,236 of record NZ_JBZUBM010000001.1, read on the forward strand.
GTTCATGCAGCAGCTGGGCGATCTGTTTGTACTGCTCGGGTTCAAGGTAGCGGAAGGACAGGTCCTCCAGCTCCCACTTGATGTGACCGATGCCCAGGCGGTGGGCCAGCGGGGCATAGATGTCGAACACTTCGCGGGCGACGCGATGACGCTTGTCGTCATCGGCATTCTTGACCGCACGGATGGCACAGGTTCGCTCGGCCAGCTTGATCAGCGCGACACGCACGTCGTCGACCATGGCCACCAGCATCTTGCGCAGATTTTCCACCTGGGTCTGGGTGCCCAGCACCAGCGATTCGCGCGGGTTGAGGCTGTCGCTGATGGCCGCCATGCGCAGCACGCCCTCGATCAGCTTGGCCACCACCGAGCCGAACCGCTGATGCACCTCGGACAGCTGGATCTTGCCTTCGCGTACGCCGCGGTAGATCACCGCGGCCACCAGGCTGTCCTGGTCGAGCTTGAGGTCGGCGAGAATTTCTGCGATCTCCAGCCCGATCTGGTAGCTGGAGGTGCCTTCGCTCCAGAGATTCTGTGCCGCGTTGGCCTGCTGTTCCGCCGTTCGGGCGAACTCGCAGGCCTGCTTGAGTGCGTCGCGGTCGAGTGCCGGGTCCATCCCCAGCACATGATCGAGCCAGCCATCGAGGTTGATGCTGCCGTCGGTATTGATCGGCTGAAGCGCTCTGACCTGGACCATCTATTACCTTCCCTCTACGCATCATCTGCGTCGAATACGCCGGCTTTCTTGGAGCCGGTCGGTTGAACCACAGGCCGATCGCCTGTCAAAAAAACTGAACTACGCGGGCCGCTCGAAGAGTGCCATGGCCTCGACGTGCGCCGTCTGCGGAAACATGTCCAGCACGCCTGCCTGCTTCAATCGATAGCCCTGCCCAACCAACTCAGCTGCATCGCGCGCCAGCGTTGCAGGATTGCACGATACATAGACCACGCGCCGTGCACCTAAAGTCGCCATCTGCTGCACAATTTCCAACGCACCATCGCGCGGCGGATCGAGCAGTACCGCTGCGAAGCCACCTTCGGCCCACTGCGCCTGAACAAGCGGCTTCGACAGGTCCGCCTGATAAAAGTGCGCACCCTCCAGCCGGTTGTGCTCCGCATTGGTGCGCGCGCGCTCGACCATTTCCGCGACGCCTTCCACTGCGACCACCTGCGCACCAAGACGCGCCAGAGGCAGGCTGAAATTGCCCAGCCCGCAGAACAGATCGAGCACCCGCTCGCCTGCCTTTGGCGCCAGCCAGTCCAGTGCCTGCGCGACCATCGCTTCGTTTACCGGTGCGTTGACCTGGACGAAGTCGCCGGGTCGCCAGGCCAGCTCCAGATCCCACGCGGGCAAGCGGTAGCCCAGCCGGTACGCGGAGTCCAGCGGCTGTGGCGCACCCTCGCCCTGCAGCCAGAGCTGCACGCCGTGCTCCAGAGAAAAGGCGGTCAGACGCTGCAGATCGTCTGGCAACAGCGCAGCGGTATGGCGCACCAGCACCGCTTCGCAAGTCCCGCTGAACAACTCCAGGTGACCGATCACCTGCGGCTTGCCCAGTTCATGCAACACGGCTATCAGCGCGGGCAACAGCGTTTGCAAGGGCTGTACCAGCACCGGACATTCGCGGATCGCGACGATGTCCTGGCTGGCACTGGCACGAAAGCCCACGTCCAGCCGCCGCGCCTTGTTATCCCAACGCACCGCCAACCGTGCGCGACGGCGATAGCCGAACTCCGGGCCACTAAGCGGTGCTGCCCATTGCTGTGGCTCGATCGCCGCCACCCGGGACAGCTGCTCGGCGAGGCTGCGCTGTTTCATTTCGAGTTGATCGGCCGCGCTCAGGTGCTGCAGATTGCAACCGCCGCAGACCCGCGCATGCGGGCACGGCTCGGCGCGCCGCCGGGCGCTGGCCGTTAGCACGCGCTCGGTGCGGGCTTCGACGATCTGGCTGCGCGCGTTCAGTACGCGTGCCTCGACGTCTTCTTCTGGCAAGGCGCCTTCGACAAACCAGGTGCGGTTGTCGAGAAAGGCGATGCCGCGCCCATCATTGGCGAGCCGCTGAATGCTCAGCCGCTGCTTCTTGCCGACCGGAATCTGCGGCTTCTTCTCGCCACCGCTGGGCTGGAAGCGCAAACCGCCGCTGCGCTTGGCCATCAGCAGGTACCGCCTTGCAGCGTCAGGTCGCGATCAGGGCTGGTCATAAACGCCCGTCGACAGATAGCGATCTCCACGGTCGCAGATGATCGCTACGATCACCGCATTCTCGACCTCCTGCGACAGGCGCAGCGCGGCAGCCACGGCGCCACCGGAGGACACGCCACAGAAGATGCCTTCTTCGCGGGCCAGCCGGCGCATGACCTGTTCGGCTTCGTCCTGCGCCATGTCGACGATGCGGTCGACGCGCTCGGCCTGGTAGATCTTCGGCAGGTATTCCTGCGGCCAGCGACGGATGCCCGGGATAGCGGCGCCCTCCATAGGCTGCAGGCCGATGATCTGAATCTGCGGGTTTTGCTGCTTGAGGTAGCGCGACACGCCCATGATGGTGCCGGTAGTGCCCATGGAACTGACGAAATGGGTGATGCTGCCCTGAGTCTGCTGCCACAGTTCCGGCCCGGTACTGGTGAAGTGGGCTTCCGGGTTGTCGCCGTTGGCGAACTGATCGAGCACCTTGCCGTGTCCGTCGGCTGCCATTTTTACCGCCAGGTCGCGGGCGCCTTCCATGCCCTCTTCCTTGCTCACCAGAATCAGCTCGGCGCCGTAGGCCGTCATCGCCGCCTTGCGCTCGGCGCTGGAGTTATCGGGCATGATCAGGATGAACTTGTAGCCCTTGATCGCCGCAGCCATGGCTAGGGCAATGCCGGTATTGCCGGAGGTGGCTTCGATCAGCGTATCGCCCGGTTTGATATCACCGCGAGCTTCGGCCCGGGCAATCATCGACAGCGCGGGACGGTCCTTGACCGAACCAGCGGGATTGTTGCCTTCGAGCTTTACCAGGAGGGTATTGCTGGTTTCACCGGGCAGGCGCTGCAGGCGAACCAGAGGGGTGTTGCCGACGCAATCGGCGATGGTCGGGTACTGAATTGTCATGGCTTGAGGGACCGCACAGCCTTGGAGAGGCGCACATGATACCGGCAACCATCGGCCACGGGCAGACCGCGATACCCTCGCGTCCGTCATCGCAGTACCCCGGAGCGACAGGCTTTACGTCCCGCCCCGTACCCTTTTGGCGCAGCAGACAGACGAACGGCACAGCATGGTGAGCATACGAGGAATTTCCCGTCCGCAGCGATCAGGCTTGGCATACCGGGGTCAGTGGTCTAGGCCTGTAAACAGTTACATATTTCCTACCGCCTCAGACAAGGAACATCCCATGCACGTTGGACGAGCCGCCCTGGTTCCCTCGATTCTGGTGTTCAGCCTCACCGCCTGTACTCAGCCGGACGCTCCGTCCAGCGAAATCCCACCCGCGCCGGAAGCGTCCAGCGGCTACTCGGCCAAACCCGGCTGGGCCCTGGAGCGCTTCGCCGTTGCCGCAGCCAACCCACTGGCAACCGAGGCCGGCTACCGGATACTCAAGGCTGGCGGCAGCGCAATGGATGCCGCCGTGGCGGTCCAGATGGTGTTGAGCCTGGTCGAACCGCAGTCCAGCGGGCTTGGCGGCGGTGCCTTCCTGCTGCATTGGGATGGTGAACACATCGCAGCGCTGGACGGGCGCGAGACAGCACCTGCAGCGGTAGACGAGCGACTGTTTCTGACTGAAGACGGCAAGCCGATGGCATTCCTCGACGCGGTCGTGGGCGGTCGCTCGGTGGGCGTGCCGGGGGTGGTCAGGATGCTCGAACGCGCGCACGACAGGTACGGCAAGCTGCCCTGGAGCACCTTGTTCGAACCGGCTATCGAACTGGCTGAAGAAGGTTTCGAGATCAGCCCGCGCCTGCATGGTCTGCTCGCCAGCGACCCGGCCCTGCGCAAAGACCCGCGAGCCGCGGCGTTCTACTACCAGAACGATGGCGAGCCTTTGCCCGTCGGCCATCGCCTGCGCAATCCGGCCCTCGCCGCGCTGCTCAAGGACATCGCCGAACGCGGCAGCGATGCGTTCTATACCGGCGCCAACGCCCGGTCGCTGGTGCTGCAAGTGAACACTCACCCGACCAACCCGGGCCGCATCAGCCTGAATGATCTGGAGGGCTACCAACCACGCCAGCGCGACGCCATCTGCACCCTCTGGCAGAAGCGCTATCAGGTCTGCGGCTTCCCGCCACCCTCCTCCGGCCACATTACCCAGATGCAGATCCTGGGGATGCTGGAGCAGCTGCCACCGCTGCAGCCCCTCGATCAGAACGTGCCATCCGCCGAGTTCCTGCACCGTTACACCGAGGCTTCGCGCCTGGCCTATGCCGACCGTGCCAAATACCTGGCCGACCCCGATTTCGTGCCGGTGCCGGGCCGCACCTGGAACAGCATGCTCGCGCCGGACTATCTCAAGCAGCGCGCCGCCCTGATCGGTCCGCGCAGCATGGGCACCGCCGAGCCGGGAGAACCGGGGGACATGCCGATCGCCCTCGCCTCTCAGCCCGATCAGCCGGAATATGGCACCAGCCACATCAGCATCGTCGATGCCGAAGGCAACGCCCTGGCAATGACGACCACCATCGAACAGGCCTTCGGTTCGCGCCTGCTCAATGACGGCGGCACCGGCCTGGCAGGAGGCTACCTGCTGAACAACGAACTCACCGACTTCGCTTTCGAGCCGTACGACGCGCTGGGCCGACCGGTAGCCAATCGCGTCGAACCCGACAAGCGCCCGCGCTCGAGCATGAGCCCCACGCTGGTTTTCGACGTCACAGGCGAACAGTTTCTGGCGAGCCTCGGTTCCCCTGGCGGCGCAGCGATCATCCACTTCACCGCGAAAACACTGCTCGGCATGTATGACTGGGGGCTCGACGCGCAGCGAGCCATCGACCTGCCCAACTTCGGCAGTTTCAATGGCCCGACGGTACTGGAGGCCGGCCGCTTCCCGGCCAGCACCGTGCAGGCGCTGAAAGCCCGCGGCCACGCGATCAACGAGACGGAGATGACCAGCGGTCTGCAGGCGATCCAGCGTACCGAGAACGGCTGGTTCGGTGGCGCCGACCCGCGGCGCGAAGGCGTGGTGATGGGCGAGTGAGCTAGCCTGGACTGCCCGGCCATTCCTGTCGGCCGGGCAGAGTGCGAGCCCCGTCAGACGACTCGCGACTCGTATTCCAGGCGTTCGATTGCGTTGTCGAGCTCATCCAGTGCCTGGGCCGCGCTGGGGTGATTCTGCTTGAGCAGGGTTTCGCTGCGTTCGCAGGCCGCGCGCAGTTGCGGCACGCCGCAGTAACGGGTCGCACCGTGCAGGCGGTGGACGCGATCGATCAACGCCTGTTGGTCACCAAGGCGCCGCGCCTGCCTGATCGACAGGCGGTCGTCCTCCAGCGTGGCCAGCAGCATGCTCATCATGTCTGCCGCGAGGTCGGCCTTGCCGGCCGCCAACCGCAAGCCTTCCTCGGCATCCACCACCTTGAGGTTGTTCTCCGCCGCTGGCATCTCCTGTGGCGCGGCCAGAAAACTGCGCGAAAGCGGCAGCCCGGTCCATTTCAATACCACCTGGGCCAGTTGCCGCTCGCTGATCGGCTTGGTCAGGTAGTCATCCAGCCCGCTCTGCAGCAGCGAGCGCTTCTCGTTGGACAGCGCATGCGCCGTGAGCGCAATGATCGGCAGCGGCGGTTGCCCACTGTCGGCTTCCCATTGGCGGATCGCCTCGGTGGTCTGGCGCCCGTCCATCCCGGGCATCTGCACGTCCATGAAGACCAGATCGAACGCCTTGCGCTTGACCGCCTCCAGCGCTTCCTGGCCGCTGCTGACCGCCTCGGCCTCACCGCCCATGTCGGTCAGCAGGGTCTCCAGCAGCAACAGGTTGGCCGGGTTGTCATCGACGCAGAGCACTCGCGGTGGCCGGCTATCTGGCACTGTCAGGGCTTCGATCAAAGCCTGGGGCGGGCGCAGCAGGTCGAGAAGAACGCGCTGCAGCTTCCGTGTACAGGCCGGTTTGCCTTGCAGCTGCGTGTGGGTATGGGATTCGGGCAGCGCCTCATGATAGTGCGCCTGTTCGGTGGTCGGGCAGAGCACGATGCATTTGCAGCCCAAGCCCTCGAACTCCCATAGACGCTGGCACAGCTGCTGCGGTGCGATCTCGCGGCTGGTCACGCCGATCACCGCGATCTCGATCGGTGCCTCGCTTGTTCGGCCGGCATCCACGGCCTGCTGCAACTGGTCCAGCGTGTCGAAGCTCAACACCTCCAGCCCGCAGCTTTCCAGCTGATGCTGCAAGGCCTGGCGGGCCAGCGGGTGTTGCTCCAGCAACCCGACCCTACGCCCCAGCAACGCGGCACGCGGCAGGTCCTCGATGTCATCGCGGGCTTTCGGCAGGCTCAGGCTGATCCAGAATTCGGAACCCTCATCGGGAATGCTGTCGACGCCAATCTCGCCTCCCATCTGTTCGATCAGACGCTTGGAAATCACCAGCCCAAGCCCGGTTCCGCCGGGCTGGCGGGACAGGGAGTTATCCGCCTGACTGAAGGCCTGGAACAGCATGCGCAGGTCCTGATCGGTCAGGCCGATACCGGTGTCCTGCACGCTGATGCGCAGCTGGGCCCGGTCGGCACGCTCATCCTCGACCATGGCGCGGACAACGATGGTCCCCTCGTTGGTGAACTTGATGGCGTTACTGACCAGATTGGTCAGCACCTGTTTGAGGCGCAATGGGTCGCCGACCAGCGACAGCGGTGTGTCGCGATAGACCAGGCTGACCAACTCCAGATGCTTGCCGTGCGCCGCAGGCCCGAGGATGGTCAAGGTATCTTCGATGAGGTCGCGCAGGTTGAACGGAATGCTGTCGAGTACCAGCTTGCCGGCCTCGATCTTCGAGAAATCGAGGATCTCGTTGATGATGCCCAGCAGGCTGTCGGCCGATTTTTCGATGGTGGACAGGTAATCCTGCTGACGCGGCGTGAGGTCGCTCTTCTGCAGCAGATGGGTAAAGCCGAGGATGCCATTGAGGGGCGTGCGAATCTCGTGGCTCATGTTGGCCAGGAACTCGGACTTGATGCGGCTGGCTTCCAGCGCCTCCTTGCGCGCCAGATCCAGCTCGATGTTCTGGATCTCGATGGTTTCCAGGTTCTGCTGCACGTCCTCAGTCGCCTGGTCGATGCTCTGCTGCAGCTCCTCGCGCGCGCCGAGCAGCGCCTCGGCCATGCGGTTGATCCCCGCGGCGACCTCGTCCATCTCGTGACTGCCAAGCGGCGGGAGACGGGTTTCGAGGTGACCGTCCTTGAGCTGCGCCACGGCCACCTTGACCTTGTGCAGGGGTTTGCTGATGGCCGCACTCATGCGCAACGCCAGCAAGGCGGTGATGATCAGCCCGGCGCCGATCAGCAGCAGACTGGTGAACAGGCTGCGATAGCCGCGTAACAGGGTGCCCTGGTGCGACAGCTCCAGCTCCAGCCAGCCAATCTGGCGCAGATCGTTGTCAGGGTTGTCCTCAGCCAGGTTCAGATGCTTGCCCAGCACCGGCAGGAGGATGCGCGTGGCGTCGATGCTGCTGACCTGGGTCAGCGCCTCGGGGTCGGCCGGCGGTGACGGAGTGATCATGTTCGGCCCTGCGTGAGCCAGCAGGTTGCGCTCGGTATCGAGAATCGAAACGGCGCGTACGTCGGGCTGGTCGAGGACCTGGTTGAGGATCCGCTGCAGACGCTTGCCGTACCCCTGGGCCATGGCCGGTGCGGCCAGCGGGGCCAATTGCTCGGCAATCAGCTGGCCGCGCTCGTCGAGCTGATGGCGCATTTCCGACAGCTGCAACCAGGTGAAATAGACGCCGAGCGCGACCGCCAGCACAGTGCTGGGCAGCAGTATGAGCACCAGCACACGACTCTTTATTCCTAGGTCTTTAAGCACGGATCCATTCCCCTGGTTGCGTGGCGGCTAGTGTAGCGGCTCGACGGCCGGGAATCTGCCCGTTAGCGCGACCTGACGACGGGTATCCTGTGGTCCGGGCAAAAGGCGAAGAGATGGACCTGGCCTGGGCGCACCGCAGGGCAGCTCCTATCTGGGCAAACATCAGCGTATTCGCTCCAGAGGGGGATTGAGGCACACTGACGCGCATGAAGCCGCTCTCCTACCACCCCGCCTGCTGCTCACCACTGAGTGATCACTGGCCGTTGCCGTTTGCCCTGCCAGGCGTGCAGCTGATCAGCACCCGCTTCGATCCCGCCTTGCTCGATCCAGAGGATTTCGGCCGCTGTGGCTTGCCTGCCGTGGCAGCGGTGCGCAAGCGCCAGAGCGAATTTCTCGCAGGCAGGCTCTGCGCACGCGAAGCCTTGCTGCGGGCAACCGGCGCGTCGTGCACCCCAACCGTGAATGAAGACCGCTCGCCCTGCTGGCCAGCCGGCGTGGTCGGCTCCATCACTCACGGCGCGGGATGGGCCGCTGCTGTCGTGGCGCGTCGCGAGCAGTGGCTCGGCATCGGGCTGGATGTGGAAAAAAGACTTCCGGTGGCGCGGGCTGACCGGCTGGTCGCTGAAATCCTCACCCCGCGGGAGCGTGCAGGCTACGAAGCGCTGGACGAAACACAGCGGGCACTACGGGTGACCCTGACCTTTTCCATCAAGGAGAGCCTGTTCAAGGCGCTCTACCCGCTGGTGAACAAGCGCTTCTATTTCCAGGAAGCCGAACTGATCGATCACAATCCCAGGGGCAGCGCCCGCCTGCGCCTGCTCAATGATCTTTCGGAACACTGGAAGACCGGCGCCGAGCTGGATGGCCAGTTCGTGCAGTTCGATGATTACTTGCTGAGTCTGGTCAGTATTCCGGCTCCGTCATCGGGCCTATAAGCACCCGAACCAGTCGCGGAAGGCGGGGTGATCACCCTCTCAAGACCAAACCTGTTCGCCCAGCGCGGATATTCGCGAGCCCGGCACGGCCCGATCTCTGTTCTATTTCACATGCCTGCGCGGCCAGACCAGGCTGAAGCGCGCCCCACCCAGATCACTGTGCCCGATCTGTGAGCGTCCGCCATGCCAGTAGGTGATCCGGCGCACGATGGAGAGCCCCAGACCATGGCCACCCGATGCCCGGGTACGGCTGTCATCCAGCCGCAGGAAGGGCGTGAAGACCTTCTCCCAAGCCTCTTCCGGCACGCCCGGCCCGTCATCATCGACATGCAGCTGCACCCGTTCGGCGTCGATGCCGTAGCTGACCTGCACCCGCGTTTCGGCATGGCGCATGGCGTTAGCGACCAGGTTGCTCAAGGCGCGACGCAGGTAATGCGGCTCGGCATCGACCACACTGCTGCCGTCGGTGCCCGGCTCGCAAGGTCCGCGCTCGACCAGCACAGCAGGCCGCAGCGGCGCCAGCTCACCGATGACCTGATCGACCAGCGCGCGCAGATCGACAGCTTGAAAGGTCAGCTCCGGCGACCCACGCTCCAGACGGGTATAGACCAGCATCTCGTCCACCAGCCGGTCGAGGTCGTCGATATCGCCATCCATCCCTTGGAGGTATTTGGTTCGCGCCTCGGGGGTCTGCGCATCCGCCGCCATTTCCAGACCGAAACGCAGGCGCGCCACCGGTGTGCGCAGTTCGTGGGCCACGGCGCTGACCATCTCGCGCTGCACGGCCAGCAGCCGCTGCAGGTGGCTGGCCATGCCATTGAATGCCTTTGCCAGGCGCCCAACCGAGTCAGTACCCGCGTCCGGCACACGCGTTTCAAGGTTGCCGCCGGCAATGCGCGTGGCGGCGCTTTCCACCTCTCGCACACGGCGCTCCAACTGACGCACCAGCAGATAGACGGTCAAGCCGATCAGCGACAACCCGAGAGCGGCGATCAGCACCAACAGTTGTGGCGGATAGGGATTGAGCTGGTACAGCGGCCCCAGGGACATGATCCATGGCGTGCCGGAGATCGCCGCGAACACCCGGATCGCATCGCCGTCTCGATCCAGCGCCATCACCGTGTCGCCTTCATCGAGACGGCGTCGCTGGTCGTCATCGAGGCTGGCGCTGTCACGGGTCAGCAGCTCCAGTGCGTAGCCGAAGCCATGCGTCTGCTTCAGCTCGGCCAGACGCCAGGGCTGCTCCTGTTCGGGGTAGCGGATCAGTTCGTCGATCAGCAGATAGATGGTCGCGCGGGCCAGTTGCTCGCTGATCTGCTCGACCTCGCCGGTCAGGACCAGGCGTGCCGTGGCGCTGACCAGGGAAAAGATGGTGACGCTATGGGGGCGCATCTGCTCGACCAGTACCTGTCCACGCAGCAGGCGCGCTTCCAGGCTGCTTTCGAGCCTCACGTCTTCCAGCGTGCGCACGCGCAACGGGATGCCCAGCAGCCGGCCCCAGAGGTTGGCCGCCTGGCGCCGCTCGATGGGCGTCATGCTTTGCATGTTGTGCGCCATCAGGCGGAAGGTACCGGCTGCCAGCGCCTCGCGGTGGCGATCGGCACGCGCTTCGTTGAGCAGCTGCAGCCCGCCCACGCCCAGCAGCGCCACCAGCACCAGCACGGCGACCATGCCGCCGTAGATGCGCAGGAAGATGGAGTTCACTGCAAGGCTTCAGCCGCTTCGGAAACGAACAGGTAGCCCTTGCCGCGGACGGTCTTGATCAGTCTCGGGTGGTCGGGGTCGTCGCCGATCTTGGGACGGATACGCGAAATCCGTACATCGATGGAGCGGTCCTGGCCGTCGTAGGCGATTCCACGCAGCTCGGCGAAAATCTGCTCGCGGGACAGGGTTCGTCCCGGGTTGGAAGTCAGCAGCCAAAGCAGGTCGAACTCCGCACCGGTCAGTTCGATACCTTCCCCGCGCAACCAGGCTTCGCGCAGCGCGCTGTCGACCACCAGCGGGCCATATTGCAGACGCTTGAGGCCTGCGCTCGAGGCTGGTTCGCTGACGCCCTCGCGACGACGCAGCAACGCGCGGATACGTGCCAGCAACAGGCGAGGCCGAACGGGCTTGCAGACATAATCATCGGCGCCGGTTTCCAGCCCAAGCACCTGATCGAGATCATCGGCGCGGGCGGTCAGCATCAGGATCGGACCGTCGTAGCGGTGGCGGACCTTGCTGCAGATACTCAGGCCATCCTCGCCCGGCAGCATCAGGTCGAGCACCACCAGATCAGGGCGTTCACTGATGATGCGTTCGGCAGCCTGGGCACCGTCCGCTTCGATGGAGACCTGCAGGCCATTGCTCTCCAGATACTCGCGCGTCAGTTCAGCCAACCGCTGGTCATCTTCGACAATGAGGATGTTCCACGACTCTTGATCCACCATGCGCCCCCTTCAGACCGACGGCCGCATTGTAGCGCCAGCCTGTGACCAGATGGCAGGGCCGGCCCGCCTTCGGATGACGCTCAGGTGCGCAAACAAGGCTGCAGGCTTTGAACAGGCAGATCTTCCCTTGGCCATGCATCGGTGCTGACTCAGCCTTTTCGAACAGCTGACTGGCAGGCCAACAAAGGTCCCGGGCCGTGCTGATGTGTCACAACGCCAGTATTGTTGTGACAGACCGCAAGCCGGCTGTCTCTCTGCGAAAAACGTACCTGAATCCAGCTTTGACAAAACACCACATATAGTGTTTACGCATTCGCCGGCCAGGCGTCTGAAACCGGCCGGGAGCGCAGCATTTCATCCGAAGGCTATGCAGCCCTTGAACGACGCGGGTTGCACTCTGATCGCGCACAGCTCACCCACAACTTATCCACAGCTTGTTCATTCCAGCCGTCTTGCATGGGGCCACAACCGCCACTATCGTGTCGTCCCAGGCGCCTAAAACCCTATATGTAGGGTTTAATCGAGCCAAGAGACACAAACAGCAAAAAAAGCAAGCCAAATATTTCGCTCCGAGAATTAACCGGCTCGCGCACGCGCCGAGCGCGACGGATCGATGCTGCAAGCCCCGCTCTGCGGCCCGAAACGTTGATTTTGCTCAAGCCCAGCAGTAGCGCATGCGCCAAGCGCGTCACACTACATGTTGTGTTTAGCGGTTGTGAACTTCACAACGCCTGACTATGCTTCGGCACATTCGATTCGCCGCCCCAGGAGCGAATCGCCTCCAGTTTTGAGTTACCCATGAGCCGGTTCGCCGGGGCATGGTTCATGCAACACGAAAGAAACATGCGAGACCGATCAAGGCCGCCCACAAAGCAGGCCTGACACCTAACGCGTTAGAGACAGAGAGAATCCGGAGACCCCATGCAGAACGAGTCCATTCGCGAGAACCCGCACGCCGACAACAGCACGCTGGACCTGGCCGCCACTGCGCCGGGCCAGCTACGCGTGATCAAGCGCAACGGTACAGTCGTCCCCTACACCGATGACAAGATCACCGTCGCCATCACCAAGGCGTTTCTCGCAGTGGAAGGCAACAATGCTTCTGCCTCGTCGCGGATTCACGACACCGTCGCGCGTCTGACCGAACAGGTCACCGCCACCTTCAAGCGTCGCATGCCCTCCGGCGGCACCATCCATATCGAAGAAATCCAGGATCAGGTCGAACTGGCCCTGATGCGTTCCGGTGAGCAAAAAGTCGCGCGCGACTACGTGATCTACCGCGAGTCCCGCACCCAGGAGCGCAAGCGTGGCGCGGTCGACGCACCGGTTGACGCCCATCCGAGCATCCGCATCAAGCGCGCCGACGGCAGCCTGTCGCCGCTGGACCTGGGCCGCCTGAACACCATCATCACCGAAGCCTGCGAAGGCCTCGCAGAAGTCGATGGCGCGCTGATCCAGAAGGAAACCCTGAAGAACCTGTACGACGGCGTTGAGCAATCGGACGTCAACACCGCGCTGGTGATGACCGCCCGTACCCTGGTCGAGCGTGAGCCGAACTACTCCTACGTCACCGCTCGCCTGTTGATGGACACCCTGCGCGCCGAAGCCCTGGGCTTTCTGGAAGTCGCCGAATCGGCCACCCATCACGAGATGGCCGACCTCTACGCCAAGGCGCTGCCGGCCTACGTGGAAAAGGGCGTGCAGTTCGAGCTGCTCGACCCGCGCCTGAAAGAGTACGACCTGGCCAAGCTGGGCGCCGCGATCAACCATGAGCAGGACCAGCAGTTCACTTACCTCGGCCTGCAGACCCTCTACGACCGCTACTTCATCCACAAGGATGGCGTGCGCTTCGAGCTGCCGCAGATCTTCTTCATGCGCGTCGCCATGGGCCTGGCCATCGAGGAAGAACAGCGCGAAGCCCGCGCCATCGAGTTCTACAACCTGCTGTCGTCCTTCGACTACATGGCCTCCACGCCGACCCTGTTCAACGCCGGCACCCTGCGTCCGCAGCTGTCGTCGTGCTACCTGACCACCGTGCCGGACGACTTGGGCGGCATCTACGACGCCATCCGCGATAACGCCCTGCTCTCCAAATTCGCTGGCGGCCTGGGCAACGACTGGACCCCGGTTCGCGCACTCGGCGCCTACATCAAGGGCACCAACGGCAAATCCCAGGGCGTCGTGCCCTTCCTGAAAGTGGTCAACGACACCGCTGTTGCGGTCAACCAGGGCGGCAAGCGCAAGGGCGCGGTCTGCGCCTACCTGGAAACCTGGCACCTGGACATCGAGGAATTCCTCGAACTGCGCAAGAACACCGGTGACGACCGTCGCCGTACCCACGACATGAACACCGCCAACTGGATTCCGGACCTGTTCATGAAGCGCGTCTTCGACGACGGCAAGTGGACGCTGTTCTCGCCAAGCGAAGTACCCGACCTGCACGACCTCACCGGCAAGGCCTTCGAGGAGCGCTACGAGTACTACGAAGCCCTGATCGAATACGGCAAGATCAAGAACTACAAGACCCTGCAGGCCAAAGACCTGTGGCGCAAGATGCTCTCCATGCTGTTCGAGACCGGCCACCCATGGCTGACCTTCAAGGACCCGTGCAACCTGCGCAGCCCGCAGCAGCACGTCGGCGTGGTGCACAGCTCCAACCTCTGCACCGAGATCACGCTGAACACCAACAAGGACGAGATCGCCGTCTGCAACCTGGGCTCGATCAACCTGCCGCGCCACATCGTCGACGGCAAGCTGGACACCGCCAAGCTGGAGCGCACCGTGCGCACCGCCGTGCGGATGCTCGATAACGTTATCGACATCAACTACTACTCGGTGCCGCAGGCGCGCAATTCCAACTTCAAGCACCGCCCTGTGGGTCTGGGCATCATGGGCTTCCAGGACGCGCTGTACCTGCAGCACATCCCGTACGGTTCCGATGCCGCCATCGACTTCGCCGACAAGTCCATGGAAGCGGTCAGCTACTACGCCATCCAGGCTTCCTGTGACCTGGCCGACGAGCGTGGCGCCTACGAAAGCTTCCAGGGTTCGTTGTGGAGCCAGGGCATCCTGCCGCTGGACTCGCAGCAGATCCTCATCGAAGCACGCGGCCAGAAGTACATCGACGTCGACCTGACCGAGTCCCTGGACTGGGCTCCAGTTCGCGCCCGCGTCAAGAACGGCATCCGTAACTCGAACATCATGGCCATCGCCCCGACCGCGACCATCGCCAACATCACCGGCGTGTCGCAGTCCATCGAGCCGACCTACCAGAACCTGTACGTGAAATCGAACCTCTCGGGCGAATTCACCGTGATCAACCCCTACCTGGTTCGCGACCTCAAGGCCCGCGGCCTGTGGGACGCGGTCATGATCAACGACCTCAAGTACTACGACGGTTCGGTGCAGCAGATCGAGCGCATTCCGCAGGAGTTGAAAGACCTCTACGCGACCGCCTTCGAAGTGGAAACCAAGTGGATCGTCGACGCCGCCAGCCGCCGCCAGAAGTGGATCGACCAGGCCCAGTCGCTGAACCTCTACATCGCCGGCGCCAGCGGCAAGAAGCTGGACGTGACCTACCGCATGGCCTGGTACCGTGGCCTGAAAACCACCTACTACCTCCGTGCCCTGGCCGCGACCAGCACCGAGAAGTCCACCGTCAACACCGGCAAGCTCAACGCCGTGTCCAGCGGTGGCAACAGCGGCGCCAGAGCTGCTCCGGCGAAAGCCGCACCAGCGCCAGAAATGTCGGCAGGTCCGGCACCGGTCCCAAAAGCCTGTGCCATTGATGAACCGGATTGCGAAGCCTGCCAATAAGTAGGTGGTTAGCTGACGCACGAATCTGAGCGGACCGCGCGTTGTTGTCCGCCAAGCCGGCCCCCATCACGTACAGCTGTACGCTCAGGGGCTCCGACTTGGCAGACGCCTAGCGCTGCCTCGCTCAGCTTCGCGCTCACACAGAGCTGCGCTGATAAGCGGTACTCCGGGGCAACGTAGCTCGTAGGGTGGATGCCGCTTTTTGCATCCACCGATGGGCACCACTCCGCTGCCCACAGTCACAACACATTCCGCGCTTTTGCGTGCAAACCAAAAGCCACCAGACATTTTCGACCGGCCACGACCGGTCCCCAATCAGGAGAAACCACCATGCTGAGCTGGGACGAATTCGACGAAGAAGAAACCACCACCGCCACCGCGCAGGCCGCCCCGCAAGCCGCTGCCGCAAAGACTGAATCTCCCGCCAAGCTCGACCAGGACGCTGCCGGCTCCGTCGAAGAAGCCCGTGCCGTCGCCTCTGACGACTCCGCAGCGGTCGCACGTGCCAAGAAGGCCCTGAACGACCTCGACATTCAGGAAGGTCTGGACGAACTGGAAGGCGAATCCGCCCGCGTTCACGTCGGCGACAAGCAGATGATCAACGCCCGCGCCGACCTCAACCAGCTCGTCCCCTTCAAGTACGACTGGGCTTGGCAGAAGTATCTGGATGGTTGCGCCAACCACTGGATGCCCCAGGAAGTAAACATGAACGCCGACATCGCCCTGTGGAAGAGCCCGGACGGCCTTTCCGAGGACGAGCGCCGCATCGTCAAGCGCAACCTCGGCTTCTTCTCCACCGCCGACAGCCTGGTCGCCAACAACCTCGTGCTGGCCGTGTACCGCCTGATCACCAACCCCGAGTGCCGCCAGTACATCTTGCGCCAGGCCTTCGAAGAGGCGATCCACACCCACGCCTACCAGTACTGCATCGAATCGCTGGGCATGGATGAAGGCGAGATCTTCAACATGTACCACGAGATCCCGAGCGTCGCGAAAAAAGCCTCCTGGGGCCTCAAGTACACCCGCTCCATCTCCGACCCGACCTTCCAGACCGGCACCGTCGAGACGGACAAAGAGTTCCTGCGCAACCTCATCGCCTACTACTGCGTACTGGAAGGCATCTTCTTTTACTGCGGCTTCACCCAGATCCTCTCCATGGGCCGCCGCAACAAGATGACCGGCACCGCCGAGCAGTTCCAATACATCCTGCGCGATGAATCCATGCACCTGAACTTCGGCATCGACGTGATCAACCAGATCAAGATCGAAAACCCACACCTGTGGGACGCCGCCATGAAGGACGAAGCGACCCAGATGATCCTCCAGGGCACCCAGCTCGAAATCGAATACGCCCGCGACACCATGCCCCGCGGCGTCCTCGGTATGAACGCCTCGATGATGGAGGACTACCTCAAATTCATCGCCAACCGCCGCCTGACGCAGATTGGGTTGAAGGAAGAGTACCCAGGCACCACCAACCCGTTCCCATGGATGAGCGAGATCATGGATCTTAAAAAGGAGAAGAACTTCTTTGAGACGCGGGTTATTGAGTATCAGACTGGTGGGGCGTTGAGCTGGGATTGATTGCAATAATAGTTTAGTAAAGAGAACCGCCTATAAGGCACTTAATCGGGCGACTGGCTTGCCTAAATCAAGAGCAAAGTATTAGCCACACTAGGAAAGACGAAAAGTTACACTAATAAGGAGGGCGTCTTGGTAGTCGCCCTCAGCTTATTTAACTCCTCTATGTTCTACATCCGCGAAACGTCGACCACCAATTGCCGGCATACTGCTAGCCATCGCAAGGAAGAACGATGCCACAGAGTCTCTTCATCCCAAGATTAAAAGATAAAAACCTGATAGATTGCCTCAAAATTTTGGGTGATCGATTATCTTCAAAGGCTCCAAAAGCATCAATCGGAATCCTAGGCCCTAGCACAATATCTTTTGATCCCGCAAACTGCGAAGACAGTGAAGACTTGCAGGCAATCGCTCAGAAAAACTCGACATTAATATATACCGCAGGATTCTCCGCTGGAGGTTATTCATTTCAATTCTACAGAGGCGGCCGAAACGAACCTAAGTCTCCTTTCACGGACGAAATATATATTGGAGATAACAACAGCGCCACGCTCTCTGCAGAAGAAAAACTAGAAGTAGCATTCATCCTAACAAAAACCCTAAAAGCCTTCGATCCGGAACGATCAATTGGAAACAAATTCAGCAAGGAACAGGCGGAGCTGGCATCTATACATGAGGCCACATTATCTCGCTTAGAAACACTCAACGAAGAACTTATCGCCAGCACACATAAATATCGGGCAAAGCTGGACGAGGAACTTACAGAGAGGACCAGTGCTCTAAATGATGAGCACAAAGTCAAGCTAGCTAAACTTGAGACTGAAAAAGCTGCATTGCTATCTGAAATAAAGAAAAAAGAAGACAATCTTGAAAGCAAGAAAAAGGAACTTGACGACAAAAGCAATACCCACGCAAGGCGGCAAATCCGAAAAGATATTATTCACGAAATAAAAAGACGACAAACCGATTTTACATTAACAAACAGCACCAACAACCTCAGACGCCCAATTTCCGCGATGGTTTTTGTAGCAATTACTCTACTTTGCATCGCCGCCTATTTATCTTTCCAAGATCTTAGTGAAGCACTAGCGTCAGGCACAGCCTATCAAGCAATTGCCGCTGGCATTCGTCAAGTTTTGTACTCTGCGGGGGCCTTCGGAACGGTGTTATTCTACATCCGCTGGCAGAACCGATGGTTCGAACAGCACTCCCAAGCGGAGTTTCATTTAAAACAACTTGAACTTGATATGGAGCGAGCTAGTTGGATCGTCGAAACCGGCCTTGAATGGAAAGACATAAAAGGTTCTACTATGCCTATCGAGCTGCTTGAGAGCCTCAGCCGCAACTTGTTCATCGCGCCTAATGAAAAAGTTGAAAAAGCCATTCACCCTGCTGACCAACTGGCCTCCGCACTCATGGGCACAGCCTCAAGCATCAAATTGAAAACTGGCGATTCAGAATTACTCATAGATCCTAGAAAATTGAATAAAGCCAGCGAGTAGCGTTGAAAAGGGGACAGCGAGGTAGCCTGGAAGAGACGCGTGGAAAAGGCTTCGCCGTTTTCCACCCTACGCTCCGGCAACGTTGATGCGTTGGCGGTGTGGGCGTGTGAGATGGCGTAGCGAGGTAGCCTGGAAGAAACGCGTGGAAAAGGCTTCGCCGTTTTCCACCCTAACTCCGGCAACGTCAATGAGTCGGCGGTGCGGGCGGGTGAGATGGCGTAGCGAGGTAGCCTGGAAGAAACGCGTGGAAAAGGCTTCGCCGTTTTCCACCCTACCTCCGGCAACGTCAATGAGTCGGCGGTGCGGGCGGGTGAGATGGCGTAGGGTGGATAACGCTTTGCTTATCCACCGATACGGACCTCCCGCCAACACAACGCTCAAGGATGAGCCGCCATGTCTCGATACCGCCGCGCCCAGGCGCCGGGTGCCACCTATTTCTTCACGGTCAATCTACGTAACCGTCGAAGCGATCTTCTTGTCCGTCACATTGACCTTCTCCGCGAGACGGTTCGCGCCACCAAGGCACGTCACCCGTTTCATATCGATGCCTGGGTCGTCCTGCCAGATCACATGCACTGCGTCTGGACGTTACCCGACGGCGATGCTGATTTCGCGCTGCGCTGGAAGGTCATCAAGTTCGCGTTTGCCAGGCGGTTGCCGAAAACGGAGGTGCTGACCGCAACGCAACTATCCCGGGGGGAGCGAGGGATCTGGCAACGCCGGTATTGGGAACATCTGATTCGTGACGAACGCGATTACCGTCATCACATCGACTATGTTCACCTCAATCCGCTGAAACATGGGTGGGTTACCCGCGTCGCCGATTGGCCTTACTCAAGCTTTCATCGAGCCGTCACCGCTGGCCTTTATCTCCCCGACTGGGGCGGCGAGGCGGGCTAGCTGGGAAGCGAGCAGCCTGGAAGTGACGGTGGAAAAGGCTTCGCCGTTTTCCACCCTACGTCCCGGCAATGTCGACGCGTCGGCGGCGTGGGCGGTTGAAATGGCGTAGCCCGAAAATAACCGGAATTAGCGCAGGGGAACTTTCATATAAATCAATAGTGAAATTCTATTATTCAAGATCGTGCCACGGCCCTATAAGAGCTATCAATATGCCACCACAGAAAAGGGCCGTCATGAATATTAGAAATATCCGCATAGCTACCCGCGCGACGCTCAGCTTCGCCCTGATCACGCTGATAGTGATCATGCTGGGTCTGTTTTCCGTCCTGCAGGTGCGGGACATGCGTCAGGCCGAACAGGATGTGGAGACGGTCTGGCTGCCAAGCATCGAGGCGGCCGCTGACATCAGTATTCTCCTGTACAGCATCCGCCTGGATGCGCTGAGGTCGATGGCCACGCCCAACGGCCCAGACCAGGATGAGATCAACCAGCGTCTCAAAGAAGAACGCGATGCCATGGTGCAAGCCGTAGATCGCTACCGTAACTCGACTATCAGCTCCGAAGAGGGGCGGCGCCTCATCCAGATCCTGCACAGCAACATGCAAAGCTACCTGGAAGGATTCGACCTGCTTATGAATCTGGATGGACAAGGCCTTAATGACCAAGCGTTGGAATGGGCGAACAATGGACTGCGCGAACGTGCAGGTGCGTTCGAAGCTGCGGTGAACGATGTACGCGAAATGAACAGGGAAGGTGCCAAGGCTTCCGGGCTAAAGGCTAAGGAAACCTACGCTTTGAGCCTGTGGCTGGTGGGTATCGTGGTGCTCTCAGCGGTGTTCCTGACGATCATCCTCGCGGTGTTGCTGACTCGTAGCATTGTGCGGCCCATCAACCAGGGTTTGCATGCTGCCGAAGCCATTGCCGAAGGGGACCTGACACAGCCGATGATGATAGAGGGCAAAGACGAAGCGTCGCAGCTGATGACAGCATTGAGCACTATGCAGGCAAACTTGCGCCAGACGCTCCAGCAAATTGCCGACTCATCCACACAGCTGGCAGCGGCGTCGGAAGAAATGACCGCAGTCACCGAAGAAGCCAGTCGTGGCTTGCAACACCAGAACAGCGAGGTGGATCAGGCCGCCACGGCAGTGACCGAAATGAGCGCAGCGGTCGACGAAGTAGCCCGCAATGCCGTGAGCGCGTCCGAGGCCGCGCGCCAGTCCACGCATGCGGCGTTGCGCGGGAAACAACGCGTTGATGAGACGCTATATGCGATCCGTGACCTGACCGATCAGGTGCAGCAGACCTCCACTGATATCGAACGCCTTTCCAGCGAGTCGCAAAATATCAGCAAGGTCCTGGGTGTGATCAGTTCCATTGCCGAACAGACTAATCTGCTTGCGCTCAATGCGGCCATTGAGGCAGCGCGTGCGGGTGAGCAAGGTCGCGGCTTTGCGGTGGTCGCAGACGAGGTGCGGGCGCTGGCGCATCGCACGCAAAGCTCGACGCTGGAGATCGATCAGATGATCACGGCTATCCAGAAGGGAACCGATGGCGCCATGACCTCCATGGACCGCAGCCGACAGAAAGCCATAGCTACCCGCGAGGCAGCCGAGGCTGCCGGGGGGGCGCTGAACGACATCACCTCGTCGGTAAGCGTAATCGACGAGCGCAATCAGCTGATCGCCGCGGCGTCTGAAGAACAGGCTCATGTAGCGCGTGAAGTCGACCAGAATCTGGTCCGCATTCGAGATCTGTCAATTCAGAGCGCGGCAGGAGCCAATCAGACGTCGGTAGCCAGTGGCGAACTCTCGACCCTGGCGGTTCAGCTTAATACCCTGGTACGGCGCTTCCGGGTGTGATTAAAGCAAAACGGCGAAAACCAAGACTCAATCTGGGCTACGGCCACAAAGCGCAATAGCTGAACTCTGCTGCCGTTCCCCCACTCCTCTCTAAAGAACTCATCACCTTTTGGAGGCTGGTCCATGTCTAACGATCACTCTGGCGAAACTGGCATATCAAGCGTTGTGGCAGACGTTGTCATTGGGGCTGCGGCAGGGGCGATAGCTGTCTGGGTCATGGATCGGATGGACTGGTTCGCCTATAACCACGAGTCGGAAGAGGCCAGGCAGCGAACGATTGCAGCCCGTCCTAATGGTATGGATCCGGCTCATCTGGTGGCCGATAAGATGACAGTGGGAGAAATCACCCAACCGCATCCGGCTGGGATTGCTGTTCACTACTCGCTTGGTATAGCTCCTGGAGCGCTCTATGGAGCATTGCACCAGACGGTGCCTGGGCTGAGTGTCGGCCGCGGTAGCCTGTTCGGACTGGGGCTTTTCCTGATGCAGGACGAAGGTTTGAACGCGGTGACTGGCCTGTCAGGTAAGCCTCAACAGTATCCATGGCAGGCCCATGCCAGGGGGCTTGCAGCTCACATGCTATATGGCGTGGTGATGGATAGCATCGTGAGGCTAGCTAAAAGAGCAGTGCGGTAGCGAAGCAGCCTGGAAGGTGACGCGTTGGAAAAGGCTTTGTCGTTTTCCACCCTATGTACAATGTTTCAACCCACCACCTCAGACAACCCACCCGGCACCGCCATCACCCAATCCCTCACTGCCAGAACCGTCGGATCATCCCGACGGCTTTCCGGATAGACGAGATGAAACGGCTTCCCCTCCATTACCGGCCCAAAGGGCTGCACCAGCCGCCCTTCCCTCAATTCATCCTCGATCAGCTGACGGCTCATCAAGGCCACGCCCTGCGCGCCGATGGCGGCTGAGATGGCGTGGGTTTCGTCTGAGAAGACCAGCCCGGCACTGACGTCCAGCCCCGGCACGTTGGCAAGCTTCTGCCATGACGACCAGTAAATCGGGGCGGACGAAGCGCCCTGGGCGCGGAAGTGGACCAGGGGGTGGTTGGGCAAGTCGGCGATATCGTGCAGGTTCAGGTGCGGGCTGCAGATCGGCGCGAAAGTGTTGTCGAACAGCTTTTCCGCCACCAGCCCCGGCCAGCGACCATCGCCGTAGCGAATGGCGACGTCGGCCGTGACGCCATCCAACGCGACCGGTTCATGCGAGGTGTGAAAGCGCAGGTCGATATCGGGCTGGGATTCGCGCAGCAGGCAGACCCAGGGCACCAGCCTGCGCACCGCTATAGCCGGTGTGGTGCTGAGCGTAATCGCCTGACGGCAGGGATTCGCGCTTAGGCGTTCGACCGTGGCGCTGATGGTGTCGAACGCGGTTTCCAGCACTTGCTGCAGCGCCCGCCCCTCGGCGGTCAGCTCCAACTTTCGTGGCTTTCGCAGAAACAGCGAGACGCCCAGGGACTCCTCCAGTGACCGAATCTGGTGGCTGATCGCCGTGGCGGTGACGTACAACTCCTCTGCGGCCTGTTTGGCGCTCTCATGGCGGGCGGCAGCTTCGAAGGCACGCAATGCGGAGAGCGAAGGTAACCGGCGGTGCGCCATGGCTGAGTTGTCCTCATCCGTACTCGAAAGAAATCGTCGTTTGTCGCCCACAGAGCCTAAACCTAGTCTGGGTCTACCGCGAATGACAGATGAATTCAGTCACAGAGGAGACCCACCATGACGCACCTTCTGCACCTTGACGCCAGCGCCCGCCCCGGCCTTGCCGGAAAGGACGAACACGGCTCTCACAGCCGCAACCTCACTCACCGTTTCGTAAGCCAGTGGCTGGCCCGCCGCGCGCTGGACAGCGTGACCTACCGGGACATCGGCCAGAACCCGCCCTCCTACATCAGCCATGACTGGATCGCTTCCAGCTTCACGCCGCCAGAACGTCGCGAGCCCTGGATGAAGGAGAGGCTGGCCGAAAGCGACCGGTTGGTAGACGAGTTAATTGCAGCAGATGTGCTGATCATCGGGACGCCGCTCTACAACTTCGGTATGCCCGCCGCGCTCAAGGCCTGGATCGACCAGATCGTGCGCCCGGGCCGGACGGTTGAGGTCGATGAACGCAAGCTGCCCGACCCGTACGTACCCTTGCTGGCAGACCGACCACGGCATGCTGTCATCCTCAGCGCGAGAGGCGGCATCGGTTTTGGCCCCGGCGGCGAGATGGCGCAAATGAACCACCTGGAGCCGAACCTGGTTACTGCGCTGAACTTCATCGGGATCACCCGCATCCATCAGGTCGCGATCGAAGGGCAGGAAACGGGTGGCGAGGTGTTGGCGGCTTCGGTGGCCGCGGCACTGCATCAGGTTGATCAGTTGGTCGCGGAGCTTCAGGCGGCGCTTGCCCCCTCGCCAGTGCCCAAAGTCCAACAGAGGCTGACCGTCCAAGGACCGGCCGTTGCTCCGCTGGCTACGCATCACTCCCTCTGAAGTCGCGAACTGCAGTGCGCCGGGGCGCTTCTGGGCAGGTGCTTGGCAAACAAAGCAGCCATCATGGCCGCAGGGTCTGGACGCGGCTTAGAGTGTGCCGTGCCCGGGCAACGACAGGCGTCGGCAGCGGTAACCGGAGGACCCACGATTGAACGATTCAGCGCGCGGCCTGCTTCTGGTGATCAGCGGCATCGTCGTACTCAGCTTCGATGGCCTGTTGGTGCGGCTGGCTCAGGCGGATGGCTGGAACATCGTGTTCTGGCGGGGTCTGTTGATGTTCATGGCGCTGGGTGTGTTTTCGCTGTCCGCCAGAAGCCGGGCCAGCGTCATGAAGCGGCCGCTGATCAGTGCCGGCTCGGCCTTGTTGCTGGCGTTTACTTCGATCTTCTTCGTACTGGCGGTGATTCATACGACGGTCGCCAACGTGGTGGTCGTCCTCAGTACGGCACCCCTGTTCGCCGCCCTGTTCACGCGTTTCTTCCTGCGTGAGCAGGTGGCCTTGCACACCTGGCTCGCGATCGGCGTGACGGCGTTGGGGATCATGATTGTCTTCGCCGGGACCTTCACCCCAACGGATCTGGCCGGTAACGGCTATGCACTGCTCTCCTCGGCGGCGGTGGGCGCCAATCTCACGCTGCTCCGCCGCCACCCCGCCATCGAGCGGATGCCGCTGATCGCGCTTGGCGGGCTGGCGGCGGCGCTGATCGCGTTGCCCAATGCCCAGCCGTTCAGCCTGGGCGCCACGAGCTACTGGACACTGGCGGTCATGGGTTTGATCCAGATGCCGCTGGCGACGCTGATGATCAACAGCGCGACCCGCTACCTGCCCTCGGCCGAGGTGGCGCTGTTCTATCTGCTGGAAAGCGTGCTGGGATCGCTGTGGGCCTGGTATTTCCTGCAGGAGACGCCCGCCAGCGCGACGCTTTACGGTGGAGCGCTGGTGATCGCGACGCTGGTGATACACGCAGGTCTGTCCCTGCACCTACGCCCCAGGGTTCTGGCCGGTGAGAAACGGACTGATGCATTTCTCCACTGATCAGGTAATGCACTGCCCACTCGTGGCTATCCCAATCCGCCGCCGCCATCGTCGCCCCTTGCTCGTTACAATGCAGCTCCTCTACGCCCCCGGAGCCCCTCCCCCTTATGTTCACCCTCAGCCATCTGAACACCCCACCGCCGGAATCGATGAAAAGCCAGGTGCTGCAGATGGTGGTGGATTATCTCGGCGATATCAGCCCGGTCTCGCTCATGCCGAGCAATCCCCTGTATCAGCTGTACCAGTACGTGGTGGGTTTCGAGGTGCATCGCTATCTGGACAGCATGGACGGAGCGCAGGCGGGCAAGCCTGAATTGATCATGGCGCTGGATGCAGACGACCCGGCCGAGCTGCTCGGCTTCGCGCTGTATTTGCCGTATGTGGATGACCCCGAAGCCTGTTCCCTGTTGTATCTGGCCGTGCAGGAATCCCATCGCCGGCAGGGCATTGGGCGGGCCATGGTCGAGGGGATGATGGCGCGGTATTCCCATGCCGAGGTGGCTTGCGTGGCCAGCAAGGTGTCGTACTTCGAGCTGTTGGGCTTTTTGCCGCTGGTGGCCCGCGGCCCGCAAGTCGTGATGAACACACGCAGCCGGGTGTCAGACGGTACCTTAGCGGTGCAGGATCTGGAGCCAATCTTCCAGTCGGAAGAGGTCCGGCAGATCCATGCCTATCTGGTCAAGCAGCACGGTGCAGAAGCCATGAGCCACGCCGAGGATTTGCGTGATTGCCTGCTTGATGAGCTGGCACAACAGGCAAACGAGGTGGTTCAGCGGTCGTCAGCAACGCGCTTGCATTAGCAGATCGAGACGAACCCTGGAGTCAGCGACATCAGATGGCGGCCGCCGATCAGTGAGCA
Source organism: Stutzerimonas sp. C6.4V (assembly GCF_058536345.1). Taxonomy (NCBI): domain Bacteria; kingdom Pseudomonadati; phylum Pseudomonadota; class Gammaproteobacteria; order Pseudomonadales; family Pseudomonadaceae; genus Stutzerimonas; species Stutzerimonas sp. C6.4V. Next base: position 2,335,608 of record NZ_JBZUBM010000001.1, read on the forward strand.
GCGCCTGAACGGCAGGATCACGAAAGGGGGTTTGCGGGGCGTCGGCGGCGCCCGGGAGCGCCGCCGCCAGGCCTAGGCGGAGAGTTTCTGACTGAACTTATCTTCGGCCGTACCCATATCGATGCGGTCCGCGTTCATGACCTTGTCCCAGGCCGCTACGAAGTCCTGCACGAACTTCTCGTTGCCGTCGGCCATGCCGTAGACCTCCGCCTGGGCACGCAGCTCCGATTGCGCACCGAAGATCAGGTCCACGCGGGTGGCAGTCCAGGTCGGCTGGCGGGTCTTGCGATTGAGCCCCTGAAAGCGGTTCTTGTGCTCGGTCGCGACCCACTCGTTGCCCATGTCCAGCAGGTTGACGAAGAAGTCGTTGGACAGCGTACCCACGCGATCGGTGAATACGCCCTCCTTCCCACCATCGACATTGGTACCCAGCACCCGCATGCCGCCGACCAGCGCTGTCATTTCCGGCGCGCTGAGGCGCAGCAGGTGCGCCTTGTCGACCAGCGCTTCCTCGGGCGCCATGAAGTGGGCTTCGTAGTAATGGTTACGGAAGCCGTCCGCCACGGGGCGCAGCGCCTGGAACGACTCGGTGTCGGTCCACTCCTCCAGTGCATCCATCCGTCCCGGCGTAAAGGGCACCTTGATGGGGACGCCGCCGTCCTGGGCCGCTTTTTCGACCGCGGCACAGCCGGCCAGCACGATGAGGTCGGCCATGGAGACCTTCTTGCCGCCGGTTGCCGAGCCGTTGAATTCGCTCTGGACGTCAGTCAGCTTCTGCAGCACGCGGGCCAGCAAGGCCGGGTTGTTTTCTTCCCAATCCTTTTGCGGGGCGAAGCGGATACGCGCGCCGTTGGCACCGCCACGCTTGTCCGAGCCGCGGAAGGTGGATGCCGAGGCCCAGGCCACAGAGACCAGCTCCGAGACAGAAAAGCCCATGCCCAGCAGCTTTTGCTTGAGCGCGGCGATGTCGGCGTCGTCGATCAGCGGGTGGTCGCACTCGGGGATGGGGTCCTGCCAGATCAGGGTTTCCTTCGGCACCAGTGGTCCGAGGTAGCGGCCGATCGGGCCCATGTCGCGGTGGGTCAACTTGTACCAGGCGCGGGCGAAGGCATCGGCGAATTCGTCCGGGTTTTCCAGGAAGTGCCGCGAGATCTTTTCGTACTCCGGATCGAAGCGCAGCGCCAGGTCCGAGGTGAGCATGGTCGGCTTGCGCTTCTTGCTGGGGTCGAAGGGGTCGGGAATGATTTCCCCGACATCCTTGGCTTGCCACTGATGGGCGCCGGCAGGGCTCTTGGTCAGCTCCCATTCGAAGTTGAAGAGGTTTTCGAAGAAGTAGTTCGACCACCTCGTCGGGGTCTGGCTCCAGATCACTTCAAGGCCCGAGGTGATGGCATCGGCGCCCACGCCGCTCTTGTACCGGCTGCGCCAGCCCAGTCCCTGATCTTCGATGACAGCGCCTTCGGGCTCCGGCCCCATCAGCGAGGGATCGCCGGCGCCGTGAGTCTTGCCGAAGGTGTGACCGCCAGCGATCAGCGCCACGGTTTCGTAATCGTTCATTGCCATGCGCCCGAAGGTCTCGCGGATATCGATTGCCGACGCCTTGGGGTCCGGATTGCCGTTCGGGCCTTCCGGGTTCACATAGATCAGGCCCATCTGCACCGCGCCCAGGCCCGGATGCAGCTGCCGCTCGCCGCTGTAGCGCTCGTCGCCTAGCCAGGTACCTTCGGGGCCCCAGTACAACTCTTCCGGCTCCCAGGTATCGGCGCGACCGCCCGCGAAGCCAAAGGTCTTGAGGCCCATGGATTCGAGCGCGACGTTCCCGGTAAGCACGTACAGGTCAGCCCAGGACAGCTTGCGGCCATATTTCTGCTTGATCGGCCACAGCAGCCGCCGGGCCTTGTCGAGCGCTGCGTTATCCGGCCAGCTGTTGAGCGGGGCGAAGCGCTGCTGACCGCCGCCGGCACCGCCACGGCCATCGGTGATCCGGTAGGTGCCGGCGCTGTGCCAGGCCAGTCGAATGAACAGCCCGCCGTAGTGGCCGAAGTCTGCTGGCCACCACTCCTGCGAGTCGGTCATCAGGGCGTGCAGATCGGCGATCACCGCATCGAGGTCGAGCGAACTGAATTCGGCGCCGTAGTCGAAATCCCCGCCGTATGGATTGGAGCGGGGCGAGTGCTGGTTGAGTGACGTAAGGCTCAGGGCTTCGGGCCACCAGTCCCGGTTACCCGGACGTTTACGAGGCGCGCCAGCACCATGACCGAATGGGCACACACCGCCTGTTTTTTCTCCAGATTCAGCGCTCATATTCTGCTCCTCAGGTAAGTGGTTATCATCGGCGGTCAGACGCCGTTGCATGAAAGCTAGCATCCCCGCATGCCACAGCCAGGAAGGATGTATTTCGATTTCTTGCCGCAAAAAACATCCAACAGCCATGGAATGCGTCGCGATCATGAATCATCTCGAACAATCAAGGTCCAGGAATCGCCAATCAACAAATTTGCCTATGAAGCTGATAGGCAGCACGCTGGCGGCGCTCGCGCGCGCGACGTCTGCCGCCGCGCGCGCCAGGCTTGCCCGGAGTAATGCCGCCTCGAAGACCGCCCGGAGCCCGACCATGTTCACCCTCACCCCCCTGGACACCACGCCACCGGCATCGATGAAAAGCCAGGTCTTGCAGACGGTGGAGGACTACCTAAGCGACATCAGCCCAGTCTCGCGCTTCGGCCACCCGCCTACACTGATCCTCTGTGCGAACGGCTACTATTCTGCTGTGGGGAGTGCAGCCGAGCCGCAAATCTGGTCGTATCCAGGCGCCTCGTGCCTGGCAAATGGGTGCTAGGCCTCACCGGGCTCGGATGAACCTCATCGACAATCGTGCAGCCCCTTTTTCAGGGGCTGCGTTCAGCGTCACGCTAAGCGCGCGTCATCCGAGCCCACCCCAGCAGACGGCGGAAGGTACCGATGGCCAGCGACAAAGAGTTCGTGGACTACGTGGCGGAGCAGATCGGCCTGGGAAGCCGACTAACGTACCGAAAGATGTTCGGCGAGTACGCGGTTTATCTGGATGCGAAGGTGGTAGCCCTCATCTGCGACAACAGCCTTTTCATCAAACCTTCCCAGGCGGCAAATCACGTGCGCCAGAGTTGCCCCAACGCCCGCCCTACCCAGGCGCGAAGGATTATCCCGTGGCGGACGAGCTGCTCGATGACCCCGACGCGCTGCGCCGCCTAGTGCTCGAAACCGCCAGGGTCCTGCCCGCTCCGAAACCACCGCGATCTCGCAGGAAAAAGCCAGACGCTGCGCAGCGCTAAAGGCCGCTCGGGTAGCGCCGCCACAGGCGCGTCATTCAGCGGCTTATTGCGCTGCCTGTTGTGCCAGCCGGCGCGCCCGATCGGTTCGCTGACGAGCGGATCATCGGGCGTCGAAGACGCCTGCGCCTTGCACCGCACCGGCTACACAAATCGCAAGTGCCGAGGCTCAAGCCACGCTCATTGTCCGCCGATAGCCTTTAGGCACCACTCGCCTGTGTTCGATTTCAGGCATACGTGGCCGCGAAGCGCATCGGATTGCGCGAGGGTTCCCCGAAGAACGAAACGCAGGTGGGCGTGGACGTCTTGATGAACTGGCCAGAGGCCTTTGAACAATGAAGATAAAACACAAGTTGCTGGCAAGCTTTCTGGTCGCGACCCTTGTCCCGGTGCTGGTCGTGGCGCTGTTCACCATCCGCAACGTGACCGAGGAAGCCAAGGTCCGGTTCGAGGAGAACAGCAGCCTGGACGTCAAACTGGTGAACAACACCTTTGTGACCCTGTTCGAGTCGGTCAACCACACCGTGTCGGCGATGGCCGATTACGCCGCCGTCCGGAACACCGATAGCGGCGAGCTGACCGTCTATTCCGGCTCGCCCCGCAAACCGGGCGCGGTCGCCACGGCCAATGGCGGCCGCGAAAAAGACATCTTCGATTACTTCTCCGGTATCGGTAACAACAACCCGAACTTTGGCTACGTCTACATGGGCGATACCAAAGGAGGCTACGTTGAATGGCCAGGCACCGGCGACTACGGTGACTGGGACCCGCGCGGGCGCCCCTGGTTTACCCTGGGCAAGGACGCCAACTTCCAGCTGACGCGCCTGGACGGCTATTACTGGGAGCCGGACGACGCCGTCTACGTATCGGTGATCAAGGCCTTCAAGGACAAGGCGGGCCAGTTCGCCGGGGTTGTGGCGACCGACGTGTCGCTCAAGGCGCTGACCGACATGGTGCAGAAAATCCGCTTTGGCGAGACCGGCTTCTTCATGCTGGTGGAAGGCAGCGGCACCTTGCTGGTCGACGGCCACCAGCCCAAGAACAATTTCAAGAAGCTCGACGAGCTGTCGGGAGACTACTTCTCGACGATCAAGCAAACCGAGAACGGTGTAATCGAGGTGAATATCGATGGCGTCGACTACCTGGCCAACGTCTTCACCTCGCCGACCCTGGGCTGGAAATTCATCGGCTTCATGCAGGTCGACGAAATCCTGGCCGGCGCCCACAGGCTGGCGTGGTTGACGCTGGTCGCCTGTGCCGTACTGGTGGTGCTGTTCGGTGTCGCCGGGGCGATATTTGCCAACCGCATCGTCACCCCGATCAACCTGGTCAAGGACGGTCTGCGCACCATCGCCCAGGGCGAAGGTGACCTGACTCATCGGCTGCCCGTGCTGGCGCGCGACGAAACCGGCGAACTGGCCAAGTGGTTCAACCAGTTCATTGAATCGACGCAATCGATGATCACCGTCATCAAGGAAAACGCCATCAGCATCGACAGCGTTTCCAGCCAGACCAACGAGCGCACCACCGCCATGTCGGACAGCTTGCAGCGCCAGACCAGCGCGGTAGACCAGATCGTCACAGCAGTGACCGAGATGGCCTCGGCAGCCAACGAGGTGGCGCACAACTGCGTTCGAACCGCTGAAGTCTCCGCGCAGGGCCTGGATGCGACGCGCAATGGCAAGGAGGTGATCGCCCGCAGTACCGCAGGGGTGAACGACCTTGGCGCCAGCATTCAGGGCTCGAGCAATGTAATCCGAGAGCTCGAACGCGAAACGGTGAGCATCAACACCATCCTGTCGAGCATCCAGCAGATCGCTGAACAGACCAACCTGCTGGCCCTCAACGCGGCCATCGAAGCGGCGCGTGCCGGGGAGCAGGGACGCGGCTTCGCCGTAGTGGCTGACGAGGTGCGCAATCTGGCCAGGCGCACCCAGGATTCAACCGGTGAGATCAACAAGATCCTCCATCTGCTGGTCAGCCGCATCAGCGAGGTGACAGCGAGCATGGATCACAGCCTGACCGAATCGAGCAAGGCCATCGAGCTGGCCGGCGACGTCATGGGGGCGTTCGAAGAGATCGAGAACGCCGTCCAGACGATCCGCGACATGACAACGCAAGTCGCCGCCGCTACCGAGGAACAACACTTGGTGACCGAGGATATCAACCGCAACGTGGTCGCCATCAGCGACGCGGTTGCACAGGTGTCCACCCAGGCTGCGGAAGTCGAAAGCTACTCCCAGGAACAGCGTCAACTCAGCAGCGCACTCCGGCAGCTGGTCGGGCGGTTCCGTACGCAATAGCGCTCGAGGGCGTTATCTCCATGGTCGAGCGAGGCGCCCGGCATCACAGGCTCAGACGTCACGCGCGTCGAATGCCTCAGCGGGGCGCCAGTCCGCCCGGAATGGCCACCCCGCTCCCGGCGGCAGGACCGCGTCGACCCCGGACCATCAGCGTTTGACGCAGGCCAACAGCGCATTCCCGGATGCGCTGTTGCGTGGAAGGATCCGCTCGTAATCATGCTCGAGCACATGGACGTCGAAGTGTGGCGCCAGCAGCTCGGTCAGCTCAGCAAAGCTCACCGCCACCATGGCGTGCTCGTCGTGCCAGATCTGGCTTTGCCCGTCGACGGTCCTCTCGATACGCAACCTCAGCGACTGGCGCTCGCCAGCGCCCGCGTAGTACCAAGCGGATCTGAAGCTGAACAGCCCATCCGCGTGGCTTGCGGAGTGGGAGACAAAGGAGCGGTTGTCGATGCAGTGCTTGTCGACGGCGTTGAAGCAGAAGAGTCCGCCTACCGCTAGTGCACCGTGCACACTGGCAATGCAGTTTTTCAACCGCTCCACGCTGGCGCTGTAGTGGATCGAGTACAGGAAACAGGTAATCAGGTCGACCGGTTGGCTCACCCTGAAACCACACATGTCCTGCCGGGAGAAGTGCGCTTCCGGGCAGCGAACGGCCGCTCTGTCCAACATGGGCTGGTTGATGTCGAGTCCGCTGCTCTCGAAGCCGGCATCGATGAAGTGCCGCACGTGCGGCCCGGTCCCGCAGGCAAGATCCAGATGCCTGTTCCCGGCGTTACCGAACAACTGCTGCAGCCGTTGGATGCAGCGGCTTTGTGCGCCGTAGTCGATATCGGCGCACATGAGATCGTAGTAAGCCGACAAGTCGGTATAGAGCGCGTTACCGGGCATGGTGACCTGACGGGCTGGCTATGGAGCGTTGGAGGGGCGCGCATCATATCTGCAGAAACGACCGACGTCGCGAAAAGTGAGCGAGTCTCCCGACGGAGGCTGCGCAGCGAGGGCGGCCGCACCGTTTGCCATCGAAGACTCGGTCCTGGCACCGCTCGTCTCTCCCTTCTGCCGGGAGCTTCCAAACCATCCGATGCCGATTCCTGAATAACGGGCAAGCCCCCTCGGGCAGCGAGCTTTTAAGAAGGAACTGTGGCGCCGATGGCACGCCCAAACCGATAGGCACCTCGTAATTCGTACCCCGCCAACCGCAGAACGGAGGAACTACTAGTGAAATTCAAACAATCGGCTTCCCTATCGGCAACCGTACTGGCCGCGTCCCTCGCGATGGGAATGCCCGCAGCGGCCATAGCCCAGCAGAACGGCCAGGATCAAGCAGGACAATCGCCGACCGGGATGCAGACCATCTCGGTCGGCCATAACGTGGTGGACGCAGTCGATGATGTCCGCGAGTCCACGTCGGAATTCATTGGCGCGCTGCTTGGCGCTGAAGAAGGACTGGGCCTGGGCAATTGGGAACAGCAGGAGAAGAAACTGCGCCAGCTCGACGAGCAGCTGCGGCAAATGGAGGGTGTGCTGGACGCAAAGGCTGAAGTCACCGATGAGGAATGGCTCGACTGGATGGGCAGCCCGGATTACAGCGTAACCGTCACCGAGCAAATCAAGAACCTCGGCAGTTATCTGGATCAGGTCTCCGACATCCTGAACGAAAACTGGCATACCCAGGGCATCCAGGTGCTGATCGGCAGCAACGTGCTGGAACAACTGCGCGACCTGCGCCAGAGCACCAGCAACCTGCTCGACTCCATGGAGCAGGCGGGCAACAACTATGGTTGGAGCGCCGACCCCGACAAGCTCAAGCAGGCCCGGGAACGCCTGGCGAAGCTCTCACGAGACATCGATCAGCCCCTGGTCATGTCCGAAGCCGACTGGCGCGCCTACCTTGAGTCCAACCGGTTCCATGTAGTCGTGCATGACAATGTGGGAACGCTGGCGGACGTCCTGCGGAATCTGGCAAAGCCGAACAAGGGCTGAGCGCCTTGTCCGTGACGGCGGCCTGATCAGGGCTGCCGTTTCCGCACAGCGGACCAATGGGCCAATCGCGGCAGACCGCCCCTACCGACTACCGAAGCCACGACCGTAGCGATTGCGCTGAGAATAATGTCCGGGGCGAACCGGCAGCGCGGCCCCTATACTCGCGCGTTTTCCGTCCGAGTCCTTCCTTGTGAGCAACAAACGATACGCCTGCATCGGCCTGAGCAACCCCAAGTCACCGTCCAACGTCGGCGCAATCATGCGCGCGGCGGGCTGCTACGGCGCCGCCTCGGTGTTCTACACCGGCACCCGCTATGACCGTGCCAGGGATTTCGTCACCGACACCAAGAAGATTCATCAGGACATTCCGCTGATCAATATCGATGACCTGCGCAAGATCCTGCCGCTTGGTTGCGTGCCGGTGGCTGTGGAACTGGTCGAGGGCGCGCGCGCCCTGCCCGAATACACCCATCCCGACCGTGCGCTGTACATCTTCGGTGCGGAGGATGGGTCACTGAGCAAGGAAATCCGGGACTGGTGCGAGGACGTGGTCTACATCCCCACCGACGGTTGCATGAATCTCGCGGCCACGGTGAATGTGGTGCTCTATGACAGGCTGGCCAAGGGCAACAACACCCGCTCCGGCCCAGGCTTTGGAGCGGCGCGCAAACCTTATTGAGCCGCTGCCTTCATGCCTCGGGCGCCCCTGCCGATCCCGGATGCGGTCTCTTCAGCGGCAACAGCTTGCGTGCGCTATCCACGAACGGCGTGACGATCAGGCTGTAGACCGTCAGGTAGCGGTGCGAATCCTGCTCGGCAGTGCCGAAGCGGATGTCTTCCGGCTTGGTGGTGGTGACATAGAGCGTGCCGAACATCCAGTCCCAGATGGACAGGTTGGTACCGAAGTTCTTGTGAAAGTGTCTCGGCGCATCACTGTGGTGGATCTGGTGCTGCGCCGGACTGTTCAGCAGGTGCTCTATTCGCGGCCCGAACGACAGCCAGACATGGCTGTGGCGCAGGTTGGCGGCCAACGCATTGAAAATGAAGACCAGATAGGTCACGCCGAACAGCGTGTAACGGCTGATCTCCCCGCCACAGGCGTACCAGAACACGCCGGCATACGCCCCGAGAAAAGTGAGATCGACCAGCTTGCCAACGACCTTCTCCAGAAAATGCACGCGGCTGGCGGTCACTGGCACCATGACAGGCGCGGAATGATGGACCTTGTGAAACTCCCACAGCCAGCGGCAATGAAAGGCGCGGTGCACCCAGTAGTGGGTGAAATCACTGATCAGGAAAACACCCAGGCCGTATAGCAACGACAGAGACAGCGTTTGCCCGAGCTGCGGCCTGGCGCCCCAGAGATTGGTAAAGAAGCCGATATAGTCGCCCGCGCGCAGAATGTGTGGATCCACCAGGCCAACGAGTGGGATCACCAATGCCACCTTGAGGATGCCGCGCACCAGGTAGTAGCGATAATCCAGCAATGCCGAGGGGTGCAAGTGCACCGCGCCGCCGCCGATGAACTGCCAGAACGAGCCCGCATCGGTCAGCCCGTGCTGTTTCCGGTAGCGGAACAGGCCATAGGCCACGGCATAGGAGACGCAAAGAAACAGCACGCCCAGCCGGCCATTAAGGTCGAAAAGGCTGGTGAACTGGTCGATGAGCGGCACGAAAGTGACGGAACGGAGGAGTTCAAGAACGCCCACGAACAGGCCCCATCAAAGTAAGGTCGCGGATTATAGGACCAGATTAAACCGTTCGTAAATGCGAATCTGTATCACCCTCATAAAGCCGGCAGCCAACCGAAAAGGACCAACCAACCTATGTCACCGCCGGCGACACCCACTCTGATCCAATCGATCGCCACCAGCATAATGGCTGGAGCTTGCTGCCGCAGTCGCTCGTGCGGACGGCAACTGCATGCTCTGTATGGATGAGAATCGCGAAAAACAGCACCCATCCTGCCGCGGATATCTGCGTGAGAGCTCTCGTGGAAGCGCAGACGGATATCAAGGCGTCGACCCCAGACAACTGGCCAACACAGCGACGCTCTATGGTGGGCGGCCTACCCCACCGATCCGGAGCGCCCATGGCCAACAAACCGATCACCGTACTGCGCGATACACAGCCCATGCCCGTCGTCGATGCCTGCAAATGGGAGCGCATAGAAGGCGACCCGCATACCGTCAACCTCAACGCCTACACATCCGATGACGGCAGCAAGATCATGGGTACCTGGATCTGCACGCCTGGCAAGTGGCGAGTGGAATACGTCAAATGGGAGTACTGCCATTTCCAGGAAGGCTACTGCATCATCACTCCGGACGGCATGGAGCCCATCCATCTCAAGGCCGGCGATATCTTCGTGGTGGAGCCAGGCATGACCGGCACCTGGGAAGTGGTCGAAACAGTCCGCAAGTATTTCGTGTTCGCCTGACAGGCGCTGTCAGCCCGGTGTCCCCATGCGTGACGTGGGGACACATCATCGAACTACTCATGATTCATCTGGCACCCAACGGAAGCCCCGCGTCCTCTCTTGGCCAGCCATCCCGCACCTCACCCCGCCTCGCCCGACCGAGCGATCCGGAGAGACAAGCTGCGATCTGCCAAAGGGCTTCCAATCCAGCCGCCCGCACGGCAAGCTGCGCCAGCAATTCGGAGCATTTCGTTCAACAGCAACCTGCCGTTGTAACGGTTCAACCCTCACCTGGGCCTCGCTGATCGCGGGCTTTCTACATGAAGCGCCATGACTCAAGGATCGAACAGGTGCCGAACGATAACGTTACCCCGCAGCCCCATGCTACGTACGCAGAAAGCATCGGTCAGGCGAAGCACGTCATCAACGGAACGGAAATCCTGCGGGCATACGCTCGGCGGGTTCCGCTGCGGATGTGGGCGCTGCTTTTGCTGGTCATCGTCATCGGCATTGCCGGTAATGCCTACACCGTTGACCAGACGCCTGAGCGGCCAGAAGTGGCCAGGCCACTACCGCTGCTGCTCTTGATGACCGAAACGCCGGTTCGTCGCCACCCTCGATAATGGCAGCGGCGCTACCGCTGCATAGCCGTGAGCAGATAGCGACAGCCTTCTACAGGCACACCCGGATCACATCTGCTTCGCCAGCACCATCGCGAAACCCACTGCGATACCGGCCAGGGCTATGACCCAGCCGACTCGGTGCGCACGATTCTTCTCTGCCTGGCGGATGGGATCCACGGGCTTTTTCTTTCTCACAGCTCTACTACCTGCAGCAATTCGGTCGGAGGCGTGACGCCATCCGATGTGGATGCGCGTCTTTGTAAGCTCGCCGGCTGAGATTGTCCAGCGCTAGCCTCTGAAGGTCAGCGATAGACATGTCATGGACGCGGGCGGTTGTCATGTGCTTGCACGGAATTTCCAGATACATGGAGTTAATTGCCATCATTGCGGCGATTTCAACCGTTCGACCTATTGGGAAATTTTCAGGCGGGACTACCTTATCTACACCCAAGCGCAACACCCCAACCCAAGGAGGCACGGATGCGAAACGAGCACCAGCTGCCAGGGCAAACGGCACGTATTGCTGGAACCGTTTTCTGGGAAAGGGTGACTGCGCAGGTGGGCAAATCGGTACGCCAGGCGACCGATCACGCAATCCATGGAGAGATACCAAAATGTTCAAGCTAAACACCCTGTTCGCCGCCATTCTCGCCGTTTCCGCTGCACAAGCATTTGCTGACAACAGCGACGCCAAGGTCTACCAATCAGGCGATAAGCAAACGGCCACAGTTACGCAAGAAGGTCCTAAGCAAAACTCCGAAGTGGTTCAATTCGGAACGCAGAACGTCGCCACCACCACCCAGAAGTCTCCCTGGTATCGTTCGGAAAACACCTCGTACGTCTACCAGGACGGGACCAAGAACAACGCGACGGTCGATCAAAACGGCGGAGAGCACAATGCTGTCGTCAAGCAGTGGAACGACCACCAAACTGCCACAGTGACGCAGACAGGCTACGATAACGATTCAGTTTCGGAGCAGTGGGGTGGCGTGAAGAACGTTTTGCTCGTCAAGCAGAGCGGCGCATACAACGACTCGGCCATTTCTCAAAACGGCAACCACAACGATGCCACGGTGAAGCAAAGCGGTACGTCTGATGATTCGTACGTTTTCCAACAGGGCAACCACAACGATGCCACTGTTACTCAAGCCGGCCTGAACGGCGAAGTCGACGTCAAGCAGTGGGACAACCACCAAACCGCCACAGTGACTCAAGCAGGCTACAACAACTCTTCGTACTCCGAGCAATACGGTGGCGAGTACAACTCCCTTGAAGTCAAGCAAAGCGGCAGTGACAACGACTCGAACATTTATCAAAAAGGCAACCGCAACGAAGCGGATGTGGCGCAGAGCGGCGCATGGAACGATTCAACCATTGCGCAAAAAGGCAACCGCAACGAAGCTGAAGTGAAGCAGACAGGTGACTATGGCAACGTCGATCTCTATCAAAGCGGCGACAAAAACGTAGCGGACATCGCCCAGTCCGGCTGGGACAACGATCTGACTGCCGATCAGTACGGCGACGAAAACCAGCTGATCTCCAAGCAAAGCGGTAGCTTTAACGATGCCTATGTCCTTCAAGACGGCGACCATAACGTGGCGACGCTGACCCAGTCTGGGTATAACGACGCCGCATACGTCACCCAGTTGGGCAACTCAAATATCGCGACTGTTACACAACAGTAATCTAGCCGTTAGGGTGGCTACCTCATAGTCACCCCTCTCGCTAAACAACCGAGCCGGCAATGCCGGCTCGGTTGTTTGTGCGTCTCGGGCAGCTTCGCCGGTAAGCCGGCGCCCCTCATGTTTCCGAATAATTGCAGGCCCCCCCTACTCCGGCATGGCCTGCAAAACAAGCAAGCCTGTCGTGCGAAGCCCAGCTGCGAACACCTGCATGTACGCCTGAACGTCGAGCTTGCCGTCCCTACACCCTCGCAATCTATAATCGTTCTTATTTGCACGGATACCCGCCATGCCAGCTTCCACCGCCCGGCAGATCCTGGCGATCGAGGACGACCCGGTTCTCGGCGCGCATCTAAAGACTTCGCTGGAGAGCCACGGCTTCAGCGTTACCCTCGCTGACGAGGGTGTAGCCGGATTGACCCTGGCCCACGACACCGATTACGACCTCATCCTGCTGGACGTGATGTTGCCGGGTCTCGGCGGGATGGAGTTGCTGACCGAACTGCGAACCCGTCGACGCACACCCGTGTTGATGATGTCCGCACTGGGTAATGAAGCGCATCGCATCCAGGGATTCGACAGTGGCGCCGACGACTACCTGCCCAAGCCGTTCAGCATTGAAGAATTGCAGGTGCGTATCGCCGCCATACTCCGCCGCGTGGCCTACGAGCGTAGCGAGCGCAGTGCGGCGGCGGCGGCAAACGATGATCTGTTGCATTTTGATGACCAGCGCAGCGACCTGCGTTACAGCGGCCGTTGGATCGGACTGACTGCCACTGAGTACCGCCTGCTCAGGGTGCTGCATGAGACGGCAGGCGAGGTACTGAGCAAACCTTTCCTCTACCAGCAAGCCTTGCGCCGGGGCTATTCGCAACACGATCGCAGCCTCGACATGCACATCAGCAACATTCGTCGCAAGCTCGCCCGCCAGCACGTTGCACTCAGCCTGGAGTCGGTATGGGGCAAGGGCTATGTACTGGACCGGCCAAGCTGCTGATGCCCAACCGACATTCATTGTTCTGGCGTCTGGTAGTGCTGGTCGCGGGGTTCTGCCTGGCCATGATCTGGGCCAGCGGTTACGTTAGCCGACAGATCGACCACAATACCTCCTATCTCTCGCGGGAGGCCCTCGAGGTGCTCGGCCGCTATGGCGACCAGGCCCAGGCCGCCCTGCTACAGGGGCCTGACCAGTTATCGCAGTGGCTGGCAGCAGTTGCCGAGAGTGAGCCGAGCTGGATGGTTGTCGTCGACTCGACACTCCAGCCGCTCGGTGGGCAACAGTTGAGCGCCCAGGAGCGGCAGCAGCTGACCTTCGTGCGCAACGTCGAGTGGCCGATGAGCCGCCGTAACAAGGGGCTGCCGCTGATCTCCATCCCCATGCCGGAGGTCGACGCGCAACTCATCATGCGGCTGCCGGAACGCTTTCGTCCCTGGCGCCACCATGCCCTGCTCACGACCGCCGCGGTATATGTGCCGTTGGTGTTGCTGTCCATGGTGTTCTGCTGGCTGCTCTATCGCTTGCTGGTTTCGCCGCTCGATGCCCTGCGCCGGCAGGCCAATGCGGCGCGTGACAACCATCTCGAGACTCTGCTTCCCCCCTCGATCGCCCGTCGCAGTGACGAACTCGGCGAACTGGGACGATCACTGGATTACCTGACCCAACGCTTGCGCGACACCATCGGCCAACAACAGCAGCTGCTGCGTGACCTGTCCCATGAGCTGCGCACGCCGCTCAGCCGGCTGAGGGTCGCCTGCGAAAGCGAACTAGGCGCCGAAGACATGCGCAACCGCACCGACCGTGAAGTGCTCTGCATGCAGCAACTGGTGGACAACACCCTGCAATTCGCCTGGCTGGACAGCGAGCAGCCGCGCTTCGAGTGCGAACCGGTGAATGTGCCGGCACTCTGGGACCTGCTGTGTGAAAACGCCTGCTTTGAATCCGGCTGGCCGCGCGAACGGATTCAAGCCGAGGTGCCCGACGCTTGCCGCGTGCTTGGCAACCTCAACGCGCTGGCACAAGCCATGGAGAACATTCTGCGAAACGCCATCCGGCACTCCCCTGCGGGCGCCGCCATTTGCCTCACGGCCCATCGTGAGGCCGAGCAATGGCGTCTGTGCATCGCAGATCAGGGTCCGGGCGTTCCCCCGCAACAGTTGCACGCCATCTTCCTTCCGTTCGCCCGACTCAGCACGGCCCGCCCAGGGGGCGACGGTTTCGGGCTGGGTCTCGCCATCGCGAGAAGCATGGTACTGATGCAGGGCGGCGAGATATGGGCCGAAAACGGCTCCGCTGGGCTGCAGATGAACATCCGGCTGCGAAGTGTATAGTTTGTAAACGCGCTTTACTCTCAAATGCGAATGAATACTATCCGTACGCGGTGGTGCTGAATATCACCACCGTTGCAAGCGCGCCCAAAAAGGGCGAGCAGGACGGATGCTTTTGAGGGGGACGCTGTAATGGTTATCTACTGTCGGCACAAACTGACTTGTGCGATCGCTGCGGTGGCATCTATGGGTGGTATGGCTCAGGCGCAGGAAGCCGTCGAGCTGGGGAACGTCGTGGTTACCGCTTCCGGTTTCGAACAGCAGATCAAGCAGGCTCCCGCGTCGATTTCGGTGGTAACCCGCGAGGAACTCGAGAGCAAGTCCTATCGTGATGTAACCGATGCGCTACGTGACATACCAGGGGTGGTCATTACCGGCGGAGCCAGCTCCAGCGATATCAGCATTCGTGGCATGGCGTCCAAGTACACGCTGATCCTTATCGACGGCAAACGCATGGAATCGCGCGCGACGCGTCCCAACAGCGACGGGCCTGGCATCGAACAAGGCTGGACGCCTCCCCTGGAGGCTATCGAGCGCATTGAGGTCGTGCGTGGGCCGATGTCTTCCCTCTATGGCTCCGATGCCATGGGCGGCGTAATCAACATTATCACGCGCAAGGTGGCCGATACCTGGCGCGGCGGCGTGCGGACCGAAAAGACCTTCCAGGACCGCTCCGATTCCGGTGACTACCACATTCTGAACGGACATTTGTCAGGCCCTCTGGTCGATGGCCTCCTGGGGCTGCAAGTCTTCGGACAGACGTCTCGCCGGGACGAAGACGACATCCCTCGCGGTTTCAACGAGCAGAAGACCGACAGCGCAACGGCCAAGTTGGCGTTCACGCCGAACGCGTCCAATGACATCGTTCTGGAAGCAGGCAAGACCGAGCAGGAGCGAAACGCTAGCGTAGGCCGCTCCGGCACGGGCAACAGCGACTCGCTATCGGATTACGACCGTACTCATTACGCCATCAGCCACACCGGCCGCTGGGACTGGGGCCAGTCCGACACTTATCTGCAGCAGGAGCGCATCGAAAACCCAGGGCGCGAAATGGAGCTGGAAAACAGCGTGTTCAATACGCAAAGCTCGCTGTTCCTGGGTGACCACATCGCCACACTCGGTGGCCAATACAAATACGAGGACCTGTCCGACGAGGGCAACCAACTGGCCGGCGCAGAGGACCTGACCCAGCTGACACGCTGGTCCTGGGCGCTGTTCGCTGAGGACGAGTGGAGCCTGACCGACAGCTTCGCGCTGACCACCGGCCTGCGCATGGACCGAGATGAAAACTACGGTACTCATTGGTCTCCACGCGTCTACGGTGTATGGCAAGCAGCGGAGCAGTGGACGTTAAAAGGTGGCGTTTCCAGTGGCTATCGCTCGCCGGATATCCGTGCGGCTGTGGACAACTGGGGCCAGATCACCGGCGGAGGCCGGGGCGATCCCGCTGTGATCGTCGGCAACTCGGCACTCAACCCTGAAAAAAGCCTGAGCAAGGAAATCGGCGTGTTATGGGACAGCCTCAACGGTGTCTCGGCGGGCGTGACCCTGTTCAACACCGACTTCGAGGACAAGATCACCGAGCTTCGCCGCTGCACGGATACCACCGGCAATGCCTCGGGTCAGTGCGTCGTCAATGGCGAAGCGTACCGTTTCATCAGCGACCGCGTGAACGTCGACGAAGCGCGCATGCGCGGCGTGGAGGCGACCTTCGACTGGGATATCACCGAGACGCTCTCCCTGGGTGCCAACTACACCTACACCGAATCGGAACAGCGTAGCGGTGACTTCCGCGGCGAGCCGCTGAACCAGATGCCCAAGCACATGTTCAACACGATGCTCGATTGGCAGGCCAGCGACCGCCTTGGCACTTGGGCGCGGCTCAACTACCGCAGCGAAACCTCGGAATACCTGTCGCGCACCAGCATGGCGGACAGTACCCCGGCGTACACCCTGGTCGACCTGGGCGGCACCTATGCGCTGAACCGGAACGTCAAGCTGCTGGCCGGTGTGTACAACATCTTCAACGAGCAGATCGACTACGACAGCTACGAAACCGTGCTGGACGGGCGTCGCTACACCTTGGGGGTGAGCGCTTCGTTCTAAGTGGTCAAGAGGGAGACACCTTTTCCAAGGTGGCTCTCCTCGTTCAGACGACGCACGTAACGACCGCAGGTTCGGACCGGGCGGCAAAGCGTCATCGGTTCATCACAACATGCCCGGCCGGCGCTTACGACGGTTGGGCATTTTTCGTAAGCCCCTCACTGGAAAGCGCGTCGTGACCCGTTCTGCCACTCAACCAAGAAGGGCCTGGCCTGCCGTCGTGGCCCGCACCATGCTGGCTATTCTGGGCGGTTACACCTTCACCTATGCCTTCACTGCAGCGCTCGCCCAGTGGCTGCCGATGGATCCGGTGGACGCGATTACCACCGCGTCGTTGCTGTCGTTCGTCGTGTACCTGACGTTCTTGCTTTGGGCATTCGCGGCAGTCTCGCTCCAACGGGTACTGATCGGTGCCGGACTCACCCTTCCCTTGGCGGTCATCGGGTTCTGGCCGCAGTTGCTGGAGGTGTTGAGATGAAAGGCAGCCTGACGCAATCGATGTCCTGGCTGCACACCTGGTGTGGGCTGTTGCTCGGCTGGATGCTGTTCGCCATCTTTCTCACCGGCACCCTTGCAGTGTTCGACAAGGAGATCAACTGGTGGATGCAACCGGAGCTGACCGATCGGGCGCAGACACCTGCCGCTGCAGCCAATGTGGCGCAGCGCTGGCTGACGGACAACCATGCGGACCAATCGAACTGGAACATCAGCCTGCCGACTGAGCGCTCGCCTGATCTCAGCGTATCCGTCGGCGAACGTCGCCGCGACGCCGTAAGTACTCAACTGGACCCGGTTTCCGGGGCGACCATCGAGCCGCGCGAAACCATCGGCGGCAACTTCTTCTTCCATTTCCACTACACCCTGCACCTGCCGCGCACCCTCGGAGTATGGG
The DNA here is from genome assembly GCF_058536345.1 of Stutzerimonas sp. C6.4V. NCBI lineage: Bacteria > Pseudomonadati > Pseudomonadota > Gammaproteobacteria > Pseudomonadales > Pseudomonadaceae > Stutzerimonas > Stutzerimonas sp. C6.4V. Next base: position 2,353,249 of record NZ_JBZUBM010000001.1, read on the forward strand.
TGGTGGGATTCGCTGCCATGGCGATGCTGGTGGCGCTGGTCAGCGGGGTCATCATCCACAGGAAGATCTTCAAGGAGTTCTTCACCTTTCGCCCAGCCAAGGGACAGCGCTCCTGGCTGGACGCGCACAATGCCAGTGCCGTCCTGCTACTACCGTTTCACTTGATGATCACATACACCGGCTTGGCGATCTTCTTCTTGCTTTACATGCCCGCGGCGGTGGATGCCGTTTACGAAGGCGATCGCCAGGCCTATTTCCGCGACGCACAAGCAGGCCGAACAACCGGACAGGCAGCACGCGGTGAAAGCCGTGGCGGTCAGCCCGCCTTGAAGCTAGCGGCACCACTGCTACCACTGGGCGAGATTGTTAGCCAAGCCGAAGCGCACTACGGGCCCGGAATGATCGGCGGTCTGGCCGTCAGCAACCCTGGCAAGACCAACGCCCAGGTCACGGCGCGCCCCGTGCTGGGCAACCGCATCGAGCTGACCAAGGGCGAAGGCATGGTCTTCAACGGTGTCACCGGCGAGCTGATCAAGGCGCCAGAACCGTCACGCACCAGCCTGCTGACCCAGCGGGTGATGGCGGGCCTGCATTTCGCTCAGTTCGGTGGTTATCCCATGCGCTGGCTGTATTTCGTCTGCGGCTTGATCAGCTGCGCCATGATCGGTACGGGGCTTGTGCTCTACGCAGTCAAACAGCGCAAGCAGGCCAAGGCGAACCCGCACTTTTTGGGGGTGGTGGAGAGCCTCAACATAGCGGTCGTCGCTGGGCTCCTGCTGGCCTGTACGGCACTGCTATGGAGTAATCGGCTGCAGCCGGCTGCGCTTGCTGACCGTCAGGACTGGGAGCTGCGGGTGTTCTTCGGCATCTGGGCACTGAGTTGGCTACACGCCTGGTTGCGTAAGCCGCTGACTGCCTGGCGCGAACAGCTTTCATGCACTGCACTGCTGGCCGTGACCCTGCCGCTATTGGACCTTTGGAATGCACAGGGCACCCTGGACAGCATGCGGCTATCACTACTGGCGAGCGTGGTCTCGATGGGGCTGCTGTTGGGCTGGACCCTTCGGAAAATCCCGACGGTAATCGCCGCCCGAAACGCCCACTCGCCTCGCCCAAGCCGCGCAGCTCACGGAGCATCCTCATGAACGGTCCAGCCCTGTTCGCCAGTCTTATGCTGGCCTACGCCGGCATGCTGGGTTTCTGCCTGGGCAAAGAGCGCCACTGGAAGCAGCTGGTCAATCCGCGCGTACCGATTGGCCTCCGTCACGTATGCATACCAGCCGGTAGCGTTCTGCTCGGGCTGGCCGCTTTCGCTGCTTGCCAGGTCTGGCCCAGCGGCATGGCCGTGGTCGGTTGGTTCGGCCTGGTCTCGCTGACGGGCTTCGCGTTGCTGATGTTGGTCCCCTATGCGCCGCGGGTGGCGATGTCGTTGCCCGTGCTAGGCGCGGCGATCTGGGTGGTAGTGGCGTCGCTATAGGACATCGAGCGGCTGGTCGCCTAAGCGCACGCGGAACTATCTCCAGACCCGTGCGGCACAGCCTGTTCATAGCCGTTCACGGTACAAATCAGCGGCGCGAACAGATGTCGATCGGGGGCCCATTGCCCCGGACCTAAAACTCCGCCCATCTGCGTCGCGGCTCTTCTGCCAGATAGAAGCTAGGCATTACTAAAAAAAAACCCGGCCTTGCGGCCGGGGCTTTTGATATTGGCTTTCTGGATCACCCTGACAAGCAACCCTTCTGCCAATGCATCCGTTAGAAGCGATACTTCGCGGATGCAGTGACGCTGCGGGGCGCACCGTATGTCAGCGCGCCATAGGCCTCGAACATGTCGAAGTATTCCTCGTCGGTCAGATTGTCCACATTCAATTGAGCGGTGAGGTTCTCGGTCACATCGTAACGCGCCATCAGGTTGACCAGCGCATAGGCTTCCTGCTCGACCTTCTCCCGGTTGCCGGCGGGGTTGGTGGCATAGGTGTAGATGCTGTCCTGCCAGTTTACGCCGCCGCCGATGGTCACCTTATTGAGTGCACCCGGTAGACGGTAGGTCGTGAAAGTCCGCACCAGCTTGGTGGGGAAGCGCGTGCTGCGGGCGTTACCGTCCGGGTCCTCGACTTCAAATTGGGTATAGCCCGCCATGAGATTCCAATCCGGAGCCAGCTCGCCGGAGATCTCCAGTTCGAAGCCCTCGCTTGTCACGTCGATAGGCTCGTACGCAAACTCTCCCGCCATGCCGCCGGGAACGGCAATACCCGTGCTCTCGCCCAGGCCATCCTGCTTGATCTTGAAGATGGCCGCGGACGCGTTTAGCCGGCCTTCGAAGAATTCGCCCTTCAGGCCTGTCTCGTAGCTTTCACCGATGACCGATTCCAACTGCTGACCGCTAATATCCCGCCGCGCCTGGGGCTGAAAGATATCGGTGTAGCTGGCATAGGCCGACAGGTTTTCTGTCAGGTCGTAAACGATGCCGGCGTAGGGCGTCAGTTCATGCTCGTCCAGACGGGAGGGCGACGTGAACGGGGTGTCGTCACTGGTCTTCTCGTAGCGGTTGTCACGCGCGCCCAGGATCACTTTCAGGTCGTCCGTCACGCTCAGTCGAGTCACGGCGTACAGCCCTTTCTGGGTCAGGTCGCCGTAGCTGTAAGGGGTCAGCCCTCCCCAGACCGGCGCAGGAAAGTCGCCGTCATAGGCATCGAAATTGGCGACGCCACCGAAGCCGCTCTGCGCGACACGCCTGTCGGCATCAAAGTCCTGCTGACTATAGATGTAGCCGAAAGCGACCTCGTGTTCTCGCCCCAACAGCATCACAGGCCCGCCGAAGCGGATGCTGTAATCGTCCTGCACGGTTTCAGTCTTGTAGGAGCCAGGAAAGGATGACATCGGTGCGCTGCCGTCGCGGCCCGGGTTACCCGACAGGTACAGCAGATAAGAATCGGAGCTGCGTTCGCCGCGGTTGTAGCTCAGGTTCAATTCCCATTCATTGGCGAAGCGGTGATCGAGATTGATGAAGTAGGTGTCGTACGTGCTGTCCCATTTACTCCACTTGGCAGAGGTCGTCTTGGAACGGCTCCAGTCCGTACGGCTGCCATCGGCATACCAGATCGGCAGGCCGCCCCACATCGGCGAGTCGGAGTCGTTTGTCTGCCGGCTCAGACCGAACCAAAGGGTGGTGTCTGGAGTGAGGTCAATGTCCATGGTCCCGTAGAAGGTTTCGCGCTGTTTGGATTTCAGGTCAATCCAGCTGTCTCCTTCGTTGAACTCACCCACCAACCTGGCACGTATCGTACCGGCCTCGTTGACGGCGAACGACAGGTCGCCCTCCGTACCATAGGTATCCCAGCTTCCAGCGCTGACCTCGACCGAACCCGTCAGCTCGCGGCTGCTTGCACGTTTGCGGACCAGATTGAGCGAAGCAGACGGGTCTCCGGCCCCCGCCATCAGACCGTTTGCTCCGCGCACCACCTCGACACGGTCATACATCGCCAGGCTGCTGAACATCTCGCCCGAGCTCCATGGTTGCTCCCATATAGTCGGCACACCGTCGATCATCAGGGAGTTGATCGCGAACCCACGCGCGTTGAACTGCGCCCGATCCGTTTCGTAACGGTTGACCGAAACACCGGTGGTGTTATTCACCACATCAAGGATGGTCTGCATGTCCTGATCTTCAATGCGCTGCTGCGTTATCACGCTGACCGACTGCGGCGTTTCGCGAAGGGACATGCTGAGCGGGGTGGATGTGCGTGCCGCGCCCGTCGTGTAGGAGCCAGTTCCTTCCGTCACGTCTTGCACCGCCTTACCGGTGATGGTGACCGCTTCGAGCGTGGTTGCCTCGTCTGCCTCAGTTGCAGCGGCGGACTGGGCGTAAACAGGCATGGCGGGAAGGATCGCACCAACCGCGAGTAGGTGAACTACCAGTGTGAGCGGCTTCAGGGCGAGCTTTGAGCGACCGGCAGCGGGGTTGAACTCGGCAAACGTGGTGTTCGACATCTCTGGCTTCCATGTAATGGGATCGATTATGAGAATCTTTCGCATTATATATTCGTGCCCAACCCGCCGAAAGCCCCTCGATGAAACGAATGAACGACCAAGCCATTAAAATTGATAGCGCGCCCTACTCGCCCGGCGGCCAACCCCAAACCGGCTCCAAGCCATTACAATGCGCGACTTTCGATTCACAGCCGGTCCGCGCCCATGTCCTTGCCCAAGCACCATCTCGAACTGCTCTCCCCCGCTCGGGACACCACCATCGCCCGCGAGGCCATCCTGCATGGCGCCGATGCGGTGTACATCGGCGGGCCGAGTTTCGGGGCGCGGCACAACGCCGAGAACAGCGTGGCGGATATCGCTGAGCTGGTGACATTCGCGCACCTGTTCCATGCCCGGGTGTTCGTCACTATCAACACCATCCTGCATGACGATGAGCTGGAAGCCGCGCGTGCACTGATCTGGCAGCTCTACGAAATCGGCGTGGATGCGCTGATCGTGCAGGACATGGGCGTGATGGAGATGGACCTGCCACCAATCGAGATCCATGCCAGCACCCAGACCGACATCCGCACCCTCGAGCGCGCCAAGTTTCTGGACCAGGCCGGTTTCTCTCAGCTGGTACTGGCCCGCGAGCTGAACCTGCAGGAAATCCGCGCAATCAGCGATGCGACCGACGCGGCCATCGAGTTCTTCATCCACGGCGCGCTGTGCGTGGCGTTTTCCGGTCAGTGCAACATCAGCCATGCGCAAACCGGCCGCAGCGCCAACCGTGGTGATTGCTCGCAGGCCTGCCGCCTGCCTTACACGCTGAAAGACGACCAGGGCCGCGTGGTGGCCTTCGACAAGCACCTGCTGTCGATGAAGGACAACAACCAGAGCGCCAACCTGCGCGCGCTGGTGGATGCAGGCGTGCGTTCCTTCAAGATCGAAGGGCGCTACAAGGACGTGAGTTACGTCAAGAACATCACCGCGTACTACCGTCAGCGCCTGGACGAGATTCTCGAAGGCCGCCCCGATCTGCAACGCGCCTCCAGCGGCCGCACCGACCACTTCTTCGTGCCGGACCCGGACAAGACCTTCCACCGCGGCAGCACCGACTACTTCGTCACCGACCGCAAGATCGACATCGGCGCCTTCGACTCGCCGACCTTCACCGGCCTGGCCGTGGGCGAAGTGCTCAAGGTCGGCAAGCATGACCTGACCGTGCAGACCCGGGAGCAGTTGTCCAACGGCGACGGCCTGAACGTGCTGGTCAAGCGCGAGGTGGTGGGCTTCCGCGCCAGCGTGGTCGAGCCGCTCGCGCAGTTCGAGGAAGACGGCCAGCCGCTCTGGCAGTACCGCGTCGAGCCCAACGAGATGCCGACCGCGCTGCGCCAGTTGCGATCCAACCATCCGCTCAACCGCAACCTGGACCACAACTGGCAACAGGCCCTACTGAAAACGTCCGCCGAGCGCCGCGTCGGCGTGCGCTGGCTGGCCCGCCTGAGAGCGGACGATCTCGAGTTGCACGTCACCAGCGAAGAAGGCGCCTACGCCAGCGTATCGCTCGCCGGCCCGTTCGGCGAAGCGAAGAAGCCGGAACAAGTCCCCGGCCAGATCGCCGACCTGCTGAGCCAGCTGGGCACCACGATCTACCACGCCGAAGAAGTGGATGTGGACGCGCCGCAGGCGTTCTTCATCCCCAACTCGCAGCTCAAGGCACTGCGCCGCGCAGCCATCGAGGCGCTGACTGACGCACGCGAAGCCATCCGCCCGCGCGGCGCGCGCAAGCCGGTCAGCGTGCCACCGCCGGTCTATCCTGAATCGCACCTGTCGTTCCTCTACAACGTCTACAACGAGAAGGCCCGGGCCTTCTATCACCGTTATGGCGTGCAGCTGATCGATGCGGCCTACGAGGCCCACGAAGAAACCGGCGAAGTGCCGGTGATGATCACCAAGCACTGCCTGCGCTTCTCCTTCAACCTGTGCCCGAAACAGGCCAAGGGCGTGACGGGCGTACGCACCAAGGTCGCGCCAATGCAGCTGGTGCATGGCGATGAGGTACTGACCCTGAAGTTCGACTGCAAGCCCTGCGAGATGCACGTGATCGGCAAGATCAAGGGCAACATCCTCAACCTGCCGCAGCCCGGCAGCGCCAGCAGCGTCGTCGGCCATATCACCCCGGCCGACCTGATGAAGACCATCCGCAACAAGCCGCACGCCTGACTAACCACTGCAGTACAAAAGCTGGTTGTCCGTGGCTGCTCTGAACAGCCACGGCAATGCGCCATGTACTCAGAAGGTGACTGACGCTTGTACCTGCGATTCTTGGCGCATTACATTGGCTTGTAGCTCGCCCACGTAGCGCGCCTCTTCGCGGATCGGCACCCAGCCCTTGCTAGCACTGCTGACTTCACTCGCCTGCTTAAGAACCTGCTCCGCCACAACTGGCGCATCGACAATCTGAACTTCAGGCAATACCGTTGTCTGCTCTTCCTCAGCAACCGCAAGCGCCAGGGGACTGAGGGAAAAGGACAGCAGCAGGCAACGCGAAATGCCCCTGCCGGTGTGACGCGAAAGCGGAAAGTGCACGAACGAATCCCTAGCTGAATGAGAAGTAATCGCAATCTACCACCCACAAACGCAAATAGCTCGCAATAGCGATCCATTCCCATAAACACCGATCGCACGAAGCCTGGGCGATCGCTCGATACCCGTCGGCACAGCCTCCCATAGGCAGACAAGGAACGAACATGCTTAAAGGGTCAACTCGCTGGATCGCAATGTCATTACTCGCCGCCGCGCTGGCCGGTTGCGCGACACCGCCGCCGAAGGAGCCATCATCCGGCACCGAGACCCAGCCATCCACCGAGCAGGGCGAAGCCATAGGCTCGGGCAAGGCCTCCTTCTATGCCCAACAGCACCATGGCAAGTTGACCGCCAGTGGAGAACGCTTCGATCAGCACTCGCTGACAGCCGCCCACCGCACCCTGCCCTTCGGCACCAGGGTGCGGGTCATCAATACCCGCAACGGTAAAAGCGTCGTGGTGCGCATCAATGACCGCGGGCCGTTCGTGCGCGGGCGGGTCATCGATTTGTCAAAGGCCGCTTTTCAAAGCATCGCCAGCACTCGCTCAGGGGTCATCCGGGTGCGTCTTGAACGGGCCGACTAATTGCCCATCCTTCACGCGCCCGGCCAACCCTTGCCGAACCCGCTTTTTCAGTCAGACAAGGAGAACCTCTCCCGTTGCGGTCGTGAGCCAAGGCGATGAACGTGTATCAAGAACTCCGGCAGCATGCCGATAGACAGGCACGTCCACTCAGTTCCTGGTGCCCCCATGTTCAACGGCCATCTCAAAAAACAACTCGAAGAGCAGGCTGCCGAGCTGTCCCTGCTGCGTCAACTTCGCGATCAGATGAGCGCTACGAAATTGTCGGTCACCCTTGATCCAGAATTCCGGATGGTGGGCCTCAACCAGGCATTCGCCAGCACGCTCGGTTACCGCGTCGAGCAATTGCAGGGACGCGCCATGCTGGAGATCGTGCCGGCTTACGTGAAGGCCCTGCCGTGCTTCCAGAAATTCCGTACGGCGGTGTCCCAGCTGGCGCCGGTCAACGACGATTACCGCTTTCTGCGTGCCGATGGCAGTCTCGCCTGGCTGCACATCGACTGGTACCCGGTTCAGGACAAAGCAGGCGCGTTGCTGCACATCAGCGGCTATGGACGGGAAGTGACAAAGGAGCTGCAGCTGGCAAAGGAGAACGAGGCGTTTATCAATGCCCTGCTCCGCTCCTCCGCGGTCATCGAGTTCAACCTGGACGGCACGGTTGTTACCGCCAACGAGCCGTTCTTGAAGGGCATGGGTTATTCGCTCAAACAGATCGTAGGCAAGCACCACCGCATGTTCTGTACTCACGAGGAAGCCTCTTCGCAGCAGTACCAGGCGTTCTGGGAGACGCTCAATCGCGGCGAGTTCGTCGCGGATCGCTTCAAGCGCATCGACAGCATGGGCCGGGACGTCTGGCTCGAAGCGACCTATAACCCCGTCTACGATACCGAAGGCAAGCTCTGCAAAGTGGTCAAGCTCGCCAGTGTCGTGACCGAGCAGGTCGCTCGGGAAGAAGAAGTCCGAGAAGCGGCCAGCATCGCCTATGACGTGTCTCGCAAGACCGACACCTGTGCCGAGCGCGGCGCCGTGGTGGTCAAAGACACGGTCGCGACCATGCAACGCATCGCAGAAGAAGTGGAGTCGGCAACCCAGGGTATCGAGGCGCTGGGCCAGCAATCACATCTCATCAGCTCCATCGTGCAGACCATCGGCGGCATCGCTGCACAGACCAATCTGCTGGCGCTCAACGCAGCCATCGAAGCGGCGCGTGCCGGGGAACAGGGTCGGGGCTTCGCGGTCGTGGCCGATGAAGTTCGGCAGCTCGCAGGCCGCACCAGCGCAGCCACCGAAGAGATCGTCAGCGTGGTGGAAAAAAACCAGTCGCTGGTCGACGAAGCCGTTCGGGAAATGGCCAACAGCCGCGAACAGGCTTCCCAGGGCCTGGCGCTGGCGAACCAGGCCGGCGCCGTGATCGTCGAGATTCAGGACGGCGCGAAACAAGTCGTCAGTGCGGTTGGGCGCTTTGCCAACGAGCTCAAATGACCCATCCGGGTTCGGCGCTCATGGTTGCCCGCCGCCTGAAAGGGCTTCGCCGTCACTGCTGCCCTGAACCTCGGCGATCACTTCGTTGATGGCTCGTGCAATCACATCCGGATGGTCTTCGGGGCTGAAATGCCGGCCCTTCGGGATACGGATCAGCGGTGCACCTAGCTCCTCGGCCAGGCGTTCGCCAGTGGCAAATTCCAGCGGATCGGCGTCGCTCCATACGACGCGCTTCACCCCGCCGATCACTGACAGCTTTCCAGCCAATGCCTGGGTATCGCGGGCACTCATGCTATCGAGCTGGTGAGCGAAGGCCTTCGGGCCGATCGCTCTGGAATATGGCTGCCAATGCAATTCCGCCGATCTGGCCCGGCGCCCGGCCTGGTCATGACCGAGGTTGGCCAGTCCGGCCAGGAAGATCGGCTTGAGCAGGGCTGACGGCAATTTGCCGATTACCCCGGTCTGCTTCTTGGCCGCCCGTACCGCCGCCACTGGCCAGTTGTCGTAGGCCACACAGTCCGCCAGCACCAGCCCGCGGCAAAGCTCGGGGTGTTTGACCAGCAGCTGCTGGATCACACCACCGCCCACATCATGCCCGACGAAGACTGCCTGACGGATGCCCAAGTGCTGCAACCAGCCATAGAGATAGTCCGCCTGGCTTGCGACCGAGATGTCTCGATCGAGCCCCTGCTCCATCGACCAACCGAACCCCACCAGCTCCCAGGCCAGGCAGCGTACGTTGGTCTGCACCAGCTGGGGGACGACGTAGCGCCACAAGCGCGGGTGCGTCGGGATGCCGTGCAGCAGGATCACCGGAATGGCATCCGGCTCGGTGGCACCCTGTTCTTCCCAGCGCATCAGGATACCGTTGACCATCGCGCTCCTGACCAGCTCCGGAGCCTCGGGTAGGTCGCTGGCCGATTCTTCGGCTTGCCTGCCGGTCAACGCAGACCCGATGCCAAGCACCGCGGCGGCATAGGCCGCGGTGCGCAAACGACCGCGCGGCAAGGCCAGGGCAGAGGCAGCGGCGATGCCGCCGAGTAACAGGCGATTCTTGTCGAGCTTTTCAGAGAGTTTCATGAACGCGTCCTGGAAGGGATATAAGGATGGGTACCTCTTCCCTCCCCAGGGTTCCCCACCCCGGACGGCTCCGCGACGAGGGGCAGCCGGACGAACTCTCGCCGCCTCGTCAACCGTCAGAGTGCCGCGCTGTTCACCGGCCGGGCGAAACGATAGGTAGCAAAAGCGCACAGCACCACGCCACTCAGCGCCAGCAATCCGCCGACGATGCCGACATTGCTCAGTCCCAGGTGTTGCGTGACCAGGCTTCCCAGCAGCGCGCCGCCGCCGATGCCGATGTTGTAGATACCGGAGAACATGGCCATGGCGACATCGGTGGCATCGGATGCAAGGTTCAGCACCTTAGCCTGCAATGCCAGGCCAAAGCACATTCCGGCAATGCCCCATACCACCACCAGTGCGCCCAGCAGCGAGCTGTCACGTGCAACTGGCAACAACAGCAACAGGCAGGTCGCCATGATGGAAATTGCCGCGATTAGGAAGCCCTTCGGGTAACGATTGCTGTAGCGGCTGAACAGCACCGAACCGAGGATGCCGGCGCTGCCGAACAGCAACAGCAATACCGTGGTCATGTCACCGCTCAGACGCGCGATGGTCTGTGCGAACGGCTCGATGTAGGTGTAGGCGGTGAACTGTGCGGTGATAACCAGTGCGGTCAGCACATAGGCAGCCACCAGCGCCGGGCGCTTGAACAGTACCGGCAAACTGCGCAACGAGCCGGAGTTCTGGCTCGGCAGCAACGGAAGCGTGCGCGCCAGCACCACCACGACCAGTGCAGCGATCACGGCAATCGACAGGAAGGTCGTGCGCCAGCCCAGCAGCTCGCCAACCACCCGGCCCAGCGGGATGCCCAGCACCATCGCCAGCGCACTGCCGGTGGCCAGCAGCCCCAGCGCCTGCGCCTGCTTGCCTTGCGGGGCGACGCGCACGGCCAGCGATGCGGTGATCGACCAGAACACCGCGTGCGCCAGGGCGATACCGATGCGGCTGAGCATCAGCATGCCGAAGCTCGACGCCACGCTCGACACCAGATGGCTGCCGATGAACACCACGAAGAGGAAGATCAACAGGGTACGGCGCTCGAAATTACGCGTCAGCAGCATTATCGGCAGCGACATCAAGGCCACCACCCAGGCGTAAATGGTCAGCATCAGGCCGACCTGGGCAGGCAGCATGCCGAACGAACGGCCGATGTCGCTGAGCAAGGCGACCGGGACGAACTCGGTGGTATTGAAGATGAAAGCGGCCAGGGCCAGCGCGACGACGCTGAGCCAGCTCCCGGGCCGGGAGCACTGCGATTCGTTCATGTTGATGAATGTCTGGAAAGCAAACGGCAGCCCCGGTACGCCAGGAAGGCGCGCCGCAGCGTGGCGAATGTCGGGTGTGAAGGAAAACGGCCTTGCCTGACCGCCACGTGGCTCCCGTCCCGCTAGCCTTCGATTACGAGCGAGATGACGAAAAGATCGTCGGGGGCGACTGGCCAGTCGGCGCGGCGCGGATTCTACGCGCGCGGATTGCCGGTGTCAGGTCAGGCATGGGCGTCGCGACGAGTGGCCGATCACGGCCACCGCCTGCTGCACCGTTCGGCGTTCTGCCGAAACTTTCCCACCTGGCGCCAGCCGTAACTACAGAACCATCCACCTCACTGGAGCATGTATGGCTTACCCGAAGATCCCCGCACAACAACAGGACCGTCTACCCGGCCGAGAAACCGAGATGCACCCGCAGGCCGAGTTCATCCGTGACAGCTACAAAGGCAGCGGCAAGCTGGCCGGCAAGGTGGCATTGGTCAGCGGTGGCGACAGCGGCATCGGTCGTGCAGCTGCGGTGCACTTCGCTCGCGAAGGAGCCGACGTGGCCATCATGTACCTCGAAGAACATGAGGATGCGGAAAACGCCAAGCGGATGATCGAAGCCGAGGGCCAGCGTTGCCTGCTGTTGCCCGGCGACATTCGCGACAGCAGCCACTGCAACGATGCCGTCGAACAAACCGTGAAGACCTTCGGTCAGCTGGATGTGCTGGTCAACAACGCCGGGCGTCAGGAAGTCCAGACGCGTCTCGAGGACATCACCGACGAGCAGTGGGAGAAGACCTTCGCCACCAACATCCATGGCTACTTCTACCTCACCCGCGCCGCCCTGCCCCATCTCAAGGCAGGTGCGTCGATCATCAACACCACATCGATCAACTCCTTCATCGGCAACCCGATGCTGGTCGACTACACCTCGACCAAGGGCGCCATCGATGGCTTCACCCGTGCCCTGTCGCAGCAGCTGATCGAGCGCGACATCCGCGTCAACCAGATCGCTCCCGGCCCGGTCTGGACGCCCCTGCAGCCGCCGTCCCTTGGCAAGCATGACCCGCAACTGCTCGAGGACTTCGGCAGCCAGATGCCAATGGGCCGCTGCGGCCAGCCGTCCGAACTGGGCCCGGCCTATGTGTACCTGGCGTGCGAGGACTCGTCCTATGTCAGTGGCCAGACCATTCACATCAACGGCGGCAAGGTGGTGAACGGCTGACCCTGCCTGCGCATCAAGCCGCGCGTGACACGTGCGGCTTTTGCCCACCTCAGATACCGCCGAAGCATGGCGTAATGAGAGCGAGCGGAACCATCCTGCCGGCTCCCGCCCAAACAGTCAGGACGGCACGTATTCGTCCTTCGCGCGCGAGACGCTCGCCGCGCACTCCTACCGCAGCCAGGCCTGAACAGCCCACAGGTGAACCATGACCCAGATTCTCATTGCCGCCTTCGACCGCTACACCGAAGCCGAACAAGTCAAAACCGAACTCCTGAGCCAGGGCGTGGCCAACGACGCCATACAGATCTCCGCCTCGTTCAACCCGCAAAACGTGGACAGCAGCCGCGTCGAGGTCATCGGGGAGGAGCCGGACGATGACGCTTCGGTGGCTGAGAAGGTCGGAAGCTTTTTCAGCAAGATATTTGGTGACGACTCCAGCAAACATGCGGGCCGCTACCCCGAAGCGGCCCGTCGCGGATCTACCGTCGTCACCGTCACGCTGGAAGACGACAGCCAGGTGCAGGCAGTCGAGCAACTAATGGAGCGCAATGGCGCCATCGACATCGACGAACGCAGCGCCAGCTGGGGTAGCGATCAGGCCACGCCAGTGACCGCCAGCACCGAGACCCTGACCACCGGCTATCCCGATGCCACCTCCATCAGCGAGGACGAGGGCAAGCTCAACGGCATGGCCACTCCGGATCGTGGGGCCGACGACGGGTCGATCCCCGGTCGTGCCGAAAACGAGAAAGTCGTGCGGCGTGACAATACGGCCGGACGGGTACGGATCATCCCCCGCTGAGGGCACGCAGAAGCCGCCGCTCACCAACCGACTCGCATCAGCGCCCCCTTAATGGCTGAACACCGCATTGCATGCGGCAGGCAGGCGCCGGCTGGGGGTGGCCATGGCTTCCGGGCGCGGCGTTGGAAGTATGGCCTTGCAGCCCTCGCCGGCTGGCGGCGGTGGCTGGTCGACGCAGTCGCTGGCGCCTTCCGGGCAACGCAGGCGCACGTGCAGATGCTCATCATGGAAGGGCCAGGGCCGGATGCGTTGTAGCCAAGAACGGTCGTCCCACTCACGCTGGCAGAGGTCTCGCTTGACCGCGCCATCGACGAAGATCCGTGTGACCCGCGGGTCCTGCGCGGCAAGGCGAATCAGCTTGGCCTGCTCATCGGTCCACCGCGTCGTGTCCAGCTCCCCGGTTGTTTCGTCGACCAGAATGGGTTGCTCGATGCCCTCGCGCTCGTTGCGGGGCAGCGGTGGCAGGTCTAGACGGAACCAGATGTCGACGTCCAGCCCGCTCTGGTGGCTGACATGCCCATAGGACATTGGCCCACCACGCGGCTGCGCCATGTCGCCTACCAGCATGGGGCCGATCCCCGCGCGCTCGACCCGGACGCCAAGCCGCTCGATGTAGTCGATCAGATCCGGGTGTCCGTAATGGCGATTACGCTGCAGGTCCACGGCCTGATAGCCCTCGCCCTCTGGCGGCAGCTGTACCGCGCCGATCAGACAGGCTGCGCCATGCTTGCCGATCACACGTGGCTCGCCGGGCAGCGGCTCGGTCACGCTGGACCAGTCCCGGTCCGCCGCGCTGGCCGCTGAAACCAGCCATCCGGCCAGACCGCAGGCCCCCAGTGCCCGCCTGCAAAGGTGACTCGACATGCTGATTCGTTGACTGCTCATAACGACTTCGAAGTCCTTCTATTGATGCGAACCTTGGATCACCGCTGCTGACGTGAAAGCCACTCCAGCCCAGGCCGGTAGAGCATGTCGTGCTCGCCCTCGAACAGCACCAGCTCGGTAGGGCCAGATTTCAGGTACAGCAACACCTCGGCATCCGCCTCGGCGAACTGCGGAAACTCGTCGTTGCCCTTGGCCGACCGCTGGCGCAGGGCATCCGGGACCTGACGGGTTTCCATCAGCTGGTTGATTTGCTCTTCAGGTATGCGGTCTTGTGCATCGGCCAGATCATTGAACGCATGCAGCGCCTGTTCCGGCGGGACGGTGGTGTCATCGATGCCGTGGGCGATGAGTACTCGAATATCGCCCGCCACCTCTGGCACGTGGCTACTCGGGCTGCGCTTGCGGCATTCATCGAAGGCGCTGGAGCCCTGAGTCGGCTCGCCGCCGCAGGCCTGCTCGATTTCGCCGGCATACTTTTCCCCGCGCGCCTTGTTCCACTGGTGCCAGGTCACCAGGTCATAAACCGGCACCCAGGCCGCAACGCCAGCAAAGACGTCGTGGTTGCGACTCGCCAGGTGCAGTGCATTCATCGCGCCGCCCGAATAGCCGAGCAGGTAGATTCGCGACTCGTCGATTTCAGCATGTTCGCGCGCATATTCGAGCGCGTCCTGCATGTCGGAAATCGCCAGATCGGAGGCGGTCGACTCAGGACGACCATCGTTCTGGCCCCGGAAGTTCGGGTGAATGAACACCCAGTCGTTGGCAATGGCGAACTGGCCCAGCGGAATGTCGATGTTCTGCAGGTAATCGGTGCTCCAGCTGTGCAGCACCATGAGCAGAGGTTTCTGCTTGTCTGAGCCCGAGTCGTAGAACAGCGCCGCCTGCTCGCTGTCATCGGCGCTGGACGGAATCTTGATGTCCTTTATTTCCGGCGTTGCTTCACGCCAGCGGGATAGCTCGGCTATCGCCAGGCCGCCTGGATAGTTGGTGACCCGGAGGAGATCGCTGGGGTGCTCTAGTTCGTCTGCCTGAGCGTTCCCGACACCAGCACCGGCCAGCACCAGGATTCCGAGCATCAAGGCGCGGACTAACAGATCGTTGACGCGCCATGACGGACCCACGTCCGCCAAGACAGCCTTTAGCGAATAGTTGCTTTCACCTTTGCGAAGCATCATGGCCGTCATCTCCCGCGGGTCGGTTGTGGGTCGTATAGGATTTGCGACTCCCAGCCATTGCATACGTTCGCCCTTCTGCGAGCCGACGCATGGCCCCTCCCGTGCTGCTCGTATTGCGCGGGCCGATTGTCCAAACTTGCAGCACACCTGATCAGAGAGGCGTCGATCATGCGCAAGGCCGAAGCCAAACACCGCCACACCCACAAACTCGAACGATTGCAGCGTTTTTTGGACTGGGCCAGCGAGCACCATCCCGATTTCGTGCCGAAGAAAAATCACCAGGAGAAATGGTTCAGCACCTATCTGGGCCACCAGCCACCGGAAATCGGCCGCGCGGCGCGATTGTTCTGGCTGGGGCTGGACCTGCCAACGGTCGAGGCGAATCTTGAGGACGCCAAACCGACCCGCCTGATCGGCCGACTGCTGAACCGGGATGTGAACGATTTCAGCTGTACCGTCGATATCTTTGGTATTGAAAAATCGCTGGATTGCGGCCCGGTGCAGAACCTGCTCGAACCCGAGTTCGCGCTGCGCATCGATGACAGCGGATCGATAGACGAATTCGAACGCAACGTGTGCGCCGCAGTGGAGGCCCTGGTCCGGGATCGCCTGCATGTTCTGCAGAAGCCGTTCACGAGCCTGAGCGATGAACAGAAAGCCCAGTGCCTGGAGCGCCTGCCCGCCAGGCTTTCCCGCCTCGATGATTTTGCGGCGCGCGCCGTCGACATCGTCAACGAGGTCAAGCATGAGCTGCGCTATGTGGTCGAGCTGCGCCACGGCGAGGTCGCCCTGGACATGCAAAGGCGCATCCCGGGCGGGATGGGTCATGTGCTCAGCGAGCAAGAAGTGGCGCAGCTCAAAGACGAAGACCGTCAGGCCATGAATGCCAAGTTCGAGATGATGATCGAGGAAGCGCAGGACTTCGATCTGCAGCTGCTCGGCGAGAAGCGCCTGACCGAAGTCTTCATGATGGAGCCGAAAAAACTGCGCCGCACCATCCGTTTCGCCCGCGAGGACAACCGCGAGAAGATGGCCTTCGCCGTGCTGCTGGAGAACAACCCGCGCTTCGTGCATTACCACAAGCTCTACGCAGCACGGCGCATCACCCGCACCTGGACCGCCCTGCTCGGCCCGACCAACAGCGGCAAGACTTACCAGGCGATCCAGGCCATGACCGGCGTGACCCACGCCATCTACCTGTCGCCGCTGCGCCTGATGGCCCTGGAAAACCAGGAACGCATCGAATCCATGGGCGTGCCCTGCTCGCTGGTCACCGGCGAGGAGGAAATCATCCGCGAGGGCGCCACGCACTTTTGCTGTACGGTCGAGGAATTCGCCCGTTTCCGCCACGAATCCTGGGACGTGGTGGTGATCGACGAAGTGCAGATGATGGCCGACTCGCAACGCGGCTGGGCCTGGGTCGATGCGCTGGTCAGTGCCTATACCCAGGACCTGATCATGACAGGCCCGGAGCTGATCCAGCCGTCGCTGAAAACCCTCTGCGACCTCTGCGAAGACCAACTGGTGGTCAAGCGCACCAAACGACTTTCACCCGTGGACGTGGCGCGCCGCTCGACCAACCTGAAGCAGCTCGATGCCGGCTCGATGCTGGTCGCCTTCAGTCGCAAGACGGTGCTGGACCTCAAGGCCATGCTGGAGATGACCGGCAAAAGCGTCTCGGTGGTCTACGGTGCACTATCGCCGGAAGTTCGCCGTGAGCAGGCACGCCGCTTCCGCGAGGGTGAGGCTGACCTGATGGTCGCCACCGACGCCGTGGGCATGGGGCTCAACCTGCCAGCGCATACCCTGTGCTTCTACACCGACGAGAAGTACGACGGCATCCAGAACCGCCAACTGAAGGTGCAGGAGGTCAAGCAGATCGGCGGCCGCGCCGGGCGCTTCGGGCATCACGACAGCGGCCTCATCACGGCGCTGGACGGGCAGACCCTGCAGTCGATCAAGCGCCTCTTCCACAGCGCCGATCTGCCGGTGGACCTGTCGCAGTTCCAGGTGCGGCCATCCATCGAACACCTGCAGGCCATCAGCGAGCTGATGAACGAGCCGAGCCTGTTGCGGGCCTGGCTGACCTTCAACCGCAACATCAACTACGGCGACGAATTCATCTCGATCCTGCCCGACGAGCTGGCCGAGTGGATCAAGCTGATCGACGACCCGACCATCGAACTGCCGCTGCGCTGGATCTTTGCCTGCACGCCGATTCGCGGTGGTCTCGACAGCCCGGCCGCCGTTTTCGCCCAGCAATGGCTGAAGAAGGTCGCGCAGGACAAGGAGATCCCATTGCCGCGGCTGATCATCGATGCCGACCTGGCAACTCTTGAAAGCTCGCTGCACGTCATCGAAACCTACCTGCACCTGGCGCGCACGCTGCCGGCACACTTCCCGGCGCTGGAGCAGGCCGAAGAGCACCGCAGTCTGCTCAATGGCGCCATCACCCGCGAGCTGTCACGCCAGCGCAAGCCGCGCAGCTCGGACCGCCGGCGGATCTCAGGCGAAACGCGTAATTGCAAGGGCTGCGGCAAGGCGATGCCGATGGCAGCACGCAAGTTTCGGCTGTGCCAGAGCTGTTTTCGTGAGCAGCGCTAGACGGTTTGCAGAGCACGGCGGCACTGCGGCTCAGCGCCTTCATTACCTCTCAATGGTTGCCCATTGCGGGCATCGAGGCTGGCCAGGGGCGGCTGCGGCCCTTAGGATGCGGCAGGTTTATCCGGTGACCGCCTCCTTTCGGAGCGTAGGTCACGCCCCTAATCACCGCTTGCCAAGGAACCATGGCAGATGTCGATCATCCTTCAGTTGCGCAGGCAACTGGCCGCGGCCACCAGCCGATTCGGCTGGGCCGCACTGTTACTTGCACTCGTGGTGCACGCCGGCGTGTCCTATCTCGGTTTGCGCCTGTTCGCCGAAGCGCCGCTCACCGAGCTGAAGACCTTCGTCTACTTCTATCTGACCACCGCCCTGACCGTCGGCTACGGTGACTTCTCACCGCAGACCGCTGGCGGTCGCATCTTTGTTTCCACCTGGCTGATGGTCGGCGGCATCGGGTTGCTGACCGCCGTCATCGGTAAAACCACAAATTCCATCATCGCAGTCTGGAGGAAAGGCATGAAAGGCAAAGGGACGTTCGCCACCTGCACGGGCCATACCGTTGTGATCGGTTGGGAAGGCGAAATCAGCGAGCGCGTCGTCGAGCTGCTGCATGAAGACGAAACCTCCAACGACCACCTGATCGTCATCTGCGACACGGTGCTCGAAGAAAACCCGATGCCGGGCAAGACCGAGTTCATCCATGGCGAAAGCCTGTCGTCGCTGGCGCTCTTACAGCGCGCCGGGGTGAGAGGAGCCGAACGCACACTGGTGCGCACCGGCTCGGACGACCTGACCCTGGCGGTGGTGCTGACCATCAACCAGCTCAATCCGGTCGGCCATGTGGTTGCCCATTTCAGCAGCAGCGAGACCGCGCGACTGGCCCGCAGCTACGCGCCGAAACTGGAATGCACCTCCAGCATGGCCATCGAAATGCTGGTGCGCTCCTCCCAGGACCCAGGCTCCTCGGTGATCATCAATGAGCTGCTCAGCGTGGGCCAGGGCGCGACCCAATATCGCCTGCTACTGCCCGAGAGCTACGAAAGCACGGTCGGCACGCTGTACAAGCAGTTGAAAGACCGGCACAACGCGACCTTGATCGGCTATCGCGCCAAGGACCAGACCCAACCGACCATCAACCCGGCCAACGACACCCCGGTACGAGGCGGCGAACTGTTCTATATCGCCAACACACGCCTCGCTGGCCTGGGCGAAGCGAACTGAGGATGGTGTCACCCGGTTGTGCTGTGCCGGGCTGTGTGCCGAACGTGCGGGGTCGGCACCCTTCGGGCACTTGTTTGTCACCTGATAACAAGTCCGGCCCTACGGGTTGTATTTCACCCCAGCGGCCTGTTGCCGCCTCTTTTCTCCCAGGGAATCAACCTCGCCATTCCCGGCTCTGATCAGGACAGTCTGAGCAATCGGGAGACACCATGAGCGACCCATACGACCTGCAGCGGTTCATCGAAGCCCAGCAATCAACCTATGACCGCGCACTGGCGGAGCTAAAGGCCGGGCAAAAGCAGAGCCACTGGATGTGGTTCATCTTTCCGCAGATCGCCGGTCTCGGCCGCAGCGACATGGCTCGGCGCTATGCCATCGGAGGCCCAGACGAGGCCAAGGCCTATGTCGAGCACTCGCTGCTCGGGCCTCGCCTGGAAGAATGCGCCCAAGCCCTGCTGAAACATGCGGACCGCTCGGCGCGTGAGGTGCTCGGCTCGCCGGACGACATGAAGCTGCAATCGAGCATGACCCTGTTCGCTGCCGTCGCACCCGAGCGCAGCGTGTTCCAGACGGTGCTGAACGCCTTCTTCGCCGCCAAGCCCGACCAGGCAACGTTGTCGCGCCTGGCGCAGTGACCAGGGTGCAATCACAAGGATTGGCACCCCGACGCGTCGGTGGGTGCCGCGTTCTCCAGTGTTGATTTGCGTCAAGCAACTGCCAGGCATAGCGCGACCAGCACCCTTTTGTCAGTTTTCCGCCGGAATGTTCATCTTTTTACTTTGACAGCCCTCGCTTTTGACTTTAAGTTTTCGCTTCCGAACATTTCCGAACACTCGCAGTATCGGATCATAAAAACAACAGTCTTCTAGAGAGGTTCTGCGCATGAGCAATCCGTCCACCCCGACGCTTCGGGGGCAATGCATTGCCGAATTCCTTGGCACCGCCCTGCTGATTTTTTTCGGAACCGGCTGCGTAGCAGCACTCAAGCTCGGCGGCGCAGACCTGGGACTATGGGAAATAAGCGTTATCTGGGGCATCGGCGTCAGCATGGGCGTCTACCTCGCCGCCGGAGTCTCCGGTGCACACCTCAATCCCGCCGTATCCATTGCGCTCTGGCTGTTCGGCACCTTCGAGCGCAACAAGGTCCCCGCCTACATCCTTGCGCAAACCGCTGGCGCCTTCTGTGCCGCTGCATTGGTTTATGGCCTCTATAGCAGCCTGTTTTTCGATTTCGAACAGGCCCAGCAGATGACCCGCGGCAGCATTGCCAGCCTGGAGCTCGCATCGGTGTTCTCCACTTACCCGCACCCGTCACTCTCGATCGGCCAGGCGTTTCTGGTGGAAGTGGTGATTACCGCTATCCTGCTGGGGATGATCATGGCGCTGACCGATGACGGTAACGGCCTGCCCCGGGGCCCGCTGGCGCCCCTGCTGATCGGCCTGCTGATTGCCGTGATTGGTGGTGCGATGGGACCGCTGACCGGGTTCGCGATGAACCCGGCACGCGACTTCGGACCGAAGCTGATGACCTTTTTTGCTGGCTGGGGTGAAGTCGCGTTCACCGGCGGCCGGGATATCCCCTACTTCCTGGTCCCGCTGATCGCACCGGTCATTGGCGCCTGCCTCGGGGCCGCCGGTTACAAGGCCCTGATCTGCAAGCATCTGCCGGGCATTGGTGGTGCTTGTGCTGTTCCCGGACCGGAACCCGAGGCCGACCGCTTCACCGAACACGATGTCACTGCCCACGAAGCTCGTTAAGGAATCGACACCATGAGCAATCAGAACAACAAGCAATTCATCGTCGCCCTCGACCAGGGCACCACCAGCTCGCGGGCCATCGTGCTCGACCGCAACGCCAACGTCGTCAGCATTGCCCAGCGCGAGTTCGCGCAGATTTACCCGCAGCCCAGCTGGGTCGAGCATGACCCGATGGAAATCTGGGCCACCCAGAGCGGCGTGTTCGTCGAGGCGCTGGCCCAGGCCGGGATCACCAACGAGCAGGTGGCCGCGATCGGCATCACCAACCAGCGCGAGACTGCCATCGTCTGGGACAAGCACACCGGTCGGCCGATCTACAATGCCATCGTCTGGCAGAGCCGCCAGAGCACGCCGATCTGCGACCAGCTCAAGCGCGACGGGATGGAAGATCACATCCGCAAGACCACGGGCCTGGTGATCGACCCCTACTTCTCCGGCACCAAGATCAAGTGGATCCTCGATCACGTCGAAGGCAGCCGCGATCGCGCGCGCCGTGGCGAGTTGCTGTTCGGCACCGTCGATTGCTGGCTGATCTGGAAGATGACCCAGGGCAAGGCCCATGTGACGGATTACACCAACGCCTCGCGCACCATGCTCTACGACATCCACAAGCTGGACTGGGACCCGGTGATGCTGGAGACGCTGGACATCCCGCGCGAGATGTTGCCGGAGGTACGCTCCTCCTCCGAGGTCTACGGCCACGCCTATATCGGCTCCGGTCAGAGCACTGGCATCCCCATCGCCGGTATCGCCGGCGACCAGCAGGCCGCGCTGTTCGGCCAGATGTGTGTGGAGC
Source organism: Stutzerimonas sp. C6.4V (assembly GCF_058536345.1). Taxonomy (NCBI): domain Bacteria; kingdom Pseudomonadati; phylum Pseudomonadota; class Gammaproteobacteria; order Pseudomonadales; family Pseudomonadaceae; genus Stutzerimonas; species Stutzerimonas sp. C6.4V. The sequence goes on from NZ_JBZUBM010000001.1 coordinate 2,374,710, forward strand.
CCGGACAGGCGAAGAACACCTACGGCACCGGTTGCTTCCTCTTGATGAACACCGGGACCAAGGCCGTGCAGTCCGAGCACGGCCTGCTCACCACTATCGCCTGCGGTCCCAAGGGTGAAGTCAACTATGCGCTGGAAGGCGCCATCTTCAATGGCGGCTCGACGGTGCAGTGGCTGCGCGACGAGCTCAAGGTGATCAACGATTCGCTGGATTCGGAATACTTCGCCACCAAGGTGCAGGACAGCAACGGTGTCTACCTCGTACCCGCCTTTACTGGCCTCGGCGCGCCCTACTGGGATCCACGTGCCCGTGGCGCCCTGTTCGGTTTGACCCGTGGCGTGAAGGTCGACCACATCATCCGCGCGGCGCTGGAATCCATCGCCTACCAGACCCGCGACGTGCTCGACGCCATGCAGCAGGACGCCGGCGAGCGCCTGCGCTCACTGCGCGTGGATGGCGGTGCGGTGGCGAACAACTTCCTCATGCAATTCCAGGCCGACCTGCTCGGCACCCAAGTCGAACGCCCGGTAATGAAGGAAACCACCGCCCTCGGTGCTGCCTACCTGGCCGGCCTGGCGACCGGCTTCTGGAGCAGCCTGGACGAGCTGCGCAGCAAGGCCACCATCGAGCGCGTGTTCGAACCGGCTTGCGACGACGAGAAGCGCGAAGCGCTCTATCAAGGCTGGAAGAAAGCGGTGGGTCGCACCCGCGACTGGGAAGAGGAATAGGCCCAGACGTCCAAACGCGCCACACCTCGCGCCCGGCCCGGATCTTGACCGCGCCGGGCGCGCTTATACGCAAACGAACAATTCTTTAATCAAACCCCAGACTGCGGCATCCTTCACGGCATATCGATAAGAAGGAAGCCTCCATGAGTCTGGCCCCACGACAGCAGAGCATTCTCGAACTGGTGCGCGAACGCGGCTACGTCAGCATCGAAGAGCTGGCGCAGCAGTTTTCGGTAACGCCACAGACCATCCGCCGGGACATCAATCAGCTTGGAGAAGCCGGCCTGCTGCGCCGCTACCACGGTGGTGCCGCCCATGATTCCAGCGTGCAGAACACCGCCTACACCCAGCGCGCCCGGCAGATGCGCGACGAAAAACGCCGCATCGCCGACGCCATGGCGGCACATATTCCCGATCAGGCGTCGCTGTTCATCAACATCGGCACCACCACCGAAGCCATCGCCCACGCCCTGCTGAACCACCGCGACCTCAAGGTCATCACCAACAACCTGCATGTGGCGAGCATCCTCAGCCCCAAGGAAGACTTCGACGTGTTGATCGCCGGGGGCAACGTGCGCAGCGACGGCGGCGTGGTCGGCCAGGCCACGGCGGATTTCATCGGTCAGTTCAAGGTGGACTTCGCCCTGATCGGCATCAGCGGGATTGACGAGGATGGCACATTGCTGGACTTCGACTACCAGGAAGTACGCGTCTCCCAGGCCATCATCAACAATGCCCGCCAGGTTTTCCTCGCCGCCGACTCCAGCAAGTTCGGCCGCAACGCCATGACCCGCCTCGGCTCACTTGAACAGATCGACATGTTGTTTACCGAGGCCCAGCCACCCGAGGCCTTTGTCGAGCTGCTCAGCCGGCACAAGGTCAAGCTGGAAGTCACCGGCTGAGTCCGTCAGCCTCTGTCCCTGTCCCTGCTTTCCACGGACCGCGTTACTTGAGAACGGGCTGGCTCACGTTCCCCCTTTAGGGTGCGGTGCGATCGCCGGTAGGAACCCGGTCGCCTCCGCCCTGCGTGGAGCCACTGACCGATCCCATCACCTGCCCCTTGCTTGGTTCATCAAGCCAAGCGGTAAGCATCCGTAATGTCACACGTCGCGCTTAGCCTCTCTAGCGCATCCCCTGGATAAGCCCAAAGGCTGCTCATCGCTAAACAACAGCTCGTATAAGTTCGATTATTTTCATTTGATATAAAAACCGAACATCCCCTCTAGAGAAGCGCTTAGATGTGCGCTAGGATGTTCACATTCGAAAATCAATGTTCGTTCTTAAGGAGAATCCCGTGACTGAGCCCGTCTCCGAGCTATACGACCTCGCCGTCATTGGCGGTGGCATCAATGGTGTAGGTATCGCTGCTGACGCAGCCGGGCGCGGCCTGTCGGTGTTTCTCTGCGAGCGTGACGACCTCGCCAGCCACACGTCGTCGGCCAGCAGCAAGCTGATCCATGGCGGCCTGCGCTACCTGGAACACTACGAGTTTCGCCTCGTGCGCGAGGCACTGGCCGAGCGGGAAGTGCTTCTGGCCAAGGCACCGCACATCGTCAAGCCGATGCGCTTCGTATTGCCCCATCGCCCGCATCTGCGTCCGGCCTGGATGATCCGCGCCGGGCTGTTTCTCTACGACAACCTGGGTAAACGCGAAAAGCTGCCAGCGTCGCGAGGTTTGCGCTTCGGTGAAGAGAGCCCACTCAAGCCGGAGATCACGCGCGGTTTCGAATACTCCGACTGCTGGGTCGACGACGCGCGGCTGGTCGTGCTCAACGCCATGGCCGCGCGGGAGAAAGGTGCGCACATCCACACCCGAACCCAATGCCTTAGCGCCAAGCGTGCCGCCGGTATCTGGCACGTCGAGTTGCAGCGTCAGGACGGGACGCGCTTTTCCCTGCGCGCCAAGGCACTGGTCAACGCGGCCGGGCCCTGGGTCGCCCAGTTCATTGGCGATAACCTGCAGCAGCGCTCGCCTTATGGCATTCGCCTGATTCAGGGCAGCCACGTCATAGTGCCCAAACTGTACGAAGGCGAGCAGGCGTACATCATGCAGAACGAGGACAGGCGCATCGTCTTCGCCATCCCCTACCTGGACCGCTACACCATGATCGGCACCACCGACCGCGAATACCGCGGCGACCCGGCCACGGTCAGTATCAGCGAGCAGGAGATCGCCTACGTGCTGGGTGTCGCCAATACCCACTTCCGCAAGCAACTCGAACCAAAGGACATCATCCATACCTTCGCTGGCGTGCGCCCTCTGTGCGATGACGAATCGGACAACCCCTCCGCGGTCACTCGTGACTACACCCTGTCGCTGGCGGCCGAGGAAAAGCAGGCGCCGCTGCTCTCGGTGTTCGGCGGCAAGCTGACCACCTACCGCAAGCTTGCCGAATCGGCCATGGCGCAGCTCAAGCCTTACTTCCCGCGGATGGGCGACAGCTGGACAGCCAGTACGCCGCTACCGGGCGGCGAAGGGATGAGCACTGCCGAAGCGCTTACCGAGGAGCTGCTCACCCAGGTGCGAGGCATCGATCGCCCCTTGGCCAAGCGCTGGGCGAGCCTCTACGGCAATCGGGTCTGGCGCATGCTCGGTGATGCACGCTCGCTCGATGCGCTGGGCGAAGAACTAGGCCCGCAGCTGTACGCACAGGAAGTCGACTATCTCTGCCGTGAAGAATGGGCCACACAGCCGGATGACATCCTCTGGCGCCGAACCAAGCTCGGCCTGGCATTCGATGAAGCGGATAAGGCCCGGCTGCAAGGTTATCTCCAGGCGCGACCAACCGTTGGAGTACCTCGCGACAGCGACGCCGCCTAGGCGCGACCTGAGTGCGCCTGCGGAATCAGGCGCACACTGGCAACGCCCTATCCATCGGCCAGAGCACCGTTCATCGCCTGAACGCCGCTCCGGTCACGAACCCTTCACACCTGCAGCCCACCGTCGAGCCACCAACCATTCTCAAGGGGACGTGGCTCATGGCGACCAATGCCGGTGCACTGGCTGAACAATCCTCGGCCTCCGGATCACGCCAATGGCTGTCATGGCTGTTGGTCATTACCCTGATCTATCTCCTGCTGGCCGCAGTAGGCGCCATTGGAGACGGCTTCAAGGCTGCGGTTGGCGACAATGCGAAGGAACTGTTCGCTTTTGCCACCAACCCCTTTGTCGGGCTGATGATCGGCCTGGCGGCGACGGCGCTGATCCAGAGTTCCAGTACGGTGACCTCGATCATCGTGGGCATGGTCGCCGGTGGCCTGCCGATCCCCATCGCGATTCCGTTGATCATGGGCGCGAATATCGGCACGTCGCTGACCAGCACCATCGTCAGCCTTGGCCATATCCGCAGTGGAGAGGAATTCCATCGGGCATTTGCGGCGGCCACGGTGCATGACGCCTTCAACATCACGGCGGTGACCATCCTTCTGCCGCTGGAGTTGCTCTTTCATCCGCTGGAGCGCGTCTCACAGACGCTTGCAGGCCTGCTGGTGCATGACAGTGCCGGCGTCGATATGAAGAGCATGAACTTCATGAAGACCATACTGACCCCAGCCAGCGAGCTGCTCGAAGCCAGCGTGTCCTGGCTGCCGAGCAAGGTGTGGGCCGGAGTTGGGCTGATCATCATCGGGGTCGGGCTGATCCTCTTTGTGGTGCAGGCCATCGGCAAGGTGCTGCGCCGGGTGATGGTGGGGCGCGCCAAAGACATCATGCATGCAAGCGTCGGACGCGGGCCGGTGTCCGGCATTGCCTCGGGAACACTTATCACGATCCTGGTGCAGTCGTCCTCCACCACAACGGCACTAATCGTACCGCTGGCCGGCACGGGCGTGTTCACGCTCAAGCAGGTCTATCCCTTCACGCTCGGCACCAACATCGGCACCTGCGTCACCGCGCTCCTGGCCGCCACGGCCATTGCCGGCCCTACGGCAGAACTGGCGATGCAGATCGCCCTTGTGCACCTGATGTTCAACCTCCTGGGGATCACCATCATCTACGTGCTGCCTTTCCTGCGGGGTGTGCCACCGGCGATCGCCAACTTCCTTGCGGACCTGGCTCAGCGCAACAAGCTGTATGTCGGGGCCTATATCGGGGGCGTGTTCTTTGGCCTTCCGTTGCTGCTCATTGGCGGCAGCCAACTCTGACCCAGCCTGGAGCCAACCATGCAAAGTGAACGCCGCATCCAGACCGAGAACCGCATCCGTGAATTACGCGAATCGCTGAATGAGCTCGAGGCCCAGCTTGAACGCATCGACGCCCAGGAGCAGCAGGCACAACACCGGGAAATCGACCACCTGGACGATTACATCAACGCGGTGGACACGCGCTTCAACAGCCTTCAGCTGTTCTGGACAACGCTCAAGACCGACTGGCTGAAAGCTAAATCCTGAGCCAGGCCTGCGCCAAGAAGGGACATTTCATGCACCTCGCCAAATCCCGCCCGCTGCTGCTGATTAGCCTCCTGCTTGGCCTGCACGCCTCGTTCGCATCAGCCGAGGGCGCAGCGCTGGCGTCGGCCCCGGCTTCCGACGGGCTGCTTGTCGATGGATCAAGCACGGTTTACCCACTGACCCGTGAAGCGATAAAGCGGTTTCAGCGCGCCCGCCCCGGTCATCCGATAGACGTTGAGTTTTCCGGGACCACCGCGGGCTTCCGCCGCTTCTGCGCCGGCCAGACGGACATCAACGATGCGTCCCGCGAAATGAACGCCGAAGAACAGGCAGAGTGCGCCCAGAACGACGTCCGCTACCGCAAGATCCCGCTGGCCATGGACTCCATCGCGGTAGTGGCACATCCCAGCAACCACTGGGCGAAAGACATCACGGTAGATGAACTCAAGACCGTATGGGCACCAGCTGCGCAAGGCCAAGTCATGCGCTGGAACCAGATTCGGCCCGAATGGCCGGATCGCCCGGTGAAGCTGTTTGGGCGAGGACAGGATTCGGGCACCTATGACGTCTTCACCCGCGAGATCGTCGGCGCGACGCACCGCAGCCGCCAGGACTACACCGCCAGCGAAAACGAGGAGGAGCTGGCAGCTGGTATTGCGTCCGAACCCGATGCCCTCGGTTTTTTCGGTATCGGTGCGTACCACCGGCACTGGGACGAACTGAAGCTGCTCGCTGTGGATAACGGCAAGGGGCCGGTCTATCCGACGCTCGCCACGGTCAGCGAAGGAAAATATCAGCCACTGACGCGCCCGCTGTTTCTCTACCTGAACGAAGAAAGCCTGCAGCGCAAGCCGATCACCCGCGCATTCGTCGAACACTACCTGCAGGGGTTGCCCAGCTGGATTCACTTCACCGGCTACATGCCACTAGGTGCCGAGCAGTACAGACGCAGCCTGGACGCTCTGCAGAACTCGCCGAAGCGCGCTTCGACCGAGTCGAACTGAGCCCGATGCTTGAATCGCTGAGCAAATCCGGTAGGCTCGCACCTTTCCCACTGGAGTAGACACTTATGGCACGAGCCACTGCCCGCCACATCCTGGTTCCCACCGAAGAAAAGTGCAACGAACTGAAGGCTGCCATCGAAGGCGGTGCCGATTTCGCTCAGGTTGCCAAGGACAATTCCACCTGCCCGTCCAGCCGTCAGGGCGGCGACCTGGGCTCGTTCGGCCCCGGTCAGATGGTCAAGGAGTTCGACACCGTCGTCTTCAGCGCCCCGCTCAATGAAGTACAGGGCCCGGTGAAAACCCAGTTCGGTTATCACCTGCTGGAAGTGACCAGCCGCCAGGACTGATCGCCCCGTCCCCGTGCCTCACGCGCGGGGACTCCTTCCGCTACAAGCGCCCCCCGTTTCAGGTACGCCCCGTATAGCCCGCCACACGAGGTGCCAGGTCATCGCGTTGTGGCTGTTACTGCCCTGCAGAAGGTTGCTGCGCAGCACGCCAAGGCTCCGACTTGCCTGGAAACAGAAGCTCGACCACCCTTTGATCAGAACGCCGCGAGGCCGCCATGGTCATCCAGGGCGCAGTAACCCGTCTCCGTTTCCATACAAGGACACTCGTCATGTTTCACGTCACCCGTATCGGCGACAAACGCATCGATGTGGACTTTTCCGGCAAACTCGACGCCAGCGAGATGCGCTTCGCGCTGGATGAACTGCTACGGAAGTCCGAAGGCATCAGCCACGGTCACATGTTGTGTCGTATCGGTGATTTCGACGTTCCGACCCTGGGCGCGATGGGTGTGGAGCTGTCTCGCATACCGCAACTGTTCCGCTTTATTCGTCGCTTCGATTGCTGTGCAGTCGTCTCTGGCAAGGAATGGCTACGCAAGGCCAGTGAAATCGAGGGCGCCCTTATTCCTGGGCTCGTTGTGAAAGCGTTCGAGGAAGATCAGGGCACCGAGGCGCACGACTGGCTGCAAGCTCAGGGGTGACCCCGGGCGGGTTCAGCGTGGCGTGCCGAATACCTGCGTCCAGTAGCTGACGGCGGCGCTGTTCTCTTCAATGGCGTAGGCCGCCCCCATCTCGCTGAAGTCCGGATTCATGATATTGCTGCAATGGCCGGGACTGGCCAGCCAGCCGGCCATGACCTGATCAGCCGAACCCTGCCCGGCCGCGATATTCTCGCCGATCCGCTGCCAGCTGTACCCTGCACGGCTGGCCCGGTCACTGACCTGGCTGCCGTCTGGCGCCCCGTGGCTGAAATAGTTCTGCTCGGCCATGTCGCGGCTATGGGCCAGTGCGGCATCGCCGAGCTTAGCGTTCCAGCTGAGCGCGGGCGCCGCCTGAAATGATCGGCTTCCACAGGTGCGCGGCTCTGCCCGCGCGGCATTGACTCGCTCCAGGATGTCCTTGCCGACCTGTTGCCAATCACCAAGATCGGGTGCGAGAAGCGGCTTGGCCAGCAACACCTGCCAGGTGTTGCCGCTGCGCGCTACCCCGATTTCGGCAAAGTCCTGACTGCGCAGCGGTGCGCAATAGCGCTGTTTGAGGGCCTGCATGGCAGTCTGCGCATCGGCCGGTCCCGACACGGAAATAGCCTGCAGCTTGGCCGGCCGGTAGCCGGATGCCTGCAGCTCTTGCTGCAGTTGCGCCCCGCTGGTGGCCGGGGACAGCGCGAGCGCTTCGTTGGGCGCAAGCGGGCCGACCACCGTTGCGTCGCCGTTTGCGCACGCTTCGGCAGCTTCGCGAAACTCGTTGATCAGGTTCACCAGCGCCTGGGATTCCTGTGCCTGTATCTGAGACACCCATGTCACCGACACCATCAGCATGGCGCCAGCCAACAAGCGCGAAGGCGGAGTCGCCCTTGTCGAAAGAAAGCCGCGGTTTGCAATGGAGAAGGTCATAAGCCACCTGTCAGCCTGGGGATATACATGCTGACCACGACCTGCCGCCAGTGATCCGCCGCCGTCAGCTGCAACCCTCGCTCACAACCGCGGACGGCAAAGATGCGATGATGCGGCTCCACCAGATTTCAGACCCGTCTCGCCAGCACGCCCATGACCCTACCTGACTTTCTACTGTTTGCCCTGCCGGCCATCTTTCTGACCGGCCTGTCCAAAGGCGGCTTCGGCGGCGCGCTGGGCGGCATTGCCGTGCCGCTGCTGGCGCTTGCCCTCTCCCCGAAACAGGCCGCTGCCGTGATGCTGCCGATCCTCTGCCTGGCTGATGTCGTCGGACTCAGAGCCTATTGGGGACACTGGGACACGGCGAACCTCAAGGTCATGCTGCCGGGGGCGCTGATCGGCATCGTTCTCGGCTCACTCACCTTTGGCATGCTCGACGAGCGCATGGTCGGCCTGATGATGGGTGCCATAGCGGTGGGTTTCGTGGTGCTCGGACTGCTCGCCCGCAACGACAAGCCACGCCCCTTGCAGCGCGGGCGCGGCACCCTGCTCTCTTCGGTTGCTGGGTTCACCAGCTTCGTCGCCCATGCCGGTGGGCCGCCGATCATGATGCACCTGCTCCCCCAGCAGCTGGACAAGCTGCGCTATGTGGCGACCATCAATCTGTTCTTCCTGATGACCAACGCCGTCAAGCTCATTCCCTATGCCGCGCTCGGTCAGTTCAGCCGGGAAAACCTGCTGCTCAGCCTGTCCCTGGCGCCCGTGGTGCCCTTTGGCGTCTGGGCCGGGCTGTGGCTGCACAAGCGCATCGACCACAAAGTGTTTTACCGAATCGCTCGTCTGGGCATGCTGCTGGCCGGTTTGCAGCTGATCTGGAAAAGCCTCTGAAGCCTGCAGCGGACATGACCGGCCGCCCGGTTTTCTGAACGTTTTGGACGCTTGGCCAGTCGGACTCAGTGAACCCACTGCAAAGGAGTCATCCTCATGCTGAAGTTTCTGGGCAGCACGGTAGGCATCATCTTTCTGATCGGTCTGCTGGTCGTGATCGGTTTGTTTGCGTTGGTTTTCTAACGCCACGAAGACGACCGCTTTGCAACCACGGCCCCTCGGTACGCACAGCCGCACGTTGCACGTTTCATCGACAGGCCGCCGCCAACCCGGCGGCCTGTTTGTTTCCGGCCACGGCATATCAACCATGATCCTGTCTCCTCGCCTCGCTATTGCGCTTCCCGTCCTGTTAAGAACGCTTGCCCTGCTGGGGCTGCTCTGCGCGGCCATGCTGCCGACGACCCACGCCTGGGCTCAGGAAGGCGTCGCGACCGTACGCCTGGACGGCCGCGCCTTGTTTCGCATCGGCCCCAACGAAGCGCTTGAAGCACGGCCACGGGCGCGGCAGATAGAACGGCAGCTGGCAGCGGTACTAGAGACGCCCAAGGGCATCACCCGGGCGCGCATCGAGCCAACCGAATCTGAAGAGGATGAAGGTCTGCAGATCAGCGTGGCCGGCCGCCCGCTGATGGTGGTCGCACCGGCCGATGCCGAAGCCAACGGTCAGCCGCTCGACCGACTCGCCCGTGACTGGGCTGCAACTATCGACCGGGCCCTGGCGACGGCTGCCAAACGCCGCGATTCTGACCGTGGACGTTTTTTGACTTCAGTGCAGTCGAGCGTCGAAACCGCCTTTGCACGGCTGCTCGAATCCGCGATCAACATCATTCCCCGGGTGCTGGCGGCCCTGTTGGTCCTGCTGTTGTTCTGGGGGCTGGCCACCGCTGTACGGGCGCTGATGAGGAAGATCGTGCGCCGTTTGGCGAACGATCTGACCGTCGAGAACCTGGTCCGACAGGTGAGTTATTACGCGGTATGGGTGCTCGGCATCATCGTCGCCGCGAGTGCCTTCGGCCTGGAGCCCAGCACCCTGGCCACCGGGCTCGGATTGACCAGTCTGGCGCTGGGCTTTGCCCTCAAGGACATCCTCTCCAACTTCGTCAGCGGCCTGCTGATCCTGACGCTGCGGCCGTTCCAGCTGGGCGACCAGATCATCATTGGCGAAACCGAAGGCAGCGTGGAGCGCATCGAACTGCGCGCCACCCAGATCCGCACCTATGACGGGCGCCGCGTGCTGGTCCCCAACGCCGAGACATTCACCTCCCGCGTCACCAACAACACGGCGGCGCCGATACGCCGCGGCAAGGTGGTGTGCAAGCTGTACTACGGCATCGATATCGACGCCATCAGCGCCGTGATGCGCGAAGCAACTCAGCAGACGGCCGGTGTGCTAGCCACGCCCGAAGCCGAAGTACTGCTCATCGACCTGGGCGAAAGCCAGCTGGTCTTCGACGTCCTGTTCTGGTGCGACTCGCGCCGCTCGGATTTCGTCGCCACCGCGTCGGAGGTGCGCAAGGGACTGGTCGTCGCGCTGCGCTCGGCCGGGATTACGCTGCCGGACCAGGCGCAGCAGCATATCGTGGTACACACACCGAAAACCTGAGCAGCGCGTCTCGGGGACTCCAAAGCCGCTGCCAGCGCCGCTCAGCCAAAGCATGCTTGTTCCCCACCACTCGTTTCGGCCGAAAGCTGCAATGCTCGGGTTTCGCGAAGGCTGCCAATCGAAGCGGGCAATAAACCGGAACCGTACCCCGCCGCCCGCGGTCGAGTATAGGTCAGCGCGCTATACCGCGGCGAAGACGGTGCCCGAGCCAAGAAGGTCAACTAGATGAGGCAGCTACTGCAAAACGCGGTGTGGGCAGGCGCCATGGCATTACTACTGGCGGCCTGCTCCGACGAGGAACAAGCCGAACAGTCCGCGCCGCCACCGCCCGAGGTGGAGGTCATGACAGTCGCCCCCCGGCCCGTCCCCAACATCATCGAGCTTCCTGGGCGGGTCCAGGCCGTGCGGATCGCGGAGATCCGCGCCCGAGTCGACGGCATCATCCAGAAACGGCTCTACGAAGAAGGCACCGACGTCGAGGTCGGCACGCCACTGTTCCAGATCGACCCGCGCGAGATGCGCGCCAACCTCAAGGCTGCCAAGGCAGCCCTGGAACGCGCCGAAGCCACCGCGTTGAATGCCGCGCAGGACGTCAAACGCTACAAGGGGCTGGTGGCCAAGCAGGCTATCAGCCAGCAGGAATACGACACTGCGCTGGCTACCCTGCGCACCGCCAGGGCAGATGTATCGCAAGCCGAGGCCAACGTGCAGTCGGCAGAGCTTGACCTTGAATACACGACTGTCGAGTCGCCTATCGAAGGCCGTGCCGGGCGTGCCCAGGTCACCGAGGGCGCGCTGGTCAGCGCCAGCGAAGGCACCTTACTGACCACTGTGGAACAGTTCGATCCTGTCTACGTCAACTTCTCCCAGTCCAGTTCCGACCTGCTAGAGATTCGCGCCAGGATCGCCTCGGGCGAGCTTAAGTTGCCGGAGGACGGGCGAGTCGAGGTGAAGCTGATCCTTGAGAACGGTGCCGAGTATCCGCACACCGGCTACGTCAACTTCTACGCCATGAGCATCGACGAGACCACCGGCACCGTGGCCGTGCGTGCCGAATTTCCGAACCCGGACCGCCTCCTTCTGCCCGGGCAGTTCGTCCGGGCACGCATCAATGCGGGCATCCGCCCGAACGGCGTGCTGATTCCACAGCGCGCCGTAATGGTGAATGACCAGGCCGCACGTGTACTGCTGGTTGGCGAGGATGACAAGGTCGCCTCGCGCGAGGTCGAACTGGGCGAACTGCAGGGCAGTGATTGGATCATTCGTACTGGCCTGGACGCTGGAGATGTGGTGATTGTCGAGGGTGGCGGCAGTGTCCGCAGCGGTGCGCCCGTGCGCACCATACCCTTCGAGCGCGAAGAACCACCGGAGCCCTCGGAGCCGCCAACGTCTTCCGAGTCCGCACGATGACGCCGGCGTTCTTCATCCGTCGCCCGGTCTTCGCCTGGGTCATCGCGCTGGGAATTTTGCTGGGGGGTCTGCTGGCGGTGCGTTCACTGCCCATCGAGCAATACCCCAGCATCGCACCACCGGCGCTGCGCATCAGTGTCACCTACCCCGGAGCCGATGCGTCGGTGCTGGAAACCAACGTGACCCAGGTGATCGAGCAGGAGCTCAACGGGGTCGAAGGTTTTCTCTACATGGACTCTTCGAGCCGTTCCAACGGCAGCGCCTCGATCGAGCTGACGTTCGAATCCGGGACGGATATCGATATCGCCCAGATGGAAGTGCAGAACCGTCTGAGCCGGGTCGAGCAGCGCTTGCCGGAGGAAGTTCGCCGTCAGGGCATCCAGGTGTTCCAGGCGTCGCGGGACTTTCTGCTGATCATCTCGCTGTTCTCCGAGAACGGCACCATGAGCACACTGGAGCTGGGCCATTTCGCCACCACCCGCGTACTGGACGAGCTGCGCCGCGTGCAAGGCGTCGGCGACATCCGCGAGTTCTACACCGCCTATGCCATGCGCATCTGGCTCAATCCGGACCGGTTGGCCAGCTTCGGCCTGTCTGCCGCCGATGTCCTGGCCGCAGTACAGGAACAGAACAGCCAGTCGGCCGGTGGCGCCCTCGGTGATCTGCCCCTGGCCGAAGGCATCGAGATCAACGCACCGCTGGAGACCCGCGGGCGCTTCAGTACGCCGGAAGAGTTCTCCTCGATCATCCTGCGTGCCACACCGGATGGTTCGGTGATACGGCTGCGTGACGTCGCCCGGGTCGAGCTCGGCGCGCAGAACTACACCTCGCGCAGCGAACTCAATGGCCAGCCGGCCGCGGGCCTCGCCGTGCAGCTGTCACCCGGCGCCAATGCGCTGGATACGGCGGCGGCAGTCAAGCAACGAATGCGTGAGCTGGCCGAAGGCTTTCCCGAAGACATCGCCTGGACGGTGCCATTCGACTCGACGCCTTTCATCTCGTCATCCATCCAGCAGGTCGTGGTCACCCTGCTCCAGGCCATGGCGCTGGTCGTGCTGGTGATGCTGCTGTTCCTGCAGAACTGGCGCACCACGGTCATTCCCACCATCGTTATCCCCATCACCCTGGCGGGCACCTGCCTCGGGCTGTGGATTGCCGGCTTCTCGATCAACCTGCTGAGCCTGTTCGGCATGGTGTTGGCGATCGGCACCCTGGTGGACGATGCCATCGTGGTGGTGGAGAACGTCAAACGGATCATGGACGAGGAACAGCTGCCGCCCTACCAGGCCACCGTCAAGGCGATGGATCAGGTGACCGCACCGATCATCGGCACGACGCTGGCGCTGATCGCGGTGTTCGTGCCGCTGGCCTTCTTCCCGGGCTCGACGGGCGGCATCTATCGGCAGTTCGCCATTACGCTGTCGATTGCCGTCGCCACCTCAACGGTGCTGGCGCTGGTATTGACGCCCGCACTCTGCGCAGCGTTGTTGAAGCCAAGCAAGCCGGACAACGAGAAGCCCGGTCTCGGTCAGCGCATCTTCGGCCCGTTCAACCGCGGGATGGAGCGCACCACCGACCGCTATCACAGTGCAGTCGGCGGCATGCTCGCCCGCCCCGTCTGGTTCCTGCTGGCGTTCGTCGGGCTGTTGGCACTGACGGTATTTCTCTATCTGCGGATGCCCAGCGCCTTCCTGCCTGACGAGGACCAGGGCTCGCTGATGACGGTGATCCAGGCGCCGCCGGGCGCGACCGTCGAACGCACCGAAGAGGCCATCGAACAGGTCAAGGCGTTCTACTCCGACCACCCCTTGGTGGAGGATGCCATCACCGTCTACGGCTTCAGCTTTTTCGGCCAGGGCCAGGCACACGCCATGTCCTTCGTACGGCTGATCCCCTGGGACCAGCGCACCGAAGAGGGCAGTTCTGCCCAAGCATTGGTGCGCGAGGCCATGGGCCGCTTCTCGCAGATCAAGGAAGCGCGAGTGTTCGCCTTGAATCCACCCTCGATCCCGGGACTGGGCGTGGCCGGTGGCTTTACCTTCAAGCTCGAAGACCGTGGCGGCATGGGTTACCAGGCGTTGCTCGACGCGCGTAACCAGTTGTTGGGCAAAGCAAGTGAAAGCCCCATCCTGCAAAACGTGCGGCCTGAAGGCGCCGACGATGCGCCACGCCTGCGGGTCAACATCGACCGTATCAAGGCGCGCGCGCTGGGGCTTTCGATCAACGAAGTCAACGCAACGCTGGCGATCGCCTTCGGCAGTGCCTACGCCAACGACTTCAACCGGGACGGACGGGTGCTGCAAGTGCTGTTGCAAGCCGATGCGCCCTACCGCATGACACCCCAGGACGTGCTCGACCTCAAGGTGATCAACGATCAGGGCGAAAGCGTACCGTTCGGCGCCTTTACCACGGTGGACTGGACCGAAGGGCCGACCCAGTTGCAGCGCTACAACGGCTACCCGGCCCTGACCCTGTCCGGCAGCGCCGCGCCCGGTTCGACTACCGGTGAAGCCATGACCGAAATGGAAAGGCTGGCAGGTGAGCTGCCCGGCGGATTCAGCTACGAATGGACGGGCGCCTCGCTGGAGGAACAGCAGGCGTCCGGGCAGGTCGGTTTGCTGCTGGGGCTGTCGCTGCTTGTAGTACTGATGGTATTGGCCGCGCTATATGAAAGCTGGACGGTGCCCATTGCGGTCTTGCTGGTGGTGCCTTTCGGTGCGCTCGGCGCCGTGCTGTTCGCGATGATTCGCGACCTGCCAGCGGATGTGTACTTCAATGTGGGCCTGGTGACCATTATCGGCCTGTCGGCCAAGAACGCGATTCTCATCGTCGAATTCGCCATCGAAGAGGAAGGCCACGGCAAAAGCCTGACCGATGCCGTGATGAACGCAGTACGGCTGCGCTTTCGGCCGATCCTGATGACCTCCCTGACCTTCATCCTCGGCATGCTGCCACTGGTATTGTCCACCGGCGCCGGCGCGGCTGGCCGCGTTGCGGTCGGTACCGGCGTGATGGGCGGCATGGTCGTCGCCACCCTGCTAGGCCTGTTCTACATCCCGCTGTTCTATCTCTCCGTCCGCCGCTGGCTGACCAAGCGTCGCCCGCCAACCGCCGAAGACAAGGCGCACCCGGCCGAGGAAGAGGAGGCGCCAGACAATGCCTAGGTTTGCGCCCTTGCTGCTGATCAGCGCTCTGACGGGCTGTCAGCTCGCGCCGTCCCATGACCAACCCCCCTCGCCTACCGCTGCCCAGTATCCGGCGGACTACCAGCCCATGGACGGCGAGGTGTTGGCCAGCGAGATCGGTTGGCGCGAGTTTCTTCAGGATCCACGCCTTGAGCTGTACATCGAGACGGCGCTGCAGCGAAATCGAGACCTGCAGATTGCCGCAGCGCGCATCGAAGAAGCCCGCGGCCAGTTCGGCGTACAGGGTGCCGATCGCTATCCGACGCTGGCCGCAACGGCGGACGCCAGCCGGGGCCGCTTTCCAACCGGCGGCGCTGGCGCGACCGGTGCCGGTTCGGTAGGTGGCGGCACAACCGGCTTCAGCGGTGGTTCCGGTGGACAAATCACCGAACAGTTCTCGGTAGGGCTGGGCCTGTCGGCTTTCGAACTGGACTTCTGGGGGCGGGTGCGCAATCTCACCGAGGCTGCCCGCGCGCAATACCTGTCGACCGTCGAGGCACAGCGCGCCTTCAGGTTGTCATTGATAGCGGATGTGGCCTCGACCTATCTCGCCGTGCGCGGCGCTGAGGCGCGCATTGATCTCGCCGAAGCAACCTTGCAAAGCCGCCGCGATGGCTTGCGCATTGCCCGTGTGCGCTTCGAGGCGGGGATCACCTCGGCACTGGACCTCAATCAGGCACAGGCACTGCTGACCCAGGCCACGACCGAGTTGGCCAACCTCCACCTGATCCGAGCCGAGCAGGTCAACTACCTCACCCAGCTGGTAGGGGGACCGCTGCAACAGCCGCTGCCGGAGCCGCTGCCGCTGAGCGAACAGATCGAACCGCTGCGCCTGGACGCGGGACTGCCATCGGAGCTGTTGCTGGTACGCCCGGATATTTTGGGCGCCGAGCTTGACCTGCGTGCAGCCCGCGCCAACATCGGCGTGGCGCGAGCGGCGTTCTTCCCGCAGATCTCGCTGACCGGCAGCTTCGGCTATATCTCCAGCGAGCTGGACAACCTGGTAAGCCGTGACAATCGCACCTGGAGCATTGGCCCGAGCCTCTACCTCCCGCTGTTCGACTTCGGCCGCAACCGCGGCAACCTGACCGTCGCCGAGGCGCGGGAGAACGCGGCTGTTGCGCAGTACGAAAGCGCCATCGAAACCGCCTTCCGCGAGGTGGCCGATGCACTGGCAGGCCGTCGCTGGCTGGCAGAGCAGGTCGCTGCGCAAGAGGAAAACGTCGCCACGCTGAGACGTATCGCCGACCTCGCCCGAGAACGCTACGCCGAAGGCGTGGTGAACTACCTTCAGGTGCTCGATGCAGAGCGCAACCTGTTCGATGCCGAACAGGCCCTTGTCCAGGTCAAGCGCGCTCAGATTCAGAATCTGGTGAGCCTGTACATCGCGCTGGGTGGTGGCACCAGGACTCCGTCTTCGACAGCCCAACCCGACGCGACACAGCGGGCCGCGACCTCTGGTCGCTAAGGCGCGTAACGGCGCGCTTCCCGACCTGCGGCGGCGAATCCTCAAGGTCCCATGGCGGTCAAACGAATCACCACACAAATCACCAGAGGAATTGAAATGGGCCTGTTCGACAAGATCAAAGACAAACTCGGCATGGGAGATGTGAGCAACGAAGCGCACAAGCCGGTCGATCCAAGCCATACTCCGAACCAGCACGCACCGGACACCGTGGTGGACTCGGAGCGCCCTACCGCTGCTCACAATGCCACCACGACGCCGCCCGGCGTGGTGCCAAGCCCCGAAGGCGTAGCTCACTCGACGGGCCAATCAACCAGTGCTGTCGACGTACCTGCGAAACTCGACGGCATGGCCGCCAACCATCCGGAGCAGCTGAACTGGCGCACCTCCATCGTCGACCTGCTCAAGCTGCTGGGCCTGGACAGCAGCCTGGAGTCGCGCAAGGAGCTGGCCACCGAACTCGGCTGCCCTCAGGAGATGATGGCCGACTCGGCCCAGATGAACACCTGGCTGCACCGCACCGTCATGCACAAGCTCGCCGAACATGGCGGCACCGTTCCGCCTGAACTACGTACCTGACAAAGGCCCGCGCCGCCGGATGCTGATCACCCGGCCGGCACTGGTCGCCAGCAGCTGGCTCCTACAAAGACCGCCTCACCCGTAGGAGCGAGCCTGCTCGCGAACAGCCTCAACCGTCGAGCGACGGCCCGATCATCTCCGCCAACTGCGGATACACACCGGGACAGGCTACGAGGTAGGGATTGCCCTTGAGCAAACCGTCGTTACGAAAGAAGTCATTGACCCGACCGCCCGCCTCTTTCACCAGCACCAGTCCCGCCATGCAGTCCCAGCTTTTCAGCTCGGTTTCGTAGTAACCGAGCAGCCGTCCCGCCGCCACGTAGGCGGTCATCAGCGCGCCCGAGCCGTTGCGAAAGAACATCCCGCCTTCGCCCAGCAGCTTTTCCATGAACGGCATGAAGTGCTCCTTGCCGCGCGGGTGGAAGGTCCCGGTAGCTGTCACCCCCTGCCCCACATGGGTCGCCGCACTGACCTTCAGGGGACTGTCGTTGACGAACGCGCCCCGGCCGAGGCAACCGTGGAACAGCTCGTTGTGATTGGGATCGGCAATGGCGCCCAGATAGGGTTCACCATCGATCATCAAGCCGATCGACACGCACCAGTTATGCAGCCCATTGACGAAACAGGCGGTGCCGTCGATGGGGTCTATGACCCAGACACAGCGCGATCCCAGATCGGCAGAACCGCTCTCCTCGCCGAGAAACCCATCTTCGGGGAAGTGCTCGGCAAGTCGTTCGCGGATGAAGGCTTCGATCTGCTTGTCGGCAATGCTGACGACGTCCTGCAGGTCGTTACCCTTGTGCTCGATCGTCAGAGCCTCGCGCTTGCGATAGAAATCCATGCCCAGCTGCGCCGCCTCGAGGGCAAGGGCTTTGGCGCAGGCATAGCGGGCGTCGAGGTCGAGGGTTTGCTCGGAAGTCATGACCATCCTGTGTAGCGGCTGCGCGGTGATCGCGCGGGAACGCAATTCTATTCAACAGCGAGCTGCGGGAATACATGAGGCGCTTTCTACATGCGCGTGCCGACCTGGCGCAGCTGGCCAGGTCGCCCCGTCCAGGCTCAGGACAACTCCTCACCCTGCTCATGCAATCGCACGTTGAGCTCGTCGACGACGGGCGCCCACTCGGCGTCATCCATCAGCTGCTCCTTCAGAAAGGAGCCCTGGGCTTCGTTCCAGAATGGCGCCTCGGAGACTTTCATGTGATTGGGAATCGGTCGGTGGCTGGCGATGAAGGCATCGATGCTGGCCGGGTCCGAAGGCAGGCCAAGCTGCTCGAAAAGGGTACCGAGGTCTTTGTTAGGCAATTCCATCAGTGGGCTCCACAGCTATCAAGAAGTCAGGAAACCGCCTCAGAGGCGACTTGTCTTGTTGAATAGACGCGGTGGGGGGCTGCACAGTTCAAACAGCAGACCGGAACGAACAGCGGCGAACCACGGACGGATGCCGGAGCGAAAAGACCCGCCGCAGCCACTGGGGCTGCGACAGGCCGAAAAGGGTTACGCCGCGCGGTCGAATAATTGCCGTCTCTGGTCAAGGTACTGGTCGACCAGCCACTTGCCATGGGCGATGGATGCCCGTTGTGCCTGTTCCAGTTCTGCCATGAAGGCGTGCCCAACCGGAAGCGCCATGCGCCGGGTGGTCTGGCCCTGGGGATTGCTGATGCGGCACCCACCCGCCCAGGGGGTCGGCGTGCCGGGGTGTTCCATTACCTCTGCGGTAATGACGTGATCGCGGTATTCACATTGCATCATGGACATCGTGTGTCACCTCGCTCGCTGATGGCGCGGTTTGGCCTAAGCTTTACCCTGCGCCTGATAATCCCCCTCTTCTCTGTTCAGCTGCCGCATGCGTTGCCGCCCTTGAACGAGCGCGCGTGATGCGGTTCCTCAAATGGGTATAGCACACGCACAACGGACCGCAGGGCCGGTCGTCGCATCGATGGAGATCAGGACGGGGAGAAGGCGAAGCGAGAAAACAGGCATCGGCTGAGCGATGCCTGATATGCGGGCCGGGCTGACCGGACTATGAAATACGCAGTTGTTCGTCGGCGATGAAGTCTTCTTCCAGCAAGGCGTCACGGCCTTCGACTTCAAGGGTCTCGCCTTCCAGCGGTACAGGGGCCGACGCGCGTTTGCTGCGCAGTTTTCCGAATTGATGTTGCAGGGCGTTATTGAGCTTATCCACGGCCCCATCGACCGCCAGGTCGAGTGAGGCTGCCTTGTGCGTAACGGAAACGGGCTGCTGACCCTTGGGTCGTGCCTCGATCTGGCAGCGCTTGTCCTGCGCCCCGGCCTTGACGCCATTCTCGTCGCTCAGATGCACCACCACGCGGGTTACTTCATCGTCGAACCGATCCAGCTTGTCAGCAACACTGGCACTGACCCACTCAACCAGACGGGCACTGCCTTCGATGTGGTTATCGCTATGAACTTGGATCTGCATACGCTTATTCCTTCTAGGCGATCTGGGTAACCACCGTTCAGCCTCGAACGGTTGATCTACAAATGCCACCATCGCTCCGATTAAGCAAGGCCGACGAAAGGCCGGCGACCAGCACATGATCGGCTCTTGCCCGAGGTCAAGGTTCAGACTGCATGCGCCCTGCTGACAGGCCAGGCAGTGCCCGTTAGGCTGGACCCATACTCAAGGAGACCAGGGCATGGATATCGTTGTCTGCGGCAGTTTCGATGACCAGGAGCGCAACCAATGGCTGGAGGCGCTGCGGACGGCCTTTCCTGAGGGTCGCTGGCACCTTTCGGTGGATGACGTCGCGGCGGATCAGATCGAGGTCGCCGTGGTCGCCAACCCTCTCCCCGGCACGCTGCGTCAACTGCCGAACCTGCGATTGATCCAGTCGCTGTGGGCGGGCGTGGATCGGCTGATGGGAGATGACAGCGTGCCAACCCATGTTCCGGTGGCACGGATGGTGGACCCTGCGATGAACCAGGCCATGGCCGAAACGGCTCTATGGGCCACACTGTCGCTGCACCGGGGCTTTTTCCGCTATGCCGCACAGCAGCGCAGCGGCCTGTGGCAGCAGTGGCCGCAGCGACGCGCCGACGAATACAACGTCGCGCTGCTGGGCATGGGCCAGATGGGGCGTTGCTGTGCACGGGCCCTCGTTGCACAGGGCTACAAGGTCACCGGTTGGAGCACGAGACACCTTGCCATGGATGACGGTATCGAAGTGCTTGGAGGCACGGCCGCGCTGCCGACCTTGCTGGCTGGAAGCGACCTCGTCATCAATCTGCTACCCCTGACAGCTGAAACCACCGGGATTCTCGATGCGAAGCTGTTTGCCGCCATGCGTCGCGGAGCAGGACTGGTGAATCTGGGGCGCGGCGCTCACCTGGTCGAAGCCGATCTGCTGGCAGCGCTGGCGGACGGGCAGATTGGTCATGCCGTGCTGGATGTATTCCGCGAGGAGCCGCTGCCTGCCGAGCATCCTTTCTGGTCCCATCAGCAGGTGACCGTGCTACCTCATGTTGCTGCGCTGACAGACACGCGCAGCGCGGCACGAGTCGTCGCACAAAACCTAAGGGCATTGCGCGACGGCAGGCCGCTGGCCAACCTGGTAGACCGCGCCCGCGGCTATTGACCTGTGGCCTGCAGCTTCTTCTTCGGATAGACGTCGTAACGGCTGGATTTACCCTCCAGGCAGTAACCAGGCTTGGCGCCTTCTATGCACGGCGCCTTGCGCGGTCGCTTCACCACCACCCGATGACTGGCCAGCACCATTGCCTGTTCTAGCAGAGCGCCGGCATCCAGGTCATCGCCCACGAAGGGCCGGAACAGCCGCATCTCCTTCTTTACCAGGGCGCTCTTTTCGCGATGTGGAAACATCGGGTCCAGATAGATCACCTGGGGTGGCTCGCCCTGCCATCGATTCATCAGCTCGATGGCGTTGCCCTGCTGCAGGCGCATGCGCTGAACGATCGGGCGCACCTCTGGATCGGTCTCTCCCCGGGCCAGGCCGTCTTCGAGCAATGCTGCGATGATCGGCTGGCGCTCGCAGAGCACCATCTCGCAACCGAGGGTCGCCAGCACGAAGGCATCCCGCCCGAGCCCTGCCGTGGCATCCAACACGAAGGGTCGAATACCCGGCTGGATACCGACGGCCTTGGCGATCATCTGCCCGCTGCCACCACCAAACTGGCGACGGTGGGCCGCTCCGCCTTCGAGAAAGTCGACACGAACCGGACCAGGCGCCTGCGGGCCAAGCAACTGCAGCTGCAAGCCCGTCTCACCCAGTTGCAAGGCAAACTGCGCATCATCCCCTGAGAGGGGCAGGCCCAACCGCGTCGCCCAGGCCTCGGCCTGTTCGGCAAAGGAAGGAGCAAGCGCTTCTACGCGAACCAGGGGTGCTGTAGCGGTCATACAGAGCTCGGCAACGGGAAACGGCGCATTCTGCCAGAGCGGTTCGCCATCTGCCTCAGCGACACAGGCCGAATCCACCCATGTCGACATGGAAATGATCGTGATGGGCGGCGTTGTACTCGGGGCTCAGGGTGATCCTGAATGCATCGCAGGCGGCCGACTTCACCTGGCGGAGGAATCTGGCCTTGTCGTCGTCACCCGTCCAGTCGCGGGCAACGGTGATACGTGTCCCGTCCTGCAGGCGAAATCCGGCGAGATCCAGGGCATTGGCAGAGGCATGCTGGCTGCGTCTGTTACTGCGCGCGATGTTGCGGCAGGCAAAGCTGCCGAAATGGTCGATGCGTACCACTGGCTGGCCGAACACGGCCTGCGCAGCCGGCTGAAGACCGTGTCGCTCGAACAGCGCATAAGCCGCCGCCAGTGGGCAGGTCGCCATGAAAGGCGCATTGAACCGCACAGCCGAACCACGGATGCGGACCGCGTTCTCGATCGGACAGCCAGGCTGGGGCGTATTGTCTGGTAGGGCCACGTAGTCAAGGTCGGAACTCGTCAACGCCTGCTCGCATAGACTCCGGTCCGTCTGCAGACGTCCCAGCTTGTAGGAGGTGAGCAGATTCGGTGTCTCGCGAATATCCAGCGGCGCCCATGGGTTCCACTTGTCTGGCACATCGACATGACCGCGCCACACCGCGTAGACGAACCCGGCGAACACGGCAATCAACAGGAGCAGGAAACGGCCAACAGTCATGCAACTTTGGCAACGGCTGATCACCAAGGTTGCAGGCGGACCTCTACGAAGCCGCCCTAGCGCTCGGTGCCCAATAACGTCAGCTGTGCTTCGCTCTGCCTTGCCGGAAACGGCAACGGCTGCAGGCCCGGCAGCCTCTGCATGAGCTGCCCGTGAAAGCGCATGGCAAGCTCAGGCGCTAACCGGTTATCCGGTGTGTGCAGGTAGACGTGCGGGCGCTTGCCCGCTTCGATCCAGCCTGCAACCTTGTCCAGCCAGGGCGCCAGAAAGCGGTCGTTGGCTTGCAGCTGCGGATGCCCGACGAAGCGCACCTGTGGGGATTCGCTGAACGCGGCCGGACGCACCGGCAGCCGGGGCTTTTTGCCTTGTGCGTGCAAAAGAGCCGGGTCGCGAGACTGGCAGCTGAACAGCGCGCGGGTATCCATGCAGATCCGCTCCACGCCCCGCTCGAGCAACAGCCGATTGAGCGTCCTCTCCTCGTCGTCCCGGGTGAAGAAGGCCTGATGCCGAACCTCCACCGCAAGCGGGCGGCCGAGCGTCTCGATCAGGTGGGCCAGTTCATCGAGCCGGGCTGGACCAAAGCTCGCCGGCAGCTGCAACCAGTACGGCGTGACCCGTTCTCCCAGCGGTGACAACAGGGTGCGGAACGACCGCACGAGATCCTCCGTATCGCGCAGATCCGCAGCCTGACTGATCTCACGAGGAAGCTTGGCGCAGAAACGAAAACCCTCCGGCATCAGCGCCGCCCAACGCTGGATGGTCTCCTCCGATGGCCAGGCGTACAGCGTGGTATTGCCTTCAACGCTGTTGAAGACCGAGCAATAGCGAGCCAGGAAATCGGTCGCAGCTGTACCAGGCGGGTAAAGGGAGCCACGCCAGGCGGCGTCACTCCACGATGGGCAGCCGAGAAAATAGGGAAGGCTCACGGGAGCAGGCTACGCCTCAGGCGTAGAGGTCCAGTCCGAGCACCTCGTGGGCATCCACGTCTTGGATGAAGGCGGCTGTAGTGCCGTAGCTTTGCAGCGCCTGCGCGGCACGGCTGGTCAAGGGCCGCTCCATCATCGCCTCGAAGCGGGCCGGCATGAAGTCGCCCGAGACCACCGCGGCGTAATCGGTCGATTCGCTTTTGGTCTTCCGGGAAAGGTGTTCGTAGGTGGCATCGGCCTGGTTGGCCGGGGTGACGATCGACTCGCGCGCCTGTTCCGCAGCCCTTTCGCTTTCGCGATAGGGCACCGGCGCGTTATCCCGCTGGGGTACGCGTTCGATGGGATAGGCGGAGGGGGCGAGACCGTTGAGGCGCATCATTCACCTTTCGAAGTGCAACCGACTCTAGCGAGCCGCCTGGCAAATGGCAATGCCGTCCGTCACCGCACCACCTTCGGCGTCGCCACGTTGTCCCGCAGGTAGATTGGCTGCGCCTGATCGGCCTCCAGCGCCTCTCCGCGCTGCCAGGCGAAACTGGCCAGTTTCAGCAAGTCCTCGGCATGAGGCAGCAGGCTCGCGTCGATCGCAGCCGGCTGGACAGCCAGGCGCGAAGCGTAACCCCATCCTGTCCCGGCACCGAACCACTGGCCCTCGGCGCCTCGCGGAAGGCCCACCTGCTCTGGAGGCAGCACGGCCTCGATCCCCACAGGCTGCATCTCGCCGTCATGCAGGCGATAACAGCCCCAGTAAACTTCATCCATCCGTGCGTCGATGGCCGCAGCAACCTGCTCGGCGCCCTGCTCACGGTGCGCCCGCTGGGCTATGGTGGCCAACGTCGAAACGGGCAACACCGGCCGCTGCAGCGCAAAGGCCAGGCCCTGTACCACACCCACAGCAATGCGCACGCCAGTGAAGGCGCCGGGTCCGCGACCGAACGCCAGGGCATCGACCGCCGTCAGGGCAACGCCTGCCTCCCCCAGCAACGTACGGATCATGGGAAGCAGGCGCTGAGCATGTAGTCGCGGAATCACCTCGTAATGGCTAAGCACCTCGCCGTCATGCAGCAGCGCGACGGAGCAGGCTTCGGTGGCGGTATCCAGGGCCAGCAAGGTGGTCATCGGCAGTTCCGGTCAGCTGAAAAAATGGGCGGCGATTGTAGCAGCTGCGCATCGCATGACACCCTGCCTCATCACAAACGAAAACGGCCCGCAAGCGGGCCGTTCAGGTCACAGGCTCATCAGCCGAGTACGGCAAGAACCTTCGCGGTGATCTCTTCGACCGAGCCGACACCTTCAACGCGACTGCACAGGGGCGTGCCTTCGGCAGCCTGCAGATCCTTGTAGAAGGCTACCAGCGGCTGGGTCTGCGAATGGTAGACGCTCAGGCGATGGCGCACGGTTTCTTCCAGATCGTCCTTGCGATGAACCAGCTCTTCACCGGTTACATCATCGATTCCGGCTACCTTCGGCGGGTTGTATTCGGTGTGATAGACACGCCCGGATGCTGGATGCACGCGACGGCCAGACAGGCGACCCACGATCTCCTCGTCGTCCACTGCGATTTCCAATACGTGATCCAGATGCACACCTGCGTCACGCAGCGCTTCGGCTTGGGGAATGGTCCGTGGAAAGCCGTCGAACAGGAAGCCGTTGGCACAGTCGGGCTGCTGCAGGCGCTCCCGGATCAACGCGATGATGATCTCGTCGGACACCAGACCACCGCTGTCCATCACGTCCTTGACCTGCAAGCCCAGGGGGCTTCCCGCCTTGACCGCTGCACGCAGCATGTCACCGGTCGAAATTTGCGGAATGGCGAATTTCTCGGTAATGAAGCGTGCCTGTGTACCTTTCCCGGCACCGGGCGCTCCCAGCAGAATCACGCGCATGGTTGAGTCCTCAGATTTGCAATTGGGTGCCGCCAGGGCCGATTGACTGCAACCCCACCCTGGCGAATCAAAAATTCTGGTTTGCCGCCATGCGACAAAAGGTTGAACACGATACACAGCGCACAGAATGCAGACAAGCGGCGCCCCACAGGGGACCCGGCGTAGCGGATCCCAGGGCTCGACGAACCCGAATTTCCCTGTACAGGGCCGCGATGACAGCCAGATCTGCCCACCGCGACCCGGATGTCGCGGCTTAACCGGTGTTGCGCAAGCCCGCGGCAATCCCCGCCACACTGACGAGCAGGGCTTGCTCCAGTGGGCTTTCCGCCGGGTTCTGCTGTTGTCGGGAGCGAGCCAGCAGCTCGGTCTGCATGAGGTGCAACGGGTCCAGGTAGGTATTGCGCAAACTGAATGCTTCCAGGGTGTCCTGGCTATGAGCCAGCAGCTCCGACTGGCCAGTCAGCCCGAGCACCGCACTTACCGCCTGCGACAATCTGTCACGCAAATCGCACCCCAGCGGCTGCAGGGCCGGCGCGACCAGCCGTTCATCATAGCGGCGGGCGATATCGGCATCTGCCTTGGCCAGGACCATTTCGAGCATGTCGATGCGGGTGGTAAAGAACGGCCAGCGTTGCCGCATGACTGCAAGGCGCTCCGCCTCGCCGCGCTGCAGCGCTGCCTGCAGCGCATGCTCCCAGCCCAACCAGGCGGGCAGCATCAGCCGGGTCTGGGTCCAGGCAAAGATCCACGGGATCGCGCGCAGGCTTTCCACGCCCCCTTCGCGCCGCTTGGCCGGACGGCTGCCAAGCGGCAAGCGGCCGAGTTCCTGCTCCGGTGTGGCCTGGCGGAAATACTCGACGAACTGTGGATGGTCCCTTACCACGCCACGGTAGGCCTGGACGCCGTCTTCGGCCAGCCGATCCATGGTTTCGCGCCAATCGGGCTCGGGCATCGGCGGCGGCAACAGGGTCGCCTCCAGCACGGCCGCGAGATACAGATTGAGGTTCTGTTCGGCAATGTCCGGCAGGCCGAACTTGAACCGAATCATCTCGCCCTGCTCGGTTGTGCGGAAGCGCCCCGACACGGACCCCGGCGGCTGCGAGAGAATCGCCGCATGCGCCGGACCACCGCCACGACCCACGGTGCCGCCGCGGCCATGGAACAGCAGCAGTTCGACGTCATGCGCGCCGCAGATCTCGACCAGACGTTCCTGGGCACGATACTGGGCCCAGGCTGCCGCCGTGGTGCCTGCATCCTTGGCGGAGTCCGAGTAGCCGATCATCACCTCCTGCGGTCCGTGCAGGCGCTGGCGGTAGCCGGGCAAGCCCAGCAGTCGCTCCATAGTCGGGCCGGCGTTGTTCAAGTCAGCGAGCGTCTCGAACAGCGGCACCACCCGCATCGGACGAGACAGGCCGGCTTCCTTAAGCAGCAATTGCACAGCGAGCACATCGGAAGCGCCCCTTGCCATGGAAATGACGTAGGACCCCAACGATGCACCGGGCGCCAGGGCGGCCACCCGGCAGGTAGCCAACACCTCCGCGGTCTCGGCAGAGGGTTTGAAATGCGGCGGCAGCAATGGGCGGCGGTTGTCCAGCTCGCGCTGCAGGAAGTCCAGACGCTGCTCCTCGTCCCATTTATCGTAGTGACCGAGCCCCAGGTAGTCAGTGATCTCTGCCAGGGCGGCGACATGCCGAGCCGAGTCCTGACGGATATCCAGGCGTACCAGGAACAGCCCGAATGCGGCGGCCCGGCGCAGGGTGTCCAGCAAGGCACCATCGGCGATCACGCCCATATCGCGGGCATGAAGCGACCGGTAGCAGAGCTCCAGTGGCTCACGCAGCTCGCGGTTATCCTGCAGGACCTCAGGCGGCGCTGGCTGGTCGTGTTCAATGGCGCGTCTGGCCCAGTCTCGGGTTGCCTGCAGGCGATCGCGAAGCTGCTTGAGCAAGGCTCGATAGGGTTCGGCTGTCTTGCCGCTCTGCTCCAGCAATTCGTCGCTGGCGGTCTGCATCGACAGGGTGGTGATCAGGCCGTCCACATCCCTTAGAAACAGGTCGGCTGCGGTCGAGCGCGCCAACAGCAGGACCTCCCGGGTCACCGCTGCCGTCACATTGGGGTTGCCGTCGCGGTCCCCTCCCATCCACGAGGCGAAGCGAATCGGCGATGCATCCAGCGGCAGGTGCAGGCCCGTGCTGCGGCGCAGGGCCTGATCGGTATGGCGCAGCACATCAGGCAGCGCCTGCCAGAGCGAATTCTCGATCACGGCAAAGCCCCACTTCGCCTCCTCTACCGGCGTCGGTCGACTACGGCGGATCTCTTCGGTATGCCATATTTCTGCAATCAGACGTTGCAGTCGCAGTTCGATCCGGGACAGTTCAGCAGCGCCGAGATCGGTATGGTCGCGGGCCGCCAGCTGTGCAGTGATGGCGTCATATTTCTGGATCAGCGTACGCCGCGAGACCTCGGTGGGATGCGCCGTGAGCACGAGCTCGATGTCCAGCCGGCCGACCTGCCTGGCAATGAAGTCCTGGCTGAACCCCTCAGCCTTGAGGCGCTCGAGCAGGCCGGCCAGCACACCTGCCTCGAACGGCGGGTGTTCGCCCGGACGGCGACGGCGCACGCGGTGGTACTGCTCGGCGATGTTGGCCAGGTTGAGGAACTGATTGAACGCCCGAGTCATCGGGAGCATTTCATCATCGGCCAGTCCGTCAAGCGTCTCCTGCAACAGCCTGGCGCCCTCTGCCGAGCCGCGGCGCGCGCCCTTTGCACCCTTGCGGATACGTTCGATCTTGTCGAAGAAAGCCTCACCATGCTGTTCGCGGATGGTGTTGCCCAGCAGCTCGCCGAGCAGATGGACGTTCTCGCGCAGTCGCGTGTCGATCTTAGCCATGCTTTTCTCCCAAGCCGCAGCAGAGGCGCGCAGCCGATACGCAGTTGAATCTGAACGGCTACGCTGTTGGAACCCTCCAAACAGAGTGCCCAGCGTGTTCGTCGATGACAAGGCATAGCGCGCGAGCGTGGCCTTTCGATGACATCTGCATCCACCGCAAGCAAGTGCCCGCCCGCGAGGGCTAAGGAACAACACCATGAAAATCTCAGAACTGGTCAATGAATGGGAAAGTACCGCGACCGGCCGCATGAGCGCCGATGAGTACAGCATTCAATTGGATGTCGAGAGTGCTGCCCGCCTCGCTGCACTGGCGGAGATGTATCCCAAGCGCAGCACGGAGGAACTGCTTGGCGAGCTGGTCGGCGCCGCGCTGGAGGGCGTCGAAACCAGCCTGCCCTATGTCAAGGGAACCAAGGTGATCTCCACCGACGAACAGGGCGACCCGATCTATGAGGACGTTGGCCCTACACCGCGCTTTTTGGCACTTTCGCGCAAGCATCTGGAGCGACTGCTGGCCGAACGCGGGTCACAATCCTGACCTGTGCGTCGACGCGCATGGCGCGCATGCTGTTGCGCTGTCAGGCCGGCGCTGGAAAGTGTCCGGTCTGACAGCCAAACCGCTCTATGCAGCGCCCCGCGCTCGCTCCGTTTGTAACTCCACTGGAACGATTGCAGTTCATTGGCCTCACAAAAACATGCCCGCTGTGAGCGCAGCCCCATTCGGGCCGCACATATCGCCTGTGGGCACTGTTCCCAATCGTCAGGCAATTCCAATGGAGACTGGCCATGAAAATGAACACCATCAAGAGCCCCATATCGCGATTCCAGCTACCCAAGCTGGCCGCCGTTGCATTAGGAGGCCTGCTGCTGGTGGGTTGTGCCGGCAATCCACCCAACGAGCAATTCGCCGTTACCGAATCGGCCGTACGCAGTGCCATGAGCGCCGGGGCCACCCAGTACGCACCGGTGGACATGCGCGCTGCTCAGGAGAAGTGGAAGCAGGCCGAGCTCGCCATGCAGAAGGAAAACTTTGACGAAGCCCGCAAGCTCGCCGAGCAGGCGGAGTGGGATGCTCGGGTCGCTGAGCGCAAGGCCCAGGCGGCCAAGGCTCAGAAGGCCGTCGAGGACGCTCAGAAAGGGATCCAGGAACTGCGCGAAGAAAGCATGCGCGGCCTGCAGCAGTAATCAGCCCTTCCCTCTCGCACTCCCTTTCAGCAAAGGATGAATCGACATGCACAAGTTAGTAGCCATTCCCACAGCGATAGCCATGAGCATTGGCCTGGCCGCCTGCTCGTCGCAGCCCAACCAGAATCTTGAAACAGCCCGCACCGAGTTCGCTTCGCTGCAGAGCAACCCGCTGTCCCAGAAATACGCTGCCCTTGAAACCCAGGATGCTGCCAAGCTCCTCGACAAGGCCAACGAAGCCTACCTCAGCGATGCTGATGAAGAGCGCGTCAACCAGCTTGCGTATCTGGCCAATCGCCGTATCGACCTGGCCGAGCAGACGATCGACCTGCGCAAGGCCGAGCAACAAATCGAGCAGGCTTCGACCCAGCGTGCCCAGGCCCGCCTGGAATCTCGAGAAGCGATGCTCAAGCGTCAACAAGATGAAATCCGTCAGCTGCAGCAGGATCTGCAAGCCAAGCAGACCGAACGCGGGACGCTGGTGACTTTCGGTGATGTCCTGTTCGACCTGAACAAGGCCGAGCTCAAGCCCGCCGGTATGCGCGATGTGCAGAAACTTGCCGATTTCCTGAAGGAAAATCAGGAGCGCAAGGTCATGGTCGAAGGCTACACCGACAGCACCGGCTCCGACTCGTACAACCAGCAGCTCTCCGAACGTCGAGCTGAATCTGTACGTCGTGCATTGGTTCGCTCCGGTGTCGAGATGGATCGGATCCAGACGGTTGGTTACGGTGAAGCCTATCCGGTTGCCAGCAACGACTCGCCTGCCAGCCGGGCGATGAACCGTCGCGTCGAAGTCACCATTTCCAACGACAACAAGCGCGTGGCGCCACGCTCTTCGATGGAATAACTGCGACCCAAAATCGCACCGGTGATATCGAAGCCCGCCCTATGGCGGGCTTCCTGTTCTGGCTTTGACCAGCGACGCTATGGCTCCGCGGGCCCCCTCTCGGTCGGCACCTGTTGCCCCATGCAGCGAATCGCGCGCTTGCGATTGTCGACCAGCACGCCCGTCAGGCCTTTCTGTTCGGTATCGAAGAGCACCAGCACGCCGTCGATACACTCTGCGACCTGAGGCGCAGGCTTGAGCGAGACCCGGTAGTCTTCGCCGGGAATGGTCTTGAGCATCGTGTAGTCGGCCAGAAGCAAGGCATCTTCCGGCTTGGCGATGTGTACATAACCGTAATAGCTCAGCACAGCGACCGTACCTATGACGGTACCGATGGCAGTCAGGATGTAGGGAATCGGGTTGCGCTCGGACATGATGATCTCAGCGAAAAAGAGGATTGTGCCAAATTACACAGCGGACGGCGTATCTCACCGGCCACCCGCGCGGGTTTCGCCTCGCGCCTGATAGGTTGCCGCATATACGCGCTCGGCAAGCCGAGAAAACGGCAGGCTCTGGATCCAGACGCTGCCGGTGCCCTTGAGCGTCGTCAGCAGCAGGCCTTCGCCGCCGAACAACATGCTTTTCAGCCCACCGGCAAGCTGAATGTCGTAGTCGATGCCATTGGTAAAGGCGACGAGGCACCCAGTGTCGAGCCGCAGGGTTTCGTTGACCAGTTCCTTGCGGATGACCGTGCCTCCGGCGTGGACGAATGCCAGGCCATCGCCCTCCAGGCGTTGCAGGACAAATCCTTCCCCACCGAAGAATCCGGCGCCGATACGCTTGCTGAAACTGATGCCGATGCGCGTGCCAAAGGCGGCGCAGAGAAAGGCGTCCTTCTGACAGATCAGCGTGCCGCCAAGCGCGGCAAGATCCACCGGGACCACCGTGCCGGGATAGGGCGCAGCGAAGGCCACCCGTGCCTTGGCCTTGCCCTCATTGGTGAAGTGGGTCAGGAACAGCGACTCGCCAGTGATCATCCGTTTGCCCACTCCCAGCAGCTTGCCGAACATCCCGCTGCTGGACCCATCACCCATTCGCGCCTCGAAGCGCACGCCCTCGGTCATGTAATTCATCGCCCCCGCTTCGGCGATCACCGTTTCACCGGGATCGAGCAGGATCTCGACGTTCTGGGCCGATTGCCCGAGGATTTCATATTCGAGTTCGTGACTGGGCACGGCGGGCTCCCTCATTCTCACGGATTGCGGCGCGCCATCGGACTGGAGCAGCTGCGCCATTTCACCTGATAGCTGCGCCCGAGCAGTTCGGGCCATCGGGCGCTTCAGATGATGTTTGCGTAGTCAGCCTCGATGCGATCAAGGCTCAGATGATTGAGGAAGTTGGAAAAGCACATCCAGGCCGACAGAGCATTCAGGTCCTGGAACTGCTGCGGCAGGTACTTCGGCGGCACCACCATCCCCTCCTCGACCAGTTGCCGTAGTGTGCGCATGTCTTCCAGTGTGGTCTTGCCGCAGAACAACAGGGGAATCTGTTCCAGCTTGCCTTTGCGCACCGCCAGCTGGATGTAGTTGTAGACCATGATGAAACCCTTCAGATAGGACAGGTCCTTGGTGAAGGGCAACCCGCCCGGCAACGAGCCACGAAACACCCGGCTGGCATTGCTGTAGCACTCATCATCGGCGTAGCCCTCATCCCGAAAGAACGCGAACACGTCGAGGAAGTCCGCACCCTCTTCGGCCATGTGAATCGCGCGGGTACGGTTGGTCAATTTCCGCAAACGCGTCGGGTAGGAGGCGAACGCGATGACTTCCATCAGAATCGCCAGGCCCTCCTGGGTCACGGTAGAGGACGGTGGCCCCTTGGCGAGAAAGGTGCAGATCGGCTGGTTTTGCCCGTTGAGCGTGGTGCCGACGTGCACCAGCCCCTCGTGGACTTCCAGCGCGCGCACGTCCCGCTCGTTGAACATCGCATCGCTGCGGATCTTGATGTAGTCGGCGCCGGCCGCGGCGTCGGCGAGGATGCCGTCGGACTCGAAGACACGAATCACACCCTCACCTTCACCGAACACCAGATCCAGCCGGCGCTGCAGCATGTCCACCGCCTGCGGTGCAGTGAGCGTTTTGGCTTCGTCCTTCAGGTCGCCGCGGTCGGCAATGTTGTTCAGGTAGTCGGAGAGCATCAGCCCGAGATCGGCGAGCGTCGGATCACCCGCGTGGAAGGCATCGGACGCCGCGCCGTAGAGCTCCTGGGAAATCAACCCAAAGTCGGCGGTGCCGCGCGCCTCGAGCATGCGAATTACCATGCGGTATTCCTTGCACATACGCCGCATGATCTGCCCGACCGGATTGAACTGCCCCAACTGGCGAGTGATATCACGCTCGATGTTCTGGAATTCTTCCTTCTTCGCGCTGGAATCGAAGGCCAGCGGACGGCCTTCGTAATAGGCGCGATCGACCTTCGGCAATTCTCGTCCGCCGCTGGCGAAGAAAGCTTGGCGGACGTTGTCGTCCCACTTCACCGCATCGAGCACCCGCACCGGGGTTTGCGCCTCGACGATACGGTCGGACAGGCCGCGCACCGTGAGCTGATATTCGTCCAGGTTGTTACGGGTATTCATCCAAACCTCGTCAGTGATGAACCGTAGCCTTGAGCTTATACATCAGCGGACCCTCGCGGTCCGTGCCCGGTTCTCGATCAGCCGCTCCGGCCTGACAGGGTGTCGACCGCCAGCGCTGGAACTGAACCCATCCTGCCGCCGCCAGCTTTTCGGGCGGCGGCGGATCCAAGCTTCTCTGGCCAGCCGGCCATCAGACCGGGCGGCGACCGCTGCTGTCAGGCTTCCGGGCGCATATGAGGGAAAAGGATCACGTCGCGGATCGACGGTGAGTCGGTCAACAGCATCACCAGGCGGTCGATGCCGATACCCTCGCCCGCGGTCGGCGGCATGCCGTATTCCAGGGCGCGGACGAAATCGGCGTCGAAGTGCATCGCCTCATCATCGCCGGCATCCTTGTCGCGGACCTGCGCATGGAAGCGCTCGGCCTGGTCTTCAGCATCGTTCAACTCGGAGTAGGCGTTGGCGATCTCACGGCCGCCGATGAACAGCTCGAAGCGGTCAGTAACGTTGGGGTCGTCATTGCTGCGACGTGCCAGCGGCGAAACTTCGAACGGGTAACGGGTGATAAAGGTTGGCTGTTCCAGCTTGTGCTCGACCAGCTCCTCGAAAATCATCACCTGCAGCTTGCCCAGCCCCTCGAAGCCGAGCACCTTGGCGCCAGCCTTCTTGGCGATGGCGCGGGCAGTGTCGATGTCCTGCAGGTCGGCAGCGCTGATCTCCGGGTTGTACTTGAGGATCGAATCGAACACCGACAGCCGCGCGAAGGGCTCGCCGAAGTGGAATACCTTGTCGCCGTAGGGCACGTCGGTGCTGCCAAGCACCAGCTGCGCCAACTCGCGGAACAGCTCTTCGGTGAGGTCCATGTTGTCTTCGTAATCGGCGTACGCCTGGTAGAACTCGAGCATGGTGAACTCGGGGTTGTGCCGGGTCGAAACGCCTTCGTTACGGAAGTTGCGATTGATCTCGAAGACGCGCTCGAAGCCACCAACCACTAGCCGCTTGAGGTAGAGCTCCGGCGCAATACGCAGGAACATCGGCAGGTCCAGGGCGTTGTGATGAGTTTCGAACGGCTTGGCTGCCGCGCCACCAGGAATGGTCTGCAGCATCGGCGTTTCGACTTCGAGGAAGTCGCGCTCGTTGAGGAATTTGCGGATGTGGCCGATCACCTGCGAGCGCACGCGAAAGGTGTGGCGCGTCTCTTCGTTGACGATCAGGTCGACGTAGCGCTGGCGGTAGCGCTGCTCGGTGTCGGTCAGGCCGTGGTGCTTGTCCGGCAGTGGACGCAGCGACTTGGTCAGCAGGCGTACGCTGGTCATCTCGACGTACAGATCGCCCTTGCCGGAGCGCGCCAGGGTGCCTTCGGCCGCGATGATATCGCCCAGGTCCCAGTGTTTGATCGCTTCGAGCGTCTCGGCCGGCAGCGTCTTGCGGTTGACGTAGACCTGGATGCGCCCGGTCATGTCCTGCAGCACCATGAAGGCGCCGCGGTTGAGCATGATGCGCCCCGCTACCTTCACCGGGATCGCCGCTTCTGCCAGCTCTTCCTTAGTCTTGTCGGCGAACTTCAGTTGCAGATCATTGCAATAGCTGTCGCGGCGGAAGTCGTTGGGGAAAACGTTGCCCTTGGCGCGCTCGGCGGCCAGCTTTTCCTTGCGCTGAAGGATCAGGCTGTTTTCTTCCTCTTGGATGGCGTGCTGGTTCAGCGGTTGTTCGCTCATGGTCAATTTATTCCGGTCGCGCGGGTCGTGTTTGACCCGTGAATGGCTAGCTAATGTCAGTGGCCGTGCAGTCTGTAAGCGTAGCGAGCGCAGGTCAGGCAAGGCGAAAAACGGCGAGGTCGCGGAGTTAACGTGTTGTAAATGAGCAGTACTCATTACCTTCGCCCTTTCGGGCCACCCTCCGGGCGTTCGGTGGCAAGCCACCGTCCGAGCCGTTTTTCAACCCAGAATGAACAAGCGCAGTAGCTTACAGGCCTTGTTTCAGGCTGGCTTCGAGGTACTCGTCAATATCCCCGTCCAGCACCTTGTCGCAGTCGCTGCGCTCGACGCCGGTGCGCAAATCCTTGATGCGCGACTGGTCGAGCACATAGGAGCGAATCTGGTGACCCCAGCCGATGTCGGACTTGGAATCTTCCAGCGCCTGGGACGCCGCGTTGCGCTTTTGCATTTCCTGCTCGTACAACTTGGCCCGCAGCATTTTCATGGCGGTGTCCTTGTTGGCGTGCTGGGAACGTTCGTTCTGGCAGCTGACCACGGTGTTGGTCGGTACGTGGGTGATACGTACAGCCGAGTCGGTGGTGTTTACGTGCTGACCACCGGCACCGGAGGAGCGGTAGGTATCGATGCGCAGGTCGGCCGGGTTGATCTCGATCTCGATGTTGTCGTCGATTTCCGGCGAAACGAACACCGCGGTGA
Source organism: Stutzerimonas sp. C6.4V (assembly GCF_058536345.1). Lineage (NCBI taxonomy): Bacteria > Pseudomonadati > Pseudomonadota > Gammaproteobacteria > Pseudomonadales > Pseudomonadaceae > Stutzerimonas > Stutzerimonas sp. C6.4V. The sequence goes on from NZ_JBZUBM010000001.1 coordinate 2,409,749, forward strand.
ACGAGGTGTGGCGACGATTGCCGGAGTCGAACGGACTCTTGCGAACCAGGCGATGCACGCCGATCTCGGTGCGCAACCAGCCGAAGGCATACTCGCCTTTGATATGCAGGGTCGCACCCTTGATGCCGGCAACTTCGCCCTCGGACAGCTCCATGATGGTGGCGTCGAAGCCGTGCTTGTCGGCCCAGCGCAGGTACATGCGCAGCAGCATGTTCGCCCAGTCCTGGGCTTCGGTGCCGCCGGAACCGGCCTGGATGTCGAGGTAGGCGTTGTTGGGGTCCATCTCGCCGCTGAACATACGGCGGAATTCCAGCCCTTCGAGGATGCCACGCAGGCGGTCGAGCTCGGCGGCAACGTCGTCCACGGCGCTCTGGTCGTCTTCTTCGACGGCCATGTCGAGCAGGTCGCGTGAATCAGCCAGGCCGCCGTCGAGGTCATCGATGGTCTCGACGATCTGCGCCAGGGTGGCGCGCTCGCGGCCGAGGTTCTGGGCGTACTCGGGGTTATTCCAGACGTTCGGGTCTTCGAGTTCGCGGTTTACTTCGACAAGACGATCGTGCTTCTGATCGTAGTCAAAGATACCCCCGAATTGACAGGGTGCGGTCGGACAGGTCCTTGATGCTGTTGAGGATCGGGTTGATTTCCATAGGTAGGCAGCTCTCAATCGGACGGTGCGAAAAGCCGGCGATTATAGCGCAGCAGACCGCTGCTGACAGCCCACGCGGGACGGCCGGGTGGGCAATTGTCAAGCAGCGGGAGCGGAGCGAACGGAGGCGGCGCGAGGGCCGCCCCGAGCGCGATCAGGCAGACACGCCACGCACCTGGCTTTCCAGTTCGGCTTTCAATCCCGCCTCGAGCTTCAACTGGCGAGCCAGTTCGTCCAGATAAGCACGCTCCATGAACTGCTCTTCGTCCACCATCAACACACTGGCCAGATACATTTCCGAGGCCATTTCCGGCGTGGCAGCGGCCGCAGCCACTTCCACCGGGTCCAGCGGCTTGTTCAGCTCCGTCTCCAGCCAATGCTGCAATTCAGGATCCTCGGTGAGCTGGGCCAGCTCGGCTTCGATCATCTTGCGCTCCTGCTCGTCGACGTGGCCGTCGGCCTTGGCCGCAGCGACCAGCGCCTTGAGGATGGCGCGGCTGTGCTCTTCCACCTGATAGGGTGGCAGACGGTCCACCGTCTTTGGCTCCGTCTGGGCGGTGTTCGGCTGAGCTTCCCCGGCGCCACCCCGCTGCGCCTGTTGCGCCTGCCAGTTGCCGTAGGCTTTGTAGGCGAGCATGCCCAGCGCGGCCAGGCCACCATAGGTGACAGCCTTGCCACCCATGCGGCGTCCTCTGCGGCTTCCCATCAACATGCTGAGTGCACCGGTCGCGAGCGCACCTTTTCCGGTTCCGCCCGCCCCGCCGAGCAGGCTGCCGAGCGGCCCGCCCGCGCCAGAGACCATGTCACCGAGCGAGCCACTGCTTTTCGACGGAGTTGAACGGGTCACCGAGCTTTGCTGCTTTTGCAACAGGTCCTGTCCGGACTTGAGCAGCTGATCGAGCAAACCACTGGTTTTCATGGGAATACCTATATGACTGTTGAAGAGGGGTCACTCGAGTGAACCGGGAACCTGCCGGATCGGCGTATTGCGATGGGCTGCCCGGACATACTGGGCGGGCCATGGCACCGCGCTGTCACGCAGATCTTCGGCGGCATGCAACGGCCAGTAGGGATCGCGCAGCAGCTCGCGGGCCAGCAGGATCAGGTCCGCCTGGCCGGTGCGAAGAATGTGTTCGGCCTGGACCGCCTCGGTGATCATGCCGACCGTGCCGGTGGCGATCCCTGCCTCGCGACGCACCTGCTCGGCGAACTGGGTCTGATAACCGGGGCCCACCGGAATTTCCGCGTTGGCCGCGGTACCGCCGGAAGAGACGTCGATCAGGTCCACGCCGAGAACCTTCAGCCGGCGCGCCAGTTCCACTGTCTCTTCGGCGTTCCAGCCGTCCTGGACCCAGTCGGTTGCCGAAAGGCGGACAAACAACGGCAGCTCGTCGGGCCATACGCCCCTGACTGCCTCGGTCACCTCCAGCAGCAGCCGGATACGGTTGTCGAACGATCCGCCATAGGCGTCCTGCCGCCGGTTGGATAGCGGCGACAGGAATTGATGCAACAGATAGCCGTGCGCGGCGTGGACTTCCGCGATCTTGAAGCCCGCCGCCAGCGAACGCTCGGCGGCACGGACAAACGCCTGGATGACTTCGGCGATCCCAGTCTCATCGAGCGCAGTAGGCACTGCATGCTCGGGATCGAAGGCGATATTCGACGGGCCCACCGGCGTCCAGCCACCCGCTGCGATGGGCACGCTGCCGTGCCGCCCGAGCCAGGGTTGCCAGGTGCTTGCCTTGCGCCCGGCGTGGGCCAGCTGAATACCCGTAACCGAGCCCTGGGCCTCGATGAAGCGGGTAATGCGTCGCAGCGGCTCGACATGCTCATCGGACCAGATGCCCAGATCCTCGGGTGAAATCCGTCCGTCGGCGGTTACCGCTGTCGCTTCGATGATGACCAGTCCCGCCCCACCGACGGCCCGACTGCCCAGGTGCACCAGATGCCAGTCGTTGGCCATCCCGGCCTTGGCCGAGTACTGGCACATGGGCGATACGGCAATGCGATTGGGCAGGGTCAGCTGGCGCAGGGTGAGCGGCTGGAAGAGCTGTGTCATGGAAACCTCGACTGCGATGGATGCGACTTTGGACATCCTTCAGTACAGACTGTTTCGGCGACTTTGCTCAGCCCGGTGCTGTTTGCTGTCCGATCGGTGACCGGGTGTTGCAGCCCAAGGACCGGGGCCGGGCCGGTCATTCCCTTGGCGCACGTGCATAAACGACGAGAGAACTCCAGACGGCCGGGTCGGGGCCTGTCACAGATCGCCGCTCCGGCTTAGCTCTGGTGCGGTTGGAACGACAGAAAAGGACAGGCCTGTCCTTCTCGCCGCAACGCCCTCCCGGTTACGCTGCCTCTACCTCTACCGGTACGCCATTGAGCGCGGCGTTTCCCGACAAGGCATCAAGCTGGCGCTCGTCGGTGAGGTCGTTGGCACTGGCGCCTGGCTGGCGATTGGCAATCTCCAGCTGCGATCCGGCGCGGCCGTGGCCCCAGCCATGGGGCAGGCTGACCACACCGGGCATCATCTCGTCGCTGGCGGCCACTTCGACTTCGATCACGCCGACCCGCGAGCGAACCCGCACACGCTGTCCGTCAAGCAGTGAAAGCCGATTCAGATCCGCTGGGTTCATCAGCAGCTGGTGGCGCGGCTTGCCCTTCACCAGTCGGTGATAGTTGTGCATCCATGAGTTGTTGCTACGCACATGACGGCGACCGATCAGCACCAACTGATCGGTGGAGACACTGGCCGCCGTCGCAAAACGCTGCACATCCGAGAGAAACAGCGACGGCGCGGCCTGAACGCGCTGACCCTCGGTCTTCAGCCGCCCGGCCAGATTCGGCTTCAGCGCACCGAGATCGAGCCCGTGTGGATAATCACGCAGCCTGGAGAGGCTGAGGTTCAGTTCGCTTTGCTCACCATACGGGCCGGTACGCAAGCCACGGTCGATCATCCGCTCTGGCGCCATGGTGGGCTTCAGATCGCCTCCGATACGCGCCGCGAACGCCTTGGCCAACCCGACAAAGATTTCCCAGTCGTGTAGCGCACCTGCAGGCTTGGGTAGCACCGCTTCGTTGAAGCGGGTGACGTTGCGCACCGCAAAGACATTGAACGTGGTGTCGTAGTGATCGTGCTCCAGGGGCGCGGTGGGTGGCAGGATCAGGTCGGCGTAACGGGTGGTCTCGTTGATGTAGAAATCGATACTGAGCATGAACTCCAGCCCATCCAGCGCCTGCTCCAACTGCCGGCCGTTGGGTGTCGAAAGCACCGGGTTGCCGGCAACCGTCACCAGTGCCTGAACCTGTCCTTCCCCTTCGGTCAGCATTTCCTCGGCCAGCGCCGACACCGGTAGTTCGCCGCCGTATTCCGGCAATCCCGACACACGGCTCTGCCAGCGGTTGAAGTGTCCCCCCGAGGTGTTCGCGACCAGGTCCACTGCCGGCTCCGTGCAAAGCGCGCCGCCCACACGATCCAGATTTCCAGTGACCAGGTTGATCGACTGAACCAGCCACTGGCATAGCGTGCCGAATGCCTGGGTCGAGACACCCATGCGGCCGTAGCAGACCGCTTTGTCCGCAGCGGCGAAATCTCGCGCCAGCTGGCGAATGTGTTCGGGCGGTACGCCGCAGCGCGGGCCCATCGCCTCGGCCGTGAACGGCGCCGCTGCCGCACGAAGAACGTCCAGCCCATCCACAGGAAGATGGCTGGCGCGGGTCAGGCCTTCGTCGAATAGCGTGTTGAGCAGGCCGAAAAGCAGCGCCGCATCTTCACCCGGGCGGATGAACAGATGCCGATCGGCGATGGCGGCGGTTTCGCTGCGCCGCGGGTCGACCACCACCAGCTTGCCGCCTCGTGCCTGTACGGCCTTGAGACGCTTTTCCACATCCGGAACGGTCATGATGCTGCCGTTGGAGGCCAGCGGATTGCCGCCCAGTATCAGCATGAAGTCGGTGTGATCGATGTCGGGAATCGGAATCAGCATGCCGTGGCCATACATCATCAGACTGGTCAGGTGGTGCGGTAGCTGGTCGACCGAGGTCGCTGAAAACCGATTGCGCGTTTTCAGCTGGCCGAGAAAGTAGTTGCTGTGGGTCATCAGCCCATAGTTGTGCACGCTGGGGTTGCCCTGATAGACGGCCACTGCATTGTTACCGTGACGCTCGCGAATATCGGCCAGGCGCTCGGCGACCAGCGCAAACGCCTCGTCCCACTCGATCGCCTGCCACTCGCTGCCGACACGACGCATCGGATGACGCAGGCGGTCCGGATCGTTCTGGATGTCCTGCAACGCCACGGCCTTGGGGCAGATGTGGCCGCGGCTGAAACTGTCCTCCGGGTCACCCTTGATGGACAGTATCTGCTCGTCACGAGTCTCGATGGTCAGGCCACAGATGGCCTCGCACAGGTGGCAGGCACGGTGGTGCCGGGTCGCTTCGCTCATCGCAGGCTCCGGAGGATTGTTTTTGTAATCCCATCACTCTAGGCAGATGTCGAGCGGGCAACAATCAAGGACACCCCGGCAAATATCCAGCGATTCAGCAGGCAGATCATTCTCTTCTGCCGGAGCCGCGCAGGGTTCAACGTGCTGCGATGTGCGCCACCAGAAGCTGCACGCTTTCGCGACCGCGGAACTCATTTACGTCCAGCTTGTAAGCCAGGTCGGCCCAGCGCACGGTGGGATTGGGCCAGAGCTCACGGTCGATGTTGAAGGCGATGCCATCGAGGGTCAGCGAGCCACATTCGCTCTTGAGCACCATCTTCAGGTGCTTCTCGCCGACCAGTCGCTGCTGCACCAGCTGGAACACGCCGTGAAACACCGGCTCGGGAAAATGCTGCCCCCAAGGCCCGGCATTGCGCAGCGCCTTGGCCAGTTCGAGATGGAATTCTTCGATGCTCAATTGGCCATCGGTCAACAGGCGCCCGGTCAGGTCGTCTTCGCACAGCTGACGCCGCACCTCAGCGTCGAACGCCGCCGCGAAGGCGCCGAAGTTCGCTTCCGGCAACGATAGACCCGCCGCCATGGCATGGCCGCCAAACTTGCTGATCAACCCCGGATGGCGCGCAGCGACGGCATCGAGCGCATCGCGGATATGAAAGCCAGGCACCGATCGCGCCGATCCCTTGAGCACGCCCTCCCCTGCATCGGCAAAGGCGATGGTCGGGCGGTGATAACGCTCCTTGAGCCGAGAAGCGAGAATGCCGATGACTCCCTGGTGCCAGTCCGGTTCGAACAGGCACAGGCCGAACGGCATGTCTTCGATCGGCAGGTCCTTCAGCTGGGCCAGCGCCTCACGCTGCATGCCCTGTTCGATGCCCTTGCGGTCTTGATTGAGTTGATCCAGCTGCACCGCCATGTCCCGCGCCAGCGCCTCGTCTTCACAGAGCAGGCATTCGATGCCCAGCGCCATATCATCGAGACGACCCGCCGCATTCAGTCGCGGACCGAGGATGAACCCAAGGTCCGTCGAGGTGATACGGCTGTGGTCCCGGCCGGCAACTTCCAGAATTGCGCGCAATCCAGGACGCGCGCGCCCTGCACGGATCCGCGCCAGGCCCTGATGAACGAGAATGCGGTTGTTGGCATCCAGCGGCACCACGTCGGCGACGCTGCCAAGAGCGACCAGGTCCAGCAACTCGGCGAGGTTCGGCTCCGACCAGCCGTTGCGGCTGAACCATCCACGCTCGCGCAACGCGGCACGCAACGCCAGCAGCACATAAAAGATGACGCCGACGCCGGCGATGCACTTGCTCGGAAATGCGCATTCCGGCTGGTTGGGATTGACGATGGCATCGGCCGCAGGCAACTCAGTGCCAGGCAGATGATGGTCGGTGACCAACACCTTGAGCCCCGCTGCCTTGGCCGCTGCTACGCCGTCCACGCTGGAAATGCCGTTATCCACGGTCACCAGCAGGTCAGGCTGGCGCTCGAGCGCCACGGCAACGATTTCCGGCGTCAGCCCGTAGCCATATTCGAAGCGATTGGGCACCAGATAATCCACATGCGCGGCGCCCAGTTGCCGCAGCCCCAGCACGCCCACGGTACTGGCGGTGGCGCCGTCGGCATCGAAATCTCCCACGAATAGAATGCGTTTCCGACTCTCCAGCGCCTCGACCAGCAATACCACGGCGGCATCGATGCCCTTGAGCTGGCCATAGGGGATCAACCGCGCCAGGCCCTTGTCCAGCTCGCTGATCGACTGCACGCCACGGGCTGCGTAGAGACGCGTCAGCAGCGGCGGCAGATCGCCCAGGTCGGGGAGCTGTTCTGGGAGTGGTCGGGGTTCGATGCGCATCTATCTGTTATCCGGCGTGCTGCGTGAAGTGAGTCAAAGCGATGTAGCGGCGCGCGCGGCCTGGTCGTAGAGGCCGGACATGGCGCGCAGCATCCCGGCGAGACGGTGGATCTCGTCGGGGTCGATATTGAGGTTTTCGAAGGAGGCGATCAGGCATTCCTTGCGAATGTCGGCGTACTCCTGGCATAGCTCACGGCCCTTTTCCGTGGTCCGGTAGAACATCTCCTTGCCCTGCTTTTCGCCCTCGACCAGGCCGAGTTTGCCAAGCTTTTTCAGGGCGTAGGTCACGGTGTGAGTGTCCTCGATATTGAGCAGAAGGCAGATGTCCGCCTGTCGCTTGGCACGGCCTCGGCTGGTGAGGTTGTGCAGCACCATAACGTCCAGCGCATTCATCTCCACCGCACCGGAGGCCTTCATGCAGCGCTCCATCCAGCGCATCAGCGCGGCACTGGCAATGATGATGCCGTACTCCAGCTCTGATAGTTCCTGCGACTGCTCGGCGAGATGAGCCGAGGCGACGATGGACGATCGCAACGGACGGGGGGATTTGGCATCAACCATCTTGCAGACCATGACCTGAGGGGCGAAGCACAATGCCGCCCGGATGAATCGGGTCAGCAAGCATACAGCAACGCACCGGAAACGACCGGCCCAAGCGTTAACACCAAAAACTTATTGATAAATCATCGATAATTTATCATCGTATTTTCCCCTCACTCACCAGCACCCCGGATCGGGCCAGCCGCCAGAGAGGATTGGTATGAACGGTCTACTTCTCAATTGCGATATCGGCGAAAGCTTCGGCGCCTGGACCATGGGCCTGGACGCCGAAGTCATGCCTTTCATCGATTGCGCCAATGTGGCCTGTGGCTTCCATGCTTCGGACCCGCAGATCATGCGGCGCACCGTGGCGCTGGCAGTCCAGCACGATGTGATGATCGGAGCGCACCCGGCCTACCCGGACCTGGTCGGCTTCGGGCGCCGCTCCATGGCCTGCAGCCCGGACGAAGTGGAGAACATGCTGCTCTATCAGATCGGTGCGCTGGATGGCATCTGCCGCGCCGAAGGCACCCAGGTGAGCTACGTCAAACCGCATGGCGCGTTGTACAACGACATGATGCGCAAGCCCGAGCTGCTGCGAGCGGTGATGAAGGCGGCGACGCTCTATTCCCCGTCGCTCCCCTTGATGTTGATGTCCACCCGGGACAACAGTGCCGTACAGGCTATGGCTAATGAATTGGGCTTGACGCTGTGGTTCGAGGTGTTCGCCGACCGCGCCTATGACGCTGCCGGCATGCTGGTTTCCCGCGGCCTGCCGGGCGCCGTTCATCATGATGCCAAAACGGTGGCGACCCAGGCCTTGAAGCTGGCGCGAGGCGAGTCGCTCACGGCCAGCGACGGTTCCGAATTGGTCCTGCGCGCCGACACCCTGTGCGTACACGGCGATAACGCCGGTTCCATCGCCGCGGTCCAGCGTATTCGGCAAGCCCTGAAGGACCTCGAGGCATGACCCCGCGAATCGAAGTAGTCGGCATTGACTGCCTGATGCTGCGCCTGTTCGACGAAATCGACGAGGCCCACATGCCTTGGTTGCTCGCGGCCTCGCAGCGGCTGCGCGAGAGCTTCGGCGCGGCGCTGATCGATCTGGTGCCGTCCTATACGACGCTGCTGGTGCATTACGATCTGGCGCAACTGGATGATCATCAGGCGCGACAGCGTATCGGCGACGCTCTGCATGACCTGCAACCGGACGCAAGCGGCCAGGCACGCGAGCTGGATATCCCGGTCTGGTACGACCAGAGCGTCGGGCCGGAACTCGAAGCTCTGGGCCAACGCAGCGGCCTCGGGGTTGCCGGGGTAATCGAGCGTCACAGCGCGCGTCCCTACCAGGTATTCGCGCTGGGTTTCGCGCCAGGTTTTGCTTTCATGGGGCTGGTCGACGAATGCCTCGCCAGCCCGCGCCTGCAGACACCGCGCAAACAGGTCCCGGCCGGCAGCCTGGGAATCGCCGACCGCCAGACCGCCATCTACCCACTCGTATCTCCTGGCGGCTGGAACCTCATCGGCCGCAGCCCGACCCGCCTGTTTGACCGCAATCTGGACGGCTACAGCATCTGGCAACCCGGTGACCGGGTGCGTTTCGAGCCCATCGATCGCGCCGAGTTCGTCCGCCTCGGCGGGGATGACACTCCCTTCGAGGTGGCGCCATGAGCCTGCTCATCGAACGCAGCGGCGCGCTGGCCAGCCTCCAGGATGGCGGCCGGTTCGGTGTGCGACACCTCGGCGTTACCCAGGGTGGCGCCGCCGACTGGCTATCACAGGGATGGGCCAACTGGTTGCTGGACAATCCGCTGACGGCCGCGACGATCGAGATTACCCTGGGCAACTTTTGCCTGCTCGCCGAAGCGGACACCTGCCTCGGCCTGTGCGGGGCCGACCTCGGCGCGACGCTCGAAGGTCAGCCCATCGCGCCGGGTCGCAGTTTCGCCATACGCAAGGGCCAGCGCCTGAGCTTCAGCGCACCCCAGCAAGGCGTGCGGGCGTACCTTGCAGCCCCCGGGGGATTTGCTGCTCCGCAACTGCTGGGCAGCTGCGCCACAGTGCGTCGGGAGAGCTTGGGAGGCCTGCATGGTGACGGCCAACCGCTGGCCGAAGGCGACCGGCTGACCTGGCAAGGCCAAGCAACCATGCCGCGCGAACTGACCGCTCAACAAATGCCCCCTCTGTTTGCCGCCGCCCAGCTGCACGTAGTGCTTGGCGCGCAGAACGGTGATTTCAGCGGCCAGAGCCTGTTCGATGCCTTCAATTGCGCCTGGACGGTTGATCAGCGCGCAGACCGCATGGGTATGCGCCTGCTCGGACCCGTGTTGCGCAGCTCGCGACAATCGATGATTTCCGAAGGCGTACCACTGGGCGGCATCCAGGTTCCGCCGGATGGCCAGCCCATCGTTCTGCTCAACGACCGGCAGACCATCGGCGGCTATCCGCGCCTGGGCGCACTGACGCCATTGGCCGTCGCCCGGCTGGCGCAATGCATGCCGGGCACGCAGGTCGAGCTGAAGCCAGTTGCCCTCGAAGCGGCACAACGCGAGCAGAGGCTTTTACGCAACCAATGGACATGATGGCTGCGGAGCTCAGCCATCTCTCGGCCTGGACCTGACGGCGACGCTTAGCCGCGCTCGCCGATCAGCCATTCCAAGGGCACTTCATGCTGTCCACGCTCGTCGGTAATAAAGAGCGCGCCATCGCTGATCATCACGCTCCAGCTGACGGACCGAGGCAGATCCTTGGCGACGGTTTCCAGCGCCTCCTGCCCGACCGCCACCACGTTGATCTTCTTCAGGCTGCGCACGGCATCCAACACCTTGGTCTGCCATACCCGAAGGTTGCCGTAGGCAACCAGGCTGAAGCGTTCGGCACGCCTCGAACACCAGGTGATGCGTTCAGCATCGGGCTGCCCTACCTCGATCCAGTGCAGTACGCGATCATCGAGGCTCTTCTCCCACAGGGCCGGTTCGTCGACATCCGAGAGCCCTCGTCCAAAGGCCAGCTGCTCGCTGTACCAGAGAGCATAGGCAATGAGCCGCGCCACCAACCGCTCCTCGGTCTCGGAGGGATGCCGGGCAACGGTAAAACGCAGGTCCTGATAAACATTGCGGTCAAGATCGGTGAGGTTGATTTCAACCTTATAGGGTGTGGCTTGCAGGGCCATGATGGCTCCGGGCGAAGTAAGGACAGGCAGTTTACCGCATCACGCGCCCATCTATTCGCTCTCAGCCCCGAAGGGCCGGGATAACAATCATGGGGTCGGGTGCGCCCAACCTGAGACTGGTACAGGCATTTCCCGACGAGCGAGCTTTGACAATCATTCTCATTATATTTAGCATCACAACCATCACAGACCCAACGGGTAGTTCATATGTACGTGTGTCTTTGCCAGGGCGTTACCGACGGCCAGATTCGTGAAGCCATCTACGAAGGCTGCTGCAGCTATCGTGAAGTGCGTGAAGCTACAGGCGTGGCTACCCAGTGCGGTAAATGTGCGTGCGTGGCCAAGCAGGTCGTTCGCCAAACCTTGAGTGACATTCAGGGCGCCAGCGCATCTCTGGCCTACCCAGCAGGTTTCGCACCCGCCTGACTAAAACCAGATTTCCCAAGCCGGGCGCCTGCCCGGTTTTTTTATGCCTGCAAATCAACACCTTGCTATCGAGTCGCGGAACAGACTTATTCTTATTCCGGTTTACCCTTTTACATTCAATGACTTAGGTTTGACAGCATCCGTATTCCTGCCCAGACTGCGCCTATTAAACGAACACGCTTTCAAAGCAGGGCACAGTCATGAAAGGCGACAGGTTAGTCATTCAACATCTCAACAAGATCCTCGGTAACGAGCTGGTCGCGATCAACCAGTATTTCTTGCATGCGCGCATGTATGAGGATTGGGGCCTCGGCAAGCTCGGCAAGCACGAGTACAAGGAATCCATTGACGAGATGAAGCATGCCGACAAGCTGATCAAGCGCATCCTGTTTCTGGAAGGACTACCCAATCTCCAGGATCTCGGCAAACTGCTGATCGGCGAGAATACCCGCGAGATGCTTGATTGCGACCTCAAGCTGGAGCAAAGCGGCCTGCAGGACCTCAAGGTTGCCATTGCCTATTGCGAAAGCATTGGCGATTACGGCACCCGCGAAATGCTCGAAGACATTCTCGAATCCGAGGAAGAGCACATCGACTGGCTTGAAACCCAGCTGAGCCTGATCGACAAGGTCGGCATGGAAAACTATCTGCAGTCCCAGATGGACGAGTGATCAGGTCGACCAAACAAAACGGGAGCCTCGGCTCCCTTTTTTATTCGGGGTCAGCTATAAGCACCACCGCTGTGGCAGGGATCGAGAGCGCTGCATAAAAAAACCCGCCATTCAGCGGGTTCATAACCTATGCACATTCAAGCGCCGGCTTTTTGCACCGCATCCTTGATCAGCGGCTGCAGTTCGCCTTTCTCGAACATTTCCAGAATGATGTCGCTACCACCGACAAGCTCACCGTCGACCCACAGCTGGGGGAAGGTCGGCCAGTTGGCATACTTCGGCAGGTTGGCGCGAATTTCAGGGTTCTGCAGAATGTCGACGTAGGCGAACTTCTCGCCACAGCCCATGATGGCCTGGGTCGCACGGGCAGAGAAGCCACACTGCGGCGCGTTGGGCGAGCCTTTCATATAAAGCAGCACCGGGTTCTTTTCGATCTGCTCTTTGATGGTTTCGATGATATCCATGGGCACCTCGGCTAGTCTCGGTTGCGGCGCATTGTACAGGAACAGCGCCCTAAAAGCCGAGTCAAGGGCTCGGCTTTTGTTGTCCGCTCGGCGGCAATCGACATCATGTTGCGTCGATTTGGGGGTTGCAGAGGCCGATTTGCGCCTGCGAACGCTTTCTGGATAAGATCGCGCCTTTCCCGTTTCGTCGCTTCCCATGCGACCTCCAGTCGTAGGCCCGTCTTTTTACTGCACCCCCGGCCCAGACTGTGGCAATTAAGGTAGTTGATATGATCGCAAGGCATTTTCTCTCACTGATGGATTGCACGCCCCAGGAGCTCGTTGGCCTGGTCCGTCGCGGCATCGAGCTGAAGGATCTGCGCGAGCGCGGCATTCTGTTCGAGCCTCTGAAAAACCGTGTACTCGGGATGATTTTCGAGAAGGCCTCCACACGCACGCGGCTGTCATTCGAGGCCGGAATGATTCAACTAGGCGGGCAGGCGATATTTCTCTCTCCCCGCGACACGCAACTGGGTCGCGGCGAACCGATCAGCGATTCGGCGATCGTCATGTCGAGCATGCTCGATGCGATCATGATTCGAACCTTTGCCCATGCCACGCTGACCGAGTTCGCGGCTAACTCTTGCGTACCGGTAATCAACGGTCTGTCCGACGATCTTCACCCGTGTCAGCTGATGGCGGACATGCAGACCTTCCATGAGCACCGCGGCAGCATTGCCGGCAAGACCGTCGCCTGGATTGGCGACGGCAACAACATGTGCAACTCCTATATGGAAGCTGCCGTCCAGTTCGATTTCCAGCTGCGCATTGCCTGCCCGGAGGGCTACGAACCGAAGGCCGAACTGCTGGCGCAAGCGGGCGAACGCGTAACGGTAGTCCGCGACCCTCGCGAAGCGGCGGACGGCGCCCACCTGATCAGCACTGACGTCTGGGCATCGATGGGCCAGGAAGATGAAGTAGCCGCCCGAATCGCCACCTTCCGTCCTTATCAGGTCGACCGCTCCCTGCTCGACGTGGCGGCACCGGACGTCCTGTTCATGCACTGCCTGCCCGCGCATCGCGGCGAGGAAATCAGCCAGGATCTGCTGGACGATCCGCGAGCGGTCGCCTGGGATCAGGCTGAGAACCGTCTGCATGTGCAGAAAGCCCTTCTCGAGTTTCTGGTCGAGCCGGCCTACCACCACGCATGAGTCACGAAGCCCTCCTGCACCTACGCAATCTGGATTGCGGCTACGGTGGCCAGAGCATTGTGCAGAACCTCAACCTGCACTTGAATCGGGGGGACATAGGCTGCCTGCTGGGGCCTTCCGGTTGCGGCAAGACCACCACTCTACGTGCCATCGCCGGTTTCGAGCACGTCAACGAGGGCGAGATTCAACTGGGCGATACCGTACTGTCTCGCGCCGGCTTTACGCTCGCGCCCGAGAAACGACGGATAGGCATGGTCTTTCAGGACTATGCGCTGTTTCCTCATTTGACGGTTGCTGAAAACATTGCCTTTGGAATTCGCAAGCAGGCTGACTGCCAACGTATCGTCGGCGAGATGCTGGACCTGGTACATCTGTCACCACTCAGAAAGCGCTATCCCCATGAACTGAGCGGCGGGCAGCAACAGCGCGTCGCCCTCGCCCGCGCGCTGGCCCCTCAGCCGGAACTGCTGCTTCTCGACGAGCCCTTTTCCAACCTGGATGGCGAGCTACGCCGGCGCCTGAGCCATGAAGTGCGCGACATACTCAAGGCGCGAGGCACCAGCGCAATCCTCGTTACACACGATCAGGAAGAAGCCTTCGCCGTCAGCGATCAGGTGGGCGTGTTCAAGGATGGACGGTTGGAGCAGTGGGATACGCCTTACAACCTGTATCACGAGCCGCTGACGCCCTTCGTGGCCAGCTTTATCGGCCAGGGGTATTTCATCCGGGGCCAGCTGATCGACCCTGAACGGGTCCAGACGGAGCTAGGCGTCATCCAAGGCAACCGAGCCTACACCATGCCAGCGGGAAGCTCGGTGGATGTCTTGCTACGCCCCGACGACATTGTTTATGCACCGCAAAGCGATCTGCAGGCCCTGATCGTTGGTAAAACCTTCCTCGGTGCCTCGACGCTCTATCGATTGAAGTTGTCGACAGGCAACCAGCTCGAAGGCATTTTCCCAAGCCACGCGGACTACCCGACAGGACAACAGGTCGGTATAGCCATCGCAGCCGACCATCTCGTGGTTTTCCCTGCCCAGGGCAGCGTGGCGGCTCACGAAAAGCTGCCAGAGACCGGCGTGCGCCGATACAGCGCCAACATCTGAAACAGGCGTGCAGCCGTATTCATTCAACGCTCTGCAAGATCTGGCCTGGCGTCGCGCTGCTCGCGGCTTTGCAGGCGTCGAAGGCGAAAGAACTCGCTCAACACTTCGCTGCATTCATCCTTCAATACTCCGCCTTCAATCAGCACGCGATGATTGAGGAAATCCTGGGCAAAGAATTGCCCGCGGCTTGCCACGACGCCCGCCTTGGGCTCCGTTGCGCCGTACACCACTCGCTGAATGCGTGAATGTACGATCAACCCGGCGCACATGCTGCAGGGCTCCAACGTGACGTAGAGCGTGCTCCCCGGCAGGCGGTAGTTCTGCATATTCATCGCCGCATCACGGATCGCCACCATTTCCGCATGGGCGCTCGGATCGTGACGTGAAATCGGGCAATTGAAACCCTGGCCGATAATTTCGCCGTTAAGCACCACTACCGCACCCACAGGCACCTCACCGAGCACGGCACCCTTTGCCGCCAGTGTCAATGCTATCTGCATGAAGTGCAAATCACGGCTGCGGTCGACGATCTGAGGTTTTTTCACGCATTGTTTCCGTAGTCAGAGCAGCGCAGATCAGACCACCTCGATGGCTGCCATCAGGCCCGTTTCCATGTGGTCGATGACATGGCAGTGGAACATCCACACACCGGGATTATCCGCCACAAGGGCGATACGTGCCGTCTCGTTCTTGCCGAGCAGGTAGGTATCGGTAAACCAGGGGTCGATGCGTTTGCGGTTGGACGAGATGACCTTGAAGGTCATGCCGTGCAAATGGATCGGATGTTGGTACTGGCTCAGGTTGCGCAGTTCGAAAATGTAATGACCGCCCTTCTTCAAGGTCGCAATCGGTCGCTCCGCGCAGGTCTTGTCATTGATATCCCAGGCCTGGCCGTTGATCTGCCAGAAGGTGAAAGCACTGCCTTGCCCGGCGTCGCTGGATAGCGTCCCGGCCCACTCGAAGTTGAACCGCAAGGTTTCGGCCCGCTGCAGATCCGGTTCAGCGATCGGGTTGGCTGGCAGAGGCGCCGGCCAGCTGCCCTCGACTTCTGCCGTTGCAATCGACGCGAGCGTTGCCAACCGCAACGGGCCGTTGCGCAATGATAGTTGCTTGCCCGCCGGCGGAACCTTCAAAGCAAGATCGAGGCGCATGCCAGGCCCCAACCAGTAGCTCTTGCCAAGCGGGCGCGGCGTGACCGGGTTGCCATCGATTGCATAGATCCGCGCCTCCCCCTCCGACAGGTTCAACCGGTATGTCAGCGTATTGGTCAGGTTGATGATGCGCAAACGTACGACCTGCCCTGCCGGCAATTCCAATGTAGGGGTGTGCTCGCCGTTCACTGTCGACAGCACGCCCGGCGTGCCACCTCTAGCAGCCTCCCGCGGAACGCTGAAATCGGTGAAAGCGCCCTGCTTGTCGACGTGCCAGCTCTTCAGGCTCAGCGTACGCTCATGGCGAAACCCGCTCGGCTCACGTTCCTCGACGATCAACGGGCCCACCAAGCCGCGGCCCAGCTGCTTGGCACTGGTCGTATGAGGGTGGTACCAGAAGCTGCCGGCATCGGGCACCTGGAAGAAGTAATCGAAGGACTCGCCCGGCAACACGGGCAGCTGCGAGACGTAGGGAACCCCATCCATGCTCAACGGCAGACGGATGCCATGCCAGTGAATCGTGGTGGGCTCAGGCAGGAGATTGATGAAGCGTACCCGCAGCCAATCCCCTTGCCGGGCCCGCAGTTCGACCCCAGGTGCTTGGCCTCCGTAGCACCAGGCTGGGGTTTTGGTGCCTGCGACCAACTCGATATCCACCGGGGCGGCAATCAACTCGTAGTCATGCGTGGTCGGATCAGCAGGGCGACCCAACCAATAGCGCGCACCACCACCCACTACACCCAACGCAGCGAGCCCAGCCAACCCTGCCAACATCTTTCTTCGGGTAAAGGTCATCTTTATCTCATCGAAAACTGCACAAGCTTATGGCCAAACCGCCTGATTGGAATAGCTCGCATTTGCGTCATGCTACAGCTTCACGCGCCATCTGGCAGCCAGGAACGCAAATGCTGAGGCGCCCTTTGGCAATCGCTTCCGAACCCTTGCGTCTGATTGCGCGTCTACTGCGACGACACTCATTTATATCGAGGAAGCGCCATGCACCCCACTGCAGCCCAAGCAAAGGGCGAAGTCAGTCGAGGCATCACCTGGCTAGCGCGTAGCGGCTACGCTGCGCGAGGCGTCGTCTACCTGATCGTCGGCATCTTCGCTTTTATGGCCGGCATTGGCAGCGGAAACACTGTCGGCACCAAAGGCGCCATACAACAATTGTTGGGCCAGCCCTTCGGAGAAACCTTGCTCTGGATCATGGTTGTCGGCCTCGTGGCCTACGTGGCATGGCGTTTGACCCAGGCAGTCACCGACCCGGAAGGCCACGGCACCGACGCCAAGGGGTTACTGATCCGCGCAGGTCTCGTAGGCAGCGCCGTGACCTATACCCTGCTCGCCCTGTTCACCCTGGGATTGCTTGGCAGCTCCATCGGCAGTACGGGTAGCGGTGGCGGCTCAGGTGGTGGCGACTTCCTGTCGAGCCTGCTTGGCTGGAAATACTCCAACTACCTGATTTACCTGGTCGCGCTGGTGCCGCTCGGAGTCGGTATCGCCCATATCATCAAGGGCTGGAAAGCCAAGTTCGAAAAGTATTTCTACGCCTCCGAACACGTCATGAAATGGGTTCGTCCTGTTTCACGCGCGGGCCTGATTGCTCGTGGAGTCGCCTTTCTTGTCGTTGCCGGCATGCTTTTCACGGGCGGCACCCGCTACGAGCCTACCGATCCGCCAGGACTGGAAGACGCCCTGAATGCCTTGCTTAACCTGCCTTTCGGAACATTCTGGCTATCGGTGGTCGGCCTCGGATTGGTGGCTTTCGCCATCTACAGCTTTTCTGAGGCGATCTGGCGCCGTATCGATACGCCAGCCGTCATGCACTGAATGGCTCGTCGCAAACAGAAGCCCCGGCAAACCGGGGCTTCTGTTTTTCAGCATCCTTCCGACCCAATCATTCCCACTCCATCATCAACGGGTCGCCTGAACCCGCGTGGTTGAAGGGTTATAGCTGTGATCGATATGGGTCGTACCGTCGCTTTTACCGTCTTCCAGCGGAGCCTTTGCCGGGCGAGGGAGATGGAGCGATTTGTGGGGCGTCGACTCTAGCGACACCATTATCAATCGGCTCGCATTTTACCCTCTCCGGCCTAGCCTGACCATAA
Organism: Stutzerimonas sp. C6.4V; assembly: GCF_058536345.1. Classification (NCBI taxonomy): domain Bacteria; kingdom Pseudomonadati; phylum Pseudomonadota; class Gammaproteobacteria; order Pseudomonadales; family Pseudomonadaceae; genus Stutzerimonas; species Stutzerimonas sp. C6.4V. The sequence goes on from NZ_JBZUBM010000001.1 coordinate 2,427,517, forward strand.
AGACCTTGAACGCGAAATCGCGCCATCGACCATCCTTACAAAAAAGTAATTTTAGATTCAGCTTAAAGTCAGGAGGCAATCCGTACATTAAGAGGTCAGAGGAAGCGAGGCGGACCTTAGGCGTCTCGCAGCCATGCTTGCCAGAGGTGTGGTCGCTCACAAGACGACACTAGCTGCAATAGGAGCTTCCGATGTCCCCCGAACATAATGCTCACCAGCCTGCTAGCACTCACGACCCACAATTGCTCCGGGACCCAGTCTGCGGAATGCAAGTCAAAGCGGACAGCCAGCACCAAGACCAGTATGAAGAACAGACCTTCCGATTCTGTAGTCAGGGCTGCCTTCAAAAGTTTCACGCTAATCCTGCGCAATATCTCGAAGCGCCGCATGGCCCTAATGCTACGCACACGCATACAGGTTCTCGCCAGCAAGCCCCTGCTGGCGATGCGACTACCGAATACACCTGTCCGATGCATCCAGAGATTCGTCAAATGGGGCCAGGTGATTGCCCAATTTGCGGAATGTCGTTGGAGCCGTTGATCCCCGAGCTTGATGAGGAAGAGAACCCAGAACTGAAGGATTTCTCGAAGCGGTTCTGGTGGTCACTGCCACTGACCGTCGCGGTGACCTTATTGGCCATGGCGGGACATGCGATACCGTTGTTCCACGGGGAGAGCCAAAATTGGATTGAACTGGCCCTTACGACACCCGTTGTGTTGTGGGCAGGCTGGCCGTTTTTTACGCGCGGTATCGCCTCAGTTAAACATCGCAGCCCTAACATGTGGACGTTGATCGGGTTAGGCACGGGGGCTGCGTATATCTACAGCGTTGCAGCAACTGCCTTACCGAGCATATTTCCTGAGTCCTTTTCGGTGGGCGGTCGAATAGGCGTCTACTACGAAGCCGCCGCGGTCATTATTTCTCTGACGCTCTTAGGGCAGCTGCTCGAGCTGAAGGCCCGCTCGCAGACCTCTTCCGCGATCAAGTCCCTGCTTGGTCTATCACCCAAGACAGCTCGCCGTATCGCCCAAGATGGCACCGAGGAGGACATTCCACTCACGCATGTTCACGAGGGCGACCAACTGCGCGTACGTCCTGGCGAAAAGGTACCAGTAGATGGAGAGGTAGTAGAGGGCGAGAGCGCCGTGGACGAATCCATGCTTACAGGTGAGCCCGTCCCGGTGACGAAACGAGCAGGCGACACGCTCATCGGCGCGACGCTGAATACGAGCGGCTCGCTTGTCATGCGAGCCACGAAAGTCGGTTCCGGCACGATGCTTTCACAGATCGTCCAGATGGTCGCGAATGCACAACGGTCCAAAGCACCTATGCAAAGAATGGCGGACAGGGTTGCAGGTTATTTTCGTATTAACGGTAATCAGCATCGCCTTGCTAACATTTTTTGCATGGGGCCTTTTCGGGCCCGAGCAGGGCTGGGTATTTGGTCTGATCAACGCGGTTGCGGTTCTGATCATTGCTTGTCCTTGTGCGCTTGGCTTGGCAACGCCTATGTCGATCATGGTCGCCACGGGTAAAGCGGCTGGAAGTGGCGTGCTTTTTAGAGACGCAGGCGCCATCGAGAACGTACGTAAGGTAGACACGCTGATCGTCGATAAAACAGGAACGTTGACTGAGGGCCGACCTGTCTTTGATCGGGCTATAGGCGCTACGCCGTTTGATGCCCAAGAAGTCATCCGTTTGTCTGCCAGCCTGGATCAGGGCAGTGAGCATCCACTGGCCGACGCAATCGTAAGCCACGCGAGGAGCGAAGGTATCCAGCTGGTGAAGCCAGAGACGTTCGAGTCTGGGTCCGGGATTGGAGTCCGTGGCCTTGTCGAAGGCAAGCAGCTGCAGCTTGGCAACACCGCGCTTATGGAAGAAGCGGGTGTGAGCGTCGAACCTTTGAAAGATCAGGCAGAAAAACTGCGCGAGAGCGGTACCAGCATTATTTACCTGGCTGTTGACGGAGCGCTTGCCGGCTTACTGGCCGTGTCAGACCCCATCAAACCAACCTCAAAAGAAGCTGTAGCTCGCCTCCAGGCCGAGGGCGTGCAAGTCATCATGGCAACCGGCGACGGCCATACGACCGCCCGAGCGGTGGCTCGTGAGCTTTCAATCGAGGAAGTGCATGGTGAGGTAAAGCCGCAGGACAAGGAGGCGCTTGTGGCTAAGCTCCAAGCTCTCGGTAAGGTAGTCGCCATGGCAGGCGATGGAATCAATGACGCGCCGGCACTCGCCAGGGCTGATGTGGGCATAGCAATGGGCACGGGTACCGACGTCGCCATGAACAGCGCCCAAGTTACGCTGGTTAAAGGTGACCTGATGGGGATACTGCGCGCGCGGACGCTTTCGGTGGCAACAGTTCGGAATATGCGTCAGAACCTACTGTTTGCCTTCATGTACAACGGGCTAAGTATTCCAATTGCAGCGGGCCTGCTCTATCCATTCTTCGGACTATTGCTGTCTCCGATGATCGCTGCCTTGGCCATGAGCCTTAGCTCAGCATCTGTAGTGTTCAACGCCCTCCGGCTCCGTCAGGCGCGTGTTGTTTGACAACCTTTCGGCTAAGGCTTCTGTCAGAGCGACTGATTGCCTCGTTGATAACTCAGGAATTGCCCTTTAAGCTTAAGATATGAAGTCCTACTTGCGATCCTTCCTCATTCTGCTGCTAGTGCTTGCGCTTCCGATCAACGGAATGGCGCAATTGCTCATGCCTGCAGGATCGTCGGCGCATCACCTGATGGCTGATATGGAAAGTATGGACGCCATGGCGACCAGCCACGCTCTGATGGTTGGCACAGACGGCGCTGAGCCGGAATGCTGTGAAGGGCATGAGCAAGGGAAGACGACCGTCTGCAAAACGGGGCAGGAATGCAAAACCGCCAGCCTCCTCCAAATTGTCGCTGCGAAGGCGCAGGTGATCCCTACAGCCAAGCCCGTGACTGCACCCTATAACGACCAGGTCCCATCCCGCCTTCTCGACGCCGTCTGGCATCCACCCCGCGTCTGATTCCTATCGAATTCTAGGAACCGCCCGAATGTGAATTCGGGCCGGCTACCGCGCGCCTTTGGCTCGCATGGAAGATCAGGAATCCTTTTCAAATGAAACCCCGAATCTACTGGGCGCCACCCTACGTGGCCGCCCTGATCATGGGCGCGCTCTCGTTTCCAGGGATCGCGTCGGCTTTGACCTTGGAACAAGCCCTGAGCTTGGCCGAGCAAGAAGCGCCTTCGCTGGATGCACAGGCCGCCAACCTTCAAGCCGCACGCAGCGCTGCAATCCCTGCCGGCGAGCTTCCAGACCCTAAACTTAAGCTTGGGCTGCAAAACGTGCCCATTGAAGGTGACGCACGCTGGCAAATGGGCCAAGAGGCCATGACTATGCAAATGGTTGGGGTCATGCAAGAGGTCCCAAACCGAGCAAAAAGGCGCGCCCGTGTCGAGGCCGCACAGGCAGGTGTTGCGCTCGCTGACGTCCAGCAAACCATTGAACGTCTCAGCGTGCGCCAGGAGACCGCCGAAGCATGGATCGCTGGTTTCGCGGTTGAGCGGAAGCTAAGCCTTTTCAAACAGCTGTACAGTGAAAACCAGCTCTTCTCCCGGGCAGTTCAGGCGCGCATTGCCGGCGGCGGTGGGCTAGCGGCAGACAGCGTACTTCCGAAGCAAGAGGCTGCATTGCTTGCTGAACAAGAGGATGAACTGCTACGCAACCAGCTTGTTGCGCGGGCCGACCTACGCCGCTGGATAGGCGAGTCAGCAGACCAACCGCTTACCGGCGACTGGCCGCAGTGGCTTGCCGACGTTAACCATTACCAGCACAACCTGAACAGCCACCCGGCTCTGCTCGCCTTCGACCCGATGACTCGTGAAGCGGAAGCAAAGGTTCGCCAGGCCGTCGCTGAGAAAACACCGGACTGGAGTTGGGGCGTCGATTATCTGCGCCGCGGTCGTGAGTACGGCGACATGGTCAACCTCAGCGTCAGTTTCGACCTGCCGTTGTTTACCGGCTCGCGGCAGGACCCAAAGATCGCAGCTGAGCGTGCTCGTCTTGCACAGATCGAGGCTCAGCGCCAAGCAACGTTACGCATGCATAACCAGGAGCTGAGCGCCGACCTGGCTGAATATCAGCGTCTGGACCGAGCACTCACTCGGCTCGAGCAAACCCTACTGCCGCTCGCGGACGAAAAGGTCCGGCTTGCCATGGCCGATTACCGCTCGGGGAAAGGCGAGTTGATCGCTGTGATCGATGCGCGTCGCCAGCTTGTCGAGACCCGCCTGCGCCGCATCGACACGGCCCGTGACCGAGCGCTGATTAACGCCCGCCTGCATTTCGCTTTTGGAGATACCCAACCATGATTTTCCAACTCCAGCGGCTGGCCCTCGTACTCAGCCTTCCTCTGATGATAGGCGCTACCGCCGCAGCCATGTTGCCTGCCGCAGCATTCGCACAAACAGCTGAAGAAGAAGGGAAGGAAGTGCTCTATTGGTACGACCCGATGTATCCCCAGCAGAAGTTCGATGAACCGGGCAAATCACCGTTCATGGATATGGACCTTGTCCCACGCTACGCCGATGAGGGTGGCAACGGGGCATCGATGAGCATTGACCCGAGCGTGATGCAGAACCTCGGCATGCGCCTGGCGACCGCAACGCGTGAATCGATTAGCCAATCGCTCGAAGCAACAGGCGCGTTGATGTTCAACGAGCGTGATGTGGCAGTCGTGCAGGCGCGCGCAGGTGGCTTCGTCGAGCGCGTTTACGATCGAGCACCGGAGGACGTCATTGAAAAAGGAGCGCCGCTAGCCGATCTACTCGTTCCTGAGTGGGCAGCGGCACAGGAGGAATACTTGGCCCTGAAGGGCATCGGCCAACCCCAGCTGCTTTCCGCTGCTCGGCAGCGTCTACGTCTGGCTGGCATGCCGCCGGAGGTCATCACGCACCTGGAACGGACCGGTAAAGCGCGCCCGGTCTGGACCGTAACCAGCCCGATCGGCGGCGTATTAAATAGTCTCGACGTCCGTGAAGGCATGACTGTATCGGCCGGCGCGTCTCTTGCCCGTATAAACGGGTTGGACAATGTCTGGCTCGAAGTCGCGGTACCTGAGGCGCAGGTGTCCAATCTAGCCAAGGGCCAGTCAGTAACAGCACGCTTGCCCGCTTTTGCCGGTGAAACATTGGAAGGCAAGATCCAGGCGGTGCTGCCGCAGGCCAATCTGGACAGCCGCACAGTCCGTGTCCGTGTTGAGCTGCCTAACCCTCAAGGGCGGCTTCGTCCCGGCATGACCGCCGACGTGACCTTGAGCCGCGACGTAGAGAATGCCCTCGTCATACCGACCGAAGCCGTGATTCGTACGGGTAAGCGCGTGTTGGTCATGCTGGCTGAGGAAGAAGGCCGATATCAGCCGGTGGCAATCCGCACCGGCCGTGAATTCGACGATAAAACCGAAGTGCTCGAAGGGTTGGAGGCCGGCCAGAAGGTCGTGGCGTCCGGCCAGTTCCTGCTCGATTCCGAGGCAAGTCTTCGCGGGCTTACCGCGCAGCCCTTAGAGCAGCCGGCATCCTCAGCGGGACCCGCTCTACATGAAGCGGAAGGCACGATCGTCAGTCTGGAAGACGGCATGGTCGGTCTGTCACACGGGCCTTTCAAGACCCTCAACATGCCGGGAATGACCATGTCCTTCCCCATTGCTGACCCGTCGCTCATGGTAGGTCTGAATACGGATGATCGGGTCCGGGTCGGCGTGCGCGAAAGCGACGAGGGACTGGTCATCGAGCGCATCGAGAAAATCGGAGGCTCGCAATGATCGCAGCCATGATCCGATGGTCAGTGGCCAACCGGTTCCTGATCCTGCTCGCGACGGTGTTTGCAGTCGCCTGGGGCGTCTGGTCGGTAAAGAACACCGCTGTCGACGCCCTGCCTGATCTTTCCGATGTGCAGGTCATCATCCGTACGCCGTATCCGGGGCAGGCGCCACAAATCGTCGAGAATCAGGTCACCTATCCGCTGACCACCACCATGCTCTCGGTGCCCGGTGCGAAGACGGTTCGCGGCTACTCGTTCTTCGGCGACAGCTATGTGTACGTGCTTTTCGAAGACGGCACGGATCTGTACTGGGCTCGTTCACGAGTGCTGGAGTACTTGAGCCAGGTCCAGAGCCGGCTGCCCGCAGCGGCCAAGCCTGCACTGGGGCCGGATGCAACGGGGGTGGGCTGGATCTACCAATATGCTTTGGTCGACCGTACGGGCAAGCACGATCTGTCCCAGCTGCGCTCGTTACAAGACTGGTTCCTACGCTACGAGCTGAAGACACTCCCTAACGTGGCAGAGGTGGCGCCCATTGGCGGGATGGTCAAGCAATACCAGGTGGTGCTTGATCCCGTCCGCATGGCCAGCGCGGGCGTGACCCAGCAGCAGATAACCAAGGCAATCGAGGAGGCCAACCAGGAAACCGGCGGCAGTGTGCTGGAACTCGCAGAGACCGAATTTATGGTTCGCGCCTCTGGTTATCTACAGACGCTTAAGGACTTCCGGGCCATTCCATTGCGCCTGGATGCAGGCGGTGTGCCGGTGACGCTCGGCGATGTCGCCCATATCCAGCTCGGTCCAGAGATGCGCCGCGGCATTGCCGAGCTCGATGGCGAAGGTGAAGTGGTCGGTGGTGTGGTCATTCTGCGTAGCGGCAAGAACGCGCGTGAAACTATTTCTGCCGTTCAAACCAAACTGGAGGAGCTAAAGAAAAGCCTGCCGGAAGGGGTCGAGATCGTCACTACCTACGACCGCAGCAAGCTGATCGACAGTGCGGTGGAGAACCTCAGCCACAAGCTGATCGAGGAATTCATCGTCGTCGCCCTGGTCTGCGCGCTGTTCCTTTGGCACCTGCGCTCTTCCCTGGTGGCTATCGTCTCGCTGCCGGTGGGGATTTTGATCGCCTTCATCATCATGCAGCGGCAGGGGGTCAACGCCAACATCATGTCCCTGGGTGGGATCGCCATCGCTATTGGCGCGATGGTCGATGCCGCGATCGTGATGATCGAGAACGCTCACAAGCACATCGAGGCGTGGCACAAGAAGCATCCGGACAAGGCACTGAAAGGCGAAGCGCATTGGCGGGTGATCACCGATGCGGCGGTAGAGGTCGGTCCAGCGCTGTTCTTCAGCCTGCTCATCATCACCCTGTCGTTCATCCCGGTGTTCACGCTGGAAGCCCAGGAAGGTCGACTATTCGGCCCGCTGGCATTCACCAAGACCTATGCCATGGCTGCCGCTGCGGGTCTGTCCGTCACTTTGGTACCGGTGTTGATGGGCTACTGGATTCGAGGAAAAATTCCTGATGAACACCGCAACCCGATCAATCGGGGGCTGATCTGGGTTTACCAGCCGGCCCTGGATGCGGTGCTGCGCTGGCCGAAGGCGACCCTGCTGGTGGCCGTGCTGGTATTTCTCACCGGCCTCTGGCCCGTTACACGCCTGGGTGGAGAGTTCCTGCCGCCGCTGGACGAGGGCGACCTGCTCTATATGCCTACCGCCCTGCCGGGACTCTCAGCACAAAAGGCATCAGAGCTGCTGCAGCAAACCGACCGCCTGATCAAGACCGTGCCCGAAGTCGCCCATGTGTTCGGCAAGGCCGGTCGGGCCGATACCGCGACGGATCCAGCGCCGCTGACCATGTTCGAGACCACCATCCAGTTCAAGCCAAGGGACCAATGGCGTACCGGCATGACACCGGAAAAACTGGTGAAGGAGTTGGACCAGGCGGTGCAGGTACCGGGCCTAGCCAATCTGTGGATCCCTCCGATTCGCAACCGCATCGACATGCTCGCCACGGGGATCAAGAGCCCTATCGGGGTCAAGGTGTACGGCACCGATTTGGCTCAGATCGACAAGACCACCCAGGCCGTGGAACGGATCGCCAAGACCGTGCCTGGGGTCAGCTCAGCGCTGGCAGAAAGAATGACAGGCGGGCGCTATATCGATGTCGATATCGATCGAGCCGCCGCCGCGCGCTATGGCCTGAACATCGCAGGCGTGCAAGCCATCGTCTCCGGGGCCATCGGCGGCGCGACCATCGGCGAGACGGTCGAAGGCCTGGCACGCTATCCGATCAGTCTGCGCTATCCGCGCGAATGGCGGGACTCGCTGAGTGACTTGCGCAACCTCCCGATCTATACCCCACAGGGCAGCCAGATCACGCTGGGGACGGTGGCAACCGTCAAGGTCACCGAAGGACCGCCGATGCTGAAGAGCGAAAATGCGCGTTTGACCGGCTGGGTCTATGTCGATGTGCGCGACCGCGACATGGCCACGGTGGTGAAAGAGATCCGAGCTAAAGTCGACGACGAGGTGAAGCTCGAGTCCGGCATGAGCATCAGCTACTCCGGCCAGTTCGAGTTTATGGAGCGCGCCAACGCTAAGCTGAAGCTCGTAGTACCGGCTACCTTGGTGATCATCTTCGTGCTGCTGTATCTGATCTTCGCTCGGTTCGGCGAGGCGCTGCTGATCATGGCCACCCTTCCTTTCGCGCTGACGGGAGGTGTTTGGTTCATCTACCTACTGGACTATGACCTCTCAGTGGCAACCGGGGTTGGCTTTATCGCCTTGGCCGGGGTTTCGGCCGAGTTCGGCGTAATTATGCTGCTCTACCTCAAGAACGCATGGACCGAGCGCCTGGATGCTGGATCGAAGGATGAGCATGCGCTGCTCGATGCGATCCGAGAAGGCGCCGTTCAGCGCGTTCGCCCAAAAGCAATGACAGTCGCGGTCATCATCGCCGGCCTGCTACCCATTCTCTGGGGCAGTGGAACCGGCAGCGAGATCATGAGCCGCATCGCGGCCCCTATGGTCGGCGGAATGATAACCGCGCCCTTGCTTTCCCTGTTCGTCTTGCCTGCAGCGTATCTCCTGATGCGTCGCAAGCAGTCTCGCGTCACCCCAACACAAGCAACCAACCACGCTGGAGAATAACCATGAAAATCGCAAACATCGCCTTCGCCTCACTGCTCCTGGTACCTGCAGCGTTTGCAGATGACAAGAAGCCCATGGAAGGCATGCCGATGGATCACAAAGGCATGGATATGCAGATGGACCAAAAGGCAGCTGGGCAGACCGCTACAGCTACCGGTACGGTCAAGAAGGTCGATAAAGACAAAGGGACCGTCACCATAGCCCACGGCCCGGTCGAATCGCTGGGCTGGCCGTCTATGACGATGGGCTTTAAGACACAGCCTGATCAGATGGAAGATTTGAAAGAAGGTGACAAAGTCGAATTCGAGTTCACCTCGAAAGGCATGGACTCAACCATCACCCGAATCGAAAAACAGTAAGCGTAGAGAGCGACCGCCGCACTGCGGCGGTCGCCACTATCAGCAGATTCAATTACATCTTTGTAACGTTCGGAACAGCTTCTGGTAAGGACCTGCCTTGTAATCTAGAGGCATCAACTAACCAGAGGTGTTAAACATGAAAATCGCAACTAAGCTGATTGTATCTGTCGTTTTGACTGCAGCTTCTTCGCTGGCGATGGCAGAAGGCGGAAGCGATCGGACTTTGAAGCGCTTGAATGAAACGTCGGGAGCGAAGCCTACACTAAACGCACTTCTCAAAGAAGGCGAAGTGGTAAGTGTGGGGCCAGCTGATTCAACCGGCACGACCGGAATGATACAAACCTATAGAACTAATGGAAACGTTCAGACTTACGCGATAAAGATTAAAACCCCCGACGGGAATATCCATACGGTAGAGTATTTGGGTGCGCCAGTCGGCGTAAACAACGGTTAACCCGTCAAGCGAAATATTAGAGGGCACTTAGATGAGCAGCCTATTTTCCAAGATGAAAAGCATACCGCAGCGCAATCCGATCGTGACGGGTCTAACCGTAGCTGTAGTTGGCTACTTGCTCATGAACCAAAGTAGTGCGGCCTTGGCGCCGGCGCTCCCAGGCCTGCTTTATCTCTTGCCATGCCTGCTGATGATGGTCGTATGTATGAAGCATATGTCCGGCGGAAAGTGCGACAAGACCGAAGACTCTGCGGCCGGAGACAAGGCCGTGCTAAGCAAAAGCGAATAAACCCGGAAAATCAGGAGCATTAACATGCGAAAGACAATAACCGTAACAGCAATTGCAATTACCCTGGCGAGCGGGCTGAGCTTCGCAGCGGCTGATAAAGAAGGCCAAAGCCAGTCCGAATCCAGCATGATGAACGGCGGCATGCATATGGGAATGATGGGCGACATGCGTGAAATGATGAAAGAATGCCGAGACATGATGGAGACGGCGAAAGCCAGCCACCAGCAAAATGGCGGAAGCCCAGACGCGACATAGTATTCTTAAATGCAGATAGCAACGATTGAAGCAGGTAGGGCACCTCCACGGGTGCCCTACCTGTTTTTGTGTTGATGATGTAACCAGGATCGTACAGATGGGCAAAGTGTCGCTGACAAGCAGAATGGCAATTGTTTTTATGCTCGTGGTTACGGTTGTGCTAACGGCCGCCGCAATCAGCTTTAATTATTTCTGTCGGCTCCATTTCGAGCGCAAAGATGCACAAGTGCTGAATGAAAAGGCCGAAGCCGTTGAGCGCACACTGCGAAGTAGCCCTGCATTCGAGCAAAGAACCGCTTCAAGAATCGATGCAGTTATTGAGCACTCCTTTGGTTTCGCAACAGCAGTAGTGGTGGATGGGAGGACCGTCTACTCCCATCACAACCTGTCTGAGAGCTTGCTACCTCTTGCCAAAGGTATCCAAGACGAACGCTGGACGGTCGACTATGGCGGCCATCAGTACAGCGGAATCACCAGAAAAGTAAACCAGTGGGTCGGCGGACAGGACACTGTCGTATATCTAGCCCTAGATGTAACACACCGGATCCATTTCTTTGAAATGATCCAGCAGTGGTTTGCTTATACGCTGGTGGTCAGTGCACTTCTGAGTGGCGCTTTAGGTGTTATTTTGATCAAAAAAGGCTTAAAACCGATCGACGAGCTCTCCAAGACCTCTTCTACGGTTACCGCTAACTGCTTGGATACTCGAATTCCGACCGAATCGGTGCCAGGCGAGCTCCACGAACTCGTTGATAATTTCAACGAGATGCTCTCACGTCTTGATGATTCCTTTCTCAGGTTATCGGGATTTTCAGCCGACATTGCTCATGAGCTAAGAACTCCTCTGAACAGCATGCTTACGCAAATGGAAGTCGCCCTCCTGCGCGACCGCGAGAACGCCGACTATAAGGACATCATATATTCAGCCCTCGAAGAGCTCAGGCGCATGTCTAAGATGGTCGATGACATGCTGTTCCTTGCCAAGGCAGATAACGGAAAAATCATACCTAGCACCGAAGATGCCAGCATGGCTGAGATTACTGCCAGTGTTGTCGAATACTACGATCTCGCCGCCGAGGACAGGAATGTAAGGATCGAGCTAACAGGCGATGGCCAGGTGAAAGGCGACAAATCAATGCTAAGGCGGGCCATCTCTAATATCGTCTCAAACGCAGTGCGGTATGCAGATGAAGGCAGCACAATCAGCGTTGAGATATGGAAAAGCGGCACATCCATTTCTACGGCAATCTCCAATTGTGGAATAACCATTCCAGAGGAGCTCCAGACTCGAGTATTCGATCGATTCTACAGAGTAGATACTGCCAGACGTGAGGGTACTACCTTGAATGCTGGCCTCGGCATGGCCATTACCCGATCGATAGTTGAAGCCCACAAAGGTCGCATCGCTTGCGTGTCAGCTGATGGGTTTACGACCTTCACGTTAACGCTCCCGGTGCGTGACGAAAGCCGTGCGTGATGATGAGGCTAGCCGGCGATTCGCCGCCCTGCGCATATGAATGCTTGGCTGAACCGAAAGGGGTCACGGCTTTCGAACTCGTATGACTGGTTCGGAGTTTCCTGTGCAAGCATCCTTATCAAAAAAATGCGGTACGACAGCCACAGCGCTTAACGAAGCGTGCTTTTGCATAAGCCTGGATCAAGCGGCGCTCGCAAACGCATTGACCGACCAGCTTGGGAATCCCGAGCTGTTGGAGTTGCTGATGTCACGCTGCCCTCATGTGTTTGCAGCGCGGCCGGTCTTCGTATCATCACAGCGACTGCAGCAGGTGGCAGAGGTTGTCCGTGCCATTGAGCAGACCGTTAGCTTACCGGCTTGGCGCGCACATGCGTTGGATTCCGCTCCGCCTATCGCGCAACACAATCCCCGAGGGGCTCGCGGCGTCTTCCTTGGCTACGATTTCCACTTGGACGAGGAAACGCTGGGTCTCATAGAAATAAACACGAACGCTGGCGGAGCAATGCTTAACGTACTGCTCGCCCGTGCACAGCGCAGTTGCTGCAGCGGCGTGGTAGGTCTGTCGCCAGGCGATGAAGTCGCTGGCGGCTTCGAGCATGCGATTCTGGATATGTTCGCTCAGGAATGGTCAGCGAGTGGCGTGCAAAGGCCGCTAAAGCGCGTAGCTATCTTGGATGAAAGCCCACAGAGCCAGTACCTCTATCCCGAGTTTCTTCTCTTCCAACGGTTATTCGAATCGGCAGGAATCGACTGCATCATTGCCGACCCAACCGAACTGACGTTCGCTGCTGGTTCGCTCCTGGTTGGCGGCGAGCCAGTCGATCTGGTCTATAACCGTCTCACCGATTTCTACCTGGAAAGCGAAAATTGCAGCGCTCTGCGGACTGCGTTCTTAGCTAATGCCGTGACGCTAACCCCACACCCTCAGGCCTACGCCCTATATGCGGACAAGCGCAGGTTGGTCGATCTGACCAATGCAGGATTGCTTGAAGAAATGGGAGTGGATCCGCAAACCCGCGCCATATTGGCGGAGTACGTCCCGCTTACGAGCCTTGTCGGGCATCGAAATGCAGAGCAGCTTTGGCAAAACCGCCGAAGCCTCTTCTTCAAGCCGGTCAGTGGCTTTGGTAGCCGTGGTGCTTACCGTGGAGAAAAACTCACCAAGCGGGTGTGGGAGGAAATTCTTAGCGGAAACTACGTGGCTCAGACCCTCGTGGCGCCTGGCGAACGCCGAATAGCTGCAGACCATCAGGTGCGCGCGATGAAGTTTGACCTACGCGCCTACGCCTATGCAGGAAAGGTGCAGTGGAATGCTGCCAGGGTCTACCAAGGTCAGACGACCAACTTTCGAACGGAAGGGGGTGGCTTTGCTCCCGTGTTCACCTTAAGCCTGGACGAGGAGCGAACCGTGTCAACAGAACAACCTCAACACGCCTCGTATATATTTCTCCTCGACGAAACCGGTGCCCTAGAGGAGCTACCACACGCGCTGTACCTCGCATTGGTTCGAGCTGAAAGCTCTATCGCAAAGCTCGCCGGTAAGCGTTACAGGTTGGCAGACTGGTATGTCGCTATGGACGATGGGAAACCCACCAAGGTCGTCCGGGAATGGTACGGCTGGGTTGCGTTCGATGCACAAGGCAGTTTTCACCCAGAGGTCGGTTCGCCGAATGGCGAGTCGGGCGGTGCTGGAAACATAGATGCCTCCGCCCTTCCTACTCCCGAAGAACATGATGGACTTAGGGGGCTGCTGTTCGAGAGCCAGTGACACACATAGTCGCGCGCGGGGGCGCCTGAGCCGCTGAGCAAGCAGCCAGAGCTTGCTGAGCCAGCGCCGAGTGGTTCCTCTTATTCCTCCACGCTTTTTCTGATGTGCGAATACTTCAGTCCTGCAACGAAAAACACACCACCCAGCGCGTTGCCAAGGACCGACCACACAAGGAATGTCAGATAACCTGAGGCTGTGCCGCCCGCTCCAGCGAACAGGCCCATCAAGATCTCAACCGTCCCCGCGATCGAATGATGCATGCCACTCAGGCCAATGAGCATCGTTGTGAGCCACACGCATATCAATTGGCTGGTGGTATCGCGTGCCGCTGTTATGAGCCACGCCAAAAGCCCCATCAACCACCCGGCTGTGACACCGCTGAGCAGCATGACCCACCAAGGCTTGGCGACCATACGGTGGGCGATTTCTCCTAAAATTCGTGGCTCGACGACGTTGAGTGCAGGTCCCAATACCGCTGCGAAAGACGAGAAAAGAGCAGCTCCTAAGATGTTGGCCGTCAGCACAATCGCCCAGAGACGAAACAGCGAACCCACGCTTGCGCGCCTGGACAGTACTGGCTGAACCGCCGAGGCCGTTTGCTCCGTGAAAAGCGCTGAATAGCCGAGCACCACGAAGACGAAGCCTATCGAATATAGATTGGCGTTGAGGAGCGTGATGATAGGGTCAGGTAGGGTTCCTTTGAATAACGTCGTGTTAACCGCCATAGCAAAGGGTCCAAAACCTACGTCAAGCCCTGCGGTCAGCCCCGACAAGAACAACGCCAGTGCTGGGCGCCTGAGCTCTTCTTCAGCCCGTGCGGTCTGTTGCTCGAGGATGGTGTGATAATTCTTTTGAGCTTCCTCTAGCGGGAAGTCACGTCTCAATGATCTGTGGCCATCCTCACTGGGCTTGGCTGTTTCACGTTGCGTTCGACTCGAATCCAGGCCCATGTTTGATCTGCCTTATTACAACAAACTTAAACTATCAGTAGGTTCTAGATGGCGGGCAGCCAGGTTAGTTCGCGTAGTAAAACAGGCACGACTTGATGTCAACTGGCCAGCAAAATATTACAATCCTGTAAGCTTGTTAAAGAGTCGAAACCTCAGCGCCCCTCATCTTGTCCGTTTTTGAGTGACAACCAAGTTGTTAAAGCCCTCAAACGAGCCAACGGGCGAGGTCCCCATGAAATCCAATAAAGAACATCTCTCTAGCGGTATAGCAATTGGCGTAGTCGGAACCCTGATCGCGAGTGCGGTTGTCGGGGTTACCATCGTTTACACCGGCGCCTATAACGTTGCAGCAACCGAAGACCACCAGCCATTGGTTCGTTGGGCTTTAGAAACGACGATGAAGACATCGGTTGCAGACAGGGCATCTTCGATTGAACCCCCTGAGTTCAATGCTCAGATGACCTCATCAGGTGGTCGCGAATATCAGGCCATGTGCCAGCACTGTCACGGTGGCCCGGGCGTTGAGAAAAGCGAGTGGGCACGGGGAATGCTGCCTCAGCCGCCGCACCTGCCTGATGTAGTGACCGAGTGGCAGGCCAGAGAGGTGTTTTGGCTCATTAAACACGGCGTTCGGATGAGTGCCATGCCAGCGTTCGGTCCAACTCATGACGATGAGCAGATTTGGGCTTTAACAGCATTCGTAATGCAGCTGCCCGGTATGACCGCACAAAGATACGCAGAGTTTGGTCAAGGTAATTCAGCTGCAGGCCATCACTAAAGAGGAGCTTTCAATGCAAATGTCTTATTGGCGTTTCGCTGCAATGGTAGCCACGGCGACGATTATCATGTACGGCGTAATGTATTTGAATACTTACGCGTTTGAACATGTTTTATGGAGCGAGACCCGTGCTTGGATGGCATTAGTAATGGGAGCCGTCATGGCCGTAGTCATGCTGGCCTTCATGCTCAATATGTACAAGAAAAAGTCTGTGAACATAGCGATATTCGTTGGGGGCGCAGCAGCTTTTGCTGTAGCGCTTTGGCTCGTTCGCAGCCAGGCAACGGTAGGCGATACAAGCTACATGAAAGCTATGATCCCCCACCACTCTATCGCGATCATGACAAGTGAACGCGCTCAGATTTCAGACCCGCGCGTTCGCAAACTCGCAGATGAAATCATCGAGGCTCAGCGCCGTGAAATCGCTGAGATGAAGTTCCTGATCAATGATCTAGAGAGGGCTAACTGATGCAAACGTATCGAGCATTTCCGCCCCGGTCCGTTTTGCCCGGGAGCGCCATGACTTTAGCCTTGCTGCTTACTGCGTGCGGAGACCCCGCCCCAGGTGAAGGTCTAAAAGAGCCGCTTATGCGCTCCCCGCTGCCAGAAGTGGTAAGCGGTCGCGAAGCTATAGACAGCCCGGACATCCCGTCTATCGACCCGCAAACACTGGATCAAGCGGAAGTAGACAAGGTGCTAGGCTCGGGGCCTTACTGTAACTTTGCTTATACAGCCGAAAGCCCACCCGTGGTCGCTATCAAACATGACGGGGAAAGCGGGCTCGCTAGGGGCGTTGTGAAAATCCACGGCAAGTTAGTACAGCTGTCGAGTGAACCCATGGCGGGTTACTCAGCACTGGGGGCAGGGGCATCGCTTGCAGCCGACAACATCAACGTCGTTGTAGCGCTGGGCAAGGACGGTGATGTCGAGCCTAACGGCGAAAAAGCTATCGCCGATCTTCATTTTGAGCTGGCCCAGGGGTTAAAAGTTGGTTACCGCGGCTGGTACACCTGCGAGCAACCGACTCGGAGCTAGAGCTATAGGTATCAAGCACATCGAAGGGCCGCGCAAGGAGGCGCACCCGCCTCTACGTAAAGTCCGTTTCCTCACCATAAACCTGACGCCATGACCAACCTTCCCTGCGCAGCAATGTCGAAAATAACCGGCGCCGCTGTGCGAGCTGCGGCTGCTCGAAATACGTTGTTCCATCCTGTTCATGAATCGCCCTGGGTTTTGTGGAGGCCGCTTCGTTTAAGTCAGGCCGCCATGGCCTGACCTGCTTGTAGCTGGTGGAAGTTTGCCTCAGCCTCCGCAGGCGGGATATACCCGATTGAGCTCAACAGCCGCTGGTGGTTGTACCAGTGCACCCATTTCAAGGTCGCCATCTCAACAGCCTCGCGGCTCTTCCACGATTGCCGGTAAATCAGCTCGGCCTTGTACAGCCCGTTAATGGTTTCGGCCAAGGCGTTGTCGTAGCTATCGCCCTTGCTGCCAACCGAAGGCTCAATGCCTGCCTCTGACAGCCGCTCGGTATAGCGAATAGAGACATACTGGCTGCCACGGTCGCTGTGATGAATCAGTCCACCGGCACGATGTGGCTGTCGGGCATACAGCGCTTGCTCCAGGGCATCCAGCACGAAGTCAGTCTTCATGCAGGTACTGACTCGCCAACCGACGATTCGTCGCGCAAACACGTCAATCACAAACGCCACATACAGCCAGCCTTGCCAGGTCGACACGTACGTGAAGTCCGACACCCACAATTGGTTCGGGCGGGCGGCATGGAACTGGCGCTGCACACGATCCAGCGGACAGAGCGACTTGTCCCCGGCCACCGTTGTTCGCACGGCCTGGCCGCGCCTGATGCCTTGCAATCCCGCCCGACGCATCAACCGCTCCACCGTACATCTGGCAGCCTCAATGCCTTCTCGCCGGAGCTGCTTCCAGACCTTCACCGCGCCATAGCACTGCATGTTGGCGTCCCATACGCGCTGGACTTCCAAGATCAACGCCTCATCGCGTCGAGCACGGTAACAGCGCAGGTCTGGGTTACGCTGCTGCGCCGCGTGCCTGCGGTAACCGGACGGGGCGATCTGCAAGACACGGCAGATCGACTCGACCCCGAGACGGTTACGATGCTGGTCTACAAATGCCCTCAGGACTTGGTGCGGCGGTCGAGCTCCGCCTGGGCAAAATACGCGCTGGCCAGGCGCAGAATCTCGTTGGCTTTGCGCAATTCGCGGTTCTCACGCTCCAGAGCCTTGATGCGCTCACGCTCTTCAGTGGTCGGCCCGGGGCGCTGGCCTGCATCGGTCTGCTGGCGGCGGATCCAGCCATGCAGGGTTTGCGCGGCACAGCCAATCTTCGGGGCAATGGCCTCAATGGCCGCCCACTCGGACGGATAGTCGTTCAGGTGCTCCAGAACCATGCGCACGGCACGTTCACGGACTTCAGGGGAGTAGGTCGTAGTCTTTCTCATGGCCTCATCTTCTCAAGAGTTGAGGCCTCCACAAAACCCGGGGCGATTCACTTCAAGAGCAATACCACGTTCTCTCAGCATGGACAGGTTTGGCGTTGGCGGTTTTTCAGCTTTCGCTGGATTGTCCTCCAACCCCCCCTTCACCATGCCGACGTATGTGTCGAGGCTAGCGCGCAACATCTTCAGAGGCAGTTGTAAATTATTAGACTTAACGGAGCCGTGAGCCAATACCCCGCTGGCCTCATCTATTCTTACTACTGCCGGGATGACAGTCTGTCCAGGGTCGCTGGCATGAAAATAATGGATGACTGGAAACGATTGATGATTGATCGAATGCTCAAAGAGCATCTCGCTAAGTGTTAAAAATTGCGGCGCCAACTGTTCAAAGTCAGGTCCGTTGTGCCCGTTAACTATGATTTCCTGTGGTGTCTTGCCCATCGCATTTACATAGAGTCCAAGCTTGCTTTGAAGGCTTACTGCGGACAAGACCTGAACAAAATAGGTAATTGCTGAAGTAATGAATACAAGACCCGTGAACGAAGCAACAGAGGTCAAGATCCGCCAAAAGTCGTTTGTTGACTTGTAGTCACCCACGCCTAAAGTCGAAAGAGTAAAGCCTGCGTAATATAGCTTCTCTAGTGGTGTAGTCGCTATTTGCGTGGTACTCGAAACTATTGAGCTTTGATCGGCCATGAGCATTAGGAACAGGCCTAGCCAGAGACCTGCAATCCAGCATATGAGGACAACGATCAAGATGCTTGGTCCCGCATATTCCAGAAGCCTTGCGTCTCCCTTTTTCCGCGAGCCGAAGAAAAACAACGCCCAAATTGCCTTGGTCAGCTTCGTGGTGATTGCGCCTCCCCCTTGCGTTGAGAAGACGGTCTTGATGATCTCTGCGGCAGTAACCATGAAGATGAGAGAGCCGGCGACGAAATAAAGGTATGTCACGTGTAATGCTCCAAACTTCTGGCAGATGGAAACTCTCTTGACCAGAGCAGCGGGTCGGCGTTTCAAGCGTCCAGATGGCAATAACTGCCCATTCGGAACTGCCAGTTGATTCAGCAGCTCCGCCGCTGTTTTAAAGTGCTTGTGTCTCAAGCACCTTCCGCCACCAAGCTCGCGGCCCCGGTTGATCTTGCGTCGCCGGGTTATTTCGATTGCTTTCGTGCTGCCTCTTCCCGCTCCATACGTTCCCGCACGTCACCTTCAACAGTGGTGCCGGATTGCATCGGCTCGTAGAGCGAGCCCGTCGTTGGCGGCGCTGGCGGTGCTTTTTCGATCTGCCAGTGATGCGCAATGTTGGCCGCGATTCGCTCGGTTAGAGACGGGAAAAGTGAATGCGAAATCACCGCGCCTCGGGCTTTCCAGCCTACCGGCAGACGTTTACGCGGGTTAACCGAGACCCAGGCGGTTGCCTCAACGACCTGCTCGGGGCCGTCCATTGTGGCCATGCGCGGGGTGCCACCGGTGTAGTTGGCTGCATGTTTCCAGAACGGCGTATCCGCAGCCCAAGGCATGACGGTGGCCACGCTAATGGTCTCGCTGCCGCTCAGGCGAATCTCCTCGGCGATTGCAGCGCCGAGGTTCATGACCCCGCCTTTCGTCGCTGCGTAGGAGGCGTGATAGGCCAGCGGTATTTCACTCTCGACTGAACCGACATTGACCAGCGTGCCGAAGCCCTGAGTTCTGAACTGGCGCATGGCGGCGTGGCTGCCGTAGATCACGCCCTTGAGGTTGACGTCTATCACCCGCGCATGGTCCTCGACAGGAACATCTTCGAAGCGCCCGAGTGCCCCGACCGCTGCATTGTTAATCCAAACGTCAATTTTGCCGAAGCGTTCGATGGCGGCTCGTGCCAGGGCCTGTATATCATCCGGGCTGCTCACGTCGGTAGTCACCACCAATGCCGATCCGCCTGCCGCGCGCGCTTGCGTGGCGACTTCTTCGAGCACTTCTGTTCGGCGGGCGGCAAGAACCACGTTCCCTTGAAGAGCGGCAAGTCTGAGCGCCACGCCACGACCGAAACCGCTGGAGGCGCCAGTGATGACAAAGGTCTTGCCGGCCACGCTTGGCTGGTCGCTTGGCTTCAGGCGCGGGGAAACGGCGCAACCGCTGAGCTGCCACACGGCAAGCAGCAATAACAGCAAAGCCAATCCCTGCGATGGGGACAGTTGCAAAACCTTCATTGCTTTCTCCTGGCAAAGCCAAAACAACGAATAACGGTCCGCAACTTAAGTGCTATGCGACCATTTTCAGAGTTTCCGGCCCTCTCTTTACGATTCCGTAAGTTCTTTCTGTACTCGCTGGGCCACAAGCAGACAAGAGAGCCGACGACGAAAAAATGTAGCTCACGTGTAACGCGCTAACCGGCTTTAGCCGTGCCCCTTGGACGCCTTGTTGAGCCCAGCCACGAGCGCGGGCATTGCTTCTATCCCGAACGTAGGGCACGAGGCGATGGATGAGAAAACAGTGAGATTTCAAAAGTAGAAGCGCTACCCTGACAGAGGGCTTTTTATTCTGACCAGGGCAGCGGGTCGGCGTTTAGGCGGCCATACGCTCACATTCTTCAGCGCACTTCATGCATGCTTTAGCGCATTCTTGGCAATGATCCGCTTGGTGCTTGGCACATTCCTCTCCGCAGGCCCGGCAGACCTTGGCACAAAGGGCGCAGAACTCTTTAGCGAACTCACTTTCTCGGCTCATCAAGGTGGCAGCCAGGGTACAAATATCAGCACAGTCGCGGTCAAGCTCGATGCATCGAGCCATCATTTTCACATCGTCCTCACGCAGGCAAGCAGAGGCGCACATTTCGCACACCAGGGCACAGTTCGAACAAGCTTGGATGCAGGAAGCGAACATTGAATTGGTCATTACGTTCTCCAGGGTTCGATAGTTGTAGGTATCGTAGCCTGCTAGCTGAATAGCCTCATCAGCGTTTAACAGGCACAGAAATACGACACGACCCTGCCGGACCCGTTTCGATGAATTTCATTACAATTCTGTAAGGTATTCGACAGCACTTGGAGAATGCGTGCGGGAAGAGATTTATGTGGCGCAATAAAATGCCGACCAGCCTGACAGCTTGGCCGGCTTCGCTAGTCTGGGGGATTGGAACTGGGGCGCTGACAGTTATCTCGTCAAACCGTTTGCGCTTTCCGAATCGCTAGCCAGGATCCGCACGTTGCTTCGCCGCGGTACCAGTCCACAACCAAACAATACTTAAGCTTCTACACCTTAAGGTCGATTTTCTGCGGCGTCGAGTAGTACGCTGAACTTACGAATGAAAGTAAGGACTCCTGACGTTAAGTTACATTGCCGTAGATTATTTGGGAGCGCCCGTAGGGGTCGATTACGGCTAATGCCTCAACTTGCAATTATTGCGATGGCTACCCCAACAACTGCAGCCGTCATCACTGCTGTGACAGTTAACACCTTGCCCACCGTCTCGGCGCTGAGCGCCATTGCCTTGTCGACGGCGCGCTCGGAAAAGCGCCCGGAGGCGCGGGCCAAGCCCTCGACCGGGCCGTAGAGGTTATCTGGTCGATTGGGCTCCTCATCTTCGTCTGTAAGCTGCCCCTCCCAGGCGCGCTTGGCCATCATCCGGTCGAGCACGCCGGGCAAAACCATGTTGCCGAGAATTGCCTGGAACGCTGCCTTGCCCAGCCAGAGTTCGCGCGGCTTATCGACAGCTGCGCGCAGGATGGCCCGCGCGGCTACGTCCGGCGTGTGGATAGGCGGCACCGGCTGTGGGCGCTTGCCAAAGGTATTGCGGGCCCAGTCGAACTGTGGCGTGTTGTGGCCCGGCAACTGCACCATGGTCACTCGGATGTGGCTCTTATCATGGATAAGCTCACTGCGCAGCGAGTCGGTGAACCCACGGATGGCGAACTTGGCACCGCAATAGGCCGCCTGTAACGGAATCGAGCGATAGGAAAGCGCCGAGCCGACCTGGACAATGGTGCCGCGGTCGCGCTCTCGCATGTGCCGCAGTGCGGCGAGCGTGCCGTGGACGAAGCCCATGTAGGTGACGTTGGTGACCTGACCGATATCGGCAGCCTTAAGTGTTGATATTGGCCCGAACAACGTGACCATGGCGCAATTGACCCATACCTCGATCGGCCCGAGTTCCCGCTCGATGTGCTCGGCGGCGCGATCCACGGCGGCGGCATCGGCCATGTCGCACTGGATCGCCAGCACCTTAGCGCCCAGGCCCATCAGCTCGTCGCGGGTGTCGGCCAGGCCCTGTTCGCCGCGCGCTAGTATTGCCACCCGATAGCCGGCGCGGGCAAACGCTACGGCAGTAGCGCGGCCGACGCCGGCGGTCCCGCCGGTAATCACCGCTGTCGGCTCACTCATGCATCCACTCCTGCTCAATAAATCTGACTAAGGGTTCAGCGAATCAGCCGGTTCCAGCCGCCATAGCGGTGGCGGATCGACCCGCGCGGCAGGCTGAGGCCGATCACCAGCACGCCTGCGATAAGGCTTCCGACCGTCGAGGCCGTCGAGCCGCCGTCGAGAAACCAGGGGGCGGCGAGCAACCAGAGACCGATCGGCAGGTTGAGAAAGCGCAGCGGGCGAGCTACTTCTGCTAGCGCCAGCACGGTGACGGTGAGCAGCAGCGAGCCCATCAGGTGATCGCTGTTGGCCATGGCACTTTCGGTGCCGAATATCAGCCTGGTAAACATCAGCCAGACGCCAAGTACACAAAGCAGCAGCAGGCCCCACGGCAAATTGACCCCACGCAGTCCCTGCTGCGCCATACCGGAAAGGCTGCCGGAAAACTCAGGCGAGTCGTCCTGCCGGCAACCCTCCATCGCGTCGCCCTTGAAGAAGGTGCGCCACATCGGTTTGCCACGGCGCTTGGCATCCTTGAGGAACTGACCCATGGCGACCAGCTCGTCGAGCGCATAAGGCATCATCACAAGCATCGCCAGCGCCTGGATCAGGCACAGGGTGCACCAGGTGCCGATGACGATTGGCTGGGCGATGATGAAGAAGATGCTCACCACGCCTAGCGGCACCACCACCACGCCAAAAGCAGCGACCATCCATGGCATCGTGCGCCAACGCCGCGCGTCGCCCATTACCGCCATGGTCAGCTCGATCATGTAGGCCAGCACACCGACCCCAGCATCGGAGACCGGCCAGGCGCGCGACATGTCAGAGGTAATGATGGTCTCGGTGCCGTTCTCCGCCGGGCCGGTGCCGGGCGCCGAGAAGAATGGGTCCCAGGCATTGGCAGTATGACCAAGCTGGTAGGCGGTCAGGTAGCGCGCCAGAAGTACTCCGATCAAAGCTAGTACGGCGATTGGCAGGCGCTGCAACCAAGTCGAAGGGTTGTAATCCCAGCCTGGCGGCACGGCGGCCTTTTGCATCATGCCGCTCATGCTCATGCCCGGCATCATCGGCACAAGGACCGAGAAAGTAATGACAAGCCCACCTACAAGCAAAGCATTGCCATAACCGGCCGGCGATGGTGTCCAGAACAGCAATGGTGCACTCATCAGCCAGAGCCCCATAACCGTATTGGCCCAACTGGCCCAGCCAATACGCTTGAGCGAGAGTATTGCGAAAAGCACGATCAGTGCGCCGCTGACAGCATCATTCCAGGTCATCAGCCAGGCGCGGGTAGCGACGTCGGGCAGTTCGCGCTCCGCGGCCAGACGCGCCAGGTCGAGGTCGTCAGGGGCAATGTTCAGGTAGCCGAAGACGAAGGGCGCGCTCATTACCCAGAAGCCCAGCAACGCGTTGAGAAAATGACACCACAGCGTGGCGAGGTGGCGATGCTCCATCGCCTGCATGTGATCGTCCATGCTTTGATCGGACTTCATCGCGCCCTGACGCAGATACTCACCCTGGTGCTCCATCGATCGGCTCCGGTTTGAATGACGGGCCGGGCGACGAGCGTTCGGCCTACCTAAAACCGACCGGTCGCACCCGACCGAGTTCAGATCAGCTCGTAATCACAGAGAAGTCAAAGAGCTATATCTCTTGCTGGCATGCTCGATCTTGTTTGCAACGAAGCCATGTGGGCCAGCGAGTCTCAGTTTCTATCTGCAAAGGCTGATCGCCGCATTAACCAACCCGACATGCGAGAACGCCTGAGGTAGGTTGCCGCGCTGGGCGCCGCTCGCCGGGTCGACTTCCTCGGCAAACAGGCCGAACTCGCCCTGCAAATCGCGCAGTCGCTCGAACACGGCCTCGGCCTGGGCGGGCGCCCCTGCCGCCACCAGTGCCTCGACCAGCCAGAAGCTACAGATCAAAAAGGCTCCCTCGCGGCCGCTAAGCCCATCTGAGTCGTGCGGGTGGTAGCGACGCAGCAGCCACGGCTGGCCTTCGATCCTCAAGGCGTCGCACACAGCATCGACGGTACTACGGAATAGCGCTTTGTCGCCGCCGCCGTCGATGAAGCCGCTGCGCGCCAGCAACAGCAGTGCCGCATCCACCCCCTCTTCGCCGTAAGCGCGAACGAAGTGCCGGCCGTCCGCGCTGAGGCCTTCGCGTAGCACCTGCTCACGAATTGCCTCGGCTTCGCGCCGCCAGGTCGCCACCTCTGCCTTTAGGTCGTGCCGCTCCTGCAGCCACAGCGCGCGCTGTAGCCCGGCCCAGGCCATGACCTTCGAATGCACAAACTGGCGTGGCTCGCTGCGCACCTCCCAGATGCCCTGGTCCGGTTCGCGCCAGTGCGAGGCGATGAAATCGGCCGCTGCGCGCATGTGCGGCCAGTGTGCCCGCATTGCAGGCACTTTCATGCTGTCGCAGATGTAAACACATTCAAGCAGCTCGCCGTAGATATCGAGTTGATGCTGCGTATCGGCGGCATTACCGACCCGCACCGGCGCCGAGCCGCAATAACCGTCAACGTTTTCAATCTCGCGCTCGCTCGGCGCAGGCAGACCGTCCACCGTATAGAGAATCTGCAGCGGCGTTCCCTGTTGCTCAACGGTGTCCTGCATCCATTGCGCCCAGCGATGGGCTTCGTCGTGGCAGCCGAGGCTGAACAGCGCGGCGAGCGTCATCCCGGCATCGCGGAACCAGGTATAGCGATAGTCCCAGTTGCGAGTGCCGCCAAGTGCCTCGGGCAGCGAGGTAGTGCCTGCAGCGACTACCGCCCCGGTCGGCTGATGAATGAGTAGTTTGAGAGTAATGGCGCTGCGTACGATGAGGTCGCGGTACTTCTCGGTGCAGCGCAGCCTGCCGCTCCAGGCGCGCCAGGCGTCAATCGTGTCTTCCAGGCGCGACCAGGACTGCGCTGGCGACAGAGGCGCAGGTCGCGAAGAATCCAGCCCAACCTCCAACGCCACGGTGAAGCGTTCACCGGCCTTGACCGAGCGCCACCCGCGCCAGCCTTCACCGATGCGTTCGAAGCGGCACTCGGCATCCAATCGCAGCGCCGGCTCGTCGGCTTGCAGTTGTCCGGCCTCGTTCAACGCCCAGGCTACCGGGGCCTCGCCGAAGCCGTGCGCCGGCTCGACCTCCAGCTCAAACATTAGCTCGCCAGAGACACCCTCGACGCACCACAACAGAGTCTGCCGCTGCTTGTCCGCCGGCCAGACCATCCCCAACGTAACGCGTGCCTCCCCTGCGGAAGTTGTCCACTGCTGGTTGAGCACGGCGGTGCCGTCTAGATAGTGCATTTCGAGCTTGGCGCCGTCGGTGACGGAGAGGCGCAGTCGACCGCCCCGGGCTCGGTCGAGCAGCGGCCAGATCAGCGGCGAAGCATCGAAACGGCACGGGCAGAACCATTCGAGCCCGCCGTCAGGGCCAATTAGCGCAAGAGAGTGGCCGTCACCCAGCGCCGCCAGCGAACCGATGGCGGGATATATGGAATTTGCTTCCGGTATCGCGGAGCGGGTCATCATAGGGTCCTCGTTCTCGCTTGATTCAATGCCAAACCGGGCCGGCAGACCACATTTCGAGCCCATTCGACAGCAGGCGTTCGGCTCACCTGTCGTCCGTCCCGCTGCCACGAACTTCTTCACGGGCCGGGCAGTCGGTTGTAACGTCACCAGAAGACCCAACAACCAGCGCCTGCCCGTGCTTTGCCAAGGAGTACCCGATGGCCCTTGCTATTCGCTTCCACGACCAGCTTTCGCAAACCAACACGACTTCCCTTCGTGATGAAACGCTGAGAGGCTTCGCCGCCACGCCGAAATGGGCCTCGCCGAAATTCTTCTATGATCGCCGCGGCTCGGAGCTGTTTGAGCAGATCACTGAGCAGCCCGAGTACTATCCCACGCGGACCGAAATAGCGATCCTGGCCCAGGCTGCCTCCGAGATCGCGGAGATTGCCGGACCGGACGCAGACCTGATCGAGTTCGGCAGTGGCGCCAGCCGTAAGGTTCGTTTGCTGCTCGAAGCCATGCGTCCGACGAGCTATCTAGGGATCGACATTTCAGATGACTTCCTGCGCAGCAGCACCCAGCGCCTAGCGGCCGACTATCCCTGGCTGGATGTCCATGCGCTGTGCGCTGACTTCTGCGATCAACTGTACCTGCCTAAGGGGCTCGACAGTCGCTGTCCGTTAGCCTTTTTCCCTGGCTCCAGCATCGGCAACTTCACCCCGGCCCAGGCGCAGCAGTTTTTACGCCGCCTGCACAGCCTGCTGCCGGTCGGTGGCGGCCTGCTGGTCGGCGTCGACCTGGTCAAGGACAAGGCGGTGTTGGAAGCGGCGTACAACGATGCGGCTGGCGTCACCGCGGCGTTCAACCTAAACCTGCTCGAACGCATCCGCTACGAGCTGGACAGCGACATCGACCCGGCGCATTTCACCCATAAGGTGATCTTCAACGCCGCGCAGTCTCGCATCGAGATGCACCTGGTCAGCCGCGAGGCGCAGACCGTGACCATCGAAGGCCGGCGTTTCCAGTTCAAGGCCGGCGAGACCCTGCACACCGAGAATTCTTACAAGTACAGCCTCGAATCCTTCGCCGCGCTGGCACGCTCGGCGCGCTTCGACAGTGTCCGGCAGTGGACTGACCCGCAGCGGCTGTTCAGCGTGCACTACCTCAAGCGCACGGCCTGAGGTCCGTCCGCTACGCTGATTACCCACCGGCGCGGACCAATGAGCACACACATCCGACGCAGCGGCCGGTGGACTCGCCCCGTTTGCTCAGGGCAAGAAGAGCGGTTATGCGGATACGGCACCTGCTAGGGCATAAGCCATCTCGACAGAACGCAGCTGCCTGGCTCCAACCTTTAACAGTTATCTCAGAACTCGTCTCTCCGCATTAAGCTGAAGACAGCCGCAGTCAATACGGAGTCAATCCTCATGCACATGTTGTTTGCCATCTGCGTGAGTGTGGCTCGTCGGCGTAACCGCCGGAGCGTGATGGTCACTCTCACTTCCGGAGGCGTGGTGATCGGTTCCGCTTTGCTCCGTTGAATTTCCTTCGGCATGTGTACCACTATCGGTATGGTCCATAGGGCTGGCAGAACCGTGGTGGTCGGCGCCAGAACTACCATGATGATCCCCGCCATCTTCTGCCTGGCTGTCACCATGATGGTTTCCGACATCGGTCTCGCCACCGCCATGCTGGTGGCCACCACTGGCTGCAACCATATCGCGGTACTGCCCGGCATTTAGGTTTGGAAGCTGCTTAAGAAAAGCTACCATTCCCCAGATGTACTGATCGTCCATACTTTTGCCCCAGGCAGGCATGCCCGTCGCCTTGATTCCGTGCTTAATGATCCAGAATGTCTTAGCGGGGTTATCGTAAATTCCAGCTTTAGCCAGGTTCGGCGGTGCCGGATAGAGGCCCTCGCTCAGCTCGGTTTGGGCTGATCCTGGCGACAGATGGCATCCAACGCACATCGAGTCGTAGTTACCAGCCCCGGCTCGAATCTGAGCTTCGTTATTGAGGTCTGGCACCTCAATATCTTTAGCACGGACTTCAACTGAACGATTTCGGGCAGTATCTAAAAACGCATGTACCGGACCTGTATGCGGGTCATCTGCACCGACATTTATTAAGCCAAAATAGACAACTCCCGCTACGCCAAACACAGCGACAACGCACGCTAAAGCCAAGGTGGCAACGATTGTTTTCATCTTATTCCTTTAGAACCACATCCGAATGCCGGCGACAAGGCGCGCCTCTTCTCGATCTTCGCCTTCGTCACGAGCCATATCTGCTGTGTTACCGAATGAGCGATTCCATGTGACGCCGATGTATGGCGCAAACTCACGCACGATTTCGTAGCGCAGACGTAAGCCGACCTCCGCATTAGCAAGGCCGGAGCCAACGCCGCGCTGCGGATCGTTCTTGCCGTAGAAGTTCAGCTCAGCGGTCGGCTGGAGAATTAGCCGATTGGTGAGAAGGATGTCGTAGTCACCCTCCAGGCGCGCTGCCGTCTGCCCACCTTCGCCAATAAACGCGGTAGCCTCAGCTTCGAAGGCATATAGCGCCATTCCTTGTACGCCCAAGGCTGCCCAGGTTTGCGGTGACTCGGGCTTGAAATCCTGACGGACGCCTGCGACCACGTCCCACCAGGGGCCGATCGCATGCCCATATAACAGCTGCAGCTCGGCATCCTCGGTTACGCCGTTGGTACGCTCCCCCTCGGAGCGAAACCAGAAACGATCGATATCCCCACCGATCCAGCCAGACGCATCCCAACTTAGCGTGCTGCCTTCATCGGCGTCCTGGTATTCAAATTGATCAAGCAGGAAAAACGAGGCGAGATACTTGTCATGGACGGTGTGCCCCTGGAGAGGCTGAAAAGCGGCTTCCCGATCCGCATCGGTCAATATCGGAATGAACGAAGGGTGCATCATGCCAGGCATTTCGAGGGTTTCGTCATGCTTCCTTGCAGCGTGATCCGTAGCGTCCATTTGGCCATGGTTCATTTTGCTGTGGTCCATCGCACCATGACCCATTGCCGAGTGATCCATCTGCCCCCCGGCATCACGAGCGCTAGATGAAGATGTGTCTTGGGACGCAGGGGGCTGAGATGATGAATTAGACGGCGTCTGGTGCATCGAGTGATCCATCATCTCGGCTGCATTGACGCCTCCCGTAGCCATAGCGCTCAGCGAAAGCCCAAATGCCGTCAGAGCAAAGCGTGAAAGTCTAGTGCGCATGGTTTGAATCCACCTCAGCGTCGGCTGCTTTTGGGTCCGGACTCATCTTGTCGTGGTTCATCCCGCTATGGTCCATGGATTCATGATCCATCGAGCCGTGATCCATATCGCCGTGGTTCATTTGCGAGCGAGAAGAATTGTGTGGTTTCGGTGCCGACTTGCTGTCTAAGCCCTGTGACGAGGTTGAAGGTTGCTTGTGCTCATCATGGCTGCCCGCTGCGAATGCAACAGACGTTTGCATTGCGCCCAGCAGACCAAGCACCAAGGCACCGCCGATAAGGGTTTTGCGCTTCATAAATGTACTCATAATATTTCCTTTTACTCATCCACTCGAACTTCGCGGAACATACCCATTTCCATGTGCAGCAGTAGGTGGCAGTGGTAGGCCCAGCGGCCAAGCGCATCAGCGGTTACGCGATAGCTGCGCTTCGTACCTGGTGGCATGTCGATGGTGTGTTTGCGGACCATGAACTTTCCATCTTCGTCCTCTAGATCACTCCACATGCCGTGGAGATGAATGGGATGGGTCATCATGGTGTCGTTGACCAACGTGATGCGAACCCGCTCGCCATACTTGAGACGTAGCGGCTCAGCATCAGAGAATTCGATGCCGTCGAATGACCAGGAGAATTTCTCCATGTGTCCGGTGAGATGTAATTCGATTGTTCGGCTGGGCTCTCGCCCATCCGGATCGGGGAATGTGCTTTTGAGGTCTGCATAGGTCAACACGCGACGACCGTTGTCACGCAAACCAATACCTGGATCGTTCAGCTTGGGTGCAGGAGTCATGGTCTGCATGTCGACCAGCGGGTTATCTGTCTCTGACGCCGGGTGTGATTGCATGCCTCCGCTCATGCCGGACATCCCTGAGTGATCCATTCCAGCCATATCGCCCGAGTTGCCCATGGCATGGTCCATCCCCTGCATGCCGCTATCCATGCCGGACATGTTGCTGTGGTCCATGCCGGACATGCTGCTATGGTCCATCGCGGCCATACCGCCCTGCGTGCCGCCGCCGTGATCCATACCAGCCATACCGCTATGGTCCATCGCGACCATACTGCCCTGCGTGCCGCCTCCGTGGTCCATGCCACCCATGCCACCCATGCTGCCGTGATCCATCCCCATGTCAGCCATGCTAATCAGCGGGCGGGGATCGGTTTCTGGAACAGGAGCGCTTAACCCTGCGGCGACGGCTAACGTGCCACGGGCATAGCCAGTGCGGTCCATGGATTGAGCGAAGATCGTGTACGCCTCCTCGGTGGCAGGCTCGACGATCACATCGTAGGTTTCGGCGACGGCAATGCGGAATTCATCGACGCTGACTGGTTTAACGTACTGCCCGTCCGCTGCGACCACTGTCATCTTCAGCCCCGGAATGCGGACATCGAAATAACTCATGGCCGAACCGTTGATGAAGCGCAGTCGAAGCTTTTCGCCTGGCTTGAATAGGCCGGTCCAGTTCCCGTTGGGCGCCTGACCGTTCATTAGGTAGGTGTACGTATAGCCGCTGACGTCCGCGAGGTCGGTCGGACTCATCTTCATCTGCGCCCACATTTTCCGGTTCGCGATGGTGGCCGCCCAGCCGTCCTCGCTTACGTCGTTAATGAAGTCGCCGACTGTGCGCTTGTTGAAGTTGTAGTAATCCGACTGTTTCTTGAGCTTGGATAGAACACGACCGGGATCCTCGTCGGTCCAATCGGTCAGCATCACGACATAGTCGCGGTCATAGCTAAACGGCTCCGGCTCCTTGGCATCGATGACCAATGGGCCGTAGACGCCAACCTGCTCCTGCAGTCCCGAATGACTGTGGTACCAATAAGTACCGTTCTGTTTAACCTTGAACTTGTATTCGTACATGCCGTCGGGCGCAATGCCCTGGAAGCTCAGCCCCGGTACGCCGTCCATGTTGGCTGGCAATATCAGGCCATGCCAGTGAATCGACGTATCTTCGCTCAGCCTGTTTCTCACGCGTAGCGTGACGGTATCGCCTTCACGCCAACGTAGAATCGGGCCTGGGATGGTCCCGTTGATGGTCATCGCCGTCCGGGCCGCCCCGGTGATGTTGACCGGCGTCTCGCCAATGAGCAGATCGAACTCTGTGCCGGTTAAGACGCTGGGCTGGCCGGGGCTGCTCACTGCCCAAACTGGAGCCCTCCACAAGCCAAGACCACCAATGATGCCAGCGGCTGTCAGGCCTTTAACGAAGGTTCGCCTTGAGGTTTTATGTTGCATGCGTGCATCCAATCAAGCTAAGGAGCCAAACTGACAACGATCGTGCAAACGATTGTGGACAGCGTTTGTTGGGCTTACTCGTTTACGGTCTGTCGAAGAAAACGACCCACCTAGTAAACAGAAAGATGGCATATCTCTGGCAAAGCGACGATTACATTTCTGTAAGCTTAGACGCTGTTAGCGACACCTGGTTTACCTATGTGACAAGGGGATTCCGGTCCTCGAAACCGAGCTGAGCAATGCCCATTGCGAAAGAGGAACTTAATTTCTGAAAAGCAATCGATTGCATCAATGCTCGTTGCGTCTGTTTTGCGAAAAAATGAGCAGAGGATCACTTCGGCGTTACATCCCTACAGGAATTAATACCATGGCTAGTTACTCATTGCGCCGTGTTGGCTTTTTAGGAGCTACCGCATTGCTCACCGGTGCTCTTATCTCGGCTCCCACACAAGCGGCTGGACCGGGAAACGGAAGGACGGCACCTTTCGAACAGTCCTATTTGAAATTCATTATCGACCATCATTTTTCTGCACTGAGAATGACCGAACTAGCTGCCGGAACAGATGTACAGCGGGATCCGCAGGTCAATAATCCAAGGGAAGGAACCGCCCCCACCCCTAGTACCGCAGCTACACCGGCTAAAGCGAGCGCTGAAGAAATAAAATCAATGGCTCGTATGGCAAACCGTTCGCAGCGTGAGGAAATAGCGAAGGCTCAACGATTCCTGCTCGAGTGGTACGGTGTGGCTCATGTACCGCAAGTAACACCTGCAGGGCAGCGGGCGATCCAAGCGCTTACGTACGAAAGCCCCGGAGCGCAATTCGATAGGGCTTTTCTGGCAAACTTCAGCAATCATCATTATTTGGCTCTAGGCCCGAGCCAGGAGTGCCGGGTCAAGTTCGATCTGAAACATGAAGAGCTCAAGCATTATTGCGAGGGCATCGTTCAAACTCAGACGAGGCAAATCAATGATATGCGCGCGCAGTTGTGCGAGCGATTCAACGTTTGTGACTACCAACCATATAATCCGATCACCAGAAGATGATCAGGATGTCCTGACTGCTTAGCGCCGTAATTCAATTGAGCGAGCCGGCATAGTCTGCGTTAAAAAGACTATCGCTAGTCGGCTGGCTCATTAAATAGACTCTGAAGAAGCGTTTCTGATTTGGTGAGTACCCCGACTACACCCGCCTAGTTTTTCGATAGAGCAGACGGGCTTCGTCGGCACCAAATAGGCCGGCTAGCGCAAACAAAGCCGCAAAGGAATTGTTCATGACTGAAAGGGATACGCCCGACGAAACCGATTGTTCCCACTCGCTCCTACCCAGTCCCACATTGTTGGATCGATTCCGCTTCTTAAAAATCAGCGAGGGCGAAAGTAGCCAGAAATGCCTGGCTACTTCAGATTAACCTGAGTCGTTTGCTATGCATTCCTATGAGCGAGGCGAACAAGACAAGTTTTAACGTAACTGAATACCGGTACTGTACGTTCTTACATAACCTTGCGATTACCAGCACCGTGGCGGCTACAACAACCTCGAATTGCCACCATTCAACGCGCTGCCTCTTCAGCACTTATGGTGCTTTTCTTGTAAAACAGCCTTGGACGCAACCGCTTGAGCCTTGCCCTTCTGGTCAGCCTGATAACTCGCGAGCGCCTCTTGGCGAGCCTGCTCCATGCGAGCAAAGGTACGGTCGCCACCACCCTCTGCCATTGCATAGGACGAGCTTGCTGCGATAACGAGCAGTACAGATAGGGATCTTAAAAGTTTCATTGCTTGCAACCTCATAGAAAGACATCGAATACCCAACGCAGCTTTATTAGCAGAGCCATCGGCTGGGCTTGTGTCTAAGCTAACCGAACGTTCCTGTCAGATTGCTGATGGCGAAATTACAGTTTTGTCAGCGATGAAGTCCAAGTAGTAACGATTTAAAAGCGCACTTACCCAAGTGAGACGTTTATCGTGTCAGGCAGCAGAACTGCTTCTGCCAACCTCCGGCCAAAAAAAATGGCGCCGTGAAGGCGCCGATAGGCCAAAGGAGCATGGTCAGCCAGAAATACCAGGTAATGAACCTGAACGGAAACTTCATAACTTTCTTGATGCTAACGTAGCTCGCTGTCAGATCGCTGACGCGAACGTTACGTTTTTGTAAGGTGCTAGCCGCCCCCTTTGGCAGCCGGCAAACTGCTCCCTGTTTCAGACAGAGGATTATTGATGAAGCTTCTTGTCGCCGAAGACGAGCCAAAAACTGGCATTTACCTACAACAGGGACTCACCGAAGCGGGCTTTACTGTCGACCGGGTTATGAACGGGACGGATGCTGCTCAGCATGCGCTTAGTGAAGCCTACGACTTGCTGATCCTGGATGTAATGATGCCTGGACTAGATGGCTGGCAGGTTCTACAGAAAGTCCGCGCTGCTGGCAGTGACGTCCCCGTGCTCTTTCTGACGGCCAGAGACGGAGTTCAGGATCGAGTTAAGGGGTTGGAGCTGGGTGCCGATGATTATCTGATCAAGCCGTTTGCGTTCTCCGAATTGCTAGCCAGGATTCGCACGTTGCTTCGTCGTGGCAACCATGCCCCCAACCAAACAGTTCTCAAACTCCTCGACTTAGAGGTGGACCTTTTGAAGCGTCGGGTTGTGCGTTCAGGGAAACGCATAGACCTAACCGCCAAAGAGTTCGCCCTTCTTGAGCTATTGTTGAGGCGCCGCGGGGAGGTCCTCTCCAAATCACTCATCGCATCCCAGGTATGGGACATGAATTTCGACAGCGATACCAATGTGATTGAGGTCGCCGTCCGGCGGCTGAGGGCAAAAATTGACGACGAGTTCGAGCCCAAGCTGATACAGACCGCTCGCGGAATGGGCTATCTGATTGACGCGCCGGAGCCATGAAGACAGGCGCGGCGAGCTGGACGGAACGCATCGCTTCGCCAGGTGCAGATCCGCTAGAGCTACCTGGCCGGGCGATGACTTTACTACGAGAGCGCTATGCACTTGACCATGTCATTGTGCAGTTGACCCACCTTGCATGCTCCGGGATCACCTCTGATGTCAGGGTGCCAGCTCTGGATAATACTCCGCCCCTAAGTCGTTACATGATTCTTTTTGTGCAACCTGTGACGACGGAGGTCCAGAGCGGCCATGTGTTCTGGCAGCTTGGCCGCTAACGAGGCCTCGCCATCAGTTGAGAGACTGAGCATCCACGTTGGCCTGTTCGGTCTCGGCACTGAGCCAATGTTCGAAAAGCCTGCTTTGCGCCTGCTCTTGCCTGGCGGCGTAGTAGACCAGGCGCAGGTCTCGATCGACATCAATTGTCAGCGAGGTGTGATCAAACACAACGGGACCGACGTCGGCCACGTTGAAGTGCCGTATGCCCTGGCAGGGTCCATGGATGTCCTGCTGCCGCCACCATGTTCTGAAGTCGGTATCCACCTTTTCCAACTCCTTGACCAGCGCCCCGATCTCAGGATCCAGCGGCGCCCTGACGAAATCCCGTCGGAAGCTCGACAGGATCTGTAACGCCTGGCCCTCCCAAGGGTCGAGCAATGCGCGCATCGACGGTGCGGTGAATAACAGCCAGAGCAGGTTGCGGCGCTCGACCGGAAAGCTCGAGAAGCCGAACACCTTGTCGGCCGCCGCGTTCCAGGCCAACACGTCCCAGCGCAGATTCAGGACATAAGCCGGACGTAACGGCAAGTCCGCCATCAGGCGGTGCACTAGCGGCGGCACGGCACACCAAGTCTTGCCCGGCTCCGGTGGGAGTCGCTGGTGAGCCAGAAGGAACAGATAGCGCCGCTCGGTCGCATCCAGCTTTAACGTTTTGGACAGCTTTTCAAGGAATGAGGCCGAAACACCGATCTCCCGCCCCTGCTCCAACCATGTGTACCAAGACAAACCGACTCCAGCCAGCGCCGCCACTTCCTCTCGCCGTAGGCCCGGAGTGCGTCGGCGCGCGCCCGCCGGTAGTCCGACTTCCTGCGGGGTGATCCGCTCGCGACGACTGCGCAGAAAATCGGCCAGCTCTGCTCGGTTTCGCTCGAAGCTGCGAGGTGCACTCATCCGGTTACCTCCAGTAATAGCATAAACAGTCAAATTGTATCCCCATCGAAGCGGTACTAAGAATACCTCCTCCTCGTCCCAAAGGTCCGCGCCGAGCCCTAGCTCGGACCGAGGCGACTCGATCGTTCAGGAGTTATACGGATGTACCAATCATTACTTAGCGAACAGCTGGAGTTGCTGAAGTCCTCCAACCAATACCGCACATTCACCACCGTGAGTCGGATCTGTGGCCAGTATCCGCTGGCGAAACTCGATGGACGACAGCAGGGACCTGTCGTCGTCTGGTGCAGCAATGACTATCTCGGCATGTCCCAGCACCCGGCGGTGCGCGAACAGATGCACCTGGCTTTGGAAACGTACGGTGCCGGGTCGGGAGGCTCGCGCAACATAGGTGGCTCCCACGAGCTGTATGGGCAATTGGAGACCAGCCTGGCTGACTGGCATGGCAAGGAAGCCGCGCTGGTGTTTCCGACCGGATTCGGCTCAAACGACGCAACCCTTCAATGCCTGTTGCGACAGATCCCCGATTGCGTCGTCATCAGCGACGCGCTGAACCACGCCTCGATCGTCAACGGTATCCGTGCAACGTCCAACGAGCGCAAAGTGTTCCGCCATAACGACGTCGGGCACCTTGAGGAAATTCTGTCGAGCTACCCGCTCGGCCAACCGAAGCTCGTCGTGTTCGAGTCCATTTACTCAATGGACGGCGATATCGCACCCATCGCGGAAATCGTCGAGGTCGCCAAGCGGTTCAACGCCCTGACCTATATCGATGAAGTGCATGCCGTTGGCATGTATGGGCCACGGGGCGCCGGCATCGCTGCCGAGCTGGGGCTTGCCCAGCAGATTGATATCATCCAGGGCACGATGGCCAAGGCGATCGGCGTTATCGGGGGCTACATCGCATCGACCCGAGTCATCATCGACGCAGTTCGTTCTTTCGCAACCGGTTTCATCTTCACCACTTCACTGCCCCCTGCCATCACGGCCGGCTGCTTGGCGAGCGTCGAACACCTCAAAGCAAGCAACGACGAGCGTGATCGACTGCAAAGCAATACGGCTTTGCTGCGCGGTCGGCTGAAGCAGCATGACATCCCTGTCATGTCCTGCTCGCAGACCCATGTGCTACCCGTTCTCGTAGGCGAAGCCGAGCGCTGCAAGGCCGCTGCGCAGCGCCTGCTGCACGTCCATGGCGTGTACCTGCAGCCGATCAACTATCCATCGGTTCCTATTGGCACTGAGCGCTTCCGGGTCAACGCCACGCCGAATCATAGCCATGAACAGATCGAGCACCTCGTCGCCTCGCTGCGCGAGACCTTCGAGCATTTCGCCATACCGCTGGCCCCGTGCGCGTTTGCAACGGAGGTGGCGTAATGAGCGAGCCGTTATTTGTCATTCGAAGTGCCACGGACACGGACATAGCGGTCTTGACCGAATTGCGCGCCTATCTGCTCGACCACACCTCTGCCAGCTACTCGAGCCGGACACCGGAGGACTCAGCAAGATGGCGTGCCGCCTACCGTAGTTGGCTAACCACCACGCTTCAATCAAATGACAATCTAAAGGTACTTGCCGCCGAGCACCGCGAATCGGGGCAAGTGATCGGTTGTGCGACCGGCATCATCGATCTGAGGGCTCCCACCGCTGCTAATCCGAACGGCCGTTCGGGCTGGGTTCAGTCGGTCGTCATCGCGCCTCAATGGCGAGCGATGGGTGTCGCCGGACAACTCATGCAGAGCCTGTTGCGTTGGTTTGCCAATCGCGAAGTTTCCACAGTGGCACTGCAAACCACGGATAGCGCAACCCGCCTCTACGAATCTCTGGGCTTCCAGCCAAGCGCCGAACGCCTGCTGATCCATCAGGAGGTGCTGTGATGAAGATCCTGATCATTGGGCTCGGCTATGCAGGCCGACGCTTCCAGCGTGCTTTCGAGCACGTTGGGACTACCTGCGCAATTCCGGTTTCGCTCGCTTACGTCGGTCGTCGACCAAAGCAGACGACGTTGCGATATTTCGACCGTATCGACGGCGCCCTACAAGACTTCATGCCTGACATCGTTATTGTCAGTGTGAACGACATCAATCACGCCGCCGTTCTAGAAGAGTTGGCTGGGTTTCGAGGCTTTGTCATTTGTGAGAAACCCCTGACGACGCCCACTGATGATCTGGCGAATGTGCACGCCTCCCTCGCCAATGTCAGCGGGTTCGCCCTTAATTTGGTCGAGCGGTACTCGGACGCGAGCCGCGCGCTGCGTGAGTGGGTCGCGCGACATGATTGGCAACTGGTACGGGCCAGCTTTCATTGGGGCAAAGACCGCATCAACGACTATCGCCCCACCTGCGGTGTGACCAGTGAGGCCATCCATGCATTGGATCTGTTGAGCTGGATCTGCCCGGCGGCAGGTCCGTTGTGCCTGGGTGGCGTGCTGGGTATTCGGTCCGACTTCTCCATTTCGGGCAATGCCGTACTCGACACGCTACAGCTGACCGCAACGCTAGGTGATGCGCCTGTCAGCGGCTACAGCAGCTTCGTCAACATTGTTCGGCAGCGCACGCTGGACTTTTCCTTCGTCGATCGAGACGACCTGTTGATACACGCTCGACTGGTCTTCGACACCCCGCAATGGGATCACGATCACCTGCGAATCTGGATGCGAGACACGGATGGGACGGAGCTCATCCTGCACGAATTGGCGATTTCGCCCAGCCGCCCCGGCCTGGAGACGCTGCACAAGCTTTCTCAACTATGCCTCGACGTATTGCAGTGGGCCATGCACCAGCGACCGCCCAGCCAAGCGTTCGCCAGCCTCGAGACGGCCTTCACGCTCCAAGGGTTGCTCAACGAGCTCGAACATCAAGCGCTCACTCCGCCGTCGGCTCACTACAACCATGGCGAGACCCGCGCCTTGCTGGCCGAGGACAGCGACCTGGAAGCCCTCGGCTGACAGAAATCATCAGGAGAAAGATTATGTGTGGAATCGCAGGATGGCTGTCCTACAGCCTCAACATGCAGACGCAACGAGACACGCTGCAGCGCATGACGGACACCATGAGGTTGCGGGGCCCGGATGCCGCTGGTGTCTGGGTGGATGGACCGGTCGGCCTCGGACACAGGCGGCTGTCGATCATCGATATCGACGGAGGCAAGCAGCCGATGCTGGCCCGGCTGGACGATGGCCGAGAGGCCGCTGCCATTACCTATAGTGGAGAGGTGTACAACTTTCGGGAGCTTCGAGCGGAGCTAAAGATAAGGGGGCATCGGTTCGAAAGTCGCAGCGATACCGAAGTCGTCCTGCGCGCGTATCTCGAGTGGGGCGAAAGCTTCGTCGAGCACCTGAACGGCATGTTCGCATTCGCAGTGTGGGATATGCGCAGCCAGCGCCTGCTGCTCGTGCGCGACCGCATGGGCGTCAAGCCACTGTATTACTACCGGACGGCGGACGGTGTGATCTTCGGCTCCGAGCCCAAGGCGCTGCTGGCTAACCGACTCGTCCCCCGCAAGGTACGAGCGGACGGGCTACGTGAAATTCTCGAGATGGTGAAGACGCCTGGTCATGCCATCTTCGACGGGATGAACGAGGTGCTGCCGGGTGAAGTGGTAAGGATTGATCGTCAGGGTCTGACCCGCCGACGTTACTGGCAGCTCGAAGCACGAGAGCATCCACACTCCCTGGAGCAGACCGTCAGCCATACCCGCGATCTGCTGGAGGATATTGTCGAGCGCCAAATTGTCTCCGACGTTCCATTATGCAGCCTGCTGTCGGGTGGCCTCGACTCGTCGATCATTACCGCCTTGGCCTCCAAGAAGCTGCTCGATTCCGGCAAGGACAACATTCGATCCTTCTCGGTCGACTTCCTCGATCACGGGAGCGGCTTCACCAGCGATGCCGTGCGCGGCACACCCGACGCCCCCTTCGTTCGCAACCTGGTTGAACGGATACATTCCAGCCATAACGAGATCGTTCTCGACAGCCGCGAACTGGTTGATCCAACGCTGCGCAGCCAGGTCATACACGCGCTTGATCTGCCGCCTGCCTATTGGGGTGACATGTGGCCTTCGCTTTATCGACTGTTCCAGGAGGTCCGCAAACACTCGACGGTCGCCCTGTCTGGCGAAAGCGCCGACGAGGTTTTCGGCGGCTACCGCTGGTTCCACGACCCGGCAGCAATAAACGCCGATACCTTCCCATGGCTGACATCGGTTACGGGCAAATACTTCGACGGCAAGACACTATTCGACTCCGGCCTGCTTCGCCAACTGGATATGCCTGGCTTTCTGCGCGACAGCTACAGCGAGGCGATCGCCGAGACACCCATCCTCTCCACGGAAAACCAGGTGGAGCGGCGAATGCGCCAGATGAGCTACCTGAACCTCACCCGCTTCGTCCAGACGCTGCTGGATCGCAAGGACCGGATGAGCATGGCCGTTGGCCTGGAGGTCCGCGTTCCGTTCTGTGATCACCGCCTGGTCGAGTACGCCTTCAATATCCCCTGGGCAATGAAGGCGTTCGACGGACGTGAGAAGAGCGTGCTGCGGGCAGCGACCCGCGATCTTCTGCCGGAGTCGATCTCGGATCGCATCAAGAGCCCCTATCCGTCCACGCAGGATCCGGCTTACGAGCAAGGACTGCGCACGTCACTGGCCGAAATCATGACCAGCGCCGACGCCCCGGTCCGCCAACTGCTCGACACCGCTCGCGTGAAGCACGCCCTCGACAGACCCATCGGCCAGACATCGGCGATGTACGACCGCATGGGCATGGAGCTGGCCGTGGGTCTCAATACCTGGCTCGTTGAGCAAGACGTCCACCTCGACCTCTAGCCCATCCGACGCGGCTCCCCAGGGGCCGCGTTGCATCTAACATCTAGTGGAGCGCCACTGATATGAGCACCACCACCCCGAACCAACTTCCCATCTATCTCATAGCCCTGGGCGCGTTCGCGCTCGGTATGGCCTCCTATGTCACCGCCGGCCTGATTCCCATGATCGAAGCGTCGTTCTCGGTTTCGGTAGCTGTGGCCGCACAGCTCGTAACAGCCTTTACGCTAGCCTACGGTCTTGGATCGCCAATTTTCGTGGCGCTGACGCCACCCGATCGGCAGCGCACAGGGCTTTTGATTGCGCTGGGCCTGTTCGTGATCGCCAATGCGGCAAGCGCCATGGCAACCGAGTTCAACGCATTGATGATCTGGCGTGCCATAGCCGGAATCGGTGCAGGTGTGTATCTCGCCATGGGCATAGGTGCGTCTGCGGCGCTTTCGACCGTAGAGCGACGCGGTAAATCGATCGCGATCATCATGGGGGGCATGGCGAGCGGCGTCGTGTTGGGCGTCCCGCTCAGCCTGATGATCGCCGACCAGACGGGTTGGCAGGCTGCACTCTGGTTGGTCACGCTGCTGGGTCTGCTGGCCTTTGCAGGCCTATCGCTCATGCTACCCGCCTTACCGGCAGCCCCTGCGAGTTCGTTGCGCCAAAAGCTCGCAATTCTCACCGACGGACATGTCGTGACGATCCTGCTCGTTTCTCTTCTGGCGGCAATTGCGAGCCTTGGGATGTACACCTTTATCGCGCCTCTGCTCGCTGATCCGACCTATGGCGCAGTCCGTTCGGTGACCCCCTATCTCTGGGTCTGGGGCATCGGCGGTGTACTAGGTAGCTTTTTCATAGGCCCGGTCGTGGATCGTGTAAGGGGGCCGGTTCTCGTTTTTGCGATCATGACGATCCTAGCGACGTCTCTGTTCTTGCTGCCCTTTACCGCCGCGCTCAATGTTTGGTTGGTCGTGCTGCCCATCGCCTTATGGGGAGCTGTCGGCT
This sequence comes from Stutzerimonas sp. C6.4V, assembly GCF_058536345.1. Lineage (NCBI taxonomy): Bacteria > Pseudomonadati > Pseudomonadota > Gammaproteobacteria > Pseudomonadales > Pseudomonadaceae > Stutzerimonas > Stutzerimonas sp. C6.4V. The sequence continues at coordinate 2,468,484 of NZ_JBZUBM010000001.1, forward strand.
GGGCCTTGCAGGTTCCGCAGAACAACGAATTGATCCTGGCTAGACACTCGCAGGGCGATGGTAATCTCGCGATCGCCCTAAACGAATCAGCGCTTTATCTGGGCAGCGCCATCGGTGCGGCGGCAGGAGGTTTCGTCCTGCTGTTGCAGATGCCCACTTGGACCCTTGCCGCTAGTGCCGGTGCGGTGGCGTTGGTCGGTGCCCTGCTTCAGATCATCAATTTGCGGCGCCAACCGAGCTGGCACGACAACACCCAACCTGAACCCAACCATTGAGCGATAAGGAGCACGGCCTTGGAGCTTCGCCATCTTCGCTGTTTCGTAGCGGTTGCAGAAGAATTGCATTTCGCGCGGGCGGCAGCACGCTTGCATATCGAGCAGTCACCCCTGTCAAGAATCATCAAGGACTTGGAATACAGGCTGGGCGTGCAGCTGTTCGAGCGCACGACACGTCGCACGCGCCTCACCTGGGCAGGCACGGTTCTGCTGGAGGAGGCGCAGCGCATCTTCGCAGTAGTCGATCAGGCCAGGGCCAGCGTTCAGGGGGCAGCGGCCGGCTATCGGGGACGGTTGCGCGTCGCCCTCTCGGATGGCGTGCCCCAGTCGAGGCTGGCCGCCCTACTCGCCCAGTGCAGGGAGGAGGATCCGGATGTGGAAATATGCCTTTCCGAGGTGTCCTCATCAGCGCAGGCGAAAGGCCTTCAGGAGGACCTGTTCGACGTCGGCTTTGCCCAAACCATGAGTCAGACCGAAGGCCTATTAGCGGTACCGGTGTGGTTCGACTCACTAGTCGTTACGCTCCCTGCACGCCATCAACTCCTGGCACACCGCAAGATCCCGCTCGAAGAAGTGACACGCCATCCGCTAGTCCTCTGCGATCCACGGGTGTGCGAAGGGTTCTGGCAACAGCTCCAAGCCGTGCTCAAACCTATCGAAACGAGGCTGATCATCGCAGAGCGCGTGCCAACGCTTGACCTGATGATGGCGCTGGTGGCGGCCGGATACGGCCTGGGTTTTTCCAGCTTGGCGCGAATCACCGAGCTCAGTAACCCCGACGTGGTCACCCGGCCGCTTGCCGGAAACCCCACCTTGCTAACCACCTTCCTAGTGCGGCGTGATGTCGAGCCGTCGGAGCAACTCGCGCGCTTCATCAGTCGCGTCACCCGTCCTGACAATCTCGAAAACCACGATCCGCTTGAGGTGCCGTTGATACATAGCCGGGAGAACCGACCATGACGTGGATGGAATCGAATCGGAAGGAAGCAAGATGAACGAGCGATACAGGCAGACAACGCGTCCACCAGTTGCCCTTGATGCAAGGCAGTATGCAACAAGCCTATTTTTGTCTACAGATACAGAACGTGCTAGATTTGCATCCATAGACACAAATCAGGTTATGTCAGCCATGACAGCGATTCTCCAAGCACAGGCGTTTACAAAGGACCAATGCGCGACCGGACTGCGGGCGGCGGTCAACGTCCTCGAGAAATGGCAAGCGACCACCGATCAAGCCTGCCGCATCCTGCGGATCTCTCGCAGCACGCACGCCAGGGCCAAGTTGCGTGACAACACGTGGTCGGTGAGCCTGGATGCGGACCAGATGCAACGTGTCAGCTTCATTCTCAACATGCACGCTGCGCTGCGACTGGTTTTCGATAATCCGGAAAACGTGTATGGCTTCCCCTCGATGGCCAACCACAACGAATTCTTCAATGGACGTGCTCCGCTGGAGGTCATGTCGCAAGGAGACATGATCTCGTTGTACGAGTCGTTTCGGCGTATCGATAGCCTACGAGGCGCACAGTGGTAGTGCCGGGCCAGCTACCGGAGCGGTCAACTATCCAGCTGCAAGCCTACCGGCTAGTAAACTCGAAGTTTCCGCCTATTGCCCTCTTCGATGATGTGGCGGACGCCAACGAATTCGAAACGCTATACCAGTTGCAGGCATTAACGAACCCGAGGCTGCAGAATGAGACCGGACGCCTGGAGTTGATACCACGCGCTGAGATTCCCTTTGGTATCCCAGGCTGCTCCTACGCTACAGCCCCGTTTACCCACGTGAACCCAGCAGGGTCGCGCTTCAGCGATGGTCGTTATGGGGTGCTGTACTTGGCAGGCACAATGGACACGGCGCTTGCCGAAGTGCGGCATCACCAGGACCGGTACTGGTCGAACGTGGATGGGCTGAGCTACGAGCGATTCGTCTTCCGCGGACTGTCGTGCCTGTTCGACGAGGTCGGGATATTGGATGCGACCACAGTTCCAATGAGCGATCCAATCTACGATCCGGACGATTATGCGCACGGCCATCGATTAGGCAGAATGGTGAAAGAAGCCGGCAATCCAGGCTTGCGTTATCGCTCCGTCCGCAAGTCGGGCGACGATTGTTGGGCGCTCATGACCCCAAAACCTGTGGTCTCGATTATCCAAACTGCTCATTACGAGATGATCTGGAACGGTCGCATCTCCAGTGTTAGCGCCGTTAGCGCGGTCTAGCTTCACCTGCACGCAAAGGTCGATGAGCTGGCGCACCGGTAATTCCAAGCCAGCTTCAGGCCCGTCCTTCCCTCCGGTAGCTACGGCATGTCTGTCTGGCCAGCACCATACACACGCCACTTGCCGAGTTTAAGCATCGTTAGGGCGGTACTGGTCGAACGTCGACGGCCTGAACTGCGAGCGATTCGTCTTGGGCGCTTTCGCGCCATTCCACAAAACGATCTGCTCGGCAGCACCGCGCAAACAACCCGCCATCTAAGCCCCGGAAAGGCCATGGCGACCAGGGCGGTTCTCTGCTCGTTTTTTAAATGCGCGATCTCCCGCCATGAATACTTCCAGCATGTGCGGAATCAACGTTACGGCATCTACCGTCTCGCCATAAGTCTGCGCATGCATCGAGGCGTAGCGATCAAGATCGGCCTTGAGGCCCGCTGGGCAGAGAAAGGTCAGCTTGGTGCTTTCAGTTTTGGGCAGCGGGCCCAGCCTTAGTTTGCGCGTCGCACTCATCGTGATTCTCCGCTATTAAAGAACAAGGGTTGGTAAGGTCGCAGTACCAGATCCCGGTTAACGATGATGCGCACCGGCAAGCCTGGCCGCTCGGTCAATGTCGGTTGGATGTTCATATTGCGCCGGGTCATCTCCTGCCCAACTTGATTCACGCTGTCCTGCAGGCCATCACGACCGGCAATGATGACGCGATTGCCGTCCTGGCGGTTTTCGGGTGCGGCCAGCTCGGCGCCAATACCCAGCAGCGTTGTCAACGCAGCGCCGGCGAAGACGCGATGCCAGTGCCAATCCACCCCGTCCTCCAGACCGGCATAGCCGGCCGGGTCACTGCCGATCAGGTTATCCAGCGTCAGCGAACTCATGTCCGGCAGGATGATGCGATTCCACACCACCTGCACGCGGCTCTGCCCGTAGCTGACCTGGCTGTTGTAGCGACCGAGGATGCGCGAACCCTGGGGGATCAGCAGGTGATTACCGGTTGCCGTGTCGTAGACCGGCTCTGTCACGGTACCGATAACATCGCCCGGAAGGTCGGACTTGATTCCGGTCACCAGCGCGCCGGCGATCACCGTGCCAGCCATGACCTGATATGGCGACGCAGCTAGCTGCAGGTGTCCCGTTTTGCGGGTGGCCACGGCGGCAGATTGCTGGAACTGCTCTTTCTGCTCTTGCCGGTTCTGCACGGCGGTCGGATCGGCCGGTTGCGCCGTTACCGAGTCAGAAGCGGGCACCTGTGGATCAAAGTCCGCTAGCGTTGACGAATCCACGGTCCGTTCAGCCGAGACGGTTGCAGTTGCGGCAGGGCGCTGGCTACCAGTGTGAAAAAACAGCGACGAGCCAGCCGCCTCCTCCGCCTCTTTCAGCAGCGCCAGTCGTTCGGCCTCGGCGGGATCCTGTCCTGGTGGCATGTAGTTGGATGCCGCCGGCCGCTGCGACCTCACGATGGCTGGGCCAAGATCGCCCGGAAGCGGAGGTCCCAGCTCGGGAGGCTGCGGCAGTGTTGTCGGCGGCAGTTGGGAGTAGTCTGCTGGCAGCCGCTCGAGCCCCTCGGAGCGAGAAACACGGTCGACATTGTAAAGCTCGGCCGAACCGTTCCCTCCACGTGGCCCCGGTGGCTGCAGCGACCAGATCGTGGCGCCCAGCACAGCGACAGCGAGCCCACCGGCAAGCGCTGCCAGGGTTCGTCGGCTCAATCGCTTAACTGGACGTGGCCGAGCGCGCAACGCCACTGCTTCCGGCGGGACCTTGTTGACCTGTGGCGCCAAGGAATCGGGACTATCTTCCTGGCTCATGCTCAGTGCCCTCGCGTCAGGCCGTCTGTACGCTCGATACGCACTACGTCGCCCTTATCCGCACCCAGGCGCAGCTCAGCCGCACCAAAGAGTCGGTCGACGATGTAGTACGGCGAGCGGAAGCGGTAGTTGACCAGTTGCCCATCGCCCTGCGCGCCAATCACGAACATGGGCGGTAGCTCACCCTGAGCGATGCCGGCAGGAAACTGGATGTACACTTTTTCGCCGTCATCAAAGGCACGCAGCGGCTGCCAAGGTGGATTGCTCCCGCTGATCGCATAGCGGAAGCGGATTCGTTCCAACGAAAGGCCGGTATCGACCGGCGCGCTCGCCTGTGCGGCCCGTGCCTGACGCTGCAGGGCCAGCATCCGGCCTTTCGGGTAATCCCAGGAGACCGACGCCATCCAGGCTTTCTCGGTGGAGGTCAGTTCGATCAGGTAGGTCCGGCGGCTGGTCGTGATAACCAGGTTGGTTTTCAGATCCGAGCGTATCGGCTTGACCAGCACACTGACGCGCAACGCGTCGCCGGCACCGCTGGAAGTATCGCCGACGATCCAGCGCACCGTGTCGCCGGCGGCTACCGTCACCAGTTCCTCACCAGCCTGCAGCCCAATGGCGGTCACCCGCCCCGGCGCGGCATATATCTGATACAGCGCGCCTTCGCTGTAGGGCCAGACCTGGATGGCATTGATGTACCCCTCACGGATAGGCGCCATTCGTGCCTCGCGATTCGCGCGCGATACGCGTTCCTTTTCGTCGACCGGCTCCGGCGAGGCCTCGGAGTCATCGGCAACTGGTAGAGGTTTCATCTGCGCGGGCAGCGGCAGCAGTTTCGGGACTTCAACTACCTCTACTGGTTTCGGTGGCTCAGGCAGCGGTTGTGCCTGCACAGGCTCGTCGAGCGAGATGCGCGGCGCCGGCTTGTCTTGGGTCGCACACCCGGCGATAGCAAACAAGACGAGGGACAGGGCACTTATGCGGCAGGACAGGCTCATGGCTTGGCTCCTTCAGATGCATCCAGTTCGCGACTCCAAGACAGTCCGTTGACGTAGATGCCCAACGGATTCTTGCGCAGACGCTGTTCGGTGCGCGGTGTTTGCTGGACAGTGGAAATCACCGCATTCCAGCGTTCGGTGCCGGCGGGCGCGCCATTGACGAAGCGCTGCTCCGTCCAGCGCACGTTGAAGGACGCGTCGCTTGCGCGCACCACGCTGATCACCTGAACCGTCACCGACTCCTTGCCGACGCGGGCAAACGGATCGTTGGTGCGTGCGTAATCGTTGAGCACGGCTGCACCGCGGTCAGTGGTGAAGTTGTAGGCGTCGAGCCAGTTCTGCCGAACGACAATCGGATCGATCGACAGCGAGCGCACCAGGGTGACGAAGCGCGCCAGGTGATAGGCCACCTGTGCATCGGCTGGCCGGTAGGGTGTGGCGGCCTCGCCGACCGCCCGCACCTGGCCACTGCTGTCTACCTCCACCACATAGGGCGTGACGATCGATTGGGCCGAACGCCAGACCAAACCGCACGCCATCAGCAGTGCAAGCAACAGGCAACCAAAGGCCATGAGCCGCCAGTTCTTCGCCTGCACACGAGCCGAGCCAATGCGCTCATCCCAAGCCTGCCCAGCGGCCTGATACGGGGTCGCGGGTTGTGGCGTCTCGGCGTAGCGCACGCGTGGTCGTTTGAAGCGCATGACTCCCTCCTTATCAATCCGAATCGCGCAGGTTAGGCCCACTGCCTGAACTGCCGCTGTCGCCACCGCGTAGCGTGTGCGCAACGGTGGTAGCGGCATGGCTGAGTTGCTGACGCTGCTGCAGGCGCCTGGCCCATGCGGGTTGCGCCTTCGCATCGGTGGCGACGTTTGCTGCGTTGTTCAGCGGGGCCGCGCGGCCGGCAGCTGCACCTCCGCCTGCTGTTGCAAACAGCCCCCCAAGCGAGCGCGCGCCCGCAGCGAGTTTTGCGCTCGACGCCATACGCGCACCGGCCGCAACTGCAGCGCCAGCACCGGTCGCTGCAGCCCCAACGCCTGCGGCCAACCCGGCCGTGCCGAGCGCAGCGCCAGCCATGGCCCCAGCCCCGAGCTGCGGGCCGCCGGAGATCAACCCGGTGGCAATGCCCGGCCCGAAAATGCCCAGCGCGAGCAAAGCCAGCGACGCCAGCACGACGACCAGCGCGTGATCGATGGAAGGCTCATCAGGGTGCACCTGGAATTCGGCGAAGAGCCCTGTACCGATGCCGACGATGACCGCCAGTACCAGGACCTTGACGCCCGAGGACACAACATTGCCGAGTACCTTTTCGGCGAGGAAGGCGGTCTTGTTCCATAGTGCGAACGGCACCAGCACGAAACCGGCGAGCGTGGTCAGCTTGAACTCGATCAATGTGATGAACAGCTGCACGGCCAAGGTGAAGAAGCAGACGATGACAACCAGATAGGCCAGAAACAGGATGACGATGGGCTCAAGATTGACGAACACCTCGGGGAAACCGGTCAGGTCGCCAATCTGCTTGAGGATCGGCGCACCGGCGTCGATACCCACCTTAGCCAAGCGCCCTGGCTGGAGGAAGCTCTCCATGCTCAGCGAGCCGGTTGCTGTCACGCCCAGTCCGGCAAAGGACCGGAAGACGATGCCAGCCAGCCAGTTGAAATTGCCAATGATGTAGGCGAAGGCGCCGACATAGAGCACCTTGCGGATCAGCTTCGCCATAACGTCTTCGCCCCCGCCGGTGGCATGACCGAGCGCCCAGTACAACCCAGCGATCGTCATGTCGATGGCCACTAGCGTGGCGGTCAGGTAGGCGACTTCTCCTTGCAACAGTCCGAAGCCCGAGTCGATGTAGCGGGAAAACGTGTCGAGGAAACGGTCGATGACCGTGACGTCATTCATGGGCAGCCCTCTGCCGCGAAAGCATCCCGTGGCTCCGATCCGGGTCGGCATCAAGGGGCGCATCGAAGGTCGGCGGAATCGGCGGCAACAGCTCCAGGGCCCCGAACTCGTCCGGGCCACCCTTCCCTTCTAAGAAACGGTGCCGATACGCCTCGGCAGGCGCGCACGCCGTCATGGTGCTAGAGACACACCGCGCGCGCTGCGCCTCGGGCCAAAGCGACTCCTGCGGCAAACGTTCGCTGCGGGGTTGATCACAACCAACCAAAAACCCAGCCCACAACAGCAACACACATCGCATGGCGATCTCCGTCAGTTGCCGTAAAAGCGAACGGGGTATGGCGTGTACGGCGTGCCCTTGCCCAGGAAGCGTTGGCGAACCTCGCGGGCACGCTCGGTTGCTGCCGCCTGGCGGGCTAGTTCCAGTGAGGCCGCACGGTCCTGAGTGAGCTGAAGTAGCTGAGTCTGGATCGACTGCTTGGCCTGCAGGGCCAGCAGTTGGTTGGTGGCCTGCATGGCCTGCAGCGCGCCGGTGGCCGACTGGCTCTGCCCCACCAGGTCAGCTAGCGCACCCTCATCGTCGTTGAGGTTGCGGGAAACCTGCGCCTGTATACGCATAGCCGTATGCAGGCCACCGAGCGTGTGGGCCCAACGTTCCTGAGCGTCCCGGTACATCTGATCGCCGCTAACGGTGGCTGCGTATTTTTCCGGATACAGCCGCGCAAACTCACGATCGAGGTTCTGTACGTCGAAGGCCAGCCCCTGCGCCTCGGCGATCAGCTGCTCGCTTTTCACCAGCGAGGCGCGTAGCCGATTGACGACGTCGTAATCGAGGCTGGCGAGGTTCCGCGCCTGATTAACGAGCATCTGCGATTCGTTCTGCAGCTGCTCGACCTGGTTATTGATCTGCTCCAGCGTGCGAACCGCTGTCAGTGTGTTCTGCACGAGGTTGGTTGGGTCAATTACCGTCATCGCCGATACCGGCAGAAAGGTCAGCAACCACCACGCAGCAGCGAGGGACGAGAAACAAACGCCTTTGCTCATGGGGCGTTCTCCTGTGCTCCAGCGGAATCGACAACCGCTGCGGGTGGCGCGGACGACAGCAACTCAGCCGCCCAGTCGAGGCCACGATGACGCAGCCAGGCCGCGGCGAAGCCCGGCACACCGGCCTCGTGGAGCGCGCTATCGATGGCGCGCTGGTCCTGGGGGGTCGAAGCGCCGGCGAACGCAAGCGCGACCGGCCCCAGATCGAGGTCGAACAGGCGATTGCCCGCGCGGGATTGGTAGTAGTAGTCGCGTTTGGGCTGGGCAGTGGCGACGATCTCGAGCTGCCGCGCATTGAGGCCGAAGCTATCGTAGATGGCGCGGATCTGCGGCTCGGCGGCCTGCGGGTTGGGTAGGAAGATACGGCTCGCGCAGCTCTCGATGATCGCCGGGGCGATGGTCGAATCCTTGATGTCAGCCAGAGATTGCGTGGCGAAAATCACGCTGACGTTCTTCTTGCGAAGGGTCTTGAGCCACTGGCGAATGCGCGCTGCGAACAACGGGTCGTCGAGGAACAGCCAGGACTCGTCGAGGATCAACAGCGTCGGCGCGCCATCGAAGCGCTCCTCCAGCCTCGCAAACAGATAACCCAGCACAGCCAGCACCGCCGCCTTGCTGTGCATCAGATCTTCCATCTCGAAGCACTGCACATCGGCCATGCTCAGGTAGTCGAGATCGGCATCGAGCAGCTTGCCGTGCGCACCACCGAGCACGTAGGGCGCCAACGCCTGACGCAGCGCGTTCGACTGCAGCAGCACCGACAGGCCGGTAAGCGTACGCTGCTCAACGGGCGCACCCGCAAGGCTGCCGAGCGCCGACCAGATCGCAGCCTTTTCCTCAGGACCGGCAACCACACCTTCCTGAAGCAGACGCCCCTCGATCCACTCGGCCGCCCAGCTGCGACAGCACTCCTCGTCGATGCGCGCGAGCGGCTGGAAGGCAATCGCGCCATCGGCGCCCAGGTCATAATATTCGCCGCCCAGCCCCAACACAGTCGCTCGCATCGAGCGCCCCATGTCGAAAGCGAAGATGCGCGATCCCGGGTAACGACGAAACTGCATCGCCAGCGTCGCAAGCAGGACCGATTTGCCCATGCCGGTCGGACCGACCACCAGCGTGTGTCCCACATCGCCGATATGGGTCACCAACCTGAACGGCGTGGACCCCTCGGTGCGCGTCACGATCAACGGCGGGCCGTCGAGGTGGGCGTTGCGCTCCGGCCCGGCCCAGACGGCGGACAGAGGCATCAGGTGTGCCAGGTTCAACGTCGAAACGATGGGCTGGCGCACGTTGGCGTAGGCGTTGCCCGGGATGGACGACAGCCACGCCTCGACCGCGTTGAGGCTTTCCGCAATGGTAACGAAGCCTCGGCCCTGGATGACGCGCTCCACGCTGCGAAGCTTCTCGTCGGCCAGGTCGGCGTCCGCATCGAGCACCGTCACGGTCGCAGTCAGGTAGCCAAAGGCAACCTGGTCACTGCCCAGCGCCTGAAGGGCGGCATCTGCGTCGGTCGCCTTATTGCCGGCGTCGGTGTCAACCAGCGGGCTTTCCTGTTGGAATAACGTCTCGCGCAGCAGCGCCAGCACGCTTTTGCGCTTGGCGAACCACTGGCGGCGCACGCGACCCAGCTCGCTCTCCGCTTCGTCCTTGTCAAGACAGAGGAAACGAGAGCTCCAACGATAGGCAAAGCCCAGCCGGTTGAGGTCATCCAGAATTCCCGGCCAGGTCGAGTTCGGGAATCCGCGCAGCGTAACTACCCGAAGATGCTCACCGCCCAACATGGGCGCCAGTCCCCCGTGCAGCGGCACGTCGGCCAACAGCACGTCGAGGTGAAACGGGACTTGCGGGACGCCGACGCGATGACGTCGGGTCGAGACGGTCCCGTGCAGGTAGCTCAGCGTGTCGCCATCATCCAGCCAGTCGATCTCCGGCATGACGCCCGCCAGCAGGTCGAGGATCCGCTCGGTCTCGGCAATGAACGCCGTGAGGCGCTCGCGCCAGTCCACGCCGGCCGACGAGCTGTTTTCATAGATCAACTTGGCAGCGCGGGCATGCGACTCCTCTGGTGGCAGGAACTGCAACGTGAGGTGGTAGCGGCTCTCAAAGTGGTTGCCGGTTTGCTCGAAGGTCGCCCGTCGCTCCTCATCAACCAGCCAGGACAGCGGCTCGGGGAAGTTCGACCTCGGATACGCGGCCACCGGCCAGCGGTCGGCTTCCACGAAGAGCGCCCAGCCAGTGCCAAGCCGGCGCAACGCATTGTTCAGCCGCGCCGTCGTCGCGACCAGCTCGCCCTGCGTCGCGCTGTCGAGGTCGGGCCCGCGAAAGCGCGCCGTGCGCTGAAACGAACCGTCCTTGTTCAGTACGACGCCAGGTGCGACCAGTCCGGCCCAGGGCAGCCAGTCGGCGAGCAGCGCTGGGCGCTGGCGGTATTCAGTGAGATTCAGCATTGCGACGGCCTCCCCCTCACACGTCCAGCAGCGGCTTGTGTTTGAGGTGTCGGGCAAACACCTGCATGAACTGCGGATCGACGCGCGCGCCCCAGACGGCCAACGCGTGGCCCATCAGCCACAGCACCAATCCGGGCAGCCAGAGTTGCAGGCCCAGTCCGACGGCCGCCCCCAACGTGCCGTTGACAATGGCCACGGTGCGGGGCGCCCCGCCCAGCAGGATCGGCTCGGTCAGTGATCGGTGCAGCGGAACCTCGAAGCCCGGCAGGTCGACGTCGGCGCTCATACGACTGCCCCGCCGGCGAAGCTGAAGAACGTCAGGAAGAATGAGGACGCGGCAAAGGCAATGCTCAGGCCGAAGACAATCTGAATCAGTTTTCGGAAACCGCCCGAGGTATCACCAAACGCCAGCGCCAGGCCCGTCGCGATGATGATGATCACCGCCACGATGCGCGCCACCGGTCCCTGGATCGATTCAAGGATGGATTCGAGCGGCCCTTCCCATGGCATTGACGAGCCGGCCGCCCTCGCCGTGCCGGCGGTCGCCAGCATAACGGCGGCCAGCAACAGGCCGCTCTGGACAGGCGCGGCCAAGCGGCGAAGGCGCCCCAGGCCCAACAAGGAGCATGAGGACAAGCGGGAAACAGAGGCATGTGCAGATTTCATGGCAGTTCTCCAAGCGAGGTTGAGGGCAACGAAGAAGATGCGTTTGAGAAGGCGGGCAATGCGTCCTGTGCATCCGTTAGGCGGTAGCCCGTAGCGTCGTGACCGACGACGCAGGCGACACTCTCGATTCGGCGAAGGCGGCCGCGGCCAGCGATGACGATCACCACGTTGACCGCCTCGGCAATCAACGCTCGAGGCGGATTCACGGCGACTTCCAGCACCAACTGCTCCAGCCGCAACAGCGCGCCCAGAGCAGAGCTGGCATGGATGGTGGCGATCCCACCGGGATGGCCGGTCCCCCAGACCTTGACGAGATCCAGCGCCTCCCCGCCGCGCACCTCACCCACCACCACGCGGTCGGGACGTAGCCGCATCGTGGTACGCACCAACTCGCGCATGGACACCACGCCCGCACGAGTGCGAAGCGGTACGTGATCGCGGGCGGCGCATTGCAGTTCAATGGTGTCCTCAAGCACCAGGACCCGATCACCAGTGGTGGCAATCTCGGCGAGCAGCGCATTGGCCAGCGTGGTTTTACCGGTACTGGTGCCACCTGCAATCAGGATGTTCCTGCGCTCCCGGACCATCTCGCGTAGGAAGGAGGCTTGGGCGTCGGTCATCATTCCGTCTGTCACGTAGCGCTCCAGCGGAATGACGCCCACGGCCCGCTTGCGCAAGGCGAAGGCGGGACCCGGCGCCGCGGGCGGCAGAATGCCCTCGAAGCGCTCGCCGGTTTCCGGCAGCTCGGCACTCAGCAGCGGCTTGCCGCGGTGCACCTCCACGCCGACATGCGCAGCCACCAGGCGGATGATGCGCTCGCCATCCGCTTCGGATAGCTCAGCGCCGAGCGGCGCGCGCCCCGACGACAGTCGATCCACCCACAGCGTCCGGTCAGGGTTGAGCATGACCTCGACGACGTCGGGGTCTTCGAGCGCAGCAGCGATCAACGGCCCCATGGCAGTGCGGAGCATGGCGATACGCCGGTCGAGCGAGACTGCCTGGGTGGCCTGGGTCGCAGCAGTCATTGGCCTTGCTCCCGTGTTCCGTCCGCCGCCCCATCCAGGAGCTCACTCACCGAAGAGCGGTCCTCTACCAGGTCACGCACGAGGCTGCGGCCCCGCAAGAGGTGGCGACCGAGCTGCTCGACGAACTGCTCGAAGCGCGCCTTGCCCTGAGCCTTGGCTGCCTCCTGATGGGCTTCGGGCACTGGTGTGCTGACGGTCAGGAAGTAGCGGATAAACAAGGCCAGCGTCTCGATCTCGATGGCCTGGTCGCGCTCAAGGCGCTCGAACTGCCGCGACAGGCGATCCAGCCGCTTTGCAATGGCGGCTTCGCGTTGGTCGCCGGCTTCGGGCGACAACCAGGACGCCAGCGCCGCGGCGACGATGGAGGACTTGGAAACACCCTTCTTGGCGGCCAGCTCGTCCAGGCGGCGGGCATGCTCGGGTTGAATGAACAGGTTGAGGCGGTACTGGCTCATAGCTGGACTCCGTCGTCGGGATCGAGCGCGGCCTGCCGAGCAACACGCTGCATGCCAGGATCGAGCTGGCGAGGCAGAACGGGCGGCAAGTCGCCGTCATCGAGCAGAGCCAAGTCGTTGCCGGAAGGCGCCTGCTCGGGGTCGTAGGTGACGGTCTCGGAAAGTTCGGGCTGCCGCCGCGGCCCGCCCTCGTCGGCAACGCCGGACACGAGGCAGTCGCTGCACTCCGACGGCGCTGGAGCTACCGGCAGTCTCAGATCGGTCCAGTCGTCTTCGCGCCCTGGCGGCGCATCGGCGTAACGCCCCGCCGCGAGGATCGGTGGCGGCAGCACGCGCCGCTTGAAGTTGGCGTCGCTGTAGTAACGCAGCTTTCGGGCCTTGATCGGTGCGACGCTGGCGACCATCACCACAGCCTCGTCCGGCGGCAGTTGCATCACCTCGCCCGGCGTCAGCAGCGGCCGCGCCGTTTCCTGACGCGAGACCATGAGGTGGCCCAGCCACGGAGCCAGTCGATGGCCCGCATAGTTGCGCTGCGCACGAAGCTCCGTTGCGGTACCCAGCGTTTCAGAAATGCGCTTGGCGGTGCGCTCGTCATTGGTGGCGAAGGTCACGCGCACATGGCAGTTGTCGAGGATGGAGTGGTTCTGCCCGTAGGCCTTGTCGATCTGATTGAGTGACTGCGAGATCAGGAATGCGCGCAAGCCGTAGCCGGCCATGAAGGCCAGTGCCGACTCGAAGAAATCCAGCCGGCCCAGCGCGGGGAATTCATCGAGCATCAGCAGCAGCGTGTGACGCCGCTGCACGCCATCGCTGCCGTCGAGTGATTCGGTGAGGCGTCGCCCGATCTGGTTGAGGATCAGGCGGATCAGCGGCTTGGTGCGGCTGATGTCCGAAGGCGGCACTACCAGGTACAGCGACACCGGGTGCTCGGCAGCAATCAGGTCGGCGATGCGCCAGTCGCAGCGTGAGGTCACTTGGGCCACCGTTGGATCGCGGTACAGCCCGAGGAACGACATGGCGGTGCTCAACACACCCGAGCGCTCGTTCTCACTTTTGTTAAGCACTTCGCGGGCGGCGGACGCCACCACCGGGTGGGTCTCGTCGCCCAGGTGCCGCGTCGTCATCATCCGGTGCAGCGTCACCTCGAAAGGGCATTGCGGGTCGCTCAGAAAATTGGCGACGCCGCGTAACGTCTTGTCCTCAGACGCGTACAACACGTGCAGGATGGCGCCGACCAGCAACGCATGCGAAGTCTTTTCCCAGTGGTTGCGCCGCTCAAGCGCGCCTTCCGGGTCCACAAGAATGTCGGCGATGTTCTGCACATCCCGTACCTCATGCGCACCCCGACGCACCTCCAGTAACGGGTTGTAGGCAGCCGAAAGCGAATCGGTGGGATTGAACAGCAGGCAGTGCGAAAACCGGGAACGCCAACCGGCGGTCAGGTTCCAGTTCTCGCCCTTGATGTCATGGATGACGGCCGATGCCGGCCAGCTCAGCAAGGTAGGAACCACCAGGCCGACCCCCTTTCCCGAGCGAGTCGGTGCAAACGCCAGGACATGCTCGGGTCCCTCGTGGCGCAGGTAGTGGTCGCCATACAGGCCCAGGAACACGCCGGCCGGACGATCCAGCCCCGCCTTGCGGATGTCTTCAGACTCGGCCCAACGCGCCGAGCCGTAGGTCGTGACCTGACGCGACTGACGTGCGCGCCAAACCGACATGGCGATGGCGACACCCACAGCGACCATGCCGCTTGCTCCGGCAATGGCACCGCCGATGTCAAACACCTCTGGCGCATAGGCGCCGTAGAAAAACCACCAGCCAAACAGGCGCCAGGGGTGGTAGATCGGCATCGCAAAGAGTTCGAACCAGGGCAAGCCCAGGCGCGGGTGATAGCCCAGCGCTGCGGCGGTCCACTGCGTCGCGCCCCACACGCCGGTGATGACGACACCGAACACAACGGCGATCTGTCCGAACAGTACGTTCGTCCCAATCATCACTGCGTCCCCCCTTGGCATAAAGCAGCCCATCACCGGGCTGCTTGGGGGGAGATTCGGTGCCGTTCCGGTGCCGGTCAAAGACCGTTATCGGGACAACACTGGACGAAAATGCATCAATGGAAGCGTGGGAAAGTGGCAACAAAACGCCGCAAGCGTGAACGCGTTGCGGCGTATTGGTCGGACCGTAGGCGTTTTCCGAGGGCGGGTAACGCTTAAAACTTGGGCCGCTCTTCTGGCGGTGTGTACGGCACTTTTCCGTCCCCCAAGAACCGCCTGCGCGTGGCTTCGGCAACACGATTGCACAGGGCATCACCGAGCTTCGCGCGGTCCAGCTTGCATTGCGGGCGCAGCTCCTTCAGCCGCGCGGGGTCAGCCGCCAGCTCGTCAACCGTCGGCAGCTGCGCCTGTGGCTTTTCAGCCTCGCCGCAGGCCGTCAGTGCCAATGCACAGAGTATCGGTGTCAGGGTTCTCATGGCTCGTTTCCTCTGGGTTGCAGTTACAAATCGAAGGCGTTTGGCATACGTCCGATGGTCGCGCACCGGGAGCAGCTGACAGACAGAACAGCGCGTGGAGGCCGTCAGATTCCAACACCACGAGACCTCCCAACGTCCCAGGAAACCGCGTTGCCCCGTACCGTCGCGGCAAGCTGCTGACCCAACCGCTGCTCGATGACAGGCTTCCACGGCACCAGGCTGAACGCCTTGCTATCCTCCAACACGGCGTAACGTCCGCTGGCGAGCATGACGCTGCGGCGATAGAGGCCCGCCACGCGTTGCCCTTCCTCCAAAGGCCGGTGCTCCAAACCGGTTTCGGTAGCGACCTGCTCAGCGACCTGGCTCAGCTCCCGGCCCCGTAGCGTTGCCAGGAGATTGCGCGACAGAACCACGCGTTGTTGCTGCCGCTCGGCCAGCCCCTGCTCCGCCAGAAAATCGGCGCGTTGGCGCAGGGCCTGCTTCACCTCGCCAGCGAATCCGAGGTCACCCAGCCCTCGCCCACCGCCGATCAGTTGCTGGTCAAGCCAGGTGGCACCAATGACCAGGGCCTGCCGTTCGATCGGTAGATGGGATTTCAGCTGGACGGCTGCTTCGCCCAAGCGCTTCGCGTCGTATTGGCGGCCCCGCTCGGGTAGATCGGCCGGTACCTTCCACAGTCCGTCCGCCACGCGCTCGACGATGCCGGCTCGGCGCAGCGCCTCGAGGCGCCGCACGTGGGCCGCGACCTGTTCCTGCGGGTCACGGTTGCCTTTCGCCTGGCCCCGGATGATCGCCAGGTGATGGTCTGACCGGTACAGACCATCCGCTGCCAGCCCGGCGATGGTGCGATCCGTCTCCCGGATCTCGGCCGAGCCACGCACATCCACCACCGACCCAATGGGGTAGCCGGCCAACTCGTCGCGAGCGCTGAGGGAGACGTAGTGCGCCTTGCCATCCAGGCCATCGACGACGAGATAGCCCCGGTCACTCAGCTCATCGGACAGGCCTTTGGCAACCACCCGGCCTGTTACTGCAACCCCGTCCTCCCCTGGCTCGAATACGGCCAACTGGCGCGCCCGCCCGCTCATGGCACGCTGCAAGGTGCGAATGATGTCGCCTCGTTCACCCAGCGTGCGCAAGGTGGTCTGCGCATCGGCCTCAATCGACCATGTGCCGGGCCGGATCTCTTCAGCCAGTCCCATTTGCTGTAGCTGCTGGAGACGGCCGATCAGCAACAGACGCTGGCGTTGCAGCGACGGCTGGTTGAAGCGTTCGATTTGCAGCATCCGCTCGGGCCCCGCTTCGCGGGACAACGTGCGATCCAGGCTCGTCCAGCGCTCCTGGTCCACCTCGCGCTGCAAGGTCTGCTGTATCTCCAACTCGGTGCGCGGCCCTAGCCATTCGCTGGCCAGTTCGGCGGCCCGATGGCGAAAGCCGTGGGCGATGTAATCGCTGGCGATGATAAGGTCCTTGCCGGTGTCGTCGCGCCCACGCAGGACAAGGTGCGTGTGCGGGTTATCGGTGTTCCAGTGGTCCACCGCGACCCACTCCAGCCGCGTCCCCAGGTCAGCCTCCATACGGCCCATGAGCTGCCGGGTGTAGGTGCGCAAATCGGCCAGTTCGGCCCCGTCCTCCGGCGCGACGATGAAGCGAAAATGGTGGCGATCGTCAGCACAGCGCTCCCTGAACCCGCCCAGATCCGCCTCGTCCCTGTCGGGTCCGTAGGCCCGGCCTGCTTCGCCGTCGCGGCCCGCCCCGTCGCGCTCGATATAACGCAGATGCTTGGCCAGCGATCGCGGGCTGGCCTGGCGCTGGTTGACCAGCAGGGTCTTGATGGTCACACGGCGCGAGAAAGGTGTGAGCGAGGCGCCTGCAAAGCGCGCCGCCGTGTGGCCTCGCCCCAACCGCGAGCCGGGCCGCTGACCGGTGTACAGGCCCTTGCCACTGGTCAAGGCCGGACGACGTACCGCCGACTTCCCACCCGCTTTGCCGACCTGTTTGAGCACGTTGGAAACGAAGCCCTTGTCGCG
Organism: Stutzerimonas sp. C6.4V; assembly: GCF_058536345.1. Classification (NCBI taxonomy): domain Bacteria; kingdom Pseudomonadati; phylum Pseudomonadota; class Gammaproteobacteria; order Pseudomonadales; family Pseudomonadaceae; genus Stutzerimonas; species Stutzerimonas sp. C6.4V. The sequence continues at coordinate 2,485,803 of NZ_JBZUBM010000001.1, forward strand.
GCTCTTTGGCGCACTCGGTCGCAGGCGGAAGTCGTCGTCGCGGCGGTCGGTCATGCCTTTGCCCTCGGCAAGTCAGGGCGCAGTCTGGCGCACGAGGCACGCCAACATGCCAGCGTTGGCGCGCGTTGCACGCTATCTACGGCACGGCAAGAACGCAGTCGCGTGCCGCGCCTCCCCCACGTGCAGACTGGCGTTGCGACCGACCGGGTGCCGCCCCCTTTTGTCTTGCCTTCCGCATTTTCCAGTCGCACGTGCTCAAGGTGTCCACGGCTCGACGCAGCTGTGCCACTCGCCGCCAGGCCACCGGCGAACACGGTGGCGGCCGCCAACTGTTCACGCGCAAGGCAAGACAGCTGCATGCAGGACGGCTGCGCCGGATGCACTTGGTAGCGCGATCCGGCGCGCTTCATTTGTCCATCTCCAGCAGGAGCGGATGTCCGATACCGAGCACGGCGGACGCCTCAACCGGCCCGAAATATCGGCTATCGAACGACGCCGGGTTGGTCGTGCTCAGCAGGAGCAGCTCACCGTGACGGAGCCGTCGGCACCCCGACCAGGCCCGCAACGGCCGACCCGCTCTGTCTGCGACACGCGCTGCAGCCACGGTCACGCCGTCGATGCGCACGATCCGGTCAGCGATGCACACATGCTGCCCAGCCACCGCGGCCACGCGTTTGAGCAAGGGAATGCCGATCGGCAGGTAGCCGCGCTGTGCTGCCAGCGAGGCGCTGGCATCCGGGAGGTGGATGAGCACGATGCTGCCAACAGGCGACGAGCCAGCCTTCCGTCCTGCCGGATCGATCCGATACCAGCCAACCGGCACGCTGTCCGAAGCGTTGTAGACGAACCGGGCATCGGGCCGCATGAAGACCGACCAGGCCAGTGCCGCAAGGCCACAGGCGGATAGCGCTGCGACTACAAGGCGAGCGCGGCCTCGTGAACATTGATGCGCGATGGCATTGCTCATCACAGCAGTGCCCTCCTCGCCAGCCAGGCGGTGTGACGCTCGGCGGTGTAGACGGGCATCGCCAGCCGTGCGGCGAGCCGGTTGTTCAGCATTCGCCAGTACGCAGGTGATACCGCTGCAGGATCGATACCCTGCGCCTCAATGGCATCCATCAGCGGTAGCAGGGCATGCACGGCATGCTTGCCAGTGGCGTGCAACAGCAACCTCGCCCCAGGCAACACACCGGCAATGCGTTGCGCCGCGTCACGTTGCGAGCACGCCTGCATCACCATCAGCTGCCAGCTAACCGTGCCGTAGTCGTTGGCCTGCCAGCGAACGCGGCAGAAGATCGCGCCCGGCAGGAATACCGCAATGCGCCGCATGGGGTCCAGGCGGGTAATACGCGCCGGATCACCGAAACGCAGGTAGACCTGGATGCGCTGCGGTGCGTGGACCAGAGATACGCGCGTCAGCGGCGTGGCGTCCGCCTGGCCGCAACATGCGGAGATTGATGGCGGCGGAGCCGGTGTGGCAGAGACTGTCGGTGTGATCATGATGTCTTCTCCGGAAACTCACGCTCCAACAGCCCGCGCAGCAAATCGGCCACCGTCATGCCCTGGGTGAACGCCGACACCTTGATCCGGGCGCGCAAGGCGGGGGTGATGTCGAGGGTCAGGCGCGCGCTGTAGAGATCGCGTTTATGCAGGACGCTGACGTCTCCCTGGCGAACCCAGGCTTCGGCATGCGGGTTCGCGGGAGGCCGCGCACCGAAGGCCGTGCGCTTGTCGCCTACACGGGTCATGCCGTCCACCCCAGTAACTCGTCCACCAGGGCGGTGATCTCGCGCGCGGCAGCGCTATCGGGGGCTGTCTCGCGAGCAAGCCGACCGGACGCCACGCTGTCAGCGAAGACTATGCGCTGGCGAACCTCAGCACGCAGGGCCGGTAGCGGTTGCTCGGCCAGCGCCTGGCGCGCTTCGCGGCCGATGATGGTGGTGCTGATGCGACGGTTGATGACAAACGCTGCCGCAAGCTCGGGGCGAAACACCTGCGCTTCGAGAATCAGCGCAACCATCTCATCGCTGGCCCAGAGGTCGTACGGGCTGGGTTGAACCGGGATGAGGACTTGGTCGGCAGCCAACAGCGCAGAGCGTGCAAGCGCGGCGATGCGGGGTGGACCGTCAATGACGATGTGATCTGCGCGGCGGGCCAGTTCGGGCGCCTCCTGGTGCAGCGTTTCGCGAGCAAGGCCCAATGCGCTGAACAGCCTGGGCAGGCCCTGTTGCGTGCGCCGTTGCGTCCAGTCCAGCGCCGAACCCTGCGGGTCGGCGTCCAGCAGGACAACATGCTGGCCGCGTAGCGCTAGTTCACCGGCAATGTGCGTGGCAAGCGTGGTCTTGCCGACGCCGCCTTTCTGATTGAGCAGCGCAATGATCATGACCTGCCCCTCCTCTCCCTGGAGCGGGCCAGCGCGTGCCGTTTTTCGGTTATCCACGAGAACGGGGCGCTCTTACAAAAAGTTAGAGCTTTTAAGTTAGATAAGTTAAAGGACGCTCGGTACCGCGCGGGCTCTGGTCTGTAGCCGGTTCGGCACGCCTGATAGCACGATAGGGACACGCCCGATAGCACGATACCCGACACGCCTGATAGCACGAGTCCATCCACAGCTTTTACCGCGACTATCCCCGTGCCGTGGACGACACGGGCCGGAACGTAAGCAGTTCCGTTCTGCTCTCCGGAATGCGCTCGATGCCCAGTACGTAGCCCGGCAACGACTGCCGCGCCACCAGAGTGCGCAGATCGCAGGCGAAGTCGTAGGGCCTCGCAGTGCTGCCCGACTTGCGGTGTAGATGGCGAAAATCGAACTGCCAGCCCTCGGCCTGCTTGCCGCCGTGTTTGCGAACCAGGCGGTATAGCCAGCGTTCGATGCCTCCGGTGAGTCGGAAATACGCCGGGTCGATGGTCAGGACCAGCGCTGCGTCCAGCACGCCCGCGAAGAACCAGTCCGGCAGGATTAGCTCGATGCCCAGTGGCGTACCGCGGGCGTCGGCCAGTTCTTTCCACTCGTTGATCCAGGAAAAGCGATGCAGACGCCGCCCGGTCGTCTCGCGAATCGATGTCGCGACTGTGGTGGACTGCAGGCGATCCAGGGCGGCTTTGAGGCGCTGGTAGTCGCGTAGCGATACACCGCGGCCGATGAAGCGCAGGATCTCGTAGGGTGTTGCTCGCATCAGGCGTGACGGAGCGATGCCGGCATCGCGCGCTGCAACGATCTGACTGGCGGCCCAGATCAGAATATCGGCATCCCAGATCGTGGCGATGCCGTGCTCCTGGGTTCCCTCTACGCGCACCGTTACGCCAGTGGTGCGAAAGTCTATCGGTGTTGTGCGCCGTGACTTCGATAGCGAGAAAAACGGATACGCCATGAGGTCCTGGCTGTCGCGCGGCGCCATGTCGCCCGGCAAGGCGCGAAACAAGTCGAGCTGGGCACGCTCGGGCACGGAGCTGGCCATCAGGCCGCCAATCAACGCGCACGGCTGTCAGCCGAGTGCTGCTCGGCATACTCGGGGTCGGAGGTGGCCTCGAAACTGTGAAGGTCGGCCCAGGCGTCAAGGTCGGCGATGGCATACATGACGCGGCGACCAAATTTGCGAAAGCGCGGGCCACCGCCGATTACGCGCTGCTTCTCCAATGTGCGCGGTGACAGACGAAGGTAGGAAGCCGCCTCGTCATTGGTGAGGTAACGCTGCTGCTGGACAGCAGCAACGGGTTGCATCGATGTGCCAACGGCAACAGCAGGCCGTACGGGAGCAGGTCGCATAGGGTAAGCCTCCATCGTTCAGGACAGCCGGCCACACCACTACAGCCGGATGGAGCCAGTCTCAGAGAAGCTGGGCACCCTGCTCAGGGTCGTCTTGGGGAGTGGTCGGAACGGCCCTCCCCGCACCCGTCGAGCTGTGCCAGACGCCGGTAGCCCACGAGCATCAGCATCCGGCCCCGCCGGACCAGGCGGCGCACCTTCGAGCGCAGGCCCGCGTCGGCGTGCCAGCCGTGTGTTACCGCCGCTGCACCGAAGAGCCCGGCGGCCACCTCCCGCAAAGAGGCGCCCGCCAGACTGGCGTCAAGCGCCTGCAACGTATGCAGTTCAAGCAAGGCGGTGGCGCTCGGCCGAGCGAAGGTCTGGCCGGGTAGCGCGGCTTCAGAGGCACCGGCCAGGTTGTTCAGCGCGTCAGAGATGGCGCGCGAACGAAAGCCCGGTTGGGCCCCGGGGCGCATCGCTATGACGAACGCGTCGCCGTCATCCAGGCCAGGCGCCATCGCCAACGTGACCCGGCAGCCTGGAGTACTGGCCGTCAAGCGCAGACAGCGACCGTCATGCATCAGGCCCTTGCGGCCTGGAATGCGCCAGAAATCAAACGCTGCGGCATCAGGGATGGGATCAAGGTCGGGATGGAGCTGAACCAGCCCTGGATGGTCGACGAGCCAGACCGGATCCGCGTCGCGCGCGTCCAGGCCAGGATCTTCCAGCATGCGCAGCTCCCAGCGCCGCGCAGCCACCGGCCGGCGCTGCGGATCATGCCAGTCGCGCCGGTACTCAGGGTTTCTGCGCAGATACTCCCAGGCCAGAGCAGGCTGATCGAGGTGCAGCACGTAGAGGTAGGCAGCAGTGGGAGACCCTTGCCCGGCGTTGCGGTGAGCCATCGGCCAACCTCCGTGCTTCGAGATGGTCGCCCTCGACTCGCAACACAAACGGAGGGTCTTCACACAATGCAAAGACCGATGACGCCGGGCGCCGGCCGGATCATCTGCTCGTAATTTCGCTTCAAGGACGTGCAGTGCTGAGCCATCCTGCAGTTTTGAGGCGTGGAAAGATGACCCGATAGGTCGGGTTTCAGTCCGGAGATGACGTAAATGGCGATTCAGACCGCGCCGGTCTGAACGCTTACGGTTTCACGTGAGTACGCCGTTGCTGAAATGTGAAACCGCACAAAACCGCCGACCTGCAGTTGCGATTGTGTGCCCTGCCGCGAAAGCACGGATCCGTATTCGGGTGAAGCCGTAATAGCGCCAAAGCGTAAATCTGGCTTTGCGTGTTTCCGTAAAACCGCAGAACCGCTTCCGAGCTTCTGATCAAAACCGGCATGGATACTTTGCGCAAAAGCATCAAAGAGGCGAGTTATAACCGAATCGGTTTGCGTATAGCGGCGACTGAGGAATAGCCGAACGCCTCTGTCCATTCAGGTCGACGGGATCGGCCGAGCGAAGCTGATAGGAACGTGCAGCGAAGCGGAAAGAAACGACCAGCAAAGGCGAGCGCGTGTGCAACGCCCAAGTGAAGCCTACACAAGTGCCCCGCCGCAACGGGCGGGGCTAGTTGAGTTGAGTTGGTCAGGCCACTGACTTGCTGCGCGACCAGATCAGGTTGTGCGTACCGTCCTCCTCCTCGATCAGGCGGGCGTAGATCGGCGCCGGAAAAGAAGGGTCGTCAAGGGTCACGGATAGGTATGGCCGCTCTGCCTGGCTGACTTTCTTCCAGGCTGCGCCGATGTCGAAGCCGCTGGCCGCCTGGATGCGGTAGTCGGGTTCGTTCTCGCCGCCCCTGTCGTTGGGAATGAACCTGGCCTTGACGTCCAGCGTCAGGGTGCGAACAGTGCCGGTGAAGCCATCGTTCTGAGCGGTAAAGGTGCCGATGTTGGCCATGATGATTGCTCCTTTCGGGGTAACCAAGGTCGCGCCCATCGCGTCCTTGTTGTGATCCGGCAGGCGGAGGACGGGCTGGGCGCACCGCAACGCGGCCGCAACAGCGTGAAGGACCGGCAGGCGCACGGAATTTGCGGGCGAGGAATCCGCGTAGCGGAGGGGAAATTGTTTGCACCGAACGGTTGCTGCCCTGACGCCCGAGGCGCAGCCGCGCCACCGCCAGGATTCACGACGTGCCAAGGACGCAATGGGACGAACGTTCCCAAAGGAGCCGTGGCCGGCTCGGTCTCCCAGCGTGACGCTTCACCGGCTCGCGCCCTGACGGTGACAAGGGTCGGCAGGCCAGCGAAAAGCGAGAACGCGCCCCGCGCACCTGAGGCAGCGCCGGTGAGGCCGGGTAGGCAAAGACAATAGCGAGGCGGTGCGGTAGATCAGTGACCCTACTCGAGCTCGGAGCGCGCTTCCGCGAGCTTCGGGTACGGTACGCGCGATGACAACCTACCGCAGCGAGCCGGGTCGTAATACTGAAGACTCCTCCGGATGCAGCGCTCCATCATCGCCAATTGCTTTGGCAGTCAGATCGCTCCTGATGAATCGCGGCCGTGTGCCAAACAGATTGGCCGCTTTAATCAGGTCAGGAGCGGCGGCTGCGTCCATTCGCATGAGGGTCAACGAGCCGCTTCTGTTCAGCTCGAGACCCGGCCCGAGAGGACGGGTCGTTCAGTGCGGTTCAGGCGGAAATTTTGGTACAGCTCAAAAACACTTCCAAACGATAGCGCCGATAGGCAAAGCCGCGTCAGGCAGTAAACTGCGCGCCCATTTTGACTAGCACTCCAGCTCTCATGAAACGCTTTTGTTCCGCACTGCTTGCCTCCCTCCTTCTTATCTCACACGCCTACGCCGATGCTCCGGCCACGTTTACCGCAGCCAAGGTCATAGCCAAAACGAAGGTCTTCTTCGACCAGGCGGACGGCGATCAGGGCGAGCTCTATTGCGGATGTAAATGGGAATGGACCGGAAAGTCGGGCGGCAGGATCGATGCAGCATCCTGCGGCTACGAAACTCGCGCGCAGCAAAACCGGGCCGGTCGCATTGAGTGGGAGCACATCGTGCCGGCCTGGGTCTTCGGCCACCAGCGCCAGTGCTGGCAGAACGGCGGCCGGAAAAATTGCATCGCCGATGATCCGGTATTCCGGGTAATGGAAGCGGACCTCTTCAACCTTTACCCGTCAGTTGGCGAGGTGAATGGCGACCGCAGCAACTACCAGTACGGCATGGTGACCGGCGTTTCTGCCCAGTACGGCGCGTGCACGACCCGCGTGGACTTCAAGGGGCGCACAGCCGAGCCGCGAGCTGACGTCAAAGGGCTGGTGGCGCGTTCCACCTTCTACATGTACGACCGGTACGGGCTCTCCATGTCCAGGCAGCAACAGCAGCTGCTTATGAGCTGGGATCGGCAATACCCGGTGTCAGCCTGGGAGAAAGAGTGGAACAGACGCACCGCCAAGGTGATGGGGCACCAGAACCCATTCGTGACCGGCGACCGGTCATGGAGCTTGGGCCACAAACCTTCCCGCGAAGGAATCGTGAGCGCTATTCCTGTTCGAGCTGCGGCAGCTCCGGCATCGCAGTCTTCCACCAACGACGCCATCATCGGCAATCGGAACAGCAAGATCTATCACCTCGCCGAGCGATGCCCCAGCTATGACAGGGTATCTCCAAAGAACCAGGTGCTGTTCCGTTCAGAAGCCGAAGCTGCCGCCGCGGGCTATCGTAAGGCTGGAAATTGCCGATAAGTGAACGCTCGGCGTCCGGACGGTGGGCACCGGATTCTGGCGGCCGCTGGCGTATGTTCGGGCCAAGTAGCAGCGCTGTGTCGCTTCGGCCCGCAACTGCTTGGCCCATCAGAGGGGCCGGCTGCAGGGAGTCTACTGCACGATCATCAGCTCATCCCAACGAGACGTATACCGCTTGCTCATCATCTCGCGCTTCATGGCCCATACAGGCGAGGCAGGAATGCGCCCAAGCCGCACAGCCCCCCTACCCTCGCGCGCATTGATGCGATCGACCACGTCCATCAGCCGATCGGCCCCTGGCCGAGGTGCTTGAGCGAACAGGTCAGCCGTGAGCTCACCGCGCTGGCGCAAATCCTGGAGCAGAACCTCCGCCTTGCTATAGGCATAGCCTGGACGAAAGATCGCCTCCAGGCCGCGAACTGCGGCAGCAGCCAGTATGCGGGTGTCATCGGTCGGGTATGGCAGCGGGCAGTCGATGGCATTGGCGTAGCGCGGCTGCTCGGGGTTGTGCATGCCGGTGCGAATGGCAACCTGCAACTCACCGGCCAGGCTCTGCTGAGCCCTGAGCTTTTCAGCGGCCTTGGTCACGTAGGCGACCACTGCTTCGCGAATCGGGGCGATCTCGCGCAGACGCGAACCAAACATCTTGCTGCTGCAGATCACCTGCCGAGGCGGGGTCGCCTCCTCCAGCTCCAGGCAGGCAACCCCCCCGAGTTCGCGTGCGGTCTTCTCCAGCACGACCGAGAACTGTCTGCGCAGCGACGCCGGGTCATACTGCGCAAGGTCCCAGGCTGTCCTGATACCGAGGAGCTCTAGCCGGGCCGTCAGCCGCCGGCCTACGCCCCATACCTCGCCGACCTCGGTGATCCTGAGCAGCTTGTCCCGTCGTGCCGGGTCGCGCAGGTCGATGACGCCGCCGGATTTACCCCAGGTTTTCGCCGCCCAGTTGGCAAGTTTGGCCAGGGTCTTGGTCGGCCCAATGCCCACGCCGACGGGTATGCCCGTCCAACGCAGGACACGTTCGCGCGCCTTGTGACCGAGCGCGACCATGTCACCCGGAAGCCCCGTCAGGTCGGCGAAGGCTTCGTCGATGCTGTAAACCTCGATCCGGGGATACAGCCCTTCCAGGGTGGTCATGACCCGGGCGCTCATTTGGCCGTAAAGCTCGTAGTTGCTTGAAAAACAGACCACACCCCACTCCTGCAGCCGATCGCGCCACTGGAAATACGGCGCGCCCATAGGAATGCCCAGGCGCTTGGCCTCCCGAGTCCGTGCGATCACGCAGCCGTCGTTATTGCTCAAAACCACCACCGGAAAACCTTCGAGCTCCGGACGGTACACCCGCTCGCAGCTGCAGTAGAAAGCGTTGCAGTCGATCAGCGCGAACATAGGCGGTGCAGGCTGTGGGTGGCCACGCCCCAGACGTGCAGCGACTCGGTTACCGCGATGGGTCGATAATCGGGATGCTCTGGCTGCAGCCAGACCCCAGTTGGGGTGACCTCTAGTCGCTTGACCGTCATTCCGCCATCCACATAAGCGACGACGACGTCACCCGAACGCGCTTCAAGGGCCCGATTGACCACAAGCACGTCACCATCATAGATGCCGGCGCCAGTCATGCTGGGGCCATCCACCCGAGCGAGGTAGACATGAGGCGTGCGTAGGTCTACCAGGTCGTCGATGGAGAGCGTCAGCTCTTCATAATCGGCCGCCGGCGAGGGAAAACCGGCCGGCAAGCGTGTGTCGATGTATTGGCAAAAACTACCGGAGGGGCCGAGCTGGCCAAGAATGAGGGCGCGCATCGTACTGCTCTGCAATAACTGTATGTACATACAGTTAACAGTTCGCCGCGATTGCGGTCAATGTGTAGAGGCATTTAGCCGATAGCAAGCCGAGGGATTCATGTGCGGACGATTCACCCAGTACCGAACCGCAGTCGAGTATCTCGATGCCTTGAGGTATGACAAGCCCATCGAGGGCGGGATCGACCCAGAGCCGATCAACCGCTACAACGTTGCACCGCGCTCGCGGGTGATGATGTTTTTCGAGACGGACGCCGGCATGCGCCAGGCACGCCTGCCCTGGGGTTATCAGCCGTTCTGGTGCAAGGGCAAGCGGCAACCGGCGATCAACGCGCGCGTCGAGACAGCGGCGACGAGCCGATTCTTTCGCGATATCTGGGCGACGGGACGCACACTCGTGGTCGCCGATGGCTGGTACGAATGGGTCAAGGATCCGGTCGACCCGAAGAAAAAGCAGCCTTACTACATACGGCGCAAGGACGGCGAGCCGCTATGGTTCGCAGCCCTGGCCCAGTTGGACCGGAACGGGATGGCGGAGCGCGAGGGTGACGGGTTTGTGATCCTTACGGCAGACAGCGACCAGGGCATGGTCGATATCCATGACCGCAGGCCGATCGTACTTGAGGCCGACCTGGCTCGCGAATGGGTCGACCCGGACTTGCCCCTGCCACGCGCTGAGGCAATCGTGCGAGACCTCGCACTACCGGTCGAAGCGTTCGAGTGGTTCGCGGTCGACCGTGCGGTTGGCAATGTCCGCAACGAGGGACCGGGGCTGATCGAGGCGATGTCGACCTAGCCAGATCGCCCTGCTATTCGTAGCATGAGGAACACCTCCCCCCGGAGGGAGGCGTTGGGTTATCGCCGTGCCTGGTGTCACATGGCGTCAAATGCTGCCTGCAGGTCTTCTTGCCCCGACGTCCCGCTTTGCAAAAGCAGCATGAGAAGAATGCGCGCCTTTTGTGGGCTGAGATTCCCGGCCATGACAGCGCCCGCATCCGCAGTCGTTTTGCCACCGCCTTCGAAACCGTAGTTGGCCATGACGCGACCGTTATAAACACGCGTCGAGATCACGACGGGCACCTGCTTTTCCAGGGCGTACTTAACGGCCTCGAACATCGGCTGATTCATGTTTCCCATGCCCAGGGCTTGCACTACTATTCCTTTCGCGCCCTGGTCGACAGCGCTGCGCAGCAGGCTGCCATCGGCCCCGCCGTACATGGCAACAATTTCTACTTTTGGCATCTCATCGGTCTGGATTTCGATGTGCTGTCGGCGCAGCGGCTCCCTCGCAAATATCACACGATCGGGATAGACCTCTCCCAGAAAGCCGTAGTCACCGGATTGAAAGGTTTCTACATTCGCTGTGTGGGTCTTGGTCACATGGCGCGCCGCATTGATCTGGTTGTTCATGGCCAGCAGAACCCCTTTGCCCTTCGCCTGCTCATCGACAGCTATACGCACTGCATTGAGCAGGTTGCGCGGGCCGTCGAAGTCAGAAGACGATGCGTTGCGCTGCGCTCCGATAACAACGACCGGCTTGTCGGATTCAACGGTCAGGTCAAGCCAGAATGCGGTTTCTTCGAGGGTATCGGTGCCGTGCGAGACGATTACGCCAGACACCTCTGAGCGCTGCAGCGCAGCGTTGACCGCTTTGGTGAGTTCGATCCAGCGCGGCGGATCCATGTAGTCCGAAGGCACATTCGACAGGTTGTCGACTTCAATCTTTGCGTATTCCCCTACCTCCGGCACCGTCGCGAGCAAGTCATCACCCGAAATGGCAGGCACGGGCGCCTTTTTGACCGGGTCGATCTTCATGGCAATCGTTCCGCCAGTCGCAATCAACTGAACCGTGGGCTTTTCCTGCGCGTAGGCGTTACCAAGCAGGGCTGCGCAGAGCCCGGCGATCAAAAATGAGCTCTTTCTCATGTCAGTTCCTTACCATCATTCTTATGGGGGTAAGGAAACTGACAAGCGATCTTCTGTTTGGTTGTGGCTCTGCCAGCAGGCCACTACCCCACGATGCCCCGGAAACTGGCTCGGTAGTCGGTCGGCTGGAAGTATAAGTGCTGGCTCAGGTCGCCGCTGTGGTTGAACAGAAGCGGGCAAGCGCTGCTGTTAGAACTAAGTGCCCATTGCGCTTCTGCTCGGCCAGCTTGCGGAGTGTTTCATGCTTAGGCACCGAGACAAGCACCGCCAGGTAGGTTTCACTTCTCCCAGGACGTTAACCGCTTGCTGGCAATTCAGGAAATACGCTTGTACGAATTTCCGCAGCAGTAATTGGCAATTGCCCCGGGGCTTGGCATGCCAAGTGCCGTACGGCGCTCACGTTCTGATGCTTGAACTCGACTGAGAACATATATGGCCATGGTGTAGGCGCCGCAGGGCCTGGTTGTGCTCGAATTTATTGTAGGGTAGGCCAGCTGCCTCGGCATGCAGCATTTCGAAGGTGTGGCGCATCGTGGCCCCGGCTTCCAGTCCTCGCCAATACGAATGGTGGTGCCCCCATGGTTCGTCAGCCGGAATGAGAACTGCCTCGCCAACGCAACAATTTTCGGCGCTCAGCGGGCCTGGTTTTGAGAACTGCTTGCCGAAAGCAACCAGTGGCCCCGCCGTTGATACGCTTGAATGGCCTATCAGCCACTCACCCTTTGGCTTTATTACAGCTGTCTAACAGAGCGTTATCGGTAGCCGCCATCGCCCTGGCGGCGCAGACGCCGTACAGTTTCATAACGATCCAATTACGATTCAACTGCTTGTTAAGCGTGATTAGGTCAGGCAGGAGTTCAACCGGCTCACCGTAGCGATCGTAGCTGCGCTGCGCGAGTGTCAGTGCCCTTTCGGGCTCACGCTCCCGTAACACCTCCACCAGGAGCAAGTTGTCGCTGTAGAGCGCCCGCTCATCAGAAACGACGCTTTCGAGTTCAACGACCGCATCGCGCCCGAGGCCGTTCACACTCAACGCATTGATCAGTACGTGACGCGCAAAAGCTGCACTGGATGCAGGGCTTTGCCCAGCCTGACGCGCACGCGACAAAGCGTCTTTACGGTCCTGCTTCATTAGGGCAAGCGAGGAAACATGAGCTTTGTCTAACCCTTCGAAGAAACGACGAGCCTCAGAGGCGGCCACCACCCGTTTATAAGCGTCAACACGAAGGGACGGCCGCTCCACTTCAGCGTAATGCTGCTTGATATACCTGCGCAGTCCATCCATTCGAGTTGCTCCCGAATCATGGTGCCGGCTCCACTTCCCGATAAGCTTCTCAGCCTCATGTTCGAGTTTGTCTACCTGGCCGTCGATAGCCTTAGCTAGTGCGCTATTGTCGCTAGGCTTAAACAGCTGGAAATAGTCTTTTTTACGCGCCTCGCGTTGAGCCTTGGTCATATCGTCCCAAGTCCTGATACGGCTCAACAATTTATGCGCGCCGATATAAGAGTACCCTGCCCGGATTACGAGGTCGGCGCCCAATCGGTCAGCCTCGTCTTCCTGAGAACGTGTCAAACCAGGAATAAGCCCGATCTGAGACAGTCCAAGCCCAGCCTCGTTGATGGCAAGCATACGCAGCAGATCGCTCTCTACCGCATCAGCCTGTCGCCGGCCGATGTACAGCTTACCGGCGCTGTAGAGAAAACCGGAGGCGGTATCAAGCCAGTTAGTCTTGTGATGGTTCAAAAGAACATGCGCGTACTCGTGTGCGATTAACGCGGCTAACTCATCTTCGCTCTCGAGCGCACCTAGCACTTTGTATGGGATATAAATCCCGCCGTCCTCATAGCTCGCTGCGCTGAACTCGGTATTCGGCGTGATGTATACCCGTCCCGCAGCAGGGGTTCCCGGTAACGTGCGCTGCAGTTTTTTTAGGATTGAGTTTGTGTACTCGTCGATACGCGGATTGTCGGCTGTGCCTAACGCACGATGCTGCAGCAAAAAGCTATCAGTGGTTTGCAGACCCACCTGTTCCTTGTTAGCTGCCGTACCAGGGAAACGCGAGTCCAATAGCGTGATGGTTGGGTCATCGGCTGCCATGGCTATAGGCAATTTCGGCACGCTAACCTGCGCGCAGCCACCTATTACAGCCAGAGACAGCGCCGCACAAACAAGCCGCTTCATGGGCACCCCTCCCCAGCTCCACGCGAGACGGCCGCTACGGAGTCCTGAAGCGTCGGCACACAGCCACTTTTCCCGATACTCGGCGGCGGGAATACTTCGACATCCATGCTGTCGAGCCAAAGTTCCTGCCCCTTAAGTGAAACCTTCAAGTAGCCCCTAGGGCTTTGCTCGAGCAGCACTAACGGTAACGATAACTCTTGGACCGAACGCTTGCCGGTTCGAACGTACAGCCCGTCTGCTTGACGTTCGTACACACTAACGGGGTCGACGTTTGCTTCGGTAACTTGCGAATCGGCAAGGCAGCTCAGCGGCAAGCCAGCAGTGAAGGCGAGACAAATGACAGATCGGATCATGGCGTTCTTCCTTAATTTACGGACGGCTGTCGCCGATTGGCAGAGGCTTCCAATATCCTCCGGGCAAGTTCGAAAATGAGCAGAAGCCCAAGCCAGTCAAGCGGAGGGCGATGCAAAACCAGGTAGAAAAAAGCACTAACGCCGAGTACAAGCACCGCTGCGAAGGCGTGCAATAGGAAATCCAGGCGTGCAGGATTGGCACGAATGAGAGCGGCAGACACCCAGGCCAAGAGCAGCCCGAGGACTAGAAGCGTGGGGGTACCTTCGGCCCGGGCGAAATAGTGATCGTCCCAGGTCAGTAAGTTATCCAGCGCCATGGCATGCAGATAAACACCTGGCAACTGTCCATGAACGGGGCTTGCTACGAGGTCATGGATCCCGGCAAGGCTCGTTCCGACCAAGACCACCCGGTCTTTCAATAGTCCGCGAACTCTAGCGCTACTCAGGTCCTCTTCGCGCACCGTCAATGTATAGGGGCATGTCTGACGGCCTTGGGCTTCGGACTCTTTATCGAAGCTGGCAAGTAAGCTTGACCACAGGATCCGTGCGGAGTCGAAGAGTCGGGTTCCGGGACTTACCTCAGACGGCGCACACTGACTTGCCGCGAGCAGGTCCCGAGCGCGGACCTGCGGCGCAACGTTGTATCCCCATTGAACAACCATCGGCGCACAGAAAGTACCGGTGTCACCTTGTGCTAAAGCTTCACCACAGCTCTTGTTCTCGCCGCGCTCGCAGAGTTGGCGATACAGAGCGAAGGCCGCAGTCGGCAGGCTATCGGCGCCACATCGGTTGTCGCTCACCGACGGCATCGCACCAAAGCGATGGGGGCCGTCCACGAGAAGTGGATAGTCGGCGCCATGTCCACTCCAACCGGCCATTGCCAAGTGAGTTCCAGGGACTTTTGCAAACAGGTTGCGCTCACCGCCGTCTAGGACCGCTAGGTATAGCGGAACCCCCGTTTCTTTAAGGGTCTCCTCTAGTGCCTTTTGTGCTAGCGGGAGGGACGAATCATAAGAGCGGCGGTCTTCGACAAGAACGTCGAGAAAGATGGCAGAGGGGCGTTGTTTAGCGATCCGTCGAACCACCTCCTCGTAATACAGATAGCGGGGCGGCCAGCTCTCACCGCGTACGGCCAAGGCGCCTTCGTCGATAAGCACTACTGCAATCCGCGATTGTGCAGTTGTTGGGTAAAAAGGCGCAGCGATCTTCTGCACAATCTGTTGGGAATGCCTTTCCACCGCGCCCGAAAGACCGAAAGGATCGACAACCTCCAGCAGCCATGCGGGAATGATGAGCGCAACGAAAATCACAAACATGCGAGAGACAGTTGCCCAGGCGACCAGATTGCCCGGCACTGTCTTTAAACGTTCATCCCGAAAGCTTGCGAAGTAGCCGAGCATTAACTGCCAGCGTCGCACGAAGCTTACGCCTACTCGATGCAGCAACTGGCGTGGCCGCCTGCACATGAGTATCAGCTTCGCCAGCTGTCGGGCGTAGTCTTCAATGCCTTTCATCTGCCCTGACGCGACGTCCGGGCATGGCTCTTGGTGATTCCCGCTCGGCATCCCTGTCCATCCGAAGCATGTAGCGAACCAGCCCATGCAAGTCCTTATTGATCGGATAGCATCATAACGCCATCAGCGAAAAAGCACGACGTATGTCACAAACCATTGGTCGGTTCCCTGATTGCGCTACTTTGGCGAGGAGCGTTGCGGCGTAGCCAAACCGTAGCCACTCTCCTGCTGACCCGCACGGTTGCTTTATTCCTGTTTTCGTCACCAGGCGAACTTGCTCAGCCACAACATAAGCTGTCGCAACGGCCGCGCATTATCCAGCCATCAACTGCACGAGCTCGAAGCGGCTAAGTCCGTGAAGATCCACCTGACCCAAACAGATAAGCTGTTATTTAGCCGGCCCATAAAGCTTCCGGCCGCACCTCTGGCCCGGGGCTCGTGGAACTGGTTGATGATGACATCTACCTGACCGACAACGCCTACCTGATGCAAAACAATGAGTGCAATAGGTCTTTTCTGACGATGCGGATTACCTGGCGGCAACGATGCAGCGTCTCAAATTGGGCGTACTGAACAATTGTTCAAACTCCGCATCCGCGCTGGCCGCGTGATTAAGCGCGCTGGAGGTTCCGTCCGAGCTTACCCGCATGCCACGATTCTAGGCACCACCAACTCCCAACGCTCGCACTTATGCCAAGCTCGATATTGCTCCTCGCAATGCGCCGATTGCCTGACCAGAATGCCCGCCGCCTCGCATCGCTCAACCTCGAGCGGGAGCTTGAAGGTTTTGGAGGTACGGCCAAGGGTTTGGCCCTGGCTGTTTTGGATGAGGTACCGGTCTTCACTCGGGACCAGCGTCAACGGGTCTCCCATCTGAAGCTGCGCAAGCGCCGCATGGATTGGTGCGTGTTGGGGCTGGCGCCCTGCGTAGTCGAGATCAATATCCTTGAGTGAAAGCTGAAGGTAGCGCTTCTTAAGCTCCGGAAGGTACCGACCCACGTATTCACGCCTTTGGACATTTGCGGGCAGATGACAGCTGAACGGATTGCCATCGGAGAATTCACACAGGGTCAGTGTCTGCTCAGCCCGGGTCATGCCCACGTAGTACAGGCGGCGTTCGTCATTGAGTACCTCTGCGCCGGTGGGCCAGCCACCGTCGAGCAGCACCACGTGACGGAACTCCAGCCCTTTCGCCGAATGCACAGTGCCCACATACAAACCCTGTTTGGGCTGCTGGCGCAGCTCGCGGGCGTAGTCGTAGAGCCAGTCGATAACCGCCTGGGCGCTGAGCTGACACTCACCCAACTCAGCAAGAAGTTGGCCGAACGCCGTTTCGAAGAACTCGTGCCATTCAGGATCAAGCGACGCACTTTCGAGATCGCGCCAATGGCCTTTGGCATCGAGGGACCTGTCCTGAGAGCGCAGTTGCTCGATCGCCTGTACAAAGCCCCGTTGACCTGTGAGCGGGAGCGCTGAATCCTTATCCGCAGCCAGGCAATAGGACACCCCGTTCTGCTCGCACCAGGCCTGAACCGGGTACAGGCACTCGTGCCGGCGAGCCAGGATAGCGCACCCCAGCCAGTCGCCATTTTCCAGATCCAACAAGCGTTGAAGCTCGGCTACCGCGGCCTGCGCCTGGAGGTTCGGTCTCGTTTGCTCATCACCCGTTATCAAGAGGCGAATGACCTGACCTCGCCGTTCGGCATCGATCTCCTCCCAGTCGCCGCCGCGCGGATGATCACGGCGTAATGCGTTGATCTGAATAGGATGACGATGTTTCAAGCGATCGGGGTTGCGCTCGATAAGGCTGTTGGCGGCCTCAATGATGTGACGAGTCGAGCGGTAGTTATCGATGAGGTAGCTGGTGGTGGCTTCGTAGTCTTCACGAAACTGCAGGATGTAGCGGTTATTGGTTTCCCGCCACTGGTAGATGTTCTGGTCGTCGTCCCCGACCGCAAGGATGCATAGCCGGCCGTCCTCTTCGGCCTTGCGCCCGGCCAACGCACTGACCATCCGGTACTGGAGCTCATCGATGTCCTGGTACTCGTCCACCAATATGTATCGGTAGCCACGCAGGAGCTGCTCACGCAGATCATCCTCGCCTTCGACCTGGCGTTTGCCCTCGAGCAGTTCAACCGCATCGGAGAGAACCTGTTTGAGCGTGCCCTCCTCGACCGTCTCGCCCCGGGCGAAGCGGGTGCCGGTCAGCCGCATCGCCATTCGGTGATAGGTCATCACGTTGACCCCGAAGGCATCGGCGCCTACCAGGCGCAACAAGCGTTGCTTGATTTCGTTGGCGGCGTGGCGATTAAAGGTCAGGGCTACAATGCAGCTGGCCGGCACCCGGCGCACGCGCAGCAGGTAAGCAATCCGATGCACGATCACCCGCGTCTTGCCCGAACCGGGTCCGGCAAGCACCAGCCGGTTCATGTCGTCATCGTCGGTCACCACAAGGCGCTGCGGCGCGCTCAGGGTTTCGATGATGGTGTTCCAAGACTCCTCGCTGGTGGCGAGCTTCAACACTTCTTCACGCCCGTCGAAATAGCGCTTGATGAAGTCCTGCTTTGAGTCGCTGAAGTAATGCATCACCAAGCTCAGCGCGGCAGCCATCTCGCCCAGCGCGACCTCGGCGTATTCGCGCATCACATGCACCTGGATGCGCTTTTCCCGGTAGTGCTCGTCGAGCTTGGTGTAGTCATCCTTCAAGAAGCCACTGCGTTTTTCCGGGTTGACCTCAATGGTCATGGCACGGCGCATCACCGTCATGCCGTGATTGAGGGTCAGGATTTCCTGTTTGTGCAGGTACAGCAGTACGTGCTCGATAGCCCGACGACGTTGTTCGGGAGGAATCAGGTGCGGCAGCTGCAGGTCCGCCTCGAGGGCGCGCCCGAGCTCACCAAAGGTGGTTTCCACCAGCAAATCTTTGCCGCGCAGCCCCGGCGGTATTTTGCTGATCAAATACTCGAGCAGCACACCGGCCAGCGCGCGACGCTTCTCGCCAAACTTATGGAGCTTCGCCCAAGTGTGGCCTCCCTTGATACGCAGTTTCAGATAATCCCGGCTGACCTGGCGCAGCTCCAGCGTGCCCTTCTGTTGGCTGTCGCTGTCATGGTCCTGGGCGAGGCTGCGTAACAGGCGCAGCACGTGCAGCGGAATCAATTCGCCCTGCCCGGTCATTTCTTTGAGCGCGGCAGTCAATGGCGGCAGGTTCAGGTCTTGCCAGGCTCCGCTCTCGGCATCCGGGGCCTGCTCACGCAGCGTGTCAAACCACCCAGCCTCCAGTTCGAGGGTGTGTTTTAAGCGCTGGGTGGCCGCGCCCGACACCCCATGACGCAGGTAAAGGGTCAGCTTGGAGTCATTCTCCAGCAGCCCCATGTCCTCCATCTGCTTGAGGGTCGCCGTGACCTCCTCGGAGGTGAGGCTAGTCAACGCCATCAGCGCATCGGTGTTAATGCGCTCATCGGAGCCGGCGTCATACAGGAAGCGCAAGATCGCCCGAAACTCTTCCAGGCGGCGCGCGGGCAGGTCGGCGTTATCAAGCCGTAGTTCGGCTTCAGCCTGAGGCAGACGCAAGGTCGCTGGAAAGATCTGGGTCTGGTTTTCTTCACGCTTGAGGTACTGGCCGCGCTCAAGCCAGGCTACCGCAGTGACCACTTTGGTTTCGGCGTCGCGGTCATCGGCGTTGAAGCTGGTTTCGACCTCCTCATCGAGCAAGACTTCGCCAGCTGTGATGACGAGCTTGCCGCCTTTGCGGCGTTCGCTTTCCCGGCGTAGCTTGCGCAGAATCTGCTGAATATCACGCAGGCCGAGCTTTGAGCGTTCGCACATGCCGAACTGGGTTTCGATGTCCTGCAGGTCATAGAGCAGCACGCAGCGGGCGTCACCCTGGTCGCGCCCTGCTCGCCCGGCTTCCTGAAGGTAGTTTTCCAGCGAGCCCGGTATGTCGGCATGCACCACCAGGCGAATATCGGCCTTGTCCACGCCCATGCCAAAGGCATTGGTGGCGACAATCACCCGCAGTTGGCCTGCCTTGAACGCATCCTGAATGTCGGTTTTCTCGTGGGGTTCGAGGCCTGCATGAAAGTGCTTGCAGGGCCAGCCCTGTCCGATCAGAAAGTCAGACAGTTCCTCGGCGCCCTTGCGGCTGGAGACGAAGACCACCGAGCCACCGTCCTGACGACCGATATGATCCTCGAGCAGTTGGTGAGTGCGGGCCCACTTCTCGGCGCGGGTGCACGGCAGCACCTCAAAGCTCAGGTTGGTGCGCTCGTGGGTGCCGAGAAAGGTCTCGAACTCAATCTTGAGCTGCTCTCTGAAATGCTGCTGGATATCTTCGAGCACATCGGGTTTGGCCGTGGCGGTAAAGCAGCCAATCGGTGCCAGCGGACCGTCACCGGTGTGCTCGCTGATAAAGCGCGACACGTACTGGTAGTCGGGTCGGAAGTCGTTGCCCCACTTGGACAGGCAATGCGCCTCGTCAAAGATCCAGGCGCCGATCTGACGTTGTTTGATCGCCCGGCGAAAGGCCTTGTTGCGAAACTGCTCAGGCGAGACTAGCAAGATACCCACATCGCCCATCTGTACCTTTTCCAGCACCTCGGCCCGCTCGGGCATGGTCAAAAGACCGTTGAGGGTGGCGGCGCATTGCACGTTGCGCTCAAGCAAGCCGTCAACCTGATCCTTCATCAACGACTGCAGCGGCGAGATGATGATCGTGAGGCTGCCGTTGCGATGGAAGCGATTAAGAGCCGGGAGCTGGTAGCACAGGGATTTGCCGCCCCCGGTGGCGAGAATGGCCAACACGTGCTTGTCGCGCATACCCGCCAGGACCACGTCGTGCTGCAGACTTTGGCCTGGGCGCTCGTAGCGAAAGTCATCAAAGCCGAAGTAGCGTTTGAGCTCGTGGCGGGGATCATGAGTTGTTGAGCAATACTCGCAGCTGCTTTTTCCGCACGGCAAATCACGCAGCTCAGTGATGAGCCTACCTACCTCTGGAAACTGATACCTGACCCAGGGCGCGAGCACCGAGTTGCCGCCAGAGACACGCAGCCAGGCCAAAGCATAGGCCAGTGGTAGGTGCAGGGTCTGGTCCAGCAGGTCCACTTCCAGCAGCTGCTCAAGGCGCGTGCTGCAGACCTTCATGCTGCGGGTCAGGGTTGGGTCGGTTTCAACGAGCAGCTGAGGGATCAGGCCACGCAGCTCCGTGACCGGCTTGGGGCTGATGCCACTGAGGGAGGCGAAGAACGAGCCGAGGTCGCTCCTGAGCGTGGGAGCTAGCAGCGTCTGGTAGCACAGGAGCTCGGCCTGATTGGTATCGTTCAGTTGCGCAAAAGCCTGACGCTGGTCCTGAAACAAGGTGAGTGTGGAGCGGCAGTCAGACAGCGGCGAGTTGAGGCTGTCACGAATGAGTTTGTAGTCCTTGACCAGGCGGTGATACGGATTCTGCGGAAACGCCAACGGCGACAGACGCAGAGTGTCGATCACGGGGAGCCCATGCAGGGCCAGATGTGGAGCCTGTTGTTTTAGGATTGGAATGTCATGGTCGATGACGTTGTGGCCGAGGACGAAGCTTGCTCCCTGCGCCAGACCGCCCAAGGCGTTGAGAACGTCAGGCAGGTCTCTTTCGACCTTGCGCTCCAGTTCGGCTCCCGTGTCGGGGCGCAGGGCGCCGACCATGAAGATTCGATCGGGCTTATCAGCTGTGCCGGGAGCAACTTCGAGATCGAAGATCAGGCTTTTGGGTTGAGACGGTGAAGCCATCCGGACGGCGATCCTTGCAACAGACTACGGGGCTAACTGCACTGTAGCGGCAAATGCCCGGTCTAGGTAGGTGCGCAGGGTCGCGGTGAGGCGTGCTTGGGGAGGTTTCCGACGGGTGTGGGGTAGCTCAACGGCAAGAGCAAAAGTGCAAAAGTGCAAAAGTGCAAAAGTGCAAAAGTGCAAAAGAGTATGGCGTCACCCGGCTGGGCCGGGTCGCGCTGGCGTGCTGCGCATCGAGCCGGCCAGCGCCGTCTCGCCCCTAGGGTCGTAAGCGCTCCATAGACCAAGCCCGAAGCCGGTGACGAAGCGATCGAGTTGACGGTCGACGAATTGAACTGGCTGCTCGACGGCATCGACCTATGCCGCAATCGTCCTCATCAAGTTCTGACGCCGCGTTACGTGGCCTGAGCCGGTATAATCCGGTGCCATGAAATTTGGCGCTGACTCCCTTCCCGACGATCCCGTCTTGCTCAAGGCCCTGATTCTGCAATTACAGGAACAGGTCGCCCTGCTGCGCCATAAACTGTTCTCGCCCAAGTCTGAGCGCAGCCCGGAAGACGCTGACTCGCCGCAGTTGGCCATGTTCAACGAGGCCGAGGAACTGGTCGAAGCGCCTGCCGCTGAGGCGGACGAAGCCGAAGCTGAGACCGAAGAAATCGTCGCCCCGGTCAAGCGCCGTGGCAAGCGCAAGCCGCTGCCGGCAAATCTGCCGCGCGTCGAGGTTATCCATGCGCTGCCCGAGCACGAGCTGACGTGCGAATGCGGCTGCCGCAAGCTCTCACGGGAGCCCCTACCATCCAGCCTGAATGACCTCGCCATGAATATAGCGCTCATTTTCTTTGTAGATAATCACATAACCAGGCAGCGCCGTGATTTGCCACTCTTCGCCCAACACGGTTTTAACCTGTCGAAGAACATTCAAAACACTGCTCTCCTCCGAACGCAGGCTGACCTGCGTTTCAACCAGGTCAGTATGCGGCCGTCTGGAACGACCGCCGGCATTTTGATACCTGACCGTGTAGGCCAATTGATCTTTTAATTGTCTCAGCACCTCGGCCACACTACGGTCACCTTCAGGCTGAACGACACGCGCCTCCAAACCTAGGTCGATGGGATAGATACTGTCGAAATGGCTCTCCTTAACCACGGACTTGTCTCTATTACGCCCAGGATCGTTAGAGCCGAAACCGCTGAGATTCCAGGCTAGAGAAACTCCGTCGCTGCGGTAATGCTTGATGAGCAAATCCTCGAGATCCATCGCGGTAAACACGTAGACCCGAACAGCCTTGAATCCAACCTGGCTCTGACGCAGATTCCGGCGAGAGCGGATTTTCTTCGCGTGGCGCAGCAGTCGTTGCCTCAAACCGGCGTCCGCGTCGGTTTTCCCCACGTAGACCAGATCGCCATCAAAAAACAGCTGGTAGACCCCCTGCTGCTCCGGCACCTCCAGAACCGCTTCCTCATTGAGTGGACCCGGCGTCATTTGCTCGAACAAGCCGACTAATTCCGCCAACAGTGCGGAAGGCAGATCAAACTCCAGATCCTTGAAATACTCCATGTCTCTTCGACTTCCTTAGTCAAATCACACGCCGCAAGCCGCACGCCTGCAGTAGCGTCGAACCAGAGACGCTGCCGTTCAGAAGCAGGGCTGACTTTTTAGATAGTAGAGTTACTCGCCTTCAGCCTCGATAAATTGACCTGAAAGGCATGCCGGCAACACTCGGAGGTAAGTTTCGGCATCCTGGGCGATCTGCTCTTGCGACTCTGGACGCTCCACGAGACGCATGGCCCACTCTCGTCCAGGATGCAAGACGTCCCATCGGGGGCGCATGCCAGCGTGTCGCCCCTTGCCGGGGTTGTGGTTGCCGAAGCCGTCAATAAGCGAATTCCACACCGGGGTGAAGCGGGCAATAATCAGTGACTCGCCAAGCGGAATCCAGATATCGTCCACCACAAGAAAGCGGCAATGAAAATCCTCGATGTGTAGGTTTTCAGCGGCGCGAATGCTGTCGGCATGCTCCTTCAGACGTTTCTGCAACACCTTCCCAGCCGGCACCTCAAGATTTGCCCCCATCCGTGCGCCTGGCGGAACAGCCTTGCCTACGTAAATGGGCAGCATGAACCTACCTTCACGGTTCAGCCGGGAAACCTGGGCGTACGCCGGGAAGTCGCCCGAATAGTAGATGGCATAAATGCCCGCTCCCTCGAACGCCGGCAGATCACCCAGCGGATGGACCTCTTTTGTCAACAACGCCTCGGCGACGCTCGCGCCCAGATTCTTTTTATCCAGCGGATTAAACGGAATTACCTTTCCAGTCACGCGATTTCCCTTCCTCTACAGATGTCCTGTTTTTTCAGTTTGCTCAATTCCGCCATGGCAAGTTTTTCAGCCACACTCGAGGCCACCCGCTGGGCCAGTAGCACCGGCACCGCGTTGCCTAGCTGGCGCATCGTCTCAGTCCAACTGCCATGAAATCTGTAGCCATCCGGGAAGGTTTGAATGCGCGCGCTCTCCCGCACCGTGAAGTAGCGGACGCTGCCGTCGCGCCTAACCAGCATGTTTTCGCCGCCAGGAACGCCATGGTCCCCGGCTTTGAGTGTCTTGGCGGGCAGGTCCAGTGGGCTCCCCGTGTGGCCTGGATATACGCGCGCGCCGAACTGAAACAGGTGATTTGGCACGGTCATGGCCAACGACGACTCTGGGTCCGGCAAGTCATGTATGGCGTCCCTGACGGTGCGCCATGGCAGCGTCGTCAACGGAGCCTTTGCTGTCCGGAGCTTTTCGACACGCCCTACAAGCTTGGTCGGCACTTCCGGCACCGACAAACCATGGCGCGCCCAGTAGGCGCCGGTGACCCATTGATCGTGAAGCAACGCCTCGTAACTGTGAGTTGGTTCAGGGAATGACCACTCCACTCCGAGGTCATCTCTGAACCCAACTAGGAATACCCGCTCGCGCTTTTGTGGAACGCCGTAGTTGGCTGCATTAACCAGCGTGGGCACAACATTATAAGTTAGCCCAGCTCCCTTGCTTTTGCCCGAGGTCCGCTCTTCCTGCAAGCGCTTGAGATGCACACTCCAATCTTCGTCGCCAATGGGTGGGAGTTCCGGAAATTCGAGCTGAAGCTGGATGTAGTGGAAGTAATTGGCGAATGTCGCGCGGGTCAGGCCCTTGACGTTCTCAACGATGAACGCCTTTGGCCTTAGGCGACGTATGACCTCGACGGTGGCTGGAAACATGTCGCGCTTGTCCGCTTGGGCGCTGTGCTTTCCGCCAATTGAGAACGGCTGACAGGGCGGGCCACCCGAGAGGAGCTCGATGTCCTTAGGAATGGAATCCCAATCGAACTCACGCACATCCCCCTCATGAAGATTCCAGCTCGCGAGCAGCGGATATCCACGCCGTTTGTTCTCTCTCACGGTGTCACAGGCCCACTTGTCCCATTCCACCACGGCAAGGTGTTCGAAGCCCGCGATCTCGCATCCCATTGCCAGGCCACCCGCGCCGGCGAATAGTTCCACTGATCTCATTGCCCCGCCCTCGATATTCGACTCGCAAAAACGCGTTGAATCTTACCAAAGCGATAAGCCACGAACACGCTGAAATGTCTGACAAGAATGGCCGGAGTGACCGAAGGGAAGCGCAACGCGAAGTACGACCGCTAGCGGAGCCGAGGACGAAGCTCGCATCCTGCCCCAGGCTGTCCAGGGCGTCGGATCTCAGGCAGGTCCTTGTCGACCTTGCGCTCGAGTTCGGTGCCGCTGTTGGGGCGCAGGGCACCGACCATGAAGATTCGGTCGGGCTTATCGGCTTTGCCGGGCGCGACTTCGAGGTCGAGGATCAGGCTTTTGGGTTGAGACGGTGAAGCCATCCGGACGGCGATCCTTGCAACAGACTACGGTGCTATTGGCACTGTAGCTGCAAATGCCCGGTCTAGGTAGGTGCGCGGGATCGCGGTGGGTGCGGGTTTCCGACGGGTGTGGGGTTGCTCAACGGCCGAGCAAAAGAGCAAAAGAGCAGAAGAGCAAAAGAGCAAAAGAGCAAAAGAGTATGGCGTCACCCGGCTGGGCCGGGTCGCGCTGGCGTGCTGTGCATCGAGCCGGCCGGGCCTTCTCGACCCATGGCGCGCTCATTGCTAACGCAAGGAGCGGTGTCGATGGCTGTTTTCGGCCAGGAGCGGTCTGTTGGAACGGTTGAAATCGACCCATGGCAGCCCGCAGTCGATTACTGCCAGGAGGAGGTGAACAAAAGGTTCTGGTTCGTTATGCTGATGGCACTTTGTCCTTATGGAGCGAACCGCATGGCCGGATACGACATAATTGATGGAATGCGGGTGCCTAGGACGATCCTAACGACAAACCAGATTCTATCGGGTAGACATCAGGGGAGCATCACCGTAATAGGCTGCACACTCGTGATTAATGGCACGCTTCAGGGATCTCTCTCCGTAGAAAGCGGCGGTGAGGTTCTAGTTGTGGGCACCCAGCAAGGATCTACTAACGTTTCCGGTAACAGCAGGGTTGAGGTGTCGGGAAAGTGCCAGGGTTCCACAAATATTGGCCCGGGCTCAGAAGTCCTGATACAGCCGTCCGGCAAGCTGCAAGGTTCAATGAACAACAACGGTAAGTTGATTGTCCGCGGCGCATTTGGTGGCGCATACAGCGGTCAAGGCGACACCTCCGTAGAAGGAGATGGGTATATAAAGCAGCCGCGAATAGAAAACGGTGTGCATTATTACGACTGGTGAGAACAAGCCCAGCTTCGCCGGCTTGCGCTGGAACAAATTATCTTTTGAACAAATTTGAAAGGAAATCAAATTGTGAAAATTGGAGTGCGGGCGTCACCTACTGAAGTGGTTTATTGTGTATTCGACTCCGATCAGAGTGTTGTGGTGAATTTGGGAAAAATAAGTATACCCAAATCACTAGGGGTTCCTGAGCAACTCAAACATATCAGGCTGAATTTGCTTGATGTGCTTCGGGAATACGAGATTTCCGAGGCGGGCATCCGCGTTATCGAACCCACGGCGCAGAGCATCTCGATTGAGCGTGTCCAGATCGAAGGCGTCATTCAAGAGGCGTTTGCGAGCAGTAATGTGAAAAAATATTACGTAGGCCAAATCTCAAGTATTGCATCCAGGGTTGGAATCGAGCGAAGCCAGTTCAAACCTCTGGTTGACGGAGATACAAGCCTTGAAGGCTTTGAAAATTGGGAGGAATTGTCTAAAACTGAACGCGAAGCGACACTCTGTGCTATGGGGGCTTAATATGTACGGAATTTATAGTCGCGCGCAAGTTGAGTTCGAGTATCACAAGGAGATTGGCCAAGATGGCAAAAACTCCAAAGCCTACCTCGCACATGACAAATATTTAGATGCCGAGCTAGTAATTAAGGAAATGGCCCGGGATGCATTCGAAGATAGCGAAGCATTCTTCGCAGAGTCCAGATTGCTGTACAGGGCTGCCCATGCACACGTAGTTCAAATTCAGTATGCGTGCGCATGTGAGAAAAACATTTACCTAGCTCTGCCTTATTATAAGAACGGCTCTTTGAAGGACTTTGCTAAAAGTAAGTCCCTTACTGTTAGAGAGATTGTTAGATTTTCTATTCATATCTGCTCTGGACTTCACAATATCCATTCAAAAGGTCTGATCCATTTCGATATAAAACCGGATAACATCCTGCTTTCAGACCGCATGGAGGCTTTGGTTTCAGATTTTGGACTCGCCAAAGCGATGGGGTTAGACTACACGGCGACTCCTGCTCAGATGTATACCAAACATATGGCTCCTGAGTTTTTCACGGACTCTGAATTCACTAGCCAGTATGATATTTATCAACTGGGGCTTACTATTTATAGGTTGATTATTGGTGAACCTGACTTCAATGCTCAGATAGCCGCCTTTAGCTCTTTTGATGAATTCAGAGCTGCGATCCTGACCGAAGCTTTCCCCCGGCGACTATCCCTTGAGCACATACCATCACGCCTGAAAAAGATCGTAGAGACGTGCCTGAAGGTCGACCGCACCCAGAGGTATCAGTCTGCACTGGAGGTCGCGAACGAATTGGCCCAGATAGATGACAATACGCTCGACTGGGTGTATGAGAACGTTGATGGCGTCCGTCGTTGGCATAAGGTGACGCCAACCCACGAGTACCTGCTGGAGGTCGATAGCACTGGCACGTCCGTCGCCCAAAAGAAGACCCATGCAGGTAAATGGTCTAGGATAAAGGAGTCATGTGGTGGCTTAACGGCCGCTGCGATCAAGAGGTTTCTGAGGAAATTCTGATGCGTGTTATACGCAATGACAAGAAAGCCTATAAAACCCGAGAGTCACTCTCGTCCCCCCCTAGAACCAAGGATTTCGAGACAAAACCAAAAGATAGGTTTGAGTTTGAGATCAGTGGTCACTACGTGACGCGTCGGATAAAGGCCGACTAATGTATAGCCCGGCCGAAGCCGGGCTTTTTCACGTCCTCATTTCCTCCCTGCCACTCCGCTCTGATCCAAATAGAGCATAAGCGCGGAATGAAGCTCTTCAGCTCGGCAAGCATGGGCATGAGCCACAGCCGGAGAACTTCCGTCATGCACTTTGCTAGGCGCTATATGTATGCAGCTAGGCAACTTTCGGAAGGGGCACGATTGGTGCGCCAAAGCTGAGGAGCGCGGTGCCCACAAACGCATCGTTGACACCGACCGGGCATCTTCCTTCATTTGGACAAGGCAGGCGCGGAACCATGAGGATTTCCTTGCTGGCAGAAGATCCCAACCGCTACCACTGGGTGAATGACAAGGAGCGTCGCAGTCAATTACCCCTGGATCGTGGCTAGCTGCGAGCCTTAATATTGTAGTTTGATCACCTGCGTGACAGTCCGTTTCTGGCCGGTTCAGCCATTCGTGACGGGCAGAAACCGGCCAATAGCAGACATAGAAATCTGGGAGCTATAGCGCCGACACAGCCTCTCTCGGGGCGGCCACCATCCTGGGCCTGTTGGTAATTTGAATACTGGCAAAACTGTGCTATGACGTTGAGCAACGCAAGAGAGAACGGGACAAGGACACATAGTGCAGAGCTTCAACTACATTTCCTTCGGAAATCGAGATTATCTCGAAGGGAACGGTAATGAAATCTCGATGGGGCGGGGGCGCATGTTCGAATACACGCCAACCGACGTTGAAAAGCGGCTTGAAATCCTCGATGCCACAGCAATCGCCTTTCTCGAAAAGTTACCGACCTTTTTGTGTAGCGAGATCAAGCGAGCTAGAGACGGTGCCTCGATGCTCATCAAATACGGTCGAATTTCGCAAACTACGCCTGGGCGAAAAGAAGTCTCCACTCTATTCGAGACTGTGATCGATTTTGGTGAGGTCGAGTTCGACGACATCGAGACAGCCCGGATGGTGTTCAGCGCGGATCCATACCAGCTCCATCGCACTCACTGGGCTGTCCGCGAAGGCGACGCGCAGATGGTGTTGCGCCGATTGGCCAATCTTAAGCCCGCCCTTGCTCATCTCATCGACACGCCTGAGGCGCCTCGCGCCGAAGATGCGACGGTCCAGCCTCCGCCTCGCGATAAAAAGATTCTGGGTGTGGCCGATAGCGTGGAGTCTTTTCTTCAACTGCTCTACGCCTCGCCGGGAAAAGACGCGAGCGAAATTTTCTTCCGAGGCCATAGTAACGCCAGTTATGAACTGACGCCGTCAGTGCTGCGCAAATGGGACAATGGTGACTGGATGTTTATGCCGAGCGAGGACCGACTCTGCAAGGAGCTGTTAATTGCGCATTACGATGAATTCCAGGGCGATCAATACTGTTTTGACCGCCTTGTGCGCATGCAGCATTACGGTTTACCTACGAGACTGCTTGACATCTCTAGCAATCCCTTGGTGGCGCTCTTCTTCGCCTGCTCTGGCAAGAGGGACCAATCGGGACTCGACGGTGAGGTCATCGTCTTCAAAGTCGACTCGCAATTGGTAAAATACTTTGACTCGGACACCGTTAGTTGCCTTTCAAATCTCTCCAACCTCACGTATGAACAGAAGAATGACATCGATCTCGGCCTCGATAAGGACACATTTAATGGAACTGAAGTCGTAGGGAAACTGCTCCACCACATCAAGTCGGAGAAAGGCTTTTTCGAGGGGCGGATTGTCCCAGACGACGTAAGGTCTATTATCTGCGTAAAGGCAAAACGAACTAATACGCGCATCAAGTCGCAGTCCGGCGCATTTCTGCTGTTTGGGCATGAGGCTGCGCTTCCTGATGCCGGTCAGGATGGGATTGAAATCGCACGAGTCACGATACAAAACAAACCACATATTCTAGAGCAGCTCGACCGAATCAACATCAATGCAACAACTGTCTATCCGAGCATCCAAGAAACTGCTGTTCATTTGAGGGATAAGCATCAGTTTCCGCGTCCTTGCAAACAAGACGCTGTTGCGGCGACCAATAACTCTCCAGAAATCTAATGCGACGGCCACATTCAAGGTAGAGAGCGATGTCTGCTTCGGGTCAGACGCAGTTGCTCGCTAATGTCCGCTTCTGGCCCAGAGTGTGTAAAAACGCTCGTACAAACCCTTGCTATGATTTCTGAGAATTTCATCGTAAGGGAAGCCCATGAAACGGTTTATCGAGGGTGAACACCGAGATCAAAGCACCTTGCTTCCCGAGAGCCTCGACGACTACGTCAGCGATACCAATCCTGTGCGCGTGGTCGATGTCTTCGTCGATGAACTCGACCTTGCCGCGTTAGGTTTTGAAGGCGTCATTCCAGCCGAAACCGGCCGACCTGCGTACCACCCTGCGATCCTGCTGAAGATCTATATCTACGGCTATCTGAACCGCATCCAGTCGAGCCGACGTCTTGAGCGAGAAGCCCAACGCAACGTCGAGCTGATGTGGCTAACCGGGCGGCTGATGCCCGACTTCAAGACCATCGCCAACTTCCGAAAAAGCAACAGCAAAGCCATTCGCGGCGTCTGCCGTCAGTTCGTTTTGCTCTGCCAGCAGCTGGGGTTGTTTAGCGAAAGCCTGGTCGCCATCGACGGCAGCAAATTCAAGGCAGTTAACAACCGTGACCGCAATTTCACCAGTGCAAAGCTGAAGCGGCGCATGGAAGAAATCGAGTCGAGCATCAACCGTTATTTGGCCTCGCTAGATGCGGCTGATCGGCGAATTCCTAGCTCTTCTGAACCAGACACTGCGTGCCTGGAAGAGAAAATCACCAAGCTCAAAGCGCAGATGAAAGAGCTTCAGATAATCGAGTCTCAGCTCAACGAATCGCCAGATAAACAGGTGTCACTGACCGATCCAGATGCCCGTTCGATGATGACGCGCGGCAACGGTATCGTCGGCTACAACGTGCAAACGGCGGTCGACACCCAACATCATTTGATCGTTGCTCATGAGGTCACGAATAGCGGTTCAGACCGAGACCAACTCAGCTCGATGGCGAGTCAAGCTCGGGAAGCCATGGCTACAAAAACGCTATCCGTGGTGGCTGATCGGGGCTATTTCAAAAGCGAAGAAATCCTGGCCTGTCATGAGGCAAAAATTACCGCCTATGTACCTAAGCCGATGACCTCTGGAGCTAAAGCGGATGGGCGTTTCAATAAGGATGCCTTCGTTTTTAACGCCGCTAAAAATGAGTACATTTGCCCGGCTGGAGAGGCACTGATTTGGCGTTTCTCCAGCGTCGAGAAAGGTCTAAACATGCACTGCTACTGGACTTCGAATTGCCAGAGCTGCGCACTAAAAACGCAGTGCACACCGAGCAAAAATCGTCGAGTGAGGCGCTGGGAACACGAGGCTGTGCTGGAGGAAATGCAGCGCCGCCTGAACCAAGCGCCAGAGATGATGCGGGTTCATAAACGGACTGTTGAGCATCCCTTCGGGACGCTCAAACAATGGATGGGTTCGACGCATTTCTTGACTCGTAGGCTCGTCGGAGTCAGCGCGGAGATGAGCCTAAATGTGCTCGCCTACAATATGAAGCGGGTTATGAAAAATCATCGGAACCGAAGGCTTGTTGAAGGCGATGGCGGCATAAAAAGCCCCGCCTTTCACGGCTCCAGGAGGCGCTAAAGCGCTTCATAAACGCTCTGGAACGTTACCGGTGCTGATCGTGGCAAATGCTTAGGCAATCGCCTCACCCAGCAGCGCTGGGCTACGGCTACGGCACCCAAGCTGCGAAAGTGTTTTTACACACTCTGGGCCGGAAGCCGCCCATCACCATTTACCTGCGATACCTACTCTGCACTTCGCTCCAGTCTGTTTGCCCTCTCTAATCCCTCGAGCTAGACTGGCTCGGTCGCGGTAAGTCCCGCGACCGGGCGTGAGAACCCGGCGTGTTTGTCCAAGGCGCGGTTGCGCCGTAGCGCACAGCCAGTGTTTGCACTGAGCTGTAGCGACGCTATGGCGGGCCGTGTGAGGCAGGTTTCGGCCTGGCCGGTTCCCTTGGACGCCGGTTCTCACCCTATGCACGGTCCGCCACCCTTGCTCGTGAGAAGGCTGGATGGCGGCTCCTTAACTGTCCAAGGAGCACCAGCAACATGCGATACATCCTTTTTACGCCCGCGCCCCACCTAGATTCATCAGCTCTGTTTCGTGTCGCCTTTTCGGAGGTGTGCCCATGACTGATTGCGAATCCAGGCTTCTCCCCTTCCCTCATCGCCCTAGATCGTCTGCATCTCGTTCTGTACTTGCGGCGGTGTCTACCCGACCGCCCGTATTGGCTGAGGCCGAACTACGTGCTGATATGGTCAAGGATCTGCTGCAACAGATTACGGGACCTGATGGGTTCTATCCCCAAGACCTGCGCCTGAAGATGACCGTATACGCTGCCGAGGCGCTGCTCGACGAAATGGTCGTGCTGTATCGGCGAGCACTTACCGGCCCGGCCACTGGCTGAGTCAATCGCGGGCCGTCCGTTCTGGACGGCCCGTTTCCAATCCGATGTTCGGTTCGTTGGGCAGGTACGCCAAGACATGCCTGTGCGCCTTGGGCGCGTCTCCCATTGCGCTGAACATGGGCTGACCGTTTTTCTGCGTCAGCTGGGAGGGTCGTGATGGAGCTCAAACTGATCAGCCGTGCCATGTCCGAGCTGTGTGACGCAGGCACGCTGGATGATGTGCGTCAGGTACTGGATGAGCTGTTTTCCCGGCTCGATATCGATCAGTACGCTTTTATCAACACCGGCAGTTCGGTGCGTTGGGGTGGGTCGCCGATGCTGGTATCAAATTACGATTGCCGCTGGCAGGCCTTGTATCGATCTCACGGCTATCAGTGCAGCGATCCATTCCTGCAGCGGCTGCACCGCTGTCCCCTTCCCTTTCTCTGGTCCGAGCTGAGCTCAGGTTTGCCTGGGTGTGAGAGCGATCTGGCGTTCTTGGCCTGTGCACGCGGTCATGGCATCGACACGGCACGCGGCGCGACCATTCCAGCGCATGTGCGGGGTGAACAGCTCTCCTCCCTTCACATCAGCCAGAGCATGACCAATCGAAGAGCGCGAGAGATCTGCGCTCGAGACGCCTACCTGTTGTCGGGCGTGGCGACCACCCTGCACCTGCGGGTGGGTCAACTTCATGGCGGAGGTATTAGTGAGCCTCTCACTCGGCGTGAACGTGAGTGCCTGCTCTGGGCCTCGCATGGTAAGAGCCAGGAGGACACGGCGATCATTCTGGGCATCAGTGCTCGTACGGTGCGCTTTCATCAGGAGAACGCCATGTGCAAGCTTGATGCGGTGAACATTGCCGCAGCTGTTGCCGCCGCCGTAGCACTGGGTCTGATCTAGCCGCAGTCGTGGTCTCTTCAGGCGTGCGGCGTCATGCAGGCCGAACCGTCGCCGTTCAGGTGGATGACATAGTCCGCCTTGGCGACAACCGAGGGACGATGGGTGATCAGGATCAGGGTTCGGGCCCGTTTTTTGAGCATCTCGATGGTCTGTTCCTCGCTGGCCGCATCCAGGGCCGAGGTAGGTTCGTCCAGCAGGATCGTTGGCGTGCCGCGGGCAAGCGCCCGGGCGATGGCGATGCGTTGTTTTTCGCCGCCCGAGACGGCAGTGGCTTCAAAACCTACGTGCTTGCCGGCCATGTTCTTGCCGGTCGCGTAGGCATCAAGGCCCAGGTCGGTGAGGATCTGATCCAGCTCAGGCTCGGTGAGGTCCTGTTTTGCCCCGTAGCGGATGTTGGCGGCCACGCTACCGGAGACCAGGAGTGGGTGCTGGGTAACCACCGACACGGCATCGAGCAGCGCCCTGCTGTCAAGCGCATTGACCTCGACGCCAAAGGCCCTGACGATACCTTGCTGCGGTTGAATGAGTCCGCACATCAGGCGCAGCAGCGTGGTCTTACCCGCGCCGGACGGACCGGTGACCACATAGGTGTGGCCCTGCCTGATCGTGAGATTAATATCCCTGAGAACGACCCGGTCCTCGGTCCGGTAGGACAGGTCCCGGAGTTCGAACAGGATGTCCTGGTCTGTGTCGGGCAACAGTTCACCGGTACGTTCAGCAGCCATGTCCAGGTATCCGAAGCCTCGGTCCAGCTGGACGAAGTGGTTGCGCACCTCGATCAGCACGCTTGCCAGCAGCGCGAGCTGGAAGGTCAGCTGAATGACGTAGCCGTTGATCATGACGAAGTCGCCAACGGTATAGGAACCAGAGATCACTTCCCCCACGACGTAGAGGGTCGACGCCAGCAGCAGCGCGCCGACGAGGGCCACCTGAAGCAGCATCAGCAGCCCGATTCTGAGGTTGCCGACCGTGACGCTGTCGATAAAGGTGCGGACCTTGCGACCGAAGCCCAGCTGCTCCTGAGGCTGAGCATTGTTGAGCTTGATTTCCTCAACCAGGCGCATGCGCTCGACGAAGTGGGACATCACCCCGTTGTTCGATTCGATAATCCGCTGATGAATGCCCTTAGCCTTGCGAGACAGAAGGACCGATAGCCCCACCAGGACGATGATTGCCGAGATGAACGAGACCGCGAACAGAGGATTGATCAGCTTGGCCAGCACGGCAAAAACAAACAGCAGCTCGACGACCGTGGGCAGCACGATCCAAAACAGCG
The DNA here is from genome assembly GCF_058536345.1 of Stutzerimonas sp. C6.4V. Taxonomy (NCBI): domain Bacteria; kingdom Pseudomonadati; phylum Pseudomonadota; class Gammaproteobacteria; order Pseudomonadales; family Pseudomonadaceae; genus Stutzerimonas; species Stutzerimonas sp. C6.4V. The sequence goes on from NZ_JBZUBM010000001.1 coordinate 2,519,855, forward strand.
TGCCCGTCAGAGCGCTGAAGGCACTCTTGGAGCGTTGCGCGTCGGCGACCAGCACGCCCTGATCAATCGCACGAAAGTCCGCATACGGCACCTTGAGCAGGTGATCAAAGAAGGCCCGGTAGAAGGCGGCATCGCAGCGCACCAGCACAGCTGCCGAGATGATGTTCTTAGTCCACTCCAGCACCTGCGCGCCGGTCCAGCACAGCGCATATACCGCTGCGGTCGCAAGCACCACGCCGGAGACCTCGCCAGCGGAGAGCCGATTGGTGGCATCGCGCAACAAAACCGGCACCGTTGCGTTCAAAAGCGCCAGTGCCAACAGGATCAGCGTGCCGATGGCGAAGAGCGAAATGGCCTTTGGATAGTACGTACGGGTCAGGGCCAACGCGCGGCGGTACTGCGAGAGTTCCGTCTTCATGCGGAGCCCCTGAGCCGGTGAAGCGATCGGGAGACATGATCAGGTTCGCCTACAGGCTGGCCGTTGAGTTCGAGCCAGGCGTGGGCCATGAAGCTGTACGTCTGCACGCCAATCTCCACACGGCCGAAGAGGCCATGGCGCGCAAGGCGTTCTCTTAACGCAAGGGAGAACTCAAGACAGGCCACCTTGCAAGGGAGGTACCGCGCGGCACGGAGCAAAGCACTGATCTCGGCATCGATGATCCCTCTATCGACCCTTCGCATGGGAATGCTGGCGTTGCGGTCAGCGGCAAGCAACCGTGACAGGTCGAGGTATTTGAGCAGCAGACAGGTCTTCGCCAAGGTCAGAACGGCGCCGCCCACCTGCTTGAGCGAGGGCTCCCCGAGGTGCTGGCTCGCCTTGTAGCGAACCGACTCACTCCACGTAAAGTCGTCCAGACCAGGTGCGCCGCTACGATTGACCGACGTCTTGATCCGAGAGGTAACCAGCACCCCTTCGGCCGTGAGCTCCTGGACAAGCGGGCCGGTTGCGTTGCCATTGATGCCACGCATGATCTCACCCGTTGCGGCCGCGTCGTACAGAATGAAACGATTCGATCGGGTATCGAGTAGCACCAGCTCGTTGTGAGCTACCACGTGCAGGATTGGAGGGGCGAACGTCAGGTAGCGGTCTGCCATGTGGATACTCCAAGAATGCGGGCCCAGTGCTGGAGAAACAGCTCGAGCGAGAGTGCGTTGAGAAGGACCGGGCTCACCTCTTCTGAGCCAGAGGCTGCACGCTTCAACAACATCAGCATCTCGCCAGCGGCAAACAGGGCCAGCGCCTGCCCCGTCCCTTGTTCAAGAAGCCCTGCAAGCGCGTCATGTTGCAAGCGGATCGCCCGCTGGAACACGCCGGTCAGATGACCCTTGCTGACGCGGCTGAAGTCGTCGGTGCCATGGTGGGTGTTCATCGCCTGACGAAAGGGAAGCCGCGACTGTCGCTCCCCGACGTAGGCGTGAGGTGGGTGGGACAGCGCATAGCGCAGCATCGCCGGGTGGGTAAACGGATGGATGAGCTTGTAGGGCAACCCGCAGTTGTTCCAGATGCTGTTCTCGTAACACGCCTGCTGAATCATTCGCCGGTGAAGACGCTTGCCGGGGGTTAGGGTAAAGTCCGGTTTGCCTATGCCCTGCCCCAGCTTGCGATACCGCAGCGGGGTCAGGAATCCCTGACCGTGAAAGGTGACGAGCGTGCGGTAATAGCGCAGTGCCTCCGCGACACGACCGCGCGCCAACAGATCCACAACCGGCGCAGGGCTCGGCGGGTCCAGAAAGATATGATCGCCTCCGTGCCCGTTAAGCACGACGGTAGGGGCGCCCTCTCCCGCCGCCTCACGGATCAAACGGTCGTTGATATCCTGGGAAAAGAGCGAGAGGCTTGGCCTGTCCGGCCAGTAGGTGCCGGCAGGAAGCCGGAAGAGGTGCTCCGGCGCCATCGACGCAAGACGGTGAGGCAGCCCAAGCTTGCGCGCGATGTGCTTGGCATGTTGGATATCGCTTGCGCCCAAGGTATTCGGATCGACCCACGTGATGGCCTGAACCTTGTCGCGGCCAGCGAGTGCGTAAGCGATCGCGGTCGAGTCGGTCCCGCCTGAAAACTCAAGGACGACCTGATGGTCTTCAGAAGGCAAAGCAGCCCTAAGTATTGTGGCTGGATTCCCGATGACCGACTCGTCATACGCTTCACCGCCCCGGGTCCAGGGCGCGTAGCGACCGGTGACGCCAGCGGGTCCTAGCGTAAGCCTTGAGCCGGGAAGCAGGAGGTGAACACCTGCCCACACCAAGCGATGATTCACCGTCTCGCCGAAACGCAGATGATGTCGGATCGCTTCAACATTGAGTCTTGGATGCGTGCCATCGAGCAGCTGCTTCAAGCAGCTCCACAGGCTGAACCCGGAAGGTTCCAGCTGGATGTAGAAAGTCTGCTCGGCTGTCGAGTTGTACAGGACCGCGCTGTCGCCCTCCGTCTGGAGCCGAAGCCCGGGCAGGATGTGAGTGTCGGAAGGACCCGCACCGACACGCCAGTTCTTCTGGAATACCTTGCTCATTCGCCGTTCCAAAGGGTTGGGCGGCGCCCGGCCGCCCAACAAGCCGTCAACGCGACCAGACACCGTAGCGGCCTTCAATAATCCCGCCGCCGGGCACCCCATTGATCTTGCGCTTGGCATTTTCGATGACGACAGCACGATCCGTTACGGGACGCTTTGCCGACTTGGTCAGTAGGAGTTTGAGCATGTCGATACCCTCCGCTGTGATGTATGAGGCGGAATGCCTCGCCAACAAGCCTAAGGGTCTTAAAGCAGAGCGCTAGCTGTCAGATATGCCAGGTCAGGATGCGTAGTCACCGTTTCGTGGTGTTGTGATTCCACGGCGCCGGGCACCAAAGCCTATCGCTGGGCAAGGCAGCGTAGAACTCTCGCAGCCAGGAAAGCCTTGATGCGGAGCTTTTAAGCACTGAGGTTCTTCACGCCCTAAGCCAGTCCAGCAAAAACACTGCGCCAAAAAAGATGCTGAGTCAGCCGGACCACGGTAGCGGTGTGAAGAAGCTTCTTGAAGAGGCCGCGCGAGACGTCGCGCGAGTTTTGCCGGATGAATTCACAGGCCTCTGCTCGGGCCTCTCTTCAGACGTCGATTTGGCTCGCGCGGCTCAGGTGCGGCTCGCACGCGCAGCGGATAACAGGGTCCGGCGTGGATTGATGGCACACCGCCGCACGCAAGCGCAGCGCACAGCCCCCCATCAGCGAGGCCGAAGGCGTCAGCCGAGCACACCGACGGAAGGTGCGAGGACCAAGCGCAGCGAGGCACGGTGCCCTGCTCGACAGCGCTGTCGGCGATGTTGAGAACGTCATCCACGCCTCCGCGACGACGGCAGGTGAAGCCCTGCCGGCCGGACTGGATGGCGCAGCAAAAAGGGGGCCGAAGCCCCCTGCGGTTACAGCAATCCCTGCTCAGCGAACGAAACGGGTCCCTCGCCACCTACGACGATGTGGTCCAGCGTGCGCACCTCCACTAACGCCAAGGCCTCCTTGAGACGCTGAGTCAGCACCTTGTCCGCCTGGCTTGGCTCCGGATTTCCGCTCGGATGATTGTGCGAGAAGATCACCGCTGCTGCGTTGACCCGCAATGCTTCCTTGACCACTTCGCGCGGGTACACCGAAGCCTGGTCGATCGTGCCGCGGAACAACTCCACGTACTCAAGCAGCCGATGTTTACTGTCGAGGAACAAGGCCGCGAACACCTCGTGCTCGAAACCGACCAACTTGGTGGTCAAGTAAGTTTTGACCACGTCCGGTGCGTCAAACAGCGCCCCGCGCTGGTACTTCTGATTAATCGCCTGGCGCGCCACGCTCAGGATCTGATCCACAGAAGCCGGCAGGTAGCGCCCCTTCGCGTCACGCACCAGCAGCATGGAATCGAACGAGGAAAAGGACAGTTGCGACATGGTCGTACTCCGGTTGCTCGGGCGGAATTGCCCGGAACCGGCGCCAGCACGGCGCAGCGCAGCTGTCAGGGGTCCACGACGGCCGCCAGGACGCCAGCGTGCACGCACGCGCAGCCCTTGACGGCGAGAACGCCGTGATACGGTGAAGGGAACAGCAAGACCGCCCCACTCCACCCATGCACGGATCGGCAAGCGGAGCGCGCAGGCCTGTAAGGCCGGAGGCATCAGGGACCAGAGCCGAATGGCCGCGACTCGGCACGAGGCGCGGGGCGCAGCCCGCGAGCCCGACGGCGGTACGCCGAGATGCCCGAAATAGAACTACGAAACAAGTCGCTTCAGATGCCTGCTAAAAAACGGGGTGACCTGCCGGGAGTGATCGGCTGCAATCGGCCGAGGCTGTGTAAAAACGTTTTTGCATGTGACGCGTCCAGCGAACCGTCTCCAAAAGCGCGTCGCTACGAAAGATTCAGGTCTGCTGAATAGCCAAGCGCTGTCAGATTTTACGTAGGAGCGCACACTTCAAAACGGACAAGGCGTTTTTACACAGCCTGGGCCACAAGCGGACTGTCACGTAAGGAGCGAGCCTCCTCAACCCATCAGTTCGGACAGACTGTTCGCCAAAGCATGTGAGGACAGCAGCGACTGCTTGTCAGATTCCCTTCCCTAGCATCTTGCCGTTTACGATTTCCCCGTAAAGGTTCACGCCGTCATTGGCGTGGTATTTATCACGGGTTTTCTCGACCGAGCCATCGATTAGGCGCGGGTCTTGCGGTCGCTCGTGGCTGTTCATGAAGGCCGCCACGTTCCAGGCGTCTTCAGCCGACAAGGTGCGACCTTTGCCCAGTGGCATGTTTTCCTTGATGAACGCCGCGGCCGTGTTGATCCGATGCATGCCTGCACCCCAGTTGAACGAATCCGCCCCCCAGAGTGGCGGGAAGACGTAATCGTCACCTGACTTCTGCCCTTCCCCGTTTGGCCCATGACAGACGGCGCACTGTGCGTTGTAGATCTGTTCACCCTTCGCCAGGTCGTATCCGCCGTCGGGTTGTGGCACTTCCGGATAGGCCCGACCCGGCAGCTCTTGCCCCGTTGGCGCTCCGGTTGCAAGCCAGTAGGAATAGGCTGAAAGCGCAGCGATTACCGGGCCATCGGCCTCGGGTGCCTTGCCATTCATGCTGAACTGGAAACAGCCCTGCACGCGCTCGGCATAGCTGTTCACCTTGTCGTTCTTTTTCCGGTACGCCGGGTACATCGTATACGCAGCCCAGAGCGGCGCAGAGTTGGCCTTTCTGCCCTGTTCAAGGTGACAGTTCGCGCAGGCCAGGCCGTTACCAACGTATTCCGCCGCGTGGTTCTTGGTGTCGACGAAAATGGCCCGTCCTTTCTGTACCAACTGCCCGTAGGCGTTATCAGGCAGTTCGCTTTCCTTTGGCGGCTGGAAATACTTGCTGCTGGCGGGATCACCTGCCCCGGTCAGGATCTGTGACTGATCTTCCATCGCGATTTCGTCCGCGAGCACCGGGAAGGCCAATGACATCAACAGCAGTGCGCTTGTCTGGGGCTTCATTTGGCTGCTCCTTTTTCGGTCAGGCCTGCAAAGTACGTCGAGACAGCCTTTACCTCGTCCTCGGTCAAGCTACGTGCGATGTGGCCCATCAAGTCGTTGGGGTCGTTCTTGCGGGTGCCCTGTCGCCAGGCGGTCAGCTGCGACGACAGGTACTGTGCCGATTGCCCGGCCAGGGGTGGAAAGGCGTCGCCGACACCCGTTCCGCTAGGGCCATGACAGGCGACACACTCGGGTATATCGCGATCCCAGGCGCCACGCAGCGCAAGGGTTTCGCCAGGCCCGTCGACCAACGCGGTGCGGTCGACTCGCTCGACCCGTGGTTGTGGCTTGTCAGCCAGCATCGTGGAGACGGCTTCGGCTTCCTCACGGCTCAAGGCAGCGGCAATGGGCTGCATGATCGGATTCGCCCGCGCACCGGATGCGAAATCAGCCAGTTGCTTGCGCATGTAATTCGCCGACAGCCCGGCCAGGCGGGGGAATCCCGCAGCGGCCATGCCCTCGCCCTCGGCGCCGTGGCAGGTAGCGCACGCCATCGCAGCGGGGTTGGCCCCGCCTTTGCTGTACACCGCAACGGCATCCGCAGCGTGCGCGGACACAGAAATCGCAAGGAAGAGCCCGGCCAAGGGCCAGAGGGGGACGTTCATGTAGCCTCCAGATCATTCTTGTTATTAGGTGCCGGCGCTGACTGACACGTATCGTGCTGCTAGCGTTTTGACAACGGCCCCATGATGCTATTCAACGCATCGGGACGAGGGGCGCCCTGATGTTGCTGCAGACGCCCTTGCTCATCTAAGTAATAGATAGCCGGCGTAGCGGAGGCACCCATCTCGCCCATCAAGGTGAGGTTCGCCTCAAGCTGTTCGTTCACCTCGGGCGCAATCAGCTCGATAGGTTTGAGCGTGCTGGCCTTGCCCGCTGCTTCGTGCTCATTGAGGGCTGCCTCAGGGTCCTTGGCGGCCAGCAGCGCCGCGGATTTCCCCGCGCTGTCCGGACGCAGCATGCCAACCATGACGTGACGGAGCTGAACGTCGCCAGCTTCGACCCAGGGCCGCGCCTGTTTCCAGAACATATTGCAGAACGGGCAGTTGGGGTCGGAAAACATGTAGACCACCCGTGATGCATCTGCCGCACCGTCAGCAATCCAGGTGCTGCTTTCCAGCCGCTGCCACATTTCGCTGCTCATCGGCTCATACACCAGCTTCTCAAGTGGTGCCTTGGTCAGGTCTTCGCCAGCGGCGTCCAGCAAACTGCCGACCACGACATGATCGCCGTCCGGTGTCAGATACAGCGCAATGCCCTGGCCGTTGTAACGCGCTGCGTAGCCCTTCAATCCTCCCGGCGCGTCGAAACTGCCGACCACTTTGGCTCCGCGCGCCTCAATGGCCTGAACCGCGGGAGGCAGCGCGTCGGCCAGCGCCGAGGGCGTCGGCAGCAAGGCGAGCGTTGAGATCAACAGCGAAAGTGAACGTATAGGTTTCATGGCTGGGTTTTTACCTCTAGTTGCTCAAGGGCGCGCGCCAGGCTGGCACGGGACAGCTCGCCGAGGTGGCTGCCAACCTGGCGGCCCTCGGCGTCGTAGAAAAGCGTGGTGGGCAGCGAGGCAGACCCTACGTGCTGGCCCAGGCGACCGCCGGTATCGAGCAGGACGTTTTCCAAGCCGAGCCCTTCGGCGTCGAGGAAGTCGGCGATCAACCGCTCGCCCTCGCCCTGGTTGACGAATAGGAAGGTCACCTCGGCGTTGTCTTGTTGCGCCTTCGCAAGGACCGGCATTTCACGCCGGCAGGGCGGGCACCAGGTGGCCCACAGATTGACCACCAGCGGCTTGCCAACATAATCCTGCAAGGCAACGGGCTTACCCTGGCTATCCCGCAGGCCCATCTCGGGCAGCCGCGTGCCCTGCTCGAACGCATGCAACGCAAAAGTCCCGAACCCCCAGCTGAGCACACCCACCAGCACCGCCGTACCAAGCGGAGCGCGTAGCTCGTTATCGCGCCAGGCGAGCCAGCCCCCCAGCAGCACAGCCACCAGTAGCCCGGGCCAGGCGATAAAGCCGCCGTCGCGTATATCAATCACGCGCCAGGGCTCGTTCTGGAAATGCTCGGCATACGCCACTACGAAAGCCGCGCGAGCGACCACTAGCGCTACCAGCAGCAGCCTGAACAGTTGTTGTTCCGGGTTCCGAGCGCTGCGCCGCCCCATCCACCAGCCGGTGAGCATCGCCAGGAACAGGCTCCCCAGCAGAAGTACATGCGGAACCGCCAGCGCCAGAGGCCCCAGATTGATCGTCAGCATCAGCCACGCTCCCTTGTTTGGTTCCATCTGTTCAGAAATTGGCTCGCATCCACCTCGCCGGTGATGCGCTGGGTACGTCGCTCCTCCCCGTCGGGGCCGATGAAGAGCAGCGTCGGCGGCCCCATGACCTGATAGCGGTTCAGCAGCTCGCGACTGGCGGGATCGGTCTGCGTCACATCCGGTCGCAGAACCCGCACGCCGGCGAGCGCGGCCTGCACCTGAGCGTCGCCAAACACCTCTTTTTCCATGACTTTGCAGGACACGCACCAGTCCGCGTAGTAGTCCACCAGCACCCACTGGCCCGCGGCCTTGGCGGCAGCCAGCTCACGATCAAGGTCGGCCGGCTCGCTGAAGCCGATAAATCCGTGTGCAGACTCAGCACCCTGCGAGGACACTACCCCGCCGGTAAACACGCCGAGCGGCCGCATGACATCTTGCGCGCCGCCAGCCGCTCCGAGCAGCAGCGCTACGCCCCAGACTCCAGCCAGCGCCGCCACCGCGCGGCTGAGCGCCTGATGCCGCACCAGTTCCCGCGACAGGTGCAGCAGCCCGCTGGCGCCCACAACCAGCAACGCGCCCCACAGCCCCACCCAGAGCGGGTCGGACAAAAGCGGGCGAAGAACGTACAGGGCGGCGACCAGAAACAGGAAACCGAAGGCAACCTTGACGCGATCCATCCACGGCCCAGGCTTGGGCAGGAAGCGATTGCCCACCGTCACCAGCAGGACCAGTGGCGTACCGATCCCCAGGCCCAGAGCGAACAGCACCAGCCCACCGTTCAGGGCGTCGCCGCTTTGGGCGATGTACAGCAGCGCCGCGGCCAGCGGTGCGGTCATGCAGGGCCCCACCAGCAGCCCGGACAACACGCCCAACGCGCTGGCACCGGCGAGGCTGCCGCCCCGACGCGTGCGTCCGGCCTGCTCCAGCCGATCACGCAGGCCCGCCGGCAGTTGCAGTTCGAAGAAGCCGAACATGGGCAAGGACAGCAGCACGAACAGGCCTGCGAAGCTTGCGATCAGCCACGGCTGCATCAGCCATCCCTGCAGATTCGCACCCAACAGCGCCGCCACCACTCCGAGGGCGGCGTAGACCAGCGCCATGCTGAATACGTAGGCCCCAGCCAATGCTATGCCGCGGCGAGGCCCGGCCTGGCTACCCACCACAATGCCCGCCAGGATGGGCAGCATCGGCAGCGAGCAGGGAGCAAAGGCAAGCAGAAGGCCGAGTCCGAAAAAGATCAGCAGACTCCATCCAAGCGACTGCTGTTGTAGCCCGTTGGCCAGGGCCTGGTCGTCGGCCTGACCAGGCGCGGACGGTGGGGTGCTGCCGCCGCCCAGCGCTACCGTGCGGGTTTGCGGCGGATAGCACAGACCGGCATCGGCGCAGCCTTGCCAACCGAGTTCGAGCGACGCGAGACCCGCATCGGGGAGCTGCACTTCCAGGCTGTCGCGGTAGATTCGCGAATCACCAAAATACACGTCATGGTACGGCTCGCCTGGGGGCAACTGGGGCTCGGTCCCCGGCGGCAGCCCTGCGAATCGCAAGCGTTCCTTGTAGAGGTAATAGCCGGGCGCAATGTCCCAGCGCAGCACGGCTCCGCCAGCGTCAGGGTGCTCGATGTGCAGCGTGAACGCTTCGTCCACGGGCAGGAAGTCCTGCTGTTTCTGACCGAAGGTGAACGGCGAAGCGTTCGCCAGCTGCACGGTCCATAGGCAGCAGGCCATAAAGATAAAAAGCGCTCGCATGCACAACACCCGATTACCAGATTCGACGGCGAGCTTGCCGACTCGGGATTAAGAGCCGATTAACGAGGCTTGCCCGGACACAACCTGAAAGGCTGAGAGGCGTTGAGGCACGAGCAACTCGGCGTACCATCTGCTAACGCGCCGTTAATCCAGGCGGACGATACTGACTGCTGCTTATCAAGCGATTCCCACATGCACGTACTGCTGACAGAAGACAACGCACTGATCGCCAGTGGCATCGTCGCCGGGCTAGAAGCTCAAGGCTTCAGCGTGGCCCATGCCGCTACGGCCGGGCAGGCCGACGCGCTGCTGCGCACAGCCAGCTTCGACCTGATGATTCTCGATCTGGGCCTGCCTGACGAAGACGGCCTGCGCTTTCTCCAGCGTCTGCGCCGCCGCGGCCTTGAGTTGCCTGTGCTGATCCTGACCGCCCGGGATGCGGTGACCGAGCGGGTCTCCGGGCTTCAGGCCGGCGCTGACGACTACCTCGTCAAGCCCTTCGACCTGCGTGAACTCGCCGCCCGCCTGCACGCCCTGCTGCGCCGCGCTGCCGGTCGGGCAACGCATATGATCGAACACGGGACGCTGAGCTACGATCCTGCCGCCTGTGCGGCGTTCATGGCGGGCGAACCCGTGGACCTGTCGCGCCGTGAACAGGCGCTGCTCCAGGCGCTACTGCAGAACCCCGGCCGCGTGCTATCAGCCGAGCAGCTCAAGGACGCCGTGTACGGACTGGGCGATGACGTTGAAAGCAACGCCCTGAATGTCCATATCCACCACCTCAGGCGCAAGCTGGGCAACGGCATCGTCGAAACCGTCAGGGGGATCGGTTATCGCCTGGGCCCTGCCGGCCAAGCACCGGCTTCCACCGAGACGCCCGACCCATGAGCTTGCGCCTGCGCCTGACCCTCACCCTCGGCTCGGCCTTCGTGCTGCTCTGGGCATTGGCTGCGACCTGGATGCTCTTCGATGTTCGCAATCAATTAATGCAGTCGCTCGATCAGCGCCTTGCCGCATCAGCCAGGATGGTCGCGGGCCTGCTCGTGCAATTGCCGCAGCCGCAACTGGGTGAAGGCGGTATCACCCGGCTAAGTGCGGAACAGCTGGGTATCGAGAACGGCCTGGCCTGCCAGATCAGCTCCTTGCGAGGTGAAATCCTGGCACGCAGCCATGCGGCGCCAGACAGTGCGCTCGACGCCCAACGCACCGGCTTTCACGACCAAATGATCGGCGATACCCCCTGGCGTAGTTTCACCTTCATCCAGAATGGCATGCGCATCACCACGGCCGATCGCCTTGACGAGCGCAGCGCACTCCAGCGTTCGGTGCTATTGGCCGCGGCGCTGCCGGTTTTCGTCGCGTTGCTGGGCAGCCTGATCGTGTTGTGGATCGGCATCGGCAACGGCCTTGCGCCGCTCAGACGAATCCGCACGGCCCTGGCGCAACGCAGTGCCGACTCGGTGGAGCCGTTGCACATCGAACGGCTGCCGCGAGAGCTGACGCCCCTGGTCGAAACCCAGAACCAGCTGTTCGCGCGGATCGCGCACATGCTCGAACGCGAACGTCGGCTGACCGATGATGCCGCCCATGAACTGCGCAGCCCGCTGACCGCCATCAAGACCCACCTGCAGGTAGCGGCCATGACCGAGGGCGACACCGCGAAGCGGGCACTGGCCCAGGCCGAAGTCGGCACGGATCGTCTGCACCGCATCCTCGAACAGCTGCTCATGCTGGCGCGGGTCGAAGGTCGCGTTTCCTTTGATGACGGCCTCAGCTGCACGGCCCGCGACGTCGCGCAGCTGGCGATCGCTGACGCCAGTCAGCAGCCCGGGCCGCACATCGAGCTGTGCGGGGCGCAAGATGTCTCCCCTCGCCCACTGGCGATGCCGCCGACCCTGGCGGTCGCGGCATTGCGCAACCTGCTCGACAATGCCCGCCGACATACGCAGGACGGCACGGCCATTCGCTTGACGCTCTCCCAACTGGATGAAAGCCGGGTTCGCTTCAGCGTGCAGGATCATGGCCCGGGCATCCCGCCGGAAATGCTTGAGCGCCTAACCGAGCGCTTTTGGCGCAGCGGCGTAGGTGAAGGCAGTGGGCTGGGCCTGTCCATCGTCAAGGCGATCGCCGAGCGCTGCGCCTGCGATCTGCGTTTCGTGCCGCATGAAGGCGGTCTCGTCGTCGAGCTGGTGGTCGGCCTTCAGGCTGCTGCTCCTTGTGACGCCTCGATAACCTGAACGTCCAGGCACGCACACCGTCCGAATAGTTAACAGAGCAATCCGTTAACCATCGTCGGAGGTGGCAATGCTTGTTTTCGAACCTGTTTATACAGACGGCCTGGCGCAAATTTCCTATCTGATCGGCGACAGCAAGGCCGCGGTAGCCGCGGTCATCGATCCCCGCCGCGACATCGATATCTACCTGCAAATGGCGAAGACGCGAGGCCTGCGGATCGCCTATGCCATCGAGACACATATCCATGCCGATTTCGTGTCCGGCGCCCAGGCGCTGGCAAAGCGCACCGGGGCACAGATCATCGGCGGCCGCGCGGGCACCTATGAATTCGAGCTTCGCCAGGTCAGCGGTGGCGAGACGATTGAGCTCGGGCAAGCCACGCTGCAGGTCATGCACACGCCGGGGCATACGCCCGAACACATTTCCCTGCAGCTATTCGACGCCCAGCAGGGCGACCAGCCGATCGCGTTGTTTACCGGCGACACCCTGTTCAACCTGGACGTCGGGCGCCCCGACTTGCTGGGCGAAGGCAGTGAACGAAAACTCGCCGGCGCGCTGTACCACACGCTTTTCGATCACTACCTGCCGCTTGGTGACCGGATTGAAATCTACCCCTGCCATGGCGCCGGTTCGGCCTGCGGCAAATCCATCGGCGACCGACGCCACTCCACGCTCGGCAACGAGCGTCTCTTCAACCCTGCGTTGTGCGTACAGCGTAGCGAGGGCGCGTTCATCGATTGGCTGCTGGCCGACATGCCGGAGCCACCCCGTCACTATGCGCGACTGAAACAACTTAACGTGCATTCGGCCGTACAGATGGAAGGCCCTTCCCTGCCACCGCCGCTCGCGCCATCCGACTTCGAGACACTGGCGACGCGCGACATGCAGGTCGTGGACGTCCGTTCGATCCTTGCGTTTGGCGGCGGACATGTACCCGGCGCGATCAACATCGCGTTGCGTAACGAATTCGTCAATTGGGCTGGGCGGATGCTCGATGATGATCGCCCGATCCTGCTGGTGGGCGAGTCGGCCGACGACGTCCACCAGGCCGTCACCCAACTCTATCGGATAGGTCTGGACGATATCCGCGGCTATCTGCGCAACGGCATGACGGACTGGCAGAACGCGGCGCTACCGCTGAACAGCCTTCAGGAATGGACGGTGCATGAACTCAATGCACGTCGCGAAGCGCCCGAGGTACAGGTGCTGGATGTACGCAGCCCGCAAGAGGTCGCGGCGGGTCGGGTGCCGGGCGCCAGGCACATCTTCGTCACCCACCTCGCTGACCGGCTGAACGAGCTGGATCCGGACAAGACCACCGTCACTTACTGCGGGTCCGGCTATCGGGCCTCCATCGCGGCCAGCATCCTCAAGAAAGCCGGCTTTCGTGAGGTGGCCAATGTCCCCGGCTCCTGGATGGCCTGGAAGGCGGCGAACCTGCCGGTTCAAAACGACTAAGAGACTTATCGGTGTTTGCGCGGCGCAGGTGCCTGGCTAGTCCCCTGCGGGTGCGCGATCATAAGGCGACTTGAATCAACAAGGCCGACGCGGCCACAGCCGCGATCAGCCCGAAGCCTCTCTGCAGCAGGCGCCCATCCAGGCGAGAGGAAACCGTGCGGCCGGCGAACATCCCGAGCACGGCACCAGCCGAGAACGGGAGAGCCACTGCCCACTGAACGCTACCCGAGGCCGCGGCGGACAATACGCCGCTGACGGACACCAGGCCGATGACGGCCAACGACGTGGCGGCAATCGAACGCATCGGCAGATCACTGAAGCGACTGAGCGCCGGAACCAGCACGAACCCGCCGCCGACCCCCAGCAAACCGGAGAGGAAACCCGCCAGGGTGCCCGAAGCGGCAACGGTCGCGGCACAGCGGGAGGTCCAGTGGAAACGGCCGGTGTCGGGATTCAGCTGACAGGGCACGGCTCTCGGGGCCGAGTCATCGCTCGGAGAGCGCCTGAATGCCCTGAAGGCAACCCAGAACATCACCAGCGCAAACACCACGGCAAGCACATCGTGCGCTACCCGTGCGGCCACCCAGACGCCGAGGGGCGCGAGCAGCACACCACAGCAGGCCATGAAGGCCGCTGCCTTGTAACGGACAATGCCGTCCCTCAGACCAATCAACGCCCCAACCCAGGCCGCGAGTCCGACCGCCATCAACCCGATTGGCGCGGCCTGATGCAACTCAAGGCCGACCACGAAGATCAGCAACGGCACGGTGAGGATGCCGCCGCCCGCACCGGTCAGCGCGAGGACAAGGCCAACGATCAACCCGAGTCCGACCTCAATCATCATTCGCATCTTTCCCGTTCGGACACCTTGGTTTCCCGAATACGAATGCGCCAATCACTGCGTCTTGCCCGAAAAGCGCGCGTGCAGCTCGTACAGCCCCATGCCCGCCAGCATCGCGAGAACAAAGATCAGCGGTTCGCTCCGACCACTCAAAAGAGTCGCGACCGCCGGTCCAGGACAATAGCCGGCCAGCCCCCAACCCGCTCCGAATGCCAGGCTGCCCAGTACAAGAGGGCGATCGATCCGGGTGGCGGTGGGCATTCGCATGACATCTCCCAGCACCGCCCGGGACCGTTTGGAGGCGTAATAGAACCCGACACTGCCGACCGCAATCGCACCGCCCATAACGAACGCGAGCGAGGGGTCCCACGCCCCGGCCAGATCGAGAAAGGCAATCACCTTGGACGGATCGGCCATCCCTGACAGGATCAGGCCAAGGCCGAAAACCAGCCCCGCTACAAAGGCGCTCAGTAATTTCATGGCAACTCCTCAGCCCAGCAGGTGGCGGATGACGAACACCGTAAGAAAGCCGCTGGCCATGAACGCGGCCGTCGCGGCTAGCGAGCGCGGCGACCGTCGCGACAACCCGCAGACGCCATGCCCACTCGTGCAACCGGAGCCATACCGCGTACCGATCCCGACCAACAGGCCGGCTGTAATCAGGGTCAAGGCGCTCGCATCTACTTCAATGTTTGGTTGCTCGAACGCGGCCTGAAACAGCACCGGCGCGGTAACCAGGCCGGCGATGAACGCAACACGCCAGAGCACATCGCCTCTGGCTGGCCGCAGCAACCCGCCGATCACGCCGCTGATGCCCGCGATTCTCCCGTTCAACAGGATAAACAAGGTCGCAGCAAAACCGATCAGCGCGCCCCCAGCGAGTGAGGACCACGGTGTGAAATGTGCCCAGTCAATTGTCATGTCGAGGGTTCCTCCCGGTCGGGATGCTGGCAGTAGAGCCGGTAAAGCACCTGCATGACCTGCATCGCTTGATGGCTGGCGATGCTGTAATGAACTTGCTTGCCCTCGCGTCGGGTGCTGACCAAGCCGTTGTGGCGCAGCACCGTGAGCTGTTGAGACAGGGTCGGCTGCACAACACCCGTCGCACGGGCGAGGTCACCCACGCAGTGCTCGCCCTGGGTCAACTGGCACAGCAACAACAGGCGGTCCGGGTTGCCGAGCACCTTCAGCAAGCCACAGGCGTCTGCGGCACTGCGACGAAGCGTTTCGATATCGAGATCTGCCATGTGGGCCATTTTGTTCAGGTGGGTCAGATGGATTTGACAATACAATTTATCAATATATATTTCAATAGATCGTATCGACGCGACAGCGGACGCCCGGTCGGAACTCGACGTCCCGCACGCGCCCTAAAATTATGCGGCATCGCTGTGGCTTTTCACCTCGCCGCGCCCACCCCGTCGGCGCGAACCAGGAGATCAACATGTCATCGATACAGCAAAACAGTACGAATCATGACCAGGCGGACCGGGTTCGCCGATCAACGTCCCAACCTGTGAACCAGGAAATCGACCGGCAGACGGACCACAACATTCGTCGATTCAGCGGAATGGGGCGAAGCGCAATACTTCAGCGCATTGACGCCCTTGACCGTGAATGGGACGTGGAACGCGTGCTTGAGGTCAATGCCTCCTCCCTGGCGCTGTCTGGCCTGCTGCTTGGCCTGACAGCGAACAGAAAGTGGTTTCTGCTGCCTGGTGTCGTGCTGCCGTTTCTTCTGCAACACGGTTTGCAGGGCTGGTGCCCGCCGCTGGCGATCCTGCGCCGGCTGGGTGTCCGCACGCGGGGCGAGATCGATCAGGAAAAGTATGCACTGCTCAGTGCGCTGGAACAGTCACCGCAGAACACTCATCACTAGCCGAGATCATCATGATATTTCGCCAGCTGTTCGAACCTGTGTCGTCCACCTATACCTACGTGCTCGGGTGCGAGGACACCCGCCAGGCCGTGCTCATCGACCCGGTCATTTCCGCAACGGACCGCGACCTGGCTGAGCTGGCCAGGCTGGACCTGCAGTTGGCGTTCACCTTGGACACCCATATACATGCCGACCACATCACCGCCGCGCTAGAGCTGAAGAAGCAGACCAGCTGCCGTATGGCGGGGCCTGCCATCGACAAGCTGCCCTGCACGGATGTGGGCATCGAGGAAGGTGTTCCTTTCATAGTCGGCAGCCTGCAGTTCACACCCTTGCATACCCCCGGGCACACAGACGGGCACTTTGCCTATCTGCTCGGCGATCGCCTGTTCAGCGGTGATGCCTTGCTCATCGACGGCTGCGGCAGGACGGATTTTCAGAATGGCAGCGCCGACGATCTCTTTCACAGCGTCAGAAACAAGCTCTTCGCCCTGCCAGACGACACTCTGGTATACCCCGGCCATGATTACAGCGGTCGTCGCGTCTCGACCATCGCGCAGGAAAAGCAGCGCAACCCCCGTCTCGGTGAAGCGATAACGCTGGAGCGCTTCGGCGAAATCATGGCGGAACTGAATTTGCCTTATCCCAAGTTCATCGATCACGCCGTGCCGGGGAATCTCGAGTGCGGCGTATGCCCGCCCGACCTGACGGATAATTTCCGTCGCTATTGCGAACAGGTTGAGCACAGTCCTCAGGGTTGAGCCACGTCATGTCAGCCAATATCAGCGCCGGGAGGCCCGGAGAATCCCGTGAAACGAGTCAACGTTCGCAACCTCCAGGCGACGTTACCAAGCACCCATCTCGCTATGTGAGGGAGTGAATATGAAGAGCCCTGATCGACCTCGTTTCCGCGTGAGCGCAGACCGACAAGCGGGGAGCCGCCGCGTTCGCTATGTCGAAACCAACCGCCCAGATAGCCAGAACTGCACGATTTGCCAGCTGGATGAGGAAAACCCATCGCCGATCGAGGTGTCTTCCAGCGCGCAAAACGCCGACGAGCAGAAACCTGGCGCCAAGCCGGAGCGATCCAGATAGATCGTCCAAACCACCAAACCCGCGATATCTGATGGGCGGGGCTTGGCGCTCATACCCTGCGATATGAGTTTCGGTCTCGCCGACCCGCCCATCTACCACTTCGTCAGGACAAAAAGCCGAGCTTCGCTAACGCGCCATTGTCCACTTTTGGCGGAAACCTGCCCTTCGCGACAGGCCGCTTTTGGCCGACACCAGTCTCTCCCGGCGATCGGGCCATCGCATTGGCTGGCGGAGACCGAACCACTCCCGCCCACGAGGAAGTTGACAGGTATAGCTATCTTTTCGCCCCACTACGCTGCA
This sequence comes from Stutzerimonas sp. C6.4V, assembly GCF_058536345.1. Classification (NCBI taxonomy): domain Bacteria; kingdom Pseudomonadati; phylum Pseudomonadota; class Gammaproteobacteria; order Pseudomonadales; family Pseudomonadaceae; genus Stutzerimonas; species Stutzerimonas sp. C6.4V. The sequence goes on from NZ_JBZUBM010000001.1 coordinate 2,537,168, forward strand.
GCAGGTTGTCTCGATAGAAACTGAACCTCACCATGTCCCCATCCAGCCAGACTCAAGGAGTCCGAGATGGGGTACCAATCGCACATATCCAGCGCACCAAGCTCCAAAATCCGCCAGTCTCTTCCCATACCAGATACGGAAGCCTACGAGACACTGCCGCAGTTCCCGAAGCGCAGCCCCCTACCCTTCCGGCGTACTATTCGGCGACATGAGCTGCGGCAGATCATTCCTCTGTCCGAGACGACGATATACGAGATGGAGCGACGCGGTGATTTTCCCCGGCGCTTTAACCTGACCCCGCGTTGCGTAGTCTGGGACTTGGCTGAGGTGGAAGCCTGGATTGAGGAGCGCAAGCGAGCGCCTCGCCTAGATGTCAGCGGCCCGGATGTCCGCCTACGAAAAACTCGCCCTGTTCGGGTGGGCGAAGATGAGGCGTGATGCTGGCGCCAGGGGACAACTCAGCCAACGAGAGCCTTTAGCTCCTCAGAAGCCGAGCGGGGTAGACGCTGACTTTCCTTGGCTAAATTGACCCGCAAGGCCACTCGCGCCACATCCAGAACATCCCTCGCCAGCGAATAGCTGCCCTTGTCCTGCAGCCAGGCCAGCACGTCCGCCAGGTGCCATATCGATGCACTGCCCTCATGCACCGGTGCGGGAAAGCTTCCCGGATTGGCCAACATCAGCTTGCGCATGTTCTGTCGCGACACCCCCACCATTTCGGCCACATCAGTGAGGCCGACCAGGTCTGGGGCCACTTCAATCAGCTTGGCCGAAGGCACTGCACGGCGCACATCGGCCAGCGCACTTCGTACAGCCGCATCGGCACTCTCTGCCTCGCGGGAGAACTCCATTGCCAGCCGCCCTGGTTGGCCAATACCCACCAGAGCATCGTCGCAACCCGCTTCGCCAAGGCGCTCGACCAACAGATCCGGATTACGGTCGCCTTCGGCGAGCTGGTATTTCAGCGTGAACGTGTATTCCATCGTGCTACTCCTCTGCACCGTCGGCGGCCTCCTGCAACTTCCGGTGTGTGGTGCAATTATCCACGACGCGCCGTAGGGCGCGTGCGTGGCTAGTAGGGTTCGTCGGCGTGCTCCAGACGCTTGTAATGCAGAACTCGCCGCAGCGGCATTCCTCGTCGTTGTAGGGGCAGTAGATCCGCCCCCAGGCGTGACTGCCGCCTACTTCTATGCGCCAACCTTGCCCTTCGGCATGTCTTATCGCTTCTTCGACCTCTTTCTTCGGATGCGAGGCACGGGTCATAGTTGATCTCCAGTATTCGCGTGGATAGCAAGGTTGTCAACTGACAACCTCGCTATCCCTTTAAACCGTAGCACTCAGCACCGGCACAGCCATGTTGTCCGGCAACAGTTTCGGCACATGAGCCCGACCATCAATCCATGCGTCGACCATGTCTGCCCACTCCTGAAGCATGTGCCGCCGCTGCTCGGCATACTCAGCCTTGTTGTAAACCGAGCGCGAGGAGCGTCCGTCCTCGTGGGCCAGACACTTCTCGATCCAGTCGCCGTTGAAACCGACTTCATTGAGTAGCGTGGAGCCTGTCCTGCGCAGGTCATGCACAGTGAACGGCTGCAACGGAAGCCCCGCTTCCTTCGCGCGCGACGCAATGAGTTGGGTAATCCGGTTCAGGGTCGCGTGCGACATGCAGCGATGAATTTCATAGCGCGATGGCAGCACGAATCTGGAACCAGCGGCACAGGTGTGCAGTGCCACGAAAATATCCAGGGCTTGGCGCGACAGGTAGACCACATGGGGGTTGCGCCCCTTCATCCGCTCTTTAGGGATCGTCCAGGTGGCGCCCTCAAAGTCCACCTCATTCCAGGTCGCCTGGATTAGCTCGCTCTTGCGTACCAACGTCAGCAGCACCAGACGCAAGGCCAACCGAATGGTGGGGTACGCCGCGATCGACTCCAGCTGATGAAAGGCCAGGCGGATCTCGGTCGGGGTCAGTGCCCGGTCTTTCGGCACAAACGTAGCGATCGACGCCGCCTTCACGTCATCGGCTGGATTCTCGACCTTCTCGCCATGCAGGATCGCGAATGCATAAACCTGTTTCACGATGTCACGAATGTGAACCGCCGTCGCCGGCGCCCCTCGTGCCTTGACCTTGTTGCAAAGCGCTCGCAAATCGTCAGGGCTGATTTCGGTCAGCAGTCGATTCTCGAACACCGGCAGGATGTCGCGATCAATGATGCTCTTGCGCATTGCCCGCGTACTGTCAGCCATACGCGCATCGGTTAGCCAACGCTTCAGCATGTCGCCAAAAGTCTTGGCAGCTGTCAGCCGCCGCTTGGCCCTCTGCTTCTCAAGAGATGGAGAGATACCTTGGGCAACCTGCCGCTTGGCATCGAGCAGCTTCTCACGCGCCATCGCCAGCGAAATCCCCGCGGGCCCATACCGTCCGATGGTCAGAGTTTCCCGCCGTCCATTGAGACGGTAGTCGTAGCGAAAGGTGACGGTACCGCCAGGGGATACCGTCACGTACATGCCGTCACGGTCGGAAGCCTTGTAGGGCTTGGCTTTGGGCTTTAGTTTCCGCAGTGCGGTGTCGGTCAGCATCGAGGTTTTTCCTCCTGTTCAGGGCGGCTTTTACCGTCCAGGGTCAGGAGACCTGCTGATGCCGGGAAAGCCGCGTGACAGCAGCTTTCCGGTGGAGAGATTTACCGTCAAAGACCGGTTTGGTCTCGATAGTAAACGGGAGGGTCCGAATCCGGCCTTCGGTTGCTACCGTCACCGCTACCGCCAAAGCATTCTGCTTACCGGCGATAGCCACTGATAGGTACCGTGACGTATTTTGAATCAAATCAACACGTTACGGCACTTTATCGATAGGTACCGATAGTCCCCGAAGGACCTGATTTCATTCCCACTCAATGGTCGCTGGCGGCTTGCTCGACACATCGTACGTGACGCGTGAGATACCTTCGATTTCGTTGATGATGCGGTTGGATACTTTCTCCAGCAGCTCGTACGGCAGATGCGCCCAGCGGGCGGTCATGAAGTCGATGGTTTCCACCGCACGCAGCGCGACGACCCAGGCGTAGCGGCGACCATCACCAACCACACCCACGGATTTGACCGGCTGGAACACCACGAAGGCCTGGCTGGTCTTGTGGTACCAGTCGAAGTTGCGCAGCTCCTGGATGAAGATGTGGTCGGCACGACGCAGCAGGTCGGCGTATTCCTTTTTCACTTCGCCAAGGATGCGCACGCCCAGACCAGGGCCCGGGAAGGGGTGGCGGTAGACCATGTCGTACGGCAGACCCAGTTCCAGGCCGATCTTGCGGACCTCGTCCTTGAACAGCTCACGCAGGGGCTCGACCAACTTGAGGTTCATCTCCTCAGGCAGGCCGCCAACGTTGTGGTGCGACTTGATCACATGGGCCTTGCCGCTCTTGGCACCGGCGGACTCGATGACGTCCGGGTAGATGGTGCCCTGGGCCAGGTACTGGATGTTATCGAGCTTGCTGGCCTGTGCATCGAATACATCGATGAAGGTACGGCCGATAATCTTGCGCTTCTTCTCCGGGTCCGCTTCACCGGCGAGATTCTCGAGGAACTGCGCCTCGGCGTCGGCGCGGATCACCTTGACGCCCATGTTCTCGGCGAACATGGCCATCACCTGATCGCCTTCATGCAGACGCAGCAGGCCGTTGTCGACGAAGACACAAGTCAGCTGATCGCCGATGGCCTTGTGCAGCAACGCCGCAACCACCGAGGAGTCGACACCGCCGGACAGGCCCAGCAGCACATTGGCCGAACCGACCTGTGCGCGGACCTGCTCGACCAGATCCTCGACGATATTGGACGGCGTCCACAGTGCTTCGCAGCCGCAGATTTCCAGTAGGAAACGCGACAGGATGCGCCCGCCCTGGCGGGTGTGGGTCACTTCGGGGTGGAACTGAACGCCGTAATAGCGGCGATCATCGTCACCCATGGCGGCGATCGGGCAGCTCGGGGTGCTGGCGAGGATATGGAACCCTTCCGGCAGGGTCGTCACCTTGTCGCCATGACTCATCCAGACGTCGAGGCCGAACACGCCGTCGTCGTCCATGTGGTCTTCGATCCCGTCGAACAGCTTCGACTTGCCCACCAGATCGACGCGCGCATAGCCGAACTCGCGCTCATCCGATCCCTGTACCTTGCCGCCGAGCTGCTCGGACATCGTCTGCATGCCGTAGCAGATACCGAACAGCGGTACGCCCAGGTCGAACACGGCTTGCGGCGCCCGCGGGCTGCCTTCAGCGTGCACCGACTCCGGACCGCCGGCGAGAATGATGCCGCGTGGCGCAAAGGCACGGATGTCCTCATCGCTCATATCGAACGGATGCAGCTCGCAATAGACGCCAATTTCACGAACGCGACGGGCGATCAGCTGGGTGTACTGCGAGCCGAAATCCAGGATCAGGATGCGGTGGGCGTGAATGTCGGGAGAGGCCATTTGCTTTTACCTGAATAGATTGGCCGGAGGCTGGAGGCTGGAGGCTGGAGGCTGAACGAAAAAGCGTCATCGTCCAGCCTTCCAGCCTATAGCCTTCGGCGAAAGAGCTTGGTCAGCCAACCCGATAATTCGGGGCTTCTTTTGTGATTTGCACATCATGCACATGCGATTCCGCCATGCCGGCACCGGTGATGCGCACGAACTGCGGATGGGTGCGCATGTGATCGATGGTGGCGCTGCCGGTGTAACCCATGGAGGCGCGCAGGCCGCCCATCAACTGGTGGATGATCGCTGCCAGAGAGCCCTTGTACGGCACGCGGCCTTCGATGCCTTCCGGCACCAGCTTTTCGGCGCCAGCGGAGGAGTCCTGAAAGTAACGATCCGATGAACCCTGCGCCTGCGACATGGCGCCCAGTGAACCCATGCCGCGGTAGGCCTTGTAGGAACGGCCCTGGAACAGCTCGATCTCGCCCGGCGCCTCTTCGGTACCGGCAAACATCGAGCCCATCATCACGGCGTTGGCGCCGGCCACGATGGCCTTGGACAGATCACCGGAGAAGCGGATGCCGCCGTCGGCGATCATCGGCACGCCGGTTCCTTCCAGCGCGGCGGAAACGTTGGCGATGGCGGAGATCTGCGGGACGCCGACGCCGGCGACGATGCGGGTGGTGCAGATCGAGCCCGGGCCGATGCCGACCTTGACTGCATCAGCGCCAGCCTTGACCAGATCCAGCGCGGCTTCGGCAGTGGCGATGTTGCCGCCAATGACCTGCACCTGCGGGAAGTTGTCCTTTACCCAACGAACGCGATCGAGCACACCGCGAGAATGGCCGTGTGCGGTGTCGACGACGATCACATCGACGCCGGCAGCTGCCAGGGCTTCTACACGTTCGGCGGTGTCGGCGCCGGTACCCACGGCGGCGCCGACGCGCAGACGGCCCTGGTCATCCTTGGAAGCCAGCGGGTAGGTCTTGGCCTTCTCAATATCACGGAAGGTGACCAGGCCGCGAAGATGGAAATTGCTGTCGACCACCAGCATTTTCTCGATGCGGTGCTCGTAGAGTTTGGTTTTGATTTCTTCGAGGCCAGTGCCTTCCTGTACGGTTACCAGTTCTTCCTTTGGCGTCATGATCGCCGCGACGGAGTCACCAGCATTCGGCGTGAAGCGCAGGTCACGGCCGGTAACGATGCCGACCAGCTCCTTGCCGGAAACAACTGGGAAGCCGGAGAAACCCAGTTCACGAGCCTTGCGCAACAGTTCGCTGATCTTCGTCTCAGGCGTGACCGTCACCGGATCGTGAACGATCGCCGTTTCGTGACGCTTGACCTTGCGCACTTCGGCAGCCTGCTGCTCGACGTTCATGTTCTTGTGAATGATGCCAATGCCGCCTTCCTGCGCCATGGCAATGGCCAGCCGGGCTTCGGTGACGGTGTCCATTGCCGCCGAAACAAGGGGAATGTTCAGCTCGATTTCGCGGGTCAGGCGGGTCTTGAGGCTGACATCCTTCGGCAGTACCTCGGAATATCCCGGGATCAGGAGAACATCATCGAACGTCAGGGCTTCTTGGCTGATACGCAGCATGGCGGGGGCTCCCAGGCGGGAAAAAGGAAGCGCGGCATTATACCCACGCATACCACGGCGCTCAATGCAGTTCTGCGGTCCGTCGCGCTCGGCCTGCAGCGTTGCACTGGCGAAATGACCGATCGGTCACGGGCGATCGATCACCAGCGCCACGCCGAATCCCAGGCGTGCTGCGAACTCTTCAAGAAACGACTGACGAAAGGCAGCCTCCCCCCAGCCGTTGAAGATGAACCCCAGATTGGAAAATCCACAGGCTGGAATGAAGAGGAAGCCGTTGATGTCATCCTCGAAGCCGCATTGCGGACATGTGAAGTTGTCGGTGTGACGGGGCATCCATTCATCCAGGCTTTCGAACAGCGCTTCGCCGATTTCGCGGCGGCACTCGGGGCAGCCCGCCTCCTCGGCGAAATCCCGTGTCGGCGTATAGATGCAGCGCTTGGTGATCACCTCCATGCCGTTGATCGCCTCGCCGTACGGCAGCCGCTCGGGGTGCTGCACAACGCTGCGCGCCCCGGCCGCAATGGCATAGCCCATGCCGCCGGCCCCACGCCCACAGGTAGTTGGCAGCGCCTCTACAATGCGGCGCTCGGACAGCCAGCGCAGGATCATCCGCGCCTTGGCTTCATGACCCGGGAACGTGGAAATGCGCGGCACGATGATGGCTTGGCTATCGCTCATGGCTAGCTCGGACAGAGACAGTGAGCCACGCAGCTTAATGCGCGGCTCACAAAGGTCAATCGTGCCCGTCCGCCTGTTTTTTCGTTGAGCCTCCAGCCTTCAGCGCTCATTTGAAGGCTTTTCCCTTTATCATCCCCGGCATGCTCAACGATCCTTTCCAACGCCTGAATCTCGACCGCGAAGTGCTGACTGTCAGCCAGCTCAACGGTCGCGCGCGGCTGCTACTCGAAGACGTGTTCGCCCAGGTGTGGGTCGAAGGCGAGATTTCCAACCTGGCCAAGCCAGCGTCCGGCCATATCTATTTCACGCTAAAGGACAAGAACGCCCAGGTCCGCTGCGCGCTGTTCCGGCAGAACGCCCTGCGGGTGCGCCAGTCCCTGCGCGACGGTCTGGCGGTCAAGGTGCGTGGGCGGGTGTCGTTGTTCGAGGGCCGCGGCGACTATCAGCTGATTCTCGATAACGTCGAGCCGGCCGGCGACGGTTCGCTGCGTCTGGCCTTCGAGGCCCTGAAGGAAAAGCTCAGCGCCGAGGGTCTGTTCGACGCGGCGGGCAAGCGCTCCCTGCCCCTTCATCCTCGGCGTATCGGCATCGTCAGCTCGCCAACCGGCGCGGTCATTCGCGACATCATTTCGGTGTTCCGTCGACGCGCGCCGCATGTCGCCCTGACTCTGGTCCCGACCCCGGTCCAGGGTCGCGAGGCGACGGCACAGATCGTCCGAGCGCTGCAGCTGGCCGACCGCGGCGGCTACGATGCGCTGATCCTGGCGCGCGGCGGCGGCTCGCTGGAAGACCTCTGGTGCTTCAACGAGGAAGCGGTCGCACGGGCCGTGGCCGCTTGCGAGACGCCGATCGTCTGCGCTGTCGGTCACGAAACCGACGTATCTATTGCCGACTTCGTCGCCGACGTCCGTGCACCGACGCCATCCGCCGCCGCCGAACTCCTGGCTCCCAGCAGTGCCGATGTACGTCAGCGCCTGGAAGGCCTGCGTCAGCGGCTTTTGCTGCGCATGCGCGATCGTATGCATCGCGACGCGGCGCGCCTGGAAGCCCTGACCCGGCGCCTGCGACATCCCGGCGAGCGCCTGCAGCAGCAAGCCCAGCGTATCGACGACCTGGAGGCGCGCCTGCTGCGTGGTATCGACCGTAGACTCTGCGCTGGTCAGGAGCGCCTCGCCCGCCTCGAAACGCGCCTTGCCGGGCAACACCCGGGCCGGAACCTGAACCTGCTGCGCCAACGCCTCGAACATCTGTCCAGCCGGCTGCCCCGCGCCATGCAGGACACCCTTAAAGGCCAACGCCAGCAGCTGCAAGGTCTCGTGCAGACACTGAATATAGTCAGCCCGCTCGCCACGCTGTCACGTGGCTACAGCATCCTGCTCGATGAGCGCGGTCTGGCCATTCGGCGAGCCGACCAGACCCAGCCCGGCCAACGCCTGAAGGCCCGGCTAGGAAACGGCGAGCTGGATGTGCGTGTCGAAGACAATCACCAGACGCCGGTAACCTTGTCGTTGCTGGACTGACTCACCCTTCACTAGGACTGCCATGCGTTTCGCCCTTGCCCTGCTGCTCGCCCTGACTCTGCCCGCTCACGCCGAAGGCTTTCTCACCCGCCTGTTGAACAAACCCGTGCCAGGCGGCGTGGCGGTCGTTGACCTCGGCAATGATGCCAGCGCGCCGAAAGCGCGTTACGACGGCAAGCCCGTGCTGGTGGTGCGCGAGGATGATCAACGCTGGATTGCCATTGTCGGCATTCCACTAACGGTCAAAGCGGGCGAGCAATCGCTGGATGTCGACGGCCAGGCCCATAGCTTCCGTGTCGAGCCCCGGAGCTACCGCGAGCAGCACATCACGCTGAAGAATCAGCGGCAGGTCAATCCGAACCCTGACGATCTCAAGCGCATCGAGCGTGAACTGGACGAACAGACCCGCGCCTACCGCCAGTTCAGCCCGCGCCAGCCGAGCAACCTGCTGTTCGACAGCCCCGTCAACGGTCCGCTGTCTTCGCCGTTCGGGCTGCGCCGCTTCTTCAACGGCGAAGAGCGTAACCCGCACTCCGGGTTGGACTTCGCCGCGAAGGCAGGCACGCCAATCAAGGCACCCGCTGCCGGCAAGGTGATTCTCACCGGCGACTACTTCTTCAATGGCAAGACGGTGTTCGTCGACCACGGCCAAGGGCTGATCAGCATGTTCTGCCATCTGTCGCAGATAGACGTAAAGGTCGGAGATGAATTGTCACGCGGCGCGGTGCTTGGCAAGGTCGGCTCCACCGGCCGGGCCACGGGCCCGCATCTACACTGGAATGTAAGCCTTAACGACGCACGCATCGATCCGTCCATCTTCATCGGTGCATTCAAGCCCTGATCAATCCAAGGACAACGGCATGCTTATCAACGCCCAGGACTCCACCCTCCTCATCATCGACATCCAGGAACGCCTGTTTCCTGCGATCGAGGGCCACACCGAACTGGCCGAGCACAGTGCTTGGCTGATCCAGGTCGCCAAACGAATTGGCGTTCCGGTACTGCTCACCGAGCAGTACAGCAAGGGCCTTGGCCCTACCGTTACCTCGCTGCGCGATGGAATGGCTGAAGAGGCAATCATCGAGAAGCTGCACTTTTCCGCTGCGCGTGACGGCGAGCTGTTCAAACGACCCGGCGGGGAGCGGAGGCAATTCGTGATCAGCGGGATCGAAACCCATATCTGCGTGCTGCAGACGGTGATCGATCTGCTGGCTCGCGGCAATCAGGTGTTCGTGGTCGAAGAAGCCGTAGGCTCGCGGCGCGCCAGCGACAAGGCGCTCGGCCTGGCGCGCATGCAACAGGCTGGCGCCAGCATCGTTTCGCGGGAAATGGTCGCCTTCGAATGGATGGAACAGGCCGGGACCGAGCTCTTCCGCTCGATCAGCCGCGAATTCATCCGCTAGGAAAGCGTCAGGCAGCAACAGGCATCTCACGGAGCACTTCATGCAGGACGAACTGGGCATCTGGATGGACTGGCTCAGGGCTCACCCCGAGCTGCAGACACTTGTCGCCAGCGCAGCGCTGATATTTGCCGCCTGGCTCGCGAACTGGATAGTCAAACGCATCCTCGTTCGCGGTGTTTATCAGATCGTACGCAGCTCGCGCGAAACGGAACTGCAGGACTTCGGCATCATCCGCCGGCTGTCGAATATCGTGCCGGCGCTGGTGCTGTCAGTCGGCGTGAACGCCGTCCCCGGTTTGCCGGAAGCGGCTGTCACGGTGGTGCGCAACGTCTGCGGCGGCTTTATCGTCCTGACCATCGCCCTCGCGCTGGGAGCGCTGCTGGACATCATCAACATGGTGTATCAGCGTCGGGCCGATGCGCATGTTCACCCCATCAAGGGTTATCTGCAGGTCGTCAAGATCGCGATCTATGCGATCGCCACCATCCTCATCATCGCCACGCTGATCGACCGCTCGCCGCTGATCCTGCTATCCGGCCTCGGTGCCATGGCGGCGGTACTGCTGTTGATCTTTCAGGACACCATCCTGTCGCTGGTGGCCAGCGTCCAGATCACCTCCAACGACCTCATTCGGGTAGGCGACTGGGTGGAAATGCCGCAGCTCAACGCCGACGGCGATGTAATTGATATCGCGCTGCACACGGTAAAGGTGCAGAACTGGGACAAGACCATCAGCAACATCCCGACCAAGCGCTTTATCAGCGACTCGTTCAAGAACTGGCGGGGCATGCAGGAAAGCGGCGGGCGGCGAATCAAGCGCAGCCTTTACCTGGACCAACAGAGCGTGCATTTCCTTGGCGCGGACGAGTGCGAGCGCCTGCATCGTTTCAACCTTCTCGATGAGTACCTCACGGAAAAACGCCGTGAGATCGACGCCTGGAACGCCAAGCTCGAAGAGCGCGGCAAGGAGCCAGTGAACACGCGGCGCATCACCAATATCGGTAGTTTCCGCGCGTACGTGGAGCGCTATCTGCGCAGCCATGGCGGCATACATCAGGGCATGACGCTGATGGTGCGCCAGCTCAGCCCGACAGCCGATGGCCTGCCGCTGGAGATCTACTGCTTCACCAACACCGTGGCATGGACGGAATACGAGGCGATCCAGTCGGATATCTTCGACCACCTGCTGGCGATCCTGCCCGAATTTGGCTTGCGTGTATTTCAACACCCGAGCGGGGCGGACATGCGCGATTGGGGCGACTCGTTGGGGCGGCGTGGAGCTCCGGCGCTGGCGCCATCGGAAAGCCCTCCGGGCTGATCGCGGTGCAGATCGGAGCTGCCCCATGCAATCGCGGGGTTGCTGGCGGTCGTGAATTGCAAGCGTTGCGGGCCATGTCCTAAATAAGGGTCACACCGGGCCGACTGGCTCCCTGGCGCATTTGCGGGTCGCCAGCAACGCCTGATTCGATAACCAGCGCGTCGCCACGAGCCACGGTGGTGCTGTTTTCGATCGGATAGTCAGATGAGGCTCACAACCACTCAGCGCTCCGCAATGAGTAGGCGCTCATCCTCGCAAAAGCAGGATTCTGTTGCACGTATTTTCAAGAATTAGTTAGTTCTGCCAATTTGAAAACTTGTCTTGCAATCCATCCATGCAAAGCAATAAGTTTTCAACATTGACGAATGTTTTGGGTGAGAGGTGTCGCCTCTACCCACGCCACAGCCGGGGAATCGCCATGACCATGCTCAAGAACCCATCGACCAAATACCGCGCCTTTCCAACCCTCGACATCCCCGACCGTACCTGGCCATCGAAGACCATCACTCAAGCCCCGATCTGGCTGAGCTCCGATTTGCGCGACGGCAACCAGTCTCTGATCGAGCCGATGGATGCGGGCAAGAAGATGCGCTTCTTCAAGACGCTGGTGCAGGTCGGATTGAAGGAAATCGAAGTCGGCTTTCCATCAGCCTCGCAGACCGATTTCGACTTCGTGCGCGAGCTGATCGAGGGCGGCCACATTCCGGATGACGTCACCATTCAGGTTCTGACCCAGGCGCGTGAGGACCTGATTACCCGCACTTTCGAATCCCTCAAGGGCGCCAAGCGGGCAATCGTCCATTACTACAACGCTACCGCACCGAGCTTCCGCCGCATCGTCTTTAATCAGGACAAGGCCGGTGTGACGAACATCGCGACGGCTGCCGCCCAGGTGATCAAGCGACTGGCTGAAGCTGCGCCGGATACCGATTGGCGCTTCGAGTACTCGCCAGAGGTGTTCAGCTCAACCGAAACCGATTTTGCCGTCGAGGTGTGCAATGCGGTAATCGACGTGTTTCAGCCGACACCCGACAAGAAACTGATCCTCAACCTGCCAGCGACCGTCGAGGCGGCTACGCCAAACATCTACGCGGACCAGATCGAGTATTTCGGCCGTCACATCAACAAACGCGACAGCGTGCTGATCAGCCTGCATACACACAACGACCGTGGCACCGGCGTGGCCGCCACCGAGCTTGGCCTGATGGCGGGCGCCGACCGCGTCGAGGGCTGCCTGTTCGGTAATGGTGAGCGTACCGGCAACGTGGACCTGGTCACTGTGGCCTTGAACATGTACAGCCAGGGCGTCGATCCGCAGCTGGATTTTTCCGACATCGATGCGGTGCGCAAGGTGGTCGAGGAATGCAACCAGTTGCCGGTCCATCCTCGTCATCCGTACGTCGGCGACCTGGTCCACACAGCCTTCTCCGGCTCGCACCAGGACGCTATCCGCAAGGGCTTCAGCCAGCAGGATCCGAACGGCGTCTGGGAGGTGCCCTACCTGCCTATCGACCCGGCCGACCTCGGCCGCAGCTACGAGGCGGTCATCCGCGTCAACAGCCAGTCCGGCAAGGGCGGCATCACCTATTTGCTGGAGCAGGAGTACGGCATCAGCCTGCCACGCCGCATGCAGATCGAGTTCAGCCAGGTGGTGCAGAAGGAAACCGACCGCCTCGGTCTGGAAATGAGCGCCAAGCAGATATACGCCTTGCTGGAAGGTGAATACCTGCAGGCGACATCTCCCTACACGCTCAAGAGCCATCGCCTGCAGGAAGAAAACGGCACCAGTGCCCTCGACGTTGAAGTCGCCAGTGAAGGCGAAACCATGCACTGGCGCGGCATCGGCAAAGGCCCGCTGGAAGCCCTGGTGGCGGGACTGCCGGTCAAGCTCGAAATCATGGACTACCACGAGCACTCGATTGGTGCCGGCAGTAACGCACGAGCTGCCGCCTACATCGAAGTCCGCCTGGATGGTGAGCGCCCACTGCATGGCATCGGCATCGACGAGAACATCACCACGGCCAGCATCCGAGCGCTGTTCAGCGCGCTGAACCGTGCCCTGCGCGAGGCACAAAGCAAAGCGGCCTGACACACGCGGCGGAACCAAGGGGGATGCAGAACGCATCCCCTTTCTTACTGATTGACTGAGCAGACAGCCATTCGCGCCCCGCGAAGCACCGCTGGGCTGCAAGCCATAGTGCCGGGGCTTCCCCAACTGGCACAGAGTCGCTAAGGTCGCCGACCTCCTGAGGAGTCGGCATGCGCTACCTGATCTTCGTCACACTGCTGTGGGCATTCTCATTCAACCTGATCGGCGTCTATCTGGCCGGTCAGGTGGACAGCTACTTCGCGGTGCTGACTCGCGTCGTACTGGCCGCACTGGTATTTCTGCCACTGACCCGCTGGCGCGGGGTCGCGCCGGGTTTCATCGGCGGCGTCACTCTGGTCGGCGCGCTGCAATTCGGTGTCACCTATCTGTGCCTGTACCTGAGCTTCAACGTGCTGACGGTAGCCTAAGTGCTGCTGTTCACTGTTCTGACGCCGTTGCACGTGACTTTGATTGACGATGCGCTGAACCGCCGCTTCAACCCATGGGCACTGGTGGCGGCTGCCGTTGCAGTCTTCGGTGCCGGCCTGATCCGCTATGACGGCGTGTCCAGTGACTTCCTGGGTGGTTTTCTGCTGATGCAATTGGCCAATTTCACCTTTGCTGCCGGCCAGGTTGGCTATAAGCACCTGGCGCAACGTTACCCATCGGATATCCCGTTGTACCGGCGCTTCGGCTACTTCTTCCTCGGCGCGCTGGTGATCGTTCTTCCGGCCTGGCTGTTGTTCGGCAATCCTGAAAAACTGCCAACGACCTCTCTCCAATGGGGCGTGCTGATCTGGATGGGCGTGCTGGCAACAGCGCTGGGGCAGTTCTGCTGGAACAAGGGAGCCACGCTCGTCGATGCCGGCACGCTCGCAGTTATGAATAATATGGCCGTACCGGTTGGGCTCCTGCTCAATCTGCTGCTCTGGGGCACGGAGACGAATCTCGTGCAGCTGACAATCGGAGGGCTGATCATTCTCTCGTCGCTGCAGATCAACCGACTGGGCCGCAAGCAGGCCTAATGACACTATGTAAGTTATTGTTATATATAGGATTTTCTACTTAGCAACTAACATAGCGCGCCCCGCATGGATGCGATTCTCAGAAAGTCGTCGAGAACACCATGCGCCAATATTGCCTGCTCCTGCTTGCGCTTTTTTTCACCGTTCAGATCCACGCCGATGCTCCGCGCACCTTCCGCGAAGCGAAAAAGGTCGCATGGAAGATCTACGCCGAACGCCCCGTTGACTTTTATTGCCGCTGCGCCTACCAGGGCAAGCGGATCAACATGGGCAGCTGCGGTTATATCCCGCGCAAGCAGCCCAAACGCGCCGCGCGGGTGGAATGGGAGCACATCGTGCCAGCCTGGGTAATCGGACATCAGCGTCAATGCTGGCAAGACGGCGGACGCAAGCACTGCACTTCTACCGATCCACTCTTCAGCAAAGCGGAGGCCGATTTGCATAACCTGGTGCCCGTTGTTGGCGAAGTGAACGGCGACCGCAGCAACTTCGGCTTCGGCATGCTCAGCGAAAAGCCCAGCCAATACGGCGCCTGCCCCTTTGTGGTGAACTTCAAGCAACGCACCGCAATGCCGCCAGCCTACAGCCGCGGCGCCATCGCACGCACCTATCTGTACATGAGTGAGCGCTATGGCTTGCGTCTGTCGAAGCAGGATCGCCGCCTGTACGACATCTGGAATCGCCAATACCCGGTCAACGAGTGGGAACAGTGGCGCAACCGCAGCATCGCGTGTGTTCAGGGCAACGCCAATCGCTTTGTCGGTCCGGTGAATCTGGTTCACTGCACCCGCTCGGCATCGCTCCCTAGCCAACAGGGCTAGGCCCCGGACGGGTAGGCCACTCACTGGTCGCCGGTTGCATATCAGCTTCACTGCGCTGCATGCTGCCGCCTGGACCAGCAAACCATGGCGGCCTCTATGCGGGACAAGACGCTCTACGCGACGCTCGGATTGTCGGTGTTGGTGGCACTGATCTGCTCTGGCATCGCCCCGTATGATCGTGCGACCTGGCTTCTGGAAGTCGCGCCAGTGCTGATCGCCGCGCCAGTGCTGCTCTGGAGCCATCAGCGCTTCCCACTGACGCGTCTGTTGTATGTGGTCATTGCCGCCCATGCCCTGGTGCTCATTCTCGGCGGCGCTTATACATACGCCCGTGTGCCCCCGGGCTTTTGGGTTCAGGAATGGTTTGATCTGAGCCGCAACCCCTACGACAAATTGGGTCACTTCATACAAGGCGTGACACCTGCCCTGCTGGCCAGGGAAATTCTCCTGCGTCGTCGCTTCGTTGCCTACGGAAAAATGCTGGGCTTTTTGTCGATCTGTGTCGCGCTGGCTTTCAGTGCTTTCTACGAACTGATCGAATGGTGGGTAGCGTTGCTGGCCGGTCAGGGTGCGGAGGATTTCCTCGGGACTCAGGGCGACCCCTGGGACACTCAATCCGATATGTTCATGGCCATGCTCGGCGCGCTGCTCTCGGTCACCTTGCTGGCCAGAACGCAGGATCGGCAGATGGCGGGCTTGGGCCGGTCGATCCCGGCAGCGGTCTAGCGACATGCTCTATAGGCTCGGCGCTGATGCCATGTTGCTCCTGCATCTGGGCTTCATCATCTTCGTGTTGCTGGGCGGGTTGCTCGTCGCCTGGAAACGCGGCTTCGTAGTGCTGCACTTGCCAGCGGTAGCCTGGGGAGTTTTCGTTGAGCTGAGCGGCTGGCCCTGCCCATTGACCCATTGGGAGAACCTGCTCAGGCGACTTGCAGGCAGTGCAGGATACGAGGCCGGCTTCATCGAGCACTACCTGCTGCCGCTGATCTACCCCGCCTGGCTGAGCGTGCCGGTGCAGTATCTGCTCGCTGCGGTAGTTGTGCTGAGTAACGTCCTCATCTATGGCGGCCTGGCGTGGCGGCGTCAACGCCGCAGAGACACTGCCGGGCACTGACGTTACAGCTTCAGCTCGAAGGCATCCCCATCGTGGTAGGCGGGAAACTTGCTGCGGAATTTAGCCAGGTCAGCCGCCCGTAGCGTTGTGCGAAACACGCCCTCGGCGTCACCGGCTTCCAGCAAGGGATCACCGAGATAGTCCAGCACCTGTGTATCGCCACTGTAGGGGTACCCCTTGCCGTCTTCACCGACCCGATTCACCGCTGCGACGTAGCAAAGGTTCTCGATGGCGCGCGCCGGTAGCAAGCGATTCCAGGCATTGCGACGTGCCGCCGGCCAGTTGGCTGTATAGAGCAACAGGTCGGTGTTATGAGGGTCGCGACTCCAGACGGGGAAGCGCAGGTCGTAGCAGATCAGCGGGCGGATGTTCCAGCCGTTCAGTTCGAACACCACCTGCTGATCGCCCGCCGTGTAGTGCTTGTGCTCGCCGGCCATGCGGAACAGGTGGCGCTTGTCATAGTGCGAAATCCTGCCGTTCGGCCGCGCCCAGAGCAGACGGTTGCGATGCGTGCCGTCGGCCGCCTCGATGATAACGCTCCCGGTAATGACGGCATCCACCCGCGCCGCCTGCTCACGCAACCAGGCATACGTCGGGCCCTCCTCCGGCTCGGCAAGCTCGGAGGAATTCATCGAAAAGGCGGTGGTGAACATTTCCGGCAGGACAATCAGGTCAACGCCACGGGCCTCATCCAGCAACACGGCCAGACGCTCGCGGTTGGCCTGAGCATCCTGCCAGACGAGTGTCGTCTGGATCAGGGCAAGTTCGAGGTTCGGTAAGGTAGTCAGATCGCGCATAGTTGTTCCGCTGCCTGATGCAGCGTCTCCTCTCGTTTGGCGAAGCAGAAGCGGACGAGCCGCGATTCGGCAGGAGGGGCCTGGTAAAAAACCGAGATCGGAAT
This sequence comes from Stutzerimonas sp. C6.4V, assembly GCF_058536345.1. Taxonomy (NCBI): domain Bacteria; kingdom Pseudomonadati; phylum Pseudomonadota; class Gammaproteobacteria; order Pseudomonadales; family Pseudomonadaceae; genus Stutzerimonas; species Stutzerimonas sp. C6.4V. The sequence goes on from NZ_JBZUBM010000001.1 coordinate 2,554,081, forward strand.
GCTCGCCACACCGTGCTCGCGAGTCAGCCACTCGGACATGGCGACGTCATCGAGGTCCGGGCGAATCGCCGAATAGTCGACGAGCTGGAAATAAGTGCCGGCCGCACGGGTAAAACTGAACCGCGAACCGGCTAGTAGATTGCAGAACAGATCGCGTTTCGCCTGGTAGAACGCCGGCAATCCACTTACATGCTCCGGATACGCGGCCATGAAATCAGCCAGTGCCCACTGCAACGGCGTCACGCCGGTAAAGCTGACGTACTGATGAACCTTGCGCAACTCGCTGCTGAGCATGGGCGGCGCCACGACATAGCCGGTCTTCCATCCGGTGACGTGATAGGTCTTGCCGAACGAACTGACGACAAAGGCGCGCTGGTACAGCTCGTCATGACGCAGCACGCTGGCATGCTCGCGCCCATCGAAGACCAGATGCTCGTAGACCTCATCGCTGAGCAGGTAGATATCCCGGTCGCGGATCAGCGCCGCCAGCCGATCCAGATCGGCCATGTCGATCAACGCCCCGCTGGGGTTGTGCGGCGTGTTCAACACGATCATGCGCGTGCGCGGCGTGATCGTATCGGCCAATTTCTGCCAGTCGATGGAAAACTCCGGCAGGCTGAGCGACTGGTGGATACAGACCCCACCGGCGAGTTCGACGGCCGGTTCGTAGCTGTCATAACAGGGATCAAAGACGATCACTTCGTCGCCGGGTCGAACGATCGCATGAATCGCACAAAAGATGGCCTGGGTCGCACCGGGCGTGATGGTGACCTCGGTGTCCGCGCTGACCTTGCGGCCGTAAAGTGACGCTACTTTCACCGCCACCTGCTCGCGCAACGCAGGCAGGCCGGTCATCGGTGCGTACTGGTTGTGGCCAGCCATCACATGGCGCGCCAGCGCTTCGCGCAACGCGTCAGGGCCGTCGAAATCCGGAAAGCCCTGGGACAGGTTCAGAGCGCCGGTTTGAGCCGCCAGCTGCGACATTGTGGTGAAGATGGTGGTACCGACATTGGGCAATTTACTGATGAGCATGAAAGCCTTCCGACAGGCCTGTCGCACGGGCTTCGACAGGAAAAAACAGCATAGCCGATCAAGACGGCACGATACGAGGGCCTGGGCATCTGAGTCCGACTGCTACAGTGAGCTCGACATAGCTCCGTCTGGTGCTTCAATTCATGCAAGTAGAGAGGATCACCATGTCTATCGAATCTGCGGATGCCCGGTGGGCCGACGTGCGCACTCAGGCTGAACGCGCGTTGCAGGCCGAGCCGGGCCTGGCGGGTGTCATTCAGCAAGCCGTTCTCGACCATCCGGATTTCGGCTGCTCCCTGGCCTACCGGATCAGCCAGGCCCTGGCTGCCACTTCGGAACAGCAGCAGGCGCTTTTCGATCGCGTTGCCAGTGTTCATCGACAGCACCCGCTCCTCGCCGAAGCGGCCTGGTGCGATTTGCAGGCGATCGTCCATCGAGACCCGGCCTTCGATACCGAACTGGAGGTGTTGCTGTTTTCCAAGGGCTTTGCAGCCTTGCAGGCCTACCGTATCGGACATCTACTGTTACAACAGCAGGAGCGGTTGATGGCGATGTTCATCCAGGCACGCTGCAATGAACGTCTGGCGATCGACATCAACCCGGCCAGCCGGATAGGCAGCGGCGTCATGCTCGACCACGGAACAGGCATCGTCATAGGCGAAACTGCAGTGGTCGGCGACGATGTGTCAATCCTCCAGGGCGTGACCTTGGGAGGCACAGGGAAGGAAAGCGGTGACCGACATCCCAAGGTGCGCAGCGGCGTGATGATCGGGGCGGGGGCAAAAATCCTCGGCAATATAGAGATCGGCGAGGGCGCCAAGGTTGGCGCCGGCAGCGTTGTACTGCACCCGGTTGCGCCGCATACCACCGTGGTTGGCAACCCGGCTCGGCAGGTCGGCAAGCCACGACACGCACGACCGGCCCTTGATATGGACCAGTCATTCGACGAGGACAGTTGAGAAGTCAGCGCTTGTCGCGGCGCTTTTTCTCGGCCTTCTTGTGGTGGGACATGAGACGGCGCTTCTTGTTGACCTGGCGGTCGGTGAGCGTGTTTTTCTTGCCCTCGTAGGGGTTTTCGCCGCCTTTGTACTCGATGCGGATGGGCGTACCGACCAGCTTCAGGACGCGCCGGTAGGTATTTTCCAGGTAGCGAGTATAGGACTTGGGTATCGAGTCGACCTGGTTACCGTGGATGACGATCAGCGGTGGGTTGGCTCCCCCCAGGTGCGCATAGCGCAGCTTGATACGGCGACTGGCAACCATGGGCGGCGCATGCTCGCGAACCGCATCTTCGAGGATCTGCGTCAGGCGGCTGGTGGGCCAACGGGTGACAGCCGACTTGAATGACGCCTGCACTGACTTGTACAGGTTGCCGACGCCGGTGCCATGCTTGGCAGAGATGAAATGGATGTCGGCAAACTCGACAAAAAATAACCGGCGCTCCAGCTCGGTTTTCACATAATCGCGCTCGCTCGGCTCCATGCCATCCCACTTGTTCAGCGCGATGACCAGCGCCCGGCCACTTTCCAGAACGAAGCCGAGCAGGTTCAGGTCGTGCTCGACCACACCCTCGCGGGCGTCCATTACGAAAATGACGACGTTGGAATCCTGGATCGCCTGCAGCGTCTTGACCACGGAAAACTTCTCCACGGCCTCGAAGATCTTGCCACGGCGACGCACACCCGCTGTGTCGATCAGCGTGTACTTTTCGTCATCGCGTTCGAATGGGATGTAGATGCTGTCTCGCGTGGTACCGGCCTGGTCGTAGACAATGACCCGCTCTTCACCAAGCATGCGGTTGACCAGCGTCGACTTGCCGACATTCGGGCGCCCAATGACGGCAATCTTGATGCCATCCTTCTCGCTCGGGCCCGGAATGCGCTTGAACTCCTGCCCCTCGGCAACAACTTCACTCTCGTGCGCCTCACCTTCCTGCTCTGGCGCGTCGGCATTGTCCTTGGGAAAGGCGCCAAGCGCCTGCTCCAGCATGTGGCTGATACCGCGCCCATGGGCCGCGGCGATTGGCAACGCATCGCCGAGCCCTAACGGACTGAACTCGGCACGGGCAATATCCGGGTCGATACTGTCGACCTTGTTTGCCACCAGGAAGTGGCGCTTGTTCATCTTGCGCAGATGTTCGGCGATCATCTGATCACCCGGCGTCATGCCGGCGCGCGCATCCACCATGAACATCACCGCATCGGCTTCCTGCATCGCCTGCAGCGACTGCTCAGCCATCTTGGCGTCGATGCCCTGCTCGTCCCCCGTCAGGCCGCCGGTATCGATGACGATATAGGTCCGTCCCTGCCATTTGGCTTCGCCATATTGACGATCACGGGTCAGACCGGCGTATTCGGCCACGATGGCGTCACGGCTCTTGGTCAGACGGTTGAACAGGGTCGATTTACCGACGTTCGGGCGGCCCACGAGGGCAATTACGGGAACCATACGGCTCTCCACTGCGATATTTCAGAAAACACGAAGGCCGCTGCAAGGCAGCGGCCAGATATAGCGTCCCGCCAATGCGGAACGAGTGCGCTGAACGAGGCGTCAGTCCGGCTGCTTGATGGTCAAGGCAACCAGCTTGCCGCCGTTACCGTAAACATACAGCCAGTCACCTTCAACGACAGGCCGCGCGCGTACGCCATCACTGTCAACTCGGGTACGTGCCACGAATCGACCGTCGACCTGGCTCAACAGGTGCGCATAGCCTTCCTTGTCACCCACCACCACATAGCTGGAGAACACCGCAGGCGCGGACAACTGTCGGCGAGCCAGTGCGTCATTGCTCCAGAGTACCGTTGTAGATCGTTCATCAATGCCTACCACCGAGCCGTCGGCCTGGCTGACGTAAACACTGCCATACCCCATCGCCACTCCGGACGATGTGGAGGCATCGCGCTGCCAGAGGATACGGCCGGTTTCCAGATCCAGCGCCGCCGCGCGTCCCTGGTAAGTGGCGACATATAAGGTTCCGCCCGACAACAAAAGCCCGCCATCGATATCAACCACACGTTCCAGTTCGGACCGGCCCTGGGGGACTGCTACTCGCTGCTCCCAAACAGGCAGGCCACGGCGAGTATCCAGCGCCACCACCTTGCCGCTGGACAGCCCGGCGACCGCCAGCTCATTGGTCAACAATGGCGCCCCGGTTCCACGCAAGGTCAGCACCGCCGGGGAGCTTTCGTAGCTCCAGCGTTGCTTGCCCGTGTCGATTTCCAGCGCGACAACGCGATCATCCTGGGTTTGCACGACAACGACGTCACCATTGACTGCGGGTGCGGCAAGCACCTCACTGCTGACCTGACTGCGCCACCGCTCCTCTCCGTTGGACACATCCAGCGCCAGCACTTCACCGCGCAGTGTTCCTACCAGCACGAGACCATATCCGGCACCGACCGCGCCGGAAATGGGTACATCCAGATCCTTTTTCCAGTTGACCTTGCCAGTCAGACGATCCATCGCGACAACAAGGCCTTCGACGTCTGCGGCAAATATCTCGTTACCATAGACGACCGGCGTCAGCAGGTTGTAGGTCTCGCCCTGGCCTTCACCTATCGAGCGACTCCACTCCTTATTCAGTTCGATTTCCGCATCGAACTTGACCAGTTCGGCGGGTTCGGGTTCTTTCTTGTCATTACTGCTGCACCCCACAACCAGGACGGCCAAGGCCAGCAGCGCTGCATTCTTCCAACGCATCAATTTATGCCTCTCCACGAGCCAGATCGTCCAGCTTCAGCTGCAAGCCGCCGATGGCAGCATCCTGCGACAACGCCTCTTTTGCCTTGGAATAAGCCGCATGGGCCTCATCGTTACGGCCCAGCTTGACCAACAGGTCACCACGCAGCTCTTCACGACTGGAAGCAAATGCCTGTGGCGCATCCTCATCGAGCAGCGCCAAAGCGGCGTCCACTTTGTCCTGCGCAGCGAGCACCCTGGCGATACGCTGGCGCGCCAGTTCTTCAAGGGTCTTGTCGGCAGGCTTGTCCAGCACAGTCTGCAGCTCCGCTGCCGCTTCGTCGAGACGCCCGGACTCCACCGCCACTTTAGCGACGAACAGGCTACCGTACTGAGCGTAATGGGAACCGGAGAAGTCTTTCTTCAGGAGATTCCCCAGGCGGGACACTTCGGCCGCATCCACCTCGCCCTGCTCCAGGGACGCATTGAGCAATTGCTGGTAGAGCCCGGACGCACCCTGCGCCTGATTGAGCTGATGCTTCTGCCAGAACTGCCAGCCAAATACCAGGACCAGAGCGAGTGCACCCCCGAGCAGTAGTGGCTTGCCGTTACGCTGCCACCACTCTTTGATCTGCGCCAGTTGTTCTTCATCGGTACCCGAGGTCACACTGTCACTCCTTTCTTTCGCTGAATTCAGGCCGGTCTGATCAAGCCAGACAGGCAGCCAGACGCTCGGGCAGAGCATCCCAGGCAATACTTTGTTGTTCGCTGTCGTCACGCAGCGGCTTGCAACCTACCACGCGCCCTGCCAGCTCGTCGTCACCTAGAATCAGTGCGAAGCGCGCCCCGCTCTTGTCGGCCTTCTTGAACTGGCTCTTGAAGCTGCCCCCACCGGCGTTCACCAACAGGCGCAGGCCCGGCAAGGCGTCGCGTAGCCCTTCTGCCAATCCCAGCGCGGCCAGCTCGGCTTCTTCGCCAAAGGCGCAGATGTAAGCATGAGCGGGAGGAGTCAGCTCCTTCGGCACCACCTCAAGCGTCTCCAACAGCAATACCAGCCGCTCGATGCCCATCGCGAAGCCCACACCCGGGGTTGGCTTGCCACCGAATTGACTGACCAGGCCGTCGTAGCGGCCACCCGCGCAAACTGTACCTTGCGAACCCAGCTTGTCGGTCACCCACTCGAATACCGTGCGACCGTAGTAATCGAGCCCGCGAACCAGCTTGGGATTGATCTGGTAGGCAATGCCCGCCGCTTCGAGCCTGGCCTTGAGGCCGTCGAAATGAGCGCGGGACTCATCGTCCAGATAGTTCTGCAAGGTCGGCGCGTCTGCCAGCAACGCCTGGGTCTGGGCATTCTTGCTGTCCAGAATGCGCAGCGGGTTGCTCGTGAGACGGCGCTGGCTGTCCTCGTCGAGCTGGTCGAAATGCTGCTTGAGATACTCCACGAGCGCGTCGCGATAGATCGCCCGCGCTTCGCTGGAGCCAAGGCTGTTCAGCTGCAGTGTGACCGCATCAGCCATGCCCAGTTGTTTCCACAGCCGAGCCGTCAGCACGATTAACTCAGCATCCACATCAGGCCCGGGCTGATTGAACACTTCCACACCGATCTGGTGAAACTGGCGATAACGGCCTTTCTGTGGTTTTTCATAGCGAAACATCGGGCCGCTGTACCAGAGTTTTTGCACCTGGCCGCCGCCGGTCATACCGTGTTCGAGAACGGCGCGGACGCAACCGGCTGTGCCCTCGGGCCGCAACGTCAGTGATTCCTCGTTACGGTCGAGAAAGGTGTACATCTCCTTGTCGACCACATCTGTTCCCTCCCCAATGCCGCGGGCGAACAGATCAGTGAACTCGAGGATGGGCAAACGGATTTCGCTGTAACCGTAGCTGTTCAGCAGCTGCGCGAAAGTAGTTTCAAGGTAGCGCCAGACCGGTGTCTGCGCCGGCAGGATATCGTTCATGCCACGGATGGCTTGCAGGGACTTGCTCAATTCGGTTCCTTAAATCAGCTACGCACGATCAGCGCGGCATCTGTTTCAGCCTTTTCCGCGGCCTTGCGACGAATCAATTGTTCCAGTTCGTCCACCAGATTTTCATTGCTGAGTTTTTGCGCGGGCTTGCCATCGATGTAGATGAGGTTGTTCGGCGAGCCGCCGGTCAGCCCGATATGTGCCTCCTTGGCTTCGCCAGGGCCGTTGACCACGCAACCGATCACCGCAACGTCCAGCGGCACCAGAAGATCATCGAGCCGGCCTTCAAGCTCGTTCATGGTCTTGACTACATCGAAGTTCTGCCGCGAGCAACTCGGGCAGGCGATGAAATTGATGCCTCGCGAGCGCAGACGCAATGATTTCAGAATGTCGAAACCAACCTTTATCTCTTCAACCGGATCGGCTGCCAGCGAGATGCGAATGGTGTCGCCGATGCCCTCGGCCAGTAACATGCCAAGGCCTACCGCCGACTTGACTGTGCCGGACCGCAGGCCACCGGCCTCGGTGATGCCCAGATGCAGCGGTTGCTCGATCTTGTCAGCCAACAGGCGATACGCAGCTACGGCCATGAACACATCAGACGCTTTCACGCTGACCTTGAAATCCGGGAAATTCAGCCGATCCAGATGCTCCACATGTCGCAGCGCCGACTCCACCAGCGCCTCGGGAGTGGGCTCGCCATATTTCTTTTGCAGGTCCTTTTCAAGCGAACCGGCATTCACGCCAATACGGATCGGGATTCCCCTGTCTCGTGCAGCCTCAACGACAGCACGCACCCGATCCTCGCGGCCGATATTGCCTGGATTGATACGCAAGCAATCGACGCCAAGCTCTGCTACTCGTAGCGCAATCTGATAGTCGAAATGAATGTCGGCGACCAACGGCAGGCCGACGCGCTGCTTGATCCTTCCAAAGGCCTCGGCAGCTTCCATAGACGGCACCGAGACGCGAACAATGTCAGCCCCGGCATTTTGCAATCGCTGGATCTGCGCAACTGTCGCATCGACGTCGCAGGTTTCGGTATTGGTCATGCTCTGTACGGCGATAGGCGCATCGCCGCCGACCGGCACGTTGCCCACCCAGATTTTGCGGGTGTGACGACGCTTGATGGGAGACTCGCTGTGCATGATTACTGTCCGAGCTTGAGGCGTGCAGTTTCGCCACGCGTTTTGCCAGATAGGCTGACGGATTCGCCGTTGAAGTCGACCTGCACCCCGGAGGCGAAGCCCAGATGCAGGTCCAATGGTGTCTTACCGACCAGGGTGCGACTGGTGCCGGCCTTTGCCAGACCGCTATAGAGCACCTTGCCGGTAGCGTCCGTCACTCGGGTCCAGCAGTCGGCTGTGTATTGCAGCGTCAGCCGACCCTCATCTTCGGCGACAGCCGGTGCGCCGGCGGTCTCTAACTGTGCAGCTGCCGTTGGGACCGGTGTTTCGACAACCTCGGCAGGTTCAGTGGCGTCTGTAGGGGCTTCGATGGAGCCTGCCGGCACTTCGGACGAATCCGTGCCCGCTGACTCTTCTATAGCTGTCGTGTCTTCCGGTCCAGCAAGTGCAGAATCCGCTCCCGGCGCCGGCTCCGCCAGGGTCGACAAGTCAGACGCGACGGGAGGGAGCTCGGCTGCCGGCTCTTCTGCTCTATCGAGCAGATGGATCTCGGTGGTGCCATCAGCGGCCTCAACCTCGATCCGTTCCAACGCTGTTACCGATGGGCCCGACTGGTTTCGCGTCGATTGATCCTGCCACCAGAAAAATGCCACCGCTGCGATTACCAGCGTCAGCAAAAACGTGAAGAAACGCACCATGGTGCGCGACAGTCGCACCGGCTGGTCGATATGCCCAAGGCTGTTGACGTTGCTCCCGGTGGCATCGGTGCCGGTGTGATGATCGAATTGCTGGACCAGACGCGTCTGGTCAAGTCCGAGCAGCTTGGCGTATGCGCGAACATAGCCACGGGCAAAGGTGTGCCCGGGCATCTGGCTGAAATCACCCGCCTCGATCTGCTGCAACGAGCGCTCCGAGAGATTGAGCTGTTGGGCCACGGAAGAGAGCGACCAACCTTTACTTTCGCGCGCAGAACGGAGGGTTTCGCCCGGGTTGGCAAGGGTCGGGGCAGCGGCTTCAGTATGTGGCGCTATCATCGTTGCTCCGATAGAAACTGTTGATATTCAGGCGAGCCTGGATACAGGCGCTTGAGCTGCAGGCCGAGGCTGGCGGCCTGGTCTCGATCCTGATGGATATTGGCCAGTCGAATACCCAGAAGAAGGCTGCGAGCATTCTGTTCGGAGAGACTGCTGAAACTCGTGTAGTAGCGTTTGGCCGGCACGTAATCCTTGGCCTCATAGGCCAGCAATGCGAGTTCCAGCAGGGCACGTGGTTGACGACTATCGAGACGAAGCGCGCGAGTGAAATAAGTCTCGGCCTGGTCACGCTGTCCAAGCTGCAACGCGGTCATGCCCATGTTCTGGAATACCCGCGAGCGTTCTGGATAGAGATTGTCCTCCGCAGCCTTGGCGAAGCGCTCCATGGCTTCCTCGTAGCGTTTCTGCTCGAAAAGGAAGCTACCGTAATTGTTCAGGATACGGGCATCGTTCCGGCTGGACAGCGCCTTGCGGTAATGCTCGTCGGCGAGCTTGTTTTCCATTTCCGTCTGGAACACCAGAGCCAGCGCTGCATGCGCGTCTGCGCTGTCAGGGTCCAGTTCCAGAGCCTTACGCAGAGGTGTTTTTGCCCTGGATGCCTCGCCTTGCTGTAGGTAGCCAATACCCAGCTGAATATAGGCATCCCTCGCCTCGTTCCGCCCTTCCGAGGTACGCATGGGGTTCCCGGACCCGGAAGAAATGCAACCAGCCATGAGGCCAGCCAACAGAAACAGCAGCGCAACGCGCAAGATCATCAACAGAATCCCCCTCAGGAACGGTTTGTAGCTATGGATGCAGAACCTGGCTCGGATTGCAGTTCACGCACGGCAATATAGCGCTCGCTGCGGCGAGTGCGATCCATTACTTGCCCAACCAACTGGCCGCAAGCTGCATCGATATCCTCACCACGGGTGGTACGCACGGTTACATTGTGCCCAGCTTTATGCAGGATGTCCTGAAAACGGCGGATCGCATTGTTGCTCGGCCGCTCATAACCAGAGTGCGGGAAGGGATTGAAGGGGATCAGATTGATCTTGCAAGGAATCCTGGCCAGCAATTCGATCATCTGCTGTGCATGCTCGGGCTGGTCATTCACGCCTTGCAAAAGAGTGTATTCGATAGTGAGAACACGCTTCTCACCGAGATTGGAAATGTAGCGCTGGCACGCCGCAAGCAACATTTCCAGGGGGTACTTTTTGTTGATCGGCACCAACTGGTCGCGCAGTGCATCGTTTGGCGCATGCAGCGAAAGCGCCAGGGACACATCTATTACCTTGGACAGCTCATCGATCATCGGCACAACGCCTGAAGTCGAGAGCGTGACCTTACGCTTGGAAATCCCGTATCCAAGATCGTCCATCATGATTTGCATGGCAGCGACGACATTGTCGAAATTCAGAAGCGGCTCACCCATGCCCATCATCACGACATTGGTGATGGCACGATCGACCTTGGCCGGGACGGTGCCGAACGACTTGTTTGCAATCCAGACCTGGCCGATGACCTCGGCGGCGGTCAGATTGCTGTTGAATCCTTGCTTGCCGGTCGAGCAGAAACTGCAATCCAGCGCGCAGCCAGCCTGCGACGACACGCACAAGGTGCCGCGCCCTCCCTGAGGGATGTATACGGTCTCCACACAGCTCCCCGAGGCCACACGCACCACCCACTTGCGTGTGCCATCGGTGGAGATGTCTTCACTGACGATCTCTGGGCCCCGGATCTCTGCAGACGCTTTCAGCTTCTCGCGCAGGGCCTTGCCAATGTTGCTCATGGCATCGAAATCATCCACGCCAAAGTGGTGGATCCATTTCATGACCTGACCGGCACGAAAGCGCTTCTCCCCGATCGAATCGAAGAAGCTTTCAAGCTGCGGCTGAGTCAGCCCGAGCAGATTTACCTTACCGGTCTTGACAGTCATCAGGATTCACCTTCGCTTGTTTAGCGAATGCGGGCACACACTTCGGTGGCGGAGAAGAAATAAGCGATTTCACGCGCTGCGGAGGCCTCGGAGTCGGAACCGTGCACTGCGTTCTCATCGATGGAGACAGCAAAGTCGGCGCGAATGGTGCCGGGCGCAGCTTCCTTCGGGTTGGTAGCCCCCATCAGCTCACGGTTCTTGGCGATGGCGTCTTCACCTTCGAGAACCTGAACGATGACCGGACCGGAGACCATGAAAGCAACCAGGTCCTTGAAGAAACCACGCTCGCTGTGCTCGGCATAGAAACCTCCAGCTTCACGCTCGGACAACTGGACCATCTTCGAAGCGACAACGCGCAGACCGGCCTTCTCGAAACGGGAAGTGATTTCGCCGATTACATTCTTGGCGACAGCGTCAGGCTTGATGATGGAGAAAGTGCGTTGCAGGGCCATGTAGAACTCCAGAAATAGGTTGGGTTAAAGCAAACAAGTAAACCCGCGAATTATACGCGGGTTCGAATTTAAAATATAAGGGCGCTACAGCGAGCGTTGCTCTTTGGCTGAAAGGACAAGCGGCCGGCGCGCTCTATTCAGCCTCTTCTATCCAGGCCGCCTGGATGGCCTCCAGCACTTTCTCGCCTCCACGCTTCGGATCATCAGCGAAACCAGGGAGTTCGGTAACCCAACGATGCAGCTGCACGAAGTTGATGTAACGAGGATCGACCTCCGGCTTGCTTTCAGCCAGTTCGATCGCGATATCAAGCACATCAGCCCATTTAAGCGCCATTCAACACCTCGACATCAATGGCCCTCTGAGACCTGGTTAATCGTGTACTTCGGTATCTCAACCACCAGATCCGATTCAGCAACAACCGCCTGACAGGACAACCGTGAGGTCGGCTCCAGGCCCCAGGCCTTGTCCAGCATGTCATCTTCGAGCTCGTCAGACGCTTCGAGCGAGGCAAATCCTTCACGGACGACCACGTGACAGGTCGTACAAGCGCAGGATTTCTCGCAGGCGTGCTCGATATCGATCCCGTTACGCAACGCAGCGTCCAGTACGGTTTCGCCGACCTGCGCTTCGACCACCGCCCCGTCAGGGCAATGTTCGACATGGGGCAGAAAAACAATTTGCGGCATCTGCTTCATTCCTCAATATCGTTAAGCCGCCGCCCGGCCAACGCGGCCTTGACGGTGGAATCCAGCCGGCGCGCTGCAAAGGCATTGGTAATCTGGCTTAGGCGCTTGACCTGACGCTCAATGGCTACCCCGTCCTGGCTGTCAAGCAGCTCACGGAGGCCCTGCATCTGCGCTTCTATCGCAATACGTTCCTCATCGCTGAGCAAGCGCTCGCCGTCAGCATCCAGCGCAGTTTGCACCGCCTCGAGAAGCCGCTGCGCATCCACCAGCTGTTCACGCAATGCACGAGCCACCTTGTCGTCACCTGCCTTGCGGAACGAATCCTCCAGCATGCGGGTGATCTCCCCGTCGGTCAGGCCATAGGACGGCTTGACCTGGATGCTCGACTCGACACCCGATGCCAGCTCGCGGGCGGACACGCTGAGCAGCCCGTCGGCATCGACCTGAAACGTCACTCTGATCTTCGCTGCACCTGCCACCATCGGCGGTATGCCCCGCAACTCGAAGCGGGCCAATGAACGGCAATCGGCGATCAATTCACGCTCACCCTGCAGCACGTGAATCATCATGGCTGACTGGCCATCTTTGTAAGTGGTGAATTCCTGGGCGCGGGCAACCGGAATCGTCGTATTGCGCGGGATGATTTTTTCCATCAGCCCACCCATGGTTTCCAAACCGAGCGACAACGGAATCACGTCAAGCAACAGCAGCTCTTCTCCGTCACGGTTGTTCCCCGCCAGCGTCTCTGCCTGTATCGCAGCACCGATCGCGACTACCTGATCAGGATCGATGTCGGTAAGCGGCTCCCGGCCAAACATTTCTCCGACCAGTTCCCGAACGCGTGGAACCCGTGTGGAGCCGCCCACCATCACTACGGCCTTGACCTCTTCCAGCTCTACCGCCGAGTCACGCAGGGCACGACGGCAGGATTTGAGACTCCGCGCGATCAACGGCTCGATCAGCTCGTTGAAGGCTGCACGGGTCAGGGTTCCTTGCCAGCCTGCATATCGCACCTCGACCGACTCGACCTGGCTGAGTTGCTCCTTGGCGTCGCACGCCACCGCTAACACCTCGCGCTGAGCGCCCGGCCCCAAATCGACCGACGCTCCCGCCTGGGTCAGTATCCAGTTTGCTACTGCATGGTCGAAGTCGTCGCCACCGAGCGCCGTGTCTCCACCCGTGGCCAGAACCTCGAAGACTCCCTGGGTCAATCGCAGGATCGAAATGTCAAACGTCCCGCCACCCAGATCGTAAATCGCCACTACGCCTTCGGCCTGGCGATCCAGGCCATAGGCTACAGCTGCAGCGGTAGGCTCGTTGAGCAAGCGCAGCACGTTTAGATTTGCCAAGCGGGCAGCATCCTTGGTTGCCTGGCGCTGAGCGTCGTCGAAATAGGCAGGAACGGTTATTACGGCGCCTACCAACTCGCCCCCAAGATTCTCCTCGGCGCGCTGGCGTAACGCCTTCAGAATCTCTGCGGATATTTCGACAGGGCTTTTCGGACCCTGAACGGTCTCGATGAAGGGCATCTGTGACTGCCCTTCACTGAACCGGTAAGGAAGCTGCCCACCCAGCTGCTTGACGTCGCCAACACCCCTGCCCATGAGGCGCTTCACTGACACGATGGTGTTCAGCGGGTCGCTGGCACCAGCCTCTTTGGCGGAGGCGCCCACTTCCACCCGATCGGCATGGTAGCGCACGGCAGAAGGCAGGATCACCTCACCGTTGGCGTCGGCGAGGGGCTCCGTTATGCCGCTGCGCAGTGCTGCGACCAGCGAATTGGTAGTCCCCAGATCGATCCCCACTGCCAGGCGGCGCTGATGAGGTTGCGGGCTTTGTCCGGGCTCTGCTATCTGAAGTAAGGCCATGTCTGTCTGATATCGGGCGCAACGCATCGCGCTGCGCAGGGTTAGTCGTCGAGGCGCTCTTCCAACTGGCGCACTTCCTGGGTCAGCTTGTCGAGAAACTGCATGCGACGCACCAATCGCTCAGCCTCGGCACGCTGCGCGGGGTCGCGCCAGATAAGGGAGAAGGATTCGTTGAGGTCTTGCTGCGCACGCTTCAGGCGAGACTTGAATGCGGCAATGCCGGCAAGATCCGCCTCATCCTGCAGCTCTTCCAGCTCTTCGCGCCATTGCATCTGCTGCATGAGGAACGCAGGATCCTGCACAGTCGCCTCAAGCGGCATTTCCCGCCCTTCGAGCGTCAATAGATAACGAGCTCGCCGCGACGGCGTTTTAAGCGTCTGGTAAGCCTCATTGAGATTGGCTGACTGTTCGACCGCGGAGCGCTGCGCAGCCTCGTCAGCGTCAGCGAACCGGTCAGGGTGAACCCTGCGCGCAAGTTCGCGGTAACGAGTCGAGAGCAGCTCAGGATCAACGTCGAAAGCCGGCTGCAGGTCGAAAAGCGCGTAATGACAGGGAATGCCCACAGCGTCCTCAGATATTGAAGCTTTCGCCGCAGCCGCATTCGCCACGCACGTTTGGATTGTTGAACTTGAAACCTTCGTTCAACCCCTCTCGTACAAAGTCGAGCTCCGTACCATCGAGATAGACCAGGCTTTTCGGATCGATGATGACCTTGACGCCGTGGCTATCGAAAATCGAATCTTCTGCCGCCGCCTCATCAACAAACTCGAGCACGTACGCCAGGCCGGAGCAACCGGTGGTGCGTACACCCAGCCGAACCCCGAGCCCCTTGCCGCGCCCTTCAAGCGAGCGGCGAACATGATTGGCCGCCGCCGTGGTCATGCTGATCGCCATCGATACCTCCCTTAGGCCTGTGGCAGGCCTTTCTTTTCCCGGTAGTCGCGAACGGCTGCCTTGATGGCGTCCTCGGCCAGAACAGAGCAATGAATCTTCACCGGAGGCAGCGCCAACTCTTCGGCAAGCTGGGTGTTCTTGATCGTTTCAGCCTCCTCGAGCGTCTTGCCCTTCATCCACTCGGTTGCCAGGGAGCTGGAGGCGATGGCCGAACCGCAACCATAGGTCTTGAACTTGGCATCTTCGATGATCCCTTGCTCGTTGACCTTGATTTGCAAGCGCATCACATCACCGCAAGCCGGGGCGCCCACCATGCCAGTACCGATGGAAGCGTCCTCTGCATCAAACTTGCCGACGTTGCGGGGGTTTTCGTAGTGGTCGATGACCTTATCGCTGTATGCCATGGTGCAATCCTCTCTGAATCAAGCTATGCGGAATTCGATGGATCAGTGGGCAGCCCACTCGACCTTCGAAATATCGATGCCATCCTTGAACATGTCCCACAAGGGCGACAGCTCACGCAACTTGGTGACAGCCTCGCTGACCTTCTGCGCGGCATAATCGACCTCTTCTTCGGTCGTGAAACGACCAAAGGTAAACCGAATGGAGCTGTGGGCCAGCTCATCGTTGCGACCCAGGGCACGCAACACGTAGGAAGGCTCCAGCGATGCAGACGTGCAGGCCGAACCCGAGGACACAGCCAGGTCCTTCAAGGCCATGATCAGCGACTCGCCCTCCACATAGTTGAAGCTGAGGTTGAGATTGTGCGGGACACGCGCAGTCATACTGCCGTTGACGTACAACTCTTCAAGATGTTCGACCTGTTTGAAGAAGCGGTCACGCAGCTTGGTGATACGCTCGTTTTCAGCAGCCATTTCTTCCTTCGCAATGCGGAAGGCCTCACCCATGCCAACCGACTGATGCGCCGCCAACGTGCCTGAACGCATACCGCGCTCATGGCCCCCACCATGCATCTGTGCTTCCAGGCGCACACGAGGCTTGCGACGCACATACAGGGCGCCAACACCTTTCGGGCCGTAGGTCTTGTGGGCGGAAAAAGACATCAGATCGACCTTCATGTTTTCAAGATCGATGTCCACCTTGCCGGTGGATTGTGCAGCATCGACGTGAAACAGCACGCCGCGAGAGCGGGTGAGGTCACCGATGGCGGCTATCTCATTAATCGTTCCGATCTCGTTGTTCACATGCATGATCGACACCAGTATGGTGTCGTCACGCAGCGCAGCCTCGACCATGGCAGGAGTAATGACGCCATCTTCACCAGGCTCGATATAGGTCACTTCGAAGCCTTCACGTTCCAGCTGACGAGTCGTATCCAGAACGGCCTTGTGCTCGATCTTGCTGGTGATGATGTGCTTGCCCTTGGAGGCATAGAAATGCGCTACGCCTTTGATCGCCAGATTGTCTGACTCGGTTGCACCAGAGGTCCAGACAATTTCCCGTGGATCGGCATTGACCAGCTCGGCCACCTGCCGGCGAGCATTCTCAACCGCCTCTTCCGCTTTCCAGCCAAATGCATGGGAGCGGGAAGCCGGATTTCCAAAGTTGCCTTCGGCGGTCAGACACTCGACCATTTTCTCGGCTACACGCGGATCGACTGGGGTAGTAGCGGAGTAATCCAGGTAAATCGGCAATTTCATCAGGTATCTCCTATAAGGCTGTCGCCCTGCTCATTCGACGGCGGACGCTTCGATCTTATCCAGTTGCGGAGTCTGGCTATTGGTGCGGCGCATATCCTGGCGCAATGCGACCTCCTGAACCTCGCGGCGCATCACCAAGTCCTCCAAGCTGATCCCGCTTAGGAACTCGTGGATCTGCTGGCTCAGGTCGCACCACAAATGATGCGTTAGGCAGGTATCGCCAGAATGACAATCACCAAGCCCCTGGCAACGCGTTGCATCAACCGATTCGTTGACCGCATCGATCACTTGCGCGACCTGAATACCGGCCATTTCGCGCGAGAGCTGGTAGCCCCCGCCCGGCCCGCGCACGCTGGTCACCAGGCTGCCACGGCGCAGCTTGGCAAAAAGCTGTTCGAGATAGGAAAGCGAGATGCCCTGCCGCTCGGAAATATCCGCAAGAGACACCGGCCCGTGCTGCGCATGTAGCGCCAGATCGAGCATCGCAGTGACAGCGTAACGGCCTTTTGTAGTCAATCGCATCGGCTTGCACCAAGCATCAAGATTTGAGGCGAGTATGCAATACCTGAGTAATTAGATCAACTATAAGACCGATTGAAACACTCAGGCTTTGCCTCGTTTCGTGAATCGGCAGATCCTCGATTCGAAGCGTTGCGATATCAGCCGCCATCATAACAGCACCTCAATCGCTACCGCACATCCGAGCGCCTCGGATCGCCGCTGTCCTTGACCTGTGCGAAGTCTTCCTCCCGAAGCTCGGGCATTTCCTTGACACAGTAATCACTCCCCAACGCTGTCAAAGCCTTGCACATGCCATCCATGCGCTCCTCGACCGCCTGAACATGATCGAGCAACTGCCCGATGGCTCTTGCAACCGGATCGGGCATGTCTTCCGTGACGCCATAGGCATCGAAGCCGATTTTTTCCGCGATCGCTTTGCGCTTGGCCTCACGAGCATCGTCCGACCTGACGATGATGCGCCCCGGGATACCAACCGCCGTGGCGCCCGCAGGCACCTCTCGTGTCACCACCGCATTGGAGCCGACCTTGGCGCCGGCACCCACCGTGAACGGACCAAGGATCTTGGCACCCGCACCGACAATTACACCGTCTTCCAGCGTCGGATGACGCTTGCCCTTGTTCCAACTGGTCCCGCCAAGCGTTACGCCATGATAGAGCGTCACGTCATTGCCGATCTGGGCAGTTTCGCCAATCACGATGCCCATGCCGTGATCAATGAAGAAACGACGTCCGATCTGGGCGCCCGGGTGGATTTCGATGCCGGTCAGCCAGCGCGCAAGGTTCGAATTCATGCGAGCCAGCCATTTGCAATCGTTGACCCATAACCAGTGCGAAACCCGGTGAAACCAGACAGCGTGCAAGCCTGGGTAGCAGGTTACGACCTCGAACGCGTTACGTGCAGCCGGGTCGCGATGAAAGACGCTTCGGATATCTTCTCGCATGCGCTCGAACATCAATCTGATCTCCGCTTGTGGGGTTCGCCGCGGACGGCCTTCTGCGTTTCGGTGAGGATGCCGCGCAGGATGTTCATTTCAAGCTTGCTGACACTGCTTCGGCCGTAGAGCCTGCGCAACCGGGACATGAGGTGTCTCGGCTTTTGCGGATCCAGAAAGCCGATGTCGATCAGGGTTTGCTCCAGGTGACCGTAATAATGCTCAAGCTCATCCGTGGTAACGAGCTGCGAACTCAGCATTGACGTGGTTTCCAGCTTTTCGAGCTTGGTCGGCTGGCCGCTTGCAGCAAGCCACGCCATACGCACTTCGTAGGCGAGCACCTGAACGGCGGCAGCGAGGTTGAGCGAACTGAACTCCGGATCGGATGGAATATGCACATGGAACTGGCATCGCTGGAGCTCCTCATTGGTCAGCCCCGCGTACTCCCGACCGAACACCAGCGCAACCTCTCCCCCCTGGGTTACCTGTTCCAGGCAAACCGAGCCCGTTTCGCGCGGATCAAGGAGAGGCCACGGGATGCGACGTTCACGCGCACTGGTACCAAATGCTACGCTGCAGCCGACCAGGGCCTCCTCGAGGGTAGCCACCACCCGGGCTGAGTCGAGAATATCCGTAGCACCCGAGGCTCGAGCGATAGCATCTGGACTTGGAAAATCTTGCGGATCGACAAGTACCAGCCGGGACAAACCCATGTTCTTCATTGCGCGGGCTGCACCGCCGATGTTTCCGGCATGGCTGGTATTGACCAGCACTACTCGAATGTTGTGTAGCGACAATGTCTTATCTCGGTCGAAGGCAGACCGAAAGCTTACAGCAAGCATCTGCGGGTTCGCCATCAACGGTCGGAACGGGCCGTAGGCGAACAACACAGCGCATCGGATTCTGTTAGAATTGCCGGCTTTCTTTAAACGACCAGGTATTTGATCGATGCAGCCCATGCTGAATATCGCGCTGCGCGCCGCCCGTAGCGCTGGCGAAATGATTGTGCGTTCCACCGAGCGCCTGGACGTGATCTCGGTTAGCGAAAAAGACGCGCGCGATTACGTCTCTGAGATCGACCGCACTGCTGAGCAACTGATCATTGCGGCGCTGCGAAAGGCCTTTCCAACTCACGGCATTCTCGGGGAGGAAGGCGGACTGCTGGAAGGCAGCGGAGATGGCAAGGATTACCTTTGGGTGATTGATCCACTGGACGGGACCACCAACTTCCTGCGCGGCGTACCCCACTACGCCGTCAGCATCGCTTGCAAATACCGCGGCCGCCTTGAACACGCGGTCGTTCTGGATCCGGTTCGCCAAGAAGAATTCACTGCCAGCCGCGGCCGCGGCGCCGCGCTTAACGGCCGTCGCCTGCGCGTCAGCGCACGTAAAAGCCTTGAAGGTGCACTGTTGGGCACCGGCTTCCCGTTTCGCGACGGACAGATGGACAACCTCGACAGCTACCTGAACATGTTCCGCAGCCTGGTTGGCCAAACCGCCGGCCTGCGTCGCGCCGGCGCTGCCAGCCTCGACCTCGCTTACGTCGCCGCCGGTCGCTATGACGCATTCTGGGAGTTCGGCCTTTCGGAGTGGGACATGGCGGCGGGCGCACTGTTGATCCAGGAAGCAGGCGGCCTTGTCAGCGATTTCAGCGGCAGCCATGAATTCCTTGAAAAGGGCCAGATCGTCGCCGGCAACACCAAGTGCTTCAAGGCGGTGCTTACTGCCATTCAGCCTCACCTGACGCCCAGCCTGAAACGCTAAGCCCAGACGAAAAAAAACGCCCGATTGGGCGTTTTTTTTTGCTTGCTTACGGTTGCGCCGCCACTGCTGACAAGCATCGCTACCCTCCGGACTAGGACAGCCAACGCCTAGGTACGCGCCACCGCCTTCGGAATCCTCCAATTCCCCACATATCGATCAGCTAGCTACGGCCGACTGCCTGGCGAAGCAAGCACCTGCAGTTGCCCGTCTGGCCTTCCGCTTCGCCTGGTGATCAGGATCAGGGGAGATCATCGACCTCTTCGACAACTGGAGGAATCAGATCTTCACGGGTGAGTTTCAGCCACACCAGTAACATGCCGGCCACATAGACCGATGAATAGGTGCCTGCGCCGACACCAATCAGCAAGGCAAGTGAGAAGCCCCAGAGGTTTTCACCGCCAAAGAACATCAATGCGCCCACCGCAAGCAACGTCGATACCGAGGTGGCCAGCGTCCGCAGCAGTGTTTGCGTAGTAGAGATGTTGATGTTCTCGAGCAACTCGGCCTTGCGCAACATGCGGAAGTTTTCACGGATCCGGTCAAAGATGACAATGGTGTCGTTCAGCGAGTAGCCGATCACCGCGAGTACCGCAGCCAGCACGGTGAGGTCGAACGAGATCTGGAACAGCGAAAAGACGCCCAGCACCAGAATTACATCGTGGAAGAGCGACAACACCGCTCCCAGACCGAACTTCCATTGAAAGCGGAAAGCGACGTAGACCAGAATGCCGCCCAAAGCAAGCAGCATGCCCAATCCACCCTGGTCACGCAGCTCTTCGCCCACGGCCGGCCCGACGAACTCGACACGCTTTACCGTCACGGCGCTGCCTGTCTCGCCGCCACGCAAGACCTCAGCAATGCGCTCGCCCAGTAGCGGATCATCACCAGGCATGCGTACCAGAACATCCGTGGTCGCACCGAAACTCTGCACCACCGCATCGCTGAAGCCCGAACCCACCAGTTGTGAGCGCACCTGATCCAGGGCGACCGGCTGCTCGTAGGACAGCTCGATCAGGGTCCCGCCAGTAAAGTCAAGCCCGAAATTAAGCCCCTTTACGGCAAGGCTACCGAGGGATACAAGCGTGAGCAGTACCGTCAGGGCGAAGGCGATATAGCGCACACCCATGAAATTGATAACGCGTTTCATCGTGCTAGCCCCTTAAATCCACAACTTCTTGAGATCGCGGCCGCCGTAGATCAGGTTGACCATGGCGCGGGTCACGACGATTGCGGTGAACATGGACGTCAGGATCCCCAGCGAGAGCGTCACAGCGAAGCCCTTGATCGGCCCGGTTCCCATTGCGAACAAGATCCCGCCTACCAGCAAAGTGGTCAGGTTGCCGTCGACGATTGCGGAGAACGCCCGATCGAACCCCTCGTGAATGGCCCGCTGGATGGACATACCGTTGGCAATCTCCTCGCGAATACGCGAGAAGATCAGCACGTTGGCATCCACCGCCATACCCATGGTCAGCACGATACCGGCGATCCCTGGCAAGGTCAGCGTCGCACCGAGCAAGGACATCAGCGCAGTCAGCACCACCATGTTGAACAGCAGCGCAACCGTCGCCAGCACACCGAAGAACTTGTAGATCAGCACCATGAATATGGACACGAAGAGAAAGCCCCACAGCGCTGCCTCGACACCCAGCTGTATGTTCTCCGCCCCCAGGCTTGGACCGATGGTGCGTTCTTCTGCAAAGTACATGGGCGCCGCAAGGCCTCCCGCACGGAGCAGCAAAGCGAGCTCGGACGACTCGCCCTGACCATCGAGCCCGGTGATACGGAACTGGCTGCCCAGGGGGGACTGGATGGTGGCCAGGCTGATGATTTTTTTCTCTTCCTGGAAGGTCTCGACACGCACCTCCTGCTCGACGCCATCAACCATCTGCTTGACGTAGCGGGTGGTCGGACGCTGCTCGATAAAGATCACCGCCATGCTGCGACCGACGTTATTGCGGGTCGCACGATTCATCAGATCGCCGCCATGGCCATCCAGACGGATGTTGACCTGCGGACGGCCATTCTCGTCGTAACTGGCCTGCGCATCGGTCACCTGGTCGCCGGTGATGATCAGACTGCGTTCCAGCTGTGCAGGCGGGCGACCTTCCTGGCGAAACTCGAAGCTTTCCGTCGTGGCTCGCGGCGCATCGGCCTCGGCAGCGAGACGGAACTCGAGGTTGGCGGTCTTGCCGAGGATACGCTTGGCCTCGGCAGTGTCCTGCACGCCTGGCAGCTCCACGACGATACGGTTGGCACCCTGGCGCTGGACCAGCGGTTCGGACACACCCAACTCGTTGACCCGATTGCGCACAGTTGTAAGGTTTTGCTTGATCGAATACTCACGGATCTCAGCCAACTTGGCTTCGGTAATTGCCAGGCGCAACACCTGCTGACCGTTGCGCTCGGAAGTCGTCAGCTCGAAATCGGTGAAATTCTTGCGGATCAGCGATTGAGCCGCAGCAAGAGCTTGCTCATCGGCAAAGCCGAGCTGCACCGCATTCTCGGTCTGGGGCAAGCTGCGATAGCGCACCCGCTCCTTGCGTAGAAGCGACTTCACCTCGCCCTCGTAGACATTCAGGCGCGTTTCGATGGCCTTTTCCATGTCGACTTCGAGCAGGAAATGCACGCCGCCGGAGAGGTCGAGGCCCAGCTTCATCGGACTGGCGGACAGGTTGCGCAGCCACTCCGGTGTCGTTGGCGCCAGGTTCAGCGCCACCACGTAAGCGTCGCCAAGAGCCCGGCGAACCACATCCTTGGCCGGCAGCTGGTCGTCCTGATCGTTCAACCGCAGGAGGCCGCCGCGACCCTGCTCGTCCAGACCGGCAGCCTTGACCTCTATGCCTGCCTCGACCAGAGCCTTGCGGGCCTTGTCCAGGTCTGCCTCGGTGACGTTGAGCGAGGTATTGGCGCCGGTGATCTGCACCGCGGGGTCGTCCGGGTACAGGTTGGGCGCCGAGTAGACCAGGGCGATGCCAAGCACCACCACGATCAGCAGGTATTTCCAAATAGGGAATCTATTGAGCATGACGCAGCCCGTCTAATGACGCGGGGCGCCTTGCGCGCCCCGTCGTTGGTGTTGAGTAGAAATCAGCTCAGATGGCTTTGAGCGTGCCTTTTGGCAGCGTTGCAGCGATGGCCACCTTCTGGAATTT
This sequence comes from Stutzerimonas sp. C6.4V, assembly GCF_058536345.1. Lineage (NCBI taxonomy): Bacteria > Pseudomonadati > Pseudomonadota > Gammaproteobacteria > Pseudomonadales > Pseudomonadaceae > Stutzerimonas > Stutzerimonas sp. C6.4V. The sequence goes on from NZ_JBZUBM010000001.1 coordinate 2,576,775, forward strand.
CAGCTCCACCGAATCGGAAACCTCAATAACGACGAAGTCATCGGAGACCTTGGTGACCTTGCCGGCGATACCACCTGAGGTGACCACTTCGTCGCCCTTCTGCAGGCCGCCGATCAGATTCTTGTGCTCTTTTGCGCGCTTGGCCTGGGGGCGCCAGATCATCAGATAGAAGATGACCAGGAAGCCGACCAGAAACAGCCATTCGAAGCCGCTACCAGCGGGACCGGCAGCAGCCTCTTGGGCATGGGCGGCGGGAATCAGAAAGCTCATGTAGCACTCCTGTTGTAGAGATCAGTTAGTTATGAATTCGTCACGCAAGCGGCGGGGTTGGCAGGCCGCGCTTGGCATAGAAGGCGTCGACAAAGGCCGCCAATGTACCCTGTTGGATAGCATCGCGTAAACCAGCCATCAGCCGCTGATAATGGCGCAAGTTATGTATCGTATTGAGCATGCTGCCCAGCATTTCTCCGCACTTGTCCAGATGATGCAGGTACGCCCTGGAGAAGTGTTTGCATGTGTAACAATCGCAGCCGGCATCCAGCGATGACGTATCGAAGCGGTGCATGGCGTTGCGGATCTTGACCACTCCGCCATCAACGAACAAGTGACCATTGCGTGCGTTGCGGGTCGGCATCACGCAATCGAACATGTCCACGCCCCGGCGAACACCTTCGACAAGGTCTTCCGGCCGACCCACGCCCATCAGATAACGCGGCTTGTCGGCCGGCATCTGTGGCGGAAGGAAATCCAGCACGCGAATCATCTCTTCTTTCGGCTCACCAACAGACAATCCACCGATCGCCAGCCCATCGAAACCGATGTCGCACAGCCCCTCGAGCGAACGCATACGCAACGACTCATGCATGCCACCCTGGACAATGCCGAACAGCGCGGCCGAGCTCTCGCCATGGGCGTCTTTCGAGCGCCTTGCCCAGCGCAGCGAAAGCTCCATCGAGCGCCGCGCAACCTCTTCGTCGGCCGGATAGGGCGTGCATTCATCAAAGATCATCACGATGTCCGATCCAAGATCACGCTGCACCTGCATCGATTCTTCCGGCCCCATGAAGACTTTCGCGCCGTCGACCGGCGAAGAGAAATAGACACCCTCCTCCTTGATCTTGCGCATCGCCCCCAGACTAAACACCTGGAAACCACCCGAATCAGTCAGGATCGGGCCCTGCCACTGCATGAAGTCATGCAGATCACCGTGCGCCTTGATCACTTCCGTACCTGGCCTCAGCCACAGGTGAAATGTATTGCCAAGAATGATCTGGGCACCAATCCCCTCGATATCGGCAGGCAACATGCCCTTGACGGTACCGTAAGTACCCACCGGCATGAACGCTGGGGTTTCCACCGTTCCCCTGGGAAAGGTCAGGCGACCGCGGCGAGCACGCCCCTCGGTCGCGAGCAGTTCGAAAGACATGTGGCAGGTACGACTCATTGGGTGTCCTCGGGGCCGAGTGGGGCCGGATTGCGCGTGATGAACATGGCGTCCCCATAACTGAAGAAGCGATACCCTTGGGCGATCGCCTCTGCGTAGGCAGCCATTGTCTCGGGATAACCGGCAAAAGCCGAAACCAGCATCAGCAGGGTCGACTCCGGCAAATGGAAGTTGGTTACCAGCGCATCCACGACATGAAAGGGCTTGCCGGGATAGAGAAAGATGTCTGTATCGCCGCTGTATGGTTTGAGCCTGCCGTCTCGCGCAGCGCTTTCCAGCGAACGCACACTGGTAGTGCCAACCGCAATCACCCTGCCGCCGCTCGCCCGGCAGGCTGCTACCGCATCGACGACTTCCTGACTGACCTCAAGCCACTCGCGGTGCATGTGATGCTCTTCGATGCGCTCAACCCTAACCGGCTGGAAGGTGCCGGCGCCGACATGCAGGGTCACGAAGGCACGCTGTACGCCTTTGTCATCTAGCGCCTGGAGCAGCTCGGCATCGAAATGCAGGCCTGCGGTCGGAGCTGCCACAGCGCCCTCTCTTTGCGCATACACCGTCTGATAGCGCTCACGGTCAGCGGATTCATCCGGCCGGTCTATATAAGGAGGCAACGGCATGTGCCCGACACGATCAAGTAGAGGCAGTACCGTTTCGCTGAATTCAAGTTCGAACAATGCGTCATGCCTGGCCAGCATCGACGCTTCACCGCCCCCATCGATGCGGATCACGGCACCAGGCCGGGGTGACTTGCTCGAACGGATGTGCGCCAATACGCGACGTTCATCCAGAACGCGTTCAATCAGTATTTCAACCTTGCCGCCGGTATCCTTCTGCCCGAACAGGCGCGCTGGAATGACTCGCGTATTGTTGAACACCATCAGGTCACCGGGACGCACGTAGTCGAGCAGCTCGGCAAAGCGGTGATGGGCTAACCGTCCGGTCTCGCCATCGAGCATCAGTAGCCGGCTGGCACGACGCTCAGCCAGCGGATGCCGAGCGATTTGAGCATCGGGAAGCTCGAAAGAAAAATCAGAGACTTGCATAAAGGATCGGCAGGCAGGCTCAAGGGGCGCAAAGCTTAGCGGAAACACTGCAATCTGACCACGCCAGACGATTGACCGCTCCCTGCTGCATCCCTATACTTCGCCGCCACTGTGCCTCGATGGCGGAATCGGTAGACGCAGCGGATTCAAAATCCGCCGTTGGTAACAACGTGAGAGTTCGAGTCTCTCTCGAGGCACCATGAATCAGTGGCCAGAGGCAACTGCCCTCCTCTGGCAAAGGGGACCGCATCGATACAGCGGCTTCACCCAGCGGTATGCTGAAACTTCGACTTCAGCCAGCCCAGGCAAAGCATCAAGCAGGTGCAGCGCAGCGCTTCGAGGCAAGGCGCTAGAACGACCTGGATCGAACAGCAAAAAACGAACATCGGCGATAGCGTAAGACGCTCAATAGCCTTACTCGCAGTGGCCACATTCTATGACTCCGAGGGCTTGGCATCGGCCCGCGAGTTATCGTAGAGTGTGTCCACTGTGTTTGCATGGGTCGCCGAATCGTGACCTGGTGCAGTAGATCTCTAGATCCGCTACATCCCGTTCGACTCTTTACTCCTTGCAACCAGTCACCGCTTCCTGCCGTTGGCAGGTGCGTTTCTACTATTGAGTTTCAAGGATACAAAGCTATGTCGAATCGTCAGAACGGTACCGTCAAGTGGTTTAACGACGAGAAAGGTTTTGGTTTCATCACTCCTGAAAGCGGTCCGGATCTGTTCGTGCACTTCCGCGCGATCGAAGGCAACGGCTTCAAGAGCCTGAAAGAAGGCCAGAAGGTCAGCTTCATCGCTGTGCAAGGTCAAAAGGGCATGCAGGCTGACCAGGTTCAAATCCAGGAATAAGCCCCGCTCCGAAAAAGCCCCTGATGCTGCCATCAGGGGCTTTTTTATGCGCGCGATATTCTAGAATGCGCGACCGCCTTTCCCAGCGAGATTCAACATGCAACCCCATCCGCTCAGCCCGCAGGGCCAGTTCCCTTCGGCAGGCCTGATACGCCGACTCGCCGCCCTCTTCTATGACTGCTCCCTGTCGATCGCCTTGATGATGGTCGTGACGCTGCTCTATCAGCAGGTGATCCTGCGAGCCTTTTATGGCAGCGAAGAGCTCAAGGCGCTTGCGCAATCCGGCGGGCTTGATATCGACCCGATCCTATCGACGCTACTTTTCTTTACGGTATTTGCCTTCTTCGCCAAGTTCTGGACCCACAACGGACAGACACTGGGTATGCAGGTGTGGGGTGTGCGCATCCAGAATGCGGACGGCACCGCCATTGACCTCTGGCAGGCCCTGCTCCGCTTTTTGATAGCGATCATGTCCTGGCTCGCGCTGGGCATGGGTTATTGGTGGATGCTCTGGGACAAGCAACGCAGGACCTGGCACGACATCTACTCAGAGAGCCAGGTCGTTCAGCTGCCAAAAAATATTCACAAGAAATAGCCGCGCCCATGGCGAGCCTGAAAGAGGGCTTAAAACCCTCTTGTCCGGAAACCAGGCTCAGCCAGCCCTGCGCAAGAGAAACAGACCAGCCAGCGCGCAGACAGCCGCCGGCACGGCCACTGCAAGCAGAGGCGAAAACCCGAACACCTGGCTGGCAGGCCCCAACAGATCCTGAAGGATGCGAAAGACGAAGCCAACGATGACGCCAGTAAATATCCGCTGCCCCAGGGTTACCGACCGCAGCGGACCAAAGATGAACGAGATGGCCAGCAATACCAGTGCAACAGTCACCGCCGGTTGAAGCACCTTGGTCCAGAACGCCAACCAGTAGCGGCCATTGTTCAGACCCTGCTCCCCCAGGTAATGGATGTAGCGCCACAACCCGGTAACCGACAAAGCGTCCGGCTCCATCACAACAGTACTCAGCAATTGCGGCGTAAGCTGGACGTCCCAGCGCTCCTCGGGCACCTCGACTACTTCCGTATGGTCCCCCTGGAAGCGGGTCGTCGAGATGTCGCGGAGCAACCAATGACCGTCCTGGTAGAGGGCTCTGCGAGCAAAGCTGGCCGACAGCAGCTGCCGCTGATCATCGAACTGATATCGAGTGACACCCAGCAGCAAGCCGCCCGGCTGCACGGCGTTGATATGTACGAATTCATCACCCTGGCGATGCCAGAGGCCACGCTTGCTGCTTTGCGCTTCGCCAGCCCCTTGAGCTGATGCACGGTTGGACTGGGCGATATTCTCGCTCCAGGGCGCCACATACTCGCCAATCGCCACGCCGATCAGCATAAGCAGCAGCATCGGCTTCATCACGGCAAGCACGATACGCCCAAGCGACACTCCGGCGGCGCGCATGATGGTCAGTTCGCTGCTGCTGGCCAGCGTCCCGAGCCCGATCAGGCAGCCGATCAACGCCGCCATCGGCAGCATTTCGTAGATACGTGACGGCGTCGTCAACAGCACATAGATGGCAGCGTCCAGGGTGCCGTAACTACCCTTGACGTCACCGAGCTCGTCGATGAAGGCGAACAGCAAGGCCAGACCCACAATAATGCCAAGCACAGCCAGGATCGCCAGCAGTACGTGACTGCCTATATAGCGGTCGAGTTTACGCATGGGCACCTCCGGTGACAGCGCGCCGCTTCGCCACAGCGAGCGTCAATGGCTCCCAGAAAAGCATCAGCATCCCGATCGAGAAAAAGAGCGCATGTACCCACCAGAGCCCCAGCGCCATGGGGATTCGCCCCTTGTCGAGCGCACCCCGGGCAGCGATCAGCAATGCCAGGTATGCCATGTACAGAAGGATCGCCGGCAGCAGCTTGAGGAAACGCCCCTGGCGGGGGTTAACTTTTGCCAACGGAACGGCCAGCAGCGTGACGATGAAAACCAACAAAGGCAAAGACAGACGCCACTGCAGCTCGGATTGCAGCCGGACGTTGTCGCTACCGAACAGCTCGAGGGTCGGCATCGCCTCACGCTCACTCACTTCGACGCTTACTTCCGGCTTGGGCAACAGCACTCCATAGGTGTCGTACTGGATTGCACGGTAATCGGCCTGGCCGGGATTACCATCGTACCGATATCCGTTTTCCAGAATCAGGTAACGGCTGCCGTCAGGCTGAACTTCCTGACGGCCGCTTTCTGCCACCAGCACGGAAAGCCCCCTCGGCTTTCCGCTGGCACCCGACAGGTTGGTTTCGGATATAAACACACCGGCCAGCTGGGTACGGTCTGCGGTCAGTTCACGGGTATAGGTGACACGCGTCCCGTCACGCAGCGTCTGGAAGCGTCCGGGCACCAGCGTATCGAATTCGGTAAGCGAGTCCTGCTCGTTGAGAATGCGATCAACCTGGGCCACGCCCTGCGGGGCAAGCCCCATGCTCAACCAGCCGACCAGCAAAGCGACCAGCGCGGCAGGCGCCAGACTGTAAACCATCAGCCGGCGCTGACTCATGCCTGTGGCCGAAAGAACAGTCATCTCGCTATCGAGGTACAACCGACCGTAGGCCAGGAGGATGCCCAGAAACAGGCCAAGCGGCAGAATCAGCTGCAGGAACCCGGGCAGTCGATACCCCATGATCATCAGCAGCACACCCGGATCGATCAGCCCCTGCGCAGCCTGCGCGAGGTATTTGATGAAACGGCCGCTCATGATGATCACCAACAGGACGGCACTGACGGCGCTCATGGTGACCAGAAGCTCACGGGACAGGTAACGAAAGACGATCAAACCGGACACTCCAGGGTTGTCAGGCTCCGGCGGCTACGCTCAAACTAGCCGCCAGTAGCCGGTCCGCCCGCAACAGGACGTGGGAACTCACGCAGCATGTCCCAACGCCCCGGTGGACGAACCACCGGAAAATAAGCCCGGCATTATCCTGTAAACCCGACTCTTTGTCTTGGGGACTCGACGCCATGGAATTTGTTGTAAAGACCACCAAAGCCGCTGCAGCCAAAACTGCCACCCTGGTTCTGCCCGTCAGCGAAGACCGCCTGCTCGGTGCAACAGCCCAGACCGTCGACCAGGCCAGCGGCGGTGCTATCAGCGCGATACTCAAGCGCGGCGACCTGAAAGGCAAACCGGGGCAGACCCTGCTCTTGCATGCCCTGCCGAACCTCAAGGCCGACCGGATCCTGCTGGTCGGCACCGGAGCCGAAGGCGAGCTCGACGGCCGCCAATGGCGCAAGGCTGTCGGCGCCGCCTTTGGGGCTCTCAAAGGGCTTGGCGGAGGCGAGGCGACAATCGCCCTGCAGGATGTTCAGGTCAAGGAACGCGACGCCTATGCGCGAACCCGCATGCTTGTCGAGGTGTTGGCCGACGGTGAGTATGTTTTCGAGCAGTTCAAGAGCAAGAAGAGCGATGCGCCGGCCCTCGGAAAAATCACCATCCTGACCGAGAAGGCTGTCCAGGCCGAGGTTGAGCTGGCCACCCGGCATGCCGCCGCGATCGCGGCGGGCATGAGCTTCGCGCGGGATCTCGGTAACCTGCCACCGAATATCTGCCACCCGACCTACGTGGCTGAGCAGGCCAAGCAGCTGGCCAAGCGTTTCAAGGGCCTGAAAGTCGAAGTCCTGGATGAAAAGAAGCTGCGCGAACTCGGCGCCGGCTCGTTCCTGGCAGTCTCCCAGGGCAGCGATCAGCCAGGTTGCATCGTCGTCATGCAATACAACGGCGGCAAGAAAGGCGAACAGCCCTACGCACTGGTCGGCAAGGGGATCACCTTCGACACGGGCGGTATCAGCCTCAAGCCCGGCCAGGGCATGGACGAAATGAAGTACGACATGTGTGGCGCTGCCAGCGTGCTCGGCACCTTCCGTGCAGCGCTCGAACTCCAGCTGCCCATCAACCTGGTGGGCCTGCTGGCGTGTGCTGAAAACATGCCCAGCGGCAACGCGACTCGCCCAGGGGACATCGTCACCACCATGAGCGGTCAGACCGTTGAGATCCTGAATACGGATGCCGAAGGCCGCCTGGTGCTCTGCGACACGCTGACCTACGCCGAACGTTTCAAGCCGCGCGCGGTGATCGATATCGCCACCCTGACCGGCGCCTGCATTGTCGCACTCGGCAGCAACACCTCCGGCCTGCTGGGCAACAATGATGAATTGTTGCAGCAGGTACTCGGGGCGGGCCAGAAGGCGGATGACCGCGCGTGGCAACTGCCGCTTTTCGACGAATACCAGGAGCAGCTGGACAGTCCCTTCGCAGACATCGCCAACATTGGCGGTCCCAAGGCTGGCACCATCACCGCTGCCTGTTTTCTTTCGCGCTTCACCAAGGCTTACCCCTGGGCACATCTGGATGTGGCAGGCACCGCCTGGATCAGTGGCGGCAAGGAAAAAGGCGCCACCGGCCGACCGGTACCGCTACTGACCCAGTACCTGCTGGACCGAGCTGCACAGGCATGACCGCAGCGAGCGAGCCCCGGGCATGACACGCATCGAGTTCTACGTATTGCCGGACAGCGAACCGACCGGCCGCCTCCGCGCGGCCTGCCTGCTCGCGAGCAAGGGGTGGCAGCACGGCATGTCGGTGTTCATCCGCTGCCACGACGGCCAGCAGTGCAACGAACTGGACGAGCTGCTCTGGGGATTTCGCGCCGAGCGCTTCATTCCGCACGAGCTGTACGAAAACGATCCGCAAGCGCCCGTCGTGGTTGGCACCGAACAGACTCCGGCGGCGACCGAGGGATTGTTGGTAAACCTCGCATCGAGCCTGTCGCCGCATATCGACCGGTTCAGCCGCGTGATAGAGATTGTCAACCAACAGCCAGAACTGCTGGACGCCAGCCGGGGAAATTTCCGCCTGTATCGTCAGCGCGGCTATGATCCCAGGCGAGTCGAACTTTAGCATCGCCACCTGGCGCGCCGGCGTGCCAGGGTTTATGGGACCAGTACACGCCTTCAAGGAGCGACAACAACAGCCTGGACGCTCAATATTCCGGAACACGTTATGACGCACACGCCAATTGACAAGCCCACCCACCTGCTCGACGACCTGGAGTCTATACGCGCGCTGCTCGGCGATCAGGAGCCCTCCCAGCTCACCGAATCCCTGGACCCGTCCAGCATCCCCTTGCTTTCAGAAGTCGTCGAAGCCGGGCTAACCCCCGTCGACCTTCCAGAGCAAGCGCCCGAGCCCCGTGAACCTGCAGTACGCACCGCGTTCCGCACGCTCGCCGAGCGACACCTTGATCATGAACTGCGCACGGCAGCGCAGCTGATGCTGCAAGACGTGATCGACGATTTCGTGCCACAGATAGAGGCAGAGTTGCGCCGTCGCCTGGAAAGCCGCGCCGAGCAGTTGATCAGGACGCGCCGCCCTTAAGGCGCCACTTCTGCGCCAGGCGACACACGGCGCAGTTAGGCATCGCCACCGTTCGCTTTCATCTGTTCTGTTCCGGGCATAAAAGGGCCATTGCGGTTCCGTCCTGCTGCTACTTTGCCTTTATACTTGCCCGCTTTTCCGTTAGCCGTTTTAAGGGTCCCGCCGCATGGACAAGACCTACCAGCCGCACGCCATCGAAACCTCCTGGTACCAGACCTGGGAATCGAATAACTACTTCGCGCCCCAGGGTTCAGGCGAGCCCTATACCATCATGATCCCGCCGCCGAACGTTACCGGCAGCCTGCACATGGGGCATGGTTTTAACAACGCCATCATGGATGCCCTGATCCGCTGGCGCCGGATGCAGGGGCGCAACACCCTCTGGCAACCGGGCACCGACCACGCAGGTATTGCCACGCAGATGGTCGTCGAGCGCCAGCTTGGAGCCCAGGGCGTCAGCCGCCACGACCTTGGACGCGAGAAATTTCTCGAAAAGGTCTGGGAATGGAAAGAACAGTCCGGTGGCAATATCACCCGGCAGATTCGTCGCCTGGGCTCTTCGGTCGACTGGTCGCGCGAACGATTCACCATGGATGCAGGACTGTCCAATGCGGTGAAAGAAGCCTTTGTCCGGCTGCACGAAGACGGGCTGATCTATCGTGGCAAGCGCCTGGTCAACTGGGACACCAAACTGCACACCGCGATCTCCGACCTCGAAGTGGAGAACCATGACGAAAAGGGTCATCTCTGGCACCTGCGCTACCCGCTGGCTGATGGCTGCAAGACTGCAGATGGCAAGGATTACCTGGTCGTCGCCACGACACGCCCGGAGACCGTGCTCGGTGATGCTGCCGTCGCGGTGCATCCCGATGACGAGCGTTACAAGAACCTGATCGGCCGCCACATCATGCTGCCGCTGGTGAACCGCCTGATCCCGATCGTCGCCGACGATTACGTCGATCTCGAGTTCGGTACCGGTTGCGTGAAGATCACCCCGGCCCACGATTTCAACGACTATGAGGTGGGCAAGCGCCACCACCTGCCGTTGATCAATATCTTCGATCGCAATGCGGCGGTGCTCGCCCACGCCCAGGTGTTCCATATCGATGGCACGCCGAACGACAAGGTAGATGGAAGCCTTCCTGACGGCTATGCCCATATGGACCGCTTCGATGCACGCAAGGCCATCGTCGCTGAATTCGAAGCCATGAGCCTGCTTGAGAAAATCGACGATCACGCGCTGAAAGTGCCGCGTGGCGATCGTTCCGGGACGATCATCGAGCCCTGGCTGACCGATCAGTGGTATGTCTCGACCAAACCGCTGGCGGAAAAGGCCATACGCGCCGTCGAAAGCGGCGAGATCGAGTTCGTGCCCAAGCAATACGAAAACATGTACTTCAGCTGGATGCGTGACATCCAGGACTGGTGCATCAGCCGGCAGCTGTGGTGGGGGCACCGCATCCCGGCCTGGTATGACGAGGCCGGTAACGTCTATGTCGGCCGTGACGAGGCCGAGGTTCGCAGCAAGCACAACCTGTGCAACAACGTCGAACTGCGTCAGGACGAGGACGTTCTGGACACCTGGTTCAGCTCCGGCCTGTGGACCTTTTCCACCCTCGGCTGGCCCGAGCAGACCGAGTTCCTCAAGACCTTCCACCCAACCGACGTGCTGGTCACCGGCTTCGACATCATCTTCTTCTGGGTTGCCCGGATGATCATGCTGTCGACCCACCTGACCGGACAGATTCCGTTCAAGACCGTCTACGTGCATGGCCTGGTGCGCGATGGACAGGGGCAGAAGATGTCCAAGTCCAAGGGCAACGTGCTGGACCCGCTGGATATCGTCGACGGCATCACCCTGGACGAACTGCTGGAAAAGCGCACCAGCGGCATGATGCAGCCCAAGCTCGCCGAGAAGATCGCCAAGCAGACCCGTGCCGAGTTTCCCGAGGGCATTGCCAGCTATGGCACCGACGCCCTGCGCTTCACCTTCTGCTCGTTGGCATCCACCGGCCGCGACGTGAAGTTCGACATGGGTCGCGTCGAGGGCTACCGCAACTTCTGCAACAAGATCTGGAATGCCGCGAACTTCGTTTTCGAGAACACCGAGGGCAAGGATACGGGTGTCGATGGCGAGCCCGTGGAGCTCTCTCCGGTCGACCGCTGGATCATCTCGTCGCTGCAGCGCACCGAAAGCGAAGTCAGCCGCCAGCTCGAAGCCTTCCGCTTCGACCTGGCCTCCCAGGCGCTTTATGAGTTCATCTGGGACGAGTACTGCGCCTGGTACCTCGAACTGGTCAAGCCGGTGCTCTGGGACGAGACTGCCAGCGCCGAACGCCAGCGCGGCACCCGTCGCACCCTGGTGCGGGTGCTGGAAACCGCGCTGCGCCTGGCGCATCCGTTCATGCCCTTCATTACCGAAGAGATCTGGCAGCGCGTCGCGCCGCTCGCTGGCAAGTCCGGTCCGACCCTGATGCTGCAGCCGTGGCCGGAGTTCAACCCCGAGCGCCTTGACGAGGCCGCCGAGCAGGATATCGAGTGGGTCAAGGCGTTCATGCTCGGCATTCGCCAGATTCGCGGCGAGATGAACATCTCCATGGCCAAGCGCATCGACGTGATCTTGAGCAACGCCAGCAACACCGATCAGCGTCGGCTGCTGGAGAACGAGCCGTTACTCAAGAAGCTTGCGAAACTGGAAAACGTTCGTGTTCTTGCAGCCAGTGAAGAGGCCCCGCTGTCTGCCACCGCGTTGGTCGGCGACATGCAGGTACTGGTGCCGATGGCCGGCCTGATTGACAAGGACGCAGAGCTCGCTCGCCTCGACAAGGAAATCGCCAGGCTGGATGGCGAAGTCAAGCGTGTCGGCGGCAAGCTTGGCAATGCTGGCTTCGTCGACAAGGCCCCTGCCGAGGTGATCGAAAAGGAGCGGGCCAAGCTGGCCGAGGCCGAGCAGGCCAGGGCCAGACTGCTGGAGCAGCGCCAGCGCATCGCCAGCTTGTAGCGGAGCAAAGGCCAGCACCTTAGGTGCTGGCCTTTTTGCTTAGGCTTTTGCACTTGATCGACAACAAGTAAAAACCGAGCCGGCCGATACACTATGCCGCACACGGAATAAAACAATTAATCTAGGCAGGCCGAACTTCGCAGAGCGCTCTACGACATGAAGTAAGCACGCACCGTCTCGTCATCAGACGCGCCGCCTGCGGTGCAACCGTTGACACGCTGGCACGCAGCCTTCCGTATTACGGTTCCTTTCGCTTCATCCCTTCGCATAGCCCGTTGCCCATCTTGAGCCTGCCATCACCGAGCTACCGGCGTCACCGCCGAGCCTGGTCTGGTTTCTCACTATGGAGCCCCTGCGATGTACATACTCATGGCTGTCGTGTTTTTCATTGGCTATCTATGCATAGCCTTCGAACACCCCCTGAAGATCGATAAAGCTGCGCTGGCGATCCTTACCGCGGTGCTCTGTTGGACGCTGCTCGTGATGGGCGCCGACTCGATCATCCCGCTGCTACAGGGCGGCGGCCACGCTGCCGGCAACCCGTCCGAGGTAGTCGTCGAATCGCTGCGGCATCACCTGGGCGAAATTTCGGAAATCCTGTTCTTCCTGCTCGGCGCCATGACCATCGTCGAACTGATCGACTCCCATGAAGGCTTCAAGGTCATCACCGACCGCATCCAGACCCGCAAGCGTGTTCATCTGCTGTGGATCATCGGACTGCTGACCTTTTTTCTCTCCGCTGCACTGGACAACCTGACCACCACCATCGTGATGGTCTCGCTGTTGCGCAAACTGATCCGCGGCCGACCGGAGCGCTGGTTGTTTGTCGGCGTCGTGGTCATTGCCGCCAACGCAGGTGGCGCCTGGTCCCCGATTGGCGACGTCACCACCACCATGCTCTGGATCGGCAACCAGATCACCGCCTCGGGCGTCATCGTCGGTCTGTTCCTGCCCAGCCTGGTCTGTCTCCTGGTCCCGTTGCTGATCCTCAGCTTCCGCATGCGCGGCGAGGTGCCTCGCCCAGGGGCCCGTGCGCACCTTGCCGAAAGCAACCCGCCCACTACAACGGCGTTCGAGCGCAACCTGGTGCTGGCGCTCGGTATCGGTGCACTGGTATTCGTGCCGATCTTCAAGACCGTCACTCACCTGCCGCCCTACATGGGCATTCTCTTCGGACTCGGTGTGCTCTGGGTCACCACCGAGTTCTTGCACCGCGAGAAGGAAGACGATCACAAGCACCCGCTCTCGGTCGTCGGCGTGCTGCGCAAGGTAGACACCCCGAGCGTGCTGTTCTTTCTCGGCATTCTGCTGGCCGTCGCCGCACTGGCTACAGCCGGGCATCTGACGCAGGTTGCGACAGCCTTGCGTGAATCTCTGGGGCACATCTACCCGATCAACTACACCATCGGCCTGCTTTCGGCAGTCGTGGACAACGTGCCTCTGGTGGCGGGCTCGATGAAGATGTATCCGCTGGTCAGTCCCGTTACCCTGGAGGCAGCGACGCCCGCCGAAGCAGCCTGGCTGTCGCAATTCGTGGTCGACGGGAATTTCTGGGAGATGCTTGCCTATTGCGCCGGAACCGGCGGCAGTACGCTGATCATTGGTTCCGCGGCGGGCGTGGCTGCCATGGGCATGGAGAAGATCAGCTTCACCTGGTACATCAAGCATGTCAGCCTGTTGGCCTTCCTCGGCTACACGGCAGGCGCCGTCACGTATATCGGCATGCTCGCACTACGCTGAGCCTGCCCCGGTGTCGCCGAGGCTGACCCATCCAGCCTCGGTCCGCACGACGCTGTGCAAGGAGTCGCCATGATTGTCAGCAAGACCAAAACCAGCTTCTACCGGCGACTCTATGTCGCCTGGCTTATCCACAGCGGCACCGCCACCAGCGTGCCAGCACTGGTCGATGCCACGGGTATGCCGCGCCGGACGGCGCAAGACACCCTGGCGGCATTGGCTGATCTGGATATCGACTGCCGCTTCAGCCAGGAAGACGGTGAGCGGCACAACGCGGGTCATTACCGTATTCACGATTGGGGCGCGATTGACTCACATTGGATCGGGCGCAACCTGAATCAGATCAAGCAGGTGCTCGGTTATCCATGACTTCGGTGCGCCGATAGCGACGGGCAATGCGCATCGTCACTGGCAGGCCCGCGAATTGCGGCGAGGCCTGAAACCAGCGATCGACAGGAGCCGATTCAGCCAAACCGTGGCGAACGCTAACGCTAGCGGGCCCCACCAGTCCGGAAAAAGCGCCGCCTGGCCCGCGCCAGCCAACCCCCTTCGGCCTGGTCAGCCGAGAGCTTTCGCAGGTTTTCGGCAACAGCCGACACATAGTTCCGATCTTCATTGCGGATGTGACCGAACAGCCAGCGACCAAGAAGCCCTTTGAGTTCGTCCGTCACATCCTCGCCCCGGGAGTAACGCGCCCGATAATCATCGACGCGCTTGATGAATACCTCATGGACCCGCTTGTGGGCTTTGGTAAATACATAGCCGGCCTCTTCGAGCATGGATTCCTCGAAGGCGAAGTGGGAAGTCGTGTAGTCGACCAGTTCATCGATAACCTGCCCGATGTTTTGCGACTGGTTGCCCTGCTGGGCCAGGTGCAACTGGTTGATCATGTCAACGATGCGGCGGTGCTGCCCATCGATGACCTCGATACCGGTATCGAGATCATCGCTCCATTCCAGAAATGTCATGTCGCCTCCCTGCGGTGTGGTGAGTCGCGAAGTCTAGGCAAGCGGGGACGGGTTTCCATTGACATCGATCAGTAGCGGCTGCCCGCTGGGGGTATCAAACGGCAAAAGAGAGCATCCGTAGCCATCAGTAGCGTGGTTGTTTGCCGCACCTGACGCTAAGCTGGCGGTCTTTTCGCTTCATGGTTTTTGCTCAATGCCCCAACGCCCCGCCCTGTTTCCGGTCTTGCTGGCTGGCGCCACGCTGCTGCTGGTCGTCCACGGCCTTGGCCGCTTCTTCTATACACCGCTCCTGCCGTGGCTGGTGGAGGACGGAGTACTCACCGTGCAGCAAGGTGCGAGCACGGCCACCTGGAACTACCTGGGTTATCTCATCGGAGCCCTGCTCGCCTTGCGCTGGCATCAGGTCGCGCAAATCCGGCGCAGCCTGCCCTGGGCTTTGGTACTGCATGTGCTGAGCACCCTGGGCCAGACCCAGGCGGAGTCTTCGGAAGCACTCTCTGCCTTGCGCCTGCTCAATGGCATCAGCAACGGGCTGGTGTTCGTGCAAGCGCCTTCTCTGGTCCTCGAGTGGCTGGCGCGGCATAAACGTGCGTCGTCCAGTGGGCTCGTCTATCTCGGTGTCGGCGTTGGGCTGATCCTGTCCAGTCTGCTGGTCAACCTCAGCAACGGCCTGCTGGACGGAGCGCAACGCTGGTGGCCGGCGGCCCTGCTATCTGTACCGCTGGCCCTATGGGGATGGAGGCAACTGGCTCGGCTTGACATGCCCGAGGATGGGCCCGGAACCGACAAGGCGCTCGTCGCCGGCGGACGGCTGCTGGACCGCGCCAGTACGCCGCTTTTTCTTTCCTACGCCGGAGCCGGGATGGGCTACATCCTGCCTATGACCTTCCTGCCAATGGTCGCTCGCCTGCAGGTCGAGCCCGGCAGCACGCTGATCGGGAGCAGCTGGCTGGTGGTAGCGATAGCCACCCTGCCCTCTCCCTGGTTCTGGAACAGGCTGGGCGCCCTCCTCGGCGACACCCTCGCGCTGCGGTTCAGCTATGTCACCCAACTTGCAGGCGTGCTGGCTGCGTTGTTGCTGCCGGGCGCGCCCGGCATTCTGCTCTGCGCGGTGTTGATCGGTGGCACCTTTCTTGGCACCGTCCTGCTGACGCAGCGACTCGCCCGGGCACTGCACCCGCACCAGGGGCCGCGCCTGTCGGCTGCCCTGATCGCGCTCTACAGCCTGACTCAACTGGCAGGGCCATGGCTGACGGGCGTCTGGCTGAGCATGGGCGGCACCTTGCACAGCGCTTTCTGGCTGGGTGCTGGTGCGCTGCTCTGGGGCCTTGCATGGACGATGCTGGTTCCACGCCGTCGCTGAAAGCTGTGGGACAATGCCAACCTTCACTGATGCCAGCAGCCAGACATGCCCGCTCCGAAACCCATGAATCCGTCCTCCCGCGCAGCCAAACCGGGCGCTGACAAGCCCAGTCTGCACCCGCGCAACCGCCACACCGGACGCTACGATTTTCCCGCGCTGATTGCCGGCAGCCCGGCCTTGGCCGCGTTCGTCATCCTCAATCCCTACGGCAAGCAGACTATCGATTTCGCCAATCCTGAAGCCGTACGGGTGTTCAACCGTGCACTGCTCAAGCAGTACTACGGGATCGCTCACTGGGATATCCCGCCAGGCTACCTGTGCCCGCCGATCCCGGGCCGAGCCGATTACCTGCACGGGTTGGCCGATCTGCTGGCAAAGGACAACGATGGCGAAATTCCACGCGGCACATCCGTCCAGGCGCTGGATATCGGCACAGGGGCCAACTGCATCTACCCGCTGATAGGCCAGCGAGAGTATGGCTGGCGGTTTACCGGCTCGGATATCGACGCCACCGCCTTGGCATCGGCACGCACCATCGTTACGGCCAACGGACTAGGGAAAAGCGTGACGCTGCGCCAGCAGACCGATCCGGGGCACGTCTTCCTTGGCCTGGTGCAGCCCGACGACCGCTTCGACGTCACCCTGTGCAACCCGCCTTTTCATGCATCCCAGGCGGAAGCCAGCAGCGGTAGCCAGCGCAAATGGCGCAACCTCGGCAAGCTCGATCCGAAGCGCAAACTACCAGCGCTGAACTTTGGTGGGCAGGCAGCCGAACTCTGGTGTGAAGGGGGTGAAGCGGCATTCATTGCTCGGATCGCAGACGAAAGCCATGAGGTGCGGCAGCAGATCTGCTGGTTCACCACGCTGGTCTCCAAGGCCGGCAACGTTCAGCCTTTGCAGGCGCGGCTGCGAAAGCGTGGCGCTCATCTGGTGCTGACATCGGATATGTCGCAGGGGCAGAAGCGCAGTCGCTTCGTGGCCTGGACCTTTTTGGACGACGAACAGCGGGCGCAATGGCGAGCGGCACGCTGGCAGCGTCCGGCTAACCTGCGCTGAGACGAGGGCAGGCCAGTCCGGCTCTGTCAGACTGCAACATCCCAGCGCTGGCGGTCTTTCAACGCGAGCGTCTGGATGTACCGCGGTTCGCCATTGATTTCTTCCAGTTCGGTCATACCGGCCAGTTCGCCTACGACGCGGTAGCGCTTGCCGACGCGCTTGTCCTGCAAGGGGTACAGCTGGGCGATCTGTTGGGCGAGTTCGGTAAGGGTGGACATGTTGGCTGACTCCAGATAACTGCATGCCGCAGCTTTTTACAGGGCTTAGATGACGGTTCTGCGACATCTGTCTCGCCTGTTGGAGCCGCCAGTGACCAATTGATTCCATGAGTGCGACAAAACCACCCGAACAGCTGGTCAGCAGACCCCGACGCCCAGCTGCATCAGGGCCAAGCCGCCCTGCTGCCAGCCCCACCAGGCTGCTGCCAGCAGCGCAAGCAGCAACACCACGCCTACTTTCCAGACCGTAGCCATCAGGCCGTACCCGCTGCCAGACGCACACGCTCGACCGGCTGTTCGCGGATCGGCCAGTTGAGCGCCGCAGCCATCAGGCTCAGGGCGATGGAAATCTGCCAGACCAGATCGTAGCTGCCGGTAGTGTCATAGACCCAGCCGCCCAGCCAACCGCCGAAGAACGAGCCGATCTGATG
The DNA here is from genome assembly GCF_058536345.1 of Stutzerimonas sp. C6.4V. NCBI lineage: Bacteria > Pseudomonadati > Pseudomonadota > Gammaproteobacteria > Pseudomonadales > Pseudomonadaceae > Stutzerimonas > Stutzerimonas sp. C6.4V. The sequence continues at coordinate 2,594,316 of NZ_JBZUBM010000001.1, forward strand.
GAAGAGAAACACGATGCCACCCAGCATCGACAGATTACGTACGCCAAACAGCGTGGCGACCGTGCCGTTGGTCAAGGGCACGGTGGAAAGCCACAGCAGCCCCATCGCGATGCCGAAGGCGTAGGCCGTCCAGAGCGTCAGCGGTGCGAAGAAGAACGCACTGATCACCACCGCACGCAGCAGGTAAAGCGCCGTCAGCAGCTTGGGCTTGGAGTAACAGCCACCGAGCCAGCCCGCCGTATAGGTGCCGACAATATTGAACAGGCCGACCAGCGCCAGCACCGTTGTGCCGGCCATCGCCGGCAGCTGCTTGTCCACCAGATAGGCTGGCAGGTGAATGCCGATGAACACGACCTGAAAACCGCAAACGAAGAAGCCCAGCGCCAGCAGTCGAAATCCCGAATGGCTGACGGCCTCGCGCAATGCCTCCACCAGCGTCTGCTGCGGCCCGGTAACAGGTGCCGGCGGGCCGCTGCGCAACATCAGCGCCAGCGGCATGATCAACGCAACCAAGAGTCCCAGCGCCAGCAACGCCGAGGACCACCCGAGCCAGCCGATCAGACCGAGCGTGCCCGGCAGCATGGCAAACTGGCCGAACGAGCCGGCCGCACTGGCGATACCCATGGCCATGCTGCGTTTTTCCGCCGGAACCGCCCGGCCGACCGCTCCCAGAATCACCGAGAATGAGGTGCCCGACAGCCCGAGGCCAATCAGCAGCCCAGCGCTCAGGGACAGCGAGAGCGGGGAATCCGCGCCCGCCATCAACAGCAATCCAACCGCGTAGAGCACACCGCCGAGCAACACCGCTCGAGCCACCCCGAAGCGATCCGCCAGTGCGCCGGTGACCGGCTGTGCCAGCCCCCAGATGAGATTCTGCAGCGCAATGGCGAAGGCAAAAACCTCGCGCCCCCAGCCGAACTCTGCGCTCATCGGTGGCAGGAACAAACCAAACCCGTGCCGGGTGCCGAGGGAAACCGCCAGGATCAGAGAGCCGCCAAGGAGAATCCAGGCACTGTTGCGCCATATCGCATTCATCGCAGACACACTTAGCAAAACGAGGGAAAGCCATCTTACTCGCATCCCCCTGCCCAACTGCATCACCTTTTTGCCTGCGACGGCTATGGCTGCTCGGTTAAACTGCGCACTGTTTTGCCTCACCCGACGCGAGTACCAGATGCCGATTCGCCATTGCATAGTTCACCTGATCGAGAAAAAGCCGGACGGAACACCCGCCGTGCTACACGCCCGCGATTCGGAGCTGGGCGACTCCCAGGCCATCGAGAACTTGCTCGCGGATCTCAATGAAAGCTACAACGCCAAGCAGGGCAAGGCCTGGGGCTTCTTTCATGAAGAATCCGGTGCCTATCCCTTCAGCGGCTGGCTGACGCAGTACCTGGATGGCAACCAGGACTTCACCGCCTTCAGTCGACAGGCGGTGGAGCACCTGCAAAAGCTGATGGAGGAATCGAACCTCTCCACCGGGGGGCATGTGCTGTTCGCTCACTATCAGCAAGGCATGACCGACTACCTGGCCATTGCGCTGCTGCATCACAGCAATGGCGTGACGGTCACCGACTCGCTGGATGTTGCCGAAGCCCGGCACCTGGACCTTGGACAGCTCCACCTCGCGACCCGGATCAACCTCTCGGAATGGAAAAACAACGGGCAATCGCGCCAGTACATCTCTTTTATCAAGGGCAAGAACGGCAAGAAGGTCTCCGAGTACTTCCGCGACTTCATCGGCTGCCAGGAAGGGGTCGACGGGCCCGGTGAGACCCGAACACTGCTCAAGGCTTTCAGCGATTTTGTCGAGAGCGAAGACCTGCCGGATGAAAAGGCCCGCGAGAAAACCAGTGCATTGGTGAGTTACGCCAGCAGCCAGTCGAAGATTGGCGAGCCCATGTCGCTGGAGGAGCTGTCCGGAGTGATCGACGAAGAGCGTCCGCGCGCTTTTTACGACCACATTCGCAACAAGGATTATGGCCTTTCGCCGGAAATACCGGCAGACAAGCGCACCCTCAATCAATTCCAGCGATTCACCGGGCGGGCAGAAGGCCTGTCGATCAGCTTCGAGTCTCACCTGCTCGGCTCGAAGGTGGAATATGACGAAGCCCGAGACATGCTGATCATTCGCCAGCTACCGACGCAATTGACCGACCAGCTCAAGCGCCGCAAAGGCTGACCTGTCTCGATGTCCGCATGGCACGGGGACTAACCTCATCAAGGTTTTTTCCTTTGCCCGGCATGCCGGGCCGACGCACAGACCGGTGCAAGCCAGGCGGCGCCAGTGCCGAGCCCGCCTGTCCTCCGGCGAAGCCAGGCATCCGATCGCATTTGGCTCGTTGGTTGGGAATGAAACGCCGCTTTGTCAGTCACATGGCAGCTCGTCTGGAGCTGCAACCGCGCACGACCCGTTCTGTTAAGGAATCACAATGGATTGGCTTCATCTGATTGTTCTGTCCCTGGTGCAGGGAATCACCGAATTTCTTCCGATATCTTCCTCCGCTCACCTGATCCTCCCTTCCCAGGTGTTCGGCTGGCCGGACCAAGGCCAGGCATTCGACGTTGCAGTACATGTCGGCACTCTGCTCGCCGTGCTGATCTGCTTTCGTCACGAAGTCATCGCCACCAGCCGCGGCTGGCTGGCTCATGTGTTCCGCCAGCAGGCCAGCGCCGAAAGCCGTCTGGGCTGGGCGATCATCATAGGCACCTTGCCGGCGGCGATCGCTGGCCTGCTGCTGGAGGACTACATCGAGCAGTACACCCGCTCCATGCTGGTCATCGCCGCCACCACCATCATTTTCGGCCTGGTGCTGTGGTACGCCGACGCCAAAGGCAGACGAGTGGCGGACATGGAACAACTGACCTGGAAAAGCGCGCTGATCATCGGCTTTGCCCAGGCACTGGCGCTGATCCCTGGTACCTCCCGCTCGGGCATCACCATGACGGCCGCGCTGCTGCTCGGCTTCACCCGGCAAGCGGCCGCTCGCTTTTCGTTCCTGCTGTCGATCCCGCTGATTCTTGCCGCGGGCGGGCTGAAAGCCGTCGAACTTGCGAGATCAGGCGAGGCCGCCCCGTGGAATGACATCTTCATCGGCACGGCACTGTCCTTTGTGGCCGCCTTTCTCTGCATCAAGCTGTTCCTCAAGGCGCTCGATGCATTGGGCATGTTGCCGTTCGTGGTTTATCGCCTGTTGCTCGGCGTTACCCTGCTTTTCATCGCTCTATAACGGTCGACCCGCTGACCCGGTTGGGCCAGCGGGTGCTGCATCAGCGTGGGTCGATGCGGTAGCCGATGCGTGGGAAATGCACATGAACCACGCCAGCGCGATCATCCTCGCGGCGCAGGATCAGCTCCTCGACACCGGCAAACACGAGCTCGCCCGCGACCGGCTCGGTGCCGTAATCCGCGGCGGCAATGGTCACCGACTGGCCAGCTTCAAACCCGTTGGGTTCGAAGAACGGCTCGTCCGGCAGCTCGGCCGGAGAGGCTTCCCTGGCAATCGAAACGGCGTCATCGGCAGCCAGCTCGGACATGGACCCGTGCCCGACCGCGAGAACCTTGCCCAACCAGGCGGCGACGTCCGGATAGTCATCGACCAGAGGTGCCGTAACCGGGGTGCCCTTGAGGAACCACAGGCAGTGGGCGACGGAAAAATCTGCAATGCAGGGCGCGCTTCCTAGCAGAAACTCACCCTCTCCTCGCATCAATTGCTGTTGCAGACGCGCCATTAGGACCGGCCAGTGGCTCTTGGCCTGCTCCAGGGGAATGCGCGACACGGTGCCACTGCTGAACAATGCAGCGCGGTCATTGCTGAACGCCTGCACGAACTCCTTGGGCACCTTGGCAAAACGCATGGCCATGGATTCGGGTTGGAACACCAGGCTTACGGCGTGCAGGAAAAGCACCGAGTCGGCCCACTGCGCAAGGGTCGCTGCAACGAACTCTTGCCCTTCCGGAAACAGCGCGGGCGTAGTCTTCTCTGCCTCGAGGCGACGCGCCATCAGCGCGGTATCGCAGTAGACGTCGGCGCCAATCTGCAGTACCGGTGTACGCCGATAGCCGCCGGTCAGCGCGGTCAGATCCGGCTTGGGCATCACCGGTGGTATCTGTACCGAACGCCAGGAAAGTTGCTTGAAACCCAGCATCAACCGCGCCTTTTCGGCAAAAGGCGAGGTGGGATAGTGGTGCAGGATGATCTCGTGCATTGCAGGCTCCGCCAGTCTTGGGTAGACGGGCAGCTTACTCGCGCCTGGGCGAGCAGCCTACCCGTTCAGCTGATTGCCCGGGCATTCACCGAATCGCTGCAGCCGTGTTGCGCCTCCACCAGCGCTTCCTTGGCGGGCTTCTTCAACCGCTTGATTGCGCGCTCGCGGCGCAGCGCGTCTCCCTTGCTCTGGCAGGCCTCGACATAGACCAGCGCCACCGCCGGGCTCGAATGAAAAAACCGAGCCCCTCGCCCACTCTGGTGCGTGGCAAAACGGCGCACGGCGTCATCGCTGATCCCGCAGTACAACGAGCCGTTGGCAGCCCGTACCAGATAGACGAACCAGGGTTTATCAGCAGGGACGGTCATTGGGCGGGCGTCTCGGGCAAGGCGCTGAAACCGGACAGCCGGCAGCGAGGCGCTAGATTCTCCTCATGCAGGCCAGCAAGAGCAAGGCGGCGCTGGCTTAGGACGGAACGGTCGGGGCTAGACCAATGAAGTGCAGCTCTGCGTCAGTGCTCAAGACAGCTCTCTCGGCGCCTGCTCAAGCCGAGCGAGAGCGGGTCTGCCTTCCGGCGCTGTTTCGCCTAGCAAAGTCCGTCGATCCTGTCGAGATATGGTGGCGGTTCGCCTTTGCGTATACTGCGCCGATGTTTGCCCAAACCGCGTTCCGCAAGCGCTGCACCACCTGGTTGCTGGCGACCGGACTCCTCCTGATGCTCAGTAGCTGCGCTGAACCGCCCAGCGCACTTGAGCGTGTAAAGGAGGACGGCGTACTGCGCGTGATCACCCGCAACAGCCCGTCCACCTATTTCCAAGACCGCAACGGGGAAGCCGGCTTCGAATACGAGCTGGTCAAGCGTTTTGCCAGCCACCTCGGCGTCAAGCTGCAGATCGAAACCGCCGACAGCATCGACGAGATATATACCCGCCTGAACCGCCCAGGCGGCCCCGCTCTGGCCGCGGCAGGCCTGGTTGCGAGCGAAGGACGCAAGGACCTGGTGCGCTTCACCAAACCCTACCTGGATGTGACCACGCAGGTGGTCTACAGGCGGGGACAGCGCCGACCGACCCAACCCGAAGACCTGGTCGGCAAACGCATCCTGGTCCTCAAGGGCAGTAGCCAGGCGGAAAAACTCAAGGAGTTACAGGCAAAGCTGCCGGACTTGAGATATGAGGAATCGGATGCCGTGGAGGTCGTCGACCTGCTGCGCATGGTAGACGAAGGCCAGGTCGACCTGACCCTGGTCGAATCCAACGAGCTTGCACTTAATCAGGTCTATTTCACCAACGCGCGCGCTGCGTTCGACCTGGGCGAGCAGAACAGCCTGGCGTGGATTGTCGGAAAAGGCGAAGACGACAGCATGCTCGAAGCCGCCAACCGGTTTCTCGACGAGGCCCAGGCCAACGGCACCCTTCAACGCTTGCGCGAGCGCTACTACGGGCATGTCGATGTGCTTGGCTATGTTGGCGCCTATGCCTTCGCCAAGCACCTGCAGCAGCGCCTGCCGCGCTACGAAAAGATCTTTCGCGAGACCGCCAAGGAACATGGGCTGGACTGGCGTCTGCTGGCGGCAATCGGCTATCAGGAATCCCTATGGCAGCCTGAAGCCACCTCCAAAACCGGGGTCCGCGGGTTGATGATGCTGACCCTCAATACCGCCAAGGCCATGGGCGTGACCAACCGGGTCGACCCGGTCCAGAGTATCCAGGGTGGCGGCAAGTACATCGCTCAGGTTCATGCCAACCTGCCGGACAGCATCCAGGAGCCCGACCGTACCTGGTTTGCCCTGGCGGCCTACAACGTCGGAGGCGGTCATCTGGAAGACGCCCGCAAACTGGCCGAAAGCGAAGGGCTGGACCCCAACAAGTGGCTGGATGTAAAGCAGATGCTGCCAAGACTGGCGCAGAAACAGTGGTACACCAAGACACGCTACGGCTACGCACGGGGCGGCGAGCCGGTACATTTTGTTGCCAACATCCGGCGCTATTACGACATCCTGACCTGGGTGACCCAGCCGCAGATGGAAGGTCAGCAACTGGTTCGCAGCGAGGTTCATATCCCGGGGATCAACTCCACCGACTTGGGTGAGATCCTGCCGCCGCTCTGATACGCCCTTGCTCAGACTTCCTTTCCGGACCGCCCGATCGACGCAAAACTGCCCGCAGTATGCTCGGCCAGCACCTTGGCTGTCAGCTCGACTTCCAGCCCTCGCCGCCCGGCACTGACAAAGATGCTCGGCTGCGCCTGCGCGGAACTGTCTATAAAGGTACGCAGCCGCTTCTTCTGCCCCAGCGGGCTGATGCCACCGACCAGATAGCCGGTAGCGCGCTGCGCCGCAATGGGGTCGGCCATCTCGACCTTCTTGACCTTTGCTGCCTGGGCCAGCGCCTTCAGATCGAGCGTACCGGCAACCGGCACCACTGCAACCAGCAGCTCGTTCTTTTCACTGCAGGCAAGCAGGGTCTTGAATACCCGTGCCGGCTCGAGACCGAGTTTTTCGGCAGCCTCGAGTCCGTAGGAAACCGAGCCAGGGTCGTGCTCGTAGCTGTGGATGTGATGCTCGGCCTTGGCTTTTTTCAACAGATCGATAGCGGGTGTCATGGGCAAGGCGCCGTTGTTTTTCGAAGCCGCTACATTAGCCAAAACATAACGGCCCGCACAGTGTACCGGCCGGGCATGACGCGCCAAGCCCGCACCGTCAAACCGGCGCGGACCTAGAAGCGACCAGTCGATCAGGCCACCTGCGCCCGATGCATCGCACTCAACTGCCTGGCCGCAGCGATCATGTTTGCCAGTGCCGCCTCGGTTTCCGGCCAGCCCCGGGTTTTCAGGCCACAGTCCGGATTGACCCAGAGTCGCTCGGCGGGGATGCGCTCGCTGGCCTTTACCAGCAACTCGACCATCTGCGCCATGTCCGGCACTCGCGGGGAGTGGATGTCATAGACGCCGGGGCCTATGTCGTTGGGATAATCGAAGGCGCGGAATGCATCCAATAGCTCCATTTGCGAACGTGAGGTCTCGATGGTGATGACGTCCGCATCCATGGCAGCGATCGCCTCGATTACCTCGTTGAACTCGCTGTAGCACATGTGGGTGTGGATCTGGGTTTCATCGCCAACACCGCCGGCGCACAGGCGGAACGCATCAACCGCCCACTTCAGGTAGCCATCCCACTCAGCACGGCGCAGCGGTAGACCTTCTCGAAATGCCGCCTCATCGATCTGGACGATCCCGATACCTGCCGCTTCCAGATCGCAGACCTCGTCGCGGATCGCCAATGCCAACTGCCGGGCCTGCGCTTCAAGACTGATATCGTCCCGGGTGAACGACCACAGCAGCATGGTCACCGGGCCGGTCAGCATGCCTTTCACGACCTTGCTGGTCTGCTGCTGAGCGTAGCGAATCCACTCTACTGTCATCGGCGCGGGACGGCTCAGATCGCCGTAGATAACCGCCGGTTTCACGCAACGCGATCCGTAGCTCTGTACCCAGCCAAAGCGGGTGAAGGCGTACCCGTCGAGCTGTTCGGCGAAGTATTCGACCATGTCATTGCGTTCAGCTTCGCCGTGCACCAGCACGTCCAGGCCCAGCTTTTCCTGAACGGCGATCGCGTGGCGTATCTCTGCTTGCATCGCCCTGGTGTAGTCGACCGATGTGAGGTTGCCCTGCCTGAACGCCTGCCGTGCCTGACGGATCGCCGGCGTCTGCGGAAACGAACCGATGGTGGTGGTCGGGAACGCCGGAAGAGCCAGCCGGGCCCGCTGCTTCTCGATGCGGCTATCGAAACCGGACTGCCGCTGGCTGTGCCTTGGCTTGATCGCTGCGACGCGCTCCCGAACGTCGGGCTTGTGAATGCGCCGAGATCGCGCCCGGCTGGCCTGGACGTCACGGCTCTGCTTCAGCGCAGCCTGCACCCGGGCATCATCAGGCTGTTCGATCGCGCGGGCCAGAATCGCCACTTCGGCGCATTTCTGTACAGCGAAGGCCAGCCAGCCCCGCAGCTCAGCGTCCAGCTGGTCTTCACGGCTCAGGTCCACCGGTGCATGCAGAAGCGAACAGGACGGCGCAACCCAGAGCCGCTCCCCAAGGCGCTCAGCCGCATGGCGCAACACATTCAGCGCCTTGTCCAGATCGCAGCGCCAGACGTTGCGACCATTGACCAGGCCGAGCGAGAGGATCTTGTAGGCCGGCAGTCGGTCGAGGATCACAGGGTACTGGTCCGGGGCGCGTACCAGATCGATATGCAGACCATCGACCGGCAACCCGGCGGCCAACCCGAGGTTGTCCTCCAGTCCGCCAAAGTAAGTGGCGATCAGCTTCTTCAAGGGTGCCCGCTGCAGCAGGTTGTAGGCTCGTTCAAAGGCGTTTTTCCACTCCTGGGGCAGATCCATCACCAGTATCGGCTCATCGATCTGCACCCATCCAACGCCCTGGACAGCAAGCCGCTCGAGCACCTCGCCGTAAACGGGCAGCAGCCGCTCGAGCAGATCCAGCCTGTCGAAATCCTCGCCCTTGGTCTTGCCCAGCCAGAGATAGGTCAGCGGCCCGATCAGCACCGGCTTGACTGCGTGTCCCAGGGATCTGGCCTCCTCCACTTCCTCGAACAGCTGCGTCCAGCACAGCTGAAAGGACTGGTCAACGCTGAATTCGGGGGCCAGATAGTGATAGTTGGTATCGAACCACTTCGTCATCTCCAGCGCCTGCCCGCCGCCGCAGCAGGTGTGGGTGACGCCGCGAGCCATGGCAAACAGGGTGTCGAGAGTGGGCTGGTCACCGGCGCGACGAAAGCGTTCAGGCACGACGCCAAACATCAATGAATGCGTCAGCACCTGGTCGTACCAGGCGAAATCGCCTACCGGCAGCAGCTCAATACCGGCGTCTGCCTGTAGTTGCCAATGGGCGGCTCGCAACGCGCTACCGACCCGGCGCAGGTCCGTCTCGCTCAAATCGCCCCTCCAGTAGGCCTCGAGAGCCTTCTTCAGCTCTCTATCAGCTCCGATACGTGGAAAGCCCAGGGAATGAGCGACAGCCATGACAATCTCCAATTTCGTTCGTCTTTGATGAGCGAATTGTGAATGTCGATATAGAATGAGACAAACTCATCTTATTTCTTTTGAAGGATAAATTTACTCATGTAGCTTTGGTCTTCAAAACAATGCCGCACGCGCGACGGGGATCGAAAACCCTCCGCAACCCGCCAGCTAGCTTCATCTCGCTTCGAAAAGAAATCTGTGCCGCCCACCCGGCTCGCTCGACAGTCCCTGCACGCTAGGACAAACTCCGCGGTGATGAGCCGTGCTCACCTTGGGTCGCTATTCGCCTATCTGATTACCACAGGCCGTCCCGGCCACGATCACGCTTGAACCGTAGGAACTAGGCATGCTGGAAATTCGTCACCTGAAAACTCTTCATGCACTGCGGGAGACCGACAGCCTGGTCGTGGCCGCCGAACGCCTCCATCTGACCCAGTCCGCGCTGTCGCATCAATTCAAGGAATTGGAAGAACGTCTGGGCCTGCAGCTGTTCGTGCGCAAGACACGGCCAGTGCGCTTCACCAGCGCCGGTCTGCGTCTGCTGCAGCTGGCCGACAGTCTCCTGCCACAGCTGCGCGGAGCCGAGCGAGACCTTGCTCGCCTGGCCGGCGGCACAGCCGGACGTCTGCACATGGCGATCGAATGCCACAGTTGCTTCCAGTGGCTGATGCCAACCATTGACCAGTTTCGCGACGCCTGGCCAGAAGTCGAGCTGGACCTGGCCTCGGGTTTTTCCTTTGCTCCGCTGCCAGCGCTGGCGCGCGGCGATCTGGATCTGGTGGTGACGTCCGACCCGATCGACCTGCCAGGCATTACCTATGTCCCGCTGTTCACCTATGAAGCCCTTCTGGCAGTCGCCAACCAGCATCCGTTGGCGACGCGGTCCAGTGTTCGCCCTGAAGACCTGGCCAGCGAAACCCTGATCACCTACCCGGTTGACCGCGATCGACTGGACATCTTTACCCGCTTCCTCGAGCCCGCCGACATCGAGCCGGCACAGGTCCGCACCTCCGAACTCACGGTCATGATGATGCAGCTGGTGGCCTCCGGTCGCGGCGTATGCTGCGTGCCGAACTGGGCATTGCATGAATACACCGCGCGCGGCTATGTCACGGCCAAACGCCTGGGTGAAAAAGGCTTATTTGCCACCCTTTATGCGGGCATCCGCGCAGACATGCTGGACTCGCCGTTCATGCGCGATTTCCTTTTGACCGCCAAGGACACATCCTTCTCGACCCTGGAAGGGGTCAGCGCCGCGTCGAAGACCAGATAGATTATTCCTGCCGATACGGCAGCGCATCGCGCGCTGTCTCGGCATAGCGCATCACGCCCAGCCGCTCCTGCTGAAGGAACTCGCTGACCGCAGCACGCAGCCCCGGATGCTCCAGGTAGTGCCAGGAACGCGTGATCACCGGCTCGAAGCCGCGTATCAGCTTGTGCTCGCCCTGTGCTCCGGCATCGAAGCGTGACAGACCGGCGGCAATCGCCTGATCGATCCCCTGGTAAAAACAGGTTTCGAAATGCAGGCGGTCGAAGTCCGCAAGGCTGCCCCAATAGCGACCATACAGCTCGCCAGCGCTGATCAGGCTAAACGCCATGGCCACCGGCCGGCCGCTCTGGCAGGCAAGCACCACCCGGATCGCCTCGGGCATCCGCTCTGCCAGCAGGCTGAAGAAGCTGCGCGTCAGATACGGTGCCTGGCCGCGCACATGATAGGTATTGGCGTAACAGGCATAGACGAAATCCCACTCCTGTTCGCTGACCTGGTGACCTTCGCGCCACTCGAACTCGATCCCCTGCCCCGCCACCTGCTCGCGCTCCTTGCGCAGCTGCTTGCGCTTGCGCGAAGTGAGGCCGTCCAGGAAATCCTGAAAGTCGCGGTAGCCGCGGTTGTGCCAGTGAAACTGGCAACCGATGCGCTCAAGCCAGCCATCACGGTTCTGGAAAACCGCATCGGCGTCCGGCTCGGTGAAGTTCACGTGCAGGCTCGAATAGGCTTCCTCGGCCAAGCCGGCGGTGAGCTGGTCGAGCAATTGGCTCGCCGCCTCGCGGTTACCCAACAGCCTCGCGCCGGTCACTGGCGAGAACGGCACCGCGCAGAGCAGTTTGGGGTAGTACTCGATACCTGCACGGTGGCAGGCGTCCGCCCAGGCCCAATCGAATACATACTCACCGCTGGAGTTGGTCTTGCTGTACAGCGGCAAGGCCGCAATCGCTCCCCGCTGGTCGTCGCTCAGCACTTGATGCTGTGCACGCCAGCCCCTGCGCGCATCGACGCTGCCGCTGTCTTCCAGCGAAGACAGAAAGGCGTGCCGGAGAAAGGGCTGCGGGTGTTCGCCGAGCAGCGCGTCCCAGCGAGAGGAGTCGTAGTCGGCGAGGTGGGAAAGCGTCTGTATGGGCATATGCCTAGTCTGGCGGCTAAGCAACCGGAACTGAAGCAGTTGTTGGTCGAGGTACGACCGCGGGGCTCTTTACGGCAATCAAAGCTATAGCAAGAAGAAGATCTCACCCCTTCACCGTCATCAAATCGTCGTCAAATTAGCAAAAAGCTGTAACCACACCCCCTCATTCTGCCGACAGCCGCTTGGGGGGTTAGGACCCGGAGGCGGCGTAGCTACCAATCCGCGAACGCACAGAAAGGAAATATCATGCCACGCAAGCTTCTCCCCCTGACCCTCGCCATTGCCGCTGCAGTTGCGTTGCCGACCACCGCCAACGCCTATGAAATCATCGGCAAGCAGCTGGAGATCTACGGCAAAGCCCACGTGTCGGCGGATTTCGTGGACAACGATACCGACAGCGAACTGGCCATCGCCAGCAACTCCTCGCGTCTGGGCTTCAAAGGTGTCACCGAAATCAACCCGGATCTGAACGCTGTTTACCAGATCGAATCGAAGATCATCATTGACGAAGGCGGAGACAGCTTCGCTGGACGCAACACTTACGTTGGTCTCACCGGCGACTTCGGCCAGGTGCTGGTGGGCAACCAGGACACCCCCCTGAAGAACGTCCGCAACGCCTTTGACCTGTTCGGCGACACCGTGGGCGATGCGCGTAACATTGCCGACGAAGCCAACCGTCGCGCCAAGAACAGCATCCAGTATGTCAGCCCGAGCATGGGTGGTCTGGTTGCCAGCGCCATGTACGCCACGTCTTTCGAAGACTGGGAGACCGAAGACGGCGATATCGAAGATAACGATTACTCGCTGGCCAGCGTCGCGCTGGGTTACAGCATCGGCGACCTCGCCTTTAGCGCCGGTTACGAGAAGGCCGACGGTGATGATGAAGACACTGTTGACGCTGACGTTGTTGCGTACGAAAGCGATGCGTTCCGCCTTGCTGCCAGCTACGCCTTCGGACCTGTCAGCGTGGGCGCGATGTTCGACCGCTACGAAGAAGCCGACGCCGAGCGTGACGCCTGGGGCCTGAACACTGCATACAAGTTCGGCGCCAACACCTTGAAGCTGCAGTACATGACTACTGATGACTGGAGCGACACCGACGACACCGGCGCCAGCCAGGTGAGCCTCGGCCTGGACCACAAGCTGTCCAAGCAACTGACTGTTTACGGCGTTTACAACATGCTGAAGAACGATGACAACACCGCCGCCTATCGCATCAAGGGCGGCCACGACACGGATGTCTACCAGGTTGCTGCGGCTGGTGATGACATCAACGTGTTCTCGCTGGGCATGGTTTACAGCTTCTGATCGAGCTCCTCAATCGCTCTGCTCCACCTTCGCCCCGGCTATGCCGGGGCTTTTTATTGGAGGAGACAAGGGCTTCAAGCGAAGTCGTGCTTAACGTGTTTGCAAGCGGCTCGCTCCTTACAAACCGTGCGATCCGTTTGCAAGAACCCGCTTGCTAGCGAAGCAGCCGTCTGACGGCGAGAGGATGCGCTGCGGTGACAGTTGCGAAAGAAGCTGCTACCGGAATGCTGGCTGGCTTTGCGATCAGCGCTTGCGCAGGATCACGCTGCCAATCGAGTAACCTGCGCCAAACGAGCTGAGCACACCGAGGCTGCCCGCTGGCAGATCATCCTGATGCTTGTGGAAGGCAATCACCGAGCCTGCAGAGCTGGTGTTGGCATAGGTGTCGAGAATGACGGGCGCCTCTTCCGGGCTGGCATCGCGACCGAGCAGCTTGCGCACGATCAGGTGGTTCATGTTGAGGTTGGCCTGGTGCAGCCAGAAGCGCTTGACCTCGCCGACCTCAATGTCGTTTTCCTTCAGGTGCTCGCCGACCAGCTCAGCCACCATCGGGCAGACTTCCTTGAATACCTTGCGACCTTCCTGAACGAATAGCTTGTCCGGGTTGGTCATGTATTCCTCGGCAGTGCGATTGAGGAAGCCGAAGTTGTTGCGGATGTTGTTGGAGTATTCGGTCGCCAGCTTGGTGCTGACCACGTCCCACTGATACTGCGAAGTGGCCTGATCGGCGCGCTCGACAATGACGGCCGTGCAGGCGTCGCCGAAGATGAAATGGCTGTCCCGGTCACGGAAGTTCATATGCCCAGTGCAGATCTCCGGGTTGACCATCAGTACCGCGCGCGCCTGCCCCAGCTGAACCGAGTTCGCGGCGTTCTGGATACCAAAGGTCGCCGAGGAACAGGCGACGTTCATGTCGAAGCCAAAGCCCTTGATCCCCAGCGCCGCTTGCACTTCGATGGCGACTGCCGGGTAGGCGCGTTGCAGATTGGAGCAGGCGACGATCACACCGTCGATGTCAGCTGCGGTTTTGCCGGCGCGTTCAAGCGCTTGCTGAGCGGCCTTGACTGACATTTCGCAGAGGATCGACCACTGCTCATTGCTGCGTTCGGGAATGCGCGGGACCATGCGATCCGGATCGAGGATGCCGGCTTTATCGGTAACGAAGCGGCTCTTGATGCCGGATGCTTTTTCGATGAACGCGGAGCTGGATTCCGGCATCGGCTGAACTTCACCCGCTTCGATTGCCGCGGCGTTCTCATCGTTGAAACGGCGCGAGTAGGTGTTGAAAGACTCAACCAGCTCGTCGTTGGAAATGCTCTGGGCAGGGGTGTGAAGGCCGGTACCGCTGATGACGACGTTATGCACAGTCGTTCCTCTCGAATATTGGCTGATCATAGTCGGGCGCCGGAACAGGAGCGAAGCCGGCCAGCGCCGATGCGATCGTTCATGCCGCGTCTGTTTATATGGCGGCTATTGTGCACGAAAACTGAACAGAATCTGCAGCTCAGCGCGTAAAAGCAGCCAAAGGTTATCGAGGCACGACGATGAACATCGCTGACCATCCAAAGCCAGCAGGCAGGCCCTGGAAAGGCTTTCGGTTATCCTTGCACTCCCCGCACCGCAGGAATATTTCCCGATGAAAGACCCACTTGCCGAACTGATCCGCCTGATCAGTTCGGGCTGCATGAGCGACGACGAGATCAACCGGCTGGCTGACGAAGCGGCTCAAGCCTATGCCGCCCCCCAGGCCTTTCTGCAGGCAAACCCGGACATCATCTACGACGATGACTTCCCCATCCCACTGGGCGAATGGATGATCGTTGGCAGCCTGCCGGATACCGTGCTGTTCCAGGCCGATGACTACCAGGCGCTGTTCGAGCAGATTGTCGGTTCCTTCGGCCCGGACGTGAATTTCATCCTCAAGCCCAAACAATTGGCCAAGACCGAGCCATTGAAGGCGCTCAACCGCATCCAGACCCAGCTCAGCAGCCTTTACCCGGAAAAAGGCGGTTACGTGCTGGTGGACTTCAGCGAGCCACTGGACGATGAGTTGCAGGCCGTACTCGTCTATACCTGCGACATCGAGCGGGTCATGGCCCTGGCAGTAGAAGTGGGTATCTACGCCGCGCCCGCGCTAGCGGCGCTACAGGCCCAAAGCCAGGCGTGAATCAGCGGCGGCGCAATGGCTCGAGCAGCGACGACAGACCGTTGTGGTCGATCTCCTGCATGAGCGCCAGCAGCTGCCCGAGATCCCCGGGCGGAAAACCGACCCGGGCGAACCAGTTCAGGTAGTTGCCCGGAAGATCCGCGATCAGCCAGCCCTTGTATTTGCCGTAGGGCATCGTCTGGGTCACCAGGCGTTCGAGGTCTTCAGGTTTCATTGCGCTGCGTCAGGGCTGGATGGGCAGCAAATACTGCCATAGCCCACCCTGACGTTGCAGTCCATCCCACCGGCGCCATCGCACATTCGTCAGGCCTATCGGTCGGATAGAAACGCAGTTGCCGGAGCAAAGGCATCGCTTTGGCAGAATGAGGACGCTTGGCGCCGCTGCGCCAATCCTGACACCGAGGACCAGAGAGATGATGGATCAACCTAACTCCAAGCCCGAACTGGACGACGCCGCATTGGCATTTGCCGAACAGGTGTTCGAAAGCACGCGCAAAGGCGATGCTGCCCGGCTGGCCGACCTGCTCGGCCGCGGTCTTCCGGCCAACATTCGCAATCACAATGGCGACAGTCTGCTGATGCTCGCCAGCTACCACGGCCACCTGGACGCCTCCAGGGTGCTGCTAGAGAACGGCGCCGACCCACGGTTGCCCAACGACAAGGGCCAGACCCCGCTGGCCGGCGCCGCCTTCAAGGGCAATCTGCAGATGGTCCGACTGCTGCTCGATCACGGTGCTGACGTCGAGAGCGCTTCGCCCGACGGCAAGACCGCCCTGATGATGGCCGCGATGTTCAACCGCAGCGAGATTGTCGCGCTGCTGCTGGAACGCGGAGCCGATCCCAGCCGCGCCGACATCAATGGCGTGACCGCCCTGGCGGCCGCTCGAACCATGGGCGCACAAGACACACCGAAGCTCATAGATGAGGCCCTGGCCGCACGTAACTGAACCCGTTAGTGATGCGACTCACTGCTTCCAGCGCGGATAGTTGCCGCACACCTCCCGGCGGGTGCGGTCTGTTATCACTACCCAGCCCACTCGACGGCTGGCGGACATGACAGATAAGGAGCACCTATGACCATCGAAACGTTATCGATCGACGGCATCGCGACGCCCGTCTCGCGCATCGGCCTTGGTACCTGGGCGATCGGCGGCTGGATGTGGGGCGGCGCGGATGACGACCGCTCCGTCACTACCATTCGCAGTGCCCTGGAGCGCGGTATCAACCTGATAGACACCGCGCCGGTGTACGGTTTCGGTCACTCCGAAGAGGTCGTCGGCAAGGCCCTTGAAGGCGTGCGCGACCAGGCCGTGATCGCCACCAAGGTCGCCCTGGACTGGAGCGAAGGCGGCCCGCGGCGCAATTCGACGCCTGCTCGTATCCGTCAGGAAATCGAAGACTCGCTGCGTCGGCTGCGCACCGACCGTATCGACCTGTATCAGGTCCATTGGCCCGACCCGCTGGTGCCCATCGAAGAGACCGCCGCCGAGCTGGAAAAACTGCGCCAGGAGGGCAAGATCCTGGCTATCGGCGTCAGCAACTATTCAACCGAGCAGATGGATGCGTTTCGCAAGGCTGCACCGCTGGCCAGCGTGCAACCGCCTTACAACCTGTTCGAACGGGCCATCGAAGCCGACGTGCTGCCCTATGCCCGCAAAAATGACCTTGTGGTCCTAGGTTATGGTGCGCTCTGCCGGGGCCTCCTTTCCGGTCGCATGAACAGCTCCACCACGTTCGATGGCGACGATTTGCGCAAATCCGACCCCAAGTTCCAGGCGCCGCGTTTCGAGCAGTACCTCTCTGCGGTGGAGGCGTTGAAAGCGCTGGCTCAGGAACGCCATGGCAAATCCGTGCTGGCGCTGGCGATCCGCTGGGTACTGGACCAGGGGCCGACCATCGCGCTCTGGGGCGCCCGCAGGCCCGACCAGCTGGACGGGATCGAGGACGCCTTCGGCTGGTCCCTGAGCCCAGAGGACCTGAAGGACATCGATGCACTCCTCGCCGAGCACATCACCGATCCGGTGGGTCCGGAATTCATGGCGCCGCCCACCCGCAAAGCCTGACGGCGCGGTCTGGCCTGGAGCGAAGGTCCGCTGCAGGCCAGCACTGGCCGCAACCTGGCGCGCATTATTCATGCAATGAATGGACACAAGCGGAGCGTTATCGTAATAATCCGCCCCTTCGTGAACATGGATCACC
The DNA here is from genome assembly GCF_058536345.1 of Stutzerimonas sp. C6.4V. Lineage (NCBI taxonomy): Bacteria > Pseudomonadati > Pseudomonadota > Gammaproteobacteria > Pseudomonadales > Pseudomonadaceae > Stutzerimonas > Stutzerimonas sp. C6.4V. The sequence goes on from NZ_JBZUBM010000001.1 coordinate 2,611,637, forward strand.
CCCCTCCGGGTTGGTCACCGACGAAGGATCCGCTCCAGCCGTGCATGCATTGTCCTTTGCCGTATCCCTCCTGTTTCTGGGCTCGGTCGTGTCGGCGGCAGATCGCCCGCTGCGATTCTCGATAAGCGACAGCTCGACCATGCCCATGGTCCGCCAGGAAGACGGACGCGCAACTGGCGGGGTTCTCTACGACCTACACCTGCGCATCGCCGAAAAGCTAGGCCGAGAAGCCGACCAACTGGTGATGTCGAGAACGCGCATCCAACCGCTTCTGGCCGAAGGCGTCGTCGACGTCAGCTGCTACATGAATCCGGCCTGGCTGGCGGTCGATCATGCAAGCTATCGCTGGAGCGTTCCGTTCATGACCCAAAGCAGCCTTCTGGTGGCTCGGCGTGATACGCCACCGACCGCCCTGACGAGTCTCAAGGGCGAGCGGATCGGTACGGTGCTCGGCTTCAACTACCCCGACGTGGATGCATCCTTTCGAGACGGCACCTTGATCCGTGATGACGCCCGCACCGAGAACCAGGTACTGGCCAAGGTCGCAGCCGGGCGCGATCGCTATGCCCTGAGTACACAGGTGGCGCTGGACTGGTTCAATCGGAACCAGCCAGCCGAGCGCAAGCTGCAGGCTATCGGCCAGCTGTCCGAGTTCTCCATCCACTGCCTGGTCCGCGATGAACCCGATGTGCCTGCCCGCGAGATTCTCGACGTCATGCAACGCATGCAACAGGCCGGAGAGTTCGACGCCATCCTGGCCAACTACAGGTAACGCACTTCTTTCACCGCGGACCTCGGTCCTGAGCCTGTCGGCCGGCATCCGCGGCCGGTGCAGCACGAACTTCGAGATCCCGCTGCTGCCTATTCAATCTCCTGATTCGCTAGCCACAGCGCACGTGACGCCTGTGGTCCTGTCCGCATTCGAACCATCTCTTGAGGCACCGATGACTCCAACCAACGCTACCGGCAAGCCGATGCTCTCGGCGCGCGCCATATTGCTGATCGAACTGGCGCTGGCCATGGGCGGGTTCGCCATTGGTACGGGCGAGTTCGCCATCATGGGGCTGATGCCGAACGTGGCCCAGGGGCTGGGGATCAGCGAACCGCAGGTGGGCCATGTGATCAGCACCTATGCGCTTGGCGTGGTAGTGGGCGCGCCACTGCTGGCGATTCTTGGTTCACGGATGTTCCGCCGGCACCTGCTATTGCTGCTGATGACCTTTTTTGCGCTGGGCAATTTCGCCAGCGCCGTGGCACCGGACTATCACACGCTGATGCTGTTCCGCTTCATCGCCGGCCTGCCCCACGGTGCCTATTTCGGCGTGGCGATGCTGGTGGCCGCCTCGATGGTGGCCCCGGATCAACGGGCCAAGGCAGTCAGCCGCGTATTGGCGGGCCTGACCATCGCGATGCTGATCGGCAACCCGACGGCGACCTGGCTTGGACAATGGCTCAGCTGGCGCTGGGCGTTCGGTCTGGTGGGAATGATTGCCCTGCTGACGGTGGTGCTGGTGGCGATTTTCCTGCCGCTGGACCGCAGCGAGCCGCGCAACGACCCGATGCGCGAGCTGCGCGACTTCAACCGCAAGCCGGTGTGGCTGGCGCTGGCCATCAGCTCCATTGGTTTCGCAGGCATGTTCTGCGTATTCAGCTACCTGGCACCGACCCTGCTGGAGGTCACCGGCGTGGGTGAGAACTGGATACCGGTGGGCCTGGCCGCCTTCGGCCTGGGTGGCATCGTCGGCAACATCTTTGGCGGCTGGCTGTTCGACAAGCTGGGGTTCAAGGCAGTCGCCTGGCTGTTGCTGTGGAGCATCCTGGTCCTGCTGATGTTCCCGCTCGCAGCACACTCGCTGTGGACGATTCTTCCGGCTGCCTTTGCAGTAGGCACTATGGTGTCGCTCGGCCCGCCCCTGCAGACCCACCTGATGGACGTGGCCGGCGAGGCCCAGACGCTTGGCGCCGCGTCCAACCATTCAGCCTTTAACGTCGCTAACGCTCTGGGTCCATGGCTTGGCGGATTGGCAATCAGTGCAGGTCTTGGCTGGACCTCGACCGGCTACATCGGAGCCGCTACCGGCGCCATTGGCCTACTGGTGTTCTGGTGGGCGTGGACCGCAAGCGGTGGCAGCGAAGACACCAGAGGCGCTGCCGCCGCCTGCGATTGAGTTGAAGGCCTTACCGAGCGGAAGGCACGAAACGAATGGTCATCCTGTTAGCGCATCGACAGCCCGGCCGAGATAGCGCAACAGGTTGTCGTCTACCCAGGTGCCCTCCATCAAGCCGGGCTCCTGCTGGTTGGCCTGACGAATGCGCTGCTGCGTCTGCGGATCGTCCCCGGCATAGGCGCGAAACAGCGCCAACCAACGTCGGGCCAGCTGCCGCACCGTGTCGTCATCAGGTGCCAAGCCCTCCCGTTGAGCCCAGCGTAACTGGGCGATCAACCTGGGCCACTCACGCATGCTCGTCAGGTAATGCTTACGCATAAAGGCGAATGCGTCGGCATCCAGGTATCGTTGGTAGATGGCCAGTTTGCTCTCGGCAAATGCCTGCAGCACGTAATCGCTGACCTCACGGCTGATTCCGGTTTGCTGTTGCATGGCCGGTTCGCTTAGATGCATGGCGTCTAGCTTGGCCAACAGCGCGGGGTCGGCCGCAGTGTCACGTTCCAGCTGCAACATCCAGCGCCGCGCCAGGTCTCGCGCCTGCGGTTCCAGTGGGCTCACATCTTCGTGCATCAGCCGTGCCGCCTCTTCTGCCAGCCCGGCCCAGCAGGCATCGCTGACAGCGTTGCGGTTATAGAACGGCAACTGCCGCAATTCATCTTCGGAAAAATACTTCTCATACATGCTCATCAACTCCAGTGCTTCCAGCCAGTCGGCAAGCGCCGGCTCCTGTCCCGCAACGCATTGCTGATGCAACTGCGCCAGCCGCTCGCGCAGCCTGACCTGCCGTGCGATCTGCTGGTCGAGCAAGCTCAACTGCTGCTCGATCACGGTGGCAACCGATCGACCCTGCCGGTCGAGAATCGCCCCGACTTCCGCCAGCGAAACGCCCAGGCTTCGCAGTGCCTGGATCTGCTGCAAACGCGCTACATCGTTGCGGTTGTACAGCCGATAGCCAGCGTCGGAGCGCGCGGACGGTCGCAACAGTCCGATGTCGTGGTAGTGATGCAATGTCCTGACGGTCAAGCCACAGCGTCGAGCCAATTCACCTACTTTTAACTGCATCGCAAAGCGCTCCCCGTCCTTACGAGAGTGATGGTCGAGCCTCACGCAACGTGAGGGTCAAGGGTGATCGAGATAAACTTCGTCGCTTTTCTCAGTGTCGAGTGTCAGCGCGACGACCAGCGCCTTTCCGTTTCCCTGCAATATATTCTGAACGCCCGCTCATCGAGACGACATGCCGACACAACGCAACGCTGCAATCTGTAGTAATGACTTGCCGTCGCTAGTTGCTTGCGTGCATTGCCAGCTGATCGCTCAATGTCGATTTCAGAGGAGACGCCCGAGCCGCATGCCGAAACTGCCTTTCTTCCGCACCAAAGCCCGTACCTTTGCTTCGCTGCTTGTCGTCGCGTTGCTTGCCGTTCTGCCGGTGGGTTGTTCGATGCTCGAGCAGAAGGAGCGTGAACTGGTCTTTCGCATCGAGCCCGGTACCGCCAGCTGGTATCGCGGCTTGCCAGATGGCGTGGAAGAACTGGAGCTGAGCACGCCGGCGTTCGGCGACAGCCAGAACATCCACGCCTGGTGGTGGCCCGCTGACGAGCCAAATGCACCGGCCATCCTTTACCTCCACGGCTCGCGCTGGAACCTGACCGGCCACCTGTTCCGGCTGGAACAGGTACGTTCGCTGGGTTTTTCGGTGCTGGCGATCGATTATCGCGGCTTCGGCCAGAGTCTCGGCGAACTGCCGTCCGAAGCCACGGTATACGAAGATGCCCGAATCGCCTGGGACCGGCTGAAGGTCCTTCAGCCTGATGTGCGGAAACGGCTGATCTACGGCCATTCGCTGGGCGGCGCCGTGGCGGTGGACCTGGCTGCCGAACTGGGCCGGGAAGCCGAGCGCCGGGGCGAGGCACGGCAGGCGCGTGCGCTGATCGTCGAATCCACCTTCACCAGCCTCGCTGACATTGCCACCGAAGTGGCCGATACCTCATGGCCGGTTCGCTGGCTGGTGTCGCAGAAGTTCGATTCGATCGACAAGATCGATCAGGTCGGCATGCCGCTGCTGCTTGTCCATGGCACAGCTGATCAATACGTACCCGCGCGCTTCAGCGAAGAACTCTTTGCCGCCGCTCAGCAACCCAAGCAGCTGCTGCTGATCGAAGGCGGCAACCACAACAACGCCATGCGCGTCGGCCGCCGCGCCTATGCCGAAGCCATCCGCGAGCTGTTGAATCCACCGGACGAGGTCAGTCACGAAACGTTGCGCGAAACAGGTGTCGGTCGCAGTTAGGCAGCACGCTCCAGCTTTTGCATCACCTGGTCACACCATTTCAGACTCGGCCGGCTGCGCCTCGGTTGACCAGGGATTGCGACCCCTCTCGATCCACGCCAGGCTCGCCTGCCAGAAGCCATCGCGGTGGCGTTCGCGGAACAGGTCGAAGTGGCCGACCTCCTCCATGCCCAGCGTTGCAGGGCTGAGCCGAACCTGCTGAATGGCGGCATTGCTGTAGTAGGACAACCCACGGGCGATGGCTGCCGGGGTGCCGTATTCGTCGTCCGTGACGCTTACGGCCAGGATCGGTGCCTGAATGGCAGCGAAGCGACGGAGCACTTCGTCGCGCTCGTGCCTGGGATAGCTGTGCTCCAGCCGCGCCCGACGAAACGCCCATTCCCAGGCCACACCAGCCGGCAGATCCTCCAGCCACCCCAGCCGGCGGCCCGGAAAGTAGCCGCACAGGGCAGTCACGGCGGGCATGAAAAGATGCCATTTGACGAACATCCGCCAGCGCTGTTCGGCGGCATAGTCACGCCAATAGGCGAACTGAGCCCCGACACTGAGAAAACGATCGATTTCGGTCGCGGACGCGGCGAATCCGGGAAGGAAGCCACCGATGCTGTGCCCGACCGCAACCAGCAGCCCGGTCGGATCACGTTGACGCATCCAGCGAACCGCCGCATCGAAATCCAGATCGCCCCAGTCCCTCCAGCTGAATTTTGCGCCGCGCAAGCTGGCCGGACGCGAGCCGCCGATGCCGCGATAGTCATAGGTCAGCACCGCATAGCCCTGCTCGCGCAGAAAGCTGGCATATCGCGCGTAATACCGAGCCTGCACACCCGTGGCGCTGCTGACGATCACCGAGCCAAGCTCCTGGCCGGGCGGCAGCCAGAGGTGTCCCGCGAGGGTGTAGCCGTCTTGACAAGGCAGGATTACATGCTCGGACATAAGCGGCGCCCAGGGAGTCGGGGATTCAGACAACCTTGCCTGCGGACGCGCCGTTTGGCCAGCCTAAGGGCAACGCACGGCGCGGCTGCGCCTCGTCGCCCTGGAGCGATCCAAGTCACCTCGCACGCATCGCTCGTGCCGGGCATGACGCCTGGAACCGTCCAGGCGCGCTGTCCTTCGAGCCATAAGCGATGCAGCCAACTGCTACACTGCGCCGCCTGGCGCCAGCCTTTCTGGCGCCGCCATCCCTCAAGTTGAATGCCATGCGTATCCTGCTAGTAGAAGACGATCCCATCCTCGCTCTCATTGCGGCCTCGACACTGGAGGAAGAGGGCCACCAGATCATCGGCCCGGCCTACAGTCACGAGCAGGCACTGGCTCTTGCCGCAGACGGGCACGCGGACGTAGCGCTGGTCGACATCAACCTTGCCGGGCACGACGAAGGCGTAATGCTTGCCCGTGAGCTGCTTGGCAGACTTGGCATTGCATCGGTTTTTGTCAGCGGCCAACTCGAAGCGGCGCGCACCAACGCCGATGCCGCGCTAGGCTTGTTGCGCAAACCTTATGAGCCCGGCGACCTTGCGCGCTGCGTGGCGATCGCCCAGGCCATGCTTGGCGGTGCTGCACAGCTGCCGATGCCAATGCCGGCCTCGCTTGAACTCTTTTCGCCTGGTGCTGCCGGGAAATGCTGAGGGGTAGACCATGAACCCAACGGAAAGCCTTGCGACCGAGCGAGGGGACGGCATGGGCGAGCAGGAGTTTCGTGAGCTGGCCGACAACGCGCCGGTCATGATCTGGCGCTCAGGTACCGACAAGCTGTGTGACTGGTTCAACAAGCCCTGGCTGGATTTCTCCGGTCGGACACAGGCCGAACTGTTCGGCTACGGCTGGGCGGAGGATGTCCACCCCGACGATTACGATCGTTGCGTCGCCATCTACACCGACGCCTTCGACGCCCGCGAATCCTTCACCATGCCCTACCGTTTACGTCGCCATGATGGCGCCTACCGCTGGTTTCTGGACAACGGTGCGCCGTTCTACCGGAACGGAGAGTTCGCCGGCTATTTCGGCAGCTGCATCGACATCACCGAACAGCGCGACCTGGAAGAACACCAGCGTGTGCTGCTGGCAGAGCTCAACCATCGCGTGAAGAACAACCTGCAGCTGATCATCGCGTTCCTGCAGTTGTCGAAAACCCGCGCCAGTGGCGATGAGGCCAAGACCCTGTTGCAGGGCGCCATCAGCCGTGTCCACGGCGTCGGTGTGGTGCAGAACGAGCTGCACAGATACAGCAGCGGCACGGTCGATCTGGCCGAATATCTGCCCAATCTGGCGCGCAACGTACTGAGCATCGAGAGTGGCGAAAGCGCGACGCTGGTAGCGGAATCCCAGTCGGTCAAGGTGCCCTTCCGGGTTGCCTCCAACCTCGGTTTGATCGTCAACGAACTGGTAATAAATGCCATCAAGCACGGCGGCGCCGACCGGGTGCTGCTGAGGGTAGGACCAACCGGCCCCGGCACAGCCGAGTTCTCGATCGCTGACACGGGCCGCGGGTTCAGCGAGGAAGAGCTGAGCAGTGAGCGAGCGCGCGGCGGTGCAAAAGGCATGCAGCTGATCGACGCCCTGGCGCGCAGCAGCAGCGCCACTGTCAGCCGGAGCAACCGGGACGGTGCGGTGGTCTGCGTCAGCTTTCCCTGTTGAACAGCCCGCGCAGGCTGGCTGCGTTTCGGTTGCCAGCCGACAGAAACCTCGATGCCCGGGCATACCCTTCTCGTCGCGCCGGTCAGGCTCCGAGCGGCGACCTGCCGTAGCGACTCGCGAAGCAGGGTCTGGCCACCCTGTTTCCAGCTGCATGGGAAACTGTTGACCGGGCGCAGCGCTCATATCTTGAGCAGAACATCACCCGCGCATCGCCGGCTTAGGCCAAGGCCCTGGCTTGGCGTCGTGCGGAATCAGAAAATGCAGCCAGTCGCCCGCAAGGCCAAGGAACCTGTGACCAACGTCGAAGCCGAACAGCTCATATGCCATGCCCGGTCCCTTCAGGACGAAGTCGAACGGCTGCGCGCCGAGCTCGCCCAGGCCAGGGGTGACACGACAGGGCTCGAGCAGCCAGCTGTCAGCGCAGCGTTGCCTAGCCAGGATACAAACAGGCTCAGCCAGTCAGCCAGCGACCATTGCTACCGCACGCTGCTGGGCACCATCGATACGGGCTTCTGCGTCGTCCAGTTGCGCTTCGATGACGCCGGCCGGGCCGTGGACTACCGCATCGTCGAGGGCAATCCGGCATTCGAACGGATGACCGGGCTGTACAACTCCGCGGGCAAATGGGTCAGTGAAATCGCGCCGGGGCTAGAGCGGCACTGGTTCGATACCTATGGCCGCGTGGCCCTTACCGGCACTGCCGAGCGCTTCGAGAATGCAGCGGTTTCACTGGGTTGCTGGTACGACGTGCAGGCCCTGCGCATCGGCGACCCCGGGGATCGCCTGGTGGCTATCCTGTTCAACGACATTTCCCAGCGGCGCCAGGCGGAGCTGGCGCTGGCCCGGAGCGAGGCTCACTGGCGCGGTCTGTTCGAAAACCTCAGCGAAGGCTTCGTACTTGGCGAAGTGATCCGTGACGAACAGGGCAAGGTCGTCGACCTGCGCTATCTGGACGTGAATGCAGCCTGGGGTCGGACCGTGGAGCTCAACCCCGACCTGGCACGGCAACGCACCTACCGGCAGCTCTTCAACGACAACGACTGCTGGATCGACGAAACGGCCGCGGTGGTCGATAGCGGCATTCCGGCATCCTTCACCCGTCAGATTGGCACCGCCGGACGCTGGTATGAAGGCCGCACCCACCGGTTCGAGCGTGACAGATTCGCCACCCTGTTCCGCGAGGTGACGGACAGCCACGTTGCAGAAACACGGCGCAGCGGCCTGCTGGAACTGAGCGACCGTCTGCGCGACATGCAGGACATCGATCAGATCGCCTCCAGCACAGCGGAAATTCTCGGCAGGACCCTGCTTGCCTGTCGCGCCGGATACGGCGTGATCGAGGCGGACAGCCAGACCCTGATGGTCAATGGCGACTGGACAACACCGGGTACCGTCAGCGTCGCCGGCCGCCACCACCTGCCCAGTTACGGCAGCTACCTCGATGAGCTGCTGCGCGGCGACACGGTCAGCATCAGCGATACCCAAACGGACCCACGCACCCGTGACACAGCCGCTACGCTTGGCAAGTTCGGCGTGCGCGCGCTCATCAACGTGCCGATCATCGAACAAGGCCGGACCGTTGCACTGATCTTCGTAAACGCCTCAATGCCGCGCGAGTGGACCGCCGAAGAAGCGGCGTTCGCCCGTGAAGTTGCCGAGCGCACCCGAGGAGCCATCGAACGGCGCCGGGCCGAGCAGGATTTGCGCTCACTGAACGCCAGGCTGGAAAGCCTGATTGCCGAACGCACCGCGGATCTCGCCGAGTCCGAGCATCGCCTGCGCCAATCGCAGAAGATGGAAGCGGTGGGCCAGCTCACCGGCGGCCTGGCGCACGACTTCAACAATCTGCTCTCGGGCATCACCGGCAGCCTGGAGCTGCTGCAACTGCGCCTGCGTCAGGGCCGTTTCGATGGGCTGGACCGCTATATCGACGCGGCACAGAGCTCGTCCAAGCGGGCGGCCGCGCTGACCCACCGGTTGCTGGCCTTCTCGCGTCGCCAGACGCTGGCACCGCGGCCAACCGATATCAACCAGCTGGTGATGAGCATGGAAGACCTGGTTAGACGCACCGTAGGGCCGGCGATCGAGCTGCGAATCCAGGCAATCGGCCATATCTGGCCAACCCTGGTCGACCCGAATCAGTTGGAGAACGCCCTGCTCAACCTGTGCATCAACGCCCGCGATGCGATGCCCGCCGGGGGCAGGCTGACGGTCGAAACCGCCAACCTGGAGCTGGATCAGCTCAAGGCCAGGTCCCTTGACGTGCCGACCGGCGCCTACGTTTGCCTGAGCGTTTCGGATAACGGGATCGGCATGGCACCTGGCGTGGTTGCCAAGGCGTTCGACCCCTTCTTCACCACCAAACCCATTGGCTCCGGCACCGGGCTTGGTCTGTCGATGATCTACGGATTTGCCCGTCAGACAGGGGGGCAGGTGGAGATCGAGTCCCGGGAAGGCGAAGGTACCCGGGTCAGCCTGTTCCTGCCGCGCCATCCGGGCGACGCCGAGCAGCCGGCACCCCAGCCTCAACTGAGCGAAGCACCCCGTGCCAAGGCCGGTGAGACGGTGCTGGTAGTGGACGACGAACCGACCATCCGCATGCTGGTCAGTGAGGTACTGCACGATCTCGGCTATCACGCCCTCGAAGCCGCGGACGGGCCCTCGGGCCTGGAGGTGTTGCAGTCCGATGCACGCATCGACCTGCTGGTCAGCGACGTAGGCTTGCCTGGCGGCATGAATGGCAGGCAGATGGCCGATGCTGCGCGCCTCGCGCGTCCGGAGCTCAAGGTGCTGTTTATCACCGGCTATGCCGATAGCAGCATCCTCGGTGACGGGCAGCTTGAAGCGAACATGCACATGATGACCAAACCCTTCGTACTCGATGAGCTGGCCGTGCGCATTCAGGAGTTGATCCGCGAGGGCTGAACGCGCACTACCGCTATCAGGCCCGTTCAGCGCGCCTTGTCGAGCCCGCGCAGCAACGCCTTGTGAAAGACTTCTGGCGCCTCGACCTGCGGTGAATGCCCCAGCTCGGGGAACGGCACCAGCGTCGCATCGGGGATCATCGATGCGGCATGCCGGCCCAGCTCGGGGTAGTTGCCCAGGCGCTGCGCGACCTCTTCCGGCGCCCGGTTCGCCCCCGGCGCGGTGCGGTCCTTGCCACCTATGAGCAGGAGGGTGGGCACGCTCATCTGGTCGAACTCATGGATCACCGGCTGGGTGAAGACCATGTCGGAGGTCTGCGCCTGGTTCCAGGCGACGATTTCCTTGCCCTCTCCGGCATACATTCCGGCGAGCATCTCCACCCAGCGGTCATAACGCGGCTCCCAGCTGCCGTTGTAGTAGAACTTCCGCTGATAGGCCTTGATCTTCTCGAAGTCGGTCTGCAGTTCGTTCTCGTAGAGCGCTTCGATAGGCGCATAAGGGACGCCTTTCGCTTGCCAGTCTTCAAGACCAATGGGGTTGACCAGCACCAGCTGCTCGACCATTTCCGGGTAGTTGAGCGCAAACCGCGAGGCCAGCATGCCACCCATGGAGTGGCCGATCACCGTGGCTTGCTCGATGTCCAGCGACTGCAGCAGCGCCCGGGTGTTGTGCGCCAGCTGCGCGAAGCTGAACTGGTATCCCTCGGGTTTGCTGGAGCTGCAGAAGCCGATCTGATCAGGCGCAATCACCCGATAGCCGTTCTGCGAAAGCACCGCGATGCTCTCCTCCCAGGTCGCCGCGCAGAAATTCTTGCCATGCATCAGCACGACCGTTCGCCCATTGGCCTTTCCCGCCGGGGCCACGTCCATGTAGCCCATGGTCAATGGCTGGCGCTGCGAGGAAAACTCGAAGCGCTCGATCCGATGGGGGTAGCTGAACCCTTCGAGGTGCGGTCCGTAGCCTGCTTGCTCGTCGGCATGCACTGTCGGGATCAGGGCGAGCCCGGCAACAAAGGACAGGGAAGACATCGCTCTTTTCACTCATCGACTCCTTGCAAAGACGGCCGCTCGACCGCGTTGGCGTATGGTCGTTGTGCAGGCCGCGGCAGGGGCCGCAGGGGTCAAGCACAACGATCGGCCTATCTGGGAGCGGCAAACCGAACCGAGGGTTCGGCCGGGCTGGTGCAGGAATGTTTCTTGGTGATACCGCCTCACGCCTGGGACTGAACCGCCGCACCGGCCTTACTTGGTGTCGACCTGGTTGATGTCGAAGCCGACACGGTTGTCGCTGCTGATACGGAACTCCAACGTCTCGCCCGGTTCGACCCGTGCGGCCTTTTCCCGTAGCAGGCCGCCCTTGCCGCAGAGTGTGTCGTCCTCGGGATCTGACTGGATACTGACGATGCGCATGCCAGCAGGGACCTGCAACCGCACCTGCTCGCCGACATGGATGCGTGCGGCGAGCCTGCGGTCAACCATCACAGCCACATAGCACCCGCCGCCGCGCAAGCCGAAGTCACGGGTGACAACCAGCTCGCCACCATTGGCAACAGGGGTCTGGTAGCCGCGCAAGCGCTCCTCGGGAACCGCCGTGATGTCCTCCGGATCAGCCTGCCAGGACGAACAGCCAGCCAGGGCCAGTAACGGGATGAGGACAAAGACCATGCGCATGGGGACTCTCCGGTCAGATAGGCGAAGCGGTGATGGTATGACAGCTTTGTTCGCTCGCCGTACGGAAAAGATGCGCTGATCCGATTCTAACGGGTCGACACCGGATGGCTGCTGCCCGGATAAGGCCGCTCTTCTTCAAGGCTGCCGTCACGCCGGTAGACCTCGACCGAAGCGGTCTTGCCGGCCATGAGCTTGTCCAGTTCGGTAAACATCTCGTCCTTGGTCAGGGTACGCAGCAGCGTTTCCTTCGATTGCGGATCGGTCAGCTCCCAGCCCATCGGGGTTGGGTTCACGTGGTATTGGTCCATGATGCCTCCAGTTTCAGGCGCAACATCCGTTGCACCCGAGGGTTGATCTAGCCGCGGCTGTCGATCTCGGTATCGTCGAAGTCAGGGTCTTCTCCCGGCTCCTTCTCGCCGGCATCGGTCATGGTGATATCGGGCGAATCTTCTGCTGGCTTGTCCTGCTCATCCCGGGTCTGCTTGTCTTCGCTCATGGCTACCTCGTTGCAATGGTGCGATAGGGTCTATCCGTTGGAGCCACAGCGGCGCGAAGGCGTTCGCCTGTGCGATTGCCGGCGGTCCGATCAGCCTGGCTCGACGCAAAGAATCCGCTGCGCCGCTCAAGTTGCGATTGCAGCAACTCCTGGACTCCACCACACTGCCGGCAATCCCACCTGTGACCGGAGCCGCCTGCCATGCCTGCAACCCAGAACCCTTCGCGTGACCGTATCCTGGCCGACCCGGATGCGCTGAGCTGCACCATCTACCGCGCTCACGAAACCGATCCGGACGGCGAGGAGCGGGACATGGGCGATGCCCGCGTCATCATCACCGGTCAGTTCGAGCCGCCGCAGGAGTGGGACGCCAAGGCGCGCGCCGACTATTTCGACGGGATGCCGGAAAACGCCTTCTTCACTGCCGTATTCGCCAGCGAACCCGGTTCCGACTCCAAGGGATTCTTTACCGTGGAAGCCGACGATTATGCCGCCGTCACCGAACTGGACGGCTCGATCAGCATGTTCTACGTCTGCGAACAGCTGGACGATGGCAGCTATGTCCTGCTGCGCGAGGAAGACGACGAGGAATAAGCCGCACGCCAGCGTCATACGAACCCACGCCCTCCCAATCGGGTCTGTCCTGTATAGGCAGACCCGTTGGCTCATCCCCGGATACATCTGAGCGCCACCCACCGCCGCATACAAAAGAGGAAGCCCATGAGCCCTCTGCATCGCCTCTGGCAAAACCCGGTTTCGCGCATGAAGCTGGTCGCCACTCTTCTCCTGTTGCTCGCCGCCCTGCTCTACGTCATCGCGACCGCCATGGAGCCTCGCCACGCGGCATGGGGTTATCTTGCCTCCTTTGCCGAAGCCGCCATGGTTGGCGCCATCGCCGACTGGTTCGCGGTCACCGCCCTGTTCCGCCACCCGCTGGGCCTGCCGATCCCGCATACGGCGATCATTCCACGCAGCAAGGCACGCATCGGGCGGAACCTCTCGACATTCATCACCACCCATTTTCTGTCCACGCCGCTGGTGCTGGCCAAGCTGGAAGCCCTGGATATCGGCGGTCGCCTGGCCAGTTGGCTGCGTCATCCGGCAAATGCCGAAGCCGTAGGTAAGCAGCTCACCGGCATGGCGCGCTTTGGCGTGGAGTCGTTGCATGACGAGCGTGTGCAGGGGTTCGTCCAGGCCAAGCTGGTCAAGCGTGCGCGCAAGGTCGATCTCGCACCGGTCTGCGGCCAGGTGCTCGAAATGCTTACGCGCCAGGGCAAGCACCAGGCGATGCTCGACGAGGCGCTGAGCAAGATCGACGCCCTGCTGCAGGACGACGACACCCGCGCACTGGTCGCCGATGCCATCACCGCCGAGGTGCGCACCCTGCGCTATCTGGGCCTGGGCAAGGCGGTCGGCGGCTGGTCGGCGAACAAGTTCGTAGACGGCGTTTCTGCCGTCATTGCCGAGATCGCAGGTGACCCTGAACATCCCCTGCGCGAGCGCTTCGACGAGCACGTCGCCGAATACATCGACCGTCTCAAGCATGACCCGGCCTACCGGCTGGAGGTCGAGCGCATCGTCGCTCAGCTGCTGGAACATCCGGCAACCACCGACTATCTGCGGACGCTCTGGCGCGAGCTGACCGAATGGCTGGAAGCGGATCTGGAGAGCCCGGATTCGCGCATCGGCAAACGGATCGTGGGCCTGACCCGAGGCCTGGGCGATTCGCTGGCGGCCGACACACAGATGCGCACCTGGATCAATGAGCAACTGCTGGCCGCCGCGCCGGGGATGCTCGATCGCTATCGCGGCCAGATAGGCAAGTACATTGCCCAGCGTGTGGAAAACTGGGAAAGCCGCGAACTGGTGGAGCAGATGGAACAGAGCGTCGGCAAGGACCTGCAGTACATCCGTATCAACGGCACGCTGGTAGGCGGGCTGGTCGGGCTGCTGTTGCACGCCCTGACTCAACTGGCGGTCGGCTAGGCCTTGAGCGAGCGCAACGCCTCGCTGACCTGGCTGGCGCTGGCGGCAACGGTCAGTGGCCGATCCCAGCGCAAGGTCGCGGGCCGGCCGCTCATGTACCAGAGACGATTGGCCAACTCATCGGCGTCGCGTGCGTCATGGGTCACGCAGATCATCGCCATTCCGGGCTGGGCATCCAGCAACCGGATGATGAGTCCGCGCAGCTCGGCAGCACGATCCGGGTCCAGCGAGGCAAAGGGCTCGTCTAGCAACAGCAGATCCGGCCGGATAGCCAGGCTGCGGACCAGCGCCGCTCGACGCGCCATGCCCAGCGAGAGCTGGTCTGGCAGACGGTCACCGGCGCCGTCCAGCCCCACCTCGCTCAACAGACGATCAATGTCTGCAGGAGAGGCACCGACCAACGCCAGGTTCTGCCGTACCGTGCGCCAGGGCAGCAAGCGATGCTCCTGGAACAGATAGCCAACGCGCACTCCCGCTCGCGAGTGGACCGCGGAGCGCAAGCGGGGATCGAGCCCGGCAATGGCATTGAGCAGTGTCGTCTTGCCGATGCCGGAGGGGCCCAACAGGCATATCCGGTCCCCGGCCTGCACCTGCACATCAATGGCACCCAGCACCGCATGCCCCACTGCCGCGCCGTCGATCCGTAACTCAAGCATGCTGCAGGCCCGCCTCGCGCCAGCCTGAGGCGCGTCGTTCCAGCGGCTGCAGCAGCGCCAGTTCGATCACCTGCACCACGGCAATGAATGCCAGGCTGTAGGCCAGGATGCTCGCCACATCGAAGACCTGAAACGCCATGTGCAGCTGGAAGCCGACGCCATCGGAGCGGCCCAGCAATTCGACCACCAGGACGATTTTCCAGATCAGCGCCAGGCCTCCGCGGGTGGCCGCCATCAGATAGGGGAACAGCTGCGGCAGCCAGACGTCCACCATTCGCTGCCAAGGGTTGAAGCCGTAGACCTGCGCCATCTGCTCCAGCTTTGGATCGAGGCTGCGCGCACCTTCGCGTATGGTCACCGCCACGTTCGGTACCTTGTTGATCACCACGGCCAGCACGGCGGCGGCTTCGACGAGGCCGAACCAGACATAGAGCAGGATGATGATGACCAGCGCCGGCAGGTTGAGAAAAAGCACCAGCAGCGGGTCGAGCACTGCGTTGGCGAGCCGCGAGCGCCCCATCCATACGCCCAGCAGCGCCCCCAGTAGCATCGCCAGGGCAAAACTGATCAGCACGCGGCGCAAGGTGACCCACAGATGGTGCGGCAGGTCACCGCTCTGTACGGCGAGCCAGAACGTGCGAGCCACCTCAGCCGGTGAAGGCAGCAGCGGCGTTTCCACTGTCATTGCAATGACGGCCCACACCACGATCAACAGCGGCAGCGCAACCCAGCAGGCATAGCGCGAGCCGGTCATGGTTCGCTCTTGAACAGCGCCGCGGGCATCAGCTTTTCCGGCTCGGCACCCGTCAGCACCAATAGCCGTTGCAGCGCAGCGATACGCGACTCGTCCAGCGGTTGCGGAATGCCTTCGACGAAGCTGTCATGCAGCGCGGCGAACACAGAGTCATTCTCGGCACGCATCAGCGGCCGGATCTCCTGCCAGTGATCGGGCTGGCTCGCCAGTTCTTCCTTGTTCTCGCGCAACGCACGGGAGAAGCGCTGCAAGAGATCGTCGTGCTCACTGGCCCAGGCTTGCGGGAACAGATAACCAAGCACGGGCAGATCGGGATCGAGCCCCAGCGCGCCGACCAGTTCGGCCAGACCGAACGCGCTGTGCACCCCTCCTTCACCACGCAGGCGTGCCGAGAAATGCCAGAAGGTCAGCAGCGCATCCACCTGGCCGCGCCGCAGCGCCTGGCTGAGCAGGGGCGGCGCCGCGTACTGCACCGTCGCCTCACGCGCCAGATCGATTCCCTGCCCCGCCGCCACCTGCTGCAACAGTTGCCAGCCAAGCCCGTCCGGCCCTCCGGCAACACCGATGCGCTTGCCGCGCAGGTCGGCCAGGGTACGAACAGGGCTGCCGTCGTTTACCAGCACTTCGCCGATCTGCGAAGAAAACGGCAGGTAGTGATAAGCCGTCCCGGCCTCATAGCGCGCCTGTGCCCAGAGCAAATCGCTCACCGCGCCATCCACGCTGCCACTGCTCAGTGCCAGACGTGATGCGGGCAGATCAGCCACCAAGCGCACCTCAAGCTCGAAACCGTTGGCCTTGTCCAGCCCGTGACGCTTGAGATGGTCGAGCTCCCAGTGCGGCGTGCCGAACTGCAATACGCTGAGGGTCAGTACCGGAAGCGGTTGCGCCTCGCCCTGCGCCTGCACAAACAGCGGGGCCATCACGAGCAGAACTGCACGCCCGCATCGAAGCGCAGCGAGGCATGCGCGAGCGAAAGACAGGGTGAGGAACAGCGGAGCAGGCTTCATGCCCGCAGGGTACGAAGCCTCAGATTCACCACGAATAGTACTTTGGTGCCTCTTCGCTGCTGCGATGGTCGCGGCTGTAACCATTGCGGCAGCGGTGTTGGCTCAAGCGTAGGTCAGCCCCGGCTCTCGGCAAGCCTGGCTACCAGCCGCGCCTGCAGCTTCTCCAGCTCTGCCGGATCGGCCTTGCCCGCAGCATGGATGCCGAGCCCCTCGCCCAAGTAGCGCGGCACGATATGCACATGGATATGAAACACCGTCTGCCCCGCCGGCGCCCCGTTGAACTGCGCGACCTGCACGCCGTCAGGCTGCAGCTCGTCGACGATCACCCGAGCGAGCTTCTGCGCCACCGCCATCACCTTGCACAGCGCATCGGTATCCACATCAAGGATGTTGCACGCCGCGGACCGCTTCGGAATCACCAGCGCGTGCCCATAGGACTGCGGAAAGAGGTCGAGAAAGGCGAGCACGTCATCATCCTCGTAGAGCTTGTAGCACGGCGCATCGCCGCGAATGATCTGGGCGAAGATGTTCTGTGGGTCGTAGGGGGTAGTCAGGGACACGTGCGGCGCTCCGTGGGGTATTGGATGTCCAACCATAGCCGGCACCAATGCCCGTGCAAAGCGTCGGACGCAGACAACGAGCGTCTGTCATCCCGCTAACCGGAACCCTGGGCAGGCCCGTCCAACCCGACGGTTACAACCAGGCAGCAACGAGCAGAGACTGCGAGTGTCCCAATGGGAACCGGCCAAGACGCCTGCTACTTACGGCGACCTACCTCATCTGCTACGTCACCAAGGAGGAACCGATGCACGACCTATCCACCTTCACCATCACCCAGAAATGGCCTGCCAGCTACCCTGATCGCCTGCAGCTGTATTCGCTGCCCACGCCCAACGGGGTGAAGGTGTCGATCATGCTCGAAGAGACCGGCCTGCCCTATGAAGCGCATCTGGTCAGCTTCGAGAGCGGTGACCAGCGCTCGGAAGAATTCCTTTCGCTGAACCCGAACAACAAGATTCCGGCGATCCTCGATCCCAACGGCCCGGACGGTGAGCCGCTGGCGTTGTTCGAGTCCGGTGCGATCCTGTTGTACCTGGCGGACAAGACCGGCCAGCTCATGCCGGAAGATGCCGCCGCCCGTTACGAGACGATCCAGTGGTTGATGTTCCAGATGGGTGGCGTCGGGCCGATGTTTGGCCAGCTGGGCTTCTTCCATAAGTTCGCCGGCAAGGACTACGAGGACAAGCGTCCACGCGATCGTTACGTCGCCGAAGCCCAGCGCCTGCTGGGCGTGCTGGACAAGCGCCTTGAAGGCCGCGAGTGGATCATGGGTGGGCGCTATAGCATCGCCGATATCGCCACCTTCCCGTGGGTCCGCGGCCTGGTTGAGTTCTACGAAGCGCGCGAACTGGTGGAGTTCGAACGCTTCGTCAACGTGCAGCGGGTGCTGGATGCCTTCATCGCGCGACCGGCTGTGGCCAAGGGCCTGAATATCCCGCCGCGCGGCTGAAAACCCTCAGATCACCTTGGCCGCGCGCCCGATGAACTGAATCGGACCGGTTGGCAGGCCGGTCGGCGAGCCGGTCGGCTGTTCCAGCGTCAATTCGAACAATTGGTTGGGCTGCAACGGCGGTAGATCGTCGAGGCGAATCCTTACCGGCTCGCCTGGCTTGACCAGACCGAGGGACACCGGTGCCTGCCAGCCCTCGGCCTTGGTCCAGAGCTGCAGGGCCTTGTCCGGTGGCAGTTCGCTAACGCCCAGCGGAATCAGCTCGATCTCCTGCGTTCGATTGCTGGCCTGCACGACCCAACCCGGTGAAAGGTCCTGTGGGGTGGCAAGCACAACGAGCCAAGTTGGCGAAGGTTCGGGTGAAAGACGCGTCAGCAACAAGGCGCCGAGCAACAGCGTGGCGGCCATGCCGGCTGCAGCAAAACCACGCCACAGCGACAGGCTCTCCCACCAGCTGTTCGGGCGGGCGGGTACAACCGGAGCGGCCTGGCGACCCGTCTCGTCCAGACTGCGCTCGATGCGGTTCCACAAGCGCGGCGAGGGCCTTTGCGGTTCGACCAGATCGGTCAGGTAGAGCAGCCGCGCTTCCCAGTAGTCGACTGCTGCTTGCAACTCAGGCTCCACGGCCAGGCGCTTTTCGACCGCTTCCCTGTCTTCGGCTGCAAGGGTTCCAAGCACGTATTCGCCGGCGAGTTCGTGCAGGGCCTCGTTCGGATCCTTGGGTTCGTTGTTCATCCGATGCACTCACGAAGGGCGGTCAGGCTGCGGCGGATCCAGGCTTTCACCGTGCCCAGTGGCGCACCCAGGCGCTGGGCGATTTCCTGGTGTGAATAGCCATCGACGTAGGCGTGAAGCACGCAATTGCGACGCACCGGTTCAAGTTGTTCGAGGCAGGCTTCGATCCTGCCGGGGCTCACCCGCCAATCAAAGGCGTCGGCCTGCTCCTGCCAGCCGTCGATGGCGGCGTGCGCCATGTCGCCCTCCTCGTCCGGCTCGATCTGGAGGTGGCGGGCATTGTTACGAACGGCATTGAGTGCAAGGTGTCGGGTCAGGCTGAAAATCCAGCCGCGGGCCGAGCCACGCGTCTGGTCGTAGGTCCCGGCCTTGTTCCAGATGCGGATGAAGGCGTCATGGACGATGTCTTCAGCCAGGGCCAGGTCGCGCACGATGCGCTGCACCACGCCGAGCAGGCGCGGACTCTCCTGCTCGTAAAGTTGCTGCAACGCTGAGCGATCGCCACGCGCGCAGGCGCGCAGGGCCGCTTCGTAATCGAACAAGGGGGGTTGCGACACTTGATCTGCCATTGGCTGGTTATCGACACCCCCGACGCATGCGTGCCGGGGAGTCAGAGCATAGGGGCGATCAGCGCTCATATCGAGCGGCATTTCACCCGCTGCGCGTTGCTCACTCGTTGGCCCAGAACAGGTAGTCGGCCTGGTAATCGATGATCTGGCGCTCGCCCTCGTTGGCCGCTGCGCATGTTTTGGCCGGTGCTGCGCCGCCTTTGGTCGCGACGCGCTGGATGTAAGCGACACCGGTCATTGCTCCCTCGCCTTCAGCTGGATTGGCCTTGACCAACTGATGAGGAATGTTGCCCTCACCAGCCGGGGCAATCGCGACTTGCGTTCCGGTCACCTTGGAGCCATCCATCGCTTCCCAGGTGGCCGGTGGGCCGTAGTATTTGCCGACCTGCTTGCCGCTGCGGTCGTTGAGCGCCGCTTTGGGGCCCATGAACACCCAGGCCATCTGGCCGGGCATGTCGGTCTTGGCTTGGCATTCATAGGTGATCTGGCCGACACCGACCGTTTGCATGGCGACCTTGTGGCCATCCGGTACGCGCACCGCTTCAGGTACGTCCATCTGGGCGAAACTGCTGGTTGAGCCAAGGGCAAGGGCCAGACCAGTCAGGCAGAGGATCTTGTTCGCGTCCATTTTTGTGTCTCCGGTTAGTGATCGGATGGGCGGCAACGATGCCGCTATCTGTACTACCCAGCAGAACGACGACTGGATGCAGCGAATCTGAAAAATAATCTGCGCTATTGTCGATTTCTCCATTCCCGAAACGACCATGGGTACGTCCAGCGAATCTGTTCTACCCGGACTAGGCTGTCATCCACACCAAGGGAGCCAGGAACGATGCGATTCAAGGCGATGACCCAGTCAACCGCCCAGACCGAGGCAGGTGATATGCCCAGTGGAAGCCCAGCAGCCATAGGCCACAACGCAGGAAGCGGTCAGCTGGATGCATCGCTGCCCCGCATCAGCACTAGGCGAGCCCGAGATCATGATCCGTCAGGTCTTCGAGGCCTAATACCTCGGGCAGAATCCACCCCGATCTGCGTCAGCAGTAATCACTGCTTTCACGCATAGATCTCCACGTAATCCAGCCAGGAACCCAGCAGATGAAAATTACCCCTTACCTGACCTTCGATGGACAGGCCCGCGATGCCTTCACCTTCTACCAGCAGATACTCGGCGGCGAGCTCGAGATGATGACCTTCGCCCAGGCACCCGAAGCCGAGCATTTTCCGGCCGAACACCTTGAGCGAATCATGCATGTCTGCCTGAACCTGGGCGAGTTCCGGCTGATGGCGTCCGACACCATGCCGGGAGACCCTGCCTGTGGTGGCGGAACGTACGAGGGCATCAAGGGCTGCTCCATCTCGCTGCATCCGGCGAGTGTCGCCGAGAGTGAGCGCCTTTTCGAAGGCTTGGCTGCAGGCGGACAGGTGGTGATGCCGCTTGAAAAGACCTTCTGGGCCGAGCGCTTCGGCATGCTCGTGGATCGTTTCGGGGTGTCCTGGATGGTCAACTGCGAGCACGCCTGAAG
This sequence comes from Stutzerimonas sp. C6.4V, assembly GCF_058536345.1. Taxonomy (NCBI): domain Bacteria; kingdom Pseudomonadati; phylum Pseudomonadota; class Gammaproteobacteria; order Pseudomonadales; family Pseudomonadaceae; genus Stutzerimonas; species Stutzerimonas sp. C6.4V. The sequence goes on from NZ_JBZUBM010000001.1 coordinate 2,632,563, forward strand.
GCGCGCGACCGGCGCTACTGCTATGCGGCCAGAAGGCGGGCTGTTGTTCATCGCGGATTGATCGGCTGGAAACGTATTCCTTACCTAGCCGTCGCCGCGAAAAGCGCGTCGGTACTGCCTTGGTGAGAGGCCGAGGGCCCAGAGAGCCGTGCAGCACTGAACGAGCAGACAGGGCGCTGAAGCTCGTTAAGGCAGAGAGGCTAGTCCGCAAGCGTCAGGGAATCGAGCAAGGCACGCATGTCCTGCCAGTGCGTGCCCTCCCAGAAGATTCGGCCACAGTGATCGCAGCCGAGAAACCGCTCATGGCGCGCCTGCACCCGCGGCGGCACGCGATCGAGTATGGCCTCCTTATCCATCGGGTGCAGTGGCACGTTGCAGCTCAGACACAGACTGAAGGGACGGGCGTGAGCCGCCAGATCGAGACGCTGATAAAGCTCGCGCAACTGATCCTGGGGCTTGATCGCATGCACATAGCAGCCGTGGCTCACCACCCTGTGCATCAGCAGCGGCCGGTCACGCGTCAGTAATATCCTGCCCTCGCGGTTGGCCATTTCGGCCATGGCCGCATCTTCGTAACCGTTGTCGTAGAGCGTGTCGAAGCCGGCCATGCGCAGTAACCGCGCCAGACCACCGAGGTGCGCGTCGGCCACGAAGCGCGGGCGGCCGGGAGGCAACGGCCTGACATCGGTCAGCGTACTGATGTCCAGCTGTTCGAATCGGGGATAGACGGCAATGCGATCACCGTCCCTGATCTGCCAGTCAAGGCCAGCCGGCTGAGTATTGACCACCACCAGCGCCACCTCGGTATGCGGTACGCCAAGGGCTTCGATCATGTGCTTGGTAGTGGCGGACTCGGCGCAGGAACAGCGAAACGCCTGCCCGCGGCGGTGGACTGGGAGGAAGGCGTTCAACCTGGCGTAGAAGCGAAACGTCGCGTCTGTCATGCATGTCTGGCAACGGCGACACCTGTCCAGATGAACCAGCGTCGCGTCGCACTCCCAAGAGGCAGTAGGTCAGATCAGCTTATAACCGATCGTGGCCAGCATTACTGCCAGGCAAGGTCTTAGCACCGCATCAGGCACTCGACCGGACAGGTTGCTACCCAGATAGATGCCCGGCAACGAGCCTATCAGCAGGTAGGTCAGGATGGTCCAGTCCATGTTACCCATGCTGGCGTGGCCCAGACCCGCCACCAGGGTCAACGGCACGGCATGGGCAATCTCCGTCCCCACCAGGCGACGTGTCGCCAGCAGCGGATAGAGGAAAAACAGCGCCACCGTACCCAGCGCTCCCGCGCCAATCGAAGTGAGCGTGACCACCGCACCCAGCACCACGCCCACAATGACCGTCAGAGCATCCAGACCACCAGGCGACAGCCGCGGCGTCGGACCGGAAAGACGCGCAGCAAAAGCCAGCAGCTGCTTCTTGAACAACACCGCCAGCGCAGTGAGCACCAGCACGATCCCAAGGGACTGCTTGATGACGGCGTTGAGCGCATCCTGGTCGCTGTGCAGCCCTTTGAGTATCCAGAGCGTCAGCGCGGCCGCCGGCACACTGCCCAACGCCAGCCAGCCGGTAATACGCCAGTCGATGTTACGGTTTTTCTGATGAACCCAGACGCCACCTGCCTTGGTGATGGCTGCATAGAGCAGATCGGTGCCGACGGCCGCCGCCGGGCTGACGCCGAACCACAAGAGGATCGGCGTCATCAGCGAGCCGCCACCCACCCCCGTCATGCCGACGATAAAGCCGACCACCAGGCCGGCGACTACAAAGCCAAGAACGCCAATCTCCATCATTCGATCTCAAGGTGGGGCTTAGAGGGATGTCAATGGCGGGCAGCATAACGGGATGCGCTGTCTATTCTTAATATAAGTTTGTGCTTTCTTAGTATCCATATGGAATAAGCAAGCGATTGGCACGCCTCGATGCCGATGTAGGGGGCCATCTGCGACGCTGCAACCCGCCATACTGTCTTCAACCCGCAGCGCGAGCCCGCACATGGATCTGATCTTTCTCGGCACTTCATCCGGCACACCGACCAAAGCACGCAATGTCAGCGCTCTGGCCTTGCTTGAAAGCAGTGGCAAGGGCTGGTATCTGATCGACTGTGGCGAGGCGACCCAGCATCAGCTGTTGCGTACGCGGCTAACCCTGCATGGCTTGCGGATGATCCTCATCACCCATGTACATGGCGATCACTGCTACGGACTGCCGGGTCTGCTCGCCAGCGCCGGCATGGCTGGTCGTCAGGCGCCGCTGGATATCATCGCGCCCGCCGCCATCGAAGGCTGGGTGCACGCCACCCTTGCCATGAGCCAGAGCAGACTCCCATTCGAGCTGCGCTTTCACCCCAGCGAAACCCTGGATGGCTGGCGCACCCCGTATTTGCATATCGATGCAATCGCCCTTTCGCACCGGGTGCCATGCTGGGGCTACCGCTTTACCGAAGCGCGCCCGGATCCGCGCCTCGATATCGACAAACTGGACCGGGACGGCATCCCGCGCGGCCCGCTCTGGGGCCAACTGGCGCGAGGCTACGACGTTGAGCTGGATGGCCGCATGCTCCGCAGCGATCGCTATCTACTGGCGACCCGCCCGCCCCGCCGCATCGTCGTAGCAGGCGACAACGACCGCCCCGAGCTGCTGCGCGATGCGTGCCAGGGCGCCCACGTACTGGTCCACGAAGCCACCTACACCCAGCCAGTCGCCGATACAGGCAAAGCCGACTTCGGCCACAGCACAGCACGGCAGGTCGCTACCTTCGCCAGGGAAGCTGGCGTTCCGAACCTGGTGCTGACGCACTTCAGTGCGCGTTACCAGAACCTGCCTGGACGGGGACCTTCTATAGAAGAGGTCCGCGCCGAAGCTGCCGATTGCTATAACGGACGGCTCTTCCTGGCAGCAGATTTCATGCATCTGGCGCTTAGCAAAACGTTCGAGATCAAGCAGAACGGCGGCCTTGGCGGCCCATCGTCGTCGCCCGCGTAACGAAGACGTCTGGCTCGAAGGCAGGGCGCCAGCAAGATTGACTACAGTTGGCGGCGCGATCGACCGGATCGGACACCGGTCCCCTCTGCGCAGTCGCCGCGACCTGAACAAGCGTGACTGCGTGCCAGCAGGCCGAAACGGCACATCCAAGCGCAGGAGAAGTCAGGCCTCCACCTGACTCCACTGCTTGTTCAGTCGCTTGTCGGACACCGCCATCCTTGTCCCCAGCTGTTGCGCCCAGAGCGATACGCGATATTCCTCGAGCATCCAGCGGTACAGAGTCAGCTCGGGGTCGCGTTTGCCCTCCTGCTGATGCTTTTTCAACCGTGCCTGGTACTGCTCCCAGTAGCCGGCCAACTCGCCGGACCAGACACGGTCGCGCTGCAGCTGGGCGCCGATCTTGTCGAAGCGCTGTTCGACGGCCTTTAGATAGCGCGGATATTCCTTCAGCCACTCGGCCGGCGTTTCGCGAACGAAGCCGGGATAGACCAGATTGCCCAGCTGCGCCTTGATGTCGTTCAAGGCGACTGCCTGGGCCAGGTCGATCTTGCCCTTGAAGCGCTTCTGCAGGCCATGCCAGAGCTTGAGGATGTCCAGCGCCAGGCGGGCCAGACGCTCAGCATGGGACGCCCAGTCGCCACGCTTGCGCTCCGCCAACGACGCAAGCGCAGCACCATCGCGTGGCAGCTGGGCTTCGTCAGCCAGGATGCAGCTGTCAAGGCTGGCCAGGAGGATGTCTTCGACCAGCGCATCGATCTTGCCCATGTCGCGATACAACAGCGCCAGCTCGGTGAGGCCTGGCAGTTTGTTGCGCAGGTACTTCGCTGGCTCGGCCAGTTGTTGCAGCAACAATCGCTGCAGGGCACGGCGGTGCTGATAGTCGGCTTCGGCCTGGGTCGGGAAGCGGCCTTCCTTGACCACTCCGCCCTCCTCCACCAACGCCGGGTAGACGGTCATGGACAGGCCCGCCATCTTCGCCTGGGCCTTTTCCGCCACCTGGGCGAAGCCCTTGGCCTCCACCGGTTTCTGTTCGGCTTTTTGTTGTGGGGGCGCCAGCGCGGCCTGGCTGGCTTCATTGAAGCGCGCCGTCAGTTCGGCCAGATCACGGCCCTCACCGAGGAATTTCCCACGGGCGTCGACCACCTCGATGTTCATCTTCAGGTGGCTTTCCAGCCCCACGGCCGCCTCCGCCCAGGCCTCATCCGAGACGCGGGCACCGGTCATGCGCAGCAGTTCGCGGCCCAGCGCATCCGGCAGCGCACCCTCGGCGAACGTGATTTTCGAGAGCGCGGCCTTGACGAAGTCTGGAACCGGGACGAAGTTCTTGCGGATCGCCTTTGGCAGGTTGCGCACCAGCGCCACTGCCTTGGCCTCGATCAGCCCCGGCACCAGCCAGTCGAGCCGCTCGGCCCGCAGTTGCGGAAGTAGCGGCGCGGGGACGCGCAGGGTCACGCCGTCGCGCGGGTGATTAGGTTCGAAGTGGTACTCCAGCGGCAGCTGCAACTCGCCAATGCGCAGATGGTCCGGGTACTGGGCTGCGGTGACTTCACTGGCGTCGCGCGCCAGGACATCCTCGTCACGCATGACCAGCAGTTGCGGGTTCTTCTGGCTTTCGCGCTTGTACCAGTTCTCGAAGCTGGCGGTCTGGTAAATGTCCTGGGGGACACGTGCGTCGTAATAAGCGAACAGCGTGTCCTCGTCAGCAATGATGTCGCGTCGCCGGGCCTTGGCTTCCAGCTCGTCGAACAGCTCCAGCAACTCGCGATTCGCGGTGAGGGCCTTGGCGCGACTGTGCATCTCGCCACGCACCAATCCCTCACGGATGAACAGTTCACGCGCGGCAGGCGGGTCGATGGGGCCGAAATGCACCGGGCGCCGCGCCACCACGATCATGCCGTACAGCGTGACCTGCTCGAACGCCACCACCTGCCCACGCTTCTTCTCCCAGTGCGGCTCGAAGTGGTTGGTCTTGATCAGGTGCCTGGCCAGCGGCTCGATCCAGTCCGGCTCGATCTTCGCCACCATGCGGGCGAACAGCTTGGTGGTCTCGACCAGCTCCGCCGCCATGACCCAATTGGGCTTCTTGCGCCCGATGACGCTGGATGGGTGCACCCAAAAACGCCGCTGCCGCGCACCGAGAAAATCGCCCTCTTCGGTTTTGTGCCCGACCTGACTGAGCAGACCGGAGAGGATCGCCTTGTGCACGGCCGCATAACTCTTGGCCTTCTGCGCCGCCTCGGTGGCTTCGGCCTGCTGGGCCAGCTTGACGTTGACCTTTTTATCCTTGGTCAGAGCGGGCCTTTCGGTGGAAGAGGCTTCGCCGTCTGCCACCCTGCGTGGGGTTGCATTCGCATGCTCGGCAGCAGGCTGGCCGCCACGGTTCCGCGCGTTATCGTTGAGCTTCAGCTCACGCACGATCAGGGTCAGCTGGCGATGCGCATCCCGCCACTCGCGAAGGCGCAGGTAGTTGAGGAAGTTCTTCCGACACCAGGTTCGCAGCGGGTTGGAACCGAGCGCCTGGCGCTGTTCCTCGAAACCGCGCCAGATATTGATCAGCGCGGCGAAGTCCGAATCCGGATCCTTCCACTGAGCATGGGCCTGGTCGGCCTGCTGCTGGCGGTCGGTCGGTCTCTCGCGCACGTCCTGTACCGACAGCGCGCTGGCGACGATCAGCACCTCGGCCAAGCTGCCCAACTGCGCTGCTTCAAGCAGCATGCGGCCGAGGCGCGGGTCGATGGGCAAGCGCGCCAGCTGGCGGCCTAAGGGGGTCAGCTGGTTCTCGCGGTTGACCGCCGAAAGCTCCTGCAACAGGTTGAAGCCGTCGCTGATGGCCTTGCCATCTGGCGGCTCGATGAACGGGAAATCCTCGATCTGGCCAAGACGCAGATGCAGCATCTGCAGAATGACAGCGGCGAGATTGGTGCGCAGGATCTCCGGATCGGTGAATTCCGGCCGACCGAGGAAATCCTCCTCGCTGTACAGCCGGATGCAGATGCCCGGCTCGACCCGCCCGCAACGGCCCTTGCGCTGATTGGCGCTGGCCTGGGACACCGCCTCGATCGGCAGCCGTTGCACCTTGGCGCGGTAACTGTAGCGACTGATGCGCGCGGTGCCCGAATCGATCACGTAGCGGATGCCGGGAACGGTCAGCGAGGTCTCGGCCACGTTGGTAGCGAGCACTATCTTGCGGCCCGGTCGTGGCTGGAAGATCTTCTGCTGCTCGGCGGGTGTCAGTCGTGCATACAGCGGCAGCACTTCGGTGAATTTCAGGTTGGCCTTGCGCAACACCTCGGCGGCGTCACGGATCTCCCGCTCACCGGGCAGAAACACCAGCACATCGCCCGGACGCTTGCCGACGCTCTTTTCATGTGCCTCGATTTCCTCCAGCGACGCCAGAATGCCCTGGTCGACAGTGAGGTCATCCTCGACCCGGTTGCCGTCCTCGTCGGTTTCCGCCGCCAGTGGGCGATACCAGGTTTCGACTGGAAAGGTGCGCCCCGAGACTTCAACGATCGGCGCGCCGTTGAAATGTTCGGAAAATCGCTCCAGATCGATAGTCGCCGAGGTGATGATGACTTTCAGGTCCGGCCGCCGTGGCAGCAAGGTCTTGAGGTAGCCGAGCAGGAAATCGATGTTGAGGCTGCGTTCGTGCGCCTCGTCGACAATGATGGTGTCGTAGCGCTCAAGGAAGCGGTCGTGCTGGGTTTCGGCCAGCAGGATGCCGTCGGTCATCAGCTTGATCAGCGAGCTGTCCTTGCTCTGGTCCTCGAAGCGGACCTGATAACCCACCAGCTCACCCAGTGGCGTGCCGATTTCTTCGGCCACTCGCGTGGCAACGCTGCGTGCAGCGAGCCGGCGTGGCTGGGTGTGGCCGATCAGCCCGTGTACGCCTCGGCCGATTTCCAGGCAGATCTTCGGCAACTGGGTGGTCTTGCCCGAGCCGGTTTCACCTGCGATCACCAGCACCTGATGCTTTTCCAGCGCAGCCTTGATCTCGTCGCGCTTGGCGGCAATCGGCAGGCTGTCGTCGTAGCGCAGGGCCGGCACACTCTGGCGCCGCGCCTCGACCTTCGCCACCGAGGCCTGGAAGCGCTCAAGCCATTGGGCGAGGCGTTCTTCATCAATTGGGGCGGCGCCGGCCTTTTTGCGCATGTCGTGCAGCTGACGACGCAAGCGATGGCGGTCGGCGAACATGGCCTGATCGAGGTTTTTCAGCAGTTGTTCTGAAGCGGGCGTTGCGTCGGTCATGGACAGCCGTAAGCGATTTCGTGAGGGGCGCGATTGTCGCAGATTTGGCCGGCTGGCCGTAGGGAAAGGGACTGATGGAAAAGACCGCGCCGGCTGCCCGGCGCGGATTCAGGTAGTTAACGGATCCAGTGACCCCAACGCGACTTCTCCTGCACCTGCTGGATGCGCATGGTACCGATGCTCTGCTCGGCCGCCGCAGCTATCTCATCGTCGATCATCTTGGTCGACAGGGACAGCCAGCTGGTGGCGAAGGCCAATGCATCGCCGTGCAATTCCAACGCTTCGGTCGAGATGTTGCTGAGGTCGTCGCATTCGGAGTGGTAGCACGGATCGTATGCCAGCCCGGCGCTACCGCCATAGCGCTGGGCCTGCTCTTGGGTCTTGATGTCTTCAGCACCGGTGAACAGCCCACCGAACGCAATGCCGTCATCGAAGAACTGGGCATAGTCGGAGCGGAAGTCGATCTCGGTGCCTTCGGACGGCGCGTTGCGCAGCTGGAAGTAGGAGCGGAACAGGCGCTCGATGGCACCGGAGCCGGGCGGGCCCTGCAGACCGAAATCAGAGCCGTCGCCGTCATAGATGAAGTTCGCGTAATTCGGCGAGCCGATCATGTCGACGTTCAGGTAGGCCTTGATCTGCTGCTTTTCCTCCTCCGGCAGTTGGTTGACGTAGTAGGTCGAGCCGACCAGCCCCGATTCCTCAGCCCCCCACCAGGCGAAGCGCACCTTGTTCAGCGGGTAAGCTCGGCTCATCAGTGTCGCCATCTCCAGCAACGCGGCGCTGCCGGAACCGTTGTCATTGATGCCGGGCCCTTCGAATACCGAGTCCAGATGCGCACCGACCATGACCACGTTGCCAGGATCGCCGCGACGGGTTTCGGCCAGTACGTTGTAGGTTTCAGTCCGCTCGCGCACCACGTCGACGTTCATGCTCAGCTGCAGACCCTCGGTCCCAGCCCAGGTCACGCCGTTGTCATAGGTGGAGAACAGCACCGGGATGCCACCCTCGTAATCCTCGCCCAAGGTGGCGACCAGCAGGCCTTTGCGGTCCTCGGTATCGCCCTGGTTGAAGATGATCACGCCCGAAGCGCCGGCAGCGGCCGCGTTGGTCGCCTTCTGGCCGAACGCGCAGTCGCCGCGCTGCATCAGGGCAATGGCGCCGGCAGGAAAACCGGCAAAATCTTCCGGCTCACACCCGCTGGTGGAGGTGTTGCCCAGACCGAGCGCAAGGTCGACCGGAACGACCGGAGCGGTCACGGTCCCGGGATCGGTCTGATCGGCGTAGGTGAAGTCCTCTTCCCAGGTGTACTGCGTAGCCTGAGGCGCTACCGCAGCGAGTGAACCAGGCCCCTCAGGGTAGAACGCGAGGAAGGGGAAGGTTTGCACCCTCACCCGGTAGCCGGCGCGTTCAAGCGTGGTTCGCACGTAATCGACCGACGCCTGATAACCAGGCTGACCGGACGCGCGATTGCCATTGTTCAGGGAGGCGATGTCCTGCAGGTTCTGCAGGTGCGTCATGATGTTGCTGGCCTGCATACAGCGAGGCAGCCCGAGCGGCGTGCCGACCAGCAGTGGAGTTCGACAGACCCGTGAGTCGGGCTTGCCGGGACTCCAGTAATCATCGAACGAGGGGATTTCCGCAGTGGGTGCAGCCAAGGCTGCGGTGGAAGCCAGTAAAGCGAAAGAAGCAACTACCCGACGTGCATTGTTTTTTCTTGTGCATGGGTAACTCATCCTTGCAACGAGATTGATGGGCAGGCCGCAAAATGGCATGCGCCATCGTCCCCCTACGGCATCAAGTGGACGCGGCCATAAGCGGGTAGACCGGCCCGCCTGCTTGGCGGTTCGCGCCTGGCCGATGGTCGTGCTTGCCATTGGTCCGGTCGGGTTTTGCAGCGAAACGACAGCTAAGACAGCCAACTGCAGGCAACCATGGCTATACGGGCTCGCCGGTACCCTACAGCGACGCTCGTCGGCTACGTTCAAGGCAGCTTCCGTCACGCCGATACCTGCGCTACCCCCTTGCTGTTTTGCCTGCCGCAATCGTCCTCACCATAAAAACCGGCGCGATCCCCGTCCCGCCTAGGAGTAAGTCAATGTTCGGAACCCGTTCCGGTATCGCCGGCCAGTTGGGCTTGGCGCTTTCCGGCGTTCTGGCGGTGGTCATCGCCGGGAGTAGCCTGTTCGCCCTGCGATCGCTCGGCCAGTCCACCGAACTCGCCCACCGCCAGCATCTGGCCAGCGAGGCGCAGCTACTCGCTGGTCAGCTGGCCAGCTTCCACCAAACCCTGCGTACCACCACCCAACGCATGGCCACGCTGTTCGAACGCCGCTTCGAGTCGGGCCTGACGGTGGGCCCGGCGGTCGACGGAACGGCAGCCTCGCTCTACCTGAACGGCGAGCGCCTGAACGACGATTTCGCGTTGGTCGATGAATTCACCAAGCTGACCGGCGGCGCGGCGACGGTTTTCGTGCGCACCGGCGACGACTTCCTGCGCATCACCACCTCGGTCAGAAAGGAAGACGGCTCGCGGGCCATCGGCACACTGCTCGACCGCAAGCACCCCGGCTATGCCCCGCTTCTCAACGCCCAGCCGTACGTTGGCCGCGCGACGCTATTCGGGCGTCAGTACATGAACCAGTACACCCCGGTCCGCGACAGCAGCGGTCAGGTGATCGCGGTGCTCTATGTCGGCTTCGACTACACCCAGGAGCAGCAGGATCAGTTCCAGACGCTCTCTCAGTTCCGCATCGGCGAGGGCGGCTCGCTGGCTGTGCGTGACGACGCCACCGGCTGGCTGGTGAAGCCCGCCGGTGCCAGCACCCTGGATGAGTTGGATGCCGGAATCGCCAAGGCCGAGCCAAACCAGCCGCTGACCTGGAGCGACGGCAACGAGCAGTTCGTCAGCCTTACCGCACCGGTCGAGAAGGAAACCCTGCACGTGGCGGCCACCCTGCCGCAGGACGAAATCGACGCCTTGATCTGGCGCGTCGGGACTCAACTGGCGCTGGGTAGCCTGCTCGCGCTGTTGCTGGCAGTCGCTGCGACCATCGTCCTGCTGCGTCATCGCCTGCGTCCGCTCGGACGCCTGGTGGAACAGGCCCGTGCCTTCGGCGAGGGCAACCTCAAGGTGCGTGTCCCCGTCGTGCGCCAGGACGAGATCGGCGCGCTCACGGCAACCTTCAACCAGATGGCCGAATCGTTGTCCGGTACGGTCGCCAAGGTGCGCACCTCGTCCACCGACGTTACCCAGCGCGCCGATCAGCTCAACAAGCTGGCCACGGGCACCGAGCAGCGCTCGGCCGAACAGGCTACCCAGCTCGATTCCATGGTCAGCGCGGTCCAGCAGTTCAGCGCCACGGCAAGTGAAATCGCCAGCGGCATGCACCGCACCGAACAGCTGACCGTCGAGAACGTCAGCCTCACCCGCGAAGGCGCCGAGTCGATGCGCGCGGCCGCGCGCGCGCTGGAGCAGATCGCCCGTTCGCTGTCGTCCACCGGCGAGGTCATCAACGGGCTTGGTGAGCGCTCGCAGCAGATCGGCGGCATCGTCGGCGTGATCAGCGGCATCGCCGAGCAGACCAACCTCCTGGCCCTCAACGCGGCCATTGAAGCGGCTCGCGCCGGAGAACAGGGTCGTGGCTTCGCCGTGGTAGCCGATGAGGTCCGCAGCCTGGCGGCTCGCACCAGTCAGGCCACGCGGGAGATTACCGAAGTGATCCAGTCGGTCCAGGATGAAACCAACCGGGCGATGACCTCCATCGATGAGGGCAACCGTTTGATGGAGCAAGGGCTGGCACTCAACGGCAAGGTCGCCGCGACCCTCGATGACATCCAGACGCACACCGCGCAGACGCTCGATCAGTTCGCCGATATCGCCCGCGCGACCAGCGAGCAGAGTGCCACCGCCGCGGTGCTCAGCCAGGACCTTCATACCGTTGCGCAGGACAACCAGTCCCGACGCAAGGCCGGCGCCGAACTGGCCAATACCGCCCATCAGCTGAAGCGCCTGGCTGACTCGCTGGACCATGAGGTCAACCGCTTCAGCTAGTCACCGCGGCGGGCGCCTGGCCAGGCTCGCCATGCCTCCCTGCCCGGTTCGGTGCCGCAGCGGCCGAACCAGGCTCATGTACCCGCAACGCTAGACGCGGAACTGCCCAACCAGTCGCTGCAAGCTGTCTGCCAGGGCGTTGAGCTCGCGTGAGGTCTGTGCGCCCTGCGCTGCGTCCTTGGCCACGCCATCCACGGCGTCGGCAATGTGATGGACGCTGCGGTTGATTTCCTCCGCCACAGCGGTCTGCTCTTCGGCGGCGCTGGCGATCTGCGCATTCATGGAGTTGATCGTACCGATCAGCGCCGAGATGGCATCCAGTGATTCGCCGGCCTGGTTGGCCTGCTCCCGCGTGGCTTCACCCTTCTCGCCGGCCCGCAGCATAGTCGTCACGGTATGGCTGGTAGCGTTCTGCAGCCGATCGATCATTCCCTGAATCTCGCCCGTGCTTTGCTGGGTGCGGCTTGCCAGTGCACGCACCTCGTCAGCGACTACAGCAAAGCCACGGCCCGCCTCGCCAGCCCTGGCGGCTTCGATGGCGGCATTGAGCGCCAGCAGGTTGGTCTGCTCGGCGATGGCGCGAATCACATCGAGCACACCGACGATGCCTTGAACGTCGTGCTGCAGTCCGTTCAACGACTGCCCACTGTCACGCAACTCACCGACCAGGTCATGGATTTGCTGGATGCTGCTGTCGACAACACGCTTGGCGGACCCACCCTGCCGATCGGTCTCCCGAGCCGCCTCGGCCGCACGTTGAGCGCTCATGGCGACTTCGTTTGCAGCGGCGGACATCTCATTGATGGCAGTGGCTACCTGATCGGTCTCGTGGCGCTGGCGAGACATTGCGACTTCGGATCGACTCGCCTGCTCTGCCACCGAGGTCACCAGACCGGCCAGCTGGGCGGTAGTGCTGGCTACCTGCGAGACAAGGCTGTGGATCTTTTCGACGAAACGGTTGAAAGAGGACGCCAATTCGCCCAGTTCATCGCGGCTGGTGACTGGCAGGCGGTGGGTCAGGTCGCCGTCGCCTGCAGCCATGTCGTCAAGATTATGCTTGAGCAATAACAACGGCCTCAGGATGGCATTGTTCAGGAACAGCGCGACTCCAGCAACCAGTATCAGCAATGCCCCGGCTGAGCCGAGCATGATGGTCGTCAGTCGATCGATACGCTCCTGAAACGCGGCACGTGCCGCCTGCACATCGCGCTCGACGCCACCGAGATTCAGTGAGGTACCAAACACCAGCTTCCATTTAGGCAGGTATTCGGCATAGCCGACCTTGGGGACGATGACCTTGCTGCCTGGCGTTTCAAAGCTGTAGTCGACGTAGTGCGTACCGTTCTGGGCCGCCTTTATCAGATCCCGGATGGCGTAGACACCGTTGGGGTCCTGGTAGTCATGGAAGCTCTGGCCGATCTTGTCCCGGGTGTTGCCCTGCAGCACCCTTATGGCCTGGTCGTCGTAGCCCCAGAAATAACCCTCGGTACCGTATGAGAGGCGTTCGAGCACGCGCACCGCCTCGGCCCGCGCCGCCAGGTCGCCATCCTCGGAGCGGTCATAGAGTGCACCGATCGCGTTACGGGCAATCTCGACATATTGCCGAAGCTCGGCGCGCCGATCCCGCGTCAGGCTTTCACGAGTCTGCGCCTCCTGCTGGTTTGCCAGATCATGAAGTTCGTACACGGCAACACCGCTCATGACCGCTGCGAGCAACAGGGTCGGCACCAACCCCAACAGCAGCAATTTCAGCTTCATCCGTAGATTCGAAATCATCTGCTAGCCCCCACTCTTTCCATGGATTAATGCTGCCATTGTGATCATTGGCAAGGGCGCCAGACAGCTGCATAACGCCGCATGTAAGCGTGTTAGTGAAGGTGTCGACGAGAAAGGTCGATCGGCTAAGCCTTGATCAACTATCCACTTCGCTCGGCCAAGCGCAGGCCTGGATCAATCTGCAGGCGGATTCTGAAAACGGCCGGGCAGCCGGTGCATGGGCCATGCACCTGTGCAGGATTTTTGGCCTTCAGGGCAAGAATACGAAGAGGCGAGCGCCAGGAGCGCTGGCATAACGATCAGTCTCGGGCAGTATCTGAGGTGGGCTGCCCGCAGCCCACGCAAACCTAGCGAGCAGAAGCTAGGCAGTACAGGCACAAGCGCCGTACGCAACAGCGCCCTCGGGCAGGATTCGCAACCGAACCGGTTTTCTTCGATGGCAAGCGCTTGGTGCGTAGAGCTCTCGCAAGGCCGGCTCGCTAAGTACGCAACGTTATTTCTTCCCGAGCTTTCGCAGTTCCTCGTCGCGCAATTCACGTCGCAGGATCTTGCCGACGTTGGTCGTTGGCAGGCTGTCGCGGAACTCGACGGTCTTGGGTCGCTTGTATCCTGTGACGTTGTCATGCATGTGCTGCATGACCTGCTCCTTGGTCAGGCTTTCCCCCGGCTTGACCACCACGAACAGTTTGATCGCCTCGCCCGACTTCTCGTCCGGCACACCGATGGCGGCACATTGCAGCACGCCAGGCAGCGTCGCGAGCACGTCTTCCAGTTCGTTGGGATACACATTGAAGCCGGACACCAGAATCATGTCCTTCTTGCGGTCGACGATGCGCATGTAGCCATCATCCTGAATCACACCGATGTCACCGGTCTTCAGCCAGCCGTCCGCATCGAGGATTTCGTCGGTAGCGTCCTGGCGCTGCCAGTAGCCCTTCATCACCTGCGGGCCCTTGACGCAGAGTTCGCCGATAGCGCCCATGGGCAGATCATTACCCTCATCGTCGATGACCTTGCACAGGGTCGAAGGCATCGGGATCCCGATAGTGCCGATCTGAATAGCGCCGAACGGGTTGACGGAAACCACCGGGCTGGTTTCCGTCATACCGAAACCTTCGCAGATTTCGCATCCAGTCACCTGCTGCCAGCGCTCGGCTGCCGCCAGCTGCAGCGCCATGCCGCCGGAAAATGTGGCTTTCAGCGAGGAGAAATCCAGCTTGCGAAACTCTTCGTTATTGCACAGTGCCACGAATAGCGTGTTGAGCCCGACGAAGCCGGTGAAGCGGTACTTGCCCAGATCCTTGACGAAGGTCGGCAGGTCGCGCGGGTTTGTGATCAGCACGTTGTGGGCGCCGATCAGCATCATGGTCATGCAATGAAAGGTGAACGCATAGATGTGGTAGAGCGGCAGGGGCGCGACCATGGTTTCGCAACCCACGCCTAGCTCCGAGCCCATCAGCGCGCGGCATTGCAACATGTTGGCGACGATGTTGCGATGGGTCAGCATCGCACCTTTCGCAACGCCGGTAGTGCCGCCTGTGTATTGCAGCACAGCAACCTCGTCACTTGCCGGATTGGCCTCACGTGCCGCCTTGCCCCGTCCGAGCGCCATGGCATCGTTGAACTTGACCGCCCTCGGCAGGTTATACGCCGGGACCATTTTTTTCACATGCTTGACGACAGCGTTGACCAGCAGGCGCTTGATGGCAGGCAGCATGTCGCCGACTTCGGTTATCACGACATGACGGATGCCGGTTTTCGGCAGCACGTCCTCGGCCAGATGAGCCATGTTCGCCAGGCATACCAGCGCCTTGGCACCGGAGTCATTGAACTGGTGTTCCATCTCCCGCGCGGTATACAGCGGGTTGGTGTTGACCACGATGAGACCGGCCCGCATGGCGCCGAACACCACGATGGGATACTGGATGAGGTTGGGTAGCTGTACCGCGATCCGATCGCCCGGCTGCAGATCTGTACTTTGCTGGAGGTAGGCTGCGAATTCCCCGGACAGTTTGTACAGCTCAGCGTAGGTCAGGGTCTTGCCGAGATTGCTGAAGGCTGGCTTGTCCGCGTATTGCTCACACGACTGTCTGAGCACAGCCTGAATATTCTGGTACTCATCGGGATTGATTTCGCTTTTGATCCCGACAGGATATTTATCCTTCCAGAAGTTATCGGTCATGTAACCCCCACTCCTAAGCGACAGCTTTACTGCATATGGCAGCTGTTTTGTTGTGTTTTGTTAATTTTTGTACGGGATATCCGGCCAAAAGCGGATTCGAGGTTAGCAGTTTTGAAACTGGCCGAACAGGGTCCAAACAGCGTTATTCAGACATAAAGTGACCGACAACAGGCGAGCGGTCACACGCAGGGCATCTTTTGGCAGGTCTGGTTACGCCTGATCGCGCAGCTCCCGGCGCAGGATCTTGCCCACCGGCGTCATGGGCAGCGAATCCCGGAACACGATGTGTCGAGGAATCTTGTAGCCGGTGAAATTCTCCCGGCAGTATGCCTGCAGATCCTCGACTGACAGGTTGGCGTCACTGCGCACCACGAACAGCTTCACCGCTTCGCCGGATCGCTCATCGGGTACGCCGACTGCGGCGCAGGCAGCTACCTTCGGGTGCGCCATCACCACGTCTTCGATTTCGTTGGGATAGACATTGAAGCCCGACACGATGATCAGGTCTTTCTTGCGGTCGACGATATGCACGAAACCCTCTTCGTCGATCACCGCAATATCGCCTGTCTTCAGCCAGCCTTGCTCGTCGAGCACCTCGGCAGTGGCTTCTGGACGCTGCCAGTAGCCCTTCATGACTTGCGGACCCTTGACGCAGAGTTCCCCGCGCTCGCCGAGCGGGAGCTCCTGGCCGTCGTCGTCGATGATTTTAAGCCCGGTGCCCGGCACCGGCAGGCCAACACTGCCCAGACGCGACCGCTCTCCATGCGGGTTGGCGCAGACCACAGGAGACGTCTCGGTCAGCCCGTAACCCTCCGTCACCGTGACGCCGGTGATCTTCTTCCAGCGCTCGGCAACCGCGGACACCAGCGCCGTGCCTCCGGAGTTGGTGCCCTTGAGCTTGGAGAAATCGATCTTCTTGAAGTCCGGGTGGGACATCAGCGCAACAAACAGGGTGTTCAGCCCGAGGAAACCGGTGAACTGCCATTTCTGCAGCTCCCTGACGAAGCCTTCGATATCACGCGGATTGGTGATCAGCACATTGTGGTTGCCGGTCACCATCATGCACATGCAATTCACCGTGAAGGCGTAGATGTGGTACAGCGGCAAGGGCGCGATCATGATCTCCTGCCCTTCCTTGATGATCGTATGTCCTTGTTCGTCCAGCTGCTGCATGTTGGCGCGTACTTGCTGCATGTTGGCTACCAGGTTGCCATGGGTCAGCATCGCGCCCTTGGCCACGCCGGTGGTGCCGCCGGTGTACTGCAGCACGGCGACATCGTCGAGGTTCAGCGTAACCGGCTTGAGGCTATGACGGCCGCCGTCGCGCAGGACATGCCTGAACGACACGGATTGGGGCAGGTTGTAAGCCGGCACCATCTTCTTCACATGTTTGACGGCGGCATTGACCAGTAACCCCTTGAGCGAAGGCAGCATGTCACCGATACGCGCCTCGATCAGCACCTCGATATCCGTGTCTGGCAGCACTTCCTGGACCAGCTTGCCAAAAGTATTGAGATAGACCAGTGCCCGGACACCAGAGTCCTTGAACTGATGGCGCATCTCCCGCGCGGTGTAGAGCGGGTTGGTATTGACCACAATCAGCCCGGCACGCAGCGCGCCAAAGACAGCGATGGGGTATTGCAAGAGGTTGGGCATCTGCACGGCGATGCGATCGCCGGGTTGCAGATCGGTGTGATTCTGAAGCCAGGCCGCGAACGCCGCCGAGTGACGATCCAGATCTGCGTAGGTCAGCGTCACTCCCATGTTGCTGAACGCAGGACGGTTCGCGTGGGATTTGCATGAGCGTTCGAACACTTCCGCTACCGAGCGAAAGCCACCCATGTCGACGTCGTTGGGCACACCGGCGGGACGTTTGTCATTCCAGAAGTCAGGTTGCATTGTTATTGGCCTCTTTACCTGAGAATGTCTGGCCCACATGCGGCGGGCTTTGGCGAACTTAGCAGCTCCGCTGCGCCAAACAATAGCGAGAGGGGTCTAATCAGTGACGTGAATCTCCGGCCACTAGGGCGAACCGCAGGCGGCAGGACAAGCGCGGCGCAGCCCTCTAGAATGCACGCCCACGCAGCGGTGTCTCGCCGCTGCTGTCCAGATCTGCCTAGCGCAGCGTACAGCAACGCCCCAGCAACCAGAGGTTCACGAATGAGCACGCTCAGCAATACTCCTTACTCGGCCCTGGAAATCGGCCAGACCGCAAGCTTCGAAAAACGGGTCGAGGAGCGGGATATCCAGCTGTTCGCGGCCATGTCCGGCGACCGCAACCCGGTGCATCTGGACGCCGAATATGCCGCCAGCACCCCGTTCAAGGAGCGCATCGCCCATGGCATGTTCAGCGGTGCCCTGATCAGCGCGGCGGTCGCCTGCACCCTCCCCGGCCCTGGCACGATCTATCTTGGCCAGACGATGAAGTTCACCCGCCCGGTGAAGCTGGGCGACACCCTGACCGTGCGCCTGGAAATTCTCGAGAAACTGCCGAAAAACCGCGTACGCATAGCGACACGGGTCTTCAACCAGAACGATGAACAGGTCGTGGATGGGGAGGCCGAGGTGCTGGCACCGCGTCGTGAGGAAACCGTGCAACTCAAGGATCTGCCACCAATCAGCTTCGGCTGAAGGGCCGACCTGCCGCGCTGTTGGTTGGCGCGGCGCCAATACAAAAGCTGAGACAAAAAAAAGGGCGACCTAAGTCGCCCAAATGCCTTGCGTGCTCTGTACACCAGCTGGATCAACGCTTCTTTTGCGCATCCCGCCAGATGAAATATCCGAAGCCACCGAGGAAGGCGACCATCAGGCCGACCGTGACCACCCCTGCGAGCACCACATTATCGACGAACATGATTTCCTACCTCCGAAGCTGTTTCGCTGTCTGATGGCTGCATAGTCACCCTTCTCGCCCAGAAGAAAATTGACCGACATCAATAGCCTCTGCGCCCTTTAAAAAAAGGCGCAGAGGAAGCTGATCTGGATCAAAAAAACGGGATGGCCGGCGGAAAGAGAGCTATCGGCGATTGCCCCCGGCGGCTTGCCCACCGAGGCGATTGATACGGGTGCGCGACTCCCGTCAGCGCTTTTTCGGTTTGCTCTTGGGCTTCTTTTTCGGCTTGGCCAGCGGCAGCGCCTGCTCGAATGCCTGGCGCATCTCCGCCAGCCGCTTTTCCTTGATGTCATGGATGCGCTTGTCGCGTTCGGCGCTGAAGTCGATCAGCTTTTCATCGCTGCTCATAAGACGTGCTCGCTATTGATCTGTCGGAAGGTCAGGTTCAGGCGTGGCGCGGACACTTTGCGTGTTCTTGCGATCTGGTGCTGCCAATGATGCTGTGTCGGGCCGCGCATGACCAGCAATGAGCCGTGCTCCAGTTCGAGGGAGTGCTCTATCCGACCGGTCCCCTTGCGGCGGAAATCGAAACGCCGGGTTGCGCCCAGGTTGAGCGAGACAACCAGCGGCTCCGGCCCCAGCTCCGGTTCGTCGTCGCTGTGCCACCCCATGGCGTCCTGCCCGTCGCGGTATAGATTGAGCAATACGCCGTTGAAGGGCTGTTGGACCTGAGTCTCTACACGCTCGCGGATTTCCCGTAGCAGCGACGTCCACGGTAGAGGCTCGTGGACCAGTCCGGAATAACGATAGCGTGCGCCGGCATCGCCATACCAGGCGACCAGCCTCGGTACGGCCAACTGCCGTCCGTACAGCTTGATCCGTGGTTGCGTCCATGGCGTATCGGTCGACAGGCCATGCAGCCAACGGCTGGCCAACCCGGAACAGACCCAGCTGGGCCAATACGCAAGGTCAGCCTGGGGCAACTCGATCAGGGTGGGACTGCCGTCTTTCGGCATCAGACTTCGACGTCCACCCAGAGCCCCTGGCGTGGTAGCGCGTCCACCGCCTCCTGATCCTCCTCGGCAATCACACCTTTGACCAGTTCTTCCGGGCTGTAGCCTCGACGGCGCTGCCGCCTGCGCTGTTCGTCGCGCAGCATCTGTTCGGCCTCCTGCGGATGCCGACGTTCGAGCCCCACCGAGCTTTCGTTGGCACTTGGCTGGACCGGCGCTACAGGCGCCACTTCCGGCTTTGGCTTGAGCACATCCTGCTGCGCGGTGACCTGAACGGTGCCTGGCGGAATGACTGGCAGCATCTGTATCTCCCCTGGACAGTACCGGGAAACTGGCGCCCGTAAGGTGGGCCTGCACCGGTTGATCGGCTGAACTGCAGTGAACTTTAACAGCAACGCTACACTTCAACGCCTATCCGGTCGGCATCTATCGTCGCTCTCCAGGCGGTGATCCGTTAACATAGCGGGCTTTTTTACAGCGGGAGGCAGGGCATGGCGCAGCAGTATCTACCGGGGCAACGCTGGATCAGCGACAGCGAAGCGGAACTCGGTCTGGGAACCATCCTCATGCAAGATGGCCGGATGCTCACCGTGCTCTACCCGGCGACGGGCGAGACCCGCCAGTACGCCGCCCGGAGCGCCCCGCTGACCCGCGTACGCTTCGTCCCGGGCGATGAAGTCACGCATTTCGAAGGCTGGAAGATGACCGTGCGCGAGGTCGACGATGTCGACGGCCTGCTGGTCTATCACGGCCTGACCGCACAGAGCGAAGCCCGCACCCTGCCGGAAACCCAGCTGTCGAATTTCATCCAGTTCCGCCTCGCCAGCGATCGCCTGTTCGCCGGCCAGATCGACCCGCTGAACTGGTTCAAGCTGCGCTATCACACCCTGGAAAACCAGAGCAAACAGCTGACCTCTTCGCTGTGGGGGCTGGGCGGCGTGCGAGCGCAACCCATCGCGCACCAGCTGCATATCGCCCGTGAAGTGGCCGACCGCATCGCCCCGCGCGTTTTGCTCGCGGACGAAGTAGGTCTCGGCAAGACCATCGAAGCCGGCATGGTGATTCATCGCCAGCTGCTTTCCGGACGCGCCAAGCGTGTGCTGATCCTGGTGCCGGAAAACCTCCAGCACCAGTGGCTGGTGGAGATGCGCCGCCGCTTCAACCTGCAGGTCGCCCTGTTCGATGACGAGCGCTTCATCGAAAGCGATGCCAGCAACCCCTTCGAAGACACACAGCTGGCGCTGGTTTCGCTGGAATGGCTGAAAGACGATGAGCGTGCCCAGGACGCTGCCTTTGCCGCCGGCTGGGATCTGCTGGTGGTGGACGAAGCGCACCACCTTGTCTGGCATCCGGAAAATGCCAGCGCCGAATACAAGCTGGTCGAGCAACTGGCCGAAGTCACACCCGGTGTTCTGCTCTTGACCGCAACCCCCGAGCAGCTCGGTCAGGAGAGCCACTTCGCGCGCCTGCGTCTGCTTGACCCGAACCGTTTCCATGACCTCGAAGCCTTTCGTGCGGAAAGCGCCAGCTACCAGCCGGTTGCCCGCGCGGTGCAGGAACTGCTGGACGAAGGCCGCCTGTCGCAGGAAGCGCACCAGACCATTCATGACTTCCTTGGCGCCGAGGGTGAAGCGCTGCTCGCTGCGGCCACCGATGGCGATATCGAAGCCAGCAGCCGCCTGATTCGCGAATTGCTCGACCGTCACGGCACAGGCCGCCTCCTTTTCCGCAACACCCGCGCCGCCGTGCGCGGTTTCCCTGAGCGCCAGCTGCATCCGTATCCGCTGCCCTGCCCCGCCGAGTATCTGGAACTGCCGCTGGGCGAGCATGCCGAGTTGTATCCGGAAGTCAGCTTCCAGAGCCAGCAGGAAGAACCGGATGCACAGAATCGCTGGTGGAACTTCGATCCGCGTGTCGAGTGGCTGATCGACACGCTGAAGATGCTGAAGAAATTCAAAGTGCTGGTGATCTGTGCCCACGCCGAGACTGCCCTGGACCTGGAAGACGCGCTGCGCGTGCGCTCCGGCATCCCGGCTACCGTGTTCCACGAAGGCATGAGCATCCTCGAACGCGACCGCGCCGCCGCCTACTTCGCCGACGAAGAGTTTGGCGCGCAGGTGCTGATCTGTTCCGAGATCGGCAGCGAGGGCCGCAACTTCCAGTTCGCCCATCACCTGGTGCTGTTCGATCTGCCGGCGCATCCCGACCTGCTGGAGCAGCGCATCGGCCGCCTCGACCGGATCGGCCAGGCGCATGTCATCCAGCTGCACGTGCCTTACCTGGAAACCAGCCCGCAGGAACGTCTGTTCAAGTGGTACCACGAGGCGCTGAATGCCTTCCTCAACACCTGCCCCACCGGCAACGCCCTGCAGCATCAGTTCGGACCGCGCCTGCTGAGCCAGCTCGAAGAAGGCGACGACGATCAGTTCCAGAAGCTCATCGAAGAGGCCCGCTCTGAGCGCGAGCGCCTGGAAGCCGACCTGCATGCCGGCCGTGACCGTCTGCTGGAACTCAACTCCGGCGGTGGCGAACAGGGCAAGGCGCTGGTCGAAGCCATCGAAGAGCAGGACGACCAGTTCGCCCTGCCTATCTACATGGAAGAACTGTTCGACGCCTTTGGCATCGACAGCGAAGACCATTCCGAGAATGCGCTGATCCTGCGCCCCAGCGAGAAGATGCTGGACGCCAGCTTCCCGCTTGGTGACGACGAGGCCGTGACCATCACCTATGATCGCGAACAGGCATTGGCCCGCGAGGACATGCAATTTCTGACCTGGGAGCACCCGATGGTGCAGGGCGGCATGGATCTGGTGCTGTCCGGTTCCATGGGCAACACGGCGGTGGCGCTGATCAAGAACAAGGCGCTCAAGCCCGGCACGGTCCTGCTGGAACTGCTGTATGTCAGCGAAGTGGTGGCGCCGCGCGCCCTGCAGCTCAATCGCTTCCTGCCGCCCTTGGCGTTGCGCTGCCTGCTGGATTCGAACGGCAACGACCTAGCGCCCAAGGTGGCGTTCGAGACGCTCACCGATCAGCTGGAAAGCGTCCCGCGCGCCAGTGCGAACAAGTTCGTCCAGGCCCAGCGCGATGTGCTGGCCAAGCAGATCGCCGACGCCGAAGCCAAGGTCACCCCTCGCCACACCGAGCGCGTCGCCGAAGCGCAGCGCAAGCTGAAGGCGAGCCTCGACGAAGAGCTTGCGCGTTTGACCGCGCTGCAAGCCGTCAACCCGAGCGTGCGCGACAGCGAGATCGAAGCCGTGCGCAAGCAGCGCGAAGAAGGCCTGGCGATGCTGGAAAAAGCCGGACTGCGTTTGGAGGCGATTCGGGTGTTGGTGGCGGGATAAGCTGGAAGCTGGAAGCCGAGAGTCTCGAGCAGCTGCTTGAGGCTTGAGGCTTGAGGCAAGGCTCACATCTGGGGATGACAGCACGCATCTGCCTCCAGCCGGAGGCCACCCAGCGGTGCAAAGTTTAAAGCTGCTCTTCAAGCTTCCGGCTTCCGGCTTCCGACTTCCAGCTTCAACCTTAAAAACTACCTCCGCCCCACCGCCAGCAGTTGCCTGGCCTTTCGCTGGTCGTCTTCGTCCAGCTCCGCCAGCAGCTCCGGTTTTCCGGCGATCAGCAACGCCAGGGGTACACCGTCACGATAGAGGATGCGGTTGCCCGCGATAGCGGGTACACGCTCGCCAGGTAACAGCGTGCCGACCTGATTCAACGGGTCGACCGCAGAGACGGCGATCATCTCGCCGGCCAGCGGGCGCTTGCGCACCTCACGCAGCAGGCCAACCGCTTCGGGCAAGGCGAACTGTTCGCCCGGCACGCCCGCCACGAAGCGCCCGCCACGGATGTCGCCCCGTGCTTCAAGCCGATGGTAGACGCGCAGGAGTTCACGCCAGGGCGGCAACCAATCCGCCTCTCGGTCCAGCAGGCGCCAGAACACCACGCCGTAGCGACGCAGCAAGGTCATTGCAATGCGTTCCAGGGCTTCCGGGTCGAGCGGCGGCCGCCGCACAGGCGTCGCTTCGATCGCCGCCGCTGCGCCTTTACGCACCAGCGCCCAGCGACCGGCATCGGCCATGCCACCGATGAATGCGCCGCCTCGGCTCTGTCGGGTGCTGCGTGAACGCTTCGCTGCCGGTGCCAGCAGTGCCCGCAGACCGGCGAAGCTGTCGGCATTGACCAGCCCGACCGCGACCAGCTCACCTAAAGCATCTTCCAGCTCGCTGCGTAACAGGCGGGCATCCTGCTGCAGCTCGTCGAAAAACAACGCGCCCTGCCCCTGCAACGTCTCGAACACCCGCTGCGCACGGGATGACAACTCCGGTGGCGGCGCTTCACTGGCCAGCGCATACCAGGCCGTCAGGTGCCGGCGCGGGAGTAGCACGATGGGCGTGCCGCGTACCGGCCCGCTGCTGGCCTTGATTCGCCCGGCCAGACGGGTCCAGACGATACGGCCGGAGCGGCAGAGATCATCCAGCCAAGTGCCGCCGTAATTCTTCAAGCGCGCAGGCAGCAGGTCGCTTTCCCAAGCGCCCGCAGCGGCTTGGAAACCCTCCAGCTGCTCGACCACGGTACCGAGCGCCTCGCGGCCCTGCATTCGCGTGGCCTCGGATAGGTGCTGCCAGTCGAACAGAAACCGCATGAAGTCGGCGCGCTCCACCGGTTCGATTTCGCGGCGCAGGCGCTTGACGGTGTAACGGTGGATACGCGCCAGCAGGTGCCGCTCGCACCACTCATCTTCATGTGCGCCAGGCGTGAAGCGGCCGCGTAACACATAGCCTTCGGACTCCAGGCGGGTTAGCGCCAGCGCGATCGCAGACGCCGGCAAGGCAAGCGGCCTGGCGATCAGCGGCACCGGTAAGGGGCCGAAGCCGGTCAGGCGCGCGCGGACCAGCTCGACCAGCGCATCGTCTTCGCTCGACGGCTGATCGAAGCCAGGTAGTAACTTGAGCACCGGCTCGCAACGACTGCTGGGATAGATCGACTGCAACAGTGCAAGCCGCTCGACGGGCAACCAGAGCGCGCGATCCTGCGCGACCTGCATCCGCGTCGCGCGCCCGCCACGAGCCAGTTCGCTCAGCCAGGCCAGCCACTGGGGATCGGCCTGCGCTTCGGCTTCAGCGATGCAGCCGAGCCCCGTCAGCGCTTCGTGCAACTCGTCCGGATTGCGTGCCTGGGGCCAGGCTTCCACGCCCACAGCCTGGATCGCAGCGGCATCCAGCGCGCCGAGGTCATCAGACGATTCAGGGTCGGTCCAGCGGCGATTGAGCACGGCCTGGGTTCGGCGCTCTTCCAGTGGCGCATCGTCGAGAAAGGCGTACGGCCGCGCGCCCAGCACTTCCATGGCCAGCGGCGACGGTGCCGGCAGGTCGCGGGCCAGCAACTCGATATTGCCCGCTTCGATGCGCCGTAGCAGCGCCAGCCAGCCATCGCTGTCCATGGCCTCGTGCAGGCAGTCGTTGAGCGTCTGTGCAACCAGCGGATGATCCGGCACCTCACGCTCGCCGACGATGTTTTCCAGGCAGGCGACCTGGTCTGGAAAGACCGTCGCGAGCAGATCTTCACTCTTCATTCGCTGTAGCTGCGGCGCGACTTTGCGGCCCCCGGCCATACGCGGCAGCGCCAGAGCGGTAGTCGCGTTCCAGCGCCAGCGCACCCCGAACAGCGGCGCATCGAGCAGCGCCTGGATCAGCACCGCCTCGGCGCTGTTGGGATGCAGGTAACGCCAGACCTCATCGAGCGGGAAGCTGTGGCTGGTCGACAGCGAAAAGATGATCGCATCCTCGGTCGCCGCGGCCTGGAGCTCGAAGTTGAAGGTACGGCAGAAGCGCTTGCGCAACGCCAGGCCCCAGGCACGGTTTATCCGACTGCCGAACGGCGAATGGATGACCAGCTGGGTGCCGCCAGACTCGTCAAAGAAGCGCTCCATGATCAACCGCTGCTGCGTCGGCAACGCGCCCAGCGCGGAACGGGCGCGCGCCAGGTACTCGACGATCTGGCGCGCCGCGGCGTCTGGCAGGCCAAGGGTGTCGGTGAGCCAGTCAATGGCAAGCTGCAGCCTTGATGTGGCCTCGGCAGTTTCCGGCGTTGTAGGAGCCAGCTCGCTGGCGATCCCAGCCCGCGTAAGGGCATCGCCAGCACACTGGCTCCTACGAGACTCGGCGTCCGCCAGACGCTCATCAACCTCCCCTCGCAGTCGCGCCACCGCTGCGGATAACTCGTCGCTGCGCCCCGGCGCCTCGCCAATCCAGAACGGGATATTCGGCGGTTGGCCCTGCGCATCCTCGACCCGCACGCGACCGGACTCGATCTTGATGATGCGGTAGGCCGTATTGCCTAGCTGGAAGACATCGCCGGCAAGGCTCTCGACGGCAAAGTCCTCGTTGACCGTACCGATATTGAAGCCCTGTGGTTCGAGCAGCACCGAGTAGTCGGCGTTGTCAGCGATGGTGCCGCCGGACGTCAGCGCAGTCAGACGGCCGCCCCGTCGTCCGCGCAGACTGCGGCTGACCAGATCACGGTGCAGGTAGGCGCCGCGTGCGCCGTGGCGGGTGGTGTAACCCTCGGCGAGCATGCCCAGCAACGCCTGATAATCTGCCTCGCTCAAACCGGCGTAAGGCATGGCCCGACGGATCAACGCCCACAACGCATCCTCCTGCCACTCCCGACACGACACCTCGGCGACGATCTGCTGCGCCAGTACATCCAGCGGGGCCTTGGGGATCACCAGCGTATCCAGCTCACCGCGGCGCACGCTGTCGAGCAGCGCAGCGCATTCGATCAGGTCGTCGCGTGAGCTCGGAAACAGGCGCCCCTTGGAGACACCGCCGACCTGGTGCCCGGCACGCCCGACCCGTTGCAGAAACGCCGAAATCGAACGCGGCGAACCCAGCTGACAGACCAGCTCGACGTCGCCGATGTCGATCCCGAGTTCCAGCGAGGCGGTGGCCACCAGCACCCTCAGCTCACCGCGTTTGAGACGCTGCTCGGCATCCAGCCGCTGCTCACGGGCCAGGCTGCCGTGATGGGCGGCCACCACGGCATTGCCGAGGCGCTCGCTCAGGTGCCGGGCGGCCCGTTCGGCCATGCGCCGCGTGTTGACAAACACCAGGGTGGTCCGGTGCTCATCTGCCAGCGCGGCGAGCCGGTCATAGACCAGCTCCCATACGTCATTGCTCATCACCGCCTCCAGCGGCACGGGCGGCACCTCCAATGCCAGGTCGCGCGCACGACCATGGCCGACGTCGACGACGTCGCAACGCCGTTCGGCGCCGACCAGGAAATCGGCGACCGCTTCGATGGGCTTTTGTGTAGCCGAGAGCCCGACGCGCACCAGCGGCCCCTCGCTTATGGCCTCCAGGCGTTCGAGCGACAAGGCCAGATGACTACCCCGCTTGTTACCGGCAATCGCGTGGATTTCATCGACGATCACGCTGCGCACACCGGCGAGCATCTGCCGTCCGGACTCAGAGCCCAGCAGCACATAAAGCGATTCCGGAGTGGTCACCAGAATATGCGGCACCCGCTTGCGCATCGCTGCGCGTTCGGCCTGAGGCGTATCGCCGGTACGCACGGCAGTGCGGATCTCCACTGCAGGCAGACCACGCGCTTGCAGCTCAGCAGAGATACCGGCCAGCGGTTGCTCCAGATTGACGTGAATGTCGTTCGACAACGCCTTGAGCGGCGAGACGTAGAGCACCGATGTGCGGTCGGCGAGGCCGCCTTCGGCCAGCCCGTGCTGCACCAGCTGGTCAATGGCTGCGAGAAAGGCGGTGAGCGTCTTTCCCGAGCCGGTAGGCGCTGCGACGAGCGTTGACCTGCCGGCGCGAATCAATGGCCAGGCGCGGGCCTGAGCGGGCGTCGGTGCCGGAAAGTTGCGACCGAACCAGCCGGCCACCGCGGGATGAAAGGCGGCCAGCGCGTCATGTAGGGGAATGTCTGTCATCGCCTGAATATGCTGCCGCAGCGGCACATCTACAAGGCCGGCTCATCGCAGCCTGTCGTGTTCCAGGAAACGGCGCGGCCGCCTGGAGGTCCACTTCAGACAGCCCGTCGAAGGAGAAACCCCATGAACAACCAAGCCCTGAACCTGGACGAAGCGATGCAGCTCGTCTCCGAAGCCTTCCTGCCCTGCGGTTGCGTCACCAGCGCCAACCCGGACGACGACAGTTTCGGCTTTACCGTGATGTCGGCTAGCGGCACCGAGCTGCTGCGCGTGCCCGGCGTGTCGCACGATGAGTACAGCAATCCGCAGCACCTGGGAACTGTCATCGAGCAGGCGCGGCTGGATGTCGAGGAAAAGGACCAGCGCCTCGAGCCCTGGACCATGCCTTCGATTACCGACGGCACCGGCATTCCGGAAACTCCACCCAATTACTGATAGCGGCTACCAGACGAGGATGACCATGAGCGATCCCGTTCTACTGATCACCGGCGCCTCCTCCGGGATTGGCGCTGCCACTGCCCGCCTCGCCTCCCAAGCGGGCTATCGGGTCGCCCTGGCAGCGCGCTCCGAGCACCGGCTGACGGAGCTGGTAAGCGAACTCGGAGGTGCCGAGCGCGCGCTGGCGATTCGCTGTGACGTCAAGGAGTACGCAGAGCAGCAGGCCATGGTGCGACAGGTGCTCGATCACTTCGGCCAGCTCGATGCGGTCTATGCCAATGCCGGCATGCCGGGCAGCGAAGGCGGCTTCAGTGGCGCCGACCCGGAGGTCTGGCGCGAAATGCTGCTGACCAACGTGTACGGCGTCGGCCTGACCTTGCGCTGCAGCCTCGAGGCACTCAAGGCCAGTCGCGGACATCTGCTGCTGACGGGCTCTGCAGCGGGACGTTTCGTGATCCCCGGGTCAATGTACAGCGCCAGCAAATGGGCGGTGACCGGCATGGGCCTGAGCGTACGCGAGGAACTGCGCGGCACCGGCGTACGCGTAACGCTTATCGAGCCTGGCATGGTCGACACGCCCCTGTTCGACGAGCCTCCCGCCTATGCCATGCAGCCGGAAGACATCGGCCGCGCCGTGGTCTATGCGCTGTCCCAGCCGACGCATGTCGACGTCAACGAAATACTGATTCGCCCAACGCCTCCCATCGAGGGCAGCTGAGTCACCCGGATGCCTGAGATCGGTAGCTAACCGGCGGCTCGCTACCAACCGCTGGAATACAGCAGGGCCGGCATCAGGCCGCTGGGCTTTGCCAGAAACTTTTACGTCCCGCTTCGGGTCGCTTATAGAGGCCATTCGGACAACTGCAGGGGGAGCGTCAATGGGTAATCTGGCAGAACAGCGTGTGCAGCAACCGGCACTGGCCGATCTGGACTACCTGCTGCAACGCTTCCGACAGGTCCGCGCCACCAGCGAAGCGATCTGCGCGACGCTGCAGGTGGAGGATTACGTCATCCAGAGTATGCCTGACGTCAGCCCGCCGAAATGGCACCTGGCCCACATCAGCTGGTTCTTCGAGGCCTTTCTGCTAAAGCCCTATCTGCCAGGCTACAAACCGCTCAACGACGCGTATGACCATCTGTTCAATTCGTACTACGAAACCCACAGCACGCCCTTTCCCCGAACTCAGCGTGGTCTGATCTCCCGTCCAGGCGTCGAGGACGTCTACCGGTTCCGTCAGCATGTCGACCGGGCAATGAGCGAGCTGTTGGTCAACCCGCCGCAACGGCATGCGGCCGAGATCATGCACAGGGTCGAGCTGGGCCTGCAGCACGAGCAGCAGCATCAGGAATTGTTGCTGATGGACATCAAGCACATCCTGGCGCAAAACCCGCTGCACCCGGTTTACCGCGACGATCTGAAGCCTGCGCCGGCGCTGCATAACGACCGCGTCCACTGGCACAGCTATGCCGGGGGCGTGCGCCATATCGGCCACGCGGGCAGTGGATTCGCCTTTGATTGCGAGACGCCGCGGCACCGGCAATTTGTCGAGGACTTCCAGCTGGCCGACCGCCCGGTGAGCAATCGCGAGTACCTGTCCTTCATCGCTGATGGCGGTTATGCACGCAGCGACCTGTGGCTTTCCGATGGCTGGGCGCATATCCGCCAGCATGGCTGGAACGCCCCGCTGTATTGGCTTCGAGAGGATAGCGGCTGGTGTGAGATGACCCTCGGCGGTCTGCAGCCCCTGGATCTCGAAGCGCCGGTCTGCCACGTCAGTTTCTACGAGGCGGACGCCTACGCCCGTTGGGCTGGTGCCCGACTGCCCACCGAGGCCGAGTGGGAGGTGGCGGCAGCCGAACTGCCTCGCCGCGGTAATTTTCTTGAAAGCGACCATCTGCAACCTGTAGCCACCAGTGTTCCCACCGACGGGCCTGCCCAGCTGTTCGGCGACGTCTGGGAATGGACTGCCAGTGCCTACCGGCCCTACCCCGGCTTTCATCCACTGGAAGGCAGCCTCGGCGAATACAACGGCAAGTTCATGTCAGGGCAGATGGTCTTGCGCGGTGGTTGCTGCGCCACGCCTGAATCCCATATACGCGCGACCTACCGCAACTTCTTTCAGCCGGCGATGCGCTGGCAATTCGCCGGGCTGCGCCTGGCCAGGGAGCTATGAAGCATGGCACTAGCCGTACATTTCCACGACCAGACGCAGCCGACCCACGACACCTCCTTGCGTGACGAGGCATTGGCAGGGTTCGCCGCCTCACCAAAGCACATCTCGCCGAAGTTCTTCTATGACCGTCGCGGCTCTGAACTTTTCGAACAGATCTGCCAGCAACCCGAATACTACGTAACCCGCACCGAAGAAAAGATCCTTGCGAAGGCGGCGAACGAGATCCTCGAAATCGCCGGGCCACAAACCGACCTGATCGAACTGGGCAGTGGCGCCAGCCGCAAGGTGCGCTTGCTGCTCGAAGGGCTACGTCCGGTCAGTTACCTGGGGATCGATATTTCCGAGGACTTCCTGCTCACCAGTACCCAGCGCCTGGCGGCGGATTATCCCTGGCTGGAGGTGCACGCAGCCTGTGCAGACTTCTCGGACGAACTGAAGCTGCCCGATGACTTCACCCTGCACCATCCGCTGGTGTTTTTTCCAGGATCGAGCATTGGCAACTTCACTCCCCTGGAAGCACGCAAGCTGCTCGGCCATCTGCACGAGATTCTTCCGCCCGGCGGCGGCTTGCTGATCGGCGTCGACCTGGTCAAGGACCGGAGCGTGCTCGAGGCTGCCTACAACGACCGCGCGCATGTGACCGCTGCCTTCAACCTCAACGTGCTGCAGCGCATCCGCCAGGAGCTGGACAGTGATATCGACCCGTCACGCTTTGCTCACCACGCCTTCTTCAATGAGCAGGATTCACGCATCGAAATGCACCTGGTCAGCCGCGAGGCTCAGGATGTCACCATCGAAGGTCAACGGTTCCATTTCGATGCCGGTGAAAGCCTGCACACCGAAAACTCCTACAAGTACAGCCTTCAATCCTTCGCCGATCTGGCCAATAGCGCCGGCTTCGATTGCAGTGGTCAATGGACCGACGCCCAGGACCTGTTCAGCGTGCACTACCTGCAACGTCGCCCATGAGGTCCGCTGCATCTCCGCTGATTGCTCTGGCCTTAGCCTGTGCCATCGGGCCTGCTACAGCCCAGGAACGAGCGTTACGACTGGAGGATCTGCAGCGTTGCGGCGACCTGTTTGCCACTGAACAGCTGACCTTCTGCCTGCGCAGCGAAGGGCTTGGCAGCGGTGGCCTGAAGGTAAAGCTCGGCGGCAAGGACGTCGATGCTCGCCAGACCGGGAACGGCCGACTACGCCTGACCCTGAATAAGGCCGACCATCAGAGCGGCCCGCTCTGGCTGGAACAGGGCAAGCGCCACAGCAATCCGGTGTGGCTCACCCTCAACGGCAGCCATGTAATTGCCGCCGGGCCGGATGAGGTCGCCAAAAACATGGACGACCTCACCACCTATGTGGATCTGGTGAGTCTGATCATCGAGGAAGACCACGACGGGCTGGAAGAATCGCGGCGCCTGGCCGAGAAGTACGGCGCTGAAGTCGTCGGCGCAATCGCGCCACTCAATACCTACCAGCTTCGTCTGCCGGTCACCGACCTCACCGAGCGCGACGCCCTTGTGCTGCGTCTGGGCAGTGAAGCAAGCGTGGATGCGGTCGTGGTGGAAGAGTCTGGTGCCGAAGAACCAGTGGAAGAAGACCAGCAAACCAAGCCTCGCAACAGTGAATGGGTGGCCAACCGCTTTCTCGATGCAGTTGACTTCTACCTGCACCGGCTGCCCGGCCAGAAGCCCCCCATAAAGACCCATCCGGTTCGGATCGGCATCGTCGAACGCGACGTCGATTTCGACTCACCCGAATTCATGGCGTACCTGGGCGGCTGTGACCCGACTGAGCCACGCACATGCGTCTATGCACGCGATGCCGAGTCACCAGACGATCACGGCACCAGCGTCACCGGCATCCTGGCGGCACGCAGCGTTGACCCCGCAGACAATGGCTTCCTCAGCGCGCTGGAACCCACCAGCTCCGGCTTCGAGGTGATCGTCGAGCGCAACTCGGATGCAGGCATCACCGCCAACATCGCAGCCTCGGTCAACATGGTGGAAGACGGCGTGCGCGTATTGAACTGGAGCTGGGGCATCCATCGCGTCGGTACGCTCGACGTGGACGGAAAGGAAATCGACTCGCTGGTGCGGTCGGGTATCGCCATGAGTGGCTATGAAGAATTGCTGGAAGAGTTCTTTCTCTGGCTGCGGCGCGAACATCCGGATGTGGTGGTGGTGAACTCCGCGGGTAATGGTTCGGCGTATTCCGGGCAGGACGACTATCGGCTGCCCTCTTCATTCATCACCGATCAGCTTCTGGTAGTGGGGGCGCATCAGCGCGACTTCAGCAAGGAGGTGCCGGTTGAACATCCCGAATACGTAACCAAGCGCCCGTCTTCCAATATCGACATGCGCGTCGATATCACGGCTTCGGCGTGCACCCGCGCGGCAACGCTGGAGCCGGGCAAGCGTGGCGAGGTGCATTGCGGCACCTCCTATGCCACGCCCATGGTGACGGGCGTGATTGGCGCGATGCTGTCCATCAATCCGTCGCTGACTCCCGAGCAGCTTCGAGAACTGCTGCGCCGCAGCGCGCTGACCATTGGCCGCAACAGTGATTTCGAAGCTGTCGAAGCCGACGATCTCACCGCGCCGATCCTGCCCTCCGAGCGTGGCTACAGGCTGGACAACCATGACATTGGCCGCTCGGCCCGCCTGGACATGCGCAAGGCGCTCGAGCTGACGACCGAAAGCCTGCAACAGGTCCGTTAGCGAAACAATGCGCCGCGCCTGACTCCCCGCCTCCCCTCACATCGGTATCCGCTTTTCACTGCCTCGGGCAGCGGGCGACCTTTCGGCCGTCTGCGAAACAAGTCGTAACAAAACCAAACAGTTAACTAACTGTATTTTGCCGCAATGCGCTGAACGCACCCGCATGAGATTTCGCCCGCCAAGCGGCATGAATAACAAATTTAACTTATTCAAATCAATAACTTATTAGGTTAAAGGCATTTTGATATTTATATGCCATTAGATAATGGCTAATAGCATGAATAATTAAAACCGTACTCATGTCGCATTTATTGGCGCCAAGATAACTTCATAAATTAACTATCGACCTATATAAAGGCTATCTGTCAGCGCAAGCGGATTTGGGTCCGCATCTGCGTTGCCTGGTGGCGTCGCCGGTCAATGCCTCGTTGTCCATGGATGCTTCCGCACTTTTGAAAGGCTTACCGCAGCCTTTTGTTGTTTAAGTTTCGGAGTCCGATATGTTTCCCAACTATGCCGCCTCGGCCGTCCCCAGGCTTTTGTTAAGCGCAACCCTGCTCGGCGCTGTAGCTTTTGGCCTGGTTTCCCAGACGGCCATTGCAGCCACTGCCAGCTTTCCGGCGACAGCCTCGGCAAGCACGACTGCACGCGTCAATAACTTCACAAGCAGCGAATGGCTAAAGGGTACCTGGCGCAAATCCGCAGGTTTTTCGATCCCTGCCACTGCAACGAACAAGGCGGCTTTCAAGAAGGGCGCATCCGTCAGGCTGGCGGATGGACAGGTACGAACCATCAAGGCGGTATATTTCTCAGGGGGTCACATGAGCGCGATGTTGTCAGGCGCGACCCTAAATGCCTCGACCCACGGTTATCCAAACTCGGTCTCCGCCCTGACTACAGGCTCCGCACAAACAACCGCTACCAAACCGGCCACCAGCACATCCCCTGCCGCCAGCGCCTCGACCCACAGCAGTGCGATCAACAACTACACCAACAGTGACTGGCAGAACGGCGTCTGGAGAAAGTCAGCCGGTTTCTCGATCCCGGCCAATAGCGCCAACACCACAGCGTTCAAACCCGGCGCCTCGGTCAAACTTGCCGACGGCCAGGTCCGCAAGGTCACCGCCGTCTACAGTTCAGGCAAGAACATGAGCGTGATGCTCTCTGGCTCTTCACTCAGCGGCAGCCTCGGCTACCCGAACAGGCTCTACACGGCGACTGCGACAACCGCACCAAGCACGCCGGCGACGCCCGCCCCCGTCAGCCAGCCCGCGGCCCCAACTGCCCCAGCCCCCAGCTCGCCGTCAGTCACGCCTGCGCTGACTGTCGCCCTCAATTCATTCAACGGCGGCGATTTTTTTGGCGGAATCTACCTGCGCTCGCCAGGGGTTTCGGTCAAGGACACCGATGCCAACAGAGCTGCCTTTCACAAAGGCGCAATGGTTCGATTCGCCGATGGCCAGGTTCGCACGGTCAAGCTCGTCTATCGATACGGGGGCAACATGACCGTCCTGCTTGATGGCAACCCGGTCGACGGCCGGCTGGTGGGTTATCCGCGAACCATTTCGGTCAGCAGTACCGGCTTCAGCCAACCGGCCACAGGCGGAAATGCCACCGCACCTTCGGCAGGCGTGGCGCCGGCCAACCCGATCAATCTCGTTGGCGTGAACCTGGCCGGCGCCGAGTTCAGCTCAGGAGACTTACCCGGGCGCTACAAGATCCATTACATCTACCCGGGCGAAGCCGACTTCAAGCGATACGCCAACATGGGCCTGAAGCTGGTCCGTCTGCCGTTTCGCTGGGAGCGCATCCAGCCGAAACTGAATCAGGACCTCAGCGGCGCCGAGCTCACCCGACTGCTGGCGACCCTTGACCACGCGAAGAAACACGACATCCAGATCATCCTGGACATGCATAACTACTACCGTTACTACGGCAAGCTGATCGCATCGAAGGAGGTTCCGGTCACGGCCTTCGCCGATAGCTGGAAGCGTATTGCACAGAAGGTCCTGAACCATCCGTCGGTGTATGGCTATGGGCTGATGAACGAACCCCACGCCACCAACGGCAAGTGGCCCGCTGCGGCGCTGGCAGCGGCCAAGGCGATCCGATCGGTCGACTCAAAGCGTTGGATATTTATCGCCGGCGACCGCTGGTCCAGTGCGTTTCATTGGCCATCGCACAACATCCAGCTGATCAGCGATCCCTGGATGCGGGACGCCAGGAACAACTTGGTGTATGAAGCACACCTGTATCTGGACGCGGACTATTCCGGAACCTACCGGGATGCGAAGGCCATATACGACCCCATGGAAGGCGTGAAGCGAGCCAAGCCCTTTGTGGAGTGGCTAAGCAAGAACAGGCTGCGCGGCTTCATCGGCGAACACGGCGCTCCCGACTTCTCACCCTCCGCCATCGTCGCTACGTACAATCTGCTGAAGTACCTGAACCAGAACTGCATCCCCAGCACCTATTGGGCCGGCGGACCCTGGTGGGGTGAATATGCCCTCGCCCTGGACGTACAGAGCGGCAAATCGCGGCCCCAGCTGCCCGTTCTGCTGAAACACGCCAGCAACAAATCTTGCGCGAACATCGGTCCGCTGAAGTAACCGGCGAAGCGCCCCGGGCATCCGGGGCGTTTCCAATCTGATCCTAGCCAGCCGCCAGACCGTCAAAGACCTCAGGTACCAGCGCCGCCTCGCCTTTCTCGTCGAGGCGTTGACGATTCGCGGTCCCGCCAGGTCCGCCTTCGAGCATTTCCATGAGGCGCACACCTCGATCGGTCAGAACAAAGTTCTCGCCGTTGCCGCCCTGCTCTTCAGGGCGGGCCACCATGAAGCCACCTTCGAACAGCGCGCTCTCATAGTTCTGAGCCTCTGCCTTCAGTGAATCCATGTTGGGCATCGGCTGGCCGGCCTCTTCCAAAGCCAAGGCGTGCTCGTCGGCATATTGCCGTGGCGTGAAGGTTTCATTGCCGGATTTCTGCGCTTCGCGCAGCAGGCGTAGCATCAGGTTCCAGTCGTAGCTCATGTCCGTTCTCCTGTCGCGCCGCTCCAGGGAGGCGGCTGTTGCTATTCGGACCGCGATCGCCTCGCCATGGTTCGATCCCAGCGCAGCCGCAAAAGGCTGAACTAAAGCGCCCGACTGACGATCCACCGAACAGGTCGTAACGAGGAGCGCACCAATGAAATCGCTGATGATTCCCCTGACTCTCGCCCTGCTGGCAAGCCAGCCCGTACTTGCAGACGAGTGCACCACTGACGTAATCAATGCCAAGGCCAAGCAGCTTGCCGATCGGGTCAACGAACTGACCGAAAGCGATCCCAAGCGAGCAGCGGAGATCAACCAGGAGCTGAGAGATATGGAGGTGAAGCAGACTGCCGAGCAGCTGGGCAATGAATGCGAAGCCTATGACAAGCGCCTCGAGCATGTTGAGCAGGCGGAGAAGGACGCCGACATCGCACCGGCAGAGAAACGCTGACGGCAGATACGAGCCGGGGCAGCGTTGGCCCCGGCTCAGTTCGTCATTCTGCGGCGGGTTTCTTGCGCCGCAGCGGGGCAAGCCCGTCCTGACTGACAATCTGTGAAGCCGGAGCGTTCCTGGGTCGCTTGGCCACCGGCTTCGCTGCGGGCTTGCCTTTCTTGTCCACCGCCTTTTTCTTGTCGTCCTTTTTCTTCTTGGTACCGGCAGCCTTGCCCGATGCCTTGAGGTTCTTCGGCCCGCCATAGCTGCCTTTCAAGCCCTTGATCACGCGGCGCTCGAAACGCTGCTTGAGATAGCGCTCGATGCTGGACATCAGATTCCAGTCGTTGTGGCAGATCAGCGAGATAGCCAGCCCTTCGGCGCCTGCACGGCCCGTACGGCCTATGCGATGCACATATTCGTCGCCGGACCGCGGCATGTCGAAGTTGATGACCAGATCCAGGCCCTCGATATCAAGCCCCCGCGCGGCTACGTCAGTTGCCACCAGTACCTTGACCCCGCCTTCCTTGACCCGGTCGATGGCCAGCTTGCGGTCTTTCTGGTCCTTGTCCCCGTGCAGCACGAAGGCCTTCACACCTTCGGCCACCAACCGGCCATACAAACGATCGGCCTGCACGCGGGTGTTGGTGAAGATCACCGCCTTCTTGTAGGTCTCGTTGGCCAGCAGCCAGTGCACCAGCTTTTCCTTATGCTCGGTGTCTTCCGCAGTGATGATCTGCTGGCGAGTGCCTTCGTTCAGTTCGCTGACGCGGTTGAGCTGCAGGTGCAAGGGATTGCGCAGTACGGCAGCCGTCATCTCGCGCAGCGCTGCGCCGCCGCTGGTGGCCGAGAACAGCAGGGTCTGCTGACGTTTCCCGCACTCACCCACCAGCCGCTGAACGTCTTCGGCAAAGCCCATGTCGAGCATACGGTCGGCTTCGTCGAGGATGAGCAATTCGACATC
This sequence comes from Stutzerimonas sp. C6.4V, assembly GCF_058536345.1. Taxonomy (NCBI): domain Bacteria; kingdom Pseudomonadati; phylum Pseudomonadota; class Gammaproteobacteria; order Pseudomonadales; family Pseudomonadaceae; genus Stutzerimonas; species Stutzerimonas sp. C6.4V. The sequence continues at coordinate 2,669,352 of NZ_JBZUBM010000001.1, forward strand.
CTTGAGGACCAGGGTGCCGGCGTTCAGATGCTCGATCATGCGGCCCGGGGTGCCGATGAGGATATCCGGCACCTTGCGCAGAATCGCCGCCTGAACCTTGAAATCCTCGCCGCCGGTGATCATCGCCGACTTTATGAAGGTGAACTGCGAGAAGCGCTCGACCTCCTTGAGCGTCTGTTGAGCCAGTTCGCGGGTCGGCAGCAGGATCAGAGCACGGACGTCGGTACGTACCACCGCGTCACCGATCAGCCGGTTGAGCATCGGCAGTACGAAAGCGGCGGTCTTGCCGCTGCCGGTCTGAGCCGTCACGCGCAGGTCACGCCCTTCCAGCGCCGGAGGAATGGCCGCCACCTGCACCGGAGTCGGCTCGACGAATTTGAGTTCGGCGACCGCCTTCAGCAGGCGTTCATGGAGGGCGAATTGGTCAAACAAGGGTGATACCTCAAGGTGAAAAAAAACGTCGCATAGATTAACCCGTCCAGCGTAACCCGATGAGCCTTTGTGCAGCGCAACGGACAGGCAGCGTGCAAAAAACAGCTACATTGTGAGCACCGGGAAGGCCTGGCTGCAGACCGGACACCTGCGGTGTTCAGACGCGCTTCATTGCGGGTCGCAGGTGAGCTGGATGCGCAAGCGGATAACGTCACGCTTGAACTTGACGGTGACGGGCTTGCGTTCACCCGATTGCAGCGTGACATGTCGTGGGCGCGGCATTTCCGGTCCGTTGCGAAACACAGCGGTACACTCGACCGGGCGCTCTCCGAAGTTGTCCAGAACGAGGCCGGCCATGTCACGGTCGATGGTTTCCGGGCTGGCCAGCACTTCGGCGCCGTTGAGCTCCTGCTCCAGATCCACGGGGTAGCTGACGGCAACGGCAGTCAGTGGGAAGATGACAAGCGAAGCGAGCACAGCGAAGCAGTGTCTTTTCATTTTCAATGCGGCTCCTCGTGATGGCGAACGCCAGCCTACCAGACCGACGCAACAGGAAAACAATGGAATGAAAGTGCCCCGCGTGACCCTCGATCAGTGGCGAACCCTGCAAGCGGTGATCGACCACGGCGGTTTCGCCCAGGCCGCGGAAATGCTGCATCGCTCGCAGTCATCGGTGAGCTATACCGTAGCGCGCATGCAGGAGCAGCTGGGCGTGCCGCTGCTACGCATCGATGGGCGCAAGGCGGTACTGACCGATGCCGGTGAAGTGCTCCTGCGGCGCTCACGACAACTGGTCAACCAGGCCGGACAGCTCGAGGAGCTGGCACACCACATGGAACAGGGCTGGGAAGCCGAAGTACGCCTGGTGGTCGACGCGGCCTACCCCAATGCCAAACTGATCCGTGCGCTGACCGCGTTCATGCCGCTGAGCCGGGGCTGCCGGGTGCGTCTGCGCGAGGAAGTGCTATCCGGGGTTGAAGATGTACTCAAGGACGGCACCGCCGATCTGGCCATCAGCGGCCTCGACATTACCGGCTACCTCGGCCAGGAGCTGGGGACCGTGGAGTTTATCGCCGTCGCCCATCCCGATCACGCACTGCACCAGCTGCAGCGCAAGCTCAGCGTGCAGGATCTGCAAAGCCAGATGCAGGTAGTCGTGCGCGATTCCGGACAGCGTCAGCCGCGTGACAGCGGCTGGCTCGGCGCCGAGCAGCGCTGGACGGTGGGCAGCCTGGCCACCTCGGTCGGCTTTGTCAGCAGCGGGCTGGGCTTTGCCTGGCTGCCGCGCCACATGATCAGCCGCGAACTGGCTGAAGGCGCCCTCAAACCACTGCCTCTGATTCAAGGCAGCATCCGCCGACCACTGTTCTACCTCTACACGCACCCGGACAAACCCCTTGGCCCGGCTACACAGATTCTCATCGACCTGATCAGGACGTACGATGCGCAGGCACAATCGCCCGTTCAGGCAGTGTCCAACGCAACGCGTGAAGGCTGATGCATGCATCCGGCCTGCACGAACGGTGCTGACCCAGGATTCACCCAACCAGGAACACATTATGAAACGACTCCTACTCGCCGCCTGTTCGCTGCTGCTGGCCGGCAACCTGCTCGCTGCAGAGAACCCACACGTATTGCTCAATACCAGCATGGGCGAAATCGAAATCGAACTGGAGGCCGAGAAAGCCCCGGTCAGCGTGAAGAACTTCCTCGAATACGTGGAAAGCGGGTTTTACGACGGCACCGTATTCCACCGTGTGATCCCCGGTTTCATGATCCAGGGCGGCGGCTTCAATGAAGGGCTGAACCAGAAGAAGACTCGCGACCCGATCAAGAACGAAGCCGACAACGGCCTGCATAACGTACGCGGAACCCTGGCCATGGCCCGCACGCAGAACGTCGACTCAGCGACCAGTCAGTTCTTCATCAACCACCGTGACAACGACTTCCTGGACCATGGCAGCCGTGACTTCGGCTACGCCGTCTTCGCGAAAGTGGTGCGTGGCATGGACGTGGTCGATCAGATCGCCCAGGTGCCGACCGGCAACCGCAGCATGATGCAGAACGTTCCGCTGACGCCGGTAAAGATCGTCTCGGCGAAGAAACTCTAGCTTCGAAAGACCGGTCCACAGCCTGTGGCGGCCGATGTCGCTCAGGCTGTCAGGGCAACAGGAGACCCCCATATGACCGAGCAGAACCTGCTGAACACCACCGAAGGAGAAGCGAAACTCCTTCAGGACCTGCTGAGTGCCGAGCGCGCCGGGGCCAAGGTCGCTGGCGAAAGCCTGCAGCAATGCACCGACCCCGCGCAGCAGAAACTGCTCGAGCAGGTCCGCCAGGGCGAGGTCGACAGCTGCCGGCTGGTCCTGAACTGCTTGAATCACCTGGGCCTGGAACCCAACCGCGAGGTTGGCGCCTTCTATGGCAAGGCCATGGCCATCGAGTCACTGAATGAACGCCTGGCGTTCGTCGATCGAGGCCAGCAATGGGTCATCCGCAAGCTGCGCGAATATCTGCCCGGCTGCAACGATGAATTCATTCGCACTGAGCTGGAGAAAATGCTGAAGATTCATGAGATCAACAGCCAGGCCGCCTGACGCCTGGCCTTCGTGCAGCGCCGCTGGAACCGATCAGTCTGTAGCGCCGTCCCAATAGCGCTGCCAGCGCGCCACCAGTTCCTTCGGCGCATCCTGGTAGATTTCCTCGCCCAGCTTGAGTGCGGCGCTCTGCAACTCGCTGCGTCGCTCTGCGATGGCCGTGCCAAGTCGCTGGCGCAGGGCATCGCTACCGAACAACGCCGGCTGAGCCTGCATCAGCTCCGTCATCACCGCCAGGTCATGATCATCGCCCAGCAGATCCGCCAGCTCCTTGAGCGAGTCGCTGCGCAGCTGCATCAGCTTCGGCCAGCTCGGCGCAAGTAGCCGCGTCTGGTACCAGTGATCCTTGACCCGCTTGCGCCACTGGTGAAGCTGCTCGTCGCTGAGGTCATGCCTGACCTTGGCCAGCTCGGCGCAGCCATCGGCGTAGGTGCGTCTGACTCCGCCGGCCAGCAACTCGAAGCCCTTGGCCTGAAGAGGCCAGGTGTCGACAGAGCTGCGGGCGTCCTTCAGCTCCTCGATGACCTTGCCAATATGCGTATCGAGGTCAGTGGGTCCGCTTTCGGCCTGCTTCGCACGGGTCTGCAGACGGCGTCGGGTCTGCTTGAAATCCGCCTCGCCGAACAGGTCGGGGAAACGCTTCGCCAGCGCATCCCAGCTTTCAAGCATGGCAGTGGCGTCACGCGACTCGGCCAGCGTTCGGCCGAGGTCACGCAACCGATGGTTTTCCCGCTGGAACTCGGCGCCCAGCGGCTTGCGTACCAGGCGCAGCAGTGCACGCAATTCCTTGAAACGTTTACGCGCCTGATGCACACCTTCGGCACGCTCCTGGGGTGGAACGCTCAGTGCCTCGATGGCTTTGTCGATGCCCTGCCGGGCGACTTTTCGCACCTCGGCGGCAGGGTCTTGCGGACGCAGCTGGTAACCCATGACAGCTCCCGTTCAGGCCCGCTGCCCCGCTCGCATAGCAGGCATTACGGGCAATTCAACCGTAGCGCTTGCGCGCCTCGATGGCCAGGCCACTGCCGATGCTGCCGAAACGGCTGCCTTCGACGTGACGTGCCCGCGGCAGCAAGGCGGCGACGCTCTGGCGCAACGCCGGTATCGCACTGGACCCACCGGTGAAGAACACCGTGTCGATGTCGTCATGCTTGAGCCCGGCAGCCGCTAGCAATTGACTGACATTGGTGCGGATTCGTTCGAGCAGCGGTTCGATCGCCGTTTCGAATAGCGGACGTGTGAGTGTCGCTTCGAGGCCTGTTTCGATTCGTGCAAAGTCGATCAGGTAGCGCTCATGCTCGGTCAGTTCGATCTTGCCCTGCTCCACCTGCATGGCCAGCCAGTGCCCGGCGCGCTGCTCGATCAGGCTGAACAACCGGTCGATGCCGGTAGGGTCCTGGATGTCGTAGCGCATGCTCTGCAGCGCACGCAGCGAAGCCGGAGCGTATACCGCGTTGATGGTGTGCCAGGTGGCGAGGTTGAGATGTGTGCTGGTGGGCATCGGCGCATCGCTCTTCATTCGGCTGCCATAACCGAACAGCGGCATCACGCCCTGAAGACTGAGCTGCTTGTCGAAATCAGTACCGCCGATATGCACGCCCGAAGTGGCGAGGATGTCCTCCTGCCGGTCATCGATGGCGCGGCGATCCGGCGACAGCCTTACCAGCGAGAAGTCCGAGGTACCACCGCCGATGTCCACGATCAGCACGCGCTCTTCCCGCTCGATGCGCGACTCGTAATCGAACGCCGCGGCAATGGGCTCGTACTGGAAAGAGACGTCCTTGAAGCCGATCCTGTTGGCCGCTGCGGCGAGGGTGTTCGCTGCCTCCCTGTCCGCGTCCGGATCGTCATCAACGAAAAACACCGGGCGGCCCAGCACCACCTCCTCGAACGAGCGTCCGGCCTGCTCTTCGGCGCGCTTTTTCAGCGTACCGAGAAACAGCGCGAGGATTTCCTTGAACGGCATGGCGCCGCCGAGCACGGTCGTCTCACTCTTGAGCAGCTTGGACCCCAGCAGGCTTTTCAGCGAGCGCATCAGCCGCCCTTCGTAACCTTCCAGGTATTCGGCAAGGGCAAGGCGGCCGTACACCGGGCGGCGTTCTTCGGCGTTGAAGAACACCACAGAAGGCAAGGTGTGCTGGTCGCCTTCGAGCTCCAGCAGCGGTTCGGCATCAGGCCGCCACCAGCCGACCGTGGAATTGGAGGTACCGAAATCGACGCCGCAGGCGCGGGCGGGAGGCAAGGTGTGCATGAGCGATCCGGACTACGAAAAACGGCCGCGCAGTTTATGCGAGCCGGCCGGCAATTGCAGGCCAATCGTCGCCCCGTCGGGTTCGAGTGACGGGACGACGGCGGGCGTCACAACGGCCGGGTCAGGCCAGTGACGGCTCGCCAGCCGCAGCGGAGTCCGTCATGCCATCGGTCATGCGCTTGGAGTCGTGGCAGAAGGTACGTGATGCCTGGAACAGAAAGACCATCGTCAACAGCAGGGAAGCGGGGATCAGGTACATCGCACCGTGCAAGCCTTCGGCGCGGAACGCTTCGCTCATCTCGCTGGCCCCGGCTGCAAGCATCGCTGCCTCGGCGAAATGGTCCGACAGCAGTCCCACTACCACCGTGCCCATGCCGCCGCCAAGCAGGTAGAGACCCGCGAAGAACAGCGCCATGGCGGTGGCGCGCAGGCGCGGCTCGACCACGTCCTGAATTGCCGTGTAGACGCATGTGTAGAAGTTGTACGAAAACAGCCAGCCGATACTGAAGATCGCCACGAACACCCCGACCTCGATGCGTCCGGCGAGCAGCGCATAACCCGTCGCTAGCGTCGCGATGGCCATGCTCACGGCAGCGAAGATCAGCCGGCCGCGGGCAAAGCGCTGATGGATCTGATCGGCGATCCAACCGCCAAGGGTCAGGCCGATCAGACCGGTGAGCCCGACAATCACCCCGGTGGCGATCGACGCCTCTACCAGCGGCACCGCGTGATAGCGCATCAGCAGCGGCACCATGAAGGCGTTGCAGGCATAGGTGGCAAAGTTGAAAGCCAGCCCGGCGAGCACCAGCCACCAGAAGGTGCGGATCGCGAACACCTTGCGAATGGGTTGTTCTACACGCGCCTGCGATACCTTGACGGTTTCCGCCGCGCCACGCTGGGGCTCGCGGATGAAGAATATGAACAGCGCCAGTATCAGCCCCGGCACTGCAGCGATGAAGAACGGCGCACGCCAGCTACCGAAATACTGCACCATCGAGCCGATGGTGAAAAAGGCCAGCAGCAGACCCAGCGGCAGACCCAGCATGAAGATACCCATCGCCCTGGCACGCTTGTGAGCCGGGAACAGGTCGCCGATGAGGGAGTTCGCTGCCGGCGCATAGCTGGCCTCGCCAATGCCTATACCCATGCGCACCAGCAGAAAGGTCCAGAAATTCCAGGCCAGGCCGTTGACTGCCGTCAGGCCGCTCCAGACGGTCAGTCCCCAGCCCATGATCTTGCGCCGCGAGCCGATGTCGGCCATGCGTCCCAGCGGCACCCCGGCGATCGCATAAATAATGGTGAAGGCAGTGCCGATGAGCCCCAGCTGGAAGTCGTTCAGATCCCACTCCAGGCGAATCGGCTCGGCGATGATCGCCGGGATGGTGCGGTCGAAGAAGTTGAACAGGTTGGCCAGAAACAGCAGAAACAGGACGCGCCAGGCGTTCGCGGCTTGGGTGGATGGCTGCATGACGTCGCTCTCGAATTATTGTTATGGGCCGACCAAGCCGGCGCTTTCAAGATTGACTCTAGAGCCCCTTCACGCGTCTGTCTGTCAACATCATCCCCGCTTATGCCGGGCAATGGCGCAAGCGCTGTTTCCATTCGGCCAGCCAGCCGAGGCTCGCTTCGGTGCCGGTATCGCCAGGGCGATACTCGGCGGACAGCCAGCCGTCATAGCCCGTCACCCGCAATGCGTCGATCAGCCTGTCGAATGACACACTCCCGCTGCCTGGCGCACCGCGCCCGGGACAATCGGCGAACTGCACGTGACCGACGCGCGAACCCAGGAGGCGGATCCCAGCGGCCACGTCGAGCCCCTGGCGCGCCATGTGATACAGATCGAGCTGGGCCTGGCAGTTGGGGTGGTCGACCCGCTCCAGCAAGGCCTGCAGATGCTCCGGGGTATTGATCAGAAAGCCCGGCATATCCAGCGGGTTGATCGCTTCGCACACCACGCGTATCCCCAGCAGGCCAAAGGCCTCGGCGCTGGTGCGCAGGTTGCCCGCCAGGGTTTCCAGCGCCTGCTCACGCGCGACGCCATCCGCCAGTCGCCCCGGCAGCACGTTGACATGCCGGGGCCGGACCATTGCCGCGTAGGACAGCGCCTCCTGTAACGCAGCGTCAAACGCCTCCTGGCGGGCCGGCACGGCGGCCAGCCCTGGCCCACCGTGCATGAAGTCACCCGCCGGCAGGTTCATCAGCACCAGCGGCACGCCGGCCCGCTCGAGCAATTCCTTCAAGCGGATCGCCGGCAGTTCGTAGGGAAACTGGATTTCGACGCCCTCGAATCCGGCAACCCGAGCCGCCATGATGCGCTCGGCCAACGGCAGTTCGCTGAACAGCATGGACAGATTGGCCGCGATCTTCATTGCTTTTGCTCCCGGTGCAGTTGCACCAACGTGGCGGGGTCCTGTTCGAGATGCCCCTGGCTGCCATGCAGGCGCATCAGTTGGGCGGCGAGGCCGGTCATCGGCGTTGCACTGCCTTCTTCGCGGGACAGCTGCACCGCTGTGTCGAGATCCTTCAGTAGCGTCCGCACGTGCCATTTCACCGGTTCGAACTCACTGCTGGCCATCTGCGGGGCAAGAATCTGCAACGGTCTGGAATCGGCGAATCCACCTGCCAGTGCCGGCGCGATGAGGCTGGCATCGACCCCGGACCGCTCGGCCAGGGCCACCACTTCGGCGATGACCAGCGCGTTGCAGGCGACGATCATCTGGTTGCAGGCCTTGGTCACCTGGCCTGCTCCCACTGCCCCCATGTGCGTCAGGCGCTGCCCAAGATGCATCAGGATCGGCCGTACCCGCTCGACATCCTCGACCCGCCCGCCGGCCATGATCGCCAGGCTCCCGGCCTCTGCACCAGCGGTGCCGCCCGAGACCGGCGCATCGACCCAGCGCATACCTGAGCGTGACTCCAGTTCGGCAGCCATCGCCCTTGTAGCGGAGGGCTCGAGGCTGGAGTGGTCCACCAGCAGCTGCCCGGCTCTTGCGCCCTCGACAATGCCGCCCGAACCGAAGACCACCTCTCGCACCACCGCGGTATCGGCCAGGCACAGCAACAGAATATCGGCCCCGGCGCACAGCTCGGCCGGGCTGCCAGCCTGACGCGCGCCAGCCTCTACCAGCGCCGCACACTTGTCCGACGAGCGATTCCAGACAGTCAACGGGAAACCTGCCGCAAGCAGTCGATGACACATGCGCAGGCCCATCAGGCCGATGCCGGCGAAGGCGATTGAAGGCAAATCGGACATGATCGGGTTCCTTGAGAGCACGGGGTGACGATTCTAGCCCTGCGAGGGCGTGGCTGAGCAAGGCACCCTCAGAGCAACTCGCCCTTGTCCCAGAGCCGCACCAGTTCTCCCGGTGCCTGCGCCTCGGGAATCTGCAGGATCATTTCATCGGTCCCTTCGTTCTGCCGGTAGCGCAGCTCGATCTGGTAATAGCGTTCGTCGGCCTGTACGGCTTTCGATTGCGCCAGTGGCAGGCAGCCTTCCAGTACAGAGCAGATCTGCCCGCGTTGCTGCTCGTCGCAGCTGGCAAAACTGATCTCACGAGGTCGACTCAAGGCCTGCATGGCAACGAACCCGCCCTGCCTGGACAGGCGGACGGTCGCGTCATCACCCAGTGTCGGTAGCTTTTCCATGACAGCTCCTCAGTGCCTCAAAACACCAACGTCGGCCCACGCCTGCTGCACCGCCCTCGCCTCGCTGCCCGGACCAAAGCGCGTCGCCGCATTTTCCATCGTCAGCTGGGCGAACCCCGCGAAGTCCGCATCGTTGGCCAGTCGCCAATCACAGAGCGTGTCGTACCAGATGCGCCCGGCCTTTTCCCAGGCATAACCACCCATGGCCAGCGCAGCGAGATAGAACGCACGGTTGGGGATGCCGGAATTCAGGTGCACACCACCGTTGTCATCACGGGTTTCGATGAAGTCCCGCATGTGACCGGGCTGGGGATCCTTACCCAACAGGGGATCGTCATAGGCGCTGCCCGGGTTGGCCATCGAGCGCAGCGCGTGCCCCTGTACCCTGTCGGTCAACAGCTCGGCACCGATCAGCCAGTCCGCCTGGTCCGCTGTCTGACGGAGGCTGTATTGCTGCACCAGTACGCCAAAGACATCGGAGATCGACTCGTTCAGTGCGCCGGACTGGTTGTGATAGACCAGGCCTGCCTCGCTCTCGATCACCCCATGGGCCAGCTCGTGCGCCACCACGTTCAGCGACAGGGTGAAGCGATTGAAAATGTCCCCGTCGCCATCGCCAAAGACCATCTGGGCGCCGTTCCAAAAGGCATTTTCGTAGCCGACGCCGTAATGCACCGTGCCCACCAACGGGAAGCCGTGACGGTCAATGGAGTCTCGGCCGAATATCTCCCAGAAAAACGCATGGGTGATACCCAGCGCGTCGTAGGCCTCGTCAACCGCAGCGTCCGCTACCGGCGGCTGCCCCTCGATGCGCGCCAGGGCACCGGGCAGCAGCATCTGGTGCCCCGCGTCGTGAATGCTGCGGCGCGGTACACCCGGCAAACCGCGTTCCGGGATCACGCCGACGACAGGTTGGCGATTCGGAGGGCCCGGGTTGGGCAACAGGCTGCTGACGTGGCTCAGCGTACCCAGCGCCCGCTCACGCTGCGTTTGCGAGCCGTGGTCGATGATCCGGCTGAGAATGTATGGCGGTATGAAACCCTGGCGCATGGATGGATCGTACATGAATCCCCCTCGGTCACCTGGATGCCTGTCAGGCATCCATGCACGTCTGAGTCGGTCTCAGCGGGAGCGTTCTCGTCTGGAGACGAATTTGTTTCGCGAACAGCTGGAATGCCGGTTACGCGCTGCCCACGCCGTCATTGGCGGCAGGGGGCTGCTCTGCGAGCCGGCATTCGCGTTCGAGGCTTTCGATTGCCTGGTCGAGCTGCTTGATACACAGGTCGATGACCATCTGCCGGAGGGCGTCTGGCCAGTCATGGTCGGTAACCGGCTCCACCATATCGAGAAAGCCGGAGTATCCGATCAGCATCCCATGCCTGACCCTCAGCGTCTCACCCGCCGAGAGTATCGTCACCGGATCGCGAGATATGATCTGCGCACCCGCGGCCAGCAGTTTATCGATGTGTGTGCGAAGCGCGTGGAGGGTGCGTTTCTCTTGCCGCCATTCCATAGCATTAAGCCATCATCCGTGAGGGCGGCGATTCTAGTTAACCGAGACCCGGATCACAAAAGGATTTATCGCCGCAGGCCAAGCGTAGTGCCAGCTCTGTGGATACCTGCGCCCGCGCGCCCGCGCTCCGCCCTGCAAAGCAACTTGCCCAGGCGCACCCCGAAGCCTCTATAATCCGCGCGCTTTTTCCGCTATTGAACCGGAGAACCACAATGTTGAAGCGCACCCTGGCAGCCTTTACCGGCCTTGCCCTTTCGTTGTCTATTGCTACTACCCATGCCGCCGATACTCTTCGCGTCTCGGCCATTCCTGACGAAGCCCCGACCGAACTGATCCGCAAGTTCGAACCGCTGGGCAAATACCTCGAAAAGGAACTGGGCATGCCGGTGAAATTCACGCCGGTCTCGGATTATGCCGCCGTGGTTGAATCACTGGCCGCTGATCGCCTCGACCTGGCCTGGCTGGGCGGCTTCACCTTTGTCCAGACCCGCCTGAAGACCGGTGATGCGATTCCGCTGGTGCAGCGTGAGCAGGACGAGAAGTTCACCAGCAAATTCATCACCGCCGACCCCGAGGTGAAAACGCTACAGGACCTCAAGGGCAAGACCTTTGCCTTTGGCTCCGTATCGTCCACTTCCGGCAGCCTGATGCCACGCTATTTCATGCTGCGTGATGGCATCGACCCCGAGCAGTTCTTCAAGCGCATCGCCTACTCCGGCGCCCATGACGCCACGGCCGCCTGGGTCGAGGCCGGGAAAGCCGACGCCGGCGTGCTCAACGCTTCGGTCTGGGAAAAGCTGGTTGCCGCCGGCAAGGTCGACACAGACAAGGTGCGGGTGATTTCCACAACCCCACCTTATTACGACTACAACTGGACCGTGCGCGGCGATCTGGACCCGACGCTGGTCGAGAAGATCAAGACGGCGTTCCTTGAACTTGACCCGAAGAATCCGGAACACAAGAAGATCCTCGATCTCCAGGCGGCCACGCGCTTCATCGAGACACGTCCGGAAAATTACGAAGGCATCGAGGAAGCCGCGCGCGCCGCTGGCCTGTTGAAGTGAGCCCGGCCGGCAGGTCGCCGCACCCCTGCGGACCGCTCGGGCAACGCCAGGCGAGCACGCTTGAATGAGCGTGTCGATGCTCTCTTCAAGCCCGCGCATCTCGCTAACAAACCAGACCGAACCGGCCCTGAGCCTGTTCGGCGTGAGCTACTGCCATGCCAATGGTCACGTCGCGCTGCGCGATGTTGAACTGCAGATCGCGAAAGGCGAGCGGGTTGCGCTCATCGGCCCGTCCGGCGCGGGCAAAACCACCTTGTTGCGCTTGCTCGCCACGCACTTGCAGCCGAGCACAGGTACATTCGAACTGCTCGGCTGCCAGCCCTGGACGCTGTCAGTCAGTGCCCGACAGAAGCTGCGTGGTCGCATCGGCCTGATTCATCAGGCACCGCCGCTGCCACCTCGACAACGCGTCATCACCGCGGTACTGGCCGGGCGTCTGGGACAGTGGTCGCTGGGCCGCAGCCTGCTCAGCCTGATCTACCCACTGGACAAGAAGGGCGCGGCCGAGGTGCTGGGCAAGCTGGATCTGGCAGGCAAACTCTTCGAGCGCTGCGATCAGTTGTCCGGTGGTCAGTTGCAGCGCGTCGGTATTGCCCGCGCGCTGTATCAGAACCCGACGCTTATGCTGGCGGATGAACCCGTCTCGGCCATGGACCCGGTGCTGGCGGCCTACTCACTGAACGTACTGAACCGCGAAGCGACTGATGGCCAGGCCACGCTTGTAGCCAGCCTGCATGCGGTCGAGCTGGCACTGGAACATTTCCCTCGGGTGATCGCGGTACGCGACGGGCGAATCCTGTTCGATAAGGCCTCAGAAGCAGTGACATCGGCTGAACTCGATGCGCTCTACGCCAACGACCAGCTGCAAGGCGTCGCCCCCTTCCAGCCATCGTCGGGCCAGAGCCTGCATATCCCGCGATGCTGAACCCCGCCCTCCCCCAGCGCGACCCTGCTGCGCGCTCACGCCTGTTGCTGACACTGGTAGCGCTGGCTCTGCTTTGGCCTGGGCTGTCAGTGAGCGAGCTGGATCTGGGCGTGTTCTTCGACGGCAGCAACGCCGAGACCATGGCTACCTTCCTCGGAGCGTTCTGGCCACCGGCGCATGACGGGGACTTCCTGCATCTGCTGTGGCGCGCGACGCTGGAGACCCTTGCCATCGCCACGGCGGGGATGGCCTTGGCACTGGCAGTCGCCCTTCCCTGCGCCCTGCTGGCGACGCGCGCGCTGTCAATTTCGGCACTCAGCCGCGGCGGTCGGCCACACTGGTGGTCACAGGCCGTTCGCTGGCCAGTGAGGGGCCTGCTGATCCTGTTGCGCAGCGTGCCGGAGATCGTCTGGGCGCTGCTGTTCGTGCGCGCTGTCGGCCTCGGGCCCACCGCCGGCGTGCTGGCCATCGCCATTACCTACGCCGGCATGCTCGGCAAGGTCTATGCGGAGATATTCGAGTCGGTCGACCCGCTGCCGACGCGCGCGCTGATCGGCGCGGGGGGGTCGAGGCTGCAGGCCTTTGCCTACGGCGTGCTGCCGCAGGCCACGGGCGAGATGCTGTCCTACACCGTCTATCGCTGGGAGTGCGCCATCCGCGCCTCGGTCGTCATGGGTTTTGTCGGCGCGGGCGGCCTGGGACAGCAGATGGACCTGTCGATCCGCATGTTTGCCGGCGGCGAGGTAGCAAGCATGCTGCTGACCTTCCTGCTGCTGGTGCTACTGGCCGACCTGCTCAGCCAGTTGCTGCGCAGGAGGTTCGTGTGAGGGCGATCTCGCGCTATGCGCTTCCTCTGCTGCTGGTCATGGCCGTCATCGGCTCGTTCGCCTATTTGCAACTCGAAGCCAGCGCCCTGTTCAGCCCCGAGGGCATCGCGCAGATGGGCGGCTATGCCCTGGGCTTTCTCGAACCCGATCTCTCCTCGCCACATTTGAACGCCATCGCCTTCGGCGCGCTGGAAACATTGGCGATGTCCGCCATCGGCACCCTGCTGGCGGCGCTGCTCGGGCTGTTGCTGGCCTTGCCGGCTGCCGGCCGCTTCGGCTCCTTAGGCAAGGCACTCTCACGGCTGATGCTCAATGCCTTGCGGGCAATCCCCGAACTGGTCTGGGCGGCGCTGATGGTCCTGGCTGCCGGTCTCGGACCCAATGCAGGCACCCTTGCCCTCGCTTTGCACACAGCGGGCGTGCTTGGGCGTCTGTTCGCAGAGGCCTTGGAAAACACGCCGAACGCTCCTAGCGAGGCGCTGCGACTGGCCGGCTGCGGACGGGTCAGCGCGTTCTGCTACGGCACCCTTCCAATGCTCTGGCCGCAATTGGTGGCCTATACGCTGTATCGCTGGGAAAACAACATTCGCATGGCCAGCGTGCTCGGCTTCGTCGGGGCCGGCGGCCTGGGCCAGATGCTCTACATGAGCCTCAGCCTGTTCCAGGAAGCCCAGGCCTCAACCGTCATCCTTGCCATGTTGCTGATGGTGCTCGTGGTGGATGCGCTCAGCGGCTGGGCACGCCAGCGCTGGGTCCGCAGCTAGCGACTGACTTCATTCAGTGCAGGCTGGGCTTGTCTGCCCTTTCCTGCACCAGTACCCAGGGCGCAACGACAACAGCCCAAAGTGACGGGTCACGCTCGAGCCAGTCCTGCGCTTCGTCGGCTTCCAGCTTGCCGATATGGCCTTTTGCCAGCCACCGAGCTACTGTTTCCCGGTCATCCAGAGCGACGGCTTGAGCCGCTTCGATCAGATCGAAATCTCCGGCCACCCGCAACAGGGCGCCACGAGCGAAGAACGGTTGCAGCTCCTGCCAGGTAATCGAAGCCGTTTCGCCCAGCAGCTTGGCATAGAGAGTGCTTGAATCTTCGCTCATGAGGTTCACCCGGTCTGGAAAGGGCGCAATGATAGCGCCCGGGTAAATCTCATCAACCGGATGGAATTCCTGACTGTGCAAACAGGTGCTGACGCTTCTACACTGTGCCGGTACAGTTGCCGTACCGTTTGGGGACGTTTAGCCCTTAACGACACTGCAGCCCGCAGGATCCAAACAATAATGATGCAAGTGGAGCAGATATGAAGACCAAGCAGCGTCTTTCCAAACTATTCATGGCTATCGCTTTGACGGGTGCAGCGAGCTATACGCTGGCCGCCGACAACATCAAGATCGGCTTGGCCGGCCCGGTAACGGGGGCTGTCGCGCAGTACGGGGACATGCAATTCATCGGTGCCCAAATGGCCATCGAACAGATCAACAAAGACGGGGGCGTCAACGGTCAGCAGCTTGAAGGTATCGTCTATGACGACGCCTGCGACCCAAAGCAGGCCGTGGCGGTTGCCAACAAGATCGTCAACGATGAAGTCAGTTTCGTGGTTGGCCATCTGTGCTCCAGTTCCACCCAGCCGGCGTCCGACATTTATGAAGACGAAGGCATCCTGATGATCACCGCGGCGTCCACCAGCCCGGACATCACGTCTCGCGGCTATGAGCTGATCTTCCGCACGATCGGCCTGGACAGCCTGCAGGGTCCGACCGCCGGCAATTTCATTGCCGATAACATCAAGCCGAAAAACGTCGCGGTCATCCACGACAAGCAGCAGTACGGCGAAGGCATCGCCACTGCCGTCAAGGAAACCCTGGAGAAAAAGGGCGTCAAGGTTGGCCTGTTCGAAGGCATCAACGCCGGCGACAAGGACTTCTCCTCGATGATTTCCAAGCTCAAGCAGGAAAACGTCGATTTCGTCTACTACGGCGGCTACCACCCGGAACTGGGTCTGCTGCTGCGTCAGGCCAAGGAAAAGGGCCTGAACGTCCGCTTCATGGGCCCGGAAGGCGTCGGCAACAAGGAAATCTCTGCGATCGCCGGCCCGGCTTCCGAAGGCCTGCTGGTCACCCTGCCGAAGTCCTTCGACCAGGATCCGCGCAACCAGAAGCTGGTCGACGCGTTCAAGGCCAAGAACCAGGACCCGAGCGGCCCGTTCGTGTTCCCGGCCTATGCCGCCGTTCAGGTCATTGCCGAGGGCATCGAGAAGGCCGGCAGCACCGACACCGCCAAGGTGGCCGAAGCGCTGCGCAGCAACACCTTCGACACTCCGACCGGCAACCTCTCGTTCGATGAGAAAGGTGACCTGAAAGACTTCAACTTCGTGGTTTACGAATGGCACCAGGACGGCACCAAGACCGAAGCCAAGTGAGCCTATAACTACCCAACCGAAGCCCACGGCATCCGCTGTGGGCTTTGTTTTAGCTGATCGGGGCCAACCCGGCCACAAGCATGGGACGCCCCAGCAACATCTTCAACCAAGCGAGTGGCCTGCACAGCTGGCCCGCCTCGAATCTGGCCTGTGCGTGATCCGCACCTGGCCCTTGGCGCTGCATTCTCCGTGCCGCGTGTTCGAAGCAGGTCCGCATTGCCGGTCGAGCAGGTCGTAGAAACACCCTGGCAAGCAGGCAGAGAACGACAAAGCAACCACAGAAGGCGCAGTACTGGAGCTCGGCATGAGCACGTTCCAGACACCCAGACAAGGTTGTTTTCGAGAATTAATGCCTGCGCAGCTGATAGGTCTTTCCGCAGCGTGCTAGCACCGGTTGCAGGTGTTCAGGAGAATGTAATGCCTGAGCTTTACCACTACTTCCAGCAGCTGATCAACGGCCTGACCGTCGGCAGCACCTATGCCTTGATAGCCATCGGTTACACCATGGTCTACGGCATCATCGGCATGATCAACTTCGCCCATGGCGAGGTGTACATGATCGGGTCGTATGTCACCTTCATTGCCATCGTCGGCCTGACCATGATGGGGCTCGATTCGCTGCCCATCCTCATGATCGGTGCCTTCGCGGCGGCCATGATCGTTACCAGCGCCTACGGCTACAGCATCGAGCGGGTAGCCTACCGGCCGCTGCGCGGCAGCAATCGACTGATCCCGTTGATCTCAGCGATCGGTATGTCGATCTTCCTGCAGAACGTCGTCCTGCTGTCCCAGGATTCCAAGGACAAGGCAATCCCCAACCTGATGCCAGGCAATTTCATCTTTGGTGAAAGCGCCATGAACGGCGTGGTGATCTCCTACATGCAGGTGCTGATCTTCGTCGTCACCATCATCGCCATGATGGGTCTGACCCTGTTCATCTCCCGCTCCCGCCTGGGCCGCGCCTGCCGTGCATGCGCCGAAGACCTGAAGATGGCCAACCTGCTGGGTATCAATACCAACAGCATCATCGCCCTGACCTTCGTCATCGGCGCTGCGCTGGCAGCCGTGGCGGCCGTGCTGATCAGCATGCAGTACGGCGTGATCAACCCGCACATTGGCTTCCTGGCCGGCATCAAGGCGTTCACTGCCGCAGTTCTTGGTGGTATTGGCAGCATCCCGGGCGCCATGCTCGGTGGCCTGGTACTGGGCGTTGCCGAAGCCTTTGGTGCCGATATCTTTGGTGATCAATACAAGGACGTGGTCGCGTTCAGCCTGCTGGTACTGGTGCTGCTGTTCCGCCCGACCGGCATCCTCGGCCGTCCGGAGGTTGAAAAGGTATGACTCGCAATCTGCGCACCGCCTTTTTCAGTGCGTTGCTGGTATTCGCCGTGGCGGTACCGGTGTTCGGCCTGAAACTCACCACCGTCGGCATTCGACTCGAAGTACACGGCAGCGACGCCCAGACCTTCTGGATCATCGCGGCCTGTGCGGTTGCCATGTTCTTCTGGCAGCTGTTCCGTCACCACGCGGCGGCCGGCTGGGCTGCAAGTCCCAACCTGCCGAGCATACCGGCGGGAGCGGGCAACTTTCTGACCCTGCCGTCGACCCAGCGCTACATCATCATCGGCCTGATCCTACTGGCGCTGGTGTGGCCATTCTTTGGCTCGCGCGGCGCGGTGGACATCGCCACGCTGATCCTGATCTACGTGATGCTCGGCCTGGGCCTGAACATCGTGGTCGGCCTGGCTGGCCTGCTGGACCTGGGTTATGTCGGCTTCTACGCCGTTGGTGCCTACACCTACGCCATGCTCTCGCATTACTACGGGATCGGCTTCTGGGTTGCGCTGCCGATAGCCGGAGCCATGGCCGCGCTGTTCGGCTTCCTGCTCGGCTTTCCGGTGCTACGCCTGCGCGGGGATTACCTGGCCATCGTGACCCTGGGCTTCGGCGAGATCATCCGCTTGCTGCTGCGTAACATGACCGACCTTACCGGCGGCCCCAACGGCATCAGCGGCATCGAAAAACCGACGCTGTTCGGGCTTTCGTTCGACCGCCGCGCCGCCGAAGGCATGCAGACTTTCCACGAATTCTTCGGGTTGGACTATCAATCCATCAACAAGGTGATCTTCCTCTACCTGATCGCCGTGCTGCTGGTGCTGCTGACCCTGTTCGTGATCAACCGGCTGCTGCGCATGCCCATCGGCCGGGCCTGGGAGGCCTTGCGGGAAGACGAGATCGCCTGCCGTGCGCTGGGCATGAACCCCACCGTGATCAAGCTTTCGGCCTTCACCCTGGGCGCGACCTTTGCCGGTTTCGCCGGTAGCTTTTTTGCCGCACGCCAGGGACTGGTATCTCCGGAATCGTTCACCTTCATCGAATCGGCCATCATCCTCGCCATCGTGGTGCTGGGCGGCATGGGCTCGCAATTGGGGGTGATTCTCGCCGCCATCGTGATGATCCTGCTGCCTGAACTGATGCGCGAGTTCAGCGAGTACCGCATGCTGATGTTCGGCGCCCTGATGGTGCTGATGATGATCTGGCGTCCGCAGGGCCTGCTGCCCATGCAACGCCCCCACCTGGAGCTGAAGCGATGAGCCGCCCGATTCTCGAAGTAAGCGGCCTGACCATGCGCTTCGGCGGCCTCTTGGCCGTCAACGGGGTAGGCCTGACCGTACACGACAAGCAAGTAGTCTCCATGATCGGCCCCAACGGTGCCGGCAAGACCACGGTATTCAACTGCCTGACCGGCTTCTACCAGCCCACCGACGGCACGATCCTGCTCGACGGCGAAGCGATCCAGGGCCTGCCCGGCCACAAGATCGCCCGCAAGGGCGTGGTGCGGACGTTCCAGAACGTCCGCCTGTTCAAGGACATGACCGCAGTGGAGAACCTGCTGGTGGCTCAGCACCGGCATCTGAACACCAACTTCCTGTCCGGCCTGCTGAAGACCAAGGCGTTTCGCAAGAGCGAGCACGAAGCGATGGATTTCGCCGCGCACTGGCTCGAGCAGGTCAACCTGACCGATATCGCCAACCGCCCTGCAGGCACCCTCGCCTACGGCCAGCAACGCCGCCTGGAGATCGCCCGCTGCATGATGACGCGCCCGCGCATCCTCATGCTCGACGAGCCGGCCGCCGGTCTGAACCCGAAGGAAACCGAAGACCTGAAAGCACTGATCGGCATGCTGCGCGATACCCATGGCGTCACGGTGCTGTTGATCGAGCACGACATGAAGCTGGTCATGAGCATTTCCGACCATATCGTGGTGATCAACCAGGGATGTCCGCTGGCTGACGGCACGCCGGAGCAGATTCGTGACAATCCGGACGTGATCAAAGCCTATCTGGGGGAGGCGTAACCATGCTGTATTTCGAAAACGTCTCGACCTTTTACGGCAAGATCCAGGCACTGCATAACGTCAACGTCGAAGTCCGCAAGGGTGAGATCGTGACCCTGATCGGTGCCAACGGCGCCGGCAAGTCCACCCTGCTGATGACGCTCTGCGGTACGCCCATGGCCTCCGAAGGCAGCATCCGCTTCGAAGGCGAGGAGCTGGTCGGCAAGCAGACCTTCGACATCATGCGCAAGGACATTGCCGTGGTGCCCGAAGGGCGGCGCATCTTCGCTCGGCTGACGGTCGAGGAAAACCTGGCCATGGGCGGGTTCTTCACCAGCAAGGCGGACTTCCAGGAGCAGCTGGACAAGGCCTTGTCCCTGTTTCCGCGCCTGAAGGAGCGCTTCCATCAGCGCGGCGGCACCATGTCCGGCGGTGAGCAGCAGATGCTCGCCATTGCCCGGGCATTGATGAGCAAGCCCAAGCTGCTGCTGCTCGACGAACCGTCGCTGGGGCTGGCGCCGATCATCATTCAGCAGATCTTCGACATCATCGAGCAGCTGCGTGAGGACGGCGTGACCATCTTTCTGGTCGAGCAGAACGCCAACCAGGCGCTCAAGCTGGCCGACCGCGCCTATGTGCTGGAGAACGGCCACATCGTCATGCAGGGAAGCGGTGAAGAGTTGCTGGTCAACCCCAAGGTTCGCGACGCCTACCTGGGCGGCTGAATCGAGGCAAGCGAAGGAGCCGGGCAATTGCCCGGCTTTTTCATGCGCGCACGGAAGGAATGACAAGTTCGCAGTGAGCCTTTAAGGTGCTGCCTGCGTATCGCGTCTTACCGTGAAGCCCCTGGATCAGCAGACAGGGCATAACTGAGCTGGCAATTCTGAACTCAACTCAGGAGAAGCCGGCCATGACTGCCAGCCGCATCTGGATCAAGAATCCCCTCGCCCTCTACACCGCCAACGATCAGAAGGCCCCAGGCGGGCTCGTCATCGAAGGAGGCGTGATCGCCGAACTGCTCGATGCCGGGCAGACACCTTCGGCACCGGTCGACAGCACCTTCGACGCCTGTGAGCACGTCGTGCTGCCGGGCTTGATCAATACCCACCACCACTTCTACCAGACCCTCACCCGCGCCTGGGCGCCGGTGGTCAACCAGCCGCTGTTTCCCTGGCTCAAGACGCTCTATCCGGTGTGGGCGCGGCTGACCCCGGATCGCCTGATGCTCGCCAGCAAAGTGGCGCTGGCCGAACTGCTCCTGTCCGGTTGCACGACGGCAGCGGACCATCACTACCTCTTTCCGGACGGCCTGGAAAACGCCATCGACGTGCAGATCGATGCCGTCCGCGAACTGGGCATGCGCGCCATGCTGACCCGCGGCTCCATGAGCCTGGGCGAAGCCGATGGTGGGTTGCCGCCGCAGCAGACCGTGCAGACCGCCGAGGCCATTCTCGCCGACAGCGAACGCCTGATCGGCCGTTATCATCAGCGCGGCGCCGGGGCGCAGATCCAGATTGCGCTGGCGCCCTGCTCACCCTTCTCGGTTACGACGGAAATCATGCGCGCCAGTGCGGCAATGGCCGACGACCACGACGTTCGCCTGCACACCCACCTGGCCGAGACCCTGGACGAAGAAGCGTTCTGCAAGCAGCGCTTCGGTTTGCGTCCCGTGGATTACCTCGACAGCGTCGGCTGGCTGTCCAGTCGAACCTGGCTGGCCCATGGCATTCACTTCAATGAAGACGAGATCGCCCGCCTGGGCGCCGCCGGCACTGGCATCTGCCACTGTCCAAGCTCGAACATGCGCCTGGCCTCGGGCATCTGCCCGACCATCGCACTGGAAGCGGCGGGAGCACCCATTGGTTTGGGGGTCGACGGCTCGGCCTCCAACGATGCTTCCAACATGATGCTCGAAGCACGCCAGGCGCTGTTCATCCAGCGCCTGCGCTACGGCGCCGAGCAGATCACGCCGGAAAAGATGCTCGGCTGGGCGACACGGGGCTCCGCGCGACTGCTGGGCCGAGACGACCTGGGCGAGCTGGCGGTGGGCAGACAGGCCGACCTGGCGCTGTTCAAGCTCGACGAATTGCGTTTCTCCGGCAGCCACGACCCGGTGTCGGCGCTGTTGCTGTGCGGCGCGGATCGCGCCGATCGCGTGATGGTCGGCGGTCGATGGCAGGTGGTCGATGGCCAGATCGAAGGGCTGGACGTGGCAGGCCTGATCGCCGACCACCGTCAGGCGGCACGCGACCTGATCGCCGGTTAAGGCCGGCCCAGCTCGTCGGCCATCCTTCGCAATGCCTGGCGCGGCCCGCCTACGCTCAGCGTGGCGGGCACGGCCAGCATCAGGTTGAGCGGCAGATCGAAGGCTTCGAGATGCAAACCGTCGCAATCGACGCCGGGCAGCCCGCAAAACTGCGGATGCGCGCGCTGCAGCCGCTCGGCATAGCTGCCCTGGCCGTCCAGGTAACCGAAAACCGGCTTGCCCCGCGCAATGGCGTAGCCCACTTCGAAGCTGGTGCCGCTGTCGGGCTCACCGCCACGAAAGAAATTCAGATCGGCGAGCACCGCATCGGCTTGGTCGAGCAACTCGAGATTGGCCCGATAGATCCACTGCGCCTGTTCGCGAGGCGCCTGGATATCGTCAGGCACCAGCTTGTCCAGCGGGTAGAGGCCGACGAAGCCGAACTCTGCACACACGGCCTTGAGCCGTTCGCCGTGCTCACGCGCGTCAGGCCGAAACACGCCGGGACCGGCGAGGTAAATCGTCAACGTCATTCTGTTCATTCCCCTGGCCGATCAGGCTGCACACCGCTCGGCCGAATGCCTGGAGCACTCCAGCGCCAGGATCACCCGGCAGAGCGCAGCCGCCACTATACCGCGGCATCGCGCCGGCACGATTGCCGCGAAAAATCAGCGTGGGCAGCGCACCAAACTGTGGCATATAGTTCGGCGCCTGCACCGCGCCGGACCGAAGCGAGCCTGGTTTCAAGGCGCCCCGTCATCGCCAGCCGGCGGCCACCGAGTTCTGTCCAGTTGGTCAGCTTTTTGCAAATCCTCTGGCAGCCGTTCGGCGGACCTATAACGACACGCAATTGGAGCGACACCTCAATGCAGAACACCACAAGGAAATCCCTGCTTCGCGGTATTGCCGCAGCCATCGGCCTGAGCACGGCCCTGTCCGCCTCTGCGGCCGACCCGCTTAAGGTGGGCTTCGTCTACATCGGCCCCATCGGCGACCACGGCTGGACCTACCAGCACGAGCAGGGCCGCAAGTACATGGTCGAGAAGCTCGGCGACAAGGTCGAGGCCAACTTCGTCGAGAACGTCCCCGAAGGAGCCGACGCCGAGCGTGTGATCCGCAACATGGCCAAGAGCGGCTATGACCTGGTGTTCACCACTTCCTTCGGCTACATGAACCCGACCGTGAAGGTCGCCAAGCAATTCCCCAAGGTGACCTTCGAGCACGCCACCGGCTACAAGCAGGCGAAGAACCTCGGCACCTACCTGTCGCGCTCCTATGAAGGCCGCTATGTCGGCGGCTTCCTCGCGGCGAAGATGACCAAGACCAAGAAGGTCGGCTACGTCGCCTCCTTCCCGATCCCGGAAGTCATCCGCGACATCAACGCCATCCAGCTGGCCCTCGACAAGTACAACCCCGGCACCGAAATCAAGGTGGTGTGGGTCAACTCCTGGTTCGATCCGGGCAAGGAAGCCGATGCGGCCAACGCGCTGATCGACCAGGGCGCCGACGTGATCTTCCAGCACACCGACAGCCCGGCGCCGATTCAGGCCGCCGAGCGTCGTGGCGTCTACTCCGTCGGTTACGCCTCGGACATGCAGCACTTCGGGCCGAAGGCGGTGCTGACCTCCATCGTCAACGACTGGGGCCCGCACTACACCAAGTCGGCGCAAGCCGTGATCGACGGCAGCTGGAAATCCGAAGACTTCTGGGGTGGCCTGGCCGAAGACACCATCAGCCTGCCGATCAGCGATCTGGTTCCGGCTGAGGTGAAAACCGAAGCCGAAACCATCATCGCCAGCATCAGAAGCGGTGAATTTCATCCCTTCACCGGCCCGATCAAGGACCAGGCCGGCACCGTGCGCATCGCCGAAGGTCAGACTGCCTCGAATGGCGACCTGGCATCGATGAACTACTACGTCGAAGGCATCAAGGCCGATATGCCGAAGTAAGCGTACCGCGCCGGCGATGGCCGGCGCGTTGCGCAATTGCAGTGCCGTCCCGCCTCCGGGCGAACCGCACGCAGGGGGCATTGCCCTCGAAGGCCGCCGGTACGAGAAGACCGGCGGCGCCGTACCCGGAGTCAGCCATGAATTCACTACCCATCATCGATATTTCCCCGCTCTATAACGCCGACGAGGCCGGCCATCTGGCCGTCGCCGAGGCCATCGACCGCGCCTGCCGCGAGTGGGGCTTCTTCTATATCGAGGGTCATCCGATCAGCGCCGAGCGCATCGCCACGCTGAGCGAGCATGCCCGCCGCTTCTTCGCGCTGCCGGCCGAGCAGAAGCTCGAGATCGACATCACCAAGAGCCAGCACCACCGCGGCTACGGTGCCGTCGCCACCGAGCAGCTGGACCCGAACCAGCCGTGCGACCTCAAGGAAACCTTCGACATGGGGTTCCACATGGCGGCCGACCATCCCGAGGTGCTGGCCGGCAAACCGCTGCGCGGGCCCAACCGTCATCCGCTGCAGATCGAAGGCTGGACCGAGCTGATGGAAGGGCACTACCGCGACATGCAGGATCTCGCCTGCACCCTGTTGCGTGCCATCGCACTCGCCCTGGGCATCGAGCGGGACTTTTTCGACAAGCGCTTCGTCGAGCCCATCAGCGTGTTCCGCATGATTCACTACCCGCCCCGGCAGACCGCCACCAGCGCCGACCAGCAAGGCGCCGGTGCGCACACCGATTACGGCTGCGTCACCCTGCTCTATCAGGACCAGGCCGGCGGCCTGCAGGTGCAGAACGTCAAGGGCGAATGGATCGACGCCCCGCCCATCGAGGGCACCTACGTGGTCAACATCGGCGACATGATGGCCCGCTGGAGCAACGACCGATACAAGTCGACGCCGCACCGTGTGGTCAGCCCGTTGGGCGTGGATCGCTACTCCATGCCCTTCTTCGCCGAGCCACACCCGGACACCGAGATCGCCTGCCTGCCCGGCTGCCATAGCAGCAGCAACCCACCGAAGTACCCGGCGACGACCTGCAGCCAGTACATGCTCTCGCGCTTCGCCGAGACCTACGCCTATCGCCGCGAGCAGCAAACGCTGCCCGCCTGAGCCAGACTGACATCATGTTCAACCCACCTGGATGGCCGCTTCGTAGGGCCATCCGGACTGCGCTTGTCGGCCGCGTTGACTTTTGAGTCAGGAATTTGTTGACCGAAAAGTCAGATAACGCTAATTTCCACCGCCAGAGCCCAGAACAACAATTTCCCGGAGGCCCGCCTTGATCCAGTTTCTTCTCAATCGAGAACTGCGCCGTGAGCAGACGCTCGATCCGAATACCACCGTGCTGCAGTACCTGCGCGAACACCGCGGCAAATCCGGGACCAAGGAGGGCTGCGCCTCCGGTGACTGTGGCGCCTGCAACGTGGTGGTCGGCGAGCTGGTGGGCGATCGTCTGCGCTATCGCACACTCAATTCCTGCCTGACCTTCGTCTCTGCGTTGCACGGCAAGCAGCTCATCAGCGTCGAAGATCTCAAGGACCAGGGCCGTCTGCACAGCGTCCAGCAGGCGATGGTCGACTGCCACGGCTCGCAATGCGGCTTCTGCACGCCGGGCTTCGTCATGAGCCTGTTCGCCTTGCAGAAGAATCGCGGCGACGGCGTGCAGACCTACGATCCACATCAGACCCACGAAGCCCTGGCCGGCAACCTCTGCCGCTGCACCGGCTACCGGCCGATCCTCGAAGCCGCCGAGCAGGCCTGCGGCAACCGCCAACCGGACCAGTTCGATGCCCGCGAAGCCGAGACCATCGCCCAGCTCAAAGCCATCGCCCCGCGTGAAATGGCCGAGCTCAGCGACGGCGAAAAGCGCTGCCTGTCGCCGCTGACCGTCGCCGAACTGGCCGAGGTCTACGCCGCCAATCCCGATGCACGGCTGCTTGCCGGTGGCACCGACCTGGCACTGGAAGTCACCCAGTTCCATCGCGAGCTGCCGGTGATGATCCATGTCGGTCAAATCACCGAGATGAAGCAGGTCCAGATCACCGGCCACCATATCGAGATCGGTGCGGCCGCACCGCTGACCGACTGCTACGCCGCGCTGGCCGCCGAGTACCCGGATTTCGGCGAGCTGCTGCAGCGCTTCGCCTCCCTGCAGATCCGCAACCAGGGCACGCTCGGTGGCAACATCGGCAACGCCTCGCCCATCGGCGACTCGCCGCCGCTGCTGATCGCCCTGGGCGCCGACGTTGTCCTGCGCAAGGGCGCCAGCAGCCGCACCCTGCCGCTCGAGGATTACTTCATCGACTACAAGGTCACCGCGCGCCAGCCCGGGGAATTCATCGAGAAGGTGCGGGTGCCGCGCGCCACGCCGGATCGCCTGTTCCGCGCCTACAAGGTCTCCAAGCGTCTGGACGACGACATTTCCGCCGTCTGCGCCGCCTTCGAACTCAGAATCCTTGACGGCGTGATCGACGAAGCGCGCGTCGCCTTTGGCGGCATGGCCGCCATCCCGAAGCGCGCCATGAATTGCGAACGCACGCTGATCGGCGCCGCGTTCGATACCGAGACGCTTGAGCGGGCCTGCACGGCGCTCGAAAAGGACTTCACACCGCTCACCGATTTCCGTGCCAGCCGCGAATACCGGCTGCTGGTCGCACAGAACCTGCTGCGCAAATGCTTCCTCGAACAGCACGCGCCAAAGACCGAGACGAGGGTGACCGCTTATGTCTAACCACAGCCCTGTACGCACTCAAGACGAAATCGCCGCCCTTTTCACCGCGGATCTGGTCACCGGCGTCGGTCGCAGCGTCAAGCACGACAGCGCGCCCAAGCATGTCTCGGGCGAGGCGGTGTACGTCGACGACCGGCTGGAGTTTCCCAATCAGCTGCACGTCTATGCCCGCATGAGCGAGCGCGCCCACGCCCGCATCGTCAGCATCGACACCAGCCCCTGCTACCAGATCCCAGGCGTGGCCATCGCCATCACGGCGAAGGACGTGCCGGGCCAGCTGGACATCGGTGCCGTGATGCCCGGCGACCCGCTGCTGGCCGACGGCAAGGTCGAGTTCATCGGCCAGCCGGTGATCGCCGTGGCTGCCGACAGCCTGGAAACCGCACGCAAGGCGGCCATGGCCGCGATCATCGAATACGAGGATCTGGAGCCGGTGCTCGACGTGGTCGAGGCGCTGCACAAGAAGCACTTCGTGCTCGACAGCCACACCCACAAGCGCGGCAACTCGGCCACCGCCCTGGCCAGCGCGCCGCGTCGGCTGCAGGGTTCGCTGCACATCGGCGGGCAGGAGCACTTCTACCTGGAGACACAGGTGTCCTCGGTCATGCCCACCGAAGACGGCGGCATGATCGTCTATACCTCGACGCAGAACCCCACCGAGGTGCAGAAGCTGGTGGCCGAAGTGCTCGGCGTACCGATGAACAAGATCGTCATCGACATGCGCCGCATGGGCGGCGGCTTCGGCGGCAAGGAAACCCAGGCCGCGGGACCTGCGTGCCTGTGCGCGGTGATCGCGCACCTCACCGGTCGGCCGACCAAGATGCGCCTGCCGCGCATGGAAGACATGACCATGACCGGCAAACGCCACCCGTTCTACGTCGAGTACGACGTCGGCTTCGACGATGACGGTCTGCTGCACGGCATCGAGATCGATCTCGCCGGTAACTGCGGGTACTCGCCGGACCTTTCCGGCTCGATCGTCGACCGCGCCATGTTCCACTCCGACAACGCCTACTACCTGGGCGACGCCACCATCAATGGCCATCGCTGCAAGACCAACCTCGCCTCGAACACCGCCTACCGCGGCTTCGGCGGCCCACAGGGCATGGTCGCCATCGAGGAGATCATGGACGCGGTGGCCCGCGAGCTGGGCAAGGACCCGCTCGAGGTGCGCAAGCGCAACTACTACGGCAAGACCGAGCGCAACGTCACCCACTACTACCAGACCGTCGAGCACAACATGCTCGAGGAGATGACCGCCGAGCTGGAAGCCAGCAGCGACTATGCAAAGCGACGCGAAGATATCCGCGCGTTCAATGCCGCAAGCCCGATCCTGAAGAAGGGCCTGGCGCTGACGCCGGTGAAGTTCGGCATCAGCTTCACCGCCAGCTTCCTCAACCAGGCCGGCGCGCTGGTGCACGTCTACACCGACGGCAGCATCCACCTGAACCACGGTGGCACCGAGATGGGCCAGGGCCTGAACACCAAGGTCGCCCAGGTGGTGGCCGAGGTGTTTCAGGTCGACATGGACCGCATTCAGATCACCGCGACGAACACCGACAAGGTTCCCAATACCTCACCGACCGCGGCATCCAGCGGTACCGACCTCAACGGTAAGGCGGCCCAGAACGCGGCGCAGACAATCAAGCAACGCCTGATCGAATTCGCCGCCCGGCATTACCAGGTGACCGAAGAAGACGTGGAGTTCAGGAATGGCCAGGTGCGCATTCGCGACGAGTACGTTTCCTTTGACGAGCTGATCCAGCAGGCCTATTTCGGCCAGGTCTCGCTGTCGTCCACCGGCTTCTACCGCACGCCGAAGATCTACTACGACCGCAGTCAGGCCCGCGGGCGGCCGTTCTACTACTTCGCCTATGGCGCGGCCTGCTCGGAAGTGATCGTCGATACCCTGACCGGCGAATACAAGATGCTGCGCAGCGACATCCTGCATGACGTCGGCGCCTCGCTGAACCCGGCCATCGACATCGGCCAAGTCGAGGGCGGCTTCGTCCAGGGCCTGGGCTGGCTGACCATGGAAGAGCTGGTCTGGAACGACAAGGGCAAGCTGATGACCAGCGGTCCGGCCAGCTACAAGATCCCGGCGGTGGCGGACATGCCGCTGGATCTGCGGGTCAAGCTGGTGGAGAACCGCAAGAACCCCGAGGACACCGTGTTCCACTCCAAGGCCGTGGGCGAGCCGCCGTTCATGCTCGGCATCTCGGTCTGGTGCGCGATCAAGGATGCGGTGGCGAGCCTGGCCGACTACCGGGCGCAGCCGCAGATCGATGCTCCGGCGACCCCCGAGCGCGTGCTCTGGGGCGTGGAACAGATGCGCAAGTTGAAGCAGGCGGCGAGCAAGTCTGCGGCAACGGAGACCACCCCGGCCTGACGTAGGGTGGACAACGCTTTGCTTGTCCACCCTTGGCGCAACACGAACGTCCCGGTGGCGACGCTTTGCACGCGCCACCGGGCGATACGAAGGACAGAACCATGAGCAACACGGCCTGGATCGAAGCACTCGCCGACCTGCAGCAACAGGGCGAACCCTGCGTGCTGGTGACCATCATCGAGGAGCGCGGCTCGACGCCGCGCAATGCCGGCTCGAAGATGGTGGTCAGCCGTGAGCGCCTGTACGACACCATCGGCGGCGGCCACCTGGAGTACAAGGCCCAGCAGATCGCCCGTGAAATGCTGGAAAAGCGCAGCCGTGACACCCGCCTCGAGCGCTTCTCCCTCGGCGCCAGCCTCGGCCAGTGCTGCGGTGGCGCCACGGTGCTGCTGTTCGAGCCCATGGGCCAGCCACAGGCGCATATCGCCGTGTTCGGTGCCGGGCATGTCGGGCGCGCGCTGGTGCCGTTGCTGGCCAGCCTGCCGTGCAAGGTGCGCTGGATCGATTCGCGTGAAAACGAATTTCCCGCCGAGATTCCGCGCGGCGTGGAAAAGGTGGTCAACGACGATGTGGTCGAGGAAGTGGATAACATGCCCGCCGGCAGCTACTTCATCGTCATGACCCACAATCATCAGCTCGACCTGGAACTGACCGCCGCGATCCTTTCGCGCAACGATTTCACCTACTACGGGCTGATCGGCTCCAAGAGCAAACGCGCCAGGTTCGAACACCGTCTGCGGGACCGCGGCTTCCAGCCGGAGACCGTGCAGCGCATGCGCTGCCCGATGGGCATCGCCGAGGTGAAGGGCAAGCTGCCGGTGGAGATCGCCGTGTCCATCGCCGGCGAGGTGATTGCCACCTACAACGCGCATTTCGGTGAAAAGGGTGGGGAGAACGCCGAGGACGGTGAAAAGCCGGTACCGATGCTGGTCCCCGCTTCGCGCCGCGCCCAGACCAACTGACCACCCGACATTGTTGCAGGCACGCCCTTCGGCGGCGGCCTGCCCATGTCAACGCGTCACCCTCATACAACGATTTTCGAGAGTCACCATGCCAAGCACCAAAGCCTACCGTGCCGCCCTGCTCCACTGCCTCGCCGACCCGCGCGAAGTGGGCATCGAGCAATCCCATGAATACTTCGAGGACGGCCTGCTGGTCGTCGAGGACGGCAAGGTCGCGCGCATCGGCCACGCCGCCGAACTGCTGCCGACCCTGGCGGCCGGCACCGAGGTTGTCGAATACCCGGACGCGCTGATCACTCCGGGTTTCGTCGACACCCATATCCACTACCCGCAGGTCGGCGTCATCGGCTCCTACGGCGCGCAGCTGCTGGATTGGCTGGAAACCTACACCTTCCCCAACGAGGGCCGCTTCAGCGACATGGCCCACGCTCGCGAACAGGCCGAGCTGTTCCTGGGCGAGCTGCTGCGCAACGGCACCACCACCGCGCTGGTGTTCGGCACGGTGCACAAGCAGTCGGTGTACGCCTTCTTCGAGGCCTGCGAGAAGCGCAATCTGCGGATGATCGCCGGCAAGGTGCTGATGGACCGCAACGCCCCGGAGTTCCTCACCGACACCGCCGAGTCCGGCTACGCCGACAGCCGCGAGCTGATCGAGCGCTGGCACGGCAGGGGCCGTCTGCACTACGCCGTCACCCCGCGTTTCGCCCCGACCAGCACGCCGGAGCAGCTCACCCTGGCCGGCAAGCTGTTCGCCGAATTCCCCGACCTGTACATGCACACCCACATCTCCGAGAACAAGCAGGAGGTCGAGTGGGTCAAGGAGCTGTTCCCCGAGCGCAAAGGCTATCTGGACGTCTATGACCACCACGGCCTGATCGGCCCGCGCTCGGTGTTCGCCCACGGCATCCACCTGTGCGACGACGAGTGCAAACGCCTCGGTGAGACCGGCTCGGCGGTGTCGTTCTGTCCGACCTCCAACCTGTTCCTCGGCAGCGGCCTGTTCGACCTGGCCAAGGTGGAAGGCTTCGGTGTGCGCGTCGGCCTGGGCACCGACGTCGGCGGCGGCACCAGCTTCTCGCAGCTCGCCAGCCTCAACGAGGCGTACAAGGTGCTGCAGCTGCAGGGTCAGAAGCTCGACGCGTTCAAGGCACTCTATCTCGCCACCCTCGGCGGCGCGCGGGCGCTCTATCTGGACGACCGGATCGGCAACCTGCAGCCGGGCAAGGAGGCCGACTTCGTGGTGCTCGACTACAAGGCGACGCCGCTGATCGACTATCGCCTGAGCCAGGCGACGACCCTGCAGGAAAAGCTCTTCGCCCTGATGATCCTCGGCGACGACCGCGCGGTGAAGGAAACCTTCGCCGCCGGCGTCTCGGTGCATCGCAAGGGTTAAGACGCGCCGGGGGCCCTGCGGGATGGGAAGCGAGATGCCCTCTTCCACACGGGGCACTGACCAAACCCCAAGTCTGGCCAACTGCTGCAACGCGTGGATGGCTTCGGCCATCCACGCTACGCGCGGGTCTTTTTCTTCGCCAAGGTCAAGTGCGAGAACACGGCATGCAGGTCGTCCGAAGCGCCGTCTTCGTCGAGGTTGAGCTTGCTGTCGATATGATCCATGTGATGCATCATCAGGCTCACTGCCTTGTCGGCATCGCGTGCAGCAATGGCGTCGATGAGCTGGTTGTGCTCGTCGTACGAACAGTGCGAACGGTTGCCGCTTTCGTACTGCGCGATGATCAGGGAGGTCTGCGATACCAGGCTGCGCTGGAAGCTCACCAGCGGTGCATTTTTCGCAGCCTCGGCCAGCTTGAGGTGAAACTCACCGGACAAGCGGATACCGGCTCCGCGGTCGCCGCGGGCAAAGCAGGCCTGCTCGTCCTTGACCATCTGCCGCAGCTCGCTGAGTTGCTCAGCACTGGCATGCTGTACCGCCAACTCGGTGATGGCCCTCTCCACCAGGCGACGGGCGAAGAAGATCTGGCGCGCTTCCTCGACACTCGGGCTGGCCACAACGGCCCCACGATTGGGTCGCAGCAGCACCACGCCCTCATGGGCCAGCCTCGACAGTGCGCGCCGGATGATGGTGCGGCTGACGCCGAAGATCTCGCCCAGGGCTTCCTCACTGAGCTTGGTACCCGGGGCCAGCCGTTGTTCAAGAATGGCGTCGAAGATATGGGCGTAAACGATGTCGTCCTGGGTCCCGGTGCGGACCTTGCCGCTTCGCGTCGGCTTCTTCAAAGGCTGCAACTGTTCGTTCATGGTGACTCGCGTCGGAAATGTCGGCAGACCGAACTTTACTGCCTTTCAGGCCCTGCCTGGCAGTAGGCGGCGCGCAAACAGCGAAATAAAACGAAAATAATTGTGCACAATCAATACGCTGCGATTCTCAGCTAGGCGCACAGCCAAACGCGGGCCTTATGATGCCTTAGATGGGCCCTGCCCCGAACCGCAACCACCTGGCATCAAATCAATTTGCATTTTTTGTATACAAACGCATAATCGCGACAAGCCTTCCTGACCTTTCGGTCAACAAACCGAACAGGACGCGCCCTCACCATCACCTGCCCTCAAGAGCGCCGCTCTGGGTGATAGACAACAAGAACGATGAGGAACACCTTGTGGAAAGCACCAAGCAGGAACAGGCGGCCCTCGGGCTGCAGCCGAAGAATCCCGGCTGGCTCGATCGAATCTTCAAACTCAGCGCACACCGGACCAGCGTCAAGACCGAACTGCTCGCCGGCCTGACGACCTTCGTCACCATGGCCTACATCATCTTCGTCAACCCGAACATCATGGCCGACGCCGGCATCGACCACGGCGCCGCCTTCGTCGCGACCTGCATCGGTGCGGCGCTCGGCTGTCTGTTGATGGGCCTGTACGCGAACTGGCCGGTGGGCCTGGCCCCAGGCATGGGCCTGAACGCCTTCTTCACCTACACCGTGGTTGGCGAGATGGGCTACAGCTGGCAGATCGCCCTGGGCGCGGTGTTCATCTCCGGCGTGCTGTTCATGATCATGAGCCTGTCGCGCATCCGCGAATGGCTGCTCAACAGCATCCCCATGAGCCTGCGCTTCGCCATGGGCGCCGGGGTCGGCCTGTTCCTCGGACTGATCGGCCTGAAGACCGCCGGCATCGTGGTCGACAGCCCGGCCACCCTGCTCACCATGGGTTCGTTCGGCGAGCCCACCGCCCTGCTCGCCGCGGTGTGCTTTCTGATGATCGCGGTGCTCAGCCACCGCAACGTCTTCGGCGTGATCCTGCTGAGCATGCTGGTGGTCACCGGTATCGGCTGGGCGATGGGACTGGTCGAGTACAACGGCCTGGTGTCGATGCCGCCGAGCCTGGCGCCAACCTGGTTGGCGATGGACATCGCCGGTGCACTGAATGTCGCGATGGTCAGCGTGATCCTCGCGTTTCTCTTCGTGAACATGTTCGACACGGCGGGCACGCTGATGGGCGTTGCGCACCGGGCTCATCTGGTAGACGAGGACGGCAAGATCCAGAACCTGTCCCGCGCGCTGAAAGCGGATAGCACATCCAGCGTAGTGGGGGCGTTCGTCGGCTGTCCGCCGGTGACCAGCTACGTGGAAAGTGCCTCCGGCGTCGCCGCGGGCGGCCGCACCGGGCTGACCGCGGTGACCGTCGGCGTGCTGTTTCTGATCGCGATGTTTTTCGCCCCGCTGGCTGGCATGATTCCCGCCTATGCCACCGCAGGCGCGCTGATCTATGTGGCGATGCTGATGATGAGCGGCATGGCGCATATCGACTGGAAGGACCACACCGACACCATCCCGGCGATCGTGACCGTGGTGATGATGCCGCTGACGTTCTCCATCGCCAACGGCATCGCCCTGGGCTTCCTGACCTACGCGACGCTGAAGCTGCTCACCGGGCAACGCGACAAGGTCTCGATCAGCCTGTATGTGTTGTGCGTGATATTCGTCGCCAAGTTCGCCTTTCTCTGAGCGAGGCGCGCATCACCGCCCCGTCGCGCCGCGGCGGGGCTTTTCTGTTTCTCGGGAGGGTGTGATGAGTCTGGAAACCTGGTTGTTGTATGCGAGCGCGGCGCTGGTGGTGATCCTGATCCCCGGACCGCTGTCGCTGCTGATGATCAGCAACAGCCTGAACCATGGGGTTCGCCGCTCGTGGCCGGCGTTTCTCGGCGGGGTGACGGCCTCCATACTCCTGCTCAGCGCCTCGGCACTGGGGCTTGGCGCCATCCTGCTGGCCTCGGAGCGGCTCTTCAGCGCGCTCAAGCTGGTCGGTGCGCTGTACCTGTTCTACCTCGCCTGGCAGAGCTGGCAAGAGGCACGTCGCGCACCGGTTGCGCGCGAGGTCGATGGCCCAGCGTCAGCGCCGCGGTTCGGGCGCCTGTTCGGGCAAGCCTTTCTGCTCGGCGGCAGCAATCCAAAGGACATCCTCTTCTTCGCCGCCTTTCTGCCGCAGTTTCTCAATGCGGAACAGCCGTTGCTGCCGCAGCTGCTGATCATGGTCGCCACCTGGGCGGTGCTCGACCTGTGTTGCAAGCTGGCCTATGGGCTGGGCGCGCAGGGCGCGGCGCGTTACCTGCGCACCGGGAAGGGGCATGTGTGGTTCAACCGGACGAGCGCGGCACTGTTCGGGGGCGCAGGAGCGGTTTCGTTGATGAGCCGGTAGCGCTCTGAAGCCAGGCAGCAAGGCAGCAAGGCTGAGGCATTAGGCCGTATCACGAACCTTCTCCTACACTAACGAACCCCAAAAAAAACCCGCCAGGTAGGCGGGCCGGGGGACTCAGGGGAGTCAAGGTTTCACGCATGGGAGCGGTACAGCCGCATCACTTAAGACTGCGGCGGGGTGCAATCAGCTACCTCTATAAGTCGAGTAGCTATACGGCGAAATCAGCAACGGCACGTGGTAATGATCCTGCTCGGCACTGATGCCGAAGCGCAGCACCACAACATCCAGAAAGGCCGGTTCGGGAAGCGCAATGCCGCGCCCGCGGTAGTAGTCGCCGGCAGCGAACTGCAATTGATACACGCCAGAACGATAGTCGTCACTTTCCAGCAGAGGCGAGTCGCAACGGCCATCGCTATTGGTCCGACTCGTCTTAACCAGCTCGAGGCGTTCGCCTTCGACACGATAGAGTTCGATGCGGATGTCGCTGCCTGGGCAACCGTGGGCAGCATCCAGTACATGAGTTGTCAAACGTCCCATAGATTCCAGCACCAGCGATCAATCGCCAATGCCCGCCTCCTCTTGGTGATGGATGGTGGAGATGGATCGAGCATAGCATCCCGACAAAATAAACAAAGACAGTTTTTGACAAAATTGTACACAGTTTATAGATCACCATTTTGGCCCGCTTCCTGCTGGCTGGTGTTAGCTAGAAGTGCCTGACTTGCAGGCCAGCGAGACAAACCATGAGGGAAGAGGCGCCGCACCCGGATCATGACCAATAGATTATCGGGTTTTTTAATTTACAAACCGCAAAACCTTTTGTATACAATTGCGCCATGACAGTCGCCAACACTTCATAGCGGCGACCCGCGGATCAGACAAGGAATAACAACAGTGAGCGCAGACTACCCTCGCGACCTTATCGGCTACGCCGAAAATCCACCCCATCCGCAATGGCCGGGCAACGCCCGTATCGCCCTGTCCTTCGTGCTCAACTACGAGGAAGGCGGTGAGCGTTGCGTCCTGCATGGCGACAAGGAATCCGAAGCCTTCCTCTCCGAGATGGTGTCAGCCCAGCCCCTGCAGGGCGTGCGCAACATGAGCATGGAGTCGCTCTACGAATACGGCAGCCGTGCCGGGGTATGGCGGCTGCTCAAGCTGTTCCGCAAATTCGATATACCGCTGACGATTTTCGCCGTGGCGATGGCCGCGCAGCGCCATCCGGAGGTCATCAAGGCGATGGTCGCCGACGGCCACGAGATCTGTAGCCATGGCTATCGCTGGATCGACTACCAGTACATGGACGAGGCGCAAGAGCGCGAACATATGCTCGAAGCCATCCGCATCCTCACCGACATCACTGGTGAGCGTCCGCTGGGTTGGTACACCGGCCGCACCGGGCCGAACACTCGCCGGCTGGTGCGCGAGGAAGGCGGCTTCCTTTATGACTCGGATACCTATGACGACGACCTCCCCTATTGGGACCCGGAATCGACGCCGGACAAGCCGCATCTGGTGATCCCCTACACGCTGGACACCAATGACATGCGCTTCACCCAGGTGCAGGGCTTCAACAAGGGTGACGACTTCTTCGAATACCTGAAGGACGCCTTCGACGTGTTATATGCCGAAGGCTGTGAGGGCGCGCCGAAAATGCTGTCCATTGGCATGCACTGTCGTCTGCTGGGTCGCCCCGCTCGCCTGGCCGCGCTGCAGCGCTTTATCGAGTACGCCAAGGGTCACGAGCAGGTGTGGTTTGCCCGCCGTGTCGACATTGCCCGCCACTGGCACTCGACCCATCCGCTTATTCAGGACCGCAGCCAATGACCCCGTTCAAGACGATCAAACCGTCCACACTCGACCGAGACACCTTTATCTCGACTTTCGCTGATGTCTACGAGCATTCGCCGTGGGTAGCCGACACTGTTTATCAGGCCGGCGTAGACGAGACGCTGGATTACGTGGAGGTGATGCACGAGCGCATGTCCCAGGCCATGTTGTCGGCCCATCCCGACACCCAGTTGGCCCTGATCAACGCTCACCCGGACCTCGCCGGCAAGGCTGCCGTGCGCGGGGAACTGACCGCATCAAGCACCGCCGAACAGGCCGGCGCCGGCATCCATGAATGCACCTCGGAAGAGTTCACACGCTTTACCGAACTGAACGACGCCTACAAGGCCAAGTTCGGCTTCATCTTCATCATGGCGGTCAAGGGCAGCAACCGGCACCAGATCCTCGCCGCGTTCGAGGAGCGCATGCACAACTCGCAGGATCAGGAGTTCGCTCGGGCCTTGGCTGAAATCAACAAGATCGCCCTGTTCCGTCTGCAGGCGATGTAAGCAAGCACCATCAGACGACACGAAGAGAAGAACAACGTATGAAAAGCTACGCCGTACCTTTCGAAAAATACGTCAACCTGGCCGACGCCCGTCTGGGCACCAAGGCCATCTCCGTCACCGACGACTGGTTCGCCGACGTCAACCGGCTGTTCCAGCCGACGCCGGCCGTATGGAAGGAGGGCGTGTTCGATGACAACGGCAAGTGGATGGACGGCTGGGAATCGCGCCGCAAGCGCTTCGAAGGCTACGACCACGCGGTCATTCGCCTCGGCGTGCCCGGCTCGATCAAGGGCGTCGACATCGACACCAGCTTCTTCACCGGCAATTTCCCGCCCTCCGCCTCGCTGGAAGCCTGCTTCCTCGCCGAAGGCGACCCGGACGACAGCACCCAGTGGACCGAAATCCTGCCGGCCGTCGAACTCAAGGGCAACAGCCACCACTACCACGAGATCGCGTTCGACAAGCCGGTCAGCCACCTGCGCTTCAATATCTACCCGGATGGTGGTGTTGCCCGTCTGCGCGTGCACGGCATCCCGTACCGCGACTGGAGCAGCGTCGGCGACAACGAGCAGGTCGACCTGGCGGCGGCGCTGAATGGCGGCCGCGCGCTGGCCTGTTCCGACGAGCATTTCGGTCGCATGAGCAACATTCTCAACCCGAACCGCGGCGAAAACATGGGCGACGGCTGGGAAACCGCCCGCCGCCGCACGCCGGGTAACGACTGGGTCATCGTCGCGCTGGGCACTCCCGGAGAGATCGAGCGCATCGTCGTCGACACCCTGCACTTCAAAGGCAACTACCCGGATAGCTGCTCGATCCAGGCGGCTTACGTTAAAGGCGGCACCGACAGCCAGATCGAAACCCAGAGCCTGTTCTGGCGCGAGCTGCTACCGAGCCAGAAGCTGCAGATGCACGCCGAACACGAGTTTAGCGAGCAGATCGCCAAGCTTGGCCCGATCACCCACGTGCGCCTGAACATCTTCCCGGACGGAGGCGTTAGCCGTCTGCGGTTGTTCGGCAAGGCAGTGAAGTAAAAGAAATCCTGTAGGAGCGAGCGTGCTCGCACCTACGCAAACACCAGACAGAGCAGTCCCTATGCGCACACTCACGATCGAACCGTTGACCAAGGAAGCCTTCGCCCCCTTCGGTGATGTCATCGAAACCGAAGGCAGCGACTATTTCATGATCAACAACGGTTCCACCCGCCGCTATCACAAGCTGGCGACGGTAGAGACCGCGCAACCGGACGACAGGGCCATCATCAGCATCTTCGCCGCCGACGCGCTGGAGATGCCGCTGGTCATTCGCATGCTCGAACGACATCCGCAGGGCAGCCAGGCGTTCATTCCGCTGCTCGGCAACCCCTTTCTGGTCGTGGTCGCGCCACTTGGCGATGCACCTGTACCGGGTCATGTCCGCGCCTTTCGCAGCAACGGCAGGCAGGGCGTCAATTACCACCGCGGCGTCTGGCACCACCCGGTGCTGACGATCGAAAAGCGGGATGAATTCCTGGTGGTCGATCGCAGCGGTTCTGGCAACAACTGCGACGAGCATTTTTTCACCGAGGACGAGCTGCTTCTCCTCGACCCCCACCGGGACTCCAAGT
This sequence comes from Stutzerimonas sp. C6.4V, assembly GCF_058536345.1. Lineage (NCBI taxonomy): Bacteria > Pseudomonadati > Pseudomonadota > Gammaproteobacteria > Pseudomonadales > Pseudomonadaceae > Stutzerimonas > Stutzerimonas sp. C6.4V. The sequence continues at coordinate 2,707,236 of NZ_JBZUBM010000001.1, forward strand.
AAGCGACCGACCGATCAACGAGGCCATCGCCGACGCGGCTGCCGTGCTCAGCCGATACCGCCATGCGTGCTGCTGACAAGCCGGACACTTGCGACGAGTCGAATAAGAAGAAACAGCGGTTGGCGTGCCAGCCGTGCAAGAGGTAACTATCGTGGAAGCACATCTAACCGAATGGCTGAACCTTACTATTCGCTGGATTCACATGATCGTCGGCATCGCCTGGATCGGTGCCTCGTTCTATTTCGTCTGGCTGGAAAACAACCTCAACCGCGCCAACCCACGTGATGGTCTCTCGGGCGATCTCTGGGCGATTCACGGCGGCGGCATCTACCACCTGGAGAAGTACAAGCTCGCCCCACCCCGAATGCCGGAGAACCTGCACTGGTTCAAGTGGGAGGCCTATACCACCTGGCTGTCGGGCGTGGCCCTGCTGATGGTGGTCTACTACCTGAACCCTACCCTCTATCTGATCGCACCCGGCAGCGACCTGACCCCGGCCACGGCCATTGCCATCGGTTTCGGCTCGCTGATCGTGGGCTGGTTCGTCTATGACCTGCTTTGTGATTCCCCGCTAGGCAAGAAACCCGCACTGCTCGGCCTGATCCTCTTCGTCCTGGTGATTTTCGCCGCCTGGGCCTATTCACAGGTGTTCAGCGGACGCGCGGCTTATATCCACACCGGCGCGCTGATCGGCACCATCATGGTCGGCAACGTGTTCCGCATCATCATGCCGGCACAGCGTGCGCTGGTCGCCGCCATCGAGCAGAACCGCACACCGGATCCGTTGCTGCCCGCCAAGGGCCTGCTGCGTTCGCGCCACAACAACTATTTCACCCTGCCGGTGCTGTTCATCATGATCAGCAACCACTTCCCGAGCACCTATGGCAGTCAGTACAACTGGGCGATCCTGGCCGGCATATCGGTGCTGGCCGTGCTGGTACGCCACTACTTCAACACCCGGCATGACAGCAACCGCTTCGCCTGGGCGCTGCCGGCCGCGGCGGTCGGGATGATCTGCCTGGCCTTCGTCACCGCGCCGAACCGCCAGGGTGGTGTTCCCAACGCCGTGCCGACAAGCCCTCGCGAGCAGAGCATTGAGGCGCAACAGGCCGCTGCAGCAGCGCCGGCCGAGCAAGCCGGCAACAGCGAGTTCGCCAAGGTCCATCGGGTCATCAACGAACGCTGCACCGTTTGCCACGCCGCGCAGCCGAGCAGCCCGCTGTTCAGCGCAGCGCCGGCGGGCGTGATGTTCGACACGCCCGAGCAGATCCGCCAGCAGGCCGCGAAGATTCATGCGCAAGCCGTGGCAAGCCACATCATGCCGCTGGGCAACATGACCAACATGACACAGGAGGAGCGCGACCTGCTCGGCGCCTGGATCGACAAGGGCGCGCCGATCGAGTGATCGCGCCCACCAGCCGCGCTCCCGGGCGCGGTTTTTTTCACCTGTTCGACGTTCAAGTCTCGCAGCACGAGGCGAGGCGTCAGCTCAACCCGAGAAAACCCAGCGGACGGCAACAGCCGGACCCCGAACACCCTATACCCGGCCCCGCACGTTCAGCGGGGTCACCGCGCCCTCCAATAACAAAAGCGTCCGAGGTGTTTTGCATGAACGATGTGACCGAGCGGGGAAACCGCCCCAGCGGAGAAGCGACTGCCCTTGCTGCAGATGCTGCTGGTGAGCGTTCAGCACGTGCTGCTGATGTACGGCGGCGCGGTGGTCGTACCGCTGATCGTGGGTCAGGCCGCCGGGCTGTCGCGTGAGGAAATCGCCTTACTGAAAGATCTTGCAGGAAGCCGACATCTGACCGTCGCAACCAACTGCTGGTGGCGGTGAGCATTGGCCTGGGCATGGTGCCGGTGGTGCGGCCCGAGTTTTTCGCCAACCTGCCGCACTGGATGGAGCCCATTACCCATAGCGGCATCGCGGTGGCGACGCTCAGCGCGGTGACGCTCAACCTGCTGTTCAATGTACTGGGTGGCCCGGAACGCCACGCACTGACGGGTGCTGCGCACCACTGACGCCCGCCCGACCGGAGCCTGCCACATGCGGGCTCCCTGCACTCCGGCGTTCTTTCCGATGCTCGACAAGCCACGCGCCCCCGTTAAAATGCGGCGCCCGCCTGCCGAACCGAGAAGGACTGACCCATGATCGAAGCCACCTGGATCGCCTTCGCCTTCGCGCTCGGGCTCGCCTCGCGCGCGATCGGCCTGCCGCCGCTGATCGGCTATCTGGGTGCCGGCTTCGCCCTGGCGGCCTTTGGCGACCGCATTGGCGTTGGCCCACGGGACAGCGAAATCCTCGCCCACCTTGCCCATCTCGGCGTGCTGCTGTTGCTCTTCACCGTCGGGCTCAAGCTCAAGCTGAGCAACCTGGTGCGGCGCGAAGTGATCGGCGGCAGCCTGCTGCACTTCGGTATTTCCAGCCTGATCGTGCTGCCGGCGATCTTCTTCTTTCTCGATATCAGTTGGCGCGACAGCCTGCTGCTGGCGGTCGCCCTGTCATTTTCCAGCACCGTGCTGGCGGCCAAGGTGCTCGAAGGCAAGCGCGAATTGCGCGCCTTCCATGGCCGCGTCGCGATCGGCGTGCTCATCATCCAGGACCTGATTGCCCTGGTGGTGATGAGCATCGCCAGCGGCAAGGTGCCCTCCGCCTGGGCCTTGCTGGTGTTCGGCTTGCCGCTGCTTCGCCCGTTGCTGTTCCGCCTGCTCGACTACAGCGGTCACGAGGAACTCATGGTGCTGCTCGGCCTGATGCTGGCGCTGGTCGCGGGCGGCCTGGGCTTCGAATATGTGGGCCTTAGCTCGGAACTGGGCGCGCTGGCGTTCGGCGCGATGCTGGCCAAGCACAAGCGCGCGACCGAGCTATCCAACTCGCTGTGGGCGATCAAGGAAGTGTTTCTGGTCGGCTTCTTCCTGCAGATCGGCATCGGCGGTCTGCCGGACATGGATGCGATGCTCTTCGCGGGGGCCGTGGCCTTGCTGCTACCGCTCAAGGGGGCACTGTTCTTCTTCTTGTTCCTGCTGTTCCGCCTGCGTGCGCGTAGTGCCTTTCTCAGCGCCTCGAGCCTGACCAATCACAGCGAATTCGGGCTCATCGTCGCCAGCGTGGTGTTACCGCAATGGCTGACGCCTTTGGCTATCACAGTGGCCTTGTCCTTTGTCATTTCCGCGCAGCTCAATCGCGTCTCGCATCCGCTTTATGATCGCCTCGCCAGGCGCCTGATTCCGCTGGAGCGCAACACACGCCACCCAGACGAACAACCGGTGTCTCTTGGCGACGCACAGATCCTGATCATGGGCATGGGCCGCACTGGGCGCGCCGCCTACGATCACCTGCAGGCCCAGGGATGGCGTTTGATCAGTCTCGACTCCGACCCGGTAACGGTAGAAAAGAGCTCCGAGAGAGGCCGCCACGTACTGTTCGCCGACGCTGAGGATCAGATGTTCTGGGAGAGCCTGGAAATGAACAAGGTCGAGGCAGTGATCCTCGCGATGAATGATCCCGAAGCGAAGATCATTTCCACGCGCAAGCTGCGCGGCAAAGGTTTCGAAGGGCTGATCGTCTCCCACGCGATGTACGAAGACATTGCCCAGCAGATTGAGGAGGCCGGCGCAGATCGCACCTACCTGACCATGAGCGAAGCCGGCGCCGGCCTGGCCGAGAACGTTTCCCGCGAATTGCAAGCCAACCGCTGACCGGTAACCGTTGGGGCGCCATGCCTGGCGGGCTCTCAAGGCTGGCCCATCTTAATTGTGCACAATTTTTTAATTTCCTGTTTTATCTCCTGTCCACAGGTTGCTATAGTCGAGCGCATCCTGACCGAGCGAACAGCTTTTTTCGGCCAGTGATAGAGGTCCGTGCAGCCTCGAAAGCCCATGACCGAACAATAACGAATGGCAGGCTTGACTCATGACCGCAACCGAACCCAGGAGCGGTGACGCTCCCAATCAGGACCTGATCTACCAGCTGGAAGATCGCCCCGGTCCGCTCCCCGCCACCTTCGCCGCGATCCAGCATGTGCTGGCCAGTTTCGTCGGCGTGATCACGCCGACCCTGATCATCGGCAGCGTGCTGGGCCTGGGCGAGCATGTGCCCTATCTGGTCAGCATGGCGCTGTTCGTCTCCGGCATCGGAACCTTCATCCAGGCCAGGCGCGTCGGCCCGATCGGCGCCGGCATGCTCTGCCTGCAGGGCACCAGCTTCGGCTTTCTCAGCGTGGTGCTGGCGGCCGGCTTCATCGTCAAGAACCGCGGCGGCACCCCGGAAGACATCCTCGCGACGCTCTTCGGTGTGAGCTTCTGCGCGGCATTCGTCGAGATCGTCGTCAGCCGCTGCATCGACCGGCTGCGCCGGATCATCACACCCGTGGTCACCGGTACCATCATCAGCCTGATGGGCCTGTCGCTGATCAAGGTCTCGATGACTGACATCGCTGGCGGTTACGGCGCCGAAGACCCCGGCGCCCTGCCCAACCTCGCACTGGCCGGTCTGGTGCTCGGCACCATCATCGTGCTCAACCGTTTCGGCATTCCGCTGCTGCGGCTGTCCGCTGTGATCGTCGCGCTGGTGGTGGGCTACGCCGCCGCCTGGATGATGGGCATGGTGGATTTTTCCAGCCTCGCCACGCTACCGGCACTGAGCGTGCCGCAGCCATTCAAGTTCGGCTTCGCCTTTGACTGGATGGCATTCATCCCGATCGCGGTGATCTTCCTGATCACGCCGCTGGAAACGGCGGGCGACCTGACCGCAAACTCGATGATTTCGCGTCAGCCGGTCAAGGGCCCGCTGTACCTCAAGCGGATCAAGGGCGGCATCCTGGGCGACGGCTGCAGCTCGCTGCTGGCCGCCACCTTCAACAGCCTGCCGATGACTACCTTCAGCCAGAACAACGGCGTGATCCAGCTCACCGGCGTGGCTAGCCGTCACGTCGGCCTCTATATCGCCGGCATTCTGATCCTGCTGGCGCTGTTTCCGGTCGTTGGCGGCGTGCTGCAACTGATGCCCAAGCCGGTGCTCGGCGGCGCGACCTTGATCATGTTCGGCACGGTTGCCATCGCCGGCATCAAGATACTCGCCGAAGCCGGGCTCAACCGCCGCAACATGCTTATCGTCGCCATCTCGCTGGGCCTGGGGCTGGGCGTGGCAGCCGTACCGGATGTGCTCAACCACCTGCCCGAGGTGCTGAAGAACATCTTCGGTTCACCCATCACCATCGGTGCCTTCAGCGCGATCCTGCTCAACTTCTTCCTGCCCCGCGAGCCGGAAGAAATGGATGATTACGATCCAGACAACCTGATCGAGGACTCAGTCGGCACCAACACCCTGGCGGTGAATATCCCCGACTACACGAAGGTCCATCCGAAAGCCACCACACGCGATCCTTCCGCTCAGCTGACGCCTACAGGCTGATCGCACCGCGCCCGGCCTGCACGAGCCGGGCGCGACACCTGCATTCATCACAACAACAAAACCAAAGGGTATCAACATGACCTTCAAGCGCGCTCCACTGTCGCTGGCGCTGGCCGGCTGCCTGCTGTCCGCCCCCGCCTTTGCCGATGGCATGCTCCACTGGCAGAACAACAGCCTCAGCTACCTCTATGGCAAAGATTTCAAGGTCGACGCCGGCGAGATCCAGCAGACCGTGACCTTCGAACATGCCAGCGGCTGGAGTTGGGGCGACATGTTCCTGTTCGTCGACAGCAAGTGGTACAACGGCTTGTCCGGCGAAGAAGGTCACACCTACTACGGTGAGTTCAGCCCGCGCCTGTCGTTCGGCAAACTGAGCGGCCAGGACCTCGCCTTCGGCCCAATCAAGGACGTGCTGCTGGCAGCCACCTACGAGCGCGGCGAAAGCAGCGCCGGCCGACCCAATCAGACCTATCTGCTCGGCCCCGCCGTTGACCTCGACGTGCCCGGTTTCGATCGTCTGGCCATTAACCTCTACTACCGCAAACCCGACGGCACCACACGTCGTGCCTCCGGCCAGTGGCAGGTCACGCCGACCTGGGCTATGACCTTCCCGGTTGGCAAGTCCGACATTCTGTTTGACGGCTTCATCGACTGGGTGGTCAACGATGCCGGCTCGGAGCGCAGCGGTGACTTCATGTCGAAGAACCTGCACATCAACCCACAGATCAAGTACGACCTGGGCAAGGCACTGGACGGCGAGTCAGGCAGGCTCTATGTCGGTATCGAATACGACTACTGGTCTGACAAGTACGGCATAGAAGACGGTGGGTTTGTCAGCGATCTGGTCGGCGGCACCAACCAGAACACCGCCAGCCTGCTTGTCAAAGCGCACTTCTAACCGACTGCCGCAAGGGCATGGACAGAAAAAAGCAGCCGAAATGCTGCTTTTTTGGTCACGTTTTTTCATGTCGCCATGACGTGACGAAGGACCTTTCCATCACGCTCAGATCGGAGCCCGTGGTGGCAAGGGAAGACGGTCGAATAACCGAATCGCGACCGCCATGCCGCAGCACAGCGCGCCCCTAAACGGCAGGCGCGCTCGCCGCTCAGGTTAAAGCTTGAAGCTGCCCATCTGCCGGCTGAGATCATCGGCCAGGCGACTCAGCTCATGACAATCTTCCCGACAGCCCTGCACATCACTCGCCGTCGCCTGGGCCAGGTCGGCGATGCCCTGCACGTTACGGGTGATCTCCTCGGTCACGCTGCTCTGCTCTTCAGTCGCTGCGGCCACCTGAGTGTTCATGTCGCTGATGGCTTCGACCTGCTCGGTGATTGCGCCGAGCGACTGGCCGGTGCGCTGACTGGCCTCTACTCCAGTGCCCGTCGCAGCCTGCCCTGCGTGCATGGAGTTGACCGCGTTTTCAGCACCGCTCTTGAGCCCCTGGATCATGTTCTGAATTTCATCCGTGGATGCCTGAGTCCGGCTGGCCAGGGTGCGTACCTCGTCAGCGACCACTGCAAAGCCGCGACCCATCTCTCCGGCGCGTGCAGCCTCGATAGCCGCGTTCAGCGCCAGCAGATTGGTCTGTTCGGAAATGCTGCGGATCACTGCCAGCACCTTGTCGATGGAAGCGACCTGCTGTGCCAGATCGGTGACCGATTCGGCGGCGTGACCGATCTCGCCAGACATTTTCTCGATGTGCGCAATCGAATCACTGACCACCTTGCGCGCTTCCATCGCCTCGCTGCGGGCACCCTGCGAGGCCTGTGCGGCATTGCTGGCATTGCGTGCGATTTCCTGCACGGTGAGGCCCATTTCGTGCACGGCGGTCGCGACCATGTCAGTCATCTCATGCTGGCGGCCTGCGCGCGTCGCAGTGTTGTCGACCACCTGCGCCACCTGCCCGACAGCGGTCCTCAGTTGCTGACTGGTGTTCAGCACATCGCCGATCAACCCGCGCAAACTGCCAATGAAGCGGTTGAAGCCGCGCGCCAGGTCACCCAATTCGTCAGCGCGGCTTTCATCCAGGCGGCGAGTCAGATCGCCACCGCCTCCGCCAATTTCAACGAGCGCCTGGGTGACCTGACGGATCGGTTTCACCAGCCCGCGCGCCAGCAGCACGACGAGGCCAAGAAAGAACAGGGCAATGCATGCGCCGATCAGACTGATGGTCCACAACGTGCGGCGCGCCTCGGCAAAGATTTCCGCTTCCGGCACTTCACTGACCAGTACCCAACCCAGGCTTTCCAACGGCTGAGCGATCGCCAGGAACGCCTCGCCGTCACGCTCGAATCTCACCGCGTCGGATGCGCCATTGAGGAGCTTCTGCGCGGCATCGCTGCCTGTCAGCGTGCCAAGCTCGACCTGGTCGTTATTCTCGGTTTTGGGGTGAACCTTGACACGGCCGTCACCGCTGATCAGGTAAACCTCCCCCCGCTCACCAAAGCGAAAATTGCTGATCAGCTCGGACATGCTCTCCAGGCTGAAGCCAAGCCCGGCGACGCCCAGGGTCCTGCCACCCGCCTCGATCCGCTGATTGATGAACAGGGTTGGCTGACGGGACGCTTTGTCGATGTCGAATCGCCGTTTAATTCCGCTGTCGACCAGGCCGTAAAACCAACCGTCGCCGGCAGCTTTGCGGTTAAGTGTCCGCGAGAGTCCTGCCTCGGAGTAGTAGTTGCCACTATCGAGCACTGCTATCGAAGTCGTGAGCGCGTTTTGCTGAGCCTTTACACCGTCCAGGTAACGACCCATTGCCTCCGCTCGGTCTGCACTCTCACCTTCACGCAACCAATCCTGAACCAGCGTATTGTTGGCGATACCGGCCGTGGCAGTGATGGGCGCAGCGAGCGTACGCTCGATGTCGTTCCGAATCGCCGCAATGTTGGCTGGCAGTGCCTGGCCTACGAGGTAACGCTCAGCCAGTCGATTGACCGCTGATGAATAGACAACAATGACGATCAGGGTGCTGGTGAGCAGAGCTGCCCCCATGCTGACAATCAGCTGCCACTGAATACTACGTTGCATGAAAGGCATGTTCTCACTCGATCTAGTTTTAATGTATGCAGGAATTGACCAACTCTGGATACAAAGGGTGGAATTGACTCTTTACCTATCGGCATAACCAGCCATATCTTTACTTCACACCGATAGCAGGCTCAGGAACCTTCGACAAATCCATGACTGCCTTGAGACCGCCCGAAAGCCGGTGCTAGGATTCCGCGGCGGGCCACCAGGCTGGGTGGCCGTGAATTGAACAGGCCTTATGTCCAGTATCCGCGAGCGCAACAGAGAACTGATCCTTCGTGCAGCCAGCGAGGAGTTTGCCGAGAAGGGCTTCGCTGCCAGCAAGACCAGCGACATCGCCGATCGCGCGGGGCTGCCCAAGCCCAACGTGTACTACTACTTCAAGAGCAAGGAAAACCTGTATCGGGAGGTCCTCGACAGCATTGTCGAGCCGCTGCTGCAGGCTTCCGCTCCCTTTAACCAACCCGGCCAACCTGCCGATGTCCTGCGCGCATATATTCGTACCAAGATCCGCATCTCGCGCGAACATGCCTGCGCTTCGAAAGTATTCGCCAGTGAAATCATGCACGGCGCGCCTCACCTCCCCAGCGAACGCGCCGAGCAGCTCAATGCGCAAGCCAGCCATAATGTGGCCTGCATTCAGCGCTGGATCGATGAAGGATTGATGGCCCGCGTCGATCCAAACCATCTGCTGTTCAGCATCTGGGCAGCCACCCAGACCTATGCCGACTTCGATTGGCAGATTGCGGCCGTTACGGGAAAGCCCTGCCTTGACGACGCCGACTATGATGCCGCTGCGGACACCATCATCCGAATGGTGATCAAGGGGTGCGAGGTCAGGGAAACACTTGCACAGGGCTGATCCATTTATTGGCTGCCTCGACCGGAGGCTCTGCAGGCAACCGGCATATCTGATAACGTTTCGCCCCGCAAAGGTTCCGGACTGTAGCGTTTCACTGACAACGCTGTGCTGAGCACCGGCCTGGAAAAAGGAAATTCTTTTGACCGAATTGCGCAACAGCCTGTCGCGCCAACTGTTACGTATCGTCCTACTGTCGGCGCTGGCTGTTGGGCTGGTGCTGAGCTGCGCGCAGATCGTTTTCGATGCCTACAAGACCCGACAGCTGATCAATGCAGAAGCGCAGCGAATACTGCGCATGACCCGGGACCCTTCGACTCAAGCCATCTACAGCCTGGACCGGGAACTGGGCATGCAGGTCATGGAAGGTCTGTTTCAGCACGAGTCCATTCACCAGGCCTCGATCGGCCACCCAGGCGAAGAACCGCTCGCCGCCAAGTCGCGCCCATTGATGGCGTCCCCCTGGCGCTCGCTGACCGATCCGATACTGGGACGTGATCAGGCATTTTCCATTCCGCTGATTGGTCGTCCGCCTTACAACGAGCACTACGGCGACCTGCGCATCACCCTGGACACCTCCCCCTACGGCGAGGAACTCATTAGCAATTCGATCGTCATCTTCGTTGTCGGCATGCTGCGCGCCTTGACGCTGGGCCTGGTGCTTTATCTGATCTACCACTGGTTGCTGACCCGTCCGCTGACTAAGCTCATCGAGCACCTTTCCAGCATCAACCCCGACCGCCCCAGCGAGCACAAGCTGCCGATGCTGAAGGGCCACGAGCGGAACGAGCTGGGACTCTGGGTCGAAACCGCCAACGGACTGCTTTGCTCCATCGAGCGCAACATGCAGTTGCGCCATGCTGCCGAGAGCAACCTGGAGCGCATGACGCAGTACGACTTTCTTACCGGCCTGCCCAACCGCCTCCAGCTGCAACAGCAGCTGGATCACATCCTTAGCAGCGCTGGCCGCCTGCAGCGGCGGGTGGCGGTGCTTTGCCTGGGGTTGGACGATTTCAAGGGCGTCAACGAACAGTTCAGCTACCAGAACGGCGACCGCATGCTGATGGCGCTGGCGGAGCGGCTCCGTAACCAGAGCGGCCGGCTTGGTGCCCTGGCGCGCCTGGGCGGTGACCAGTTCGTCCTGGTGCTGTCAGGTTTCGAACAGCCATACGAAGCGGCCGAGCTGGCCCAGAAAGTGCTGGATGACCTGGAACAGCCCATCGTTCTCGACCAGCAGGACATCCGACTGCGCGCCACCATCGGCATCACCCTCTTTCCCGAGGACGGTGACAGCACCGAGAAGCTGCTGCAAAAAGCCGAGCAGACGATGACCCTGGCGAAAACCAGGGCCCGCAACCGTTATCAGTTCTACGTGGCCAGTATCGACAACGAGATGCGCGAGCGCCGGGAACTGCAGAAGGATCTGGGCGGGGCGGTCAAACGCGGCGAGTTCCGCCTGGTCTATCAACCCCAGATCGATTACCGGCTCAAGCGCATCACCGGCGTCGAAGCCTTGCTGCGTTGGTCGCACCCCAGCGGCAAGATGGTCCCGCCTGACGTGTTCATCCCGCTCGCCGAGCAGAACGGCAGCATCATTGCCATCGGTGAGTGGGTGCTGGACCAGGCCTGCCGGCAGCTGAGCGAATGGCATCAGCAAGGCTTCGATGGCCTGCGCATGGCGGTCAATCTATCGACCGTACAGTTGCATCACGCCGAGCTGCCGCTGGTGGTCAGCAACCTGCTCAGCGCCCATCGGCTGCCAGCGGAAACGCTCGAACTCGAGGTAACCGAAACAGGATTGATGGAGGATATTGCGGCTGCGACCCGAATCCTGCACAGCCTTCGTCGCTCAGGGGCGCTGATTGCCATCGATGACTTCGGCACCGGTTATTCCTCGCTCAGCTATCTGAAAAGCCTGCCGCTGGACAAGGTCAAGATCGACAAGAGCTTCGTTCGAGACATCGAAGCCGATGAGGGTGACGCGACCATCGTCCGCGCCATCATCCAGCTGGCCAAAAGCCTGGGCATGCTGGTCATCGCCGAAGGGGTGGAGACGGCCGAACAGGAGCGCTACCTGATCGAAGAAGGCTGCCATGAAGGCCAGGGCTACTATTACAGCAAGCCCGTCCCGGCGCCCGAATTGGCCGCCCTGCTGCGAAAATCCGTCCATTTGGGACACAGGGTCAGTTCAAAAACCTTGTAAACCCGCCGTTCTTGCGCAGCCCGTTCGCTGCTTTCCTCTCCTTCCGACGAGCCATACATGAAGCGCTTCGTATTGATCGACACCGCAGAGATCCCCGGTGGTGGTGCCCTTTGCCTGTTTAGCTACGGTGACGACTTCGTCATCAAGATTCAGGGTGGCAATGGCAACCAGCTGATGAACACCCGCATGCACGGCTCCGAAGACGCCCTCGCACAGATACCCTGCAGCCGCATCGCCCACCGTGCCCAACCGCGGGTCCTCATCGGTGGGCTCGGCATGGGGTTCACCCTGGCATCTGCGCTAAGACATCTGGGCAAGAACGCCGAGGTACAGGTCGCGGAGTTGGTCCCCGGGGTGATCGAGTGGAACCGGGGGCCGTTGGGCAAAAAGGCCGGATTGCCGCTCGATGATCCAAGAACCTGCCTGCTCAATGACGATGTTGCCGACGTATTGCGACGCGAGCCACTGGGCTTCGACGCCATCATGCTCGATGTGGACAACGGACCGGAGGGGCTGACCCAGAAGCGCAATAGCTGGCTTTACTCGCCGGCAGGCCTTGATAGCTGCGCTAAGGCCCTGCGCGCGAAGGGTGTGCTGGCCGTCTGGTCAGCCAGCGCTGACAGGGCCTTCTCACAGAAGTTGGCCCAGGCAGGGTTTCTCGCCGAAGAGGTCGAGGTATTCGCCCACGGCAATCGCGGCACGCGACATACGATCTGGATAGCCGAGAAAACCGCTCGCTAGGTCAGGCACGCCAAAATAGCTGCCCGTGGGTATGGGAACGGCTTCGCAGCGCACCGCTGCGTGCCCTGCTCATTCGATTTTTTTGCACAAAATGCAAATCTTTCGCATTATGCTCTGCATCCATTTGTCGCAGCCATGCTGCCGACCCGTTCATACCACCCTGCAAGCAAAGGAACCCGCCATGCTACGCACTCCCGTCTGGGCAACCGCCAGCCTTCTAGCTGTCGCCATATCACTCGCTGGTTGCGGCGAAGACAAAGCGCCGGCCGAAAATGCCGCAGCTCCGCAAGCAACCACCACCCAGAGCGAGCCGGCAGCAAGCGCGCCAGCCACGGAAACGGTGAACAGCGAAGCCGCGCAGGCAGTGGTGAACCACTACGCGGATCTCGCGCATGCCGTATTCAGCGATGCGCACAGCGCCGCGCTGAAGTTGCAGGAAGCAATCGACCAATTGCTGGCCAACCCGACCGATGAAACGCTGCAAGCTGCCAAGGACGCCTGGCTCGCCGCCCGCGTTCCTTACATGCAGAGTGAAGTGTTCCGCTTCGGCAATCCCGTCGTTGATGACTGGGAGGGTCAGCTCAATGCCTGGCCGCTGGACGAAGGCATGATCGACTACGTGGAAGGTGACTACCAGCACGCACTGGGCAACCCGGGCGCCAACGCCAATATCATTGCCAACAAAGAGTTGCAGATCGGCGAAGACAAGATCGACGTCACCGAGATCACCGGCGAGAAGCTTGCCAGCCTGAACGAACTGGCCGGCTCCGAAGCCAACGTCGCCACCGGCTACCACGCGATCGAATTCCTGCTCTGGGGCCAGGATCTCAACGGCACCAACGCCGGCGCAGGCAACCGCCCGGTGAGCGACTTCATCGAAGGCGAGGGCTGCACCGGTGGCAACTGCGATCGGCGCCGCGCCTACCTGAAGGCAGCGACGGGGCTGCTGGTCAGCGATCTCGAAGAAATGGTCGGCGAGTGGAAGGACGGCGTAGCGGACAACTACCGCGCCAGCCTGGAACAGGAATCCGCCGAGAACGGTCTTCGCAAGATGTTTTTCGGCATGGGCAGCCTGTCGCTTGGCGAGCTGGCCGGAGAGCGCATGAAGGTTGCGCTGGAAGCCAACTCCCCCGAGGACGAGCACGATTGCTTCAGTGACAACACACACAATTCCCACTACTACAACGCCAAGGGCATCCGAAACGTCTATCTGGGCGAATACGAGCGCATCGATGGCACCACGCTGACCGGCCCAAGCCTGGCATCGCTGGTCGAAGGCACCGCACCCGAGATCAACAGCACCCTGAAAACCGATCTTGAAACCACCGAAGCCAAGCTGCGCGTCCTGGTGAATAGTGCAGAGAACGGCGAAGCGTTCGATCAGCTGATAGGTCCGGATAATAGTGAAGGCCAGGAAAAAGTCCGCGCCGCCATTGCCTCGCTGGTCCAGCAAACCGGTTCGATCGAAAAAGCAGCGGCTGCGCTGGGTATCAGTGACCTGAACCCCGACACCGCCGATCACGAGTTCTGATTCGATCGGTCCAGAGGGGCAGTGCAACGCTGCCACTTGGGCATTAGCACTGCTGGCGAGCTGCATACTGCACCCGCCAGCAGGCCGAGCCACTCAAATGCAAATTCCTCTTATTCAACCACTCGCAGCCTGCTAAGATTACCGCCGCTTTTCTGGCTCTGGACTACCGATGCGCCCGCTTTCCACACTTGTTCTTGCGCTGCTGGTATCGAGCCTGACGGCGTGCGATCAGCCATCGCCCCGCTTTGAACAGGCCGAGCCAGGCGAGGCACTGTCCGGTGGCAGCACGACGGTTATCAAGTCCGACCACAATGCCTTCTCGATGCCCTCTGCCAATCTGTCTCCCGTGAGGCGACTGGATTTCGCCGTTGGCAACAGTTTTTTCCGCAATCCTTGGGTGATCGCACCTTCTTCGACTACCGCGCGCGACGGACTCGGCCCGCTTTTCAACACCAATGCCTGCCAGAATTGCCATATCAAGGACGGTCGCGGTCACCCGGCCGAGGCCGCTCGAGGCAACGCCGTGTCAATGCTGGTGCGTCTGTCGGTTCCGGCGGGTGCGGAGCATGCCGAGGTGGTGAAACAACGAGGCATCGCACCAGAGCCCACCTACGGTGGCCAACTGCAGGACATGTCGATCCCCGGTGTGCCCCCCGAAGGCAAGGTTCGCCTTGATTACAGCACGCACATCGAACGATTCGCCGACGGGTTCGAAGTCGAGCTTCGTAAACCGCAGCTGGCCATCACCGACCTGGGCTACGGCCCGATGCATCCCGATACGCAATTTTCGGTTCGTGTCGCACCTGCGATGATCGGTCTCGGTTTACTGGAAGCGATACCGGAAGCCGCGATACTTGCCAATGCAGATCCGGACGACCTCAACTCAAACGGTATTTCAGGGCGGCCGAACCGAGTGTTTGATCAGGTTTCCCGTGATACAAAGCTAGGCCGTTTCGGCTGGAAAGCCGGCCAGCCGAGTCTTAATCAGCAGAACGCCGATGCTTTTTTCAACGATATGGGCCTGACCACCAGCCTGCTGACTGGCAGCAGCTGTACGCAGGCCCAGACCGATTGCCTGGCGATGCCCCACGGCGGCGAGCCGGAAGTCAGCGACCACATCCTGTCGCTTGTGCTGTTCTATACACGCAACCTTGCAGTTCCGGCCAGGCGAAACGTTGAGGCGCCTCAGGTATTGGCCGGCAAGACGCTGTTTCACCAGGCCGGCTGTCAGAGCTGCCACGTACCGACCTTCACCACTGGCGAAGCTGCCGAGCCGGAGCTCGCCAATCAGGTTATCCGTCCATACACCGACCTACTGCTGCACGACATGGGTGCAGGGCTTGCCGATAATCGTCCAGAATTCGAAGCCAGCGGCAGCGAATGGCGTACACCGCCTCTCTGGGGGCTCGGCATGACCGAAGCCGTCAGTGGTCACACTCAGTTCCTGCATGACGGGCGGGCGCGAAACCTGCTCGAAGCCATACTCTGGCACGGCGGTGAAGCAGAGCGAGCCAAACAAGTAGTGCTTGGCTTCGACCAGGACGAACGCAGCGCCTTGCTGGCCTTTCTCGAATCGCTCTAATGCCAGAGCTAACACTCAATTTGCCGCGTCCTGAGGAGCAACATGTCCCCCATCCGGATTTTTCGTACCGCCACCGCCACAGCTCTGGGTCTGATTCTTGTGGCCTGTGCGCCGTCCGATCCGTACGCAGAAACAAGCACGGCGCTTACCAACGAGGTGCTCCTGCCGGGTTATACCAACTGGGCCGAGGCGAGCCGTCGCATGGCTGCGAGCAGCATCGCCTTCTGTGCTGACAACGAGCAGCTGGACGACGCCCGCGAGGCCTACCTCCAGACCCAGCTCGCCTGGGCCGGATTGCAGCCCCTGCTGGTGGGCCCGATGGGAGAAGGCAATCGAGCCTGGCAGGTTCAATTCTGGCCAGACAAGAAAAACCTTGTCGGCCGCCAGGTCACGGCGCTGCTCAAGCGCAAGCCGCACCTCACCCAGGCCGACCTGGAGAATGCCAGTGTGGTGCTGCAGGGGCTTTCCGCCTATGAATACGTGCTCTACGACAAGGCCGTCGACCTGAGCGACGGCCAGACCAAAGCGCGCTACTGTCCGCTGCTTGAGGCGATCGGCGAACACCAACAAAAGCTGTCGGCAGACATCCTTCAGGCGTGGCAAGCGCCAGAGGGCATGGCAGCTCAACTGAGCGAGTTTCCCAACGAGCGCTACGCCGATTCGGCCGAAGCGATCGCAGACTTGCTCCGGGTTCAGGTCACTGCATTGGATGGCCTGAAGAAAAAGCTCGGCGCACCTTTGGGTCGCCAGACCAAGGGCTTCCCGCAACCGTATCAGGCCGAAGCCTGGCGCAGCGACGCGACCCTCGCCAGCATCGACGCCGCGCTCGCCGGCGCGCAACGCCTATGGCTGGGCGCGGATGGCAATGGACTGAAAAGGCTGGTCCCTGCAGATCAGGCAGACCTGACCAAGCGCATCGACGTCGCCTATGAAACGGCACGCAAGCACCTTGTCGACATCATGCTGCCATTCAGCGAGCTACTGGCCGACGAAGCCGGTCGAGCGCGCCTGGATGCGCTGTACAAAGACATCGATGTCTTGCATCGCCTGCACCAGGCCGAACTGGCCCGCGCGCTTGGCGTACAGATCGGCTTCAACGCCCATGATGGAGACTGACATGAAACGCCGCGCTTTCCTGGGTCTTGGCGGTGTGCTGATCGCCGCTTCTGCCGTTGGCGGCTGGACGCTGACGCATCAGGCCGACCAACCGCTGCTGCTATCGGCGCGCGACGACGCTGATGGACGCCACTATGTCGTCGGCTACCGGCTCGATGGCAGTCAGGTATTCGCCACGCCGGTCGCCGAGCGCTGCCACGATTGCTATGCCCATCCTCACCTGCCCTTGGCGGTGTTCGTCGGCCGTCGACCAAGCCGTGAAAGCTACCTCATCGACAGCCGTGACGGTACCTTGCTCCAGGTACTGACGTCGCCCCCGGAACGCCATTTCTATGGACACGGTGTTTTCCATTCGAGCGGCGACCTGTTCTACACCACTGAAAACGACACCAGCGATGCCGGCCGCGGCGTCCTTGGCATCTACCGGGTCGAAGAGCGCCGGCTGGTGCGCAGCGGTGAACTTTCTACCCACGGCATCGGCCCGCACCAGCTGCTCTGGATGCCTGATGGCGAGACATTGGTAATCGCCAACGGTGGCATCCGCACCGAAGCCGACAGCCGCGAGATGATGAACCTCGACGCCATGGAACCCAGCCTGGTGCTGCTGCATCGCGACGGTACGCTGATCAGCAAGGAGCAATTGCCCGAGCAGATGAACAGCGTTCGCCATCTGGCCGTCGCGACCGACGGCACCGTCGTGTCCGGGCAGCAGTACGAGGGCGACCCGATGGATCATGTGCCACTGCTGGCAATCAAGCGCCCTGATCAGCCCTTCCAGGCCTTTCCGCTGGGCGAGGCGCCGCGTCAGGCGATGAACCAGTACACAGCCAGCCTGGCCATCAATGATTCCCTTCGCCTGTTGGCGGTCACCGCGCCACGAGGCAACAAGCTATTCATCTGGAAGCTCGACACAGCCGAGCTTGTGGAGGAAATCCACTTGCCCGACTGCGCCGGTGTGGCGGCCGTGAGGGAAGGCTTCGTGGTGAGTTCCGGCCAAGGCCGCTGCCGCCTCGTCGACTGCCAGGGCAAGCGCGTCGTCAGCACGCCGCTGCAACTGCCCGCAGGTCTCTGGGACAACCACCTGCGGCTGGTCTGAAGACATTCAAGTATCGACACAGCGGGCCGAAACAGGGTCGTGCGAGCATTCATCAGCTGAAGGCTCGTTCACCTTGCCTGCGGTGCAAGCGCACCCTTTTCGATACGAGATTGATCCGATGCCCCTGAAAAAATCCCTGCGTGCACAACTGCTGGCACTGATTGGCGGCAGCTTGCTATTGATGCTGGTCATCGCTCTTGCCAGTTTTTCCCTTCTCTCCGATGGCATTTCCGACTACCAGAAACTGCTCAAGGGCCCCATCGAAGCCTCGCGCCTCATTGACCAGGCCAACCTGGAGTTCAAGGTGCAGGTTCAGGAGTGGAAAAACGTGCTGCTGCGCGGCAGGTCTCAGGAAAACCTGACCAGATACTGGCAGAGCTTCGAGGACCAGGAGCGCAAGGTCCAGGCGCTGCTGGGCACCCTGGTGCAAGCCAGCAGGCATGATCCTGAATTAGCGAAAAAGATCCAAAGCCTGCGGGATGAGCACCAGAGGTTGGGCAGCGCCTACCGCAGCGGACGAGATGCCTTCTTAGCAGCTGGAGGCGATCCCATCGCAGGCGATGCGGCCGTAAAGGGTATCGACCGGGCCACCAGCGAACAGCTCAGCGAGCTGGTGGAGCAGCTGCGCAGCTCTGCGCTGCAGGATTCGCAAACCATCGGTCTGGCCGCCGACCGGGCGGTGATTGCCGGTTCCCTGATCATGCTTGCGGCCGGCGGTCTTATCGCCCTGCTCAGCCTTTGGCTGGTGAACCGCAACCTGATCACTCCAATCCGTCACCTGATCGACCATATCGCCAAGCTCAGCCAGGGCGATTTTGCCCAGCGCATCGATGCGTCACGCGCAGACGAGCTGGGGCGCCTGGCGGTTGCCGCGAACATACTGAGGGATTTCCTGGCCGACACCTTTACCCGACTACAGCGCAGCACATCGGATCTGGACAGCGCCAGCGGTGAACTCAACGCCATCGCTGCGCTGATGGGACAAGGTACACGGGAGCAATTTTCGCGCACCGATCAGGTGGCAACCGCGATGCACGAAATGTCCGCCACTGCCCAGGAGGTAGCCCGGCACGCCGCCGATGCCGCTCGCGCCGCCGACACAGCGGATCAGTCAGCTCAGCAAGGCGAAACCATGATGCGCTCGACCATCGAGACGATCACCCACATGCGCGGCGAAATCAGCAATACCGCTACCGTTATCCGTCGCCTGGAGTCTGATAGCGGCCGTATCGGCAAAGTTCTCGAAGTGATTCGCGGGATCGCCGACCAGACCAATCTGCTAGCCCTGAACGCGGCCATCGAAGCCGCTCGCGCCGGCGATGCGGGCCGAGGCTTCGCGGTAGTTGCCGACGAGGTGCGTACCCTGGCCAGACGTACCGCAGATTCTACTGCCGAGATCCATCAGATCATCGATACCGTGCAGACTGGCGCAGTGGATGCGGTACGTGCGATCGAAAATGGCCAGGTCCGCAGTGATCAGGGTGTCGAGCAGGTCACCGAGGCAGGCAGCATGCTGCAGCGGATCACTCTGGAGGTCGAAGCCATCCGGGACATGAACCGCCAAATCGCCACGGCTGCCGAGGAGCAGACTTCTGTCGCGGAGGACATCTCGCGCAATCTGACCGAAATCACAGCCATCGCCACCACCAACCAGGACAACGTTGAGCGCACGGAGCAAGCCAGTCGTAACCTGCATGAACTCTCGGCCCAACTCAGCGAGGTCACCCACCGTCTGGCGGGTTGACCGGCCGCTCTAACTGGATCTTTACTCGGCCATTACGGCGGGGCTTGGGTCACTCATATAGGGTCGGACAGTCTGGCTTGTAACGACCATGGATCGATACAAGCCAGTTCGAGGAAGCCAGATGGTCGCGGGGGCGGCATGCCAGGGGTAGAGAGGCCACAAGACAGGCTGGAGCTCAACCTTTCAGCTACGCCCCACCAGGCTTTGCGACAGGCCGTACATCAACAACAGCAGGTCATGGTCAGGCCGCATATCTGAAGTCGCGACTCGCGCGACTCGAGGTACGGGGCAATGATCACTGACGTCGCTGACGTCGCTACGCGCAACGAGCTGGGCGTCAGGCTCACTCCAGGCAGCAGCGCATAAGGAAGCGATGCCAAGTGCACCGATTAAGAATATTCCTCGAGCAACTTCAAGCTTCATTGCGCAAGTCCTTGATATTAGGTAGCTGAGAAAATCACCATAGATGACAAATCAGCCTGCCGCTCAGCCAGACGACCAAAGGTCGCTTTCCACCGACGCTCTTCGCTGGGAGAGACAGCGCACCACAATGCGGTCAGCAGGTGACAAGCGCGTGACGACAACGCTGACGAGCGAATTTCAATACGTGGCGAGCACAGGCCTGCCCGTAATGAGTCATGCCATGTACGGCTCGACCTTGTGCTCGCTCTTGCTGGAAGAGATGAACCGGCGAACAGTTTGGCGGTAGCTAACGGCTCAGGGCGATGCCGTAGCGTTCGGCTTCAATCAGACGACCCAGGCCAAGCGTTAAGCCAACCGAAGTTGCCAAGCGCATCCGCCCGAGCCTGCCGCGATGTTCGCGTTGAGGCTGTTCCGTCCGCACGAATGACTGACTTGGCGTAATTGGCAGCACTACCGACTATTCAGCGAGCTTGAAGGTGATAAAGCTCGCCCTGCCCTGCCGCAAGACACGCATGGAGACGGAGCGGTTCTTTGGTAGCTCCGCAGCAATCTGATCAAAGCCAGCAGGCGAATCAATGGCTTGATTGTTCAGGTGGGTGATTACATCGCCCGGGCGCAAACCTATCATCGCCGCGGGCCCACTCAAGACCTCGGTAATCACTACACCGCCAGTGAGGTCGAGATCGCGTTTCAGCTCTGGGCTCAATTCAGTGACTCTTACGCCAAGACGGTTGTTGTGCTTTTCAACGGGAGTTGTAACCTCGTCCCCCTCTTCGGGCATAGTCCCGAGGGTAACCGTCAGTTCCTGACGCTCGCCATCCCTCACGATACCCAGCCGCGCCTGGCTGTCAGGCTTTGCCGCTCCGATGAGATGTGGCAGGTCGGCAGACATGTCTACCTCCGCTCCGTTGATACTAAGGATGACATCCCCTACCCGCACTCCGGCTTTAGCGGCCGGGCCGCCGTCCATGATCTGTGCAACCAGGGCGCCTGCAGGCCGCTCGAGCCCGAACGATTCGGCCAGGTCACGGCTGACTTCCTGAATGACCACACCCAGCCAACCGCGGCTGACCTTGCCATCGAGGCGCAGCTGATCCGATACATCCATCGCCATATCGATGGGAATCGCAAACGACAAGCCCATGAATCCGCCCGAACGAGTGAATATCTGGGAATTGATGCCTATCACCTCGCCATCGAGGTTGAACAAGGGTCCACCTGAGTTACCGGGGTTTATCGCAACGTCCGTCTGTATGAACGGCACATAGCTCTCGTCCGGGAGACTGCGCCCTGTCGCACTGACGATGCCGGCGGTAACGGTATGATCGAAGCCGAATGGTGAGCCGATTGCCAGCACCCACTCCCCCACCTTGAGCTCACTTGATTTGCCGAGCTTCACGATAGGCAGCCCGTCGGCTTCAACTTTGAGCAGCGCCACGTCAGTGCGTGGGTCCGCCCCGACCAAACGGGCCACCAGCTCGCTGCGATCAGGTAGCCGCACCATGATCTCGTCGGCCCCGGCAACCACATGATTATTGGTCAATACATAGCCATCTGCAGAGATGATGAAGCCCGAGCCCAGAGACTGTGCCTCCCTCTGCCGGCCCTGGCCGGGCGCGCCGGGCATGTCCGGCATGCCATGCTCGAAGAATTCCCTGAGTATTGGCGGCAACTCTTGAAGATCTGGCATGCCTGAAGCACCGCCGTGCGCGGTCACCTTCTGCTTGACGCTGATATTGACGACTGCAGAAGAAGCACGTTCTACCAGAGGGCTGAAATCTGGTAACTGCGCCTGCACTGTTGCCACCCGCCCAAGCAGGAGCAATGACATGGCCAATGCCAGCCAGCGATTCATTCCTGCCCTCAAGATCCTTCTCCCTTCAACAGGCCGAGTGAAGCTGAAGTATTGGTCGGGAATACCCGCAGTACGACTGGTTGCAATGCGATGTCGTTTGCTTTCTGCCGGCTGAGATGGCGCACGAGGACCCATGAGCTCAGAAAGCCTGTGAGGCCGGCCAAAATCACATAGGGTTCTTCCGCCGACAGCTCGGAGGCAAACAAAGCCGAAATAAACAAGGCAACGAGGGGAAAAAGGTAAACAAGGAAAGCGCCGCGCAGCAATACATCTTCCTGGATGCCGATGACAACAGAATCCCCTACAGCCAGCTGCACAGACGACATGACGCGGACTGCGCCTACTCTTGGTGGCACGCCCAGCCTGTCCATCAAGCCCTGCCCGCAACCATTTCTGGCGGAACAGCCGGAGCAGGTGGTCTTGCGGTATGTTTCAACCCAAGCAGCCCCCGGTTCCAAGGCGACTACACGCCCTGGTTCTTCGATCATTGCGAAGCCTGACCGCTACCAGAGCGCATGGAAAGGGCGATCCGCTCGGCGGTTCCGAGAGGGATCTCACCCACTACCGTGACCATGACATCGCCCTCAGTAGTGGTAATCCGCTTGGACACCGCCACAGTTGGCCCCATCTGGCTTCGGGCGTCTTCGACAACGGCACCTCGCAGTGGCTCCAGAAATACCGAGAAACGCGCAAGTCCGTCCCCGTAGGAAAGCCAAGCGACCGATTCGTCCGAAGCCGGGCTAGGCCGAACGTCAGAGTCGAGTAGGCGGAAACCATCCGGAAGCCAATCCGAACGCCATTCAGAATTCTGGGCGTCACGCTTTTCGGCTACCGAAACGGGCTCGCAGCTTTCGCTGCCCTCGACATCGGCTGGCTGTATCGACTCGGGAGAGTAATGGGTGAACTGAAAACGCTCAAGCAATTGCCCGTTTTCGCTGAGCATCAAAGACTTAAGCGGTACAGCTGTTTCCTGGTCAAGATGCAACTCGAAACCATAACGGTGCTGATCCTTTGGCTGGACGGACAGCGCCATGGTCGGTCGGCCAGCGACACGCGATTCGCCAATGACCTTGAAGTCATACCATTGCGCTAACGATGCTGGATCCAGCGGTTCATGACCCCAAGGCTGAGCATCACGTACCTGGGACGCCAGTTCATCACTGGCACAAAGCGCACGCCCCTCTTCAAGGACAACCTCAGCTGCCGGACCATCCAACTGCAGCAGACGTTCACGAAGCCTGCCGTCCTGAACGAGCTGCCAGACCGCATGGCTGGAAAAACTGCCATTACGCTCATATACAAAGTTGCCTACATAACTCTGCTGCTTCTCGGCTTCGGTAAGACGTTCCATCCAGCTTTGAGCATCAACAGCAAAGGCCGGCATCGATAGCCAGCCTCCGAGTACCACACATAGCGGTATTACACGCATGTTTTTCCTTAACGATCTTCCATGCTGGCTGCGCGAGCATAGGGCAGCGCGCTTTCAGATCCACTGCCAAACGCAGCCTGCTGAGCATGCTGACGAACATACGCCGGAAGGCGCTGTTCATGCCACTCCTCAGCCGGGGCCTGTGACGCAGCAGGCTGAGCTTCCAGGGTACCAGCACCTTCGCTGTAACCAGCCAACACCGCCGGCCCTTGGTTGGCCTGAGGCACAGCGATAGCCGGTTGTGCAGCCTGCTGCGCAACCTGTGGACCAGCCACTTCGGTCTGATTGTATAAGCGAACACCGGCCAATACAGCCACGGTGACCGATGCTGCAACCGCCAGGCGGCCCAGATTGCGCCAACCGGCACGCTGTGGCTTGGCTGCGGTGATTGCAGGCTCGTCAGCCAAGGCTGCAGATACAGCCGAAGCGATATCCAGCCGAGGCTCGATCAACTCCTTGTGCATGGCAGCACGAGCTATCTGGTAACGCGACCAAGTCGATCGCATTTCTGTTTCGCCGTCTGCGGCGAGCACACGACGTAATTCCAACTCGTCCGCTTCGTTATCCATCACCGCGGACAGCGATTCATGCAGGGCTTCACGACTCATGGCGGTTCCTCTCTTGGCTATCGCCGCTGTCTCAGGATTCATGCAACAAGGGTTGCAAGGCTTTATCTATGGCTTCTCGCGCCCGGAAGATCCGAGAGCGTACCGTACCCACAGGACACTGCATGACGTTCGCAATGTCTTCATAACTAAGACCATCAAATTCACGCAGTGTTAGAGCCGTACGTAAATCTTCTGGAAGCTGCTGAATGGTTCGATGGACCGTGTCTTCAATTTCATCCCTGAGCAGCGACCGCTCCGGCGATTCGATGTCTTTGAGGGCATGATCGCCTTCATAGAATTCGGCATCTTCAGAACTTACATCGCTATCCGGAGGCCGTCTCCCTCGGGCCACCAGGTGATTCTTCGCCGTATTGATGGCGATGCGGTACAGCCACGTATAAAACGCACTGTCTCCACGAAAATTAGCCAGCGCTCGGTAGGCTTTGATAAAGGCTTCTTGCGCCACATCCTGCGCTTCGTGCGAATCGTGTACGAAGCGGACGATCAAACCAAGAATCTTGTGCTGATACTTCAACACAAGTAGATCAAAAGCCCGTTTATCCCCCCGCTGCACTCGTTCGACCAGTTGCTGGTCCTGCTCCTGGGTTAGCATAAACACTCCTCCATGACCTGGAAGGCGTGTCGCTCTCGCCTACGAGCTGACCTGCCAGAATAGACCCGGGCTTTACACAAAAGTTCTCCCCCTCCTAGCAAGCTTTCCCGCAACACACCGATTGGTATTGGCAGGCAGCGCGGCAAAACCATCTTTTCCGCCAGCGCTTTCCTGGCAACCACCGAAGATCCGGGCCGCCCACGCCTTGATGGCCAGCCGGCCTGCATCCACAACTGTCTATAGAGAGAGACCTGCAAGAAAAGTTCCAAGGCATCAGCCATATAACAAAGAGGACGCTATTTTGCCGGGCTGCGCCCCCGATATACTAGCGCCGCCTCCAACGCGAGATCCGAAATGAGCCAACATCATCAATACGACGTATTAGTCATAGGTAGCGGCGCCGCCGGCTTGACGCTGGCGCTCAACCTACCGGCGGAGCTCCGCGTCGCCGTGCTGAGCAAAGGTGACCTGGCGAGCGGATCGACGTATTGGGCCCAAGGCGGTGTTGCAGCAGTTCTGGACACTACAGATACCGTAGAGTCGCATGTAGCCGACACGCTTGCTGCTGGAGGCGGGCTGTGCAAGGAAGAGGCCGTACGCTTTACAGTCGAGCGAAGCCGCGATGCTATCCAATGGCTTATCGATCAGGGCGTACCCTTCACACGTGACGAAGCTGATCGAGAACACGGAAGCTTCGAATACCATCTCACACGTGAAGGCGGGCACAGCCACCGCCGTATCATACATGCGGCCGACGCCACCGGAGCCGCGATATTCAATACCCTACTGGCGCGCACCCGAGACAAAAGCAATATCGACCTGCTGCAGCAGCGCGTCGCCGTCGATCTGATTACCGAACGCAAGCTGGGCCTGCCGGGCAAACGCTGCCTCGGAGCCTACGTGCTGGACCGGGCAACTGGCGAAGTGGACACTTTTCAGGCGAAATTCGTCGTTCTGGCGACTGGTGGCGCCGCTAAGGTCTACCTCTACACCAGCAACCCGGACGGGGCTTGCGGTGACGGCATCGCTATTGCCTGGCGGGCCGGCTGTCGAGTCGGCAACCTGGAGTTCAACCAGTTCCATCCGACCTGCCTGTATCACCCCAACGCCAAAAGCTTCCTGATCACGGAGGCGCTGCGTGGCGAAGGCGCTCTGCTGAGGCTTCCCAACGGCGAACGGTTCATGCCTCGATTCGACGAGCGCGCAGAGCTGGCACCTCGCGACATCGTCGCGCGCGCGATCGACCATGAAATGAAGCGGCTCGGGGTCGACTGCGTCTATCTGGACATCAGCCACAAGCCTGCGGACTTCATAAAAGGTCACTTCCCGACGGTCTACCAGCGATGCCTGGAGTTCGGTATCGATATGACACGAGAACCGATACCGGTAGTACCGGCCGCCCACTACACCTGCGGTGGTGTAGTCGTGGACCAGGCGGGACAGACTGACATCCCCGGTCTTTATGCCATCGGTGAAACCAGCTTCACCGGTCTGCACGGTGCCAACCGCATGGCCAGCAATTCCCTCCTGGAATGCTTTGTCTACGCTCAATCCGCAGCTCAGGACATCGTTGACAAGCTACCGGAGACGGCAGCCCTGCCCGACCTCCCAGCCTGGGATGCCAGCCAGGTCACTGATTCTGACGAAGACGTGATCATTGCCCACAACTGGGATGAGCTTCGCCGCTTCATGTGGGACTACGTAGGCGTGGTGCGAACCAACAAGCGGCTAATGCGGGCGCAACACCGGATTCGCCTGCTACTTCGCGAAATAGACGAGTTCTACAGCAACTACAAGGTCAGCCGAGACCTGATTGAGCTGAGGAACCTGGCGCTGGTGGCCGACTTGATGATCTGTTCGGCCATGCAGCGAAAGGAAAGCCGGGGCCTGCACTACACGCTGGATTATCCGGAGCTGCTGCCCGAGGCGGTCGACACTATTCTGGTGCCGCCCACCTACGACGACTGAACTTCAACCTGACCCGCAGCTGACGATGAAGTTCTCGAGGCATCGAGCCGCGCGGGATGCAGATCCCTTGCGCAAACCGACAACCGGGCACGTTGAAGCGCAGTATGACCGCCAGCGGCAGCGCCAGGCTTTCCGGACGCAGCTGGATGGGCCGCCAATCACCACCCCGACTGAGCAGGGCCCAGCCCGCCTCATCGTGACGCAGCCCAACCCAGGACGAATCGCGCCGGAGCAGAATCCGGAGCGGCACCACCCAGGCGGCGTGAAGCAGGCAGACCGACAGGCCCAGAGACGCGAGCCAGGTCGGAACCGGCAACACCAATAGGAAAATGACCGCTGTCAGCCAAACAGATGCATAGCAGACCAACAGCGGATTCGACCCCTGCCACCTGCATTCGAAGCGTTGATCACTTGGGTTGGACACGGTCGAGAATCATACGCACGATGTATCGCAAATCCTCATCGTCCGGCTCGGCTCGCTCCATGAACCAGCCAAACATGTCCTGATCCTCGCAACTGAGCAATTTACGATAGCGCGCCTGGTCCTCGTCGCTCAGATGCGTATAGACCTCCTGCACGAAGGGCACCAGCAAGACATCGAGCTCGAGCATGCCGCGACGGCTCTGCCAGAACAGGCGATTAAGTTCCGATTGTTCGATCATGCAAATGCTCCCGACTAGAAGCGCCGGATTATAACGACTGCTGCGCCAGCCCGGGGACTGTTCGTGTCTCGACAGTGACACCTGGAGCACGCTGCGTTTTGGCGACGTCCTGCTATGATGCGCGCCCGGATTCTTTACGGCGACCCGACATGACAGACACTGGTTTTTTCTCCGTTTTGTCGCATGAAGGCGTCCTGGCCGTACGCGGCCCGGATGCGAGCAAGTTCCTGCAGGGACAGCTGACGTGCAATCTCAACTACCTGGATTCCGAACATTCCAGCCTCGGTGCTCGCTGCACGCCCAAGGGACGCATGCAGTCAAGCTTTCGCATCCTGCCGGAAGGCGATGGCTTCGTGCTGGCGATGGACCGGGAGCTGGTTGCAACGCAACTGGCCGATCTCTCGAGGTTCGCGGTTTTCTCGAAATCCAAACTCACCGACGAGAGCGCCGAGTGGGTGCGCTATGGCCTCAATGGCGGTGATGGAGTGCTGGTCACGCTCGGTCTGGATCTTGCGCAGACACCTGACATGGTAACGTCGGCACATGGATTGATAGCGGTACGCCTCTCGGACGGGCGGGCCGAACTCTGGGCGCGAACAGCAGTGGCTGACACCATCCATGCGAGGCTTGCGACCCAGCTACGCGAGGCTCCTCTTGATGCCTGGCTGCTGGCACAGATTCGTGCAGGAATCGGTCAGGTCGTTGGCGCCACCCGGGAGATGTTCATCCCGCAGACGATCAATCTGCAGGCCGTAGGTGGCGTCAGCTTCAAGAAAGGTTGCTACACAGGCCAGGAAATCGTCGCCCGCATGCAATACCTCGGCAAGCTCAAGCGTCGACTGCATCGCCTCGCCGCGACCGACAGCGACACCGACCTCCCTGCCCCGGGAATGGAACTGTTTTCACCCGTACATGGCTCCAGCGTGGGCGAGGTCGTACTTGCAGCCAAGGCTGACGGTGCGCTGGAGGTTCTGGCGGTATTGCAGGAAGACGCCGCCGCGGATGGTCGCATTTTCGTCGGCTCGCCTGATGGACTGCCACTGACGCTGCTTGATCTTCCATACAACCTGGACCCGGACAGGGAAATCCAGCGTTAGTCGCCGGCCCCACGTTCACATGAATCACAGAAAAGGAATGCCATGACCACCCTTGCCGATAAAGTCCAACGGGACCTGTTGCAGGCCATCGAGAATGACCAGCTGGTCCTGCCGACGCTACCGGAAGTTGCTTTGCGTGTACGTGAAGCCGCCGAGGATCCAGACGTCAGCATTCCCACGCTGGCAAAGGTGATCGGTAACGACACCGCGCTCACTGCGCGCATCATCAAGGTGGTCAACAGCCCATTGCTGCGCTCGAATCGGGAAATCAACGACCTGCAGATGGCAATCAGCCGCCTGGGAATTAATTACACATCAAACCTGGCGACAGGCCTGGCCATGGAACAGATGTTCCAGGCGACTACCGATGTGGTCGATCGCAAGATGCGTGAAGTATGGAACAAGAGCACCGAAGTTGCCGCGATTAGCTATGTACTATGCCGTAACTTTACCCGCCTCCCTCCAGATCAGGCGACTTTGGCCGGCCTCGTCCATCAGATCGGCGTTCTGCCAATCCTGACGTACGCCGAGGAACACAGCGCGTTGCTCGGCGACTCGATCAGCCTCAACCACGTCATCGACCGGATCCACCCGATAATCGGGGAAAAAATCCTCCGCGCCTGGGAATTCCCGGAGCCGATCGCGTCGGTACCTGGCCAATACCTGGACTTCTCCCGTGCCTCCGAGAAGGTCGATTACGTCGATATTGTCCAGGTGTCGACCCTGCAAAGCTACATCGGCACCTCCCACCCTTTCGCTCAACTGGACTGGAACCAGATCCCGGCCTTCGCAAGGCTGGGTATCGACCCAAGCACGCTGCAGCAGGAAGACGAAGACCTGTCGGCAGCCATGGATGCCGCGATGAGCATGCTGCAGTAAAGTTGGCACGGGCGCCCGGCGGCGCCTCTACCGACACTCCCGCTCCGTTGACCCGACCGTTTGCCGGTGTGCCAGGAACCGTTTTTTCGCGTTCCAGTCACAACATAGACGGCGTTCTTGCCGCATCTCGCTAGTGCAGCCAGTGGCCACGCCTCTGGCGACACAAAGCTTGCCAGGTAGACGGAGGAGACAATGATGACTTTTACAACCAAAGCCTTTTTCTCGGGCACGACAGCCCTGCTATTCAGCGTCGCGGCAAATTTTGCCCTGGCGGCCGACGGTGAAAACTTCGTTGACGAGGCATCAGCCAAGGGTATGGCGGAAATCGAAACCGCCAAGATGGCGCTCGATAAGGGCACCGCTGAAGACGTCAAAAGCTTCGCCCAGAAAATGATCGATGATCACACCAAGGCAAACCAGAAGCTGGCAGAACTGGCAGGGCAACATGAAGATCTGGAGATGTCAGACGAAGCGGCGCTGATGGACAAGGCCAAGGCCATGATCCTCAAGTTACGTGATGGGGAAAACTTCGACGAAGCCTATGCCAACAACCAGGTAGTGGCTCACGAGCAAACCATCGAGCTCTTCCGCGAGTATGCGAAAAATGGCGAAAACGCCGAACTCAAGCAGTTCGCCGAATCCACCCTGCCGACTCTCGAGCAACACCTCCAGCACGCCCAGGAGCTTGCATCGAAGCACGGCAGCAAGCAGTAATCACCCCTCAGGACGCCGCGCCGCGGCGTCTCTCTTTTACGGTTGCGCAGGTAATTGCCAGTCGATCGACCCCAGACCATGCTTGGCCAGGAACTGATTGGTGCGGCTGAAGTGCCCATTGCCGATGAATCCCCGATGTGCCGACAGCGGCGACGGATGCACAGACTTGAGCATCAGATGGCGGGTCGGATCGATCAGCTTGGCCTTGCTTTGTGCATGAGCCCCCCAGAGCATGAACACCACATTCGGGCGCTGCTCGCTTACCACTTCGATGATCCTATCGGTCAGTTGCTGCCAGCCCTTCTTTGCATGCGAGCCTGCGATTCCCTGCTCCACGGTCAACGAAGTGTTGAGCATCAATACGCCCTGATCAGCCCAGTGTTGGAGGTAACCATGTCGCGGAATCTCAAGATTCAAATCGCGCTTTAGCTCCTTGAAGACATTTTGCAGCGAGGGCGGCGGGGCCACTCCTGGCTGAACTGAGAAGCAGAGCCCATGCGCCTGTCCGAAGCCGTGGTAGGGATCCTGCCCCAGGATGACCACGCGCACCTGCGGCAGCGGTGTCGAATCCAGCGCATTGAAGATAAGGGGTCCCGGTGGATAGATGATCTTGCCGGCCGCCTTCTCAGCTCGCAAAAAAGCGCCCAGGTCCTTCATGTACGGTTTTTCGAACTCATCCTGCAGGGCTGCTTTCCAGCTCGCCTCGAGCTTGACGCGATGGTCCTGTGTCATTGGTGGATTCCTGCTTGGCGGAGCCGGCACCCTAAGGAATCACCTTTACCGAGTCAATTTGCCCGCTGACGGAAACCAAGGCGTGATGCCGTCAGCGCAACAGGCCTGCGCCTCTACGCTTGTGAAGGTGGGTACTATCAAGCTGTGATCCAGGTCTCGTTCTCCAGCCAATGGACGCGTGACGAAGCGTCGCAGGACGCGGTAAAAAGAGTTGCCAACCTAATAAATACAACAAGGATCTAGCGATGAAACGGACGACCCTCTTGGCTATGGGGCTGGGTTTCTGTATTGCCGCCCAGGCTGCCGACCCCATTACCCTCGGCCTCAACTATCCACGCACCGGTAGCTATAAGGAAGAAGGTCTCGCGCAGATGCGCGGCGCGCTGCTCGCCATCGAAGAGATCAATGCCAATGGCGGTGTGCTTGGCCGCCCTCTTCAACTATCAAGCCGCAACTCCGCCTCACGCCCGGAAAAGGCCATCGCCAACGTTGACAAACTCGCTGACGAAGGCGTCGCGATGCTGTTTGGCGGGGCGTCGAGCGCCGTCGCCATCGCCGCAGGCAAACGCGCAAGGGAGCGCGGCCTCTTGTATTTCGGCACGCTCACCTATTCAAACGACACGACAGGCAAGGACGGCCATAGGTACATGTTCCGAGAGTGCAATAACGCCTGGATGAGCGCCAGGGTCCTGGGTCAGTACCTAAACGAGCACCTGCCAAACAAGCGCTATTTCTATATCACATCCGACTACACCTGGGGCCATACCAGCGAGAGCTCGCTTCGCCAGGCAACCGGGACCGAGGACATCAACCGGCACCCCGGGCTCAAGACAGCATTTCCTGGTGCACAGTTGTCGGACTATCGCGAAGCCTTGAACAAAGCAGCGGCTAGCGATGCCGAAGTTCTGGTCCTGGTGCTTTTCGGCGATGACCTGGTGCGCGCCATGCGCATTGCCGATGAGCTGGGGCTGAACAAGAAGATGCAAGTGGCCGTGCCCAACCTGACCCAGAGCATGGTCGAAACCGCCGGCCCGGACATCATGCGCGGGGTACTGGGCACCGAGCCATGGACTTGGCGGGTGCCGGAGCTGGAAGGCTCGGTCGCCGGCCAGAAGTTCGTCGAGCGCTACGATGAACGCTACCAGACCCACCCGTCCAGCTCCGCAGCATCGGCCTACAGCATCGTCTACCAATGGGCAGACGCTGCGACCCGCGCCCGCAGCCTGAACAGCGAGCAAATCATTTCCGCACTGGAAGGCCACCGCTACAGCCTGCTTAAAGGGCCACAGGAATGGCGGGCTTTCGATCATCAGAACGTGCAGACCGTATATGCCGTCAGGGTCAAACCTCGTGAGGAGGTTCTCAGGGACCGCTTCAAGCAGGACTATTTCGAGATCGTTCACCGTCTTACCGGCGACCAGGCCGCTCCCTCCCAGGCCGACTGGCAGGCCGAACGCAAGGCAGCCAGCCAGGCGCTGGCGTTGCAATAATCAGAGGCCGGCGGCCTGGACGTCCTGGCCGCCTCGTCTACCGCGTCATTTACACAGCTGACACGCCCAGCCAAGCCCTCGTATATTTTCTTCACACGTTCCGACGCCATCTGGCGCAAGCGCATTACCAGAAGCGCTGCAACGCATCAGGTAATCGAGCGTCTGATCAGACAGACCGCGTGTATCCGATCCTGACGAGGAAACGACATGAGCTCCACAGCAGTTGAACCCTACAAGTCCGGGGTTTTTGATCTGACCCACAAGCTGACCGTGGAAAAGCACGGGCATACCGCACTGATCACAATCAATCATCCGCCCGCAAACACCTGGGATCGCGAGTCGCTGATTGGTCTCAAGCAAGTCATTGATCATCTGAACAGAGACGATGACGTGTATGCCCTGGTCATTACCGGACAGGGCGAGAAATTCTTCAGTGCCGGCGCTGACCTCAAGCTGTTCGCCGATGGCGACCGCAACCGTGCCCGGGAAATGGCAAGGCGTTTTGGCGAAGCGTTCGAGGCGTTGCGAACATTTCGTGGTGTTTCAGTCGCAGCCATCAACGGTTTCGCGCTGGGCGGCGGTCTGGAATGCGCCCTCGCCTGTGACATTCGCATCGCCGAGCAGCATGCACAGCTGGGGCTGCCCGAGGCCTCGGTAGGCCTGCTTCCTTGCGCAGGCGGTACCCAGGCATTGGCATGGCTGGTAGGCGAAGGCTGGGCCAAGCGCATGATCCTGTGTGGCGAACGCCTTACGGCCGACAGCGCACAGCGTATCGGCCTGGTCGAGCAGGTAGTGGAGCCTGGAGAATCGAGGGGCCACGCCCTGCTATTGGCATCACGGGTGGCGCGCCAGAGCCCGGTCGCGGTGCGCACCATCAAGCCGCTGATCGACGCCATGCACAATCGTGGACCCGCAACGATCGCTGCTGATGAAAGGGAAGCCTTTGTCAGCCTGTTTGAAGCCGATGACACCCTTGAAGGTGTGAATGCATTTCTCGAAAAACGCGAACCGAACTGGCGAAACCGGTAGGTGCGCGCTTGGGCCGCAAGATGGTCGTGCGGGTCAGCGCGAATAGCCACGGTTGCCGAAATTTCGGTCCCGCTGCACTCGGTAATCATGACGATCACGAATCAGCGGCGGACGGCTGAACCGGCGCGGGTCGTCTGGCTGCCAACGCTGCGGCCGGTCAAGATCCGGTCGCCCTCGGTCATCTCGCCGCTGTAGCCGATGAGTTTCGTTGCGCCGATCCTGATTCCAGCGGTGCCGATCGACACCCCGGTGTCGGTCGTAGTACTGGGGAGGTAGCTGCCCCTGATAGCGCGGCGGTAGATTCTGCGGATACTGGCGATGGTTGGAATAGGGGCTGCGCGGGTCGTACCGGTAGGACGGTCGGCTCTCGATGCGGTAACTTCCGCCGTTCGGCTGATAGACGTACACACCACCTCTGGAGTCGGCGTGCGCCTGGATGCCCAAGCCCAGGCCGAGCATGAGTATTAAGAGCCTTACCGTCATAAGCACCTCCATCGGCCGGTTCGTCATACGCGGCGGCCGGTCTCCATCAGACCACAGCCATTGGCTGCTGGCGCACCGACGGACAATCGGAACATTTCCATATATGTCAGAGAGAGGCGGCGTCAGGCAGCCGCAGCTTGTATGGCCGCTGCGGCTTCCCGATAATAGCCGGCTTTTAGCCTAGGGCTCATGCAGAGCGCCCACAGGAATTCACAATGACCGAACTCGCCCTGATCATGGTTAGCGCCATTCTGGTCAATAACTTCGTGCTGGTGCAGTTTCTAGGTCTCTGCCCGTTCATGGGTGTCTCGAAGAAAATCGAGACGGCTATCGGTCTCTCGCTGGCGACCACTTTCGTCCTGACCCTGGCTGCCATGTGCAGCTATCTGGTTCAGCAGTACGTGCTCAAACCGCTCGACCTGGAGTTCCTCCGGACCATCAGCTTCATCCTGGTCATTGCGGTGGTCGTGCAGTTCACGGAGATGGTGGTGAACAAGACCAGCCCGCTGCTCTACCGTGTACTGGGAATTTTCCTGCCCTTGATCACCACCAATTGCATCGTGCTGGGCGTCGCGCTGCTCAACGCCAACAAAACCGAATTCACTTTTCTCACCGCCACGGCGAACGGCTTTGCCGCTGGACTCGGCTTCTCGTTGGTACTGGTACTGTTCGCCGCCATGCGTGAGCGCATCGCGATTGCCGACGTACCGAGATCATTCCAGGGAGCCGCCATCGGCATGGTCACAGCCGGGTTGATGTCGCTGGCGTTCATGGGCTTTTCCGGCTTGATCAAGCTATGAGCCCCGTTCTGATCGCCGTTCTCGCGTTGTTGGCGCTGTGCCTGGTGTGCGGCGCCATACTCGGCTTTGCCGCCGTGCGTTTTCGGGTTGAAGGCGATCCGATTGCCGAGCAGATCAACGCACTCCTGCCACAGACCCAGTGCGGCCAGTGCGGCTATCCGGGTTGCAAGCCCTACGCTGAGGCAATCGCCAGCGGCGACAAGATCAACAAGTGCCCCCCGGGTGGCGAATCGACAATCCAGGCGCTTGCCGACCTGCTCGATGTCGAGCCCGAACCGCTCGACGCCGTCGAAGGTGAAGTACCGCCGCGCGTTGCCTATATCCGCGAGGCCGAGTGCATCGGCTGCACCAAGTGCATCCAGGCGTGTCCGGTCGACGCCATCGTTGGAGCGGCGAAGCAGATGCACACCGTCATCGCCTCGGAGTGCACCGGCTGTGACCTCTGCGTCGAGCCCTGTCCAGTGGACTGCATCGACATGATTGAGGTGGGCAGCAATCTGCAGAGCTGGAAATGGGATCAACCGCTATCGCCCGGGCAGTTGATCGCGAGTGACCGGGAGCAGGCTGCATGACCGCCAGGACCAAATGGGACATTCACGGTGGCATTCATCCGCCTGAGCGCAAGGAGCTCTCCAACCGCATGCCGATCCAGCGCATGCCGCTACCGTCCCGGTTGATCGTACCGCTCACCCAGCACCTCGGCGCGCCCGCCGAGCCCTGTGTCACGGTCGGTGAAAAAGTATTCAAGGGCCAGAAGATCGCCGATGCCAGCGGCTATGTCAGTGCGCCTGTGCATGCGCCAACATCCGGAACCGTCAGCGCCATCGGCCCACAGCCCTATCCGCATGTATCAGGCATGCCTGGCGCCGCGATCGTCATTGACAGTGATGGACAGGATGCCTGGATCGAGCTGCAGCCTGCGGAGGATTATCGCCAACTGCCTGCAGCCGAACTGCTCGAACGCATCCGCCAGGCTGGCATCAGCGGCCTGGGTGGTGCCGGCTTCCCTACTTCCGTCAAGCTGGGCGTGCCGCCCGGCCAGAAGATCCATACGCTGATCATCAACGGCACCGAATGCGAGCCCTACATCACCGCCGACGACCTGCTGATGCGCGAAAAAGCCGTCGAGCTGGTGACCGGCATCGAGATCCTTGCCCACCTGATCCAGCCGGATCGGGTGCTTATCGGCATCGAAGACAACAAGCCCGAAGCAGTCGCGGCGATCGGTGCAGCGATAGGCGAGCGTCCGTTTCAAGTGCGGGTATTCCCGACCAAATACCCGTCGGGCGGCGAAAAGCAGCTGATCCAGATCCTGACCGGGGAAGAGGTGCCCAGCGGCGGGCTGCCGGCCGACATCGGCATGCTTTGCCAGAACGTCGGCACCTGCGTGGCGGTGCATGATGCTGTATTGCTCGGCAAGCCACTTATCTCACGCATCACCACCTTGACCGGAGAGGCGCTGGCGACGCCCATGAACATCGAGGCCCTGATCGGAACGCCGGTCGCCGAATTGCTCGCCTTTGCCGGTCTCGACAGCAGCAAGCTCAACCGCCTGATCATGGGCGGGCCGATGATGGGCTTCACTCTGCCTTCCATGGATGTGCCGCTGGTCAAGACGACCAACTGCCTGCTCGCCAGTACGCTGGCCGAACTCCCACCGCCGCCGCCCGCCCTGCCTTGCATACGCTGTGGCGAGTGCGCCGAAGCATGCCCTGCGAACCTCCTGCCGCAACAGCTGCACTTTTTTGCGCTCGGGCAGGAGCATGAGCAGCTCAAGGCCTACAACCTTTTCGACTGCATCGAATGCGGTGCCTGCGCTTATGTCTGCCCATCGAGCATTCCGCTGGTGCAGTACTACCGGGCCGCCAAGGGCGAGATTCGGACGCTGGAGCACAAGCAACAAAAGGCCGAGCACTCCAGGCAGCGCTTCGAGTTGCGCCAGGATCGCCTGCGCCGCGCCGAGGAGCAGAAGGAAGCCGAACGCGCCGCGCGGGCAGAGCGTGCCGCGCGGGCCAAGGCGGCACAGGCCGAGGTGAGCTCCGTCCCCAATCAGGACGATCCGGTTGCCCGTGTCCAGGCGCAGAAAGCGGGTCTTTCCGAAGAGCAGAAGAAACTCAAGATCGAAGCCAGCATGGCTCAGGTCGCACTGAAGAAAGCTGAAAAGCAACTTGCGGCCCATGCGACTCCGGAGCTGGAAGCCCAGGTAGCCCAGTTGCGTACCGCAGCTGCCAGTGCACAGAAGGCGCTGGAGCAGGCCAATGCCGCAGCGACAATCGCCGCACCCGCCGCGGGGGATGAGTCTGTAAAAAAAGCAAAGATCGAAGCCGCTATGCTGCGCGCGCAGATTCGCAAGCTGGACAAGCTCGAAGCGCGCGATGCCGACCAGGACGCCGAGCTGAGCCGCCTGCAGGTTCAGCTTTGCGAAGCGGAGAAAGTATTGGCGCCAGCGCCGGACGCCACGCCTGCGAGGTCGGCCAAGCCCGCCGTCGATGAAGCGGCAAAGAAAGCGAAGATCGAAGCGGCAATGCTGCGTGCCCAAGTTCTCAAACTTGAGAAGCTCCAAAACAGAGACGCCGAGCAGGAGTCGGAATTGAGCCACTTGCGCTCGCAGCTGGCCAAGGCTGAAACCTCGCTCGAGGCTATTGCGGACAAGCCGCCCATTACCCAGGGAACCGGAGAAGATGCGCTCAAGAAAGCCAAGATCGAGCTGGCGATGAAGCGCGCCGAGTTAAAGAAAGCCGAGAAGGCCGGCACTGAAGAGGCGCAGTTGAGCAAGCTGCGCGATGGCCTCGCCAGTGCCGAGCAAGCCCTTCATGAAGCCGAAGCACAGTCTGGCAAACCGGCACCGAACCTGGTGCGCACCGATAAGCGCCCCATTAGCGAAGAGACCCGCGCCCTCAAGACTGAAGTTGCCTTCGCCCGTGCCGACCTGCGCAAGCTGGAACGAGATGACACCAGCCAGGCCAGTGCCATCGAAAGCGCACGAGCGCGGTTGAGCGAAGCCGAACGCAAACTTCAGGACCATACCCAATCGTAACGAGCAGCGCCGTCTGCGCTGTTCTGAGTGATCGCGACCATCAGTTTTGTATCGCCTTCACTGCCGAGCACTAACCGGAGAGCCAATGGCCCTGCCCCGCATCACCTCACCGCACACCACAGGCAACAACCGCACCCAGCGGGTCATGCTGCTCGTGCTGGGCGCCACGCTGCCCGGCGTGCTTGCGCTCAGCTGGCTATACGGCGCCGGCACCCTCATCAACCTGATCTGGGCCAGCGCCGTGGCATTGGGTTGCGAGGCGCTTGTTCTGCGGCTGCGCCAGCGTCCTGTACAGTTTTTCCTGAAGGATGGCACCGCCCTGGTAACAGCCGTCCTGCTGGCACTGGCACTTCCGCCCTATTCGCCCTGGTGGCTGACGCTGATTGCGACCGCCAGCGCCATAGTGTTCGGCAAGCAACTTTACGGCGGCCTGGGCCAAAACCCGTTCAATCCGGCGATGATCGGCTATGTGGTGGTACTGGTCTCGTTTCCTGTCGAAATGACCACCTGGCCAGTGCCCCACGCGGTCGGCCTGGGCGCTGGGCTGCAACACATTCTGGGTGTCGTCTCGCTCCCGGATGGCTGGACGCAGGCCACCGCACTCGACGTGCTCAAGGTCAACAAGAGCCTGACCGTCGACGAACTCTGGGCCAATCCTGCCTTCGGACATTTCGGTGGTATCGGATCGGAAGTGGTGAACCTGGCCTTTCTGGCGGGTGGTTTGTTCCTGCTACACAAGCGACTGTTCAGCTGGCATGCGCCGGTCGGCATGCTCGCGGCGCTGGCCTTGATGAGCCTGCTGTTCTGGAACGGCTCAGGCTCCGACAGCCACGGCTCCCCACTGTTTCACCTGCTCAGCGGCGCGACCATGCTCGGTGCGTTCTTCATCGTCACCGACCCGGTCAGTGGCGCCACCAGCAATCGCGGTCGGCTGATCTTCGGCATTGGGGTCGGCATCCTTGTCTATGTGATCCGTGCCTGGGGTGGCTACCCGGATGGCGTTGCCTTCGCCGTGCTCCTGATGAACCTGTCGGCCCCCACCATCGATTACTACACCCGACCGCGCACCTACGGCCACCGCAAGGCCGAGCGCGGCTTCAAACTGGGCGAATGACATGATCCTGCGCGAACTCAGCCGCTCGATGTTCAAGAACAGCCTCGTCCTGGGACTGTTTGCGATTGTTACCGTTGGTGCCGTGACGCTGCTGCAGCAGGTCACCGCTGAACGCATCCAGGCTTCCGAGCGTGCCGCGCAGCTGCGCGCCTTGAACGAGATCTTGCCAAGGGACAGCTACGACAATCAATTGCTCGACAACAGCGTGGAGGTGCAGGATCCGCTGCTCGGCACGCGGCAGCCAATGCCGGCCTATATCGCGAGCAAAAACGGCCAGCCAAACGCGGTGATACTTCAGGTCATTGCCCCGGATGGCTACAGCGGTGCCATCCATCTGCTGGTCGGGGTGGGGGTAACTGGCGAGATTGCCGGCGTACGAGTGGTCGCGCATCGTGAAACACCCGGTCTGGGCGACAAGATCGAGCTGGCGAAGAGCCCATGGATACGCAGCTTCGAAAACCGCTCCCTGAATGACCCGGAGCCATCCGGCTGGGCGGTCAGAAAGGACCGGGGAACGTTCGACCAGTTCGCCGGAGCCACCATCACGCCACGTGCCGTGGTCGGCGCGGTCCATCGTGCGCTGCAGTATTTCGAGGCGCACAAGCAGGAGCTGCTCACAGCGGATACCGCATCGATCACAGCCGAACAAGCGCTTGAAGAAAAGGTAGAGCCCGACGAGGTGACCACCCACTCACGGGCCGGTGCCGCTGCAACCCGAGACACATTGCAAACCTCCGATCCACTGGGGCAAGAAGGCCAGAAACCATGACCAATCCAAGCTACCGCGAGCTGAGCGTCAATGGCCTGTGGAAAAACAACCCCGCCTTGGTCCAGCTGCTCGGGCTGTGCCCGTTGCTCGGCGTGAGCAACTCGGCAGTAAATGCCTTGGGCCTCGGACTGGCCACAGCGCTGGTGCTGATCTGCTCGAACATCGCCGTGTCGCTGGTGCGGGGGGTGGTCAACACTGCCGTGCGCCTGCCGGCCTTCGTCATGATCATCGCCGCGCTGACCACTTGCATCGAACTGCTCATGCAGGCCTATACCTATGAGCTGTATCAGATACTTGGCATCTTCATCCCGCTGATCACCACCAACTGCGTGATCCTCGGCCGTGCCGACGGCTTTGCGGCCAAGCACAACCCCCTGATTGCCGGCTTCGATGGCTTGCTGATGGGGCTCGGCTTCGCCCTGGTGTTGCTTGCCCTGGGCGGCGTACGTGAACTGCTGGGCACCGGCGCGTTGTTTGCCAACATGCACCTGCTGTTTGGCCAGGCTGCCGCCAATTGGCAGCTCACCCTGGTCAGCGATTACAAGGGTTTTCTATTGGCGACCCTGCCGCCCGGCGCTTTTATCGTGCTGGGCCTGCTGATCGCACTAAAGAACCGTATCGACCAACAGCTTGCCGAGCGCGCCAAGGCGACGCAGCCGGACGAACCGGCACAGAGCCGGCGCGTACGTGTCACCGGGGTCATCGAATGAAGTCGCAAACTGCAGATTCCAATCAACAAGCAGGAGCGAAACCTAACCTGCGTGGGTGCTCCTCCCGATACCTGACCAAGGTGGGGGTGTACCCGTGAACGCCGCAAAACGACTGGAGATCTTCCGTCGCTTTCATGAAGACAACCCCGAGCCCAAAACCGAACTGGCCTACAGCACTCCGTTCGAGCTCTTGATTGCCGTGATCCTCTCGGCCCAGGCCACCGACGTGGGCGTCAACAAGGCAACGGCCAAACTTTACCCTGTCGCCAACACCCCCGAGGCCATCTATGCGCTCGGCTATGACGGCCTCTGCAGCTACATCAAGACCATCGGGCTTTATCCAAGCAAGGCCAAGAACGTTCTTGAGACCTGCCGCATCCTGATCGAACAACACGACAGCCAGGTGCCTGATAACCGTGAGGCCCTCGAGGCGCTACCGGGCGTTGGCCGCAAAACGGCCAATGTGGTGCTGAACACGGCGTTTCGCCAATTCACCATGGCAGTCGACACCCACATCTTCCGTGTCGCCAACCGCACCAGAATTGCGCCCGGCAAGAACGTGCTCGAGGTCGAGCGCAAACTGGTCAAATTCGTGCCGAAGGATTATCTCCTGGACGCCCATCACTGGCTGATCCTGCACGGGCGCTACGTCTGCAAGGCGCGCAGGCCGCAATGCGGAAGCTGTCGTATCGAGGATCTCTGTGAATACAAGCACAAGACCTCAGACGATTGAGCCGCCAAACAGAAAGCCTATCGCCTGATTGAAAAAATCTTTTTTACGGCTGTCATTTTTGTCGCTATAAGGTGCGCCAATAGCGCGCCTCTGCCGTGGAGTAAGAACAAGTGTCCGAGAAAGAAGATATCCAGATAGAAGACGATTTCGTTGCCGATGATGAAGACGATACCACTGAGGCGCCGGTAGAGGTAGCCAAGACCAACCTGACCAAGCGCCGGATCATCGATAACCTGCTCGAAGAACGTCGACTGCAGAAACAACTGAACGAGTTCGACTTTGACCTGTGAACAAAAAGCCCCTTGACGGGGCTTTTTGTTCAGCTAAGAGCCTAGTCGCGCCGTGAAGGCGACAGGAGCTCGACCTTGTAGCCATCTGGATCTTCGATGAACGCCAGGATGCTGGTGCCGTGTTTCATCGGGCCCGGCTCACGGGTGATCTTACCGCCCCGGCTGCGAATGTCCTCGCAGGCCTTGTAGACATCCTCGACTTCCAATGCGATATGGCCGTAACCGTCGCCAAGATCGTAGGTTTCGACGCCCCAGTTATGGGTCAGCTCCAGCACGCTGTTATGCGCTTCGTCACCGTAGCCGACGAAGGCCAGCGTGAATTTTCCTTCCGGATAATCCTTGCTTCGCAGCAGGGTCATGCCCAGCACTTCGGTATAGAAGGCGATGGATCGGTCCATATCGCCGACTCGCAGCATGGTATGCAGCAGTCTCATGGTTTTCTCTCCTCATTCGACAAGGCGTGTTGCGGTGCAGAAAGCATAACCCCGGCTTGTGGCCGGGGTTAGTCAGGTGCGACAGGACAGTCAGGTCAGAACTGTGTGCGGCCCTTGTTCGCGGCAATGCGCATGCGCAGCGCGTTGAGCTTGATGAAGCCACCCGCGTCGGCTTGATCGTAGGCTCCCGCATCGTCTTCGAAGGTTGCGATGTTGGCATCGAACAGCGAGTCATCGGACTTGCGGCCAGTAACGATGACATTGCCCTTGTAGAGCTTCAGACGGACCACACCGTTTACATTGACCTGTGACGCGTCGATCATCTGCTGCAGCATGCTGCGCTCGGGGCTCCACCAGTAGCCGTTGTAGATCAGGCTGGCGTACTTGGGCATCAGCTCGTCTTTCAGGTGAGCGACTTCCCGGTCGAGGGTGATGGATTCGATGGCGCGGTGGCCCTTGAGCATGATGGTGCCGCCGGGGGTTTCGTAGCAGCCGCGAGACTTCATGCCTACGTAGCGGTTCTCGACGATGTCCAGTCGACCGATGCCGTTCTCGCCGCCGACCTTGTTCAGGTAGGTCAGGACTTCGGCCGGCGTCATGTCCTTGCCGTCGATGGCAACGATGTCGCCCTTGCGGTAGGTCAGCTCGATGTAGGTTGGAGTGTCCGGCGCGGTCTCGGGCGAGCGGGTCCAGCGCCACATGTCTTCTTCGTGCTCGGTCCAGGTGTCTTCCAACACGCCGCCTTCATACGAGATATGCAGCAGGTTGGCATCCATGGAATACGGCGACTTCTTCTTGCCGTGGCGCTCGATCGGGATCTCGTGGCTGGCGGCGTAGTCCATCAGCTTTTCACGCGAGAGCAGATCCCACTCGCGCCAGGGCGCGATTACCTTGACGCCGGGCTTGAGCGCGTAGGCGCCCAGCTCGAAACGGACCTGATCGTTGCCCTTGCCGGTAGCACCGTGGGAGATGGCGTCGGCGCCGGTCTCGTTGGCGATCTCGATCAGGCGCTTGGCGATCAGCGGACGGGCAATGGAGGTACCCAGCAGGTACTCGCCTTCGTAGACGGTGTTGGCACGGAACATGGGGAACACGAAATCGCGAACGAACTCTTCGCGCAGGTCGTCGATATAGATCTCTTTGACGCCCATGGCCTTGGCCTTGGCTCGGGCTGGCTCGACTTCCTCACCCTGACCGAGGTCAGCGGTAAAGGTCACCACTTCGCAGTTGTAGGTATCTTGCAGCCACTTGAGGATCACCGAGGTGTCCAGGCCACCGGAATACGCCAGGACCACCTTCTTTACGTCGGCCATTGCCATCCACTCCCGGGATTGTAAGGAAAGCGGCGATTCTACTGGTCATGGAGTCCCTTTTACAGGGGAACGAGACTCAAGGTGCTCAGGACGAGGGAACAGCTGCTTCCGCTGCAGCGGTGACGGCTGCCGGCGCCCGATCCAGACGGACAGTGACACGCCGGTTCCTGGCTCGATTGGCTTCGCTGTTATTGGCGACCAGCGGATAGCGCTCGCCATGGAAACGCAGCGTGATCTGCTCCTTGGGCACGCCATTGGCGATCAGGTAGGCCTCGACCGCCAGCGCACGACGGCGGGACAGGTCGCGGTTGGTCAGGCGGTTGCCGCTGTTGTCCGAGTGGCCATCGAGCTGGATTCGGTTGACACTCGGATCGGCCTTGAGAAATTGCAGGATGATATCGAGCCTGGCCTGCCCTGACCGGTCCAGAACAATGTCGCCCGCCGGAAAGCCGATCTGGGACTGACGGATCTGATCGAAGTTGACGGGCAGCAATTTTGCGTTGCAGGCACGGAAATCCTCATAGGCCTTGGCGAAACGTGCCGGGAGCAACCGGACTTCGAGCGCCTCGCCGCCGTGCAAGGTGCGATGGCGAACCAGCGGGCTACGACCTTCCAGCAGTCCCGCCAGTAGACGACCGGCCTGCAGTGCAGAACTGTTGAACGCAATGTCGTCCCTGGCAACCGACACCACCCCTAGATTGATATCGCTGCGTTGCGGCTGCCAGGGCGCGGCAGCCGCCAGCAGGGTGGCCGAGCCGCTGCCCAACCAGCGGTCAGGTGAGCGCAGCCGAAAGGTCGCCTGCTCGCCAGCGCGCCGGACAAACTCTCCCGCGCCGAATCCGGCGACCGGCTGGCTCAAACGGCACTCGAACTGATCCCCCTCAACCTGCCACAGCACGTTCTCCAGGCGTGTCTGGAAAGTGATGGCATTGGCCGGCGAGGCCAGAAGGCAAGCCATGATCAAGGGGCGCAGGCGCACTGGAGGCTCCACGGGCTGTGTGTACAAAGGGGTATCGGTGCGTCCGGCAGAAACTTGAACCACCGTCCAGTCAGCCCCGCCAATACCGGCAAGCGCCCCTGTCTCACCTTCGGCGATTTTTTCGCGCGTTTCCGGTAGCATTCCCGCACGTTTTACCGCCTGGAAATCTGCATGTCCGACCGACTGACACTACTGCGCCCCGACGATTGGCACATCCACCTGCGCGACGGCGCAGCGT
The DNA here is from genome assembly GCF_058536345.1 of Stutzerimonas sp. C6.4V. Classification (NCBI taxonomy): domain Bacteria; kingdom Pseudomonadati; phylum Pseudomonadota; class Gammaproteobacteria; order Pseudomonadales; family Pseudomonadaceae; genus Stutzerimonas; species Stutzerimonas sp. C6.4V. Next base: position 2,750,948 of record NZ_JBZUBM010000001.1, read on the forward strand.
TGCCGCATACCGTGGCGGACGCCGCACGCCAGTTCGCGCGCGCCATCATCATGCCGAACCTGGTGCCGCCAGTACGCAATGCCGCCGAGGCGGACAGCTATCGCCAGCGCATCCTCGCCGCCCGTCCGCACGGCAATGCGTTCGAGCCGCTGATGGTGCTCTACCTCACCGATGGCACGCAGCCCGACGATATTCGCGCCGCCAAGGCCAGCGGCTATGTGTTTGCCGCCAAGCTCTACCCGGCTGGCGCCACCACCAATTCGGCATCCGGCGTCACGCGCATCGAGAACATCTTTGGGGTACTGGAAACCATGGCAGAGGTTGGCCTGCCGCTGCTGGTCCATGGTGAGGTGACGCGTTCGGAAGTCGATATATTCGATCGTGAGAAGTACTTCATCGACGAACAGCTGAGCAAGATAACCGAGCGATTCCCGACGCTCAAAGTGGTGTTCGAGCACATCACTACGCGTGACGCGGTGCAGTTCGTCGAAACAGCGAGCGGCAACGTCGGTGCTACGATCACTGCCCATCACCTGCTCTACAACCGCAACCACATGCTGGTAGGCGGCATCCGCCCGCACTTTTTCTGTCTGCCTATCCTCAAGCGCAACGTGCATCAGGAAGCGCTGCTCGATGCAGCCACCAGCGGCAATCCAAAGTTCTTTCTCGGCACCGACTCGGCACCGCACGCCCAGCACGCCAAGGAAAACGCATGCGGTTGTGCCGGTTGCTATACCGCGTTCGCGGCCATAGAGCTCTATGCCGAAGCGTTCGAACAGCGTAACGCTCTGAACCGCCTCGAAGCCTTTGCCAGCCATTTCGGCGCCGACTTCTATGGCTTGCCGCGCAATACCGACACGATCTCCCTGGTGCGCGAGTCGTGGAGCGTCCCGGGCAGCCTGCCGTTTGGCGAACACAAGCTGGTGCCCTTGCGGGCCGGCGAGACCCTGCAATGGCGACTGGAGACAAGCGCATGAGTGACGAGCAGTTCGACGACGAACTCGAAGGAAACGTCCCAGGCAAGCCTCGGTCGGCCATGGCACGGCGCTTCCGTGGCTTCCTGCCGGTGGTGGTGGATGTAGAGTGCGGCGGCTTCAACTGTGCAACCGACGCCCTTCTGGAAATCGCCGCCGTGACCATCGGCATGGATGAACAGGGTCTGCTCTATCCCCAGGACACCCTTTTCTTTAGGGTCGAACCCTTCGCTGGTGCCAATATCGAAGCCGCCGCGCTGGAATTCACGGGCATCAAGCTCGACCACCCGCTACGCATGGCTGTTCCTGAATCCCAGGCGATGAACGAGATCATCCGCAGCGTGCGCAAGGCAGTCAAATCGGCCGGCTGCAAGCGCGCCATCCTTGTTGGCCACAACAGCAGTTTCGACCTCGGCTTTCTCAATGCCGCAATTGCGCGCTGCGATATCAAGCGCAACCCCTTCCACCCTTTTTCCAGTTTTGACACGGCGACCCTGGCCGGCCTCGCCTATGGCCAGACCGTTCTGGCCAAGGCCTGCCAGGCGGCGGGGATCGACTTCGATGGTCGCGAAGCACATTCGGCCCGCTATGACACCGAGAAGACAGCCGAGCTGTTCTGCGGAATCGTCAACCGCTGGCGAGAGATGGGCGGCTGGGAAGAGTTCGACGAATAGTTAAAAGACACGCAGTCTGGAGGCGAACGCCTTAGTCAGCACGGCGGGAATGCTGCAACAAGAAAAGCCGGGTGCCGGGCGCTCGTCCGACCCTCCGGCTTTTTTTGTTCAATGTCTGGCGTTACAACGGCTTGCCGCGATTACCGTGTTCGCTGACGAAGGCCTGCATGGCCTTGAGGTCGTTTGGCAGCACGGTGCAACGCTCAGGACGTTCGAACAGGTCGGCAAGGTGAGCCGGAAGCTCCAACGCCTTGCCAACACCCGCCTTTTCCACTGCCTCGGGGAATTTCACCGGGTGAGCGGTGCCCAGCGTTACCATGGGTGTCGCCAGGCTGCGGCGGCACTCACGGGCGGCATAAACGCCGATGGCCGTATGCGGATCCAGCAATTCGCCGGTGGCCTCGAACACGTCGGCGATGGTCTTGCAGGTCTGCTCGTCGTCAACTGCCAGGGAGTCGAACAGTCTCCGCGCTTCGGTCCAGCGCTCTTCATCGACCGATAGCGTGCCACTGGCCTTGAACGCGCTCATCAGCTCGGCAACCGCAGCACCGTTGCGCCCGTGCAGGTCGAACAGCAGGCGCTCGAAGTTCGAGGAGACCATGATGTCCATGGACGGCGACAGTGACGGATGCAGAGTGTCCTTGTCGTAGCGGTTGCCACTCATGAAACGATGCAGGATGTCGTTGCGGTTGGTGGCGACTACCAGCTGGCTGACCGGCAGCCCCATGTTTCGCGCCAGGTAACCGGCGAAAATGTCGCCGAAGTTGCCGGTCGGCACCGAGAAGGCCACGGAGCGCGCCGGGCCACCGAGCTGGAGCGCGGCATGGAAGTAGTAAACGATCTGGGCCATGATTCGAGCCCAGTTGATCGAATTCACCGCCACCAGGCGAGTTCCCTTGAGGAAGCCCTGGTCAGCGAAGCTGTCCTTGACCATCTCCTGGCAGTCGTCGAAGTTGCCTTCGACGGCAATGTTGTGAATGTTATCGCCGAAGATGGTGGTCATCTGGCGGCGCTGGACTTCGGAAACCCGGTTGTGCGGATGAAGGATGAAAATGTCGACATTGTCGCAGCGCCGGCAGCCTTCGATGGCCGCCGAACCGGTATCACCCGAGGTCGCGCCGATGATGACGACCCGCTCCCCTCGCTTTGACAGCACATAGTCAAGCAGTCGGCCAAGCAGCTGCAGGGCGAAGTCCTTGAACGCCAGGGTCGGCCCATGGAACAGCTCCAGCACCCACTCGTTCGCATCGAGCTGCCGCAGCGGGGCGACTGCGCTATGGGCGAAAACACCATAGGTGTCTTCCAGAATCTGCTTGAAATCGGCGTCCGGGATGCTGCCGGCAACAAAGGGCCGCATCACCCTGAATGCCAGCTCGTGGTACGGCAGACCGGCCCAGGAGGAAATCTCCTCGACGGTGAAGCGCGGCAGGTTTTCCGGCACATAGAGGCCGCCATCGCTTGCCAGTCCGGCAAGCAGCACGTCTTCGAAGTTCAACGCGGGCGCCTGGCCCCGGGTACTGATGTAACGCATGATTAATGCCTCAAAAAGCCGATAAGGGCGTGGGGGTGGAGGCTGAACGAGTGATCCGTCAGCCTTCAGCCCTGCGCCTCAAGCGAGTTGTTCGACACGGATCCGCACGACGTTGCCAACCACGTCGGCAAGCGCTTCCAGCGCGGCAATGGCATCGTCGATTCGCTGCTCAACCACGCGGTGCGTGACCAGGATGACCGGCACCAGCCCGTCCTGGACTTCAGCTTCCTTCTGCATGATCGACTCGATGTTGATGCCACGCTCGGAGAGGATCGTCGCCACCTGCGCCAGCACACCCGGATGGTCCTTGGCCTGGATGCGCAGATAATAAGCGCTCTCACATGCGCTGATCGGCAGGATGGGATGGGCCGACAAGGAGTCGGGCTGGAACGCCAGATGAGGTACACGGTTGTTCGGATCAGTGGTCAGCGCCCTGGCGACATCGACCAGGTCTGCGACAACCGCCGAAGCGGTCGGCTCCATACCTGCACCGGCGCCGTAGTAGAGGGTCGCACCTACGGCATCCCCATTGACCATCACTGCGTTCATCACGCCGTTGACGTTGGCGATCAGACGGTCGGCCGGGATCAGCGTGGGATGCACCCGCAATTCGATACCCGACTCGGTGCTGCGCGCGACGCCCAGGTGTTTGATGCGATAGCCAAGGGCTTCGGCGTAGTTGACGTCAGCGGTCGTCAGCTGGGAGATGCCTTCGGTGTAGGCCTTGTCGAACTGCAACGGCACGCCGAAGGCGATGGAGGCAAGAATGGTCAGCTTGTGAGCCGCGTCGATACCCTCGACATCGAAAGTCGGATCAGCTTCGGCATAGCCTAGTTCCTGCGCTTCCTTGAGCACGTCCTCGAAGGTACGGCCCTTTTCGCGCATCTCAGTGAGGATGAAGTTACCCGTGCCGTTGATGATGCCGGCCAGCCAGTTGATCTGATTGCCAGCAAGCCCTTCGCGAATGGCCTTGATGACCGGAACACCACCGGCAACCGACGCCTCGAACGCAACGATGACGCCCTTCTCCCGCGCCTTGGCGAAGATTTCGTTTCCATGCACAGCGATCAGGGCCTTGTTCGCCGTCACGACGTGCTTGCCGTTTTCGATAGCCTTGACCACCAGCTCGCGGGCCAGGGTATACCCGCCGATCAGCTCGACCACAATGTCGATGTCGGGGTTGTTGGCGACATCGAAGATGTCGGCGGTAATGGGGATGTCGCCGGTGTCGCACTTGGGGTTCGCATGACGAGCGGCAATCTGCGCAACCTCGATGCCGCGCCCGGCGCGACGGGCGATTTCAGCAGCGTTGCGCTTGAGCACGTTAAAGGTTCCGCCGCCGACGGTTCCAAGCCCACAGATGCCAACTTTCACCGGTTTCAAGCTGCACTCCCCATTGCCTGCGAACGACCGGACAAAGCGGCCGAACAAAAGAGTCGCACATTACGAAGCGCACGGGATTTAGTCAAATCCACTGGCCGGCCCAGCCCGCCCGGCAATCAGCGAGTCTTTCAGTCTGAGTTGCGACGCAAACCGAGCCGGTCGTGCCATTGCGCCAATGACTCATCCGGGTACTCGGCGAAGCAGCGGTCGTCGGGGCCGATCTGAGGCTCAACCCAGGAGGCCTTTGACCCCAACATCAAGTGCGTCGACTCGGGAGGCCTGGGAAGCTCGGTGTCGATGGCAGATGCGTGGGGATGAACGAGATCCGGCCAGTTCGGATCCCATAACCAGAGGGCGCTTCCGCAGTGCTTGCAAAAATGCCGTTGCCCATCGCTAACCTGGCTGTTGCCATTTTCATCGTCAGGCATCCGCGCCCTGTATACGCCCAGGTGCTCGCGCCCTTCGATCTGCAGCGTACGGTAGTCACCGCCGAGATTGATGGCATACCCACCCCCACCCGCCGTCTTGCGACAGATGGAGCAATAACAACGCATGAACGGGTAGGGTTCGGCAGATTCCAGCGAGAATTGCACGGACTTGCAATGACAGGAACCTTCAAGCTTCATGTTCGCCACCTCCTCAAATGCTTATCTGATTTGAGTGCCGGGAGCCGAACAGTTCACCGGGCCCAGGCCAGCCAAGGCCCGGGCAGCGTTCTAGTTGGCCTTGAAAAGTGCCAGTTCCGCCAGCTGGGGCGCGGGCTGATAGCCAGGAATGACCTGACCATTGGCAAGCACGATGGCAGGCGTACCCTGTACGCCGATCAGCTGACCGAGCTCGTACTGTTCGGCGACCGGGTTGTCACAGCTGGCGGCCGGGACGTCTTCGCGCGCCTTGGCCTTGTTCATCGCCGCCTGGCGATCCTTGGCACACCAGACGCTTGCCAGGGTATTGGCGCCATGGCTGCCCATGCCCTGTCGGGGAAAGGCCATATAGCGGACCTCAACGCCCAGGCGGTTGAGCTCCGGCACTTCGCTGTGCAGCTTTTGGCAATAGCCGCAGTCCGTATCGGTGAAAACGGTGATGTGGGTCTTGGGCTTGTCCGGTGCGAACACCACCATCTTGCTGGTGGGCACGGCGTCGATCGCATCAGCCACCGACCGGCTCTGTGCCTGCTCTGTCAGGTTGGTCGCCTGGCCGTCCTTGAACTGGAACATGTAGCCCTGGATCACGAACTGACCGTCGGCGCTGGCATACAACTGACGGCCGCCCTTGAGCTGCACCTGATAGACACCATCCATGGGGCTTTCGGCGATTGCTTCAATGGGCATGCCCGGCTGAATAGCATTGAGCGATTGACGAATCGCCTGTTCGGCATCTGCGGCCAGGACGACAGAGCTGGTGAGCCCGAGGGTCACGGCAGCGAGGATACGATTCACGCGCATGGGGTCTCCTGGCGACTTCGATCGAAGAGAAGGTCGCAGATTAGCACAGCCCCCCAATCACAGCGCACCTGGCCAGTTATCAGTCGTCGACTTTGTGGGCCGCCACGCAGCCAGACGCGGTGGCAGCCCCTATCACGCGCTCAACCGCGCGGGTGATGCCGTGCATGCATGTCCTGCAAGCGCGCGCGGGCGATGTGCGTATAGATCTGGGTTGTGGAAAGATCGCTGTGGCCCAGCAGCATCTGCACGGTGCGCAGGTCCGCCCCGTGGTTGAGCAAATGGGTAGCGAATGCATGACGCAACGTGTGCGGTGAAAGCGTGGATGCGATCCCGGCGACCCTGGCGTGCAGCTTGATTCGATGCCAGAAGGTTTGGCGGGTCATCTGGTCGCCGCGCTGACTGGGAAACACCACATCGCTGGCCTTTCCTTTTAGCAATTCATGACGGGCGTCGCGCAGATAGCGTGCGAGCCAGTGCATGGCCTCCTCACCCAGCGGCACCAGCCGCTCCTTGTTGCCCTTGCCAAGGGTTCTCAATACGCCCTGACGCAGATTGATCTGCTCCAGGGTGAGACCTACCAGCTCGGTGACACGTAGCCCGCAGGCATAGAGCACCTCAAGCATCGCCCGGTCACGCAACCCAAGCGGATCGCCAGGATCCGGGGCAGCAAGCAACGCCTCCACGTCGGCTTCGGACAATGACTTGGGCAACGGCCGTCCGAGCCGCGGCATGTCGATACGCAGTGTCGGATCCGTGCTGATCGAGCCTTCGCGCAGAAGGAAACGGTAAAACCCACGAAGCCCCGATAGCAGCCGGGCCGAGGAGCGCGCCTTGTACTCGTTCGCCAGCCGCCAGGAAAGATAGTCCAGGATCACGTCGCGACCGGCGCTTTGCAGCTGAACGCCACGCTCGTCGAGCCAGCCATTGAACAATGCGAGATCGCTTCGATAGGCCTCGCGGGTGTTGTCCGACAAGCCCTTTTCGAGCCAGAGGGCGTCGAGAAAGCGATCGATAACAGGGTCGTCTAGGGGCGGCATGATTAGAGAGGGACACGAAAGGCAGGGCGGCAATCTTTTCATAGCCTGCTGCTGGCTGCCAGCTGCCGCCGCGCGAGCGGACCTGATTCGACCGCGCATTGTCGAACCCTTAGCCGAGCCTCTGACGAGATCCGGCCAGCCTGACATCCCCCCGCCTAGCCGCCTCTATTGCTGGTAACCATGACCGAACAAGACATTCTGATTTCTCTTGGGGCGCTCGGCCTCGCCTCCCTCGCCAGTCAGTGGCTGGCATGGCGACTGCGGCTGCCTGCAATCCTGTTCCTGCTGTTGAGCGGCATTCTGGCCGGGCCGGTACTGGGCTGGCTGGACCCGACTCGCCTGTTCGGGACATTGCTGTTCCCTTTGGTTTCACTGGCAGTTGCCCTGATATTGTTCGAGGGCAGCCTGACCTTGCGGCTATCGGAACTGCCGGGCATTGGCAAGGTGGTGCGCCGGTTGATCGGCATCGGTGCCCTGACGACCTGGGCCATCATCACCCTGGCGGCACGGTGGCTGCTGGACTTTGACTGGGAGCTGGCACTGCTGTTCGGCAGCTTGACGCTCGTGACCGGCCCCACCGTGATCGTACCCATGCTGCGTGTGGTGCGCCCGAACGCGGTGGTAGCAAATATCCTGCGCTGGGAAGGCATCATCATCGACCCCATCGGCGCGCTGCTGGCAGTGGTGGTCTACAGCTTCATCATTACGCGCGGTACCGAGGCAGCCTGGACCCAGAGCCTGCTGACCTTTGGTGCGGTCCTGCTATGCGGAACCGTACTCGGCATAGCTGGCGGCTGGACGCTCGGCCAGTCCGTCAGGCGACACTGGCTACCAGGATACCTGCAGAATCTCGCCACCCTTGCCTGCGTGTTGGGCGTGTTCGTCGTGGCTAATACCCTGGTACACGAGTCCGGATTGCTGGCCGTCACGCTGATGGGCATGTGGCTTGCCAACATGAAGAACGTCGACGTGCGAGACATTCTTCATTTCAAGGAAAACCTGAGCATCCTCCTGATTTCCGGGCTGTTCATCCTGCTGGCTGCAAGGCTAGATTTGACCGCTCTCACAGCACTGGGTCCGTCCATACTCGTCATCCTGCTTATCGTGCAATTCGTCGCGCGGCCGCTCACAATCGCGCTTAGCACCTGGGGATCGCAATTGAACTGGCGGGAGCGCCTGTTGCTTGCCTGGATTGCCCCAAGAGGCATTGTGGCAGCCGCAGTATCGGCCATATTCGCGGTTCGCCTGGATGAAGCGGGCCACGAAAATGCCCTGTTGCTGGTCCCCATGACCTTTGCGGTAATCATCGGGACAGTCGTCCTGCAGAGCGCAACCGCGCGGCCGCTGGCGAGATTGCTCAAAGTGGCGGAGCCGGCCCCGAGCGGCTTTCTGATCATTGGCGCCAATGCCGTTGCACGCGCGGTCGGACGCGCCCTACAGGAACAGGGCGTGCGCGTGATGCTCACCGACTCCAACTGGGACAACATCCGGGCTGCGCGCATGGAGAACCTGCCCACCTACTATGGGAACCCGGCTTCGCAACATGCGGAACATCACCTTGATCTGGTCGGGCTGGGGCATCTGTTGGCGCTTTCGCCGGTGGGCGAGATGAATACCCTGGCGGCCATGCGTTTCCGTCATGAGTTCGGCGCGGAACGTCTGTTCAACCTGGCCAGCACGCAGGAAAACAAACGCAGCGACAAACATCGGCCCAGCGATGAGCACCGCGGTCGCCCTCTGGGCGCTCCGACGCTGACTTACTCGCAACTGGCCGGACGCCTGGCAAGGGGTGACCAGCTCAAGAGCAACACATTGACCGAAACCTTTGGCTGGCCCGAATATCAGGCTCAGCATGGATCAGGCATCATGCTGCTCTTCGCGCTCGACGGTCATCGCCACACGCACGTGTTTCACCCGGACGCGCGACTCAAACCTGAAGCAGGCTGGACACTCATTGCGCTGACGCAAGCTGAAGACAAAGCAGACACAAACACCCCCGAACCTCACCATCCGCCTTTACCCTGAAAGGTTTAGGGTAGACAAGCGCAGGAAGCATCGGGTAGGCAAGAATAAAAAAGGGCCGGCCAGGCACTTGGGGAAGGCTTGAAGCGGACGACCCTGAAAACCAAAAGGAGAGTTCGGAGCTAGCCTAAGCGCCATACGCAGCGCCGGCTATTGGTCAAAGTGGATCGCCGCCATAGCCGCTGCCTATTACCGATTGAAGGCGGCTTTCCCAGGATCCGGAAAGCCGGTAAGGTCCGGAGCGTCCTGTCTGGAGTATCCCCCATGCCCCTCGCCGCCCTGTCCGGCCCGCAATATCTGCGCGAAGGTCTGAAACTGATCCTCAGCCCTGGCTTGCGACTGTTTGTAATCCTGCCGCTGTCCGTGAACTTGCTGTTGTTCTGCGGCCTCATCTACCTGGCCGTGCGCCAATTCGAAGGCTGGGTCGAGGCCTTCATGCCAAGCCTCCCGGAATGGCTGATGTTTCTCGAATACCTGATCTGGCCATTGTTCGTGATACTGGTGGTCTTGATGGTTTTTTTCACCTTCACCATGCTCGCCAACATCATTGCCGCTCCGTTCAACGGGTTTCTGGCCGAAAAGGTGGAAACGGTTGCTCGCGGAGTTGATAGCGCTCCGCCATTCAGACTGGGGCGAACTGTTGGCCATGCTTCCTCGCACCATAGGCCGAGAAGCGCGCAAGCTGGCCTATTTCGCGCCCCGTGCCCTGGCGCTGCTGATTCTGTCGTTCATCCCGGTAGTCAATCTGGTCGCAGCACCGCTTTGGTTGCTGTTCGGCGTCTGGATGATGGCGGTGCAGTACATCGATTATCCAGCGGACAACAACAAGATGAGCTGGGGCGAGATGATGGTCTGGCTGCGCCAGCGCCGCTGGAAAAGCCTGAGCCTCGGCGCGGTAACCTACGCCGCCCTGCTGATTCCCTTCCTCAACCTGCTGATCATGCCAGCAGCCGTGGCAGCTGCGACATTGTTCTGGGTGCGCGAGGGCGGCAAGTCGACGATGCCAGCAGTGGTCGATTCGTGAACTGCGCAACAAGCCGGTGTCTAGATCTGAACACTTCCGATCAGGAGATACCCGATGGCGCTTTCCGCACTCGCAATCAACTGTACCCTCAAGGCATCACCTGCAGAATCGTCCTGCAGCCTGCTGCTGACCCAGGCTCAGCATGAACTGGAGAAGCTCGGTGTAACCTGTGAACAGATCCGTGCGGTGGATCACAACATCAAGCCGGGCGTGACGTCGGATGAGGGCGACGGCGATGACTGGCCGATGATCCGCTCGAAAATCCTCGCCGCGGACATCCTGCTGCTTGGCACGCCCATCTGGCTGGGCCACCCGGCGAGCGTCTGCCAGCGAGTGCTGGAGCGCCTCGATGCCTTCATCGGTGAGGTGGACGATCAGCAACGGATGGTTTCATACGGGCGGGTGGCCTGCGTCGCGGTAGTCGGAAATGAAGACGGCGCGCATCACGTGGTGGCGGACCTCTATCAGGGCCTCAGCGATGTGGGGTTCACCATCCCGGCCAACGGCTGCACCTATTGGGTAGGCCCGGCCATGGGCTCGACGGACTACAAGGACGTCGACGACCCTGGCGAGAAAATCAGCAAGACCAATGCGATGCTGGCGCGCAACGCTGTGCACTTGGCCACGCTGCTCAAGCAGTCCGGCTATCCGGGAGCGTCGCAGTAGCGCTGGCCACGGGCGGTGAAGCCATCGTAGATGGCCTCACCGCTACCGAACCGATATCTCAGGCCAGCGTTTTCAGCGATTCACGGCTGAACGGCAGGATCTCCTGCATGCGTCCGTCCCTCACCTTCAACGCCCAGTCCGGGTCGCAGATCAATGCGCGCCCTACCGCAACCAGATCGAATTCCTGCTTGTTCAAGCGCTCCAGCAGCCCTTGGATGTTAGCCGGCTGCGCTACCTTGTCGGTCTTGACCATGAACTGCAGGAATTCGCCATCGAGGCCCACACTGCCAACTGTGATGGTCGGCTTGCCGGTCAGCCTGCGGGTCCAGCCGGCGAGGTTCAGGTCGGAGCCTTCGAATTCCGGCTCCCAGAACCGCCGCGTTGAACAATGGAAGATATCCACGCCCGCGGCCGACAGCGGCTCGAGGAATTCGCCGAGCCCTTCCGGCGTGGTGACCAGGCGCGCCGTATAGTCCTGCTGCTTCCACTGGGAGAAGCGGAAAATGATCGGGAAATCCGGACCTACCGCCGCCCGCACCGCCTGGACCAACTCGTTGGCGAAGCGGGAGCGATTGGCCAGGTTGCCGCCATACTCGTCAGTACGCTGGTTGCTGCCTTCCCAGAAGAACTGGTCGATCAGGTAACCGTGCGCCCCGTGAATCTCGACACCATCCATGCCGATTGCCCGGGCATCTTTGGCGGCCTGGGCGAACGCAGCGATCACATCCTGAATATCCTGTCTGGTCATGCCATGCACGACGACATGGCCATCCTTGAGTTTCTCCATCGGACCGTAACCCGGCACCTCCGGCTCCGGCTCGGTGCCCTTGCGACGCACATTCCCCACGTGCCATAGCTGCGGCACGATCTTGCCACCCGCCTGGTGCACAGCCTCGACCACCGCTTTCCATCCGGCCAGCGGCGCTTCGCCATAAAAACGCGGCACCTGAGGATAACCATTGGAGGCCTGATGACCGACCGTGGTCCCTTCGGTGATGATCAGGCCCACACCCGAAGCCGCGCGGCGGCGGTAATACTCGACGACCTCTGCAGTGGGTACGCCGTTCGGCGAGAAGGAACGGGTCATCGGTGCCATCACGATGCGGGTCGGCAGTTGCAAGCTGCCGAGCTGGAAAGGCTGGAAAAGGGCATTCGCCGCTTCTGTCATTGCTGTCTCCTTGTGGACATGAAAAAAAGCGACCGGTCGTCTAGCGATCGCTGAAAAAAAGCTCAGCGATGCGTCAGCAGACGCTCAAGCTGGGTCAGGAATATGTTCAATGGCGCAACGCTGCGGCCCACCTTCATGCGCAACAAGGCGCCTTCCCAGGCGTTGCCGATGAACTCAGCCAGCGCCAGGCAGTCGGTGCCTGCGTCGACCTCACCGGCCGCTCGCGCTTGCTCAAGGCAGTCAGCCAGCAGCTGGACCGAACGCAACAGAATCGCCTCGACCTGCTGACCGATGGGTCGCGAAAGCTCGGCCATCTCGAAGCTCAAACTGCCGATAAAACAATGGTGTTCGGGGCGCTCCTGCCGCGCGAAATGAGCGACGAGTTCGGTGTAGTAGCTCAGGACCCGTGCACGAGGGCTCAGTGCAGACTCGAACAGCGCTGCCTGATAACGCTCGAGCCGCGGCTGATAGAGATGCTCCAGCGCCTGCAAGGCAAAGTCTTCCTTGCTGGCGAAGTAATGGTAGAAGGAGCCTTTGGGAATCCCGGCAGCCTGGACAATTTCCAGTACTCCTGTGCCGTGGTAACCACGACGGGTCATGACCTGGGCCCCTTTGGCGAGGATCAGGTCACGCTTGTCATTGCGGGCTTGGTTGTTCATGACGCCGAGGATATGACCGGTCGTCTAGACCGAACACCATCATCCATGTCGTTTATTGCAGCGCCGCGTCCGGCACGATGGTGCTGGGAAATGTAGCGGCAGCAGACGCCATGGGAGCGGCGCGCTCAGCCGAGCGCGCTTTCGATCGCCTGGATCAACAGGGGATCATCCGGTGCCGTGCGCGGAGAAAAGCGCGCCAGCACGCGTCCATCCCTGTCCACCAGAAACTTCTCGAAGTTCCAGCTGATGTCGCCGGGGAAATCGGCGCCCTCGCCCGCCAACAGCCGGTACAAGGGGTGACGCTGCGGGCCGTTGACTTCCAGCTTGCTGCTGATTGGAAAGGTGATGCCGTAGTTTTCATTGCAGAACTGCAAGATGTCGGCGTCACTGCCCGGTTCCTGCGCAGCGAACTGGTTGCAGGGAATGCCCAGCACGCCGAAGCCTCGGTCCCTGTAACGCTCATGCAGAGCCTGCAGGCCGGCATACTGAGGCGTCAGGCCGCACTCGGAGGCCACATTCACCACCAGCGTCAGCTGAGATTTCAACGGCGCAAGGGGAAGTTCCTGTCCCTCCGGGCCGGGCAGGACCAACTCGTGAAACGCGCTCATCTCTATTTCTCCAGAGGGTAAAAAAGCGCTTCGGCATCAACCCGAAGCGCTTCCATGTCCCGTTCGAACGAGCGGGCTTTGACAGGCACACCTGTCAGTGGTGATGACCACCTTCGCCGTGCACGTGGCCATGCGCGATCTCTTCGTCACTGGCCTCACGCACATCAACGATCTTCACCTCGAAGTTCAAGCGCTGGCCGGCGAGGGGATGATTGCCATCAACGATCACATCATCACCCTCGACATCACGGATCGTAACGATCTGCATGCCACCATCAGGACCGGACGCATGAAATTGCATGCCTACTTCGAGCTCGTCCACGCCTTCGAACATGGCGCGATTGAGCGTGGCGACAAGTTCCGGGCTGTATTCACCGTAGGCGTCCTGCGGCTCGATCGATACCTTCACCTCGTCACCGCCCTGCTTTCCCTCGAGCGCCTTTTCCAGACCGGAGATGATATTTCCGGAACCGTGCAAATAGACCAGCGGCGCGCCGCCGGCCGAGCTGTCGATCACCTCACCGGCGTCGTTGGTGAGGGTGTAGTCGATTGACACAGCCTTGTTAGCGGCAATCTGCATGAGTCAAAACCTTTGCTGGGGAATGTGATGCCAAAGTTTAACCGCGCGTTGCGATGAATGCGAACCGGCCCGCAGTTTAGGAGACCATCGGCAGCTGACGGAAGCGGCCGATCCCTGCTGAGGGCGGTAACGAATACAACCTTTGGAGAGCATCGCCCGGGGCTCAGGTATGCCAGAATCCACGCCTGTAAATGTAGGCGACCTATATCAACAATTATTCGCATCCAAGGAGCACCGATGTCCGCTCGAAACATCCTGGTGATTAACTGCGGCAGCTCGTCGATCAAGTTCGCGCTGGTCAACGAAGCCCAAGCAACCTTTCCCCTGCAGGGCCTCGCCGAGCGTCTCGGCAGTCCGGAAGCCGTGCTGCACTGGCAGCTGGGGGACACCAAGCAGAGCCTGAACATCCCAGGTGCCGATCACCGTGCCGCGCTGGAGAAACTGCTGCCGGTAGCCCAGGAAACGGCCGGCGGCAAATTGGATGGTATCGGACACCGTGTGGTCCATGGTGGCGAACACTTCACCGGTTCCAGCCTGATCAACGAAGAGGTGCTCAAGGCCATTCGTGACAGCGCCCAACTGGCGCCACTGCACAATCCGGCCAACCTGGTCGGCATCGACGCGGCCATGGCCCTGTTTCCAGGGCTGCCGCAGGTCAGCGTATTCGATACCGCGTTCCACCAGACCATGCCCGAACATGCGTTCCGTTACGCGGTGCCGGAATTCCTCTACAAGGAACACAGCGTTCGCCGCTACGGCTTCCATGGCACCAGCCACAACTACGTCAGCAAGCGTGCCGCGGAGATGACCAGCCTACCGGTCGATGACAGCTGCTGGCTGACCGCTCACCTCGGCAATGGCTGCTCCACCTGCGCAATCGTCAATGGCGAAAGCCGCGACACCAGCATGGGTCTGACCCCCCTTGAAGGCCTGGTGATGGGCACCCGCAGCGGTGATGTCGACCCCAATCTGCACAGCTACCTGAACCGCACCCTGGGCTGGAGCCTCGAGCAGATAGACCGCATGCTCAATCACGACAGCGGATTGAAGGGCCTGTCCGGCCTGTCCAACGACCTGCGCACCCTGCACGAAGCCCGCGTTGCGGGTCACGCCGGCGCACAGCTGGCCCTGGAGGTATTCTGCTACCGCCTGGCCAAGTCCCTGGCGAGCATGGCCTGCGCCTTGCCCAGGCTCGACGGACTGATCTTCACCGGCGGCATCGGTGAAAACTCCGTCGCCGTCCGCAGCCGTACGCTGGAGCATCTGAAGCTGTTCAACTTCAAGCTGGACGAACAGGCCAACGAACGCTGCATCCGTGGCGTCGGAGGCGAAATCCAGGCAGCCGGCAGCCCGCGCGTCCTGGTGGTTCCGACGAATGAAGAGCGCCAGATTGCACTGGATACACTGGCGCTGCTGGACGCCTGACCGCCCCTGCAGGCGCCAGCGCCTGCAGCGCAACCCGGCGGCTCAGCGCCGTCGGGTATCGCCTAGCTGGCACAGCCATGCCCACCATGCCGCTCGACAGGAGATCCCCAATGCACACACTCTTTCTCGCCCCCTGCGGTTTTGGTGGCGGCCTCAACTCTATCAGTCTCGGACTCATCCGCGCCCTTGAACGCGCCGGCCTCCGAGTTGGATTCTTCAAGCCCATCGCCCAGCCCTTCCCACTTGACCAGGGGCAGGAGCGCTCTCGGCTGTTGGTCGAAAGCACACTGAACATCGCTTCGCCCGAACCGCTGACGCTCGAACAAGTGGAGCGTCAACTGGCCGATGGCGAGCTCGATCTGCTGCTCGAAGACGTGGTGAGTCGATATCAGGAGGTGGCTACGGGAAAGGACGTGGTCATCGTCGAAGGCATGGTCCCGACCCGCGAGTTCAACCATACCTCTCGAATCAACACCCAGCTGGCGAAAAGCCTGGATGCCGAAGTCATCCTGATCTCGGCCCAGGGCAACGATACCCTCAAGCGCATGGCCGAGCGCATCGAAATCCAGGCGCAGCTGTTCGGCGGCGCCAGGGACCCGAAGGTGCTCGGCGTTATCCTGAACAAGATCAAGAGTGAAGATGGGGTACCTGCCTTCACCGAACGCCTCAAGGAACACCTGCCGCTGCTGGGCACCCAGGAGTTCCAGCTGCTTGGCGCGATCCCCTTCGCCGAAGAGCTGAACGCCCTGCGCACCCGCGACATCGCTGACTTGCTGGGGGCCAAGGTACTGCACGCTGGCGAAGCCGAGCAGCGCCGCGTCGGCAAGATCGTCCTCTGTGCACGCGCGGTCCCCAACACCGTCCAGCTATTGCAGCCAGGCGTGCTGGTGGTCACACCAGGCGACCGGGATGACATCATCCTTGCGGCCAGCCTGGCCTCACTCAACGGCGTCAAGCTCGCCGGCTTGCTATTGTGCAGCGATTTCGCGCCAGACCCGCGGATTCTCGACCTGTGCAAGGCGGCGCTGGATGGCGGTCTGCCGGTCATGACAGTGCAAACCGGCTCTTACGACACGGCGACAAACCTTTTCGGGCTGAACAAGGAAACCCCGGCAGACGACATCGAGCGCGCTACCCAGGTGACCGATTTCATCGCCAAGCACCTGCAGCCCGAGCTGCTGCACACCCGCCTCAGCGTGCCGCGCAGCGAGCTGCGCCTGTCTCCCCCGGCCTTCCGCTACCAGCTGGTCAAGCGTGCACAACAGGCCAACAAGCGCATCGTCCTGCCTGAAGGCAATGAGCCACGCACCATCCGCGCCGCCGCGATCTGCCAGGAACGCGGGATCGCCCGTTGCGTGCTGTTGGCCAAGCCGGAGGAAGTGCAGGCCGTCGCGCGCGAGCAGGGCATCGTCCTGCCAGCCAGCCTGGAAATCCTCGATCCGGAAACGATCATCAACCACTACGTCGAGCCCATGTGCGAAATGCGCAAGGCCAAGGGCCTGACCCCGGACGATGCGCGCGAGCAACTGAAAGACACCGTGGTGCTCGGCACCATGATGCTGGCGCTCGATGAAGTCGACGGACTGGTGTCCGGTGCCGTGCACACCACCGCCAACACCATTCGCCCGGCCTTGCAGCTGATCAAGACAGCCCCAGGCTATAGCCTGGTGTCCTCGGTGTTCTTCATGCTGCTGCCAGACCAGGTGCTGGTTTACGGCGACTGTGCGGTCAACCCGAACCCGAGCGCGACCGAGCTGGCTGAGATCGCCCTGCAGAGCGCCGAATCGGCCGTTGCCCTTGGCGTGACGCCACGCGTGGCAATGATCAGCTACTCGACCGGCACCTCCGGCAGTGGCGCCGAGGTCGAGAAAGTGGCCGAAGCAACGCGCATCGCCCAGGAGCGCGCGCCTAACCTGCCTATCGACGGGCCGCTGCAATACGACGCGGCCTCGGTCGCCAGCGTCGGCAAGCAGAAGGCGCCGAACAGCCGGGTCGCCGGCCAGGCGACGGTGTTCATCTTCCCCGACCTGAGCACCGGCAATACCACCTACAAGGCGGTGCAACGAAGTGCCAATGTCATCAGCGTCGGGCCGATGCTTCAGGGCCTGCGCAAGCCGGTCAACGATCTGTCCCGTGGCGCCCTGGTCGACGACATCGTCTTCACTATCGCCCTGACCGCACTGCAGGCCGACAGCCAGAAGGCCTGATCGCAACACCTGCCCGTTCCGGCCTTCGAGCCGGAACGGGCTACCAAACGAAGGCCATCGTTTGCTTGCAGTTCGGCGCGCAATCGTTACTCTTGCGCGAGATTTGCAGTAAGAACGAGACCCTAATGCTGAGTTTCCTGCCCGCCCCGCTCCGCGGCGTCCCTGCCGGCCTGTTCCTGGCGCTCAATACCCTGTTCTGGTGCTGGCCGCTGTTCGCGCTATCGCTCCTTAAATTGCTGCTCCCCATCCCGCGTATCCAGCGCGCACTGCGCTTCGGCATGCACTGGATCGCCGAGTCCTGGATGGGCGTCAACAGTTTCTGGATGGATCTGGTCAGGCGCACCGAATGGGACGTGCAGGGCCTGGACAAGGTCGATATGGACCACTCCTACCTGGTGACCAGCAATCACCAGAGCTGGGCCGACATCCTGATGCTGCAGTACCAGCTGAACCGCCGCATGCCGATTCTGAAATTCTTTCTCAAGCGTGAGCTGATCTGGGTGCCGGTGATTGGCCTGTGCTGGTGGGCGCTGGAGTTCCCGTTCATGAAGCGCTTCAGCAAGGAATACCTGACCCGCTATCCGGAAAAGCGCGGCGAGGACCTGGCAACCACCCGCAAGGCTTGTGAGCGTTACCGGACCAACCCGGTCTCGGTTTTTAATTTTCTCGAAGGCACGCGCTTCACCGAAGACAAACATACGGAGCAGGCTTCACCCTACCGCTACCTGCTGAAGCCGAGGGCAGGTGGCATTGCGTTCGTGATCGATGCCATGGGCGAACAGCTGACGGCGCTGATAAACATCACCATTCACTACCCGGGCGGCAATCCGAGCTTCTGGGACCTGCTCTGCGGGCGCATCGGCCAGGTCGTGATGCGCATCGAGTCGATGCCGATCCCAACAGAATTCCTGAATCGCAGCTATGACCAGGATGAACGCTATCGGCTGAGCTTTCAGGAATGGGTCAACGAGCTATGGGCCGACAAGGACCTGCAGCTCGAAGCGTTGCACCGCGAGTTTCCAGGACGTTGAGCAAGCCGGCGCCGAGGCCTCGACGCCTACTTCCCCTTGTGATCCCGCGCCAGCTGTACCCAGTCGACCTCCCGAGGAAACGCCAAGGCATCCTCGACTGCAAGGCCTGGCGCCACGAGGAAACCCTGCATCACCTGGCAATCGTGGGCAATCAGCCAGTCGCGCTGGGCAAGCGTTTCCACCCCTTCGGCAATTACCTCCAGACCAAGGTTGCGCCCCAGATCGATAATCGTACTGACCACCGCAGCGTCACGTGGCGAGTCCAGCATGTTCGAGATGAACAACCGATCGATTTTCAGCGTGTCGAGTTCGAAATGACGCAGATAGGCCAGTGACGAGTAACCCGTACCGAAGTCATCCACCGCCACCTTCACCCCAAGTTCGCGCAATTGACGAAGCTTCTCGCAGCTCTGCTCCAGGTCCTGCATGAGTGCGCCTTCGGTCACCTCGAGTTCGAGCTGACGGGGGTCAAGCTGATATTCATCGAGCAACCGGCGCAGCTCCTCGAGCAATCCGGCACGCCCGAACTGCACCGGGCTGACATTGAAACTCAGGATCAGCTTGTCACCGAAGCGCTCGCGCCAGTCGCGGCACTGCGCCAGACCCTCGCGCAGCGCCCACTCACCGACGCGGTCGATCAGACGCGTCTCCTCGAGTAAAGGAATGAACACGTTGGGTTCCACGGCCCCGCGCCCAGCGAAATCCCAGCGCAACAGCGCCTCGAAACCACGCAGCTTGCCGGTTTCCAGCACCACCTGTGGCTGGTAGGCCAGCGCAAAGCCATTGCGCTCGATGGTGCTACGCAGATTCTCTTCCATCATCAGCCGCGCATGGGCACGACCGTTCATTTCGCTGGAAAAGAAACGGTACTGCTGCCGGCCTTCACGCTTGGCTTCGTACATGGCCATATCCGCCGAGCGCAGCAGCTCCTCGACGCTTTGACCGCAATCGGGGAAATGTGCGATGCCAATGCTTGCGCCGAGGGTGACTTCGGTGCCGTCAACCGTATGCCGAACGGAAATAAGCTCGATGAGTTTTTCAGCCACCTTCGCGGCGTCTTCAGGATGATCGAGCGAATCCAGCAAAGCGGTGAACTCATCGCCGCCCATCCGCGCAATGATGTCGTAGGGCCGCATGCAGGTTTCCAGCACCCGCGCCACACGACAGAGAATTTCGTCGCCGGCGTCATGCCCCAGCGAATCGTTGATGCGCTTGAAACCATCGAGATCGATGTAAAGGATCGCCATGCGCTTGCCATTGCGGTCCACCCTCGCCAAGGCCGAGTCCAGCGCCTGGTGGAAACCACGGCGGTTGAGCAGGCCGGTCAGCGAGTCGGTGACGGCCTGCGTCTCCAGCTGAACGTGCAGGTTGCGTACCACCGACATGTCGAGTGCGATCACCACCATCGAACGCTGTTGGCGGGGTAACGGAGAGGACGACAAGGCGACCGGCAGGGTGGTGCCGCGAGCGGTATGCAGCTGCGCCTCGTGCAAGCGGTAGGTCTCGCCACTACGCCAATGCTTGTAGAAGTCGGTGTCGCGCCAGGCGTCAGGCATTTGCGGCGAGGCCAGATGATCGACCAGCGCGGTGCCCTGCAATGTATCCACGCTGGTGTGCAGCATCTGGGCAATGGCCGGGTTGGCAAAGTTGATGAGCCCGTCCTCTCCCACCACGAGGATGCCTTCGGCTGCATTGCTCAGAACCGAGGCATTGAATGCCCTCGCGCTGTCCAGTTGCTGACTCAACAACTGCAGGTCTCGGCGATTATGTTCGTGGCTCAGCAACGTCTCGATCTTGTGTCGGAGCACCTGTGGATCGAAAGGCTTGAGGATGAAATCCACCGCGCCGGTCGCATAGCCGCGCAGCACCGACTCGCGGGTATGGGCGATGGCGGACACAAAGATGATCGGGGTGTAGCGCGTATGCGGGTTGCCTCGCATCAGCCGCGCCACCTCGAAGCCGTCCATACCCGGCATCTGCACATCAAGCAGCACCAGTTCCACATCCAGATCAAGCAAGGCCTGGAGCGCCGCCTCCCCGGAATTGACCGTGTGAACCTGCCAGTCACCATCGCCGAGCAGTGCCTCCATCGCGACCAGATTGGCTTCACGATCATCCACCACCAGCAACCTGCGGGTACGGGCCTGCGACTTGGCTTGCACCCTTCCCATCACCAGGTGCCCCGGCGCGGTGAGTTATTGACTCTGACTTCGGTTGTGCCGACCACGTCAGCCCGGTATGAACGATGCGTCACGCGTTTCTCCTTCATGAGCCGTTGTGAGGGCCTTGTGCATCCCCCAACCAGCGGCGCAACAACTCGACCAGCGCGGCCATGTCGATCGGCTTGACGAGCACCTCGTCGGCGCCTGCGGCGATACCCTCATCGCGCAAGGCCAGGTCGGCACCCTTCGTCATGGCCACGATAGGTACCTGACAACCATAGTCGTTTCTCAGCTGGCGGATCAGTGCAGGGCCGTCATTATCGACCAGCGCCAGATCCACCAGGGCCAGATCGAAGGCATCTTCGTCGAAACGCTCGAGCGCCTCGACCCTGCTCGTGGCGGGCACCGTCTGCAACCCCTGCTCGTCAAGCATGGCGCTGATGGCGTAGATCGACCGCACATCACGGTCCGCCAGCAATACTCGCCGCCCCAGCAATGGGTGCCCCAAATCGTTCGAGTCCAGTTCCGCAGGCTTGCCTGCCCCTGGTTTCAATGCATCTTCCATATGCTCCAGTCCTTCTTTTTTTGACAACACAACCGACGAATAGCGCCGAAGCCGCTCCACATTCTTCTCCGAGAGCGGTTCCCGGCTGTTCAGCACAACACGTACATCCTTGAGCGGGCGCAGACGATCCAGCGCATCCAGCAGATCCAGCCCGTCTTCATCAGGCAGATCGAAATCGATAACCAGCGCCCGGAACGGATGCTCGGCATAGGCCAGTCGCGCTTCTTCGCTACGCGCACAAGCGCTGACCCGATAACCGAGCCGTTCGAATCGCTCGCGCAGTTGCAACCGCCGTTCAGGATCCGTTTCCACCAGTAGCAGACGCACCGGATTGACCTGCGGCTCGGACAGCTCCAGGAACAGACGCTCCAGCTCTCCCTGCGCCACCGGCTTGAGCAGATAGCGGGCACCATCGTCCGACCAACCGTGCGGCTGCGGAACACAGGAGATGATGTATACCGGCATGCTCTGGTGACGCGAATCAGCCCGCAGCATGCGATAGACCTGCCAGCCGCTGATGTCCGGCAGCAGGATATCGAGGATCAGCGCCGCGAAACGCTCTTGCTCCAGCGCGTCGATACCCTCCTGGCCGGTGCCGCAAATGACGCTGTTGAACCCATGTGACTGGCCGACCTCCGCAACCACCGAGGCAAAGTCGGGGTCGTCTTCGACAATCAGAAGGCTACGGCCTTGACCACGTTGTTGGGCGGGCCGCAGCGTTCTGACCTCGGTGGTTGCTGCGGGCTTGAGAGGCAGCTCAATGGTGAAGCACGATCCCTCTCCCGGCGTACTCCGGAGCGTAATGCCGCCACCGAGTACCTCGGCCAGCTGCCTCGCTATGGCAAGACCCAAGCCGGTTCCGCCGTATTGCCGGCTGATGGAGCCGTCGATCTGCTGGAATGCCTGGAAGATGCGCTCATGTTGGTCTTCGGCAATGCCGATGCCCGTGTCGGTGACCTGGATCAGAAGCCTGTTCTCGTCAGGCTGACCGCTCTCCTGACGCACGATATGGATATCGACCGAACCGCGCTCGGTGAACTTCAAGGCATTGGTAACGAGATTGCGAAGAATCTGCTGGATCCGGGCGCGGTCACTGATGACTGCCACAGGGACATCCGGATCGATACGGCTGCTCAACACCAGCCGTTTCTCCTCGGCCATGGGTTGCAAACTCACCGTCAGTTCCGCCAGCAGCTCGGCGAGGTTGACCGGCTCCGCCTTTATCTGCATGTGTCCTGCCTCGATCTTGGCCAGATCGAGTACATCGTTGATCAGCTGCAACAGATCGTGTCCCGCCCGGTGGATGATATCGGCGTGACGAACCTGCTTTTCGCTGAGGTTGCTGCCTGCGTTCTGCCTCAGCTGGTCGCTAAGGATCAGGATGCTGTTCAGTGGCGTGCGCAACTCGTGGGACATATTGGCGAGGAATTCGGATTTGTACCGGTTGGCTATCACCAACTCGTTGGCCTGGTCACGCAGCCGGCGTTCAGCAGCCTTGCGATGGCCGATGTCAGTCACAACGGCCTGTACCAGTTGCTCTTCGCCGCTGCGCAAGGGCGAAAGCCCTACCTCGACAGGCAACAGGCGACCATCCCTATGACGACCGAACAGCTCGCGGTTATCACCCAGACGGCGGGCTTCAGGCGCCTGGATGAACTGATGGCGAACCTCCATGTAGGTCTTGCGCATCGACTCGGGAATCAGCAACTCGACCGGCTGCCCCACGAGCTCCTGCCGGCTGTAACCAAACAGCAGCTCGGTTTGCCGGTTGACCATGACGATGCGGCCGTCGTGGTCGAACAGCAAAAACGCATTGGGAGAAGCCTCCACCACGTTGCGAAAACGTTCCTCGTCACGTTTGCGCTGCTGCAGATCGACCAGATTGATCAGGTGATGAAGACCATCGTCACGCTTGAAACTGGTCAGGCTCAGGGAAACGGGAATAGCCGTACCGTCTTCACGCAAGGCCTGGTTTTCCTGCTGATGGTCGTCAAGCGCCTGGTCCTGGGCACGGACATCCAGCGCACCCGGTACATAGCGGCTCAATCGCTCTCCGGCCAATAGCCCGGCGGTGCTGCCGAGCAAGGTCGCGGCGCTCTGATTCGCCAGCTCGATACGACCCTGCGCATTGCACAGCAAAGTTGCGACCGGCAGCTGCTCCACCAGTTGACGGAAACGGGCCTCACGCTCTTGCAGCTGAGCCCCGAGAAGCTGGCTGCTGCGCAGGGCTCGCTCGCGCAAATACAGATAGCCGCCGATCAGCAAAGCGAACAGCATCGCCGCGGTCAATGCGGCCGCCAGGCTGAAAGCGCGGCCGGAGCTGCTCAGAATGGCTTCATATTCCGGTGTGCTGGCCACTTCGAGTTGCCAGCTGCGACCGTACATGTAGAGATTGCGGGTACGATGGAAAGCCGCATCGCTGCTTACCGGTGCGCGCCCCATCAACAGGGGTTCGTCGGGTGCGGCCGCATCGAAAAGCTGCAGCTGGAAAAGTTTGCTGCGCGAACCGAGCACACCATCCATGAGATCGGTCAGACGAAACGCGCCATGCAGAGTCCCTGCAAACGCGGCCTGGCGCTCCTCGAGCGTGGTAATAGGTGCGCCGACGCGGTACAGCGGCAAATACAGAAGGATGCCGACCTGTACATTGCGCTCGGTTTCCTGCTTTAGGCGCAAAGGCCCGGTCAACATTGGCGTCCCTATGTTGCGCGCTGCGACAATGGCTTCCCGGCGGGTTTCCTCGCTGAACATGTCGAAGCCCAGCACGCGCCGATTACGCCAGTCCAGCGGATGGATAAAATCGACAATCAGGTACTCATCACGCGTACCGGGCGGGTACATGCGGAAATCGCGCCGACCCTCCTTAATACGCTTCAAGACCGAGGGAAGGTTAGCCTGACGCGCATAGCGGGACAGGCTAAGCGCCTGAATACCTGGGTAGAAATCCTGCAGCTGGAGCTGGTCGGACGCCCGGTTCCAGTCGTCCAGGGTGACGGTGTCACTGCCGACAAACAGCCCGGCCAGGCCACGCATGACCATTTCATAGGCGCGCATGCGTTCACGGAGCGTGTTCTCGATATCGTTGACGGCAAGATTGAACCGCTGCGCCTGCTCTGCGCGAATCCGCAATTCCTGAACATGCCATTGCCAGCCGACCCATCCCCCGAGCCCGGCCATCAGGGCCAAGGTCACCACCAATGGCAGCCAAGGCTTGCGGGAATGGAGAGCGGAACGATCGTCCATTCGACCTCCTCAGTGCCACTACATGGCTTGCTGTCACGAGCTTCAGAGTCACGGATCGCGAAGAGGTTCAATCGGCAGGAAAAAAGGGTATTAAACTGGCGCCATCAATATGGCGCGGCGAGTTCGTAGAGCGAAATCGCCAGCCCATACGTCATTGACGGTTACTGCAAGGGACGCAGATTGATCTCCACACGACGGTTCTGGGCCTTTCCCGCAGCCGTGCTGTTGCTGGCAATTGGCTGGCTGGAGCCTGCCCCATAGGCGGATATGCGGGAAGGCGTCACGCCGTTGCCTTCAAGGTAGGCCGCGACACTGCGGGCGCGGCGATTGGACAGATCCTGGTTGAGCTGCTGGGAACCGGTGCTGTCGGTATGACCAACGATGTCGATGCCGTTCTTGTTGAACTCCTTGAAGACCTGCACCAGCGAATTGAGGGTTGGGTAGAAGCTGCTGGAAATGTCTGCAGAATTGCTGGCAAAGGTGATGTTGCCCGGCATGATCAGGGTCAGGTTATTGCCGTCGCGCTGCACCTGAACACCGGTGCCCTGCAACGTCTGGCGCAGTTTGGCTTCCTGCGTATCAACGTAATAGCCGTAGCCGCCTCCGGCCGCACCACCCACCGCAGCGCCGATCAGCGCACCCTTGGCCCGGTCCTTCTTGCTTGAGGTGGCCGCGCCTATCACCGCGCCGCTGACCGCACCAATGCCGCCGTAGATGCCAGCCTTACCGGCTTCGCGTTCGCCGGTGTAAGGGTTGTTGGTACAGCCGGCCAACAGAACGATAGTGGCGGTGAATGCAGTCAGGGTACTGAGCTTTTTCATGGTTACTTCCTTCATCTCCGGGACGTCAACCCGACACCAACAATCGGCACGGGTCGAAATGCGCCGCTAGGTTAACACCCCGCCTGCGTCAGAACCGGAACGCGCCGACGAACTCAGGACTGATCCCCGTACCGATTTTCCCTGGCATCCAGCCGGACCACTGCGCTAGGTCGATGAGATCGCACTACTGCCTTCGGCCAGCCAGCGCGCGATATCGACGCGGATGCGTTTCTTGTCCAGCTTGCCGACGCTGGTCTTGGGAATGTCTTCGACCACCGCGATCTGCTGCGGAATGGCCCATCGGTTGATGTGCCCCTGCTCCACCGCCGGCTCCAGGAAGGCCTGCAAATCCCGAGCGGCCAACTGCTTGCCTGCGCACAGCACCAGCAAGGCAAACGGTCGCTCGCCCCAGCGCTCATCCGGCACACCCACCACGGCAACATCGCGCACGGCCTCATGACGACTGATCAGACCTTCCAGCGCCAGCGAGGAAATCCATTCACCGCCGGTCTTGATCACATCCTTGATACGGTCGCGGATGTCGATGTTGCCCATCGCGTCGAGGGTGGCGACATCACCGGTATGCAGCCAGCCTCCAGCCCACAGCTCCTCACTTTCCTCTGCACTGCCGACATAACCCTGGGTCAGCCATGGCGCGCGCAGTACCAGCTCCCCCTGGGACGACCCATCGGCAGGCAGAAAGCTGCCATCAGGCGCCTGGATCGCCGCGTCGACCAGCACAACCGGGACCCCGGCCTTGAGCCGGTAGGCGACCCGCTCGTCCTCGCTGGCCTGCAGCAGTTCATCGTTGATATGGGCGCCGGAAATCAGCGGACAGGTCTCGGACATGCCGTACGCCGCCACCAGTTGCATGCCACTGGCCCGTGCCGATTCGTACAGGCCGCGCGTCAGCGCGCTGCCACCGATGGTGAGTTTCCAGCCGTCGAAGTCAGTGCCTTTGGCGGCCTTGGCATTGAGCAACATCTGCACGATGGTCGGAACGCAATGGGAGAAGGTTACCTTCTCCCGCCGCCACAGCTCGATCAGCAGCTCCGGGTCATAGCGGCCGGGATAGACCTGCTTGAGGCCCATCATTGTCGCCACGTAAGGCAGGCCCCAGGCGTGCACGTGAAACATAGGCGTGATCGGCATGTAGACATCATCGGCGCCCATCAACGTCGGATTTTCGCGACATCCCACGGTAACTGCCGCTGCCAGGGTATGCAGGACCAGCTGACGATGAGTGAAGTAGACGCCCTTGGGGTCGCCAGTGGTACCGGTGGTGTAGAAAGTGGTAGCGACAGAGTCCTCGTCGAAATCAGGGAAGTCATAGTGCGGCTCTGCGCCGGCCAGCAGGCTTTCATACTCGCCGATACAGTTGGGCAGTTCGCAAGCCTTTTCTTCGGCATCAGTGATCAACAGTGTCTTTTCGACAGTCGTCACCTGGCCCGCGATGGACTGATAGAGCGCTGCAAACTCGCTGTTCACCAACACCATGCGATCTTCAGCATGGTTCATGGTGTAGAGAATCTGCTCGGGGGAGAGCCGCACGTTGATGGTATGCACCACCGCGCCGATCATTGGAATGGCGAACATGCATTCGAGATAACGGTGGCTGTCCCAGTCCATCACCGCCACCGTGTCGCCAGCCTTCACACCAGCTGCGGTGAGAACGTTGGCGAGCCTGGCGATGCGCTGGTTGAGCGTCCGGTAGTCGAAGCGCAGCTGGTCGCGGTAGACGATCTCGCGGCTACGTTCATAACGCTGCCCGGAGAGCAGCAGGCGCTTGATCAGCAGAGGATACTGGTAGGCGTTTTCGGCGGGTTTGATCACTCGGGTCTGTAGCATAGGGCTTCCTGTTATTGATGTTATGAGAGGCTCTCCAAGGCACCGTCTGGCGGCGAACGGCCATTGACCGCTGCGCCCGATACGGCATTCAGACTCCAGGCGCACGTTCAGGCGTCAGGCCACCTCGCTCGCCGCCAGACGTATGCCGAGTCCTATCAGCACCGCGCCGGTCATGCGATCGAACCAATGGCCCATACGTGCGAAGCCCGCGCGAACTCGCTCGCGGCTGAACAGCCAGGCCACCAGGCAAAACCACAAGCCGGTAGCGAACGCCAGGTATAACCCATAGCCAGCCTGAACGGCGAGTGGGGTATGGGGGTCAATAACGACTGTGAATAGGGACAGAAAGAACAGCGTCGCCTTTGGGTTGAGGCCGTTGGTAACGAACCCCATGACGAACGAACGCCTGCTTGAGAGGGGAACAGCCGCCTCTGCACAGGATAGGCTCTCGGCCGACATCGGCTTTGCACGCAGTGCCTGGTATCCCAGATAAAACAGGTAAGCGGCGGCCAGCCATTTGAAGAGGTTGAACAGCATGATCGACTGCGAGACGATCAGGCCAATCCCCAGCAGCGAGTAGCCGACGTGCACCAGAATGCCGGCACCGACGCCGACTGCAGTCCAGCTGCCGCTTCGCTGCCCGCGGGCCACACTTTCACGCACCACTACCGCGAAATCCGGCCCGGGGCTGGCCACGGCGAGCAGGTGCACCAGCGCCACAGTGAGAAATTCCATCCAGTACATCAGTCAACTCCACCAATTCCGAGGCGGTTACTCCGCCCGCTGATTCATACGAGTAAAGTCCATGAGCAATCGCCGCGCAGTATTCCTCGACCTCTCTCCGCTCGACCAGGGTGATCTGGATCTGACCCCGCTACAGTCCGCGTTCGATGAACTGATCTGCCATGCCCAAACCAGTGAAGACGAGATCATCGAGCGCCTGCAAGGCGCGCAGGTCGCTATCAGCAACAAGGTCGCGCTGAACGAAGCGACACTCGACGCCTGCCCTGACCTGGAGCTGATCCTGGTCGCAGCCACTGGCGTGAACAACATCGATCTCGCCGCTGCCAAACGACGGGGCATTGTCGTCTGCAACTGCCAGGCCTACGGCACAGCCACGGTTGCACAGCATACCTTGACGCTGTTGCTGGCGCTGGCCACCCGGCTGCCCGATTATCAGGGCGCCGTGGCCCGCGGTCGCTGGCAAGAGAGCGGACAGTTCTGCCTGCTGGATTTCCCGATTGTCGAACTGGCTGGCAAGACCCTCGGTGTACTCGGCCACGGCGAGCTGGGCAGCGCAGTGGGCAGGCTGGCCGAAGCGCTGGGCATGCACGTACTCAACGGCAACCTGCCGGGCCGCCCGCCTCGCCCGGACCGCCTGGAACTCGACGAGCTGTTGCCTCGGGTCGATGCCCTCACGCTGCATTGCCCGCTCACCGAGCAGACACGCAACCTGATCGGAGCGCGCGAACTGCAGCTGATGAAGCCCACGGCTTTCATCCTCAACACCGCCCGTGGCGGCCTGATCGATGAACAGGCCCTGGCGGACACCTTGCGTAGCGGGCATCTGGGCGGTGCTGCCACCGATGTGCTGACCAGCGAACCGCCAAGCAACGACAACCCATTGCTGGCCGCCGATGTTCCGCGCCTGATCGTCACGCCCCACAGCGCCTGGGGTAGCCGTGAAGCCCGTCAGCGCATCGTGGGCCAGCTGAGCGAGAATGCCGCCGCGTTCATGGCCGGCGCGCCAATGCGCCAGGTCAACTGACGCCAGGCTTCTGCTCGTGCGGGCAAGACTGCTAAGCTCGCCCGCTTTTGTCGGAGGCACTGATGGACCCGCGAAGCGAAGTGCTGCTGCGCCACGCCGAACTCTTCGGCGGTGAGGTGATGCTGGCAGGGCTGCCTGCCGACGACCTGCCCGGTTACCTGCCTGGCGCCAGCTGCTGGACCTGGCACGCTGGGGATCACCAGCGCCTGCAAGCCCGCTTCGCCGGGCGCTGTGCATTCGGCATCGAGACGCCCGCGCAACCCTTCGACAGCGCGGTGTTGTTCCTGCCGAAATCTCGCGAACTGACCGACTACCTGCTCGGCACCCTGGCCGCCAGTCTTGAGGGGCGATTGCTTTACCTGGTTGGGGAAAAGCGTGCAGGGGTCGAGCGCGCCGCCAAACAGCTCGCAGCGTTCGGCGAAGCTCGTAAACTCGACAGTGCCCGGCATTGCCAGCTCTGGCAGGTCCGAGTGCAGAACACGCCGAAGGCTCCGGAACTGCACGCCCTCGCGCAGCAGTTCACTCTCGACCTGGCTGACGGCCCGCTGAAGGTAACGAGCCTGCCGGGCGTCTTCAGCCATGGCCGCCTCGATCGTGGCACCGCCTTGTTGCTGGATCACCTGGACAACTTGCCCAGCGGCCGCCTGCTCGACTTCGGCTGTGGCGCCGGCATCATCGGCGCGACATTGAAGAAACGTTACCCGGACAGCGACATCGTGCTGCTCGATGTCGATGCCTTTGCAGTCGAGAGCAGCCGCATGACGCTCGCCGCGAACGGTCTGGAGGCGCAAGTCATTGCCGGTGACGGTATTGACGCTGCACCGGCGCACTGCGCTGCGATCGTCAGCAATCCGCCCTTCCACCAGGGTGTGCACACTCACTACCAGGCCAGCGAGACCTTGCTGCAACGCGCAGCTGAGCATCTGCAACCCGGCGGCGAACTGCGCCTGGTGGCCAATGCATTCCTCAAATATCCCCCTCTGATCGAAGCGCATCTGGGTCGCTGCGAGACGCTCATTCATGCAGACGGCTTTCGGATCTATCGAGCCAGTCGGCGCTGAGTGCGCGCCGCGCTTGCGCTACAGGCCGGGCTTGGGCAAACTCGCGCCCGTCCTGGGGGAGTAGTCTCCGGCGAGCGCTCTGCTCGCCTGGCATACGTCAACATACTTGGTCCACAGACCATGGCGCATGCGACCCGCGCGGCCCGACGAGACGGCCGCGCATGGTCTGACAAGACCCATGACACGTACACCTGACCCGGGGCGGGCAGGGGGTGCGTGTCATGGTGAACTGTCGACCCGCCCCTGCAAGGATGTCTGTTTGGAATCGTTCTATATCCCCACCCTGATCGTTGCGCTGGCTGAGATCGGCGACAAGACGCAGCTGCTGGCACTGCTCCTGGCGGCACGTTATCGCCGCCCCATGCCGATCATCTGGGGCATTGTCGTCGCGACTCTGGTCAACCATGCTGCTGCCGGTGCCATCGGCAGCTGGGTTTCCTCACTGGTCTCCCCAGCGACTCTCAGCTGGGTGCTGGCAGCCTCGTTTGTCGCCGTCGCCCTCTGGACGCTCGTGCCGGACAAGCTGGAGGAGGACGAAGCATCACGCGGCCGGCGATTCGGTCCCTTCGTCGCGACGCTGATCGCCTTTTTCCTCGCCGAGATGGGCGACAAGACGCAGGTCGCTACTGTGATGCTCGCTGCGCAATACCCCGACTTCATCCTGGTCATCATTGGCACGACCCTGGGCATGCTGATCGCCAATGTGCCGGTCGTACTGGCCGGCAACTTCGCCGCCGACCGCATGCCCCTCACGCTGATCCGTCGTATTGCCGCCATTGGTTTCGCTGCGCTGGCGGTCTATGCGGCTTACCAGGCGCTGCGCTTGAGCGGCATGTTGCCAGTCTGATACGCAACGCAAATCGCGGTCTGCCGGGTGCTGGTAGAGTGCCCGCTCACCGCGTTCTGGCGGCATTTGAGGGGGAGCAGGCTGGATGTCACCTGAAGAACGAAAACGACGGGTTCGGCAGCACATCGACCTGAGCTGGAGCAAGGGACGACTGGCGCTGGCCGAACAGTTGCAGAGCCGTTATTTCAGCTATCGGAGCTCGTTTATCGCACAGCCGGTAAACAGCGCAGGCTTCAGCCTTATCGTGCGGGAGATTCGCCAGGCGATGCCTGACCTGGAAGTGGTAGTGGATGAATGCCTCAGCGAAGGCAACCGCGTGGTCACTTCAAGCACCCTGTTCGGCACCCTGATCAAGCCAGCGTTCGGCTATCCGCCGAGCAACAAGATCCTAACCGTTGCGGCCATGTCGATCTGGACACTTAACCCAGGCGGAGATATCGAGGAGATCAGCACCCTCTTCGATCTTGAAGGCGCACGCAAACAGTTGGGCATGGAAAGCCCGATTCCCATCACTTTGCCACCGACCTGACCAGGCCGGTGGCAGCACAACGCCGTCAGCGTTTCTGGTTCTGCTCGTACAGCGGCATCACCTTGGGGATGGTCGACTGCAGCGCCTGCGTACGGCTGCTGGATGACGGATGCGTACTGAGAAACTCCGGCGGCGCGGAGCCTCCGGCCGCCGCCATCTTCTGCCAGAGGCTGACAGCTGCATTCGGGTTGTAGCCAGCGCGTGCAGCCAGCTCCAGACCAATCAGGTCAGCCTCGTTTTCGTTGCTGCGGCTGTTGGGCAGGGTCATCAGGTACTGCACACCCATGTTGGCCAGCTGCAGGCTGCCGTCGCCAATCCCCACTGCCGAACCGAGCTGCGTCGCCATCTGTACGCCATAGGCCTTGGACATGGCTTCGCGACCATGCTCTCGCAGCGCATGGGCAATCTCATGCCCCATGACTGCCGCAATCTCGTCGTCGGTCAGGTTGAGCTTCTCGATCAGGCCGGTATAGAAAATGATCTTCCCGCCCGGTCCGGCGTTGGCATTGAGCTCCGGGCTGTCGATCACGTTGACGTCCCAATCCCACTGGGCCGCATCTGGCCTGAAGGCCTTGACCTCGGCGATCAGGCGACTGGCAATACGATTGACCCGCTGCGCCACCGGCGAGTTGTTTTCCAGCACACCCTTGCTCTTCGCCTCTGAGACGGTCTGTTGATACGACTGCGCATACATCTGGTTGACCTGCTCGGTCGACAGCATGCTGAACATGTACTGTTTGCGGTCCACGC
Source organism: Stutzerimonas sp. C6.4V (assembly GCF_058536345.1). Lineage (NCBI taxonomy): Bacteria > Pseudomonadati > Pseudomonadota > Gammaproteobacteria > Pseudomonadales > Pseudomonadaceae > Stutzerimonas > Stutzerimonas sp. C6.4V. The sequence goes on from NZ_JBZUBM010000001.1 coordinate 2,782,976, forward strand.
CAACGGCACCGCTGCTGGTGGTGTTGACCGCCTGGCAGCCAGCCAGTATCGAGGCTGCGAAGAAGAGTGTAATCGGATGCGGCTTCAACATGTCGCGTCTCCCTGGGATTCTGCGCCGTATGCTAGTGGGAGCTCGCCCACCGGGCAACCGGCGCCTCTTGCTGCATGGCCGCAACTGGGATTGCGTACCGCCAATCCAGCCACCTTAGCCGTTGACAGGTGTCAGGCACTCGGGCGCATCCAGCTTCGGGTCGTTGACGAACGTCGCCAAGGGCCGCTCTCGCAAGGGTGGTTGAGCCGCAGCCATTAGTGCCTGAAGCGCTTCGAGCGGCGTGTCAGGATCGAGCCAGGCGGCCATTGCCGCCTGACCCAGCAGCAGCGGCCGGCGTTGATTGGCTGCTGGCAGTGTGACTACCGCAGCACTTAGATAGGTATGGCCTTGCACCGGATAGGCTTCCCAGATCGCCGCCAGGTACATCAGCGAGTCTTCGGCAGTCATCCAGTACGGCCGCTTGCGTGCCGTACCGCGCCACTCATAGAACCCGTTGGCTGGAAACACACCGCGACGCAGGCGGAAGGCCTCGCGAAACATCGGCTGCTCGGCCAGGGTTTCCGCGCGCGCCTGCGCCGGGGTTCGGGTGAAGTCGGTCAGCCACGGCGGAGTCAGCCCCCAGCGCACGCTGCTGAGCTGAAGTCCGTCGCCCTGCTGACGCAGCAGCAGTACCGATGCCCCGGGCGCCAGGCTCCAGTGCGGTTGTTGATCAGCGGGAAAACCAGGCAGCGCGGCAAAGGCCGGGCTCCAGCGAAACAGGGCGAAGCGGCCACACATGAACAGGGACTCGTCAGAAGGGAAATCAAGGGAGCCGACCAGGCAACGCACACAGCACCCGGGGCGGTCAGCAAATCAGCTCACCCGGATAACTGTCCGGTTCTTCACCAAATAGCGGCTCGGCGCCATTGTACGCAGCGATTAACCGCCGTGCGCGGTCGGCCTCCTCATCCGCGACCATAAGCCCCAGCAGGCCGCAGGCGGGAAGTTCGCCCACGGCACCGACCAGATGCCGCCCGGTCAGAAATGCCTCGACACCCTCCCCGGCCAGCATACCGCTGAGCATTTCGGCTTCGAGCAGGTCCCGAGGTTCATAGACACGCTGCATTCATTCGTCCTCCCGCAGCACATCGAGCTGCCAGTCGCTTCCATCGGTGCGCAGGTCGAAGACGATGGGACGGCAACAAACGGAGCAATCCTCGATATAGCGCTGATCGCCTCCGCTGAGATCCAGCACAGCCTCCACCTCTTCGCCGCAATAGGGGCATTCGTACGCCTGTGTTTCCAGCATCAGCGTCTCCCGTGTGACTTGTCGCTATAATCTGCTGTCAGTTTCGACCCCAAACAGTTGGGTTATCTAGTTGTTTCCCTTACAGAGAGCATGATGGACGAATTCGAAGCCATCCGACCCTATGCCGACGCCGAAGTCCCAGCCGTAATGGCGCGACTGTTCGCCGACCGGGAGTTCCTCGACATTCTGGCCCACTTTCGCTTTCCGCGGCTGGCCGGGCCAATGGGCTGGGCCCTCAAGCCGCTGATTGCGCAGCGGCTGCGCCGCGAGTTTGCCCGCATCGATTCGGTCGACACGCTGCAGGCCCGGATCGAAATGTACCTCGACCGCACCATCGAGCGCGCCACCGACGGCATTACCTATTCGGGACTGGACAAGCTGCAGCCCGGCAAAGCCTATCTTTTTCTGGCCAACCATCGTGACATCGTCATGGACCCGGCCTTCGTCAACTATGCGCTCTATCAGGCGAAGATGCGCACGCCACGCATCGCCATTGGCGACAATCTGCTACAGCGTCCCTTTGTCAGCGACCTGATGCGCCTGAACAAGAGCTTCATCGTGCGCCGTTCGATCACCGGCCGGCGAGAAAAACTGGCGGCTTACCAGGTGCTGTCTGCCTATATCAATCATTCGATCCGCAACGATGGCGAATCGATCTGGATCGCCCAGGCCGAAGGCCGCGCCAAGGACGGCGACGATCGCACCGATTCTGCAATCTTGAAAATGTTGCATATGAGCCGAAAGGAAGAGCCTTTTGCTGAAGCCTTGGCGGCGCTTCGCCCGACGCCAGTGTCGATCAGTTACGAATACGATCCGTGCGACCAGGCCAAGGCACGGGAACTCTACATTCGCGCGACCACGGGAACCTACGTCAAGGTTCCGGGTGAAGACGACACCAGCATTGCGCTCGGTATCACCGGCTACAAGGGCCGGGTACACGTCAGTTTCGGTACGCCGATCACAGAGGTTCCGGACGATGCCAAGCAACTGGCCACCGAGATCGACCAACAGATTCTTTGTGACTACCGGTTGTTCCCGGTGAACTACCTGGCCTACCGGATCTGGGAAGGTCGCGACCCGCAACTGCAGCTACCGGAACTGGCCGATCTGTTCAGTGCCGCCGAGATTGCACGAGCCGAGGCCGAATGGGGCAAGCGGCTGGCGGCCTGCCCGAGCGTTCAGCAGCCTTATCTGATCCAGCAATACGCCACGCCGGTGCGCAACCAGCATCGCATCAAGGCCGGGCTCAGTCTTTGAGCCCCTCGCCCGGCAGCCTGTTCAGGCCAGCCGGGTCAGCATCGAAAGCAGCCAGGCCAGGCCGAGGCTGGAGAAGCCGATTGCATAGAAAGCGCGATTCACGCGGCGAGTCGCCTTCTCCCGACCCTCGCTGGCCACCTGCATGTGGCTCGCCGCCAGGCGCAGCCGTGTCGCGAAGAACTGGCGGCGCCAGCGAGTAGCCACGAGCAGCCAACTCGCCGCCAGGGCAATGAGCAGTGCCATCGAGTTGAGCAGCCAGGCGAGATCCGCCAACCCCGACATATCGATTTGCAGTGACAACCGAACCTCCACCGCACGTGACTAATATCCAGGCCCCGGCACTCCGGGAATGGCGCGCAAGTCTACCGAAACCTGGCGTAAGCCAGCCGTTTTCCCGACCAAACGCGAGCCAAGGCCAAGATGGCAATTTGCCTGGTATTTACGCCGTTTATGCGCATAGGTGCCCTACCCGCGATTGACATATATTCGGCTTCGGCTCCACCCTCGATCCACCCGGGAACACCGAAATAGAGCGTGCGTCTGGTCGAAGACCAGGCGGGACTGCCACCGGCCGGGTGCCGGCCTCGCCATGCAGGATGATGGCGCAGTGCCGTCGAGACACCCAGTTCCGCACACCGCAGGCATGCATTCGCGCATGAGCGGCACCGTATTAACAGGACAGAACAATGAACAAGATGATCGTGAAGACGGGGGCTTTCTCACTCTCCCTGCTGGCCGGCGCATTGCTGGCCTCTGCGGCCATGGCAGCCGTTCCGGAGACCGATGCCGCCAGGCTCGGCAATAGCCTGACGCCGGTGGGCGCGGAAATGGCAGGCAATGCGGCCGGCACCATTCCGGCCTGGACCGGCGGGTTGGCAACCGATGCAGCCCAGGTCACCTCCAATGGCTTCGTCAGCGACCCCTACCCGGACGACAAGCCCAAGTTCACCATCACCGCGCAGAACTATGAGCAATACAAGGACAACCTGAGCCCCGGCCAGATCGCCATGCTCAAACGCTACCCTGACACCTATCGCCTGCCGGTCTTCGAAACCCGCCGCAGCGCCGCGATGCCTCAGCGGATCTACGACGCAGCACGCAAGAATGCCATGCAGACCCAATTGGTCCGGGGCGGCAACGGCCTGGAACATTTCGACACTTCCGTCGCTTTCCCTATTCCCAGGGATGGCCTGGAAGTCATCTGGAACCACATCACCCGCTACCGTGGCGGCTCGGCCCGCCGCACCGTTGCGCAGGCGACGCCACAAGTCAATGGCAGCTACAGCCTGGTGAAATTCGTCGACGAGGTCGTCTACACCGACACGCTGAGCGACTACAACCCGGAAAAACACGGCAACGTGCTGTTCTATTTCAAGCAACAGGTGACCGAGCCGTCGCGCCTGGCCGGCAACGTGCTGCTCGTCCACGAGACGCTCGATCAGGTCAAGGAACCACGCATGGCCTGGATCTACAACGCCGGCCAGCGCCGCGTCCGCCGTGCACCGCAGGTGGCCTATGACGGCCCGGGCACCGCATCCGATGGGCTACGCACCTCCGATAACCTGGACATGTTCAACGGCGCGCCGGACCGTTACGAGTGGAAGCTGGTCGGCAAGAAGGAAATGTACATCCCCTACAACGCCTACCGCCTGGACTCACCGCAGCTCAAGTACGACGACATCATCAGGGCCGGTCATATCAACCAGGACCTGACCCGTTACGAGTTGCACCGCGTATGGGAAGTCGAGGCGACGCTCAAGACCGGCGAGCGCCATATCTATGCCAAGCGACACTTCTTCATCGACGAGGATACCTGGCAGGCCGCGGTCATCGACCACTATGACGGCCGCAACGCACTGTGGCGCGTTGCCGAGGCCCATGCCGAGTACATCTATAACGACCAGGTTCCGCTGTATGCCATGGAAACCCTGTATGACCTGATCTCCGGCCGCTATTTGGTGATGGGCATGAAGAACGAGGAAAACAATCCCTACACCTATAACTACAAAGCCAACTCCAACCAGTACACGCCGGCGGCCCTGCGTAATTCGGGCGTGCGATAGACTCAGAGAGACCCCAACAGCGCCCCGGTCCATCCGGGGCGCTTGTCTTTCGCGACAGGCTGTCAGGCAGGACACTACAAGGCTGGAAAAGCGTCGGGCACTTGAGTCAATCCGTCAGGGCGCGAGTCCGGTAGACGGGGGTGAGATTTGCCGGCGCACTGGGGACAGCCGCTGCGCCCAGAACAGAAAACCCCGACGGATCGGTCTGGGACGGCGGGGTTTCTGTGGTGCAATCTGCTGTTTGGCAGGCGACTACTGAGACAGCACCTGGCCGATATTCTGGTCGCGGAAAGTGCGGGTCAAGGCATCGCTCAGCACTTCCGTGACCAGCTTGGTGTTGGTCTGCTCGTTTGGCGCCATGCCGAAACGCTGGTTCAGTGAGGCACCATAGCGTCCGGTATAACGACGCCCGCCATTCTGCACCTCAACCCGGAAGGTGGCGCCAATGGTGGCCTCGGTAACATACAGACCTTCCTTCGGCGACTGGTATTTCAGTTCAGCCAGGGTCAGGGTCAGCTGCGGTGCGTTGTAGGCGTTTGGCGACGGCGTGAAGCCCAACAGGCGTACTGCCGCTTCAGCCTGCGCTTGAAGTTTGGGTATGACTTTCTCTTTCGGCACGATCACAGCGCTGGTTTCCGGGTACAGACCGCCACGGGTGCCGAGGGTGGCCGATGGGCGGCCATCCACCACCCGCACTGCAACTGGCTGTCCCTGGCCGACCGGATTGATGGTCTCGGTAAGCTTGGGATTCGGGTCGAGCTGTTGGGGGCTATGGGCGCAACCGGCGAGAGCCAGTGCAGACGCGGCGGCAAGGCTGAACAACAGGCGCTTCAGCATGCTGTCTACTCCAGGTTAGGGATGAATGGTGCGCAGTATAACCAGCCGCGCAGGTGGCCGACAGCTCCGAGCCGCAGCCACAAAAAACCGCGCCCTCCCGAGGAGCAGCGCGGCTTCGGCAGAGCATTGGCGGCGCTAGCTGGCCAGGCCCAGACGCTTGTCCACCATTGCGACCACTTCACGATAAGCCGCAGCATCGGTTTCCAGCACCTTTTCCCGCGCCGGGAACATTTCTGCAAGCTTGCCGCTCCAGGCTTCACTCTTGGCCTGCTCAGGAAAGCAACGCTCGATGAGATCGAGCATGATCGACACGGTGACCGACGCACCAGGCGATGCCCCCAGCAGCGCAGCGATCGAGCCGTCCCGGGCCGACACCAGCTCGGTACCAAACTGCAGGATGCCGCCTTTCTTCGGGTCCTTCTTGATGATCTGCACACGCTGGCCGGCCACTTCCAGACGCCAGTCTTCGGCCTTTGCCTCAGGATAGAAGCCGCGCAGGGTTTCAAGACGGTCGTCCATGGACTGGCGAACTTCCTTGATCAGGTAGCGCGTCAGGTCCATGTTGTCGCGCGCCACGGCCAGCATGGGCTTGAGGTTGCCCGGACGAATCGACATCGGCAGGTCAAGTGACGAGCCGTATTTCAGGAATTTGGTGGTGAAGCCCGCATAGGGTCCGAACAGCAGCGATTTCTTGCCATCGACGACGCGGGTATCGAGATGCGGAACCGACATGGGCGGCGCACCGACCGCGGCGAGACTGTAAACCTTGGCCTGATGCTGCTTGACGATCTCCGGGTTGTCGCAACGCAGCCACTGGCCACTGACCGGGAAGCCGCCATATCCCTTGCCTTCCTCGATATCCGACATCTGCAACAGTGGCAAGGCCGCGCCGCCGGCACCCAGGAATACGAAACCGGCCTTGATCTCGCGGTTACTGCCATCGCGGGTGTTCTTGATCTCAACGCGCCAGCCCTTGCCATCGCGGGCCAGGCCGGTGACCTTCTGGCAGTAGGACATCTTTACGCCAGGCTTGGCTGCCAGGTATTGCAGCATCTGCCGGGTCAGCTCGCCGAAGTTGACGTCAGTGCCATTCAGCGCGCGGGTCGCGGCGATCGGCTCGTCCACGGGACGCCCCGGCATCATCAGCGGCATCCATTCTTCCATGGTCGCGCGATCTTCGCTGTAGACCATGTCCTCGAAGGCGTGATGCGTCTTCAGCGCATTGAAGCGACGCTTGAGGTAATCGATGTTCTTGGTGCCCCGAACGAAACTCAGGTGAGGCACCGCATTGAGGAAATCGCGAGGACTGCCAAAGCCTTCACGGCCGGTCAGGTAGGACCAGAACTGCTTGGAGACTTCGAACTGGGTGTTGATGGTGACGGCTTTCTTGATATCGATGGAGCCGTCTTTGCTGTCCGGCGTGTAGTTCAGCTCACAGAGCCCGGCGTGGCCGGTGCCGGCATTGTTCCAGGGATTCGAGCTTTCGACGGCTCCGGATTCCTGCAATTCGACAATTTCCAGCCTGATGTCGGGATCGAGCTCCTTGAGCAGGACCGCCAGAGTGGCACTCATGATGCCGGCTCCCACCAGCACCATATCCACGGCTTCGCTATCGTGTTGCGTCATCAACGCGTTCTCCAGAATCACAGCATTAAACTGTCATGACCGCCGTACGCGATCATGTCGAACCACCAGCCAGGCGGTTGGAAACGGAGGAGTTTCCATACCGCAGCCCGGGCTTGTACCCGGAGACAGGTGCAACCCACCTGTCCGCTGTCGGGAGAGCGGCTTTTGGCCTCCCTCCCTCTCGCCCCGAAGCTTCCCGGAGCGGGCAGCAAGCCAGGGCTCTACGGGACGCGCGCAGCGAGAAAATCGATAGGCCGCCAGTTGCACAGCCAGGTCCAGCAGTATCGCAGGCACCGGCCATTGAAGAGCCGATACCAATAAACAGTCAGCGTCGGGCAGCCTGGATCAGCTCGATGTAGGGCTCGGCCTGGCGCTGGTCGGAGATCAGCGCAACGAAATCCTGACCTTTGGCGTCCCTGGCATTCAGGTCATACCCAGCTTCGACAAAGAAGCCGAGGAAACGCTCGAAATCATCGACACGCAAGCCCCGGTAGGCCTTGATCAGCTTGTGCAGCGACGCCGGCGTATCGTCGGCAGGCTCTGGCTCGAGAAACAATCTGATCGACTCGTCGGAGATCTCTTCACCGATCACCTGCTTCTTGTCTTTGCGCATGTTTACTCCAGTTGACGAGCCTTACGGGGGCGGCAGTTTACTCCGCAGCAACTGCGCACTCAACGCGCCAAAGCCCCTTGCGACCAAGGTCGTACATGAGATTGGCCGATATGCGGCAATGCACGCGGCAGCAGGCAAACGGGCCGGCGGACCTGTGCTTATACTCGCGTTTTGCGCACAAGGAGTGCCGGCATGAACCGTTTGCCCCTGTTTGCGGCCTGGAGGGAGGCCTCCCGTGCGGGCTATGGCCTTCACGCTCTGCGAGGTGACATCAGCGCAGGACTGACGGTCGGCATCATTGCCATCCCGTTGGCCATGGCGCTGGCAATCGCAGTCGGCGTCGCGCCGCAGCATGGCTTGTACACCGTCCTGCTGGCGGCTCCGTTGATTGCGCTTACGGGCGGCTCGCGCTTCAACGTGTCCGGCCCGACGGCTGCGTTCGTCGTCATTCTTCTGCCCATCACCCAGCAGTTCGGGGTTGGCGGACTGCTGCTCTGCACGATGCTGGCCGGTCTCATTCTGATCGGCCTGGGGCTGTTGCGCGCCGGACGGCTGATCGCCTTCGTGCCCTACCCGGTCACGCTGGGCTTCACGGCCGGCATAGGCATCGTCATCGCGACGCTCCAGCTTAAGGATGTGCTTGGCCTCAGCGTATCCGGACAGCCTCAGCATTATGTCGAGCAGCTGATGCTTCTCGCGCGCGCCTTGCCAAGCGCTCAACCTGGGGACGCGCTCGTAGCGGCGCTGTGCCTTGGCGTGTTGATCGTATGGCCGCGCCTGGTGCCCAGGGTGCCGGGCCACCTTGTTGCGCTGACGGTGGGCGCGCTGGCCGGTCTGGCGCTGGAAGCCTCGGGCATACCGGTCGCCACCCTGGGCGAGCGCTTCAGCTACAGCCTCGACGGCGTGATGCATCCGGGTATCCCTCCGTTTCTGCCCGACTTCGTCTGGCCCTGGCTGCTGCCAGGCCCGAATGGGCAACCTCTGGTGCTGAGCTTCGAGCTCTTCCATCAACTGCTCGCCCCGGCATTCGCCATCGCCATGCTGGGGGCCATCGAATCGCTGCTCTGCGCGGTCGTCGCCGACGGCATGACCGGCAGCAACCATGACCCCAACGCCGAGCTGCTCGGCCAGGGCCTCGGCAACCTGGTCGCGCCCTTGTTTGGAGGCATCACGGCCACCGCTGCCATCGCCCGTACCGCAGCCAATGTTCGCGCCGGAGCCTTTTCGCCGCTGGCGGCCATCATTCACGCTGGCGTTGTTCTGGTAGCGATCCTGTGGCTGGCACCGCTTTTCAGCTACCTGCCGATGGCGGCGCTCGCCGCCCTGCTGCTGATGGTCGCCTGGAACATGAGCGAGGCGCCGCATGTGGTCAGAACGCTGCGAATCGCGCCTCGCGGCGATGTATTGGTGTTGGTGACCTGCCTGGTCCTGACCGTCCTGTTCGACATGGTGCTGGCCGTGGGTGTCGGCCTGTTGCTGGCGGCGGGTTTGTTCGTCAAGCGCATGAGCGAGCTGACGGACACCACCCGTTTGCGCCAGGACCAGAACAGACTGTTGCGCGACCTGCCCGATCACGCCGCAGCATTCGCCATTCGCGGACCGCTGTTCTTTGGGGCCGCCGAAAAGGCGCTAGCTGTGCTGCGACGCTTCGATCCCGATGTCAGGGTCGTCATCGTCGATATCAGCGCTGTGTCCATGCTGGACATGACAGCCCTTGCTGCGCTGGAGAACCTGCTGCTGGACTACCGCAAGCAGGGCATTGCCCTGATTCTCGCCGGCACCAGTGCACGCGTCCGTCTCAAACTGCGCCGCGCCGGCATCCATCGGCTACAGGGCCGGCTCCATTACGTACGGGACCTGGCGCAGGCTCATGCCAAAGCGATGCGACTCCTGGCCGGGCCGGCAGAACCGGAGCCGCACTGAGCTCAACCACATGCTGCGGAAGCATGCAGGGATCCGCGGGATACCTGCTGCCTACTTACTGGCGTGCTTCTGCAGGTTGGCCATCATTTCCTTGAGCGCTTCCATGTTGTCGGCCGGGTGCGCCGCGTTCTCGAAGTTGCAGATCTGCTGCCAGTTGGCCGCCACATCCTCGGCGTCGAAACCGGCCCGCGGATCGAAACCGGCTCCCAGGCTGCGCTCCCAGCGAACCTTGCCCATCCAGCCTCCACCGACCTCGAACAGACCGGAGGTCTCCTGGCATTGCTCGCTGGCGAGGTACACCACCAACGGGCTGACCAGTTCGGGCTTGAGCTGTTCAAATACCTGCGGCGGGATCAGCCCCTCGGTCATGCGCGTGCCGCCGGTGGGCGCGATGGCGTTGACCAGAATGTTGGCCTTGCGCCCTTCAAGCGCCAGGGTACGGGTCAGCCCGTACAGGCCCAGCTTCGCCATGCCGTAGTTTGACTGGCCGAAGTTGCCGTAGATGCCGGAGGTCGACGCGGTGAAGATCACCCGCCCATAGCCCTGCTCGCGCATGTGCGGCCAGGCGGCACGGGTGACCTTGTAGGCGCCTTCGACATGGACCCGGTAGACCAGATCCCAGTCAGCGTCTTCCATCTTGTGGAAGGTCTTGTCGCGCAGGATGCCGGCATTGTTCACCACCACATCGATGCGGCCAAAGCTGTCCAGCGCCTGCTGAACGACCTTGTCGCCATCGGTCACCGAGTCATGGTTGGCCACTGCCGTGCCGCCCGCTTGACGGATCTCCTCCACGACGCGATCGGCAGCCGAGGCACTGGCGCCCTCACCCTGTGCGCTACCGCCCAGGTCGTTGACCACCACCCTGGCCCCATGGCGGGCGAACAACAGTGCATGCGCGCGACCGAGACCACCTCCAGCGCCCGTAATGACTACCACCTTGTCTTCGAAGCGTATGGCTTCAGTCATGTTATTCCTCCGGAAGATCGTTCAAGGTTGCCGTGCGAAAGACTGTGGCGAGTGTCGGCGAGGCCAAACCCATCCACAATCAAACCGCCACGAATGAATGGCCGGGCATAAGGCTGCGGGATGACGTCGCGCCGAGCGAGATCACAGCTGTTCATTTTCTGAGCAGAACGCTACAAATCAGAGGACTAAAGGCCTGCGGCCCTGTTTCACCAGGTTATCCACAATTTGCCGCACAGACTGACTGGATAACTTTCAAGACGGCTTGCACCTCTTGCCAACAGCTCCTGAACCCTCGAAATCTCCAGGTAATCAGCGGTTTACCGTCAACAAACCGAGCATTGATCATTATTTGAACAACAGCCGCAACGCCAGAGAGGACGTGGTCCCGGACAAGTCATGAAGAGCTTATCCACAGATGCTTGCACAGCGAACGGGGATAACCATCTAGACCCTCTATCGCGCCCATGGATAAAACGTACAAGGCAAGCGATGGCGAAGCGCCTAACCTTCGGAAGCCTCTTCACGGGAGTTACAACATGCTCAACCTTCAAACCATCCAGACCCTGTTTGCCAATTACGCGCTCGGAACCAGCGGCGCCTGCCTGAGCGAACGCTGACGCTTGGTTGCCGCAGGCTCAGGCGTTACGCTGCCGGCCGTTCACCTGACGGAGTAGAAAATGCCCCTGCGTTCGATATGCGTGTTCTGTGGCGCCAGCACCGGTCATAACCCGGTCTATCGGGAATCAGCCACAGCTCTGGGCCAGACCTTGGCCGCCAATGATATCCGGCTGGTTTACGGCGGCGGTGCCGTGGGCCTGATGGGCGTGGTGGCGGATGCCGCCATGGCTGCAGGTGGTGAGGTCATAGGCATAATCCCGCAGAGCCTGAAGGATGCCGAGGTCGGTCATCAGGGCCTGACCCGCCTGGAAGTGGTGGATGGCATGCATGCCCGCAAGGCGCGCATGGCAGAGCTGTCAGATGCGTTCATCGCGCTTCCCGGCGGCCTTGGAACCCTTGAAGAGCTTTTTGAAGTCTGGACCTGGGGCCAGCTGGGCTACCACCGCAAGCCGCTCGGATTGCTCGATACGAACGATTTCTATGGCAAGCTCAGCCACTTTCTTGACCACCTCGTAGAGGAAGGTTTTGTACGGACGCCGCATCGCGGCATGCTCCAGCGCAGCGACTCGCCACAAGCGCTGTTGCAATTGCTGGACGCGTGGAAGCCGGATATCGAGACGCGCTGGAGTTCGCGGTCATAACCGTAGCCTGCTCAAAATATAGGCAGGGCAGTCCAGCCCAAGGTCTGCGCGGGTTGGCGCTAGTTCAGCCATGGTTATCCACAAGGCTCTCCACAGCAATCGGGGATAAACCTGAAGCGCTGCGCCTGAGGGCTTGGACAAGCCAGAAAAAGGGCCATCTAAATCTTGCTTTCGCCCGGATCATGTGCCCTGAGCGCCCAACAGAACTGCCTGTTCAATATATGAGCAGCGTGCGCAAAGCCACTGGCCACAAGGACTACGGACGTTAACCCAGAGGTTATCCACAGAACGCCTAACAGATCGATGGGATAACTTCAGGACATATCCGAACCGGGCGCATTGGGCTGGTTCGCGACGAACTTAGTCCGGGTCGACGCCTCCAACAGGATCAATCACAGCCAGCATCGTAGGTCTCCATGCCGCCCCGGTTTATCAACAATGCTGCACCCTATCCAACGCAGTCAGGTAATTGGGAGCTCAGCCCGTGACGAGCTTCCTGGCGCTGGTGCTCGTGGCCTTTGTCTGCTTTGCGCTGGTCTTCTTCATCAAGCAACGACAGTACAACCATCCGGCTCTGCGCATGCCCTACGCGCTGAAGCGGCCCTTTTTCCAGCCCAGCGAGCGGGAGCTGCTGACCCTGCTGAAGCAGTCGATGGGAGAGCGCTTCCAGATACTCTGCAAGGTGCGCGTGGCAGATGTCGTCGAGGTAACGGCGGTGCCTCGTCGCGGGCCCTGGTACCAGGCGGTCAACCGAATCTCTGCGGCGCGTTTCGACTTTCTGCTGTGTGACCCCACGACCCTTGAGCCACGATGCGCCATCGAGATGGAACACCCCAACGAAGCCAATGCGTTCGTCGAGGAGCTCTGCCAGACGATCGGCCTGCCCCTGGTTCGCTTGGCACCCGAAACCGCCCGCGCCTACGATCGCCTGTGTGCGGCCATCGACCAGGCGGTCAGCGCAGATCCGCCAACCTAACGCCCGCTTTTAGCTGCAAGTGGATATCGGATTTTCTGGAGTCTGCTGGCCGGCCTAATGAACCGATCGGCCAAGCACGATCCAGATCCAGCCAATCGGAAAAGTCATCACCCTGAGCCTGACATGTCGCTAAAAACCCGTTTCTCGGGCCTCTTCGAGCTCGCCTCGCGCTTGATCCGCCGCTACCCAGGCACCGTCGCCCTGTTCGGCTTCTGCTCGGGTCTCGCCAGTTTCGTGCTGGTCGAGCGCCAGGCCGGGCTGGCGAAATTCATTGCGGCAGTGATGCTGGTCAGTTGGGTGTGGCTGATGCTGGAAAACAGCCTGCGCGCCAGTCTGGAGCGCCGGTTCGGCTGGAAAGTCCCGCCGCCCCTGTTGCGCTATGTCACGCAGATGGTGCATCAGGAAAGCCTGTTCTTCATCATTCCGTTCTTTTTTGTCACCACCACCTGGAACAGTGGCCAGTCCGTATTCACGGTGATGCTCGGCGTCGCAGCGCTGATCTCGCTGGTCGATCCCCTTTATTACAAATGGCTGGCCCCGCGGCGCTGGATCTACCTGGCCTTCCACGCACTGACACTGTTTGCTGTGCTGCTCACTGCGCTGCCGATCATCTTTCACCTGTCCACTCCGCAGAGTTACCTCTGGGCCTTGGGCATCGCCGTGATGCTTGCGCTGCCGAGCCTGAGCGGACTGTTCGCCTCCTGGAACTGGAAAAGCATGCTCGGCATGCTCGCGCTCGCAGCGGTGGTTGGCCTGGCCGGCTGGATGGGCCGCACCTGGGTGCCCCCGGCAACGCTCTGGCTGACCGATGTGGCAGTGACCACTACCCTTGATGACACCTCACGCAAGCCTGGCAATCGTCTACGCGAACTTTCCAGCCGACAGCTGCATGGCAATGGCCTCTATGCGTTTACCGCGATCAACGCACCGCGCGGCCTGAAAGAACGCATCTACCATGAATGGATGCACAACGGTAAGCGCGTCGACCGCATTCCGCTGGACATCAGCGGTGGGCGGGATGCCGGCTATCGCGCCTGGACCCACAAGCGCAACTTTCCAAAGCAGGCCGAAGGCAAATGGCGAGTGCGGGTGATGACCGAAGCGGGACAGATGATCGGTATGCTGCGCTTCGAGGTCGTCGAGTGAACCGCTGAAGCCAGCCGGTACTCGAACGGCAAGGCACGTCAGTTACAGCCAAGGGAGGCATGCATGGAATGGTGGGACATCCTGAGCCGCACCGTCGCCTCGGAGTTTTCCGACATCCCCGACTTCGAGCATGCGATCCGTGTCTCCGTACGGCTGGTCCTGGCTGCATTTCTGGGCGGGGTACTCGGCTACGAGCGCGAATACAAGGGCAAGGCCGCCGGCCTGCGCACCCATATGCTGGTTTCGCTAGGCGCCGCCCTCTTCGTTCTGGTGCCGCTGGAAGCGGGGATGCCGATCGAAGACCTCTCTCGGGTCATGCAAGGCATCATCACAGGTATTGGGTTTCTCGGCGCAGGCACTATCCTCAAGGGCAGCTCGGTGCAGGACGTCAAGGGCCTCACCACGGCGGCAGGGATCTGGCTGACCGCGGCCATTGGCGTCGCCACGGGGCTCGGTCACGAGTCCACCGCCGTTATGACCACAGCCTTTGCACTGGTGATTTTCCTTCTCATGCCCAGGCTTGAGCAGCACGCTGCACACAAATCGGCAAATACAGACAAGAGGGGGCGTGATCAGGACGACACCCCCTGAAACCAGCCCCTAGCACCCCCCAAGGAAGCACACTATGCCGAGCCGTTGCGTCTATCTGGTCACCTGCAGTGTCATGCTCAGCCTTGCTGGTTGTGGCGACATGGCGAAGCTACCGGCTGAAGCCGGCTATGGTCCCGACCCCATACTGCCTGAACCAAGCACGTCGCTGATTCCCACCGTAAACATTGCGCAGGCAGTCGGTTGGCCCGACGGGAGGAAACCGCAGGCGGCAGACGGGTTGCAGGTGCAGGTTTTTGCAGACGACCTCGACCATCCACGCTGGCTCCATGTGCTTCCCAACGGAGACGTGCTGGTCGCCGAAAGCGATGCGCCTCCAAAGCCCGACGGCGCGGGCATACGCGGCTGGATCATGAAAAAGGTGATGGCGCGTGCAGGATCCGGCGGCCAGAGCGCCAATCGCATCACGCTGCTGCGCGACAGCAACGGCGACGGCACCCTGGAAAACCGGACGGTACTTCTCAAAGGCCTGACTTCGCCCTTTGGCATGGCACTGGTCGGCAACCAGCTGTATGTGGCCAACACCGACGCCCTGATGCGCTTTGCCTACCAGGAGGGCCAGACCCGCATCGATGCACCTGGCGAGAAGGTGGTCGATCTGCCGGCCGGGCCAATCAATCATCACTGGACCAAGAACCTGATCGCCAGCCCGGACGGATCACGGCTCTACGTCACCAGCGGCTCCAACAGCAACGTGGCTGAAAACGGCATGGAGGCAGAGGAGAACCGCGCGGCTATCCTCGAAGTCGACCCGCAGAAACAGACGGTGCGCCTGTTCGCGTCCGGGCTGCGCAACCCCAATGGCCTGGCCTGGCAGCCAGACAGCGGTGAGCTCTGGACCACTGTCAACGAGCGCGACCTGATCGGAAGTGATCTGGTGCCCGACTACATGACGTCAGTACAGGACGGTGGTTTCTACGGCTGGCCCTATAGCTATTTCGGGCAGAACGTCGACGAGCGCGTCGAGCCGCCGCGCCCGGATCTGGTGGCAAAGGCCATAGTGCCCGACTACGCACTGGGCCCTCATACAGCTTCCCTGGGCTTGGCGTTCTACGAGGGCTCGCTGCTGCCTGAGCGATACAGGCATGGCGCTTTTATCGGCCAGCACGGTTCGTGGAACCGCAAGCCACGCAGCGGCTACAAGGTGGTGTTCGTTCCCTTCAAGGATGGCGAGCCGGACGGCGCTGCTGAGGATGTACTGACTGGCTTTCTTGACGAGGATGAACGGGCCATGGGGCGTCCCGTGGGCGTTGCAGTGGACAAGACGGGCGCCCTGCTGGTGGCAGATGATGTCGGTAACGTGGTCTGGCGGGTAACACCCAACGGTCGTTAGGCCATGCGGATAGCGACCGGCACCCAACCGATCGCTCCAGGCCTGGTCAAAGCATGACCGGCAAGGGCCGCACCAGCTGTATTTCCATCGGTGAAAGCTCGACGCCATAGGCCAGCACCTCGACGCCCGCCTCTACCGCATCGCCTAACGCCGCAGCATAGAGCGGATCGATCTCGCTGGCTGGACGCACGGCCTCGATCCCGGTGAGATTCACGCAGTAAAGCTGCACCGCTCGCACACCCTGGCGTGCCAACGCCGCCAGCTCGCGCAAGTGGCGAGCGCCACGGGTCGTGACGGCATCAGGAAAGGCGGCGACCGCCGTATCGCCAAAGCCCAGCGTGACACTCTTCACTTCGAGGAAGGCCGGCCCGGCGGGATAGTCCAGGCGAAAATCGACGCGACTGTTCTCGACGCCATAGGCCACCTCCCGCTTTATCGCGGTAAAGCCACTCAATTCCCCGATAACACCGGCCAGCAGGGCTTCTTCCACCAGCCGGTTGGCTCTCGCTGTGTTGACACAGGCCAGCCGGCCTTGCGGGGTTTCCACCAGCTCCCAGGTGCCCGGCAGCTTGCGTTTGGGGTCGCTGTTGCGCTGAAACCAGACGCGCGCGCCTTCGCCCATGCAATTGAGCATCGAGCCGGTGTTGGGGCAATGAATGCACATCGCCTCGCCGCTGTCAGTCACGATATCGGCGAGAAATCGCTTGTAGCGTCGGACCAGGCGCCCCTGCTCCAGAGGCGTTGCGAAGCGCATCAGCCTTTCCAGCTCTGAAGCCCACGGGCAATGCGTTCGACGGCCTGCTCCAGCCGCGGCAGGTCCTGGGTATAGGCGAAACGCACGTGATGCCCCGCCTGGTGCCGCCCGAAATCAAGTCCCGGCGTGATGGCCACGAACTCGGTCTCCAGCATGTGCTGGCAAAAGGCGTAGGCGTCTCCGCCAAAGGCGCTGATATCGGCGTAGAGATAAAACGCCCCTTCCGGCTCCACCGCGATGACGAAGCCCAGCTCGCGCAACGCCGGTAGCAAAAAATCGCGGCGCTTGGCGAACTCTCGGCGACGGGCTTCGAGAATCTCCAGGGTGGCCGGCTCGAAGCAGGCCAGCGCGGCGTGCTGAGCCATGGTCGGGGCGCTGATGTAGAGGTTCTGCGCAAGCTTCTCCAGTTCGCTTATGGCCTGAGGCGGCGCGATCAGCCAGCCGAGTCGCCAGCCGGTCATGCCGAAATACTTCGAGAAGCTATTGAGCACGAAGGCCGAGTCGTCGACTTCCAGCACACTGGCCGCATCGGTGCCATAAGTGAGGCCATGGTAGATCTCATCCACCACCAGGTGTCCGCCGCGCCCTTTCAACGCAGCGGACAGGCCTGCCAGTTCATGTCGGGTCAGCAAGGTACCGGTGGGGTTTGCCGGCGAGGCGACCAGGGCGCCCACACTGTCCTTGTCCCAATGGCGCTCGACCAGATCGGCCGTGAGCTGATAACGCACATCAGGCCCCACCGGCACCAGCTGCGCGGCGCCTTCGATCAGGCGCAGGAAATGCCGGTTGCAGGGATAACCCGGGTCCGCCAGCAGCCAATGCTTGCCGGGGTCGACCAGCAAGCTGCTGGCCAGCAGCAGCGCACCAGATCCGCCGGGAGTAATCAGCACGCGTTCGGGGTCAATGGATAGTTGATAGCGCTGCCTGTAGAAACCGGCAATCGCCTCGCGCAGCTGCGGCAGCCCACGGGCGGCGGTGTAGCGGGTATGACCAGCAGCGAGGGCAGCCTGACCGGCCGCGACGATGGGCTCGGCGGTAGTGAAGTCTGGCTCTCCGATTTCCAGGTGGATAACGTCATGTCCCGATGCCTGCAATTCGTTGGCGCGGGCCAGCAAGGCCATGACGTGAAAGGGTTCGATTGCACGGCTACGCGCGCTATATGACGAGGTCATCTGACCTTCCTGATGAGTACAAAACGTGAATTCTACCGAAGGTCCCTCTGACACCGCAGCCACCGTGATATTCGGGAGTAGCGCACCCCGATACGATCTGGTAAGTTCGCCCGCTTGCAGCCGCAGGGCCGGCACGGGCCGGCAGAGGGATTCACTATCCTGCGCAATGGACATAGCGAGAGGCGTTCATCCATGCCCATTACCAAAACGACACCCAGCAACCAACTGATTCGCGCCTTCGTGCCCTATAAAGAGTCCAAGGGTGAGGAATACATGAGCGACAACATGCGCGCTCATTTCACCGGCATCCTCAATAAGTGGAAGCTGGAGCTGATGGAAGAAGTCGATCGCACCGTGCATCACATGCAGGACGAAGCGGCCAACTTCCCGGATCCGGCTGACCGCGCCAGCCAGGAAGAAGAGTTCAGCCTGGAGCTGCGCGCGCGCGATCGCGAGCGCAAGCTGATCAAGAAGATCGACGAGACGCTGCAGCTGATCGAAGACAACGAATACGGCTGGTGCGATTCCTGTGGCGTCGAGATCGGTATCCGTCGCCTGGAAGCCCGCCCCACCGCCACGCTCTGCATCGACTGCAAGACGCTGGCGGAGATCAAGGAAAAGCAGATCGGTTCCTGATCCCGAACGGGGCGCTACGGCGCCCCGCTTCATTTCGGCCGTCCCGCGTCCTTTCCGCATCCCGCCTCGCTGATCGAGCAGGCTCATGTCCCGACCCTCATACACAGGCCGTTTCGCACCGACACCCAGTGGCTACCTGCACTTCGGTTCGCTTGTCGCCGCCCTCGCCTCCTACCTCGACGCCCGTGCCGCCGGCGGCCGCTGGCTGTTGCGCATGGAAGACCTTGATCCTCCACGGGAAATGCCTGGCGCACAAAAGGCGATCCTGCAGGCGCTGGAAGCCTATGGCTTCGAGTGGGACGGGGAGATGGTTCGTCAAAGCGAGCGGCTGGACGTTTACAACGAAGTGATCGCGCGCCTGTGGCAGGATGGCCATGCCTATGCCTGCATCTGTTCACGCAAGCAACTGCAGCCGTTTGCCGGGCTGTATCCGGGTTTTTGCCGCGAGGCTGGACGTGCCACCGACGACGCCGCCATCCGGCTGCGCGTACCTGAAAGGGAAATTGCTTTCAATGACCGCGTCCAGGGTGAGTTCCGTCAGAACCTGAGCCGCGAGGTCGGCGACTTCGTCATACGCCGCAGGGACGGCCTGATCGCCTATCAGCTCGCCGTGGTGCTCGACGATGCATGGCAGGGCGTCACGGACATAGTGCGCGGTGCCGATCTGCTCGACTCCACGCCGCGCCAGCTCTACCTGCAAACGCTGCTGGGCCTGCCGCAGCCACGCTACCTGCATGTCCCGCTGATCATCCAGCCGGACGGGCACAAGCTCGGCAAGAGCTACCGTTCGCCTCCCCTACAACCGGACGAGGCCACGCCGATGCTGCTTCGCGCGCTGCGTGCCCTCGGCCAGCCCACCGCAAGCGAGCTGGGCGATGCACGACCGGAAGAAATACTGACCTGGGCCACCACCCGTTGGGACGCAGCACGCATCCCACGCAGCCGGACGCTGGCCGAGGCGCAATTGGTCTAAAAGCTGGAAGCTGGAAGCTGGAAGCGAATCCAGTATTGGAGGGTTGCCGCTCTATGGCTTCAAGCTTTCGGCTTCTAGCTTCCAGCCGCTTCCGTTACCATCGCCCTACTTCCGACACGAGTCCGAGCATGTACATTTACCGACTGGTGCTGCTCCTGGTGGTGGGGATCTACCTTTTTTCCCCCGCAATCATGGATTGGTGGATCGATCCAAATGGTGCATGGTACCGGCCTTACCTGCTGTGGCTGATCCTCATCGTGGTGACCTTTATCCTTCAGAGTCAGCGCGATGCCGATGAGCTTTAGCCTCAGCCACCTGATCCTGATCAGCGTCGTCTATTTGCTGCTCCTGTTCGGCGTTGCCTGGATCAGTGAGCGTGGCCTCATCCCTCGCTGGGTCATCCGTCATCCGCTGACCTACACCCTGTCGCTGGGTGTCTACGCCAGTGCCTGGGCGTTCTACGGCACGGTCGGCCTAGCCTATCAATATGGCTACGGGTTCCTTGCCACCTATCTCGGGGTCTGCGGCGCTTTTCTCCTCGCACCCGTGCTGCTCTACCCAATCCTGCGCATCACACGCACTTATCAGCTGGCGTCGCTGGCTGATCTGTTCGCGTTTCGCTTCCGCAGTACCTGGAGCGGCGCACTCACCACGATCGTCATGTTGATCGGCATGCTGCCGCTGCTGGCGCTGCAGATCCAGGCGGTGGCCGATGCCATCGGTATCCTGACCCTGGAGCCGCTGCAGGAACGGGTAGCGCTGGGCTACTGCGTGATGATCATGCTGTTCACCATTCTGTTCGGTGCACGGCATATCGCCACCCGGGAGAAACACGAGGGCCTGGTGTTCGCGATTGCCTTCGAGTCGGTGGTCAAACTGCTGGCCTTTGGCGCCATAGGTCTTTATGCGCTGTATGCCGTGTTCGGCGGGCCGCACCAGCTGGAGATCTGGCTGTTGCAGAACCAGTCGGCGCTGCAGGCCCTGCACACGCCCCTGCAGGAAGGCCCATGGCGAACGCTGCTGCTGGTGTTCTTCGCCTCGGCCATCGTGATGCCACACATGTATCACATGACCTTTACCGAGAACCTCAACCCGCGAGCGCTGGTCAGCGCCAGCTGGGGTCTGCCGCTGTATCTGCTGCTGATGAGCCTGGCCGTGCCGCTGATTCTCTGGGCCGGCCTGAAGCTCGGCGTCAGTACCAACCCCGAATATTTCACCCTGGGCCTGGGCATCACCGCGCAGAGCGAGGCGCTTACCCTAGTGGCCTTCGTCGGCGGTCTGTCGGCATCCAGCGGCCTGATCATCGTCAGCACGCTGGCGCTGTCAGGCATGGCGCTCAACCATCTGGTGCTGCCGCTGTATCAGCCGCCTACTGAAGGCAACATCTACCGCTGGCTGAAGTGGACCCGGCGCAGCCTGATCCTGGCGATCCTGATGGCCGGGTATGGTTTCTACCTGTTGCTGGGCGCCGAACAGGACCTGTCGAACCTGGGCATCGTTGCCTTTGTTGCAACCCTGCAATTTCTGCCCGGTGTACTTTCGGTGCTCTACTGGCCGACGGCCAATCGTCGCGGCTATATCGTCGGGCTGCTGGCGGGCATCGCTGTCTGGGTCGTCACGATGCTGTTGCCGCTGGTAGGCAATCTCGACGGCTTCTACATTCCGCTGTTCAACGTCGTCTATGTGCTCGACGATACCAGCTGGCACCTGGCGGCCATCGCCTCCCTGGCAGTGAACGTGCTGGCTTTCTCGCTGTTCTCGATCTTTACCGAAACCAGCGCCGAGGAGCAGGCCGCGGCCGAAGCCTGTGCCGTTGAAAATGTCCGGCGCCCGCAACGGCGGGAGCTCACCGCAGGCTCGCCACAGGAGTTCGCCGCGCAGCTGGCCAAGCCGCTCGGCGCCAAGACCGCCCAGCGTGAGGTCGAGCAGGCACTGAAAGACCTGCAGCTGCCGTTCGATGAGCACCGCCCCTATGCACTGCGACGCTTGCGCGACCGCATCGAGGCGAACCTTTCAGGCCTGATGGGCCCCAGCGTCGCGCAGGACATCGTGGAAAACTTCCTTTCCTACAAGAACGGCGCCGACAGCTACGTCACCGAGGACATCCACTTCATCGAGAGCCGGCTGGAGGAATATCACTCCCGCCTGACCGGCCTCGCCGCGGAACTCGATGCCCTGCGTCGTTACCACCGTCAGACGCTGCAGGAACTGCCCATGGGCGTCTGCTCGCTGGCCAAGGACCAGGAAATCCTGATGTGGAACCGAGCGCTGGAGGAACTTACCGAGATTCCGGCCTTGCAGGTGGTCGGCTCACGCCTGTCGACCATTGCCGAGCCCTGGCAGAGCCTGCTCAGTGGTTTCATCAGGCAGAACGACGAACACCTGCATAAACAGCGGTTGCAACTCGACGGCCACAGCCGCTGCCTGAACCTGCACAAGGCAGCCATCGCCGAGCCGCTGGCGCCTGGCAACAGCGGCCTTGTGCTGCTCGTCGAAGACCTCACCGAGACCCAGCAACTGGAAGACCGGCTGGTTCACTCCGAGCGCCTGGCCAGCATCGGTCGCCTGGCCGCTGGTGTGGCTCACGAGATCGGCAACCCGATCACGGGGATCGCCTGTCTGGCGCAGAACCTGCGCGAAGAGCGGGAGGCTGACCCCGAGATCACGGAGATCAGCAACCAGATCGTCGAGCAGACCAAACGTGTGTCGCGCATCGTCCAGTCCCTCATGAGTTTCGCCCACGCAGGCGGACGTCAACAGGATATGTTCCCGGTGAGCCTCGCCGAGGTGACCCAGGATGCAATCGCCTTGCTCTCGCTTAACCGTCGCGGCACTGAGGTGCGCTTTTTCAACCTCTGCGACCCGAGCCATACGGCCGAAGGCGACCCACAGCGCCTGGCCCAGGTCCTGATCAACCTGCTCACCAACGCTCGCGATGCGTCGAGCCCAGGCGGTGCGATCCGGGTGCGCAGCGAGGTCGCCGAGCAGACCGTTTATCTCATCGTCGAAGATGAGGGCAGCGGGATTCCCCAGTCGATCCAGGATCGCCTGTTCGAGCCCTTCTTTACCACCAAGGACCCTGGCGAAGGCACCGGCCTGGGCCTTGCGCTGGTCTATTCGATCGTGGAAGAGCATTATGGCCAGATCAATATCGACAGCCCGGCAGACCTGGAAACCCAACGCGGCACCCGTTTCCGCATCACCCTGCCACGGTATGTCGAGGCGACAAATGCCAAGGATTGACGAAGCGAGTCCCGCCACTCGCCTGGTATTTGCCGTGGAGATAACAGCGTGCAATGGGCCATTGCGGCGCGCAGCAGATTGAATAGCACAGCCCCGCATAGGCAATTCGCCCCGCATCGCGACAGCAAGCGCGAGCCGCTGGAACACCGACTCCTCACATGGCGTTCCATCGGACCGCGGCTGCTTTCAGACCGTCGAGAGAGTACAGATGCCCCATATTCTGATCGTCGAAGACGAAACCATCATCCGCTCCGCGCTGCGCCGGCTGCTCGAACGCAACCAGTACGAAGTCAGCGAAGCCGGCTCGGTGCAGGAAGCACAGGAACGCTTCAGCATTCCGGCTTTCGACCTCATCGTCAGTGACCTGCGGCTTCCCGGGGCACCTGGCACCGAGCTGATAAGGCTCGCCGAAGGCACCCCCGTGCTGATCATGACCAGCTATGCCAGCCTGCGCTCGGCCGTGGACTCGATGAAGATGGGTGCGGTCGACTACATCGCCAAACCCTTCGACCATGACGAGATGCTGCAGACGGTTGCCCGCATTCTCAACGACCACCAACAAGCGGCAAGCGCACCAGCAAGCCCAGGTAACAGAGCGCCGAGCGGTAACACCGTAACGCCGGGTGACGCTGGTAACAGCGCGATCGGCATCATCGGACGCTGCGGGCCGATGCAGGATCTGTTCACGAAGATTCGCAAGGTCGCGCCGACCGACTCCAACGTGCTTATTCAAGGCGAGTCGGGTACCGGCAAGGAACTCGTCGCACGCGCGCTGCATAATCTTTCGCGCCGCGCCAAGGCGACGATGATATCGGTCAACTGCGCTGCCATTCCTGAAACGCTGATCGAGTCGGAACTCTTCGGTCATGAAAAAGGTGCGTTCACCGGTGCCAGCGCCGGCCGCGCCGGCCTGGTCGAAGCGGCCGATGGCGGCACCCTGTTTCTTGATGAGATCGGTGAATTGCCGCTCGAAGCACAGGCCAGGCTCTTGCGGGTGCTTCAGGAAGGCGAGATCCGACGAGTCGGCTCGACGCAATCGCAGAAAGTCGATGTACGCCTGATCGCCGCGACCCACCGTGACTTGAAGACGCTGGCCAAGAACGGTCAGTTCCGGGAAGACCTCTACTACCGCCTGCATGTCATCGCCCTGAAACTGCCACCTCTACGTGAACGCGGCAGCGACGTGCTTGAAATCGCCAGGGCGTTTCTGGCGCGCCAAGGTGAGCGCATGGGCAGCGATGACCTGCATTTCTCTCGCGAAGCCGAGCAGGCGGTACGTCTCTACACCTGGCCTGGCAACGTACGGGAGCTTGAGAACGCCATCGAGCGCGCCGCTATTCTCAGCGAAAGCAGCGAAATCAGCGCTGAGCTGCTGGGCATCGACATTGAGATCGACAGTCTGGAGGATGACTTCGAGGAACCCTGCGCTTCAATTGGCGGTGCCGCCTCGAACAGCAATGAACCAACTGAAGACCTCTCGCTGGAGGACTACTTCCAGCATTTCGTACTTGAGCACCAGGACCACATGACCGAGACCGAGCTGGCCCGCAAGCTCGGCATAAGCCGCAAGTGCCTGTGGGAACGTCGGCAGCGCCTGGGTATCCCGAGACGCAAATCGAGCGCGACTGGGTAGTGACGTGTTACCACCACTACCTGGACGTAACAAAAACCGGGTTCATCGGTAACGAAGTCACATAATATTTCAGGCGTGACGCTTCAGCAGAATCTACAAGTCACTGATCTTAAAGGACTTTCAAAAACTGGCACGGCGAATGCTTTATATCTGGCACAACAACAATAACAAGCAGACCCACAATAAGAACAAGACGTACCGGCTCTAGCAAAATAAAAACAAGATGGCAGAGGCGTAGCTAACTGATTCTTTTGGAGAGGAAATGCCAGATGGGGTTTTGCCCCACGACCAGACCGAGAACAACAAAAACTGCACAAGCAGCGCCTGAACTGGTTGGATCAAGATCGATGGCAAGTCAGCGACCAAAGAAATCCGTTTGCTCTTGGCTCCCAACGTAGGAGCGATTCCCGGATGCGATAGCTGAAGGGAACGGGTGACCAAACAAGAACAACACACCCGAAATACTAATAACAAAAAAGCACGCGACATCATTTAAAGGGGGAGCTTAGGCTCCCCCTAGTGCTTTCCGGCCTTGGCCGTTTTTTTGACACCTCCCCACGCTTCGTTCACCATCCCGGTTCCCGGTGCTAGAATCCACGCTCGTTTCGTGGCTGTTGCCTGCGCCACCTTGTCATTTCGCCACACAGTGCCTCTCATGCTGAAAAAGCTGTTCCAGTCTTTTCGTTCCCCCCTGCGCCGCTTCTCGCACCCTCGTCGCACGCCCGAAATACTGACCAGCCGGCAGCACTCGCTACACCGCGATGAGCTCAGCCGGCATGCGGTCAGCGTCGTCGAGCGGCTTCAGCAAGCCGGATACGAGGCGTTCGTGGTGGGCGGATGCGTGCGGGACCTTCTGTTAAGGCTGGCTCCCAAGGATTACGACGTCGCTACCAGCGCGACCCCTGAGCAGGTTCGTGCCGAATTTCGTAACGCCCGGGTAATCGGTCGACGCTTCAAGCTGGTGCATGTGCATTTCGGGCGGGAAATCATCGAGGTAGCGACCTTCCGCGCCAATCACCCGGAGGCGGATGACGACGACGCCAGCCACCTGGCGTCGCGAAATGAAAGTGGCCGCATCCTGCGCGACAACATCTACGGCACGCTGGAAGACGACGCGCAGCGCCGCGACTTCACCATCAATGCGCTGTACTACGACCCTTCGACGGAACGGATTCTCGACCATACCCATGGCGTTCACGACATCCGCAACAAGCTGATCCGCCTGATCGGCGATCCCGAGCAGCGTTACCAGGAAGACCCGGTGCGCATGCTCAGAGCGATCCGCTTCGCTGCAAAGCTGGACTTCGAGATCGAGAAGCACAGCGCAGAGCCCATTGCAGACCTTGCAGATCTGCTGAACGACGTGCCGTCTGCGCGCCTGTTCGACGAAATCATCAAACTGTTCCTAAGCGGCAAGGCCGAACGTACCTTCGAGCTATTGCTGGAATACGAGCTGTTCGCGCCGTTGTTCCCCGCCAGCGCCGAAGCGCTGGAAGACAACCCTGATTACGCCGGCACGCTGATCCGCAACGCGCTGGCCAACACCGACCAGCGCATTGCACAGGGCAAGCCTGTTACTCCAGCGTTTCTGTTTGCCGCCCTGCTCTGGCCAGCCCTGCCGGCGCGCGTAGCCGCGGTTCAGGCACGGGGCCTGCCGCCGATTCCCGCCATGCAGGAAGCCGCACACGACATTATCTGGGAGCAGTGCCAGCGCACGGCTATCCCGAAACGTTTCACCATGCCCATGCGTGAGATCTGGGACATGCAGGAACGCCTTCCCCGTCGCCAGGGACGTCGCGCTGATCAGCTGCTGGAAAATCCGCGTTTCCGTGCCGGCTATGACTTCCTTCTACTCCGCGAGAGCGCCGGTGAGGAAACCGACGGGCTGGGCGCGTGGTGGACCGACTACCAAGAAGCCAATGACAGCGAGCGCCGCAACATGATCCGCGGGCTCAGCAGCAAGAAAGAGGAAGGCAGCGGAGCCCCGCGCAAACGTCGGCGTAGCAGCAAACGCAAGCGTGGCCCCAACGAAAGCACTCCGGCCGCTGACGATTGATATGGAACGCGCCTACATTGGTCTGGGCAGCAATCTGGCCGAACCACGGCGTCAGCTGCAGGGTGCGATCCAGGCCCTGGCCTTGATACCCAGCTCGGATCTCGTCGCCGTTTCCTCACTGTACC
Organism: Stutzerimonas sp. C6.4V; assembly: GCF_058536345.1. Lineage (NCBI taxonomy): Bacteria > Pseudomonadati > Pseudomonadota > Gammaproteobacteria > Pseudomonadales > Pseudomonadaceae > Stutzerimonas > Stutzerimonas sp. C6.4V. The sequence goes on from NZ_JBZUBM010000001.1 coordinate 2,809,516, forward strand.
TCAGCGAGCCGCTAGGCCCACCGGACCAGCCGAGCTATGTCAATGCCGTCGCCGCGCTGGACACTTCGCTGTCACCGCTGAGCCTGTTGGACGCCCTGCAGGCAATCGAAATGGCTCATGGCCGCGAGCGCAAAGCTGAACGCTGGGGTCCCCGCACGCTGGATCTCGACCTGCTGCTTTTTGGCGATCACCTTATCAGCGAACCACGCCTGACGGTGCCGCACTACCACCTCCAGGCCAGGGCCTTCGTACTCTACCCGCTCGCCGAGATAGCACCCGCAGACCTGCAACTAGCCGATGGCCGCGCCCTAGCCGACCTGCTCGCAGCCTGTCCATACCAGGGACTCGAGCGCCTCGTCGAGCCGCTGTAACCGCCTGGTAACAGCACAAAAAATGAGGTAACACCTACGATTGACTTAGCTTGCCACCATCGGGACTATAAGCGCCCTCTGCCGGCACGCATCGATTTGGGGCACCCCCGCCCCTTTGCTGACGCCCCGACGCAAACGTGATCCCTCAGAGGCTTTAGGAGGACGGCATTCATGCCAGACGTAACCCTGACAACCCTGCAAGGCCTCAAGCAGAAAGGCGAGAAGAGCGTGATGCTCACCTGCTACGACGCGACTTTCGCCAAGACCGCCTGTGAAGCCGGGGTCGAAATGCTACTGGTTGGTGACTCCCTGGGCATGGTCCTGCAAGGCCATGACAGCACCTTGCCGGTCTCCGTCGAAGAGATGGCCTATCACACGGCATGCGTCAAACGCGGCAACAGAGGTGCAATGATCGTCACTGACCTGCCCTTCATGGCCAATGCCACGATTGAACAGACGCTGAACAATTCAGCCAGCCTGATGAAGGCCGGCGCTCATATGATCAAGGTCGAAGGCGCCGCGTGGCTTTCCCATTCGATCTCCCTGTTGGCCGAACGTGGCATCCCCGTGTGCGCCCATATGGGGCTGACGCCCCAGGCGGTCAATCTGTTTGGCGGCTACAAGGTACAGGGCCGCCAGGAAGCCCAGGCGCAACAGATGATTGAAGACGCAAGGGCTCTGGAAGCAGCCGGCGCGGCCATGCTACTGCTCGAATGCGTACCCAGCGAGCTTGCCGCCCGGATCACCGGGGCGGTCAAGGTACCAGTGATCGGCATTGGGGCCGGCAGCGCCACCGATGGCCAGGTACTGGTGATTCACGACATGCTCGGCCTGTCGCTCAGCGGGCGGACGCCAAAGTTCGTCAGGAACTTCATGCAAGGCCAGAACGACATTCCTGCTGCCATTGCCGCCTACGTAAAGGCGGTCAAGACGCTCGAGTTTCCCGCAGCCGAACATGGGTTTTCCGCATGAACGTGGTCAAGTCCATCGCTGACCTGCGCGCCGCAGTAACCAGAGCGCGCGGGGACGGCAAGCGCATCGGCTTCGTGCCCACCATGGGCAATCTGCACGCCGGTCACATCGCCCTGATCAAAAAGGCGGGCCAGCGCGCGGAATTTGTGGTCTCCAGCATTTTTGTCAATCCGTTGCAGTTCGGCCCCAATGAGGATCTGGACAGCTACCCACGCACCCTCGCGGCCGATCAGCAAAAGCTGTTTGAAGCTGGCTGCCACTTGCTGTTTGCACCCAGCGTCGAGGAAATGTATCCGCACGGCCAGGCGATGCAGACCATTGTCCGCGTACCCGGCGTTTCCGAAGGACTTTGCGGCGGCAGTCGCCCGGGCCACTTCGACGGTGTGTCGACGGTGGTGAGCAAGCTGTTCAACATGGTGTTGCCGGATCTCGCGGTCTTCGGCCAGAAAGACTTCCAGCAACTGGCCGTCATCCGCACCATGGTCCGTGACCTCAACATGCCCGTGCAGATCATTGGCGAGCCCATCGTGCGCGCCGAAGACGGCCTGGCGTTGTCCTCACGCAATGGTTACCTGACAACCAGCGAACGCGCCATCGCTCCAGTGCTCCACCGTACGCTGCAGCAACTGGCCGGTTCCATACGCAAGGGTGAGCGCGACTACCCGGCTTTGCTCGCCGCTGGCAAAGAGACGTTACAGACGGCAGGCCTGCGGCCCGACTATCTGGAAATCCGCGATGCACTGGATCTGCGCCCAGTCACAGCCGGGAGCCGAGAACTGGTAATCCTTGCGGCCGCCTACCTCGGCAAGACCCGACTCCTGGACAACCTGCTGATCGATACCACTGCGTCCGCGTCCTGATCGCCCGGCCTTCGAAATAACCCAGCCCGATCCTTGGTCTTGAACAGGCTTGAGGGTTCGGGCACACTCTGCGCCGCTTGCGCACCCGGAGGACCCCGCCATGCACGCCATCATGCTCAAGGCCAAACTGCACCGCGCCCAGGTGACCCACTCGGTGCTCGATTACGAAGGTTCCTGTGCCATCGACGGCGACTGGCTGAACCTGGCCGGAATCCGTGAATACGAACAGATCCAGATCTACAACGTCGACAACGGCGAACGCTTTACCACTTACGCCATCCGCGGCGAGGAAGGCTCGAGGATCATCTCCGTCAACGGTGCCGCTGCTCACAAGGCAGGGGTTGGTCATCGCCTGATCATCTGTGCTTACGCTCACTACAGCGAATCCGAACTGGCGAGCTTCAAGCCGCACGTTCTGTACATGGGCGCGGACGGCGAACTCAGTCACACCAGCAACGCCATTCCGGTTCAGGTTGCCTGACCAAACTGTCGTTCGAGAGCCCGCAACGCCAACCGTGTTGCGGGCTTTTTTGTGTGCAAAGGGTTTCCCCTGATGCGGCAAATCTGCAATCGTCCACTGGTTCGGACGGTTATCCAGACTGCGGGCGCGACGCTTCGGAACGCCGCGCGTTTTTGCCAGTCAGACAGGTCTCGGCGGTGCAGGATGTACCGCCGCCGTTGCGGTCCAGCCGTAGCGGTACGCGCCTGCTGCATTCAGGACGAATGCCGGCGTGCCAGCATGATCAGATGACTGTCCGAATGAATTGCAGCGCCGCAGACAGTCCGCCAAAGCAAAGGAAGCCGCACAACCATGAGCTATTACCAGCACCCTCTCGATGCCACCGGCCTGTCGTCCTGGAAGGCCTTGGAAGAACACCGCCTGGCCATGCAGAACTTCAGCATGCGCGAGGCATTCAAGGCCGATCCGACACGCTTCAATGACCTGTCGGTTTCCTGCTGCGGCCTGTTCCTCGATTATTCGAAGAACTTGATCACTCCGGAAACCCGCACCCTGCTGGTGAACCTGGCCCGCGAGGCAGGTGTCGAGCAGGCCGCTCGGGCCATGGTTGAAGGTGAACGAATCAACGCATCGGAAAACCGTCCCGTGCTGCACACCGCCCTGCGTCGCCCGATGGGCGATTCTGTGATGGTCGACGGGCATAACGTCATCCGCGACGTGCATGCCGCCCTGGCTCAGATGACGGATATCGTTACCCGCATCCACAACAACCTCTGGCGCGGCTTCAGCGACAAAACTATCACCGACGTGGTGAACATCGGCATTGGTGGCTCGTTCCTCGGCCCGCAGCTGGTATCCGAAGCGCTGCTGCCCTTCACACAGCATGGCGTGCGCACGCATTACCTGGCGAACATCGACGGCAGCGAATTCCGCGAAGTGACGGCCAAGCTGAACGTCGAGACCACCCTGTTCATCATCTCTAGCAAGACCTTCGGCACCCTCGAAACACTGAAGAATGCCCAGGCCGCACGCAACTGGTATCTGGGCAAGGGCGGCACCGAAGAGAAGCTTTACCGCCATTTCATCGCTGTCACCAGTAACAAGAAAGCGGCCGTCGAGTTCGGCATCCGCGAGAAAAATATCTTCCCCATGTGGGACTGGGTCGGAGGCCGCTACTCGCTGTGGTCGGCCATCGGCCTGCCCATCGCGCTGGCCATCGGCATGTCCAACTTCAAGGACCTGCTGTCCGGCGCCTACAGCATGGACCAGCACTTCCTCAGCGAGCCCTTCGAAAGCAATATGCCGGTCCTCCTGGCGATGCTGGGGATCTGGTACCACAATTTCTGGGGCGCGCAGACGTATGCCTTCCTGCCCTACGACCACTACCTGCGCAACTTCGTAAAACACCTGCAGCAGATGGACATGGAGTCCAACGGCAAGAGCGTTCGTCAGGACGGTACTCCGGTCTCCTGCACCACCGGCCCGGTCATCTGGGGTGGCGTCGGCGCCAACGGGCAGCACGCCTACCACCAGCTTCTGCATCAGGGCACGCCGCTGATTCCGGCCGACTTCATCGTGCCGGTGGTCAGTCACAACCCGGTCGCCGATCACCATGAATGGCTGTACGCAAACTGCCTATCCCAGAGCCAGGCGCTGATGCTCGGCAAGACTCGCGAGGAAGCCGAGGCCGAACTGCGCACCAAGGGCCTGGACGAGGCCGAAGTGCAGCGCCTGGCCCCGCACAAGGTCATTCCCGGTAACAGGCCAAGCAACACTGTGGTGATGGAAACCATCAGCCCCGGCCGTCTCGGTGCACTGATCGCGCTTTACGAGCACAAGGTGTTTGTCCAGGGCGTGATCTGGGGGATCAACTCCTTCGACCAGTGGGGTGTGGAGCTCGGCAAGGATCTGGGCAAAGCTGTCTACGGCCAGATGACCAGCTTCGATGCGCAGCCAGCCGAAGACGCCTCCACCCAGGGTCTGATCGACTTCTTCCGCGGTCGCCATCGCGGTTGATCGATGCGCAAACCGGACAGTGCATTGGCGCTGTCCGGCTCTCTTTCGTTTCTCTGATGACCCAGCGCCTCCGGTACTAACTGACAGGCTGGGGCCTGGCTAACGCCGCGCTTCCGGTAACATCGGCTTTCAGTCAAGCCAGATCTCGCACCGTGGAAATGATCCGTCGTCATATCGAATCGCAGGTCCTCAGTCTTACCGGCCTTGCAATAGGCGGTGTCGATTATGAAAACCCGCCGGGTGACCCTGGGCTCTTCGGCCCGGATTCGGTCTGCTGGCGCGTGCACGGCGACTTCACCTCGATGCTGACAGGCGGTATCTCTGCCCTGCTACTCCAGGCCCTGCATCCGCTCGCCCTGGCCGGCGTCTGGGACCACTCCAATTTTCGCGACGACCTGCTCGGCCGGCTGCGGCGCACGGGCCAGTTCATCTCGGCGACAACCTTTGGCAGCCGGGCCGATGCGCAGCGGCTGATTGAACGGGTCCGCGCCATTCACCTCAAGGTAACTGGACATGCACCGGACGGACGCCCCTATGCCGCGTACGATCCGGACCTCCTGACCTGGGTGCATGTGGCCGAGGTCAGTAGCTTTCTCAAGGCGCACCTGCGCTACCTCAACCCGGCGCTGCCAGGTCATGAGCAGGATCGCTACTACGCCGAGGTGGCGCGCATTGCCGAAGCACTCGGGGCACGCGATGTGCCGCGCTCCCGGCAGCAGGTGGAGAACTACCTGCAGGCCATTCGCCCACAGCTATGCTGCGACGAGCGCTCGCGAGAAATCGTGCGCATCCTGTTCGACGCCCCTGCCCCGAGTCGTCTGGCCAAGCCGTTCGGTGCGTTGATGATGCGCGCAGGTGTCGACCTGTTGCCAGACTGGGCCAGCGATATGCTCGATCTCAGCCAGTCCGCCCGCGAACGGCAACTGATTCGACTATCCGTCAGGCGCACCGCACCGGTGCTGCGCTGGGCCGTGCGCAGCGGCTCGGTTCACCGGGCACGCCGCCGCATGGGCCTGCCCATACGCTAGCGTGACCGGCAGGTTCCACGCCTGGAGGCGCCTGCAGGCCTGTGACAACATGGGCGCCCCGCGGATGCCCGCACCGTCTCGAGGTTCAGATCATGCAAGACGTCGTCATCGTCGCCGCCACTCGCACCGCTGTCGGCAGCTTTCAGGGCGCATTGGCCAACATCCCCGCCGTCGAGCTGGGTGCCGCGGTGATTCGCCAACTCATTCAGCAAACCGGAATCGATGCCGCAGAGGTCGACGAAGTCATTCTCGGCCAGGTGCTGACTGCAGGCGCAGGGCAGAACCCGGCGAGACAGGCCGCCATGAATGCAGGGTTGCCCCATGCGGTACCGGCGATGACCCTGAACAAGGTTTGCGGCTCCGGCCTGAAGGCGCTGCATCTGGCGGCACAGGCAATCCGCTGCGGCGACGCCGAGGTCGTGATTGCTGGCGGCATGGAAAACATGAGCCTGGCGCCCTATGTGATGCCCGCCGCGCGCACGGGCTTGCGCATGGGCCACGGCAAGCTGGTCGACAGCATGATTCAGGACGGCTTGTGGGACGCTTTCAACGACTATCACATGGGCATCACAGCCGAAAACCTGGTTGAGAAATACGGCATCACACGCGAAGCGCAGGACGCGTTCGCTGCGTCCTCCCAGCAGAAAGCCATCGCAGCCATCGAAGCCGGACGTCTACGCGACGAGATCACACCCATCGAGATTCCGCAGCGCAAAGGTGAGCCGCTGGTGTTCGATATCGACGAACAGCCTCGGGCAGGCACCACTGCAGAGAGCCTGGCCAAGCTCAAACCGGCATTCAAGAAAGACGGCAGCGTAACGGCCGGTAACGCGTCCAGCCTCAACGACGGTGCCGCCGCCGTATTGCTGATGAGCGCCGAGAAGGCAGAGGCGCTGGGCCTGCCAGTGATGGCTCGCATTGCCAGCTATGCCAACGCTGGCGTGGACCCGGCGATCATGGGCATCGGCCCGGTATCGGCTACACGCCGCTGCCTGGAAAAGGCCGGCTGGACGCTCGAAGGGCTCGACCTGATCGAAGCCAACGAAGCCTTCGCGGCACAAGCCCTGTCCGTCGGCCAGGAGCTGGGCTGGGATGCGCAGAAGGTCAACGTCAATGGCGGCGCCATAGCGATTGGCCACCCGATTGGCGCATCTGGCTGCCGCATCCTGGTGACCCTGCTGCACGAGATGATCCGCCGCGACGCTCACAGAGGTCTGGCAACGCTCTGCATCGGTGGCGGACAGGGCGTCGCGCTGGCAATCGAACGCTGACCAGCAGGCAACCCAGCCGGCCAAGCGCCGGCGATTTCCGCTAGACTGCGCGGCCATCTTTTCAGAGTCGCCGCGCATGTCCCCCCTCGACCAGGCGCTGCGCGCCGCTTATAACAGCCGCGAAACTCTTCTCGCTGAACTCCACGACCAGGCCACCGACTGCTACCGGTTGTTCCACGGCAGCCAGGAAGGCGCGCCGGGGCTCACGGTGGACCGTTACGGCCCGCTGCTGCTGGTGCAAAGCTTTCATCAGCCTCTGGAACGCGACGATCTTCTGGCGCTGCACCAACAGACCTGCGCAAGCCTGGGCACACGGCTGTCACTGGCCTATAACGACCGCTCCCGGGGCAACTCTCGTATTGACCGCAGTGATCCTGTCTACAGCGCCGATACGGCAGCTCTGGATGACCTGATTGGCCGCGAGTGGGGGCTGAATTACCGTATCCGTGCACGCCACAGCGGCCAGGACCCGCTGCTGTTTCTGGACCTGCGTAATGTGCGCGGCTGGATCAAGGCCAACAGTGCCGGCAAGTCGGTGCTCAATCTCTTTGCCTATACATGTGGCGTTGGTCTCTGCGCTGCTGCTGGTGGCGCGCGTGAGGTAGTCAACCTGGATTTCGCCGAAAGCAATCTCGCGGTTGGCCGCGAGAACAGCGCGCTCAATCAGGAGCTGGCCCCGATGCAGTTCATTCAGTCGGATTACTTTCCCGCGATCCGTCAGCTCGCCGACATGCCGATCCCACAGCGACGCGGCCGCCCGCTGCCAGACTACCCGCGCCTGTCACCGAAGCAGTTCGACCTGGTATTGCTCGACCCGCCCGCCTGGTCGAAAAGTGCTTTTGGAACGGTCGACCTGCTGCGCGACTATCAGAGCCTGCTCAAACCTGCTTTGCTCGCTACCGCCGAGAACGGCGTACTGATCTGCTGCAACAACCTGGCAAAGGTCGAGCTCGATGACTGGCGAGACCAGGTCCTGCGCTGCGCAACCAAGGCCGGTCGGCCGGTTCGGGATTGCCAGGTACTGCCACCGGCAGCCGACTTTCCTTCAGTGGATGGCAAGCCGCCGCTCAAGGTGCTGATGCTTCAGCTGTGAGGTAAGCCGCACACCGGTTGCGAGAGGAACCCGAGTGTCGTGCCATACTCCAAGGCAGTTCTTCGCCTGGAAAGTAGATCCGCATGCCCAACGCAGTGAAGCGCGCGCTCATCGGCCTGATGACCGCCCTGGTCGTTTATTGCCTGCTCGGCTTTCTGATCCTGCCAGGAGTGGCAATGCGAGTGGTCGATCAGCAACTGGCGAAGTATGCAACGGTACCGGCTCGCCTTGAGCGGATCGAGTTCAACCCGTTCACGCTGGAGCTCAGGCTCCATAACCTGCACATGGGTGAGCCGGATACCGAGCAGCTGGCGTTCGAACGGCTCTATCTGGACCTTGAATGGAACAGTCTGTGGAGTCGCTCCCTGCACTTCTCGGATATCGAGCTCATCGGGCCGAATGCTGAAGTCCTGTTTGATGTCGATGGCAAGCTGAACCTGACCGAGCTGTTCGAGCTACCTTCTAGAGAAGACGCGCCCGAGGAGGACAAAGCGCCCCTTGCCCTGCGTATCGATCGCCTGCAACTGGCCGGCGGACGGGTGCATTTTGCCGATCGACGAACCCGGGAGCCCATCGACTTCCTGCTCGATTCGCTGGACTTCGAGCTGCTTAACTTTGCGACCCGCTCGGACGAAGCAGCCGATGCCGTCCTGGTTGCCAAGGGTCCGGACGGATCCCGCATCGAGTGGAAAGGTCAGCTTAACCTCTCTCCCATTGCCTCCACCGGCCAGCTTGAGGTCGACGGACTGGCCCTGCAGACCTTTTGGCCCTATGTCCGCGACCTGGCGCCGCTTGCCCTGAACCAAGGGCATCTGAGCCTGAAAACGGCGTACCAGCTCGACCTCAGCGAGGGCACCTCGCTACAGCTGAGCGACGCGAGCGCGACCCTGGCATCGCTGAGCATCGATAGCCTGGAAGGGCAGCCGCTCCTGCGGCTGAAGCAGGCCGAGATTAGCCAAAGCTCACTGGACCTGCAGAAACGGCAAGTGACCATCGGCCAAGTGCGCAGCCAGGCCCTGGAGAGCTGGCTGACCCGCGAGCCTGACGGCCAGCTCAATTGGCAGCGCCTGCTCGACAAAGGAGCCGAGGTGCAGCCGGAAGATTCTGGCACAACCGGGACCGCCATCAGCCCGGAGCCGAACACACCCCATGCACCGTCAGGCAACAAGGATGCCGGACAGCCGTGGCAGGTCCTCCTGCATGACGCCGAACTGCGCAACTACCAGCTCCACCTGGCCGACAGGGAACCTGAGCCGAATGTGGAGCTGGAGCTGGGCCCGATCGATCTCGACGTGCGCAACTTCGACAGCCGCGGTAAGACTCCGATGGATCTCAAGCTGACCACCGATGTCGGCAAACAAGGCTCGCTGCTCGCCGAAGGCCAATTGGCGCTGACTCCGATGCAGGGCCGCTTTGACCTAACCCTGCAAGGCATCGACCTTCGCCTGGCTCAGGCTTATCTGTCTCCCTTCGTTCACCTGGAGCTCCGTAGCGGGCTGTTGGCGAGCCAGCTCTCGGTGGAGCTGAAGGGTAGTGATCCCCTGGCCTTTCGAATTGGCGGTTCGGCGGAGATTACCCAGCTGCATACCCTGGATACCATCCAGGACCGTGACTTCGTGAAGTGGCAATCGCTGCAGCTGAGCGACCTGGATTACAGCTATCCGGACGACCTGGAGATCGGCAAAATCCACCTAGACCAGCCCTACGCCCGCTTCATCATCAACCCTGACCTGACGACCAACATCAACGATCTCCTGGTGGACAAGACGTCGGCTCCGTCCAATCAACCACCGCCAGCCATGAAAACCCCTCTGTCACCGGATGAGCCAGACGTACCCTTTGCCGTTCGCATCGGCGGAATCCAGATATCGGAGGGTTCCGCCAATTTTTCCGATCTGAGTCTGCGCCCGCCCTTCATCACGGCCGTTCAGGAGCTCGAAGGAGGCATCGGCACCCTGGACAACCGCCAGCACAACGCAGCAAGCATCGATATCCAGGGCAAGGTGGACCGCTACGCGCCGGTTAGTATCCAGGGCAGCCTGACGCCTTTCGATCCTCTCCAGAGCCTGGACATCGCCACCCGTTTTCGACAGATCGAGTTGACCACCCTCTCCCCTTACTCAGCCAAATTCGCCGGCTATCGCATCCGCAAGGGGCGTCTCAATCTCGATCTGCATTACCGCATCCAGCAGGGACAGCTGAACGCAGAGAATGAGGTAGTACTCGAACAGCTGCAACTGGGCGAAAAGGTCGACAGCGAACAGGCCGTCGATTTGCCGGTGCGCCTTGCGGTGGCGCTGTTGAAAGACAGCAGCGGAACTATCGAACTCAAGATCCCGATCCAGGGCGATTTGCAGAACCCGCAGTTCGATGTGATGCCGGTGATCTGGCAGACATTGCGCAACCTGGTGGTACGCGCCGCCAAATCTCCGTTCAAGTTTCTCGGCGGGCTTGTTGGTCGAGAACAGGCTGATCTCAGCGAGGTTCTTTTTTCGCCCGGCAGCAGCGAGCTGGACAGCGCCGCTCGCAACAAACTCGATACACTTGCCAGCGCTCTCAGGGAACGCCCGGTGCTACGCCTGGAGATAGAGGGCATGAGCGCTCCCGCTGTGGATGGCAGGCTCCTGGCAGAGCAGTGGCTGGAGCGTGAATTTCAGCAAACCTGGTACAAGGTCCTGCAACGGCGTGGCGACACGGTGCCTGCCGATCCGGCAGCCCTGGAGATTGGTGAGGAAGAAAAGACTGCCATGCTTGAGGGAATCTATCGCAGTCGCCTACAGCAGCAACCGCCGGCCGAGTGGCAAAGCCTTGATGACGATACCCGCACTGAACAACTGCGCCAGGCTATCCTTGAAAGCAGATCGAGCAGTACCGCGTTGCTGCGTCGTCTGAGCCGGGAGCGCGCGGCCAGTATCAAGGATTATCTTGTGGATCAGGCTGGCTTGGCCGCTGCCCGGGTATATCTTCTGGACACGGGTATCACCGAGTCCGTTCAAGGCAGCGAAGTACCCACCGTTTTGCACCTGGAGGCTGAATGACACAGCCTAGCGGATACTTTCGGCAGATCGGTTTCCTGTTCGCGCTCACCCTGCTGGGTCCGAGCGCACACGCAGACACGCTCCGTTGCGGTAGCGACCTGATCAGCACCGGCGACCGCGCGTTCGAGGTCGAGCGCAAATGTGGTCAACCTGTCGAACGTGATCTTGTTGGCTACACATTGGGCCCTCACCAGCGCCGCGAAATGACACGTGAGGAGTGGGTCTATGGTCCCAGCAATGGCGTGTTCAGCATTCTCACCTTCGAAGGCAACCGACTGGTCCGAATCGAAACCAGTCGTGCTAACTGAGAAGTCATCATGAAAGATATAGCCGCTGTTCTGGCCGCGTTTAGCTTCGCGTTTTGCACGCTGTATGTTGACGCCTCCTCGACGTACCGTTGCGCAAGCAATCTGGTAAGCCTCAAAGCTTCGACGGCTGAAGTCAGGGCCAAGTGTGGCGAGCCGACCAGCAGCCAGATCACCGGCTACAAGGAGGTGGTCGACGAGTATGGCTTCAGTCAGGATGTCCAGGTTGAAGAGTGGACCTACGGACCTACAAACGGCATGTACCACTACCTTCGCTTCGAGGGGAATCGTCTGAGCAGGATCGACAGCGAGCGAGGCTGAAGACTAAAAAACCCGCTGCAAGCAGCGGGTTCTGGATAGCTCCCAAGCTTTAGTCGAGAGCTTTCAGGCCATCAGCGGAAACGTCTTTTACGCCTTCGATGGTCTTGGCCTTTTCAACTGCCATCTCACGCTGCGCTTCTGTAGCAACCGTGCCGGACAAGGAGACAACGCCATTGTTGGTTTCGACTTCGATCTCCATGCCGGGAGTCGAATCGCCCGCCAGCAGAGCAGATTTGACCTTGGTGGTGATCCAGGTATCGGACATGGCTTCGCCCGCTTCGTCTGCGGTGTGCTCAGCGGACTCCATGGTGTCGCTGGCGGCCAACATCATGGGTTGGGCTTCGCCAAGAGCAGGCATGGTTTCGGCGAACGCAGCCCCGGCCAGCGGCAAGCTCAAGGCAGTTGCAATGGTGGCAGCAGTAATAGAGGTCTGGATCTTGTTCATGAGTCGCACTCCTGTTTCTCATAGTGACTGCGGCATACCCTACCGCAGGTTCACCTAAAAGATCGCAAGCGGCGTGCCAAGCTGGCTGATCTAAAATAGCCTTTAAAATCAGTGCGATAACATTCGGTAGTACCGCTATGCCACTAGCACTCTGCATGTTTTCATCAAGCGAAGCGTGCAGACTGCAAGGTTCGGCTGGCGCAACGACTGGCTGCATTTCGTCAACGCAAAAAAAAGAGCCCCGAAGGGCTCCTCTTTTAGCGAGATGCTTACGCGCCAGATGCTTCGGCAGCAGCCACATCCTTGATCGACAGCTTGATACGTCCGCGGTTGTCGACGTCCAGTACCAGAACCTTCACTTCCTGGCCTTCCTTGAGGACATCGGTGACCTTCTCGACGCGCTGATCGCTCAGCATCGAGATGTGCACCAGACCATCCTTGCCCGGCAGGATGTTCACGAAGGCACCGAAATCGACGATGCGCTCGACCTTACCAACATAGATCTTGCCGATCTCGGCCTCGGCGGTGATACCGAGAACGCGCTGCTTGGCAGCCTCGGCCGCGTCCTTGGTTTCGCCAAAGATCTTGATCGATCCATCATCTTCGATATCGATCGAGGCCTTGGTTTCTTCGCAGATGCTGCGAATGGTCGCGCCGCCCTTGCCGATTACATCGCGGATCTTGTCCTGGTCGATCTTCATGGCAATCATGGTTGGGGCGTTGGCCGACAGTTCGGTACGCGACTGACCGATAACCTGGTTCATCTGACCCAGGATATTCAGACGCGCTTCCAGCGCCTGGCCCAGGGCGATTTCCATGATCTCTTCGGTGATGCCCTGGATCTTGATATCCATCTGCAGCGCGGTAACGCCCTTGGCAGTACCGGCCACCTTGAAGTCCATGTCCCCGAGGTGATCTTCATCACCGAGGATGTCGGTCAGAACGGCGAACTTTTCGCCTTCCTTCACCAGACCCATGGCGATACCGGCAACCGGCGCCTTCATCGGCACACCGGCATCCATCAGGGCCAGAGAGGCACCGCATACGGAGGCCATGGAGCTGGAACCGTTGGACTCGGTGATTTCAGAAACCACACGAATGGTGTACGGAAACTCGTCCGCGCTCGGCAGCATGGCCGCGACCGAACGACGAGCCAGACGGCCGTGACCAATCTCGCGGCGGCCAGTGGCGCCCATGCGACCACACTCGCCCACCGAGTACGGCGGGAAGTTGTAGTGCAGCATGAAGGGGTCTTTCTTTTCACCTTCCAGGGTGTCGAGCAGCTGAGCGTCACGGGCAGTGCCGAGAGTGGCAACGACCAGGGCCTGGGTTTCACCACGGGTGAACAGCGCCGAACCGTGGGTCTTGTCCAGTACACCAACTTCGATGTTCAGGCCGCGCACAGTGCGGGTATCACGACCGTCGATACGCGGCTTGCCGTTGACGATGTTCTCGCGAACGGTGCGGTATTCGATTTCGCCGAAGGCTTCCTTTACTTCGCCAGCTGTCGGCTGGCCTTCTTCGCCGGAGAACTTGGCAACAACCTGATCTTTCAGCTCGCCCAGGCGCGCGTAGCGGTCCTGCTTGATAGTGATGGTGTACGCCTGGGAGATCGCCTCGCCGAATTCGCTGCGAATGGCATTGAGCAGCTGGGTATTTTCAGCCTTCGGCTGCCAGTCCCAGGTCGGCTTGCCGGCTTCGGCCGCCAGTTCGGTAACGGCCTGAACCACGGCCTGGAACTCATCATGAGCGAACAGCACCGCGCCCAGCATCTGGTCTTCGGTCAGCTCTTTGGCTTCGGATTCGACCATCAGAACGGCATCTTTGGTACCGGCCACGACCATGTCCAGGCTCGAAGCCTTGAGCTGCTCGTAGGTCGGGTTCAGCAGGTAACCGGTTTCCGGGTGGAAGGCGACGCGCGCGGCACCGATCGGGCCATTGAACGGAATGCCGGAAATCGCCAGCGCAGCCGACGTCCCGATCATCGCAGCAATGTCCGGATCGGTTTTCTTGCTGGTCGAAACGACAGTACAGATCACCTGAACTTCGTTCTGGAAGCCTTCGGGAAACAGCGGGCGGATCGGACGGTCGATCAGGCGCGAGGTCAGGGTTTCCTTTTCGGAAGGACGCGCTTCACGCTTGAAGAAGCCGCCTGGGATCTTGCCGGCCGCGTAGGTCTTTTCCTGATAATGAACTGAAAGCGGGAAAAAACCTTTGCTTGGGTCAGCAGTCTTGGCGCCGGTGACGGCGACCAGGACGGTCACATCGTCGTCTACGGTGACCAGCACCGCTCCGCTAGCCTGACGGGCAATACGGCCAGTCTCGAGGGTTACGGTCGATTGACCGAATTGAAATTTCTTGATTACCGGGTTCACGGTGGTTCCTTCTTTATGTTGCCTTGGGGGAATCGTTTTCACACGCTACGGGCAAAGCCTCGCGTAGGCGCGTCACTGCAAAAATAAATTCTTGGGCAACGATGGGTATCGAACCCTTTCGCCGTCCGAAAATGCGCGTTTCTGAAAGGCAAAAGCTGGAAGCAGGGACAAGCCCCACTTCCAGCTTTGCATTCAGCTTCGCACCAGCATCGCTTAGCGACGCAGACCCAGACGACCGATCAGGGTGCTGTAACGAGTGGTGTCCTTGCCCTTCAGGTAATCCAGCAGCTTGCGACGCTGGTTAACCATACGGATCAGACCACGACGCGAGTGGTGATCTTTACCGTTGGCCTTGAAGTGACCTTGCAGCTTGTTGATGTTGGCGGTCAGCAGGGCAACCTGCACTTCCGGAGAACCGGTATCGCCTTCAGCTTGCTTGTACTCGTCAACGATCTGGGCTTTTTCTTCAACGCTAAGTGCCATGGTGGGCTCCTTCTATGAACAGGCCGGGACATGTCCCGTGTTTTAAAAGAGGTGTGACCGTGCCTGCCAACAGCCACCCTCGTACGCAGCACACCGTCAGGGTGTACCACGAATCGGTCATTCCGACCGAATCAATCGACGCGGCGCAATGCGCCCGTCTTCGCTCACTTCACCGATACCAATGAAGCGCCCCCTGTGATCCTGAACCCTCAGCATGCCGAACTTTGGCGCTTCAGGGGCTCGTACCGGCTGGCCATGCAGCCAATAAAAAGCGCTGTGCTCTGACAGCTGAAGCAGCGGCCAGTGGTCGAGACCGCTATCAACCGGTTTGAGGAAGGCATCGACCGCCTCCGCTCCGCCTTCACTATGAACGCGTTCCAACTCCTCGAGGCTG
This sequence comes from Stutzerimonas sp. C6.4V, assembly GCF_058536345.1. Lineage (NCBI taxonomy): Bacteria > Pseudomonadati > Pseudomonadota > Gammaproteobacteria > Pseudomonadales > Pseudomonadaceae > Stutzerimonas > Stutzerimonas sp. C6.4V. The sequence goes on from NZ_JBZUBM010000001.1 coordinate 2,824,948, forward strand.
ACCGTCTGGGTCAGATCGAAAGGGCCGGCCTGAGTGCGCCGCAACTCGGCAACATGCGCCCCACAACCCAACGCCTGACCTAGATCTTCAACCAAGGTACGGATATAGGTGCCTTTGCTGCAGGATACGGCCAGACGTGCCCTGTCCGCTTCGAAGCTAAGCAAATCCAGGCGCGCAATGGTAACAGAACGAGGCTCTCGCTCCACTACTTCTCCGGCGCGTGCCAACTTGTAAAGCGGCTGCCCGTCGCGCTTCAGGGCCGAATACATTGGCGGAACCTGCTGCAGGTCACCGCGAAACTGCGGCAGCAACGCCTCGATCTGCTGCAGACTGACATCGACAGGCTTACGCTCGACCACGTCACCCTCGGCATCCGCCGTGGTGGTCGTGACGCCGAACTGGGCAACGGTCTCGTAGCCCTTGTCGGCTTCGAGCAAATACTGGGAAAACTTGGTGGCCTCACCGAAGCACAACGGCAATACGCCAGTTGCCAGTGGATCCAGACTGCCGGTATGGCCGGCCTTCTCCGCATTGAGCAGCCAACGCACCTTCTGCAAAGCAGCGTTGGATGTGAACCCGCGGGGCTTATCGAGAAGAATGATGCCGCTGACAGCGCGGCGTACGCGTTTAACCTGGGCCAAACCTTAGTCTCCAAGCTCGTCGCTGTGCTTGCGGTCTTCAGCCACCGCGCGCTCGATGAGCGACGTCAACTCAACCCCACGACGCACACTGGCGTCATAGTTGAAATGAAGCTGCGGCACGGTGCGCAGCTTCATCGCCTTTCCAAGCTGCATCCGCAGGAAGCCACTGGCGTCGTTGAGGATGCGCAGGCTGCTTTTGACGGCATCTTCATCGTCATCCTTGCCCATGACCGTTATGAACACCTTGGCATGAGACAGGTCGCGACTGACGTCGACGGCAGTGATGGTAATCAAGCCCAGACGCGGGTCTTTTACTTCACGCTGTATCAGCTGCGCCAGTTCGCGTTGCATCTGATCGCCGATACGCTGGGTACGGCTGAATTCTTTGGCCATAAAATCTGCCTTGAGCAGCAAGCTGCTAACTTGAAAAACGTCGTGCTGCAAAGGCAAACGGCAAGCTTCCCGGATCTCTCCTGAAAGCTTGCCGTCGATTTGCCTAACAGCTGCTGTTAGAGCGAACGCGCCACCTGGACCTTCTCGAACACTTCGATCTTGTCGCCGGCTTTGACATCGTTGTAACTCTTGACCGCGATACCGCATTCCATGCCGGCACGCACTTCGGCAACGTCATCCTTGAAGCGACGCAGTGACTCCAGCTCGCCTTCAAAAATAACGACATCGTCACGCAGTACGCGGATCGGACGATTGCGATGGACCATGCCTTCGATGACCATACAGCCTGCCACGGCACCGAACTTGGGCGAGCGGAATACGTCGCGCACTTCGGCGATGCCGAGGATGTTCTCTCGTACATCGCTGCCAAGCATGCCAGTCAGGGCCTTCTTGACGTCCTCGATGATGTCGTAGATCACGTTGTAATAGCGCAGATCCAGACCTTCCTGCTCGACGATCTTCCGTGCGCCAGCATCAGCACGCACGTTGAAGCCGAACAGCACGGCGTTGGATGCCAGCGCCAGGTTGGCATCGCTCTCGGTGATACCACCGACACCGCCGCCGATCACACGCACCTGCACCTCATCGTTACCCAGGCTGCTGAGCGAACCCTGCAACGCTTCGAGAGAGCCCCGAACATCGGACTTGAGAACGATGTTGAGCGTCTTCTTCTCTTCCTGGCCCATGTTCTCGAAGATGTTTTCAAGCTTGCCGGCGTGAGCGCGAGCCAGTTTCACTTCGCGGAACTTGCCCTGACGGAACAAGGCCACTTCTCGAGCTTTCTTCTCATCAGCCAGGACGCTGAGCTCATCACCTGCGTCAGGTGTGCCGTCGAGACCGAGGATCTCGACCGGGATCGACGGACCTGCTTCCTTGATAGGCTTGCCGTTCTCGTCGAGCATGGCGCGTATACGGCCATAGTTGGAGCCGACCAGCGCCATGTCGCCCTGGCGCAACGTTCCGTCCTGAACCAGCACGGTGGCAACCGGACCGCGACCTTTATCAAGACGCGATTCGACGACGACGCCTCGACCCGGAGCCGAAGGAGTAGCTGTCAACTCGAGAATCTCGGCCTGCAGCAGAACCGCTTCGAGCAATTCGTCAACGCCTGTACCCATCTTCGCCGATACCGGAACGAACGGTGTATCGCCACCCCACTCTTCCGAGGTCACCTCGTGTACCGAGAGCTCGCTGCGGATGCGATCGAGGTCCGCGCCTGGCTTGTCGATCTTGTTCACAGCCACTACCAACGGAACACCCGCAGCCTTGGCGTGCTGAATGGCCTCGATGGTCTGCGGCATCACGCCATCGTCTGCTGCAACAACCAGAATGACGATGTCGGTCGCCTGGGCACCCCGGGCACGCATGGCGGTAAACGCAGCGTGACCAGGCGTGTCGAGGAACGTCACCATGCCGCGATCGGTTTCGACGTGGTAGGCACCGATGTGCTGGGTGATACCACCCGCCTCACCGGCCGCTACCTTGGCACGACGAATGTAATCAAGCAGCGAGGTCTTACCATGGTCGACGTGTCCCATGACAGTCACAACCGGCGCGCGGGTGATGGCCTCACCCTCGAACTTCAGCAGTTCGGCCAGTTGCTCTTCCAGCGCGTTATCGCTGACGAGCTTGACCTTGTGGCCGAGCTCTTCGGCAATCAACTGAGCCGTTTCCTGGTCGAGGACCTGGTTGATGGTCACCGGGGTGCCCATCTTGAACATGAACTTGATGACTTCCGCTGCCTTGACCGACATCTGCTGCGCCAGGTCACCAACAGTGATGGTTTCACCGATGGCGACTTCACGAACGATGGGACCGGTCGGGCTCTGGAAACCATGCGCGTTGCGCTTTTTCAGTTTGGATTTGCCACGACCACCACGGCGGAAGCCGTCGGCGTCGTCTTCACCGCTACGCACTGTTCGTGACAACGGAGCTTTCGCCTTCAGTGAAGGACGGTGCTGCGCCTGCTTGCGGTCGCGACGCTCGTCATCATCGCTGCGCGCTTTATCCGGACGGCGCGGTTCATCTTTTTTGCGGTCCTCAACCGGAGCAGCAGGAGCCGCCGGAGCGATTTCAGGCGCTGCCGTCGCCACCGGCGCTTCAACCACCGGCGCAGCAACAGCAGCCTTGGCTGCGGCCTCTGCTTGACGGCGCGCCTCTTCTTCAGCACGCAGACGCGCCTCTTCGGCTTCCTTCTGACGCGCTGCTTCTTCCGCTGCCCGCTGCTCTTCCAGCTCGCGCTGCTTCTCGGCTTCGATCTCATCAGGGCTGCGCTTGACGAAGGTCTTCTTCTTGCGCACTTCAACACTGATGGTCTTGCTACCGCCCACTTTCAGCTTGGTGGTGGTCTTGCGCTGCAAGGTTATCTTGCTGGGCTCGTTCACCTTGGCGCCGTGGCTGCTTTTGAGGTGCGCCAACAGGGCCTGCTTCTCGTTATCGGTCACTACTTGCTCGGCGCTGGTGTGCGACAGTCCTGCCTCACGCATCTGCTGCAGCAGGCGCTCGACCGGTGTGTCGACCACCTGGGCCAGTTCTTTCACCGTGACTTGCGTCATGCATCTCTCTCCTCAGGCCGCTATTTACTACTCGAACCAATGGGCTCGGGCGGCCATGATCAGCTTGCCGGCACGCTCTTGGTCTATGCCGTCTATGTCGAGCAGATCGTCAATCGACTGCTCAGCCAAGTCTTCCCGGGTAATCACACCCCGCACTGCCAACTCGACCGCCAGTTCCTTGTTCATGCCTTCCAACTCGAGCAGATCCTCGGCTGGCTGGGCGTCTGCCAATTTCTCTTCGGTTGCGATCGCTTTTGTGAGCAAGCGATCCTTGGCGCGGGTTCTCAGCTCATTGACGATATCTTCGTCGAAGCCTTCGATGCCGAGCATTTCCTCCATTGGGACGTAGGCGATCTCTTCGAGCGAAGTAAAGCCTTCCTCGACGAGTACTTGTGCCAACTCTTCATCGACATCAAGCTCTTCGATGAAACTGCGCAGGATGTCGCCGGTTTCTTCCTGCTGCTTGGTCTGAATATCAGCCTCGGTCATCACATTGAGCGTCCAGCCGGTAAGCTGGCTGGCAAGGCGCACATTCTGACCGCCGCGACCAATGGCTTGAGCCAGGTTGTCTTCGCCTACCGCGATGTCCATGGCATGGGCATCTTCATCGACAATGATCGCGGCAACCTCTGCGGGTGCCATCGCATTGATAACGAACTGCGCCGGATTTTCGTCCCAAAGCACGATATCCACACGCTCGCCACCGATCTCCCCGGAAACTGCCTGGACCCGCGAACCGCGCATGCCGATGCACGCACCTTGCGGATCGATACGCTTATCCTTTGACCGAACGGCAATCTTGGCCCGGGAACCCGGATCGCGAGATGCGCCCATTACTTCGATCAACCCTTCAGCGATCTCCGGTACTTCGATACGGAACAATTCGATCAGCATCTGCGGGGCGGTACGAGACAGAATCAGCTGCGGCCCGCGGTTCTCGGTGCGAATTTCCTTGAGCAGCGCACGCATGCGGGCCCCTACCCGGAAAGTCTCCCGGGCGATGATGTCTTCACGAGCCAACAACGCCTCGGCATTGTTTCCCAGATCGACGATCACGCTGTCACGGGTAACTTTCTTTACCGTACCGGAGATGATCTCACCCAGACGGTCACGGTAAGCCTCGACAACCTGGGCACGCTCTGCCTCGCGAACCTTCTGCACGATGACCTGCTTGGCTGTCTGCGCAGCAATGCGCCCGAACTCTATCGATTCGATTTTTTCTTCAAGAACGTCGCCCACCTTCGCGTTGGCTTCGCGAGCCTGAGGCATATCGATGGTCAGCTGGTGCGCCGGATCGTCGAAGTCTTCTTCTTCGACTACAGTCCAACGGCGGAACGTCTCATAACTGCCGTTTTGCCGATTGATCTCAACCCGCAGGTCCACTTCGTCTTCGAATCGCTTCTTTGTAGCCGTGGCCAGAGCCAGCTCCAGCGCCTCGAAGATAACTCCAGCCGGTACGCCTTTCTCATTCGACACCGACTCAACAACCAGCAGTACTTCTTTGCTCATCGTACGCCTCGCCTTTCGCAATCCATTGAGGTCCGCGGAATCCGCGCTTTACTCAAAACGGGGAATTATGTTGGCCTTATCGATCATGTCGATCGGCAGCAGATATTCATGATCGTCTGCCAGCACCACGACATCCTGCTCCTCGACCCCGCGGAGAAGACCCTGGAAATTGCGCCGCCCCTCGAATGGGGAGCGCAGCTTTATCTTTACCTGTTCGCCTACATGCGCAACGTATTGCTCGACGGTGAACAAGGGCCGATCCATTCCTGGCGACGACACTTCTAATGTGTAGTCGGAGCTGATCGGATCCTCTACGTCAAGTACGCCACTGAGCTGGCGACTTACCTTCTCGCAGTCATCGATCAGGATCCCGTCGACGTGGTCGATATAGACCCTCAACAAGGAGTGCCGACCCTGCGAAAGGAACTCGATACCCCAACACTGGTAGCCAAGCGCCTCGACTACAGGGGCCAACAAGGCCTGCAACTGTTCTAGCTTGCTCGACATCGAAGTCCCTCGTGCATGCCGTAAAAATGAAAAATGGGCGAAACGCCCATCCCTGATGATCGCCTGTAGATGCCGGCGACCTGGCTTGAAGCTAATAAAAAGCCCCTCGACAGGGGCTTTCAATCAACTGGTTGCGGGGGCTGGATTTGAACCAACGACCTTCGGGTTATGAGCCCGACGAGCTACCAGACTGCTCCACCCCGCGACAAACTGGGCACGAATTATATGACCGCCAAACATAAACGTCAACCGAAACACTGAAACAAGAAAGCCCGCATCTGCGGGCCTGCTTGTTTGGTACCGAGGAGGGGACTCGAACCCCTACAGCCTATGGCCACTACCACCTCAAGGTAGCGTGTCTACCAATTCCACCACCTCGGCAAAAACCTTACTGCTCCTGTTGCACCTCAGGCACATCAGTCGCACCACCTGCAGACGGAGCGGACTCCAGCACAGGAACATCTTCAACAGCAGGCTCATTGGCCGGCACTTCCAAAGCCGCAGGATCTGGCAAGCCAGCCTGCGACAACTGACCTGCCTGCTGACTTGCGAAAAACGCCAACCCCAGACTCGTCAAGAAAAAAACGCCAGCAAGTATAGCAGTAAAACGACTAAGAAAGGTAGTAGAACCTTGGCTTCCAAATACCGTGGCAGAAGCACCCGATCCAAAAGACGCTCCCGCGTCCGCACCTTTACCCTGCTGCAGCAACACCAGCACAACAACACCAATGGCAACCAGCAGATGCACCACAATCACTACAGTCTGCAACATCTGTTCAGTTCCCTGCAGCACGACAAATCGCACTGAAATCATTCGCGTTCAAAGAGGCGCCACCTATCAGCCCCCCATCGATATCAGGCATGGCGAAAAGATCGGACGCATTGTCAGCCTTAACGCTACCACCATACAAAAGGCGAGCCTTTAGAGCTACCTCACCATCCTTTTGCGCCAACTGTTCTCTGATGGCCGAGTGAACTTGCTGAGCTTGCTCTGGCGTCGCAGTCATGCCGGTCCCTATCGCCCAAACCGGCTCGTAAGCCACAACCGCGCTCGCAAAGACCGACACACCCGCAACGTCAAGCACAGCACCGAGCTGACGAGCTATCACCTCCAGGGTCTGGCCAGCCTGACGCTGCTCAAGCGTCTCACCAAGACACAGAATAGGGGTCAGCCCCGCACCCAGAGCTGCAACGAACTTTCGACATACCAGATCGTCGCTCTCACCGATCAAAAGCCGGCGCTCCGAGTGCCCTACCAGAACCCAACCACAGCCAGCATCAACCAATTGAACAACTGACGTCTCGCCAGTGAACGCACCGAAGCCTGCCTCGGCTGCACAATCCTGAGCGCCTACGTCTATCAGCTTGCCGTCAAGCGCATCGACCGCCTGCACTAAATGCGGAGCAGACGGAAAAACAACCACATCTACTGCTTTAGGTAATTCCTGCCGACCAAGCGCCTCAAGCAGCTCTGCCACGCTGGCGCGGGTACCGTTCATTTTCCAGTTACCAGCTACCAAGGGGCGACGCATGCTTTACCTCGTCGGTCAAAGTGGGCGCAGATGTTACTCAACGAAGAACACCCTGGCAAGTGAATCACGCACAAACTTCCCTAACCACATCCGCCAGCTCCTCGGCATAACGCCGAACCTGCTGTTCTTCATCTCCTTCAACCATCACACGCACCAACGGCTCGGTACCGGACTTTCGCAACAGGACGCGCCCTCGACCCGCCATTCGCTCGGTCACACGGTCACAGGCCGCAACCACCTGCGGGGCCGAGATCGGATCGTGATCGCCTGAAAAGCGAACATTGATAAGCACCTGGGGACACTTTCTCAGGGCAAGGCGTTCCTGAGCCAGGCTCTGTCCACGCCGTCGAAGCGCCAGCACAACCTGGAGCGCCGCTATGATTGCATCACCCGTGGTCACATGCTGGGCACAGACGATGTGACCTGAATTCTCGCCCCCAAGCATCCATCCCCGTTCATGCATTTCCGCCATCACGTACCGATCGCCAACCTTCGCCCTAACAAAAGGAATCTCTCGCTCCCTGAGCGCCAGCTCTAACCCAAGGTTGCTCATGAGCGTGCCGACTACACCGCCAGACAGCCGACCCTGCTCATGCAGGTCAGCAGCGATAATGAATAACAGCTCGTCGCCATCCACCTGCGCACCGGTGTGGTCCACCATCATGACGCGATCGCCGTCACCGTCAAAGGCTATACCCAGGTCAGCGCCATGTTCGACTACAGCCCGCTGCAGTTGGCCAATGTGTGTCGATCCCACATCCGCGTTGATATTCAAGCCATCCGGCTGCGCGGCAATCACCACGACTTCCGCACCCAACTCCCGGAACACGCTGGGCGCTACCTTGTAGGTTGCGCCATGAGCACAATCGAGAACCAGTTTCATTCCAGACAGATCGGTACTGGTCGGAACACTGCTTTTGCAGAATTCGATATAGCGGCCCGCGGCGTCATTGATGCGCGAAGCCTTGCCAAGGTGAGCAGAGTCGACCACCGTCATGGGCGTATCGAGCAGCTCCTCGATCATCAGCTCCACCTCATCCGGCAGCTTGGTGCCGCGACCTGAGAAGAATTTGATGCCATTGTCATGGTGTGGATTATGCGAGGCGCTGATGACGATACCCGCATCGGCGTGAAAGGTGCGCGTCAGATAGGCAACAGCAGGAGTTGGCATCGGGCCCAACAACAATACGTCTGCCCCAGCGGCAGACAAACCGGCCTGGAGAGCGGACTCGAACATGTACCCCGAGATACGGGTGTCCTTCCCGATCAAAATGCGGCACTTCCCATGTTTACGAAACGCCATGCCCGCTGCCCAACCGAGCTGGAGCATAAAGTCCGGGGTGATTGGATATTGCCCTACGTGACCGCGAATGCCGTCGGTTCCAAAATACTTTCTGCTCATGGTGATTTCCTTATTCTGCCGCCTGCACTGCAGCGATCATTCGAACCACATCAACTGTCTCGACCACATCATGAACACGCAGAATATGAGCGCCTTTGGTAACGGCCAAAGCAGCAAGGCCCAGGCTACCTGCCAAACGATGCGATACATCGCGCCCAAGCACCTGCCCGATCATGCTTTTCCGCGAAACGCCAACTAGCAAAGGCCTGCCTAACGCTTGCAGTATCTCTAGGTTCTTGAACAGGCTGAGATTATGGGCAAGATTCTTGGCGAACCCAAAACCTGGATCAAGGATGATCCGCTCTCTTCCTATACCCGCTCCCGCGCAGGCATCCATACGCTCACTGAGAAAAGCAGCAACCTCAGCGGTGACATCCCGGTAGCACGGATTGTCTTGCATATCACCTGGCTCACCCCGCATGTGCATCAGACACACAGGCAGCCCGGTCGCGGCAGCAGCCGCCAGCGCGCCATCACGAGAAAGGGCACGCACATCATTGATCAAACCCGCCCCAAGGCGTGCGCATTCGAGAAATACATCAGGGGAAGACGTATCGACGGAAACGATCACGTCGAGCTCACGGGCGATGGCCTCCACCACAGGCGCCACGCGATCGAGCTCCTCAGCTTGGGACACCGGCCGAGCCCCTGGCCGCGTGGACTCACCACCAACATCAACAAGCGTTGCCCCAGCAGCCACCATCGCCTCGGCGTGACGTAGCGCCGCGTCAAGACTCGCATGTTGGCCGCCATCGGAAAACGAATCAGGGGTTACATTGAGGATGCCCATCACATGGGGACGAGACAGATCAAGGACCCGGCTGCCACAAGGCAGCCGGGTCGGGCGCAGCGCGTCAGTCATCGAAACATGGACCTGGATCAGTGCTCACCTGCGGGGCCACCGATCGGTGCCTGGGGGCGCCCACTTTCCGGCTGAACTGGCGTGCCCGTAGGGCCGGAACCACCTTGCCAATCACGAGGTTCACGCGGTGTACGGCCAGCCATGATGTCGTCGATCTGATCGGAATCGATCGTTTCGTACTTCATCAGCGTTTCGGCCATGAGATCCAACTTGTCTCGATTGTCGGCAAGGATCTGCTTCGCGGTGCCGTAGCACTGATCAATGATGCTGCGCACCTCAAGGTCGATCAGCTTGGCGGTATCTCCGGAGACGTTTGCATGCTGGCTGCCAGCACTGCGTCCAAGGAAAACTTCTCCCTCTTCTTCCGCATACATCAGGGGGCCAAGCTTCTCTGAAAGTCCCCACTTGGTAACCATGTTCCGAGCCAGCTGCGTGGCTCGCATGATGTCGTTTGAGGCTCCAGTAGTCACCCCCTCGAAACCGAGAGTCATCTCCTCAGCGATACGACCACCAAACAGCGAACAGATCTGGCTGATCAAGGCACGCTTGGAGAGGCTGTAGCGATCTTCCTCAGGTAGGAACATCGTGACACCGAGCGCCCTGCCACGAGGAATGATCGACACCTTGTACACCGGATCATGTTCCGGAACGACGCGACCGACAATGGCATGGCCCGCCTCATGGTATGCCGTATTCAGGCGCTCTTTTTCGGACATGACCATGGACTTGCGCTCTGCGCCCATCATGATCTTGTCCTTGGCCAACTCGAACTCCTTCATCTCTACCACGCGCTTTCCAGCCCTCGCTGCGAACAACGAAGCTTCATTAACCAGGTTGGCCAGGTCCGCGCCTGAAAAACCGGGCGTGCCGCGGGCTATAAGTGCGGGCTCGACACTATCGCCTAGCGGAACCTTGCGCATGTGCACTTTAAGGATTTGCTCACGACCACGAATGTCCGGCAGACCCACTACAACCTGGCGATCGAAACGACCGGGGCGAAGCAGTGCTGGGTCGAGCACGTCCGGCCGGTTGGTAGCAGCGATGACAATAATGCCATCGTTCATCTCGAAGCCATCCATCTCGACAAGCAACTGGTTCAACGTCTGCTCGCGCTCATCGTGACCGCCGCCGAGACCGGCACCGCGATGCCGACCCACCGCATCGATTTCGTCGATAAAGATAATGCAGGGCGCGTGCTTCTTGGCTTGCTCGAACATGTCACGGACGCGGCTCGCACCTACACCGACGAACATTTCAACAAAGTCAGAACCGGATATCGTAAAGAAAGGGACCTTCGCTTCTCCAGCGACAGCCTTGGCCAGGAGAGTCTTACCGGTACCCGGCGACCCAACCATCAGAACCCCGCGGGGAATGCGACCACCAAGACGCTGAAACTTGCCGGGATCTCGGAGAAACTCTACGAGCTCGGTTACCTCCTCCTTGGCCTCGTCACAGCCAGCAACATCTGCGAAGGTCGTCTTGACCTGATCCTCGGACAGAAGCCGCGCCTTGCTCTTGCCAAAGCTCATCGGCCCGCCCTTACCCCCGGCTCCACCTTGCATCTGGCGCATGAAGAACATGAAGACCGCAATGATGACTAGGATCGGGAAGCTGGCGACCAGCAACTGGGTCCAGATGCTCTGCTGCTCTGGCTGTCGGCCTTCGATGACTACATCGTTGTTGATGAGATCACCTATCAAACCGTTGTCCTGAATAGCAGGACGAATCGTCTTGAAGCTCTCACCATCGCTACGCTTGCCAGTAATCACGAAGCCATCGACGGTAACGCGCTCGACGCGCCCCTCTTTTACCTGCTCGATAAAATCGGAGTAATTGAGCGTCTGAGGCTCGGTCGGGCTGGAGAAATTGTTCATCACTGTCACAAGGACAGCAGCGATGATCAGCCACAGAATGAGGTTTTTTGCCATGTCGTTCAATTCACTACCCTCTAGAGCAGGCCCGTTGCCTGGAGCCCGCATGACGGCCGATGGTTCGCTCGGCTTAACTTACTACACAACGCACTGAACGGGCAGCCTGGTCTGTAACCCGATATGAACATGCCAGTCGAGGATCCATCTGTCCTGGGTCTGGAGCGCGTATCGACTGAACTAGGACCGCATCTCTTGCCGGTCGTTGCCCTGCCCTCGAAAACCACGCGCCAGCATGTACTGCTCGCGGGAGCGATCACGGGACGAAAGGGGTTTGCGCATCTGCACTTTGTCGAAATTCTGCCGCACCTCTTTCAGATAGGCATCGAAGCCGTCACCCTGAAAAATCTTGATCAGAAAATCACCCCCGGGGCGCAGCACACGCATCGCCAGATCGAGCGCAAGCTCGCAAAGAAACATAGCACGCGCCTGGTCCGCAACCTTCACACCACTCATGTTGGGGGCCATATCGGAAATAACAAGGTCGACCTCTGTATTACCAATGGCCTCGAGTATCTCGGCAAATACTTCGTCTTCGGTGAAGTCACCGAGCACGAAAGTCACATCGGCGATGCTGTCCATGGGCAGGATATCCGAAGCAATGAGCCTCCCACGGTCGCCAATCACGCGACTGGTCACCTGGGACCATCCACCGGGAGCAGCACCCAAGTCGACCACGGTCATGCCGGGTCGCATGATCCGATCCTTTTCCTGGATCTCCAGAAGCTTGTAGCTGGCGCGGGACCGATACCCGTCCCGTTGAGCCATTTTCACAAAGGGATCGTCAAAGTGTTCTTTCAGCCAACGCGGGCTGGTCTTGGAGCGTGCCAAGCTGCTACCTCATCTGTGCGGCCCATCGTGTCTCGGGTACACTAGCCGCCGTTTTCAAGGGTTCTGACGCAAGGGTCGAATTATGCCGCTCACCAACGAGCAGAAGAAACAGTACAAATCCATCGGCCATCATTTAAAGCCGGTTCTGATCGTGTCCGAGAACGGCCTGACCGAAGGGGTACAGGCTGAGCTTGAACGCGCCCTGAGCGATCACGAACTGATCAAGGTACAGCTGCGGATAACCGAACGCGATGACCGCAAAGCCATCATGGACGAATTGTGCAAGCTTGGTGGATGCGAGCTGGTCCAGTCTATCGGCAAGATGGCGCTGGTGTACCGCAAGAACCCGAAGGTAAACAAGCAACTATCCAACGTGCATCGCTTTCAGGCCTGAATCCTCGCTCGCCCTTTCTCCGTACTTATCGCTCCCTACTGGGAGCGACCTGAAGCACCAGTATCAAGCCGCAAAGTCCCATCGCCAGATAACTGAAGACGAGCCAGTAGCCGGAACCTGCAAGACCAGCCTGCACGGCGAAATAACTGGCCGCCAGCAACAATACCGACACCAGCAGCTGACCACGAAGATCAAGCCACAAGCTGCGAAGCCCGCCAACCTGTACCAGCACCGTCGCTTGCAACATCACGCAGAAAGCCGCAAAGCCTACCAGCAAAGGGCGCAGAGTCGCGGCAATGTCATCAACCAGCAACGGTGCCAGACCCATTTTCGCAAGCGCCGGCAGCATCACGAACTGCAGAAGCCAAAGGCCGCCGACCCAGAACGTCTGAGCCAGCTGCCAACTGATTACACCGGCGCGCATTGGTTGATCACGAGAAATGACGGACCTCAATGATCTCGTACTCGATCAGACCACTCGGAGTTTTCACCGCCACTACGTCGCCCTCTTCCTTGCCTACCAGTGCCCGGGCGATGGGCGAGCTAACCGACAGCTTGCCACGCTTGATGTCGGCCTCGTCATCGCCGACGACCTGATAGGTCACGGTCTCATCGGTTTCGATATTTGCAATCTCGACCGTCGTTCCGAAGATCACCTTACCCGTATGCGGAATATTGGCTACGTCGATGACCTGTGCGTTCTGCAAACGCCCTTCGATGTCTCGAATACGTGCCTCGACCATGCCTTGTTGCTCCCGTGCCGCATGGTATTCCGCATTTTCCTTGAGATCACCCAGCTCGCGCGCTTCGGCAATAGCTTGGGTAATTTGCGGGCGCAGCTCGGTTTTAAGGTGTTTGAGTTCTTCTTCCAGGGCTCGAGCGCCCTGGACAGTCATTGGGTATTTAGTCATGCGTTGATTCCTGCATGGAGATCCTGCAAACGACGCACGGACTTCTCAGGCCCGAATTTCAGCGCCTCACAGATCGCCTGGCCACCAGCCAGCGTGGTAGTGCAGCAGATCTTGTGCTGCAGGGCATTACGACGAATCGAGTAGGAGTCAGCAATCGACTGACGCCCCTCAGTGGTATTGATGATCAAAGTGACCTCGTCATTCTTGATCATATCGACAACGTGAGGACGACCTTCGGTCACCTTGTTGACGCGGCGCACCGGCAACCCTGCCGCCTCGATCAGCTTGGCGGTACCGGCCGTGGCAACTATATCGAAACCGAGTTCTACAAGATCCCGAGCTACCTGGGCCACATGAGGCTTGTCATCGTCACGGACGCTAATGAAGGCACAGCCGCTGTTGGGCAGTATTTCGCTGGCCCCCAGCTGCGCCTTGGCAAATGCCTCAGCGAAGCAGTCACCGACCCCCATCACCTCGCCAGTCGATTTCATTTCTGGCCCGAGTATCGGGTCGACACCAGGAAATTTGGCGAATGGGAACACGGCCTCCTTGACGCTATAGAAGTTGGGAATGATCTCCTTCGTGAGGCCAACTTCCGCCAAGGTTTTGCCTGCCATTACTCGCGCGGCAATCATCGCCAGCGAGACGCCGATGCATTTGGAGACGAAGGGAACAGTACGCGAAGCACGCGGGTTCACTTCGATCACAAATATGTCTTCGCCCTGCACCGCCATCTGAACGTTCATCAAGCCGACCACACCCAGTTCGAGCGCCATCTTCTTGACCTGATCGCGAATCTCGTCCTGGATATGTGCAGGCAGAGAATAAGGAGGCAAGGAACAGGCGGAGTCACCTGAGTGCACGCCCGCCTGTTCGATGTGCTGCATGATTGCGCCAATCACAACGTGCTCACCGTCGCACACGGCATCGATATCGACTTCGATGGCACAGTTGAGGAAGTGGTCGAGCAGTACCGGGCTGTCATTGGACACCTTCACCGCCTCGCGCATGTAACGACGCAGCTCTTCTTCCTGGTAGACGATCTCCATCGCGCGCCCCCCCAGCACATAGGACGGACGCACCACCAGCGGATAGCCGATGACCTTGGACGCGGCCAGGGCTTCCTCTTCGCTGCGCGCCGTCGCGTTTGGCGGCTGGCGGAGGTTGAGCCGTTCGACCATCTGCTGGAATCGTTCACGATCCTCGGCACGATCGATGGAGTCCGGGCTGGTCCCGATGATTGGTACACCGGCCTCTTCCAGCGCGCGCGCCAGTTTCAGCGGGGTCTGCCCGCCGTATTGCACGATCACACCCTTGGGCTGCTCGACACGAACAATCTCAAGCACGTCTTCCAGGGTCACCGGTTCGAAATACAGGCGATCCGAGGTGTCGTAATCGGTAGATACGGTTTCCGGGTTGCAGTTGACCATGATGGTCTCGTAACCATCGTCGCGCATCGCCAACGCCGCGTGCACGCAGCAGTAGTCGAACTCGATGCCCTGACCAATACGGTTGGGGCCGCCACCGAGGATCATGATCTTGTCGCGACTGGACGGATTCGCCTCGCACTCCTCCTCATAGGTCGAATACATATAGGCGGTGTCGGTGGCGAACTCGGCCGCACAGGTGTCGACTCGCTTGTAGACAGGCAACACCTTCAGCTTGTGGCGATGAGCGCGCAGGTTCTTTTCTGTCACCCCAAGCAACTTGGCCAGGCGGGCATCGGAGAATCCCTTACGCTTGAGCTTGTACATCACATCACGATCGATGCTCGACAGGCCGATGGTCTTGATCTGCTCTTCTTCCTTGATCAGATCTTCGATCTGCACAAGGAACCACTCATCGATGCGAGTCAGGTCGAACACTTCGGCGACCGACTTACCGGCGCGGAATGCATCGGCCAGATACCAGATACGGTCCGCACCCGGGACAGTAAGCTCACGCTTGAGGGTGCTCTCGCTCTCCGGATCAGCCAGATCGAGCTTCGGATCGAAACCGGACACGCCAACTTCCAGACCCCGCAGCGCCTTCTGCACCGACTCCTGGAAGGTACGACCGATGGCCATGACCTCACCCACGGACTTCATCTGGGTGGTTAGGCGTGCATCAGCCTTGGGGAATTTTTCAAAGGCGAAGCGCGGAATCTTGGTAACGACATAATCAATCGCCGGCTCGAAGGACGCAGGGGTGCGACCACCGGTAATGTCGTTCTGAAGTTCATCGAGCGTGTAACCGACGGCCAGTTTTGCCGCGATCTTGGCAATCGGAAATCCGGTGGCCTTGGAGGCCAGCGCCGATGAACGCGACACCCGCGGATTCATCTCGATCACGACCATCCGGCCGGTGTTCGGGCAGATGCCGAACTGCACGTTGGAGCCGCCGGTTTCCACGCCGATCTCACGGAGCACCGCCAGCGAGGCGTTACGCAGGATCTGATATTCCTTGTCAGTGAGCGTCTGCGCCGGAGCGACAGTGATGGAATCGCCGGTGTGCACGCCCATCGGGTCGAAGTTCTCGATGGCGCAGACGATGATGCAGTTGTCCTTCTTGTCGCGGACCACTTCCATCTCGTATTCCTTCCAACCGATCAGCGACTCGTCGATCAGCAGTTCGCTGGTGGGCGACAGGTCGAGACCGCGGGCGCAGATTTCCTCGAACTCTTCACGGTTGTAGGCGATGCCGCCGCCGGTGCCGCCCATAGTGAACGAAGGACGGATGATGCAGGGGAAGCCGACTTTCTCAAGGACGCCGTAGGCTTCGTCCATGTTGTGCGCGATGCCTGAAACCGGGCACGCCAGGCCGATATTCTTCATCGCCTTGTCGAAGCGCGAGCGGTCCTCGGCCTTGTCGATTGTGTCGGCGTTGGCACCGATCATTTCGACGCCGAACTTTTCCAGAACGCCGTGCTTTTCCAGGTCGAGCGCGCAATTCAGCGCTGTCTGGCCGCCCATCGTTGGCAGCAGCGCATCCGGCCGCTCTTTCTCGATGATCTTGGCGACGGTAGCCCACTTGATCGGCTCGATATAGGTCGCATCGGCCATAGAGGGATCGGTCATGATGGTCGCAGGGTTGGAATTGACCAAAATGACGCGGAAGCCCTCTTCACGCAGTGCTTTGCACGCCTGGGCGCCCGAATAGTCGAACTCGCACGCCTGACCGATAACGATGGGGCCTGCGCCGAGGATCAGGATGCTTTTAATGTCTGTACGTTTTGGCATGGTCTCTCTCGAATTCTATGCTCGGCGGGCTTAGCGGCGCTTGGCCATGGCAGCGATGAAGCGGTCGAACAATGGCGCCACATCGTGCGGTCCCGGGCTGGCCTCGGGATGACCCTGGAAGCTGAAGGCGACCTTGTCGGTACGCTCGATGCCTTGCAGGGTGCCGTCGAACAACGACTTATGCGTTGCGCGCAGATTGCTCGGCAGGCTGGCCTCATCCACGGCGAACCCGTGGTTCTGGCTGGTGATCATCACCACACCGGTGTCCAGGTCCTGCACCGGATGGTTGGCGCCGTGGTGGCCGTTGGGCATCTTCACCGTCTTGGCACCGGAAGCCAGGGCCAGCAGCTGATGACCAAGGCAGATCCCGAACACCGGGATATCGGTCTCAAGCACATCTTGGATTGCCTTGATTGCATAATCGCAAGGCTCAGGGTCACCCGGGCCATTGGCAAGGAAGACGCCGTCCGGGTTTAGAGCCAGAGCATCGCTGGCGCTTGACTGGGCCGGCAGCACCGTAACGCGGCAACCGCGTGCAACCAGCATGCGCAGGATGTTGTACTTCACACCATAATCAAAGGCCACCACGTGATAAGGCAATTCACTGGCAGGCACTTCGGCATGGCCGTCATCCTTCAGACACCAGACGCTCGAACGCCACTCATAGCGTTCCTTTACGCTGACTTCCTTCGCCAGGTCCATACCCTTGAGGCCTGGGAAACTGCGTGCCAGCTCCAGAGCCTTCTCTTCGGTGGCGCCTTCCCCGGCCAGGATGCAACCATCCTGAGCCCCTTTTTCACGAAGGATACGGGTCAGACGGCGGGTATCGATACCGGCAATCGCAACAGTACCGTTGGCCTTCAGGTAGTCCGGAAGGGGTTGCTTGTTGCGCCAGTTGCTAGAAGTCAACGGCAGATCGCGAATCACCAGTCCTGCGGCCCATACCTTCCAGGACTCGGCGTCCTCCGGAGTCGTGCCGGTATTTCCGACGTGCGGGTACGTTAGGGTAACGATCTGCTTGGCATAGGAAGGGTCGGTAAGGATTTCCTGATAGCCGGTCATGGCAGTATTGAATACCACCTCACCGATAGTCTGGCCGTCGGCGCCGATGGATTCGCCGCGAAAGATGCTGCCATCGGCAAGGGCGAGTATGGCTGGCTTAGTCAAGAGACCTCCCAAAGATCAAGGCTGAAGCAGGCGCAGATTGTAAAAAAGCGGGATGACGTGTGAAGGTCATCCCGCTTTTTGTTTGAGTCATTCTGCGCAACTTTTAGTGGACACACTAAAACGGGAAGCTTACAGAAAAGCCCTTTTCAGGTCCAGCCGGAATCAGCCAGGCGGGCCTCGCAGCACCCAACCTTAACGCAGCCCCAGCACATCCTGCATGTCATACAGACCTGACGGTTGCTGCTCCAGCCACATCGCGGCGCGCACAGCGCCCTTGGCAAACGTCATCCGGCTGGAAGCCTTGTGCGTAATCTCGACGCGCTCACCCTCTGCCGCGAAGAGCACCGTATGGTCGCCTACCACATCCCCAGCACGGACCGTAGCGAAGCCAATCGTGTCGCGCTGGCGAGCTCCTGTCTGCCCTTCACGCCCGTACACGGCCACCTCCTGCAAATCACGGCCCAGTGCCTGCGCCACGACTTCGCCCATGCGCAATGCCGTACCTGATGGCGCATCGACCTTGTGCCGGTGGTGGGCTTCGATGATTTCGATGTCCACCTCGTCACCCAGGACCCGTGCAGCCGTGTCGAGCAGTTTCAGGCACAAATTGACGCCGACGCTGAAATTGGCGGCGAATACGATGGGGATATCGCTCGCTGCGGCGGCCAGTTTTTCCTTTTCTGCAACCGAAAAACCGGTAGTGCCGATAACCATCGCCTTGCCCGCGCGCCGGCAAACCTCAAGGTTTTTCAACGTAACTGACGGGTGGGTGAAATCGATCAGCACATCGAACTCATCGACAACCTTGGCAATATCGCCAATCAGCGGCACACCCAGCCGGCCGATGCCAGCCAGTTCGCCTGCATCGGCACCCACCAGGGTGCTATCAGGCCGGTCGATGGCGGCAGTTAAGCCTGCCGCACCGGCGGTTTGCTGGACAGCTTCGACCAGCGTCTTGCCAATGCGCCCCGCGGCACCCATTACTGCAATACGTCGCATAAAACAGCTCCAAGCTGCAAGCCTCAAGCTGCAGGAGCGCCCTCAGGAAGGCTGCCGCCTGCAGCTCACCGCTGGGTTAAAGATCGCCAAAAAAACGTTTCACACCCTCAAACCAACCGCTGGCCTTTGGCGAATGAGAGCTGTCGCTCTGCAATGTTTTGCGGAACTCGTCGAGTAACTCGCGCTGGCGCTTGCCCAGGTTGACTGGCGTTTCCACCGCCACCCGGCATAACAGATCCCCGGCCGCACCGCCACGCACCGGAGCGACGCCCTTGCCACGCAAACGGAACTGCTTGCCCGTCTGGGTCCCTTCAGGAATCTTGAGCTTGACGCGGCCATCCAGGGTCGGGACCTCCAGCTCGCCACCCAGCGCTGCATCAGCAAAACTGATCGGCACCTCACAATAAAGGTGCTTACCGTCGCGCTGGAAAATAGGGTGTTCTCGCACGTTCACCACGACGTACAGATCGCCCGCCGGACCGCCCTGTGCTCCTGCCTCGCCTTCGCCAGTCAAACGAATGCGATCGCCCGTATCCACGCCTGGCGGCACCTTGACCGATAGCGTCTTCTGCTCCTCGACACGACCCTGCCCGTGGCAACTGCCGCAGGGGTCAGAGATCATCTTGCCGCTGCCGTGACAGCGCGGACAGGTCTGCTGCACCGAGAAGAAGCCCTGCTGCATGCGCACCTGGCCGATGCCGCCACAGGTGGTACAGGTCACCGGGCTGGTGCCTTTCTTGGCACCGGAACCGTCGCAGGTCTTGCACTCGACAAGCGTCGGTACTCGAATGGTGACCGTGGTGCCCCGAACAGCTTCCTCGAGATCCAGCTCCAGGGTGTAGCGCAGATCACTACCGCGCTGCGCCCCGCCCCGGGAGCCGCCGCGTCCACCAGCGAAGAAATCACTGAACACATCGCCGAAGATATCGGAGAAGTTGGCATTACCGTATGCGGCGCCCGCGCCAGCACCCATCTGCGGATCGACGCCGGCATGGCCGTACTGGTCATAGGCCTGACGCTTGCCAGCATCGGACAGCACTTCGTAAGCCTCGTTGGCTTCCTTGAACGCGTCTTCGGCAGCCTTGTCTCCCGGATTACGGTCCGGATGGTGCTTCATCGCGAGGCGGCGATAAGCCTTCTTCAGCTCCGCCTCACTGGCGCCGCGCTCGACACCCAGCACTTCGTAATAGTCACGTTTGGCCATAAATTTCCTGAACCTTCAAATTCGTACCCTCCAGATACGCCGACGCGGGAGCAAGCCCCCGCGCGGCGATCAGGCCCGGCGCGGCACTACCGCATCGGGCTGGAGCGGAAGACGGCGTCCCTTGGAACAACCGCCTCCACTCCAGACATGGAGGACATAAGCCTGGGCTTACTTGTTGTCCTTGACCTCTTCGAATTCGGCATCGACCACGTCGTCACCGGATTGCGCACGCTCGCCTGACTGCTCGCCTTCGCCGCCCTGAGGCTGCTCGGCATACATCTTTTGCGCCAGCGGCGTGGAGGCCTGGGACACCGCAGCGATCTTGGCTTCGATCTCGGCCTTGTCGTCGCCCTTGATGGCCACTTCCAGCTCGCCGATTGCCTTCTCGATACTGGCCTTGTCTTCCTCGGTGGCCTTGTCACCCGCCTCGGTGAGCATCTTGCGAGTCGCATGGACCAGCTGATCGCCCTGGTTACGTGCAGTAACCAGCTCTTCGAACTTGCGGTCTTCTTCGGCGTTCGCCTCAGCGTCACGCACCATCTGCTCGATTTCTTCCTCGGACAGACCGGAGTTGGCCTTGATCACGATTGACTGATGCTTGCCGGTGGCCTTGTCCTTTGCAGAGACGTGCAAGATGCCGTTGGCGTCGATATCGAACGTCACCTCGATCTGCGGAACGCCACGAGGAGCTGGCGGGATCTCGGCCAGATCGAAACGCCCCAGCGACTTGTTCTGCGCCGCCTGCTTGCGCTCACCCTGCAACACGTGGATGGTCACCGCGCTCTGGTTGTCATCAGCAGTCGAGAATACCTGCGACTTCTTGGTCGGGATGGTGGTGTTCTTCTCGATCAGCGCAGTCATCACGCCACCCATGGTTTCAATACCCAGGGTCAGCGGGCTGACGTCGAGCAGCAGCACGTCCTTGACGTCACCGGCCAGCACGGCGCCTTGGATGGCGGCACCCATGGCAACGGCTTCGTCCGGGTTGACGTCCTTGCGCGCTTCCTTGCCGAAGAACTCGGCGACCTTCTGCTGCACCAGCGGCATACGGGTCTGACCACCAACCAGGATCACGTCGTCGATCTTGGAGACATCGATTCCGGCGTCCTTCATGGCCATGCGGCACGGCTCGATAGTGCGCTGTACAAGATCCTCGACCAGCGCTTCAAGCTTGGCGCGGGATATCTTCACGTTCAGGTGCTTCGGACCGGTCGAATCTGCAGTGATGTACGGCAGATTGACGTCGGTCTGCTGGCTGGAAGACAGCTCTATCTTGGCCTTCTCTGCGGCCTCCTTCAGGCGCTGCATGGCCAGCGGATCGCCCTTGAGGTTCATGCCGGTTTCTTTTTTGAACTCGTCGACAAGATAATCGATCAGGCGGATATCGAAGTCTTCACCACCGAGGAAGGTATCGCCGTTGGTGGCCAGCACTTCGAACTGGTGCTCACCGTCGACCTCGGCGATCTCGATCACCGATACGTCGAAGGTACCGCCACCCAGGTCATAAACGATGACGGTATGGTCGCCCTTGGCCTTGTCCATGCCATACGCCAGCGCAGCGGCAGTCGGCTCGTTGATGATGCGCTTGACGTCCAGACCGGCGATACGACCGGCGTCCTTGGTGGCCTGACGCTGGCTGTCGTTGAAGTAGGCCGGAACGGTGATTACCGCCTCGGTAACCGGCTCGCCGAGATAGTCTTCGGCGGTCTTCTTCATCTTTTTCAGGATCTCGGCAGAGATCTGCGGCGGTGCCATTTTCTGGCCGCTGACTTCTACCCAGGCGTCGTTGTTGTCCGCCTTGACGATCTTGTAGGGGACCATCTGGATGTCTTTCTGCACGACCTCTTCGTCGAAACGACGGCCGATCAGTCGCTTCACCGCATACAGGGTGTTGTGCGGATTGGTCACAGCCTGACGCTTGGCCGACTGGCCGACCAGGATTTCGCCGTCATTCGCGTAGGCGATGATGGATGGGGTGGTACGGCCGCCTTCGGCGTTCTCGATCACCTTGGCCTTGCCGTTTTCCAGAATGGAGACGCAGGAGTTGGTCGTTCCCAGGTCGATACCGATAATCTTGCCCATGTGCTTCTCTCCGAACTTTGATTGATCCGCGCCTGTTTTACCGGCTGCGGGTAACACAAAAACGCTTGGCTACGAGATGGGGTTCAGTAGCCGGAATTCAAGCCTTCTCATCAATCGAAGGCGGTGTCTCGGCCGGCGCCTTGCTGACGACGACCATTGCCGGACGCAACAGGCGGCCGTTGAGCAGATAACCCTTCTGAAAGACCTTGAGCACGCTGCCAGGCTCGGCATGGGTGCTTTCTTCCATAGCCATGGCCTGGTGATGCTCAGGATTGAACGGCTCCCCCTCAGGGTTCAGCTGCACTAGCTGATGGCGCGCCAGCGTGTCGAGCAAGAGCTTGAAGGTGAGCTCGACACCTTCGCGCATCGGCTTGACCGCCTCGTCGTCCGGATTGGAGAGCTCAAGCCCCCGCTCCAGGCTGTCAGCGACGGCCAGCAGATCACCGGCAAACTTCTCAAGTGCAAACTTGTGTGCCTTTTCGACGTCCTGCTCGGCGCGACGGCGAATGTTCTGCAGCTCGGCAGCAACCCTCAGGGACTGGTCCTGCGCTGCCGCCAACTGCTCTTCGAGTGACTGCACGCGGGCAGCCAGATCCTCGGCCACCTCGGCTTGCGCGGTCTCGTTCTCTTCTGGGGTCTGGTTGTCCAGGTTCTGCTCGTCGGCCATGCGGTCCTCCTCATCGATACGTCAGCGGGCATTGACCCGCGCTTGTGCCGCTATATGGGGGCAACAAATTCTGCTTCAAGGGCCGACCCGCATCCGGTGTTCAGCCACGTGCCGACGCTGCAGCTCGTCAAGACGCTCGCTTTCTTTACACACCATTGGTGCCGAGCAGCTTGAAGCCCGCGCGAGAAGCACTGTATAAATAGACAGTCACCTACGCAGGAGCCCTGCCATGCTGGTCCATCTTTCCGTGCACAACTACGCCATCGTCGAGCACCTCGACCTCGAACTGAAGCGCGGCATGAGCGTGATAAGCGGAGAAACAGGGGCCGGCAAGTCGATCATGCTCGACGCTTTAGGGCTGACCCTTGGCGACCGCGCAGACAGCAGCGTGGTAAGAATCGGCGCCGACAAGGCGGACATACTTGCAAGCTTCGATCTGGACGACATCCCAGACGCCCGCGCCTGGTTGGCCGAGCGGGATCTGGACAACGATGGCCCCTGCATCCTTCGTCGCGTGATTACTGCCGAAGGGCGATCGCGCGGCTATATCAACGGAACGCCATGTCCACAGGGTGACCTGAAAGCGCTCGGCGAGCTGCTTATCGATATTCATAGCCAGCACGAACATCAGTCGCTGCTCAAGCTGGACACACACCGGCGGTTACTCGACGAATACGGGGACAGCCAGGATCTTTCACGACAAGTCCACCTGGCCGCCCAGCGCTGGCGACAAACCAAGCAAAGCCTGGAGCGATTGAGCAACAGCAGCGACGAACAGCGCGCACGCCACCAATTGCTGAGCTACCAGCTCGAAGAGCTCGAGACCCTGGCGCTGGGCGAAGACGAGCTGGAACAGCTTGAGCAGGAGCACAAGAATCTTGCCAATGCCGAGCACCTCCTCGGCGCCTGTCGCCAGGTCATCGACCAGTGTAGCGAGAGCGATGCCGGCAACGTGCTTTCGGCGCTGACCTCGAGCCTGCAGCGACTCACCGGCTTCCAGAATCAACCCGGTGCACTCGGCGAAGCCGTGAACCTGCTGGCGAGCGCGCAAATCCAGGTAGAGGAAGCCGTCGGAGAGCTCAATCGCTTTCTCGACCACTTCGATTCTGACCCACAACGGCAGCAGGCGCTGGAAGAGCGCCTCGACAGTATTTACACCCTGGCACGCAAGCATCGCGTACAGCCACAGGACCTGCCTGCACTGCAACAGCGACTATTCGAAGAACTGGAAGGTCTGAACGCCGACGACACTGCACTTGAGCAACTGGGCGAAGAACTGGCCGCCTACGAGCGGCACTATCGGGAAAAAGCCGAAGATCTCAGCGCGGCTCGCAAACAGGCCGCAGAATCGCTGGCGGTTGCGGTGGAAGCGGAAATCCAGCGCCTGGGCATGCCAGGCGGCAAGTTCAGCGTTGTGCTGAAACCGAGCAAGGGGGATGACCTCATGCCGCACGGGCTGGAGCAAGTTGAATTTCTTGTAAGCGCCAACCCAGGTCAGCCCATGCGCCCCCTGGCGAAGGTGGCTTCCGGCGGCGAGCTGTCACGTATCAGCCTGGCGATACAGGTAATCACCGCCCAGACCTCACGCGTCCCTACCCTTGTCTTCGACGAAGTCGATGTCGGTATCGGCGGCCCGACCGCCGAGGTGGTCGGGCAACTTCTACGACGCCTTGGTGAGCGCGGCCAAGTACTGACGGTAACTCACCTGCCACAGGTGGCGGCTCAGGGCCACCACCATCTGTTTGTCCATAAGGCACGTGGCAAGGACGAGACACATACGGCGGTAGCCTCGCTGGATGAAGGCGAGCGAGTCGCAGAGATAGCGCGCATGCTCGGTGGGGTCGATCTCACCGAGCAGGCACTGGCTCATGCCCGACAGATGATTGGCTCTGCGCAGGCATCGAGCGTTTGATGCGGCTGCTGTGCATCAGATACCTCGCCGGCCTCCGAGTGGCGGCAACGCTCCGGCGACGCTGAACACCTAGCCATCAGCGTTTACTGCCAGGTCTTTGTCATCGACACGATATCTGCCAGAACCAGCCTCCTGAAACGAATAAACCCCGCAAAGTGCGGGGCTTATCGTGACGTCATACACGGCCAAAGCTGCCTTCGTCAGCGGGTAAGGCAGGCGCTTCCAGTCAGTCAGCCTTCTTGCGTACGTACAGCACCAGGTTGTGGTCAACCAGGTCGTACCCGTGGCGCTTGACGATTTCCTTTTGCAGCTTTTCGATCTCAGGATCGAAGAACTCGATGACGTCACCGCTATCGACGCAAACCATATGGTCATGGTGCCCGCCATCGGCCAGCTCAAAGACGGCATGACCGCCATCGAAGTTATGCCGAACCACGAGGCCAGCCGCCTCGAACTGGGTCAACACGCGGTAAACGGTTGCCAGGCCGACATCCTCGCCGGCTTCCATCAACGCCTTGTAGACGTCTTCAGCGCTCATATGGCGCCGATCAGTGGTATCCAGCATTTGCAGGATCTTGACCCGTGGCAGGGTTACTTTGAGGCCAGCTTTGCGTAGTTCGCTATTTTCAACCATGGTTGGCTTTCTCGCTGCTGCTGTTTCGCAGCCTCCTTCAATACGGGTATGATCCGGGCTTTGCCCAGCCAAGATAGTGGAAGTCACCTACCGATGCAAAACACCAAGCTCATGCTGTCCAGCCTCACCCTTGTGGGCCTGTTCGCACTCGCCGGTTGTTCATTCCCCGGGGTTTACAAGGTCGACATTCAACAGGGCAATGTCGTGACGCAGGACATGATAGACCAGTTACGCCCCGGAATGACCCGGTCGCAAGTACGGTTTATCATGGGCAACCCAATGATCACCGACACCTTCCACGCCAATCGCTGGGATTATCTCTACAGCATCCAGCCAGGCGGTAGCCAGCGCCGACAGGAGCGGGTGAGCCTGGTATTCAATGCCAACGATCAACTCGCCGGCCTGGCCGGGGACTTCAAACCCGGCGTGAGCCGTGATGAAGCCATCCTGGGAACCGATCTACCTGCCGGTACACCGGACCCCGTTCGTACCGAGCCAGAAGCCACTCAGCCCGGATCGCTGCTCGAGCAGATCCAGCGCGACGTCGACGCGGCCGAGCCGGTGCCAGTCCCCACCCCGGGGCGCCTGGAAACAGACTAGGCATCCATCATCAAACAGGAGAAGCCCGGCAAGCCGGGCTTCTTTTTGCTTACAGGCTACGTCGTGGGAGCATCACGAGACTCGGCAGCCCTGCTTTGCGCTGCCTTTGCCGCACGCTGCTTGCGGACTTCCTTTGGGTCCGCGATCAAAGGCCGGTAGATCTCTACTCGCTCGCCCTCTTCCAAAATACGCTCGTCCGGCCTGGCTACCGCTTTCCCGAATACCCCAAGCGGAGAGGTTGCCAAGTCCAGGCCGGGAAAGTACTCAGCCATTCCCGATGTCAACGCAGCCTGACGCACCGTCGTACCATGAGGCACCGCCAGACGCAGCAGCATCTGCTTGTCAGCCAGGGCGTAAACCACCTCGACTGCTATGGCGACACTATCCATACAGCTGCTTGGCACGATCACAGAAAGCGTCGACAAGCGTATTCGCAGCCTGGTTGAACAGGGGGCCAAGGGTGGCTCGCACCAGCGGCCCCGCATAATCGAAAGTCAGATCCAGGCTGATCTTGCAGGCCTTTTCACCTAGTGCCTTGAACTCCCAGATGCCATGTAGATGACTGAAGGGACCTTCCTCGAGCTTCATCTCGATGCGCTTGCCAGCTTGCAGTTCGTTACGCGTCAGAAAACGCTGACTGATCCCGGCTTTTGCCACCGTCATGCTCGCCTGCATCAGGGTTTCACTGCTGGAGAGCACCTCGGTGGCTGAACACCAGGGCAGGAATTGTGGATAACTGGCTACATCGTTAACCATGTCGAACAATGCGTGTGCCGGGTAAGGCAACAACGCCGAGCGTTGAATATGCGTCGTCATGCAGACCTTCTACTTCGTCATTGGCGACCAAGGCCACCAGCGCCACCGGCAGAAAAAGTACCGGAGCAAGAGCCAACACGCAGACCAAGCCAAAGGAGGCCCGATGCATGAGGTGACCTATTGTCTGGGATAAGCGCGCCCCTCTCAAGTTTCATGCCGCCACAGCATGCTGGTTATCGCCAGCCGCAGCAGGACTCCCTATAATGCGCAGCCTATGGCCAAACAGAAAAAACAGTCCCCCGGGACGATTGCGCTTAATAAGAAAGCGCTACACGACTATTTCATCGAACAGAAATTCGAGGCGGGCCTCGTTCTGGCCGGCTGGGAAGTCAAAAGCTTGCGCGCCGGCAAGGCACAGCTGGTGGACAGCTATGTGCTGCTCAAGGATGGCGAAGCCTGGTTGATGGGTTGCCACATCACGCCGCTGACCACCGCCAGTACCCACGTCATTGCCGATCCCACCCGCACCCGCAAGTTGCTGCTCAACAAGCGCGAACTGGGCAAGCTGTTCGGTGCCGTGCAGCAGAAGGGTTACGCCTGCGTCGCACTGTCGATCTACTGGAAAAAACACCTGATCAAGTGCGATATCGCCCTTGGCAAGGGCAAAAAGGAGTTCGACAAGCGACACACCGAAAAAGAGCGGGACTCCGATCGCGAGATCCAACGCGCGATGCGGTCCAAGGGCAAAGAAGACTAAGCCTCTTCGGTTATCGAGCGGATCCCGCCCGCTCGGACGGCCCCTCGCCGCAGATATGACAACTGCTTTACCTCTCCTGGCGTGGCTCTGAACGCCCCTGGCGTCGCTGCGCTCGCGCCAGACGCTGCGCCTCCTGCTGCCCTTCAGCCAACACTTCCTGCACATAATTGATGTGCCGATGGATGACGTCGCGCGCCTCGCTCGCCCGCCGAGCGATGATCGCGTCGTACAATTCCTGATGCTGTCTCATGAGCATGTTGCGGGTTTCGCTGCGCAGCTCGTACATCCCCCCGATGTTGGTGACGACGTTGCGCTTGAGCAGATCGAACAGACCCCGAATCGTATGCAGCAGCACGGCGTTATGGCTTGCCTCGGCGATGGCCAGATGAAAGCGCGCGTCGGCCGCTCCTTCCTCGGCACGGGTGACCGTCCCTTCGCGTGCGTAACAGTCCTGCAGCGCAGCAAAAGCCTCCCTCAGACGTTGATGGTCCACTTCAGTAGCACGCAGCGCCGCATAGTAGGCGCAGCTGCCCTCCAGAGTGTGACGAAACTCGAGTAGATCGCGCTGCGCATCAGCATTGTTTTCCAACAGATGCAGCAACGGATCACTGAACGTCGCACCGAGGGATTCGGCAACAAAATTGCCACCGCCATGACGGCTCACGATCAGGCCCTTGGCTGCCAGCTTCTGGATTGCCTCACGCAACGACGGCCGGGACACGCCGAACTGTTCGGCCAGCACACGCTCGGCGGGCAACCGCTCTCCAGCCTTGAGCGTGCCCTCGAGGATCATGGCCTCAAGTTGCTCGACGATGTTATCGGCCAGTCTCCGCTGACGCACCATTCCAACTTCCATGACGCCTCTCAATTGGTTTGACCACTACACGGGTGCAGCCTAGCCAGCTGTCTGTGCCGCTGCAACAAGGCTTGCTGCGACCAAAGTCTATGACTGCGCAATTGACGGATCAGGCAGAGAACTCTTACGCTGGCCGGACCTCGCTGTGAATTGGTAATACCACTTTACAACCTGGAGCATCCAACAAGAAGAGGACTACCAGATGCAGTCTCCAGTTATCTGCTTGACCCCGGTCCGTTCGGGCCCCCATCCGCAACAAACGATCGCGGGAGTCTGACATGTCAAACGGACTGCTTGCCCTGTTTGCCTTCACCCCGATCCTGCTCGCTGCCGTGATGCTGATCGGCTTGCGCTGGCCAGCCAGCCGCGCCATGCCCGTGGTGTTCCTGTTCACAGCCGCCATCGGCCTGTTCATCTGGGACATGAGCTTCAGTCGAATCATCGCCTCGACCCTGCAGGGCCTGGTCATCACCCTCGGTCTGCTATGGATCATCTTTGGCGCGATCCTGCTGCTGAACACCTTGAAGCATTCCGGCGGTATCACTGCGATTCGGGCTGGCTTTACCACCATCAGCCCTGACCGCCGCGTACAGGCGATCATCATCGCATGGTTGTTTGGCTGCTTTATCGAGGGCGCATCCGGCTTCGGCACCCCCGCTGCGATCGCTGCGCCATTGCTGGTCGCCGTAGGCTTCCCGGCGATGGCGGCAGTGCTGATGGGAATGTTGGTCCAGAGCACCCCGGTCTCGTTCGGTGCAGTGGGCACGCCCATTATCGTGGGTGTGAACAGCGGGCTGGACACCGCCACGCTTGGCGCACAGCTGACCGCTCAAGGCTCCAGCTGGCCGATTTTCCTGCAGCAGATCACCAGCAGCGTCGCGATCACCCACGCCATCGTCGGTACAGTCATGCCGTTGATCATGGTGCTGATGCTGACCCGCTTCTTCGGCAAGGAGAAGAGCTGGAAGGCCGGGTTCGAGGTTCTCCCATTCGCACTTTTTGCCGGGTTTGCGTTCACCCTGCCCTATGTTGCGACCGGCGTATTTCTCGGTCCTGAATTCCCGTCTCTGCTGGGCGGCCTGGTCGGCCTGGCGATTGTGACGACAGCTGCTCGCTTCAACTTTCTGGTGCCTAAGACCCGTTGGGATTTTGCCGACGCCAGGGACTGGCCGGCCGAGTGGGTCGGGACCATCGAGATGAAGCTTGACGACCTTGCTGCGCGCCCAATGAGTGCCTTTCGTGCCTGGCTGCCCTATGTGCTGGTCGGTGCGATCCTGGTCATCAGCCGTGTCTTCTCGCCCGTGACCGCCGCACTGAAATCCGTTTCCATCGCCTTCGCCAATATCCTGGGCGAGACCGGCATCAGCGCCAGCATCGAACCGCTCTACCTGCCAGGCGGCATTCTTGTAGCCGTGGTGCTGATCACCTTCTTTCTGCATGGAATGCGCGCCGCGGAGCTCAAGGCCGCAGTCAAGGAATCGAGCAGCGTGCTGCTCAGCGCCGGCTTCGTGTTGCTGTTCACGGTGCCTATGGTGCGCATCCTGATCAACTCCGGCGTAAACGCGGGCGACCTGCCAAGCATGCCGATCGCCATGGCGCGCTATGTGGCGGATAGCGTAGGCGGCATCTATCCGCTGCTGGCACCTTCGATTGGGGCGCTCGGCGCGTTCCTTGCCGGGTCGAACACAGTCAGCAACATGATGTTCAGCCAGTTCCAGTTTGGTGTCGCACAGTCGCTGGGCATCTCCGGCGCGATGATCGTCGCCATCCAGGCGGTCGGCGCAGCAGCGGGCAACATGGTTGCGATCCACAACGTGGTTGCGGCCTCGGCTACGGTGGGGTTGCTGGGCCGCGAGGGCGTCACCCTGCGGAAGACCGTATGGCCTACCCTGTACTACGTGCTGTTCACCGGAGTGATCGGCTTGATAGCAATCTACATGATGGGTGTGACGGACCCTCTCGTCGGCGTCTGAAAGCGATGCACAGCCTTTGCCCCGGAATATCGGGGCAAAGGTGTTTCGCAGTTCTGTCTGACGACAGACATGCGAACAAAACACCCCGGATCGGGACACCGCCTCGTCGCAGACGAGCGCATCACGAGATCTACCTCGTTCAAATCGGTGAGACCATACGATGATCATCTCTGCCTCTACGGACTACCGCGCTGCCGCAAAACGCAAACTTCCACCGTTTCTTTTCCACTATGTGGACGGTGGCGCCTATGCCGAATACACGCTACGCCGCAACGTGGATGACCTGGCCAGCATCGCCCTGCGTCAGCGAGTGCTACGCAACATGTCGGAACTCAGTCTGGAAACCCAGCTGTTCGGCGAAACCCTGGCGATGCCGGTTGCGCTGGCTCCAGTCGGTCTGACTGGCATGCTCGCCCGCCGGGGAGAAGTCCAGGCCGCGCGCGCCGCCGACAAGAAAGGCATCCCGTTCACCCTGTCTACCGTATCGGTGTGCCCGATCGAAGAAGTCGCCCCGGCCATCAAGCGCCCAATGTGGTTCCAGCTGTACGTCCTGAAGGACCGCGGCTTCATGAGGAACGCCCTCGAGCGAGCCAAGGCAGCGGGTGTCACCACGCTTGTTTTCACCGTGGACATGCCGACCCCCGGCGCCCGCTACCGCGACGCGCATTCCGGCATGAGCGGCCCGAACGCCAACGTGCGCCGCATCCTGCAAGCCATGACCCACCCCTTCTGGGCCTGGGACGTAGGTCTGCATGGCAAGCCGCACGACCTGGGCAACATCTCGACCTACCGTGGCAACCCCACCGGACTGGAAGACTACATCGGCTGGCTTGCAGCCAACTTCGACCCGTCGATTTCGTGGAAGGATTTGGAGTGGATCCGCGAGTTCTGGGACGGCCCAATGGTGATCAAGGGCATCCTCGATGCGGAGGATGCCCGTGATGCCGTGACCTTCGGCGCCGACGGCATCATCGTCTCCAACCACGGCGGTCGTCAGCTCGACGGCGTGCTTTCCAGCGCCCGCGCCATGCCGGCCATCGCTGATGCGGTCAAGGGTGACCTGAAGATCCTGGCCGACTCCGGCATCCGCAGCGGCCTCGACGTGGTTCGCATGATCGCCCTGGGTGCGGACACCGTCATGCTTGGCCGTGCCTTTGCCTACGCACTGGCAGCAGATGGCGAAGCCGGCGTCACCAACCTGCTCGAGCTGATCGAGAAGGAAATGCGCGTGGCCATGGTCCTGACGGGCGCCAAATCCATCAGCGAGATCACCACCGACTCCTTGGTGCGTGAGGTGGATCACTACCAGACCAGCCGTCACATCGGCTAAGCCTGCCGAGGCCGCGCGGCACTTCGGCGCGGCCAGCTTTTTCCTACCGGAGCCTGCATGAACGCGCCTGCCACCCTACCGACCGATTTTCTTGCTGCTGTCCAACGGCTGATTCCGGCGGAGCGGCGCTTCGATGATCCGCTCTCGACACTGGCCTTCGGTACCGATGCCAGTTTCTACCGCCTCGTTCCCAAACTGGTCATACGGGTCGAGTCCGAGGACGAGGTGGTGAGCCTGCTGAGGCTGGCGCATGATGCTCGGGTTCCGGTGACGTTCCGCGCGGCCGGCACCAGCCTTTCCGGCCAGGCAATCTCCGACTCTGTCCTGATCGTGCTCGGCGACAACTGGAATGGGCGCGAGATACGCAACGGTGGCGCGCAGATCCGCCTGCAGCCTGGTGTCATCGGTGCCAATGCCAACGCCGTCCTGGCGCCATTTCAGCGCAAGATCGGCCCCGACCCGGCCTCAATCAACGCAGCCAAGATCGGCGGCATCGTCGCCAACAATTCAAGCGGCATGTGCTGCGGAACAGCGCAGAACAGCTACAAGACCCTCGCCGGGTTGCGCCTGGTACTGGCCGATGGCACCGTTGTCGACAGCGAAGACCCAGCCAGCATCGAGGCCTTTCGGCAGACCCACGGCACATTGCTCGAAGGGCTCGCCGAACTCGGCCGCAGCACGCGCGCCAATAGCGAACTGGCGGCAAAGATCCGCCACAAGTACCGCCTGAAGAACACCACCGGTTTCTCGCTTAACGCCTTGACCGACTACGACGAGCCGCTCGACATCCTCAGTCACCTGATGGTCGGCTCCGAAGGCACGCTGGGCTTCATCAGCGCGGTGACTTACGACACCGTGCCGGACCACCCGCACAAGGCCAGCGCACTCGTCGTCTTTCCCGATGTGGAAACCTGCTGCCTCGCCGTGCCCGTGCTCAAGCAGCAGCCGGTTTCTGCAGTGGAATTGCTCGACCGCCGTAGCCTACGCTCGGTGGAAAACAAGGCCGGCATGCCGGAGTGGGTCAGGTCGCTGTCAACCGACGCCTGCGCCCTGCTGATTGAGTCGCGGGCGGCCAGCCAATCGCTGTTGCATGAGCAAATCAACCACATCATGACGTCGATTGCTCACTTTCCGGTCGAAAAGCAGGTCGACTTCAGCGAAGACCCGGTGGTGTACAACCAGCTGTGGAAGATACGCAAGGACACCTTCCCTGCCGTCGGCGCCGTGCGCCAGACCGGCACCACGGTCATCATCGAAGACGTAACCTTTCCCATTGATCGGCTGGCAGAGGGCGTCAATCGCCTCATTCAGCTGTTCGACAAGCATGCCTACAGCGAGGCGATCCTGTTCGGCCATGCCCTGGAAGGCAACCTGCATTTCGTCTTCACGCAGGGCTTCGATGATCCGCAACAAGTCGCACGCTACGAAGCCTTCATGCGAGAAGTCACCCAACTGGTTGCGGTGGAGTTCGGCGGCGCATTGAAAGCCGAGCACGGAACTGGCCGCAACATGGCGCCCTTCGTCGAACTGGAATGGGGCCACGAAGCCTACCAGCTGATGTGGCAAATCAAACGTCTGCTTGATCCGCAGGGCATCCTTAACCCCGACGTTGTGCTCAGCGAAGACCCACAGATCCACCTCAAGCACCTCAAGCCGATGCCGGCAGCCGACGAAATTGTCGACAAGTGCATCGAATGCGGATTCTGCGAGCCGGTATGCCCGTCCAACGGACTGACCCTGACACCGCGCCAGCGCATCGTGATCTGGCGCGACATCCAGGCAAAGAAGCGTGCCGGGATCGATACGATGGAGTTCGAGCGCCTGTACTATTACCACGGCGTCGAGACCTGCGCCGCCACCGGCCTCTGTGCCCAGCGCTGCCCGGTCGGCATCAATACGGGCGATCTGATCCGCAAGCTCCGCAGTCGAGACGCCAGCAGTACTCGAGCGGCAAACTGGCTCGCAGACCACTTTGGCACTGCCGTGCAAGGCACACGCTTCATGCTGCATGTGGCCAACGGTGCGCACCTGATGATGGGCACTCGCCTGTTGAGCAAAACGTCTGCAGCGCTAAGCAAAGCAAGCCAGGGCCGCGTACCCCAGTGGACCCCAGCGACCCCGCAGCCCCTGCAGCGTCTTCACCTACCCAAGCCATCAACTCAGGATGAGCGGCCGCGTGTTGTCTACCTGGCCGCGTGCGTGTCCCGTGCCATGGGCCCGGCAGCTCGTGACCAGGAGCAGGAACCGCTGCTCGAGGCCACCCGTACGCTGCTGGAGAAGGCCGGCTATCAGGTGATCTTTCCGGAAGACCTGAACAGCCTCTGCTGCGGCCAACCCTTCGCCTCCAAAGGCTACGCAGAACAGGCAGAGCGCAAGCGCCAGGAGACACTGGATGCGCTGCTCAAGGCCAGCCGCGGCGGTCTCGACCCGATCTATTGCGACACCAGCCCGTGCACGCTGCGACTGGTTCAGGAACTGGGCGATACACGCCTGCAGGTCTTCGACCCAGTGCGCTTTATCCGCACGCACCTGCTCGACAAGCTGGATTTCGCGCCGCAGGAAGAGCCGATCGCCATCCACGTGACCTGCAGCACTCAGCACCTCGGCGAAGCACAGGCACTGATTGACATCGCGCGCCGCTGCGCCAGGCAGGTGGTGGTACCCGAAGGCATCCACTGCTGCGGTTTCGCCGGCGACAAGGGATTCACCACGCCAGAGCTCAATGCCCATTCCCTGCGCAGCCTGCAAGACGCCGTACAGCTCTGCACAGAAGGAGTCTCCACCAGCCGCACCTGCGAAATCGGGCTGTCCCAGCATGGTGGAATCGACTATCACGGCCTTGTCTATCTGGTTAACCGAAACAGCCGAGCCAAAGCGGCCACAGCACCGTCAGGATCATTGGCGACGTGAACGGCGGTTCACCACAATGAAACGCTTCAGCGCAACCGCAGTCGGAAGTTAGGAGCCCAGTTTGTAAAAGAGGCTCATCCGCCTCGGCGCCGCCACGCAATTGCAAAACAGGCAGGCCCGCCGGGAAGTTAACTCCCTGGAGGACTTTATGAACAAATTTGCCCTAGTTGCCGCCGTAGCTTTGATCGCCAGCCCCGCCGTGTTCGCAGCGGACAAGAACCTCTGCCAACTGAACATGCAGGAAATCGAAGACAACATGGCTACCAACAAGGCCACGCTCGGCGAACCCGCTCGCAGCGAGGTCCAGGACCTGATCAAGCAAGCGCGCCAAGCACAGCAAGCTGGCGATGTCGAAAACTGCATCGTTCACACCACCCAGGCACTGCGCAGGCTGGAAGGCCCCGGCAGCTCCGGCTCCACCGGCACCAGCGGCACCGGCTCGGGCACCGGCAACTAAGACGCCCGAAGGCAAGGCCATAGTTCTTGGCCTTGCCAATTTTCTCCCAGCCCGCTTGAATACCGACGAACTGACCCAAACTAGAAAACAAGCGTTCGACGCGACCAGAGGTTGTGGCGTACACTGCGCAGCACATGAGGCTGCGACACGCTTCATGGGGCCGATTAGGATTCGACGCCGGTAACAAAACTCTAGGTGCATGCCGAGTTGGTAACAGAACTCGTAAATCCACTGTTGCAAACTTATAGTTGCCAACGACGACAACTACGAAGGGTACGCGCTAGCCGCCTAACCTTCATCTGGTCGCTTCGGCGCCAGCGGTCACTAGGGGATGCCTGTAAACCCGAAATGACTGTCAGATAGAACAGGATCGCCGCCAAGTTCGCTGCAGACGTAACGGCTAAAACTCATGCAGCTCGCTCCAAGCACCCTGCCAATCGGGCGGCGCGGAGTTAACTCAATAGATCTGGCTACGCATGTAGTACCGACAGTGGAGAGCTGGCGGACGGGGGTTCAAATCCCCCCGGCTCCACCATACAAGCCCCGAAACACGGGGCCTCTAGCGGAAAAGGTTGTTGAAAGTTGCTGTAAATGACCGTCCATGACCGGCCGTTTCAGCAACATTTCAGCAACCTTTTTTGTTTCCCCTCTCAGCCCGTCCGGGCAACCCAATCCCCCATCTCGATAAACCTGATCCGATACGCCTCACGCTCTGCCGAGGACATGAACTCCCAGGCGAAGTCCTCGGACTTAGGCCCGCCCTTGCACTGACTGTACCGATACCAGCCACCGACGCGCAGACCGGAGTACATGAGGTTGCGCTTGATGGCTCCGGTGCCAAGCACTTCGAGCATTTCGCGGAACAGCTCGTCGGCTTCGGCGCGGCTGACCTGCTGAGAGCAATAAAGCCAGTCGTGGGTCACGCCCGCCGCCCGATGGTCCAACCCGTCAAACAGTGGATCGACCAGCCAAGGAATGCTCGCCAGATCGGTGATAAACCAGCGCGGCACAGTGAACTCCCGGCCATCCCGGGCGCGATACCGGAACGGCTCCAGTAGCACCCACTCGCCCGGCTTGTACGCCCGCAGATCCAGCGCGCCAGAGAAATATGGCTCACTCATAGCATTCGACCCTCAGCTTGTGCGGTGCCGTCCGGGTATCCATCACGGCACGATAGGACGCACGGTCTACGGCGGGCTTGCCGCAGTAGTAGGAGGCGAGCGAGGCGGCGCAGCCTGGCAGGGTGAGCAGCAGGCAAGCGGCAACAATAATGCGGGTCATGCGAGGACTCCCCCGGCTTTCAAGTAATGAGCCAGCAGCGGCCCGATAGCGTGTTCGTGTTGGCCATACCCGGCGCCGGGCAAAGACGCCCAGCGGCTGCGGCATTTGTTGATGGCCTCGGCAATGCGCCCGGCCTTGATGTCGTCCAGCGCCCGGCATTCGCGGATCAGTTGCAGCGCGATCCGGTCTTGTGATTCCGGGCCGAAGTCCGGCAGGCCCAGCGTTCGCTTGTAGTGGTCGTAGTAGCGCGACAGGATCTGGTACCGGCCGGCTGCCGTGGACTTGATGCCGAGCTTTGGGAGCGGCACGAGCCGGCGCGGGTGATCGGCATAGCCGCTGAACAGCGCGCCTCCCACCACTACGTCATACCCTCGGTCTTTGGTTGGCTGGCGTCCGTTGTCTGTCCCTTCCGACCATGCGATCAGGTCCAGAAAGGCGAGCACGTTCTCGCCGCCAGCTTGGGCAGCTTTGAGTTGCGGCATGGGAAACTCCAGGCAATAAAAAACCCGCCGAAGCGGGTCTGTGTGTCGCGGATGGGTCAGATCGCCGATGCAGCCATGAACAGGCCGTCCACCTGCTCATCGGTCAGCCCGAGGTCGCCGGCCATGTAGGCGATCAGCGGCCAGTCGCGGCGAACCTCCTGCGCATACTCCCAGTCGATCCGGGCGCGCTCGCCTTCTACGCCGGGCATTGTTGCGATAGACGACTGGACGGCTTCGAGTAGGCCAGCATCGAGCAGCGCGATTCGGCATTGGCGCATGGTGACTGACTGCGGGATCTCAGGCGCAGGAGCGGGAACCACAACCCATCCCTGGACATATCGCCCACCATCCTCGCGGATCTCGCCGGGCTGCACTTGCTCACCGGCCGCTAGAGCTGGCTGCGCGTCGTACTCCAGCTCCGCATAACCCAGCTCGGCAACGTGATCGATGGTGATTTCGGGAGGGAAGCTGATTTCAGGATGTGCGGCCCGGATGGCTGAGCCGTTTGTGGCCGCCAACGTCTTTTTGTCTACGAACATGGTGACTCCTTAGATTTTGACTCTGCGGACTGGACGGACAGGCCCCGCGCCTCCCTTTGGGAGGTAACTCTGATACCCGTCGGTAAAGCGCTGGGCATGCGCACTACTGGAATTTAGAGCGGATTCTGTCGACGTCCAGTAGTAGGCGCCGGAACTGTTAAACGCCTCGGCTCCGCCCGCCTTGAATGCGGCGGCAGATGTTTGTGCGGGACTGCCAGCTGTGTACGCCGGGCCCACAGGCACGCTGTTTTCATTTTGCCCATGAGAGCCGCCGCCAGGGCGCGAGCCCGCAACGTTGGCTGACGTAGTCGGCTTTAAGTTTCGATACATCAGTTCGAGTTCGTCCCGCGCCGGCAGATACCAGTCCATGTATCCGCCGCCTGCGTAATCTAGGCAGTGTTTCGCTGCTGGGTGCGTGGGGAGATACACAGCGTTGCTGTTGGCTAGGCCGTCGTGATAGCTCTGCGTGCCGCTATCAGCGCCGCCTGTTGTGCTTTGCGCAAGCGAAGCCTCGCCGCTCTTAGGCGCGACTATTATCGCATAGTCGCCATCGCTGAGACGTATTAGTCCTGCGTAAAACCCGCCCTCGATTGGCGTCCCTGGGGCCATTGATTGCCAGTAGCTATCAACCGCCATCATCATTTTTTTTGCGGCGCTCAATTGGATGCCCCCTTACGCCCGAGCCACGCGGTTGCGTTCGAGGTGGAAAGGATGTACTCCACGATTTTGTTTGCTGCTGGCGTTGCTGGAGTTGTAGGCGCTAGCCATGTGATGCCGGCAAACCATGCCAGTGAGTAGGCAGTCGCGCCTTGGCGCACGCGCACCACGACAGTGAACGTCTCGCCGGATAGCGTAGGCGCATTGCTGAGCGCCAGCGTTGTATTCCCAGCCAGCGTCAGGTCGAACACGTCAGCCGCGGACAGATCGAGCGTGACGGTGCCGGTTGCAGTAGCGTTGGTGACCGTCTTGTCGATGTACTGCGCCATACTCGCGCGCGGGCCGCTCACTGTCTTGTTTGTAAGGGTTTCGGCCCCAGCTTGCGTGGCAACCCCTGCAGTGCGCAGCTGATCAAGAGTAACGACGCCGGCCTGTCC
Source organism: Stutzerimonas sp. C6.4V (assembly GCF_058536345.1). Lineage (NCBI taxonomy): Bacteria > Pseudomonadati > Pseudomonadota > Gammaproteobacteria > Pseudomonadales > Pseudomonadaceae > Stutzerimonas > Stutzerimonas sp. C6.4V. The sequence goes on from NZ_JBZUBM010000001.1 coordinate 2,863,391, forward strand.
CGCAACGCTGATCACCGGCCCATCCGCAACGGAGGCCAGCGCATCGGCCACGGCCTGCGCGTCGGTTGCGACCTGCTGGGTGTTGCTGGCTACCTGTAGCGTGTTCGCTGCCACCTCATCAGCGCGGGCGACCACTGTTGCCGTGTTGCTGGTTACGGTCGCGGCATTGGCGGCAACCTCTGCGCGGTCGGCCTCTGCTGCAGCTTCGCTCGCGGCAGCAGCCTGGGCGCTCGCGTCGGCGTCGATGGCGCGTTGATCCACGAACGCAACCGAGGTGTTTGTCTCGGTAACCAGAGTCGGCAATGCTGCGGCGAAGTTATCCGCCTTGACCGCGAAGTCTGCCGGCGCATCCGAACGAATCGGCGGCGTCGGGATGGGTGTAATGATTGGCGCTGCCATTAGGTCAAGCCCTCAACAGTGATAGAGGCGTCCGAGACGGAAGGTCCGGAAATGGATATCTGGAAGTCGCGGTAGTAGCCGAACAGGAATGTGCTCTCGTAGCCCTCAGCACCGATCCAGACGACCGGCTGAGCGCGAAGGCTGGCGAGCAGGCGTTGAACCCGCCCGATCTGCGGTGTTTCCACCACAACGTCGAACTCAGCCCGCTTGCTGAATGAGCGCTCAACCACAACCGAATTACCGAAGGCGTCTGTTTCCTTACGGCTGTAGTCAGTGATGCCCACACCAGATCCGTAGACGGCAACGCCTAGCTCAGCCTGGCGCCCCATGACGAGGTGCCCGACTGAAGCGGTGTCGCTGGCGTTGTCGATCGTCACGGATAAGGTGGCGGTGCCGTAGGCCGGCAGATCCAGCAGCACGAAGTCTGTCTGTCTGCCGATTGGCGCGAAGAACCACTCGTACCAGTCGGAAACGCCGGCATCGACCAAGGAAATGGTGCGCTGATAGACAATGCCGTCCACCGGGTCGGTGAGCGTGACCGTTGCCGACCGGCCTAGCAGATTGAACAGCGCAACCGAGTTGATCACCGCGCCCGGCTGCAGCTCTACCGCGATGCTGCCCGCTTGTTCGGTGAGTGAGCCCACCCGGTCATCGAACATCCGCCAGCGGTTGGTTGCTCCGAGGTCCAGCCACTTCGGCGGGTTGCCGGTGTCGGTCTCCGGGTTGGCCCCGGTATGGGCGACGAGCGACTCGTAGTTCCGGTGGTTGTACATTGCCTTGTCGCCAGCCGCGTAGGCCGTTGCCGCGCTCCATGGCGGGTAGTCGTCTTCGGGCACGTTGCTACTGGTCAGGATGGCCGGCGTTATCTCCACCGGCTTGATTATCCTCATGCTGCGCCCCTCTCTTTAGGCAGGCCGTCGAAGTCCCAGCGCTCTAGGAACTCAACGCGCTTGGCTGTTTGCATGGTGTGTTTAGCGATTGACCGGAGCGCCGCGCTTTGGCCTTCGACGGTGCGTTGCAGGCTGGCTATTGCCGCAGTGGAGTCACCCCCGCCCAGCATCGCCGCAGTCTGCGAGGCGTTGTAGATGCGCGACGGGCCGGTGACTTCGAGTTCTGGACCGTTCTCGCCAACCAAACGCAAGCCGCCCGAGTGGAAGCCGCCTGCAGCGAAGCCCGGGATTTCCCCATTGGCCTTGGCTGCGTTCTTGATGGCCTGTTCAAGTTGATCCAGGCGGATCGCCCCGCTCGCTACCTCGCCCTGCCAGTACGCCAAGCCGGCCGCATCAGCCTCGCGCCCTAGGACGGAGCGATAAACCGAATCAGCCAGCGTCCCGACGTTCTGCGGCGTTGCGTTCTTGCCGGTGTCGCCGCCCATTGCAGCCAGTGCGGCTACGACAGACGTGTTCATCGCCTGGATGGCTTCGGCTACGCTGAGGATCGAGGAGTCAACACCGTTGAGTGCGTCGAGCTGCGCCTGAGCGAATGCCAGTTGCTGGTCAAGCTTCGAAAGCTGCGTCTCGTACTGCTTGAGTAGCTTTTCCTCGGCTGTCAGCTGCTTGCCGTTGACCTTCTCCAGCTCAGCTATCAGGTTGGCCGTGCGCCCCTGCTCCCGCTCGAATTGCTCAAGCGAGCCATAAAGAGCCGTGTCCAGTTCAGACGCGACGTTGAGCGCATCCTGAAGACCCGCAAAGCCAGCAAGTGACTGCCCCGCCCTCGCCGTAACCAGCGCGCTGTTGAGCGTCATCACTGCCTGAGCACGAAGCGACTTGACCGTCTCGTCCGAGGTGCCGCGCAACCGCCTGAGCGCTGCATCGAGCGAATTGCCGATGCCTGTCAGCGCATTGATGTTGTTAGCAGCCTTGCCGGCCGACGCCTGAAGCTCGCGCTGCTGGGCCGCTATGGACCGCTGAAGGGCTGCATATGACTTGTCGACCGCGCCCACGAGGAGCGCCGTCGCCTCTGCTGCCTTTTGCGCCGCCTGCTGCTCAACGATGCTGAAATACTGCGCAGCCTGGCCGCTCAGAGCCATCAGCGTGGCAAACATCTCCTGCCCGGCCTGTGTGGTCAGGTCGATATCTTCGACCATGGCCCGGTAGGCTTCGCGGGAGCCGGCCAGCTCTACGTCGGCGCTCTCAAAGGCCCGCTTGACCGAATCGATCGTGTCTTCGATCTTTTCGGCTTCGGTGAAGAACGCGCCGTAGTAGGTCTGCGAGTTGGCTGTCAAGGCATCCAGGCCGCCCGCTGCTGCAGACAGCGCCTCGGCCAGCTTGCCGCCTGCCACGCTCGCGTCGTACATGCCAACGTCGAGATAGCGCAATACTTCGTTGACGCCCAACAGGTTGTTGACGAACGCCTGCATGCCAGCCAGGTCGTAGTCCAGGCCGGTCGAGAAGACCTTGTTCAGCTCGGCATTCATGGCTTCGGCTGCTTCGCCGAACCACTCGCTGATCGCCTTTTGAATTTCCTCTTCGGTTTTGCCCTTCGTCGAGATCTGCTTGCGCGCGATTTGCAGGCCGTCAAGGGCGCCCTCTTCTACCGACAGGCTCAGCGACTCGAACAGCTGCGCCACGCCGGCCTCGGTGGCGTCGTAGGTCTGCTGCAAGGCGGCCAGGGTTTCGTCGTCAAGCGCCGAATAGCGGGTGCGCTTTTTGTCCGAACTGAACCAGCCGCCCTTTTTCTTTTGATACTCGAAGGACTGGCCGAGGAGGTCACCGTCTGTAGCCGAGAGCGCAATGCCGCCGTCCTTGGTTTCCCAGCCGCCGCCGAAAACCGAACTCATCAGGCCGCCGATGGTGGCAACCGGGATGCGCAGGGCCTTGGACAGGAAACTGCTATCGCCAAAAACCTTGGTGATACCGTTCTCGTAGGCGTTGATCACCTTCGCGCCGAGGCGGACACCGGCAAATTCGTCGTCGAAGTCCTTGGGCTTGAAATCGTAGCCGTCTGAGATCGCGCCGTAGCCCTTGATCGCCATGTACAGGCCGGCAATCGGGCCTGCGATCTGTGCAAAGCTGGATGCCAGGCTAGACAGGCTCGCGCTGGTGGCGACACTTCCGCCCGACGCATAGATGCCCGCATTGACGCCGAGCGAGTTGCCCGCCGCAGCGCCTGCTGCCTGAGCTGCTGCTGCGCTGGATGCTGCGCCGCCGCCAAACCAACCTGAGACCGTGCCCCACGCAGAGGACGCAAGGTTGCCGTAGTAGCTGCCTGCCCCCTGAAGCCCGCCCATGATGCCGCCAGACTGGTAGCCCGCCAGTGCAGCCGGGCCGACGCCTGTCAGGACGCTGTAGCCGGTCTGCGCGTACTGGAGCAGGTTGCCGAAGCTGAAGCCGCTGCTACCGCCAGAGCCGCCAAGCGAGGAAAGGATGCTGCCAGTGTTGCCGCTCCCGCCAATCCCCAGCGCCGCGCCGATCTGCATCACGATAGGCCGGGTGATGGCCATGTGAGCCAATTCCGCCAGCATCTGCTTGAACGCATTGGTCAGCGAGTCGCGGAACGATGAGAACCCGTCCCCGATGTTGCGCCAGGCATCAGCAAAGGCACTGTCGACGCGCTCCAGGGAGGATTCGGTCCATTGGGCCCATTCGGAGGTGGCGCGGGTGTTGTCGTCGTACTCTTTTTCAAGGAGCGCAACGCCTTCGGTGTATTCCTCAAGCGAGATGGCGCCCGCGTCCAGCTGATCCTTGAACAGCTTTTTCTCTGCGGTGAGGCGCTTGGTTGCGGCGCGCACCGGGTCTAGCCGGTCGCGCACAGATTCCAACTGATCGTCGAGCTTTTTTAATGCTTCCTTGGCCTTGTCCGACGCTTCATTCTGCTTGTCCCAGATCGGCTTGTTCAGGTCGGTATACAGGCCCTGAACGACCTTCTGGTATTGCTCGGTGGTGTAGGTGCCGTCCTTCAACGATTCGTCGGCTAGCTTGATCGCTGCGTCATAGTCAGCCTGAGCTTTAGCGGCTGGGTTGTACTTGTCGCGAAGCGCATCGATAGCCTTGATCCGTTCATCAAGCGCCTTATTGCCGGTCTTGATGCTGCCCGTCAGTTTTGCGTCCGCCTCCCTCTGGGCGTCTTGAGCCGCAGCGGTGGCAAGTATCTTTTGCCCTAGCTCGCTCTGGCGGTCGATCTGATTGTCGGTTAGGACCCGCTCGGCTGCCTGGACAGCCGTCTTGTCCCTCATACTGTTCAGCTGGGTTTCCAGCTGCTTCAGGTACTTCTCGCCCGCAGCCAGCCCTTCTAGGTTGGCGTTGTTATTCTCTTGCGTAGCGACGGTATTGGCGCGCGTCTCGCCAGTCAGTGCGGCAATGGTGTTTTTCAGGACCGTGACGACCTGGGCATTCTTGCCGGCCTGCCCCGCCTGGGTTTCCATCTGCGCGGTGGCGGAAACGATTTCAGCGCGCATCTCTTCAGAGGCGCCCGTTACATCAGCGAGGCGATTAGCAGCCTCCCCAATATCCGCTCCGTTCTTGATTGCGCGGAGGAAATTGTTCCACGCCTCGGTGCGTTCTTTCTGGCCGACGGTGAACTTGTTGCCCCACTTGTCCAGTTGGACGAAGTTAGCGCCAAGGTCTGATGTGGTCTCGTTCAGTGCAGACTGAAGCGTCCGCTGCGCCTCGGTCATCTCGTGCAGGCGGTTGTTTGCCTGAGCAAGGGTAAGCCCTTCGATCTCCTTCCTTAGCTCACCCATATCGCGGGCAAGCCCTTCTGTGGCTTTGCGGGCGTCATCGCTATTGTCGGAGTAGAGCAGCCAGCCAGCGGCGGCAGTGCCTACAAGCGCAGCGATACCAACCGGCCCGCCAAGCAAAGAGAGTGTGCCGCGCAGAACGTTGCTTGTGGCAGAGCCAACCGCGTTAACCGTTTTCTGTGCGGCCGCCTCTCTGGCGCTTGCCTCCGTCACTCCTAGCTTTGCCAGGCGCAACCGGCTCAGTGCTGCCGTATACGCATCTGTTCCCTTGGTTGCTGCGACCTGCTGCTGTGCCGCCAGGACCGTAGCCGCAGCGCGACGCGACTCTGCCTGCGCTGCAGCTAAAGAAGCGGCGGCGTTTGCTGAGTCAGCAGCAGTAGCCGCAGTGACAGCGGTAACGTAGCCGCGAACGGCATTGGCCCCATTTATGAACTTAAGCGCAAGGAAGCCCGCACCAAGGCCGCCGACCGTAGCCGCCAGTACGTCAAGATTGGTGACGATAAGGTTAATGCCGTCAGCGACTGCGCGCGCCGCCTCAACCATTCCCTCGCCTTCGAGAGCGCTTGATAGCTCCCGAATGGTCGGCAAAAGACTGACCGCAAGCTGTTGCCCCAAGCCATCCAGCGACAGCTTAGCGTCATCAGCAAACTGGCTAAATTCAGCAAGGCTCGCCAAATCAATCTGAGACAGTACCGCGCCCATCCGCTCGGCACGACCCCCCATCTGCTGGAATGCCGCGCCGCCGTTCTTCAGTAGCGGAATTAAAGCCGTGGCCTCATCCGCCATAGACTCCATATAGAAAGTCATTTCGGCCTGAGACAGGTTCGCTTTTTCCAAGCTGTCGTAAAACAGCTGCAGCGATTGCGGGCCGGATAGCTTTCGGAACTGCTCGGCAGTCACGCCGACGCGCGGCGCGATCTTCTCGAAGAAGTCCGCCATTTCCCCGCCGCCCGTGGTGAGGAAATCCCCCACGCGGTCGTTCACATCTTTCAGGATATCTGCGAGCTTATCTTGTTCGATGCCAACGGTGCGCGAACCCGCTGACATGCGCTGGAACTCAGTCGTGGTGGCGTTTGCCAGCTTGGCAAACGTCTCCATCTGGCGGGCGGAGCTGGCCGTTCTCGACGCGAGCGCGATGATGCCCGCTGCTGCCGCTCCTGCGGCCGCAGTGATTCCGGCAACGCTTGCACTCACTGCGTCTCCGCTGCGCCCCGCGCTGATCCCCATCCGATCAAAAGCCTTGTCCACCTCGGACAGCTGCTTGTCGATCTTGCCGCTGGCAGCAGCCACAGCCTTATCTGCAATGCCCAGTTCACGGCGCATCTGCTGGGTAGTCGCTTCCAAGCGGATCATCAAGCCAGCAACGTCTTGATCGGCCATGTCTACTTTCCTCTGGGCAATAAAAAACCCGCCGAAGCGGGTCTGTTGTAAGTCAAATATTCACATCGCTATATCAATCAAATGCCATTTACCGGTGCCGATTTCATTCCTTGCCTTCACGTAGTACTCGGTACGGACTGTTGCCCCAAGCGCATTTTGGGAATCGACGTACCCCCATATTTCGTGGGTGCAGTCACCTAGATATCTTGTCCGCAAAGGTCGGTCGCCGAACTTTGCCGTGGATGGCGATTTCAGTTTTTCCTCAACGAATCGCTGAGTCACAATGAAGGTATTGAAAGACACCTCGCACGCAGCTCGGTCTCGCTCCGTCTTTTCTTGAGCAACCATTGCCGCTTTTGCATTCATCCGCTCTTGTAACTTCTCGGCGCTACCATAGTTGAAGTAATACCAGCCCCAGATGGCGGACAAAGCGCAGATTAGGACAAGTAGGGCCGCGCCAATCTTCCGCTCGCCATCGGCAGCATTCGCCTGCTGCTTGCAATAGGGCAGCGCTACGCTGACCAGCACACCACTTAAGACGATGAGTGCAACTACTAGCATCCCTGCCCCTCCCCATAAGAAAGGGCCAATGTAGCAGACGGCCAGCACTACTTCCCAGCACCGCGCAGCAGCGCCTTCATCTGCTCCGGTTTGCGCGCATTGCCGTCGTCTTCCTTCTTGCCGCCGCCGAACGGGTTGGTGGCCTGCAGGAACTGAATCTTCGACTCATACGCGAGCAGGATCTCGGGTATAGGCGTCGACCACGCCACGGCGGGCGCCCATCCGAGCCAGCCGGTAGCCAGCCCGTAGAGATGGTCGACGTAGCTGCCGTCTTTTACGGCGCTTTGCTTGCCCGAGTCTTTTTTACGTTTCCCGACTCTTCCTCTGGCTTGGCGTCAGAGGGGTTGAGAAGCGCCACAACGAACGGGACAACCTGAGCGGTAATGTCGGCCACGCCAGCGGCGAACACGGCTTCAGGGACCTCTTTGGCCTCTTTCGGGGAGAGATTGGCGCCCGCCACGATTACATGGCTGACTGCATCGACGCTCAGCGAGCCGAGGCCGTCCAACGCGGGACGCAGACCGCCGAAGCGCTGCTCGATCTTGCGGACTGCGGCCAGGGTCGGCTCCAGTTCGAACTCGAACTCGCCAACGGTCACGGTGGTTTTGCCGTACAGGGTCTTACTTGTCATGGGTCACTCCAGAATTCAGGGGATGCGCGGCCCGGTTGAGCCGCGCTAATCGGCTTACGGGGCCGCGATTTCCAGCACTTCGGTGCCGATGGCGATGGAGATGTTGGCCTTGACGATCTCGTCAGCCGAGCCAGCGGAGATGCGGCGGGACATGACCTTGCCGGAGAAGTAGAAAACGTCGCCGTCTTCAAAGGTGATTTTGAAGTTGTAGTCGGTCGAGCCTTCGTCCTTCAGGGCGGTGTTGAGCGCGGTCTGGCCGGCATCGCCAGAGTCGAAGCCTACGGTCAGCTGGAGATCACCAGCGTCATAGGTGCCCTTGAACTTGCGGACGCGCCGGTTCGCCAGGGCGGTAAAGGTGGAAGCGGAAACTTCGTCGCCGAATTCGCCGATCGACTCGACTTCACCTACTGCGGTGTAGGTGTCGAGGGCATAGCTTGCGGCGTCAGTGGCGACGACCTTGGTGCCGATGGCAAACGTTGCGCCGGCTGCGGTATTTACGGGCATGGGTAGTCCTCCAAAGGACATTGGATGTAGCCGCAGTGCGGCAGGGTTTGGGGTTGGGTTACTGCTGGGTGTTAACTTTCAGCGTGACGGCGCCCATGTAGGTCACGCCGTCAGCGTCTCGATTGGTGATCATGCGCTCGATGCGAATACCGAAGGCGCGGCCATCAGCGAGAACGAGCGGGCGCTGGTTGAGCGCGGCATACACCTCGCTCATGATCTGCTTCACTTCGCGCTGGCCGGCGTAATTCGACCATGCGGTCAAATACAGGAAGCGGCTTGCGCGGTCGCGCCCCGCAATGGGGCTGGTGCTGGTTGCGATTTCGGAATCAATCGTGAGGTACGGCGGCGCAGTGCCCATCGGCACGGCGTCATATACCGGCACGCTGAGTTCGTCGCTTAGGCGGGCGTATAGCGCGGCCTGTAGCGGTATTGCTGGGTCAGCCATCTGCACTCCTCGCCGCCTTGTCCAGAGTCGAAGCAATTGCCTCGCTCAACAGTTTGCGGATCTCGTCTTTGTTCAGGTCGTAGCTGGGCCGAATGAACGGGTGCGCCGGTCGGGCGGGAATGTCTGGCGCGTAGCCGAAGAAAGTGGAGCCGTCCGACTTGTTCGTCGGGTTCTTGCCGGCCTTGCCTTCGCGGCCCTTGGTGCCGTACTCGATGAAGCGCAGGAAAAAGAACCGGCGGGACTTCTTTTTCCCCCTGATACCAATCTGCGCGTCGAGGCCACTTTTCGAGACGAACGCCTCAAGTGCTGCCGCCGACTCGCCGGTATCTTTCGGGATGAGCTGCCGCTGTGTCTCCAGAACCAGATCAGCCGCTTTCTGCATCGCGGGACGCAGATCCGACTCCATCTGGTTACCGATGCGCCGGAGCAGGCCGCGAAGTTTGAAGTCGCCGCGAACCGAGGATCGTCTGGCCATGGTTTCTCCAGGCATTAAAAAACCCGCCGAAGCGGGTTTATGGTTTCCATGCCTTCACAATTAGCGGCACAGGATCGGCAAGGGTTCTAACGACCATCTCACCCTCGTTTAGCTCGGGCTCCTCGCTCCAAAGAATCTGGCCACCTGCAATAAGGTCTGCATGCTCTTTAATCGCTACAGGCCGACGCTCGACCTTTCCTCCTTGGAGGCGGACTAGCATTGTTTCCTGGCCTGCCATGTCATCACCTCACTCGCTTTCAGATACGAGCATATTACGCCGCTCCTACGGATTCGCCACGCTCGAACACAGCAGCTGCATAATGTCGCGCTCGTTGCTCGGCAGGACCGCTTCTATCCGGTAAGTGATGGCGCCATTGACCAGCCGGCGACCCGCCACGAAGTCAGCAGACGGACGCACGCGGATCTCCGCAGACACAACAGCGGTCAGCTGCTGCGCCACGTTCGAGACGCGACCCGTTGGCGTAGTGATTTCGCACCAGACCGGGCGCAGTTCGGCCCATCCGTCGATGCGGCCGCCCATGCCGTCTGGAACGCTTTGCTCCGATTGCAGGCTGCAGCGGTGCCTTAGTTTGCCGGCTCTCATACGCCTAGCCCTACGCGGTACGGGTTGAGCAGACGCAGAACGGTCGGATTATCTACCCGGCTCACGCCGACGAAGGAACCCTCTCGGTTCTCGTACAAGTCGCCAATAGTGAGCAGGATCGCGGCTTTCACCGAGGCTGGAACAGGCTCCTCTGCGCCCGCGTCGTCATGCCATGGAATGGCGCGGTTCATGTATTGGCTGGCGTAGTCCTGGGCCGCGTCATTCAGCAGCGCCAGGTGAGCGTCCTCGGCGTTTCCGTCCAGGCGCAGGTGGCTCTTGATCTCGTCCAGTGTCAGAACGGCCATGTGGCACCTCTACCGCTAGCCCTCGAACAATCAGTTCGCGAGCATGATGATCTGTCGTCTCGAATGCCTGCCCCTCGGTCACAACTGAGTGATTGAGCAAGATCGGACGGAGTGCTTTTAGTTGCATCGCTATCCCTCAAACCGACCGCCCGAAGGCGGCCGGCTTATCAGCCGTTACGGCGCCGGAACGGCGAAGGTGCCGTAGATGAACGCCTCTGGGCGCTTGACGGCTAGCGCCAGGCGCTCTTCGCAACGAATCGAGATCATGTTCTTCTCGAAGTCGTCGGCGTTCTCGGTGGAGATCACGACGTTGGCGTCTTCGCGGTCGAAGATTTGCGCGGCAGTCTGGAATGCGCCGGTCAGGAACTTGCCCTGGAAGGCGGCGATCTCGGTGGAGACAACCGGCAGACCCCAGAGGGTCGGGCCTGCAACGCTCAGCGGGTTGCCGATGATGTAGCGGCCCAAGGTGTCCTTGGTCAGCTCGATCTTCGCCCAATCGCTGAAGTGCAGGACGTGACCGGATGCCGGCAGGCGCGCCAGTTGCGCTTGCAGCATGGCCAGGCGCAGCTCGTCGATCTGGGTCATGGCTTCCGGTGCGAACGCAGCGGAGAACGCAGTGGCCTGCGGCACGATGCCGTGCAGGTGAACGCCAGTGCCGTCACCGAACAGCATTTCCTGCTCTTCGACGTACTTGAGGCCGTAGCGCATTTCGGCGTCCACGGTCGATTGCAGCTGCGCGAAGTCGTCCAGAATCTGCTTGGACGCCTTGAACATGTGCGCGATGGTGGTAACCGGCGTGATCTTCGTGTTGAACGCAATATCACTATACGGCTTGCCGCCGACCGGGTTTTCACCGACAGCTGCGGCGTTGTTGGTGAAGCCGGTCTGCTGAACCCAGAAGATGGCCGGGGAAGTAGTGCGGCCCGAGGCGATCAGGTCACGCAGGAACAGGCGCTGCTTGGGCATCACGTCGATGCCAGGCAGGCGCTGCGGCTCCACGACGCCATCGGCTACGTCTGTGCTCAGCAGTGCGGCATTCACCGGAACGCTGATGCGGCGGTTGCCCTGTACGCTCTTGGCGAATTCGGCCAGGGCTTCGCTCTTGACCACTTCGGCGCCAACACTGGTGCGCTTGTTCGCGGCGGCCCGGGTCGGGATGCGGGCAAATTCCTGCTCCAGCTCACCGAGCTGCGCCTTCAGTTGCTTTTCGGCCTCGCTCAGGCTGTTGAACTTCAGCGCCATTTCATCGACGGCAGCCTTGGTTTCAGCCGACAGGCTGCCGGCGCGCTTGGCTTCACCAAGGGCGGCTTCGGCCTTGGTGCTGAAATCGCTGGAGGCTTTTTCCAGCTCTGCGCTCATTTTGGCGAGCAGTTGGGCTTGTTCGGACATGGGTAAATCTCCGTTATCGGGTAGCAGCTGCCGAGAAACGCGCCAGTGCGCGCTCTAGATCGGCGATGGGTTCGGCCAGATCGGCCAGGGTTTCGGCAGCGTCGTGCGTACCGGGCCCGGCAGCGCATGGCGTACCGGACTTGATTTCTTGAATGAGGGCGCGGCGCTCACTGCGCGGCATGCCCTGCTTGGCTAGGATGGTGTCGAGCTTGCGGGCAGCGATCAGGCCACTCTGCGCTCGGGCGCCTTCCTTGACTGAATCGGAGTCGAGAAGCGAATCGGCAAAGCCCTGCTCAACGGCTGCGCTTCCACCAATCCAGGTTTCGGCGTCCATCAGCTGTTGCATGGCCTCGATATCAGCGCCCGTGCGGGCTGCGTAAATGTCAGCCATGGAGGCGTCGAACGGCTCCATCATTTCGGCAACTTCGCGGAATTGGTGGCGGTTGCCAGCAGCGATAGTCCAGGCGTTGTGGATCATCAGGAAGCCCGAGCGGGCGATCTGCAATTCATCGGCGGCCATCGCAATGACAGAGGCGGCGGACGCGGCCAGGCCCAGCACCTTGACGGTCACCCGGCCTTTGTACTCACGCAGGATGTTGTAAATCGCCAGCCCCTCGAACATGTCGCCGCCAGGGGAGTTGATACTGACCGTCACGTCAGCCCCACCGATTGAGCGCAGCGCAGCAGAGATGCGCTTGGCGGTCACGCCCTCGCCCGTCCAGGGATCGGAGCCGATGGCGTCAAGAATCGAGATGGTGTTCTTCTCGTCCTCTGCCGCCTGGATGCTTGGATTCCAACGCTCCATTGCTTGCGGCAGCAGGTCGAAGGAAACGCCCGCGCAGGGGCGCCCCGCCAGCGCTGCTGGAAGGCTCTTTTTCGTCATGGTTACTTCTCCAGCGGGGCTTGACTTTGGCCTAGCAGCTCAATCGGCAAGAGGTTGGACTGCACTGTATGTACGTTGCCGCCCGGAATCGGCGGCATGTTTTCCAGCCGGCGCACCTCGTCTCGGTTCATCCAGCCGTTTTGTAGGGCGGTGGAGTAGAAGGTAGTGCGGGCGTTGATATCCGCGCGGAGCATGCCCTCGACCGAGAATTCCCCATAGATCGAATCCGACTCAGGGAAGCCAATCAGGCAGCGCGCCACCTCGTCCTCAATGTTCTTCAGGATGGGGCGCAGCACGTTGGTCAGGAACTGGAGGTTCATACCCTCCACGCTGCTAGCCCAGCTGCTTTGCTTGTCCATATGCCCGACCATGTGCGGCGGGATGCGGAACCAGCGACAGATTTCTTCAACCTGGAAGGCGCGGGTCTGGAGCATCTGCGCGGCTTCTGGGTTTAGCGTGATGCCTTGATATTTCAGTCCCGCTTCCAGAACCATCAGCTTGCCAGCGTTGGTTGAGCCAGCGAATGCGCTCAGGCTTTGGCGCAGCTGCTCGCGCTGGTCTGGTTTGAGCGCGCCGCCCTCATGGGTCAGCACCCCGGACGCCTGCATACCGTTGGCAAATACCTTTGCGGCTGCTTCGTCTGTCGACATGGCCGAGCCGATCACGTTGCGCCCCATGTAGACAGGCAGCATTCCGCAAACACCGTCCAGGCCCAAGGCCCGGATGTGCATCAAATCCTTTTCGCCAAACTTGCGCTCGGTGCCGTCCTCAACGCAGGTGTATTCGAGGCGCCCATTCTCCAGCCGCTTCACCTTCATCAGCTGCGGCAGGAGTGGAATGAGCGCGACGATCCGCGTACCGACATAACGCTTCTCGACATAGGCGTTACCCCACAGCGCGAGGCTGGCAACAATCATCGACATGAAGCGGCTCGGCGTCATCTCGGCGTTCGGGCTCTGGCACAGCACCCGGTATAGCGGGTGGTTAGAAGCCGAAACACGGGAGCCGTCCGCCTGGCGCTGGTACAGCTTGAACGGCAAGGTGGAGATGGTTTCGCTCAGCAAGCGCACGCACGACCAGACTGTAGATAGCTGCATCGCGGCATCAACCGTCACGACCTTACCGCTATTCGACGTGCCGAACAGATCCTGCCAGAACGCGCCATTGGTAAGCCCGACCGGCACGCCTAGCCAGTTCAGCAGCGCGCTCTTTACGCGCCCCGGCTTGTTAGATTCGGCCATTAGATTCCTACCATGATTGGGTTAGAGAGGAAGCCGGCCATATCGCCCTGCTCCTCTTGTTCGCCGCTTGCCGCAGCGACGGCCATCGCCAGGGCCACCATCCCGTCAATACGGCCGGTAGCTTTAGACTTGGTAAACTTTCGCCCGCCTGCCGGGTCGGTGACCGCTACAGCGTTAGCCGCGCACATCGTCAGCACCGGCTGATTGCCATGGCGCAGCTTGTGCCCCAGAAGTCGAGTCTCAAGCTCGCGCAGCGCGGGGCTCATTGACACGAAGCCTTGGCCGAACTCCTTGAACCGCCCCAACTCCTCTTCACTGAACCCGACTCGCTCCAGCCACGGCTTGAGAAAGCGCATGTTGTAGCGGTCGAAGTTCAAGATTCGCACGTCATAGCGGTCAAACAGGTCTCGCAGGTGGTGAGCGATAAACTCATATTCGATTGCACGGCCAGGGCAGGTCTGCAGGTAGCCATCCCGCGCCCATTGGTCATACGGCACCCGGTCGTTTCGGGACTTTTCCGGCAGACCCTCCTCGGGCAGCCAGAACGTCGATTCAACGTCCCCGCCATCGGTAACCAACACCAGGGCGGTCAAATCGTTCACGCTCGAAAGGTCAAGCCCGCCATAGACGGGCTGCCCTTCCAGGCTGTCGGGTTGGTCGCCATTGGCTTGCCAGATAGACCGGCTCACAAATGGGCTGCGGGCCTCAACGCGCTGATTGAGGATCAGGTTGCGGTATGCAGGCTCACGGCTTGGCAAGCGCTTGGCGTCTGATGCTTGGCGCCTCACCTCGTCCTGGTTCATGAACTCGTCGAAGTGCGGGTTAGCCGCCCTGATTGCTTCGTCGCTGAATGGGTCAAGGTCCATCGGGGCGGTGCACAGCTCGACCTTGTTGCGCGGATCAGCGCCGGTCAATGCGTCATCGATCAACAAGCTCAGCAGATCAGCATCGGTTGGCGCCTGAGTACTGATAATTATCGACAGCGGGTTTTCTTGCGCTGCCGATGCAGTCTCTAGCGCCTCGTAAAGCTGCGAGCGCGGACCGATAACCTGGCCTAATTCGTCGTGAATGATGAGCGCAGGGCTCAAGCCAAACTTGGTCGCAGCGTCAGCAGATAGGGCTTTGTAGAAGGTGCCGAGGTCGCCGCACAGCAGTTCCTTGGCCGTGTCGCGGATGTTCACATACTCGGACAGGTCCGGGCTCATGCGAACAACCTTGGCAGCCAGCTCGAACAGTATCGCAGCCTGATCGCGCGACTGCGCAGCGCTGTATAGCTGCGAATTCGGGCGAGCCTCTGGGCCGCACAAGTGGAGCAGAACGATAAATGCAGATAGCGCGGTTTTTGCGTTCTTCCGAGCCATGCTCAAGATGAACACGCGCGTCGGGCTGTCGTAGATGCGCTTGATCCACTTGCGTTGATGCCTGGTCAGCTTGACTCTCTGGCCGACCAGCTTACCTTCAGGGATGCAGCAAAACGTCTCAATCCACTCGCAGTTGCGCTCGCCTCTGGTCAGCCGTTTTCGACCTGCCATGGTTTACGCCCCTTATTGCCCTGGCTCGCCGTGCTGGCGGACTTGGCGTTGTATAGACTTTGCTGGGTCAGGCGCATTGAGCGGAGTAGCGCGTTAATCGCTCGCGTCTCGCGCTCTAGCATTGCACCGAGTTTGTCGAACCGCTTCATGCCGTCATCATCGACCAGCCACGCCGGGTCGAACTCTTCCAGCTGCTGAGCAATGAGGTCTGACTGGACCTTGTGCCGACAATACTGAATCAGCATCGCGGCGTTTTCCGGGCCGAACCAGTCAGCAGGCCTGGAGTTCACCACTGCGACCCACTCAGCCTTCTGCGCCGGGGTCAAAATGAACGGTGGGGCTAGTCGTGAATCAACCCCTACCGAAGCCGCCACGGAAAGCGAGGCGACAGATTTCTTGCCTCGTTCGGCCATGGCGAATTACCAAAATTGTTGCGGTTAATGAAAAGTGAGGGCGAGGACCGGTATTGCTACAGCCGGCGCTGAGCTTTCGAATGGCCCTACCCTCACGCCGGGAATCCGAAGCCAAGCTGCCCCGCAGACTGCGCGCCTTTGGAGTGGTTGCACGCCCTACAGGAGCAGGCAACATTCCCCCAAGAGTGGGCGCCACCAGCCGCAAGAGAGACAACGTGGTCAAGCTCTGGCGCAAGTGGATCGCAGCGCCCCCTCAGTGCGCGCTTGGTCTTTACCCCGCATAGATGGCATCGCCACCCGTCACGCTCAAACACCTTTAGAGGATCTATGCGATCCGCCAGTAAGCCGCGCATCTTCGCCCGCCGCTTACTCTTAGCAACGCGCCTTGCCCTCTTCCCGGCCTCGGTTGCCCGGCTCTCCTTTCTGCGCGCACTGCGCCTCTGCTTCCGGCAGGCATCACTGCAACACGCTCCGCGAGCCTGTTTGTGCTTCTCAAGCACTACACCGGCTCCGCATACGCAGCAAGGCGCAATCTGCTCGGACTTTGATAGCTTCGGCGGCTGACTGGCGAGGGCTAATCGCCGCTTGACGTTTACCCCTATGCGGAGCAGCGCCCTACGCTCTTCTCCGATCCTAGTCTTAGCTCTGCCGTAACACTGCTTAGTGCAAAACCTGCCGGCATCTTTGTCGGTGCGGACGAGTCGACTGATCGGGGCGTGACAGCCAGCGCAAAACCGAGGCCGCAACGCGAAACCGAACCTCTCCCCGTAGCGATGCCGCCGCGCACATAGGTCTGAACAGCAGACCTGAGCTTCGTACTTCTTCCGCGTGATCGTGAACGGTTCGCCGCAGGACGGACAGCTTTTCGTAACAGGCACGAACCGGTTCGCCTTCGGAGCGTAAGCGCTCGGGCGACAGCCTGGGCGGCAGTACAGTTTGCGACGGCCGCGAGGACCTTTACTTTGAAACAGGTTCCCGCACGCAATGCATGCGGTACAATCGGCATCAGCCATAGCCGTGATCCTCGAACGATCAGGTTTGTGGTCAGAGCCCGGTTACTGTTGACGCAGTGCCGGGCTCGCTTGTTTCTGGGCCTTACTATACCGCATCACCGATTCCAGTGACTGCTGGGATCTAGAGGCGAGCCATTTAAGTCGCAGCCGGGCAGAACACCAGACCTTTCCAGCCTCTGCTTCGCGCTGTCGTGGCATGGCTTGCACAGGCTGTCGAGGTTGCTCTCATCGAAGAACAGTTTCTCATCACCCCTGTGCGGCTTCCTATGGTCAACCACTGATGCAGCAGTCACCTTGCCTAGTGCTTGGCACAGTTTGCACAGCGGCTCCCTTTGGAGCTGATGCCAGCGGAGACGATGCCATCGCTTCCCGTTGTAGAGGTGATGCCATGCAGAGGCGTTAGCCATACGCGCACCCGACCAACGACCCAGCCCACCGCACAGCCTCTATCACTCCCCAGCCGATACAGCTAAGGGTGAGGAAGCAGGAGGTGAGGACGAATGCCCAGGTGATGCGCTTCATGACCCGATCCCACTGCTCAGGTACGGCCACGCCTTATCGAACACGGCTAGGAGGACAGCAGCGGCGCCTAGCCCGTATGAGAGCTTGCCGCCTAGCTTGTCTACCTTCTCTGATACCTCGTCCTGGCTCTCTCCGATAGCGGTGAGCTGACGGGTCATGTGCTCGAACTGTTGCTCGAGCTTGGTCAGTCGGTTGGGTGACTGGGCGTGGTCGCGGTCGAATCTGTCAAGGCGGTGCCGGGTTACGGCTGCCTCTTGCTCCAGGGCGCCGACACGCTCGTGCACCGTCCTGACATCGTGGGTGTCGGTCATAGTGGAGTCTCGTTAGGAATTGGTCCGGCCTCACATGCTCAGCGATCCGCTCGGGGCTAGGAGGCAGGCATGGGGCCGGAAGAGGTTTGCCGGAGATTTGTGCGTGAACATTTGCGTGGCTTCACGAAAATGATCAGAGGCCTCCCGGCTGATAGGTCGGGCGCAGGGTGGCGAGCCCTTCAAGCTGCCGTTTGCGATGCCCGGAAACGAAAAAGCCCAGCGGTTAGGCTGGGCTCTTGAATTGGTGCAGGTGGCCGGCGCTGATCTCCGGCTTGAATTCTTGCTTAACGACGTGCCGCGCATCCGTTTACGTGCGCGATCTCAGTTTCAGTCCCTGTCATCTACGGGCCTAACGCTGCGCATCAGCCTGCGCATTCACCTGCTCTCGGCCATCTCAACGCGTGAAATGACCAAGATAGGAAACATAGTGATCGTTTGATCGGTTGAATGCAAGATGTTTTTGAAGTTTTATTGCTCAAGCGCCTGAATCAATGGCAGACAACCGCAAAATCGCCGTGAATCTTGCGTGCAGCTGCCTCGTAGACGGCTCTTGCTTCGTCAACAGTGTCATAGACGCCCAAGTCCCTCTGCTTACCACCAAAGTGGATTTCGGCACGGAACCTGTTCTTGTGGGGCCATACACCCTTCACGCCAGTCTTTGATGATCTGCTTACCGGCTTGTTGCGACAGTTGTCCGCCCGCGTCGCGTGCCTAAGGTTCTCGATTCGGTTGTTTGCCCTGTTGCGATCTATGTGGTCAAGCTCTTCTTCAGGCCAAACCCCATAGACATAGAACCAGGCAAGGCGATGAGCTAGATAGGTGAAGCCAGCCAGCTTTATCCCCCAATACCCGTCTACGCGCGGCCCTCCTGCAACGCTCCCAGCCTTAGCTAGGCGGCCACGGTTTACTGCCCATCGGAATAGCCCCGTCTCCGCGTCGTATTCAAGCAGCTCTAGCAGCCTTGAATGCTCTAGCGCATCTTGCTTTACGACTTGCTTCTCCAGTCGTGCATCCGTTTTCATCAGGCCGCCTCCCCTGCAATCAGGCCTTCCCGATCAAGAATCTCTTGCGCCAGCAAAAGGCCCTCGTTGACTTGCGCCTCAAGGTCGCGCCGGATTCCGTTCCTCCATCGACGCAAAGTCGACTCAGGGCGACCGCCATCATCCCAATTAGTCATGTCGTACCAGCCTGCAGGCATCACATTGGTCGACCGCTTTCCGTCCGCTCCGGGCAGTTTTGGGAAGGCCCACGTCGCTACCGCGCACTCAACAAATCGTTTAGGCGCTGGAGACTTCAGGCCGCTAGCGATAACAGTCATCGCGGCGCGCTTGCGCTCCATGTTTGTGCTGTATTTCGCGGTCAATGCCAGCCACAGACCAACCGGCAGTGCCTTGTGGAGCCGGCCATGAACCCAGCAGTCCGTCAGGAACGCCGCTTCCTTCCCGCTGATCTCGCCAGGAATGCGCGCAGCCTGAACCTTTGGCTCAAAGTCCACGCCGCCCGCGCTGTTGATGGTCTCCGCAGCCAGGGCCCGGACTACTGCTGATACAACTGACTGGTAGGTCATGCTGCCTCTCCTTTCAACATCTCAGGGCTGACGGTGTGACGCGATACTTCGCCGTGCTCTGAATGCATGACGATGCACTTCATGTTCTGGCGCGCGCGGTAGCCTCCGAAGGCTGCATAGGCGTCCTTGGCGGTCAGGGTGTTGAAGCTCTCGACGGTCACGCCGGCATACTCCTTCACGCTCTGGTGATGGACGTGGCCCAGATACCAGTAGCGATGCTCAGTGCGGCCCCAGGCTTGAGCCTGATCTGCGGCCATAACGCCCGGCAGGCGCTCGCCCTTGCAGGTGTGGCCGTGGTGGCAGCCAATCAGCACCTTGCCGAACTCGATGTAGTGGAATGCTGACGGGGCGCGATCGATCTGAACGCGGGGCTCGTTCTCGTAGGTGTGTCGCAGGGCTACGCTCATCCACAGAGCGCCTGTGTCGTCGTGATTGCCCACTACGTTGATCACGCGCACCGTCTTGTGCTTCTTCAGGGCTGACGTGATGCACTGGCGCATGACCATCATCCCTACGTCGATCATCTTGGCGTAGCGGCCGTCCAGATCCATGACGTGACCGGAGCGCTCTGTCATGCCGGCCATGTTGTCAGCGTGGAACCAATCTCCGAGGTTGATGATCACCGCCTGCTCTGCTGCCGGCGCCAGCTCGACCAGGGCAGCCATCGCGCCGCACTGCACCTGTACAGCGCGGGTCATGTCCCAGCTTTCGCCCTGCGTTTCGTCGCCCCATGCGCGCATCCCGATATGAGCATCACCGATCGGGTATACGGCCATCAGGTGAGGCAGGGTGCGCTCTGGTGACATAACCGACCCAACCTGCGGCAGTTCAGCTGCCATAGCCTCGGCGGCCTGCATGAACAGCTCACGCTGGCGCTCGTGGTCGATGCTGGTCTTCACCCACTGCAGCTTCGGCTTGCCTTCCTCGTCATACAGCGTCGAGGTGCCCTTGAGGTGAAAGCCGTCCGGCACGGTTTTGGTCATGCCATGCTCAGGACTCCAACCCTTGCGAGCCAGCTTTGCCCGGCGAACCTCAATCGTGCGCGTCCATACACCGAAGTGCGTGGCCGCTTGCGCGTTGGTCATGGTCTTGAGCGCTTCGATAAGCTGCTCGTCTGTGAATACGCGTGCGGCCATTAGGCTGTCTCCCCCTTCTGCCCAAACCGGGCGATCAAAATAGCGTCGGCCACCGCTTGCCCCTTCCCTTTCAGGTCGAGAATGCGGAGGTCCGGGTAAAGCTGAATGGCGCGGGATCGGGCGGCGTCTTTGTCGGCCCCGATGAGGCCCGCTTTTTTCTTCCATGCTTGCGGCGTGACCAATGTGTAAGGAATGCACGCTCCTTGCAGGATGCCCTCGACCACGCCAGCGGCATGGCCAAAGGTGAACATCGAGGAAACGCCCTGGCCCGGCATGGCGCCGACCTGCTCGAGATACGCGTGCGTCGGCTCCCGGTACTTGTGCTCGCGGAGGAAGGCGGAAATGGCAGCGCCGTTCACGCGGCTTTTGGTGCCGACCTTCACTGTTGGCATGAGGATGTGCGCAACGTAGCGGTAGTCGTTGTGCATGAGGACGACTGCGCCGGTGCAGCCAGGGTCGATTCCGATGATCATCTACTCCCCCTCGCCTTCAGCGCTTGCACAACGGCAGGCCGCGCACTCTCTGGAACAGCCGCCAGCAGAACGTTGCCCTGCCTCTGCCTCTCCGGCCCCTTGAGGTCGCGCACCTTCCACCTGATCAAGCAGGCTGTCTTGTCCGCTTCGATCAGCTGCCGCTCCGTCATCGTCAAGCAGGCCAGATTTAGCGAGCCATTCCGCGCCGAACCCGTCATAGGCCGCCCCATCGTTTCCGTTCTGTCCAATCACATCGATTCGGCTGATCTTCATGCCAGTTCCGCCTTCTCGGCTTCGGTGCGGTAGTCGATGGTATTGATCTGGCCGAACTGCGCTTCTTGCACTTTGCTCAGGTGAGAAAGCAGGCGCTCCAGATACCAGCGGGCCTTCTTCACGTCCTCGATGCCGTTCTTGGCCTCGTACCGCCACAGGTACTTGATGATGTTCGCGGTGCATGCAGCCTCAATGCCGCGCTTGTCGACAGTGGCCGACTCGATAGCGTCGATGCACTCAACGCCGCCGCGTGTGTAATGGGTGGGGTTGATTGCGTCGCTCATGCTGCCTGCTCCAGTCCGATCAATTCCATGACCCGCGCCGGGAGCGTCAGGCCCATATCAAGCAACTGCAGGGCGCAGTCGCGGATTAGTGTTTCCTGCTTCCCATAGGCCAGCTCGAAGCGGGCCTTGTAGGGGTGAACTGCGATCAGGCCGGGCGCGCCGTAGCCGTCTTGGTGATGGCCAGCGCACAGCGGCAGAACGAGCCAGTGCGCGTTTGGCTTGGTGCGGCCATCGACGTGGTGGATGCTCACGACGTGGTTGCGCTGATGGCCTGCCGTGTCGCGATGGCAGGCTATGCAGCCGATGCGCTGAGCGAGCTGATCGTGATAGCGCTTCTGTTCTGCGGATGGGTTACGGCCTTTCATGCTGCCTCCCCAAAGTCACGCTGCATCCGCATGTACTCGCTGTCCTCGGGGTGCGACAGGTAGATGCCGTGCTCCATGGCCCACTTGTCGACGCAGGTCATGAAGGCGTGCATCTCGCCCTTGTCGAGGTCACTGGTGTGGCGCAGCTCGGAGCGCTTGGTGATCTCGCCTGTCCGCAGGTCGATATCCTCGATCTCCTCCTCGCCGAGAAACGTCTGCTTCAGGTTCCGCTTCATGTTCGTTTCGTTCATGGCGGCACCGGTGGCGAAAGTCGTCTTGCCCATCGATACGAAGAAGGCCGCGATCTCTGCGCACCACTTATGGAACAGGGAGTTCTGAGGCAGGCTGCGGCCCGCACCGGTGATGCTGACGTTGCACGGGAAGCCTTTGGCGCGAATGGCAGCGGTCACTGCGGAGAGTTCACCCAGGCCGTTGACGCGAATCCTCTCAGCCATGGCGGCGCCCCTCCCTCATCGAAGCGCAGTCGATGCAGCACACCGCCCACGGCGCAGCACGACGGCGAGCGGCCGGAATCTCGATGCCGCACTCCTCGCATTCCTCAGCGCCCTGCCCCTGCAGCCTGGCCTGTACCAGCGCCACACCACCTATCCGATCAGCCTCCTCTAGGCCAGTAGCGCGATCTGTTACGTCGGGAGCTGTGCGGGCCTGCTCGTAGGCGGCGGCCATTTCTGAAAAATCACTCATCTCTTCGCCCCATAGGCCCGCTTCTGCGAGCCGTCCATCTGAATCAATCGGTAGTCGTTGCCGCGCTTGATGCGGATGACGGTGTTTTCTTCCTCGTCCACGATGAAACCCGCTGCCAGTGCCTGGGCGAGGGTTGCGCGCTGGGCGAGAGTGAGGGAGCCGGAGCGGTTCATGCCTTCACCTTCGCGCGCAGTGCGGCAATAGCGGCCAGTCCGACTTCAGGCGTGCGGACGGTCACGGTTTCCGGCAGGGCCAGCGGGATTTCCCGAAGCGGCTCGCCGGTCATAACCATGCGCACGGTGATGGCATAGTTGCGGTCGAACAGCTTGCGGCTGCGCTCTTCGGGCATATTTGCCAGCTCGTAGAAGCCGGTTTCGCAGGCTGCGTGGTGGACGGCCGGGTGCGACCAATGGCGATCAGCGGCTGGATGGGCATTCGCGCAGGCCTCGCGGTACGCCTTCGCCGCATCTGGTAGGCCCATCATTTCAGGGGTCGGCTCACACCAGCGGATGAAGCGGCCAACGCTCGGGGCGAAGTCGCCACCGGACTTGCGGCACTGCTGGATGCCGAAGCGGATCTGCTCAAGCGAGTTGATACCAGCAGCCATGAATCCCTTGATCCATGAGCGTTTAGCGGCCTTCAGCGAGTCCTCATCGGGCCATGCCTGCTTCCAGGCCGGGAAGATGCACTGCAGCTCAGCGAACAGGCTGTTGACGACGCTGGCGGTGCCTTGGTCGATAGCGCGAGGCGCGTTGACCGGCTCAGCGATGGCGACGTGGTTGCCGCTGGTGGCGGACGGGATCAGATCCTTGACGTTGCGCATCACAGATCCCCCAGATCGTTTGCCCAGCTGGTGTCACCGCTGTGGAAATCAGGGGCGGACGAGTTGCGAGCCGGCATACGGCCCTCAGTGGTCAAGCGGTTAACAACCCAGTCGACCTTGAAACCCTGCCAGCCAGCGACCAGCGCTTCGGTCATTGCGGTCTCAGCGGAGATGCCAGCGGCTACGCACTTGTCCAGCTCGGCGTTCAGGGCGGTCCAGACGGTTGCGCTCAGTGCGGCACGCTTCTTCTCGCGCAGGGCAATCCAGTCTTGGAGCAGTTGGTCAGGGATGGCATGGGGGTTGTCAGCCAGCATGTGAGTCAGGCCGAACCCTGCCGAGGATGGCTTGCGGCTCTTCGCCTTGACAGCGGGCTTGCTCTTCCCGTCGGGCGTTACAATATCTTCCGTAGGAAGATTTGTTTTCTTTGTATAAAGGAAGCAAGTTGCCGTTTTGGTCTCACTCGCGTCATGTCTCAGTGAGACGATTTGGGCTGAGTGAGACGTTTTGGTCTCAGTGAGACGGTCTTGCTTCTCTTCGTAGAAGGACCACTCGGAGACTGGGGAAATACCCACCTCTCCACGGCTTCCACCTACGCGGAACATGATGCGGCGCTCAAGGAGATGACTGATCGCCTTGGAGACAACGTCACGGCGCATGTTGGTCAGCTTGCCGATCTCGTCGGCAGAGAGACGCTTGCTCTCGACGTTGTAGCCGATAGTCTGGCGGGCGATAGCCATCACGACGCGGAACTCACGAGCTGGCAGATCAACTGCAGCCAGAGCCTCCATGATGCTGTTGTCCATCCGGGTAAACCCCCGTTGGGTGTTGCCAATGTGAATCACGTTGTCCATAATCTTTCCCGTAAGTACGTTGTCCTGAGCCCACCCTGATCCGGTGGGCTTTTTTATTGGCCCTTTTCAGGCCCCCGCTTCCTTGCCCTGATTAGGGCGAGGTCTGTTACTTCTGCTGCTACCACCCGGCTCCGAATCACCTTGTGGTTCTCGGCGATCATCTTCAGGATCTCTCCTGTTGCGTCCTCGACCGACTTGTTAAGGCCGTTCGCCATCTCCCGCAGGAATCTCCGTTCCTCGTCGTCAAACTCCCCCAGCTCAATCAGCTCACCCACAAACTTCCCCTGCTCAGTGCCTCTAAACGGCGGTACGCTGCTCGGTAGTGGCAGACTGCCCCTTAGCCTCGCGGATGAACTCTTTAATCAAGTGGCGGGCTAACACGGCGGGCTGCATGCGCATCTGGTTGGCTAGCGCACGAAATGCGCAGTCGTCGTAGTAATCCAGGCGGGCTTTAACGATCTGTTCTTTCTTGTGGCGGGGGTTGTCATACATGGCGAGAAAACTCCTTATCTCTTCGTGGTTAGGGTTACGCTGCTTTGCGGGACGCGGAACGAGTGGCTTTCTTATGCAATCGCTCGATCTCCTTGCCGATCTCGTACCGAACAGACGTACCCTTGAGGGCGCGGTTAATGTTCGGTTGGCTGGTCCCGCTAGCCTCGGCAATTTGCCGCTGTGAGTAGCCCAGACTGGCCAGTTCACAGAGCATCTGTTGGATGGTCATTTGATACGATACCAATCAGGTTATGTATGGCCGATGATACGCAAACGCATGACTTAGAGCAATACAATCTCGATATACAAAACCGTATCGGGGATGAGATGAATATTGCCTCGCGTCTTGCAGGCTTGATGAGGGCTAGAGGGTGGTCAGAGGGGGAACTCTGGCGCCAGTCTTCTGTCCCGCAACCAACGATTAACCGTATACTTTCTGGGGAGAGCAAAAGCCCCAGGCGAGATACCGTGTCCAAACTCGCCAGAGCCTTGAAGGTTCCGCCTGAGTGGCTGCTCTTTGGGGGTGGTGCGCTGAGTAACGTCAGCCCCACTTTGCAGCCACATAGGGAAGCGAGGAAGTATCCCTTGATCAGTTGGATTGCTGCTGGAATGTGGGCTGAATCGGCCGACAATTTTATGCCCGGCGATGCCGAAGAGTTTATCGAATCGGACGAGAAGGCGGGCGATAGGGGCTATTGGCTTGAGGTGAAGGGCCTGTCGATGGTTTCCCCAGGGGACGGCGCGAGCTTCCCACCTAAGATGCGCATTCTGGTTCAGCCGGAAGGCTTTGATCTCGTCAGCGGGAAGTTTTACGTTGCCAGACTTGGCGAAACGGGCGAAACCACGTTCAAGCGTTATGTGAGAGACAGCGGCGTCGAATACCTGGAGCCGCTGAACCCCTCTTTTAAGACAATCGAGGTCACGAGCGATGTCCAAATCATCGGCCGCGTCATCGACGCCAAGCTAGCGAAGTCCGTCTTCTAATATCACCGCGATATCAAAAGCCCGCCTCTGAGCGGGCTTTTTTGTGCCTCAGATTCCCCGCTCGAACCCGTCCGACGAATGGCCGCTTCGCTTGTTTTCATGCAAACGACAGATCACTGGCGCCACAGCGTATTACCTACCGTATAAATTAATGCGAAAACGTATTGACCGATTCAATACGTTTCCGTATTGTTCACCCCATCGAAGCGCAACAAGCTTCCAGGCCCCGAAACGGGCCTCGGGTGAATCCCCGGAAACTCTTTAAGAACTTGCCGCAACACAAACCGCATTGCCTCGACGGCGACCGGCGCACTGGAAAAGCCATTGAGGGGCTGGAACAGGCGAGGTGCTGACCGAACCGAGCGAATGACCCGAACGGGCAGTGCGGCGTAATGCAAGTTTTCACTGGCTGGCCTTGGCGACAGGGCCAGACGGGAAGACAACCGGAGAACGGAAATGAACGCACATCACAGGCTGGCCGTAGAGATGGCCGAAAAGGACATTGCCGGGCTGGCAACCGCAGAAACCGACCGCGACCTCCTGCGAATGGCGTCGCACACGTCTGGATTCATCATCGCCCTGCATGTGGCGCACATCATCAGCGCAGAGCATCAGCAAGTGCTGCGCGACAGGCTACACGCCGCCTGGGCAGCTCGCGCTGATGAGCTGGCAGGTTAACCGCCCCACCAGCACACAGGAGCACAGGCGATGCTAACCACCCCAGACGCCCTGATCCTCTGCGGCGCCCTAGCAGCGCTGTACATGTGGGACTGGTGGAGAAGGAATTGGAAGGAGAAGGATGATGGAAGCGAAAGAGATTGAAGCAGGCGGGCCAGCGTTTCCGCTCCAAACGGCATGGAGTGAGGGCTGCGCCGAAAGGAATGGCATGACTCTACGCGATTACTTCGCAGCGAAGGCGATGCAAGGGTTGCTCGAAGGCGGCGGCGACTTCGAGAGGTTCAGCCATCTGGCAACCGACGCTTACGCCATCGCCGACGCAATGATCGAAGCCCGCACCAAGTAACAGGCGAGCGCAGCGCCCCTTCGGGATACCTGCGACAGGGATAAGCCGGTAGTGCCCTGATTGCGAAAAACACCGGCAGCCGTTGGCGGGACTCCACTACACCCCGTTGAGACGGCCGAATGGCTCACGTAACGAGCCTGCATCGGAGAGTGATCTGTAGAGCTGTAGCGCAGTGTTAACCAGCGACCCGGCCGTTCGCGACGGCGGTGATTGGTTGCGTAGGCGGCGATGAACGAATGGAGGACTGCAGGCCTCCTGACTAGTAATCGGCGTCGATGCTTAGCGCGCCTACCCGTGGAGGGTGGGAGGTCGCCCGTGTGGGCCAGTTCTACAGATCACTCCCCGATGCAGTGCGGCGTGGCAACCATAGACACGCAAACAGCAGAAATGCCGGAGCCAGGCGCACCGGGGAAGAAGTCGTCAGAGGGGTTGCCATGCGGGCCGAAAGGTCGGGAGCCCTCTTGCGGAGCCACCGCATTGTTAAGGCGCGCCGGAGTGATGCCCGGCCACTGCATCACCCTCCTACCCCAGCACCTACCGCAAAGCCTCTGCCTGTACCTCACTTGGTCCTGCGATACAGGACGGGGGCTTTGCAGTGGGTGTGCAGATAGATCGAAAGGACATGGAAATGAAAAAAGCCCAGATGACTACGTACAAACCTGCCGCGCACTTTTTCGAGCAGCTTGAAATCAGCCGAACAACTTGGTGGCGCTGGACCAAAACGCCGGGCTTCCCTCAGCCAATTCGCTTCGGCAAGTCTGTCCGCTGGCCGGTCGAGGAAGTTGAGCAATATCTCAAAAGCAACGCGGCCAATTCGTAACGCCCACCCCAGCCCGTCCGGGCGACCCGAGGTAACCCACATGAACGCACTAGCACGCGGCCAGCGGCGCCGAGAGTCGTCCCTGCCTGCTGATAGCACAACGCTTGAAGAAGCCATTCAGCGGCAGCTGGAGGAGCACGACGAAGCAACCGTCCAGGCCTTCCTCGACTACTGCGATGACCGGATAGACGAATTCCTCGAACACGAGGCCAACCGGCGCCGCGAACACGCCGAAGAGATCAAGCGGGAGGCAGCATGAAGACCGAAGACACCATTCGCGAGCACTTCAAGCACCTGCGTGGCGCCCGGTACGCTGCCACCGCGGACTACCACTGTAACGTCCTGTACGGCTACCTGCAGGCGTTGCGCGATACCGGACAGATCGATACGGCCCGCTATCTGCGGCTGCATCACGCGGTCACGAAGGCATGGACGCTCAAGACGAAATTCACCGTGAGGACTGCGGCATGAGCAAGGAAGTGAACTGGCAGGAAGAGTGCCTGAAGAAGGGCTTCGAGTACGTCCGCGAGCCTGACGACCACTACGTCATTGCAGCGCCCGCCGAGATGGTAGCCCTGCTGCGCGATCTGCTCGGCGTGGACGTGCGCACCAAGGACGGCGACAGCTACGGGGTCGCAGTCTGCGAACTGCAAGAGAACATTGACGGACTGGTGAACACGCTGCACACGCAGCATGACCGAATCGAAGCCCTTCTCGCTGAGCAGGATCGGCTGCGGGATGTGCTGGAGTGGTATTCAAAGCAAGCGGCAGGTTGTCGAAAATTGGGATCCGTAGGCGAATCGTCTCGTCAAGCGTTGGACCGTGATGGCGGGGCTAAAGCTCGCGCCGCCCTGCAAGGAGAGCAGCCATGAAGACTCACTATTACCCTCCATTTCTCGCTGGGGACGAGGAAGCCGAGCGCGGCCCTTGCGGCGTATGGCTAGGTGAGACCAGCAAGTTAAGCGGTGACTGGCGTGCCGTCGACTGCGCGCGCTGCCTCAAGAAAAGGCTGGAGATCACATCCAGCAGCGAAGCCGAAGAGCGCGCCATCGTTGAGCAGATGGGCGGCATGGCGGATTTCATGCGCGCCCAGCAGGGAGAAAAGCCATGAACGCCACTACCGCGCCAGTAACCAGCCTCATTGATGAGCAGGTGGCTGAGATAGCCCAGCGCTTCACCCTGCTCTCCGCGCCCGGCCAGTCGTTGTGCAAGGCGCTAGGCCTGCCACCTGAAACACGCCTGATCGACTCAGGCATCTGCTCGCCCATGACCATCAAGCGCGGTCGCCGGGTGCTGGAGGTGCGGAATGACTAGCTCATACCAACGCGCCAAGCGCATCTGGTTCTGGAAATTCTACGCATCAGGCCTGGTAGTGTTCTCGCTGCTGGTTGTGCTGAGCGGACTTGCAGGGATGGTGACGGAATGAGCATGGAGGATCGCAGGAAGGCAATGAGTGAACTGGCTGCGCGCATAAATGCAGGGCGCAAGCCGAAGTTTGGAGACCGGATGTGCAATCTATGGGCAGGCGACCCGAACCCGAACAAGTTCGGATTATTCGTGAGACAGCGGCGCGCTACTGGCCGAATGAACCCCGGCCTCTGGTTCGAGCTAACTGATGGCAAAGGCAAGTTCTGGGAAACGAACGGCGAGGCGACTGTATTCGCTGAGCATCTGACAGGTGACGAGGTGCTGCCATGACCACCGCCTCCCTCCCCTACGACCCCACCCCCTACGACACACAGACAGGCCACAGCTATGCGGCTGGATGGTCTGCGCTGTCTGGCTTCGCCGTCCTGTCTGGCCTGCTGATAACGGCGGGCTTCCAGTGGGCGGCCATGAATCACTTTTTCGGATAAACCAACCTACTGACAGGCTGCGCGATGCGGCCGAGGAGATCCTGTGTCCAGCAAATTGCAGATTTGGGACGCGGTTCAGAAGACCGACCCCAAGTTCACCAAGGAATACACCGGCCCGGGCGGCTTTACCGGTACCGCCGTAAACGCTCAATACCTTGCCAAGCGCGCGACCGAGACTTTCGGGCCATGCGGAACAGGATGGGGCTACGACGTGGTAGAGGAGCGATTCGACATTGGCGGGCCGCTCACCAACAAGGAAGGCACGGTGCTCGCCCACGCCCAAGTCCACACGCTCAAGGTGGCGCTCTGGTACATCGGCGACGACGGCGAGCGCAAGACGGTCATGCACTACGGGCACACCCCGTTCGTAACGCAGAACAAATTCGGTGTCACGACTGACTTCGAAGCCCCGAAAAAATCGCTAACCGATGCCATCGGCAAGTGCCTTAGCCAGCTCGGCTTCTCCGCAGATATCCGCATGGGCCTGTATGACGACATCCATTACGTCAACGAGATCGAAGCCGAGGCTGAAATCGAGCGAGCCGAGGACAAGATCGAGACGAAGGAGCGCCAGGCTGCGGAGTATCGCGAGTGGCTGGATAACAACCTGCGGCTGATCCAGACAGCGCAAACGCTGAACGAGCTGCAGAAGGTTTTCGCCTCAGCTATTCGGAAGCTGGACCTGCGCAAGGATGAAACCAACAAGCTCAAGTTCACCCGGGCGAAGGATGAACGCAAGTCGGCCCTATCCGCTCAGGAGGCGAAAGCATGACCGCCCTTTACGAAATCACCGGCCAGTTCAAGGAGCTGGCCCTGCTGCAGGAAGCGGCAGACGAGGACATGGCCGTTGCCATCCGCGACACGATGCAAGGCATTGAGGCGGAGTTTCAGGACAAGGCGCTGGCCGTCTCTCACGTCATCCTGAACTTCGATGCCGACGTTGCCGCGCTGGATAAGGAAATCGACCGGCTGCAGGAGCGAAAGCGCCTCCTCGCCAACCGCCAGCGCGAGATCAAGGAGTACCTGCGCGAGAACATGGAAGCGGCCGGCATGACGAAGATCAGCTGCCCGCTCTTCACCATCACCCTGGCCAAGGGCCGCGAATCGGTTGTTGTGGATGACGAGAACAGCATCCCGGACGACCTGATGCGCGTGAAGACCGAGATCGCGCCAGACAAGACTGCCATCGCCGCCAAGCTAAAGGCCGGCGAGGAAGTGCCCGGTGCGCGCCTGGAGCGCGGCCAATCATCCATCCGCATCAAGTAAGGAGCCAGAATGGCCAAGCTCAAATACGACGTAGTAGCCACCGTCGGCAAGTACGAGAAGAACGGCGAGACCAAGTACATCAGCCGGAAAGTCGGCGCGGTCATCCAGACCGACAAGGGTTTCCGCATGAAGATGGACGCCTTCTTCAACCCGGCCGGCTGCAAGGTCGACGAAGACGGCTCCATCTGGCTTGCCCTTTTTGAGCCGCGCGACGATCAGCAGCAAGGGCAGCCGCAGCAACAGCGTCAAGGCCAGCCACAACGCAGCCAGCAGGCGGCGCCTCCAGCCTATGAGGACGACGTGCCATTCGCCGACCCCTACCGCGGCGCCCGCTCGCTGCTGATCTGATCCACCCCGGGCGCCCCTCGGCGCCCTCCTCCCCGGACAAACACCATGCAAGACTACCGTTACGACCGCGTTAACTCGCTGGCCGCGCACGAGGCTGCGCGCCAGGAACTGGCTGCCCAGATGGATGAGTTCGTTCGCAAGGGCGGCCAGGTCCAATACCTCAGCAACCGCATAGGCGAGCCGCCAAAGGTCGGCATGTGGAACAACTCGCTGAACCCCGACGCTGAGGCAGCCAGCCGCCGTCGCGGTGCTCGCAAGGGCGCCGAAGCCCAGCGCCAGGCATCGCCACGCAAGGGAGGCACACCGCAGGCCCGCCGTAACAACGTGCTTCGGGAGGTGTGGGCATGAGGTTCGTTGATGTGCTGGACGCCATCCGCCACGCCGCCTACCGGGCCACGGAAACAGGCCAGCCATGGGGCGTCTACTCGCTTGATCGATACATCGCCGCGCCGCTCGGCCGGCTGAGCGCCGATAGCCTGCTGGAGGTCTGCCGCCCATGAAAGGATGCATCCCCCGCGCGCGCCTGGAGAAGGTCAGCCGCGCCATTCTCCGGCAGTTCCGGGTATCGGTCGTCAACATCGATCCCGAGGGCCGGCAAGGCCTGATCGACTGGAAGACCTGCAAGAACATCGCGCCGAGCCACCAGATAGGTGAGGCCGTCTGCAATATCTCCCACCGCTGGGTCATCTACATCGGCGCGTTCTGCCTCGATGGCCAGGGCCGGCGCTATATGAAGTCCACCGAGATAGCGCCGGACGGCATGTACAAGTCCGACAGCCTGGCCGAAGTGCTTGAGCACTGTTACCGCGAGCTGCTGGCCGGCTGCAACCCGAACCACAAGATCGGCTCAGGCTGGATCGCGGTGCCGGGCGGCAAGGGCTTGGACGAGGACCAAGCCTATCGCGTGTTCGATGCGTGCGGCGCCTGGCCTCAAAGGCGTGCCGCCGCATGACCGCCCCCGAAAAATACTGCCGCCGCTGCGATGAGTGGTGGCCCGCCGACACCGAGTTTTTCTTCAGGCACTCGAAGAGCAAGGACGGCCTCAGCTACAGCTGCAAGGCCTGCTTTTTCGACTCGCCGACCTACCGGACGCGCAAGGCTTTTACGGCAGCCGGTCGTATCTGCTCGCCGTGGGAATCCCTATTCAGACAAGACGAGGCCCGCGCATGACCGTCAGCCCGTTTAACCAGCTAACCCTACCCATCACGCTAACCGACCTCCTCGACGCCCGCGAAAAGGCCCTGAACCTGCACCTGCAGGCACGGCGCCTGAACGATATGGCCAAGACGCTGCTCGAGCAGCACGGCAGTTACCTGATGCCATGCGGCGGCCAGTTTCGGGAATGCGAGGATCGCACCCGGCACGAGCTGGACGCCAGCATGTGGCGCCGGGCGTTCGACCTGACCGGCTTTCGTCAGCTGATGGACGCCGACGCCGTCGCCGAGTTCGAGCGCAGCCTGTCGCCAGTGCCGCCAGCGTTCGTTGATGCAACCGTCCGGGCTACGTTTATCGACCTGCACCAACGCGCTGGCGAGATGTTCCGGCGCGGCGTCGTGAACGTTTTCCGCAGCCTGTCGGATAGCTACCGAACCAACGCCAACGAGCCGTTCAGGATCGGCCGCAAGATCGTGATGAGCTGGATCATCCAGCCGGGCTGGACGGGCGGCCTGCAGGTACGGCACGGCACCGGACAGGACAAGCTCAACGACATAGACCGCGTGATCAAGACCCTGGACGGCAAGCCCTTCCAGCCGCGCAGCTTCGAGTCTGCCATGAACGGCGCATTCAAGGCCGGCCAGGTGTTCGAGGACGCCTACTACAAGGCCAAGGCCTTCAAAAACGGCAACCTGCACCTCGAATTCTTGCGCCCCGACCTGCTGGACAAACTCAACGAACAGATCGCCGAGCACTACGCCGATGGGGCGCTAGGGCATGCGGCGTAGCAAGGAGCAGCACATGAGCGAAAAATTAGAGAGCGGGCTGGATGTGGTGACACGCTTCCTGCTAGGAGAATGCGAGCTGGACGGATACTGGTTCGGAGAGGATCACCCAAGCGGCCATAAATATTGGTGGCGTGACCATCTCCGCGCAGCCTTTTCCGACGCCGAGCGCGCCCTATCCGAACTCAACGCCGAAATCCAACGCCAGCGCGAGAAGCATCGGACTACTTGGACGCAGTTGGAGCGGGTGAAGGGGTTGCTGCGAGCCGTTTATCCGTACGCTCCGATATCAGAGAAGCTACGGATCGACGCCGCCCTATCCCAGCAGGCCGAGCCGGTAGAGCCAGCCCCTCTTGCTGGGCTTGGCGGAGCTAATTCAAATGACTAATCAACTGAAAGGCGCTTCTTCTGCGGAAAGAGCGAGGCTTGAAGCGACCCGCCAGTGCTGGAAAGACATGAAGCAGCGCTGCTTGAACCCTAAGAATAGAAGCTTCAAGAACTACGGTGCTCGTGGAATAACCGTATGTTCTGAGTGGCTAGAGTTTGATCGGTTCTTTTGGGACATGGGCCTCAAGCCAGACGGACTCACCCTCGAGCGCATTGATAATGACGGCAATTACGAGGCATCAAACTGCAAGTGGCTTGCTCGTCATGAGCAGCGTTTGAATCAGCGCAACTGCCGTTATGTCGAGCTAAATGGTGAGCGCGTGACCCTGAGGAAGGCGGCGCAAATTATCGGCATACGCGAAACGACTCTTCAGCATCGATTGGATTATCAAGGCATGAGTTTCGATGAGGCAATAAGCAAGCCGCTTAGGTGTCCCCGGTCTTCCGTGTTACGCACCGCCCCATCCTCAACACTCAGCCCCGCCCAACGAGGTGACGTATGAGCAAGGTATTAGTTGATCGGGAGCTGCTGGACAGGCTCATGGGTTGCTTAAAGGCAAGCTCTGTTCTTTACGAAGCAGCTCCGAAGGAAATGAGGGCTTTGCTTGACTCCCAGCAGGATGAACAAGCCCCGGCGCAGGATGAGCGGGAGGTACTGCCGTGCCCGTTTTGTGGAGGAGATGCTGTGACGAACAATCATGCGGATGACTGCTATTTCACCGTTCACGAAGCCGCTAGGGCCAGGGCAGCAGTTAGCGCGGACCTATCTCTTGTACCGGCAGTTCTGAAAGCCTGGAACCGCCGCGCCCAGCCCGCAGAGGCGGAAGGCGCTGTTCAATGCCCTGCATCGCACCCTGCAGAGTGCTATGCGCCAGGAACTCAGGTAGTTCACGCAAGCCTGGTGCATGGCATCGTTCGCCAGGCGGACCAGTACCATGCCGCCCTGTCAGCCGTGACCGCCGAGCGGGATAGGCTGCGGGAAGATCGAGACAGCCAACAGCGTGTGTGCATCGCCTCAATGGAGAAGGTCAGCCAGCTTCGCGCCGAGGTCGAGGGGATGCGGAAGGCATTCATGAGAATGCGCAATGTAGCGGCCGGTTACAGCAACTGCTGCGAATTTGATAGCGCAAATACACGTCGACTGGAACGTGAGTTTGAAGCCGCTGACGAGCTTTTCCGTTCGTCCGCCGCCATGGCTGCGAAGGAGGCGTGAATGAAACGCCAGACTGATCTGGAGTGGTTTCGCGAGTTAGTCAAAAAGAGCATGGATGACATGGACGCCATGATTGCTCAGGTCAAACGCCAGAACGATCAGCTCGACCAGCTACTAGCGCGGTCGGAAGCCATGATTGCCCGCATGGATGCGGCGCTGAAATCAGACGCCACCCCCTAACCCCCACCCAAACACACAGCCTGCCGGCGAGAGTCGGCGGGGAGGATTTGCACGTCATGAATATCTATCGATACCAGTTCGTCGCTGCCTGCCCGGCAAATGACGAGCAGATCGTCTACAGCCTCGAAATCCATAGCCGCGACAAGGTGTTGGTAGAGCACATCAAGACGGCCTGTGCGCTGCATAGGCGCGGCTATCACGAGGACATTGCGGACGATCTTTATCAGCGCTTCGGCGGACTGCAGATCATCAGCGCCAACCATCACGGCGTCGGCATTGAAAGCCGGAGGGGGAGTTGATGCGGATCTATTTGGCAGGGCCAATCAACGGCTGCACGGACGGCGAGTGCAACGACTGGCGCTCCGCGGTGAAAGCGCGATTCAGCGACACGCTAGACCCGATGCGCCGCGACTACCGAGGGGTTGAGGCAGCCGTTTATAGAGAGATCGTCGATCTCGACAAGCTGGATGTGGCCGCATGCGACGTGCTTCTCGCGGTGTGCCCTAAGCCAAGCGCAGGGACATCGATGGAAGTTCTGCTGGCGTGGCAGATGGGAAAGGTCGTGGCGGTGGTTGCGCCTGATCCCGTCAGTCCATGGCTCCGATATCACAGCACTCGCACATTCGGGCGACTGGACGAAGCAATCAACTGGCTGGAGACGCTGAATGATTCATTACCACGGGACCCCCGTAGGCGGTAACAGGCAGGACGGGGCGCGCTTCTTGGCGGGTCGGCATGCACTCGTTCCATTTCCTAGGCGGGATGACATGGGGATTGTTGCTGACGTGTGCCAGTCCTTCGTATTCGATAACGGCGCCTTCACGGTATGGAAGCAGGGCGGCCAGCTCGACGTCGAAGGCTATGTGCGATGGGTGGATGACTGGCATCGACACCCTGGTTTCGACTGGGCGCTGATCCCTGACGTGATCGACGGAGACGAAGCGGCAAATGACCGGCTTCTCGAAGAATGGCCAAGCCACCTGCCAGGCGTTCCTGTTTGGCACCTCCACGAATCAATCGAGCGGCTGCAGCGTCTGGCTGGAGAGTGGCGAACCGTAGCGTTTGGCAGCTCCGGCCAGTGGGCGAGCCCCGGCACCGACTCATGGTGGAAGCGTATCGGCGAAGCTATGAACGCCATCTGCGACGACCAGGGGCGGCCGGCTTGCCGGCTCCACGGGCTGCGAATGCTGGACCCTGCAATCTTCTCCAGCCTCCCCTTCGCATCGGCCGACTCAACTAACGCTGCAGTGAACGGCGGCAGCGTCGGCCGCTTCGGTATGTACGTCCCGCCCACGGCAGGCCAGCGCGCCGAGGTCATCGCATCCCGAATAGAAGCGCATAACAGCGCCGCCGTCTGGCAGCGCGAAACACAGCTTGAAATGGCGGTATAGCCGCCCGAGGAGATAGACATGCAGCACACAGACAAGGCGATAGCAGCCGGCGTAACGGTGAGGGGGTGAACATGAGCCTATGGCAATCATTCAAGCGCCTGCCAGAGCAGGATCAGAAGCGGCAGTTTGAAATCCTCGCCAGATCGGACATGCAGCGAATCCGCATGGAAGTGTGGATAGAGGAAGAAGGCGAGCGCACGAACGTGTGCGTGAAGAATGTACTCGGTAAGCGTTGCAGTTACTGCGGCTGCCGTGAATTGGAGAAGTGAGAGATGGCCAGATATCAGACGGTCAAGAAATTTGCAGAGGTGAGCGGCTACACTGAGCGCGCAATCCGGGGGAAGATGTCGGACGGAACGTGGCCGCTGGGCGAGGTCTGGATCCGCGCCCCCGATAACAAGCCGCTGATCAGCGTGGAAGGGTACGAAGCATGGGTGGAAAGCGGAATGGAGTCCGGCGCGCGTCGGCGACCAGCATTGAAATCAGTTTCATGTTCGAGGGGCAGCAGTGCCGCGAGCGTCTCCCGCTTGAGCCCAGCCCCGCTAACCTGAAGCGTGCCGAGAAGCACAAGGCGGCGATTGAACTCGCGATCTACCACGGCACCTTCGACTACGCGGCGACTTTCCCCAAGTCCAAGCGCGCTGTAAAGCTCGGCCATCAGACCGGGTTGATACCCCTCTCCGACTATCTCGACAAGTGGCTGGCCCGAAAGGAGGCGCATCTAAAGGCGTCCACCCTGGACGGCTACCGCAAGATCATCAGCGGCGTATTGGCGCCCAAGCTCGGGCATCTGCCGCTGGTGACGCTCACGCGCAAGATGGTCCGCGACGAACTGGCAACGATGCAGGCATCGAACAAGCGGCTGGCCAACGTGCAAAGCTGCCTGCGGTCGGCACTGAACGATGCGGTAGACGATGAGCTGATCGAGGCAAACCCGCTGGCCGGCTGGACTTACTCAGTGAAGGGTAAGCCCAAGGCGGAAGACGAGATCGATCCGTTTACGAAGGAGGAACAGGCGGCGATCCTGGCGGCAGCGACCGGGCAGTACCGGAACCTTCTGCAGTTCGCGTTCTGGACCGGGCTTCGCACATCGGAGATCGTGGCGCTGGAATGGGGGGATATTGATTGGCTACGGGGGGAGGCGCGGATCTCGCGAGGGCTGACCAAGGCGGCCAAGGAAGCGGAGCTGCCGAAGACGGCGGCGGGATTGCGGGACGTTAAGCTATTGCCGATGGCGCTGGCGGCGCTGGAAGAGCAGAAAGCGCATACCTATATAGTAGGCGGGCCGGTTTTCCATGATCCGCGCTACGGCAAGCCCTTCGATGGCGATCAGGCCATTCGTAAATCGTTCTGGATTCCGACCATTCGCAAGGCGAAGGTCCGCTACCGGAACCCGTACCAGACCCGGCACACGTACGCATCGATGATGCTGTCAGCCGGTGAGCACCCAATGTGGGTAGCAAAACAGATGGGCCACAGTAGCTGGGTGATGATCGCCCGCGTCTATGGCCGTTACATTCCGAACGATGGCGACACGTCCGGCAGCAAGGCGGCGGAATTGTTCGGGACGCCGGTTCAAATCCCTAATGAGGAGTCAGCATGAGCGAACTACTCGGATCGGCCAAGCAGGTAGCCTGGGCTGAGTCGATTATCAAGGATGCACAGGCAAGTATTTTGAAGGCAGCCAAGGAAGCGCCATCATTCAAGAAGGCATGTCTTGCCCTTTCGAGCGCCCTTGATGAAGTAACGGACGCGGCATGGATCATATCCAACCGGAATAATCTTGGCCTAAGCGTCGGCACCGTCTATGGCACGGGCGAGCCAACGGTCGGCCCTATGGGCATTCGAGATCATCAGCTGCTTAGGAATGAGCACTGGCGGAACCCGGCACTGAGAAAGGGCAGATCATCTGTGTCAAATCAGACAGCAGAATCAATCAAGCAGCTTTTTATTGATGCTCAGCGTGGGCAACTAGCCAAAGCAGGCAGAGAGCCGGGCAAGTTTGAAGCAATACAGTCCGAGGTGACAGCATGAGCAATCAGATGGTAAGCGTGCCGCTGGAGCTGCTGAAGCGCCTTCATCTATCGCACTACCACACGCTTTCGCATGACGAAAAGCTGGCGGTCAGTGCGTCGCAGGCCATGGATGCCGCGCTGGTAGACCTCTATGAGCTGATGGCGATGGCGATGCCTGAAAGTGACCCGCATAAACCGTACTCAAAACTGCGTTTCAGCAACATTTCAGCAACCACTTAGCCGCAGCCCAGCAAATACGGCAATAGGACGGGGGTTCAAATCCCCCCGGCTCCACCAATTCAACACTGAAACCCGTCTAGAACGCGGGTTTCAGACCAGATTTGATGGCATTGGATTACTCACAGTCCGTCTGTGAATCCAAAAGGTATGCCATCATGTCCAAGCGCCAAAGCAGAACAGGTGTTCCGCACCTTGTCTATCAAGCCAAAACTGGCTTCCAGTATTACCTCACCTTTCCGAAGCATTTCGCGGCCAACCCCAAGCTGCCCGCGCAAATCCGCTGGGCGCTTAGTCACGACGAAGCCCTTGCCCGCGATCTAGCCAAGTACTTGAACGCGTCTTTCGAGCAGTTTCTTGCGAAAGCAACGGAGCACTACGTCGAGCTGTTTTCAGACCGACTATTGGTTGACCTCCAAAGGTTTCACCTTGAGGTGGCGGAGGCTCTCAAGTTTGCTGACCGCGTCTGGAAGGTTCGTCCCTCGCCAATGGCACTCGCCAATCAAGACCTCACGGCCGCACATGCGCGGATGATGGAAGAGAGCGCTGAACGTGTTGTGCTCTATAGCCACGAGCCAGGGGGCGAAATCTTCTTTGCACTTACACCGACGCCCGCGCTGGTGAAAGCACTTGGAGTCGGGTTCGTACGCTTTGACTGGCCGCTCGGAACCAGCAATCACAACGTCGCCAGCGACGCTGCCCGGTACATTTACTCTGCCCTTGATGTGCTTGAAACAGTCCCGCCATCTCTAGGACGCTATTCGAAAGAATCCCCTGCGTCTGCAGCGATGACGCTTTATGAGTACCTGTGCCATGCCCGCCCAGACCAGGGCCGGAATCTCATGCACATCCCCCCAGCACTACCTCAGTCTCGGCAAGCGTTGCATTTCCATCTTCAGCAAGCCAACGCGCTGCATCTAAAGCTCCGCATCATTGATCGAGCGCTCTTGGTGCAGGAGGGATCGGGGCTTTATGTGATGCTTATCGAACTCGATCCGCTGTGCATGAAAGCGCATCTGAGAGAAAAGAAAAGCTTTCGGGTTGAGCTGCTCACTAGCTCCATCATCATTGCGGTCCTCATGCTGACGTATACGCTGCAGAAGGTTGATAAGGTGCTGTTGCGTTACTTTCAGGAAGACGATCACCAAGATCCTTACGCCCAAGCCATGCAGGAAATCGGTGACCTGGTTCGGCGGATGTTGGGTTCTGCTGCAACCGCCGAGCCTATGCAGACGATTCCGGAGCTGAACTCGCCGACAGATGCTGTGGCACCGCCACAGGATCCAGGCACGCTCGCGTTGCTGAATGCGCTCGGGAGCGTTCTGCCCGACGCGCAGAAAGCCAAGCTTGAAACCCTCTTTACGCAACCCTCCGTCAACGATCGCATTGTCTCGCCGGCGCGTGGTTCAAACGCAGGGTTGAGCCTCGCAGCTTTGGTAAAGGAATACGAAGAACGGCAAATTCGTGAAGGCGCCTGGGCTAACCCGCGGACTCGCATTACCGCAAAGGCCCGCCTGGAAGGCCTGTGCGAGCTGCTTGGCGGGCACCGGCAAGTCGAGACGCTGACTCGCGCTGAATTCAACACGCTACGCGATCATCTGCGTAGCTATCCGAAGAACCGGCATCGCCTCCGTGCCACGCGTAACCAGCCGCTAAGTAAGATCATTAGCGACGGTAAGTTCGAGCCAATCAACCCTCGCACTGCGAAGAAGTTTTTCGAATTGGCGAGGGCGCTTGTCACCTACGCCCATGATCAAGGTTACATCACCGAAAACATCGCGGCCGGATTGGCATTCAGCACCAAAGGTGCCGAGGCCCCGAGGAAGCGCACCTATAGCCCAAGCCAGATCGAGAAACTTCTTCACGGCCCGGCCTACACGCTGACCCAGCCGCCTCGCTGGCGTCTGGACGACTACAAGTTTTGGTTGCCGCTGCTTGGCCTCTATACCGGCGCGAGGCTCAGCGAGCTGTGCCAGCTACGGCTCGAAGACATTCGGCAGGAGCTCGGCGTTTGGATCATCAGCATCAATCGGACTGGGTCGAAGCAGCTCAAAACGTCCGACTCTGAACGGCTAGTGCCCATACATAAACAGCTGATCGAAACAGGCTTCCTTGAGTATCACCAAGCGCGCTTGGACATAGTAGAGCACGATGTAAAAGCTCCCCTTTTCGAAAATATCCGTGTCTACGGTGATCTTTCTCCTGGGCACGTTGCGAGTCGTTGGTACCTGGGCTCAAGCCAGAGCAGTCATGGCTACTTGGGGCTCTGCGGCCTCGGAGAGGAGGGCCTGACGTATCACGGCCTACGGCACACCTTTATCAACCAATTCCGCCGACAGAACCTCGACCTCGCGAAAGCCAAAGCGTTAGTGGGTCACTCGGATAAAAGCACCACCGGTGGGTACGGCGACTGCTACCCATCAGACGTGCTCAAGAATGAGCTCGACAAAATTGACTTCGGGTTGGGCCTGGGACACATCCATTACCGGCACTATCAAGAGTTACGAGAACGACAGGGCATTTTCAATGTTGGTCGCCCCGTTGGCACCCCGTTCCCCAGCGTGCGGGTTGTTAAGCGGCATTGGAAAACGTACGCATAACGTCTAGCTAGCAGAGGTGGGAGCCCCGCTCCCTACCTTTTGCTCATCCTTCGATTATTGACAACTTGTCAATAAAAGCTATCGATCAATAATTCCTAATAGATTATGTTGACTGTTTATCCATACAGCAATATTCTCAAGCCTCACCCATTAGTGAGGTACGTATGAATGTAACTTCCCCGTTCTCCATTCCTTTCTACAAAGGTCTGAGTCTTATCGTCGAACCTGGCCATGAAGAGCACTTGCGAATCGCCTTGGCAAATATTTCAACGGTTACGGATGCGATAAACCGCTTTCAGTCATCTCCTTTGCTGACCGAGTTCATGGATATAACGCTGTCCCGCTTTCTGCGAGAAAACAATTACGCAGGTAAATCCGAGCACATGCTTCGAGCGAGGATGGAAAAACTAAAGATCGTTCTGACGCAAGATAATCCTACCCGCCGAGTTGCTGAGCTTGATCGGGCCGACGTACAGCGTCTGAAGGATCAGCTACCGTCGTTACTCAAGCAGAACGCTGCGTCGGGTAGCAAAGGCGCAAACCTCACGACCTATTATCAGTTGTTCAATCGAATGCTGGACGAAGCACTTGAGAGCAAGCTGATTACCGAGGCGATCAAAGTCGCGACATGCAATACAAAACACGCCGAAATCACCAAGCCATTTCTGGATAGCAATCTGAATCAGATGTTTTCAGGCTGGCCCTACAGAAAGTATCTCGCTGGCGACATGCCGAAGATCTACCAAGACGCCAAACCCTATCGGTTTTGGTTGCTCCCGCTTGGGCTCTATACCGGCGCGCGGCTTAACGAGCTATGCCAGCTACGTGTGCATGATGTGATCCAAGATGTCCACTGCGTCGACCTTATCGATATCAACGACAATGGCTACGACAAGTCTTTGAAGACGGGGCCGTCGGCCCGGCAGATCCCAATCTGCTCGAAGCTAGTGGAGATGGGCTTTCTAAAATTCGTAGAAGAACGGCGCCAGGCCGAAGGCAACGATGCACTGCTTTTCAACGAGCTGAGCTTCGATTCGAAGCACCTGTACTCCCGCGACCCAAGTCGGTTTTTCTGCGGGCCATGCACGGGAACAGGATACATCGGTCAGCACTGCCCGCCAGCCGTAAATGGTGGGCTCAATTTTAAAAGTTTCCGCCGCTCGTTTGCCGTGAGACTTGAACGGTCAGGTATACCCCCTTCAACCATTGCCTATCTGCTCGGCCATGAAGGTGGTGCACCAGAAGTCACAGCAGACCACTACCTGGAGCGGCCACTGAGTTTGAGATTACTGGAGCAGATGGAACGGGGACTGACATACAACGTACAGACCGAGCGAATTCGCTGGGAGCATTTTAAAAACCTGCTCGCAAACCAAGCCGGACGCGGAAAGCGCGGGAGGAAAAGTAAGCTGCAGCTTCACTAATGCATAGAGCGGGAACGATCATCGCTTGGAGATGATTATGAGACAGGATGAATAAAAGGCCGCAGCCAATCTGCGGCCTTTTTCGTTCTGAACACAACAGGAAAGAAACCGAATTTTCACGCAACTCCGGGCATCGCTTGCGGCGACGGTTGGCACGCCCTATCGCTGAGCACAGTCCACCATCGAAGAACTTGCATCCGCTGCGACGAGAATTCCGTGACAGTCGGCTGCTGCCACACAAATTTCAGTTGAAGCGTGGGCGCTTTGGCATCAGACCGGACACCGCTTCATAACGCCACTGTGACAGACACACGGCACGGTCACCCGGCGCATCGACACTCACTAACTGCCGCAAGCCCTACGAGTGACACGGCGAGACTGCAGCACTCGAGTCATGTGACATGGCGGTCGTAAGACAAGTGTGCCGCAGTGATCGGGCTTATGATTGAGGCCGGGGCGGCAGCGCCCGCGAATGGCGCAGCTCACGTCTGTGCACAATCGCCATTTCGGCCAGGCAACGCCTGGCGGCTATGATTTGACAACAAAATTGCGGGGGCATACTTGAAGCAGCGAAGCGTTCCTTCAAGTATGCCCCCGCGCCCCATACTTGAAACCTTCAAGTATGGGGCAGTTGAGCATTTTGGGCGTTTGCAGGTAAGCGAAACGAATGTGGAGCGAGACCGAGCAATAAGACCAAAATGATCAACTGCCTTCGCGAAGCGGCTGCCATTGTTGTCAAAAAAGGCAGCTTTCTTCATTTGCCGCAGGTAAATGGCTAGCTCCAATTTCGATGCTATGCATGGCTACCTCTGCTAAAGCAGAAGAAGCCTGCTCACGTCCGCTTCCTCTACGGGATGCGCGACGTTTCTATGCAACGGCCGCCGCTTGGTCACCTCCCATTTTGCTAACCCACCACTTCATATGTCAGGAAGTACGCACCTCTCTGGCTGACAAACACTCCGCAGCGCCATCCCTGTACCAGCCTTCTCGATGACTGAATTACTCACGAAATCGGTCGGTCCTTAGTTTTCTCCCTCCGTGCCCAAGCGGTAGACTGAGACACACAAAGCAGTTTCGTTCTCCGAAGGTTACCCATGTCCAAACTCGCCGAATTCAAAGCTCTAGAAGCCCAGCTCGCAGCCCAGCTCAAGCAGCTTGATGCTCTTAAGAATGACGACAAACTCAAGCGCGAAATCGAGTTCGAGGAAAAACTCCGCAATTTGATGGGGCAATATGACGTAGGCCTGCGCGAAATTATTTCAATATTGGATCCGCAGCCCAGCCGCACCAGCATCAGCGCCACCCCGACGTCTCAAGCGCCTCGTCGGCAGCGCCAAGTTAAGGTTTACAAAAACCCAGAAACTGGAGAGGTGGTAGAGACGAAGGGTGGCAATCATAAGATTTTGAAAGCTTGGAAAGAAAAGCACGGCGCCGAAAAGGTAGAGGGTTGGCTTCAGTAAGCTATCCGACCAACACAAGAGCCAGGCACTGCCTGGCTTTTTCTTTACGCTTTCAGCGGTCAACGGATGCAAGCGATCGCACTACAACCAGTACCTGGAATTCATCGGTCCTCGCATGCACTCGCCTAGTTGCACCGCACCACCCACAACTGATCCAGCCTGGTCGTGAAACTTTGGCTCATCATCTCCCGTCGCATGCCCCAGTCCGGCGCGGTGGTTACGCGGCCGGGCCGGAGGGTATTGCGGCCCCACTTGGCGTTGATTGCATCGAGCACGCCCATAACGCGCTCCGACGCGGCGGGCTGGGTTTGGGCGAATAGATCGTCGGTGTACTCGCCGCGCTGGCAGAGGTCCATCAGCAGGACCTCTGCCTTGCTGAACGAAAAGCCATCGCGATAGATGTGTTCCAACCCAGCGATCGCCGCCCGGATGATGTAGCGGGTGTCGTTGGTGGGATACGGCAGCTCACACACGACGCCTTTCGCGAACTTGGGCTCGTCGGGATTAAACATGCCGGTACGGATGCTGATTCGGACGCGCTTGCACATGGACTGCTGTGCCCTCAGCTTCTCGCTGGCCCGAGCGGCATATGCCGCCACTGCGTCCTTGATTGGCTCAAGCTCGCGCAGGCGCTTGCCGAACATCCGCGAGCAGCAGATCTCCTGTTTGGGTGACGCGACCTCCTCCAGATCGAGGCACGGCGTCCCGCGCAGTTCGCGTGCGGTTTTCTCGATGACCA
Organism: Stutzerimonas sp. C6.4V; assembly: GCF_058536345.1. Taxonomy (NCBI): domain Bacteria; kingdom Pseudomonadati; phylum Pseudomonadota; class Gammaproteobacteria; order Pseudomonadales; family Pseudomonadaceae; genus Stutzerimonas; species Stutzerimonas sp. C6.4V. The sequence goes on from NZ_JBZUBM010000001.1 coordinate 2,907,530, forward strand.
CGCTGAATTTTTTGCGCAGGGTCCAGGCATCCGCGCTAGCTAGATCCCAAGCAGTACGTATGCCCAACCTGTTCAGGTGCTCGGTCATCCGGCGACCGACACCCCATACATCGCCGACGTCAGTCACGCGCAGCACCTTGTCGCGCCGCACCGGGTCGAGAAGGTCCACTACCCCACCCGTCTGCTTCTGCCAGCGCTTCGCTGAATGGTTCGCCAACTTGGCGAGCGTCTTGGTCCCCCCAATGCCCACCCCGACCGGGATACCTGTGCTGCGCAGTACCTCAGCGCGGATCCGCCTGCCGAGCACTTCGACGTCTGGCACACCGGTAAGGTCGGCAAACGACTCGTCGATTGAGTACACCTCAACCGCAGGCACCAGGCTCTCGATGACCGTCATGACGCGCTCGCTCATGTCGCCGTACAGCGCGTAATTGCTGGAAAACACCACAACGCCCCAACGCTCCAGGTCGCGCCGGATCTGAAAATACGGCACGCCCATTTTGATACCGAGCTGCTTTGCCTCGGCCGAGCGCGCGATCACGCAGCCGTCATTGTTCGAAAGCACGACGATAGGCGTACGGCGCAAGTCTGGTCGAAAGACACGCTCGCAGCTGGCGTAGAACGAGTTGCAATCAATGAGGGCGATGGCCCGCTCAGTACTTGCCATGGATTCGGATGCTGTATGACACCACGCCCCATACGTAGAGTTCTTCGCTTTCGAGGAGGTACCGCGGCGGGAACTTCGGATTAGCCGAGCGCAGAATGACCTGGCTGCCGGCTCGGTCGAAAATCTTGACCAGAGGCTCGTTATTCAGCGCTGCGATGATCACCTCCCCTTTTTCTGCCTCCCGTCCCCGGTCGATGATCAGAATGTCTCGGTCGAAAATGCCGACCTGGATCATGCTCTCCCCGTCTGCGCGCGCCAGGTAGGTATGCGGAGCTCGGATGTTCATCAGCTCGTCGAGCGAGATGCTCCCCTCCATGTGGTCCTGCGCTGGGCTCGGGAATCCGGCGGGCACGCAGAAACTGAAAAACGGCAGTGCAATTGTGGCGGGAGCAGCAGGTCCCAACATATGGACGGGCATGGCACAGACCTCATAACTGTATGCATATACAGTATTCTGAAGCTAGAGTCCGGTCAATTGAACCAGATGTGCGGGGGCACCCATGTGTGGACGTTTCGCTCAGTACCGAATCGCCTATGAGTACCTGGACAAGATCGCGATGCAGCTGCCCTTGCCATTGCGTGGCAGCGTGAATCCTGAGCCAATCGGACGCTACAACGTGTGTCCGCAATCACTGGTTCAGCTCCTGCACCAGGACGATGATGGCCTGCGCATGGAGCCGGTCAAGTGGGGTTACGCCCCATTGTGGGCACAGGGGAAGCGACCACCAGCGATAAATGCCAGGGTGGAAACGGCCGCGACTAGCAAGTTCTTTCGCGATATCTGGCAAACCGGCCGCGCAATAGTGCCCGCTGATGGTTGGTACGAGTGGAAGAAGGACGCGGCCAACCCGAAGATCAAGCAGCCCTACTACATCACGCTCCGTAGCGGCGAGCCGATGTTTTTCGCTGCGCTCGGGCGGTTTCAGCGAGGCGCCTCGCTGGAACCCCGAGACGGCGACGGCTTTGTTGTCATTACGTCATCTAGCGCTGCCGGCATGCTCGATATTCACGATCGGCGTCCTCTGGTTCTATCGCCAGAGTACGCTGCGCTCTGGATGCAGCAGGAGCTTTTGCCGCTCAAGGCTGAGGAGCTAGCACTGGCGCATGGTTTATGCGTCGAGGAATTCGAGTGGCATCCGGTGGGTAAGGACGTCGGGAACGTGCGGAATGATGGGCCGGAACTTATCAATAGGATCGCCCAGCCGCTGGTATAAAGGCATTTCGCTTCAATGACCGTTGGTGACAACCTAAATCAAGTGCGAGCTTTGCTTTCAGGCCCGCCACTGTATGGGCTCGCGCGACGGTGAGTCGTCAGTTTAGAAAAGTGAGCCAGGGAAATTCGCTAAAGCTCAAACGACGAGCTTGAACACACCTCTTAGGGGCAGATAGCACCGCTTCCGCTTACGGCCGCAAGCGGTCACCCTCACAATCTGTGCTCCGACATGATGGGGCATGCCGGAAATGTCGGTTCGAGCATCAGAACGTAACGCCGCGCGCGAGTGATTCCAACGCGAAGAATTTTCCGACTGCGATCATAGGGCGCTTCGTCCCCACGCCAGACCAAGGAGGAGCGAAACACGTTCGCTCCCAGCCTAATGCTTTCCCGAACAAGGATCACGGCATCGAACTGCTTCCCCTTGGATTTGTGGATTGTCATGACGTGTATGCCTTGAGTGTCGTTTCCGTCAGCGAGCAGTTGATCCTGAACCAGTGCGTTATCAAGCCCCTGACGCGCGCTGGTATATTCACCTGTTGTCATCCACATTTCCGATAAATTCGCGCTGATCCGCTTGCCACGATTGAAAGCAATCAGATAGTCGAGGGCCTCCGCGACCTGCTTGAACTCAGTTACGCCGGTCCGATAGAGCAGCGTTTTGATCTGAATCCAATCCCTGCCAGGGTCCCCGGTAAGCACCAGATCCGCAGCGCCATTAATGAGTGCTTCAGCACTTCTCGCTAATTTGGTCTTCGGGGGCTTACCAGCAGCGATACTGGCACTCCATGTCAGATAGGTTGCTGCATCCTTGATCGCTGTCGCGCTACCGGACGCACGCCTTATCGAGGCAAGTAATTCAAGACAGGTTGCGATATCAGCTGCACGTCGTTCTGGAAGCTTGGGTTCCAGTAGGAATGCTGCCAATCGAGCCGAAAGCAGAACTCCGGCCTCATCGAACAACACCTTATGAGGAATAGGCTTCGCCCCACCGTTCAAAGCGGCAGAGATTTTGGCGACGCCGCGGCCAGTGGTTGCAAGGATCGCGATGTTTTCCAATTCCAAACCGTTAGCTTTAGCACTACCGAAAAATCGACCAAGTGCCACACGCAGCCACTGGACCGGTTCCTGTCTGGGGTCATAAAAAATGCGACCAACCCCGGCATATGGGGCTTTTCTCGGCGTTTTCTCCAAGATGTCATTGCCAAAAACAGCGATTTCGGTGCCTGGGCTGCGGTTATTGTCGGAGCCCAGGTCTACAAAAACGGGATCTAAGGCGTCTTTGATATGCTCGATTCGCTCTGGACCAACGCCCTCTAGGTGGTCAAAAATCTGCTGATCAAGATCAGCCAAGCAGATGATCTGGCAGAGGCCTGCCAGCTCCTCAATACAGCTCCAAGCCGCATCCCCAGTATCTTGGGCTTCATCAACAATGATTACGGGATGAGTGCCTGCAACCAGCTCCCGGAGCATCTGACACCTTCCCAGTAACTCACTGGATTTAGGAGCAAACAGGTCGAAACAGATTTGGCCCTCTTCCGCGAAAAGTCGCTCCCTCTCGACCTGCCACTCGAGCCACTTGGCTGTTGCCTTCTCACCCTTCTCCGGTGCTTTCACTCCACCGGACAAAGCCTTTTCATCTTGAGGCAGCAGGATCTTGAGCTTCCCTTTCGGAGAGCCGAGCAGGTAGCCATGGCTTTTGAGCAATGACCAGCAAAAGGAATGAAAGGTCTGGAGGCTGAGCTGCGAACGTACGGTCTTATCGACTAGCAGACTCGACGCCTCTGCGACCCTTGCCACGGCTGCCCGAGAGAAGCTAAGGAAGAGTATTGACTGCCCCGGCTGCAACCCAGCAGCGATAATTTTCGTAGCCTTCTGAAGGGCGATTGTGGTCTTCCCGCTGCCGGGCCCTCCGACAATCAGGAGGTGGCCATCCTCGTCCAGAATCGTTTGACGCCGATCGCAGATGATCATCAGCCGCCTACCAGATCCTCTCCATCCTCTTCGTCAGCCGGTTCATCATCGGGCTGCGAAGCAGGAGTAGGTTTTGGAAAGTCCTCGTAAACGCGTGTCAGGAAATCTGTGATACCCACTGGCAATTCGTGAACTGCACAAAGGTCTAGCAATCGGGCTGCATATCCGTTGCCCTTGTTGCTCTTGAGTGCTTTCCGCATGTTGGCTCTTACACCGTTGTCATCTGGGCGCTCGGCAGGGATGCCAATGTTTCCTTGATCCCCGGAATCACGAAGAGCACTAAGGAATGTCCATTGGTGCTCTACCGGCGTCTGGGTGACCAGCAGTTCCTCAATGTTTGGGTAAGGAATCTCGTTCGGGATATCGAAGGCTTCCACAAGCTTCTGATTTTCTTCTGCCTTGCGCGGCTTGTAGTCATAGAAGGCATAGGTTCGTAGGCCGAGGGCTTTGAAGAAAGCACCGAAATTCGACAACGAACCGTCGCCATCGACAGGGAAGATCGTGATGCCTGCCAAGTCCAAGGGAAACAGATCTGGGTCGGCCCGCTCCATCTTCTCAGCGACAGTGGTCAAGGCACTGTGCTCGGTGATCCCCTCAGCAACAATCACCCCAGGACCGAGCATTGCTTCTGCAAGGCCTCTTCGTGCATGCCGCTTGTACATCTTGCCTTTCAAGGTCGTGCCTGAGGCAACGGCGGTCGACTCGACCACTGCCTCAGCGCTGCGTCTGAGAATGATGATCTGAGATGGGTCGAATCGCTCGATGACATACGGCGAATGCGAGGTAACGAAGCACTGCGTTGTTTCTTCCAAAAGGTACTTCGCAATACGGCGCTGCGTATGCGGTGGAAGTGCTATCTCGGGCTCCTCCATCGCGAAAATCACATTGTCTTTCTTCACCTCAGCGATGAATGACAGCAGGGCCAATACGAGGGTGTTCAGCGTGCCCGTTCCGACATGCTGGAAGGGGACTGGCTTTTGGTCCTCTGTGATGGAGAGAAAGAACGACATCGTCTTGCGCAGGTGCTCTCTCGTGAGCTGCGAAACGAATAGCTGGGTCGCCTTGCCAGCACCGCCCACGGAAATGTACTGGGCAAGCCTCTCTTCAATGGAATCCAATACCGGCCGAAGGTCAGCAGCATCCGAATCAATTGGAGGATCCAGCTCTCTTAGTCGCTTGATAGACTTTTCCCAAAGCCCGGTTCGAACCCCTTGCAACCGAAGGATGAGATCGAGCAGAGAACCTCGTTCAAGACTGAGGGCACGTGAGCCTGTGCGCAGGGTTCGAAGGTAGAGAAACCCAAACAGCCGCTTCACAGTTTTCTTTACACGCTGAAGCTCGCCACCTTCAAGGCTAGGGCTGTATGAGAAGAAAGTGTCCGCCTCGAACTCATCTTCTTCTGGGTTGTAAAAGGCTTGGGTTTCAATACGCAGACATCGAATAACATCAGGAGGGACGGCGGCATCTGCCTCACCAGCCTCCAACAGACGTTGCTCTTTGACATGCCACAGCTCGGTGTGAGCGGCGCAGGTGCGCTCAACCTCACCACTGAGATCCACCAGCATGACTTGGATCTTGATCTTTACGGAGGTGGTCCCGTCAGCATCAAGGTACGAGGCATTGTAAAAATCAAACTCCTGAACCGGGGGAAAGCGAGAAAGCCTATCTGGACTGAGCACAAGGTCTAAAGCCTCGCAAATCGTGCTCTTCCCGACGTTGTTGCCCCCTACCAGCAGGGTATGTCCGTCAAACGTAAGATCCGCTGACTTCACACCCCGAAAATTCTCAATCTTCAGATTGATAATGCGCACTTTCGCAGATCCTTATGCTGGCTCGACGCCGCAGCTTGGCTCAACCAGCCAAACCTGCCCAGCCATAGTAGAAATGAATCGCTCCAGTTTTCCTAGATACCAGATGACCGCTGTTGGCTGTTACCTGCCTGACCCGACTGGCTCTGAACGGCCGATTCTGTTGAAAAAGTCCCGTCGCGGTTTTTACCCAGGAAAGAGCGTTAGCGACGTCTGGTTTGCTCAGAAGACGGAGCTGTCCTGGTTTTTTACGTAGCAACGCCGCAATCGAGCGTTTTTTGAGCTGCCGAACAACAACTCTCTCAGAAACCGACTTTTTCAACAGAATCGGGCCGATAGCCGCCTTCCAAGAACAGTCGTAACCGCCCAGAAGCGCCCCCTTTCGACGACAACGAATTTTCTTAGCCGATGCCCGTCGAGCTCCAGCATTACCGAAACTGCCAATACAGGATAGGCACCAGTCACACCGCATCTTTAGCGTAGCGCTTGGCCAGGCGCCGGGGTTCAGTGCACATGCGGCGTAGCCATGCGGTCCATCCATCTCGCCGCTCGCCTGACCTTGCCGGAGAAAAATCGATGGAGGCGCCCACGCAGTGCCCCACCCCTCGCGCTCGGCCATCGGCCTGGATGAGCCGTCCGATAAGTTCCTGACGTGGGCAACCCACGGCCAGTACGACCAGTTAGGCGGAGTGATCAATGACGAAGTCCAGGCACGCCTGGACTTCATGAACCCGAAAAGGGGGCAGATTTATTTACGAAGCCGCCGGCCGCTTCTGGCCGGTCGTGACCAGCAGCTCTTCAAGGGAAGCGAACCACAGCCCAGATCAGGCGTTCTGATAGTTCAATAAGGTAACGATCGCCGATTGCAGGCCAGCATTATCCTTAATCGGCTGGCGCGCGAAGCTCCCTTGCCTAGCAATGCCAGGCTTCAACCGCACGAGTAATTCAGCTTGGCAGACCCCGCTCGATACCCCATCTACGACAGGAACCGGCAACTGGCCGACCAGACTACGTGCCAAACCCGCCAGGGGCGCGCCCGCTAGGATCAGCACGTCTGCACCGTCCTCCGAGACTGCCTGCCTGCAGAGTTCTAGCAAACGGGCGGCATGGTCGACTTGGACGGTCCCTGGATCGCTTAGGGGATCGTTCAGGTGGCGGATGCATGCCAGGCGTGACAACAGCCCGTACTGGTCGACGCACTCGCGGTACCACGCGGTGATGCGGTGGGAGATGGCGATGATGCCGATGCGCTGGCCAAGCTGGGCCGCCGTCATCAGGGCCGCCTCGGTCATCCCGACGACGGGTACGTCCAGCGCCTCCTTCAGCGCCTGCAGGCCTGGATCGCCAAAGGCCGCGACGAGCAAGGCATCGTATTCGCCAAGCCGCTCACCGGCGATGGTGGCCACGGCGTGCGCCCCTAGTAGGGCTTCGAAGCGTGTCTCGATGTAGGCCACGCCGGCAGCGGCCGTAGCCATCGTAATCACCGTGTCGGGGGCCGCTACGCGCCGGGCTTCCGCCTCGATCAGATCTGTGACGCTCCGGGAAATGTTCGGATTGACGATCAACAGTTTCATGCCTGCTCCAACGTGTCGGGCATCTGGGAGAAGCCGAGGGGTGCCATTTCCAGGGCTAGTGTGTCCTCGACGAACGCTCCCAGGCGGAGCACGTCGTCATCGTGAAAGCGTGGCCCTACGATCTGCAACCCCAGCGGCAATCCCTGCGCGCCAAACCCACAGGGGACCGAAAGGGCCGGAACGCCAGCCTGGTTGAAGAGCGGAGTGAAGACCGCATGACCACGCGGGCCGGTCGGCCGGCCGCCAATGGTCGGAGGCCCGAGCACATCTAGTGACCAGGGCTCGACCGGGACGGTCGGGCACAACAGCAGGTCCACCGTTTCGAATAGGGTCGCCGTGTTGCGGACGATGGCGTCCCGCAGCGCGGCCAACGCCACCATCCGCGTCGCAGGTACCGCGAAGCCGGCTTCGATCTGCTCGGCGATGGCCGGATCGAAGCGGGTCGGATCGGCGCGGTAAGCCTCACCGAAATGCGCGGCGAGTTCCGCATGCTGCGCTTCCAACAGAGGGGCGGCGGGCAACCCCTGCGGCCAGCGGGGCGTGAACGGCCGTACCTGCAGGCCGGCCGATTGCAATCGACTCACCGTCTGCTCGAACAGCGCGGCAACATCCGCATCGACGGTATAGCCCAGCCCAAGGTCGAGACTGTAACCGATGCGCAAGGTCTCGAGCGGGCGGGCCGCCACCGTTGGCATGGGCGTGGAGTAGCGGTCCGCCGAGTGCACGCCGGTGAGCACGTCGAGCATCAGTGAGACGTCGGTGACACGTCGCCCCAATTGGGCGATCACATTCAGTTCGCGCCCGATGACGGGAAAGCCCCAGGGATCGGCGATCCGGCCAGCGCTCGGTTTGAAACCCACGACACCGCAGTGCGCCGCGGGCCGACGCGAGGAGCCACCGGCGTCGGTGGCCAGGGCTAACATTCCCAGTCCGGCGGCCACTGCTGCGGCGGCGCCACCGGATGAGCCGCCAGGCGTGCGGTTCAGGTCCCAAGGGTTGCAGGTCGCGCCATATACGCGGTTGTCGGTCACCCCCTTGCAGGCGAATTCCGAACAGTTGCTCACGCCCACCAGCAGGGCGCCGGCCTGCCGCAGGCGGGCAACGGCCCAGCTGTCACGCGGCGCACGGTGGTTGCGGTAGAGCCAGGACCCACAGGTGCTGATCTGCCCTTGCAGCCACAGATTATCCTTGATAGTGACCGGAACGCCGGCAAGCCGCAGATCTTCACCAGCGGCGCAGCGCGCGTCGATAAGCGCTGCTTGGAGCCGTACGTCTGTGGCATCCACTTGCACAAGTGCGTTAAGTGACGGATTCAACGCAGCGATCCGCGCCAGTTGGCGCTCGGCAATCGCGACGGCGCGAGTCTCGCCGGAGCGGACCCGCGCCGCCAGTTTCAATGCGCTTGGCGTGCTCACCGGCTCAACCGAATATCGCTTCGAGGTCCACTTCGGTGTCCTCGGGCAGCGAAAGATCTAGCGTGGCCTCGATGTGATCGAGGTGTCCGATCATCAGCGCAATGGCTTTCTCAATATTGCCTTCTTCCATCGCCGCGATGATGTCGGTGTGCTCATGGTTCGGGCAGGCCGGGACGTTGGGCGAGTCGTAGAGCAGGATGATCAGGCAAGTCAACGATGACAGTTCACGCATCAGTTTGATCAGCGGTGGGCTGGCGACCATTTCGGCGATCAGCAAGTGGAACTCTCCAGATAGTCTGATCACTGCGCGCTTGTCACCGCGCTCCCTGGCGTCGCGCTCTTCGGCGACATGTGCATGCAGCTTCTGGAAGTCCTCGTCGGTGCCCTTGTCTACCAGGCTGCGAATCAGCGCTGGCTCCATGATTCGGCGCGCCTGAAAGATGTGCCGGGCCTCTTCCACCGACGGGCTGGCAACAAAGGCGCCACGGTTCGGAATGGTGGTCACCACCCCTTCATAGGCCAGCCGGGACAGCACCTCGCGGATCCGGGTCCGATTCACGTGGAACACGCTGGCGAGCTTCTCCTCGACTAGCTTGGTTCCGGGAATCAGGCGGTGCTCCATCACGGCAGCCAGGATTCGCTCGTATATTGCGTCCAGTTTGTCATTCGTTCCCAGTATCTGTCCGGCGCTGCGCGCTTTGCGCGAGCGTGAAGGTTCTTTCTCGGTCAACACATCGATTCCTTGCACCTGCCCTTCGCCTGTTACATCGGCGAAGAGGATTGTCACAAAAAATTGAGTAATTGTGCAAACTTGCACCGCTGGAGAACATTTCTCTGCAACTTGCACCTTCATCGCGCATGAGGTGTCAGCGCTTCACCTCACATGTACGCCTCCCAGCCAGCCAGATCGCAGCGGTCGAGAACATATATCGACGTGCCGCAATGCCCTGAATACCGGCGCTGCAGCAAGATCGCGAATGGTCCGTGCCAAGCCTGACCCGGAAGTTTCCACAATGGTGGCATGGCGGTTGCAAACGTTTTGCCACAACGAGACATAATTTTTGTGACAATCACGGAGCCTCGACATGCGACCCATCCGCTCGTCCTATGCTGTACTCAAGCGCGCTGCCGGCGCCCTGCTGGCGCCATTGATGTTTACTGCCGCCCTGTCCCCTGCTCTGAGCCAAGCGCAGGAAGCCGAACCGATCAAGCTGGGCTACGCCAAGTGCGCCCACTGCACGCCGCTGTCGCTCACTCCGCAAAACACCACGGGCGTGAAACTAGACGCTATCTCTTTCAACACCGGCAACGACGTGCTCACGGCCCTGCTTTCCAAAAGCATTGATGTAGCGCAGGTCACCTATCTGCACTACGCCACCGCACTCGACAAGGGCTTCGACATCGTGGGGATTTCTGGCCAGATCAATGGCGGGTCCCAGATTCTCGTGGGCAACGACCTGGCCGTCGAGCCGGGTGACTGGGAAGGCCTGAAGCGCGTGATCGCGCAATACAAAGACGAAGGCAAGCCCTTCCGGGTCGCGGCTTCCCGTGGCAATGCGCAGGACATCCATATGCGAGGCGCGTTCCTGACCCATGGCATCGATATCAACAAGGATGTGCAGTTCATCAATATCCCCAACCCGTCCGACCATGTACAGGCGCTGCGCCGAGGCGAAGTCGAGCTGATCACGTCGGTCGATCCGTTCGCCACCCAAATCCGGGAAGTGAAGGCCGCCAAATTCTTCGATTTTCCATATGAGCAGGCCGCTGGAAAACTGACCAACCTGATCGTCACCCGCTCGGACGTGATCAAGAACAACCCGAAAGGCGTTGAGGAGGCCGTACGCGCCATCGTTAAGGTCAACGAGATGATGGCCGACGACAAACCGCTCTTCGTCGACACCATTCAGAAGGTCACAGGCCTCGACAATGCCATCGCCACCGGCGCGGTCGACAACCTGTATCCCGACTACAGGATGTACCGCGAGTCCGCCGTGGCCATCGCCGAGATGATGCGCGACCTGAAGTACATCAACACGGACGTCACCGAGGCGGTCGAGAAGAACCTCGACTACAGCTTCTTGGAAAAAGTGACCGGCAAGTCCAAGACCGACCTCGGCTATTGATTCAGGACCCGTGATGTCTTCTTCACTCTCGCAACGCCTCTATAAAAGGATCGAGCGCTTCATAGTGCCGGTCCTGCTCCTCGCCGGCTGGGAGACCTTCTCCCGCTCAGGCATCCTGCCGCCCGCGCTGTTGCCGGCCCCGTCCCAGGTCATGCTGGCCTGGGCGGACTGGATCTTCTCCACGGACGGCAACACCCAGAGCTATTCCGGGCGCTGGCTGTCCGATATTGCGGCGAGTTCCGGCCGGGTGTTCGCCGGGTTTCTGATCGCAACGGTACTGGGCGTCGGCATCGGCATGGCCATCGGCTGGTCGCGCCAGGTCGAAGCGCTGATCGAGCCGACGCTGCAGACGCTGCGACCGATCCCACCGGTGTCCTGGATCCCGCTGGCGATCATCTGGTTCGGCATCGCCGACAAGCCTGCCATCTTCCTGGTGTTCATGGGCTCGTTCTTCCCGGTATTGCTCAGCACCATTCACGGCGTGAAGACCTGCGACCGCAACCTGCTGCGCGCCGGCGCCATGACTGGCGGCACGCCGTCGAAGCTGCTGCGCCACATCGTGTTCCCTGCCGCCTTGCCGAGCATCTTCTCCGGTCTGCGCATCGCCATCGGCTCGGCCTGGATGCTCACCGTGACGGCCGAAATGGTCGCGGTGAAAAGTGGGGTCGGCTATGTTCTGTGGGATTCGTACTACTTCCTGCGCTACGACATCGTCATCGCCTCGATGGTGAGCATCGGCCTGCTCGGTTTCCTCAGCGACTACGTAATCAAGTACATCGCCGGTCGTGTCCTGCGCTGGCAGCGCGGCTCCACCCTGCAAGCGAAGGAAGGATGAAGACCATGGCTCTGATTACCATCGACAACGTGTCCCGCGTGTTCGAAGACAGCCAGCGCAAGCAGGTCGTCACCGCGTTGGATAACGTCAGCATTCAGGTCAAGCGCAACGAGTTCCTCTGCTTGCTCGGTCCGAGCGGCTGCGGCAAGTCCACCCTGCTCAACATGATCGCTGGCTTCGACAAGCCGTCGTCCGGTACCGTCACCGTTGGCGGTCAGGTCATCACCGAGCCGGGAGCCGACCGAGGCGTCGTGTTCCAGCAGGCCAACCTGATGCCATGGCTGTCCGTCTGGGAAAACGTCGCCTTCCACCTGAAGATGCGCGGCGCCAGCAAGGCCGACCGGCGCGAAAAGGCTCAGCGCTACATCGAAATGGTGGGCCTGAGAGGCTTCGAGAATCACTTCCCGAGCGAGCTTTCCGGCGGCATGAACCAGCGCGTCGGTATCGCCCGTGCGCTATTGATGAATCCGGAAGTGATCCTGATGGACGAGCCGTTCGGTGCGCTGGATGAGCAGACCAAGATGGACATGCACGGTGAGCTGATCCGCATCTGGCGCGAAAGCCAGAGCACCATCGTGTTCGTCACCCACGGCATCGATGAGTCACTGGCGCTGGGCACCCACGTCGCCGTGATGTCGGCGCGGCCGGGACGAATCCGCGAGCTTCTGCCCATCGAGCTGGAGCGGCCACGCGACCCGACCAGCGCCGCGTTCAACGACTACAAACGCCACATCCTCTCGTTGTTGCGCCCGGAAACGGTGAAGGAATCGGCCTGAGATGACCACGCTGATCACTGGAAGCAGTGGCTTCGTAGGCCTTGCGCTCGCCGAGCACCTGCTAGCGACGGGCGAGACGGTAATCGGTTTCGATCGTTCACCGCCGACCGAAGCCGCCAACCGCGCGTTCGCAGCGTTACCCGGTCGGTTCGTGTCCACCATCGGTGACGTACGGGACGTCGATGCACTGCGTGCCGAGATGAGCCAGCACCGCCCGCAGCGCGTCGTTACGCTGGCCGCGATCACCGCCGACGAGGCGCGCGAGCGGCATGCCGCGCAGACGATCTTCGAGGTCAACGTCGGCGGTGTGCTTGCTGCACTCAACGCGGCCGCCGATACGGGGGTCGAGCGTGTACTGCATGCCAGCTCCGGTTCCGTATACGGACGAAGCGGGCGTTCGCCGGTGGCGCTACGCGAAGACGACACCCCGCTGTTGCCGGAAGGCCTCTACGGCATGTCCAAGCGTGCCGCCGAAGAGGCCGCCATGCGGCTGGCGTCCATACGAGGCCTGCCACTGGTGGTTGGCCGTCTGGGCACCTGCTTCGGCCCTTGGGAGGCGGACACCGGCGTACGGGACACACTGAGTCCGCCACTGCAGGTTCTGGTACGCACCCGAGACGGCGAAACGGCCATCCTTCCCCGTGCTGGCCGACGCGACTGGCTGTACGTACGCGACGTAGCGGCTGCCATGGCCACGCTGCTGGATCAACCAAGCTGGGCCTATCCGCTCTACAACCTGGCGGCCGGATTCGAATGGAGCCTGGCCGACTGGTGCGCCTGCATCGCGGCTCGCTATCCGGACTTCAGCTGGCGCCTGGCCGAATCGGGCGAACGGGCCAACATTGACTATTTCGCTGACTACGACCGCGCCTCCATGTCGATCCAGCGGCTCCTTGGCGACAGCACCTTCCGGCCCCGCTTCGGGCTGACCGAGGCGGAAGCGGACTACCACCATTGGATCAGGGAGCACGGCACCGATCTATCCGGCGCTAGAGCACACCATGACTGAGCACATCCCGTTTCCCTCCGCCCGCTTCGACATGAGCGGCAAGGTCTGCATCGTCACCGGCGCAGCCTCCGGCATTGGCCGTGCCATTGCCCGGCAGCTGGCTGCCAATGGCGCCGACGTGGTGATCGCCGACGTGACGACCGAAGTCATCGAAGGTGGCGATCCGACAGCCGAGCTCATCGCCCGCGACGGCAACAGCGCCACCTTCTTCCGCACCGATGTCGCCGATACCGCTCAGGTCGACGCGCTCGTGGCGCAGACCGTGGCACGTTTCGGCCGCCTGGACGTGCTGATCAACAATGCCTGCATTCGCCATGCACGGCCGCTGCTGGAGCTCGACGAAGCCGACTGGCAGCGCCTGCTGGACGTCAACCTGACCGGCGTCTACCGCTGCTGCCGCGCCGCCGTGCGTCAAATGGTGGAGCAGCCCCCCGTCAATGAGGTGCGCGGCCGGCTTATCAACCTGTCGTCCCAGCACGGCCTGATCGCCGCGCCCGGAGACCTGGGCTACGGCACCACCAAGGCGGCGATCGACTACATGACCCGGCAGATCGCCACGGACTACGCGGCCGACCTCGTGGTCTGCAATGCCGTGGCGCCGGGCAAGATCCAGACAGGTGCGGGCGGCCGTGCGGTGGCCTCGGACGTGCTTGCTCGTGCGTCCAGCCGCACTCCCTGGCCACGCCTGGGGCGCCCTGAAGATATCGCTTTGGCTGTGCTGTTCCTCGCCAGTGACCACTCGACTTTCATGACCGGCACCACCCTGATGGTGGACGGCGGATGGATGGCTGCCTGATGACCGACGACATGCTCGACCTGCTGATCACCGATGCGACATTGCTGCTGGCTGGCGGCGTCGCGCGCACGACCAATCTGGGTATCCGTGGCAAGCAGATAGCCTTCATCGGCGACGAACGCCCGGCAGCGGCTCGGACCCTCGCCTTGCCCAGCCGGGTCGTCACCCCTGGCTTCGTCAACACCCATTACCACGCTGGCCTGAATTTCGTCCGGGGTGTGGCGCCCGATTGCGGTTTTGCCCCGTCCTACACGCCGGGCCTGCCCCAGGCGTCCTGGCTGAACGAGGACGAAGCACTCGCCCTGTCGCGCCTCGGTGCGCTGGAAGCGCTGCGCGCCGGCTGCACCACGTTGGTGGACAGTTTCGTCCACGCCGAAGCTACCGTTGCCGGCATGGCAGAAACCGGTGTGCGCCTGTTCGCCAGCCAGCGCCTGGCGGATGTCGATTTCGCCTCGGTGCTGGAAGGCGACCGTCGCTTCGATCGCGCCCGTGGCGAGCGGCAATTGGAGCGCGCCGCCGCGTTCGTCGAACGCTGGGCTGGGCGGGCCGATGGCCGTATCCAGGCACACCTGACCGCCCACGCACCGGATACCTGTTCGGTCGAGTTCCTGCGGGAGATTGCTGCCCTCGCCGAGCGGTACGATCTACCCATCAGCACCCACCTCGCGCAGAGTCAGGACGAGGTGGACTGGGTTCGCGCACGGCACGACCGTTCCCCCGTGGAGCTGCTGGACGAGCTGGGCCTGTTGAACGACCGCCTGCTGGCTGGCCACTGCATTCACGTCGACGAGGCAGATATCGCGCGGCTCGGCCGCAGCGGCGCGCACGTGGTACATATCCCGGTGGGCAATGCAATGTCCGGGCGGATCGCGCCGACCCGCCGTCTGATTGATGCCGGCGCGCCGATCTGCCTCGCCACCGACACCATGCACGGCGACATGATCGAGGTGATGCGCTGGACCCTGGCCATCGGCCGTCTGCAAGCCGGCTTCGTGGCGGACGACTGGCAGCCTCGTGACGTTTTCGCCATGGGCACCGGCAACGGCGCCACCGCCCTGGGCTGGGCGGATCGCCTTGGCCTGGTCGCCGTGGGCATGCTCGCCGACCTCGCCATCCTCGATTTTCGTCAGCTGCACCTCACGCCCTGCATCGACCCGCTGGGCAGCCTGATCCACAACGCCACCGCTGCCGACGTGGAAAGCGTTCTTGTCAACGGCGAGCTGGTCATCGACCAGGGCCGCGCCACCCGTGTCGACGAGGCTGCAATACGCGCCGAGGCCGACCGCGTCTGTCAGGCCCTGTGGCAGCGCTGCCCGAAGCCGCTCCGTCCCTATCCGTCCGTTGCTGGAACTCCCCGATGAGCCAACGTATCCGCCTGGGCATCCTCACGCCCTCTTCAAATACCTCGCTCGAGCCGCTGACCCAGCGGCTGGTCACCGGCCTGCCGGAAGTCAGCGTGCATTTCGCGCGGTTTTCCGTGACCCAGATCGCCCTCAGCCCCGACGCGCTCGGGCAGTTCCAGCAGACACGCATCTTGGATGCCGCGAAGCTGCTCGCCGACGCCCATGTCGATGCGATCGGCTGGAGCGGCACCTCCGCCGGCTGGCTGGGGTTCGATCAGGATGAAGCGCTCTGCGCGGCCATCACCGAGGCCACCGGCGTGCCCGCCAGCACATCCGTCCTCGCGTTGAACAAAGCGCTCGAGGCTTTCGGCATCAGGCGGCTGGGGCTGGTTTCCCCGTACCTTGCCGACGTGCAAAGCAGGATCATCGCCAACTACGCCAAGGTCGGCATCGACGCCCGCACCGAAAGTCATCTGGGGATCCAGGAAAACTTCGCCTTCGCCCTGGTCGATGACGCCACGCTGGACCGCCAGGTCGCGGACGTGGTCGCGGCCGGCGCGCAGGCAATCACCACCTTTTGCACCAATCTCTATGCCGCTCACCGGGTCGCCCACTGGGAAGCCGAACACGGCGTCCCGGTGTTCGACACCGTGACCACCGTGGTGTGGGACATGCTGCGCCGCGCTGGCGTGGATACCCGTCGCATCACCGGCTGGGGCCGGCTACTTCAGGAAGCCTGACATGCAACCATTCGATACCGTCATTCGTAACGCCCGCGTGGTCACTGCCGCGGACACCTTCACCAGCGACATCGGCATCCGTGACGGGCGCATCGCCGCGCTGGGCTTCGACCTGCCGGCCGGTGCCCGCGAAATCGATGCAAAAGGGCGTCACGTCACACCCGGTGGCATCGACAGCCATGTACATCTTGACCAGCCCACTGGTGATGGCTCGGTCATGGCCGATGACTTTCTCAGCGGCACCGTTTCGGCAGCCTGCGGCGGAACCACAACGGTGATTCCGTTCGCCTGTCAGGAAAAGGGCAAGAGCCTGCGCGCCGCCGTGGAGGACTATCACGGCCGTGCTGGGGAGAAGCCGGTGATCGACTATGCCTTCCACCTGATCGTCACCGACCCGACACCCGAGGTCCTTCGCGACCAACTGCCGGCCCTGATTGCCGAGGGCTACACCTCGTTCAAGATCTACATGACTTACGACGCACTCAAGCTCAGCGACCGTGAAATCCTCGACACCTTGTCGGTCGCTCGCCGTGAGGGCGCGATGGTGATGCTGCATGCCGAGAACGCCGACTGCATCGCCTGGCTCACCGAGCGTCTGCTTGCCGCCGGGCACACGGCGCCCCGCTACCACGCCACGTCGAGACCGATGCTGGTGGAGCGCGAAGCGACCCATCGCGCCATTGCTCTGGCGGAACTGGTGGACGTACCGATCCTGATCGTCCACGTTTCCGGCCGCGAGGCTGTCGAACAGATTCGCTGGGCGCAAAGCAACGGCCTCAAGGTTTACGCCGAGACCTGCCCGCAGTATCTGTTCCTCACCGCCGACTCGTTGGGTTGCGACGACAGCTTCGAGGGTGCCAAGTGCATCTGCAGCCCGCCACCACGGGACAAGGCCAACCAGCAGGTCATCTGGGACGGGCTGGAGAACGGCTCGTTCGAGGTGTTCTCCTCGGACCACGCGCCGTTCCGCTACGACGGCCCGGGCGGCAAGAAAGCGCATGGCGAGCAAGTGTCGTTCGACCAGGTCGCCAACGGCATTCCCGGAGTCGAGACGCGCATGGCCCTGCTCTGGTCCGAGGGCGTACGTACCGGGCGAATCACGCCCCAAAGCTTCGTCGCCCTCACATCGACCAACGCCGCCAAGCTCTACGGTCTTTATCCGCGCAAGGGCAGCATTGCCATCGGTTCGGATGCGGACCTGGTGATCTGGGACGAAGGGCAGACCTTCCATCTGGACAATGACCGCCTGCACCACAATGTGGACTACACCCCTTATGCCGGCATGCATCTGAGCGCCTGGCCAGCGATGACGCTGTCCCGGGGTGACGTCGTATGGGACGGCGAACAGCCACGCGGCGACGCAGGCCGTGGTCAGTTCCTGCCCTGTGCCCGGCCCGAGCCGGCCAAGCCGCGCCGCCGGCAGACCGAGATCCCGATGTGAGCGAGGCTCACATCGACGCCGTTGCCAAGCGCTTGATAACCGCCTGGCGCACGGGCCAGCGCCAGCCTCTCAGCGGGCTGGCTCTGCCCGACACCGCCGCGGCCTACGCTGTACAACGCCGGGTCGGTCATGCCCTAGGTTGGTTCGACGGCGCGCGTCCGGCCGCCTGGAAACTTGGGGGCTCCCCTGGCGGCATGATCAGCGCGGCGGCGGTCCAGGCTACTGCGATCCATCGATCAGGCTGGCACGTACCGCCCGGTTACGTCACCGCGCTCGGTATCGAGGGTGAGCTCGTTGTCCGTCTAGGGCGGGATCTTCCCGACGCCCCTGATCTGACCGAAATCCGCTTCGCGATTGATGCGTGGTTACCAGCGATTGAACTCTGCGACACACGTCTGGAAGGCGGAATAGATGCCGATCCGTTGCTTCGACTTGCCGACCAACAGCTCAACCGGGCTCTCATTCTTGGCGTTGCCGTACAGCTATTGGATCTGCCAAATTGGTCACACCAAACCACGAAACTATGGGTTGATAGCCACGAAGTAGTCAACGCTAACGGCTCGCATCCTTTTATCGATCCACTGTCGTCTCTACCGTGGCTAGCGCGACATGCTGCAGCGCAAGGCACGCCGTTGCGCGCCGGCGACCTTATTGCTACAGGCAGTTGGACTGGTATTTATTGGGCTGATCCGGGGCAGACGATCACTTTCGGTCTGACTGGAGTTGGAGAGGTCAGGCTGAACGTCTGATCCGTCCGGTGCCGCTATGGTTTCTGGTCTTGTTTCGGGCTTTAGAAGCACCTGTAGCTCTTATGCTTACGGCTGCTTCTGGCCGCAAGCTGCCGGTGAGCGACACCCATGTGTCCAAGATTACGTAACAGATACCTGAGCGTTGACGACGTAAAGGTGGAAACCGCTATCAAAACCAGAGCTAGATACAAACGCTCTATAGCCTAAGGAATTCATGATTGTCCGCTGAAATGACCACATCACCTCAGCCGTCAGCGACCTCAGTCCTACGATCCAAGTCTCGCTGATCATTAAGAGCCACGGCGTCCGCACGCATTCGAGCAGGCACTGTATCTCTCACCTTTGAAAAGTCAGCATCGCTTGCAGGCTTAACCTTAACCGCTTCTGCACGTCCAAATCTTTTATCGCCATAGCGGCTAATCGAATCGGTAGCCTGGTGCCCCATGACGTATGCCATTTCTATTGCGGACATGCCTGAGGCTTTCAGATTTGAGCCGAACTGGTGACGAAGTGTGTACATACTCGGCACCTTCCTCCTACCGAATAGCTCAGTAGCGACTTGGTGAAGCGCAACGCGTATTGAATCCATACTGCGCGGCTGACATTTAAAAGCAGCGAGAGCGTTTCTCAAGATATTGCAGACGTCTCCATCAGCCTCAAGCGTTCGGCTAGCGCCGCGTAAACCGTTGTGGCTAAGCTTTGCACCGGATATATGGATGCGCCGGCCATCGATAGAAATTCCGTTAAGCTCGCATGGTCGCGCTCCGGTAAGAGATATCACCATTAAAGCTCCCGCTTCGACAGGCATATCTCGTTCAGCCAGACACCGTAGCCACGCTTCGAAATCAGCGGTAGAAAGCTTCTGCGGACGTCGCTGCTTTTTCTTTCGCGGCAGATTTAACACAGTGACCGGATTGAGCGTACGATTGATTTCTTGGGCAGCCCAGAAATTTCCTCGATGCTTTTGATCAAACGCCAAAGCGTTACGTAGGCGCCGATAATAATCCGGGCGGTAATCAGGGGCCGCCCGTAGTAAAGCACCAATAATATTGAGCTCATCAAGCTCAACGCCCTGCATCCGAGTCGCATAAAAATTACTGGCCAAACTAATATAGGCGCTTTGAGTCTCTGCATTCATATTATTCTTCTAATTATTATTTGCGTGACACATGCCACACAATCAATTATTGCAAATACGAAAACAAAAAAACAACAACCAGAGCATTATTTTTTATATAACCCCAAAAGCCAAACATTGCAAAGGTGCAAAAATTCTATCCTTTCTATATCGCATTCCGGACTTTGGTTCGTTGGCCAAGGACGAACCACATAATGGAACCCGACCCTCCGTAGGCAGCACTAAATCAAACGCCCGCTTGCGCCCGCCGCCAAAAACCGGCCATTCACAAACGATCGGTTCTCATTTGGGTACGGGCGGTGCGTCACTCGATACACCCTTGCTCTCATGCCACTTGCAAGTGCGCGACACCGATAGCGACGTCCGTCCTCTAAACTATCCTGGAGATAGACCCCACGGCAGTTCGGACGAAACGATTGCTTGGGGGTCGATGGTCCGCTATTCGGATCCTCATCTTTCATAGATGGCCATAACATTGATATCCCCGCCAGTCTTTAACGTACCAACAATTCTCACTCCGTTACTTCCCCCGCGCTGAATAAAAGCGTGGGCAAACGTACCCATCGAGTAGCGTCCGGCCGGTACAATATGGAGATGAAATGGCGAAGGCGCTCCAGTGCTGCCCCAAGGCATCCTAAAATCTATCCAGTCGAACCGTGCCCCGCCGTGTTTCTTCCCGGCTTCCTCAACAATCTGCATAGCTACGCGCGAATCAAAGCGGGTGATCAACTCGCCCCACCTCTCTGCTTTCTTGTCTTCCGGCATATCGCGGCTAAATCTTTTTAACGGCTCTTCGGAAGTTGAAAGCTTTCTAACTAGCTCTTCATATAAGACCTCAACCGCCCCATTCAGCAACTCCCCCGCCATCGGCATTATTTTTGTTCCGCGAGGCGCGTCTATCAGTATCAATGGCCTTGGCCCAGGATCGTTGCAGGTAGCGTCGAGGATAGCAAAATCAGCGCCTACTCCTGTTTCAACTGCGGCGGTTGTGACAGACATCCTAACGGGATCAACCCGTAATACTCGTTGAGGGAAATGCGCCAAATAGAACGCTACAACCTCCTCAAGCAAACGCTCAGGTGTGCGCGGAACGCTTGAAGTCCTGATTTTTGTGCTCTCCGAACCATTGCTGGCCCGATAATCAAAGTTACCTTTCAATGCCATATTAACTACGAACGGAAGGTCAACATCACCGTTACCACCAACTCCTAGCTTTTTCTCTGTCGTCTTTTTTAAAAGATCTGACTCTGACTCGGACAGTGCTATGAGGCCAGGTCGCATCACGGCGTCATGAAAGCGCTCAATTAACGGATCATCGGTGTACATCGGAGCATCGACAAGGAACCAAAAGAAGCCCAATTCGTTTGACCGCTTGGACAAAGGGGTAGCATTGTCCTTCCCCATACACAACCTCGATATTTTTATTACCCTGTTCACGATATTCGTCATATGACGCATGAACACCTCCCAGCATATCTGTTATTGCTAGCCGAGGTACTCACAACCACTAGTGCAGGTCTCATGTATACGTATGCGAGACAATTCTGGGAGCACGGATTTTAAGTTGCGCCACAGCCAAATAGCGATATTTTCGCTTGTGGGATTTTCGAGCCCCTCGATTTCATTAAGGTAATTATGGTCAAGGCGGTCGTAGATCGGTTTAAATATTTCTTTAATTTCACCGTAGTCTCTGATCCAACCTAAACGAGGGTCAACGCTTCCGGTAATGTAAATAGCCACGCGAAACGAATGACCATGCAGCCGACCACACTTATGCCCTGCCGGCACATTCGGTAAATAGTGAGCGGCCTCAAAAGTAAATTCCTTGTAAATCTCCATGTTACACAACCTCGAGGTCTAGGATGACCGACCTCAACGATTCATACAGGAACTCAACGACCTTAGCCCTATCTTCCCCAAGCGACACAGTAAACGTTGCAATCGACAGTACGATCGACTGTAGCCTTTTTAACGATACTGCAACATTCGCAGCCTCGGCCGCACGGCTAACGAGATCGACCAGGTCGCGTTGAGTAAAATTTAGATTAGTGACTATGTGGTTTGCCGCATCATTCTGAAGTACATAAGCCCGATTTCGAAGACCATACACTTCCGTCAAGACAGTATAGCCAGAATCAGCGAACGCCAAATCGTTTATTGAGATTCGATGTAGAGCACGTTGATAAGCATCCGCGGCTTGTAAAAGGCTAGCCGAGAACTCTTTTACACATTCGACGGTAGCGAGTGCCGGAGCAGCACTCTGTTCATTAGTCATGTACTTTCTCCATTTTAGAGTTTTTCACAGGGGAGACAGCCTCGGTGCGGATGGCGGAGTTACGACGAACCAGTTTCGTCAAGTAATCAGATAGCACGTGTATGTCTTGATGTAGATTTTGGATACCGTTCCACGAACGTATACCGCTCTGGAAGGGCCAATCTCCATGCCCTGCCGTCCAGGGCGTCTTGCCCTCGAGATCCTTAAGTCCAAGCTTGAACAGAGGAGCAAGCGGCGCCGAGGTTGTACACAACTGATCCATCACGTAACCCATAGAGATGATGCCAGCGCTGTGCACCAATCGAGACGACTTCGGATGATGCCCTACCCATGCTTTGCGGAAAACCTGTTGGACCGCGAGGAAGAATTCGCTGACTACGACGAAACACCTTTCTTCGCCCCCCTCCTGATCGATAAGCGACCGGCAATATCCATCGGATAACGAATTTATTACCATTTTCTGGAGCGCAGTATCACTGATCGTTCCTAGGGGGTTCGTATGTTGTTTGATCTGTCCCCTAAGCGACGACCGCTCATCAAAGTTCAGCAGCTCTACAATACGTGCCGCACGAGCGCGAGATGTCATGCGTAGAGGGAGACCGTCTACGCCTGGAAGTAATTCGTAAATCAGCGACTTTGATAAAGGACGCGTGTTGTTGACCAAAATGAACTGTTGGCGCAGTTCGTCCTGGTGCTGACAGATAAGCGCCGAAACCAGTAACTGAAAGTCACCCGACGGTAACCCAGCCAACGCTGACAGCCGCTGCTGGCCGTCCACAACAAACCCAGTCGGACCTCTGGAGATATCTATCTCAATTTCGGCATAGGGACCTTGTCCCTCTGTGATGGTGATGCCATCGGTGAATGCGAGCACCACTGCATTAGGCATCACAGCATCAGGTCGCTCAAGATAGTCACGAATCTCTCTAATATGTTTGGCAACCATCGGTCGCTGAAACCCGTGCAAGTCGCCTCCCGCGTCTCGCCTCACCCGATCTATCGACGCAATGGCCAAGATCTGCTCCACAGTGGCAGCGAAAGACACGACCTGGTGTGTAGCGCTTTGCTTAGCTCGAATAGCCGAAAACCGCATCGATCCCCCTCATATACCCCACCGCACCGGGTGTAACGCATTCCTCAGGTCAGCTTTGCTCTCCACCCTCAACGTGGGCGCAAGGCAATAGCTGAGACAGTTATCAGGTGGTAGGATTACACACTATAAATTAACTGCAACCCATCAAAAAGCCATAGGCGCAGTTTTCCAATGACATCGATCATCATCATCACTAACTGTACCAACAGGAAGCGTATGGCTGGCACGGCTACGCTGTGTTTGCCTCAAAAGCCGTTCGCTTCTCTGGACGAGATGACCGACGAATGGGTTGGGCAGATCAGAGCCAAAGGCCTTGGAACCCTACCAGCAGCGTCCCTCTACGCAGGCCGAAGCGTTCTGGATGCCAAGCGCGCGGCTCAGTTTGTCGACGCGCGTTTGATGTTCGCATCTACTGGGCTTGGCCTTATCGACAGCGATTACCCGTCTCCTTCATACAACCTGACTGTTGGCAGCGAAGACGACTCGATCCGACCAAAACTAGCAAAACTCGACGCTGCTCCTTCGCATTGGTGGACGCAACTGAACGTACGCTTTCGCTCCTGCAGCCCTATCGCCGAACTGGCAACGAAGCCCGCGGTCGAGCTGGTCTTAATTGCACTCTCCGCTAACTACATCGATCTTATTCGCGACGACCTGTTGGACCTCAATCCATGCAGCCGATCCAAGCTGAGGATTTTCACGTCTCGACCCGGGGTCGAAAGGCTGCCTGACGATCTGAAGCCCTATGCAATGCCATATGACGACCGGCTAGAAGGTTCAGACCTGGCGGGGACACGGGCAGACTACCCGCAGAGAGCCTTGCGCCACTTCGTAGAGCAAGGCTGGACGACGTGCTCATTGCCGGACGCCCGTCGGGCTGTGACCGGCGCCATGAGCGAACTCGCATTCGCGTCAAAGGTGTCGCGCCGGCGGACGTCTGACGAGGAAGTAAAATCTTTACTAGCCAAGGCTTGGGCAAAACACAACGGCAGTTCTTCCCGATTGCTCCGGCACTTGAGAGACGACGTATGCGTGAGTTGCGAGCAGTCTCGATTCCGAAAACTATGGACGGAGTTGAAGTCGGAATACACAGCGAGAACTAAGGCATGAACGAGAAGAACCAAGAAATTGTGGTGCGTGCTCTTCGTACTACGCAAGGGGACAACCTAGAAGTCTATGCTCTGTTCGTACGCGGTTCAGATCTGGTTCGGATAGCCGATATAAGCCGTATTTCTCGAGATGAAAGCAGCAGCCTGAAGGGTTTCCAGCGACCGGAGATCCGCAGTCACGTAAAAGGGATCGTAGACTATTTGAACCAAGGAAATGCCCTCTTCCCCAACGCGATCATTTTGGCGCTATCTCCAGACGTTAAGTTCGTTGCGTCACGCGGAAGCAAACCAACCGGCGATGAAGGGCTATCCCAAGCAGGCACACTTCGTATCCCTTTACATGATGAGGGTAGACGTTCGGCGTGGATCGTCGATGGCCAGCAGCGTTCACTGGCACTTGCTAAAGCACAGAATGCCGACTTGCCTGTCCCGGTCGTAGGCTTTGTTTCTGACAACCTTACCACTCAGAGAGAACAGTTCATTCTGGTAAACAAAGCAAAGCCGTTACCTACACGCCTAATCAACGAACTGCTCCCCGAAACAGGCACGATCCTACTTCCCAGAGAATTAAGTGCTCGGAGGGCTCCGGCTGAGCTATGCGGACTCCTTAATCGCGATTCAAAGTCACCATTCTACAAGCTTATCAAGCAACCCTCCGACCAACAAAATAATGCTGCAATAGTAACCGATACGGCTGTCGTCAAGATGATTCGAAATAGCATGACGAACCCATTGGGCGCTCTTTACCCATACAAGTCAGGTGACGACGAGACCGCTAATATTGAAGCCATGTACCATCTACTTATTCAGTTCTGGGATGCAGTAAAGGTCTGTTTCCCAAAAGACTGGGGGTTGGATCCCAAAGATGGGCGATTAATGCACTCAGCGGGCATAATCGCTATGGGCGTATTGATGGACCGCATCTACGCCAAAACGGGAGTAAGCAAAGACAGCGCCGAACAAATAGAAACAGAGCTTCGAAAAATTGCAACTGTCTGTGCATGGTCTTCGGGTGAGTGGCCAATGTTGAAAAAGGCTTGGAATGAAATCCAGCATACGCCTCAAGACATTAAAAACCTGCAAGACACACTGATACGCCTTTATTTAACCAGCGCCGCATCATGAAATTTCTGTACGCCGACACTCAAGATTACGTGGATCCAGGATACGACTTCATCAATGATCGTAATGCTCCTGGACGAAGACGATATTGGGACGACCAGTACGCGCACGAAATAATGACACCCATCCCCTACGACGGTCTACTAGTCTCAATGAGTGCGGTTCGCCCTGCCATAGGCGTTGCCAGTTCCAAGGTTCGATATTCCACAGCTGAGCAGCAGCGTTTTCTCAGGGAGGGTGTTCGAAAGTTCTTGCGGCTAGACGACGAGAAATTCGACGATACGATGGTTTTAGGTGATTGTGGTGCGTTTGCTTACGTAACTCATTCGAAACCAGCCTATAGCCCACTAGAAGTAGTGGAATTTTACGCTGATAGCGGGTTTACCCACGGATGCTCACCTGACCATATAATTTTCAGTTGCGACTCAAGCAACCCACCAGCAGCCAGCCAAACTGAAGATATCCTCAACCGCTACAGCATCACGCTCGAAAACGCACGTGAGTTTCTAAGGCTTACGAACGAAGCCGGTCGGCCCTTCGAACCATTAGGTGCAGTCCAAGGATGGTCTCCGGAAAGCATGGCACAAGCGGCAAAAAAGCTTGAAGACATGGGATATCGGTACCTTGCGATTGGCGGCCTGGTTCCACTGAAAGTGGAGCAGATACACGAAGTGCTGATTGCACTGCGAGTTGCAATAAAACCTGAAACCAATATTCACTTGTTGGGATTTGCCAAAGCAGAGCGAATCGATGAATTTACAGGCTACGGTATTACCAGTTTTGATTCTACGTCTCCCCTCATTCGGGCCTTTAAGGATGCAAAAGCCAACTACTATCTAGAGAACGAGACATCAAAACTGTCTTACTACACTGCGATCAGAATCCCACAGGCCATTGAGAATCCGCGATTAATGCAAGGCATAAAGCGCGGGACCCTTAGCGCTGAAGAACTGCAGAAACGTGAAGCAAGATCCCTGAAGGCATTACGTGACTATGACGATGGCGCTCTTGATTACGAATCAACCTTATCGGCCATTATTGACTATCTCCGTCTAACACTCAGCGATATCGTGTCTACCGCTGAAGAACTCGAAAAAGAAATTGACAAGAACATCCGCCTAATCGGCCCCACCCTTCGTGACAAGCCATGGCAAAAGTGCAAATGTTCGATTTGTAGCAGTGCCGGCATAGAAACCATCATCTTTCGCGCCAGCAACCGAAACAAACGCCGGGGATTCCACAACCTAGGCGTTTACCATCGACACCTTCAGAAGACTCTGGAAAAATCTAAAGCATGATCTACAGGTTCAAAGGTATTCGCGCTACGCAGGCGCAAGGCCATGACATATTTACGTTTGCCGCTACGCCAAAAGACATCCTGTCTTTCTCGGAAATTGAACGGGTTGGCAGAAACGAAGAAGGTCATCTCAAAGGGTTCCAGCGCCATCAGGTGGCGTCACATATCCAAGATATACGGGATTACCTACGCAGAGACGATGCACTGCTGCCCAACGCGATCATTTTGGCATTCCTTGGCGATGTCAAAGTTATCGACATAGGCGACGGAATTGTGGATATCACTGTGGACGCGTCGAAAAGCAAGCCAGGTTTCGTTGTCGATGGCCAACAACGCTTGAGTGCTTTGTCGACGATGGACAAAGCAAATTTCCAAATATTTGCATCTGCTTTGGTTTGCAAAGACTATAACGAACTCAGGCAACAGTTTGTTCTGATTAATAATACTCGGCCGCTGCCGAAGTCGCTCATCTATGAACTTCTACCGACCGTCGACGGCCTTCCGGAGCGTTTCACCAAGCGTAAGTTCGCAGCGCGCATAGTAGACTTGCTGAACCACTTACCGGGTTCGGCTCTCTTCTGTGAGATCCGCCAGCATACGAACCCTCAGGGTGTGCTAAGTGACACGGCGATGCAAAAGCTTGTCATGAACTCTGCAAGCGACGGAGCTATTCAGACATTTATGCAATACGATGACTTCGATGCCCGTTCTGTCGAACTCATCAATAACTTCTTTCAAGCTGTTCGGACAGTATTTCGTTCAGAGTGGGATGGCTTATCGCCTCGGCATTCGAGACTTAAGCATGGCGCGGGTCTTGTTGCGCTTGGATTCGTAATGGAAGAGTTATACGCCCGGCAAGGTTCGACGAGCAAAGAGGGCTTTATGGAAGGACTTAAACTCCTTAAGCCACACACCGCATGGACTAGTGGTGAATGGCACTTTTCTGAAACCGATCGTCGCCCATGGAATGGTGTTCAGAATACGCCTAGCGATATTTCGCTACTTACACAACACCTTACTTACAAACTTAAAAGCGAACTCAAACGCAAATAGATAACCATATTCGGAGGTCTGTTATGCATACCAAAGCCCTCGTTTTGTTTTCGGGCGGTCAAGACTCTACGACCTGCCTCGCCTGGGCGCTCAATCGATTCGAACGGGTCGAGACTATCGGCTTCGATTATGGGCAGCGCCACAGCGTAGAACTCGATTGCAGGCGGAACGTGCTGAACTGCATCCGTGAAAACTTCGATCACTGGGGATCGCGATTGGGCGAGGATCATCTTCTGGATCTGCAACTGCTAGGCCAGATCAGCGAGACCGCAATGACCTCTGAGAAGGAGATTGAGTTCGCCCAGAATGGATTGCCTAACACCTTCGTCCCAGGCCGCAACCTGCTCTTCTTCACCTTCGCCGCAGCACTGGCCTATCGTAGAGGGCTGAGCGTACTCGTGGGTGGAATGTGCGAGACGGACTATTCGGGCTATCCCGACTGCCGAGACAACACATTAAAGGCTTTGCAGGTTTCTCTTAGCCTCGGCATGGAAATGCCGCTAGTGATCGAGACGCCTTTGATGTGGCTGAACAAGAAGGAGACCTGGGAGTTAGCAGAGAACCTAGGCGGGCAGAGTTTTGTCGAGCTTATTCAAGAGCAAACCCATACCTGTTACCTAGGCGATCGTGAGCATCGCTATGACTGGGGGTATGGATGCGACCGATGCCCCGCTTGCGAGTTGCGCCGTACCGGCTATGAAGCCTTCAAACGAGACACTGACGCATGACCTACAGTGTCAAAGAGATCTTCTACACCCTCCAAGGCGAAGGGCTTCGAGCAGGTCGACCAGCTGTGTTTTGTCGCTTTGCGGGTTGTAACCTTTGGAGTGGTCGAGAGATTGACCGCTCAAACGCCATTTGCCAGTTCTGTGACACCGATTTCGTGGGTACCGATGGAACCTTGGGCGGCAAGTACTTGACAGCAGAGGCCTTAGCCAAGCGAATCTCCTCACTATGGCCAGTCGCACAGGAGCATCGCTATGTCGTGCTCACGGGAGGCGAACCGTTACTGCAGGTCGATGAAGCCCTGATTGCGGCCCTGCACGATCAGGATTTCGAAGTCGCTGTCGAGACCAATGGGACCATTCCGGCACCTTCGGGGATCGATTGGATTTGTGTCAGCCCTAAAGCTGGCTCCGACTGGGTGCAGCGTAGTGGCCACGAGTTGAAACTCGTCTATCCGCAACCAGGCCTCCTCCCGGGCGACATCCGAGACAGCGATTTTCACTATTACCTGCTGCAACCCATGGACGGACCGATTCAGCGACAAAATACCCGCACGGCCATCGCCTATTGTCAGGCCAACACCAAATGGCGCCTTTCCGTTCAGACACACAAGATTTTGGAGATCCGCTGATGTCCACGCTAGCAGTCGCGTCCAAAGATCTTCTTCCTGAGGTTGCAACTAAGTCTTCCACTGATTGCGTGACCGT
This sequence comes from Stutzerimonas sp. C6.4V, assembly GCF_058536345.1. Lineage (NCBI taxonomy): Bacteria > Pseudomonadati > Pseudomonadota > Gammaproteobacteria > Pseudomonadales > Pseudomonadaceae > Stutzerimonas > Stutzerimonas sp. C6.4V. Next base: position 2,936,516 of record NZ_JBZUBM010000001.1, read on the forward strand.
ATACGAACTGTCACAGCGCTTTTTCTTTGAGGCAGCCCACACCTTGAATCGAAGCATCGAGACCGAGAGCAGTCTACGTATCCACGGACATACCTACGAAGCAGAGGTTACCGTCGCTGGTCAACCGGATCCCACCTCCGGGATGCTCATAGATCTTGGCTATCTGCGCAGTGAAATTGCCAGAGTAAAAGAGATGCTAGATCACCGACTCCTTGATGAGGTTCAAGGTCTAGGATCTGCCACTATCGAGAACCTCTGCGCTTTTATCCGCGAACATATGGAAGGTTCAGTACCAGGCCTATGCGCCGTTATGATCGAGCGCCGAGCCAGCGGCGATCGCTGCGTTTTGCGCTGGAGGAAAGAATGACCTTCGTTACTTCATTCCATAACAGCCCGACATCTAAATAGACTGCCGCCTCACCCCCTCTATAAACTCACGAATTATGCTTGAAGCACCCTTACCATAAGGATAGATAATGTCTCGCCTCATACTGATCACAGGATAGAATGCCTGATGTTTTGAACTACGGGAAGAGAACACAAAATAATCAGCAGTTTTAGCCAGATGGCACAAGGCTGGCGTAGCTGTATGGTCACTGTTGATATCAACCTTGAGTCCTATAAAGATCATTTCCAGTACATCCCGTGCGCGGCGCGCGGCCCCCTCTGTGAGGGTGTAGATAGCTAACGACTTTCCTTGTAAGTCAGGGACTGAATCTATCGCTGAGTCGACATCTGAGACAGAGTTTTTGTTATCGCTAAAGTCTGGAACTGACTCACCGACCTCGAGAATTTCTCGCATTAAAACGAAGGTTAACTGGCGTATCGCTGGATCTTTAATTTGTCTCCAATGCTTTGTCGCGAAATCCTGTAGCGACTGCCAGATCTGACGACGCAATGGCTCTTCTGGGCAGGGTGCATCCAGCAGCACATCCACTAACTCCAGCATATGGATATACGCTTCAGGCCCTTTATTGACCTCCCATAACATTAGTATCGCATCGATCGACCTCGTATATTCACCAACACTGAACGGTTGCGCTAACATCAACTGCGTCAATTGTGCTGCCAGCGACAGCAATGCTGGATTAACAATAGAGTCAAGAGCTAGTAATTCCAAAAACTCTACCCAGAGAGTTCCTTGGACAATCACGTCCCGCTCTTCTAACCAATCCAGCAGCAATGGCAGTGCGTTGCGAAGAATTGCCTGCTCCTTAGCCGATCCGGTCTGAATACATTTAAGCAATCTTTCCGCGTTAAAGGATTCAATTGTCCAATTTTCGCAGTACTCTTGTGCCTCACGCTCCAACTCGCCAGTTGGCGACTCCGTGCCGCCCAAGCGCTGAAACCAGCTATCCCACCCACCCAACTGTTCTCTAGAAAAGCGTTTTTGCATATCTTGCAAAATCGCACTCATCATAGGCAATGATTGCAGTGGTTCAAACCAAGACTCGGGCATGGTTTGCAATTGATTCCACAATTCTTGCAACTCAATTAGTGACGCATCCAGTGAGCGTTGCAGTAAGACTTGCACCGCACCGGGCCCCTCATTTTTATCTATCGACGTACTTACAACCGCCCCTATATCAGCCTCGGGTTGAGTTACCTGAGCCAGTTCTGCCCAAAGCAGTAGTTTTCGCAACCAGTCCGAATCGATAAAGGCGGGCACGTGCTGCTGAATCTGTACACTCCTTAAAACAGCGGCACCAGCTACCCAAAGTTGCCAATCTTGTTTAAAGCTTTCGTGAACCTCAAACAGCGGAACCGTTATAAAAAGCGGGCTAAGCGGATAGCATATTTCTGCCAACTCGTCCCTGCTTTCCTCAACTATCTCGTCAGCAATAAGTAGCCGGTTGAGGCCTAGACGCCCCAGCGCTCGAAGCATTATACGAACTAGCCGTAACGGCATACGGCTTCCGAGCAGACTGGGCAAGCGAGGATGGTTAACAATATCCTGCCAACGATCTGCTGCAGCTAACGCCTGCAACTCCAACGACAGGAGATTAGGCGGACTGAAACCTCCTGAGTTCTTAAGTTCGCCGTATAAGTGCCAAGCGTTTTCGCCATCATGTAGTCGGTAGGCCAACATGAAATCACGTAGCACTCGACCTATTGGCCGTTTAGCCAATGACATAAGTGCGGGGCGCTGACGATACAACTGCAGCACATTAGCCAGCACTGTAAATATCCGGTGCTTCTGCTGCTCACTTACCCCGCTCAGTAAGTCAATACGCAACAAACCCGCGGGGGCGCGCACTAGCAATGCACTCTGCCCCTCATTATTTGGAGTGCTGATCAGACCATAACTAGGAGAGGTACCGGCTGTTCCTAAGAACGCTGACAGCACCTGACGTAACTCCTCCAGCGCACGGCCATCCTCAGCAACTGCGTAGAAACACAATTCCGGAGGGCGACTGTACGGCAACAATAACGGCCACTGCTCGGCACAAGCACTTTTTACCAATGGTTCTAACAAACGCTGATACGGTTGCGGGTATTTTCCGGCGATCACTTTTTCTGGATCTATCTTATTCTCGACCGAAAAGAACGGCTGCAACCATGTCGGCACTGCGCTCATGAACACGCCTCGAAGCGGTAATAATCTTCAAACTCCAGTAGCGCTTCAGAAATTATCTGAGGGTTGTTCGTCAGCATGACGTGCTCATCGTTGCGGTTGGTACCGCTCCAGGTGTAGTTCATTGAGCCCTTCAAAAAACAACTTTTAGTAAGCAGACCTTTGGTATGAACCTGATCACTGTACTGGTAACAAAAATCCTGATCGGCAACTAAGCGGCCGCTCAATTGCTGGACAAATCGACGGCTGTAAACGTCGTCTCGGGTTACTACCCGCAACCGGCAACCGCCATTAACGGCCCGCGCCAATACCTCATTAAAACTAACCTCTCTACTACCCCAGCCTGGCTCAAGCGCATCCCACTGCCCAGAACAGTTATCTAGAACAGGAAAGTCACTCAGCCAGGGCGACACTAGCCATATAGGCTCTGGACGGAGTAGCAGGCCTGCCATTAGCCCGCCAAGAACTTCACGAAATTGCCTACGCCCTAGTGGGCCGTGTAAAAACATTTGCCGCTGATCATTCATGGTAAAACTCTTATTGAATAGCCTCAGCCAGTTCGACTCGCAATACCACACTATCCTGCAACCGGGTCATAGCCCCGATACGCGGGTACAACCATAGTCCTGAGTGATCAACAGGCTGCAACTGAATCTCAGCAATCAGTTGAGAAACTTTGGTCATCTGCACACGCGTAAGTAACAAGTCCGCATGCCCTGCTCGGCGTAACACATCGTGCAACTTAGGCAAATAATCAGAGGAAAATTGAACAGTCGGTTCTTGCTCGGCAAACAGCAAACTGCCGAGCAAGCGTTCAGTGGTAGCAACATCGTTTTGGAATGGGTTGTAGTAACTCATTTCAGACTGACGAATAGCATTGCCACGTGGCCACAACAGCCCCTGATTGCGGCAAAGACCTTGGAATACCTCAAGAGGCGTTGCCTGCCTACCTAGCTCTTTGGACGCCAGTGCATGGGCTGCGATATTTAGGCCCCACTCAAGGCCGCTATCAGCCTCCAACGTTCGCCAGGCGTTTAGTAAGTCAAGCAAGCGCGCGTCAGTGGAGTCATTGCTGCCAGGTCTTAGAGCCCTAGAATACAGCACACTCAAGAAGCTATGACTCAGGGCAAAACCTTCGCTGAGTAGAGTTCGGTGCAGCTCTGCATTGGCTTCACGGCGCTGCTGCAAATCACCAGCCCCTCGCACCACGGCTAACGCATCGGCCAGACTGCCCCCTGGAACCACCTGCCCCAGCAATTGGTACAGATCAAAATCGATATGCTCATAGTCACCTGGCTGTAGGCTGCGTGCGAGAGTATTAAGAACGCGTAGCGGATCCTCGAAATAGACTTGCTCCAAGCGACTTATAATCCCGTTACCCCCTGCCTCCGACTCACTCAGCCAGATCTCTAGACAGTCCTCCAGCCATAACGCATCGGCCAACACCAACCGCTCATCAACATCTGGCAACAGCACACACATTGTTCGCTGAGCAGCGGCAGCGAGGGTATTGGCTAGCAGCGTACGACTCCAGACAGGCAATTCAGGTAGCAAATCTACATCCACCCACAGTGCACGGGCGCAGTTCTGTAGAGCGATGAGCAGATCATCACGCGCCAGTAACTCACGCAGTTCCGCTTGCAGTTTTTGCTCTTGCACAGAATCTAACTGCTCATCGGGTTGAAACAAACTCTGTGGAATTGTGCGCAAACGGTCAATACCGGCAGCAGCGTGGAGCCGAGTCAGCGCACTGGTTAAAGGTTGAACCGCTGCAGGATCTAGATCAAACAACTCTCCGGCCAGAGCGGCTAAGTAACACTCGGCAATCCAATTTGCCTTAAACGGATCTCCGCCCAAAATATCTAGTTGATCAACAAGATGACGGAAGAATACAGGGCGGATTCCACGTAGAACTTGTGGGTCCGCCAACATATTGGCAATCACTTGATCACTAATCTGAAATCGCAAACGCATGCCATCGACCCACTGCCTTGCACCAATAGCTACAGGTTCACCGCTGCGCTGCCAGTCAAATCTCACCCTGGTGCTTGCACCGTTGGTGAATCGCAACGTGGCATTTGCCGCGGTGCTAAATCGCACCACCTCCAGAGGAGTCATTTGCTGGTGCAAACAGAACGTCACATCGGTCAGATGCCTCCCCCAACTGCCGGTTGGACACTCATGTACCTCAGTCAGTGACGGCACACGAAACTCGGCTTGCCACACCAATCGCGCGTTACTTTTCTCAGTTAGATTTAACTTTTGCTCGAGACGGCGGGTATAGACCGCACTGGGGCGCAGTACAGTCAGTGGCTGAGCAGCGCTAATGCTAACCAAGCCCTCATCGCGTAACTGCTCGCCGAAAGCCTCACAAACCTCAAATCCCATCTGCTGGGTGGCGTCAGGCTCAGGAACGAAACTTTCTGGAATTAGCCAATCAGCATCCAGGTTGCTGTCAATGGCATAGCGCTTGGAAATCCGTCCAGGTGCAAACTCACGTAGAGCTTGGAAAATCGGCAAATCTCTCCACTCGATGCCCAAATCCACCCCGCGCACCAAGGCAATAAATAGACTGGGTAAGCTCAGTTCTGCAAACAGCGCTTCGGGGATAAACTCCGGCAGTGGTGAACTTCCTTTAGACACATCCTCCCAGAGTTGGCCATTAGCACACCAGTCGGTAACAAGTTTGCGCTGCAGAGCAGGTAACAACTCAAGCATAACCGAACGCGGCGGAGCCCAAAGAATACGCAGCAGAGTATCGTTATCGACCTGCAGGGCATCTTTTAGATAAGCAGTAAACTCATCTTGCTGGCTGCTTGGTTGTAGTAATTGCTCAACCAAAACCAATAATTTCTTGCAACTACTCTTATTATTCTGAGGCTTACGAAGTATCGCCCACACGGAACCACTGCCTAATTGCGCACTTAGCCAGTCGAGCAGCGCTATAGCCGCCTGCATTTTCTGAATATGGCTGTTGTGTAACGGCAGACCTTGCCGCTTGATTTCTGGGCTAAGCAACTCTTCGTAGCGCTGAAATGCAACTCGATCACGACCAAACTCGGAAAGGACTACCAACATCCAAGGGCGCATTGTGCGCGAGCGACCCGCACGGCCCTTACGCTGCAAATAGGATGCAACATCACGCGGCGCCTTATGCTGCAGCACTGCCCCCACTGCAGGGTCGTTGAAGCCCACTTCAAGTGAGGCTGTGGCAACGACAATCTCAGCGTCGGCATCTACGCCCACATCTTGGCTCGATGTGCGACCGATTACCGCTCTATCATCCTCACTGAGCAAATGGCCGATATCGGTGCCCACTCGCCAGTCCTGTCCTAGACGAATACGTTCTAGAGGAAGCGTCGCGTCCTGCTTATCTACATCCTGCCCATCGTTTGGGCCGCGCAGACTAGCCAGTGCGGGGTGATGAGGAGTTAGCCCCCACTTATTCGTACGCCATCCTTCGGCATCGGCTAGTTGATGATAAAGACGATTGTTGGCGTCCAAGTCGTCGGTAAAGACGAAGGTTTTACTCCCCCACGTCCCCTTAGAACAGCCCTTGCGGGGATCAAGAATACGCCTAGTTAGCATGCTGGCCTGAATGGTGGTCGACAGCAAAGCAGTCTGTGAGACCGGATCACCGCGTAGCACCATCAGGTATTCAGCACCCTCATCTATCATTTCATCAGGCAACGGTTCAACCAGTTCAACATGCTCTTGGCGTGCTCCGACCAGGTCGGCAAAAAAACGTGCAGCATCGGCCAAGGTTGCAGATAGCCCGACAAAATGAGGTCGGCATTGAGCGCGTTTCATCCAACGCCGTAATAAGTACGCCGTCTGAGCCCCGCTGCTACCACCGTAGGTGTGCACCTCATCAAGTAACACTAGCGTCGGACCCGCTTGCGGGCCAACGCCAAAAAGGTGGTTACAACTAAAATCCCCAAGTCTCCGATTGAGCATCTCAGTGGTGGTAAATAAAATATCCGGCGGAAATTCTGACTGGCAACGACGAGTCAAGGCCACTTCGTCATCGGCCACGCGGTGCCCACAGCGATTGCATTCAACCTCTTTAAGGTTGGAGCGCCATTCCATTTTTCCGCCGCAACTATTGCTGGAGCAACGCAGCAAATCAAACGCCAGACTTGGTTTCTTCGTTTCAAAATCCACCCCAGCCCATTGCCATTCAGTAGGGGTATCACCGAAGAGTGCGCCGATGCGAATCTTGCGCCCAATTCCGGCCTGCATCAGGCCATCGAGTTTACGGCACTGGGTCCAAGCCTCCATAAACTGGTCTTTGAGCAGCTCATTTCGCGGATAGATAGCTAGGATCCGCACCCTGGGCGTGTGATTGCCCAGCAGGTCCGCAGCAAGCGCGGCTAGTCCTGGTAAATAGAACGACAGCGTCTTTCCACTACCTGTACCAGCACAAACAATTGTGCCGGAGGCATAGGTTTGTCCGTTGCGATGCGCGCTGAAAGCCTGCAAAATTCTCGATGTGGCGCGGGTCTGAAAACCGGCCAAATCCAGTGGATTTCTGGCCGACTCGAGTAATGACTCAATGGCTGCTTTTAAATGTTCAGGGGCATGCAGCCCCGCCAACTGCAACCACTGAGGCAACAGTTGCGCCGGATCCTGATTGCGTTTGGGGTAACTACGAGGTCGCCGCAAAAAGCGGAAATCCGACACTAACGTACGAGAGCGATCTATCGGTTGCTTGAGAAACCATTGCCGAAGATTACGATATAGGTGCGCCGCCTCGCCCATTCTCGTCCGGTAAACATTTGTTAGCCCTTCAGGATGGGGCACCTCGATGAGCATCGCATGCTTACTTAACTCAATCAGCACATCATAGGGATCGTGATCGGGCAGTACACCCTCCAGCGTTGTCAACACCTCATCTTCGCTGAAGAATCCACCGGTATCACCCCAAACCAATAGGTTAGTTTCCAGTTCCTCTAACTTATCCAAGCAAGCGTGCAACTGCCCTAGATTAATCGCCATCAGAAAGCTTTCCGACTAACTGTGAACTGTCCCAACAGATCGTGTTCTTGAAGCCACCGAAAAGCCTCCTGTGTCATGAAGGAAAGCGGTGCCTGACCAAGGCTTCCAGGCTGATTAAGCTTGTTAAAAAAAAGACTAACATCTGCCGGAAGATCGAAATCCATCTGACCCCGCAGTTCCTGCATACGTGCTGCCAGTTTATTCAAATCTTGAATCTTCCACACGGTGTCAGGAATCTGTTTAGCCTCTGCTAAGAACCTTTTACGCAGAGCGACGTACTCAGTATAAAAGTTATCAACTCCGGGGATACCGCGCTGGGTATCAAGCATCACCTGCTCAACCCGGGATCGGCTATCAAGTTGAGAGGTCCAGGCTTTCCAACAAGATAAAACTTTCTCTTCTAACTGCGTGGTTAGTTTTTCTAGTGCAGCCTGCGCGTTATCAAGAGCATCATCCTGACGGGCTGCGGATTTTTTTTGCGACCACACGCCAATAAAAAGCTTAAGACTGGCAAGTGCTTTGCTGCATTGTTCTTGTAGTTCTTCACTTAATTGCGTCAACTCTGGAGCATCCGCCGGCAGCGCCTTGAGCACTGCGGCGTTGGCAACCATGGCTTTAAGGCGACTAGCGATATCTTGGAACCGCTCGTAAATATGCTTACAGTCTTCGATAGACTCACGGGACTGTCCAGCAGACTGACTTAACAGTTGTTCGCTGCGCAAGTTCCGGATCTGCTGTTCAAGCGCACTCATGACTTTCCTCCCACAGGTCAGTCACTGTTTCGGCCATTTCATCAAGTAGACGGGTCACACTATCTTGAGACTGTTTGAGAATGTCTCCCCCCCACTTCTTATTTTCTGACTCCAATCTAGGCAATACGTAACTGTAAAAGTTTCTCCAATCCGTCAATACCTTCACCACTTGCTCCAGTCGCTGACCATCAATTTGGTTGACTCGTTGCAAGTGCCTGACCACATCCGTTTCCTCACGGACTGCAAGCAGATCTTTCACCACCTTCCAATTTTCACCGTCTTTCAAATCAACCAGCGAAGCACGCATTTTCTTAGCATTGGGGAAGTCTGGATGAACTGGGTAATGCTGCCCACCAACACTGATGTCATGCACTAGGTCAGACATCTCATCCAACAAAGAACAGAAGACATCTTGTCGAGTGCAACCATCTAGCACCTCAACAACGTTGACTGACGCTTTCAGAGACAGAGTGATTGCATTCGACAACTTCCCAAGCTGGGGGTCATTATTGGTCTTGACATTCTTTAAAGCTTTTAGCGCTAAGTCTCCATCCATCCCATGCTCATTCGCAGAAACTAGTTTTAACCAAGCCTCACGCTGAGCATCCCAATTATCAAGCGCCTGGTCCTTAGCTTGCTTTAGTTGCGAAACTACTGCTGGAATCTCAACTGCACGAATCTCCTTAGCGGTTCTAAGCAATTCATTTAAGCGTTGACGATCATTATTGCTATCCGCCAGCAAACCCAGTGTCACGGCCGATTGCAGTTGCTTACCTAACAAGCTTGGCAAGGTTTGTCGCGCCTCAACCGTTAGTGTCTGCAAGACATCCGGCACCCAGTTCGCGGCAAAACTTTGATATAGAAGATAGTCCTCAAAACCGTTGGGATACCTCCAATCGCTGGCTCCATCAAACTTTGGATTAAAATATTCGTAACGAAGTAGTGCGAGTGCTACTCCCTGCAAAAATTCTGATTTCTGTGGGATCTTAAAGTCCTTTTCCAGGCAGAACGATATCTTACTCCCTGCGACGTTACTTTCAGCATAAGGAAGATCTATGAGTACAAATGCTCCACTTTTCAGAGATGGTTTCTCCCTTATACCCATCCAATCCAAGTGTGCATACAACTCATATATCCACAAGAGACCTGCACGTAAGATGCGAGCCTCTGTCTGCCCCAGCTTTTTCTTACGCTGAAACCAAAGGGTGACGGACTCCTCCAACAGTTGCAGTTTTTCCTGATCGGCGTCCACTTTCTCTAGGGATAAGCCTTTTAAGGCACCTGATTTTACAAGTCGACTTGAGGTTTCTGAAACCATACCCCCACTAGGGGGAGCAACATAAACACTCACTCCGTCCTTGAGCAGCGCAGCCAGGCCGTCTAGACCAAAGACCCTGGCAACGCGACGATCCAAATTGCTTTGTAGATGCTCGATCGAACGACTGTCAAATCCCCAGATAGCAACTACTGTTTTGCAGCGTTCTGGCTTTTCAAGCTTCTGCAAAGCACCTGACAATACAGTCTTAACTCTAATTCCGGCAAAATCTGCAGGCGGAAACGCCTTCAACAAACATGCTTCCCGATAATCGCTAAGGGTGCGCAAGAGAATTTCGTTCAATACCTGCCGGGGATTAAACTTGAGTTCCTCATCGCCTTTGCGGCAGAAATAATCAGCCAGCGCTTCAATCGCATTGCGATTGAAAGGAAAAAGAGGTATCCCACTGGACGCATAACCGAACGCTTTTAAGTAATCGCTATCATCATCGGGATCTGACCAAACTGGTGGCCACGAGTCGGACTCTCGAACCAACCAAGAAGATTTCAACGCCTCGCTTCCATAACGAGCGGCATTCAGATAGCGTCCGCAAAAATCTACAATCCGCTCTAAGGTCTGCTCACGACCCTGCCCCTGCTCGCGGATATACCACTCAAATTGTGCACGGGTTTTGATTGTATCCTGACGCCGCAGATAGCCTTGGTAACCGTCGGTTACCGCAATGGCCGAACGCAGAGTGCATAACTCCTGCTCACCATCACGCACCGACTCCTCCAGCAGACTATCGATCAGTACGTCTTCAATAGCGGAGATGGCCGCCATATCCTCTACTAGCACAACCAGTGTGCGGTTTTGTCGTTTCAGCGAGCGACGAATCTCCTTGAACAGATCTTGAAAACTGCCACCACTGAACTGAAAAAGATATCCAAAAACCGTACGTATAGACTCCCCAAGAACCTCGTTCAGCACCCGCGCCGCACCCTCTCGGGAAATTTGGCTAGTATTCAATTGCGTTGTACTTACACACTGCCGCGCACTTAGGGACAAATCATCAAGGTTGAAACTAAAATCAAGATCCCCATCCTTGATTTGGTAATCATTGCGAATCAGTTCATGGTCAGTCGCCCCACGCGTAAGGCGACTAGCAAACTGATGTATGCAATGCTCCGGATTAAGTAGGTTCTTTTTGAAGTTAGAGTCAGTTATTAATTCTGAAAGCCCTCGACCAGGCAATGTATAGGTTTGAATATCTCGCAAGCGTCTCTGCTCTTCATCCCTCAACTGGGCCCGAGACTCTGGATGCTCCCGATAATACGCCATTATCTGAGCAGCATCTTGGTGCAATTTATTCAGTTGCTGAGACATAAATGTCAGCAATAGATCCGCAACTGCCTCGGTCTTTAGTTGCTCACCAACAGCACTAATACGACTACGAGCTTGATCAAATTCCTCCCCCTCAAGCCCAGCCAATAAGAGCTCCAGCACCTGACGCAGACTGGCATTTTTTGGAATGCGCACGACATGCCAACTCTGGTAATCAGAGTGCAGTTTTAATTTTGCATCCATCCAGCGAATCAGATGGGACTTACCCACCCCAGATCGCCCGATGATAGGTACCGGTCGCTCTATCGACAGAAAGTGATCAAGCAGATTTTGCTCGTCGCATATTTGGTCAACACCTGCACCCATACGCAACAACTGCATTGGCTCATGCACTGCCAGAAGCACATGCTCAGCTAACTCTTCGGCCTCTGTACGAATGCACTGGGCGACACATTCAGATTTTGGCCAGTAATTAATCAAACTCATGCAGTCACCACTGGAACGTAAACAACTACACTGACAAAACGTCGCACTTCACCAGGAAGTTGTAACTCCATGCTGGAGGCATCATCGGAGGCCCTTTCAAACCGCAAGCGGAAAGAACTCTCCAAACGAACTAATGCGTGGCTTAATGCCGGGCTAACGTGATGATCATCTCTTGGATGCCAGCCTAACTCCTGCATGAGAGGCTCGAGCAAACAACGAATACGACCACCGTCCAAAAGTGGTATTTGTACGGCCAATCGCTCAATAAAAACCCTTAACGACAATTTTTTTTCAACCGCAAACAGCGACTCTAAAAACGGCTCGATCGCACGAGTTGGATCAACAATGTAGCCTCCACGAAAAGGCTCGAGAAAACCCAGAAAATCTCCGTATTGTAAAAATGTTGATAACTCGTTAGTGAGGTTAAGACCTCGTTCACCAGGCAGCCATCGATTTACTGCTTCTTGCGCATTGCCATTTATACCGGGCAATACCACTTCTCCGCCCATAAACGTATAGCCCTGCTGCACCAGCAGACAGGTCATAGCCCGAAAGAAAGGCTCAACCCGCTTATCATCCAGAATGGTTTGATCAGTACCTTCCCTACTATTTTCGATTATTAAAGCCAACACCCTGTGCGCTAAATTTCTATCTGTCGCGCCCTCGGGCACAGAAATCTCGCCGGCCTCATCCTGCAACCAAAGCCCTTCCTTTATCCAAAAATCTAAGTTCCACTCAAAACGCTTTTTAGCATTCTCTGATTTAGGTAAAAAATCGGGTCGAAGAATCTCCAAAATATCAACACGAGATATAGGCTTACCTTTCCGCACTAGCACTCGATCAATGATATTTAGCAAAACTAAACTGCTGCCCGCATGGGCATTGTTCACCATCGACACTATTGAGACTCCTGCACAAAACTTTCCAAAACCTTGCTACCGGGGCGGCATTCCCACCACGTGCGATAGGGCGAAGACGGATCGGCTAATTTTTCAGGCGCAACAATAACTCTTGGTGGATCATCAAAACCCGACAGCGGTAAATGGGTTTCACCTGGCATCAGTAGCACCAACTCAAGCCATCCCCCTGGACTGTCTTGCGGATCAAGGGCACACCAGAACGGCAACGCTTTCAGGGCGTCGTCTTGGTACATTTCATCTAGCACTGCCCTACTGGCGCGCACAGCCTGAACCTGCCTAGTACGCAGTAAGTTTTGCATCCAGAAACGCCAATTGTGCAGCAATGCTTTAGTCGTAACCCTGGCGTAGGACTCAGGTTGATAGCGGACCCGAAGTAACAGTGAAGATGGCATCCAAGTCGGGATACGTGATAACTCTAAACCACGCAGATGAAATATATTCCCCAGTGTTGGAGTAAAAACTCCTCTTCCCTGACTACGACAACCAGGACATCCACCACAACTGCGTTCAGGGGCGATTCCGCTAGGGCGATAGAATTCATCCAACTTCCAGCATAGCGGTTGCTGCGTGTCTTTTAGCCATCCGGTTAAACGATCAAAACCATCTGCCCTGGCCTTTTTTTCCTGATCGCGACGCGGGGCTATCTGCTGCTGCCATACCTCTGGAGCTAAATGGGAGTCGATAAGAATCTGAACGCCGATACGGTTGAAATAATCCTCAAAATACTCTGTTAGAATCCGCTCATTTTCTGATGTTAACTCACCCTCGAACTGTGGCGGTTCAGGTGGAGCAAAAAACAGACGTATCAACCCCGCACGCTGCATCAACTGCAGGGTACGCAGATTCCACATTTCGTTACCTTTGCTATTCCGAGTCAGGCCGCGGTGCAGAGCAGTTCTAGAAATTGTGAAGTACTCACCACTGACTTCCCTACTTCCCAACAACATTTTCCAGCGTTCCACGCCCAACTCCGCAGAGATCAACTTCTCCTGCGATAGCCTTTCCGCAATATTCAACTGTCCCGGATGGTAGACAAGCCAAGACCAGCAGGCCGTACCGTCACGCCCCCCGCGTCCGGCCTCCTGATAGAACCGATCTATACTCTCCGGCACAGTTGCATGCAGAACCGTTCGCACCCCGGACTTATCCATGCCCACTCCGAACGCGGAAGTAGCAACCATGATATCCAGTTCGTCGTATCGCCACTTTTGGATCAAGGCGTCACGTTCATCGGCAGCAGTTGATCCATAGAACAGACCGATTCTGTTGAATCCCTCCTCAAGGAGTAAGTTTTTCCAATTTTCAGCCTCTTTTTTCTTAGTGGTGTACAAAATAAGCGGCCGAGGCAAATGCCGGATTGCCTCAAGTACAGCAAGTTGATGCTCTGCAGGGTCAGCAGTTCTCAGCACGTTGAAATTCGGCTCTGGACGTAAGAACCCGCCGTGAATTTCGATCGTTTGTTTGCCTTCCTGGACAAACGAATCCTTGAGCAACTGTAAGGTCGAATCACTGAAGGTTGCCGACATCAGGAGTGTACGTACACCTTTCGGCGAGTGGTCCCTTAATGAGCGAAACAGGGGCGCCAGCAACTGGAATTCCGGACGAAACCCAGCCCCCCAGTGATCAATCATATGCGCCTCGTCGACAACCAGAGCCTCCAGCCGTCCTTCCTGTGCCAACCGGAAAAGCGCCGGCCGGAGTTTGCCAATAGCCAACTCCGGCGAACAAAACAAAATACGCTGATCCCCGCTTTTCAATCGCTCAAGGACTTGCTGATGCTCAGCATCCGCTTGACCTCCATACAACGCATAACTTCCTCCATGACCACAATCCGCGCGGTTAAGTACTTCAGCCGCGCGAGCAGCCTGCTCCAACGCTAACCCTACGGTTGGTACAATGGTTAGCACCAGTTTCTGTTTGCCCGCAAACAGGCTCAGTGCGTGAATAACGAGAGTCTTCCCGCTACCAGTGGGCAGATTGATGATCAGCGTGCTGTCTGGCGCAGAAGTAAGAACAGTCCTTACCGCTGCTTGTTGCCCAAGGCCCTGGTACGAATCAAAATCGTCATTTTTAAGCTTTTGCCGTAGCGCCACATCCATCGGTACCGACTTCATATACCGGCGTCGGCGATGCCCATACACAGCAAGCGCAGCATCATCCAGAACTTCTACCATCCGTACATGCCCGGTCATGAAATCCTGAACTAGACCGGCCCGACTGAGAGACGAGGAATCAACCGCATTGGTAGGTAGTTGCAACACAGGCTGGACGATATTGTTTGCCAATGCGCAACCCAGGGCATCGCGGCACGCAGCTGCACGATCAGCCGGACCAGATTTACAATCCCGAAAAACCGTTAGTAATCGAATGAAAAATGACTCAGTCAGAGCACCGGACTTGCTCACATGGCCAGGACTCAACAATGCTGCTTGTAGTGCGTTCCATTGCGCTTGCATCACCCCTCCCTCAGCATTTTTTTTGTGCACACCACTACCGCACGCATCGATAGCAGATGCAGTTGCGGCTCAAACGAAAAGATCTTCGTCTGAGGCAAATCCGCCAAAGTCTGTTGGCGACTCTGAGACATGATCTCCAAGACCATTCGCTTCCAATGCTCTGCAGGTAGCAAGGACTCCAGTTCAGGCCAGACGTCATTGCGTAAATTAATATCTTGAAAACCAGGATTTGATTTGTTGTAAGGCCATTCCAAAGACCTCAACATGCCCTCAGCAACTACCAGACTGCCATCCTCCGCCAGCCAATGGCTCTTTACTGAAGGCGGCATCATCTCATCGCCACTGAGTTGTTCCAGGTGACTAGCGCCATGCTTCGTAGCGGCAACCAACCAATTGAGGCGGAAGAATATTTTCGGTGCGCTCAAGTTGCTTTTTTCGAGCACGCGCATAAAAGCACTGGTTGCCCCCCGCGAATCACCAGCGGCCAGTTCATATATGGAATCCACGAATGGCTGACCGTAACGGAAGGGGTACACGCCCGATTGAACTGAAGCCTGCTGCCGCAAGTAACTCATGGGAGCGGTGTATGGCGGGTTACCACTTTCCGGGTCAATACCCGTGATGCATCCTTCGATAAAGGTCTTCACGTCCACGAGGGTACGACCGCCACGCCCAGCCGGGTCAAGGCCGAAGCCTAACCTGAATTGCTGCTGCAGATCCCCCTCTAACCTGAAGTTCAACCCGCGCGTCATCCAGGCACACATGCGGTCAATCTGCTCCTCGGCTATTTCGTCCGCCTCAGAAATCTCCTCAGCGAAGTCCCGTGCCTTGGCGACATCATCATCCAATGCAAGCAATTCTTCCTGTACTTTCACCCGACGGCGCTCGCGGTCCAGCAGGCCTCCCTCGCCGCTCAGTTGCTTGGCGCAGACAAGCAACTCTTCATCGCCGGATCGCACGACCGCCTGCCAAGTCTTTTCGAGGTGCTCCTCCAGTACGTACTGCAAACTAGCCACCGTCTGATTGAACACACATACCGATGTGTC
Source organism: Stutzerimonas sp. C6.4V (assembly GCF_058536345.1). Taxonomy (NCBI): domain Bacteria; kingdom Pseudomonadati; phylum Pseudomonadota; class Gammaproteobacteria; order Pseudomonadales; family Pseudomonadaceae; genus Stutzerimonas; species Stutzerimonas sp. C6.4V. Next base: position 2,952,348 of record NZ_JBZUBM010000001.1, read on the forward strand.
GAGCAGATCCACCCACCGCCTTAACAAACCATCATGGTCAGAAATCAAAACCAAGCTTTCTACAGGCCTGATGCCACGCAAATTAGCGCTGTAACGATTCAATCGCCCCAGACGTTGTTCAACGCGACTGAATGATCTCGGTAGGCTGTAATGCACGGCGAGTTTCTGCCCCCCATGCAGGTTAAGGCCGTCTTCACCACCTTGATCGCAAACCAATACCCGCACAGAACCGCCCGGCTGCAAGAACTGCAAGTCGCGGTCGGAAGCATTGCGCTCAATACCCACAGCCAGAGAGTCGCCGAGCGTAGCGGCGACATGATCCGCGACTACTTCGTCACCGCAGAAAACAACCACCTTGCCCTTCGGGTTTTCGGCCAACCAACCCTCAAGACTCGCGATCAAACTCCGATCTTTACATGCCTGCTCGAGTGAGGCCTGCTTGGATATTTCGGCAAGAAACTCTCGCTCGGTTGCTTCAAGCCTCGTAGCCAGGTGACTGACGAACCTATCGGCCCGCTGCTTGACCAATAATGGACTGCCCAACAAGTCGTCAACCCAATTCAGGTATTCTCCAGAACTCATCGCCTGGAACTCATCAGGATCTCGGCAGGCCTGGCTGCGATACTCTTCCAACAACAGATCTAATGGCATGCTGCGTGGTTGTATCGGCCAGTGTTGACGGCGCAAACCAGCCAATCCTGGAAACAATTGCGCGAGATGCCCCATTTCCCGGCGATTACGAAGCATGCGCTGATGCAGGCGATAGTGTTCTCCGAGGTAATGCCGCAAGCCTATGATTTGTTGCTCGCGCTGCTCGCCGCTCTCCTCGGCGAAAAGATCTACCAACGGCATCAAACTGCCGATTCGCTCATGCAACTCCTTATCCTCAGAGAATTTTCCCTGCAGATCTCGTATTGCTTGCTCCAATGCGGCGTTCGAGTTGTCCGGGGTCAGTGCGCCATACAACCCGCCAAGCCACTCACGCTCCTTAACTCGAGCGATGAAGCGCTGAACCCCCGCTTCCGAGATCTCATAAGCTTCGGGACTTAAGCAGTGAAGCATCGCTAGAAAATTTTTCTCGTTCCCATTCAATGGAGTCCCCGACAACAACAGCGCCACCTCAGCTGCCTGGCAGGCCTCCGCCAGCACCTGGAACTGGCAATTCAAGGCTTGCTCGGAGGCCCAGGCCAGCGGCGCTAACTGATGCACCTCGTCAACGACAATCAAGCTAGGCTGACCGCCCTCCCGCAACGCCTTTACCAACCGTTCATGACTGCATACTCGAATCAGTGCTTTAGGTCGATGCGTTGTAGACATCAACTCGCCAAGATGGAATCGGCCCTTTAACTCCTCATGCCACTGACTGATAAGAGAAGCCGGCACCGCAATTAACACATTGGCGTTAAATTTCTTCTGAAGCACGTGTTCACGGATGACAAGGCCTGCCTCGATCGTCTTCCCCAAGCCCACTTCATCGGCCAGCAAGTACTTCGGGCATGGGTCCTGAAGGACGCGTCTAACTACGGCGATTTGGTGTGGCTCCAACTCGACGCTACTGCTGGTAAACGCACCGATTGAACGGCAAGCCGCCCGCTGCTCGATATACGCTTCGAGAAAATCCTGGCGCAGTCGGAAAAAATATGGCGCATCGTTAGCCCTAGCCGCCAGGAACGCAGAAGGATCGAGCAAGCCTTGCGCTCCAAGGTTCAGGCAGTAGATTTCATCGATATCGACAACGGCCTGATCGTTATCTTCAGCACGGAAGATCACTAGATGCCGCTTGAGTGGCCGCGAACCGCCGTACCTACCACGCCGCCAAATGCCTGTGAATTGATCTCGACAATAGACGATGGATTCCTCATACAACTGAGTTTTCCGAACGTCGGCCAGATCGGCCCTGAGCTTTCGCGCCTCAGGGTTCAAAGGGGACTCGAAGAAGGTAACTTCGCATTCCCCCTTATCACGATCCAATCCCGACAGCTTGCCAATGCCAGAAAAAACACTGGACAGAACCAACTCGCCGATTTCTAGAACCTGGTCCATTTCTTCCCTCTCGCATACTTCGTCGATGAGCGACCTATCGGAGTATCCATACTGGCTCCTCAACTGGCGGTGGGGCCATCTTAGGGACCGATTAGAACCGTTGTGATGCGACGACCGTCACCCTATCCACTGGATATGTGCGGGTAAAGCCATGCCCAATGTTTTTTTGCTATTACCCCTTGTCAGCAGAGACGCCGAATGCACTCATCGGTCTAGTGGCTAGAGACTGCATGATTGCTCACCTACCGGTCGTAGCCTTCTCCACCGCCTCACCAAAATACACCGACAACTGACTTCATCGACCGCACGCCTGATCGTATGTAAGCTTTGATTACATATCTACAGTGTTCACATGCACAGGTAAAGTTTTCGAACACATGGAGATGTGATGAAACGCAAGCAATCTATTGGGGCCATGCGCTGGATCTCGCGGCGGCCATTGCGTTATCGAAAACGCTGAAGATAGCCAGCCTGGGCTTCGCAATAGATGGGATGCCCAGGCCAGATAGAAGCTATCGCGTAGGTTGGCTGGGCAAAGGATTACGGTTCGTATCGATTGGGCGAACCTTCTTCTATCCACAACCCTGCTAACGAGTGCCCTGAAATCGCTTGAATCGCCGGCGGCACCGGACTCGTAACGAGGCCAAGGCTTGCTATTTTCGCCAAGGAAGCCATCAATCTTCCTCGCAATCATTTTCCTTTAAGTGCATTGATGGGGCGAGCAGTGGCCATGAGCCGTACCTCTATAGCATCATCCTAGCTCCAAACTCCTATCATGCGGATGCCGTCCCCTGATCAGCCCGCACCCACAATGAGATTTGAAATCATGGACGTACCGTGCTTGGACGCACATAGGGCCAGTAAGGCGTCAGCAACCTTGGCTCATAAGTATGTAGGCGACATCGCCGGCGTGTTTTTCATACCAGGCTACCAAAGGGGCTACCGCTGGGATGTCACGGATGTGAAACGGCTTCTGGAAGATATCTGGCACGCCCTAGATAACAACCCGCTCCAACAGCCGTACAACCTGCAGCCAGTTGTCGTGAAGCTTCGCCAGGAAGGCGCTACAGCACAGTCCTGCCACTGGGAGCTTGTAGATGGGCAGCAGCGCCTGACCACGCTCTATTTGATCCTGCTCTACATGTACAATACAGGACTGAATAGAATCAACCTGCCGTATGAGCTGCACTATGAGACGCGCCCAGGGAGTTCAAACTTCCTAAAAGGACTCGGCAATAACGAGCCGATTGCTCATGAAAGTAACATTGACTACTACCATCTGCACAAAGCCTACCAATGCATTGGTGAATGGTTCGAAGCTCATGGGAATCGACTTCAGTACGCCGCCAACCGGTTCTACGCGGCGCTGTTCGAAAGCGTCCGGGTGATCTGGTATCAAGCTCCCGACGACATGGATGCCACCGCACTGTTCACTCGCCTCAATGTGGGTAGGATACCCCTGACCGATGCCGAGCTGGTAAAAGCGCTCCTACTGTCCAAGATTAAAGGCGGACATGCTCATCGAGCTGCTGAGGTAGCAAGTCAATGGGACATCATCGAGCGCGATCTCCACGCGCCTGAGCTGTGGGGATTCATCTCCAGTGACGCACCAGGGGTTACTGATGATCGTTACCCTACTAGAATTAGCCTCCTGCTCGACACCCTGGCACCTAACGCCCCCTGGCCAGGGCGAAAGCCGCCCCGTTATTACACCTTCGAGTCGTTAAGACAGCAGATCGAAACAAGCCCCATGGCATTCTGGATGCAGGTTTTGAACCTGCATGACCTAATGCTTGGCTGGTTTAACAACCGCAGCATCTACCACAAGGTGGGCTATCTGGTGCTCACGGGTACCGCTTTCGGGGAACTGGCCCGGCTGGCCCGCGATCAGAGCAAAAGCCAGTTCGAGCATCACCTGGATGAACGGATAAGGGGCTCACTAGCACTTCGAGCCTCGGAGGTGGAGACGCTCAGCTATGACAACCAGAGCGACTACAAGAAACTGCTGCGCCTGTTGCTGCTAATGAATGTCGAGAGCATGCGCCTTGCCCCCCATTCCAACCAGCGCTTTCCCTTCCACTTGCATACTGATAGTGCCTGGTCGCTTGAGCACATCCATGCGCAGAACGCCGAGAGCCTAACCAAGGCTGAGCAGTGGGAGACCTGGCTGAGACAGCACTTGTCCGCATTGTCTGCCCTAGCCCCAGAAACCGTTGAAGACCAAGCGCAATTGATCAAGGACATCGAGCTTGCACTAGCACAGTTGGAAACTGCCAAAAATTTCGGCGCCACTTTCCAAGACCTTGCCACACGCGTCGTCAAAGCCTTCAGCACACACATCGAGCAGAGTTTGTCAGCCGCCCATAGTGTGCACTCCGTCAGCAACCTTGCGTTACTTTCCAGGGCCGACAATAGTCTCCTGAGCAACTCGGTGTTCGAGGTTAAGCGGCAAAGCCTGCTGGCAATCGACCGTAAGGGCGGGTACATCCCGGTTTGCACCCGCAACGTCTTCCTAAAGTACTACACCTCGGCAGATGCGCACCAGAATCATTTCTGGAGTCCTCAGGACCGCAGCAACTATCTCGAAGCAATAATTTCGACAACCAAGTCCTATTTCCTGGAAGATGAGTGGACATCATGAACCAAACTCTTACGTCCTATGCTTCGCTCTTCGGCAAAAGCCAGGAAGATACTCATCGAATCAACCGAATTGAGATCCCCCTGATTCAACGCGATTACGCGCAAGGTCGCCAAGGTGAATCCGTAGAGCGGATCCGCAAGGACTTTGTCGCTGCCTTGTACGATGCGGTCATGCCGGGCGGGGCTCCAATCAGCCTGGACTTCGTCTACGGAGACGTGGTCGATAACACCCTATACCCCCTGGACGGCCAGCAACGCCTTACCACGCTATTCCTGCTGCATTGGTTTCTGTGCTGGCGGGCCGGCACGCCGCTCGAAGGTCAAGCTTGGCGAAACTTCAGCTACGCGACGCGAGCCAGTGCCCGGCAATTCTGTGAAGCGCTGGCAACCCATCAACCGCCTGCCGAGGAAACCTGCCTAGGGGCGTGGATCGTCGACCAAGCCTGGTATTTCCATGGCTGGCATCACGATTCAAGTATTAGCGCAATGCTGGTCATGCTGCAGGCGCTGGAAGAACGCTTTGCGAGCGCCAACTCTGAGTCGATCAAGGCGGCTTGGAAGCGGCTGGTAGACCCGGTTGCTCCGGCGATCAGTTTCCACCTACTGCCGGTCGTGACCAACCAGCTTACCGACGATCTCTACATTAAGATGAACTCCCGCGGTAAGCCTCTGACACCATTCGAAAATTTCAAGGCTCATTTTGAGGCGCTGCTAAAAGCCAACCAACCTAACCGGCTTGAAGAATTTTCACAGAAGATCGATACCGCGTGGGCCGATACTCTTTGGGCCTATAAAGACGCTGATCACTTGATTGATGATCAGCTCATGCGCTATTTCCGCTTTGCCTGCGACCTATGCACTTGGCGCGAGGGCGGTCGTTCGGACAGCAAGGCAAATCTCGATATCTTGGCACAAAGCCTGTTCGACGCCAGCAATGAGCGCGCTGCCGAGCATCTGGAGTTTCTGTTCAAAACCTTCGATGTTTGGCAGGACGTTATGATTCACGCCGAGTTCTCCGCATTGCTATGTACGGAGCCATGTGAAGAATCATCGGCGCTTCTTATTTTTAACCCACTGCGTTTTAAGGCAGTGCAAAGCACTGACCTATTTGGCGGCTGCTGCCGTCACTATGGGGAGTCCGAGTGGAACCAGGCCCACAGTCTGCTGCTATATGCGGTGCTCCTGCATCGCATCCACGCCACAACTGACTTCCCTCGACAGTTACGTATTGTTCGCAATCTAATCGAGTCTTCCGGTGGCGGTGAGATGCGTATTCAAAACATGGCTGCATTACTGGAGGACGTTAGGCGCATCGTGGTCGAGGCGACTCTGGAAGGCATATCGACCTTTAACCAGAGGCAAGTGGCAAATGAGAAGGACAAAGCTACACTCCTCGCCGCCCACCCTGCGCTGCAGAAGATTGTCCACCGGTTGGAGGATAATCGCCTACTGAGGGGATCCCTAGCCGTGTTTGATCTGGACCCGTCCGGCGATCCCACGGTGTTCACCGAACGGGCAAAAGCCTTCCTTCGGTTATCCGAAGATCGTCAGTGCTGGCAAGAACTGACCGGGGCACTGCTGGCTCTCGGCGATTACTCACGCAAGCTCAATCGCTATGGTGGTTACAGGTTCGTCGACCTCGGCTCACCCAGTAGCGAGGCAGTATGGCGAGAGATACTCATGGGCAGAAGCGATGCGGAGCTGACGCAACCTCTGACCCGCTTACTCGATCATGTCGCACAGAACAGCAGTGATTTGGCCGTCTTGAAGACCATCCAGGAAGCATTTATCAAAGAATGCGAGAAAAACCAATCGTTGGACTGGCGTTATTACCTCGTCAAATACCCATCAATGCGCAGGGGAGCCTCTGGTCGCTATGCTGTGAGTCAAACTGGTTATAGCATCTGCATGCTGGATAAGACCGTTATGCGTAGCTACTACCGTGATCCTTATCTGACTGAGCTAGCGAGCTTGAGTGGCTTGTCTACCAAGGATCTCTGGTTTTATGGATACGAGACCGAACGGCGCCAGCTGGAACGATCGAACGGCATCATTACCCTAGAAAGTGTCGATGAGGGCTGGCAATTGGCGGAAATACCAAGCGATCCTGATCAGCTGAGTCGCCTGGCCGATATGTGCGCCGTCTTTGGCATTGGCACCGACTACGTTTTTCGGATGCCGCAGAAAAACCAGCGGGACACCGTAGACCGGATCTTAAGGGGTGCAGAACTGATTCGTGCGCTGAATGAGATCGGGCTCTAGCGTAGTACATGGCTGCCTGGTGCCGCTTCGCGGCCCAACGGAGACCCTACGCCCGCCATGTTCTTAGGGAAGTACGACCAGCCACTCCGCACCGAAAGCCCTTCGCTGACTAGGGTTCATCTAGATCGGACAAACCACGGTTCGATATCGGCCAAAAAAGCAGACATTGCCGACCGGAAAGCTCTCAACCAAAGTAGATATTCAACAATGACGGCTTTTGATCTAAAGCAGCATCCTCAGCAGTTTGGAGATTAACCTTTCCTTGGCGCTTGCTCTCATATAGCCGAGAGCGGCCAATGATGCGCCGATAAACGTGCCGCATCGGTCAGAAAACAGCGCCTGCGCCCCGGTGAAAACGGCGCAAGCTTGAGGTAGGTTCAAGACTGCACCAATGCTCCGCAGCCCATTTGCTCCGATAAGCTAAGGCGATCTCTACTTGCGTCGGCGAAGCGTCGCGATGATTACCCCGCCGAGCAGCAATAGCGCCGCCGCAGCCAGGGTGCTCATAGTGCCTAGCGCAGGCACCATCGGTGTATAGCCGGCGACCATCTTCGAGTACAACCACTTGGGCACGGTCGAGTCGGCCCCGGAGGTGTACAGCGACAGCGGGAAGTTACCCCAGGACAGCAGGAAGGCGAACAACGCCCCCGACCAGATCCCCGGCCACAGCAGCGGCAGGGTGATTTCGCGGAAGATGAACAGCTTGCCGGCGCCCAGATCGCTGGCGGCCTCCTCCAGGCTCGGGTCATAGTTGTAGACTTGGATGGCGATGACCAAGGTCACCACCGGCACGATCCACACTAGATGGGCGATCACCGCGGTCTTCCAGCTCGGACTGAGGCCCAGCGCGTTCATCCACAGCAGCAGGGCCAGGCCCAGCACAGTCTGCGGAAAGAAGATCGGCAGTAGCAGCAGCTTCTGGTACAGCTTGCGGCCCTTCCAGTCGTAGCGGGCGAAGGCCAGCGCGCCGAAGAAGGCCAGCACTACCGAAATCAGCGTCACCAGCAGGGCGATCTTCAGCGAGTTCTGCACGAGGATCTGTACCTCAAACGAATCGACCGTGCGCTGCCACCAGCTCAGCGAGTATTCCCGTACTGGGAACAGGAAGTAGCGACTCGTCGACAGCCCGGCCAGCGCGCTGCAGATGATCGGCAGGTAAATGGCCACGAGTACGAAGCCCGTCCAGCAGCACACCAGAAAGTCGGAACGGATTTGTGCCTGATTTCTCATCTCAACGTTTCCCTAACACTCGATCAAGGTCCAGGCGCGTCAGCACGAAGAGCGTCAGACTGCCGATAATCAGCACCAGCAGTACCGCCAGCGCGGCGCCCAGCGGCCAGTTCTGCGCGTAGGTGAAGGCCACCTCGATGTCGTGAACCACAGTGATCACCGACTGCCCGCCGAGAATTCTTGCCTCGGCCACCGCGCCCACGGCGAGCACGAAGGTCAGCAACATGCCGATGAGGATGCCCGGCATCGCCAGCGGCAGCTCGACCTCGCGCCAGACCATCAGCCGGCCAGCGCCCAGATCCTTCGCCGCATCCACCAGATCCCGCGGCACCATGGCCAGCCCCAGGGTGATGGGGAACAGCATGAAGGGCAGATACACATAGACCATGCCGAACAGGGTCAGTCCCGGGCTGTAGAGCACATCGGGCGCGCGGCCCAGATCGAACGCCTTAAGCACGCCGTCGAGCACGCCGTTCTTAATGAAGAACTGCACCCAGCCGTAGAGCCGCACGTTCTCCGAGACGAACAGGGGGAACACGAATAGCACGCTGATCAGCGGGGCGAAGCGGCCAAACACCCGGTTGAGCCCGTAGGCGATAGGATAGGCGATGACCGCTAGCACAGCCACGCAGAGCGCGGCCAGCACCAGCGACCAGACGAACGAGCGCCACACCGTGTTGGACGGATCCAGCACGGCGGCGAAGTTTTCCAAGGTGAAGGTGCGGAACACCTCGAAGCTTTTCGGCTCGGCGAAGGCGAAGGCCACCACCGTCACCAGCGGGGCGAGAAAGCCCAGCAGCAGAAAGATCACCAGCGGACTGGCGTAGCGGGCGCCAATGGAGAGGCCGCGCCCCGAAACAGCATCCATAGTCAGGCTCCTGCAACGATGGCGTCCGCCGCGTTCCAGCCGATGAGCACCTGCTCGTCACGGGCCCGGTCGCGGGTAAAGGTGCGCGGGTTTTCCAGCAGCACGCTGCGGTCGCCGCAGCGGATCTGGTATTGCACGCGCGAGCCGAGCGAGTACTCGTTAAACACCGTGCCGCGGATTACGTTGTCGAATTCGTCCTCCGAACCGGCGAACTGCATGTATTCCGGGCGCACCACCACGGTGGCGGCCGTCGCGCCCTGCAGTTCGGCCGGCAGATCGAGGCGGAGCGGACGATCGAGGCCGGCGCTGTACCAGCCCCGCTCGGCTTCCAGGCTGACCGGGAATTTGTTGACCTCGCCAAAGAATTCGGCGACGAACTCGTCGGCCGGGTGCGCGTAGATCTCCTCCGGCGACCCTACCTGAATGATCTGCCCCGATCGCATCACGGCGATGCGATCGGACATCACCATCGCCTCCTCCAGCGAGTGGGTAATGTAGATGAAGGTCTTACCGCTTTCCCGGTGCAGATCCTTCAGCTCCTTCTCCAGCACCTTCTTCAGCTTGTAGTCCAGCGCCGAGAGCGGCTCGTCGAACAGCAGTACGTCCGGGTCGTAGGCAAAGGCGCGGGCCAGCGCCACCCGCTGACGCTCGCCGCCGGAGCACTTCGTGACGTTCTTGTCGTAGTAGTTCTCCGGCAGCCGCAGCATCCGCAGCAGTCCCAGCGCCCGGGCCCTGCGCTCAGCCTTCGGCACCTTCTTCACCTTCAATGGAAACTCGATGTTTTCCCCCACCGTCTTGTGGGGAAACAGCGCAAGGGACTGGAACACCAGACAGGTTGGCCGGCGCTGGGCGGGCAGGTTGTTGATCGCCTCCCCGCGCAGGGTGATGTTGCCGCTGCTGGGGGCCTCCATGCCCGCCAGCATACGCAGCATCGTGGTCTTGCCGGAACCGGACGGCCCGACGATCGTCAGGAACTCACCTTCCAGTACATCCAGCGAGATGTTCTTCACCGCCGTGAAATCACCGAACTTCTTCTGCACATCCACCAGTTGCAGCACGGGTAGTGGCTGTTTCGCGACGTTGTCGATCGTCGAGCTGTTCATTGATGCCTGCCCTGACTGAACCATATCAACGCATCCGCTTGGCCGCGGAGATCATTCCCAGAGCCTCGTCGAACTCCGGCACGATGTCGTAGGCCACGCAGCGCTTCATTTCCTCGCCCAGGCTGTCCCACTGGATGGCGGCGAGCTCGTCCTTGGTGAACAGCTTGAAGCACTCGGGATTGCCCATCTGGCTGACCGGGTTGAAGGTGCCCTCGGCGAAAGCCACGCGATGGGCGATCTCCGGGTCCTGCACGTACTTGAGGAAGTCGTTGGCCAGCGGCGAGAGGTTGGGGTTGTTCACCAGCGAGGTGATCTCCACCCAGGACACGCCCCCCTTGCCATCCACCGGACCGCGCAGCGGGGTGATGCCGCGGATTTCCGGGAAGCCGTCGGCCCGCGCCGGCGAGCAGCTGTAGGTGCCGCCGGTCATGTACAGGTCAATTTCGCCGGAGATCATTGCCTGATTGAGGCTGGAAGCGTCGCCGATCATCTTCGCGCCCTTGAACACCGCATTGGCGGTTTCCTGGAACTTCGCCATCTGCGCCGGCGTGTGCTCGATGAAGGGGTTGATCCCGGCCACCAGGAATATATCGAAGACGTTCCAGTCATCCGACTCCTGGATGCCGTACTTGCCGCTCAGGGCCTTATCGTTGAACAGGTCCCAGCCGGTGTCTTCGGCCGTCGCGCGGCTGATCCGGTCGGTATTGACCACGTAGTTGAACGGACCGAAACGCTGTGCCATACCCAGCAGCTCGTTGCCGTCGGCGCTCATCGCCCACTGATACGGCGGCTTGAACTGGGGCAGCATGTCCTCGAAATAGGGCTCGAACTCGGCCCGCGGCAGCGGCTTGATCAGGCCCTCGGGCAACATCACCTTGCGCGCCCAGGGGTTGTTCACGTTGATCAGGTCCCAGACGTTGGTCTCACCGGCGCGCAGCCGGTTGATCATGGTCGGGTCGTTGGTCAGGGACTCGGCGCGCACATTGGCACCGGTCGAACGGCGGAACGGATCGAGCACCTGTGCCGAGTTGTAACCCTCCCAGCAAAGGATGTTCAGCTCCTTCTCCCGCGCAGCAAAGGCACTGGAGCTCATCAGCAACGAGCCGCCACCGAGGGCTGCCGCACCGGCGCCCATCCCCATCAGCTTCAACAGTTCCCTTCTCGATACGCCCTTCATGATTCGTCCTCGCCTGTCTTGAAGTGAAAGACAACGAGGGCGAGTTAAAACCAGATACGAGGCGAGTTCAACATTTTTTTTGGCAAGCACCAACATGACGCGAGGCGCCCCAAAATGGGGGTCTTAGCGCCCTCCCGCTGGGCTAAACCCGGCTGGAACACCCATCTTTACTAAGGTGAATGCCTGGTCCGCATATTGCTAACTGGACCACAGGAGGCGTTGCAGGCCGTCCGTAACAGGAGATAGAAATGTTTGAATCACTACAAAAAAAGACGGTAATCGTCACAGGCGCCAGCCGGGGCATCGGCCGCGGCATCGCCCGTCGCTTCGGCGAGGCCGGGCTGAATGTGCTGGTGGTGTCACGCTCGCTGGAAGACGCCCGCAAGGTGGCCGAGGAAATTGGCCCGCTGGCCTCGGGCTTCGCCGCTGACGTCAGCCAGCAGGCCGACTGCCAGGCGATGGTCGATGCGGCCGTCGAGCGCTACGGATCGGTGGACGTGCTGGCCGCCAACGCAGGGATCTTCCCCTCCGCCCGCATTGCCGAGATGACGGTGGAGGATTTCGACCATGTGATCCACACCAACCTGCGCAGCGCCTTTCTCTGCACCCGCGCGGTCACACCGGTGATGGAAAAGCAGGGCTTTGGCAGGATCATCCTCACCTCCTCGATCACCGGACCGATCACCGGCTTCCCAGGCTGGTCCCACTATGGCGCCAGCAAGGCCGGCCAGCTGGGCTTCATGCGCACCGCGGCGATCGAACTGGCCCGCGCCAGCATCACCGTTAACGCGGTGATGCCGGGCAACATCGCCACCGAGGGGCTGGAAGGCATGGGCGAGGAATACGCTGCAAAAATGGCCGCCTCGATCCCCTCCGGCCGGCTGGGCAAGGTCGAGGACATCGCCAACGCCGTGCTCTTTTTCGCCAGCCGCGAGGCCGGCTTTATCACCGGGCAGACCATTGTCGTCGACGGCGGCCAAGTCCTGCCGGAATCCTCCGAGGCGCTGGGCTGAAACGAGGCAGCTGAAACTGAAAAAGGCGGACCCGGTCCGCCTTTTTCATGCCCTGGACTCCACAGTCGGAGCCGGAGTCCGGTTCACGGCCAAGCCCGTCCCCTAGGAGCGCGCCGGCGCGGGTCACCCCTGGCGCAGCACCTCCTGCAGGGTGGTCAGGAACTGATCGGCATTGGCCTCGCTGAAGCATAGCGCCGGGCGGATCTTCAGTACGTTGCCATAGGCGCCGGCGGCACCGATCAGCACGCCCCGCTCCTTCATCGCATTGATGACGAACCCCGCCAGGGCGGCATCCGGCGTGGCGTTTTTGCTGACGAACTCCAGCCCGATGAACAGCCCGGCTCCACGCACGTCGCCAATCCGCGCATCGCTCTGCCCCATCCGCTTCAGGCCGTCGCGCAGGTAGCGACCGACCCTATCGGCATTGGCGATCAGCCCCTCCCGTTCCAGGGTGTCCAGCACCGCCTGGCCGGCCGCCGCCGCCACCGGGTTGCCGGCGAAGGTGTTGAAGTAGCCGGTCTCGGCGCAGAAGCCATCGAGCAGCTCCGGCCGGGTCACCACGCCGCCCATGGGAAAGCCGTTACCCATAGGCTTGCCGAGGGTCACCACATCCGGATCGACGCCGTGGCGCTGGAAGCACCAGTGCCCCTGGCCGGTCCGGCCGAAGCCCGGCTGCACCTCGTCGGCGATAAACAGCCCGCCGGCGCGATGCACCGCCTCCACCGCCTTGGCCAGAAAGCCCGGTGGATCGGCAAACACGCCATCGCTGGAGAAGATGGTGTCGACCACCAACCCGGCGAAGCGGATGTCATTGCGCTGGAGGTCGGCAATGGCCTGCTCCAGATGCGAAGCGAATACCTCGCCAACTTCCTCCCCCGGCGCCAGGCGGAAGCTGTCTGGTGCCGGAATTGTGCGGATATGCGGGGGCAGCTCGCGCCCCTTGCGGTAAGACGAGGGGGAAATTTCCATCACCGCGCTTGTGTTGCCGTGGTAGGCCGTCTCGGTCACCACGAAACCACTGCCGCCTGTCGCAGAGCGGGCAATGCGCATGGCGATGTCGTTGGCCTCGCTGCCGGTGCAGGTCAGCAGCAGGTTCGATAGCGCCGGGGGAAAGGTGCCGAGCAGGGTTTCGGCGTAGTCCGTCAGGCTCTCGTAGAGATAGCGCGTGTTGGTATTCAGCCGGGCAGCCTGCTCGCTGATGGCCTCCACCACCGCCGGATGGCAATGCCCGAGCACCGGGACATTGTTGTAAACATCCAGATAGGGCCTGCCGGCGGTGTCGTACATGAACACCCCCTCGGCCCGGGCGATCTCCAAAGGCTGCTCGTAGAACAGCACCGAGGAGGCGCCAAAACAACGCCGGCGCTTCTCAAGCAGCGTACCCAGCCGGCCGCCCAGCGCGGTGGCGCGTCCAGCGTCGAAGCGGTTCAGGGCAAGGATCTGTTTGGGTTCGGTCATGGGATGTCCCCGCTGTGGGTGTCAAGATAGCGTTGAGCCAGGGCCACCGTGCCCCGGGTGTAGTCCTCGCCCATGGACTGCGCGGTAGGCGTTTCCGAATGGCTGGCGACCCAGGCGGTCAGCTGCATGCGGCGCAACATGAGAAACATCGGAATGGCTCGCTCGTCCTCCTCGGAGAGAGGCGTCACGCTGCGATAGCCTTCGAGCCAGGCAGCGAGAAACTCGCCTACCCGCGGGTCTTCCTCGAGAAAACTGAGGCAGGCGGCAAAGTCGTAGACAAACCAGCTAAAGCCACAGTCGTCGAAATCGATCACCGTGAGCCGCTCACCATCCACCAGCAGGTTGGCCAGGCGCATGTCGCAGTGCACCAGCCCAAACCGCTCCGGCGCCATGCCATAAGCTTCAGTCTGCTCGCGCAACAGCGCCTGGGTGCGCTCGAGTACCTCCCGCCCTTCCGCTGTCAGTCCCAACGCATTGCGCCAATCGCCCCAGTACGCCTGCTCGCCAATGATGGTGTCGAAGTTCCAGACCTTGCGCGTAAAGCCTTGGGGCTGAGGCCAGCTCAGGCTGTGCTGGTGCAGGCGCGCATTGGTCTGGCCGAGGACCCGGTACCAGCTGATCAGCCGCGATCCTGGCTCCGGCTCACTGCCCGGCACCCACTCGAAGGCCGTGACATGCCGAAGGGTCTGGCCATCGACGAAACAGCTCAGGGCCCGTCCATCAACCGTGGCTACCGGCGCCGATGTGCTGACCAGCCCCGACTCCCGCAGCGCCCGGATCCAGGCCAATTCCGATTCGATTTCGGGGAGACTGTGGTACTCCGGGCGCTGCACCCGCAGTACCAGTCGCCGACCGGCCACATCCTCGGCAAGGTAGGTGGCATTCTCGGAAATGGTCAGAAGCTTCAGCGCAGCGTCCGGTGCCATCTCCCACTCAGGAAGCAGGACGCGCAGCCCGGCCTCCAGTCTTTCGAGAAAATCCGATTGATAAAGCATTGTCGCCCCCTTGGAGTGATGCGAGAAGTACAACATTTTGAATAGATAACCACAAATTTAATTTAGCGGTCACCACATTAAAATGTCGCACTACCTTCAATTACTCCAGCCCTTTAGGAGTTAGCGTGGTCTGCGCCAAAAGACTGCATTACCATGTCCGCTTCACCATTTTGTGGCATTCACCACATCCCGGCCGATGTCGACAAGGAACCACGCGCGTAATGTCCAGAGCCAAGACCGCCCGCCAGGCTGAGATTCTCGCCGAGCTCAACAACACCCCCAGCCTGCGTATCGCCGACCTGGCTAGGCTGCATGGCGTATCCAGTGAAACCATACGCCGAGACCTCGACGAGCTAACCCGTTGCGGCCACCTGAACCGTACCTATGGCGGCGCGGTGCGAGCCATCACCAGTGAGCCCTCGGTCACTGAACGTCACCGACTGTTCGGCCCCGAGCGCGAACAGATCGCCCGGGTGGCGGTGGAGCTGATGAAGGACGCGCGCATTCTGATGATCGGCTCCGGCTCAACCACCTTGCATGTGGCTCGCCGCATCGCGACGGCGATGAAGGACATTACCGTGATCACCCATTCCTTCGGGGTTGCCACGGTACTGTCGATCAACCCGACCATTCGGGTCATCGTTGTGCCAGGGGACTATCACGCAACCGAAGGCGCCATGGTCGGCGCCCACACGGTGGCCTTTCTCAACGGCCTGACTGCCGATTTCGCCGTGCTCGGCGCCAGCGGCCTGTCCGCCGAAGGTCCGACCGACGCGCTGATCGACTGCGGGGTGGTCTACAGCACCATGCTGCAGCGCTCGGGTAGCACGCTGGTGGTGGCCGATCATTCGAAGTTCGACGCGACCTTCCCGGCTCGTTATGCCAGCTGGCAGCAGGTGGATTACCTGGTCACCGACGAGCAGCCGACCGGCAAGCTCGCCAGCGCCCTGAGCCAGCACAAGGTCATCGTTCGACGCCATTAGCCGCTGGGGCATGGAAGCGGGTGCGGAACTTGCTTTGCTCCCTTCGCAGGCCGCTCGAGCCCCCGTCCGGGGAAGTGCTCGATGAGTCGCGGCCTCCGTACGGAGACGACCATGCTGGAGAAATTCGAGATACCAGAACTGCAACCTGACTTCGTACAGCGGGTTCAGGTGGATGGCCACGAGGTGGCGGCCTACAGCTACGGCAGTGGCGACGAGGTCCTGCTGTGCCTCAACGGCGGGCCAGGCCTGCCCTGCGACTACCTGCGCGACGCCCACGCCTGGCTGAAGGAAGAGGGCCTGCGCATCGTCGCCTTCGATCAGCTCGGTACCGGCAAGGCGGACCGCCCGGAAGACCCGGCGCTGTGGACCATTGCCCGCTACGTAGAGGAAGTGGAAACCGTACGCAAGGCCCTCGGCCTCGGCCGGGTGCACCTGCTCGGGCATTCCTGGGGTGGCTGGCTCTCCATCGAATACAGCATCCATTACCCGCAGGCGGTGAAGACGCTGATTCTGGAAAACACCGTGGCGGACATTCCGCACCTGTCCCAGGAGCTCGGCCGGCTGCGCGCGGCACTGGGCAGCGAAACCGTGGCGATGATGCAGCGCCACGAAGCGAAGGGGACCACCGATCACCCCGAGTACCAGGCCGCGGTCACCCTGCTGAACTACCGTCACGTGTGCCGCCTCGAGGAATGGCCGGCCCCGGTGAAACGTTCGCTGGACGACTGGAACATGGGACCTTACCAAACCATGCAGGGACCGAACGAGTTCCTTTACATCGGCAACCTGCGCGACTGGAACCGACTGAAGGAAATGGGGGAGTTCCGCATGCCCATCCTCATCACCACCGGCCAGCACGACGAACTCACCCCCGCCTGCGCCCTGCGCATGAAACTGGCCGCGCCCCATGCGGAAGTGCATGTATTCCTCAATAGCAGTCATATGCCATTTTATGAAGAGCCGGTGGCTTATTTTCCAGCCTTGCTCTCATTTCTGAGGCGTCACTTTTGTTGAGCACTAGCCTTAAGGCGAAGACTGAAGGCGCCGCTGAGCCGCCAGTTCAACAAGGCCCCGCCCCGCCGCGCCAAGGAATTCGTCAGTTACTGGCTGTCGTGACTACGGCCGCTTTCGGCCAGAAGCGGAGGTGAACTGAGGCCCGATATTGTGCCTAGAACGCGTATACGAAACCGGGGCGGTTCAGAATCACTTTACAAGCAGCAGGACGCTCTACTACCCGCAACTAAAGTACCCGAACAATCGGATTACGGTTCATCTACAGCAGATGAACCAAAGTCGGCTTTCAACAAAGCAGGCACCACACAAATAAGCTAGATTCAGGCCGTCTCCGCAGGCTGGCTCACTAGAGCCAATGCCAAGGCCTTTGCTCCACCCAAGTCCAAATGCATCGTGGCGTAAGACTGCATGAGTAATGCTGGCGGAAGCACCCAATCCCATTTTTCTTGAGCCATGTTCTGTACGTCCGCCAGAACAGCGGATTCATCAATACCGTCCCACTCGGCGATCTCACGCAGCTTGCTTTCAAGCGACGTCCGATCTCCCTCAACCTCGATGACCAACCCGCTGTTCTCACTGGCTAGTCCGGTGTGCGTCAACAAGATGGCTAGGGCATCGTTTGTCCAATCGCCTCGCCAGCTGAAAAGGTAAGTCTTACCTCCGCTTTCGGTCATGCTCGAATGTGCCAGTCCAAGGTCCGAAAAAGCGCTACGTGCCTGAGCTAGTAGCTCTTGTGCCGTAGTATCAAGATAGGGGTAGACGTCCGCCTCCAACAAGACGCTCCTCATCTCTTGCCGAACCCGATCATGTACACGGGCTCCAAGCCCGTCAAAGGACGGGGGAGCACCACCGGGATCGGATCTCACGACAACGACCTTGGCCTCAGTGTCCACGCTCGTCACCCGCCAGCGGCGCCCAGCAAAGATGATTCGCTGATCGACGGTCAATGGCCTGGAGACGGGCAATGCGCCAAGTGGTTTCCCATCGCATACCAGGCGGAACTCTTCATTACTGACAAATGCACTGTAGAAGTCGTAGTGGTTGATCAGGCGTTCCCCCACTACGCCGGGCAGCAGGAGCCCCGATGTTTCCTGGGTTATCAAATCGCGCTCACCGAGGGCACGAAGCAAACTGAGGAAGCTGCCCTGCTCCACCCCAGTGAACGGACCACTGCGTATCAAGGTGCTCCACAGCTCTGCAGCTGTAGCTCCACCCCGCTGGGCTATCACCGAGAGGCACTGCTGTACCAGCGTCGATAAATGAAGACCATGAACACGAGGAGGCTCGAACCAGCCCTGCATCAACAACCGGATCATCGCGATGCTTTGCAGCAAACCCTGGCGAAGTCGATCCGACAGGGGCGAGCCATCGTCTAGCTGACGCTCCTTACAGTAACTTCGGAGAATGGCTGCCTCTCCCGGACGGCGTCCGGATCGCCCCAAGCGTTGACGCAAGCTAGCTACCGATGGCGGAGCCCCGATCTGCACTACCGTCTTGATGCTGCCGATATCGACCCCAAGCTCCAGCGTGGTAGTACAGACTGCGGTGGCAGGCCGGTCACCGGCTTTCAGCGCTTTCTCGGTTTCCTCTCGAATGTCCTTCGCCAAACTGCCGTGATGCGGCCAGAACTCGTTCGGTACACCATCCTGCTCGCAACGGCGCCGCAGATTGTCAGCGAACCACTCAACCTGAGTTCGACTGTTGGGGAAGATCAGGTTATTGCTGCCGCGTAGCACCTGAAAGAGATGCTCTGCGATGGCATGGTCCGGAGAAAAAACATCGTCACCTTCAGGCTGCACCGGGAGCGCCTTCTTGGACTCCACATACCCTCTGATCTGAACCTTAAGTATCTGGCCACTACCCTTGGATTCGATCACCGACACATGATGAGGGGCATTGGGACGCAAGAAGGCAGCAGCCAGCGTCATGTCGCCCAACGTGGCGGAAAGACCAACCCTGGGCAGGGGGCGATCAATGATTGTTTCAACACGATGCATGAGTGACTGCAGCTGCTTGCCTCGCTCACTGCCGATAAAGGCATGGAGCTCATCCACCACCAGGTACCGCAGGTTGGCAAACAATCCCGCTAGGCTGGTTCCCTTGTTCACGAACAGAGCTTCGAGCGACTCCGGCGTGATCAACAGAATGCCTTCCGGGGACTTGAGGAAGCGATGTTTGCGGCTCGCTGAGATATCCCCATGCCAAGCAATGACAGGAAGCTCAAGCTCATCGCAAAGCCTCGCCAAACGATCCCACTGGTCATTGATGAGAGCCTTCAGCGGGCTGATGTAAAGCACCGCCCCAGGCTTTTCCGTGTCCTGCAGGAGATTGGTAAGGATGGGCAGAAACGCGGCTTCGGTTTTGCCTGCAGCTGTAGCCGCCGCGATGATGACATCCTGGTCGGCCCCCAAGAGCGCAGGGATAGCACGCTCCTGGGCATCGCGTAGGGAGGTCCAGCCCTCGGTCCATATCCAGCGCTGGATTCGCGGTTCAAGGAGTTCGAAGCCAACCGATTCAGAGCTGGAAGGTGGCAAGCTCATCGTCCGCATCCACTTGGATATCGGCCTCACCGCCTCGATCCGGTGCAATCTCCACGGCACCCAACAGGGTCCGCCAATCAGCGTCAGGATTCTGCTCCAACACCGCTAGCAGGCTGATGAATGCGGTAATGGTCGTCCGCGGGGTACGGAAGTAGGCCTCACCCATCCGCTGGTTGCAGTGGGCCATAAACAGCGGCAATGCTTCGTCGGGTAGCAAATAGCGCTCGTTCACGCCTGCCGCGTATACATGACGCAGTTTCTGCAGCAGCACGTAGAAATCCTCAGGTCTCAGACTAGTGAGGCGTATGACAGGGCCGGACAGATCTACCAGCCCGGACTTGGCGAAGTTATTTTCAGCCAGACGCGACTGCAGCGCCGGATAGCTGTAGAGGCCGCGGCGAGTATCCATGAGAAATTCGGGTGTACCGCCCAACACAAAACCAAGCCCCTCAGCAGAGCCCTGCAGGGAGTCATTGAGGATACGAAGAATCTGCTCGTAGTTAGCGTTACGAGCTTGGGTGTTGGAAAGTTTGTACAGGTTCACCAGCTCATCGAGACATACCATCAACCCGCTAAAGCCGGCCAACCGAACAAATCGAGCAAGCAGCTTGAGCTGATCGTAGACCGACGCATCGTCGACGATGGTTCGCACCCCCAGTGCGGTGCGGGCATCTGTCTTGGTAGTGAACTCGCCACGCAACCAGCGGATAGCATCGGCCTTGAGCTGCTCGTTACCCTCTTCGAAGCCTTTGCAATAGGCCGCGATTACATCAGCAAAGTCATAGCCGTTGACCATCTCTGTCAGTTGGTCTAGATGCTCGCGAATCACAGCCTCACTGTCTTTGCCGGACGCTTTGGCTTCCGTCTTGGCCTGTGCCACGAATTTCTCGACTATTCCTTGCAGAGCGCCGCCATCAGGCTTAGTTCGGTTGGACATATTCTTGGCCAATTCGGCATACAGCGAGCGAGCCTGGCCACCAGTAGCATGGAGACGACGATCCGGGTTCAGATCGGCATGCATGGTGACGAGCTTGCGCTCCATCGCGATAGAACGAACCAGGTTGAGGAAGAATGTCTTGCCTGCACCATACTCACCGATCACTACGCGGAACGCGGAACCGCTTTCCGCGAGGCGCTCCACATCACGGATGAGTGCTTCCAGCTCCCCGACACGCCCCACTTGAATCAGGTGCTGGCCTGCACGGGGAACGACGCCGGCGCGCAGGGACTGGATGACCGCATCGCGGTCCTTGGCTCTGATGCTGCTCATAGCGGTAATTTGTCCATAATGTCAGGGTTGACTTCGAAGGGGTCTTCCCCCTCGGTGACTGGCATATCGAAATGCTCAAATGCCATGTCGTTGATCTGCTCCAATGCTCCGTCGAGCATGAGCTCCATATCGCTTGCAACGGCCTCCAACTCGTCATGAGACCACTCGGTACGGGATACGAGTACACGCAGGAAGGCTGAGTGATCGGCGTCTAAGCCACAAATGGAGGAAGTATCCTCAACAGTCTCTTCCACAACTACGTCATCTGGCTCAGCAGGCTTGTCGTCAACGAAAACCTGAGCCAGCAGCGCAGATACCTGTTCCGTTTCACGCTGCAGCTGAGCGATGCGCTCCTGGTCCAGAGCAAATCCGCCAACGGGCTTGGACGGACTTGCTCCGGGTATGGAAGGCGTTGTCTGCGATGAGCCAACGGAGCTGCCACTGGAGGCCACATGAAGGTCGCTGTACAGCGATTGCGGATCCAGCTGCAGGGTCTTGTAGACGCGCTCCAGCAACTTCACCTCTGCGGGACTAACCTCGCCGTCGACCTGCGCCAAGTGAGCGAGAAAAGCCGCCACAACCCTCTTCGCCGGCTCGGCCAGGGGCTCCAGTTTCTTCTTCAGGCTCTGCAGGGTTGGTGGCTGGTTAAGCTGCAGGCGCAGGTGGGCCTTCAGGCGCTTCCGATGAGCACCGCTCAGGTGACTCCAAGAGTCTATATGCTGGGATAGCAGCATAATTTCCTGCGGCGACGTGTCACCATCGGCCGCAGCCACAGCACAAGCAAGGTCCAACGTAACAGAGGCGGCGCTATAAGCCGGCGAAGACCGCAGATCACCATCGTCAGCCTGGGTCGCAAAGAGCGCCACATTGTCCTCAGACTTGGGTGTTCGGCTGCCTGTCAGCACATCCGGCTCGATACCGATGTGTAAAAACTCCAGCGCGCGGGCGAGCGTCAGAACCTTTTCTCGCGACAGGCTACCTGCACTCTGCAGTCGTCCTGCCAGCTCACCGAAGCTCATGACCACCATGCCGTCGCCGATGCGTTGCTTTAGCTCGGCGAGCGCTGTTCGAGCTGTTGGCGGCCACAGGTTTACAGGCAGCTGTAACAGCCCTTCTAGTGCATCAGGAGTGTCGGGGTTGCGGCCGAGATAACGACTGTAGGGCTCCAACTGCACCGTGCATTCGTCAACCAACTGCTGCAGCTTCTTCCGAGCTGCGCTAGTCGCCGTGACGTCAGGAATACCGGATAGGCCATCCAGTTCTTGGGGTGGTAGACCCGCAGAAGCGGTGTTGTATTGGAGTCTCAGACGGGTCTTGTTCTGAGGGAGCACCATACCGGCGCCATAACGTTCCTCGTAGCGCATGCAGAACAACTGGGCGAACGCTTCTTTACAACGGGTTACGGGTGTTCGCTTCCCGACGTTGTGATCAGACAGCACCCAGGCCAACGCCCAGTCAGCCGGCATTGGTTGCTTGTCAGCCGCCAACTGACCCAGGCCAATACGCAGCTCTACAGGCATTTCGTAGCCGTAAGGTAATGGTGCCGGCGGCGCCTTTTGATAGCGCCTGGCGAGTATTTGGCCTTGGCGGAGGAAGTCTACGAAGCGACTGGCGTAGTTATTGAAGGAGTTATTCTTGCCATAGATCGAGAGCAGCCGCTCTACCTCGGCAATTATGATAGGTATGTCGCCCGCCGCAGCCTGATCCGTCTTGGCGTCGACAAAAACCCTACGCTCAAGACCGTAGAAGAATAGGAACACGTAGCCGATGTTGGCATGCGGAGCCTTACGACCACTGGATAGCCATTGCAAATATGCGCGGCGGGCCTCAGGAGAGATGCTGTCGTAACTGGGCCAGTAAGAGGTGAGACGCTCAGATATATCGACGATGCCCCGTGCGACCTTCAGTTTCGGGTTGATCAGTGACGGTTCCGAAGGTCCATTGCGCCTGTTTTTATCTTCGCCGACGTAGATCAGACCAATTGGGATATTTTCGCCCGCCACTTCGATGCTTTCGCCAGCAGAAAGCCACCGCACGTTGGCACTATTCAGGTTCGCCGGCGCGCTCGGAATTCGGTGGGAAGACCGCTCAGTGGCCTCCAAAGTTACGGTAAAAAAGCCAGAGTCGTCTCGCTTTGCCGAAACCTGCCGGGGCGACGCCGAGACTTGCGCAGGAGCAGAGGGCTCATTTAGTGGCGAGACCTCATCCAATGAAAACGTCAGGCCGGTGCTTATGCCGAGGTCCGAGGAACTTGAACGAGTTCCCCCTTGAGGTGGCCGCATAGTTGTTGCCGAAGACATGACTGACGGTTTGCTGAAGGCCTTTATTACTAGCCACCCGCCTATGCCGACAATGAGTGCTCCGCCCAAGAAAACCCAAACACCCTTGGGAACGGAAGCTAGCCCCCCAATCACTAGGGCACACAGAACCATCGCTCCAGATACGCCAGACTTGCTGCTGCGCTTACGCTTCCCTGCCATCGCTTCGACTCCCTATACAAGCATGCTGGCCATTTAGCAGTATCGGCAATTCGGGTGCATCAGCCAATACCTCACGCCAAGCTACATGTTGAATCTCTTTATGATGTTATCCAAATGTGTTCCGTATGCACTGGTGAGATGGCGGCTCGATGCGAGCCGGGCGGCCACGGGGTAGAATTGATGAGCAGGCACAGCGCCGTCCGCCCTACTACGTCGGTTGCCTCGCGCTGAGCAGTAACTGCGCTAACCGTGCCAGATTACGCGCATCGTCGATGGCCCTGTGATGCTCACCCTCCCAGGAAAGGCCTATGTTTTCCACTGCACACTTCAGCCCTAGCGCACGGCAAGCGAAAATCTTCCAAAAGCACTTCTTTAGATTGATATGACGCGCCGGATCCAGCAATACATCTACCCCTGCTCTGAAAGCGTCCTCCTTCAGCTGGTTTCGGTCGTAATCGCCCCAAGAGCACCAGCGCCAGCCTTCTGTATTTCGCGGCCTCAGCCAGTCACCAAGCTGATCTTGTACCTCCGCGAAACGCTTTGCAGTATCGACGTCAGATTGAGATATGCCGGTCAGCCCCGTGCAAAACTCAGTTAGCGTGGGGCGAAGTAGCGGTCGGACAAACTGTCCGAAATGATCGACAATCCTGTACTCCAACTGAACATCCAACAGCGCGATGCCAATTTCGATCGTCTCCATCTCGTCGCGCTGGACCTTCAATACGTGAGCGTTCCGGGCCGCCTCGTTTAGGCCGGCAGGGTATTCATCGCAAGTCGCTTCCAGATCCACGCAAAGTAACCAGCGACTTTCTCCAAGTTGTTGACGAAGCGCATCAAGCTGCCCCCAACGCTTTACCTGCATGACACCCCGCCCTTCTTTTCCTCAGAGGATATAAACTTACGAGCATCAGCACGGACCGTGGGCTCAGTTTTATAGTAGTGACACGAGAAACGGATCACTGAATCGTTACCGGGGTTGCGTGTATGCCTTTTGCCCTCTGTGCCAACAGCCAATCCAGTGACAGGCGCCCGTCTTCTTTGAAAGTCACAATAACGTACAAGCTGCCCGTGGCGGTAAACAGCGCCCAAAAACCGCCTTGCTCATGAGCTTTCAGTACATCTGAGGTCCGAACCCGGTGACCGTCCTGGAACCTTCCATACACATCCGCCCGCACGTGACGATGAACCACGCCGATACAACAGCCTGCGATTAAATAAGCGTCCGTGAGATACGCCGTAACTTCCCTACCAAAACACATATCCATTGCTCGCGACAACGCGTCAGATACATCACGTGTTTGGTCGATACTTAGTTTAGTTGAACTCATCACGTCAGCACCCAAATTCGGATCAAAACTCGTTGCCCCCCCACTAACGGCTAGCTGTCCAACCAATAATCGTCTCGAGCAATACGCCCAAACTTGTAGTCTTCATGCTGCGGGGCGTCGCCAAACAAATGATGTATGCGTCGCTCCTGTCGCAGGTACGCCAAGGTCATGAAGAAGCAGGTTTCACACATCCGTACGCGATAACGCTCACCGTCATGTCGCGCGCCGTATCCCCAGTGCGCTTGCAGCACACCGAACTGTTCGCCGTACCCAGGCACTCGCATGGAGGTACCACAGACGTCGCAAGGCACATCGGGGTGTCGGTTGTCTGGTACGTCCATGCCCGCCAATATCTGACGACGCATCAAAAAATCTTCAACACAGTAGTGAACTCGGCGCTTTTGCGAGCCCCTGGGCCAGCAAGCACATATCGCGTATTGCGCGTTCTGAAAATGCACCCATCGGCAAACTCAATCAGTTGTGTTGTACGCACCCAGTCACCCTCTTGGAAACGGTTGGCACTGTCGTACAACACGCGGCCGGCATACACCATCGCGGGCTGTTGCCCGGCCGCCTGTAACGTTTCTCGTATCGCGTCAGGCACGATGAGATCGATCCAGATCCAGTCACGCACAACACAGAAAGGCACCTCGTCAAGCAACGCAGCCGCTGAACCACGCGCGCACGCCTCTGCTAACGACATCTCGATACCAGGCATTACCTCACCCGGGGCGTATAACAAATGAGATACTTTCTTTAAATCGTCCATACCATCTCTCTATCTGAGCCATAGATGTCTAGAGGCAGAATCTGGGCAAAACGTCCCTACCTTGACAAACCTACCAAGTATGAAAAGCTTGTTTCCCAATGAGCGTCAGTTCTGACTATTAATATATGGCCTGAGTCTAAAAGGCGAGCAGCGCAACCCCATCAACCTCCATTATTAAACTAAGTACCTTATTCATCGATGCAAGCCTATGGCATCGCCCCACTACGCTCAGTATTGGACAAAAAACAGCAACCTGAAACCAATGCAATAAAATAATCCAGCTCCAACCACTGCTCGTCAAGCACTTTTAGAAAAGAAAAAGCCAACCACTGACCATCGGTATTTGTAATACGTATATATTGACAAGGATTGCCAGAACTCACGCACCAGAAGAGCAAGAAAGATAATCCTTATCGGACTTACCCTAGGCGCGGCCAATGACTATTTGAGATCAAGACATATCTCCACGGACGATGCGAGGCTGATCCAACCGGCTCGGAGTCGTCTTTTCGAATTTTGAAATTTCGCACCGTTGGTAATCACCACAAGCGAGGCGCGTCTGTGACGCGGAAGGGTACCGCGACTCCTCGCGACTGCTTAAATTGCAAACGAAAGCGGATGACCTGAGTAATTTGTAGCGAGGGGCAGGTTCGAGAAAGTCTGCGTACGCTGAGATCTGCTCACTAACATCTAGCTGCCTATCTAGTGCACGCACGAAGCGCGTCACGCGTCGAGCTGTACGGCGGGGCCACAAAATGATGGAAATTATGGCTCAGCAATAATTATGGCTGAGCCATAATTCCATATAACCGCAGCGTCACGGAAAAACCGCAATTATTTACAGCCTGCAATTGACCATGACAGCTGCCCCTCCAACGAGGGGATAGACTAAGTAGGTTAGCTAACTCGGGGCTGTGGAGATGATCGAGGATCGCGCCAATGAGCTGTTCATCAGCGCCGCTAGCATCTGGGAAATCGGCCAAAACGCGATGGGCAAAGCCAGCTTTCAGTTCGATACAGGAGTACTAAGAAGGTCTCTTCTGGACGGCGACTACAAGGAGCTGTCCATGACCAGCCGACACGCCATTACGGCTGCGGCCTCGCCTCTCCTTCACAGCGCCCATTTGATCGGATGCTCATCGGACAAGCCGCTTCGGAAGGCTTCATCCTAGTAACCAATAATCATGCTATAGCGAAGTATTCGGGGCCAATCAAGCACGTCGGTTGAATGCGCCAGCCTTCGATACCCTGTCGTAACGGGATGTCTAATGACCATACAAGCCGTCTGCCTGCCTGAAAAGTGTCCGGATGGCCGTGGAATCGGTGTCCGGATGCTCGTGGAATGAGTGTCCGGGTCAGCGTGGAATCACTGTCCGGATGTGCGTGGAATGGGTGTCCGAGTCAGCGTGGAATCCGCAATCAAACGCTCCGGCTACGGGCGCGAGCTAATCGGCTTGGGCATCAAGGAATTCGTCAATCACAAGCTGATTAGCGTCATCGATATTGACGCGCCGTTCTAACTTCATCTGCACATCAACGCAAACATCAATACCTGATGCAGCCAGCCTCCATGATGAAAAGCTCAAGGGAGCTGGCTGCATAGGCAACCCTGGCGCGAAGCACGGCGCGTTCCCAGCTGATCCAGAAGTGAGCTGCAAGGGCGTGGAAATATGCACACGTGCCGGAACCAATAGCGTTATATTGACATATATGAATATTGCGAATAGCCTGGACTCGTAACCCGCGCTAGAAACCTCAGGAGGCACCCCCCATGAAAGATTCCAGCGATACCCATCCGAATCACCTTCCCGACAGCAGCTACGGCCTGTTTATTGACAACCAGTGGGTTTCGGACGAATACGGTGAAACCCTCGACATTATCAACCCCGCCAACGGAAAAATTCTCACCAACATCCCAAACGCCACAGCTGCCGACGTCGACCGCGCGGTGCAGGCCGCACAGCGCGCCTTCATGACCTGGCGTACCACCTCACCTGCGGAACGCGCCAATGCGTTGTTGAAGATCGCCGACCTGCTGGAAGCCGATGCCGATCGGTTCGCCGTTCTGGAAACCCTTGATGTAGGTAAACCCATTCGTGAAAGTCGCTCCGTCGACATCCCGCTGGCAATTGATCACTTCCGCTACTTCGCCGGCGTAATCCGCAGCCAATCGGATGAGGCGGTCATGCTGGATGAGCAAACACTCAGCATCGCTCTCAGTGAACCCCTCGGAGTTGTGGGCCAAGTGATTCCGTGGAACTTCCCGCTGCTTATGGCCGCCTGGAAGATCGCTCCGGCCATCGCAGCGGGTAACACCGTAGTCATCAAACCTTCCGAGCTGACCCCGGTAACCATCCTCGAACTGGCGAAGATCTTCGCTAAGGTACTTCCAGCCGGCGTGGTCAACATCGTCACAGGCTTAGGCACCACAGTTGGGCAGGCGTTACTGGATCATCCGGACCTGCGCAAGCTTGCCTTTACCGGCTCGACGCGTGTCGGCGAACTCGTCGCCAATGCGGCAGCGAAGAAAATCATTCCCGCCACCCTTGAACTGGGCGGCAAGTCGGCCAACATCGTTTTCCCCGATGCGAACTGGGACAAGGCCGTGGAAGGCGCAGTCCTCGCCATCCTGTGGAACCAAGGCCAAGTCTGCGAATCCGGCGCACGGCTGTTCGTTCACGAATCCATCTACGAACGATTCCTAGCTGAGCTCAAGCATAAGTTCGAAGCTGTGCGTGTGGGTGACCCACTGAACCCGGACACCATGATGGGTGCACAGGTCAGCAAGTCCCAGATGGAACGGATCCTCGGCTACGTCGATATCGCTAAACAGGAAGGCGCTGAGGTACTGATCGGCGGCGGTCGTCTCACAGGTGCCAATTACGATGCCGGCTTCTTCATCCAGCCAACGATTCTGGTCGGTGTTCGCAACGATATGCGCGTCGCCTACGAGGAAATTTTCGGCCCTGTTCTGTGCGTCATTCCTTTCAAGGATGAAGCGGAGGTCATCGCCATGGCCAACGACTCCGAGTACGGCCTAGCCGGTGCAGTCTGGACCCAAGACATCAACCGGGCGTTACGTGTGGCACGCGCGGTGGAAACCGGACGTATGTGGGTAAATACCTACCATGAGATCCCTGCCCATGCCCCCTTTGGTGGCTATAAGAAATCTGGCCTAGGACGGGAAACTCACAAGTCAATGCTGGAAGCCTACAGCCAGAAGAAGAACATCTACGTCAGCCTCAACGAAGCACCGCTCGGGCTCTTCTGACCTCCTTGAACCATGTTTTTTTGACTTATAACATCGAATATTTTAGATATGCAGGTAAGCAAAATGACACACTCAGAACTTTTTAAAACCACTCAGCTGGGCCCATACACCCTCAAGAACCGTATCGTTCTGCCGCCACTGACGCGTTCACGCAGCTCCCAACCCGGCAATATTGCGAACGACCTAATGGCCACATATTACCGTCAGCGCAGCGGTGCTGGCTTCATGGTGACCGAGGGCACACAGATCGAACCCCGAGGACAGGGTTATGCCTGGACACCTGGCATTCATAGCCCGGAACAGATACAAGGCTGGCGTAAGGTCACCGACGCTGTTCACGCCGAAGGGGGGGTGATCTTTGCTCAACTTTGGCATGTGGGCCGCGTGTCGCACACGTCGCTGCAACCCGGTGGTGAAGCGCCCGTCGCGCCATCAGCCATCCGCGCGGACAACGTCAAGGTGTTCATCGAAACTGGCCCCGGCACGGGTACACTGGCCGACCCTTCGACCCCACGAGCCCTGTCCACCAAGGAGGTAAAGGAACTGGTTGAGCTCTACGCCCAAGCAGCCCGAAATGCTTTGGACGCAGGTTTTGACGGGGTGGAACTTCACTGCGCGAATGGGTACCTGGTAAACCAGTTCATTTCGGCGCATACCAACCAGCGTGATGATGAATATGGCGGTTCGCTGCAGAACCGTCTTCGCTTCCTGCGCGAAATCACCCTCGCCGTTGCTGGTGTCGTCGGCAAGGAGCGCGTTGGCGTTCGCTTCGCCCCGCTGTTCGCGACCACAGACGAAGACCGCGTCTACCTTGGCCTGGTCGAAGAAGATCCTCACCAAACCTACATCGAGGCAGTGAAGATCCTCGAGGAAGTAGGCATTGCCTACCTGTCGCTCGCCGAAGCCGATTGGGAAAACGCACCCGAGCTGCCTGAGACGTTCCGGGAAGCTGTTCGTAAGACCTTCAGCGGCAAGATTATCTATGCCGGCAAGTACACCGCTGAACGAGGAAATCGCGTGATAAAAGCTGGCTGGGGCGACCTGATCGCTTTTGGCCGCCCCTTCATTGCGAACCCCGACCTGCCCGCTCGTATCGCCAACAACTGGCCGCTTAACCCAGTTGATCCAAGCAGCATGTACGGCGGTACCGATAAGGGCTACACCGACTACCCGACTTACAAATCCTAAACGCTCAGAGCCACGCCCCATAACTCAGGGGCGTGGCTTTGCGTTTGCTGACCGAGGAAGTTAAGCATGTACCAACCGAGCACGATCCCCTACCAAGAGCATAGGGGATTCAAACGAACCTTCAGGCAGGGTCATCTAAGCCTTGGGCTGTTCTTTCCCCTGGAGGCTTTCGAAGGTGATACACCGAGCATGTTAGATCAGGTCGCGCTGGCCAAACGTGCAGAGGCACTTGGTTTTTCGGCGCTCTGGTTTCGCGACGTGCCGCTCAGGGACCCAAGCTTCGGCGATGTCGGCCAGGTTTTCGACCCTTGGGTGTATCTGGGCTACATGGCAGCCCATACAACAAAAATCGCACTAGGCACCGCCTCCATCGCCCTTACTTTGCGTAATCCCTTGCACACGGCAAAGGCCGCAGCGAGCATTGATCAGTTGAGCGGAGGTCGCTTGCTCCTGGGAGTAGCCTCTGGCGATCGTCCCGTGGAGTTTCCCGCATTCAGCGTTGATCCAGAACAGCGTGGCGAGACCTTTCAAGAAAACCTCAATGTGATACGCCAAGCCCATCGAACACACTTCGAGCCCATTCGCTGGAGTCACGGCGAGTTACTGGGGGCCGATCTCGTTCCCAAACCTACGACTCGGGAAATACCGCTATTCGTAACCGGACACAGCCGCCAGCCGCTCGATTGGATCGCGCGTGAAAGCCATGGATGGATCAACTATCCACGTCCGCCAAAAATGCAGCAACTCATCGTGGAAGATTGGCGACAGGAAACGGCTAAACAATGTGGCACTATCTACAAGCCGTTCTTGCAATCGCTGTATATCGACCTGGACGAACACCCATCCACGCCGCCCTCGCCTATCCATCTAGGATTCCGACTGGGACGTAACCACCTGCGGGCCTTGCTGGATACACTTCAGGAAATCGGTGTAGATCACGTCATCCTGAACCTCAAGTATGGTAAACGCCCCGCAGCAGAGGTTATCGAGGAACTTGGCAAACATATCGTCCCGCAATTCGGCGCACAGGTGCCCGATAGTCCTACCTGACAGGACAATAGGATTCCAGTCCAAACCAGCCCGTCATTGCGACGGGCTGGCGCGCAGAGATCATGGCGAAGCCTTCCAATTTGATGCGCGAATCAGGAAGATATCTAGATATCGAAAAAAACAGGTCTCAAAAAATTCATGATTATTGACGTCAACGAAGCCCTGAAAGCATTGGCGAACCCGACGCGCCTTGCCATCCTCAATTGGCTCAAGGATCCCAGGACAGTCTTTCCCGAGCAGGAAGTCGACCCAGAAACGGTAGGCGTGTGCGTCAGTATCATCCAAGAGCGCACGGGCCTCTCGCAGTCAACGACATCGCTTTATCTCGCAGCTCTACAGCGCGCGCAATTGGTGACATCGCAGCGGATCGGCCCCTGGACCTACTACAAACGCCACGATGAGAATATCGATGCCTTCTTCAAGGCGCTGCAAGAAAGAATCTAGGGCTGCACACCCTTGTATTTCTGACTGATTTCAGTCTTTGCCGATGTCAAAAACAGCAATGTGACCAAATAACGATCAGATCATCCGAAGCTTCGAGTGATCGAACAGCATTACCAGTGATGCGGTGCGCGGAAAAAACGCTCCTATAGCAAAACTGCCACTTGACAACGCTGAAACCAGGGGCTGTACACGCAAAAGACAGCACACTCCAGAGAGGGACGCGAAGCCCTTCAAGTGCTCTTCTACGGCCAACCTTCTTTAGGGGGCAGCCGCCACGGCGTCGACATCCCACGCCAGCCCCTGGCGCGTTGGGTGATCCAAAGTGGCGAGCAACTGCAACCGTTGCTCAACCTGATGCGCGACAAGCTGCTGGACTACCCCGTGTTGCACTGCGACGAAACGCGCTTGCAGGTGCTGCATGAACCGGGACGCGACCCCTCGGCACAATCCTGGATGTGGGTGCAAAGCGGTGGGCCGCCGGACAAGCCGGTGATCCTTTTCGACTACACAGCCAGCCGCGCGCAGGAGGTGCCGCTACGCCTGCTCGATGGCTACCGCGGCTACCTGATGACCGACGACTACGCCGGTTACAACGCCGTGGCTGCACGCGACGGCATCGAACGCCTGGGCTGCTGGGCGCATGCGCGACGCAAGTTCGTCGAAGCCCAAAAGGTGCAGCCCAAGGGCAAGACTGGGCGTGCCGACGTGGCGCTGAGCCTGATCAACAAGCTCTACGGCATCGAGCGTGACCTGAAGGACGCTGACCATTCCATTCCAGCGGGTTCCCCATTGACGCTGGAGCCGCATCCCATTTCCCGCTATACCGAAGCGGTTAAAGGCCAAAGGGCCGAAACGGCAAGGGAATGGGGGTGCAAGGGGAAAGGCCCTACCTCGAAAAGGCGAAAAGGCATCCCGGCCGCCCCCCCAGAGGACACCCACATGCTCTCCCTGTTCCAGCGAAAACGGCCTCCGGTCACTGCACCATCACCAGCGCCCGCCACCGACCTCCCCAAAGGGCTGCTACGGCCCGAATCGGCCGCATCGCTGCTGGCGACACCGCGCCGACAGAAGCTGCTGGAACACATCTGGCAGCGCACGTCGCTGTCGCGCCGGCAGTTCGCCACGCTGTACCGCACGCCGCTGGAGCGCTACGCCGAGCTGGTCCAGCAATTCCCCGCTTCCGAGAGCCATCATCACGCTTACCCCGGCGGCATGCTGGATCACGGGTTGGAGATCGTCGCCTATGCGCTCAAGCTGCGGCAGTCCCATCTGTTGCCCATCGGCGCCAGCCCCGAAGACCAGGCGGCGCAGTCGGAAGCCTGGACCGCCGCCGTTGCTTACGCCGCGCTGCTGCACGACATCGGCAAGGTGGCCGTCGATCTGCTGGTCGAGCTGGCAGACGGCTCGCTGTGGCATCCCTGGCACGGCCCGCTGCACCAGTCGTACCGCTTCCGCTACCGCGAAGACCGCGAGTACCGGTTGCACAGCGCCGCAACAGGGCTGCTCTACCGCCAATTGCTCGATGGTCCGCTCCTAGACTGGCTCAGCGGCTATCCGTCTCTGTGGGCACCATTGCTCTACGTCTTGGCCGGGCAGTACGAGCACGCCGGCGTGCTGAGTGAACTGGTCGTGCAGGCTGATCGCGCTTCTGTGGCACAGGAACTGGGCGGCGATCCCGCGCGCGCCATGGCCGCGCCCAGGCACGCGCTGCAACGCAAGCTGCTGGACGGGCTGCGCTTCCTGCTCAAGGAACCGTTGAAGCTGAATCAGCCGGAAGCCTCCGATGGCTGGCTCACTGAGGATGGGCTGTGGCTGGTGAGCAAGACTGTCTCGGACAAGCTGCGCGCGCACCTGCTGTCTCAGGGGATCGACGGCATTCCTGTGAACAACACCGCCGTCTTCAACGTGCTGCAGAACCACGGCATGCTCCAGCCCACCTCAGACGGCAAGGCGGTCTGGCGCGCGACCGTGACCAGTGCGACCGGCTGGTCCTACTCGTTGACCCTGTTGCGCCTCGCGCCCGCGCTGATCTGGGAATCCGGCGAGCGGCCAGCGCTTTTCGCAGGCACGGTGGCGATCGACACGACGCCAGCGGAAACCAACGGCAGTGCACCAGGCACACCGCCCGCGGTCGTGGGGCAGCCAACCCCCGAAGGTCTGGAGACTCCCCCTTGGGAATGCCCTCGCAGCGATACCGCCTTGCCGACTGCGGCCCCGCCCGTGCCTGACGTCATGGAGGACATGCTGGCGATGGTTGGATTGGATCGCACGGCCGACATGGGGAAGGGTGAAGATCCAGTGGAGAAAGTCCCTGCCCCAACCACAGCCGCAGCGTCTCCCTTGCCACTTACCCCTGCGCCTGGACCTGCATCAACTCCAATAGTCGCGATACCATCCGGGGAGCATTTCATGACGTGGCTGCAACAGGGAGTCGCCGCGCGGCGACTCATCATCAACGACGCCAAGGCGCTCGTGCATACGGTGAGCGACACCGCCTACCTGGTCAGTCCCAGCGTGTTCCAGCGCTATGCGTAGGAACATCCCCAGGTGGATGCGCTGGTCAGGCAGGACAAGCAACCGGATTGGCAGTGGGTGCAAAAGCGCTTTTAGAAACTGCAGCTATACCGCAAGCACCCAAATGGCCTGAACATTTGGACCTGTGAAGTCACGGGCCCGAGGAAGTCCCGCCGACTGCATGGCTACCTCCTCGAAAATGGGTCCTTGGTATTCGCCGAAATACCGCCCAACAATCCCTATCTTGCTCTGACTCAGGAAGGAT
This sequence comes from Stutzerimonas sp. C6.4V, assembly GCF_058536345.1. Lineage (NCBI taxonomy): Bacteria > Pseudomonadati > Pseudomonadota > Gammaproteobacteria > Pseudomonadales > Pseudomonadaceae > Stutzerimonas > Stutzerimonas sp. C6.4V. Next base: position 2,986,253 of record NZ_JBZUBM010000001.1, read on the forward strand.
GACGCGACTCGGGCAGCGACCGTCACCACCGTGTGGCGACGATCAATGCCCCGCGAAGCTGGCAACATTTGGCGAACTAAGCTACTCGGCCCGCGCCAACTCCCGTGCAAGGAACGGAGCGGTTCGGCTGCCAGACTTTCGGGCCACCTGCTGAGGGGAACCCGCCACCACGATGCTGCCGCCGGCAGCGCCCGCGCCTGGCCCTACGTCGATCACCCAGTCGGCTTGGGCCACCGCACGCATGTCGTGCTCGATCATCACTACGGTATTACCGGCATCGACCAGGCGCTGCAACTGCACCAGCAGCCGGTCGGCATCCGACGCGTGCAGCCCGGTGGTCGGCTCGTCGAGCACGTACAGGCTTCGGCCGCGCTGGCTGCGCTGAAGCTCGGTCGCCAGCTTGATGCGCTGCGCCTCGCCACCGGAAAGCTCAGTGGCCGGTTGCCCCAGGCGCAGATAGCCCAGTCCGATGTCGCGCAGCAGTTGCAGGGGCCTTGCCACCGCGTCTTCACCCGCGAAGAATTCGCTGGCATCGTCCACGGTCATCTGCAGCACCTCGGCGATGTTGCGCCCGTTCCACTGCACCTTCAGCGTGGCCTCGTTGTAGCGCGCGCCATGGCAGGTCGGGCACGGCGCGTACACGCTGGGCATGAACAGCAGTTCCACGCTAACGAAACCCTCGCCCTCGCAAGTCTCGCAGCGCCCCTTGGCGACGTTGAACGAGAACCGTCCGGCATCATAGCGGCGGCGTCGAGCATCGGGCGTGGCGGCGAACAGCTTGCGCACATGGTCGAACAGACCCGTGTAGGTAGCCAGGTTCGACCGCGGCGTGCGCCCGATCGGCTTCTGGTCCACCTGCACCAGGCGCTGTATGGCGTCCACGTCGCCCGCCAGATGGCCGCCGGTCGCTTCGACCACTGCCGGCCCTTCGCTGGTGGCGCTTTCGGCGGCATCGTCTTCAGGCTCGTGGCCCAGGTGCAGCAGCACCAATTCCGGCAGGGCCTGCGCGACGAGGCTGGATTTGCCGGAGCCAGAGATGCCGGTAACGGCTGTCAGCACGCCCAGCGGAATGCGCGCATCCACGCCATGCAGGTTATGGCGGTGGATGCCCTGCAGCTCCAACCAGCCGGTCGCTTCGCGTGCTCGGCTTCCGGGTGCGGGAATTTCGTCGAACAGGTAACGTGCAGTACGCGATTCGGCAATCTTGCGCAGGCCATCCGGCTCGCCGCTGTAGAGCACGCGGCCGCCACGCTCCCCGGCATCCGGCCCGACATCCACGAGCCATTGCGCGCGGCGCATCAGGTCCAGGTCGTGCTCCACCACAAACACCGAGTTGCCCGCGTCGCGCAGCCGGTCGAGTGCATCGTACAGGGCCTGGCTGTCGGAGGGATGCAGGCCCACCGAGGGTTCGTCGAGTACGTACACGACGCCGAACAGCAGGGAACTTAATTGCGTGGCCAACCGCAAGCGTTGCAACTCGCCGGCCGAAAGCGTCGGCGTGGCCCGGTCCAGCGTCAGGTAGCCCAGGCCTAGCCCGCGCAGTTGGCGCAGGCGCGCCATCACGCCTCCAGCCAGGCGCTGTGCGGCGAGGCGCTTTTCTTCCGACAGCGCGGAGGTACGGCGCACGTCGGGCGATACCGCATGGACCGCACGGCCGGTGGCAGCGCGTTCGGCACGCTCGCGCCGGGTCGCTTCCTTGTCCGTAGCCGCACCCGCTGCATGGGCGCGGAAATCGCCCTGTGCGATGGGTTCGAGCAATGCCGCCAAGTGGTCCAGCGGCATCTGCATAAACGCGCCGATGTCCACCCCAGCGAAGGTGACCGACAGCGCTTCGGGCTTGAGCCTCTTGCCGTGGCAGGTGGGGCACGGCTTGCCCTCCATGAACCGGGATACGCGCTTTCTCATCAGCGCGCTCTGGGTATTGGCGAAGGTGTGCAACACATACCGCCGGGCGCCGGTGAAGGTGCCCATGTAGCTCGGCTCCATCTTGCGTTTGAGCGCGGTGCGGGTTTCGGCAGGCGTGAAACCGGCGTACACCGGCACCGTTGGTGTTTCCTCGGTGAACAGAATCCACTCGCGATCCTTTTTCGGCAGGTCCTTCCACGGCCGGTCAACGTCGTAGCCCATGCTGACCAGGATGTCGCGCAGGTTCTGGCCCTGCCAGGCGGGTGGCCAGGAAGCAATCGCCCGCTCACGGATGCTCAGGGAGGGGTCGGGCACCATGATCGCCTCGGACACCTCGTACACATGACCCAAGCCGTGGCAGGTCGGGCACGCCCCCTGCGGCGTGTTCGGCGAAAAATCCTCGGCGTACAGCATCGGCTGGTTGGCGGGATAGGCGCCGGCGCGCGAATACATCATCCGCACCAGGCTGGACAGGGTGGTCACACTGCCCACGGAGGAACGCGCATTGCTGGACCCCCGCTGCTGCTGCAGCGCCACCGCTGGTGGCAGGCCGTCGATCGCATCTACGTCCGGCACGCCCGCCTGGTCGATCAGGCGCCGTGCATAGGGGGCCACCGACTCAAAGTAGCGTCGCTGCGCCTCGGCATAGATGGTGCCGAAGGCCAGCGAGGACTTCCCGGAGCCGGAGACACCCGAGAACACCACCAGCGCATTCCGCGGGATGGAGACGTCCACCTCTTTGAGGTTGTTCTCGCGCGCGCCACGCACCTGCACGAGGCCGCTGGCCGCAGCGGTACAAGAGGATTCACCGAAAGAATTGTTTGGCATGTTCTTATCCTGTAGTTCGCCCCGCTCAGGACGGGACTTCCTGAGTGGTAGGGAAAACTGATGCTCTGCAGATGCTCGTCACGCTTGATGCGGTGTGCTTCTTCCTGTTCAGCCCAGCTCAGAAACAATTGGCACTGCTGATTGAAGAAGTCTTCCAGTTCAGCGGCTGTGAAGTGGTCGCTGAAGGCATGCTCGGCGTGACTCATCACGTCGAAATACATCACAGCCAATTCCAACTCTTCCAGCTCAAGCTGCTGGCAGAGCAGCCAGCCGTAGACCTTGACCTGCGCCCAATGCAGCAGCCGGTGGTTGGCCGGAATGCGGCTGATATCGCCACGGTGGGTTTTGATCTCTTCTAGGCGCCGCTCTTGCGGATCGTACCCGTCGGCCCTGCCGCTGACCAGCAGGCCGGGGTAGCTGCCACTTAGAGGTAACTCGGCGATATAGCCGTCTCCCCGCCGATCAACCACTGTCTGGTGCCCAGCCATGCCTTCCTGAGCGGTGGGGGAAGGGGTGAAGCGCAGATCCAGGTCACCTTCCTTGGCGGTGAACTCGCACAGTGCCCGCACCGCTACCCGATAGCTCATGCCTCAGCCCAGCGCACGTAGCAAACTACAACGGCGATACCGTGCTCAGCCGCGAAACTGAGCCAGCGTTTCTGGTTGTCCTGCAGGCGGTCGCCGGGGCCTTTGACCTCAATCATCCGGTAGCGATGTTCCTGCGGATAAAACTGGATCAGATCGGGCATGCCGGCGCGGTTGGCTTTCAGATCTCGCAGCAGGCGGGTAAAACAGGCGTGCAGGTGTGCAGCGGGAATGCACTGCAGGGCTAGTTCCAGGCGCGCCTCATCGAGCATGCCCCAAAAGACGAAGGGTGATTGCAGGCCGAACTTTTCCTGATACCGGGCCTTGACCAATTGCCTGTAGTCGGGTTGTTCAAGTTGCAGTAGACAGCGTTTGAACAGGTGTTGGCGGCGCGCATAAAAGTCCGGGCTGTGCAGGTCCACCGGGCCACTGTGGAACGGGTGAAAAAATGACCCCGGCAGCGGTGCGAAGATCGCCTCCCAGCACAGCAAGCCGAACAGGCCGCAGAGCAGGGTATTTTCCACATAGTGCACCGGAGCATCATCCTGCTGCAGGTGATCACGCACAGCTATCTCCACACTGCCATGTGTCGGCGCCGGCAATACCAAGTCGATGCGGGTTTCGCTCGCAGCCTTGGGCTTTTTCACCATCTGCAGGCCGAGCTTGCGCTGCAGGCGGGTGAGGGCTCGTTCCAGGCGCTGGCTTTCTTCATCGCTGCCTGGGGTTTGGCTAAAGGCCAGGGCCTGATCATAGGCCTCGGCATCGCGCCCCAGTTGTTCCAGTACGCGAATCTGTCGCCAGCGGGCTTCGCCATGCGCGCTTTGCTGATAAAGCAGCAGGGCCTGCTCCAGCTCACCGCTCTTCTCCAGTTGCTGGGCGATCTGAAACAGCAGGCGCGATTGGCGACTGCAAAGGTATGGGTTGCTTGAACTGAACGCCAGCAACGGCGGCACAATGTCCGCCAGGTCTGCGCCTTGCTCAACGCTGACGCGTAACTGGCGCAGGTGCAGGTAATCTTCAAGATCCTGGCGGCACTGAAAACCACGTGACTCCGGGCCTATGTCCACCGATTCGTAACGGTAGATGCCCAGATCCGTCAGCACGAACTCGGACCAGTCCTGAGCCAGATTGCCAAAGAACATCAGGCGCAAACGATCACACAACTCGCCCACCATCAGGCTGAGTAACTGATCATCCAACATAGGGCACCAGTCCGTGAAGGTCTGGGCAGGTAGCTCCATTGCGCGCAGTTGTTCGAGCTCGGCCTTTTTCTGCGCCGCGCGGCGGTCTGTGAGCGGCATATGAGTCAGCACCTCATCCTTGCGCAGCAGCTCGGCAATCTCATCGGCTGTGAGCAGCGCCTGCTCGGTGATCCATCCCTGTTCAAGCAGTGGATCGGCAGCAGCCAGGCAGTCGCCGATCTCGGGGTAAACGAGCTTGCTCAGACGAAAATGACAGCCCTTGCGCTAATCATGCGCACCAGCAAGGCCTGGGATGGCCAGGGCAGGGTATTGAAGGTGTCGAGAAAGGCACGTTCTTCATCCGCCAGTAGATCTGCATAGCGCTCAGCCACCCAGGCGAGTGCCGTACGGAAATTGCTGAGGTAGTAAAGCTCAGGGGCTAACGAGACGGACATGGTAGCGATCACTGTATTCTTGTACAGGATTGTCCGTGTTGCGGTGCCGAGGATCAACTGGCGCAGAAGCTGACGGTATCAGCAGGTGAAAGTGGCCAACTCCAGCCCGATGCTACTGGCGACTCCCGGCCGGTATCTGCCTGTCGCGTTAGGCAGGTACCGGCCGAGACTGTGTAAAAACGTTTTCAAGTGCGGCAGGTACTCAAACACAAGCTAGAAATCGTGCATCTGGGAGAAATCCACATTTGCTGACGTGCCGATAAACTCCAGATTTCACGTAGACGCGAGTACTTCAATTTTGACGAAGCGTTTTTACACACTCTGGGCCAATAGCGGTCAGTCGCGATACCATAGAGATGATTCACCATAAGGCAGCGACTGGAGCTCACGCAGCAATAATCCTTAGATCCATTGCTAACTGACTAATACAAGATGCTGCTGGTTGGCAGATTCGATTCGTTCTCTCATCAGGATCACAAGCCGTCGGTACTCAAGCTTAGGAACAGCATGGCGATTGGCAGATTTCCAAAGTCGCCATGAGTCGCTCAGAACGACGTTTCATGACCGGCGAAACTTGGATCCTGCCTGAGCATCATTGATGCTCGCATGGATTCGAACGATACAGCATCCGGGTAGCCGCCCCGAGCAGGAGACGGCTACTCAAAACACTAAGCCGCAGGCTTCATCACAACCTTCGTCCACCCCTTGTCTCGTGCATCGAAGTGCTTATAAGCACTTGGGCCATCATCCAGCTTCAATCGATGGGAAACGATCTGCGAGGGTGCGGCACGCCCGTGATGAATTAGCTCAGCCAACTGGCGGTTGTACGCCTTGACGTTGGCTTGCCCGGTGCCGATTTTCTGCCCTTTGAACCAGAAGGAACCGAAGTCGAAAGCCATCTTCCCTTCTTTGGCTAACTCGTTCTTGGCACCCGGATCTTGGGGAACGAATACCCCGACTACTCCGATACCACCGGTTGCCTTGGTCGAGGCGACGAGGTTGTTCATGGTCAGGTGATTCACCTCGTGGCCATGTTTGTCGCAGCACTGGTAGCCCACGCATTCGCACCCACGATCCGTGCCTTTACCATCGGTGTAATTCAGGATTTCATCGACAGCCTTCTGCTCGACGGAATTGATTGGCGTGGCCCCCATCTGGGCAGCCAGTTTCAAGCGGTCTGGTTGATCGTCTATTACGAAGACCTGCGAAGCGCCTTGGATAAGCGCGGAGTGCGCCGCCATCAAGCCGACCGGGCCTGCGCCGTAGATGGCAATGGACTCGCCTGGTTGCAGCCCCGCCAGCCTTGTTGCGTGCCATCCCGTGGGGAAAATGTCGGAGAGCATGACGTAGTCGTCCTCGCGCTCCTTCGCATCCTCAGGCAGCACGAGACAGTTGAAGTCCGCGAAGGGAACTCGCAGCAGCTCGGCCTGGCCACCGTCATAAGTGCCCATCTCTGCAAAGCCGTAGGCGGCACCAGCGCTGCCTGGATTGGCGGTCAAGCAATAGCCGGTAAGTCCTTTCTCGCAGTTTTCACAAAAACCACAGCCGATGTTGAAGGGCAAGCAGACCATGTCTCCAACCTTAACGCGCTCAACTCCTGCACCTACCTCGACCACCTCACCGAGGTTCTCGTGACCGAAGACTCGACCCGTCTCGAAGGTGGTTCTGCCTTCGTACATGTGCAGATCGGAACCACAAAGATTCGTGGATGTGACTCGAACGAGAGCATCCGTTGGTCTCTCGATCTTCGCATCTGGGACGTTCTGGACGCTGACGTCACGCGGGCCGTTGTAGACGATTGCTTTCATCTGGGTTCTCCAAGTCAGTTCAAAGGAGCGCCGATTGCGCTTTCGCTCCTACCTTGGTTCGTCTCCCATGCAACGCTCGTTGTTCAGGAAAACTGGTCAAAGCCTGACGGGCGGTACCGCGTTCGAGGCTGATGCAACAGCTCTACAACGACCATTTTCCTCTATTGAAGCGCACGTCGCCGTTGCTCGACACTGGACTAAACTTTCCGTTTTTGCAGACAAATCGAGATGCCCAATGGAGACCGCTAAGATTCAAGCATTCGCAAACTGCGAGATCCGGATGGCAACAAGATGGCGTTGTTCTGTACCAGTGAATCCGAACCCATTAGCCCTGAGTAAGATGCCCGCGACAGAGTGGCCTATGCGGTCAGTGAAGGTATTCAGGCATCCCATTGCAAAGGGCGGCAAAAGCCAGAACTAGCCATAGTTCAATTGCCCCGTCTCACACCGGATACTCGACTGCCAAGTCACTCATTTGCGCTCCTGCTCGCGCACTTTCAGCAATCCGAGAACCGTGTGCCGTCCCAGGGTCAGGGCGAAGAAAACCCTACTACTCGTGGCCCAGAGTCACGCAAATGATGTTTATAACCTGCTCAATTTTTGCAGGCTCGAATGTGAAATCCCCCGACGTTCCTGGCTTCATCCATTGCATTCTGCTCAAGACGAATGCGGATGAACTTTCAAAACCGCTCTGACCTCCCATCTTCAACGCGTCGGATGAAGTGTCACCCGCACGCCTCCTTTTTTACCTTGATGAGAGGACTGAGTGACCACCATGAGTAATCAACTGGCAGGCAAAAAAGTACTATTCATCACCTCGAATACGGGTATCGAGCGCGATGAGCTGGTGAAACCGCTTGAAACGCTTAAGGCGCATGGCGCCCTGGTCGCCCATGGCTCAAGTGACGGCGGCACTACCCAGACGTTCGTTCAGGACACTGAGAAAGATCGCACTGTCGAGTCTCAGGTTGCGCTGGCTGGGCTCGACGCTTCGGACTTTGATGCGCTTGTGATTCCAGGCGGAACGGTCAACGCCGACACGCTTCGACTGGATGAAAATGCCCAGCGCCTGGCCAAGGAGTTCGCCGAATCAGGCAAAGTAATCGCTGCGATTTGCCATGGGCCGTGGTTGCTAATCAACGCTGGGGTCATAGCTGGCAAGACCCTCACGTCTTACCCCAGCGTCAGGCTCGATCTGGAAAATGCCGGTGCTGCTGGTTGGATAGATGTTGAAGTAAAGCAATGCCAAGCCAATGGATGGACTTTGATCACTTCGCGTAACCCCAACGACATCCCCGTGTTCAACGACGCTATCGTAGCGGCGTTGAAGTAGGGAGGCGCTGATAAGCCATACTCCAGCCGCGAGTCACAGGCCGGGTTCTGCCCGAAGCCTGGGCTCAAGGCATTTGGCACATGCTGTCAGTCGTCAGAGGCTTTTTTCGGCCCAGAGTGTGTAAAAACGCACCGGCAAAGCCTTGCTATGTCCGAGAATCTCAGCGCAAGGGACGCCCATGAAACGGTTTATCCAGGGTGAACACCGAGGTCAAAGCACCTTACTTCCCGAAAGCCTCGACGACTACGTCAGTGATACCATCCGGTACGTGTGGTCGATGTCTTCGTCGACGAGCTCGACCTAGGCACGCTAGGTTTTGATGGCGTCATTCCAGCTGAAACCGGAAGACCGGCTTACCACCCTGCGATCCTGCTGAAGATCTATATCTACGGCTATCTAAACTGCATTCAATCGAGCCGGCGTCTTGAGCGAGAAGCTCAGCGCAACGTCGAACTCATGTCGTTAACCGGGCGATTGATGCCCGACTTCAAGACCATCGCCAACTTCCGAAAAGACAACAGCAAAGCCATTCGCGGCGCCTGCCGCCAGTTCGTTTTGCTCTGCCAGCAGCTGGGACTTTTTAGCGAAAACCTAGTTGCCATCGACGGCAGTAAATTCAAGGCGGTGAACAACCGCGACCGGAATTTCACCAGCGCCGAACTGAAGCGGCGCATGGAAGAAATAGAGACGAGCATCAGCCGTTACTTGGCATCGCTCGATGCGGCTGATCGACAGAATCCTAGCGCCTCCGCGCCAGACACTGCCAGCCTGGAAGACAAAATCGCCAAGCTCAAAGCGCAGATGAAAGAGCTTCAGGGGATCGAAACTCAGCTCAACGATTCCCCTGACAAACAGGTTTCGCTGACCGACCCAGATGCCCGTTCGATGATGACGCGCGGCAGCGGAGTTCAAAGTGCCAGAGTTGCGCGCTGAAAACCCAGTGCACGCTAAGCACAAATCGTCGCGTAAGGCGCTGGGAAAATGAGGCTGTGCTGGAGGAAATGCAGCGCCGGTTAAACCAAGCACCAGAGATGATGAAGGTTCGAAAACGGACTGTTGAGCATCCCTTCGGGACGCTCAAGCAGTGGATGGGCGCAACGCACTTCCTGACCCGAAAGCTGAACGGGGTGAGTGCAGAAATGAGCTTGAATGTGCTTGCCTATAATTTGAAGCGGGTGATGAAAATCATGGGTACCGAAGGCTTATTGAAGGCGATGACGGCGTAAAAGCCCCGGTTTTTACTGTCCCAAGAGGTACCACAGTGCTTTATAAGCGCTCTGACGCGCCACCGGCGCTGATCGTGGCAAATGCTCGGGAAATCACTACGCCCAGGCGCAGTGGGCTGGGGCATACAAGATGTGAAAGTGTTTTTACACACTCTGGGCCAAAAGCGGACGATTGCTGGCAGGTATTCAAGCTATGTCCCCAGGCCCTGGGGAAATAGCTTGGGGTTTGAGAAAGCCTGCTTAAGGTGGTCGTACACCAATCGCACCCGCTTCGATACAGGACCCTGCTGCGGGCGGTATATGAACAGATCCCATGGCGCTGGAGCGAGATCAGCCAAAACAGCAACCAGCTTTCCTGACCGCAGATGAGGCTCAGCCAGATAGGCAGGAATTTGGCCAAAACACATGCCTGCCAGGGTGGCTTCCAATTCCGTATCTGGATCATCACAGATAAGAGCTGGCTGCCTGGGCGTGAACGTTTGCCCGTCGGCAAATAGCCAAGGCCAAGGGCGGCCATTTTTCCGGTCGATCAGGACTGAAAGTGGCAGCTTAGCTAAGGCATCCAAAGATTTAGGTGGTGTCTTTTGGCCTATGAGAGACGGGCACGCGACAACGTAAAACGGCACGGGAGCTAAGGCACGTGCAACGTAGCGCCGGTCGCGAATAACCCCCACCCTGATACCAATATCGATATGCGCCTCAACAGCATCAGTCATCTGATCTTCCAAGCGGAGATCGAATTGCAGGTCAGGATGTGCAGCGGCCAGGGGCTGAAGAAACGGTATCAGGAAGCGCCTGCCAATAGCATGTGGAGCCGTGATTCCCACCCTCCCTGACAGCTCAGGTTCCATCCTGTGCGACCGGAATAGCGTGTCGAAATGCTCCAGAGCTGATCTGGCATCTTTGGCGTAATCCTGACCGAAAGCAGTGATGCTCACCTGGCGGGTATTACGGTGAAACAGCGATTCGCCAAGCTCCGTTTCCAGGGCTTGAATGGCTCGGGTAACCCCTTGCGGGGAGATACCTAATCGGGTTGCCGCTTCGCGGAAGCTACCTGCCTCTGCTGCTGTGCAAAAAATCCTGACCATCTCCATGCGGTTAAGCATGTTGCCCCTCTCATTTATTCCATTTTCAGGAATAGCATAATCTAATCATTTCCATTTATTGAGATCAATCATGGGTCTAAAGTTTGCGCACTGCCAGGTTAACCAGCCATGGCGAAGTACAAACCCGCCGATGAGGTTCTCAGCATGAGCAATAACATTTCTGGAAAAGTTGTCGTTATCACCGGTGCCAGTAGCGGCCTGGGTGAGGTTACTGCGCGCCACCTTGCTGCGCTTGGCGCTCGCGTAGTGCTGGCTGCACGTCGCAAAGATAAACTCGACGCACTGGTGGCTGAGCTGACCAATGCAGGTGGTCAGGCAATCGCGTATCAGACCGATGTTACCTCTCAGGAAGAGGTCAAAACGCTCATTCAAGGTGCCGTGGACACCTACGGTCGCATTGATGTACTGGTCAACAATGCCGGACTGATGGCGATTGCACCGCTCAGCGATGCTCGCACTGACGAGTGGGATCGCATGATCGATATCAACATCAAGGGTCTGCTGTACGGAGTCGCGGCTGCATTGCCAGTCTTCCAGAAACAAAACAGTGGTCACTTCATCAACATCGCATCGGTTGCAGGCCTGAAGGTGTTCAGCCCAGGTGGCACCGTGTACAGCGGCACCAAGTTTGCTGTGCGGGCTATCTCCGAAGGACTGCGTCACGAAGTCGGTGGCAGCATCCGCACCACGACTATCGAACCGGGCGCCGTGGACTCCGAACTGAAATTCGGCAGCACCCACCAACAGAGCCGCGATTTCGTGGTGGACTTCTACAAGCATGCAATTCCCGCCGAATCGGTCGCTCGAGCTATCGCCTTCGCAATTGAGCAGCCTGCTGACGTGGATATTAACGAGATCGTTCTGCGCCCAACCGTGCAGGAGTTCTAATGAGTTGAGGGCCTGTCTCTTCGGCGTCAGGCTCCGCTTATCTGGAGTAAAAAGCTGTGAGCAACGTAACTGAATCGCTGTCGGGTGGTGGGCTGATGAAGGCCTTGCGCCTAGATAGCTAGGGAAACTCTGAAAAAGACCTCCTCCTTCTGGTGAAATACGTTGATCCCGCTGGCTGAGTATCCCAATAAGCAGATGACCTTCGCCGACGCCGAGTACGCCGGCAAGCGCAAGCAAACTCGCAACGAGTTGTTCCTGATCGAGATGGATCAGGTAGTGCCGTGGAAGGGCTTGATTGCCCTGATCGAGCCTCACTACCCCAAGGGAGAAGGAGGTCGCCCGTCCTATCCGTTGCTGGCGATGCTACGCGTGCATCTGCTGCAAACTGGTTCGGCTATAGCGATCCGGCGATGGAAGAAGCGTTGTCCGAAACGACCATCCTGCGCCAGTTTGCAGGCTTGAGCTTGGAACGTATCCCGGACGAAACCACTATCCTCAACTTCCGCCGCCTGCTGGAGAAGCACGAGTTGGCTGCTGGCAGCCTTGGCGTTATCAACGGCTATTTGGGCGATCGCGGGCTTTCGTTGCGCCAAGGCACTATCGTCGATGCCACGCTGATCCATGCGCCGAGCTCGACCAAGAATAAGGAAGGCAAACGCGATCCAGAAATGCACCAGACCAAGAAAGGTAACCAGTATTACTTTGGTGCCAAGGCGCATATCGGCGTTGATGTTGAGTCAGGCCTAGTGCATCACGTTCACGTCACGGCGGCCAATGTTGCCGACGTTACCCAGGTCGACAAATTGCTGCACGGCGAGGAAAACATGGTAGCTGCAGATGCGGGATATACCGGTGTCGAGAAGCGCAGCGAGCATGAGGGCCGTCAGGTGATCTGGCAGATTGCGGCGCGACGCAGTACGTATGAGAAATATGGCAAGCGTAGCGTCCTGTACAAGGCACTGCGCCGTATCGAGCGGGCCAAGGCGCAGACGCGATCAAAGGTGGAGCATCCGTTTCGGGTACTCAAGCGCCAGTTCGGTTACACCAAGGTGCGCTTTCGTGGCCTTGTTAAGAATGCGGCTCAGATGGTGACGCTGTTTGCGCTATCGAATCTGTGGATGGCTCGCCGACATTTACTGAGTAGCGCAGGAGAGGTGCGTCTGTAATGTGGGTAATGGCCGCCGTGAGAGGCTTGCGGCGGCCAAAAGCGAGGAAATGAGCGGGCAATCTGGTCGATCCTGATCGAGGGGGCCTTTCAAAATCGGCGAAGACTGAAGTTGGCGGGCAATGCCGGGCTACTTCAGACCATCCCTAGCAAACCAGTTCAAATAACGTGGCGCAGTAGTTTTATCAGGTCCAAATGCGCCGTTTGGCCTGCGTCAGTTTCCCGGTGGTCTCCAGCCGTACATACACCAAACGCCTCTGGTCATCCACCGCGTCGCAACTCCCTGACACCCCGGCCCAGCTTGCGGCGCAACAGGGCCCGCAGGGTCACCCCATCCGAGTACCCGACCTGTGCGGCGACCTGGTCGACGCTCGCGTTTCCGGTGCGCAAGAGATGGACGGCATGCTCCACGCGCAGGTCCTGGAAATACGACAGCGGCGTCTTGCCCAAAACGCTTTGCAGCCGCCGCGCCAAGGTGCGCTCGCTTGTGCCCGCGGCGCAGGCCGCTTCGGCCAGCGAGAACCCCTTCGCGAGCCGACGTCTGGCCCAGCATTCGAAGCGCTCCACCATCGGGTCGGCATGCGCAAGGAGGTCGGGAATCACGAACTCGGCTTGCGAACTGCGTGCCTCGACCAGCAGATAGCGTGCCACCAGGGCCGCCAGCGCCGGACTGCGCTCCCGGATGATGCGCAAGGCCAAGTCGACGTGGGCCAAAGCGGCACCCGCGGTAGTGAAGCGTGTCGAGTTCACGATCATGCGTGACTCGTCCAGCGTGACGTTCGGATAGCGCTGCCGAAACATCGGCCCCAGCCACCATGACGTCGTCGCACGATGCCCATCAAGCAGGCCACTCTCTGCAAGCAAGAAACTACCGGAGCAAGCGGCACCAAGGTGCGCGCCAGCGGTGGACCACTGCTGTAGCGCCGCGACCGCATCGGGCACGTCGGGGCGTGTGAGCCGAGCCGAGAGCGTGTCAGGCATCTTGTCACCAAACGCGGGCACGAGCACGACGTCTGGTTCTGGCACACCACGCGCAGTGACCACGGGGACCGTCAAGCCTTGCGCAGTCCGGATGCGACGCCGCACGGCCACCAGCGTGATCTCGATGGGCGCGGGAGCCTGTGGCAGCGAGCCCGCCATTGCGTTGGCCAAGCCAAGGGTGTCAGTCAGGGCCGCAAGCCCCAGATCAAACACGCCATCACAAACAAGGATGTGGATTTTCATGGCAACAATGATATCAATGTTGTCATTATTGCCTATAGAGATGTCTATCATGAAGACTTAGGCTGCTGTCTCGTCGATCCCTTCACCCACTTTTCCATTTACCCCAAGGATTACAGCATGACCAAGCTCGCCCTGTTTGTTCGCCTCGAAGCCAAACCCGGCCAGGAGGCTGCGCTTGCCGACTTCCTGGCCAGCGCACTGCCACTCGCCAACGCAGAGTCCGGCACCACTGCCTGGTTCGCATTGAAGTTTGGCCCTTCGACGTTCGGTGTGTTCGATGCCTTTGCCGATGAGGCAGGTCGCCAAGCACATCTGAACGGCCAGATCGCCGCGGCCTTGATGGCCAACGCCGCGACCTTGCTCAGTTCTCCGCCCAATATCGAGAAGGTCGAACTGCTTGCAGCCAAACTGCCTGCATGACAACCCGGCCTTGACCCAATCAGGTCACGCTGCAGGATGGGGGTCACAAGCTCTACGCAGCGATCCCCCCCCTCGATTGCACTTGCCCAGGGAGCTACTTTCCACAGCGATGGGGGGCAATATTGCAGCCAGAACTTCCAAGCTGCGTCAGCAAGCAGGGGCAACATCAGGGCTGGCTGTGATGTTCCGATTCGTCGGGTAGTTATCGAGAAGTACCGACTGTTTGCAACGTGTCGGTACCGAGAGCCGTCTGGGCGAGCCAGATTTCCGGCCAATCGAAAGTCCGCAGTCCGCAAGCGCGGACCGATAGAGCGGTTTGTTGAAAATCAACGACCTAGCATCGGGCCGTGCGGGCTAGTGAGGGTTTCTGGGGGTTCGTACGTAACGATTCGAACTCCTGCGGGGGCTCGGAGCCGGGGGGATTTGAATCCAAAGACAAAAATACCCAGCTCAAATCAGCGTTTCAGGCACTTGGTCTCTGAAAACTGATTTGTAGGATTTCACTCAGCCGTTAAGCAATATAGGAACCTTGAGCCTTCCGTCAAGAGCGCAACCAAAACGATTTCCAGTTTAAAGGCGCCGCGCGGTGCGGGAAGGATGTTCTGGGTTCAAATCCTCGATAGGGATTTGAACCGGCAGCTTGTTGGGGGCTCAGTTGACCGAGCTGGCGGCCGAATTTAATCGTGCGTTTTCCTGCGTGGCTTCATTCAGCAGCTTATCCCACGAGTCAGGTGGATGTCCGCTTGCGAGCATTTTTCGAAACACCTTGTAGGCGTCATCGCTGCTCTCATAGGCACGCTTGGTGTCTTCGTCATTAACCCACGCCAAGATGATTACCTTGCTTGGGCCGTGGTACCGGAAGAACAGCCGATACTGCTGAAAAAACTTGGCACGGAACCAGTGCTTATGTTCCTCGCCCAATGTGCCACCTTGGCGGTATTCGGGCTTGCTCGGGTCTTGTGGGATAACGTCAAAAGCCAGCTTGGTGATGGCTGCCAGCCGCTTGGCTGCATTATTCTTGCGATAACCCACGGGGTCTTTTTGTTTTGAGAGCTCAACTTGCTGAATGAGGGTTTCGAGCTGATCCAGAAACAAGGGGTGCGCAAATACTGTCCAGCCATGAGCAACCAGTGGCTTACCTTGGTCTTGGCTCATTCATCGTCTGCCGACAGCGGGGCATCCAGATCTATATCGTTGCTATCGACCAGCGAATGAATGCGTGCCACGAGATCTGAATCTATGGCTCGCAGGTGCTGAGGGTTCGCTGCGATGTCATGTGCAAGAAAGCTGAGAAACTGGCCGATTGCCGGGTCATCCTCAGTGGGCTCAGCACGGCTCAGCACGACCTCACCGCTGGGGCGAATCGAGTAATGGATTTTGTCGCGCTTGTTTAGCTGAAGTGCGCGGCGAACCGTTTCTGGTACCGTCGTCTGATAGCGGTCGGTAAGGGTGGATTCGACTTCAAGTGCTCTGGCCATGACTTGCTCCGGCTCGTGTGAGTTGCTTCAAGGTAATGCGGATGCATTACCTTGTCAATGCGGTTGCATTGTCTGAGCTGGGGCGATAGTCGAGCAATGGGCTAGCTGAATACCATGCTCCAGTTGCGGGTAACCAGCGTCTTACATGCTTCTGAGGTGCCGCCAAAACATCTCCGAGATACTGTCTGCATGTCGGCTTCAGTGATATAAGTGATGCTGTTCCCATCCTGGTCAATCAGCACACCCCCTGCGCCAATTAGCAGCGCATGACCTGCAGCCACATCGTGTGCTGAAACCGGCACAAGCGATACGCCTGCATCCCCATCACCTGCTGAGACTCGTGCCAACCGATAGGCGATGCTGGGCATCGCCACAAAGCAACCTGGTGAGCACAATTCAGAATTGATTTCGGGCTTGTTCGTTGCCGCAGTGCTGACCATAACTCTGCTGTCTTGATTCCATTCTTTTTGGCGAGTGTCGCTTTAATGGGGCTCCCATTGCGAAGCACACACGGTGCCCCTTTTGCCCATGCGACGCAGTCGGAATCACCAGTGATTGGGTACTTCATCCTCAAAGCCCAGTCGGCAGAACCAGCGATAGGCCAGGTTTAAGTGCACCTCTTCTCACGATCGCCGTTTGGAAAGGATGCCATAGCAGTAGCCGACGACCAGCATGCGCACCATCAATTCCGGGTCAATCGAGGTGCGCCCGATGGGGCTATAGAAATCCGCCAGGTAGGCACGCAGATCGCTGAGATCCAGGCACTGGTCGATGCTGCGTAAGAGGTGTTGGGGCGGAACGTGGTCTTCCAGATTGAACGAGTAGAACAGGCACTGCTGTCCTCCTGGTAACTGTCCCATCATGCTGTTCGCCCCCGCGCTAGCTGACAGAGCAATTCTGCCAACAGCATGGGGGGAGCAGCTACTTTTTCAACAGAATCGGCCAATAGCGGTCATCAGGGCTGGCTTGAATCGGGGCCGAAGGATTACGCTCTCAGCCCCATAATTGCTGGTCAGACAGTTACCACGATCTTGCCGATCTGCTGATTGGCTTCAAGGAAACGATGGGCATCCTGGATGTCGCTAAGTGCGAATGTCTTTGCGATGATCGGGCGCAACGTACCGGACTTCAACCCTTGCAGAATAAAAGCCTTTGCTCTCTCTAGGGCTTCAAGGTCGGCCACAATCTCTGCGTAGATATAGCCCTTCAAAGTCAGGCTTTTGCCCAGCACGGTAAACAGTGGGAATGGTGTCGGTTCAGAGCTAAGTGCGCCGTACTCCAGCAAAATTCCGCCCCGCGCCATGCTCTGCGTGAGAGGTTCAAAGGACGGCCCGCCTACAGGATCGAATACAACGCGAGCGCCTTGACCGGCAGTTATCGTCATAACACGCTCGACGATATCCTCTTCATCGCTGACGATGACATGCGCAGCGCCTGCATCAAGTAGGGCTTGCTTCTTCGCGTGAGTTCGAGTGATCGCAATCGATGTGGCGCCGACCATACGAGCCATTTGGAAGGCGGCCAAGCCAACACTGCTTGACGCGGCGGTAACGATGACAAAATCGCCCTGCCGTAGCTTCGCCTGTTCAATCAATGCCCCCCAGGCGGTGACGTACTGCATCCAAGACGCCGCAGCCTCTTCAAAGGACAAGTTCTCAGGGCTCTTTACCACCAGGTGGGCCGGTACATTGGCCAACTCGCCGTAGGTGCCCCAGCGAGCAATATCCAGAGGTGGGATCAGAGCGACCGAGTCACCAATCGTGATCTCGGTTACGTCGCTCCCAACTGCCGTTACGATGCCTGCGGCCTCGTAGCCTAAGCGGCTGGGGAACTCCGCTTCTTGTAGGTATGCGTGATTGCGGAACATCACTTCGGCTCGGTTCAAGCCAATGGCTTTAACACTAATTTGCACCTCGTTTGCTGCTGGTGCCGATACTTCCAGATCTTCCAGCTTCAGAACGCTGGCGTCACCGTATTCATGAATTCTGACAATGCGTGCCATCATAGATATCTCGTTTATCAATGGGCCTCGACGTACATCCGGAAGGTATCCGGGCACTCGAAAGGTGACGAAAATTTAGTCATTGGTTGGCGCTAGATAAAGGCCTACGATGGCGCATTACTAGAAACAGAGTGTTTATAATGGATCGCCTGACCCAGATGGCCACGTTCGTCAAAACAGTTGAGCTGGGTTCATTCAGCGCCGCTGCGGACGACCTGAATCTGTCCCCTCAATTGGTAGGGAAACAGGTGAAAATGCTCGAACAACATCTGGGTGTTTCCCTGCTGCACCGGACTACGCGCAGGCAAAGCCTCACCGACTTCGGCAGGGCGTTCTACCCGCGAGCAAAACTGATCCTTGCAGACATGCAGTCTGCCGAGAACCTGGCCGCCCTCACTCGGGGCACACCAAGCGGCCGCCTTCGCATCAACGCGCCGGTCACGTTCGGAATTCGCACGCTTTCGCCACGCCTGCTGGAATACATGGTTCGGTATCCTCAGGTGTCTGTTGACCTAACGTTATCGAACGAACTGGTCGATATCGTTGATGATGGTTACGACGTGGTATTTCGCATCGGCGAGCTGGTGAGCAGTGGGTTGAAGGCAGTGCCACTGGAGCCCTATCAGATGGTTTTATGCGCTGCGCCGTCCTATCTTGCACGTCGCCCTCCCATCATCAATCCGTGGGATCTACAGCAGCAGGAGTGTCTGGGGTTTACCTATTCTGATGGCCGCTCACACTGGAGCTTCGACAGCCCGGAGGGGCGTATAGATGTTCCTATTACAAGCAAATTAACGATCAATCAAGGTGATCCACTGCTGGCAGCGGCTGTAGCTGGTCTAGGTGTGGTTCTACAGCCGATAGAGTTGGTTAGCGATGCACTGCGCGATGGGACACTGGTGCGTCTGTTGCCGCAGTACCCCGTGCCGAATACCGCAATGCACATCCTCTATACCCCTGACCGAAGAATGACTCCAAAGCTGCGCAGCTTCTTGGAGTTTGCGCGTGAGGCTTTTGGGCAGCGAGGCCCTCTCTAACGCACGAAAATCAATGTCTGCGCTATCCGGTATTCGTAAAGGACGACGATTACCGTGGCTCACCGGATATGACCAAGCACCCCTTGCTGAGGAAGTACCTGCTGGAGCACTTCGCGGCGGAAGTCGAAGAACTGAAGGATGCCGTGTTCGTTGGCCTGGGGCCGCAGGTCCATAAGGTGCTGGACCGCCTGATCCAGGAGCGGGTGAATCGCCCCATCCATTTTCGCACCTCGCGATTGAAACCTGGAATCACACCAGGCAATCCTGCTCCATGAACCTCAAACCGCAGTCAAAATAAGACCGTAAATTGAGTTGAGGTGATTATGATCGGGTGCCAACGGGAACACCTTAGAAACCCAAGACGCCTCCCTAGATCATTGGTAACTTCAAACTCAGGAGCGTTTGGCTTCAACGCAGCCTAAACCCAACCGACTGCGGGCAGATCTACTCGCCAACGCACGCAAAGCCACTCTCACAGATAGGTGACTGCGATGCTTGACAAGGCTCGAAAGGTTCATATACTCGCGCTCACTGTGAGCAATCCAACAAATCAAGGTTTCTTGCATAATGCGCTGAAGCCTTGATTTGGCCGGGATATTGAAGTTTGGGATTCAAATCCCCCCGGCTCCACCAATCACACATCTAAAGACGTCCACGGACGTCTTTTTTTATGCCTGAAACACAGTAAATACGCGGTTTCAAGCACCATCACCATCCGATAGCGTCCAGCGACATCTACGTTTTCCTGTATTCCACGTGGTATTCCAAGCGTTTCGCTGATATTTTTTTGGAATACACGAACAACATGGAATACATCATGGGTGCCCAAGCCACGCGCCTTTCAGACCCCAGAGTCAAAGCAGCCAAACCAAGGGAAAAAGACTACACGCTGACTGATGGTAACGGCCCACAGTTGCGAGTGAGAATCAATGGCTCACGACTATGGAATTTCAACTACATCTATCCTGTGACGAAAAAACGGATCAACATGGGGCTTGGCACTTTCCCCGAGGTGAGCCTGGCGCAAGCGCGCAAACGAACCGTAGAAGCTAGAGAGCTTGTTGCGCAGGGGGTAGATCCGAAGGAAATGCGCGATGCTGATCGACTGGCGAAGAAAGCAGCAACAGAGCACACATTCAAGAACGTAGCGGCCGCATGGTTCGAGCTCAAAAAGGACTCAGTAACTTCAGCCTATGCCGAAGATATCTGGCGCTCGCTCACGCTTCACGTTTTCCCGGACCTAGGCACCACTCCCATCTCCGCTATAACTGCACCGAAGGTCATAAAACCTGCTCAGGCCTCTTGAGACCAAAGGTAGCCTCGAGACCGTTAAACGCCTGACGCAGCGGCTCAACGAAATCATGACCTACGGGGTCAACTCGGGCCTGATTCACGCGAACCCGCTCAGTGGCATCCGCTCCGTTTTCAAGAAACCGAAAAAGAAAAACATGGCGGCACTGTCTCCCGATGAGCTGAGTGAGACTCATGGTGGCAATTGCCAATGCCAGCATAAAAAGAACGACCCGCTGCCTGATCGAGTGGCAGCTCCACACAATGACCAGGCCAGCGGAGGCAGCGACCACCCGCTGGGCAGACATCGATTTCGAAAAGCGTATTTGGACGATTCCTGCGGAGCGAATGAAGAAACGTCGCACGCACATTGTTCCGCTCACGGATCAGGCTCTCGCGTTACTGGAAGCAATCAAGCCCTACAGCGGCCACCGTGAATACGTGTTCCCAGCAAACCGAAACCCTCGCACTCACTGCAACAGTCAGACCGCTAACATGGCACTAAAGCGCATGGGTTTCGAAGGTCGTTTGGTAAGCCACGGCATGCGCTCAATGGCCAGCACCATACTCAACGAACACGGCTGGGATCCTGAGTTGATCGAGGTGGCACTTGCCCACGTTGACAGGGACGAAGTACGAAGCGCCTATAACCGGGCGGACTACATCGAACGCAGACGACCAATGATGGCTTGGTGGAGCGAACACATCCAGGAAGCAGCTACCGGCAACCTTTCGATATCGGCCATCAAAGAGAGTCGGGATAAAAAAGTCATCTCGATACGGTGATCAAGAGGCGGTTGCCCGTTCTGTTGAAACTCGCTCGGCAATTTCTACTCGCATAAACACCTCAGCTGGTGTTTTTGGACTCCTACGAATAAGGCAAGACCGTAACTATGTTTTAAATAGAATCTGCCAATAACGCATCTTCGCGAGGGATCAACTTTGCAGCAGCATCATGCAGTGCGCGCTTGCCTATGTACCGCCGACCGAACCTTTCAAATCACCTAGAAAGCATGCCTCTATCCGTGTGCGTTGTTCGACCAAAGCCCGCTATCCAGAAACCATGCTATCCATACTTCAGAGTGGAATGGTCCCGATATTCTTTTTCAGCAAGGCTTGCGTGCGCGGGCGTCCAGCCGCAGAGGTAACGAAGCCCAGTCCACATCGGTAGATTTCAGGCAGGAACAACCGCTCTTCACCTAAGTTGCCATCAGTATCTTCATAGATCACGCCGATTTCTTGCAACGAACCTAGGAGACCCGCGTCAAGGCATGCCTGTTCTAGGCTAAATGGCACCTTGAGATTGCGAACGCCCCTCTGCTCCATGAGCTCCATCCACCGTCTCAGAGGGGCAATTTCCGACTTAGCTTCGGCTACCTTCTCGACGCTACACTGAGGAATAGCCTTCCGCATAGATTCGGGCGCTAGGAGGCGATCTGGCCATGTTTGTCCGGTTCGCGTTGATTCCACTCCTGCAGCGATCTTCAGGAAGCGAACCAAGTCGCGCGCCTGCACATTTCCCTTCAAATCGCACAACGCGGCATACACCCATCGCGCAGAATGAGCCTCTTTGGACTTTTCGCTGCCGAGCTTTTTCCCCCACAAACGCTCCAGCTCGGACTTCAGCTCTTCAATACGCAGTGACTGAGCCGACTTGGGATCGTTAGGGTGAATGCCGGCCTGGCAACTCAGCATGAAGGCTAAGCGCAAAAAGCTCTCAGGGTTCCACTGGAGACGAAACGGCTGGAACCGTTGCAGCCACTGCCCCAAATTCTGGCGGATGGTGGCCTGCACATAATCCGCTCGCACAAAGACGATGACGCCCATGTGCCGATTCCCCAGCTCGCTAACGCGATTGGGTAAACGCAGCAAGGCGTGAATAGCTTCTGCAAAAAAACCGTTATTCGCATCCTTGAACGCATCTTCAATGCCATCAAATGTGAAGACGACTCGCGCCGAATGGGTGGCCAAGGATTGATTGACTTCTTGAAGACCACCATGCGGGATACCGAGCTGACGAGCGATGAGGTTGTCCCAGAAATCCTCCCAGTAAGAGGGTGGTGACTTTAGTGCGTCCTCAATCAGCCGCCGAACTGTGCTCGCACCGAGCAAAAACTGTTTGTCACCTTGAATTAGGTCGAGCGTCATACCCTGCGATAACTTGATTTCTCCATCCGGCTTGTCCTCAATATTGTCGGACCAGAGTGCCGGAAAGATTGCTGCATCGGTCGTGCTCGCCGGGTCAAAACCCAATTTGCCCAAGAAGCGCTTCCACCCGCGCGCGCCTACCAACTGGCGGAAAGTGAATGTCTTGCCTGCGCCTTTAGCGCCGATCATCAGCAGGTTGGGCAACTCGTTCGCATAGTGCTTGCCAAGACTGAGTAGCGGCTCCGTGGCTAGGATGGCACTTGTAGCGCTGCTGTCAGCAAACTCTGCTGCCCTACAGACCTCATACAATTTCTTTGCCTGCTCGTGCCTAGACAACGTTGCAGGGCTGGTGCCCCCAGTAGACGTGACCGGCAGTTCCTGCACGGGCGTGGTATAGAGCGCCTTGGCCCATTCGCTCGCACTGGCAAACAAACGACTGGACTGCGGTAAAAAATCCAATGCTTCTCGCACCGATCCAATGGACATAAGGGTGCTTAGGAACTCGGCCTCCAGCCACTGCACCCCAGGGGCTAGCGTGTCCTCAGTAGGATAGGCCTCACCAAGCACCTTCAGAGCAAGTTCGTAATGCCCCGCGTCTCGCAGCTCTTTGGTAAGAAGGCTTAATACTACTGTGGGGCGCGCACCCTCTTGCTGCGCTACCGGCAACTGACGATTGAAGGCATATAGGCGACGCAGCACCTCAGCCATTCCCTGAACTGATTGCGGTGCGACAGTACTGACAAAGAAATGATCAACCCTGGGGTCGAACAGGATGGGACTTGCCAGTTCGCTCAAACCTGCCCGTAGGTCGATGAATACGGCATCTACACCCAGACGCAGGCCTAGGGCATGCAGATGATCCGACAAGCGCCAGGGGTTTCCCGGGTTGCGAGCTAGGTGCTCCGGCGCCACCGGCATGTCCTGGATCTCCGTCAAATTCAATGCCGCAGGCAACACAAAAAGCTCACGCTGTAAGCCACCTAGGCTAAGCGAGGTTTTGCGCAATTCATCCGCGAAGAAGTTTAGCGTGGCATCCAGTCCAGCAGGCGGGTAGTGCAGGGCCTCTAGAAACTGTACGAAGGACACTTTAGGTCGGTTGACTTCATCCAACCAGAAGCTGACGCCCGGGGCTTCCAGGTCAGCGTCTACAACGAGAACCTTCTTGGGAGCGGGGCCTGGCTCCTGCATGCAAGCAGCTACGTAGGTCATAAGGGCGGTGGTGCGCCCGACGCCGCCCTTAAAGGAATGGAAGGAAACCAAGTCCGGGCCCGTCGCCCATGCCGTCGGCATGTTTACCGTGGGCCGCATCAACGGCTGCAAGCTAGAGACATCTGAGTCGGGATCATCGGTGGGTAGGTAGGTGATATCGCGCCATAGTGGATAATTTTGCGGCGCAGCGGGCATGGCACTTTCGGTGTCTAGTATCAGCTCCACCGGATAGCAGGCCTCGCCAATACGAAGACGGATGAAATGCTGGTCGCGCTGGTATGCATGACCAAAGATTTCGCTCAGCCAGTCATCCACCACCCCATCATCTGCGACATGACGCACCTCCATGCCGGTTGCAAAACAATCCACGCTCAGCACACTTGCGGGCAACTGAGTCCATAGCGCCGAGCGCTGCTTAAGCACACGTTCAACGTCCAGCCAAGTCAGCAATCGCTCGGCTGTATCCGTTTGCATGCTCATTTGAGTTCTCCTTGAATCCAGTTCAACACCTGCTCCAACTGGTATTCGCAATCATTGTCGGTAGGCGCAGTGCATTCCCCACCATAGCGCCAGGCTTGGTGCAGAATGCTTATGTCGCCGTTGCGTGGCTGCTGATTACTATTCTGCGTCACCGGCTTAAGTTGCAAATTTTCAGGCAAGGACAGTTCAGCCCCCACCTTCAGCTCTTTGAGCACTTGCCGCAGATTGTGGCCAGTTTTGTCGATGTCTTCGCGATCGAACAGGCTGCGGTTCTGTCGCTTGAGCAACACAGCCTTCAATCCACACTCCACGGCGTAGAACAACAACAAGCGATGTGGGTTTTTCCGTGAGCTGCCAGCCACTGGCTTGGCGATGGTGGAGAGCTCTCGCCAGGCACGCGTTAACTCACGATCAGTGAACGGGACCGCGCTCATTGCAAGGGTTCCGATATGAACTGATGCACCGCGTTTTGCCCCATTCCTCTTGCCATACCCTCACCGCAGCTGGGCTGAACATGGCAGCCTGAAATCGGCAGGGCAAAATTTGGAATGCCTCCCCAATTACGGAAGGATATCGACTTGAGTTTTCCTTCAATCAATCGAATTTGCATTTACTCCATCCATGAGGTGGGGCTGTTCTCTGAGCGGAAGGATACGTTGATAGATGGCCATATGGACAGACCTAACAGAAGATGCCGACCGCAGATAACCATTGCTACGAAGTGAACATTGCTGACGAAGAAACCGATGGCTGCAAGGGATCGTTATTTGCCAAACCAGCAGGCCATACATCAGTCAAGGCAGCTAATTCGATTCCAAAAAATCTCAACCACACATAACTGCCATGACAAAACCACCATGGAGATTCAAACCATGTCATTGCAGTGTCCTCGCTGTCATTCCCCCAAAGTCGCCTCCTTCCATCACGCCATGAAGATCACCGCTGCAGTAGGCACCGTGGGCGGTGCTGCTCGTGGCGTCAGTGCTGCGTTAGCAGGCAGTCAAGCTGGCGCGGCCATTGGCGCTATCGCTGGCCCTGTCGGCATCACGATTGGCTCAGTTTCCGGCGCCATCATCGGTGGGTTGGTTGGCGGCGTTAGCGGTTGTGCGCTCGGCGCCCAGCTTGGCGACAAACTCGACCGCCACCTGTTGGCTGACAACCTGTGCCTGCTCTGCGGGCATCGCTTCAACCTGCCGGCCTGATCCGTCCGCTACCTCTTCTCACCTTCTTTTATCCCTACCGCCGGTGCTGCGCTCCGCGCGGCGCTTTATGCCGGCTTACATCCCAAGGAATCGTTCTCATGGCACATCTCATCGAACAAATGGCCTATGTCGGCGCAACCCCGTGGCATGGACTGGGTAACAACCTGCCGCGCGAACAACCCATCGAAATCTGGCAACGTGAAGCCGGCATGGACTGGCAGATCCTGGAAAGCCCGGTTCATTTCAAATCCGATGCGGTAGGTCACCTCGGCGCTATCCATTCCTACCCCGAGCAGAAAGTGCTGTACCGCTCCGATACCAAAGCTCCTCTGTCGGTCGTCTCCAACCGCTACCACACCGTGCAGCCGCGCGAAGTGCTGGAGTTTTACCGGGACCTGACCGAGGTCTCCGGCTATGAGCTGGAAACAGCAGGAGTGCTGAAGGGCGGTCGCAAGTTCTGGGCACTGGCACGTACCGGGCAAGGCACGGCGATCAAAGGGAACGACCAGGTCAACGGCTACCTGCTGCTGGCCACCTCGTGCGACGGTACGCTGGCGACAACCGCAACGCCGACCACCGTTCGCGTGGTCTGCAACAACACCCTAACCATCGCCCTGGACGGCACCAGCCGAGCCATCAAGGTGCCGCACAACACCCGCTTCGATCCCAAGGCGGTGAAGAAGCAGCTCGGGATCGCTGTCTCGCAATGGGATGACTTCATGTACCGCATGCGTCATCTGGCTGAGCGCAAGGTGCAGTGGCATGAAGCGATGGGCTTCTTCATGAACGTCATGTGCGAAGTGAGCCCAACCGGCCAGCTACCCGAACAGTTGCCCAACGAGCGCGCCCTGCGCAAGGTTCAGGAGCTGTACGAAGGCCGTGGCCGAGGCAGTCAGTTGGAATCGGCTCGGGGCACTGCCTGGGGCCTGCTCAATGCCGTGACCGAGTATGTCGACCACGAACGACGTGCGCGCAGCACCGAATACCGGCTGGACTCAGCATGGTTCGGCCAGGGCGCGCAGATCAAGCAACGTGCTCTGGACGCCGCCCTGCAGCTCGCCGCCTAAGCCCCTCCCCCTCAATCGTATCGCCCAGTCAGCTTCGCTGCTTATCGGGCTTTTTTACGCCTGCAAGGTGACCACATGACCACAACCTCCTTGAACCGAAACGCCAGCAAACCCCGTTCAGCCCTGCGACTGATCAGTACCAAGGAACTGCCACGCGAAGAGTGGCTGGAGGTGCGCAAACGCGGCATCGGTAGCTCGGATGCCGCAGCCGCCGTTGGCCTCAACCCCTACAAGTCGCAGCTGGAACTGTGGCTGGAGAAGACCGGGCGTGACACTGGATTGCCGAAAACCGACCCCGACGATGACGAAAGCCCGATGTACTGGGGCAACGTGTTGGAACCCATCGTGGCCTGGCATTACGGCAAGCGCACTGGCAACAAGGTCCGCCGTGTGAACGCCGTGCTGCAGCACCCCGACCCGGAGATGTCCTGGATGCTGGCCAACATCGACCGCGAGGTGATCGGCGCCGACGATGTGCAGATCCTCGAATGCAAGACAGCCGGCATAAACGGGGCGCGCCTCTGGAAAGAAGGCGTGCCCGAATATGTGCAGTTGCAGGTGATGCACCAGCTCGCTGTCACCGGCAAGCAAGCCGGGGATGTCGCGGTTGTGCTCGGTGGCCAGCACTTGGAAATCCATCGCATCGAGCGCGACGAGGAAATGATCGCTCGGCTTATCGAGCTGGAACGCACGTTTTGGACATACGTAGAAACCGACACGCCACCACCCGCTGATGGGACGGCCTCGGCTGAAACTGCCCTGCGCTGCCTGTATCCCGAAGACGACGGCCAGACGGTGGACTTCAGGGACAATCCGGGGCTGACCGCTGCTTACGTCGAGCTCAAGGCCCTGCGTCAGTTCATCGATAAAAAGCATGCGCGCGAGGCTCAGCTCAAGCAGATGCAGCAACAAGCGATGGGCGAGGCAACGCGGGCCGAGTTCACCAACGGCTATGTCAGTTGGCGCAAAGCCAAGGACAGCGTCGGCTTCGACGTGGCACGCCTGCTCCAGGACAGGCCTCACCTGCGCGACAAATACTCGCTTCTTAAGCCCGGTGCCCGGCCCACCATTTCAAGCACAAAGCCCCGTACTCCGGGGCTTTGTGCTGTCTGAGCCTGCCGTTTTCGGCAGGTGTTACATCGTGTAGACACATCCGCGCGGCATCAGCAGGTGCCCAAGATCAAACTCGCCCCTAACTACCTCACCCGGAACCGCCACGGAACCTTCTACTTCCGCATGGTGATACCCGCCTCCCTGCGCCCGCCCGTCAACGGAAAGCGGGAGGTTCGGCGGTCGCTACGAACTGATAGCGAAAGGCTGGCACAAAGCGTGCTCGGCAGCATGCTGTGCACTTCGATTCGATCTTCGATAGAGCTTCGCGCATGCGTGGCACCACGACCGGCAGTGGTGCACACAGATCAACAAACGAGACAACGCGGGGCGGGCAGGAAAGATATTCAACCATCCAGCGGTTCGTTTCAGGCAACCCATATCTGTACGCCGGATGGCCAGACTTTTCCTGGGTTCGTACGAGGCGCAATAACCTTCCCTACTGAAGCGCGAGCAAGCCTCACAGCGACGCGATATATGACAGGTCACTACTACCATCCAAAACAACAGTCCGCACCTCAAAAACGGCCCGAACGGGCTTGCAGCGCAGCAGTGAATAGAAAGAATGTCTAAAAGAAGCGAAACCTCCACTGCCTCATGGCCGAGTGCTATCATTGTGCGGCTCTATGAACATGCTTGGATTACAAGGGAGTAAGCGCATGAAGGCGCATCGCTTGATGTTGACACTTGGATTGGTCGCTGTTTGTACTGGCTGCGCCAGTGGCTTAAATACTCATCAGAAAGCTGAGCTTCGCCATTACGAAGCGAACGGGCTGGCTGTCGAGGAGAAGAACCCCGGAACAGCCGCTGTACTTGGCCTGCTTCCTGGGGGAGGTTCCTTCTACGGCCGCGAGTACGGCCTTGGCGTTGCCAATTTGCTTTTCTGGCCGCTGTCGATCCTCTGGGACCCGATTAGCGGTCATGGGGCTGCACAGTCGATCAATTACACAGCCACAAAGGCACATGTGAACCGTCTGCAACAGAAAGAGCAGAACGCTCTAGACGAGCGCCTTCAAACCGGCGAGATCGACGTAGCGCGCTACACTCTTGAGAAGCGCAAGCTCGATAAGAAGTACACCTTTTGAGTTAGCGCCTTTATCGAAATGGTAAGCCCGCCTACGTGCGGGCTTTTCATTTCGACGGCAAGCGCCGCTCAAACCAGAGCGTCGAGTCAAAGGACTACAAGATTAACCTTAGCGCCGGCTCGCTCCCGCACGCTTTCATTAAAAAACTCCGCCTCGTTTAACTGAGGCATCACCGAAGAGCGATGCCTACCAGCAGCTCCAATTGACTTATTTCTGCAACGACACCTGATTGGCGTCTATCTTCAGATCACCGAGACGCTGAAGAAACACATTGATATTTTCCCGCGCCGAACCCTCATTTGCTAAGCGCAGTCGTTTAATAGCGACAAGTGAATCGCTTACTCCCGCCGTATAAGGAGCGCGGACCATTTCACGGAGCACCACCTTACCACTTGCTGTTTCGGTCAACGTATACTCAACCTCACTGGTAACTTGGAAGTCCAGCCCAAACAACGGCTGATCAACACGCAGTAGATTTGCACGCAAGGAATAAGGCGCAGAGGCATCACCAAGTAAATTGGCATATTCAAGCGACTGCTGAAGTGCGATCCGGAAGTCAGGGCCATCGATCTCTGAAGTCCATAGCGGATTGGTTTTCTCGCCACCATTAACTTCAGAAAGCTGAACATTATTTTGAAGCTGGGCGTCATATTCGTTGGCCGTAGCTTGCGCGCTGGACACAGTCATATTGACCGGTTGTGACGGAGAGGCGCAGCCAACAAGAACAGCCGCACAAAACGAAACAGCAAGAAAACGGAGCATGAAACTTCCTTAAGAATACTCTGAGGGGTAAGCACGCCGGCTATCGTGGCCGTGTGATGGGCGCTCGGCGGACAGGGCAACCCCTGCTCATCCTTGAGCGAGAAACCATGATAGATGGTAGCCACAGGCCATCACAATTCTTAACCCAGCGAAATCATTGATGCAGTACAGCCTTCCGCTTCTCCTTTTGCCTGCTGCGACATAAATTACGGTCTCGACCATGAACATGCCCCGCTCGGGTGTGACACTGCTGCGCTGGTGGTAAGCCTGAAGGGCCAGGTTTTATGCGCCCTTGGAGGGGAAAGAAGTTGCGGTTGACCACTCCCCTGGCTCCACACTTCAAGCGCAGAGCCCCGTATTCCGGGGCTTTGTGCTGTCTGGGCCTGCGGTTTTCGGCAGGTGTGACATCGAGTAGTCACATCCGCGTGGGGCATCAGCATGTGTCCAGGATGAAACTCGCCCCTAACTACCTCACCCGGAACCGCCACGGAACCTTCTACTTCCGCACGGTGATTCCCGCCTCCCTGTGTAGTGGTCAACCCATCCCGGACAGTGGGCTTAGTTTTTCTTCTGCTACCGCAGGCGGGAGCCCGTCATTGAATTGAGGGGGCCTGATCCAGTTGTAGCGGTGCATCAGGTAGTGGCTGATGTCCCGCTGGGCTTGTAGAGCTGTCAGATAACCAGTTGCCGGGATCCATTCAGTCTTCAGACTGCGGAACAAACGCTCCATCGGCGAGTTGTCCCTGCGATTCCCTCGGCGGCTCATGCTCTGCTGCATCCGATAGCGCCATAATCGTTGCCGGAAGAGGCGACTTGCCTACCGGCTGCCCTGATCCGAATGGATTAGCACCTGCTGCGGCCGGCCGCGTTGTTCGTAAGCCATATCGAGAATCTTAATCACTAGCTCGGCACCCGGCTTCGTGGGAAATGCCCAGCCAATCGTCCCTAGTGTGTACAGATCCAGCACCGCAGCCAGGTGAAGCCAGCAACCTCGTGCCCAGACGTAGGCAACTTCGCCGCACCAGACCTGGTTCCGGCGCTGGACTGCGACTCGTGGTTAAACCGATTCGGGATATCCGGGCGCTCAGCTGTGGCCTGCTTGTAAGTGCGACCCCGGTTGCTTGCTGACAAGGCCCAGCTCACGCATCAACCGACGCACACGGAAACGGCAAACCTCCATGCCGCCCTCGCGCAGCATGCCAGCATGCTTCTTGCGCCAGCCGGGCCTCGCCTGGTGTCAACGCCTTGCTCTTGGGCGTAACGCCCTGGCGCTCCTCTTGCAGCTGTTCACCCGGCGGCGCAATGCCGAATCCACGATGCCCAGCGAACGGCAGGCCTCGATATGGCTATAGCTCGAATCGTCGCGTAAAGGCACCCGCTGGAAACTATGCCGCTCTGCACGTTGCCTGAATTTACAAGAGAGCGCCCCTGTTCCCTCCCCCTATTGAACATGCCAGCGCAACCGTGCCAATCAAGGACAGCCGATGAAACATCCCAGACTCGTACACCACGGCGCTCGCGAGGGCGTGACAGGTTCATGCCATCAACTGTGGATGGATGATACTCACAGTCTCCTTATCGACTGTGGGCAGTTCCAGGGAGGAGACGAAGGGCACGCCGACGACGAGCTCGACCTCGATTTCTCGATCGAAGGCATCAAGGCGCTGATCGTGACCCATGTACACATCGACCACGTCGGACGTATTCCCAACCTGCTGGCTGCAGGATTCGAGGGACCGATCCTCTGCAGCGAGCCCTCAGCCCGACTGTTGCCGATTGTGCTCGAAGATGCGTTCCGCCTGTCCATCAGCCGGGATCAGTCGCAACTGGAGCGCTACCTGAAGATCGTGGAGCAACGCATCATCGCCTTGCCGTATCGCAACTGGTTCACCCTGCAGGAAACCGATGCGGCCCACTGGAAGGTTCGGCTGCAACCGGCTGGGCATGTGCTGGGCTCGGCCTATGTCGAGCTGGACCTCAGCGCACCCGACGGAGGGAACGAGCGCGTCGTATTCAGCGGCGATCTGGGTGCGCCTCATTCCCCGATCTTGCCTGATCTCGTTCCGCCGGAACGGGCGGACCTGCTTGTTCTTGAAAGCACCTACGGTGACCGTCGTCACGAGGACCGTGCGCACCGACGCGAGCGTTTGCAGGCTGTCATTGAACGCGCGCTTACTGACCAGGGCGCTGTGCTCATTCCGTCGTTCAGCATTGGTCGAACGCAAGAGCTGCTCTATGAACTGGAAGAAATCCTTCACGAGAAAAGCGAATCGGCCGGCGCATCTGGCACTGCCCCAGAACCTACGGCCCGCAACGAAAACGGCGCTGCCGATATCGACTGGCCACAAATACCGATCATTCTCGACTCGCCCCTTGCCGAGCGGTTTACCAAGACCTACAAGGAATTGCAGGGTTTCTGGGATGAAGACGCCCGGCACCGCCTGGAAGAAGGACGTAAGCCGCTGTCCTTCAAGCAACTCATCACCGTCGACAGCCACGACGAGCACATGCGAATCGTCGACCACCTCGCCAAAACGCCAAGGCCCGCTATTGTCATCGCCGGTAATGGCATGTGTTCAGGCGGGCGGATCGTCAACTATCTGAAGGCCATGCTTGGCGATCCTCGCCACCATGTCGTGTTTGTGGGCTACCAGGGCAAGGGCACGCCGGGACGCGACATCCAGACCCACGGGCCGGAAGGGGGGTTTGTCGATCTGGAAGGCCAACGCATCGACATACGGGCCGGCATCGACAGCGTTGGCGGCTACTCAGCGCACGCCGACCAGGCTGATCTCGTCGGTTTCGTCACCCGGATGAAGGAGTGGCCAGTCGAAATCCGGCTGATCCACGGCGAAGACCAGGCCAAACATCGCCTAGCCGAGGTATTGGAGGCCCGGTATCGAGAGGCGGGGAAAAGCGGGCGCGTCACGATCCCTTAGCCTGCCATTCCTTGTGTTTGATCCTCGCATCTACTCCGTCCGAGCCCACCGAGCAAGCTACCGGAACCTCGCCAGGGATGACAGCGAAAGCCTGCACCCAGGCCGCCGGGGGTATGCATCGGCGCTCCTGGACTCACCGGTTCTCGCTTGTGTCGGACATTTCCCCTGGCTTGCGCAGATCGCCGATGGGGTCGCGGGTATCAGCGATCGCAATGTCCAGATAGCCACAGCTGCGGAGGAACAAAGCGCGGTAGCGGAGGATATCAACCGCAACGTCGTCGAGATCAACGATGTGGCCATAAAGGTCAGCGCTGGTGCAGAGCAGACGGCAACTACCAGCCTGGAACTGGCGAGACTGGCTGACCGCCAGCAGCAACTGGTGGGCCGTTTCAAGGTGGCATGATCAGAGCAAAGGTGCCTGGGTTCCAGCTTGTTGGCACGCTCAATCCGATTGAGCCCGATCAAACCAAAGCCCCGGTGCCGCCGCTCAGCATAAGAGTGTCGCGACCCAGTCCCAGCTGCCCCGCCGCCCCTGCATCCGGGTGCGATCGCCAGGCCGGAGATCCATGTATATTGCTTTAGAAGGTGCCACGCTTAGCCATGCTGGCTGCGAGCCGTCGCTCCTCTGCTAAGCATCCACCCTTGGTCGAGTCGCGTCCGTTGATGCTGAGGCGGCCGGAACATGCCCTGCTCGAGCCCGTGCTCGGAAGGTATTGGGCGCAATGTCAAACACGTCCCGGAACCGGTGGTGGAAATGCGACAGCGTTACAAAACCGCTGGCCACCGATATGTCCGTCAGGGTCTTGTTCGTGTATTGCAGCAGCTGTCGTGCATGGGTGAGTCTGAGCTCCATGTAGTACCGGGGCGGTGTGGCATCTACGTAGCGGCAGAACAGCCGTTCCAGTTGTCGGCGAGAAATGCCCACGTATCCGGCGATGTCTCCGATCGATATCGGCTCTTCGATGTTGTTGTGCATCAGTTCGAGTGCAGCTTTCAACGGAGTCGGCAATGTGGGATCGAAGTCGATGGACACGACAGAAACATCCACCACATCCTTCCGCTTGTCGCAGCTAAGCACCTCGTCCACGGCGCTCAGAAGCTCGCCCCCAGCAATCGTCCTGACGACCTCCAGCATCATGTCGAGCGAGCTGTTTGCGCCGGCGCAACTTATGCGATCCCGATCCAATGTATGCGCGTTTCGACTGACTCTCACCTTGGGAAATAGCTCACCCATGAGCGCTCTGCCGTCCGGGTGGAATGCACACTCATAGCCATCCATCAATCCCGCATCGGCGAGAAAATACATACCGTTCCAGAGTCCCCCTAGCATCGCGCCTGCCGTGTCGGCTGAACGCAACTTCGACCGGAGCAGTGGATCACTTTCCATCCGCACTCGAAATCCACCGCATACCACAAGGATGTCTTGCTCTCGCTCCCGGAGATCCGCAAGGGAGCAGTCGGTCGAAATGGAAATCCCCACATCGCTGACAGCGAGCCCATCAGTGCCGCCAACTACCTGAACGTCAAACAACGGCGCAGCGCTCATCAGGTTCGCCGTGACAAGCGCATCGACCGCGCCGGTAAAGGCCATCAGCGAAAAGTTCTCGCGCAGGATGAACGACACACGGCGGGTAGAAACGGTCAGCCCGGCCCGACGAGCTCGCTCCATATGCGCGAGGTTTTTGCGTTTGAGCACACTTTCGAAGGATGTCTTCATCGTGTTACCACCCTCAGCCCGCCAGAGCTCGATCGCTCGCTTCACCTGTCAAACCGACTGACGGGAGACGCCCGCTCTGGCAGGCATCACGGACGCCTGGTCTAGCTATTTCGCGGCGGCGCGCCTGAATCACCCAGCCATCGATTTGCTCACGGCGACTCGGAACAGCTGTCAGCTCTGTCCAGCCAATCACAGAGCTGTTAGTCCCGCTTCCAGTAGCCTGCCACGGCTTACCCTAGCGCGTGGCCGCCAGCCGGGTTACGGAAGTTGGGGGTTTACTACAGGCCCAATGACAAGTGACCTCTATGTCTTGTGTCGCACAGAAACCGGGAACCCAGCAGGGCCCCCGAGTTTCACAAGACCATCTAGCGGTCCAGGTGAATCGTCACGCAGCGCTGAACATCTTGTGCGGATCGATGACGAATTTCTTCGGCACGCCAGCATCGAACTCGCCGTAGCCCTGGGGCGCCTGGTCCAGGCTGATCACCTGCACGCCGACCACCTCAGCGATATTGATGCGATCCCACATGATGGCCTGCATCAGGGCACGGTTGTATTTCATCACTGGCGTCTGGCCGGTGTGGAAGCTATGGGATTTGGCCCAGCCCAGACCAAAGCGAATGCTCAGGCTGCCCATTTTGGCCGCCGCGTCCACAGCACCCGGGTCTTCGGTTACGTATAGACCGGGAATACCGATCTTACCCGCGACCCGAACCACGCCCATCAGCGAGTTGAGCACAGTGGCCGGAGCCTCGTGCTTGGCGCCTTCATGACCATGGCCACGTGCCTCGAAGCCCACGCAGTCAACCGCGCAATCGACTTCCGGCTCGCCCAGCAGGGCAGCGATCTGCTCGTGCAGCGGGGTATCCAGCGACAGGTCGGCGATCTCGAAACCCTGCGCCTTGGCGTGGGCCAGACGGGCCGGGTTGAGGTCACCAATGATCACCACCGCGGCGCCGAGCAGGCGTGCGGAGGCAGCGGCGGCAAGGCCGACCGGACCGGCGCCTGCGATGTAAACCGAGCTGCCCGGACCGACACCGGCCGTCACCGCGCCGTGGTAGCCGGTGGGCAGGATGTCCGACAGGCAGGTGAGGTCGCGGATCTTCTCCATCGCCTTGTCGCGGTTGGGTAGCTTGAGCAGGTTGAAATCGGCATAGGGCACCAGCACGTATTCAGCCTGGCCACCGGTCCAGTCGCCCATGTCGACGTAGCCATAGGCACCGCCGGCACGCGCCGGGTTGACGGTCAGGCAGACACCCGTGTGCTGTTCCTTACAGGAACGGCAACGGCCGCAAGCGACGTTGAACGGTACAGAGACCAGGTCGCCTATCTGCAGGTGCTCGACATCGCTGCCCTTCTCGATGACTTCCCCGGTGATCTCGTGACCGAGCACCAGGCCGACCTGGGCGGTGGTGCGGCCGCGCACCATGTGCTGGTCCGAGCCGCAGATGTTGGTGGAAACGACGCGCAGGATCACACCGTGCTCGATCTTGCGCCCGCGAGGGTCCTGCATCTTCGGATAGTCGATTTTCTGGACTTCGACCTTGCCTGCGCCGAGGTAAACGACGCCACGATTGTCAGCCATCTGCCTTTCTCCTTTGTTTTTGTGAATACAAGGCGCGACGGGAGGCCGCGCGGGCTTGTAGGGGAGCTATGAATTGCGGCCGGGACCTACAACACCACCGTTCGGTTGGCG
The DNA here is from genome assembly GCF_058536345.1 of Stutzerimonas sp. C6.4V. NCBI lineage: Bacteria > Pseudomonadati > Pseudomonadota > Gammaproteobacteria > Pseudomonadales > Pseudomonadaceae > Stutzerimonas > Stutzerimonas sp. C6.4V. Next base: position 3,021,598 of record NZ_JBZUBM010000001.1, read on the forward strand.
TGCAGGAATACCCGGCGTTCGAGGAAATAGCCGACCGCCTTGGCCAGGGTCAGGCACTCGATGTCGCGGCCTTTGGCGATCAGGTCTTCAGGATAGTGGGTGTGGTCCACCGGCTCGACGCCCTGCGCAATGATCGGGCCCTCGTCGAGATCGTTGTTGATGAAATGCGCGGTCGCGCCGACCAGCTTGACGCCTTTCTGGTACGCCTGGTGGTACGGCTTGGCGCCCTTGAAGCCGGGCAACAGCGAGTGGTGAATGTTGATCGCCCGGCCATCAAGTGTTCGGCACAGCTCGGGCGACAGCACTTGCATATAGCGCGCCAGGATCACGAGCTCCGCGCCACTGTCCTCGATTACCTGCAAAACCTTGCGCTCCTGCGCCGGCTTGTCTTGAGGGTCGAGCGGGAAGTGGTGGTAGGGAATGGCATGCCAACGGGCAAGCGGCTCAAGATCGGGGTGATTGGACACCACCGCAGCGACGTCCATGGGCAACTGCCCAATGCGTTGGCGGTAGAGCAGGTCGTTCAGACAGTGATCCGATTTGGACACCATGATCACTACCTTTGCGCGGTAGCCCGGCGGCGTCAGCTCGGTATGCATCTCGAAGGGTGCCGCACGGTCAATCAGACCTGCACGGAAATTGGTCTCGTCAAAGCCATCCGGCGCACGGAACTCGACGCGGATGAAGAAACGGCTGACCAGCCGGTCGTCGAAGCTGTGGTGCTCGGTCACGTAGCAACCCTGCTCGAACAGATAGCGAGTCACCACATCGACGGTACCGAGCACGCTCGGGCTGCTTGCAGTGAGGATCCAGGTATCAGGCGTGCGGCTCATGGTGTTCTCCGAATGCTGCGCAAACAGCGTTGGTTGGCGCCTGTGCGCCGCTCAATCCATCGACAGGTCGCGGCCGCTTCCAACCACCCCGGACGGATGGAAGCGGTTCATGCGCCTACGAACAGCCTGCTTCCGGGGAACACAGACCGTCATGTGTCGCTCAGGCCTCTATCGCCAGGCCGTACTCGGCACTGGCATCCTGCAGCCAGAGCCAGATGTAGTCGGCGAAGCTGCGGCGTACCACCAGCTCCCAGACATCTTCGGCAGTGTGACGGATGATCAGTTGGCTCTTGGCGAAATGTGTACCCACCGCCTTGCCCACCGGGAAGTTGCTTGGATGCACGTCGTAGGGCGTCGATTTCATCAGCAACTCGCGAACCTTTTCTCCAGAGAGCTCGAGCAGGGTTTGCCCGCCGCTGACATTGACGATCTGGATGTGCTGTCCGGCCAGAGCCTCGCGCAACCGTTGTTCGGTGGCAAACTCCTCGCCCTGCGGCACGATCAGGAGCCACTCGTCCGGCCCCATCCATTGCAGGGATGTCTCGCCGTTAGCCGTCAGCGTCAGCGCGACCGGCAATGACAGGCCAAGCACATCCTGTACGCCCCTGGCGAAGGCCGGGTCGTGGGCATCGCCGCGCAGGGTCAGGTGACCGCGCAGCTTCTTTTCACGCAGGGTGACACCGGCGCCGGCACGGCCTTTGCCGACCAGCTCGGCGAGGCCTGCGTGGTGCAACGGCGACTGTCCCTGGATGTTGTCCGGGCGTTGTTTGTAGACGTTCACTGCGGTCATGGTTTACCTGCCTGGCGCCGCTGGGCGCCAATAAATTCTGGGTCTACCGAGAGTGAGGTGGTGTGCCCGCCTCACGCTCACCTCACACGTTCTGCCGTTCGCCTTTCGGGTCATAGAACACCGAGCTGACGATTTCGGCCTCTATCACGCTGCCATCGACCAGCGGTGCATACACACGCTCTCCGATGCGCTTGAGGCCGCCCTTGACCAGCGCCATGGCGAAGGAATAACCCATCGCCGCGCTCATGTAGCTGGAGGTCACGTGGCCCACCATGGTCATCGGAATCGGCTGCTTGGGGTCGAATACCAGCTGCGCACCTTCAGGCAGGACCTTTTTCGGGTCCAGCGGCTTGAGGCCCACCAGCTGCTTGCGGTTTTCCTTGAGACAATCCTCGCGGTTCATACCGCGCCAGCCTATCCAGGAGAATGGCTTGTTGCGGCCAACGCACCAGCCCATGTTCAGATCGTCCGGTGTCACGGATCCGTCGGTGTCCTGGCCAACGATGATGAAGCCCTTCTCTGCTCGCAGGACGTGCATGGTCTCGGTGCCGTAAGGCGTCAGGCCGTGCTTCTTGCCCGCCTCGATGATCTGCTTCCACACGCCCAGTGCGTAGTCGGCCTGTACGTTGACCTCATAACTCAGCTCGCCGGTGAAGGAGATTCGGAACACCCGCGCCGGTACACCGCCGACTTCGCCTTCCTTCCAGGTCATGAAAGGGAAGGCCTCCTTGTCCAGATCGATGTCGGTAACCTCGGCCAGCAACTTGCGGCTGTTGGGGCCGGACAGGGTCATGGTTGCCCAGTGATCGGTGACCGAGGTGAAGTACACCTTCAGCTCCGGCCACTCGGTCTGGTGGTAGATCTCCAGCCATTCCATCACCCGTGCAGCGCCGCCGGTGGTGGTGGTCATCAGGAAATGGTTGTCGGCCAGGCACGCAGTCACCCCGTCGTCGAAGACCATGCCGTCTTCCTTGCACATCAGGCCGTAGCGCGCCTTGCCTACGTCCAGCTTGGTCCAGGCGTTGGTGTAGACGCGGTTGAGAAACTCGCGCGCATCCGGGCCCTGAATATCGATCTTGCCCAGGGTCGAGGCATCGAGGATGCCGACCGCATTGCGCACTGCCAGGCACTCGCGGGCCACGGCGGCATGCAGGTCCTCGCCCTTCTTGGGGAAATACCAGGGGCGCTTCCACTGGCCGACGTCCTCGAATTCGGCGCCATTCTCCAGGTGCCAGGCCTGCAACGCAGTGTAACGCTTGGGCTCGAACAGCTCGCCGCAATGACGACCGGCGACGGCGCCGAAAGTAACCGGGGTGTAGTTCGGGCGGAACATCGTGGTGCCCATTTCGGCGATGCCGATGCCCATCGAGTGGGCCGCGATCGCCAGGCCATTGATGTTGCCGAGCTTGCCCTGGTCGGTACCGAAGCCCAGCGCGGTGTAGCGCTTTACGTGCTCGACCGACTCGAAGCCTTCATGGGTGGCCAGCTTGATGCCGGCCGCGGTAACGTCGTTCTGCAAATCGACGAATTGCTTGGGGGCACGCTCCGTGGGCTTGTCATGGGGAACCAGGAACAGCCCGACGGTCGCTTCCTCGGCGCGCTGTTCAACCTGCGGCAGGTTGCCGGTGACCGCCTGGAAGCCGGTCTCGGCGCTAGCCTTGGCACCGGCTTCGAAGCCGTCGGCAAGAGCGTCGCCAAGGGCGAAGACGCCATTCACCGCACCAGCGCAGGTGCGCTGCTGGAAACCTTCGCCGGGAACGAACGCGAGAATGTCTTCGCGCCAGACCGGACGACCGCCCAGGTGCGAGGCCAGGTGGACCACCGGGCTGTAGCCGCCGGAGCTGGCAATCAGGTCGCAGTCGACTACCTCGCCCGGGCTGGTGACCTTGTGACTGGCGATATCGATGGCGCAGATGCGTGCCCCGGTGACCCGCTTGCTGCCGCGCGCCTCGACCACGGCGCTGCCGGCGAGCACCCGCACTCCGCGGCGACGTGCTTCCTCGACCCAGGCACCGCGTGGATTGCTGCGTGCATCGGCCACAGCGACTACCCGGTGGCCTGCGTCCAGCCAGTCGAGCACGGCACGGTAGGCATAATCGTTGTTGGTCGACAGCACCAGCTGACGTCCAGGTGCCACGCCGTAGCGGCGCACGTAGGTGGACACCGCATCAGCGATCATGTTGCCGGGCACATCATTGTTGGAATAGACCAACGGGCGTTCGTGGGCACCAGTGGCCAGAACCACTCGCTTGGCCCGCACGCGATGCATGCGCTGGCGTACGATTCGCTGTCCGAATGTGCCCATGGGGGCCAGTTCTCCGAGGTGGTCTGCCCGGCGCTCGTGAATGGTCAGGAAGTTGTGGTCGTGGTAGCCGGTCACGGTGGAGCGCGGCAGCAGGGTCACTTCCGGCATGTTTTTCAGTTCGGCGATAACGCTGGCAGCCCAGTCGGCAGCGGGCTTGCCATCTAGCGTTTCGCGGGTACTGAGCAGGCTGCCGCCGAACTCTTCCTGCTCGTCGGCCAGGATAACGCGGGCGCCGCTGCGACCGGCGGCCAAAGCCGCGGCCAGCCCGGCAGGGCCTGCGCCGACCACCAGTACGTCGCAGTGCTGGTTCAGGTGATCGTAGTTGTCCGGGTCATTCGCCTTGGGCGCGCGGCCGAGGCCTGCAGCCTTGCGAATGTACTTCTCATAGGTCAACCACAGGTTCTGGGGGTACATGAAGGTCTTGTAATAGAAACCGGGCGGCATCATGCCCCCGCCGACCTTGCCAAGAATCCCCATCAGGTCCGTGTTGACGCTCGGCCATCCGTTCACGCTGTTCGCGGTCAGGCCTGCGTACAGAGCTTGCTGGGTGGCACGTACGTTGGGGATCTGTGACGCCTCGGTACCACCGATTTGCAACACGGCATTGGGCTCTTCGGCACCGGCGGCGACGATGCCGCGCGGACGCGAATACTTGAAGCTGCGGCCTATCACATCGACACCGTTGGCCAGCAGCGCGGCGGCCAGGGTATCGCCGGCAAAGCCCTGATAGGTCTCGCCGTTGAAGGTGAAGGTCAGGGGCTGGCTGCGGTCGATGCGGCCACCCTGGGAAAGACGATTGACCTGGCTCATGCCGTTGCTCCCTGGTCGACAGCCTTAGTCACGCTGGGCTGCTCGCCGATCTTGTAGGTTTCGAGGATTTCGTAGCTCACCGTGTGACGGGTGACGTTGAAGTACTGACGGCATCCCGCCGCATGTATCCATAATTCGTGATGGATGCCGCGCGGGTTGTCGCGGAAGAACAGGTAATCGCCCCACTCCTCGTCCGTGCAGGCGTTCGGGTCCAGCGGACGCGGAATGTGCGCCTGGCCACCGGCGTGGAACTCTTCTTCGGAGCGCAATTCGCCACAATGAGGGCAGAAGATATGCAGCATGGTCGGTACCTCCAGAAAACCTTCCTCCCTCCGCCTTAGGCGGAAGGGGCCAAAATCAGTGTGCGACCCCGGCCGCCCCGTGTTCGTCAATAAGCGCGCCGTTGTGGAAACGCTCGATCGAGAACGCCTTGGCCAGCGGGTGCATCTCGCCCTTGGCCAGGCTGGCGGCGAACACATGCCCCGAACCGGGCGTGGCCTTGAAGCCGCCGGTGCCCCAGCCGCAGTTGAAGAACAGGTTCTTCACCGGGGTCTTGGCGATGATCGGACAGGCATCCGGTGTGGTATCGACGATGCCGCCCCATTGGCGGTTCATGCGCACCCGCGAGAGGATCGGGAACATCTCGACGATCGCCTGCAGGGTGTGTTCGATGGTGGGGTAGGAGCCACGCTGGCCGTAACCGACATAACTGTCGATGCCGGCACCGATGACAAGGTCGCCCTTGTCCGACTGGCTGATGTAGCCGTGCACGGCGTTGGACATGATCACGGTGTCGATGATCGGCTTGATCGGCTCGGACACCAGCGCCTGCAACGGATGAGACTCGAGCGGCAGGCGAAAGCCGGCCAGCTTGGCCATATGCCCGGAATTGCCGGCGGTGACCACTCCGACGCGCTTGCCGCCGATGAAGCCCTTTGTGGTTTCCACGCCGATGCATACGCCGTTTTCCTTACGGAAACCGATCACTTCGGTCTGCTGGATCAGGTCGACGCCTAAAGAGTCGGCCGCGCGGGCATAGCCCCAGGCCACCGCATCATGACGGGCGACCCCACCGCGGCGCTGTAGAGACGCGCCGAGAATCGGATAGCGGGTGTTCTTAGAGCAGTCCAGGTAGGGGATCATTTCCGCCACCTGCTTGGCGTCCACCACTTCACCATCAATGCCGTTGAGGCGGTTGGCGCTGACACGGCGCTCGATGTCGCGCATGTCCTGCAGGGTGTGGCCGAGGTTGAACACGCCGCGCTGGGAGAACATGACGTTGTAGTTGATGTCCTGAGACAGGCCCTCCCAGAGCTTCATGGCGTGCTCGTAGAGCCGTGCCGATTCGTCCCACAGGTAGTTGGAACGCACGATGGTGGTGTTGCGCGCGGTATTACCGCCGCCCAACCAGCCCTTCTCGATCACCGCGACGTTCTTGACGCCGAATTCCTTTGCCAGGTAGTAGGCCGTGGCCAGGCCATGGCCGCCACCGCCGACGATAATGACGTCATAGACCGGCTTGGGCTTGGGGTTGCGCCACATGCGCTGCCAGTTTTCGTGATGGCTGAATGAATGCTTGAGCAGGCCGAAGCCGGAATAACGTTGCATGTCGAATGCTCCTGGAAAAACGACCGCCTCGAAGCGGTGATGCAATGCGATTCGTAGCGTGGATCGCCGGTTATCGACCCACCGAGTTGCGGTGGAAGGCAACAGCGCCTTCCACCCTACGAATCAGCGGTACACCGGATAGTCGGCGCACAGCCCAGCGACTTGTCGGGCAACCTGTGCCTCGACATCGTCATCACCGAGGTGATCGAGGATGTCGCAAATCCAGCCCGCGAGCTCGACACTCTGATCTTCCTTGAGCCCGCGCGTAGTAATGGCCGGTGTACCGATACGCAGACCGGACGTCACGAAGGGCGACTGCGGGTCGTTGGGTACGGCGTTCTTGTTGACGGTGATGCCTGCGCGACCCAAAGCGGCATCGGCGTCCTTACCGGTCAGGCCCTGCTTGATCAGGCTGACCAGGAACAGATGGTTGTCGGTGCCGCCAGAGACCACGTCGAAACCGCGATCGACGAATACCTTGGCCATCGCCTGGGCATTCTTGATGACCTGGGCCTGGTAGTCCTTGAAATCCGGCTCCATGGCTTCCTTGAAGCACACCGCCTTGCCCGCGATCACGTGCATCAACGGGCCTCCCTGGGCGCCGGGGAATACCGCTGCGTTGAGCTTCTTCTCGATGTCCGGATTGGCTTTGGCCAGGATCAGCCCGCCGCGTGGACCGCGCAGGGTCTTGTGTGTGGTGGTGGTGACCACATCGGCAAACGGGATCGGGTTGGGGTAGAGACCGGCAGCAACGAGCCCGGCCACGTGAGCCATGTCGACGAACAGCAGCGCACCGACCTTGTCGGCGATGGCACGGAAACGGGCGAAATCAAGGGTTTTCGAGTAGGCCGAGAAGCCCGCGACGATCATCTTCGGCTTGCTTTCGACGGCCAGGCGCTCGACCTCGTCGTAATCGATCAGGCCGGTGTCAGTATCGATACCGTACTGTACGGCGTTGTACAGCTTGCCGGACGAACTGACCTTGGCGCCGTGGGTAAGATGACCGCCGTGGGCCAGGCTCATGCCCAAGAGGGTGTCACCCGGCTGCAGCAGCGCCAGGTAGACGGCGCTGTTGGCGGAGGAGCCAGAATGCGGCTGGACGTTAGCGTAATCGGCGCCGAACAACTCCTTGGCGCGGTCGATAGCCAGCTGCTCGACCTTGTCGACATGCTCGCAACCACCGTAGTAGCGCTTGCCCGGATAGCCTTCGGCGTACTTGTTGGTCAGCCCGCTGCCCTGAGCTTCCATCACTCGCTTGCTGGTGTAATTTTCCGAAGCGATCAGTTCGATATGCCGCTCCTGACGCGACTCTTCGGCATTCATTGCTGCCAGCAGTTCGTCATCGTAGCCCTGGATCTGGTCTTGCTTGCTGAACATGGTGGTCTCCCTGCGGCATCAATGCGCCTGTGATCTCGGAGCCGGGTCGGTTCTGTGGAACTCAAAAACCGCGGCCTTGCCCGGCGAGGCCGGTTGGAGCCGATTCTGCAAATACACCGGCCTGCGCATTTGCCTGTTTGCGACATGCTCATGCTCAAATTGGCGTAAACCGGATATTTCGTTTGATCAAGCCACCTGTTCCCGTGCGTATCGGAGCCTGCCGCCGGCCTGGCAAAGGGTGCGGTAAACCGGCGTATGGCCGGCTGACATGCACAGCAGATGACAATCGATGCGCATGGCGGAGTACTCACGGACCCGAGCATGATCTGGACAGCGCATCATTGCGCAACGGCGCGGCTCAGCCGTAGGCCGGCAATAAGTCAACGCTGAAGCCGCTTGAGTTGTTCGAGCTGGCCCTTTTCCGCTCGCAGGCCGGCGCTCAGTTCGGCCTTTTCGCATTCGAGCCGTCGAATGATCTCCCCCAGACTCTGGAGCAGGCTACGCAAGACGCTCAGCTCCGCCTTATGTTGCTGGGTATTCAGCCACTGCACCCAGAGCAGGATCGTCAGTACCAAGACCGCTGTCAGCGAAACCCCCATCACAGCCCACGCCACACTCATTGCAGTCATCTTCAACTCCTTCTGCTCGACAGCTTTCATGTACAACCGAAGCTGAACGATATGTCGCGACTTATGACAGGTCGATAATGTTTACTTGCACAGGTAAACAAAGGCAGCAGGTTCGAGCGGCGCCGGCGCTCAGCAAAGGGCGTTGATCAGGCGGCTGGGCGAAGGCTGTGCGGTCTAGACTGGGGTGTACAGAGTAAGCAAGGATCAGCGCCTGTCATCAAAGCTTACATATCCAACCGGTATCCCTGCCCTATCCAAAGGGCAGCCGCAGACCCCAGCCAGCACCAACCGTTCAGCGGGAGACACCAGGAAGGCGATGAGCGGGCGCTTCGACGACGCGCGCAGCTGTCAGAATGACATCATGGCTGCAATGGCGCAGCCGCCGTCCTGAATCGAGCGCGAGCCTGCTAATCATGTCTGCCGAAAAACTCTATACGATCGTCTTGGAACACAGCCTGGAGGTTCTTCTCGAGGCCGCTACCATGGCGCAGGTCGAGGCGTTCTGGGATGCCTACGACACGCGATACTTCGGCCTCCGCATGGAAGAGGACAGCACCCACCATGCGCGGGTGATCGTCACTGACGAGATCCCCGAAGAAGAAGCCGAAGACGCCGAACTCTGCGTCGAGTGATCGTCTGGCCTGGCCTGCGGCTCGGCACCATGTTTTTACTCGTCGTCTATCAACCGGGCGGCCATGGTCTGTTTGCTGTCGAGCTGAAAGAACAGCGTCGCCGCCAGCATCGACATCGCGCCGATGCAGAGGAAGGTCAGGTGGAAGGCCCGCAGCACCGCCCCGCCATCGGCGCCCGGCAGGGTGAAGCCTCCCAGCAGCGCACCGGCCGAGGCCACCCCAAGACTCATGGACAGCTGCACGACCACCGATAGCAGGCTGTTCCCGCCGCTGGCGTTTTGATTGCTCAGTCCCACCAGGGTGACGGTGTTCATCGCGGTGAATTGCATGGAGTTCACGATGCCGATCAGCCCCAGGTGCACCAGCAGCACCGCGGTTGGGGTTTGGCCGTCGACCGTCGCCAGGCTGGCGATCAAGCTGCCAAGCAGCAGGGTGTTGCCAACCAGGATGCGTCGATAGCCGAGCCGGTCTATCAGCGGTTTCGCCAGAGGCTTTATCAGCATCGCGCCGACCGCCAGCGGGATCATGCTCATCCCGGCTTCTGCTGGCGAGAAGCCCAGCGCCACCTGCAGCAGCAATGGCAACAGGAAGGGCAACGCGCCACTGCCCAGGCGCGCGAACAGATTGCCGAAAATACCCACGGCAAAGCTTCGTGTATGGAACAACGACGGGCTGAACAGCGGGGTTTCCACATGGCCGGCGCGCAGCCAGTAGGCAGCCAGGCAGGCGCTGCCGATGACCATCAACAGCAGGACGCGGGCATGCGGCATCTGCATCTCGCCGAGCCCTTCCAGCGCGATGGTGATCAGCACCATCGCGCCGCCAAACAATATGAAACCAAGGGTATCGAAGCGTATCCGCGCAGCGCTTTTCAGATCCGGCATGAAACGCAGGGCAGCGAGACAGCCAACCAGGCCAACCGGCAGGTTGATCAGGAAGATCCAGTGCCAGGACGCGTACTGAACCAGCCAGCCACCGAGGGTCGGGCCCAGCAGTGGCCCGACCATGCCGGGCAACGCGATGAATGTCATCACCCTTACGAACTCACTGCGAGGGTAGGCCCGCAGCACCACCAGCCGCCCCACCGGCAGCATCAGGGCGCCCCCGACCGCCTGCACCACGCGTGACATGACCAACTGGTTGAAGGTTGCACTCATCGCGCAGAGCAACGAACCGAGGGTGAACAGCAGGATCGCGGAAAAGAATATCCGCCGGGTTCCGAAGCGATCAGCCAACCAGCCGGACGCGGGAATCAGCAGCGCCACGGTCAGCATGTAGGCAATGACCACACCCTGCATCCGCAGCGGGTTTTCGGACAGGTCGCGAGCCATGGCCGGCAGCGCCGTGTTGAGGATGGTGCCATCAAGGGTCTGCATAAAGAACGCGATGGCCACCAACCATGGCAGGACACGGGCGGTTCTGGCGTCCAGTACAGCTTGAGGCATAAGAATCTGGCTCCAAAAACGCCTATGTTAGGCCCCTATCGATCTGCTGGCAGCACTAATCGACACCCGGCCACCACCTGGACCCGGCACTTCGCGGTGCGCTGTCGGTGGGAGGGAAATGGCGGTCCGCCGGTGTGACAACGCAACGCACCTGGAGGGTTCCAGGCCGCGCCAGTAGCCGTCCGCAGCGATCAGGGTCGCGGCGGTTCGAGCGCCTGAGGGTATACGTTACAAATTATTTCATTCAAAATTGACGCGAATCATTATCGTTAAGCCTCACAGGTGAGAATCTTTACCTGCATCCCAACCCATTCCTTCTCGGAGGCCTCATGCGCATTCCCGCCACCCTAGCCATCGCTTCGCTACTGATCGCTCCCCTCGCCCAAGCCAAGGAATACCCAATTGGTGAACCGCAGCAATGCGGTGGCATGGAAGTCGGAGCAGTCTATCTGCAGCCGGTCGAAATGGAGCCCGCCGGGATGATGCTCGACGCGGCCAAATCCGACGTACACCTGGAAGCCGATATCGCCGCTACCGAAGACAACCGCAACGGCTGGCAGGAAGGCAGTTTCGTCTCCTACCTGAACATCCACTATGCGCTGAGCAAGAAGGGCTCGGATGAAAAGATCGAGGGCGACTTCCATCCGATGGTTGCCAATGACGGCCCGCACTATGGCGACAACGTCAAGCTGATGGGCCCGGGCAAATATTCGCTGACCTTCACCATTGCCCCGCCAGGCGGCGAGCACGCCATGTTCGGCCGCCACGTCGACAAGGAAACCGGTGTCGCGCCCTGGTTCGAACAGTGCACGCTGAACTACGAGTTCACCTACGCCGGCATCGGCAAGAAAGGCGGTTATTGAGCCGGAGGTCAGCATGCGACGCGTCCTGATCCCCATTCTCGCCCTGCTCGCTGCCGGTCTCGCCGGCGGCGCCCAGGCCGGGTTACCGACCTTTGAGCTGACCATCCGCGACGGCCATTTCGAGCCAGCGACCATCGAAGTTCCGGCTCGCCAGCGCTTCAAGATCGTCGTGATCAATGCCGGCAGCGGCCCGACCGAGTTCGAGAGCACGCCCCTGCGAGTGGAAAAGGTGCTTTCGCCGGGCGTCACCTCGTTCGTCGTAATCCATCCGCTCAAACCGGGCCGCTATCCCTTCTTCGATGAGTTCCACATGGACCTCCCGGAAGGGGAAATCATCGCCAAGTAGTTCCTTTTCAAAGGAGAAGCGACATGGGCCAATCAATGTTCATCGTCTGGCGTGAAAGCGTCGAGGCGCTGCTGGTCATCGGCATTCTGCATGCCTGGCTGAGCCAGCAACCGGACAACCGTCACGCGCTGCGTATGCTCTGGGGCGGCGTCGTGGCGGGCCTGGGCCTGGCTTCGCTGCTGGCCTGGGGCATCCTCAGTGCTGGCGACTGGCTGGCCGGGCCGGCCGGCGAGTGGTTCCAGTGCGCCATGCTGGTGGTCGCGGCTCTGCTGATCCTGCAGATGGTCGGCTGGATGCACCATCATGGCCGCGACCTCAAGCGCAACCTGGTAGACAGCGCGGCGGCCAGCCTCAGCCAGGGCAGCGGCATCGGGCTTTTGATACTGGCGATGCTCGCCGTGGCGCGCGAAGGCAGCGAAACCGTGGTGTTTCTCTATGGCGTCGGCCATCAGCAACAAGGCACCGATCTCACCGGTTTCGTGGTCGGAGGCGTGCTCGGTTTCGTCCTCGCATTGATCAGCTACGCAGCGCTGCAGGCCGGAAGCCGACTGTTCTCCTGGAAGCGCTTTTTTACTTTCAGCGAAGCCCTGCTGCTGTTGCTCGGCGCCGCCCTGCTGATGGCCGGGCTCGACCGTTTCAGCGGCCAGCTGATGGGCATGGACGTGCCGGAAGTGCTCTACACCGTTTTCGGCGACCCGATCTGGGACACTTCGGCCCTGCTCGATGACGGCGGCACCCTGGGCAGCACCATCGCCGGGCTGACCGGTTATCGCGCCATGCCATCGCTGGCTGCTGTGATCCTCATGGGACTTTACTGGCTGGCCGTCTGGGCCTGGCTGCGACCGAAGCCGGAGGCCCGTCTGGAGGCTCGCGCCGCATGATCGCCAATACTCCCTGGCTGGCGCGCATCGGCGACCTGCTGCGCCAGCATGCCAAGGCCATCCGCCTGATTCAGTGGCTGGTGGTGGGTTTCTACCTGGTGTTGCTGCTGGTCCCTGCGTTTCTTTCTCTGCCGCCGTCCGAAGCACGCATGCTGGACAACATCACGGTATTCGCTCAGTTCCTCTTCTGGGGGCTCTGGTGGCCGTTCGTCTTGCTGTCGATGGTGATGTTCGGACGGCTCTGGTGCGGGGTGCTCTGTCCGGAAGGCTCGCTCAGCGAGTGGATCAGCTGGCGCGGCCTGAACAAGCGCACACCGCAGTGGATCCGCTGGAGCGGCTGGCCGACCATCGCCTTTATCCTCACCACGGTCTATGGCCAGCTGATCAGCGTCTATGACTATGGCCGTGCTGCCGCGCTGATCCTCGGCGGCTCGACGGTGGCCGCGATGATCGTTGGCTTCCTCTATGGCCGCGGTAAGCGCGTCTGGTGCCGGCACCTGTGTCCCGTCAGCGGTGTATTCAGCCTGCTCGCGCGCCTGGCGCCGCTGCACTACAAGGTCGACGAAGAGCGCTGGCAGGCCAACCAGGGGCCGAAGCTGGCGACCCCCAACTGCGCCCCGCTGATCGACATCCGCCGCATGCAGGGCAACAGCGAATGCCATGCCTGCGGTCGGTGCAGCGGCCAGCGTGGCGCCGTCGCCCTTGCCGCCCGTTCGCCGAACGAGGAGATACTCATCGTCGGCAACCAGCCGCAACAGGGTCATTGGGACAGCACCCTGCTGCTGTTCGGCATGATCGGCCTGGCCATGGGCGCCTTCCAGTGGACGGTCAGCCCCTGGTTCATCACCCTCAAGCAGACCGCCGCCGAGTGGCTGGTGGACCGCGACATCTTCTGGCCGCTGGAGGCCAACGCCCCCTGGTGGCTGCTGACGCATTATCCGCAGAACAACGATGCATTCACCTGGCTCGACGGTGCGGCGATTCTTGGCTACATCGGTGCCTGCTCGCTGTTGGTGGGCGGCGCGCTCTGGTTGCTCCTTCGTGGCGCGGTACGGTTGATGAAACGCAACGACAATGTCTTCCATCACCTTGCCCTGACACTGACGCCGCTGGGCGGCGCCGGGCTGTTCCTGGGGTTATCGGCCACGACGATCAAGCTGTTGCGTTATGAAGGCTTTGTCCTCGCCTGGGCACAGCCGACGCGAGCGCTGCTGCTGGCCGGCGGGATTGGCTGGAGCCTTTATCTGGCCTGGCGCGTAATCAGCCGACATGGTGCCAATGGCCTGCGTCGCCTGTCTGCGTTCAGCTGCGTGGGGCTGGCGACAGCTGTGGTCGGTTATGGCTGGTATCTGCAATTCTGGGGCTGGAGCTGATCGAGAGCGCCTGGAGCTGAGCCTGCTCGCAAACCAAGGCACATGATCAGCGGATTCACGACCGCTACACAAAGCAGCAGGGCTCGCTTCCAGCACCGGCGCAAGCATCGCAGCAAGCAAGCCCTGCTTGAGACCGCTGCTACGCATGGCTTCAGGTCGCGCCTATACGAGCAGCGTTTCGGAGCGCGGCGTCAGCCGCGTAGTTGGAACGAAGGAAAAAGCTGCCCCATGCGATCCCATAGCTTTTGCTGATCGTAGGGCGCGCGGCTGTCGGCGAGCGAGTCATCGAGCATCCGCGCGGTACGCACGCATTGCACTGCGAACCGTTCGACTCCCAATTTGCGCAGTCGCTGCGCCATGTCCCACAGGCGTTCAGCGTCGAACAACTGCCAGTGCACGGTGGTGCGGCACTCATAGTCCACACCGCACGCAACAAGCGCTTCGAGGCTTTTCCAGTTCGCCTCGCCACTGCCTTCGACGCCCGTGATCAGTCGGCCATGTTCGGGCAGCGCCTTGACATCGAAGCCCACCCAATCCACCAGCGGCAGCACCTGACGGAACAGCTTGGGCTTGATGCCAGCGCTGTGCAGGCCGACCTTGAATCCCAGCGCACGTACCTGGGCGATAGCATCGGGCAAGGCCAGTTGCAGGGTCGGTTCGCCACCGCTGAACACCACCGCTTCGAGCAGACCGGCACGTTGTTGAAGAAATCCGAGGATGTCCTCCCAATCGCGCTCATCTGCTCCACAGGTCGGGATCAGCTGCGGGTTGTGGCAATAGCGACAGCGCCAGCCACAGCCCTGGCAGAACAGCACACAGGCCAGGTGATCGGGAAAGTCGAGGGTGGTCAGGGGCACCATGCCCCCGACCCGTAGCGCTGCGCCCATGGCTACCGCGCCAGCCCGGCCGCTTGCTCGGTGAAGTGGGTGCGCTCGCGATGCTCGGATTGCTTGCCCGGGTTGAATGCCGCAACCGGGCGGTGATAGCCCATCACCCGGGTCCAGACTTCACAGCGCTGGCGTTGGCTTTCGGGCAATTGGTTGGCTTGGCTCATGTGTTGCTCCTTTGGTTGGGTAAAACAGAACGAGGGCGGATCAGGCCGGACAGCCGCAACCGGCCTGTTTGGCCAGCAACGCCTCGTCGCACTTCGGACAGAATTCATGCTCACCGGCCAGATAGCCGTGGACCGGGCAGATCGAGAACGTCGGGGTGATGGTCAGATAGGGCAGGCGGAAACGCCCAAGCGAGGTGCGCACCAGGTTCTTGCAGGCCTGGGCAGAGGAGATCTGTTCGGCCATATAAAGGTGCAGCACGGTGCCGCCGGTGTATTTGGTCTGCAGCTCGTCCTGCAGCATCAGGGCTTCGAAAGGGTCGTCGGTGAAGCCCACCGGCAGCTGGGACGAATTGGTGTAGTACGGCGCCTCGGCCGTACCCGCTTGCAGGATGTCCGGAAAACGTTTGCGATCTTCCTTGGCGAAGCGGTAGGTGGTGCCTTCTGCGGGTGTCGCCTCGAGGTTGTAAAGATGACCTGTGTCTTCCTGAAACTGCACCAGCCGCGCGCGCACATGGTCGAGCAGGTCTACTGCCATGCGCCGGCCGACCTCGGTGTGCAACCCCTCGGCATCCTCGGTGAAATTGCGCACCATCTCGTGCAGGCCATTCACGCCGATGGTGGAGAAATGGTTGCGCAACGTGCCCAGGTACCGCTTGGTGTAAGGGTAAAGGCCGGCATCCATGTGGTGCTGGATGACCTTGCGCTTGACCTCGAGGCTCTGCCGCGCCAGCTCCAGCAGCGCATCCAGATGCTCGACCAGCCCGGTCCAGTCGCCAGCATGCAGGTAGCCCAATCGTGCGCAGTTGACCGTCACCACGCCCAGCGAGCCGGTCTGCTCGGCCGAACCGAAGAGCCCGCCGCCGCGCTTGAGCAACTCGCGCACGTCGAGCTGCAGGCGGCAGCACATCGAACGCACCTGGTTGGGCTGCATGTCCGAATTGAGGAAATTCTGGAAATACGGCAGGCCGTAGCGTGCCGTCATCTCGAACAGGCGGTCGGCATTCTCGCTGTCCCAGGGGAAATCGTGGGTGATGTTGTAGGTCGGGATCGGAAAGGTGAACACCCGGCCCAGACCGTCGCCGGCCTGCATCACTTCGATATAGGCACGGTTGATCAGCTCCATCTCGGCCTGCAGCTCGCCGTAGGCGAAAGGCATCTCCTCGCCGGCGATATAGGGGATCTGTTCGCGCAGGTCCTCGGGGCAGACCCAGTCGAAGGTCAGGTTGGTGAACGGTGTCTGGGTGCCCCAGCGCGACGGCACGTTGAGGTTGTAGATGAACTCCTGGATCGCCTGGCGCACTTCGTCGTAGCCGAGCCGATCCTTGCGCACGAACGGCGCCAGATAGGTATCGAAGCTGCTGAATGCCTGGGCACCTGCCCATTCGTTCTGCAAGGTGCCGAGAAAGTTGACCATCTGACCCAGCGCGCTCGAAAGGTGCTTCGGTGGCCCCGCCTCGACCCGCCCGGGAATGCCGTTGAAGCCTTCGTTGAGCAGCGAGCGCAGCGACCAGCCTGCGCAATAGCCGGCAAGCATGTCCAGGTCATGGATGTGCAGATCGCCCTCTCGATGCGCCGTGCCGATTTCCGGGCTGTAGACCTCGTCCAGCCAGTAGTTGGCGGTGACCTTGCCCGACACGTTGAGGATCAGCCCGCCCAGGGAATAGCCCTGGTTGGCGTTGGCACGCACCCGCCAGTCCTCCCGCGAGAGGTATTCGTTCATCGACGAGGCGACATCGACCAGCGACTTGCGATCGCGTCGCAGCCGTCCGTGGCGTTCACGGTAGACGATGTAGGCGCGCGCCGTGTCGTAGTAGCCCGCCTCCATCAAGACGCGCTCGACGGTGTCCTGGGCCTGCTCGACCTCCACGATCCGCTGAGGCAACCGTGCCAGCACCTGCTCGGCCAGAGCCTTTGCCGTAGCGCCATCGAACTCGCCGGTGGCGTCCCCTGCCGCCGTGATTGCCCGCTCGATCTTTGCCAGTTCAAACGCCAGCAGTCGGCCGTCGCGCTTGCGCAGCGATACCGGTTGCGCCCTTTTGGCGAGCCCTTCCATTACCACCCCCAATCACAATATGTAGATACGGAAAAACACCGAAACACAAGATGGTGTGCAATGTAGGGAAACCGGTCCTTCTACGAATTGACCATCGTCAAGTTGCCCAGGCTGTTTTTGGAAATTGCCTGACCTCAACGCCCGGCGGGCAGGATCTTGTTCACGATCAAGGAAACTGCCGCGCGCCGGCTTTTACGATGCAGCCTCGAACCATCCCGGACTGGCGCCGGGGGAGGACACATGCTCACCGAAACATCACTTGTCGCGGAGCTGCGCCGCCATCACCTGTTCAGCCGGCTGCCCGAGTCGGCGCTGCAGGAGGTGTGCACGTCAGCCAACCTCAAGCGCGTGCCCGCCGGCGCGGCACTGTTTCATCAAGGCGACCGGGCCGAACGTTTCTACTTCCTGTTCAGTGGCCAGGTGAAGCTGCACCGCGTGGTATGCGATGGGCAGGAAAAGCTGGTGGAGGTCATTAGGCCTCGCGAATCCTTCGCTGAAGCCCTGCTGTTCACCGGAACGCCAAACTATCCGGTCAGTGCCACGGCCCTCAAGGCCAGCCTGGTGGCGAGCCTGCATGGGCCACACTACCGGCGCATGCTCGAAGAACATCCGAGCATCTGCCTGGACATCCTTGCCACTCTGAGCATTCGCCTGCATCAGCGGATGAACGAGATCGACACCCTGACACTGGCCAACGCCAGCCATCGGGTGGTGCGCTTCCTCTACCAGTCGCAGGAAGACGACAGCGGCGTGGTAACCCTGGACGTACCGAAACGCCTGATCGCCTCCAAGCTGGGCATCCAGCCGGAAACCTTTTCACGCATCCTGCACCGGCTGATCGAGTCGGGGATGATCAGCGTGCAGCGTCGGCGCATCGAAATTCTCGACAGCCAGGGGCTGGCGGCCTACCAGGAGTAATCTCCTGCATATCAACCAACGCCGAGCCCATCGGCCTGACCGGAGAACGTAATGCCCCGTACCGCCCACCTCCCGCTGGTCTATTCCTGCTCAGGCTGCTCCAACGTGGCGCAGCTGGCGAACACCCTCGCTGTACGCCTGGACCGCGCCGGCCTTGCGGAAATGTCCTGCATCGCCGGTGTCGGCGGCCGGGTCGGCTCACTGGTGAACAAGGCCAATTCAGGCCGGGCGATCCTCGCCATCGATGGCTGCCCCCTGCACTGTGCCCGTGCCTGCCTGGCGCAGCATGGCGTAACGGCCAACGTCCACATCACCCTTAGCAGCTACGGCTTGCGCAAGCGTTACCGGGAGGACTGCAGCGAGACCGAAGCCAACGCCTTGTTCGAGGACATGCGCGAGATCATCGCCAGTGACCGGATGCAGCCGAAACACCAGCTGCGCTCGGTTTGATCAGACGGGCGCCGGTTGCGCCCGGCCCGCCTGCGCCACCCCTTCACCGGCACGCTGCAACAGCGTCCACAACCAGGGCGGCAGCATGTCCGGGTCAAGGCTGTCGATCAGATTCTTGATGGCCAGGCCCAGCTCGGTATCCCCTTCGATGACCAGACGGCGACGGAAGAACAGGGTGTCCGGGTCTTCCTGGCGGCTGGCGAGCAGCAAGAACTCCCGCCAGTTACCGCGAATGGTGACCTCGACCGGTGCCTGCTCGGCGATACGCAAGCGCTGCCCTTCGCAGGTCAGGCACCAGGCCAGCTTGAGGTCTGCCACCTCCAGACGCATCCAGTGCCCGTCCAGCGCCTCGAAGGCGTCGTCTGCCAGGGGTTCGGCGAACAACTGATTGAGGCTGCGTTCAAGGGCCAGGCGTTGCAACGCAAATGGCGTGTGCGCCGCCAGGGGCAGCAGTCGTTCGCCAAGGGCCAGAAGCTGCGCAGGAGGTTTCAGCACAGGCCGGCCTCCTCTGCGCGCAGCATGCCGGGCTGGCCATGCCAGTAACCGTTGCAACCCTCGACGGCGAGCGGCGGCAGCGCGCCCTTGCGCACCGCATCGAACGCCCTGATGACGTCGGACATTCCAGCGGCCCGTGGGCTCAGACGCAGCAGTTCTGCTCCGCTGGCCGCCAGTGCCGGATAATCCGCCAGCAGATTGCTGACCGAGGCAGACAGGGTCTGGATCCCGTTGATGGTGAACAACGCTTCGCCTTCCTGGCTCAACAAGGGAATACCTTCCGGATAGTTCTGGCAGCAGAACTGGCAATCGTCCTTCGGGCGGTTTTCCGCCCGTGCGGTAAAGCAACGTGCGGAATAGGCCAGCGGCAAATGACCGTAGGCGAAGATTTCGATTTCCGGCAGTTCTACCTCCAGCTGCTCCAACTGGGCGCGGGCGCTGCGGATCATGGCACCCGACATTTCCACCGGTGGCACCCACCGGCACATGCCACTTTCGACCAGCTCGGCCAGGGCGTGGCCGTTATAGAGGTTGAGCGCCGGCCCGCCGACAAAGGGCAGGTTCTTCTGCGACAGGTAGTGCACCGCGCCCATGTCATTGGCTTCCACCAGCAGCTCGCCGTTGTCACAGAGGCGGCGCAGGCCGGACAGCTCCGAGGCGGCTTCCACCAGCGTCAGGCCGGAGAGCACCATTTGCGCGGACGTCTCCCCCGCCAGTTCGCGAGCCAGGCCGATCCAGTCGTCCAGGCCCATGCTGCGGCGTTTTGAGCAGACGGTTTCGCCGAGGTAGATGACGTCCAGCGGCTGGCCGGCCATGTCTGCATAGAAATCCAGGGTCTGCTGCCGATCCCAGTAGAACAGCACGGGGCCGAGGCTGAGTTTCATGGTTCGCTCCTTCATTGCCATGCCCGGTGGTAGGCGCCCAGCGTGGTTTGCGAGCCCTCGGAAAGCCCATCGAGTACCGCGCGCCAGTCTGGCTGCACCGCATAGCGCTGCGGCGCGTTCAGATAGGCATCCAGCGCCGCACGCCAGACCCGGGTGACCTGTTCGACATAGGCCGGGCTGCGCTGTCGACCCTCGATCTTCATGGCCGTGACGCCAATGGCCGCCAGCTCCGGAATCAGGTCCAGGGTGTTCAGGCTGGTGGGTTCTTCCAGGGCATGAAAGCGCTCGCCGTTGACCATGAAGCGGCCCTTGCAAAGGGTCGGATAGCCGGCCGACTCGCCTTCGGCATAGCGATCGATCAGCACGTTGTTCAAGCGTGAAGTCAGCCCCTCCGGCTCTTCGCTCCAGCGCACCGCCTTGGCTGGCGAGCAGACACCACACAGATTCGGCGACTCGCCCGTGAGGTAGGAAGACAGGTGGCAGCGCCCCTCGGCCATGATGCACAGGCTGCCAAAGGCGAACACCTCGATCGGCACCGGGCTGCTGGCGGCCACCTGTCTGACCTGTTTGAGCGAAAGCACCCGGGGTAGCACGGCGCGCTTGATGTTGTAGCGCTGCTGATAGAACGCCAACGCCTCGGCATTGGTCGCCGAGCCCTGCACAGAGAGGTGGAGATTGAGCTGCGGATGACGTTTGGCGGCATAGCCCAGCACCCCGGGATCCGCCGCGATGAGTGCGTCCACGTTCAAATCCGCCGCCTGGTCCACGGCTCGCTGCCAGCGGGACCAGCCGTCAGGCTGGGCATAGGTATTGACGGCGATATACAGCTGGCGACGCTTTTGACGAATCAGCTGCAAGCCCTTGTCGAGCTGTTTTTCGTCGAGGTTGAGACCGGCGAAATGGCGGGCATTGGTGTCGTCACGAAAACCGACATAGATGGCATCGGCGCCCTGCTGGACGGCGGCCTTGAGCGCGGGCAGGCTTCCTGCCGGACAGACCAGGTGCATGGCAACTCCTAGACAATCGAAATCATGCGCGCCGGCGCCAACAGGCACAGGCGGCCGTCCGGGAAGGGACGGGAGGCCGGCAGTCTAGGTACTAGGCCGGCGATCGGCATTGATGAGCGTCAAGGGAGACTGGCCACCGGAGCGCCTGCCTGCAGATGCAGGCAGAGTGATTCAGGCTGCAGCGGGGCCCGCCAATCCACCCTTGCAGGCAGGCTGCAGGTTTCTCGCTCAACCAGCAGCCTTTAGCGGGTTTTCGGCCAGGCTAGATTCCCTCGTCTCCCTCGAACTCCTCGGTAGCGCGGGCCACCATCTGCCGCCAGGCGCCGGATTCCTCCGCCAGCAGGCGCATGGCCTTGAGGCTGGCTTCGAAGGCCTGTTGGTAGTGCTGCGGGTTGTTCTCGCTGGCGGCCCGGTCGGCATGCGCCTGGGCCTCGGTCAGCAGCGTTTGGAACTGTTCATGGTCCAGAGCCATGGGCGTCTCCTCGATCGTGGTGATTGAACCTTAGACCACCCCGCCAGCAAGACGACTCGCACCGACTGGCGGACCGCCCGCCAGCCGCGACGAGACAGGGCTCAGCTCACTTGAGCTTGAGCCGCCGCGCCAGTTTGTGCAGGTTGCTCGAATCCACATCCAGCAGCCGGGCCGCCTGGGCCCAGTTTTCTGAGCTGGCTTCCAGCGCGCGGACTATGGCCTGACGCTGGCAGGCATCTACCGCCTCACGCAGCGAAACGATTGGCGCCTGGGCCGCAGGCATCTGCTCGGCGATCGGCGCCAGGTCCGCGGTCTGGGTACTGTCGAGGGCGAGCAAGTCGGGTTCCAGCGTGAGGATATCGCTGCGAGACACCCCACTGCTCAACAGACGCAGCGCCGCGCGACTGATCACGTGTTCCAGCTCGCGCACATTGCCCGGCCAGCTGTAGCCCAGCAGAGCCCGCTCCGCAGCCGGCGACAAGCGCATGCTGCGCAGCCCCAGGCGCGCACGATTGAGCTCCAGGAAAAAGCCGGCAAGGATCAGCACATCGTTGCCGCGCTCACGCAGCGGGGGAATCGGTGCCGGATACACCGACAGACGATGATAGAGATCAGCACGGAAATGGCCGTCGCGCACGCTTTCACGCAGATTGCGATTGGTCGCCGCGATGATCCGGACATCGACCTGCCGCGGCTTGTCGGCGCCCAGGCGCTGGATTTCCCCGTTCTGCAAGGTACGCAGCAGTTTGGCCTGCACCACCAGCGGCAATTCGCCAACTTCGTCCAGCAGTAGCGTGCCGCCATTGGCCGCATCGAAGCGTCCCGGCCGGTCCGTCGTCGCACCGGAAAAGGCGCCCTTGACGTGGCCGAACAGCTCGCTCTCGGCAAGCGACTCGGGCAAGGCCGCGCAATTGACCAGTATCAGCGGCTTGTTGCGTCGCCGCGAATGACGATGCAACCAGCGCGCAAAAAGCTCCTTGCCGACACCGGTCTCGCCCAGCAGCAATACGGGCAACTCGGAGTCGGCGACGACTTCCAGTTCGCGCAACAGCTCGCGGATCACCGGGCTCTGGCCAAGGATTTCGCCGTCCTTCGGCAGCTGGCTGGGCTCAAGCACATCACTGCGCGCCAGGCGCAGGCTGCGATTCTCATGCTCCAGGCGGGTGATACGGATGGCGGCCTCGATCAAAAGCGTGTAGCGCTGAAGATCCTGCCGCGCATCGTCGTCAAAGGTGCCGGCATGCAGCGCATCGAGGGTCAGCGCGCCCCATAATTTGCCCTCCACGAACAGGCTCACGCCCATGCAGTCGTGCACTGGCAAGGGTTCACCGATGCGCTCGTCGAGCAGACCGTCGTAGGGGTCGGGCAGGCCACTGTCGGGCTCGAACCAGGTGGGCTCGCGCTGCGAAAGAATGGCCGCCAGGCGAGGGTGCTGAGCCACCACGAAGCGGCGACCGAGCGCTTCGCGCACCAGCCCGACGGCGGCCAACGGGCGGAGCGTGTCGTCGTCCAGCCGAAGCAACACTACGGCGCCACAGCGAAAGCGCTGATGCAGCGTATGCACCAGGCGCTGAAGCCGAACCGCATTAGGCAGCTCGGTCACCAGATCGGCCAGCAAGGCGTCTTCCATCATGGTCTTTCATACCCTTATGGTTTTTTCAACCCTAACCCGCCTCGGTAGTTTTGACCAATGCGTTTTTTTAACGCTTGAAAAACAGATAGATAGGGATGGCATAGCGATTGCGATAGGCAGCGTATCGAGGCCATTTCGCGGATTCCCACCATGACAAGCGTGTCTACCGAGCAAACCCTGGGCAGCCTGGCCTGCCTGATCCCTGGCGCCACTCGCCTATTTCGCCGGTACAAGCTGGACTTCTGCTGTGGCGGCGATACCCCGCTTCGTGATGCCGCCGCCCGGCGCGAGCTGGATGCCCAGCGCATCGCAGACGAGCTGACGGCGTTGGGCGCTGAGGCTGAGCACGAAACCGATTGGCGTAATGTTCCCTCCGCCACCCTGATCGATCATCTCCTGGAACGCTTTCATGAGCGGCACCGTGAGCAGTTCCCGGAGCTGATCCGCCTGGCCAGCCGTGTCGAGCAGGTTCATGGCAACAAACCGGACTGCCCGGCCGGGCTCGCCGAGCATCTGTGGGGCATGCAGCAGGAGCTGGAAAGCCACATGCTCAAGGAGGAACAGGTACTTTTCCCCATGATCCGCCGCGGAATGCGCGTGCCCAGTGAGCAAGGCCCGATTGCGGTGATGCGCTACGAGCACGACCAGCACGGCATCGCACTGGATCGCCTGGCCGCGCTGACAGACGACATCACCCCGCCGGCAAACGCCTGCAATACCTGGCGCGCGCTATATCGCGGGCTGGAGGAGATGCGTGACGATCTGATGCAACACATTCACCTGGAAAACAACATTCTGTTCATCAAGGCTTCGCAGTGAAGTCAGGTGAACGCACCACGCGGGTCATCCCGACCCACGTGCCGGCTCTAGTGGAGGCGATATGAAAGCAGTTATCCAACCGTTGGCCTGGGGCCTGGCCATGGCAACCATTCTTGCACTGGCCAGCGGCGTTGCACTCGACATGGCCATCAACACCACCCAGGCAGCGGTCATCCACCACGACCACGGCCAATCGGCTGCACCAGCTGCCGCCAGTGGCCAAATGTCCACCGATGCGGCCGCGACGGCATGACCCGTCCGCGGCAGGCAGTAGACACGGCGTGACCGAGCGAACCGACGGGGGCGATTGGCAGGAGCCAGGCGCTACAGCTGCAGGCACCCGGGGTGTTTGCCGCGCCGCAGCGGAATTGAAGCGAAGCTTTCAGGGAGACAAGGCATGCCTCGTGGCGCGACGGCCAAGCCGGCAACCACAACAATGGCCTGCATCAATACTCGAGGCCTGCAGTTGAACTAGGCTCAACAGGCTCAGCGTCCGAGCATCCCTGCCGAGCCGTCGGCGACGCAGACAGCATGAACGAGACGATCTGTTCGCTCCGCTGAGCAGTTGCGAACCGCCAATTCTTAGAAACAGGATGCCTTGCATGGTGCTTCACCGCGTACACAACCAGATTCTCCGCAGCCACCATCTGTTCGAGCCGTTGAATGACGAGCAGATGGATGAGCTGATGGGTGCCAGCCAATTGCTCAACCTGGACAAGGGCGACAACCTGTTCCATCAGGGCGAGCCGGCGCATTCGTTCTATTTCGTTATCTCCGGCGCGATCAAGATCTACCGCCTGACGCCCGACGGGCAGGAAAAAGTGTTCGAAGTCATCGGCAATCGGCAAACATTCGCTGAAGCCATGATGCTGATGGACACGCCCAATTATGTCGCCTCGGCGCAGTCCGTCTGCCCGACGCAGGTCTACCGCTTCTCCAACGCCGCCTACATGCGCTTGCTGGAAGCCAACCAGCGGCTGTCCTTCGCCCTGCTTGGCAAACTCAGTGTGCGCCTGCACCAGCGCATCAACGAGATCGAAACGCTATCGCTCAAGAACGCCACGCACCGTGTGGTGCGCTACCTGATGACTCAACTGGCACGGGTGCGTGAGGGCGGCAACAGCTTCGAGCTGCCAATGGCCAAGCAGCTGATTGCGGGGCACCTGTCGATCCAGCCGGAAACCTTTTCGAGGATCATGCGGCGCCTGATCGACGAAGCCGTCATCCGCCAGGACGGTCGGCAGATCACCATTCTCGATCGGGAGCGCCTCGAGCAATTCGAATGAGGTGGCGCCCTGCCCGTGCGAAATGCCCGTTCGGCGGCGGTTGATCCCGGTCAACCGCCCTCAGCACATCGCCGTGGCAAGCTGCCTTCATTGATGAGGAAGTTGCCATGCCCAAGTGCCTTTATTGCCAACAGGACAATCCCCCCCAAGAAGCCGAATGCCAAAATTGCGGCATGCCCCTGCCGGCCCTGGCCGAAACCGCCGGCGCCCGGCGGCAGCGCAACTTTCTGCTGTTCTGTATTGCACTCGCCGTCTTTTGTGCGGTGATGATCATCTGGCTGCCACGCAACCTTTTCTAGCGGACAGACCGCCCGGCAGCGGCTGCTCGCCTGAGCCTACCGCCTCCGGCAGGCAGGGTTGGATCACGCCTTACCGATCCATCAGGCGGCTTGATAGCCAAAGGAAGCGACCTCGCCCCTCGCATAGCCTGCGTCCACCTGCAGCGAGGAAACAGCAAAGCTGCTCGCCTTGAGCTCCCGGCTTGCTGCTTCCAGCTCCCGGCTACCAGCTCCCGGCTTCCGGCTTCCGGCTCCCAGCTCCCAGCTTCCGGCTTCCAGCCTCCACCACCACCCCTACTCCTTCGTCAGCTGCCGATACAGCTGCGGCAGGCGGAACGGCAACTGCTGCGGGTCTTTGATCAGGGTGTAGCCGTTGGCGCCGAACATATGTGGCAGATAGTCACCGGCCTCGCTGTCGATAGTGATGCAGAACGGCAACAGCCCCTTGCGCCGCGCTTCGAGCACTGCCTGGCGGGTGTCTTCGACGCCGTAGCGGCCTTCGTAGAGATCAAGGTCATTGGGCTTGCCATCAGTCACCAGCAGCAGCAGCTTGCGCCGTTGCTGGCAGTTGCCGAGCAGCTCGGTGGCCTGGCGGATCGCGGCGCCCATGCGAGTGTAGTAACCGGGCTTGAGCGCCTGGATGCGTCCGCGAGTATCGTCGCCGTAGCGCTGCCTGAAGCTCTTGAGTTCCTGCATCCGCACCTGCTGCCGACGCAGCGAGGAGAAACCATACAGCGCAAAATCGTCGCCCACTGCCGAGAGCGCCTCGCCGAAGAGCAACAGGCTATCTGTGATCACATCGATTACCTTGTGCTCGTCGTCCAGGTGCGCGTCGGTGGACATGGACAGGTCGGCCAGCAGCAGGCAGGCCAGATCACGACGGTTCTGCCGTTGCTCCATGAACAGCCCGCGCTCGGCACATTGGCCGTGCTGGCGCTCGACATGAAAATCCAGCCAGGCCTGCATATCCAGTTCGGAACCCTGTGGTTGGGCTCGCAGCCATTGCCGGTCGTTGCGCAGGTGCTCGAACTGCCGACGCAGCTTGCGCGCCAGTGGGCTGAGGCGCAGCGGCAGCCCCTTGGGCTCCGAACCGCGCGGCAGCATCATCTGCAGGTTGACGAAATCGTCCTGCATCCGCTGCTTGCGGTAGTCCCACTCCGGCAGCTTGATACCCTGGCCCAGCGGAATGTCATCGACGTCACTGGGTGGCAAGTCCAGGTGAAGCTTGAGTCCGCCGCCCTTGCGCATCCGCTGACGCGACATGGCAATTTCGTCGAGATCTTCGGCGACACGCGAGGCGTCTTCGTTTTCACTGTCATCGCCCTGACGATCAAGCTCGACATGCTCGGACCAGCTGAACAGGTTTTCCAGGCGGAACAGCATCAGCCCGCCCTTGCTGGTGCTGTCCTCGACGCGCTTGGCGCGCTTGCGCATCCCCTTCTGCTCGGTAGGCGGCGCCTGCAGGTTATTGTCCTGGTCCTCGTCGGCCAGCTCGGTAGCCTGAGGCACGCCAAGGTTCTCTGCTGGATACAGCCACATCGGCAGCGGCCAGGGCGCCACCTCGCTGCGCGGGAACTGACTGACGCTTCCCGGCTCGCGCAGGGCCCGGCATAGCGCCTGCTCCAGCGCGCCTTCGGCCTTCGGCAGGCTGGCAGGGTCGGGGCGCAGTTGCAGGTGCGCCTCGACCAGCCGGTGATAGCGCGGGCGCATGGCAGGGAATCGTTCGAGGATGGCCTGGGTCCAGCGCTGGTTGTCACGCGCCCAGTGGCGCATCTCGCCCGCCTGGGCCGCAAGCAGTGCCAGCCAGCGGTAGAGGTCTTCGTTGAGTGATCGCTCGGGGTAGACGGCCAGGCTCTGCGGCAGGCGCAGATTGCCAGAATCACACCATGCCACCGGAAGTTGCTTGCAGGTACCGGCCACCTGCTGCAACAGGTTGCGCCGCAGCATCAGGTCCCGTGAATTGGCGGCACCAACGTCCACTCCACTGGCGCCGCCCATGGCGCGAAACAGCACCGACAGCGGGCGCTGCATGCTTTCCAGCGCGACGCTTGCGTCGGGGAAATCCGGACTTGCGCGGCGGGTGATGAAGCGGTGCCAGACACTGCCGACCCACTCTTCGACTTCGATGGTAAAGGCCATGGCGTCAACTCCGTAGCGCGGTTTGGAAACGACAACGGCCCGCTGGATCAGCCGGGCCGCGCATTAGGTCAACGTCTTGTCTCAGGCCGCAGCGACAGCTGAGCTGATGTCGGCCGGCACCCGGCCGCGCTGGCGGAAGCTGTAGAGGTAGCAGACCAGACCGGCAAGGAAAACCACCCCTGCGATCAGCCGCAGCCAGAAGAACACGGCGAGTTGGTCAGCGGTGTTCATGAAGGACATGGCAGCGCCGTCCGCCGGAATCCGCTGCAACCAGACCTGCACCACACCAGCTGCGGTAAGGAACAGGGTGATCGCCACCATGGACATGGTCATCGCCCAGAAGCCCCAGATCTCGATGCGCTGTGCACGGGCATCCGGTGCTTCGCCGAGCCCCCGCAGGCGTGGCATGGCGTAGCTGATCATGGTCATGACGATCATGGCGTAGGCGCCGTAGAAGGCCAGGTGACCGTGGGCAGCGGTGATCTGCGAACCGTGGGTGTAGTAGTTCACTGGCGCCAGGGTGTGCAGGAAGCCCCACACGCCCGCTCCAAGGAACGCCGTGACGGTGGTTCCGATCGCCCAGTAGGACGCGGCCTTGTTTGGATGCTGGCGACGACGACGGCTCACCATGTTCAGCGAGAACAGCACCATGGCGAAGAAGGGCAGCGGTTCCAGGGCGGAGAAGATCGAGCCCAGCCACAGCCACACTTCAGGTGCACCGATCCAGAAGAAATGGTGGCCCGTGCCGATGATGCCGGTGATCAGGGCCATGGCGATGATCACGTAGAGCCACTTCTCGATGACTTCGCGGTCGACACCGGTGATCTTGATCAGGACGAAGGCCAGCATCGAACCCATGATCAGCTCCCACACGCCTTCGACCCACAGGTGCACCACGAACCACCAGTAGTACTTGTCGCGCACCAGGTTTTCCGGGTTGTAGAAGGAGAACAGGAAGAACACCGCCAGACCGATCAGCCCCGTCATCATGACCATGCTGATGGCAGTCTTGCGACCCTTGAGCATGGTCATGCCGATGTTGTAGAGAAAGCCCAGGGCCACCACCACGATGCCGACCTTGGTGATGGTGGGCTGTTCCAGGAACTCGCGACCCATGGTTGGCAGGATGTCGTTTCCGGTGACTGCGGCCAGCCCCGCATAGGGCAGGAACAGGTAGCCGAGGATGGTCAGCACGCCCGCGGCGGCGAATACCCAGAACAGGATGATGGCGAGTTTCGGGCTGTGCAGCTCACGGTCCGCTTCCTCGGGAATGAGGTAGTAGGCCGCGCCCATGAAGCCGAACAGCAACCAGACGATCAGCAGGTTGGTGTGAACCATCCGCGCCACGTTGAATGGCAGCAGGGGGAACAGGAAGTCACCGACAACGTATTGCAGGCCCATGATCAGGCCGAACAGGATCTGCCCGACAAACAGCATCAGCGCAAACACGAAATAGGGTTTGGCGACGGCCTGCGATTGGAATTTGAGATGCGGATTCAGGATGCTCATCTCTTAACCCTCCTTATTTGGCGGCCAGTTGTTGGTATTGACCTTCGAAGTCCACTTGAGGAACTCCGCCATGTCGTCCACTTCCTGTTCGCTCAGGTTGAACTGCGGCATCGAACGGCGACCTGGAACCCCCAGCGGCTGGGCCTTCATCCAGGCCTGCAGGAAGGGCTTGAAGGCCGCATCCTCGCCGCGCCGAACGAATACGTTCCCCAGTTCCGGTGCGAAGTAGGCACCCTCACCGAGCAGGCTGTGGCAGCCGATGCAGTTGTTGTTTTCCCAGATGGCTTTGCCACGAACGACTGCTTCGGAAATTTCCGACTCATTGGATCGTTCTGGAAAGGTCTGCTCTGTGTGATAGGTCAGGCCCACGAATACCAGGAGAAAAAACACGCTTCCTCCGAAGTAGATATTCCTGGCCATTCCCTTGGTGAAGGTCTCGGACATGGTCGCCTCCTCATGGCTTGGCGTGGCCAGTTTAAGAAGGTGGCTATCGAAACCTGCTTGATGACAATCAAGAAAAACCTGAACGCGGCACTGGGTCTTCCCTGGGTTCTGATCCCTGAACCCGGAGCGGGGCTTTAGCCAAACGGCAGGCGGGAATGAGCCTCGTCAGGGTGGGTTTCAACCCACCAGAAATCACCCGCCAAGTGCCGGTCGGAAGCGTGACGGCAGATGCGAGCGCTGTACCGCCCGCCTCCCGATCCGTCAGAGGCTCATGGCCAATAGGATCCCGCCGGCCATTGCGATCGGCCAGCCGAGCAGCAGCAGGCGCCACATCAGCGGTGCATGACGCAATTCCATGAAGCCGTCGGTGATCAGCCAGGCCTTTGCCAGCGCGATGACCAGCACCGCACCGCCAAGCAGCAACGTCGAGCCGGCATTGCCCAACAGCACCGTGGCCGAGGACAGCAGCGCCAGTGCCAGCCAGCAGCCGATCAGCACCTTTGAAGCGGACATCGTGACCTCGTCAGTTGAGTACGTAGACCAGCGGAAAGAGCAGCACCCAGACCATGTCCACCATATGCCAATAGAGCACGCCGGATTCGAGCCCGGCGCAGTCACCCGGCGTGTAGAGCCCGCGCTGGCAACGCAAGGCCATCCAGCCGAGGATCATCATGCCCAGCAGCACATGCAAAAAGTGAAATCCGGTAAGGATCCAGTACAGGGTGAAGAAGGTGTTGTGCTCGATGCCCAGGCCCAGCTCCGCCAGGTGGCCATACTCGTTGAGCTTGAGCGCGACATAGACGCAGGATGAACACAGCGCAACCGCCAGCAGCAACGCTCCACGGCGGGGCCTTGCCATTCGCACCTGCTCAACCGCCAGCGCGGCAAAGAGGCCCGATGTCAGCAGGCTCAGGGTCAGCGCGAGCCCCGTCGAACTGTCCAGTGCCTCACGGCTCTGGCTGAACAACTCGGGGCTCAGCACCTGTGTCACGGCGAATGCCAGGATCAGGATGGCGAAGACCGTCAGCTCGGCGAGGATAAAAAACCACATCGCCAGGTCACCCGGCAGGCGCCGGGCAGTCATCGGTTCAAGCGAAGTGGACATCGACCACATCCATCAGCGCCGCGACCGTTTGCGCATCGTCCGACAGCGGTTCGGCCAGACAAGCCAGACAGGCGTCGCGGGGGCTCATGCCGGAACGGATCATGCGCGCCGTGAAAATCAACAGACGGGTCGAGGCGACCTCCTCCAGATCATGCTGCTCGAGGCGGCGCAGTGCCTGCCCGAGCTTGACTACCTGCGCTGCCAGCTGCGCATCCACCTGAGCCTCGTTGGCGACGATGCGCACTTCCTCGGCGGCCGGCGGGTAGTCGAAGCGCATGGCCACGAAGCGCTGGCGGGTGCTCGGCTTCATGCCCTTGAGCAGGTTCTGGTAACCGGGGTTGTAGCTGACCACCAACATGAACCCCGGCGGCGCCTTGAGCGATTCGCCGGTGCGTTCGATGAACAGCTCGCGACGGTCGTCCGCCAGCGGGTGCAGCACCACGGCAGTGTCCTGGCGTGCCTCGACCACCTCATCCAGATAGCAGATGCCGCCTTCGCGCACCGCGCGGGTCAGCGGGCCGTCCTGCCACCAGGTGCCCTGGGCGCCGATCAGGTGACGACCGACCAGGTCGGCGGCGGAGAGGTCGTCATGGCAGGCCACGGTGTACAGCGGCAGGTTCAGCCGATGCGCCATGTGCTGCACGAAGCGGGTCTTGCCGCAGCCGGTCGGGCCCTTGATCAGCACCGGCATGCCGTGCCGCCAGGCCTGCTCGAAAAGCACCTCTTCGTTGCCCAGCGATTGATAGAACGGGGCGGCAGTCATGCCGACCAGGTTCTCGGGCGCGTTCATTGGCAATACCTCACTGCGGCAGTTGGACAATCATCTATCGCCACGCTAACCGCCGCGTCGTCCTGCCTCAAGCCGCCCGCCGGCAAAGCTTGATTGCGGTCAAGCCCAGGCCAGATCGAGCGGCAAGCCAGACAGCCATGGGGCCTTGGCGCAACCCGGTTTTGCTTCATACGCAACCCCATCCCCGCGACACGACGTCACGCTCGGGGCATCCCGAATCGACTCTTGATTGCCATCAAGCGCACTCGCGCAACCCCCGCCATAGGATGCAACCGCACAACAGCGAGACTCAGGCACTGCCACACCGTTGCTAGTTAGCAGGCGCCGCACGAAGCGGCCAGAGGAGAAAAACAGTATGCGCAAACCATTCTTAACAGGTGTCATCGCCGGCTTTTCACTGCTCGGTCTGGCAGTTGCCCAGGCGGCGATGAACCCGGAAAACGCAGATGCTGCTTACAAGGGCCAGGCGTCGGCGATCGATCCGGCCAGCGCCCAGGTTGTCCACTCGCCCGGTGCGCCGGACCTGAGCGCTGCCGATTTCGAGCAGGCCAAGGAAATCTACTTCCAGCGCTGCGCCGGCTGCCACGGCGTACTGCGCAAGGGTGCAACCGGCAAGCCACTGACACCTGACATCACCCAGGAGCGCGGCCAGGCCTATCTCGAAGCGCTGATCACCTATGGATCGCCCGCCGGCATGCCCAACTGGGGCACATCCAACGCGCTGACCAAAGACGAAATCACCCTGATGGCCAAGTTCATCCAGCACACCCCACCGACACCGCCGGAGTGGGGCATGGCGCAGATGAAGGACACCTGGCACGTGCTGGTCAAGCCAGAGGATCGGCCGAAGAAGCAGATGAACAAGCTGGATCTGCCGAACCTGTTCTCGGTCACCCTGCGTGACGACGGCAAGATCGCCCTGATCGACGGCGAGACCAAGGAAATCGTCAAGACCATCGACACCGGCTACGCCGTGCACATCTCGCGCATGTCAGCCTCCGGCCGCTACCTGTTCGTCATCGGCCGCGACGCCAAGATCGACATGATCGACC
This sequence comes from Stutzerimonas sp. C6.4V, assembly GCF_058536345.1. NCBI lineage: Bacteria > Pseudomonadati > Pseudomonadota > Gammaproteobacteria > Pseudomonadales > Pseudomonadaceae > Stutzerimonas > Stutzerimonas sp. C6.4V. The sequence goes on from NZ_JBZUBM010000001.1 coordinate 3,053,878, forward strand.
TCTGGGCCAAGGAGCCGACCAAGGTTGCCGAGATCAAGGTGGGCATCGAGGCCCGCTCGGTTGAAACCTCCAAGTTCAAGGGCTACGAAGACAAGTACGTGATCGCCGGCGACTACTGGCCGCCGCAGTACACCATCATGGATGGCGAGACCCTGGAGCCGCTGCAGATCGTTTCCACCCGCGGCATGACCGTCGGCACCCAGGAATACCATCCGGAGCCTCGCGTGGCGGCCATCATCGCCTCGCACGAGCACCCGGAATTCATCGTCAACGTCAAGGAAACCGGCAAGGTCATGCTGGTCAACTACGAGGACATCGACAACCTCTCGACCACCATCATCGGCACCGCGCCGTTCCTGCATGACGGTGGCTGGGACGTCAGTCACCGCTACTTCATGACAGCGGCGAACAACTCCAACAAGGTCGCGGTGATCGATTCCAAGGATCGCAAGCTGGCTGCCCTGGTGGACGTCGGCAAGATCCCGCACCCGGGCCGTGGCGCCAACTTCGTGCATCCCAAGTTCGGTCCGGTCTGGGCCACCAGCCACCTGGGTGACGAAACCATCTCCCTGATCGGTACCGACCCGGACAAGCATCCTGACCAGGCCTGGAAAGTGGTCGAGACGCTCAAGGGCCAGGGCGGCGGCTCGCTGTTCATCAAGACCCACCCGAAATCCAGCCACATGTACCTGGACACCACCTTCAACCCGGACGCCAAGGTCAGCCAGTCGGCTGCCGTGTTCAACATCAATGACCTGGGCGCTGGCTACACCGTGTTGCCCATCGCCGAATGGGCCGGCCTGACCGACGGTGCCAAACGCGTCGTGCAGCCGGAGTACAACGAAGCGGGAGACGAAGTCTGGTTCTCCGTGTGGAGCGGTCAGGAAGACCAATCGGCCATCGTCGTGGTCGATGACAAGACGTTAAAGCTGAAAAAGGTGATCAAGGACAAAAGGTTGATTACCCCGACCGGTAAATTTAACGTCCATAACACTCAGCACGACGTGTACTGAGTGCAAACCGGGGGGACGCAAGATCCCCCCACTTAGCCTTGAGGAAGTAACTCATGAAGAAGTTTCTGATCCCCCTGCTCGCCATGAGCGGCGCCATGGTCCTGCAGCCCGCCGTGGCGCAGGACGGTGAGGCGCTGTTCAAGAGCAAGCCCTGCGCGGCCTGCCACAGCATCGATGCCAAGCTGGTTGGCCCGGCGCTGAAAGAAGTAGCTGCCAAGTATGCTGGCCAGGAAGGTGCCGCCGACCTGCTCGCCGGGCACATCAAGAACGGTACCCAGGGCAACTGGGGCCCGATCCCGATGCCGCCAAACCCAGTCACCGATGAAGAAGCCAAGACCCTCGCCGAGTGGGTTCTGAGCCTCAAGTAACAGCCTGGAGGACATCATGATCCGGTCCCGACATGCAGCATTCGGTTTGGGGCTCGCCCTGGTGTCCCTCCTCCCCTTTTCCGCTGCCCTGGCTGACGCCCCGACAGCCGAGCGCCAGGCTCAGCTCGAACACCTGCTGGTACAGGATTGCGGCTCCTGCCACGGCCTGCGCATGACCGGCGGCCTTGGTCCCGCACTGACCCGCGACGCTATAGCCGGCAAACCCCGCGAAAACCTGATCGCCACCGTGACCCACGGACGACCGGGCACCGCCATGCCTGGCTGGAATGCCCTGCTCGACGACGGGGACATCGCCTGGCTGGTGGACCTACTGCTCGAAGGATACCCAAAACCATGATTCGTCCATCCCTGCTGGTGGCCATGACCACCCTGCTGCTTGGTGCCTGCGCCGGACAGCCGCTACGCGGAACCGGTGACATGGGCGTAGTGGTGGAACGCGCCACCGGTGCCCTGCAGATCATCGAAACCAGCGGCAAGTCCCGCCTGGCGCGCATCGAGGGGCTCGGCGACCTGTCCCATGCATCGGTGGTGTTTTCCCGTGATGAGCGCTTCGCCTATGTCTTCGGTCGTGACGGCGGCCTGACCAAGGTCGACCTGCTTGAGCAACGCATCGACAAGCGCGTGGTGCAGGGTGGCAACAGCATTGGTGGTGCCATCAGCCAGGACGGCACGCTGATCGCCGTCGGCAACTACGAGCCCGGTGGCGTAAAAGTGTTCGACGCCCAGACCCTTGAACTGGTGGCGGACGTACCCGCCACGCCAATGGCCGATGGCAGCCGCAACTCCCGGGTGGTCGGGGTCATCGATGCGCCAGGCCGCCGCTTCATCTACAGCCTGTTCGATACCAACGAGACCTGGCTGCTGGATTTCAGCCAGGGCAACACCCCGGAGATCACGCGCTTCAAAGACGTCGGCAAGCAGCCCTATGACGCCCTGCTGACACCCGACGGCCGTTACTACATCGCCGGCCTGTTCGGTGAGGACGGCATGGCCAAGATCGACCTCTGGCACACCGCGCGTGGCGTCGAGCGCATCATCGACGGCTACGGCCGCGGCCAGGAAAAGCTGCCGGTGTACAAGATGCCGCATCTGGAAGGCTGGACCGTGGCCGGAAACCAGACCTTCGTACCCGCCATCGGCCAGCACCGGGTGCTGGTGATGGACTCGCAAAACTGGAAGCAGACCGATGCCATCGACGTCGCCGGCCAACCGGTGTTCGTCATGGCGCGGCCGGATGCCCGGCAGATCTGGGTGAACTTCGCCCATCCCGACAACGGCAAGGTGCAGGTCATCGACAGCGAAACCCACCAGATCATCCAGACCCTGGAACCCGGCCCGGCGGTGCTGCACATGGAATTCACCGCCCGCGGTGACCAGCTCTGGCTATCGGTGCGCGACGGCAACGAGGTACAGGTCTGGGACCCCTACGCGCTGAAACTGATCAAGCGCCTGCCGGCCGACAGCCCGAGCGGCATTTTCTTTACCAGCCGCGCTCACGAAACGGGGTTGTGACATGCATATCGATACTCTCAGTCGCCGCCTGATCGACCGTTTCCAGCACGGCATGCCGCTGTGCGCCGAACCCTATCGCGCCATGGCCGATGCCCTGGACTGCAGCGAAAGCGAAGTCCTCGCATGCCTCGAACAGCTGGAAAGCGGCGGTGGTCTGTCGCGCATCGGCCCGGTGTTCGAACACAGCCGCGCCGGTGCCAGCACGCTTGTCGCCCTTGCCGTACCCGAGGGGCAGCTGGAGCAGGTCGCCTGGCTGATCAACCGCTATCCAGAGGTCAACCACAACTACCTGCGCGAGCATCACTACAACCTCTGGTTCGTGCTCACCGGCCCGGACCGCGCCCGCATCGATGCGCTGCTGCTACAGATCGAAGCCGAAACCGGCCTGGTCCCGCTCGACCTGCCGATGCAGGCCGCCTACCGCATCGACCTGGGCTTCCCCATCGGAGACGCGCCATGACCGCACTGCTGAACGATCTCCAGGCACTGCAGCTGCGGCGCCTGCTCGAAGCCGGCCTGCCACTGGCCGCACGTCCCTATAAGGTGCTGGCCGAGCGCGTGGGTACCAGCGAAGAGGCGGTGCTGGAACAGGTCCGCTGCTGGAACGAGAGCGGACTGTTTCGGCGCGTCGGGCTGGTACTCAAGCATCGTGCGCTGGGCTTTCGCGCCAACGCCATGCTGGTGCTGGACATCCCGGACGACCGGGTCGATGAAATCGGCCAAAGGCTCGGTCAGGAAGCGGGCATCAATCTCTGTTACCAGCGCCCGCGACGTCTGCCCGACTGGCCTTACAACCTGTTCTGCATGGTTCACGGCCGTGAGCGCGAGCAGGTCTGCGCGCTGATCGACGCATTACTGGCCAGGCATGGGCTGAGTGAGGTACCGCACCAATTGCTGTTCAGCACCCGTGCGTTCAAGCAGTGCGGCGGTCGCTATGCCCCATCCGCCGCGCTGGAGCACGCCCATGGATGAACTCGACCGACAGCTGATCAACCGCCTGCAACACGGCCTGCCGCTGGTTCGCCACCCCTGGCAGGCCCTCGCTGAAGAACTGGGCGCGAGCCCGATGCAGCTGCGCCAGCGGGTCCAGGCCCTGCTCGATGACGGCACCCTGACTCGTTTCGGCCCGATGTTCGACATAGAGCGGCTTGGCGGCGCCTTTACCCTGGCTGCGCTGTCGGTACCCGAGGAGCGCTTCGATACCGTTGCCGAGCAGCTCGCGGCGATGCCCGAAGTGGCACACAACTACCGTCGCGAACACGCCTGGAACATGTGGTTCGTGCTCGGCTGCGCGACGCCCGAAGGCATCGCCCAAACGATCACCCGCATCGAAGCCGAGACGGGCCTGCCGGTGCTCAACCTGCCCAAGGAGGAGACCTACCATGTCGGCTTGCACTTCCCGGTCTGAACCGACCGGCCTGGACGAGTTGTCGAAACGGCTGGTCTCGCTTACCGAAGCCGGTCTGCCGCTGGTAGACGACCCCTGGGCCTGGCTCGCCGAGCGGCTGGATCTCAGCGTCGAGGCTACCCTTGAACTGCTGCAGCGCCTGCAGGCCGACGGCGCCATCCGACGCATCGCCGCAGTACCCAACCACTACCGCCTCGGTTATCGGCACAACGGCATGACCGTCTGGGATGTGGATGACGCCCAGCTTGCTCGCCTGGGCCCGCTGATCGGTTCGCAGCCCTTCGTCAGCCACTGCTACCGCCGGCCTCGCCGGCAGGGCTGGCATTACAACCTGTTCGCCATGGTCCACGGCCGCAGCGCCGAAGAAATCGATGCCTACCGCGCCGAGATTCGCCGCCTGCTCGGCAGCGCCTGCCGGGCCGAGGAAATGCTCGTCAGCAGCCGCATACTGAAAAAGACCGGGCTGCGTGTGGGCAGTCGACGCTAGAGCAGCCCCAGACCCCGCGGGCGGTCTGAGTCCCGCCAAAGCGATGAAGAGACATCCTGTTCCGCGCCGATCCCGTCCTCTCGTAGGGCGAATCACGCTTCACCGATACTCCGGGTGGCGATCCATCGGGTGGCGATCCATCGGGTGGCGGTCCACCGGGTGGCGAACCACTGAGCGGCAACATCCACCCCATGTGGCCCTTCCGTTCACTGGCAGGCCTTGCTGATGTGACAGGCCAGACCATGCCCTTTCAACCCAAGGCTCGCCATGCCCCTTCCCGGACCAAGGCTTTTATTGTTTCCAGTCAAGGATTGGCCCGTGCCGCTCGGGGATGCTGCATCCATCGATCCACGCAACGCCCGTGACGCGGGGAGAAAAGCCCATGTTGAGAATCAGCCATTACCTGCGCGCCCTCGCCCGGCCAGCCATGCCGGTACTGGGTGCGCGGAGTAAGGGTGCGAGCCGGCCGCCTGTGGTGATCTGGAACCTGCTGCGCCGCTGCAACCTGACCTGCAAGCACTGCTATGCAACCTCCGCTGACAGCGTCTTTCGTGACGAGCTGGAGACCGCCGAGGCGCTCAAGGTCATCGATGATCTCCACGAAGCCGGCGTGCGTGTGCTGATCCTGTCCGGCGGCGAGCCGCTGTTGCGCGATGACATCTTCGAGCTGTCCGAGTACGCACGCCTGCGCGGCTTCTTCGTCGCGCTGTCGACCAACGGGACGCTGATCGACGAGCAGAACATCGAGCAGATCGCCGCCGCCAAGTACGACTATGTCGGCATCAGCATCGACGGGCTGGAAGCGGTGCATGACGACTGGCGCCAGCTCAAGGGCAGCTTCGCCGCCTCGATGCACGCCATCGACCTGTGCCGCCAGCATGGCATCCGCGTCGGCCTGCGCACTACCCTGACGCAGAACAACTACCCGCAACTGCCGGCGCTGCTGGCGCTGATGCGCGAACACGACGTGCAGAAATTTTATCTCTCGCACCTCAACTACAGCGGCCGCGGCAAGCGCAGCCGCAAGGCCGACGCCCATCATCAGATGACCCGCGACGCCATGCACCAGCTGTTCGAGCAAGCCTGGGACGACGTTCGGAACGGCAGGGAAACCGATTTCGTCAGTGGCAACAACGACGCCGACGCCATCCTGCTGCTGCAGTGGGTGGAAACCCATCTGCCACAGCACCGCGATCGTCTGGAGCAGATGTTGCTCGCCTGGGGCGGCAATGCGTCGGGGGGCGGCATCGCCAATATCGACAACATCGGCGATGTGCACCCGGATACCTACTGGTGGCAGCACACCGTCGGCAATGTACGGCGACAGTCGTTCCGTGAGCTCTGGCTGGACAATCCCGAGCCGCTGCTCAGCGAGCTGCGCCAGCACCCCCGCGCCGTGACCGGACGCTGCGCCGAGTGCCGCTGGCTGTCGATCTGCAACGGCAACACCCGCACCCGCGCCTGGGCCGAGGGCAACCTCTGGGGCGAAGACCCCGGCTGCTACCTCAGTGACCAGGAGATCGGTCTGCCACAACCAGAATGCATTCCCAGCATCGCCATTTGAGCAAGAGCGACCCCAAGGCCGCCCCGTACATACCGCCCGCCCGATGAGAGTTAAGGAGTTCCCATGGATCAGCCCAACACCCTTCCCGCTTCGCTCGGCGCCACGCTCGCCGCTGGCGAAGTTGCCCTGGTCGGCGCCGGTCCGGGCGACCCTGGATTGCTCACGCTGCGCGCCTGGAGCCTGCTGCAGCAGGCTGACGCGGTCGTCTACGATCGCCTGGTCAGTGACGGCCTGATGCAGCTGCTGCCCGCCAGCTGCGCGCGCCACTACGTGGGCAAGACCAGCGGTTATCACAGCCTGCCCCAGCCGCAGATCAACCAGCTGCTTGTCGATCTGGCCAGGCAGAATCTGCGCGTGGTGCGTCTCAAGGGCGGCGACCCCTTCATCTTTGGGCGCGGCGCCGAAGAACTCGAATATCTCCTGGCGCACGGCATCAATGGCCAGGTGGTGCCGGGCGTTACGGCCGCTGCCGGTTGCAGCGCCTACGCCGGAATTCCGCTGACCCACCGCGACCTGGCGCACTCTTGCCAGTTCATCACCGGCCACCTGCAGGAGGACGGCGCGCTGCAATTGCCCTGGCGCAGCATGGTCGAGGGCAAGCAGACGCTGGTGTTTTACATGGGCCTGGCCAGTCTCGGTGAAATCTCGCGCAACCTGATCGCCGCCGGCCTGCCTGTCGACACGCCAGCCGCGCTGATCGGTAGCGGTACCCGAGCCGATCAACAGGTGGTGCGCTGCACCCTGAAGCAGCTTCCCAGGATGGCTCAGGAGCATGAGCTTAAACCGCCAACCCTGACGGTGATCGGCCAGGTGGTGGGCCTTTTCGCCGGCAGGACGCTGGAGTTTCCGGCGCGACTGCATGCCAGTTTCAGCCATCAGCCAACCGAGGTGGAGGCCCTATGCGACTGATCCCCCTTGGCCTGCTGTTGCTAAGCAGCGCGCTCCAGGCTGCGCCCGAGGTCGTCTCCCTGGAACAGGCCGGCACGCTGTACGAGACGCATTGCCAGAGCTGCCACGGCGTCAACCGCCTCGGTGGCGCCGGCCCCGCCCTGCTGCCAGAAAGTCTCAGCCGACTCAAGCCGGACGAAGCCCGCGAGGTCATCCGCAACGGTCGTCCGGCCAGCCAGATGGCCGCATTCGGTGATCGTCTTTCCGACCCGCAGATCGACGGGCTGGTCAGCTACCTTTACCAGCCGGCCGCAACGCCGCCGACCTGGAGCGACGCCGATATCCGTGCCAGCCACCGCATCATCAACGACGTCGCCACGCTGCCGAGCACGCCACAGCACGGCGCCGATCCGCTCAACCTGTTCGTCGTGGTCGAGGCCGGCAACCATCACGTCCGTGTACTGGACGGTGATAAGTTCGAGGAGCTGGCCAACTTCCCTTCGCATTTCGCGCTGCATGGCGGACCGAAGTTCTCGCCGGACGGCCGCTTCGTCTATTTCGCTTCGCGCGATGGCTGGATCAGCGTCTACGACCTGCACAACCTGACCATGATCGCCGAGGTCCGCGCCGGGCTGAACACGCGCAACCTGGCGGTCAGCAACGACGGCCGCTGGGTGCTGGTGGGCAACTACCTGCCGGGCAACCTGGTGCTGCTCGACGCCCGCGACCTGTCGCTGGTCAAACACATCCCGGCAGTGGCTGCTGACGGTACCAAATCGCGGGTCAGCGCCGTCTACACCGCACCGCCGCGCGACAGCTTCGTAGTCGCCCTGAAGGATGTGAAGGAGGCCTGGGAGCTGTCCTACGCCGGGGAACCGGACTTCCAGCCACGACGCATCGAGGCCGCCGACTTCCTCGACGACTTCTCGTTCACACCGGACTACCGCTACCTGCTCGCCACCTCGCGCAAGGCACTTGGTGGGCAGGTTATCGATCTGGATAGCGGCAAGGCGGTCACCGACATCCCGCTGCCGGGCATGCCGCACCTGGGCTCGGGCATCTACTGGAAGCGCAACGGCAAGTGGGTGTTCGCCACGCCCAACGTGAGCAAGGGCCTGATCTCTGTGCTGGACCTGCAAAGCTGGAAGCTGATCAAGGAAATCCCCACCGAAGGGCCGGGCTTCTTTATGCGCAGCCATCTGAATGCCCCCTACGCCTGGACCGACGTGTTCTTCGGCCCCAAGAACGATGCCGTGCATCTGATCGACAAGCAGACCCTGGAGGTCGCCCATACGCTCCGGCCGATGCCAGGCAAGAACGCCGCCCACGTCGAGTTCACCAACGATGGCCGCTATGCCCTGCTGAGCGTCTGGGACACCGACGGCGCCCTGATCGTCTACGACGCCAAGACACTCGAGGAGATCAAGCGCATCCCGATGAACAAGCCCTCGGGCAAGTACAACGTGGGCAACAAGATCGAGTTTGCCGAAGGGACATCGCATTAACGAAATAGACGATAGAAGCGCTGGAGGCAGGAGGCAGGAGGCAGGAGGCAGGAGGCAGGAGGAATCGAGCGTCAGGCCGGCATCTGGCGCCAGTCGTCCAGCCTTACGCCTCCAGCGCCGTTGTCGGCTTTCATCGTTGATCCCAACCTGCTTTCATATCACTCCCGTTGATATGAGCCCCTCCTTCCCATGGACATCGATCTCGCCCGTACCTTCCTTGAGATCATTCGCAGCGGCAGCTTCATCGCCGCAGCCGAGCGCCTGCACATTACCCAGACAGCCGTCACCGCTCGGGTTCGCAGTCTCGAAGCGCAGCTTGGCTGCAGGCTCTTTATCCGCAACCGGGCCGGGGCGCGGCTGACGAGCGATGGTGAGCGCTTCGTTGCCTACGCCAACCAGCTGGTACAGACCTGGGAAGCGGCCCGGCGCGACCTGCCGCTGCCGAGCGGCTACGACAAGCTGCTCGCGCTCGGTGCGGAAGTCAGCCTTTGCAACCCGCTGATGCTTGCCTGGGTCAAGCAGCTGCGCCAGGCGCTACCCGACCACGCAGTGCGCAGCGAGGTCGCCAGCGACAGCGAGCTGCAGAACAGGCTCGACCTCGGCGTGCTCGATGCGGCACTGGTGCATCAACCTGAATACCGGGCAGGGCTTCAGGTCGAGCAGCTGCTTGAGGAAAAACTGATCCAGGTCGTACACAGCTATGAGCCCGACCCCTATCTGTACGTCGACTGGGGCCCGGCTTTTCGCAGCCAGCACGATCGCGCCCTGCCTGCACATATTCGCGCAGCGGTTTCGTTCAGTCTGGGACCATTGGCGCTGCAGTACCTGGTGCAACACGGCGGAAGGGGCTATTTCCGCACACGGGTGGTCCAGCGCTACCTGGACGAAGGTTTGCTCAAGCGCGTCGAGCAGGCGCCGGAGTTCAGCTATCCGGTGTATCTGGTCTACTCGCGGGCAGCCGAGTCGGCGCCCCTGCGGCGAGCCATACAACTGCTGCGTGACGTCGCGGATGAGGAATACGACTGGTCACGCTGGACCTATGAGATCTAGAGCCCCGGAAAAACCGAGCGACCCACCCGGCTCAATCCCTGAGCCGCTTCATCCAGTTCTGATACAACCCCGCTACCAGATCGCTCTGGGTGATCATGCCCACCAGGCGATGCTCCTGGTCCACGACCGGCAGACAGGACATGCGACGATCGGCCAGCAGATAGACCAGATCGGTGAGATGGGCGTCTTCATGCACCGAAACCACCGGGGCGCTCATGATGTGATCGACCCGCGCCTGGCGGTTGAAAGCCAGGCGCCGCAGATTGAGCCGTGACGGGTTGGGCTCCAGGTGCTGCAGCAGGTCGGTCAGCGTAACGATACCGGCCAGCTTGCCATCGGCCGGGTCGACGACCGCCAGCGAGTGCAGGCGATGCCGGCGTACGATCTCCCAGGCCTGACGGACCCGTGCCGCCGGTCCTGTGGTGTGCAGCTCGCGGCACATGATGTCAGCGGCGATCACGGCTCCCATGCTGCGGCGGATCGCATGGGTCTCGGTGCGCTTGATCAGTTCGACCAGATCATCGCGGGTGATGTCGACGATTTCCCCGAAGTCCTGCAACGCGCGGTCCACGTCATTACCGGTAAAGCTCATGTGCTCTTCACCCAGCGGCACGCTGCTGCTCTGTTCCACAACGGTTGCCGTACGCGGCTTCGGGTACGGGTGGCGGGTAAGGTTGTTGTAGACAAGGGCAGCGGCGATCAGCAGCAGCGAATTGAAGCCCACCGGCAGTAGCAGGCCATAGCCCAGCTCGCTGATGCCCGGCCCCCCGATGGCTGCCACCATCGCCAGCGCACAGCTGGGCGGATGCATGCAGCGCAGCAGGAACAGGCAGCCGATGGCCAGGCACACCGCCAGCACGGCTGCCGCAACAGTCGGCATGGCGCTGGCGCCCAGCGAAATACCGATGGTGGCAGCGATGAGGTTGCCGCCTAGCACCGACCACGGCTGGGCGAAGGGGCTGGACGAGGCGCTGAAGAGGATGACTGCCGAGGCGCCGGCTGGCGCCACGATGTGCAGTGTGACCGGGCCACCGAATAGCCAGAGACCGATCGAGACCATCGGCAAGACCACCAGACCCACGCCGATCACCGAACGCAACCACTCTTTCGGTCCTACGCTCAAAGGCGCCGGAAAGAAGGATCGCAGCCAGTCGGTAAAGTGCTCTTGCATGGGCTCGGCTTGAAGGTGGGGTATTGCTCTCAGGCAATGCCACTATGCCACAGGTTCAAAACCCCTTAACTCAGCAGCAGCCAGGCCACGCGGTGCAACCGCACGCCTTCAGTCGGGCAGATGCTTCAGCCAGTTCCGGTAGAGCGCCGCGATCAGATCGGTCTGGGTGATCATGCCCACCAGGCGATGCTGGCCATCAACCACCGGCAGGCAATGCAGGCCACGATCGGAAAGCAGGTAGACCATGTCGACCATGTGCGTGTCCTGGTTAACGCTGATGACCGGAGAGCTCATGATGGCCTCCAGGCGAACAGCCCGGGCCTGTTTCAGCTGACGCAACCCTAGGCGACGTGTCGGGCTGGAACGCAGATGTTTGAGCAGATCGACCAGCGTGACGATGCCCAGCAGCTCCCGGCTTTCGGCCTGAACCAAAGGCAGCGAATGCAGCCGATGGCGACGCAAGGTGTTCCAGGCCGCCTCGGTGGTGGCCTCCGGAGTGCCCCAGTAAAGGTCGCGGGACATGATATCGGCCGCCGTGACCTCGCCCATGCTGCGGCGCAAGGCGTGCTTTTCGGTCTGCTTGATCAGTTGAGCCAGGTCGTCCCGGCTCACGTCCACATACTCGCCAAAGTCGGCCAGCGCCCTGGCTACATCGTCTTCACTGAAGCTCATGCGTTCGCTCGGAAGCGCATCGAAGGTGTGGTGGCTGTTGCCCCGGGCCGCACGCGGCTTCGGATAGGCATGCCGGGTGAGGTTGTTGTAGATCAGTGCCACCGCCACCAGCAGTGCCGAATTGAACGCCACCGGGTAAAGCATCGCAAAACCCAGCGCATGGATCTCCGGGCTGCCAACCACTGCGACCAGCGCCAGCGCTGCACCCGGTGGATGCAGGCAGCGCGCACAAAGCAGGCAGATGATGACCAACGCACCGGCTATACCCGCCGCCATCATCGGCGCCAGCCCGCTGGCGCCAAGCGCCACGCCGATCAGCGTCGCCAGCAGGTTCCCCGCAAACACTGCCCAGGGCTGCGCGAACGGACTCGACGGCGCAGCAAAGACCAGTACGGCGGAAGCTGCGGCCGGCGCGGCCAGAGGTAACGTGAGCGATGCTCCAAAGGCCCAGGCGCAGGCCGGCAACACCACCAGCATCGCCAGGGCGACGCCAAACGCCACGCGCAACCACTCGACGGGTTGCGCCACCAGCGGCGCGGGCGCAAAGGATCGGCACCAGTCGAACAGGCGTTGCTGCATAGGTCTCGCTTGTATGAATTGGGTTTCGAACGCTGGCGGGCGCAATCAGCATCCGGCGCGACGCGTTCATCGAGGAAGACCAGTGCTTCAAATAGACGCACCGGGCAAACGAGCGCACATTCTCGGTGCACTCAAGGCGCTATGCCAATGAATAGTATTGTTGCTCTAGTGCAAAAATTTTGCTGGCAACAACGAAAGGGTTAGCCTGCGCATGCAGGCAAACCCACCACAGCCCCAACCTGTGGATGCGTCAGGCTGGCAAGGTTGTTTCACCAGAGACAGGCCGCGCCTGCTCGTGTGCGCGAAGCAGCGCCGCTACGATGCGCATCACCTCGAGGTTGGCTCTTCCATTTCACCCGGATGGGCAGGCCTGTCTTCCAGCACCTCACGGCAGAACGCCTCAAGGGCCTGCTACCGTGTCAATGCACCGCCGAATGCACGTTCGCGCACCCGATCACGCTCCGGTTGCAGCAGCCGGGCCGCCCTTTTCCATCCGAAGAGCATGGTTCCTCACCGGTCAGTTGAGGGTGTAGCCGTTATCGACCACCCAGTCCTGGCCGAACACGCCGCGGGCGCCCTGGGACAGCTGGAACAGGATGACGTTGGCGACGGCCGCCGATTCGAGGAAATGCCCGGGCAGGAGGCGCTTGCTGACCTGCTCGGCGACCTGATCGAGCTGCTCGTCCGCCAGCCCGAGGCTGCCCCAGATCGATGTAGCTGTCGGACCTGGAGAGACGACGTTGATACGCACATCCAAGGGCGCCAGCTCCACCGCCAGGGTCCGTGACTGCGCCACAAGCGCGGCCTTGCTGGCGATGTAAGCCGCGAGGCCGGGAAAGGTCGTGCGGGTCAGGAAGGTGCCGACAAACACCACGGAGGCCGGCTTGGCCAGTTCACCGCGCAACGCGCCCAGGGTATTGAGCGCGCCGGCGCCATTGACCGCCCACTGCCGGTCGAAGCACGCCATGTCGAGGCTGTCACCCAGTTCGGCGATGCCCGCATTCGGCACCAGATAATCCACCGGACCGAGGGCTGCCGCGCGGCGGCACAGCGCATGCAGGTCATCAGCCGAGGTGACATCGCCGGCGAGCCACTGCAGGTTGTCCCCATAGGTTTCCATCAGCGGACCGAGGCCGCCCAGCGTGCGCGACATCGCCAGCACTCTCGCGCCACGCTGCAGCAGCGCGGAGCACAGTGCCAGACCTATACCGGAGCTGGCGCCGGTGAGCACCGCCAGACGGTCCTTGAATTCGTTCTTCATCATCATCTCCGATGCCGGCATTTGCCGAGCCGCAGGCTGCCCGTCCCGGTAGACAGGCAGGTTGGAAAAGTTGGATAGCCGATGCCGCGCCAGCGATCAGCCGGGGTGGCCGTCAACACGAGGGCTGAGCAGCATCGGCGCATAGCGCCAGACATAGAGCATGAAGGCCAGGCTCCAGCAGAGAGCAGCGAGCCACAGCCCTTCGACCGGCCACCGGACCGAGAGGAAAACCCGTGCCGCAGCGCCCAGGTTGAACAGCACGAACGACCAGACAATGCCCGCCGGCAGCTGCAGCGGGCGGCCGGTATGACCCAGGGTGACGCGAGCGATCATGGCCAGGATCAGTCCGCTCATCCCGCCCACCGACAAGGCGTGCAACGACGGGCTGGAGCTGTTCAACAGTCCGAAATTCCACAACGCCAGACCGATGGCCGCGACCACCAGCCAGAGCATGGCCAGGTGCAGCGACCAGAGCAGCGGCACGCGCCAGATGCCCGCGTCGTACCAGCGCACCAGTCGCAGCAGATGTCCTGCAGCGATGGCCAGGAACAACAGGCCCAGCAGCGGGTTTGCCAGCAGCGCGACGCCGGTGGCGTAGAGCACGGCGATCAGCCCGGTGCCGACGAGCAATGCAACATCCAGCCAGACCCAGGGCTTGACCGCCTCGGTACGGCCCAGGCCGCGCTGGGTAAAGAACGGAATCACCCGCCCGCCAATCAGCGCTATCAGGGCCGCCACCAGCCATAGACCGGCCAGCGCGCCCTGGCGCTGCAGACCATCATCAGCCAGCGCGACGCCACACAACACCAGCACATCGGCGGCGGTCATCAAACCCAGCACGGCAATCACCGGGTAATTGCGCTTCTGCCGGACCACCCAGAGCATGCGCCCCATCAACCAGGCCACGCCAAGCATGAACAGCAGATCGGCAACCACCAGCAAACCGAATGGCACTCCCAGCAACCAGCCCAGTCGCGCCAGGAGCCAGACACCTGCCAGCGCCGCCAGCTTGTTGCCTGAAACGCCGGGCTGCCCGGTCCAGGTCTGCCCGGCTGTAAGCAGGAAGCCAGCCACGATGGCCATGGCGAAGCCGAACAGCATTTCGTGACGATGCCAGGCGAGCCAGCCCCCGGTGGGGTGGAAACCTGACCACAGGCCGGTCCAGGCTGCTATCCAGAGTGGAATCGCCAGCATCGCAAAGATGCTTCCGGCGAGAAAAAACGGGCGAAACGCGAGCCGCCAGATGGGCGGGATACTGAGGGCTTTTCGCCGATCGATGACTTGCACAAGGCCTCCTGACACGTCCACTTGCACAGCCGGCGAAACGGGTGCCGCCGGCTGAAGAACCAGGCTCCCCAGAATCAGGAAGCCAGGGTTACTTTCTACAGTGTTAGTGGCCTGCGTAGACTTGATGCCAATCAGCTTTTCAGGGAGAGAGAGCGGTTTACGATCGCCGGTCGCGCACCGGGCTGCGAGTGATATCAGGCAAGGCGCAGCTCACCAGAGGATAGCCAGGTATGCGCCCTGTACCTGTCCAGGGCGGTATCGCGGAAAGGAGATGGAAGCCGTCCCTGGCCTGCGGCCACTCGCGGACGACGTTCCATCACATTTGGTCCGAGTGGTCGGACTCAGCGGCGCAGATCGATACCGATCACCAGCGGATCATGGTCAGACGCGCGGTAGGGCCCGGCACCGTATAGCTGCGACTGCTGGCGAGGCGTCTTGAACTCGAGGTTGTAGTCCAGCACACGCGGCTCGTCAGCATTGATATGCCATTCGGTGGCGCCCTTCACCTGCGACGCCAGGCTGGCACTGGCAAGCCCGTGGTCGAGGTAGCCCGATTGACCAGAGAACACGTAGGAATAGGCGTCTTCCCCAACGAAGGTTGCCAGCAGATCGGTGTAGCCCGCCGCGCGGATCACATTGATCGGGTCCTCCTTCGCATAGGCGTTGAGGTCGCCGATGATCAGGCGGTCCGGGTCGTAGGACTGGGTCGGATCGCGGCCCAGCCAGTCGACCAGTGCCTGGGCGGCGCGGACGCGTGTCAGGTTGCAGTTGCCCTGCCCGTCACCCATGTCCTTGTCGCCGCGATCATCACAGCTCGAACCCTTGGACTTGAGGTGATTGACCGCTACGGTCAGCCGTTCGCCGGTGCGGCGCTCGCGGAACGTCTGCGCCAGCGCCGGGCGGTTGCGGGTGTCGTCGAAACGGGCGTCCACGGTGGCGTCCAGCACCGCTGCGTCCTTGTGCGGGCTGACCATGTCCTGGCGATAGATCAGCCCGACGGCGATTTCATCCGTACCGAGCCGGCTGCGGCGCGGATCGATGAAGGCATAGCGGTCCCGGCTCGGTGAAGCGGCGTTGAGCCCTGCCACCAGGTCAGCGATGGCGCTGTTCTCACCGTAGCCGTCGTTCTCGATTTCCATCAGCCCGATGATGTGCGCGTCCGCGCCAAGGATCGCCGCGATGATCTTGTCCCGCTGGCGGTTGAATTCCTCGACGGTATCCGCGCCACGCGAGGTGGGGAAGCCCGCTCCACGGCCGTCACCGTTGAAGTAGTTGAGCACGTTGAAACTCGCCACACGCAGTCGCCCGTCGATGGACTCGGGTGCGGTTGGTCTCGGGTTCCTGGGAACGAACTGCGGCGTCTGTGTCGGCTGCACGCGATAGCTGCCGGCCAGGTAATGCAACACGCCCTGCACCTGGTTGACCTCGTAGCCGACTCGCAAGGTACGGTAGGCGTCAAGCTCCGGTGATGGATAGCGGATCGGATCGGGATTCTGCCCGCTGCGGCCGTCGTCGAGGACGATCCGGTTGAGATCGTTTCGTACCTGCAGCTGCCGGGCCGGTTCGCCGGGCGACACCCTGTTGGTCGGAATCCACAGGCGGCCACCGGAGGACAACACCATCTCGCCATAACGGCCAAGGTCGTAGACCTCACTGACGGTAAGCGTCTGGGCGAAACGCACCTGCATGCCCTCGTAACGCTCGAGCGCATCGGGTGCCGACATCGGCAGGCTGATCTGCACCGTACTTGGTAGCGGTTGCGCACGGGCAATCACAGTGATCTGGGGCGCCGTCAGTTCGGTGAGGCCGTTGTACTCGGCAATCATGCCGCGCACTTCAACGCGGTCGCCTACCTGCACGTCGACACCATTGCCGGTGCCGTAGACGAACAGGCCTTCGGAGGTGAGCGGGTCGTTATCGGTCTCGCTGTCCGGCGCCTGGATAAAGAAGCCGCCCAGCTCGCTCTCGCCCTGGAAATCGGCCACCACGATGCCTTCCACCGTGACCCTCTGGTTCACCAGCGGGCTGGTGTCGCCGGAGCCCTGCACTTCGGCAATCGAGCGTCGGCCTGCATCGTCTCCACCTGGTTCGCCTTCGCCGTACTGGCCGAGGTGGGCGAAGGTATTGGCGGCATAGCCCTGCCACTCGCTGGCCGGATCGAAGGCGTCGCTGGGATTGCGATCACCGATGCGGACCGACGCCCTTCGGGTCAGCGTGCGGTCCGCCGTCTGCGTCTGCCCCGAACCCCAGGCGCTGCCCGGATCGACACCGAGCTGGCCGATGCTGTCGAGGATCTCACCGGACGGCCCGCGCAGGACGATGGCATCGTCGCCGTTGTACCAGCTGCCGCTGCCGCGCTGGTTCGCCGCGGCTTGCAGCGCGGGCTCGCCACTCTCGTGTGCCAGGACATGCACAGCGCCCGGCGCAACCTCACCGGCCAGGCTGATGCTCCGGCCGCTACTGGTCGAGCCATTGAAGTAGAAGTCCACGCGATAGCCGTCGAGGGAAATCGCAGTCTCGCCAGGGTTGTAGAACTCCAGCGCCTTGTTATTGCCGCTGCCCTCCACATACTCGGAGATCAGCAGGTCGGCGGTGGCCATGGAGCTCACCCCCAGGGATGCGATGGCCAGCAGGGCGGCGGACAGGGGGTGCGGCTTGAATCGGGCGTTGCGGCGCATGGGATGTCGCTCCGTTGGCTCAGGCGTGCTGGGGTTCGAGGTTTTTGGAAAAGACCGAAGCGCCATCGATGTCGCGAAGGGTGATGCTGCGAGGATTCCAGATCACCGCACGGTCGGCCAGCATGTCGCCAGACTGGACGCCATCGGTGATCCAGGGACGCGCGGTGGGCGCCGCGATAACCGCAGGCGAAACGCCGAATGCTGGCAGCGCAAGGCCAGCGCCGATGCCTTGCACAAGGCGGCGGCGTGTATGGTCCAGTTCGGGTTTGGTGGGTTCGGTCATGTGCGGTCCCCTTCATCAGTGGCTGAAGAAGGGTTTAAGCGACACGCTTGACAGAACCGTGACGCCCGGACGAACGGTCGTCAAAGAACCGTCCTGATTGAGCCGATCCTGTAGATCCCGGCTCCTGACAGGGCATGAGAGGCGTCGCTGGGCGACGCCTTTTTCAGCTGATCGGCCTTGCCGCTATCACTCGTCCTTGAGAGTCCAGGCGATCACCGAGTCACCGATTTCCGTCCCGAACGACCCATGGCCGCCTGCCACCTGTACCACGTACTGCTTGCCTGTCTGCTCAGATACGTAGGTCATTGGGGTGGCCTGACCACCGGCAGGCAGCCGTCCTTTCCACAGCTCCTCTCCGGTCTGCAGGTCATAGGCGCGCAGGTAGTAGTCCAGTGTGCCGCTCATGAACGCCACGCCACCCGCCGTTACGATGGGGCCGCCCAGCGCCGGCGTACCCACCGGGAAGGGAATGCCCAGCGGAGCACTGTCGCGGCTGGTGCCGTTCTTGTGCATCCAGACCTTTTTCATGGTGCGCAGGTCCACGGCGGTGACATAGCCCCACGGCGGGCTCTGGCAAGGCAGCCCCAGGACCGACAGCAGGGGATTGAGACTCACCATGTAGGGCGCGCCCAGGTTCGGTTGCAGGCCGGTTTCGCCACCGCCGGTGCGCTCCTCGGGATCGACTTCGCTACGCTTGTACATCTTCGAGACGAACGCCAGATAGTTCGGCGCGCCAAAGAGCAACTGCCGACTCGGATCGACCGCCACGGACGGCCAGTTGAAGGTCCCGACATTACCCGGATAGATCAGCGAGCCCTTTTCCGAAGGCGGCGTGAAGTCGCCTTCATAGCGCAACTGGCGGAACTGGATGCGGCACATCATCTGGTCCAGCGGCGTACCGCCCCACATGTCCTTCTCGTACAGCGGCTCCTGCGGTGCATAGGTCAACGCCGAGACCGGCTGGGTGGGCGCGGTGTAATCACCGTAATCGGTGCCCTGCGGAACAGGCACCTCGGTCACCGGCACGATGGGCTCGCCGGTGCGCCGGTCGAGCACATAGAGGTCACCGCGCTTGGTCGCCTGGATGATGGCCGGCACCTTGCCCTCCGGCCGGTCGAGGTCGACCAGGGTTGGCTGGGAAGGCAGATCGCGGTCCCAGAGATCATGGTGGACAGTCTGGAATTCCCAGCGAATCTTGCCGGTAGCCAGATCCAGCGCAATCAGGGTATCCGTGAATCGCTCGGATTGCGGCGTGCGCGGCTCCGCCCACTGATCCGGCGTCTGGTTGCCTGAAGGGATGTAGACCAGGCCCAGCGCCTCGTCAGCCGTGGCAACGGTCCAGGAATTCGGCGTGCTGCGCACGTAGGTTTCTCCCGGTGGCAACGGCTCGGTGGCGTCCGGGTTGCCCGGATCGAAATTCCAGACCAGGCGGCCGGTCTTCACGTCGTAGGCGCGGATTACGCCACCGGGCGAATCGACAGCACCGTTATCGGTGATCGAACCGCCGATAATCACCAGCTTTTCGGTAACCACCGGCGGTGAGGTGGGCAGGTAGACTCCTAGCGCCCCCTCACCCAGACGCAGCTTCAGATCGACGACACCGGCGTTGCCGAAGTCTTCGCAGGGCTTGCCGTCTTCCACATCGAGCGCGATCAGCGTGGCATCGTTGGTGGGCAGGAACAGGCGCCGCTCGCAACGCGTCGCGGGTTGGTCCGGCTGGCCGCCCGTCGAGCCCGGTGAGGAATAGCGGGTACCGTCGTGATAGGCCAGACCGCGGCAGGTCATGTGCTGGTAGTACTCGGCATCGCGGTTGATGCTCGGGTCGAAGCGCCAGCGCTCCTCGCCCGTATCGGCGTCCAGGGCAATGGCGATGCTGTGAGGCGTGCAGATGAACAGGCTGTTGCCGACCTTGAGCGGGGTGACCTCATAGGTGAATTCCCCTGGATCCTTCGGCCCCGGCAGATCACCCGTGTGGTATTCCCAGGCTTTGGTGAGATTGCCGACGTTTTCAGGCGTGATCAGATCCGCCGTCGAATAGCGATCCCCCTTCTCGGATCCGCCGTAGGAAGGCCACTCGCTGTTAGATCGACCGGCCTGCCCCTGCGGATCGAGTCCCTGCATCTGCGCGTCGCTGAACTCACCCTCGATAGAGTGATAGTCCTGGGTCAGCGAATAGCCTGCCATCAGCGCCCCGGCCAGCAGACCGAGCCCGAGCAGGCCGCTCGCACCGTCACGCCAGACCAGCCGGTCGCTCACGTAACGGTTGACGAAAGGCAGGATCAGCCAGAGCCCGAGGATGCACCACAGATCGATTCGCGGCGCCAGCTGCCACCAGTCGAAGCGCACCTCGTAGAACGTCCAGACCAGTGTTGCCAACAGCAGAATCGCGTACAGCCAGATCGCCGCGCGGCGCCGGGCAAACAGCAGCCCACCCACCACTAACAGACCGATACCGGCCAGCAGGTAGTACCAGGAGCCGCCGAGTACCGCCAGGTACCCACCGCCGGCCGCCATCACCACGCCCAGCACCAGCACCACCACGGCGGTCAGCGTGATACGCAAGGGCCTCGGCCCGTATTCGATACTCATCTCCAGTCTCCAGCCGATTCGTTACGCAAACTCGAAGTCAAAAAACAAAAGCTGGCGAAACTTCCTGACACAAAGTCTCGACCAGCCTTTAGTGGATAGGGTTTGGAAGGCTTTAGTTCAGCCCTTCGACCGCTTCATGAGGCAACTGCCCCAACGGTTAGCGGCTGGGCCTCGGGACGCTTGATCACCGCATAGATCACCCCGGTAACCAGGCTGCCGGCCAGTATCGCCAGCAGATAGAGCAAGGCGTGGTTGATCGCGTTGGGGATCAGCAGCACGAACAATCCACCGTGAGGCGCCAGGAGTCTCGCGCCGAAGGCCATGGACAGCGCGCCTGTCAGCGCGCCACCGGCGATGCTGGCCGGGATCACCCGCAGTGGGTCCTTGGCCGCGAAAGGAATCGCACCTTCGGAGATAAAGCAGCATCCCAGCACCAGCGCAGCCTTGCCAGCCTCGCGCTCGGTCTGGGCAAACTTGCGCCGGGCGATCAGCGTGGCGATACCCATGCCGATCGGCGGCACCATGCCGGCTGCCATGGTCGCGGCCATCGGCGCATAGCTTTGCGAGGCGAGCAGCCCCACCGAGAAGGCGTAGGCTGCCTTGTTCACCGGCCCGCCGAGGTCCACGCACATCATGGTGCCCAGCAGCAGCCCGAGCAGGATGGCGTTGGAGGTGCCCATGGTGTCGAGGAATTCGGTAAGACCGGCGAGCATCTTCGCGACCGGCGTGCCGACCACGTAGATCATCACGAGGCCCGTCACCAGGCTTGCCAGCAGCGGGATGATCAGGATCGGCTTGAGCGATTCGATACTGGCCGGCAAGGGAATCCAACGGCTCACCGCCTTGGCTGCATAGCCGGCCACGAAACCGGCGATGATGCCGCCGATAAAGCCCGCACCCAGGGTGCCCGCCAGCAAGCCGCCAATCATCCCCGGAGCAAGGCCCGGACGGTCGGCGATGGAATAGGCGATGTAACCCGCGAGCAGAGGCACCATCAGCTGGAAGGCCGTCTCGCCGCCAATCTTCATCAGCGCCGCGGCCAGGGTGCCCTCCTCCTTGAAGGCCTCGATGCCAAACACGAAGGACAGCGCGATCAGCAAGCCACCGGCCACCACCATCGGCAGCATATAGGACACGCCGGTAAGCAGGTGCTTGTAGACCCCGGTCTTCTCACCCTTCTGCTCCCCGGCTCCAGTACTGGCCGCAGCGCCACCGCTGAGCACCGCGCCTTCCGCCAGCGCGCGATCCAGGGTGGCGTCGGGTTGTTTAAGGGCCACACCGGTGCCGCAGCGGAACACCCGCTTGCCGGTGAAGCGAGCCACATCCACCTCGATGTCCGCGGCCAGCAGGACCACATCGGCCTCTTCGATGGCCTGTGCTTCGAGCACGTTGCGCGCACCCACCGAACCGCGGGTTTCCACCTGCAGGTCGTAACCCTTGCGGATGGCGGCCTGCTGCAGGGCTTCGGCCGCCATGAAAGTGTGGGCGACACCCGTCGGGCAGGCGGTGATGGCTACTAGCCTGGGCTTGCCGCTGTCAGGGGTGGTCTCGGCGCCATCTACCTGCTGCAGTTCTGTTGCCGTATCGGCGGCGCTGCGCAGGAAGCCTTCCGGATCGAGCAGGGCTTCGGATGGCGTGGACTGGGCGACGCGCTTGCCGACGAAGCGTTGCAGCGGGAGCGGCCCGGTCTTCACCACAACGACCAGGTCGGCGTTGGCGATCTGTGCCGGCGTGAGCGGCGAGCCGATGGCCTTGGGGTCGTGGACTTCCACGGCGGTCGACCAGCCCAGACGCTGGGCGGCCGCTTCAAGCAGGCGTGACGTAAGCACGCTGGTGACCATTCCGTTGGGGCAGGCCGTGACGATGAGAAGATTCATTCCTTCACCTCTTATTGGAATTGGACGGCGTGTTATTGGCAGAGCGGCTGGAGCCGGACCCCGGCCTCCAGCTCTGCAAGTCCATCCGTGTCGGTGATACCAAAGCCAACCTGACCTACCGCCTGCGCGGCGATTGCGGTGGCGTGCGTGAGGGTGCGCTCGGCTGGCCAGCCTTCCAGCAAGCCGTGCAGCATGCCGGCCAGCAGCGAGTCGCCTGCGCCAACGGTGCTGACAACCCGAACCTTCGGCGGACAGGCCTGCAGTGCAGCATCCGGGGCAAACCAGCACACACCTTCAGCTCCTTGCGAAACCACCACATGCGAGACGCCCTCGCTCTGCAGCCGCACGGCTTCGCCAGCCAGCGCCTGTGCATCGGCGAGCTCGACCCCGCGGGCCTCGGCCAGCTCCTCCTCGTTGGGCTTGATCAGCCACGGCCGGGTCGCCAGCCCGTCACGCAATGCGGCGCCGCTGGTATCAAGCGCCACCCGCACGCCCAGCCCGTTAAGCATCTGTAGCAGCTCGACGAACCACTCGCTGTCGACGCCGCGCGGCAGGCTACCGGCCACGACGACCAGCTCATGAGCCGGTGCCAGCCGCCTGATGCGCTCCAGCAGTTCACTGCGTTGCGCCTGTACGACCTCAAGCCCAGGGCCATTGATATCCGTAACCTGACCGCTGCCTTCGGCCAACTTGATATTGCTGCGGGTTTCACCGGCGACGCGGACGAACTCGTCGGCGAAACCACGCGCCGCGAACAACTGCTCGAAGGCCTGCGCATTGCTCTCGCCGAGAAAGCCGGTCACGGTCAGCTGATGACCGAGGTCGGCCAAGACCTGCGCCACATTCAGGCCCTTGCCGGCGGCATGCACCTGCAGGCTGTCGCTGCGATTGACTTCACCCAGGCGCAGCGCCGGCAGCCTCACGGTGAGGTCGAGGGCCGGGTTGAGTGTGACCGTCAGCACGCGGGCCATCAGCAATGCTCCCCGACGAAGGCACGCACTTCATGGGCGCCGGGCAATCTCAAGGCTTGCTGAGCCAGCCTCTGGCAGGCGGTGAAATCCAGCTCGCGCACCCGCGCCTTGACCAGCGCGATGCTGCGGGCCGATACGCTGAGTTCATCCACGCCCAACCCCACCAGCATCGGCACCGCCAGCGCATCGGCGGCCAGCTCGCCGCAGACGCCCACCCACTTGCCATGGGCATGGGCCGCCTCGACGGTCATGCCGATCAGCCGCAACACGGCTGGGTGCAGCCCATCGGCCTGACCGGAAAGCGTTGGATGCCCGCGGTCGATGGCCAGGGTGTACTGGGTCAGATCGTTGGTGCCGATGCTGAAGAAATCGACTTCCTGCGCCAGCACCGGTGCGATCAGCGCGGCGGACGGGATCTCGATCATGATGCCGACCTGCAGGTCGGCCACCGGCAACTCCACGCGCAAACGATCGACCATGGCCTTGGCGGTACGCCACTCGTCAATGTTGCCGACCATGGGGAACATGATGCGCAACGGGCGGCCATCGGCCGAGGCGAGCAAGGCACGCAGCTGGGTTTCGAGGATGTCCGGGCGCTGCAGGCTCAGGCGAATGCCGCGCACGCCGAGGAAGGGGTTCTCTTCGGCCGGCATCGGCCAGTACGGCAGCGGCTTGTCGCCGCCGACATCGAGCGTGCGCACCACCAGGGGCCGGCCTTCGAGGGCTTCCAGTACACGGCGGTATTCGGCTTCCTGGGTCGCCTGGTCCGGCGCCTGGGAGTGGTTCATGAACACCAGCTCGGTGCGGAGCAAGCCGATCCCTTCGGCCCCCATGGCGACGGCTTCCGGGGTTTCGCCGGCCGCGCCGATGTTGGCTGCGATCTCCACCGGATGGCCGTCACGGGTAATTGCCGGCTCCATGCGTCGCTCGTCCGCCAGGCGCTTGCGCTCCTCACGGGCCGCGCGCTCGCGGCGGGCCTGTTCCAACTGTGCATCGGTTGGGGCGACCAGCAGTTCGCCGCGCTCCCCATCGAGCAGCAACAGCATGTTTGCAGCCAGCCCGAGCACACCTGGACCTGCACCGACGATGGCCGGAATGCCCAATGCCCGGGCGATGATGGCGCTGTGCGACGTGGCGCCACCACCGGCGGTGAGGATGCCGGCGACGCGCTGGGCGTTGAGCGTGGCAACGTCCGAAGGCGCCACTTCATCCATCACCAGAATGTAGGGTTCGTCCGGTGCCTGCTCGGCTTCGACGCCGGTCAGGCAGGCCAGCACACGACGGCCCACGTCACGCAGGTCGGCGGCGCGCTCGGCCAGCAATTTGTCGCGCAGCGCTTCCTGCTGCTGCGCTGCGCTTTCGATTTCTTCCATCCACGCCGCTTCGGCGCTCAAACCTTTCTGCAGGCGCAGCTGCACTTCCTCGCGAAGCGCCGGGTCCCGGAGCATGGCCTGGTGAGTGGTGAAGATGTCGCGGATGCTGGTGACCTGGCTTGCCTCGATCAGCGTGCCGATTTCGTCGTGCACCCGGTTCAGCGCCTCATCCAGGCGTTGCAGCTCGATCGCTGGCGACTCGCCCCGCTTGGGATAGTCGATCACCTGCGGCTTGCGCACCAGCACCGGGCCGATGGCGATGCCCGGCGAAGCAGCGATGCCGTTTACCTGATCGCCTGGGCGCAGGGCGGCTTGCTCGATGGCCGAGTCATCGGGTTGCGTCGCGATGACGGGTTGCACCGTCTCCCCAGCTGCCGGCAAGGGTTCGACCTCTTCGCCCAGCCCCTCTTCCACAGCGCCCACCAGCGCCGGCAGTGCATCGTCGGCAATGGAAGGCTCGGCGATGAACTCCAGCACCTGACCACGATGCGCGCCCATCGCCAGCAACTTGCTCAAGCTCTTGACCGACACCCCGGCGCTCTCGCTGCCAGCCAGGCGCACACGGATCTCGCCATCGAAGGCTTGCGCCACTTCGGTCAGCGCCTTGGCCGGGCGTGCATGCAATCCATGGGCATTGGCCAGCGGTACCTGGGCGCTTGGCCAGTCTGCCGGCACCTCGCCGCCCAGGGCTTCGAGCACCACACGGCTGGAGGTGGCCTGGCTCAGCTCCGCGCCGCGACCCTCGATCAGCAGGTTGCACAGCCGCTCGAGCATCGCCTGATGCGCTTCGCCCAGGCTGGCCAGCACGAACAGACCGTTCAATGGCTGGCCCAGATGTTCGAGGCTCGATGCCGGAGTGACGAACGCCAGCCCCGGGCTCTGCACCGACTGCTCGCTGCTCAGCCACCACAGGCCATCGCCCAACGGCAACGCCTGGCCAAGCGGCAGGCTGGCATTGAAGCCGGGGGCCACGCATTGCGCACGCTTGAGCAGCTTGACGCCCTGCCAGGCCAGCTCGTCGAAATCATCGGCGGCCACACTCAGCCCCACCAGCTCGCCATCCAGCGCCAGCGACTGGGGCGCGCCCTGCAACAGGTCGATGATCGCCTCGGGTGACTCGGCCTTCTGCAGCGCATCGCTCAGATCGCCCTCGCCCAGCGCTCGGGTCAGCAGTTGCAGTAGCCGCAGGTGCTCATCCGAACGCGCCGCGATGCCGATGGCGAGGTACACCTGCTGGCCATTGCCCCAATCGACGCCGTCCGGAAAATGCAGCAGCCGCACGCCGGTGGTGAATACCTGATCGCGTGTTTCCGGGGTGCCGTGGGGGATCGCAATGCCCTGCCCGAGATAGGTCGACCCCTGCGCCTCACGGGCGCGCAAGCCGTCGAGGTAACCGGGCGCCACCAGCCCGTCGGCAACCAGCACCTCGCCCAGCAGAGCCAGCGCGGCAGGCTTGTCGGCCGCCACCTGATGCATGTGGATGTGCTGTGCATTCAACTCAAGCATGGAGAACTCCTTGCGGGCTCGCGATTGTTGTTATGCCGGCTATGGCACCGACATGCCCGGCTCCTGGGCTGGCGGTATGACCGAATCGTTGCTGAAACGTTTCACCCAAGGCTGGCACATTACTCAATATTGGGTAATTCTAGAAGCCCGAGTTCATACCACCCGTCCCTGGGCCAGGATTAGCCGTTGAAACTGACCGACATCGCCCGCCTCGCCAACGTCTCGGTGACCACTGCCAGCTACGTGCTCAACGGCAAGGCCGCGCAGCGTCGGATCAGCCCGGCTACGGTCGAGCGGGTCATGGCGGTGGCCGAGCAGCAGGGTTTCCAGCTCGACCAGCAGGCGGCCGGCCTGCGCCGTGGCCAGTCACGCACCCTCGGCCTGATCGTTCCGGACCTGGAAAACCCCAGCTATGCACGCCTGGCCAAGCTCCTCGAGCAGCGTGCCCGGCAGCGCGGCTATCAACTGTTGATTGCAGGCTCCGACGACGAGCCCGATACCGAGCGCCAGGTCATTCAGGTGCTGCGTTCACGCCGCTGCGACGCGCTGATCGTCGCCAGCTGTCTGCCGACTGATGACGAGAGCTATCGCAGGATCCAGGCAGGCGGGACACCGGTAATCGCGCTCGACCGAGCGCTGGATGCAGGGCATTTCTGTTCGGTGATCAGTGATGACCGCGAAGCTGCGGCGCAACTGACCCGCTCGCTGGACATTCCCGCCGATGCGCATATCGCCCTGATCAGTGCGCGACCGGCCCTGCGTATCAGCCAAGAGCGCGAGGAAGGCTTCCACCAGGCCCTCCTGGACCACAGCGGCAAGGTCAGCGTGCTGCAGGCCGAACAGTTCAGCCGCACCTGCGGCCGAGAGCAGATGCTCGCCCTGCTCGATCGCGATCGGCTGCCCGACGCGCTGATCACGACCGCCTATGTACTGCTCGAAGGGGTGTTCGACGCCTTGCGCGAACGCGACCTGCTGTGGCCCGAGGCCTTGCGACTGGCCACCTTCGGCGATGCGCAACTGCTGGATTTCCTGCCGATCAGGGTCAATGCGATATGCCAGCAGCACGCGCAGATCGCCGAGCAGGCGCTGGAGCAGGCGATTCGGGCCATCGAGCAGAACGACTACCGCCCAGGCGTCATCGCTATCGAGCGTGAGCTGAAGGTGCGCCGCTTCTGACGCTCCCCTTGCGGGCACGGGCGCGCTGGCGGAAGCTTGCGCCTTTCAACGAGCCAGCCCCTTCTTCAGATGAATATCGAACAGATCACCAGCCGCCTGCACGCCATCCGTGACAGGAACGACTGGCAGCGCTTTCACAGCCCCAAGAACCTTGCCATGGCGGCCAGCGTGGAAATGGCCGAGCTAGTGGAGATTTTCCAGTGGCAGACCGAGGACGAGTCGCGCCAGCTGCCCGCCGACAAGCTCGAGCATGCCGGTCAGGAAGTCGGCGATATCCTCATGTACCTGTTGTTGCTGTGCAGCGAGCTGGGCATCGACATGGAACAGGCGCTGCTGGCCAAGCTGGCCGACAACGAACGGCGGTTCGTCCGATGAGCGATCGCCATTTCGACGAGCTGGCGACGCGCTTCGCCGAGAAGATCTATGGCGGCGCCAAAGGCGCGATCCGTCTCGCCGTGCTGCAGGCGGATCTCACCGAGATGCTGCCAGCGCGCCCGTTACGGGTGCTGGACATAGGCGCAGGCCTCGGCCACATGAGCCTCTGGCTGGCCCAGCAGGGCCATGAGGTGACACTGGCTGAACCCGCCGAGCCGATGCTCGATGGTGCTCGCAAGCAGTTTGGCGAGGCAGGCCAGACCGCTACGTTCATTCAGGCACCCTGGCAGGACGTGGAAAGCCACGTCGAAGGCTGTTTCGATCTGGTCATTTGTCATGCGGTGCTGGAATGGCTGGCCGAACCGCAGGCGATCCTGCCGGTCCTGCACCGCCTGGTCGCCGAAGACGGCTGGCTGTCGCTGGCCTTCTACAACCGCGATGCGCTGATCTATCGCAACCTGCTCAAGGGCCATTTCAAGAAGCTGCGCACCCAGACTTATGCCGGCGAGCGTCAGAGCCTGACCCCGCAACAGCCGCTCGACCCCCGTGAACTGGCGGCGCAACTCGCACCGCACTGGCAGGTCGAATCTACCAGTGGCGTGCGCGTATTCCATGACTACATGCCCGCCGATTTCCAGGCCCGCACCGAGCCCGCCGACCTGATCGAGATGGAATTGGCCTACCGCCGCCATCCGACATTCGCCGGCCTTGGGCGTTACCTGCACTGGTTGTGTCGGCCCCGCTAAGCGCCGACCGGGAGGTACCGATGTCGATCCGCCCTGCGTTGCCCCTGCTGTACTCGCTGCTTGGATTGAGCCTCGCGGCGTGCCAGGGCAGCAACCCGTACACCAACGACTCCGCGCCGATCCCGCCGGCACCGCCCATCGAGCAAATCCAGTCGCCAACCTACCCGGCCGCGCCGCAGGATTTTTCCAGCTATAGGAGCTGGAGCTGGCGCAACCCTCCCGCCGGGACGGCTTCGCTGGGGGCCGAGGAGCTGCAGCAAATGATCTCCGGCGCGCTGGACCAACGCGGCTTGCGACCTGCACCAACCGGCGCCAAGGGGGACGTGATGCTCAGCGCCAGCGCGCAGATGGAGACCCGCGTGCGGCAGGTCTACGATGACTACGGTCCTCGCGTGGGCGTCGGTGCCGGTCGCTATGGCGGCTACGGCCCGGGGTTCAACTCCGGTTATGGCTTCGGCGGCAGCGCCCCGGTGGTACGCAACTATGAGGAAGAGGTGGTCACGGTCCGCATCGAGATGATCGACAGTGCCTCAGGCCAGACCGTCTGGAGCAATCGCGCCGAAGCCCGCAGCGGCGATGGTCAGGCCGAACGCAAGGACGCTGCGCGCGAAGCCGTGAACCGTGCGCTCGCCGATTACCCGCCGCGCTGAACAGCGCCCTTCGCAAGGAGAACCCCCATGTTCCGGTCACTGCTGATGCTTCCCCTGCTGTTGCTGTTGGCCGCCTGCCAGAGCACCCAGGTGCAACAGGATTTCGACCCTCAACGCGACTTTTCCGCCTATCGCACCTGGAGCTGGAAGGAGCCGGCCCTGCAATACCGGCCGGACGATCCGCGCATCAAGAGCGACCTGACCGAACAGCGCATCCGCAGCGCCGTCTCTGAGCAGCTGGATCTGCGCGGATTGCGCCAGGCCCGATCAGCCACGTCTGCGGACGTGCTGGTACAGGCATGGTTCCTTGTGGATGAACGCAGCCAGCAATACACCACCGCGTCGATGAGCGCCTGGGGTGGGCCCTGGCGCGGCTACTGGGGCGGCCCGATGATCGCCGACACCCGCACCATTCACTATCAGGTCGGCACCTTGCAGCTGGACTTCTACGACGCAGCCGACGGCAAGCTTGTCTGGCGCGGCAGTGCCGAACAGGTCCTGCGCGACGATCCCGGCAGCCCGCAAGAGCGCACCGGGATGTTTCGCGAAACGGTGAACAAGGTGCTTTCGCAGTATCCGCCGCGCTAGCATGCCGGCCGACCCGGCCCGCCACGTCGGCGGGCTTCTTTTTTCCCGGAGGAAATCTTCATGCTCGTCGTAGCCTGGTGGCTTCTCGTTCTGCCCTTTGTCGCCGGAGCTTTTCTGCCCCTCCAGGCTGGCATCAACGGGCAGGTCGCCAAGCACCTTGGCAGTGTGATGAGCGCAGCGATGCTGTCGTTCGCGGTGGGCACCGTGGCGCTGGTTTGTGTTGTGCTGTTCCAGCGGGACATGCCAGCTTTGCAAGCGCTGCGGGGGCTGCAGTGGTACCACTGGTGCGCCGGATTGCTGGGGATGTTCTTCATCGCCACGGCCGCCTTCGCCGGCCCGCGCATCGGTGCATTGCTGTTTATGGCCCTCGTGCTCGCCGGGCAGCTGGGCATGGCGCTGCTGCTGGACCACTTTGGCTGGGCAGGCTTTCGCCAGTCATCCATCAGCCTCGGCAAGATTGCCGGGCTGCTACTGATATTCGGTGGGGTGTGGATGATCCGTCGCGGCTAAGTTACTCACGTTCGAAGGCGTAGAACAGGTTAGGCTCGCTGACCAGATACAGATTGCCGAACGCATCGAAGGTCATGCCTTCGGCCTGCGGGACGCTGCTCTTCAACCCGGCAAAGCCGCTCCACAATGAACGAAAACTGACCAGTTCCCCTTCGCCATCCAGCTCGAGCATCATCTTCGCTTCGTCGCTAAGCAGCACGAGATGGCCGGTGCGTCCGTCGAAGTGCACCGAAGCGAGGTCGCTCGCCATGTCCTTGTCCTCGATCCAGGCTTCGCGGTCGATGACACTGAGATTCATCTGTCCGTTTAGGCTGGCCTTGAGACCGCGAATTTCGTAGAGCTTGCGCGGCGAATGCTCCTTCACCACGAACAGCCTGTCGCCGGCGCGATCGTAGCCGAGCCCTTCGAAACCGGTATTGTCCGGCGCGTCCAGCGCGAGAGTGACCGACGCAAACTCGTCTCGTTGCAGCGCGCCCGGTGCGGTAGGCACCGGCAGGATCACGATCGACTGACTGCGCTCTTCAGCGACGGCCAGCAGATCGTCACCGAGGTAGGTGACGGCCTCGACATCAGTGAAACCCTTCAGCGGATAACGCGCCATGAAGCGTCCGTCCGCGTCCAGCGCGACCAGTTCCTCGGGATTGTTCACCACCGCCCAGAGGTGATTGCGCTGCTCATCGAAGGTCAGCCCGGACAGATTGTTGGCCACGGACGCCACCGGCTGCGCTTCGACACGCACCTGATACCCTGGAAGCAAGAGGCTGCGCGCCTGTCGGCTGTCCTGATGCCAGGCAGATTGCAGCGAATAGAACACTCGCTCATCGAGATGAACGGTGGATCCGAGATACAGCAACACGGCAGCCAGCATACCCAGCGCCCAGACCTGCGGGCGGACCACGGAAAGCCATCGCGGCCAGGTGGGGTTGGAGCTGGGCATGTCATTTTTCTCGGTATGGGTTGGCTGACAGACTGCTCGGAACGGATTGCATTTGCATGACGCCGCGCATGGCAACTCCGCTCAGCCTCGTACTGACCCGCCGCAAAGACGACGGTTCAATCGCCAGACCGGGAACTGCCAGACGGTTTAACAGCCCAATGCCCCGGGGAACGGCTGCGCTTGCAGCCTCGGATCGTACGGCAGGAGTGCAACATGCGGGTGGAAAGTTTCTTCGAATGGTTGGGCCAGGCGCTCGGCACGGTAATCCGCTACATCGTCGATGCGCTGAGCGGCTTCTTCGGCCTGTTCGCCGATGCCGGTGCCAACTTTCTCGAGGGCCTGTCGCGAACCCTCGGCATGGATCGTTCGCTCATCAGCCTGATTGCCCTAGCTATCGGCCTGATGCTGTTGGTAGGAGCCTTCCGCGCCTTCTTTCGGCGCTCGATCATTGCCGGTGTGATCTATCTGTTTCTTGGCCTATGGCTGTTGAGCTGGCTGATTCATTGAGGGCTTGAAGCTGCGAGATTGTGGCTCGAGGCGTATGATGCCCGGCTGTTCTGGAGCCCTACATGTCACGGCTGTTGACCGCCTGGCGGCACGCCCCCACCCATAGACGGGTCTGGGCGCTGGCTGCGCCAATGATTCTTTCCAACCTTTCCGTGCCTCTGGTGGCGCTGGTGGACAGCGCCGTCATCGGCCATCTGCCGCACGCCCATCAGTTGGCTTCGGTGGCCGTCGGCGGCAGCCTCTACACCTTGCTGGTCTGGGTGATGGGGTTTCTGCGCATGGGCACCACCGGCTTCGCAGCACAGGCGGCCGGCCGACAGGATGGCGGTGGCTTACGCCAGGTTCTGCTCCAGGGGTTGCTGCTGGCCATCGGCTTCGCCTTGCTACTGAGCCTGGTCGCGCTGCCGCTCAAAGGCTACGCACTGCTGTTGATGCAGCCCTCGGCAGAACTGGACCGCCTCACCGAGACCTACTTCCACACGCGTCTGTTCGGCCTGCCCGCCGCGCTGGCCAGCCTGGCGCTGATCGGCTGGTTTCTGGGCACCCAGAACGCCCGCGCGCCGCTGGCGATCCTGCTGACGACGAACCTCACCAACGTAGCGCTGGACCTTTGGTTCGTAATCGGCCTGGACTGGGGCGTGGCCGGCGCGGCGCGTGCCTCGGTGATTGCCGACTGGAGCGGAGTGCTGGTGGGCCTGACACTGACCCGTAGTGCCCTGCTGCGCTATCCCGGCCGGCTGGACAGCCAGGCATTGAGCCGCTGGGCCAGCTGGCGACCGCTGATGTCGGTCAACCGCGACATCTTTCTGCGTTCACTGGCGCTACAGCTGGTGTTCTTTCTGGTCACGGTACAGGGGACACGGCTGGGCGATGCCACGGTGGCGGCCAATGCGCTACTGCTTAACGGCCTGATGTTGACCGCGCATGCCCTCGACGGCCTCGCCCATGCGGTCGAGGCGCTCAGCGGCCACGCTATTGGCGCGCAGAGCCGCACCGAGCTGCGCCGGATCCTGACCGTATCCGGCGGATGGTCATTGCTGGCGAGCCTGGCGTTCGGGCTGTTTTTCCTGTTCGGCGGTGAGCTGTTCATCAACTTGCAGACCGACATTCCTTCGGTGCGCGACACCGCGACCCTGTACTTGCCCTATCTCGCCGCGCTGCCGCTGGTCGCGGTCTGGAGCTATCTGCTCGACGGTCTGTTCATCGGCGCCACCCGCGCGCGGGAAATGCGAAACGCCATGCTGCTCGCGGTGCTGATGTCGCTACCATTGGGCTGGCTGTTGCGTGGGATGGGCAACCATGGATTGTGGCTGGCCTTTCTCGCCTTCATGCTGCTGCGGGGCATCTGTCTGGGCAGCATCGCCCGTCGCCTGCAGCGGCGACAGCAATGGTTCACCCAGAGCCACGGCACGCCCGCCGAAGCAACCATGCGCAGCAACCGCTGACCTGAGGATCCTGAACAAATGGCCTATGCCGTCGCCGCCTACCTGCACTTCGTGGCGATCTTCCTGCTGTTTTCCCTGCTGGTGCTCGAGCATCAGCTGTTTCGCCTGCCGCTGAACTTCAAGCGCGCACGCAGCCTGTTTCGTGTCGATCTGGCCTTTGGCATCGCGGCCGGGCTGGTGCTGATTACCGGCGCTGCAAGGGCGATGCGCTATGGCAAGGGCCTCGACTATTACCTGAACAACAGCTTCTTTCACGCCAAGATCGGCCTGTTCGTCGCGGTCGCGGTGCTATCGATCTACCCCACCGTAACCTTCCTGAAGTGGCGCCCGGCGTTGAAAGCCGGAAAGGTGCCCTCGATCAGCCCCGCCAGCGCGCGTCGGGTCAAGCTGGTCATCCGTCTGGAATTGCTCGCCCTGCTGCTGATTCCTCTGCTGGCAGCGCTGATGGCGCGGGGGTTCGGTGTGATCCCGCTCTAGGCCGGGTTCTGGTCGCCTCCCCGAATGTTCGGCCTGCGACACCTGGCCCGATGGCCGGGGAGCCTCTCGATCAGCGCCAGATGTTGTTGTTGATCTTTGCCTTCAGCTCCGGGTAGTCGGCCGCCCTGAACGTGGGCACACCACCCGCCTTGATCTGCGCCATGTAGTCCTTGGTCAGCTTTACCACCGTCCCGGACAGCAACAGGATCGCGATCAGGTTGATTGTCGCCATCAGCCCCATCGATGCATCCGCGGCGTTGAACACCGTCGTCACCGCTTCATAGGCACCCCAGATCACCATGCCCAGCGCGGCCAGCCGCAGCAAGGTCAGCCCGAGCCTGTTGCCGGCGCCGAGAAAGATCAGTGCGTTTTCGGCATAGGAATAGTTGGCAACGATGGAGGTAAAGGCGAAGAACAGGATGGCGATGGCAATGAAGTAGGTACCGGCCACACCGATGTGGGTCTCCATCGCCTGCTGGGTCAGCTGCGTGCCGGTCACGCCGGAACCTGGTTCAAGCACGCCCGCGAGCAGGATCATCACGGCCGTCGCGGTGCAGATGACGATGGTATCGATGAACACACCCATCGCCTGCACCAGCCCCTGGGACGAGGGATGGTGCGGTGCGGGCGTGGCGGTCGCCGCCACGTTGGGCGCCGAGCCCATACCTGCCTCGTTGGAAAACAGCCCGCGCTTGATGCCGTTGAGCATCGCCGCGGTGACCGAACCTGCCACGCCGCCCGCAGCTTCCTCCAGGCCGAAGGCGCTACGGACGATGGTCATCAGCACGCCTGGCACCTCTGAGATGTTCATCAGCAGGACGATCAGGGCCATGAGCACATAGAGGCCCGCCATCAATGGCACCACCAGTTCGGCAAAACGTGCAATCGAGCGCAGTCCGCCAAAGATCACCATTCCCGCCAGTATCGCGACGGCTATGCCCACCCACAGCTTCGGAATGCCGAAAGCCCCCTGCATGGCATCGGCGATGGAGTTGGCCTGCACGGCATTGAAGACCAGCCCGAAGGAAATGATCAGCGCAACGGAAAACACGCCACCAGCCCAGGGCGCCTTCAGGCCTCTGGCGATATAGAAGGCCGGCCCCCCTCGATACTGGCCCTCCCCGTCGCGCACCTTGTAAAGCTGGGCGAGCGAGCTTTCCGCGTAAGCCGTCGCCATGCCTACCAGCGCCACCATCCACATCCAGAAGATCGCGCCGGCACCACCGAGATACAGCGCAACCGCCACTCCGGCCAGATTCCCGGTGCCGACCCGCGACGCCAGGCTGGTGCATAGCGCCTGGAACGGCGAAATACCCGAGGAGTCGCTCTGTCTCGCTCCCCTGATAGCCCGAACCATTTCACCGAAGTGTAGGAACTGCAGGAAGCCCAGGCGGATGGTGAAGAACACACCGACTGCCAGCAGACCGTAGATAAGCACGTAGCCCCAGAAGATGGTGTTGAGGAAGTCGATGACTGCGGTCATGTAGGCGCCTATTCGTAGGAGACGTAGGGGTACGACTTACTCTAGCCGCTATGCTGGCCGGCACCAGCCAGCGCGGCTACGAGCAGCCTGGACCAAGGGTCGGAACCGCCTCGATGGCGAGGGTTCCATCGACCCACCAAGTGAGCCTGCCGATTGCACTCGCTACATGGCCCGGCTATGGCGTAACGGGCCTAGCTGGCGTTATGGTCGGCCGGACATTTTTCTCCAGGACGCGCCATGGCCGCCAAACCCAGCAACCCCCGTCAACAGATCCATCTGGCCGTTCTGATCGACGCCGACAACGCACCCGCCGCCATTGTCGAGGGGCTTTTCGAAGAGATTGCCAAGTACGGTGTCGCCAGCGTCAAGCGCATCTATGGCGACTGGACCAAGCCCAACCTGGGCAGCTGGAAAAAGGTCTTGCTCGACCATTCGATCCAGCCGATCCAGCAGTTCGCCTACACATCGGGCAAGAACGCCACCGACAGTTCGCTGATCATCGACGCCATGGACCTGCTCTATACCCGGCGCTTCGATGGCTTTTGCCTGGTCTCCAGCGACAGCGACTTCACCCGCCTGGCCGCTCGGCTGCGCGAGGAAGGGCTCACTGTCTACGGTTTTGGCGAACAGAAGACGCCATCGCCGTTCGTCTCCGCCTGCGACAAGTTCATCTACACCGAGATCCTGCGCGCCGACGCGCCCAAGGCTTCGCAGGAGCCACCGACCAGCGGCGACAAACCAGCTGTTGCGACGCCCGCCGAGAAGGAGGAAGAGTCCCGGGCTGCCGACAGGAATGCCCAGGTCAAAGCGCAGAAGGTCCCGGTGGATTTCATCGCCAAGGTGCTCAGCGACATTGCTGACGACGAGGACGACTGGGTGCATCTCGGCGCGCTGGGCGCAAATATTGGCAAACTCCGCCCGGCCTTCGATCCGCGCCTGTACGGCTTCAAGAAACTCAGCGACCTGATCAAATCCCAGCCCAGGCGCTTCGAGCTGGAAGCCCGGGGTACGACGTCCACCGGTGGCAAGGCGCTCTACGCTCGCAATCTCAAGCCGTCCAGATAGCACCGGCACGGCCGGCCAAGCGGCCGCTGACCGAACCCGGCCGTACCCCTCACTTCGTTCACCGCCCTGCCTGATCGGCGCTGGCACATCCTCTGCATCGAAACAGGCGTCCAGCCGCACTCTGCGGCTCGTTCACGCCATTCGAAGAGGAACCCGCATATGATCTCCTGCCGCAGCCAAGTGACCCAGATGATCGTCTCCGCCAAGGTGCGCAAGAACCTGAAGTGGACCCAGGTAGCTGAATCCATCGGCATGTCCAAGGAATGGACCACCGCCGGCTGCCTCGGCCAGATGGCCTTCGACAAGAAGCAGGCGGAAACCCTTGGCAAGCTCTTCGAGCTGCCGGATGAAGCCATCGCCTGGCTGCAGATCGTGCCTTATAAGGGGTCGCTGCCGACGTCAGTGCCCACCGACCCGCTGATCTACCGCTGGTACGAGCTGGTCAATGTCTACGGCAGCACAATCAAGGAGCTGATCCACGAAGAATTCGGCGACGGCATCATGAGCGCCATCGATTTCTCCATGGACATCCAGCGCCAGCCGGACCCCAAGGGAGATCGCGTCAATGTCGTGCTGTCCGGCAAATTCCTGCCGTACAAGAGTTACTGATCAGCGGGTACGGATTTCTCCACGCCCAGGCTCTCGACCCTGTTGCCTAGCGGGTCGCTTGCCTCGGGATCGGCGCCGCGTTCGCGTAGTGCCTCAAGCAAGTCATCGGCACCGACGGCGATAAGAAGCTGGAAGCTGGATCAGCGTGCGGGCCGGCGCCGAAACACCTTCAAGCTCTTTCGGCTTTTACTTCAAGCTTCCAGCTTCAGGCTTCAAACTGCTTCTCAGCCCTGCCTCGCCCGCTGCGTACGGGCGCGACAGGTTCGATTCCGGTGCGGTACGCGGCCGTTGCGCCCTCATCAGGGGCAGGATCGTGCGCGCCGTTATGCAACGCGGCCGTTTTCAAGCAGCGGATGGCTGGCATACACCCTGCACAGGCAAGGGAACAACCATCTGCAGGAGCTTGCGCCATGAGCCAAAAAGAACGTGACTATCCGCTTAGCGAGGTGCCCGCCAACGCCCGCAAGGGGTTGTGGTCGACAGCCGTCCTGCTGTTCGGCTTCACCTTCTTTACCGCCACCATGTTTGCTGGCGGCAAGATCGGCCTGGCCTTCGACTTCAAGACCATGATCTGGGCGGCCGTCATCGGCAACCTCTTGCTGGGGCTCTACGCCGGCGTGCTCGGTGTGATTGCCTGCCGCAGTGGGCTCAACTCGGTGCTGATGGGACGTTTCTGCTTTGGTGAGCTCGGCAGCAAGCTGTCGGATTTTCTGCTCGGCTTCACCCAGATCGGCTGGTATGCGTGGGGCACGGCGACCATCGCCATCGTGCTGGTCAAATTGCTGGAGTTGCCACAAAGCCTGACCATGCCACTGATGGTGCTGTTTGGTTTCGGTTTCTGCCTGACTGCTTTCGTAGGCTACAAGGGGCTGGACTTGCTGTCGCGCGTGGCCGTACCGGCGATGCTGGTGCTGCTGGTGGTGTCGCTATGGATTGCTACCCGCGATATCGGCGGGCTTCAGCCGTTGCTCGCCGTACAGCCCAGCGAAGGGATGAGCCTGGGAATGGCAATCACCATGGTGTTCGGTACCTTCGTCAGCGGCGCCACCCAGGCCACCAACTGGACGCGCTTCGCCAAGAGCCCCAAGGTCGCGATGTTTGCCAGCCTGATCGGGTTTTTCATCGGAAACGGACTGATGATCGTTGCCGGCGCCTACGGCGCTATCGTTTATCAGCAGCCGGATATCGTCGAAGTGCTGGTACTGCAAGGCTTGTCCATGGCCGCCGTGGTGATGCTGTTTCTCAACCTCTGGACCACCCAGGACAACACCATCTACAACTTCGCCGCCGCCGGCTGCAATCTTCTGCGCACCGAGCGTCGCCGGCTGGTCACACTGGCCGGCGCCTTTATCGGCACGCTGCTGGCGCTAGGCGGCATGTATGAACTGCTGATCCCGTTTCTGGTCCTGCTGGGCTCGATCATCCCGCCCATTGGAGGAGTGATCATGGCGGATTACTTCGTCGTGCACCGTGGCAGGTATCCGAAGCTCGCCAACGCGAAGCTGCCTCGCTTCAATGGCATGGGCCTGGCGGCCTATGTTGTTGGGGCGGCCTGCGCCTACTTTTCGCCGTGGGTTGCACCTATCGTCGGCATCCTGGTCGGGGCGGGAGGGTACATCCTGCTCCATGCCGGACAGCGGATGGCCCTGTCTCGCAGGGTTCTGAGCGAGCCCGGGGCCTGATCGATCGAGGTCAGGTTCATGGCTCGCGAATCGCCGCGCCAATCAGTTGGGCACTGGCGCGCTTTTCCTGCTGCGCCGTCAAGGTGAGCTGGCTCAGATAGGCGACCAGGGCCTCGATCTCCGCTTCCGACAACCTGCCGGCAACACCGATCATGACCGAACCGGCACGACTCGGGTCGTTGTTGCGAAAGCGGGTCAAGGCCTTGCGAATGTACTCATCCGGTTGGCCGGCGAGACGCGGCATGGTTTCCATGCCTTGTGCATGATCCCCGTGGCAGCCGACGCAGGTGCCCTGGAAGAGGCTCGCGCCCCGCTGGACCAGCGCAGCATCAGCCACTTTTCCGGACGGCACGACCTTTTGCTGGCTGAAATACACAGCGATGTTGACCCGATCTTCCAGCGTCAGGCTCTTGGCCAGGTTCGACATCACATAGTCGATGCGCTCGCCGTTGGCGAACTTTTCAAACGAGTGAAACAGGTAAATAGGATTCTGCGCGGCCAGGTTGGGGATATGCGGCCGCTTGCTGTTGCCGTTCTCGCCATGGCAATAGCCACAGAACAGCGCACGCTCCCGCCCGGCCGAAAAGGCTTGCTCGCGCCGCACGGGATCACCCATGAGGTAGTTGAAACGATCCATGGCCTGCTCTTCGGCATGGGCCAGCGAGGCAAGACCACTGAGCAGGAAAACGGCAAGTAGACGCATGGGCAGTCCCGACGATCGATCTGACGACGAATAACGCCCGGACTATAGAGAGGTCAGGATTTCCGATACTGGCCCAAGTCAATAAACCGTATCGGCGCAGCCAGGTCAGGTCTCTCTCGGCGCGGTCCGCAGGCAAAGCGATGCAGTGCGCGGCTATGGCACCCGGTCGGGAGGTATCAACCAACCTGTGCGCTATTGCCACATTGACCCGTCCAAAAAAACTGAAGCCGAGGTAACAACTGCACACACATCCGCCTTGTATTCGACTAAAGTAGCGGCCCTTTTTGCCAGCACGAGCCGCGCACATGCTAGTTGGACATGCCGAACTGACCATGACCGTATTGATGACCCCGGACAAGGCCAATTTTTCCGGCAATGTACATGGCGGCACGCTGCTCAAATATCTGGACGAAGTGGCCTACGCCTGCGCCAGCCGTTATGCCGGTCAATACGTGGTGACCCTGTCGGTGGATCAGGTCAATTTTCGGCAGCCCGTGCACGTGGGCGAACTGGTGACCTTTCTCGCCTCGGTCAACTACGTGGGCAACACTTCGATGGAGATCGGCATCAAGGTCATCACCGAAGACATTCGCCAAAAGACCGTTCGCCACACCAATAGCTGTTTTTTCACCATGGTTGCCGTTGGTGAAGATGGCCGTCCAGCCAGCATCCCTGCGCTGCAACCGCAAACCCCCGATCAGAAACGCCGATTCGCCCAAGCCCAGCAGCGCCGGCAGATCCGCCGTGAGCTGGAAGAACGCTACCGCGCCATCAAGGATGATTACTGAGCCCGGCTGGCCAAGCGACTCCGCCAACGCCACGCGGCGCTGCCGGTACGCTATGTCCATATGGCTCGGCCTGGTTTATCCGCCCGGCAACGCAACGCTCATGCGGCAGCAAAACCCTATACAATCTGCGGCTTTTCGCACCTTGCCGAGGATATCCCGTGAGCGCTCTGCCACCCTGCCCCCAATGCAACTCCGAATACACTTATGAGGACGGCCAGATGCTGGTCTGCCCGGCATGCGCGCATGAGTGGTCTGCCAATGCGGCCGAATCGTCCGGTGATGATGAAAAGCTGATCAAGGATTCGGTAGGCAATACCCTTCAGGACGGCGATACCATCACGGTGATCAAGGACCTCAAGGTCAAGGGCTCATCGCTGGTGGTCAAGGTCGGTACCAAGGTCA
Organism: Stutzerimonas sp. C6.4V; assembly: GCF_058536345.1. Lineage (NCBI taxonomy): Bacteria > Pseudomonadati > Pseudomonadota > Gammaproteobacteria > Pseudomonadales > Pseudomonadaceae > Stutzerimonas > Stutzerimonas sp. C6.4V. The sequence continues at coordinate 3,094,084 of NZ_JBZUBM010000001.1, forward strand.
AGAACATCCGCCTGGTCGACGGCGACCACGATATCGACTGCAAGATAGACGGCATCGGTGCGATGAAGCTGAAATCGGAGTTCGTCAGGAAGGTTTGAAGCGAAAAGCTTCGCGCCGGGGCGGCCCTCCCACACAAGCAGAAAAACCACACCGCGCGCTCTGGTGGGAGGCGCGCCCTGCAGTCCGTAGGGTGGATCGCGCTTCATCGATCCACCGAGCGGAGCCACGGTGGATGTAAAAGGCGACATCCACCCTACTGCCCTGACCGACCTGACCTCGACGCGACCCCGTAAGGTGGATCACGCCTTGTCGATGCACCTTACGAATTCACGGTGGATGTAAGCGACATCCACCCTACGGCGTCTCAACCCGGCAAATGACATCTGAGCGCCCTCTCTGCCGGCGACCTGACCCAGTCAAGGCGTCAGATAAGACGAGCGCGTCAGCCCCAGGCGCAACGCATCGATGTACTGGGTGCGTTCCTTGGCGCTCAGGCGCGCACTCGACACCTTGTCACGGTAGTAGGTCATCAGTTCCTCGGGCGACAGGTGCACGTAGCGCAGCATGTCCTCGATGGTGTCGTGCGTCTCGATGCCGGCGTGATAGAAGCCGCCGTTCTCGCGCTGATAAACGTTTACCGAGTCGGTATCGCCGAACAGGTTGTGCATGTCGCCGAGAATCTCCTGGTAGGCGCCCACCAGGAAGACACCGAGAAAGTATTCCTCGCCCGCCTGGATCTCGTGCACCGGCATGCTGTTCTCGATGCTCTGCTCGTCGACGTAGTGCTTGATCTTGCCGTCCGAGTCGCAGGTCAGGTCCTGCAGCACGGCGCGGCGCACCGGCTCCTCGGTCAGGCGCTGCAACGGCACGATCGGCAGAATCTGGTCGATCGCCCAGGTGTCCGGAAGGCTTTGGAACACCGAGAAATTGCAGATGTATTTGTCGGCGAGCTTGTCGTTGAGCTCGTCGAGGACCGCGCGATGCGATCGCTGACGGGCCTTGAGCTGGTTGTAGAGGCGACGGCAAATGGCGAAGTAGCTCTGCTCGGCCAGCGCCTTCTGCGCCAGACTCAGCTTGCCCGAGGCGTACTGCGCTGCGGCCTCGCTCATGTAGTGCGTGGCGCGCCAGTAGGTCTCGGTGACCATTTCAGGATCGGACGGGCCGAGCAAGTCGGCCAGTGCCTGGACGATTTCCGGCAGCTCGTCGTAGTTCTCGATGGTCGGCGCCTCGTCGTTGTGCCGCTCGAAGTCAGTTACCTGCATGACCAGCACCGCATGGTGCGCGGTCATCGCCCGGCCGCTTTCGGAGAAGATGTGCGGGTGCGGCAACTCTTGCCGGTCGCAGAACTCCTTGAGCATGCCAACCACGGTCCCGGCATATTCGTCGATGTCGTAGTTGATCGAGCTGGCGTTGCGCGAGTGGGTGCCGTCGTAGTCAACGCCGAGGCCACCGCCGACGTCGATATGGTCAACCGGCAACCCAAGCGCGCGCAGCTCGGCGTAATAACGGATGGCTTCGCGAAAACCGTCGCGGTAATCAGCAAGGTTGGCGATCTGCGACCCCATGTGAAAGTGCAGCAGGCGCACGCCCTGATCGACACCCGCCGCACGGAAGCGGTCGATCACGGTCAGCAGCTGGGCAGCGGACAGGCCGAACTTGGACTTTTCCCCACCGGTGTCCGCCCACTTGCTCGACGCCAGCGAAGACAGGCGCACACGCAAGCCGACTTGGGGAACGAGCTTCAGCTCTGCGGCCTCTTCGATGACCATCCCGACTTCCGACATCTTCTCGATCACGATGAAGACGTTGTGGCCAAGCTTCTGCCCCATCAACGCAAGGCGGATAAACTCACGGTCCTTGTAGCCGTTGCAGACGATGGTGCCGCCCTTGGGCGCCAGCGCCAGCACGGCCATCAGCTCCGGCTTGGAGCCCGCTTCCAGGCCGATGGAGACGTTCTGCGTGGCGATGATGTTCTCGATCACCGCCTCCTGCTGGTTGACCTTGATCGGGTACAGCGCGGTGTACTTGCTCTGGTAGTCGAGGCGCTCGATGTTGGCATCGAAGGCGCCCGTCAGACGACGTACGCGGTCCTGCAGAATGCCTGGAAAGCGCACCAGCAGCGGCAGCGTCAGCCCCGCCTCGCGCAACTGCTCGATCAACCCCGTAAATTCGACGGACTCGCCATTGGGGCCCTGAGGGCGCACTTCGACCTGACCATCGTCATTGATCGAAAAATAGCCGGCACCCCAGTGACGAATTCCGTAGACGCTGCGGCTATCCGCTGCGGTCCACTGGCTGCCGTCGTCTTTACGTGTGCGTCGTACAGGCATCTAAGCCTCCTGAAAGATGAATGGTTCTGCCAAGCGTAGTCCGCGACAGAGGCTCTCCGGGTCGGACAGCCGGCGCGCCGGGAAACAGGCGCACACGTTTGATGAGATGAAAATGCGGTCAACCGCCGGATTTCTTGGCCTTGAATCCGCGTTTGACCAGTTCATCGATAAGCAGTTGAACATGATCACCCTGAATTTCGATGACACCCTCCTTGAGCGCGCCACCGGTACCGCAACGCCGCTTGAGCGCGCTGGCCAGTTCCTTGAGCTCGGCTTCAGGGAGCGGGACGCCAGCGATGGTCGTCACCGTCTTGCCGCCCCGCCCTTTGCTTTCCCGGCGAACCCTGGCAATGCCGTCGCCCTCCGGGATGATCGACTGCTTGCAGACACAGGCATCAAGGGGCTGGCTGCAATCTGGGCAGTGCCGCCCCGCATCGGTGGAGAACACCAGCCCACCAAGGCCGGAAAAGGAAGTGGTTTTCTTGGCCACGCAAACCTCACGAGCGATGAAACCGACGCTGTCACACCCAGCGTCAAACAGCCGCGCAATTTAACAGCAAAACCGCCAGGGACGTAGGGCAAGAGGCCAATACCTGCCAGAAGCTCATTGCCTCGAGAGGGATCGCTGGTTTCTATCAGCATGCACGCCCTTGGCAAGGACCGACGATATCAGAAGGGCAAGCAAGCACTTCGCACCGAGCCGGCACTGCCTTAGCTGCATCGCAGGTGCAGAAACCTTGTGCACTCCCTATCAGGCGGCCCTTGCATCAGCTGAATCCAGCTCGGCAACCAAACCCTGTCAGAGCCGCCCAGCGGGAGCATAAGGCTCGGGGTCGATGCACGGCGCACGTCCTGTCATCAGGTCGGCGAGCAGCTGACACGACGCGGGCGCAAGCACCAGGCCGTTCCTGAAGTGCCCACAGTTGAGCCACAAGCCGTCGTGCCCCAGCACCGGCCCGATAAACGGAATGCCCTCCGGCGAGGCAGGACGCAGCCCAGCCCAGTGCTTGACTACCTCGGCATCAGCCAGGCCAGGAAGCAGATCAATGGCAGTCGCCCGGAGGCTTTCCAGCGCATCGTGAGTCGGCGTCTTGTCGAAACCAACATCCTCCAGCGTACTGCCGACCAGGATATGGCCGTCGCGCCGGGGAATCGCATAACGCCGCTTGGCCAGCACCATGCTCGGCAGAAAATCTTCGGCGCACTTGAACAGGATCATTTGACCCTTCATGGGCTTGACCGGAAGCTCGAGCCCCAGCGTTGCAAGCAACTTGCCGCTCCAGGCGCCTGCTGCTACCACGACCTGGTCTGCGCGGATATCACCCTTCTCGGTCGTGACGCCCACGACGCGCTCACCCTCACGAACGAACCCGGTAACCGGGCACTGCTCGATGAGCTCTACGTTGGGCAGTTTCACCAGCGCAGCACGCAACGCCTGTAGCAGGCGTGGATTGCGAACGTTGGCTACTCCCGACATGAACACTGCCTTGGAAAAGCCCTTGGCAAGTGACGGAACAGCGACGTGAACTTCGTCCAGACCGACTCGGCGCAGCGGACGCATTTCGCGTTCAGCCCAGGCCAGCGCCTCGTCTTCATCCTCCAGATCCAGCCAATACAGGCCCGTCTGGTGCACCTCCGGATCGACTCCGCTTTGTTGCATCAGTGTCTCACCGAGCTGCGGATAAAAATCCTGCGACCAATGTGCCAAGGCCGTTATCGCTGGGCTGTAACGCCAGGGGTACAGGGGCGAAACGATACCGCCGCCAGCCCAGGATGCTTCAGTGCCTGTTTTGGCGGCATCGAGCAGCGCCACAGCCCTGCCCGCAGCAGCCAGGCCATAAGCCGACAGCATTCCGATGACACCACCGCCTACCACGATCGTCTGTAGCTTCACTCAGCCTCCAGCTGTCAGGTTCACAATTCCAGCCTTTTGTCCTTGGACTAGCCGCCGCGCTGGTCTAAAAAGCCCGCTTCGCCATTCGTTGGCGAAGCAAAGCGATACCGCCAGGAAGGCGCAATCATACGTGCAAAGGAACCGCACCATGCCGAATCAGGATCAAGGCTTCACACTTGTCGAACTGCTCGTCACGCTGACGGTACTGGCTGTTGTCTTGGCGATAGCCATCCCGACATTCAATTCGTCGCTCGAGTCGGTTCGCCAGCGCACGCTGGTCAATCAGCTTCTGGCTGACCTCAACTTTGCAAGAAGCAGGGCGATAACCACCAGGCGACCGGTCAGCCTTTGCGCGGGGGCGGCCAGCTGCGATGACCAAGCGATGTGGAGCGGCCAGGTTCTGATATTCGACGACCTGGACGCCAACGGCATGATCGACGAGACCGACGTGACGCTACGCACCACCGCAGTGACGCCGAGCCATAGCTGGAAGTGGAGAAACTTCCGTCAGCAACGACACATGACGTTCAAGCCCGATGGCACGACGCACAGCCTCAACGGCACCTTCATCCTGTGCCGGCACGAAACGCCGCTAAGGAAGATTGTGATCAACATCACGGGACGCGCGAGACTTGACGCACCCAAGGCTGACGACCTTTGCACCTAACATGCCGCACAGCCTCGGAAACCGACCGGACGTCCGGGTCAGGTAGGAAGCCGAACGGCATAACGGGATGATTCGATGACCCTGAAACTGAGAAAAACCATGCACCACTCCCGAGCTTTCACGCTGATCGAGCTGATGGTCACGCTGGCGATCCTCGCGATCCTGCTGGCAATCGCGGCCCCCTCTTTTCGAGACACCATACAGAACAACCGGACCCAGACCATCGCCAACGACCTGACCACTGCATTGCAGTTCGCCCGTTCCGAGGCAGTCAAGCGTGGCGTGAGGGTGGATATCTGCCGCCGCAACGGAGATGTCTGTGCAGATGCAGCCGATTGGGGAAACGGTTGGCTGGTGAAAGTGAATGGAGGCGCCGTTATCCGCGTATGGGGGGCGGTCGGTAACCAGAATACGGTCACCGGGCCGGCTGAAACACTCTCCTATCGGCCGAGCGGCCTGCTGACCAAGACAACCGCGACAGACTTTACCGTGAAGTTCCCCAACTGCTCAGGCAAACCCCAATACACCATTGCACTGACCGCAACGGGACGAGTGACGAGCACAAAAGGAACGTGCCCATGAGACGACCCCTAGTTCCATCTTCCCGTCAGCGCGGCGCGACGCTCATCGAAGTGCTCGTCGCCATGCTGATCCTCTCCGTCGGCCTGTTAGGCCTGGCCGGAATGCAGATGACAGCATTGAAAAGCAACCAGAGCGCTTACTACCGCTCCCAAGCCACGATACTCGCCTACGACATCATCGACCGCATGCGCGCCAATCGCACCGAAGCGCTCAATGGCGTCTATGACATCGCGCTTCAGAACCAGACCTGTGATCCGGATATCGCTCCCAGCGGCACACTTGCCAAGAGAGACGTGGCCGAATGGCTGAACTCGCTCTCGTGCCTGCTCTCGGCAGACGCGCAAGGCAGCGTCGTCCGTAACGATCGAGTGTTCACGGTCTCCATCGAGTGGAATGACAACCGAGGGCGCATCGACGAAGCCGATGACGACGATCGCGAAACCTTTGTCTACCGGACGCAGCTATGAAACCAGTCTCTTTTTACCGGCAGGCGGGCCTTTCGCTCGTCGAGCTGATGGTCGCCATGTTGATCAGCCTGATCTTACTTGGCGGTGTTCTGCAGGTATTTCTGTCCAGCAAGGATATGTATCGCACCAATACGGCGGTTGCCCGTGCTCAGGAAGCGGGCCGATTTGCGACCGACTTCATCGCGTTTGATGTGCGCCAGGCGGGTTATAAAGGTGAATGCTTAAGTGAGCCCTTCAACCAGCTGGATTTGTCAGCAAGCAAAAACGGTTTCACAACAGACGAAAAGAACGCCTACAGCACAACACCTGCAATTCAAGGCTGGGATAACAGTAAGCCGATATTTTTTGGCAACACTGATACAACACGCCCCGACACCGACTCGTTCATTGTGAAATACGCTGGCAACGGCATGGAGTTTGAACCGAACGGCACAAATGCCGTAGGAGCTGGCAATCTGAATGTCAAAGGTGAAACAGGTGCTTACAGCGGCCAGATTGTTCTGATCGCGAACTCCACAGGATGCGATATCTTCCAAAACACGAATAATCAAAACGCAAGCACGTTTCAGACAAATGGGGGCAACGAAACGCCTGGCAATACAAAGACTGGCATGAGCCAAGCCTATAACAACAAATTTACTGCGTATATCTTACGAAGCCATACTTACTTTATTCGCGAAAATAACGGCCGCCTACCCTCGCTCTATCGCCAAGTGCTCAGTCCGAGCCCCGCTATCGAGGAGCTGGTTGAAGGTATTATCGAGATGCAAGTCACCTATGGCCTGGATAAGGATGGTGACCGGCTGGCGGATGTGTATGTAAAAGCTGGGACTAACAATCTTGTCTCCTCGGGTACAGGCGACTGGGACAAGGTAGTTTCGGCGCGGATATCCGTGATCGCGATCAGCCCGGAAATCAATGTGCTGGGAGAACCGCAGAAGTTTGACTTTCCAGCCATCGTCGGCATCGACAGAGACGATGAATATGCCCTCTACGAAGACGACGGCACCGTCACTATCAAAAACAACCGCGTCGCTCAGGTCTACACAGCCACCGTCGCCATACGGAATCGCCTGCCATGAAAAAAGGAACTTTCGCCCCCCCCAAACAGGAAGGAGCCGTACTTCTCGTCGCCTTGATCATGCTACTGCTACTCACCATTCTCGGGGCCGCAGCCATGCGCGATACCAACCTTCAAGAACGAATGGCGGGGAATATGCGTGATCATGCACTCGCATTTCAGGCTGCCGAGGCCGCCCTACGCTTCGCCGAACAAGAGGTAAAGACGAACTATTCGGATTTAATCAACGATGCGCTCTATCCCGTCAATGATGAGTCGCCGACTGTCGTGACCTTCTCTGGCTTTAACGCAAATGTATACCAAGCCCCAACTTACACCATTACCCGCCTGCCCCATCCCGGACAGCTCGATATGCAGAACATGGTCAACCCCATGACAGCTGGCGGCGACTCGCTTGCTGCCGGCGAGTTGCTGATTCTCGACTTCGTTCTGGTGCGCATCGAAGCAACCGGCACCGGCGCCAGCCCGGACTCGAAGGTAACCCTTCGTTCCCTGTATTTCGTAGAGGAGTGACATGATGCCGCTCAATCATCGCCGCATGCCCTGGAACGGCCTTGCCGCTACGTGGCGCCCGTTGCTTCTGGCCGGGACGGCACTGTGCTGGACGCTAGGCGCCAGCCAGGCCGCCGCAGATGTATCGCAAACACCATTGCTTTTAGGCGCCAGCAACGTACCGGGGAACCTTGCTCTGGTTCCGTCGGTGGAGTGGCCCACTTTGCTCTCTATTGCGAATACCGGTAGCTACAGTTCAGCCAATACGTACCTCGGCTATTTCGATGCCGGCAAGTGCTATATCTATGACGGCACCAACGAATGGTTCGAACCAAATGGCAACGCTACCGCGAGAAAGTGCAGCGCTGCCAAACAATGGAGTGGCAATTTCCTCAACTGGGCAGGCACACCGACCATCGATCCCTTCCGGAGCGCCCTTACTGGAGGCTATCGCTATCGTGACACCATCGGCGTTACCGTACTTGAAAAGGCTCGCCATACGGGGCAAAGCACTGCTGGCGACCGTTTTAAAACGGCTGCCGGAGTATCGCCAGCAATCGATACAGGAATATTGCCAGCGACAGAGTTTGCTGGAGCGACCCCTATAAAGAGCGATTGGGCAAATTTCTATATCCGGCTGAGCGGCCGAGGAATAGAAATGCTTTTCTCCAACTGGAACGACAAGATTGGTGGATTAGGTGCCACCGGCACAAACACCAATGAATGGGCCTATTACGACCCCAACAATACCGCCCAATGGGAGAACGGAAAGCTTAAGACCGCTTTTAATGTAGGCAATCAAGTAAAAAGCGTGTACCGCATAAAGATCAGAGTGAAGGTCTGCGTCGCCGGAAATATTGAATCAAACTGTAAAAAATACAGCGATACAAATTACAAGCCTGAAGGCCTGTTACAGCAATATAACGAAAACATGCGCTACAGTGTTTTCGGTTACCTGAACGACGAAAAACAGCTACGCGACGGCGGTGTATTGCGCGCGGGTCAAAAGTATATCGGCCCACTTAAAAGAGAACGCGGTGTGGCCGGCCAGACCGAGAACGCTCGTACAGAATGGAGCAAGACAACGGGCATTCTGGCAACTAACCCGAACCCTGCCGATGCCGCAGCGACTCAAGCAGCATTTGGTCGAACTGTCAGTAATAGCGGTGTTATCAATTACTTGAACAAGTTCGGGCAGTTGACGAACAACCAACACAAGAGCAATGATCCAGTTAGCGAGCTTTATTATGCAGCGTTCCGTTATTTCCGGAACGTGGGCAATGTTAGCGCTTACAGCACACCGACCCCAGATCACAATCCCTCGCCGGACGACATAACGAAAGACAAATGGCTTGATGGGTTCCCGGTTATAACTTCTTGGGACGACCCTATCCAGTACGCATGCCAGAAGAATGTAATTTTAGGAATTGGCGATACCAATACTCACGCCGACCGCAACCTGCCTGGAGCAACAGTAACCAATCTCGAGCCGGCGGTACCAACCGAAATCGCTGCTGACGCTACTAACTTCAACGTCGCAACTGCCACAACGGTAGTTGGTACTCTAGAGGGCGTTGATACAAAAGCGAAGACCGCTGACCGATTCGGCGATTGCTGCAGTAATAACTCCGCCTATATCGCTGGGATGGCCTATCACGCCAACACAGTTGACCTTCGGGCCGATGTCAGCGGAAAGCAGCTGCTCTCCACTCACTGGGTAGATGTACGTGAGAACGGCGTACTGAAAGGCCGCGCCAAGAACCAATATTGGCTTGCAGCAAAATACGGCGGGATTAAGTTTCCAACCGATAAAGACGTTGAGGACTATGGTGACCCTTACGCCCCCTCCTCAGTGATCCAACCCAGCTGGTGGACCGACGGCGATCAAACCGAAAACGGAGAGCTTCGGCCTCGTAATTTCTATGTTGCCAGCGATGCCACGAAGATGGTTGAGAGTCTGAAAACAGCCTTCGCCAACATCGCCAAGGAGGTGAGCAGCACTACTGCGGCGCTCTCCACCAACTCGACCAAACTCGAAACCGATACCGTCGTTTTCCAATCGATGCTCGACAGCTCCAAGTGGAGCGGTGATCTGCTGGCCAAAGCCGTATCGAGCAACGGCACCGTGAGCGAAACCCCTACCTGGAAGGCTGCACAGAAGCTCGATGCCCTGACCAACGCCCAAACGTCGGATCGCGTCATTCTGACATCCACACCGCCTACTGCTGACGCCACGACAGGCGCTCGGGTATCGACCACTGGCAGAACCTTTGTCTGGGGCCAGCTTGATACTGCACAACAGGACGCTCTTCGCGCCACCGCCAGCGGAACCTTGGTGACTGAACAACGTGGTCAGGAGCGACTCGCCTTTATTCGGGGTGACCGCAGCCAGGAGCGCACCGATGCTGCGCCCAACAACCCGTTCCGACAGCGCGACAGCCGTCTGGGCGACATCGCCAACTCTGATCCGCAATACATCTACAAACCGAACTTCGGTTATTCGCAGTTGCCCGAAAGCGCCGGATTCACCAGCACGGTCAAGAGTGCTTACACCACTTTCCGCTCGCAAAGCTCCTATCAGAACCGCCCCCCATTGGTCGTGGTGGGGGCTAACGACGGCATGCTGCATGGCTTCGACGCGAGCGTCGGCACCACGGGCGGTAAAGAACTGTTCGCCTATATTCCGAATGACCTGATTGATGAACTTTACGAACTGACGGACCCGACGTATGCGCACCGTTACTATGTGGACGGTACGCCCCGTATCGGTGACGCGCTCGTCAGCGGCCAGTGGAAGACTCTTGTAGTCGGCTCGTCCGGCGCGGGCGGCCGTAGCATCTTCGCGTTGGATATTTCGAACGCAAACAACATGTCCGCTAGCAACGTCCTCTGGGAATTCACCCACGCGGAAATGGGCTACAGCCTCGGCCGACCCAGCCTGGTTCCTCTCTACAACGGTAAGTTCGGCGTTATCGTAACCAGCGGCTATGATCGCCCAACTGACACCCCCGCTGGTTATGTCTGGGTACTAGACGCCTCGGATGGCAGCGTGATTAAACGCTTCGATTTACCCGAGAGCGGCGACCTGGGTGCGCCTCTGGCGGTCGATCTGGATAACGATCGCGTGGCTGATCGCATCTATGTAGCCGATACGCTGGGCAAGGTATGGCGCCTGGACATCAACGCCGCGACACCCGGCGGCTGGGACGCACCGAGCGATCTGAAGTCAGGCAGCAACATCACCCCGCTGTTCCTCGCCAAGGACTCCAGCGGCAATGCGCAACCGATTACCGCGCCGCTAGATGCTGCCTACACCAAGGATCGCCAGGTTATGCTCGTGTTTGGCACCGGTAGCTTCTACCAAACCACAGACAACGAGGTCCCGGCCAACCCGCAAGTACAGTCGTTCTACGGCATCATCGATAACGGCGAGCAGATCGACGGTCGCAGCACCTTGCTGGAGCAGGAAATTCTCCGAGAAGTAACCGGCACGGAGCTCAATGGCCGAGCGGTCAGCGAGAACACCATGACCGACACCAACGATGGCTGGTACCTGGACCTGCTTTGGAAAACCACTGAAGGCGGAACCGGAGCTAAGGGCGAGCGGGTTATTTCGCAGGCTCAGCTGGGCGGCAACCGGGTTACCTTCAGCACCCTGATCCCATCGGCGAATCCATGCGACGCCGGCGGGACAAGTTGGATCATGAGTCTCGACCTTGCGACGGGAAGCCGGCTCGCCTATTCCTACTTCGACTACAACGGTGACGGGAATATCGATGAGAAGGATTACATTGAGCTTGGAGATGGAACAAAAGTCCCGGCTAGCGGAGTGGCTGACCCTGACGAGGGCGCAGTAAAAGGAACAATCGGTCTAAATGATCAAAGCACCGGCAGGCGTTTTCTTTGCTATGCCAGTTCGGCATCCGCCACTGGTTCTAACGGCGTCACCCCGGTTTGTATAGAAGTCATGGGAAACAACAACGACTCAAACCGCCTGTCTTGGAATGAAGTGAGGGATAACTTGTGAAACGATTCGTAGCTGAAAGGCTATCAAGCCGGGGCTTTACCTTGATCGAGCTGATGATTGTAGTCGCGATCATTGGGATCCTCGCTGCCATCGCCTACCCGAGTTACCAAGAGTACGTCCGCAGCGCCAAACGCGCGGACGCCGAGACGGCCCTGATGGAACTAGCGCATTTCATGGAGCGCAGCTACACCGGCAGCGGGCGCTATGACAAGAACAGCGCAGGAAACGCAATTTCATTGCCGTTCAACCAGGCGCCCAAGGATGGCGGGACCAAGACATACGATGTCGGGTTCGCCGAAGGCAGCCCATCCGCCACCGCGTATGTATTGCAGGCCGTTCCAACAGGAAGCATGGCGGCTGACAAATGCGGCACCCTGACGCTTTCCAATACTGGTGCAAAGGGACAGGGGGCTGGAGTGACCCTTGCCGAATGCTGGAAGCGCTAAGTCACAAAAACAAGAAGCCCGGCATCTCGCCGGGCTTCTTGCTTAAGGTCATCTCACACCGCCTTCAACCGCAACTCCTTCGGCATCGAGAACGTCACGTTCTCGGGCCGGCCGTCCAACTCATCCAACCCTGTCGCACCCCATAACCTGAGTTGATCGATCACGCCGCGCACCAGCACCTCAGGCGCTGATGCGCCGGCGGTGATGCCGATTCGCTCGACGTTCGCAAACCACTCCTGCTTGAGATCTTCTGCCCCGTCGATCAGATAGGCCGGCGTGTCCATGCGCTCGGCCAGTTCACGAAGACGGTTGGAATTGGAGCTATTGGGGCTGCCGACCACCAGGACCACATCGCTTTCGGCGGCCAGCTGCTTGACCGCGTCCTGGCGGTTCTGCGTGGCGTAACAGATATCGTCCTTGCGCGGGCCGCCGATGCTGGGAAAGCGTGTGCGCAGCGCGTCGATGACACGGCTGGTGTCATCCATCGACAGGGTCGTCTGGGTGACGAACGCCAAAGCATCCGGGTTGCGAACCTGGAGCTCGGCCACGTCGTTTTCATCTTCGACCAGGTAGATCGAGCCACCATTGGCGGTGTCGTACTGCCCCATGGTGCCTTCGACCTCGGGATGGCCGGCGTGCCCGATGAGAATGCACTCGCGCCCTTCCCGGCTGTACTTGGCCACCTCCAGATGAACCTTGGTAACCAAGGGGCAGGTCGCGTCGAATACCTTGAGGCCACGCCTTTCCCCTTCCATCCGCACGGCCTGGGATACGCCATGGGCGCTGAAGATGACGATGAAACCATCAGGGACCTGATCAAGTTCATCGACAAAGATGGCGCCCCGCTCACGCAGGTCTTCCACCACGAACTTGTTGTGCACCACTTCGTGGCGTACATAGATCGGCGGCCCAAATACCTCCAGCGCACGATTGACGATCTCGATGGCGCGGTCGACACCGGCACAGAAGCCACGAGGGTTGGCGAGTTTGATTTGCATGGTCAATATCTCGATGCGCGCGGCACGCGGGATGGATGGCAGATTTTTGATGCCTAGGGTGGATGGCGCTCTTTCACCCGCCCTAGCGGCCCGCAGTGGATCGATGAAGCATGATCCACCCTACGATCAGAGGGCTTTGACGTCGAAGATTTCCACGTCGAAGGTCAACGCCTTGCCGGCCAGCGGGTGATTGAAGTCCACCGTCACCTGACGGTCATCATAGTCTTTGACGATCCCTGGCAGTTCCGTCTTGGCCGCATCGTTGAAGATGACCAGCAGCCCTTCGGACAGCTCCATGCCTTCGAACTGGTTCCGAGGCATAACTTGCACGTTCTGTTGGTTGTGCTGGCCAAACCCCTGCTCGGGCGCGATCTGAAAGGTGCGCTTGTCGCCCGCCTTGAGTCCGAACAACTGCTGTTCGAAACCCGGCAGCAGGCTTCCGTCGCCCACCTTGAAAGTGGCGGGCTGCTTGTCAAACGTACTGTCGACCTGGTCGCCATTCTCCAGACTGAGGGAGAAATGCAAGGTCACCTGTGTATCTGACCCGATACGCTGTTCACTCATTTATCGTTTCTCCCGCTTTACTGCTACGGAACATATCCAGCGCCAACATGACGGCGCCGATGGTGATGGCGCTGTCGGCGATATTGAACGCCGGAAAACGCCAGCGATGTTGCCAGTGGACCAAGATGAAATCGACGACATGGCCCAGCACAACGCGGTCATACAGATTGCCAAGCGCGCCACCCAGCACCAGCGCCAGCGCAACAGCCAGCCAGGTTTCGTGAGGCTTCAGGCGCTTCATCCAGACCAGCAGCACAACGCTGACGCCGATCGCGATCAGGGCGAACAACCAGCGTTGCCAACCGGAGTGATCAGCGAGAAAGCTGAAGGCTGCGCCGGTGTTATAGGCCAGCGTCCAGGCGAAGTAATCGGGGATGACCTCGACCGTCTGGTACAGGCTGAAATTGGCCTCGAAGTAATGCTTGGTCGCCTGGTCAAGCGCGATCACCAAGACACTTAGCCATAACCACGCGAGCTTGCCGAGACGGGCGCTCATGGCACCACCCCGACGCGCCGGCTCGTGCGCTGGCGCAGGGAAGAAGAGAGGCACGCAGCCAGCAATACCGCCCCCGCATGCGCGATCTTGCCGTTACGCATAATGGCGAACCTCGCCAGCGCCTTCGATGTTTTCGACGCAACGACCGCAGATTTCAGGGTGAGCCGCGTGAGTACCGACATCAGGCAGATGGTGCCAGCAGCGACCACATTTGGCATGGCCAGTCTTGCTGATCTGCAGCTTCAGGCCCGGTAGTTCGCTTTGCACGGCTTCGGCAGGTGCGTCGGCGAGAGGCGCCACGTTCACTGCAGAGGTGATGAGGACGAAGCGCAGTTCACCGCCCAGTTTCGCCAGGTCGGAAACTAGTGCGTCTTCGGCATACAAGGTGACCTCAGCCTGCAAGTTGCCACCGATGGTCTTGGCCGCGCGCTGGGTCTCCAGCTCCTTGTTTACCGCGGCCTTCACCGCCATGACCTTTTCCCAGAATTCGCGCCCCAGCTCGACATCGCTTGGCAGTTCGGCAAGGCCGGCGTACCAGGTGTTGAGCATCACCGACTCGTTGCGCTCGCCCGGCAGGTACTGCCAGATTTCATCAGCAGTGAAGGACAGGATCGGCGCGATCCAGCGCACCAGCGCTTCGGCGATGTGGTAAAGCGCGGTCTGGCAGGAGCGACGCGGCAGGCTGTCGGCACCAGTGGTGTACTGGCGGTCCTTGATGATGTCGAGGTAGAAGCCACCCAGCTCCTGCACGCAGAAGTTGTGCACTTTCTGGTAGACGTTCCAGAACTTGTAGGTGCCGTAGGCCTCTTCGATCTCGCGCTGCAGCAACAGGGCGCGGTCGATGGCCCAGCGGTCTAGCGCGATCAGCTGATCGGCCGGGACCTGATGCTGCGCCGGATCGAAACCGTCGAGGTTCGAAAGCAGGAAGCGCGCCGTATTGCGGATACGGCGATAGGAGTCCGCACTGCGCTGCAGGATGACTTTGGAGACCGCCATCTCACCGGAGTAGTCCGTCGATGCAACCCATAGGCGCAGGATGTCGGCACCCAGGGTGTCGGTAACCTCCTGAGGCGCGACCACGTTACCCAGCGACTTGGACATCTTGCGGCCGTTCTCGTCGACCACGAAACCGTGCGTCAGCAACCCTTTGTAGGGTGCGCGGCCGTCGATAGCCGAGCCGGTTAGCAGCGATGAGTGGAACCATCCACGGTGCTGGTCGGAGCCTTCCAGATACAGATCCGCGCGCGGGCCGTTGTCGTGACCCATCGGGTGCGAACCACGCATCACGTGCCAATGCGTGGTACCGGAGTCGAACCAGACGTCCAGGGTGTCGCTGATCTTCTCGTACTGCGCCCCTTCGTCACCCAACAGCTCAGCCGCATCCAGCCTTGACCATGCCTCGATGCCGCCCTGCTCGACGCGCTGCGCCACGGCTTCCATCAGTTCGACGGTGCGCGGATGCAGCTCGCCGCTTTCCTTGTGCAGGAAGAACGGGATCGGTACGCCCCAGGTGCGCTGACGCGAGATGCACCAGTCCGGGCGTCCGGCGATCATGCCGTGCAGGCGTGCCTGGCCCCAGGCGGGCACGAACTGGGTCTGCTCGATGGCGTCCAGCGCCCGGCGGCGCAGCGAGCTGCCGTCGTGGGCGACCTTGTCCATGCCGACGAACCACTGCGCGGTGGCACGGTAGATCAGCGGCGTCTTGTGCCGCCAGCAGTGCATGTAGCTGTGCTGGATGCTCTCGTGCTTGAGCAGCGCGCCGACTTCTTCCAGCTTGGCGACGATGTTGGGGTTGGCCTTCCAGATGAACTGGCCGCCGAAGAACGGCAAATCCGGGACGTACACGCCGTTGCTCTGCACCGGCCCGAGGATGTCGTCGTTCTCCATGCCGTAGTGCTTGCAGGAGCGGAAGTCGTCTTCGCCGTAGGCAGGCGCGGAATGGACGATGCCGGTGCCAGCGCCGGTTTCTACGTAGTCGGCCAGGTAGACCGGCGCGAAACGCTCGTAGAAGGGATGGCGGAAACGGATGAGTTCCAGCGCACGGCCTTCGCAACGGGCAACGATTTCACCGGTCAGCCCATAACGCTGCAGGCAGGACTCGACCAGTTCCTCCGCCAACACCAAGAGGCGATCGCCAGTATCGACCAGCGTATAGACGAAGTCAGGATGTACGTTGAGCGCCTGGTTGGCCGGGATGGTCCAGGGCGTGGTGGTCCAGATCACGATGCTTGCCGGCTTATTCAGCGCAGCAATACCAAACGCAGCCGCTAGCTTGTCCGCGTCCTCGACCTGGAAGGCGACGTCGATGGCGTCGGATTTCTTGTCCTGATATTCGACCTCTGCCTCGGCCAATGCCGAACCGCAATCGAAGCACCAGTTGACCGGCTTCAGGCCTTTGAAAACGAAGCCGCCTTCGACCATTTTCGCCAGAGCGCGGATCTCTCCAGCCTCGTTGGCGAAATCCATGGTGCGGTAGGGGTTGTCCCATTCGCCGAGTACGCCCAGGCGGATGAAATCTGCCTTCTGCCCTTCGATCTGCTCGGCCGCATAGGCACGGCAGCGCTCGCGGGTCAGGTCGGCCGGTTGGTTCTTGCCATAGGTGATCTCCACCTTGTGCTCGATCGGCAAGCCATGGCAATCCCAGCCCGGCACGTAGGGCGCGTCGAAACCGGCCAGGGTCTTGGAGCGGACGATGAAGTCCTTGATGACCTTGTTGACCGCATGGCCGATGTGAATGCTGCCATTCGCATACGGCGGGCCGTCGTGCAGGACGAATTTCGGGCGACCTTCGCCTATCTGCCGCAGCTTCCCGTAGAGGTCAATGCTGTTCCAGCGCTGCAGGGTCTCCGGCTCGCGCTGTGGCAGACCGGCCTTCATCGGAAATGCCGTGGACGGCAGATTGAGGGTCGCTTTGTAATCGGTCATTTCAGTCCTGACTCGTGGTAAAAGGTGATGCTCGCCAGTATTCGCGAGCCTCGGCGATATCCGCTTCGATCGCCGTCTTGAGTGCCTCCAGCGAGGCAAAACGCTGCTCGTCACGCAGCTTCTGGTGAAAGGTTACCCGCAGCAGGCGACCATAGAGGTCGCCCTTGTAATCCAGCAGATGCACTTCCAGATGAGGATTGCCGTCGCTTTCCACCGAAGGACGCATGCCAATGTTGGCCACTGCTGGCTGCGCCTTGCCATCCACATCAGTGCTGACCATAAACACGCCATTCAAAGGCGTGCTCTTGCGCTTGAGCTGGATGTTGGCGGTCGGCGCACCCAGTTGGCGCCCTAGCGCCTGCCCATGCATGACTCGCCCGGTGATGCTGAACGGTCTACCCAGCAGCTTCTCGGCCAGTGCCAGGTCTCCATCAGCCAGTACCTGTCGCAGCCTTGTACTGCTGACGCGCTCGCCGCCAACCTCGATGGTCGTCGCGGCCTCGACCGAGAATCCTTCCGCGGCGCCTGCGTTGAGCAAAAAGTCGAAGTCACCAGCTCGGTCACAACCAAAGCGGAAGTCGTCCCCCACTTCAAGATGGCGAACCCCAAGCCCTTCGACCAGCGTCGCATGAACGAACTCGGCAGCACTCAGTTCACGCAAGCGGCGATTGAAGGCCAGGCAAAGCACGAGGTCGACGCCCTGCTCGTCCAGCAGCCGGAGCTTTTCACGCAGACGGGTCAGCCTGGCAGGCGCCTTGTCTGGCGCAAAATACTCACGCGGCTGCGGCTCGAATATCACCACGCAGCTTGGCAAATCGAGTTCAGCCGCACGCTCGCGCAGTCGCGCCAGGATTGCCTGGTGCCCTCGATGAACTCCGTCGAAATTGCCGATGGTGGCAACGCACCCCCGATGCCGGGGCCGCAGGTTGTGAAGACCTCGAACCAGCTGCATACCGCACTTCTTGATTGAAAAGTCATCGATTATACGCACGAGGGGACGGGCACGGACAGGCTTGGCTCGACCGCCCGGGACGATCAGTGACGCAAATGCCGCGGCCTTAACCCAAGCACGACCAAACCGGCGAGAAACGCGCCCAGCCCAGCCCCAACCAACAATGAAAGCTGCACGGCACGCTGCTGCCAACCCCAGCCGAACCACTCGACCGAAGGAGGGTTCAACCACCACACCGCGGCCACCATAGCTGCGCAGCCACCCAGCAATCGCAGCATGAAGACAGGCCAACCCGGCGCCAGCTGAAATATCCCGGCCTTGTATAAACCCCAGAACAGCAACCCAGCGTTGAGCATCGACGACATCGATGTCGCCAACGCCAATCCGACATGCTTGAGCGGCCAGATGAATGCCAGGTTCAGGCCCATGTTGGCAATCATGCAGATGATTGCCACCCTTACCGGCGTTTTCATGTCCTGCCGCGCAAAGAAACCAGGCGCCAGCACCTTGATCAA
Source organism: Stutzerimonas sp. C6.4V (assembly GCF_058536345.1). NCBI lineage: Bacteria > Pseudomonadati > Pseudomonadota > Gammaproteobacteria > Pseudomonadales > Pseudomonadaceae > Stutzerimonas > Stutzerimonas sp. C6.4V. Next base: position 3,112,520 of record NZ_JBZUBM010000001.1, read on the forward strand.
CATGAACGCCAGCACGCCAAGCGAGTAGGCCTCGAGGGCGTTGGCAGACTGGACGACCGCTTCTTCACTCATCGCGCCATAGAAAAACAGGCTGGCTATCAGCGGCTCAGCGAGAACCCCCAGCGCCAAAGCGGCAGGAACACCGACCAGAAGCACCATGCGCAGCGCCCAGTTAAGCGTATTGGAAAAGGCCTTGGGGTCCTGTCCGGCATGCTGGCGCGACAGGCTTGGCAGGATGACCGTGCCAATGGCGATACCGAATGCCCCCAGGGGCAGCTCCGACAGGCGGTCGGCATAGTAGAGCCAGGAAACGCTGCCAGTTTGCAGAAATGAGGCCAGAACGGTGTCGAGCAACAGATTGATCTGGCTCACCGACACCCCGAACAGCGCCGGCACCATCAACAGCATGATGCGCCGCACGCCCTCATCTCCAAACCTCACTCGAGGCCGGGGCAACAATCCCAGCCTGGCCACGTAAGGGAGCTGAAACGCCAGCTGGGCGAACCCCGCAATGAACACGCCCCAGGCCAGCGCCATGATCGGCTGATCGAAATAGGGCGTGAGGAATACGGCGGAGGTGATCATGCAGACGTTGAGCAGGACCGGGGTGAATCCAGGCACCGCGAAATGGCCGTAGCTATTGAGCACACCGGAGGTAAATGCGGTCAGGGAGATGAGCAACAAATAGGGAAACGTGATGCGCAGCAGCTCGCCCGCCAGTTGCATTTTTGCCGGATCGTCATGGAAACCGGGCGCGAAGAGCATGACCACGTACGGCGATGCCAGCACACCGACCGCCGTGATGCCCGTCAGGATCAAGCCAAGCATGCCAGCCGTGCGATCCACCAGCAGCTTGACCTCAGCAAGACTGCGCTGGGTCCGGAATTCGGAAAGAACCGGGACAAAGGCCTGGGCAAAGGCACCCTCGGCGAACAATCGACGCAGGAAGTTGGGGATCTTGAAGGCAATGAAGAAGGCGTCAGCTGCCGCACCGGACCCGAAGTAGCTCGCCACCACCATATCGCGTACCATTCCCAGCACGCGGGAGAGCAGCGTCATCACGCTGACTACCGCACTGGAACGCAACAAGCCGCCTTTACCGGATGTCTCGGTCATTTGTTTTCCTAGAAGTTGCCGCGAAATGTCCGTTCAGGTGCCAGCCACCGGAACCGATGGGCAACTACGACAGATAAAGAGGCCGCGAGTTTAGCGACACCCTTTCTGTCCGGCCAGCATCATCAATCTTCAAGCAGGCTTGACAAGCCCGCGCGGCATCGGCATGATTCGCGGCCTTATTTGCTTTGTAATCCCACGTTTTCGAGGAGTTCGACGGTGGCCAACAGCCCTTCCGCCAAAAAACGCGCAATTCAGGCTGAGAAGCGTCGCAGCCACAACGCCAGCTTGCGCTCCATGGTTCGTACCTACATCAAGAATGTGGTCAAAGCCATCGACGCAAAAGATCTGGATAAAGCTCGTACTGCTTACACTGCAGCCGTGCCTGTCATCGACCGCATGGCCGACAAAGGCATCATTCACAAGAACAAAGCCGCTCGTCACAAGAGCCGCCTGAACGGCCACATCAAGGCCCTCGGCGCTGCCGCTGCCGCTGCCTGAGCTGTACGTTCTTGAAGAAACCGGCCTCGGCCGGTTTTTTTATGTCTTCGATACGCCACCGAAACAACAGGGCCGGCGAAGAAAGGCGCTCAACCTTACGGCTGAGCCCAAGGCAGTATAGGAATCGCGGTCACGGCGTTCTGCGGGCTCCCTTCAATGACCCTGTCGCTGTAGACCAGGTAAACCAGCGAGTTTCGTGGCTCGTCGAAGAACCGCACAACCTGCATGCTTTTGAACACCAGCGAAGTTCGCTCTTTGAACACGACTTCGCCATCCTTGAGGTTGTCGCTCATCCGGATGGGACCCACCTGACGACAGGCGATGGACGCCTCGGCACGATCTTCCGCCAGGCCGAGCCCACCCTTGATGCCTCCGGTCTTGGCGCGCGACAGATAACAGGTCACACCCTCCACCTTCGGATCATCGAACGCCTCGACAACGATCTTGTGATTCGGCCCAAGCCACTTGAAAACCGTATCGACCTCGCCGACTTCGCGAGCCATACCAGTCACCGGCACTATCAGTAACACCATCAGAGCTTTTGCCAGCCGCATCGAGCTACCTCAGATCAGGATCATGTTGTCGCGATGAATCAACTCTGGCTCATCGACATAACCAAGTAACTTTTCGATTTCATCCGACGGCCGCCCGAGGATCCGCTGCGTTTCGGCGACACTGTAATTGGCCAGCCCGCGCGCCACCTCCCGACCGTCCAGCCCTACGCATATAACCATCTCGCCGCGCCGGAACCCACCCTGTGCAGCCTTCACGCCCACCGGCAGCAGGCTGCGGTTACCTTGCTGCAGGGCGTGCACAGCGCCATCATCCAGAACAACCGTACCTCGTGTCTGCAGATGCCCAGCCAGCCACTGCTTGCGGGCTGCATGCCGACTGCGCTCAGGCGCAAGCAGGGTACCAAGGGGCTCGCCCGCCTTCAGCCGCGCTAGGACTTGCTCGATCCGGCCACCAATGATGACGGTATGAGCCCCGGAGCGCGCCGCCAGCCGCGCTGCGCGCAGCTTCGTCTGCATGCCTCCGCGACCGAGCGCACCGCCCGTGCCGCCGGCAACGGCATCCAGGGAAGGATCATCGGCGCGCGCCTCACTGATCAGGCTGGCACCAGGATTGGTTCGCGGGTCGGCATCGAACATGCCGTCTCGATCCGTAAGGATGACCAGGAGGTCCGCCTCGACCAGGTTAGCCACAAGCGCTGCGAGCGTATCGTTATCGCCAAAACGAATCTCGTCGGTCACCACCGTATCGTTTTCGTTGATGACCGGCACCACGCCGAGCTCGATCAGAGTGCGAAGGGTGCTGCGTGCGTTCAGGTAGCGTTTGCGATCAGAAAGATCGTCATGGGTAAGAAGAACCTGCGCAGTTTGCTGCGCACACCGCGCAAAGCTTGATTCCCAGGCACGGATCAGTCCCATCTGCCCCACCGCTGCAGCTGCCTGCAACTCATGCACAGCCTTGGGTCGGGCCGTCCATCCAAGCCGACTCATGCCAGCCGCGACCGCACCAGAGGAGACCAGCACCAACTCGACACCCGCCGCGCGCAGCGCCACCATCTGATCAACCCAGACAGCCATGGCCGCCTGATCGAGACCTCGACCATCAGCCGTGAGCAATGCACTACCGATCTTCACCACCCAGCGCCGCGCGCCGCTCACCTTGTCCCGCATCGATCCTGCCTTCTAATCGGTATCCGGCCAAACCACTTGGCGGGAGGCAAACGAGCCTACCCGCACCCACTCGCTACAGCCTTTCGCAACGAGGCAATGGAACGCACTCAACGCACGTAGAAAATCTCGGCACCACCTTCGTCATCATCGTCGTCATCGAAATCGTCATCTTCGGGCTCGTCGGCCGCCTTGACACCCGCGCGACGCAACGCTCGCTGATCGTCCAGCTCCTGCAAGCGGGCACGCGCCTCGTCCTCGATCTGCTGGTCCAGTTCAGCAAGCGCCTCGGCATAAGCTGGCTCCTCGGCGATACGCACCGCACGCTCATCGAGATAGCGCATGATCGCCTGGCTGAGCTCTTCGGTGCCTTCCCGCTCCAGCGCGGAGATCACGAACACAGGGCCGGTCCACTGGAGGCGATCCACCACCTGGCGGACCCGCTCTTCCCGATCCTCTTCGAGCAACTGGTCTGCCTTGTTCAAGACCAGCCAGCGATCACGCTGCGCCAGCGCCGGGCTGAATTTCTCCAACTCGTTGAGGATAACTTCAGCTGCATCGGCCGGATCACTCTCATCCAGCGGCGCCATGTCCACGAGATGCAACAACAACCGGGTGCGCGCCAGATGCTTGAGGAAGCGGATACCCAACCCAGCCCCTTCGGAGGCACCTTCGATTAGCCCAGGAATATCGGCAATCACAAAGCTCTTGTAGCGACCAACACTCACCACGCCAAGGTTCGGCACCAGCGTGGTGAAGGGGTAATCGGCAACCTTCGGCTTGGCCGCCGAGACGGAGCGAATAAAGGTACTCTTGCCCGCATTGGGCAACCCCAGCAGCCCCACATCAGCCAGCACCTTGAGCTCGAGCTTGAGATCGCGCGCATCGCCCGGCTTGCCCGGCGTGGTCTGGCGCGGCGCACGGTTGGTACTGGACTTGAATCGCGTGTTACCCAGACCATGCCAGCCACCCTGCGCGACCAGCAACCGCTGCCCCGCCTTGGTCAGGTCGCCGATCACATCCTGGGTTGCCGCATCGATCACGGTGGTGCCAACCGGCACAGGAAGGACCAGATCATCACCCTTGGCACCGGTACATTCCGTGCTGCCACCTTTCTGACCATTGGGCGCATTGAAGCGACGGGTATAGCGGTAGTCGACGAGGGTGTTGAGGTTTTCGTCAGCCTCCAGATACACGGAGCCGCCATCGCCGCCATCGCCGCCATTCGGGCCGCCCTTCTCGATGAACTTCTCACGACGAAAGCTCATCATGCCATTACCGCCGTCGCCGGCTTTTACAAAAATCGATACTTCATCGACGAATTTCATGGGAACGCCTCCCGCCGCACGGACGGGCTAGAAAACAGGAACATAAGGGTCTTGCAAAACCCAACGATAGTTAGAGCGCAGCAGCGTTTTGCAAGAGCCCTACAGAGGATACAGAAACAAAAAAGCCCCGTCGCATGACAGGGCTTTTCCAGCAACGCCGCGATTAGGCCGCGACGACGCTCACGTAGCGACGACCAAACTGGCCCTTCACTTCGAACTTGATCACGCCTTCCACCTTGGCGAACAAGGTGTGATCCTTGCCCATACCAACGCCGTAACCGGCATGGAACTGGGTACCGCGCTGACGCACGATGATGTTGCCGGCCTTGATGGCCTGGCCGCCGTACATCTTCACGCCAAGGCGTTTGGCTTCTGAGTCGCGACCGTTGCGGGTAGAACCGCCAGCTTTTTTGTGTGCCATGAGTTCAATACTCCTATAAGGGGATTCAGGCCCGATTAGCCCTGAATACCGGTGATTTTGACCTCAGTGAACCACTGACGGTGGCCCTGACGCTTCATATGGTGCTTACGACGGCGGAATTTGATGATGGTGACCTTGTCATGACGACCTTGGCCGATCACTTCAGCAGTGACCTTGGCACCATCGACCACCGGAGCGCCGATCTTTACATCGTCGCCGTTGCCAATCAGCAGAACGCGGTCAAAAGTGACAGCTTCGCCAGTGGCAACTTCGAGTTTTTCAATCTTGAGGTATTCGCCTTCGGCGACCTTGTATTGCTTGCCGCCGGTAACGATAACTGCGTACATCTGTGTATCTCCGTTGATCCTGCTCACCCAGCGCTTAAGTGAAATAGTTGGAGGCTGGCATGGCTGCTCGGGGCCGAAGGGACGCCCTTGCAATTGCGTAAGGCAGGGAAATGCCCAGGGGGAAGTTCAGGGTCCGCGATTGTACGCATGCACCAACCTCCGCGCAATAGCCGCCGGGCCTCGCCTTGACAGTGCGGGACCTGCCCCATAGCATGCCGCGCAATCTCCGAGGAGTACTCGTCCCCGATGCAACCCCAGGCCTTTTACAGAGTAGTGGCTGATGATTTCGCCGCCGTTGACGGCATTATCCGCAGCCAACTGACTTCGCGCGTACCGCTGGTGGAAAAGATCGGGGACTACATCACCTCGGCTGGCGGCAAGCGCCTGCGCCCCCTGCTGGTCCTGCTCAGCGGCAATGCGCTGGGACTCAAGGGCGAGCAGTTGCGCCTGCTGGCTGCGATCATTGAGTTCCTGCATACCTCCACCCTTTTGCATGATGATGTGGTCGACATGTCCGGCATGCGCCGCGGGCGATCTACGGCCAACGCACTCTGGGGCAATGCACCGAGCGTGCTGGTGGGCGACTTTCTTTATGCCCGCTCCTTCGAAATGATGGTCGACCTCGGCTCGATGGATGTCATGCGCATCATTTCCCAGGCCACTCGCGTGATTGCCGAAGGCGAAGTGCTGCAGCTGTCCAAGGTCCGTGACGCAAGCACTACCGAAGACATCTACATGGAAGTCATACGCGGCAAGACGGCGATGCTCTTCGAAGCCTCCACACATAGCGCTGCAACCCTGGCCGGCGCCAGTGCAGATCAATGCGAGGCGCTACGCACCTTTGGCGACCACCTCGGGATCGCCTTCCAGTTGGTGGACGACCTGCTCGATTATCAGGGCGACGCCGAAACCCTTGGCAAGAATGTCGGCGATGACTTGGCCGAAGGCAAACCAACCCTTCCATTGATCTATACGATGCGCGAAGGCACGCCTGAGCAGGCGGCCCTGGTGCGTAAAGCCATTCAGAAAGGCGGCATCGAAGATCTCGAAAGTATCCGCAGCGCGGTCGAGGCGTCCGGCGCGCTGGATTACACGGCCCGCATGGCGCGCGACTATGCCGACCGTGCCATCGCCTGCCTCGAACTCATCCCCTCCAACAGCTATCGCGACGCCCTGATCGAACTCAGCCGCTTCGCCGTCGCTCGCACGCACTGATCTGCCGATGAAGGTGCCACAAGGCACCCTTCGTCCGCTGCCAGCTTTCCCCTCCCGCTCCGCCCTCCCTGCCTGATCACCGCCGATCGATGCTCGACCTCTTTGCGCTTGCATGTTTGCAAATAACAATTATTCTCATTAAGCCAATCAACTGGAGGCGAACATGACTTATCTGATCGATGCCTGGCTGGACCGCCCACACCCCTACCTGCGGATACTCGACCGCAATACCGGTGCGGTCTGTATTACGTTGGAGGGAGACGCCCTGGACGAACTTCGGGACCAGGGCGATTTGGACATTCACGAACTGAGCACCAGCGAACCCTGTGTACTCAAGGAACAGGTGCGCAACCTGTTCCTGTTTTCCTACGCCAGGGCATTGCGCCCTTGAGACGGTTCAGAGGACGGCAAGCAACTCGACGTCGAAAACCAGCACGCTGTGTGGCGGGATGCTGCCGACACCCTGCGCGCCATATGCCAGCTCGCTAGGTACATAAAGCCGCCATTTGCTGCCTACGGCCATCAGCTGCAGTGCTTCGGTCCAGCCGGCGATGACCCCGCCAACCGGAAACTCGGCTGGTTGACCGCGCTGGTAGGAGCTGTCGAAAACGGTGCCGTCAATCAGCGTACCGTGGTAGTGGGTACGTACGTGGTCGTCCTGCGAAGGCTTGGCGCCATCGCCCGCTGTGAGCACTTCGTACTGCAGTCCGGAGGCCAGGCTGACCACTCCGTCACGCTTGGCGTTGTCCATCAGAAACGCCCTGCCCTCGCCGGCAGCCGCTTCGGCTTTCTGCTGTGCCTCGGCCTGCATGCGCTCACGGATGACTGCGAAGCTCGCGTTCAGATCCGCGGGGCTGACCTGGCTTTGCACGCCTGAAAACGCATCCCGGATACCGGCGATGACCGCGTCCAGACTGATACCCGGCGGCGGATTTTCACGCAGTTGGTCGCCCAGCTGGCGACCAATACCGTAGCTGACACGTGTTTCGTCGGTTGTAAGGTTCAGATCGGTCATGCCTGGCTCCGCGACAAAAAAAGGGCGCACAGCCTAGCACAGCAATCAGCGACGCGAGCTTTCGCCACAACCGCCAGCGGAGCCAAGCCTGACATTGAACCCTATATCACCAGGCCGAGCGAATGCTGATGGGCACGCGCAACGGATCACGCACGCCATTGGCCAAGCCGCACATCTCGTCGTAAGCCGAACTGTGAACCAGAAAGAAAGGAACTTCCGGCAGCTCGCTGAGAATGTCTCGAGCATGCTCGACGGAGCGCAGATGGATGACACTGCCGTGCTCATCACGAAGCACATAGGACTTGCCGTTGGCCTGAATGCTCAACAGATAAAAGCCACCTTCCAGCGATACCAGATCAAGTGCCAGGACACGCGACGCACGCGCCTCTTCAAGCAGGTTCAGCAGGGTCATACGCTTTCTCCTGTACAAACGAGCGCATTTTGTACAGAACCTGCAAAGGAAAGCAAAGCTACGATGAGCCGACGCGAAGACAGTATTGCCTAGCGTGGCCCGGCGCCGGATCAGTGCTTGGTGAGCTTGTCCAGATAGCCCATGGCAAAGGCCGACAGGACAAAGGTCAGATGGATGATCACGTACCACATCAGCTGCTCGCTTTCGAGCTGCTGTGCATCCATGAACATGCGCAACAGATGGATAGACGAAATAGCCACGATGGAAGCGGCGACCTTCATCTTTAGCGAACCGGAATCCATTTTGCCGAGCCAGTCGAGCTTTTCCTTGCCTTCCTCGACGTCTAGTTGCGAGACGAAGTTTTCATAGCCAGACAGCATCACCATCACCAGCAAGCCGCCCACCAATGCCATGTCGATCAACGAAAGGAGCTTGAGGATCAGATCGCCCTCACTCAGCGTGAGAACAGCCGGAAGAATGTGCCAGATTTCCTGGAAAAATTTGATCGCCAGCGCAAGCAAGGCAAACGCGAGGCCGAAATAGATGGGAGCCAGCAGCCAACGGGCCGCGTACATGGTGTTTTCGACGAAGCGTTCCATGTGTTCCTACTGTGATGCAGATACCGACCTGCGAGTATACGCAGCGCCACAGCCGGTTCAATAAGGCGCTGTAGCAGCGTATTTCCATCAAGACAGAACTGCCTTGGCGGTACGAGACGCTGGACGCAGGGTAGAAACCCAACGTTCATGGGCTGATCAGGGCTTGGAGCTCCAGCCGCTGAGAAATTGCGCCTGATTGGTGTTGACCTTGCGTAGCTCGGCCTGCATGTGCAACTGCCAGATCGATGGCGACTCGGATGCGGCGTAACCCTGACCGCGCAGGTTGGCCGCGATCGAATTCAGCACCGACTCTGCCTCGCGAGGGCCATGAAACGGGCCCTGTGCCTTGATGGCAGTAGGCTGCCCGGAATCGATTCCAGCTGCGCACAACAGCGTCCATAACCCGTTGCCGCCCGCCAGAGGGCGGATCATGCATTCGATACGTGTAACCAATCCCAGGCACTGGCGATTGAGACAGAGCGTGTGAGACATGACGGCGATCCTCGCGCTTGGTTGCCGTCAACTGAACGTGGCGGCGTGCCAACCGGCTTATCCCCAGGAATCTGCGGATAACCATGTGAATAGAGAGCGGGAACCCTCTATTCATTGCAGACCCGCCGCAGCCCGTATCGTTCCGTTCAATCAGAGATCAGTGCAACCAGACACCTAGGTCGCGCCGTTACCTTTGACAGCCGACGCATCCGCAATCCCCTCGGCTGGCGCGTCGTTCTTGCCTTCGTCCTCGAGTTCGATCTCGGCGATATCACGCAAACGCTCTACCACCCGTGCGTTGACGCTGCCTTTAGGAAAGTTTCCATCCGGGTCAGCCCCACCAACGGGCTCTCCAACCAGCAGCGACAAGGCCTCGTCCACATGCCGCACCGCGTAGACATGAAACTTCTCCTGGCGCACTGCCTCCAGCACGCGCTCGTCAAGCATCAGGGTAGTGACATTGGCGAAGGGAATGATCGCGCCCTGCTCACCGGTCAGTCCGCGCGCCTCGCAGAGCCGGAAGAACCCTTCGATCTTTTCATTCACGCCACCAACAGCCTGCACTTCACCAAACTGATTGATGGATCCGGTAATGGCGAAGCACTGTTTGAGAGGCGTACGCGATATCGCCGAGATCAGCGCGCAGCATTCGCCCAGAGAGGCGCTGTCACCATCGACATACCCATAGGATTGTTCCAGCGCGATGCTGGCGGAAATCTCCAACGGGAACTCCTGCGCATAGCGGCTTCCCAGAAAGCCGGTCAGGATCATCACACCCTTGGAGTGTATCGGCTGGCCGAGATTGACCTCGCGCTCGATATCCACGATTCCCGAGCCGCCGGGATAAACCGTCGCGGATATACGGGCAGGCATGCCGAACGCCGAATCTCCTACCTCCAGCACCGTCAGACCATTGCATTTGCCGATGGCTGCGCCTTCGCTGTCGATCAGGATGACACCGGCGAGAATGTCCTCAAGGATCCGTGCCGAGACGCGCCCAGTCCGGGTGGCTTTGGCTTTCAAGGCACGTTCTATATGCCCTACGTCGGTGACCTCGTCCTTGGCCAGCTGGCGGATGAAATCGGCCTCACTGACCAGCTGGAAGAGATCACCGATACGCGCTGACAGACGCCCCTGGTGCTCGGCCAGCCGTGCGCTGTAGGTCGCCAGGCGGGCCACGGCCGCGGCAGTCAACGGCGCCATGCCCTCTTCGGAGGTGCGCGTCTTCATCAGCTGCGCGAACTGCTCAAGGCTGTCTTCGGCAAGGGGGATCTCCTCGTCGAAGTCCACCAGTACGCGAAACATCTCCTGGAAGTCCGGATCAAGATCCTGCAGCGTGTAGTAAAGCTGCCGTGAGCCAATGATCACCACCTTGACGTTCAAAGGGATCACCGCTGGATTCAAGGTCACGGTGGCCAGGCGACCGAGTTCGGCCAGTGGTGATTCCATCCTCAGCTTGCGCGACTGCAAGGCACGCTTGAGCGCCTCCCAGACAAAGGGCTCGCTGAGCATCTTTTCCGCCTCAAGCATCAGGAAGCCGCCATTGGCCCGGTGCAGTGCACCCGGACGCAGCTGCCGATAGCTGGTATAGAGTGCGCCCTGATCGGTGCTGTATTCGATGCGGCCAAACAGGTTGTCGTAGGTCGGATGCGGTTCGAAGACCACCGGCGCACCACCATCGAGCGGATGACCAACGACCAGACTGGGGCTGTATTGCTCCTCGAGCAGCTGTCGGGTCTGCGCATCGGGGCGGTTTTCATCGACGAGCTGTTCCACCACCGTCTTCAGCAGATTGACCTGTACGGCTTGCAGATAGGCTTCGATACCCGCGTTTTCCGCATATTTCTCGGAGAGCGGAGCCAGTAAAGGCTGCAGCGCCTGGCTGATGGTTTCGTCATGCAGCTGGCGCAACTGGTTACTCGACTCGCGCTTCCACTGCGGCAGGCTAGCCAGCCCTTCGTTCAGGTGCACTTCAAGCGCCGAGATATCTTCGTGGTAGCGCTCACGCTCCTCTTCCGGCAACTGGGCGAACTCCGCCTCGTCCATCGACTTGCCGTCTTTCATCGGCGTGAAGGCAATGTTGCTGCTGTCGCGGTACAGCGCGATTTCCTTCTCCAGCGCGAGCTTTTCGATGACATCCAACGCCTTGTCGTAGCGCTGATTGAAGGCGCGGTCGATAGCGCTCTTCTTCTGCTGGAAGCTGGGGTGCTCGAACACCGCAGGAAAGGTCGCCATCAGATTGTCGATCAACTGTCCGATATCAGCGATGAACTCACTGGCGCCACCCTGAGGCAGCTCCACTACGCGTGGCTCGCGCGGCTCGTCGAAGTTGTTTACGTACAGCCAGTCGGATGGGGTGTCCAGTCGCTTGCCTTCGGCCTTCAGGTAGCGGCGCACGAAAGAGAAGCGGCCAGTACCGTTCTCGCCCATTACATACACGTTGTAACCGGGGCGAGGCATCGCGACACCGAATTGCAGCGCCTCGACCGCCCGTTCCTGACCGAGCACACCGAGAAAAGGCTCCAGTTCGTCGGTGGTCTTGAAAGCGAACTGGCTGGGATCGAAGGGGCGGGTCAGCGCATCGGGCGCCAGGCGCAGGCCGGCAGCGACAGTTTCGGGCATTGGAGATCCTTGCTGGAGTGGCCTGATGACCACGATTGATGCCGCCATTCTGGCGATGCGTCCGGCTACCTGCAAGGCTCCGTAAAGCTCGCATGTCGCCGACGGCACAGCGTACGCGCAGTGATAGATGGTCTCGGCGTCGCATGGACCCCGCCTTACACCGATGCGACATCCTGCCCATGCCACGGCAGGCAACCGCCTTGACTCAAATCAACGGGGCTTCATCGCAAAGAGCGCCTCCTAGCGTGGCCAACATAGAAAAAGGATCGCCTGATGCGCCTCCCTGCTCCCGTCCTGCTCAGCGGACTGATGCTGATCTCGAATGCGGTACATGCCGACGAACTGCGCGAACGCGCCAACGCCATCTTCAAGCCGATCCCGGCAACGGTAACCGAAGTTCGCGGTCAGGCCGTCAGCCCCGATCAGGCGCAACTGGGCCATAAGCTGTGGTTCGATCCCAGGCTGTCGCGCAGCCATGTGATCAGCTGCAATACCTGCCACAACCTCAGCCTCGGCGGCGGCGACAACGTGACCACCTCGATTGGCCATGGCTGGCAGAAAGGACCACGCAATTCGCCTACTGTGCTCAATGCGGTATTCAATGCTGCTCAGTTCTGGGATGGCCGCGCCGAGGACCTGCAGGCCCAGGCCAAGGGGCCGGTGCAGGCTGGGGTCGAGATGAACAACACCCCGGACCGTGTCGTTGCGACACTGAAGAGCATTCCGGACTATGCCAGCGGTTTCAAGAAAGCCTTCCCCAACGACAAAGACCCGGTCAGCTTCGACAACATGGCCTACGCGCTGGAAGCATTCGAGGTCAGCTTGATCACCCCGGACGCGCCCTTCGACCGTTACCTTAAAGGTGATGACAAGGCACTCGATGCCAAGCAGAAGGAAGGCCTGGCACTGTTCATGGATACCGGCTGCAGCGCCTGCCACAGCGGTGTGAACGTTGGCGGCCAGGGCTACTTCCCCTTCGGCGTAATCAAGAAGCCGGGCGCGGAAATCCTGCCGACCGGCGACAAGGGCCGCTTCACCGTGACCAACACCGCGACGGACGAATATGTGTTCCGCGCCGCACCACTGCGCAACGTGGCGCTGACCCCGCCCTACTTCCACAGCGGAGAGGTGTGGGAGCTGGAGCAAGCCGTGGCGATCATGGGCGATAGCCAGCTGGGCCGCACGCTGAAGGATGACGAGGTCGCCGCGATCGCTGCATTTCTGCGCAGCCTGACCGGCGAGCAGCCCCGTGTCGCCTATCCTGTCCTGCCACCCAGCTCGGCCGATACGCCCAAACCGGAGTGACAGGCCAGCGGCTCCCGGCTTGGCAAAGCCGGGAGCCGTCTTAAGGTTCGCGGCGTTCGGCCCCTGGACGGGCCTGCTCGCGCAGCGCATCGCGAATTTCGGTCAGCAGTTGTTCCTCCTTGCTCGGTGCCGGCGGAGCAGACGGCACCTCTGCTTCCTTGCGCTTGAGATGATTGATTGCCCTGACGGCCAGAAAGATGGCAAATGCCACGATGGTGAAGTCGAATACCGTCTGGATGAAGCGGCCATAGCTCAGGGTCACCGCGGGCGTATCCCCTGCCGCCTGCTTGAGCACGACGGCCAGGTCTGAGAAATCCACCCCGCCGATCAGCATGCCCAGCGGTGGCGTCACTACATCGGCAACAAAGGACGAGACAATCTTGGTGAACGCAGCACCAATGATGATCCCGACCGCCATGTCGATCACGTTGCCCCTGACCGCAAATGCCTTGAACTCGCTGAGCATGCCCATCTGTCTGTCCTCTGATTAAAAAGTGGAAACACCGCCGTGCCGCTTCGACCACCGGCAGCATAGGTTGGGTTCAACAGGCGAGCCAGAGAGTTTGCGCGACGGCACTTGACGACACAGTGAGCACGGCTTGATCGCCGTCAAAAGAGATCCCCGGCCGCGACGCTAAGGTACAGCACCTCTATCCCCACCCCGGAGCGGCACCATACACGTCGAACACCATCCGTTGATCAAGGATTTTCCCGAGAAGCGCGAGCAGATCCATCAACTGCGCCAGCAGGACCCAGCCTTTGCGCGCAAGGCCGACGAGTACGAGGCCCTGGACAAACACATCTGTCGCGTAGAAGACGGCGTCGAAACCCTTGACGATGACGCACTGAGCGCCCTCAAGCTGGAGCGCGTCACTCTCAAGGACGCTATTGCTCGCGATCTCAAGCGCGCCGGTGGAAGCTGCTGCGGCGGTTGCTGCGGCTGAAACTGAAACAGCCAGCAGGTCCGGGTATCAACCGAGATGCCGCGGACCTGAGCCCATATCCCGGACTGCCATAACCGGGCTCGGCTTAACCGAGCCGCCTCCCCCCGTCCGACGCGCCGCGGTCAGAACAGCCCACCAAACCTGAACCCTGAACCCACCCAGACGAAAGCTACAGCAGTCAGGGTGATCAACAGAATATGCACGCCCAGATGCGGCAGGCGCTGGCCGTCCAGCCTGGGTATCAGTGCCAGCCGTGCATGCACCCCCAACAACGCGGTAAGGGCCAGCAGCACCAGCTTGGCCTGGACCAGATGGGCAATGGGCGAATCGCCCAGCCACTGGGCATGGGGCAACCATTGGCCCGCCAGCCAGAGGCCCGTCCCAACCTGCAGCAGCAACGCAGGAATGCCGACACGCTCGTACAGCTGCTCGAAGGCACGCACCGGCCCGACATCCCGACGGCGCAGCGCACCGGGCAGGACACTGAACAGCAGGACCAGATGGCCGCCCACCCAGACACTCGCACCCAGCAGATGCAGGAACAATACATGGCGCATGGCCGGACTCCTGTTCGATTTGTTTACAGTCTGGCGACTCTCGCGGCACTTGTGACTGATGGCGATCAAGTCAGCCGTTATCATGCAGCTCCCCTATCCGACGCGGAGTACCCCATGGCCAAGGCCAAGCGCATGTATGGCTGCACCGAATGCGGCTCGACCTTTCCCAAGTGGGCTGGCCAGTGCGGCGATTGTGGTGCCTGGAACACCCTGGTGGAAACCATCATCGAGGGCGCCGCGCCGCCATCCGGTCGGGCGGGCTGGGCTGGTGACCCGGCCAATATCAAGACGCTGGCTGAAGTCAGCGTCGAGGAAGTACCGCGATTCACCACTGCCTCCGGTGAGCTTGATCGAGTGCTCGGTGGCGGGCTGGTGGACGGTTCGGTGGTCTTGATCGGCGGCGATCCCGGTATCGGCAAGTCAACCATCCTGTTGCAGACGCTGTGCAACATCGCCCGCCAGTTTCCTGCGCTCTACGTCACCGGCGAGGAGTCCCAGCAGCAGGTCGCCATGCGCGCGCGACGCCTGGACCTGCCGCAAGACCGTCTCAAGGTGATGACCGAAACCTGCATCGAATCCATCATCGCCACCGCACGCCTGGAAAAACCCAAGGTGATGGTCATCGATTCGATCCAGACCATCTTCACCGAGCAGCTGCAATCGGCACCCGGCGGCGTGGCCCAGGTGCGCGAGAGCGCGGCGCTGCTGGTGCGCTTCGCCAAGCAGAGCGGCACGGCGATCTTCCTGGTCGGTCACGTGACCAAGGAAGGCGCGCTGGCCGGTCCGCGCGTGCTGGAGCATATGGTCGATACCGTGCTGTATTTCGAGGGCGAATCCGATGGCCGCCTGCGTCTGCTGCGCGCAGTGAAGAACCGCTTTGGCGCGATAAACGAGCTGGGCGTATTCGGCATGACCGATAAAGGTCTGAAGGAAGTCACCAACCCCTCGGCCATCTTTCTCACCCGGGCGCAGGAAGCGGTGCCCGGCAGCGTGGTCATGGCCACCTGGGAAGGTACGCGGCCTATGCTGGTCGAGGTTCAGGCGCTGGTCGACACGAGCCACATGGCCAACCCACGGCGCGTCACCCTTGGCCTGGATCAGAATCGTCTGGCCATGCTGCTGGCCGTGCTGCACCGCCACGGCGGCATTCCCACCTATGACCAGGATGTGTTCATCAACGTGGTCGGTGGCGTAAAGGTTCTCGAGACGGCCTCCGACCTGGCGCTGATGGCCGCCGTCATCTCAAGTCTGCGCAACCGTCCGCTGGATACCGACCTGCTGGTGTTTGGCGAGGTTGGCCTGTCTGGCGAGATTCGGCCGGTGCCGAGCGGTCAGGAACGCCTCAAGGAGGCCGCCAAGCATGGTTTCAAGCGCGCCATCGTACCCAAGGGCAACGCGCCGAAAGAAGCTCCAAAGGGTCTGCAAATCATTGCAGTGACACGGCTTGAACAGGCATTGGACGCCTTGTTCGAATAACGCCGCCTCTCGGAGGGCTGCGCTGTAGCGATACCGCAATACAGGGCAGCCCATCGAACCGCATCCTTAGCCTTCGCCGAGTGCAGCCAGCTCGCGCTCCAGCAGGGCCTGATCACCAAGGTTGAGCTCGACCAGTCGCCGCAGATGGCTAATCGAGTCGACATCGATATGTCGACAGACAAAACCAACCAGATCACCCTCGGCGTGCATCATCTCGACGTCCATATGCACCTCGGCATCGTCTGACAAGCGAATCCGCGCCTTGAACGGCTGTGCGGGGTCCGCGCTCCAGTTCGCCGGGCGGTTGACCAGCAGGCCTTTCAACGACAGGTCGTGCAGCTCGACCTGCCAACGATCCTGCCCCTGCACAAGCTCCGTTGCGGCATCGAAATCGATGCGCTGAAAGCGCCGACGATCGCTGTTTGTCCCACTCATCGATTCACTCCCGGTAATTCGTCTTTTGACTATAGGCCAACCCCTAAGGCTGGCGGCGCTCAGAGCCAGCGGCGCACACGGCGTCGGTAGGCACGGTACTGGTCGCCAAACAGGCGCGTCAGCAGATGCTCTTCGTAAACGATGACCATGCGTTGCATGCACAGGATCAGCAACGGCAGCAACAGCCAGGGCCAGAGGCTGGAGAGCAGCAGCGCAACGCCGCAGTAAACGAAGGTATCGGCCAGGTAGATCGGGTTGCGTGAAAATCGAAACGGCCCGCTCTGCAACAGGCTGCTGGGCGTGCCATAGGGATTGATGGTGGTGCGGTGGCGATACATCTCGCGCGCCGCCCACAGCATCAGGAGCACACCGACAACAATTGATGCCCAGCCGCCGTAGGTCACCAGCTGGTGGGATGGGAGGTCGAGCGGCGCCCACCGGGCCAGCCCCCAGGCGCAAGCGATGAATACCAGGTAGACCAAAGGCGGTGGCGGGATAGATCCGGCGGTTTTGGCAGGCATGGCGTATCCAGATAGGTGTAAAGACGATCCCATTACAACCGTCTGCTTTAGCAGGGGTATTCGGACAGCCCAGTTTGAACCCCAAAACCCGCGTTAGTGCTGACCTGGCAACCATCCGTGAACCATCGCATGCTTCATCAGGTCCGCCGGTCGATCGATGTCGAGCTTGCGACGGATACTCAGACGGTGGGTTTCGACGGTTCGCACGCTGATTTTCAGAGCGCGCGCCATCGCCTTGTTGTTGTGGCCCTGTGCAAGCATGAGCAGCACTTCCCGCTCTCGCGGCGTCAGCTCGCGCTCCTCGGCGCCCCGACTGGCGAGCTTTTCGGCAACCCCGGCGCTGTAATAGGTGTTTCCTGCAGCGACGGCTTGGATCGCCGTGATGATTTCCCGCGAGGGAGCATCCTTCAGCACATAGCCACACGCGCCAACCTTGACCGAGGTGTTCACGTACTCCTGGTTGTCGTACATGCTCAGAATCAGCACCCGGATGGCCGGGAACCGCTGGCGCAGTGATTGCGTCAGCTCGAGGCCGTTAACGTCTTTCAGACCGATGTCCATCAGCACGACATCTGCCGCGACGCGACTAAGCAACTCAAGCGCCTCGGCGCCGCTGCCGGCTTCGCCAACCACGTCCAGCTCGGGAACCGCCATCAGCAATGCGCGGATACCGTCCCGAACCAGGGCATGGTCGTCGATCAGTGCCACCTTGATGCAAGCTTGCGGGGTCATCGAGCGAGCCTCTTATTATCTGAATCTGAGAATTCAGCCGGCACGCGCCGGCAAGGTGACATCCAGTTCGGTACCGCCGGCTTCCGACAGCAGGCTGAAACGTCCGCCGAAGTGTTCTACCCGTTCACGGATATTGCGCAAACCAATGCCGCCGCCCTTGATACTGTCGAGTTGGCGCGGATTGAAACCAACACCATCGTCCCGCACCCGCAGGCGCACCGAGGCATCGTCGCCTTCCAGGCTGATATGCACCGATTGCGCCCCGGCGTGCCGCTCGATGTTGGCCAGCGCTTCCTGCAACACGCGAAACAGCGCGACAGCTACCGAATCATCCGGATCGCCGTCGCCGAGCGCATTGCTGTATAGCATCTTCAAACCGCTGCGCTGTTCGAACTCGGCCACAAGCTGACCGATCGCCGCCGGCAAACCCAGGGTGTCGAGCAGCGAAGGATGCAGGTCATGGGAGATTCGCCGCACCTCGCCTATCGCGCCGGCCAGCCGCTCGGTGCCGCGGTCCAGCGTTTCCTGCGCTTTGGGGTTGCCGCTCGCCAGTTCATGGCTCGCCAGCTCGAACTGGAACTTGATGGAGACCAGCAGCTGGCTGATGCCATCGTGCAACTCACGTGACACTCGCGAGCGCTCCTCTTCCTGCAGGCTCACGATTCGCTGGGTCAGCAATTGCAGCTTGCGGTCGGCCAGTCGCCGCTCGCTGACGTTGAGCGTCAAGCCGCTGGCAAAGACCAGCAAGACCGCAACGAGCGCGACGCCGGCAATCGCCAGCATAGTGGTGTAGATGCCACTGGCGACTTCTTTGCGCACCTGCAGGATCGCCTGATCCACATCCTCCAGATAGATGCCGGTTCCCAGCATCCAGCCCCAACGCTCCAGCATCACCACGTACGCCAGCTTCTCCGCGAACTGGCCAGTCGATGGCTTTTGCCAGGCATAGCGCTGGAAGCCCCGGCCGGACTCGGCACTGTGCATGAGGGCCTGGATCACCGGCAGACCGTTGGGATCGGTCATGTTCCAAAGGTCCTTGCCGACCAGCTCGCTCTGCCGAGGGTGCATCAGGTTGCGTCCGCTGCGGTCGTAGACGAAGAAATAGCCATCACTGCCGAAACTGAACCGCCCCAGCGCGGCGAGAACCTTCTGCTTGGTCTCGGCATCGTCCAGCCCGTTGTCATAAAGCGGCGCGATGGTGCTCAGGGCCATCTCCACATAGTTCTTCAGCTCGGCCTGCTTGCTGGCAAGAATGCTGCTCTCGATCAGCCTGGCCTGCTGCTCGCCGAGGCGCTGGTTCTGGACCAGTACCAGTGCGCAGACCACGGCCACAGCCAGCAGCAATGGCAGGATGCTGAGTGCGGCGATCTTGTGCTTGAGCTGCATCGAGCCTCTCCGATGACCTGAACCTGGACGAAACCTGAGCGAGAAATAACCTGGCAGCATGGAAGGCAGGGTACCAGATGGCACTCTGCCTTGACGCGACGCCGGCCGAACCTCTCCTGCAGAAACAAGAAAGCCCGGCACTGGCCGGGCTCTCGTTACAGCAGGACGGCTTAGTTACCGTAGACCGGGAACCTGGCGCAGATCGCCTCGACCTTGCCGCGCACCGCTTCGATCACCGACTGGTCGCCCATGTTGTCGAGGATGTCGCAGATCCAGCCAGCCAGGTCGCGGCACTCGGTCTCGCCGAAGCCACGGGTGGTGACCGCCGGAGTACCGATGCGCAGACCGGAGGTGACGAACGGCGAACGCGGGTCGTTCGGCACGCTGTTCTTGTTCACGGTAATGTGCGCATGGCCAAGGGCCGCGTCAGCATCTTTACCGGTGATGTCCTGCTTGATCAGGCTGAGCAGGAACAGGTGGTTCTGGGTACCGCCGGAAACCACGTCGAAGCCGCGCTGGATGAACACTTCGGCCATCGCCTGGGCGTTCTTCACCACCTGCTGCTGGTAGGCCTTGAACTCGGGCTGCAGTGCTTCCTTGAAGCACACCGCCTTGGCCGCAATGACGTGCTCCAGCGGGCCGCCCTGGGCGCCGGGGAATACGGCGGAGTTCAGCTTCTTCTCGATCTCGGCGTTGGCACGCGCCAGGATCAGGCCACCGCGCGGGCCGCGCAGGGTCTTGTGGGTGGTGGTGGTGACGACGTCGGCGAAGGGAACCGGGTTCGGGTAAACGCCCGCTGCAACCAGGCCGGCGACGTGCGCCATGTCGACGAACAGGTAGGCACCGACCTTGTCGGCGATTTCGCGGAAACGGGCGAAATCCAGTTTCTGCGAGTAGGCAGAGAAGCCGGCGACGACCATCTTCGGCTTGTGCTCGAGAGCCAGGCGCTCGACTTCGTCGTAGTCGATCAGGCCCTGATCGTCGATGCCGTACTGCACGGCGTTGTACAGCTTGCCGGACGAGGACACGCTGGCGCCGTGGGTCAGATGGCCGCCATGGGCCAGGCTCATGCCGAGAATGGTGTCGCCAGCATTGAGCAGGGCGAGATAGACCGCGGCGTTGGCCTGGGACCCGGCGTGCGGCTGGACGTTGGCATAATCGGCGCCGAACAGCTCTTTGGCACGATCGATGGCCAGCTGCTCGACCACGTCGACATGTTCACAGCCGCCGTAGTAACGCTTGCCCGGATAACCTTCGGCGTACTTGTTGGTGAGCACGCTGCCCTGGGCTTCCATCACCGCCGGGCTGGTGTAGTTCTCCGAGGCGATCAGCTCGATATGGTCTTCCTGACGCTTGGCTTCCTGCTCCATGGCAGCGAAGAGATCGGCGTCGAAACGGGCGAGGGTCAAATCACGGCTGAACATGGCAGTCCTCTGAGAATCAGCTGGCGGGTATAAAAGAGGCGCGGATTCTACCTCATCCGCCAGGGCGCGGGTATGAGGGCTGGTCATGTACAACATGAGGCCCACTGCAAGCAGAAAGAGGATGACCGAATCAGCCGGGCGGTTTGCCCTGCCCCCTGCATTCCGGTAGCTTTGCCAGTCCGGTTCGACCCGCCCGCGGCGGCGGGATTCGCCTCCTCATTTCTTCGTCACGGGCACTCGTTTCCATGGCTCAATACGTCTACACCATGCACCGGCTCGGCAAGGTCGTTCCGCCGAAGCGCGAAATTCTCAAGAACATCTCCCTGTCCTTTTTCCCAGGCGCAAAGATCGGCGTACTGGGCCTCAACGGGTCGGGCAAATCCACCCTGCTGAAGATCATGGCCGGCGTCGACACCGACTTCGATGGCGAAGCCCGCGCCATGCCTGAGCTGAACGTTGGCTACCTGCCACAGGAGCCCGAACTCGACCCGAACAAGACGGTTCGCGAAGTGGTCGAGGAAGCGGTCAGCAGCATCAAGGATGCCCAGGCGCGTCTGGACGAGGTATACGCGGCGTATGCCGAGCCCGACGCCGATTTCGACAAGCTGGCCGCTGAACAGGCCAAGCTCGAAGCCATCCTGCAGGCCAGCGACGGCCACAACCTGGAGCGCCAGCTGGAAGTCGCCGCCGACGCCCTGCGCCTGCCACCATGGGATGCGAAGGTCGAACACCTGTCCGGCGGTGAGAAGCGCCGGGTCGCGCTGTGCCGCCTGCTGCTGTCTGCCCCCGACATGCTGCTGCTGGACGAACCGACCAACCACCTGGACGCCGATTCGGTCGCCTGGCTGGAACATTTCCTCCACGACTTCAATGGCACTGTCGTGGCGATCACCCACGACCGTTATTTCCTCGACAACGTCGCCGGCTGGATTCTCGAACTCGACCGTGGCCAGGGCATCCCCTACGAGGGCAACTATTCCGGCTGGCTGGAAGCCAAGTCCGCACGCCTGGCGCAGGAATCCAAGCAGCAGTCGGCCCATGAAAAGGCCATGAAGGAAGAACTCGAGTGGGTACGTAAGGGCGCCAAGGCCCGTCAGGCCAAGTCCAAGGCGCGCCTGCAACGCTTCGAGGAACTGCAGTCGCAGGAATTCCAGAAGCGCAGCGAAACCAACGAGATCTACATTCCCGCCGGCCCGCGCCTGGGTGACAAGGTGATCGACTTCAAGAACGTCACCAAGGGCTACGGCGATCGCGTTCTGATCGAGGACCTGTCCTTCAGCATGCCCAAGGGCGCCATCGTCGGCGTCATCGGCGGCAACGGCGCCGGCAAATCGACGCTGTTCCGCATGATCATGGGCAAGGAACAGCCGGACTCGGGCAGCATCGAGATTGGCGATACCGTACAGGTCGCCTGCGTCGATCAGGGTCGCGAGGATCTGGATGGGAGCAAGACGGTGTGGGAAGCGGTATCGGGTGGCTCCGACATGATCCGCATCGGCAACTATGAGGTCCCGTCACGCACCTATGTGGGGCGCTTCAACTTCAAGGGCGGCGACCAGCAGAAGTTCGTCAAGGATCTTTCGGGTGGTGAACGTGGCCGTCTTCACCTGGCCCTGACCCTGAAGGAAGGCGCCAACGTACTGCTGCTCGAC
Organism: Stutzerimonas sp. C6.4V; assembly: GCF_058536345.1. Classification (NCBI taxonomy): domain Bacteria; kingdom Pseudomonadati; phylum Pseudomonadota; class Gammaproteobacteria; order Pseudomonadales; family Pseudomonadaceae; genus Stutzerimonas; species Stutzerimonas sp. C6.4V. The sequence continues at coordinate 3,134,696 of NZ_JBZUBM010000001.1, forward strand.
GAGCCGTCCAACGACCTCGACGTGGAAACCCTGCGTTCGCTGGAAGAGGCGCTGCTGGATTTCCCCGGTGCGGCCATTGTGATTTCCCACGATCGCTGGTTCCTCGACCGCGTCGCGACCCACATCCTCTCTTACGAGGACGACGGCCAGATCATCTTCTTCGAAGGCAACTACACCGAGTACGAAGCCGATCGCAAAAAGCGCCTCGGCGATGCTGCATCGCAGCCGCATCGGGTGAAATACAAGAAGCTTGCCCAGTAGCAAACCCTAGCGGAGCCGAAAGGCTCCGTTTTTGCATGGCGAATCGGCACTGGTAGCAAGTGGCCCTATACCGGATAATCGCCGCTTTTCGACGCTTGGTAGGCCACTGACCGGGCTGGGCAACAATCGCAGGGAAAGGGCGAAACCATCATGGCGGCACTGGGATTACGCGGCAAATCGCTGCTGGCGCTGTTGTTGACCTTTCTGCTTGCCGTCGGCGTCGTGACACTGGTCGGGCATGAAGCCCTGCAGGGCGTGCAGAAACGATTTGGCGAAGCCTATGCACGCAACGTGGTGCAGCTCAACCGGGAACGGCTGTTCGCTCCCGTTACACGCGAACTGGCCCTGGCGCAACGTCTCGCCGAATCGCACATTACCCGCGCCTGGTTGCAGGATGAGAGCGATGAGGCCAAGCGTGCCCTGTTCTTCAGCGAAGCCGCAGGCTATCAGCGGGCGCTGAGCGACCACTCCTATTTCGCGGCGTCTGCGGCCAGCAATCGTTACTACTCCAACGGGGATAACCAGCCCCTGAGCGACGCCGCACGCTATGAAATGAGTCCTGACGCCGACGCTGACGAATGGTTCTTTACTACCCTGCGCTCGGACGCGCCCTACCATCTCAACGTTGACCGCTCCGCCGTCACCGGGGACCTGAAGATCTGGTTCAACATCGTAGTGCGGGACGGCGACCGGCCACTTGGCATCGTCGGGTCGGGCATCAGCCTGAACGCGTTCATTGATGACTTCATCAGGGTCGACAGGTCCGGCGTCGAGTCCATGGTGCTCGATGGTTTCGGCTCGATCCTGATCCATCCCAACCAGAACCTGGTAACCCTCAACGCCGACACCTCGCAGGGCCGATCGCTCGCCACCAGTCTGCTGGGCCTGCTGGATGACATCGAGCAGGCCACTGCACTGCGCAATGCCATGGAGTTCAGCCGAAACAATCCGGGCGAGACTGCCACCCTGCAGGTCGCTCTGGACGGTGAGCCGCGCCTGCTGGCGATGACCTGGATTCCGGAACTGAACTGGTTTGTCGCCAGCGCCGTCGACCTGCGTACCGCGCAGGTCATCGAGATCAGGCCCCTTCTACCCGCCGTAGCCGCTGTGCTGCTCCTGTTTGCCCTGTTGATCGTTGCGGGTGCCTGGCTCGTCGACAAGCGTGTACTACGCCCCTTGCGGCAGCTGCGTAAAAGCGCCCAGGCAATTGCCGCCGGGCACTACCATACGCCGCTGCCAACCCATCGCGACGACGAGATCGGCGAGCTCAGCGCGGCATTTGGCAGCATGGCGCAGAAGATTCGAAGCCACACCACAGAGCTGGAGAGTCGCGTTCTGGAACGCACCCAGGAGCTTGAGCAGGCCAATCGCGAAATGGCTGCGGCGCACAAGAAGATCGACGACTCGATCGACTACGCCAGCCTGATCCAGCATGCCATCCTGCCCGCGCGCCAGCTGGTCACCGATCTCGATGAGCGGCACGCGGTACTCTGGCATCCGCGAGACGTAGTCGGTGGCGATTTCTATGTCTACAGGGCCACCGAAGGAGGCTGTCTGCTCGGCGTGGTCGACTGTGCCGGCCATGGCGTACCGGGCGCGCTGATGACCATGCTCGCCCATGCTGCCATCGAGCAGGCCATCGCCGACACCGGCCTGGATGACCCTGCGGCACTGCTCGTGCGCACCGACGGAATCGTGCGGCATATGCTGCGCGACGACAGCACCCAGCATGCGCTGGCTACCAACATGGACGTGGGCCTGGCCTATGTCGATTTTGCCCGCCGCAACGTTACTTATGCAGGAGCCAAGATCGCGCTCTACTACAGCGACGGCGACAGCCTCGAGGAGCAGCCGGCCGGCCGCCGTGCCATCGGCGATCGGCGCGTGGGCGAATACCGGAATGCCGAAGTTGCGCTGACGCCGGGCCGCACCTTCTACCTCGCCACCGATGGCTTCCTCGATCAGGCAGGTGGTGAGCTAGGCTATGGCTTCGGCAACAGCCGCTTCGCCGAAATGATACTGCGACATGCCCGCCTGCCCCTGGCCGAGCAAGGCGCCGCGTTCAAAGCCACCCTGGCCGAGTACCAGGGCGATTACCCCCAGCGTGACGACATCACAATGTTGTGTTTCCGTTTCGATTGAGTGCCATTCACCGGAGTCGAGTTGACCCATGGAAACCCTTGACCTGTTCGCCATGCGCGAAAGCTACAACAGACAGCAGATCATGCTCTGCTTCAATGGTCCGATCTCGCGCAGCCTGATCGAGGAAATCGGCAACGCGCTGCGCAACTACCTTGCCGCCGATCACGCCAATCCATCGTCGGCGATGGACGTCTTCGCGGTCTACATCGAGATGACCCAGAACATTCGCCACTATGCCAAGGTGCGAAACTGGGCCGATCAGGAAGCCGGCGCGACGGTCGTGGTCGCACGCAACGATGCCGATGGCCGCTACGTAGTCTCTGCCGGCAATCTGATCGAAACCGCAGATGGCGAAGCCCTGATGGCGACCATTGACGAGTTGGCGAGCCTGGACAAGGCCCAGCTCAAGGCCCGGTACAAGGAACAGCTGCGCAAACCACGAGAAGACAACACCGCCAGTGGCGCCGGACTGGGGCTGATCGACATCGCCCGCAAATCCAGCGAGCCACTGAAAGCCTCTCTGCAAACCGTTGCCAACGGCCGCTCGTTCATCAGCCTGAGCGCGGTCATCTGACTACAAGAGCCCATTGAACATGAATGATTTCACCATCGCCGGCAGCCAGTCATCGCCCGCCATCCAGTCCGATTGGGAAAATGGCGTGCTTGCCATGCAGGGCGATTCCTACCCGGAAAACTCCTACGAACTCTTCCATCAGGTCATCGAGTGGATAGAGCGCTACCTGGCCGAAGCCGGGCGCCCGCTTCGGCTTGAATTGCACCTGCTGTACCTCAACACAAGCAGCATCAAGGCCGTGATGGATATTTTCGACCTGCTCGAAGCAGCCCATCTGGAAGGCAAGCCAGTGGCCGTCAACTGGCACTATGATCGCCGCAACGAACGTGTGGTAGAGCTGGCCGAAGAGTTCAAGGAAGACTGCACCTTTCCATTCATGATCCTCAGCGACGACTAGAAGGTTCCTATGCGCGGGCACAACCCCCTGGAAAGCCAGGTTCTGGAGTCACTATCCGATCCCGAGAACCAGGGACATCCGCTGCATGAAACCCTGAGACAGCTGTGGGAAGCGCACCACAACCTGCTCAACCGCATCGAGCGGATTGCACGCGTTTCCGACGGCTACCAGAGCATTGTCCGCGACCGCGAAATGAGCCTGTCGGCCCGCTTCGACAAACAGCTGCGGCAACTGGAAAAGGTGGCGCGCATTTCCGATCGCTACCAGACGATGATGCGTGACCTGAACATCGCCTTGCGGGAAGCCTCCACCCACGACGCCCTGACCGGCATCGCCAATCGTCGCCTGCTCACCGAGCGGCTTCGAGAAGAAACCGAGCGGGCCAAGCGCTATTCACGCCCGCTGTGCATCGTCATGATCGATATCGACCGTTTCAAGATCATCAACGACGAGCATGGCCACGAAATCGGCGACAACGTGCTGATGGAAGTGGTCCGGGTGATGGAGGCGGAAATTCGCGAGCACGACCTTTGCGGTCGTTGGGGCGGCGAAGAGTTTCTCGTGCTCATGCCGGAGACCGCTACCGACAGCGCCGTACTGGTCATGGAGCGCTTGCGCGAAGCCGTGGCCAAGCTACGGGTACGGATCAACGACGAATCGCTGTCGGTTACCGTAAGCCTGGGCATGGCACAACTGCGTGCCGACGAGAACTACTCAAGGACCATCAATCGCGCCGATGTGGCACTGCTGCAGGCCAAACGCAACGGCCGCAACCGCTGCGAGCTGGCGGACTAGGCAACGAGCTGCCATACAGCTGGACGTTGCTGGAGGCGCCGCACGATTGCTTGCGTTCCGGCAGTGAGGACCGGGAGCGGTCCGGATTTCCAAGCACAGCGGCTGTTCTTGTTTGCACAGCGCAGAGGGCGTACCCGCGCTACGGCGGGTACGCCGGGCCGGTCACTGATTGATCTGCCTTAGATAGGGCGCTGCAGCCGCCCCAAGGTTGTTCAACATGCGCTCGCTGTACCAGTCGATGAAGTTGACCACCCCGAATTCATAGGTCTTCGAGTACGGGCCGGGCTGGTAGGCCGTGGAGTTGATCCCTCGCTGGTTTTCCTCGGCCAAACGGCGGTCCTGATCGTTGGTGGCATCCCAGACCTTGCGCAGGTTTTCCGGCGAATAATCGACACCCTCCACGGCGTCCTTGTGCACCAGCCACTTGGTGGTGACCAGCGTTTCCTGGGCACTTACCGGCCATACCGTGAAGACGATCATGTGATCGCCCATGCAGTGATTCCACGAATGCGGCAGGTGCAGGATGCGCATCGAGCCAAGCTCTGGGTTCTTGATCCGCCCCATCAGTTTCTGGCAGCCCTGCTTGCCATCCATTGTCATCGACACCGTGCCCTTGAGCAGTGGCATGCGCACGATACGGTTGCGCAAGCCGAAGCTGGCATGTGCGTAAGGAATCTGCTCGGCTTCCCAGGCAGCGGCTGACGCGGCGACATGGTCCTTGAACTCCTGACTGGCACGCGGATCGGTAACGTCGTCCCATTCCAGCAACGATTTGAGCAATTCAGGGTGTGCGCCGTTGCAGTGGTAGCACTCGCGGTTGTTTTCCAGCACCAGCTTCCAGTTGGCCTTTTCGACCAGGGTGGTCTGCACCGCCACCTTGGTGTTCTCCATGTCGTAGGGCTCCATGTAATGGGCCAACGTCGCAAGGAAATCGTCAATTGCGGGCGGGTTCTCAGCAAGCGAGACGAAGATGTAGCCACCGGAAGTTTTGCATTGCACAGGCTTGAGCCCGTACTCATTCAAGTCGAAGTCGGCACCCATCTCTGTGCCTGCGAACAGCAGCCGGCCGTCAAGCTCGTAAGTCCACTGATGATAAGGGCACACCAGCTTGGCGACCTTGCCCTTGTCACTCGTGCACAGGCGGGAACCACGATGGCGGCAAACGTTGTGGAAGGCATGTACCGCTCCTTCCGCACCTCGGATGACCAGGATCGGGTTATCGCCGACCTGCAACGTCAGGAAATTACCCTTCGCGGGGATTTCGCAGGTCATGCCGGCGATCAACCATTCCTTGTGGAAGATCTCCTGCATGTCGATCTGGAACAGCCGCTCATCGTTATAGAACGGCTGCGGAAGGGAGAATGTCGGCTGGCGCGTCTGCAGCATCTCGGCAGTTGCCTTGCGCGCGGATTCGAGCGGATCGCCCAGGCTTAGTTTGGAAGTGGCATCCATCGGTTGCTCCTCAAGCCGGCCGCGCCTTGCAGGCGTCTGTGGCTGGCGACAAAAATGGCTATTCAGTTGATACGCAAGGCGGCGAGCCGGATTGCATCGATGCCGTCAAAAAAAGCGACTCCGGCTTGATCTTCTTCCCTGCTCGGCTGGGGCCGAGTGTGGAGTGGCGAAAGAGGCAAACCTTATCCATGGGCGACAGCCACACATCAGTTTCCGACGCCCCGAGCCGCCTTAGAGCTGCCTGGTCGCGATAAGCATGCCGATGTCGCGGGTAGGTAAGTGGGCCGGTAGCGCGTTGCGCACAATTCTGCGCCAGAGGGCCATGCGTCGAGTAGTCGCATCCCGGGAAAGGGCCCGTTAAAAGGCCGTAGTAGCCAGCGCGCAATCGAGGTGAGCATGTCCAGCAATTTCCTCAACCCGGTCAATACCCAGACATGGACCAACGGCCGCCATCTGGTGCGCTGCGTGAAGGTGATCCAGGAAACCTGGGATGTGCGCACCTTCTGCTTCATGTCCGATCAACCGATCATGTACTTCTTCAAGCCAGGCCAGTTCGTCACTTTGGAGCTTGAAATAGACGGTCAACAGGTGATGCGTTCCTACACTATCGCCAGCTCACCGTCGGTTCCCTACAGTTTCTCGTTGACCATCAAGCGCATTCCTGGCGGTAAGGTGTCCAACTGGCTACACGACAATCTCAGCGAAGGCGACCAGTTGCCGGTACACGGGCCGGTCGGTCTTTTCAACGTTATCGACTATCCCAGCGACAAGGTTCTGTTTCTGTCCGGAGGTGTCGGTATCACTCCGGTCATGTCCATGGCACGTTGGTTCTTTGATACCAACGCTAGCGTGGATATGGTGTTCGTCCACAGCGCCCGTTCGCCCAAGGATGTGATTTTTCACCGCGAGCTCGAACACATGGCATCGCGGGTCAACAACTTCAGTCTTCATATCATCTGTGAACGACACGGCATGGGCGAGGCATGGGCGGGTTACCGCGGCTATCTCGACCAGCGCATGCTGGAGCTGATCGCGCCGGACTTCCTCGACCGGGAGATCTTCTGCTGCGGCCCGACACCCTACATGAATGCCGTAAAGCGACTATTGGCCAACAATGGCTTCGACATGCAGCGCTATCACGAGGAGTCTTTTGGCGCGACGCCGGCTGACGTGCGCGATGATGTCCAGGAACTGGCTGACCTGGCCGCCGATGCACCAGAAATTCCCCTTTCCGATCTCAATCAGGTGGAGTTCACCGCGACCGGCAAGAGTATCCGCGTTGGCCCACAGGACACTGTCCATTCGGCTGCAGCACAGCTCGGTCTCCATATACCCAAGGCTTGCGGCATGGGCATATGCGGTACTTGCAAGGTAATGAAGACCGCTGGCGAGGTGATCATGGAGCACAACGGCGGCATCACCGACGAGGATGTAGCTGAAGGCTATATCCTGTCCTGCTGCAGCGTGCCGCAGGGCGACGTAGTCATAGACTACTGAGTGGTTATCGGGAAGATGCAATGTTGGCTGGCGCCGCCAGCCTCCGCCCAGCCCCTGCGCCGCCGCGGTGACATCGCACACCAGATACGGCGCGGGCTAGTCAAACAAGCGCGTGCCGTGTAGCTATCCCAAGAAGCCACTTGCACTGTGTTGTCCCGGCGCGAAGCACACGCCGCGAATGCACAGTGCAATGAGGGCACTGGGGCACGATTTGAAATCGCCACAGTCGACAGTCACTGGCCACGCTCACCGTTCGGCAGTCATCGCACGGTTTCGACACATTCTACGCGGGTGCCTCGTCCGCCCCATCATTTGGTCCTGCCCGGCAGGCCGATCGCTCGCCCGACATGAATGGGCCGGGGCAAGTCGCCCTGCGCTTCCCGCAGCGCCACCACCTGGGCCAGCACGGCCTCGTCGAAAGACGCAGAGCGCCCGACGTGGCGATCAATGTTGATCAGCATTTGCTCATTGGCTGCGAGCAGCTGCCCTTGCCCAGGCCGGTAAAGCCCATGATAGACGTGCAGGCGCTTGCGATCATGGGCCACCAGCTGTGTGCGCACCTCCACTTCAGTGCCGAGCTTGACCTCGGCCAGGTAGCTCAGATGGCACTCTAGGGTGTACAGCGTATGACCGCTGCGCTCGCGCCCAGCCTGGTCGAGGCCGATCTGATCCATCAGCGCGTCGGTGGCGAAGCTGAACAGAAGCAGATAGTAGGCATCTCGCAGATGATCGTTGTAGTCGACCCAGTCAGGCAGGATGGTGGTGCGATAGGTGATGAACATTGCAATGGCAGTCCTCAGCTAGATCCGTACAGCCCACCTTCCTGCTGGAGGATGCTGCGAGCCGGTATGGGCAGCCGTGCCTCTCGACTATTCAAGCGCCCGGAGCTGCCACTGACCATCGGTTTAGCGGTCCTGACGTTTTAAGCAATACCCCGGTCGTTTTTGCATCGGGACGACATGCCCCCCAAGGATAAGCTGCCGCAAAGCGTCGACAAAAGATTCGATGCGCCGCACTGGGGAGTAACCTGATGAACCCTACCGAACTGCACGCTGACAGTATCGTCATTGACGGTCTGATCATCGCCAAATGGAACCGCGAACTGTTCGAGGACATGCGCAAGGGCGGCCTGACCGCGGCCAATTGCACCGTGTCCGTCTGGGAGGGCTTCCAGGCCACGGTGAACAACATCGTCGCCAGCAACAACCTGATCCGCGAGAACGGCGATCTCGTCATGCCGGTACGCAGCACCGCCGACATCCGCAAGGCCAAGGAGCTGGGCAAAACCGGCATCCTCTACGGGTTTCAGAATGCCCATGCGTTCGAAGACCAGATCGGCTACGTGGAGGTGTTCAAGCAACTCGGCGTAGGCATCGTGCAGATGTGCTACAACACCCAGAACCTCGTCGGCACCGGCTGCTATGAGCGCGACGGCGGCCTGTCCGGCTTCGGCCGCGAAATCGTCGCCGAGATGAACCGCGTCGGCATCATGTGCGACCTGTCCCATGTCGGTTCCAAGACTTCCGAGGAAGTCATCCTCGAGTCGAAGAAGCCGGTTTGCTACTCCCACTGCCTGCCGTCCGGCCTGAAAGAGCACCCACGCAACAAGTCCGATGAGGAACTGAAGTTCATCGCCGATCATGGCGGTTTCGTCGGCGTGACCATGTTCGCGCCCTTCCTCGCCAAAGGCATCGAGTCCACCGTCGACGACTACGCCGAAGCCATCGAGTACGTCATGAATCTTGTGGGCGAGGACGCCATCGGCATCGGTACCGACTTCACTCAAGGCCATGGCCAGGAATTCTTCGAATACCTGACCCATGACAAGGGCTATGCACGCCGTCTGACCAACTTCGGAAAGATCGTCAACCCGCTGGGCATCCGCACGGTAGGCGAATTCCCCAACCTCACAGAAACCCTCCTCAAGCGCGGCATGCCCGAACGCACGGTGCGCAAGGTGATGGGCGAAAACTGGATGAGGGTTCTCGCTGACGTCTGGGGCGAGTAATCGCCCTTGGCCTTCTCGGGCCATTCCCTCGCCCCTTGGGGAGAGGGCAGAAGCAGCCCGCAGATTCGTAGGGTGGATGACGCTCTTTTCATCCACCAACCACCATCACGGTGGATGGATAAAGCGCCATCCACCCTACGTCCGACTTGATTTGGAGTTGATCCACATGGCCACACACGCCCCCGAAATGCCCATCCAGGTCGACGACGAAACCGGCGTCTGGACCACCGACGCCCTGCCGATGCTCTATGTGCCACGGCATTTCTTCGTCAACAACCACATGGGCATCGAAGAAGTCCTCGGCGCCGAGGCCTATGCCGACATTCTCTACAAGGCCGGCTACAAATCGGCCTGGCACTGGTGCGAAAAGGAAGCCGAGTGCCACGGCCTGGCCGGCGTCGACGTCTTCGAGCACTACATGAAGCGTTTGTCGCAGCGCGGCTGGGGCCTGTTCAAGATCCAGTCCATCGACCTGGAAGCCGGCACCTGTGAGGTGCGCCTGGACCATTCGGCCTTTGTCTACGTCTACGGCAAATGCGGCCGTCCTGTGGACTACATGTTCACCGGCTGGTTCGCCGGCGCCATGGACCAGATTCTCCAGGCCCAGGGCAGCAGTCTTCGCACCGTCGCCGAGCAGGTCTATGGCGCGTCGCAGGAAGGCCACGACCACGGTTTGTTCCGCGTCAGGCCGCTCTAAAAAACCAAGCTATGCGTGAGGGGCTTCAGCCGCGACATCATCGCCGCCGAAGTATCGCCGCAGAGAAAACGCTAGGCCGCTTTTCCGTGAGGATGCCGCAATGGCTTTTGAAGCAATGTTCCAGCCGATCCAGATCGGCAAGCTGACCATCCGTAACCGCGTGATCAGCACCGCCCATGCCGAGGTCTATGCGACCGATGGCGGCATGACCACAGAGCGCTACGTGAAGTACTACGAAGAAAAGGCCAAGGGCGGCATCGGCCTGGCGATCTGTGGCGGCTCGTCAGTCGTCGCAATCGACAGCCCGCAGGAATGGTGGTCTTCGGTGAACCTGTCGACCGACCGGATCATTCCGCATTTCCAGAATCTGGCTGATGCCATGCACAAGCATGGCGCCAAGATCATGATCCAGATTACCCACATGGGCCGCCGCTCGCGCTGGGACGGCTTCAACTGGCCGACCCTGATGTCGCCGTCCGGCATCCGTGAACCGGTGCACCGTGCCACCTGTAAGACCATCGAGCCGGAGGAGATCTGGCGGGTGATCGGCAACTATGCCCAGGCTGCACGCCGTGCAAAAGAAGGTGGTTTGGACGGCGTTGAACTGTCAGCCGTGCACCAGCACATGATCGACCAGTTCTGGTCGCCGCGCGTGAACAAGCGTACCGACGAATGGGGCGGCAGCTTTGAGGGCCGCATGAAATTCGGCCTTGAAGTACTCAAGGCCGTGCGCGCCGAGGTCGGCCCGGACTTCTGCGTCGGCATGCGCATCACTGGCGACGAGTTCCACCCGGACGGGCTTACCCATGAGGACATGAAGGAGATCGCCAAGTACTACGACGCCACCGGCATGATCGACTTCATCGGCGTGGTCGGCTCGGGTTGCGACACCCACAACACCCTGGCCAACGTGATCCCCAACATGAGCTACCCGCCGGAGCCCTTCCTGCACCTGGCTGCCGGGATCAAGGAAGTGGTCAAGGTGCCGGTACTGCATGCGCAGAACATCAAGGACCCGAACCAGGCCCAGCGCATCCTCGAAGGTGGATACGTGGACATGGTCGGTATGACCCGTGCGCACATCGCCGACCCGCATCTGATCGCCAAGATCAAAATGGGCCAGGTGGACCAGATCAAGCAGTGCGTCGGAGCCAACTACTGCATCGACCGCCAGTATCAGGGCCTGGATGTGCTGTGCATCCAGAACGCCGCGACTAGCCGCGAATACATGGGTCTTCCGCACATCATCGAGAAAAGCACCGGACCGAAGCGCAAGGTGGTGATCGTCGGGGGCGGCCCAGCGGGCATGGAGGCGGCACGCGTTGCTGCCGAACGCGGCCACGACGTCACCCTGTTCGAGAAGAAGGACAGCCTCGGCGGGCAGATCAGCATCGCTGCCAAGGCACCACAACGCGACCAGATGGCCGGCATCACCCGCTGGTTCCAGCTGGAAATCGCCCGCCTCGGTGTCGATCTGCGCCTGGGGACCGGCGCCGATGTCGAGACCATCCTCGACCTGCGTCCGGACATCGTGGTACTGGCCAACGGCGGGCATCCCTTCATCGAGCAGAACGAACACTGGGGTGCCGAAGAGGGCCTAGTGGTGAGCAGCTGGGATGTGCTCGACGGCAAGGTAGCGCCCGGCAACAACGTGCTGGTGTACGACACCATTTGCGAGTTCACCGGCATGTCGGTGGCCGACTTCATCGCAGAGAAAGGCGCAAAGGTCGAGATTGTCACCGACGACATCAAGCCTGGCGTGGCGATCGGCGGCACCAGCTTCCCCACCTACTACCGCAGCCTCTACCCCAAGGAAGTCATCATGACCGGGGACCTGATGCTGGAGAAGGTCTACCGCGAAGGCGACAAGCTGGTAGCGGTGCTGGAGAACGAATACACCGGCGCCAAGGAAGAGCGTGTGGTCGACCAGGTGGTGGTGGAGAACGGTGTACGACCGGACGAAACGCTCTACTACGCACTCAAGGAAGGCTCGCGCAACAAGGGCCAGATCGACGTCGAGGCACTGTTTGCCATCCAGCCGCAGCCCTGCCTCTCCCAGAGCGGCGATGGCTATCTGCTGTTCCGCATCGGCGATTGCGTGGCCCAGCGCAATACCCATGCGGCGATCTACGACGCGCTCCGGCTGTGCAAGGATTTTTAAGAAGCTGGAAGCCTGAAGCCTGAAGCTGGAAATGGTCGGTGCAATCCCGGTCCCCTGCTTCAGGCTGAGCTTCCGCCGAGACGATCAAGAGCAAACGGCCGCTCGGAGCGGAATCACGGATGCACTGCATTTCGCTGTTGCTTCCTGCTTCCTGCTTCCGGCTTCCAGCTCTCCAACGGGTGCGCTGCAATGCTGAATACAATACTTCCCATCCTGCTATTCGCCGCCCTCGGGCTCGCCGTGCTCGGCGCAGGCAAGCGCTTCGCCATGTGGCGTCGCGGTCGCCCCTCGAAGGTCGACTGGCTCGGCGGTCTGCTGAAGATGCCGCGACGCTACCTGGTCGATCTGCACCACGTGGTCGAGCGCGACAAGTACATGTCCAAGACCCACGTCGCCACGGCCGGCGGCTTCGTACTGGCCGCGCTGCTGGCGATCGTCGTGCATGGTTTCGGCCTGCACAACCGCATTCTCGGTTTCGCCCTGCTGGCCGCCTGTGTGCTGATGTTCACCGGTGCGCTGTTCGTCGCCAAACGCCGCCGCAACCCGCCGGCGCGGCTGTCGAAAGGCCCCTGGATGCGCCTGCCGAAAAGCCTGCTGATGTTCTCGTTCAGCTTCTTCATCGTCACCCTGCCGGTGGCCGGCATCCTGCCGCAGGACTTCGGCGGCTGGATACTTGCCGCCGTCCTCGCTGTGGGCGTGGCCTGGGGCGTGTCCGAGATGTTCTTCGGCATGACCTGGGGCGGGCCGATGAAGCATGCCTTCGCCGGCGCGCTGCACCTGGCCTGGCACCGCCGTCCGGAGCGGTTCCGTAGCCCGCACAATGCCAGCGCGGCCCGTTCCAGCGGTTTGAAAGCGCTCGACCTGGCAGATCCAAACGCACCGTTGGGCGTGGAGAAACCAGAGGACTTCACCTGGAACCAGCTGCTCGGCTTCGATGCCTGCGTACAGTGCGGACGCTGCGAGGCGGCCTGTCCGGCCTTTGCTGCCGGCCAGCCGCTGAACCCGAAAAAGCTGATTCAGGATATGGTCGTCGGGTTAGCCGGCGGCACTGACAAGGGCTATTTCGGCAGCCCCTACCCGGGTATTCCGGTGGGCGAACATGGCGGCAATCCGCACCAGCCCATCGTCTTTGCCGAGGGCAAGGGCCTGGTCGAGGCGGAGACGCTGTGGTCCTGCACTACCTGCCGCGCCTGCGTCGAGGAATGCCCGATGATGATCGAGCACGTCGATGCCATCGTCGACATGCGCCGTCACCTCACCCTGGAAAAGGGCTCGACCCCGAACAAAGGCGCCGAGGTGCTGGACAACCTGATCGCCACCGACAACCCCGGCGGTTTTGCCCCTGGTGGTCGCCTGAACTGGGCGGCTGATCTGAACCTGCCGCTAATGAGCGAAAAGAAAGAAGCCGACGTGCTGTTCTGGGTCGGCGACGGCGCCTTCGACATGCGCAACCAGCGCACCCTGCGCGCCTTCGTCAAGGTCCTGAAAGCCGCCGATGTCGACTTCGCCGTGCTCGGCCTGGAAGAGCGCGACAGCGGTGACGTGGCGCGCCGACTGGGTGACGAAGCGACCTTCCAGCAGCTGGCCAAGCGCAATATCGAGACCCTGTCTCGGTACCGTTTTCAGACCATCGTTACCTGCGACCCGCATAGCTTTCATGTCCTGAAAAACGAATACGGCGAACTGGGTGGGCGCTACGAGGTGCTGCACCACAGCACCTACATCGCCACACTGATTGCCCGCGACCGCCTGGATCTCGGCAAGCATCAGAGTGCCAGCGTGACCTATCACGACCCCTGCTACCTGGGTCGCTACAACGGCGAATACGAAGCGCCACGAGCCGTGCTCAAGGCCATCGGCATCGAAGTGAAGGAAATGGCCCGCTCCGGCTTCCGCTCACGCTGCTGCGGCGGCGGTGGCGGCGCGCCGATCACCGACATCCCGGGCAAGCAGCGCATCCCCGACATGCGCATGGCCGATATCAAGGAAACCGGCGCCGAACTGGTGGCCGTTGGATGTCCGCAATGCACAGCGATGCTCGAAGGTGTGGTAGCGCCGCGTCCCGAGATCAAGGACATCGCCGAATTGGTAGCGGAGGTCCTGCTCGAAAGCGCGCCGACCCCGGCAAAGGCAGCCAAAACGGTCAAGCATGAAACAGTGGCGGAGGTGCAACCATGAGCACGCACCCCATCTGGCGGTACAAACCTGCAGCAGCGAGCGTGCTCGACAAACGTCCAAGCGTCTGCGCTGAACCATTCGCCAATGTGCTTGCGCCAGCGATAAGCGCCCGGAACCAGGAGGCTCTGTCATGACCATTATCCGTCGCGATCCCCGCGTTGAATGGATCGCTCGCAACCGCCTGCATCCATTGCACGCAGCGATGCAGACACAAGGCCAAACGAGCTGGATGGGCCCCAACGGGGTGATCCGCAAGAACCCATACGCCGTTGGATTCATCGGCCCCAACGGGATCAAGCGCATTGACCGCAGCGGCGCCCAGCAAGGCGGCAACGGCAAGGGCGCTGCCGCGCGCGAAGTCATCCAACTGCCGCTGCATCGCATCGAGCAGCCAAGCTTCTATATCGTTGCCGTGCCGGACATGCTTAGCGGCCGTCTCTCGAGCCATGACCGCGACCTGCTGGGCCTGGCACGCAAGCTCGCCGGCAAAGACGGGGCGGTACTGGCTGTGGTTTTTGGCGAGCACAAGGAGACCACCCTGGATACTGCCGGCGTCGATCGCCTCCTGCATCTGGAGGGCAACGAATATGAAGGTTATGCGCCGGAGCAGCGGTTGCACGCACTGGTCGCCATTGAGCATCAGTTCGCGCCGCGTCATTGGTTACTGCCCGACAGCCGAGGCGGCGGTGGCGAGATTGGACGGCGCCTGGCTGCCAAGCTTGGTGAGCGACCGGCGACGCGCGTCTGGCAAGTAGACGAATCCCGTTGCACCGGACGCGCCGGTGCCGGGCGCGAGGATCTGCAGCGGCCTCTGCCTAGGCTGGTCCTGGCCGCCGCCGAGTGTGCCGAGCCTGTTGCCGAGACTCGTCATGAAGTGCTGCCGGTAGCGCTGAACCAAACCGTGGCCCGCAGCCTGCCGCGCCTGGAGAATCTCGGCCCGGTGGCGGTAGATCCCGCGCTGATTCCCATGGCCGAATCGGAGTTCATTCTGTCCGGCGGCAACGGCGTGAAAGACTGGGACCTGTTCCACCGCGCCGCCGAAGTGCTGGGCGCCACCAAGGGCGCGTCACGGGTCGCGGTCGACGATGGTTTCATGCCGCGCCACTGCCAGGTCGGCGCGACCGGCACCTGGGTGACCGCGCGGGTCTACCTGGCAGTGGGCATTTCCGGCGCGATCCAGCATCTGCAGGGCATCGCCGCCTGCGACAAGGTGGTGGCGATCAACATGGATCCGGGCTGCGACATGGTCAAGCGTGCGGACCTTTCGGTTATCGGCGACTCCGCTGCGATCCTCAAGGCGCTGATGGAAAAGGTCGCGGCGTTCCGCAGCGAGGGTGCACGTGATGCAGCCTGACGTTACGCACCTCTTGCTTACCATGACTGCGGACCGGCGTGCGGATGAAGCACGAACCCCCGCAAGGAGTAATGTCCATGGCTGATCTGAATATCGTTGCTCTGGTTTCGGTCGGGGCACACCCGACCTCTGGGCGTACCCGCCGCGCCGAACAGGATGCCCGCGCCGTCGAGCTGGGCTTGCGCCTGGCAGGCGACCGCTTGCAACTGGTGCATGCGGGTGATCCTGAAGAAGAGGCGTTGCGCGGCTACCTAGGCATGGGGCTGGCTGAACTCACCGTGCTCAAACAGTCGCGCGGGGCCGACGCGCTGCCCGTGCTGGCCGAGCATCTCGCCAAGGCCGGTGCCCAGATTGTGCTGACCGGCAGCCAGGCCGAAACAGGGGAAGGGTCGGGCATGCTGCCCTATCTGCTGGCCGAGCGACTGGGTTGGCCGCTGGTGGTGGGTCTGGCCGAAGTGGAAAGCGTCGAGAATGGCAATGCGCTAGTACTGCAGGCGCTACCACGAGGCCAACGGCGCCGGCTCAAGGTACGCCTGCCCTTTCTCGCCAGTATTGACAGCGCAGGGCCGGCGGCACGGCAAAGCGCCTTTGGCCCCGCCCGCCGGGGCCAGCTCAATGCTGCAGCGGTGCCTGTTACTGAAGACGAGCTGTTCGCCGATGCCCAGCTGCAGCCCGCCCGCCCACGGCCCAAGCGGCTGAAGGTGATCCAAGGAAAGACCGCCGCGGATCGGCTGAAAGCCGCCACAGCCAAGGCATCGGGTGATGGTGGACAAGTACTCCGGGACCTGTCGCCGGAAGACAGCGCCGAAGCAATCTTCAAGTTATTACGCGAGGAAGGCGTGCTGCGTTGAGCGCATCACCCTGAGTATCGAAACCAAAGGAGCAGAAGCTGATGATGCATGCCGATCTGATCGACCAGGACGATTTCCGCGATCGCCTCGTGTCGTTGGGCTTTGAAATACCCTGTGGTGTCAGCGCTGAGCAGGCCTGCGAACGGGCCGTCAGCGGCTTGTCACAAGAGCGTGCGCAGGCACTGCGTAGGATGGTTGAAGACCTCCTCGGCGGCTCCGCTACTCTGCTGCCCTCGGTACGTGAAGCGATCTGCAAAAAATTGCTGCCGGCATTGGTGCGTCCCTAGCGCAACGCCGGCAGCATCCACCTGGCGTCAGCTGATACCAAACCCTGATAACCAGACAGGAGCTCAAGCGGCTGAGCGACGCCAGATGCCACTACTTACCGGCACTGAACGCACTGCACTGCCCTCGGTTTTAGCCGTCCGCCCCGATCGGGCTGCAACGGCTTTGGCATCGGCCAGCCCTTGGGATCGTGGTAACGCAGCAACGCAAAAAGGCGGATCAATGAGTCCACCCTCCTTGCGTAACGCCTGGGCGAACTGACCCCGCCCAGGCCCTCATTCAACTGCGCTACATTCGCTCAGATGCGCACACTGGCATAGGTCGACTCGCCCTTGGCACGCTGCAGTGCCGCCAGCACGGCTGGATTTTTGCTCCCTTCCAAAGGAAGCGGAATCATTGCCACTACCTGAGCAGGATGTTGCCCTGAGCGCTCATCACGCGGCGGAATGCCGAAATACTCGCGGTAGCACTTGGAAAAGTGCGGCGTTGAAACAAAGCCACAAACCGAGGCTACCTCGATGATCGACATGGGCGTCTGCTTGAGTAGCTGGCGGGCTCGGATCAGCCGAAGCTTGAGGTAATAACGCGACGGCGAGCAGTGCAGGTATTTCTGGAACAGCCGCTCGAGCTGGCGTCGCGATACGTTCACGTAGGTGGCCAGTTCGTCGAGATCGATCAACTCTTCCAGGTTGGCTTCCATCAGCGCCACGATTTCAAGCAACTTCGGCTGATTGGTGCCCAGCATGTGCTTGAGCGGCACCCGCTGATGGTCCTGTTCGTTGCGAATGCGTTCACACATAAACATGTCGGAAATCGCTGCGGCCAGTTCACGGCCGTGCTGCGCGCCAATCAGATGCAATGCCATATCCATCGGCGCAGTGCCGCCGGAGGCCGTGAAACGGTTGCGGTCTATTGAAAACAGCCGGGGCGTGACCGTCGCGCGAGGGAAGGCTTCCTGCATTGCGGCCAGACACTCCCAATGCACACTACAATCGTAGCCATCGAGCAATCCGGCCTTGGCCAGTGCCCAGCTTCCCGTGCACACCGCACCCATCTGACGGCCAAGGCGGGCCTACATCTGCAACCAGTGAATATGTTCGCGGGTGACACTATGCAAGATATCTACGCCGCCGCACACGACCACGGAGTCCAGGGCAGGAGCTGTATCGAAGCTGGCATCGGGCGTGATCTGCAGCCCATCGCTGGCCATCACCGGCTGACCACTGTGGGTCAGGGTGAACCAGCGATAGAGCTCCTTGCCGGATAGCTGGTTCGCCATCCGCAGCGGCTCCACGGCCGAAGCAAGGGAAATCAGGGTGAAATTGTCCAACAGCAGGAAGCCGATGGTCTGCGGCAGCCGATTCGGGGACTGTGACCCTGGATTGATCTGTGACACTGGCGAACCCTCACACTAGGCGTTTACGTGAGCCTTCGACAAGGCTCTATTGTTATGTTCCGGCGCCTGATGGCGTCGTCTCCTGCGTATACCGACGCAAACCGCGTGCCTACTTTGAACATGCGTTCAATAAAAGCACCGGCGTCGGTCAAAACCGCGACGCAGCGGGTTCACTATAGCTATACGCCTCGATGAGAACCATCTGAAAGCCTTGCTGCTACTGGCCGTGAGCACTTCGGTAGCAGTCTCGTAACCACTTTTGCGCTTTGCGGCTAACCATCGGTAACAGCGGAAGGTAACAGCGAGGCGCTTGCAGGTGGGCTACAGGCGAAAGATTCGGCTGCGAATGCTGCTCGCGGCGGGTATTACCAACGCACCAGAAGTAACCAGGATGCCGCTCCTGGTGCGCGGATTTGGCTCAACATTCGATGGCATTCACCGCCAGGCCGCCACGGGACGTTTCCTTGTATTTGTCATGCATGTCGGCACCCGTGTCACGCATCGTGCGGATGACCCGGTCGAGGGAGATGAAATGCTCGCCGTCACCACGCATCGCCATCTGCGCCGCGTTGATCGCCTTCATCGCGGCGATCGCATTGCGCTCGATACAAGGCACCTGAACCAGCCCGCCGACGGGGTCACAGGTAAGTCCCAGGTTGTGCTCAAGACCGATTTCCGCTGCGTTCTCCAACTGCTCGGGGGTCGCACCGAGCAGTTCGGCCAGGCCAGCCGCGGCCATGGCGCAAGCGGAACCCACCTCACCCTGACATCCCACCTCAGCGCCGGAAATGGATGCATTCTTCTTGCACAGAATGCCAATCGACGCCGCGGCGAGCAGATAGTCGACCACGTCGTTATCCGACGCTTCCGGATGGAATTTCATGTAGTAGTGCAGTACAGCCGGAATGATGCCCGCTGCGCCATTGGTGGGGGCCGTGACCATACGCCCGCCCGCTGCGTTTTCCTCGTTGACCGCCAGGGCAAAGAGATTCACCCACTCCATTGCGCTCATGGTGGTACCGATGACGTTTGGCTTGCCCAGCTCCAGCAGGTTCTGATGCAGCCTGGCGGCACGCCGCCGGACCTTCAGCCCGCCGGGCAATATTCCCTCATGGCGCAAGCCATTGGCGACACACTGCTTCATCGCTTCCCACAGGCGCAACAGACCTTGGCGAATTTCCGCCTCGCTGCGCCAGGCCATCTCGTTTGCCATCATCAGCTCACTGACGCGCAGGCCGTGGCGCTTGCACAGCACCAGAAGTTCGACAGCATTGGAAAAATCATAGGGCAGCTCGGTGTGATCCTGATCCAACTGCCCGGCTGCCGCCTGCTCGGCATTGACCACAAAACCACCGCCTACCGAGTAGAAGGTGTCCTCATGAAGCACGCCCGATTGATCCTCTGCGACGAAGGTCACCGCGTTTGGATGATAAGGAAGGCTCTCCTCGAGCAACAGCAAATCCTTGTCCCAGTCGAAGGCGATCGTGCAACTGTCGTCGAGCCGCAGCTGCCCGGTGGATCGAAGCGCCGCGATACGAGGCGCGATCTGTTGCGGATCGATTACGTCGGGTCGCTCCCCCATAAGCCCCATGATTACGGCGTTATCGGTGCCATGACCGATTCCCGTCGCGGAGAGCGAGCCGTAAAGGCGTATTTCGACCCTGGAAACGCGCTCCAGCAGCTTGCGCTCGCGCAGCGCACCGACAAATAGCACGCCAGCGACCATAGGCCCAACGGTGTGAGAGCTAGAGGGCCCGATGCCGATTTTGAAAAGGTCGAATACGCTGATCGCCACGCTGAACACTCCACGAGAGGCTACAAGACAAAAATCATCATCGGCCTTTTACTGACCGAAAGAGGTCTGGCACCGACGCGCGCTTACCCAATTCCGTCAGTGCAAAGATCACAGCATCTGATAGCGATCAGATGCTGTGGTCTTGCTTCGATGCGGAACAGACCAGGGGGTCTTTCTGCCCCAATCTCGATTGCACTTGGGGCTGTTGGGTCGGTCTCCGTTTCAATCGGCAGCGGGAATGTCGCCATGCAGTACGCAGAGGTCGCAACCCGACAATCGCCAGCCGTAAAGGCGCATATCGTTGAAGCATGAATGGACCAGCGCCACCCAGACTGAACGTCCGGCACCGCTGAGCAGCCTTGCTGAGTAAAACAAAAGTCGTCCAGAAACGGCTATCCATAACAAGAACAATGACGGCTCAGCGCCTCCCAAGCGAGGAGCCACGATGATTTTCGCTAGAACTGCCAGGACAGAAGCGGCTAGCAGTAGAGAGATTACCGACGAACACGTCAGACCAGCCGATGGGAGATGAACACTCATCCCGCATCCTGGCAGTGGCTCGTCGAGTCCGCCGCACCCGCTTCCATCCGAAACCATGCTCACACATAGCCATAACAGTTTGCATCAGCTGACAAGCGCTGCAGGTGCTTGCGGCCTCCGTTTGCTGGTCTGGATGTCTATTGAGGGGAACAATCCCATGCGGTCTGGAAAAATCGTCGTCGAAAATCTTTACAAGGTGTTCGGTCCACAACCACAAGAAGCCATTACCCTGCTCAAGCAAGGCTGGAGCAAGGACAAGATCCTCGCCGAGCGCGGCGCCGTCATTGGTGTGAGTGACGTTTCGTTCAGCGTCGAGGAAGGTGAGATCTTCGTCCTGATGGGCCTGTCAGGTTCCGGCAAGTCCACGCTGATACGCCTGATAAATCGCCTGATCGAGCCCAGCGCCGGTGATGTCTTCATCGACGGACAGAATGTGGCAAAGCTGCCCCACGCCCAGCTCATCGACCTGCGCCGCCGCGACATGAGCATGGTCTTCCAGTCCTTTGCCTTGATGCCTTCGCGCTCGGTTCTGGACAACGCCGCCTTCGGCCTTGAGGTTGCCGGTGTCGGGCGCAGGGAGCGTGAAGAGCGCGCCATGGCAGTGCTCGCACAGGTCGGCCTGGATACCTTTGCGCAGAAGTACCCGCACGAGCTGTCCGGCGGCATGCAGCAGCGGGTCGGCCTGGCCCGGGCGCTGGCAGTAAACCCTTCGATGATCATCATGGACGAAGCCTTTTCCGCCCTCGACCCGCTCAAGCGCCGCGAAATGCAGGACGTGCTGCTGGAACTGCAGAAGACGCATCGGCGCACCATCATCTTCGTTTCCCATGACATCGAGGAAGCCATGCGCATCGGCAACCGCATCGGCATCATGGAAGGCGGCAGGCTGATCCAGGTCGGCACGCCGCAGGAGCTGATCGACAACCCCGCCAACAGCTACGTGCGCAACTTCTTCGACACCGTCAACACCACCCGTTACCTCACCGCTGGCCAGCTCAAGGCCGACAGCGTTCCGCTCTACGTGCACAACGGCAAGGCCCCAGACGCCCTGCAGGTCTGCCAGGAACTGCAGGCTATGGACAAGCACTACGCCTTCGTCGTCGATGAGGAAAACAAGTTTAGGGGCTCCATCAGCCTTGAACGGATCGCCCTGCTGGTCGAGAACGGCCAGACCTGCAGCCTCACCGCCGAGGTGCTGAAACAGATCGACCCGCTGACCGAAGACCAGCCACTCGAACAGGTAATCGAGCGACTGGTGGATAACGAAGGGCCAATGCCGGTGGTAGACAGCCAAGGCTTCTATGCGGGCGCCATCAGCAAAGGTCGCCTTCTGACTCGCCTGCAGGAGACTGCCCATGGATAAGGAACTGGATCTGGGTAGCTGGGTGGATACAGTCGTCCAGCACCTGTTGGAAAACTACAGCGGCGCCTTCGATAGCCTGGGCGGCGTGGTCAGCGGGTTTTCCGAGGGCATCGAGGCACTGCTGATGCTGCCTCCGGCCTGGCTGCTGATCGCCATTTTCGTCGGCCTCGGCCTGTGGCGTATCGGTGCCCGGTTCGCCGCCTTTACCGCCGTGGCCTTCGTGCTGATCGTGCTGACCGGCTTCTGGGAGCAGACCGTGGTAACCCTCGGCCTGACCTTCTCCGCCACGCTGATCAGCCTGCTGCTGGGCATTCCGTTGGGCATCTGGTCAGCACGCAGCGAACGCGTGGCGATGATTACCCGGCCGATGCTCGACTTCATGCAGACCATGCCGGCGTTCGTCTACCTGATCCCTGCGGCCATGCTGTTCGGTCTCGGCCGTGTGCCCGGCATCATCGCCACGGTGATCTTCGCCATGCCGCCAGCGGTGCGCCTGACCAACCTGGGGATCCGACAGGTCAACAAGGAAATCGTCGAAGCCGGCCAATCGTTTGGCTGCAACGGCAGGCAGCTGTTGTTCAAGGTGCAGCTGCCCAATGCCATGCCGTCGATCATGGCCGGGGTGAACCAGACCATCATGATGGCGCTGTCCATGGTGATCATCGCCTCGATGGTGGGTGCCGGTGGCCTGGGCAACGACGTATTGGCCAGTATCCAGCGGCTGGACATCGGCCTCGGGTTCGAAAGCGGCATGGCCGTGGTGTTGCTGGCGATCATCCTCGACCGCATCACCGAAAGCTTCGGCACTGCCAAGCGGGCCACGCAGAAAGCCGCCTGGTACACCTGGGTGAGCACCAAACTCCGGCCGCAGCGCCAGTAGCCGCAACGAACCGCAGAAAGGAATTCAGGATGAACATATTCAAGACAATTACGGGAACCGGCCTGCTCTGCTGCACCCTGTTGCAGAGTGCCTGGGCACAGGAGCCGGCCAGTTGCGAGAAGGTGCGCTTTGCCGAAATCGGCTGGGCCGATATCGCTGCTACTACCGGCGTGGCGATGGTGCTGACCGAAGGCCTGGGCTATGACCCGAGCAAGGTAATGGCGTCGGTGCCGATTGCCTTCACCGGAGTGAAAAACAAGCAGATCGATGCCTTCCTCGGCTACTGGTCGCCGTCCATGGACGCGGTGATCGAACCCTTCACCAGGGATGGCTCCGTCAAGGTACTCGAATCACCCAACCTGACCGGCGCCAAATACACCCTGGCGGTGCCGAGCTACACGGCCGAAGCCGGGCTGAAGAGCTTCCAGGACATTGCCAGGTTCAAGGATCAGCTGGGCGGCAAGATCTATGCGATCGAGCCTGGCAATGATGGCAATCTGCTGATCGAGAAAATGATCAAGGGCGACCAGTTCGGCCTGGGTGATTTCCGCATGGTCGAGTCCAGCGAGGCCGGGATGCTGGTTCAGGTGCAACGCGCGATCAGGAAAAAGGAACCCGTGGTCTTCCTCGGCTGGGCTCCGCATCCAATGAATGCCCAGTACGACCTGACCTACCTTGCCGGTGGCGACGATGTGTTCGGCCCGGACTACGGTGCGGCCAAGGTGTTCACGGTGGTGCCGCAGGATTACCTGGAGCGCTGCTCGAACGTCGGAAAACTGCTGCAGAACCTGCAGTTCAGCGTGCCGATGGAAAGCGAGCTGATGGAAATGGCGCTCGAGGGAGACGATCCACAGAGCGTCGCGAAGCAATGGATCAAAGCCAATCCGGGCGCCCTCGACCAATGGCTGGCCGGCGTGACCACCCGGGATGGGCAGGACGGTGTTGCTGCCGTGAGGAAGTTCGTCGGACTCTGACGAAAACGCAGCCGGACAGGCGCTCTTGGCGAATACGCAGGCCCCTGCCCGGGCTAGAGACAACCACTCCTATCTCATTTTATCGGTGCGCAGGCTGCGCATCGGAACCGCGCGTGGGGCCCCACTTAACACGTGAGGCCCCGGCAACAACCTTGAGCCCTGGTATGGGCCCCGGTCGGCATCACTGCCACTTTTCCTGACATGGAGCTAACACGCATGAGTCTGATCAAGCATCTCCTTTGCGGTCTCGGCGCCGCCAGCATGGCGTTCGGTATGGCGGCCAGCTTGGCGGCGGATAAGCCCGAGCTGAAAATTGGCTACGTCAACGGTTGGGACGACAGTGTCGCCGCCACCCACGTGGCGGGCGAAATTCTGCAGAGCAAGCTGGGCTATACCGTCAAGCTGCAACCGGTCGAACCGGCCATCATGTGGCAAGGCGTGGCGCGCGGTGACCTCGACGCCACCCTATCCGCCTGGCTCCCGGCCACTCACGGCGAATACTTCGAGAAACTGAAGAGCAAGGTCGAAGTGCTGGGCACCAACTACGCAGGCGCCAAGATCGGTCTGATCGTGCCGGACTACGTGGAAGCGAAAAGCATCGAAGATCTCAACCAACACAGCGAGGCCTTCGACGGCAAGATCACCGGAATCGACGCCGGGGCCGGTGTCATGCGGCGGACCGAGGACGCGATCAAGCAATACGACCTGGACCTGCGCCTGATGCCGAGTTCCGACCCGGCGATGACCACCGCGCTGACCCGTGCGGAAAAAGCCAAGGAACCCATCGTCGTCACCGGCTGGATCCCGCACTGGATGTTCGCCAAGTGGAAGTTGCGTTTCCTGGAAGACCCGAAGAAGGTGTTCGGTGATGACGAGCACGTCGATACGGTCGCCCATCCAGGGCTCGCCAGCAAGGCGCCCGAAGCCGCGGCGTTCCTGAAGAAGTTCAGCTGGGGCGCCGAGGAAGTGGGCGAAGTCATGCTCGCGATCCGCGACGGCGCCAAGCCGGAAGCCGCCGCCCGCCAATGGGTGGAAAAGCATCCAGACCGCGTTGCCGATTGGCTCGAATAATCGCCCCCTTCTTTGTCCCTCCCGAGCGGCGCCCCTCGTGGGCGTCGATCGACCCCAAGGACCTGCGTGCAGGCACGCACACGGCGATCTCAACACGCTCGCTTTCCATGAGCGCTACGCCGGTTTGCGGATGAAAGCAGCCGCAGGACGGTTCACCGCACTCAATGCGCGACAGGAAATTACCCGATATCGACAACCACTTTATTATTGATTGATCGTTCAATAAAAAGACTCTAGCCTGGACCCTAGTCTAAACCTGACCGGATTGTCCCAGATGCCCAAGCTTGGTATGCAGCCGATAAGGCGCAGGCAGTTGATACACGCAACCCTCGAGGCGGTGGACCAGGTCGGCATGAGCGATGCCAGCATTTCCATGATCGCCCGGCTGGCGGGCGTCTCGAACGGCATCATTGCCCACTATTTCCAGGACAAGAACGGCCTGCTGGAAGCGACCATGCGGCACCTGATGAAGGCACTCAACCAGGCCGTTCGCGAACGCCGGGACCTGCTTGCCGACGACAGCCCGCGTGCCCATCTGAAAGCCATCATCGACGGCAACTTCGACGACAGCCAGGTGAACGGACCCGCCATGAAAACCTGGCTGGCGTTCTGGGCGTTCAGCATGCACCAGCCTTCCCTGCACCGGTTGCAGCGGATCAACGACCATCGCCTGTATTCGAACCTCTGCTGCGAGTTTCGCCGTGTGCTGCCAAAGGAGCAGGCGCGTTCGGCGGCGCGCGGAATGGCGGCGCTGATAGACGGCCTGTGGTTGCGGGGCGCGCTGATCGGTGACGACTTCGATATCGACCAGGCACTGCAACTGGCCTACGACTACCTGGATCAGCAGCTGGCCAAACAGGCGCGCTGACCATCTTCCGAGACACCAAGCGAGGATCGCCATGCCCCGTTTCGAGCAGCAGAAACTCTACATCGACGGCCGTTATGTCGACGCCACCAGTGGCGGCACCTTCGAAACCGTCAACCCCGCCACCGGCGAAGTGCTCGCTGAACTGCAGCGAGCCTCCAAGGCCGACGTAGACCGGGCTGTTGCCAGCGCTGCTGCCGGACAAAAGGTCTGGGCCGCCATGACCGCCATGCAGCGCTCACGCATCCTGCGCCGCGCCGTGGACATCCTGCGCGAACGCAACGACGAACTGGCCGAACTGGAAACCCTCGAAACGGGCAAGCCGCTGACCGAAACCCGCGCCGTGGACATCGTCACCGGCGCCGATGTGCTCGAGTACTACGCCGGGCTTATTCCTGCCATCGAAGGCGAGCAGATACCGTTGCGCGAGACCAGCTTCGTCTATACCCGTCGCGAGCCGCTTGGCGTGGTCGCCGGTATCGGTGCCTGGAACTACCCGATCCAGATTGCCCTGTGGAAGTCCGCGCCGGCCCTGGCCGCCGGCAACGCGATGATCTTCAAGCCCAGCGAAATGACGTCCCTGAGCACCCTGAAACTGGCCGAGATCTATACCGAGGCAGGCCTGCCGGCTGGCGTATTCAACGTGCTCACCGGCGGTGGGCAGGAAGTCGGCTCCTGGCTTACCGAACACCCGGGTATCGCCAAGATCTCATTCACTGGCGGCACCAGCACCGGCAAGAAGGTCATGGCCAGCGCCTCCAGCTCGTCACTCAAGGACGTGACCATGGAGCTGGGCGGCAAGTCGCCGCTGATCATTTTCGAAGACGCCAACCTCAATCGCGCTGCCGACATCGCGGTCATGGCCAACTTTTTCAGCTCCGGCCAGGTATGCACCAACGGCACCCGCGTATTCATCCCGCGTTCGCTGCAGGCGCGCTTCGAAGCCAAGGTGCTGGACCGCGTCAAGCGCATCCGCCTGGGCGACCCGATGAACGCGCAGACCAACTTCGGGCCGCTGGTGGGTTACGCCCACATGGAGCGGGTGCTGGGCTACATCGAGTCGGGCCGGGCCGAAGGGGCGCGCCTGCTGTGTGGCGGAACGCGGGTGACCGAGGGCGAATACGCCAAGGGCGCCTATGTCGCGCCGACGGTGTTCACCGATTGTCGCGATGACATGCGCATCGTGCGCGAGGAAATCTTTGGTCCGGTGATGAGCATCCTGATCTTCGACGACGAAGCCGAAGTGATCCGGCGTGCCAATGACACCGACTACGGCCTCGCTGCAGGCATCGTCACCCAGGATCTGGCCCGCGCGCATCGCGTCATTCATCAGCTCGAAGCGGGTATCTGCTGGATCAATACCTGGGGCGAATCGCCTGCCGAAATGCCGGTCGGTGGCTACAAGCAATCCGGCGTAGGGCGCGAGAACGGCCTCGTGACCCTGGCGCACTACACCCGCACCAAGTCGATCCAGGTCGAATTGGGTGAATTCGCCTCGGCGTTCTGACGGGCGACGCAAGCACCGGCCGCGCTGTCGTGCCTACCGATGGCCGAAGTTGGCGGTCTCCATTCGGGAGGATGCTGCTTTGAAGGAATACGACTACATCATCATTGGCGCCGGATCGGCCGGTAACGTGCTGGCGACACGCCTGACCGAAGACGCCGAAGTCAGAGTGCTGCTGCTCGAAGCCGGAGGGCCGGACTACCGGATGGACTTCCGGACCCAGATGCCCGCCGCCCTCGCCTATCCGCTACAGGGCCGGCGCTACAACTGGGCCTACGAGACCGACCCCGAACCGCACATGAACAACCGCCGCATGGAATGTGGTCGCGGCAAGGGCCTGGGCGGCTCATCGCTGATCAACGGCATGTGCTACATCCGAGGCAATGCCATGGACTACGACGGCTGGGCCAAGGCGCCTGGCCTGGAAGACTGGACCTACCTCGACTGCCTGCCCTACTTCCGCAAGGCCGAAAGCCGCGACATCGGCCCCAACGACTACCACGGCGGCGACGGTCCGGTGAGCGTGAGCACACCCAAGTCCGGCAACAACCCGCTGTTCCGCGCCATGATCAACGCCGGCGTGCAGGCAGGCTATCCGGAAACCGACGACCTCAACGGTTATCGTCAGGAAGGCTTCGGCCCGATGGATCGCACCGTTACGCCCAAAGGCCGTCGTGCCAGCACCGCACGCGGCTATCTGGATATGGCTCGCGGCCGAGCGAACCTGACCATCGTGACCCATGCGTTGACCGATCGCATCCTGTTCAGCGGCAAGCGGGCCATCGGCGTGGCCTACCTGCACGGCAACAGCGACACGCCCGTGATTGCCCATGCCCGGCGGGAGGTGCTGCTGTGCAGCGGCGCCATCGCCTCACCACAGATCCTGCAGCGCTCGGGCGTCGGCCCGGGTGCATTGTTGCGCGAGCTCGGCATCCCGATCGTCCACGATCTCCCGGGCGTCGGCGCCAACCTGCAGGACCACCTGGAGATGTACCTGCAGTACGCCTGCAAGCAGCCCGTCTCGCTCTACCCGGCCCTGCAGATGCACAACCAGCCCATGATTGGCGCCGAGTGGCTGTTTCTCGGCTCCGGGATTGGCGCCAGCAACCAGTTCGAGGCAGGCGGTTTCATCCGCTCACGCGCCGAGTTCGAGTGGCCAAACATCCAGTACCACTTCCTGCCGGTGGCGATTAACTACAACGGCAGCAATGCGGTGAAGGAGCATGGCTTCCAGGCCCATGTCGGCTCCATGCGTTCACCCAGCCGTGGCCGTGTGCATGCCCGATCGAAGGACCCACGCCAGCACCCGAGCATCCTGTTCAACTACATGTCCTGCGAGCAGGACTGGCAGGAATTCCGCGATGGCATCCGCATCACCCGGGAGATTATGGCGCAATCGGCCCTGGACCCTTATCGCGGTCGCGAGCTGAGCCCCGGCGCAGATATCCAGAGTGATGCCGAGCTGGATGAGTTTGTCCGCCAGCACGCCGAAACCGCCTTCCATCCCTCGTGCTCCTGCAAGATGGGTGAGGACGAGATGGCGGTGGTCGATGGCCAGGGCCGGGTTCACGGCCTGGATGGGCTGCGCGTGATCGATGCCTCGATCATGCCATTGATCACCACCGGCAATCTCAATGCACCAACCATCATGATCGCCGAGAAGCTGGCCGACAGGATTCGCGGTCGCCAGCCGCTACCACGCAGCACCGCGCCCTACTACATCGCCGGAAACGACCCGGTGCGCAACGTACCGCAGCCACAGCCGGCGGCCGCGCCAAGGGCGGCAAGAATGACGTAGGGTGGCCGACGCTCTTTTCATCCATCTTTGCCACCGCCCGGTGGATCGGTGAAGCGTGATCCACCCTACGAAGCTGCGCCTGCGGCTCGTGTATTGATGGAAACGCTTAGCGGTGTTTCAAAAGATCGTGGGCCCGCACAGGGGAGATGCTGAGCACCCAGGCTCCCCAGCGCGTTCAAGAAACATGCAACTTTCATCCAAGCGTGCATGACGTAGGGTGGATGACGCTCTTTTCATCCACCTTTGCCACCGCCCGGTGGATCGGTGAAGCGGGATCCACCCTATGAAGCTCCGCCTGCGGCTCGTGTATTGATGGAAACGCTTAGCGGTGTTTCAAAAGATCGTGGGCGCGCACGGGGGAGATGCAGAGCACCCAGGCTCCCCAGCGTGTTCAAGAAACATGCAACGTTTAACCAAGCGTGCATGACGTAGGGTGGATGACGCTCTTTTCATCCACCTTTGCCACCGCCCGGTGGATCGGTGAAGCGGGATCCACCCTACGAAGCTGCGGATGCCGAGCCCCGCTTCCTCGCCTTACGCACCCGACCAGTACGCAGCACACCTCAAAGCGAGGCTTTCACCGCGGACAATCCGTCTTCACCTTCTCGGGTCTTGACGCCTTTCAGCCAGCCCTCAAGCACCTCCGGATGCGCCTTCACCCAGGCCTTCACCGCTGCGTCGTTGCTGGCGTTCTTGCCCAGCACCTCGTTCATGATGGCGTTTTCCATGTCCTGGGTGAATTCGAGGTTGGAGAGCAACTTGCCGACATTCGGG
Organism: Stutzerimonas sp. C6.4V; assembly: GCF_058536345.1. Lineage (NCBI taxonomy): Bacteria > Pseudomonadati > Pseudomonadota > Gammaproteobacteria > Pseudomonadales > Pseudomonadaceae > Stutzerimonas > Stutzerimonas sp. C6.4V. The sequence continues at coordinate 3,164,308 of NZ_JBZUBM010000001.1, forward strand.
CACTGCGCCGCATAGCCCTTGCGCACCAGGGTGTTGACGGTGCCGCTTTCGCCGAAATAGGCCTCGCCCCCCTTGAGGTACTTGATGTCGTGCTGCACGTTCATCGGGTGCGGTGTCCAGCCGAGGAAGACCACACCCTTGTCACGCTTCACGGCGCGCCCCACCTGCACCAGCATCGCCTGCTCGCTGGACTCCACCAGTCGCCAGTCGCCCAGGCCGAACTCGTCGGTCTCGATCATCTTCTGGATCGACAGATTGGCCGGCGCACCGGCCGCAATGCCGTAGATGGTCCTGTCGAACATTTCGCCATGGGCGTCGAGGTCCTCGAAACGTTTCACGCCGGCATTCCATACCGAGGTCGGCACCGCCAGGGTGTATTCGGTGCCCTTCAGGTTCACGCTGTGCTCGTCGATTTCACCAGTGGCGACGAACTTGTCGTAGTTGTCCTGCTGCGCCGGCATCCAGTTGCCAAGAAACACATCGACCTGATCCTTGGTCAGCCCGGCAAAGATGATCGGCACGCCCAGGGTCATGACCTGCGGCTTGTAGCCGAGCCCATTGAGCAGCAGGCTGGCGATGCCGTTGGTGACGGCAATATCGCTCCAGCCCGGATCGCCCAGGCGCACCGTGGCGCATTTCTTGTCGTCGATGTCCTGTGCCTGGACACCCATGGCGGTCAACAACACGCTGCTGGCCACTACCGCACTCATTATTTTTCTCATGTCCTTCTGCCTTCTCTCAGTACGAAAGGGTTCCGTGGGCACGGCCTGAACACTGCCGTGCGGTCATGATTCAGGGCCTAGGGTAACGTGCCTTGCGCTCGAGATCGTCCAGGTCGATGTGGTTGCGCATGTACTGCTGGCTGGCGTCCACCCAGGGCTGGTGATCCCAGCTGGTCAGCTTGCCGTGCCTCAGCGCTTCGCTGACGAGGCGTCGGCGGCGCTGGCTGGCGAGCACCTGCTGGTGAATGACGGGCATGTCCCAACGCTGCCGGGCTTCGGTCAGAAACGCCTCGGCCAGCCCCTGGTGATCGGGCGAATCGACAAGGTTCTCCCGCTCCAGCGGGTCGTTGACCAGGTCGAACAGCATGCAGGGGTCCTGCTCCGAATAGATGTACTTGTAAGCACCCCGGCGGATCATCATCAGTGGACTGGTAGTGCCTTCGGCCATGTATTCGCCGATCACCTCATCGTGACCCTCATGCCCGGTCAGATGAGGCATCAGCGAGCGGCCATCGAGCGGCAGGCTGGCTTCCGGCGTGCCGCCCGCCAGTTCGACGAGCGTAGGCAACAGGTCGGCTGTGGAGACCGAAGCGCTGATCCGCGATGAGTCCATGCCCGGCACCCGGATGATCAGCGGCACGCGGGCGGCCATTTCGAACCAGTGCATCTTGTACCAGAGGCCCCGCTCGCCGAGCTGGTCGCCGTGGTCCCCTGAGAACACCACGATGGTGTCCTCGGCCAGGTTGCAGGCTTCCAACGTCTTCAACAGCTTGCCGACGTTGTCGTCGATGTAGCTGCAGGCACCGAAATAGGCGCGCCGGGCATCCTTGATCTTCTGTTCGGGCAGCGTCTTGCCCCACAGATCGATGACCTTCAGGAGGCGCTGCGAGTGCGGGTCCTGTTCATCCTGAGCGATTTGCTGGCGTGGCAGCGGAATCTCTTCATCCTGATAGCGGTTCCAGTACTCCTCGGGGATGGTGTACGGGTCGTGAGGGTGGGTCATGGACACCGTCAGGCAGAACGGCTGGCCCTCGTCGGCGCGAACGAAGTCATAGAGGTATTGCTGCGCCTTGAAGACCACCTCCTCATCGAAATCCATCTGGTTGGTGCGCACGCTGGGCCCGGCCTGCAGCACCGACGACATGTTGTGGTACCAGCTCAGACGGGTTTCAGGATCATCCCAGTTCACCGCCCAGCCGTAGTCGGCGGGGTAGATATCGCTGGTCAGCCGTTCTTCGTAGCCGTGCAGCTGATCAGGGCCACAGAAATGCATCTTGCCGGACAGCGCCGTCTTGTAACCCAGCCGCCGCAGGTAGTGGGCGTAGGTCGGTACGTCTGCAGGCAGATCCGCCGCGTTGTCGTAGGCGCCGATCTTGCTGGGAAGCTGGCCCGTTACCAGGGTGAAGCGCGACGGGGCGCAGAGCGGGCTGTTGCAATAGGCCGAGTCGAACACCGCGCCGCCTGCAGCCAGGCGAGACAGGTGAGGCAGCTTGATTGGCGAGGCCGAGTCATACAACGGCAGGATCGGGGCGGCCATCTGGTCGGCCATGATGAACAAAATGTTTGGGCGTTTCATATGCGAATGGTCCATGCCTGATTTTTATGCGAGATTCGCAATGACACAGTCTGGACCTTGCAGCGTCGCGGTAAACCCGGCTGCACCCAATGCCTAGGATAACTACAGCTAATGGCAAACCCGCTCGACCAGGTCCCTCTCGATGCGCTGCGGGTCTTCGAAGCAGCCGCTCGTCTGCAGAGCTTCACCGCCGCAGCCTTGGAGCTGGGCAGCACTCAACCGGCGATCAGCCAGCAGATCAAGCGTCTGGAACAGCAGCTGGCGTGCCGCCTGTTTGATCGCATCTACCGCGGCATCGTGCTCACCGAAGCCGGCAGGCTGCTGCTGGGTTACGTGCAGCAAGGTCTGGCTACGCTGGATATGGGCGTCGCGGCGGTCACCATGCAGCAGCAGCATGAGGTGCTTCAGGTCGCCACCGACTTTGCCTTTGCCGCCTACTGGCTGATGCCACGTCTGGAGCGTTTCCATCAGCTCCACCCCGAGGTGGATGTCAGTCTGGTGACCAGCGAGCGCGGCCTGGGCGTTCTGCAATCGGAGACGGACGTCGCGATCGTGTTTGGCGACGGGCGCTTCAAGAACGGTCAGGCCCACCTGCTGTTCAGCGAAGAGGTCTACCCGGTCTGCAGTCCGCTATTGCTCAAGGCGCAGCCCGCACCATTGCCGAGCGCAGCACTGGCGCGCCTGCCGCTGCTGCATCTGCGGCCGGAAAGCCGCTCGCGCTGGCTCGACTGGAGTGGCGTATTTCACGCGCTCGGCATCAGCGAGACGCCCAGCTCGGGCATGCTGCGCTTCGACAACTACACCCTGCTGATCCAGGCGGCCCTTGCCGGTCAGGGTGTCGCCATCGGCTGGCGTCATCTGGTGGACGACCTGATAGCCCAGGGCCTGCTCTGCCGCGTCTGCCTGGCAAGCGTGCGAAGCGACTATGGCTATTACGTCGTACTGCCGGAGCGCAAACGGCGCCAGCGTCTGGTGGACAGCTTCGTGACCTGGCTGCAGGCCGAGTTGGCCAACAGCGGTTCCGAATACTGACCTCCTGCTGAGACCACCGGAGGGTTTACCAGTAGTTTTCCACCGCAACCTGCCCCGGCCGCCGGGTCAGGCTTAGGTTGAGATTGCGTGCTTTGAGGATGGTGCGGGTGTCTTCGATCATCTGCGGATTACCGCAGAGCATGATGCGCGAATGTTCTGGCTCCAGTTGCAGATCGGCCGCGCGTTCCAGTTCACCGTTCTCGATCAGGGTGGTGACACGCCCATGCAGCGCACCGGGCACCTTCTCACGGGTCACCACGGGCAGGTAGGTCAGCTTCGAACCAAGACCCTCCAGATAATCGCGCTGCGGCAGCTCGCGGATCAGGTCCTGATACGCCAGTTCGGCTGTGCTGCGTGCGCTATAAACGAGGATGATCCGCTCGAAGCGCTGCCAGACCTCGAAGTCCTGCAGAATCGAGAGAAACGGCGCGCTGCCGGTACCGGTGCCCAGCAGCCAGAGGTCACGCCCGTCGATGAAGCGGTCGAGGGTCAGAAAGCCGAACGCCTGTTTGTCGATCAGCAGCTCGTCGCCGGGCTTGAGGCGGCTCAATTCGCTGGTGAATTCACCGTCCGGCACCACGATGGAAAAGAAGTCGAGAAACTCGTCATGGGGCGCCGAGACCATCGAGTACGCCCGCCAGACGATGCTGCCGCTGGGTTTTCGCACGCCGAGGCGGGCGAACTGCCCGGCGGTAAAGCGGAAGCCGGGATCGCGACTGGTGCGCAGGGTGAACAGACTGGGCGTCAGCGTCTGCACCTCGAGCAGACGCTGGCGGGTGAACTTCTCTTCGTTGACGGTCATACTTCGCTCCCTTCGCGGACAACTGCGGATTCGGGGATAGTTTTTCAACTGACTGTTCTCTTGATACTCCTTTCCGACGACTACAAACACCGCCAGTTCTTATGCCTATTCTCGAATCGCCTTACGCCCGCCTCGATCTGATCCGCCAGCCGGAACAGCCCAACGAACCCTTGCAGGCGTTCGATGCGGCGGATGAATACCTGTTGGCGCAGCTGCACGAGCAGGGTTTGCCTGCATCAACGCGGGTGCTGATCCTCAATGACAGCTTTGGCGCCCTGGGCTGTTCGCTGGCGACGCAGGCGCAGGTGACCAGCAGCGGCGACTCGCACCTGGCACACGTGGCCCTGGAAAAGAACCTGCAACGCAACGCGCTTCCGGGTGATGCGCTGGCCTTCGTGCCCGCCAGTGAGGTCGCGCAAGGCCCGTTCGATCGGGTGCTGATCCGCGTGCCGAAAACGCTCGCCCTGCTGGAAGAACAGCTGATTCGCCTGCATGGCCAACTGGCGCCGGATGCGCAGGTGATCGCCGGCGCGATGATCAAACATCTGCCACGCGCGGCGGGTGATCTGCTGGAGAAGTACATCGGCCCGGTGCAGGCTTCGCTGGCGGTGAAGAAGGCGCGTCTGCTGACTGCGACGCCGACCGACAAGCCGGCACCGCGCTCGCCCTACCCGACCCGCTACCGCCTCGATCAGCCGGGCATCGAACTGCTCAACCACGCCAATCTGTTCTGCCGGGAAGACCTGGACATCGGCACCCGTGCCTTCCTTCCACACCTGCCCAAGGCGCTCGGCAACCTGCGTGTGGCGGACCTGGGCTGCGGCAACGGCGTGCTGGGTATCGTCTATGCACTGAGCAACCCGCAGGCACAGATGACACTTGTGGACGAGAGCTACATGGCAGTGCAATCGGCGCGGGAGAACTGGCGGGCGATCCTCGGCGAACGCCCGGCCGATATCCGTGCCGGCGACGGGCTGGCCGAGCAGCCGATGGATTCGCTGGATCTGGTGCTGTGCAATCCTCCGTTCCATCAGCAACAGGTGGTCGGTGATTTCCTCGCCTGGCGGATGTTCACCCAGGCCAAGACGGCGCTGGCCAAGGGCGGCGAGCTGTGGATCGTCGGCAACCGTCACCTGGGCTATCACCTCAAACTCAAGCGCCTGTTCGGCAAGGTCGAGCAGATCGCAGCGACGCCCAAGTTCGTCATCCTCCGGGCGATCAAGCCGTGAGCGAGGCGGCGGTTCGGCTGAGCATCAGGCAGTTCGCCACCCGAACCGGGCTATCCGCCGATGTGGGCCGTACGGCGTGGCCTTGTAGGAGCGGCCCATGGCCGCGAATGGGCTACCTCCGGGGGGGGTTCCTGCCCTCGCGGGCATGGCCCGCTCCTACGGAGAGTGAGGTCTTTAGGTCTCGGACGGGCCGCGGTGGTGGGGTGTTAATCGCGGCGATAGCCCGTGGCCTTGTGGGAGCGGCCCATGGCCGCGAATAGGCTACCTCCGGGGGTTCCTGCCCTCGCGGGCATGGCCCGCTCCTACGGAGAGTGAGGTCTTTAGGTCTCGGACGGGCCGCGGTGGTGGGGTGTTAATCGCGGCGATAGCCCGTGGCCTTGTAGGAGCGGCCCATGGCCGCGAATGGGCTACCTCCGGGGGTTTCCTGCCCTCGCGGGCATGGCCCGCTCCTACGGAGAGTGAAGCCTTTAGGTCGCGGACGGGCCGCGGTGGCTGGAGGTTGTTCGCGGCGATGGTCCGTACGGCACGGCGCTACCGCGGCTGCGTGCTAATGTGGCCGGCCCTGTTTTTTATGCGCCCGCCTGATGTCCACACACGCCAAGCTGCTGTTGCGCCACCAACGCCCCTTCATCAAGTTCTGGTTCGCCCGCGTCTTCACTGCCAGCGGCTTCCAGATGCTCGCCGTTGCCATCGGCTGGCACATGTACGAGCTGACGGGGAGCGTGCTCGACCTCGGCCTGGTGGGCCTGGCTGAATTCTTCCCGCGCCTGCTGTTCATTCTATGGACCGGCCATGTCGCTGACCGCTTCGACCGACGCCGTGTGGCGGCGCTGTGTCAGGGCTTGCAGGGGCTGATCGCCCTGGCGCTGGTGCTTGGCGCCGGCGGGCTCGGGGTGACTCGCGAGATGATCTTCGTGCTGGCGTTCCTGCTCGGCACCGCCCGCGCGTTCGAAGGGCCGGCCACACAGGCGCTATTACCGAGTCTGGTGCCCACGCAGTTGTTTCCGGCGGCGGTCGCAGCCTCCTCGTCGGCGATGCAGACGGCCACCATCGTCGCCCCTGCGCTCGGCGGGCTCCTGTTCGCCATCGGCCCCTTGTGGGTCTACGGCCCGGTGGCGCTGCTCTTCGGCCTGGCCTGCAGCCTGATGCTGAGCCTGCCAAAGCGCCCGGCGCCGCCAAAGCAGACTGGCCCGGCGATGGACAACCTGCTCGCGGGCATGCGCTTCATCCGCAGCCGACCGGATATTTTCGGCGCCATCTCCCTGGATATGTTTGCCGTCCTGCTCGGCGGCGCAACGGCACTCCTGCCGGTGTTCGCCAAGGACATCCTGCTCACCGGCCCCTGGGGCCTCGGGCTGCTGCGCTCGGCGCCCGCAGTCGGCGCACTGCTGATGTCGTTATGGCTGGCGCGTCATCCCATCAACAAAAAGGTCGGACGGGTCATGTTCGCGGCTGTCGGCGTGTTCGGCCTGGCTACCATCGCCTTCGGCCTGTCCACGTCGTTCTGGCTGTCCATGGGCGTGCTGGTAGTACTGGGCGCGGCGGACATGATCAGCATGGTTATCCGTGGCGCTTTCGTGCAGCTGGAGACGCCGGACGCGATGCGTGGCCGGGTCAGTGCTGTCAACGGCTTGTTCATCGGCGCGTCCAACCAGCTCGGCGAATTCGAGTCCGGCCTGACGGCGCATTGGTTCGGCACGGTACCGGCGGTGGTGATCGGCGGGGTAGGTACGCTGATCATCACCGGCACCTGGATGAAACTATTCCCGACGCTGGCCAACCGCGATCAGTTGCATCGGGATTTGGACTGAAGCTAGAAGCTGGAAGCTGGAAGCTGGAAGCTGGAAGCTGGAAGCTGGAAGCTAGCGTCATGGGGCCTTTATCAGGTGTCCAGTCTTCTTTGCTTCACTTCAAGCTTCGAGCTTCCAGCTGCCTCTAAAGCAACTTATCCATGGTGATCGGCAGGTCACGCACGCGCTTGCCGGTGGCGTGGAAGATGGCGTTACCCACCGCCGCCGCTACACCTACGATGCCGATCTCACCGACACCCTTGGAGCCCAGCGTGTTGACGATTTCGTCCTTCTCTTCGACGAAGAACACCTCGATGTCGTTGATATCGGCGTTCACCGGGACGTGGTACTCGGACAGGTTGTGGTTCATGTAACGACCCAGCTTGTGGTCGATCATGGTTTCCTCATGGAGCGCCTGGCCGATACCCCAGACCACGCCGCCAGAGATCTGGCTACCGGCCGTCTTCGGGTTGACCACGCGCCCTGCCGCCACCGCACTGACCACCCGGCTGACCTTAACGGTGCCCAGCGACTCATCTACTCGCACCTCGACGAAAATCGCCGAATGCGTGGCGGTGGAATAGGCGTTGCGCTTCTCGCCCGGCTTTGTACTGACTTCGGCCTCGATGGAGCCGCTTGCGCCGAGGATCTGTGCCAACTCAACCTCGTGCTCCGGTGATGCCTTCAAGCGCATCTGGCCGTCGACGAATTCAACGTCGTCGAGCCTGGCCCCGGTAAACGGCGAAACCGGCGACTGCTGGGCCGCGTCGAGCAGTTTTTCCTGCAGCGCCTCGCACGCCTGCTGCACGGCGGTGCCAACTGACGAGACGGTAAAGGACCCACCCTCCAGCGGCGCCTGGGAAAGGCTGGAATCGCCCAAGCGAAACTCGACCTGCTCCATCGGCAAGCCCATGGCTGCCGCCGCGATCTGGGTCATCACCGTGTAGGTGCCAGTGCCGATGTCTGAGGTGGCGCTACTGACCACCAGTCGACCGCCGGGCTCCAGGCAGGCCTTGGCCGCGGCGGGCATCTGCATGGCTTCCCAGACGCCGGTGGCCATGCCCCAGCCGATCAGTTGATCGCCATCACGCATCGAGCGCGGCTCCATTGAGCGACGCGACCAGCCGAAGCGTTCGGCGCCCTGCTCATAGCACTGGCGCAATTCCTTGCTCGAATAGGGCTTGCCTTCGTTGGCGTTGCGGTCGGAATAGTTGGCCAGGCGCAGCTGCAACGGGTCGACGCCCGCCGCGTAGGCCAGTTCGTCCATGGCGCTCTCCAGCGCATACACACCGATGGTCGCGCCCGGTGCACGCATGTCCAGCGGTGTGTAAACGTCCAGCGGCACCATCTGGTAATCGAGCCTTACGTTCGGGCACTCATAGAGCATTCCCGACCATTCCACTTCATGCTCGGTGAAGTCCTCGAAGCTGGAGGTCTGGCCGATCGCCTGGTGGGTGATGGCCTGCAGCTGCCCATCGGCGCCTGCACCAAGGGAGAGGCGCTGAACGGTCCGCGGGCGATAGCCAAAGGTAAACATCTGCTGGCGCTTGAGGGTGACACGCACCGAGCGCTTGAGCTTGAGCGCCGCCATGACTGCCAGGGTCAGCTGGTACTGAGGTCGCAAGCCGGAGCCGAAGGCGCCGCCGACGAAGGGGGAAAGAATGCGAATCTTGCCCTCCATGTCGAACACGCCTTCGAGATAGCGCATGCAGTTCTGCACGCCCTGGGTCTTGTCGTAGATCTCCAGGTTGCCCTCGGGGAAATAGTGGACGGTGGACGCATGGGGCTCCATCGGATTGTGGTGCTCGACCGGCGTGGTGTACTGCACTTCGACCTTGACCGGAGCGTTCGCCAGCGCGGTGTCCACGTCTCCGCGCGGCTCCGGCAGTTCTACCGGCGCCTTGTGCATGGTGTGCAGCTCGCTGAGCAGGTCAGTGTGATGGGGCTCGCGCTCGTACTCGACGTGCACCAGGCTGCCGGCATAGCGGGCCAGCTCCAGGTTTTCCGCGACCACCAGCGCGATCGGCTGGCCGCTGTAGAGGACGCGGTCGTTGAACAGCGGGCGGAACGGCGAGCCATCGGCCGCGTCATCGTCCTCGTAGGGCTCGTCATAGCTGGCGATCGGTGGGCGGTTCTGATGAGTCAGTACCAGCGCTACACCCGGCACGGCCTCGGCGGCGCTGGCATCGATGCTGATGATCCGACCCCGGGCGATGCTGCTGTTGACCACGCTGCCATAGAGCAGACCGGGGACATCGAACTCACCGGCGTAGTGCGCCTGGCCGGTGACCTTGAGCGGACCGTCGACGCGGTTCAACGGCTGGCCGAAAGGGGATGTGACTGGTTTCATTGGGCGGCTCCTCTGGCGGCGTCGGACAGGGCGCGAACGATGGCCCGGCGGCCGAGTTCGATCTTGAAGGCGTTGTGCTCGAAGCCACTGGCGCCCTGGAGCAAAATGTCCGCAGCGGTGGTGAACGCGGCCTCGCCTGCGGGCTTGCCGACCAGCGCCGCCTCGGCTTCGGCCTTGCGCCAGGGCTTGTGTGCCACCCCGCCCATGGCGATGCGGGCGCTGCTGATGTTGCTGCCGTCCATGTCCAGCGCGGCGGCAACGGAAACAAGCGCGAAGGCGTAGGAGGCGCGATCACGCACCTTGAGGTAGCTGCTGTGCGCCGAGAAATCCTGCGCCGGCAACTCGACCGAGGTGATCAGCTCGCCGTCTTCAAGCATGTTGTCACGCTCGGGCGCTTCGCCGGGCAGGCGATGGAAATCGGCAAAGGCGATCTGCCGCTCGCCTTGCGGCCCCTGGACATGCACCACGGCTTCCAGCGCCGCCATGGCCACACACATGTCCGAGGGATGCACGGCGATGCAGGCATCGCTGTGGCCGAGGATGGCATGGATGCGATTCAAGCCGTCACGCGCCGAGCAGCCGGTACCCGGCTCACGCTTGTTGCACGGCGTGGTGCTGTCATAGAAGTAGTAGCAGCGGGTGCGCTGCAGCAGGTTGCCACCGGTGGTGGCCATGTTGCGCAGCTGTGGCGAGGCGCCAGCCAGGATCGCTTGGGACAGCAGCGGGTAGCGCTGCTCCACCAACGGGTGCCAGGCCAGATCCGCATTGCTCACCAGGGCACCGATGCGCAAGCCACCGTCCGCCGTTTCTTCGATATCGGCCAGTGGTAGCTGGGTGATGTCGATCAGCTGGGAAGGACGGGTGACGTTTTCCTTCATCAGGTCGAGCAGGTTGGTGCCACCGGCAATGTAGCGGCTGTCCGCACGGAACTGGCCGATGGCCTCGTCCACACTGCTCGGGCGTGCATAGCTGAAGGGGTTCATGGCGTTACCTCCCGTGCACCGGCCAGGCGTTCGCGGGTTTGCGCCGCAGCGTCCTCGATGGCGGAGACGATGTTGGTGTAGGCGCCGCAACGGCAGACATTGCCGCTCATCTGCTCGCGCAGATCATCGCGGGTCTGCGCTCGTCCTTCGGCGATCATGCCCACGGCGGAGCAGATCTGCCCGGGCGTGCAATAGCCGCACTGAAAGGCGTCGTGCTTGATGAAGGCGGCCTGCATCGGATGCAGCTCTTCGCCCCCTGCCAGCCCTTCGATGGTGGTCAGCTCGGCACCATCGTGCATCACGGCGAGGGTCAGGCAGCTGTTGATCCGCTTGCCGTTGAGCAGCACCGTACAGGCGCCGCACTGGCCGTGGTCACAGCCCTTCTTGGTGCCGGTCAGGTGCAGCTGCTCGCGCAGCAGATCAAGCAGCGTGGTCCAAGGATAAACCTCGACTTCACGGCTCTGGCCGTTCAATTGAAGGGTGATGGAACAGGCGGCAATCCCGCCTGTGGTGGTAGACGTTTCGCTCATGGCAGCCTCACGGTTTGGGCGGCTTCGGGGGCCTGTTCTGTGCAGGATCGCCGAAGACCTCAGGCATTGGGTGCGCTTTCCGTGCGCCTAGGGGTACGACTGCGCGCGCGGAAAATTCGTTCATCAGCATGTCGAGGAACCTGAGCAGTCGATCCGAGGCGCTAGCCCAGGCGCCTGTCCTCTGGACGGTCGACGTCCTGCAATATGGCAGGATCGTCCACCTCGACCTCGATCACCGACGGCCCGGCAAACAACGCCTGACCACCGCGATCGCCTCTGAGGACGCGCACCAGCGCCCCGAAATCGGCACCAATGCCGCGTGGATGGCCGCGCTGCCCCTGGTAGACCGGTACCACGAGCCGCTGTGGCTGGATGGCGGCGGCAATGCGCTCGAGGGTATCGCGCCGCAGGTAGGGCATATCGCCCAGCGCCACCAGCCAACCGCGACGAGTCGGACAGTGCGCCACCGCCTGGGCCAGGCTGTGGCCGAGGCCTTCGGTACGGATCACCAGCACCTGGGCGTCGAAACCGCCCGCCTGACGTTCGAGCCAGGCGACCCGCTCCGGATTGTCCTCACAAACGACCACCGCCAGCTGCCCGCCGATGCCCACCAGCGAGCGCAGCGTCGCTTCCAGGATTGGCGGCGCATCGGGCTCAGGCGTGCAGCCGGCCAGCAGTTTGTCCTCGTCGCTTTGCTCGCGGTAACGGCTGCCCTGCCCTGCCGCCAGCACCAGGGTGCACAGGGCGTCAGGCACAACGGCGCTCCGGCGCAGCCTGGGCTTGCAGCACTCCATTCTTGATCGCGACTACCTGCGCCATCAGCGACAGGGCGATTTCAGCCGGTGTACGGCTACCGATGGGCAGGCCGATCGGACCGTGCAGTCGATTCACCTCCTGCTCGCTGAGCCCCAGGCTGAGCAGCCGGGCCTTGCGCTTTTCGCTGTTGACCCTCGAGCCGAGCGCACCGACATAAAACGCATCGGACTGCAGGGCCGTCAGCAGCGCCATGTCATCGAGTCGCGGATCATGGGTCAGGGCGACGATGGCGGTGTGCGCGTCAGGCTCGATGGCCAGCACGGCGTCGTCGGGCATGCCCGGCACGAAGCGCACCGCGGTATCGCTCCAGTCATGGTCGTAGCCTTCACGGGGATCGCAGATCAGCACTTCGAAACCCAGCCCGGCAGCCAGCTCCGCGGTGTAGCGCGACAGCTGCCCCGCGCCGATCATCAACAGGCGCCAGCTCGGGCCAAAGGGTGCGCGAAGCGTATGGCCATCGAACTGCAATGCCTCGTTGCGACCGGCAGGCGCCAGGCTCACCGCGCCGCTGGTCAGATCGAGGCGGCGGACCAGACGTTCGTGACCGGCGCAGCGCTGTAGCAATTCATCCAGCCATCCGCCGTCGGTGAGAGGTTCCTCGAGCAGGCGCAGGGTCCCGCCACAGGGAAGACCGAAACGCGCAGATTCTTCCTTGCTGACTCCGTAGGTGATCAGCTCGCAGCCCTTGCCACGCTCGGCGATCACCTTGCGCCGGGCGAGCAGGTCGTCCTCGACGCAACCGCCCGAAACCGAGCCCTCGACCCGCCCGTCGTCGCGCAGCGCCAGCAGCGCACCCACTGGGCGAGGCGCGCTGCCCCAGGTTTCAAGCACTGTGTAGAGCACCACCTCATGGCCGTCGCGCAGCCAGTCGCGGGCGCGCCGCAGGACGCCCAGATCGACACTGTCCATCGTTTCCCTCATGAATTCATACGATGCGCCGGTTCGCGCCGACATGCTTTCAATGACTGGCCGTGGGCCGGGTTAGTTCGCGCTGCGACCAATGACCGCGCCGTCGGCAGCCGAGCAGACGACCGGGAACCGGCCGGTCACCCGATGGAAATTCAACCGGGCGCAGCGGCGGTGTAAGATGCGCGGCTTTTGCGAGCCGCGCCCGGATGGGCTTTGCTGTAGCGAACCAACTGCCCCGAGAGGCAGCCGATACCCAACCGCCAACCCACGACCGGGACCCGAGAGGATTGACCATGCTGGAGAAGCTGTTCCAACTCAAAGCGCACAACACCACGCTGCGCACCGAGATCCTCGCCGGTCTCACCACCTTCCTGACGATGGCCTACATCCTCTTCGTCAACCCGAGCATCCTTGCCGAAACCGGCATGGATCACGGCGCGGTATTCGTCGCCACCTGCCTGGCCGCGGCCATCGGCTCGGCGGTGATGGGCCTGGTTGCCAACTACCCGATCGCCTTGGCACCGGGCATGGGCCTGAACGCCTTTTTCACCTACACCGTGGTGCTGACCATGGGCTACACCTGGCAGACGGCGCTGGGTGCGGTGTTCCTCTCGGGCGCGATCTTCTTCCTGTTGTCGATCTTCAAGATCCGCGAATGGATCATCCACAGCATTCCGCTGGCCCTGCGCTCGGGTATTGCCGCGGGGATCGGTTTGTTCCTGGCGATCATCGCGCTGAAAAATGCCGGCATCGTCGTCGACAACCCGGCGACGCTGGTCGGGCTCGGTGACCTGACCACCGGCGGCCCGCTGCTGGCCTGCCTGGGCTTCTTCGTCATCGCCGCGCTGGCTTATCGTAAGGTCACCGGCGCAGTGATGATCGGCATCCTGTTGGTCACCGGCTTGTCGATCCTGCTGGGGCTTTCGGAACTGGGCGCAGTCGTCTCGATGCCACCATCGCTGATGCCGACCCTGCTGCAGCTGGATATCGCCGGCGCCCTGGACATCGGCCTGCTCAGCGTGATCTTCGCCTTCCTGTTCGTCGACCTGTTTGACACCTCCGGCACCCTCATCGGCGTCGCGCAGAAAGCCGACCTGCTGGACAAGGACGGTCGCATGCCGCGCCTGGGCCGTGCGCTGCTGGCAGACAGCACCGCGACGATGGCCGGCGCCGCCCTCGGCACCTCGACCACCACCAGCTACATCGAATCGGCAGCCGGCATCAGCGCCGGTGGCCGCACCGGCCTGACAGCATGCGTGGTCGCACTGCTGTTCCTGCTGAGCCTGTTCTTCGCGCCGCTGGCCGGCGCCGTGCCGGCCTACGCCACCGCGCCGGCATTGCTGTTCGTCGCGGTACTGATGATGAGCAGCCTGGCCAACATCGACTGGGACGACCTCACCGTCGCCGCACCGGTGGCCATCGCCGCGCTGGCCATGCCGCTGACCTTCTCCATCGCCAACGGCATTGCCTTTGGCTTCATTGCCTGGACCGCCATCAAGCTGCTCGCTGGTCGCTGGCGCGAGCTGAGCCCGGCGATGTGGATCCTCTCGATCCTGTTCGTGGTCAAGCTGGGCTGGTTTGCCGGCTGACGTTCCGTAGGGTGGATGACGCTTTTTTCATCCACCTTTCATACGGCTACGGTGGATGGATGAAGCGTCAGCTGCGCGCCCCGATCCACCCTACGATTTACCTACCATTCCAAGAGTCTTCATGAGCGCTCCGCAATTCGACCCCGCCACCTACGACGCCCAACTCGCCGAGAAAGCCGCGCGGCTGGTGGAACTGCTGGCGCCCTTCGATGCACCCGCACCCGAGGTGTTCGACTCGCCGCGTGAACACTATCGGCTGCGCACCGAGTTCCGCCTGTGGCGCGAGGACGGCCAGCGCCACTACGCGATGTTCGAGCCCGGCGACAAGCACACGCCGATCCTGATCGATAGCTTCCCCATCGCCAGCCGCCGCATCAACGAGCTGATGCCGCAGCTCAAGGCCGCCTGGCAAGCCAGCGAGCCCCTGAGTTTCAAGCTGTTCCAGGTCGAGTTCCTGACGACCCTGTCCGGCGATGCGCTGATCACGCTCGCCTACCATCGCCCGCTGGATGACGCCTGGCAGGCCGAGGCCGAAGGGCTCGCGGCAACCCTGGGCGTCAGCATCGTCGGCCGTTCCAAGGGCAAGCGCATCGTCATCGGACGGGACTATGTGACCGAGCAGCTGACGGTCGCCGGCCGCACCTTCAGCTATCGCCAACCCGAAGGCGCCTTCACCCAGCCCAACGGCGAGGTCTGCCAGAAAATGCTGAACTGGGCCTACGACGTTCTTGGCGAGCGAAACGACGACCTGCTCGAACTCTATTGCGGCAACGGCAACTTCACCCTGCCGCTGGCCACCTGCGTGCCCAAGGTGCTGGCCACCGAGATCAGCAAATCCTCGGTGAACGCCGCCCTGGCCAACCTCGACGACAACGGCATCGATAACGTCAGCCTGGTTCGCCTGTCGGCCGAAGAACTGACCCAGGCGCTGAACGAGGTGCGCCCATTCCGCCGCCTGGCCGGGGTCGACCTGAAGAGCTACAACTTCGGCAGCGTTTTCGTCGACCCGCCACGCGCCGGCATGGACCCGGACACCTGCGAGCTGACCCGCCGCTTCGAGCGCATCCTCTACATTTCCTGCAATCCCGAAACCCTGGCGCAGAACATCGCCCAGCTCGCCGACACCCATCGCATCGAGCGCTGCGCGCTGTTCGACCAGTTTCCCTATACGCACCACATGGAATCGGGTGTGTTGCTGGTTCGCAGGGGAAGGGTTAACTGAACGCCGGGTGCCGAACCTGCCCCCCTGATCGCGGCAGGAACCGCGCAGATCGCTGAATGCCGCGTGGGCGGCCAGCAATCGTTGCCAGTCCTGCTCCGGCATGTTCTGGCGATGACGCCTGAGCTGGCGCAGGTCGTGCCGGGCCGCGGCGCTGCGACGAAGCCGGCGACGGCTCTTTTCCAGATCGAGCAGAGCAACCTCGACGCTGGCCGCGTCACCTTCACCTTGAACCCTGATGAAGATGTGCTTGGGATAGCAGCAGCCGTGCTGCCAGCGCGCCTGGTGAATGCGCGCGAGGGTGATCCCGACCGCCACGAGCATGCGCTCCTGTACCGTTGGGCCGAAGCGCTCACTCAAGTCCTGCTGATACCAGTCCTCCAGGCTGACAAACCCTTCCAGCTCTGCCGTCACCAGCAGCGCCTGCCACTGCCCGGCCTGTTGTCGCGTGCCGCAGTAGACCAGTTCCGGCACCTGCACGCCGAGCCGACCAAATGCTTGCAGCGCCTGCAATTCGCGCAGCACCGTGGGCCGGCCGAAAGGATGCAGCGGCGAGCGATACAGGTGGCCAATCTGCCGTTTGCAGTACAGCAGCGGCTGCTGCGGATCGCGCAGCCGTATCCGTTGCACACCGCTTTCGCCGGCGCGGCGCTGGTTGGGTTCCTCGACCCATTCGCCCTGGGTGTTCCACCAGCGCTGAAAGGTGCTGGTACGCGCTTCGCGGGCCGGCAGTACGAGAGGTCGACTCATGCTCAACCCCGCTTGCGCAGCACGTAGACCCGCCACATGGCGTAGCCCGGGAGAAAATCATTACAGTCGAGGATGTCGAAGCCGGCCTCGGCGAACTCCGCCTCGATCACCGAACGGGCGACGACGAAGCGGTTCTGGTTGTCCCTGGCCGGCCGGCGGCGCTCCAGGCGCTTGCGCTTCCAGGCCTTGTAGTTGCCATCGACCCACAGTGAGACGATCAGCGTGTCGCGCGTGACGCGGTGGAATTCGTGCAGCATCGCCAGCCGATGCGCCGGGTCGGCGATGTGATGCAGCAGGCGCATGCAGAAGATGCTGTCCACCGCGTTGTCGCCCATGTCGATGGCGAAGGCCGAGGTCTGGAAGGTCTCCACCCGCTTGACCACCTCCAGCGGCTGCGAGGCTTCAGCGATGGCTAGCATGTCGGCGGAATTGTCCGCGGCGAAGATCATCCGGCTCGGATGCTCGGCCAAAAGCGGCCAGAAGCGCCCGGCCCCACAGGGCAGATCGAGGACCAGATCAGGCTCGCCGGCGATCTTCAGGGCGCGGCGCGCCATCTGCTCGTCACGCCAGTGCGACAGCCGCCGGGCCAGGCCATCCTGGTGCTTGTGCAGGTATTCGTAGGCGTGCTGGCGGTCGTACTTGCGCGAGAACTCCAGTTCGATGGGGCGCGATGTGGTCATGGCGGGCATTCCGGTTGGAAACGGAACGCCAAACTAACCAGACAGACATCAAGGCTCCGTCAACGGGATGTGAAAAAAACGTCAAACCGCGCCGTCATGAAAGCGCACCTGAAAGCAGCTGCCCTGCGGTTGTCGCGGCACCACACCTACCTGCCAGCCCTGGTGCGCGCAGATCCGCTTGACCAGCGACAGTCCCAGCCCCAGCCCTTCGCCGCGCCCCTCGGCGCCCCGCACGAACGGCTGGAACATGCGCTCCTGCTCTGCCAGCGGGATGCCAACGCCGCTGTCCTCGACGCGAAAGCCACCTTCGTCGAGGACCAGCCGCACCGTGCCGCGGTCGGTGTAATGCAGTGCGTTGCGCAGCAGGTTGGACATCACCGTGCCGAGCAGGGTGTGGTTGTAGACGCCGCGGTCCTCGCCCTCCTCCAGCAGCTCGAAGGCCAGGCCCTTCTCCGCCAGCAACGGTGCCCAGCGCTCGCTCTGCTCGGTCGCCACGCTCCGCAAGCTGGCATCGCCGGTCAAGGACGTCTGTTGCGGACGCGCCCGCGCCAGCATCAGAAAGGTTTCCACCAGCTCGTGCATTTCCTGCGCGGCGCGTTGGATGCGGGCAAGCGGTCGCTGTGCGGCTGGCGACAGCTCGGCCTGCTGCTCGAGCAGCTCGCAGGCGCCGAGCACCACCATCAGCGGCGTGCGCAGTTCGTGGCTGACATCGGCGGTGAACAGCCGCTCGCGCTCCAGGGTCTGGCGCAGCTGGCCGAGGGTGCTGTCGAACGCCGCGGCCAGATGGCCGACCTCGTCGTCGGGATATTGCAAGGCCAGCGGCGGCGCCAGCGGATGCAGCTGGTCGCGGTGGCGCACCTGGTTGGCCAGGCGGCTGACCGGTTCCAACACCCGGTTGGCCATCAGCCGCCCCAGCGCCCAGGCACCCAGCACGCTGAGCAGAAAACCGGCCAGCACGACGTTGAACAGCGCATCCTCACGGGCCTCGAAGTCATGCTGCTCCTGCACCAGCACGTAGCGCTCAGCGCCGACATTGCGCACATAGACGTAGTAGGCATCGTCCCCGCGAACCAGCTCGGTGAACCCCTCGCCGAGCCCGGCAAACGCCTTTGGCATCGAGTGCTCGGGCAGATGCGAGGCGAAGAAGCGGGTGCTGGTGTCCAGCTGCGGTGCCCGTCCGTTTGGCAGGTCCTCGTTGAGCACGATGTCCAGGTCGCGACTCAGCTCCTCGGTGACCAGCTGCTCCTCGATGAAGTGCACCACACCGACGATGCCGAGGGCGAACGCCCCACTCACTACCAGCGTCATCAGCGTGAAGGCGATGACGATCCGCCGCGCCAGTGGCTGCTTAGCGAGCATCGCAGTCCTCCGCCAGGCGAAAGCCGAGGCCATGCACGGTATGCAGCAGCGGCTTGGCGAAGGGTTTGTCGAGCACCTGGCGCAGCTGGTGGATATGGCTGCGCAACGCATCGCTGTCCGGCACGTGATCACCCCAGACGGCTTCCTCCAGCGCTTCGCGGCGCACCACCGCCGGGCTGCGCTGCATGAGAATCGCCAGCAGCTTGTGGCCGATGGGATTGAGGCGAATCGGCTGGCCGCCACGACTGGCTTCCAGGGTATCCAGGTCGTAGCAGAGATCGGCCACCTGCAGCTGCCGGCGACGCGGGCCCTGGCAGCGCCGCAGGATCGCCTCGATACGGGCAACCAGCTCGGACAGCGCGAAGGGCTTGATCAGATAGTCGTCGGCGCCGGCCTGCAGCCCCTTGATGCGGTCAGGCAGGGCATCACGGGCGGTGAGCATGATGATCGGCGTATCGCGCCCGGCATCGTCACGCAGGCGCTTGCACACCTGCAGCCCGTCGATGCCGGGCAGCATCAGGTCCAGCACGATCAGGTCGTAGTCCTGGGTGGCGGCCAGGTGCAGGCCGCTGAGGCCATCCTGCGCGCAGTCGACCACGTAGCCCTTGAGCTCCAGGTAGTCCAGCACGTTGGCGAGGATGTCACGGTTGTCTTCGATGACCAGGATGCGCATCGCTGGGGTACTCGCTAGAAGTTTCGGAACGGCAGAGGCTGCTTATTACGCCTGCGCGCGGCGCAGAACATAGCCGAGACGATGTGAAAAAAACGTCGCCTCGCCAGCCCCGCATTTAGCCCTGCGCGGCTTAAGACTGCCTTAAGTTTGCGACCCAACAATCCGGCCCAGGCTTCTAACCGAGGTTCCCCGATGGAACTGCCCTGGGTCGATCACACCGATGTACTGGCACGCATTGGCCGCGAGCCTTCGCTCTGCCTGCAACTGGCGCAGGCCGATGCAGGCGAGCGGCGCACAGCGCTGGAAGGCTTCATCCAGCAGCGCTTCGCCGAGCACTATCAGGCGCGGGTGCGCCACTTCATGCCCTGCCTGCTCGGCCTGCATGACCAGAACGGCGAGGTGCAGGGCGCGGTCGGCCTGCGCAGCGCGCAGCGTCGCCCGCTGTTTCTCGAACGGTACCTGGACGAACCCATCGAGCTGGCCGTTGCCCGCCGCAGCGGCCGCCCGGTGCCGCGCGAGGAGATCGTCGAAGTCGGCAACCTGGCGGCCTTCGGCAATGCCTCGGCGCGCCTGCTGATCGTCGCGCTGACCGATCTACTGGTCGCCCAGGGCTTTCGCTGGGTGGTGTTCACCGGCACGCCGGCCCTGCTCAACAGCTTCCAGCGCCTGGCCCTGGAGCCACTGGCGCTGGCCCCGGCCGACCCGGCGCGGATGGGCGAGGAGTTGGCCGACTGGGGCAGCTACTACGCCAGCCGCCCGCAGCTGATGGCCGGCGAGATCCTGCCCGGCCACCAGCGCCTGCTGCAGCTGGGCATCTACGCCCGACTTGGCTACCAACCCTTGTTCGATGCCTCGGAGGTGCCGCATGCAGCCTGCAGCTGAACGCTTCTGGACGACGCTCGACCAGCACGCCGGCATCGCGCTGAGCGAAGGGCCGCGTCAGCTGAGCTATGCCGAACTGCGCCACGAGGTGGCCGCGCGCGCCAGCCAGCTGCAACGGCTCGGCGTGCAGCGCGTCGCCCTGGCGCTGGACAACGGCCTGGAGTGGGCGCTGTGGGATCTGGCCCTGCTGCGCGCTGGGCTGATCTGCGTGCCGCTGCCGGGCTTCTTTTCCCCGGCACAGCAGGAGCATGTGCTGAACCACGCCGGCATCGACTGCCTGATCGGCACGCCAGGCGCGCTCGCCGAGCGTTGCAGCTTCCAACCGGCTGAAGCCGGCCTGCTGCTGCTCCAGCCGCAGACAGTCACGCCGGTGCCGGCCGGCACCAGCAAGATCACCTACACCTCCGGCACCACCGGCCAGCCCAAGGGCGTCTGCCTGGATGCCGAGGCGCAGCTGGCGGTGGCCGAGAGCCTGTGGCAGGTCAGCCTGCCGTGTGATGTCCGGCAGCACCTGTGTGTACTGCCGCTGGCCACCCTGCTGGAAAACATCGCCGGGCTCTATGCGCCGCTGCTGGCAGGTGCGCGGATCGAGCTGCGCCCGCTGGCCGAGATCGGCTTCAGCGGCGCTGCAGGTTTCGAGCTGCCGCGCCTGCTGGCGACGCTGAACCAGAACCGGCCGCACAGCCTGATTCTGTTGCCGCAGCTGCTGCTGGCGCTGGTCAGTGCCGCCGAACAGGGCGTACCGCTGCCGACTTCGCTGCGCTTCATCGCGGTGGGTGGTGGTCGCGTGGCGCCGCAGCTGCTGGAGCGTGCCGAGCGCCTCGGGTTGCCGGTATTCGAGGGCTACGGCTTGTCCGAATGCGCCTCGGTGGTCTGCCTGAACACGCCCGAAGCACGGCGCATCGGCACGGTCGGCCGGCCTTTGCCGCACGTCGAACTGCGCCTGGCCGACGACGGCGAGGTGCTGTTCCGGGGCTCGCGCATGCTGGGCTACCTCGGCGAACCGCCGCTAACCGGCGAGCGGCTGCCAACCGGCGACCTCGGCCATTTCGAAGATGGCTTCCTGGTCCTGCACGGGCGCAAGAAGCACCAGTTCGTCACCGCCTACGGGCGCAACGTCAACCCGGAATGGGTGGAGGCCGAGCTGGTCCAGCAGGCGCCGATCGCCCAAGCCTGGCTGCATGGCGAGGCGCTGGCGCAGAACGTCGCGGTGCTGGTACCGCGCCGCCCCGGACTGGCTGACGCCGAGCTACAGGCGGCAATCGACCGGGTCAACGCCGGCCTGCCGGACTACGCCCGCGTGCACCGCTGGCTGCGTGCCGTTGCGCCGTTCAACGCCAGCAACGGCCTGGCCACCGCCAATGGCCGCCTGCGCCGCGACGTCCTGTTCAGCCACTACCAAACGGCCATTCACGCCCTTCTTTTTCCTGACTTCGAGGTACAAGGCATGGACTTTTTCGACCAACTGCAACACCAGACCAACAGCGAGCGCGAGTACCTGCTCGGCGCGCCGATCATCCACGCCGCGCTAGCCGGCACCGCGACCCGCGCGCAGTACATCGCCTTCCTCACCCAGGCCTACCACCACGTCAAACACACGGTGCCGCTGCTGATGGCCTGCGGTGCGCGCCTGCCGGAGCAGCTGGAATGGCTGCGCGAGGCGATCGCCGAATACATCGGGGAAGAGATCGGCCACCAGGAATGGATCCTCAATGACATCCGCGCCTGTGGCGGCGATGCCGAGGCGGTGCGCCACGGGCAGCCGGCGCTGCCCACCGAGCTGATGGTCGCCTATGTCTACGACCGCATCGCCCGGCACAACCCGGCGAGCTTCTTCGGCATGGTCAACGTGCTGGAGGGCACCAGCATCGCCCTGGCCACCCAGGCCGCCGGCGTGCTGCAGGACAAGCTGGACCTGCCGGCCAAGGCGTTCAGCTACCTGACCTCCCACGGCAGCCTGGACCTGGAACACATCGAGTTCTTCAAGCGCCTGATGAACCGCCTCGATAACGAGGATGACAAGGCCGCCGTGGTGCACACCGCACGGGTGGTCTACCGCCTCTACGGCGACATCTTTCGCAGCCTGAGCGCGCCGGAGCACAGCCATGCACTTGCCTGACGCGCGCCTCCTGCTCACCGGTGCCAGCGGCGGTATCGGCCAGCTGCTGGTGGAACGGCTCTGCGCCGGTGGTGCCCGGCTGCTGCTGGTGGGGCGCGACAGCATTGCGCTGGAAAGCCTGGCCCGCCGTTACCCTGGGCAGATCAGCCTGGTCGCGGCCGACCTCACCCAGCGCAGCGGGCGACAGCTGGTGCTGGAGGCCGCGCGCCGCTTTGGCGGCCTCAACGGTGTGATCAACGCCGCCGGGGTCAATCAGTTCAGCCTGCTCGAACAGCAGGACGAGGACGCCATCGCCCGGCTGATCGGCGTCAACGTCACCGCCACCCTGCAGTTGACTCACCTGTTACTGCCGCTGCTGCGCCAGCAACCGCGAGCGCTGCTGGTCAATCTCGGCTCGACTTTCGGCTCCATCGGCTACCCCGGCTTCACCGCCTACTGCGCCAGCAAGTTCGCCTTGCGCGGCTTCTCCGAGGCGCTGCGCCGCGAGCTGGCCGACAGCCAGATCAAGGTGCTCTATATCGCGCCGCGCGCCACCCGTACGGCGATGAACAGCGCCGACGTGGTAGCGATGAACGACGAGCTGAAGGTGGAGATGGATGATCCGCAGGAGGTCGCCCGGCAGATCGTCCATGCCATCACCGCCGAGCGAGAGGAGTTCTATCTCGGCTGGCCGGAAAAACTCTTCGTGCGCCTCAACGGCGTACTGCCGCGGCTGGTCGACCAGGCGCTGCGCAAGCAATTGCCGGTGATCAAGCGCTTCGCCCGTGCCGAACAGCCACCCGCACCGCAACCCACCTCTCCCGGAGAACACCCATGAAGCCTCTGCTCGGCCTTTGCGCCCTGATGCTGGCCCTGGCCAGCCTGCCCTCCTTCGCTCTCAGCCCGGCCGGCGAGTCGTCGCTGCGTCAGATCCAGACGCGCTGGGCCGAGATCAACTACCAGACGCCCGAGGCTCAGCGCGAAACCGCCTTCGCCAGGCTCGCTTCGAAGGCCGAAAGCGCTGTGATCGGCGAATCGCAGGCCGCCGAACTGCATATCTGGCATGGCATCGTGCTCAGCACCTGGGCCGGCGCTAAGGGCGGGCTCGGCGCGCTGGGGCTGGTCAAGCAGGCCAAGGCCGAACTGGAAAAGGCCATCGAACTCGACCCGGCGGCACTCGACGGCTCGGCCTACACCAGCCTGGCCAGTCTCTACTACCAGGTGCCCGGCTGGCCGATCGGCTTCGGCGACGAGGACAAGGCCGAGGCGCTGTTCAAACAGGCGCTGGCGCTGAACCCGGACGGCATCGACCCCAACTACTTCCACGGTGACTTTCTGCTGCGCCAGAAGCGCTATGGCGAGGCGCAGGCCGCGCTGCACAAGGCCCTCGCCGCACCTGAGCGCCCCGGCCGTGAAGTGGCCGATGCCGGCCGCCGCGAGGAAGCCCGCGCGCTGCTGGCCAGGCTCCAGGAAAAGCTGGAATAAACCGAGACGGCGGCGTTGAATGCACGGTAACGCCCAGCGGCCGAGGACGACAGGAACGACATGCGCATTCTGCTGGTGGAAGACGATCGCGCCCTTGGCGAGGGCATCCGGACCGCGCTCAAGCCGGAGGGCTATACGGTCGACTGGCTGCAGGACGGCGCCAGTGCGCTGCATGCGCTGAACCATGAAAGCTTCGAGCTGGTCATTCTCGACCTCGGCCTGCCGCGTATGGACGGGCTGGAAGTGATCAAGCGCCTGCGCACCAGTGCCAACCCGATCCCGGTGCTGGTACTCACCGCACGCGATGCCACCAGTGATCGCATTGCCGGGCTGGACGCCGGCGCCGACGACTACCTGGTCAAGCCGTTCGACGTCGCCGAACTCAAGGCCCGCCTGCGTGCCCTGCTCCGGCGCAGCTTCAATCGACCGGAACCGGTGCTGGAATACCGCGGCATCCTGCTCGACCCGGTCAACCAGCAGGTCAGTTACCAGGGCACGCCGATCAACCTGCCGCGCAAGGAGTTTGTCCTGCTCCACGAGCTGCTAGCCCAGCCCGGCCGCGTGCTGACCCGCGATCGCCTGCAGCAGGTGCTCTACGGCTGGGACGAGGAAGTCGAGAGCAACGCGCTGGAGGTGCATATCCATCACCTGCGCAAGAAGTTCTTCCCCGAGCTGATCCGCACCGTGCGCGGCGTCGGCTATCTGGTGGACAAATGCTGAAGCGCTCGATCCGCCAGCGCACCCTGGCACTGCTGCTCGGCACCCTGCTGGTCTCGCTGAGCCTGATCTCCTGGCGTAGTTATCGCGATGCCCGCCACGAAATCGAAGAGCTCTTCGACGCCCAGCTGGCGCAGAGCGCGCGGCTGGTGCAGGGCCTGGTGATGCGCGAGATGGAGCCGCAGGCCCGCGACGCGCTGCAGCAGGCCCTGGACGCCGCGGTGAATGCGCGCCGCGATGGGGGCGTGCCGGGGCACGACTACGAGACCAAGCTGGGTTTTCAGGTCTACGCCGAGGACGGCAGCAGCGTGCTGCAGTCGGCCGGCGCGCCGGTCGGCGCCTTGCAGCAGCTGGCCGGCGCTGATTCCACCTCACCCTTCAGCCGCCTGCACGGCGGCTATCACGAGGTGCTGCTCGACGGCCATGCCTGGCGCCTGTTCCTGCTGCACGACCGCGAGGACGCGCTGTGGATTCTGGTCAGCGAGCGTGGCGATGTGCGGGGCGAGCTGGTGGGCAAGATCGCCCGGCGCAGCCTGTTGCCCGACCTCATCGGTCTGCCACTGCTGGCGTTGCTGATCTGGCTGGCGGTGGGCTGGGGCCTGCGCCCGCTGGCACGCATGGCGCAGTTGCTCAAGAGCCGCGACCCGGACAACCTCGCGCCGCTGTTGCTGGCACCGCTGCCGCAGGAGCTGGAGCCGGTGGCGGCCTCGCTCAATCGCCTGCTGCAGCAGGTCAACCAACTGGTCGAGCGGGAAAAACGCTTCATCGCCGATGCGGCCCACGAGCTGCGCACCCCGCTGGCCGTGCTGCGCATCCATGCGCAAAACGCGCTGCAGGCCGGCAGCGAGGCAGAGCGTGACGAAGCGCTCAGGCAACTGCTCGCCGGGGTCGATCGCACCACGCGCGTGGTCACTCAGCTGCTGACTCTCGCCCGACTGGAACCCAGCGCCCAGCAACTGCGCCTGGCACCGCTCGACATGCGCCGGCTGACACGCGACACCCTCGCCGAGCTGACGCCACTGGCCATCGCCCGCGAACAGGAACTCGCGCTGGAAGTCGATGAGCAAGGTGACTACTCACTGACCGGCGATGCCGCGAGCCTGGCGACGCTGCTGCAGAATCTGGTCGGTAACGCGCTGACCTACACGCCCGCGGGCGGGCGGATCGAGGTTCAGCTGCGCAGTACGCCGGATATGTTGATCCTCGAGGTCGCGGACAGCGGGCCCGGCATTGCGCCCGAGCTTCGCGCTCAATTGTTCGAGCGTTTCGTTCGCCTCGGCGATGGCCAGGGTGCAGGGCTCGGCCTGTCGATTGTGGCGCGCATCGCCGAGCTGCACGGTGCAACTGTCGACCTGCTCGACTCGGCGCTGGGTGGATTACGCGCGGTTGTGCGTATCCCCCGTACCTGAGCCAGCCCCCATTTAGCGATATCCCTTCGCGCAGCGTTCGCATCCCGTATCGGTCGCCCCTGCCCGCTCTGACGCATCCGGACAACAACACCGCGTCGGATCGTCGCGACGCTTGTCCGGATAAGCTTCGCTTAAGTTTCCAGGCCTAGACTCGCCGGCAAGTATCCACACGCGGAGTAGGTGAAATGAACGAAAAACTGATGCCAGGACGCTACGGACGGCTGTCCATTGGCTTGCACTGGCTGATGGTGCTGCTGATTGCAGCGGTCTACGCAACGATCGAACTCAAGGGTAATTTCGCCAAGGGCAGCGAGCCGCGGGAACTGCTCAAGCAGTGGCACTTCATGCTCGGTTTGTCGGTGTTCACGCTGGTCTGGCTGCGTTTGCTGGCCCGCTGGCTGCGCCCGGCGCCGCTCGCCATCGCCAGCGCAGCCTGGGAGCAACGGTTGGCAAAGCTGGCGCACTTGGCGCTCTACGCGCTGATGATCGGCCTTCCGCTGTTGGGCTGGCTGACCTTGAGCGCCGCTGGCAAACCCATTCCGTTCTTCGGTCTTGAACTACCCGCGCTGCTGGGCCCGGACAAGGCCTTAGCCGGTGATATCAAGGAAGTTCACGAAACCCTGGCCGTTCTCGGTTACTGGCTGATCGGCCTGCATGCTGCAGCAGCGCTGTTTCACCACTACGTTCGCCGCGACGATGTCCTTCGACGGATGCTGCCGCAGCGACAGATCTGACCGAGACACGAAGACGCCCGGCCTGACTCGCCATCGACCGGGCGTTTCCGTTTGTCAGCCGAGCAACTCGCTGAACGGCGAATACTCCACCGTCTCCCCTTCTTCCAGCGTGCGGTTGCGCTCGACAATGGCCAGGCCTTCGGCCCAGCTGGCCGAGGTCAGCATCGCCGAACCCTGGCGAGGGTGCAGGCATACACGCAGTTCGCCCTCGACCTGCTCCAGCCGCGCGCGCAGGTACTGGCGGCGGTTGTTGGGTTTGCGCCAGGCAAAGCCGGCGCTCAGGCGCAGCGGCTTGGGCAGCACATCGGTGCAACCCTGGGCACGGAGCAGGAAGGGCCGCGCCACCACCAGCGAGGTGATCAATGCGGCGGCCGGGTTACCGGGCAGGCCGATCCATGGCTTGCCGCCCACCTCGCCAAAGGCCAGCGGCTTTCCGGGCTGTATCGCCAGACGCCACAGGTGCAGCTCACCAAGTTCGCGGATCGCCTGTTTGAGATGGTCCTCCTCGCCGACCGAGACACCGCCAGAGGTGATCAGCAGGTCCCATTCCGAGGCCGCGAGCGCCAGGGCATCCCGGCTGGCGGCCAGTTCGTCGACGAGGATCTCGTAGTCGTGCACGTCCATGCCGAGGCCGCGCAGAACGCCGAGCAGACAGTAACGGTTGGAGTTGTAGATCTGCCCCGGTGCCAGCGGCTCGCCAGGCTCGCGCAGCTCGTTGCCGTTGGAGAGCAGCCCTATGCGCAGGCGTCGATAGACCGCCACGCGGGCGACGCCGAAGCTCGCCAGCAGGCCGATCTCCTGCGCCCGCAGCCGCTTGCCGGTCTCCAGTACTCGCGCACCGGCGGCCAGCTCCTCGCCCTTGCGGCGGACATGCGCGCCATGGCGGACCGCAGGGAAGCGCACACGATCGGCCTCGATCTGGCAATCCTCCTGCGCCACCACAGTATCGGCGCCCGGCGGCAGCGGCGCGCCAGTGAAGATACGCACGGCATGACCCGTCGCCAACGGATGGTCGGCCGCATCACCGGCGGCGATACGCCCGGCCAATGGCAGCCAGCCGCCATCGACCGGCAGATCGGCCGCGCGCAGGGCGTAGCCGTCCATCGCGCTGTTATCCCAGGCCGGCACCGGGAACGGTGCGTCGAGGGGTTCGGCCAGCACCCGGCCCAGGGCATCCGGCAGCGCCACATGCTCGATCGGCGGCAGTGCCGGGACCCGCCCGAGCAGCTCGGCAATCGCCTCGTCCACCGGCTTCAGGCCGCTGGTGTCGCAACCACAGGCGCTCATGAACGTGGCGCGCAGTGAGCGCGCGGCTGATCGCCCAACGCAGCCTTGAGGTGCGCAACGAAATTGCACGGCCCGGTGCGGCTATCGAGCTGTTCGCCGAGGATCTTGTCCCAAGCGGTCCGGCAGGCGTTTGGTGAACCCGGCAGGCAGCACACCAGGGTGCCGTTGCTGATGCCGGCCAGGGCACGCGACTGCAGCGCCGAGGTGCCGATCTCGGTCAGCGAGACATGGCGGAACAGCTCGCCGAAACCATCGACGTGCCTGTCCAGCAGCGGCTCTACCGCCTGGGGGGTGTTGTCACGGGCGGTGAAACCGGTGCCGCCGGTGACCAGCACCACCTGCACGCCAGCATCGGCGATCCACTGGCTGACCCGTGCACGGATCTGCCAGATGTCGTCGATGACGAGGGCGCGGTCGGCCAACTGGTGGCCGGCGCTCTGGAGTTTGTCGACCAGCAGTTGGCCTGAGGTGTCGGTGTCAGGAGTGCGGGTATCACTGACAGTCAGCACTGCGATCCCGAGGGGCTGGAATTCGTTCTTGGAAAGATGAGCCATGGCTCGAAGCTCCGTAAAAAAGTTGATTCAGGCTGGGCCAGTTGCAGCGCAGCGCCCATTCCCCATTGGAGGTATTGCTTCACACCCTAGCCGGTCGGTGGCCGGCGCGCCGGGCGTTGCGGCTACAGGTCGCAGCGTTTGCCCCCGCAGCCGGCCAAGCGCAGCAGGCCGGCCGTCTCCAGCTCGCGTGCGACGGTTCAGCCGCCGCTGGCATTCATGAAGCGCAGCACCTGCACCTGGTCGTGACTGAACTCGTGCCGCAGGGGCTTGCGTAACACTGCTGCTTCGATGGCAGCCTGGAGGGGTTGATCGGTTTCCGGATGGCGCCGCAGCAGGCCGCGCAGGTCCAGCGAGTGCTCGTGCCCGAGGCACAGCAACAGCCGGCCCTCGACGGTCAGCCGAATCCGGTTGCAGGTGGCGCAGAAGTTGTGGCTGTGCGGAGAGATAAAGCCGATGCGCAGGTCCGGGTGATTCTCCAGACGCACATAGCGCGCCGGACCACCGCTCTGCTCGGCCGAATCCAGCAACCGGTGTCGGGCCTCGATCAGGGCGCGCACTTCGTCGCTGGAGCAGAAGCTTTCGCCACGCGAGCGACCCACATCGCCCAGCGGCATTCCTCGATGAAGCTGATGTCCAGCCCGCGGTCGATGGCAAAGTCCACCAGATCGGCGACCTCGTCGGCGTTGCGTCCCTTCATCACCACGGTGTTGAGCTTGATCCGCCCGAAGCCGGCGTCACGCGCCGCGTCGATGCCGCGCACCACCTGCGCCAGATCCCCGGTGCGGGTAATGGCGCGAAAGCGCTGCGGATCGAGACTGTCGAGACTGATGTTCAGGCGCTTCACCCCGGCGCGAGCCAGGGGTTCGGCGAGGCGCTCGAGCTGCGAGCCGTTGGTGGTCATCACCAGTTCACGCAGGCCGGGCAACCCCGCGATCCGCTCGCACAAGCCGACGATGCCCTGGCGCACCAGCGGCTCGCCGCCGGTGAGGCGGATCTTCCGGACCCCGTTGCGCACGAACAGCGCGGCAACCCGGTACAGCTCC
Organism: Stutzerimonas sp. C6.4V; assembly: GCF_058536345.1. Lineage (NCBI taxonomy): Bacteria > Pseudomonadati > Pseudomonadota > Gammaproteobacteria > Pseudomonadales > Pseudomonadaceae > Stutzerimonas > Stutzerimonas sp. C6.4V. Next base: position 3,193,526 of record NZ_JBZUBM010000001.1, read on the forward strand.
TCGAGCCCCAGCACCTGCTGGCGCGGCAGGAAGGTCATGTCCTCGGCCATGCAATAGACGCAGCGGAAGTCGCAGCGGTCGGTCACCGACATGCGCAGGTAGTCGATACGGCGGTGGTGGGAGTCGGTTAGTGGAGGCATGGGTCGCTCTCGATGGGAACGTTGGAACTTAAGCTGGAAGCTGGAAGCTGGAAGCCGGAAGCCGGAAGCCGGAAGCCGGAAGCCGAGAGTGTTGCGCTTTTTTGCCTTCAAGCTTCCGACTTCAAGCTTCCAGCTGCTTTTATTGCATCAACGGCGTTTCTGCCCCTTGCATGCGAATCCCTTCGATATCCGCCGCGCCCACCAGGCCCTGCAGGTACTGGGAAAGGCCCACCCGCCAGACACGCTGGTCGAGCTGGTTGCGGATCGATTCGGCCACCGCCTCGTACGGCAGCAACTGGCCTTCGATGCGCTTGTCCACCCAGACCACATGAAAGCCATAGCGGCTTTCGATCGGCTGCAGGGCCAGGCCCGGCTGCAGGCGAAACAGTTGCCGCTCGAACTCCGGCACCGTCTGGCCCTTGCTGATCTGCCCCAGGGCACCACCCTGCGACTTCGAAGAGCAGGCCGAATGTTCAAGCGCCAGCTCGCTGAAGCGGCTGGAATCGCCGGCCAGTTGCTCGATCAGCACCGTAGCCGTCTCGCGCAGGCGGCTGCGCCCTTCGGCATCGTCGCCGGCGCAGGCCAGCAGGATGTGCCGAGCCATCAGCAGCGGCGCGCTGGCGAAATGCTCGCGATTGTTCTCGAAATACTGCCGGCAGGTCGCTTCGTCGGCCTGCGGCAGTGGCAGTTCCTGCTCCAGCAGGGTGCGGGTGGCCGCCTCTTCCTCGCTCTCGCCGGGCTGGCCGCGCACGATCAGGCCCAGTTCGGTAATGCGCTGCTGCAACAGCGCGCGGATCACCAGCGCCTGACTGGCCAGGTACACCGCCTCCTCCCGGCTGGCGGCCGGGTGATACTGCAATTCATGGGCAATGGCTTCGGGTTCGATGGCCAGGCCGTTGACGCGAATGCGCGGCCACTCCTGCTCGCTGCTGGCGATCAGCTGCGGCGCGGCGTCGACGGCCACCGGCGCCTCCATGGCGTTCACTACCAGAGCCTCGTCCACCAGCGCGTGACTGGCCACGGGCTGGTGCCCGCCGCAGCCGCCGCTTCCGGCATTGCTTCCACCACATCCACAGGCCATGACGGCCTCCTTCACTTGTCGGTACGACCCACAGGTCGGAAAACAGGTTGGCAGTGGCGAGCGAGTCGCCCCTGCCCCAGAGCCTCAGCTAGCGACCTTGGTCGGCTTGGTCTTGCCCACGGCCGGCTTGCCGACCAGGTCGGCCAGCGGCTGGGCCGTGACCTGGCCGGTGACCGGGCGTGCCGGGCCCACGCGGGTACCCTTCATGCGCACGATCTGGTAGCGCCGGCCCAGGTACCACACCGGTGCGCTGACGATGTGCACCAGGCGGGTGAAGGGGAACAGCACGAAGAGGGTCAGGCCGAGGAACACATGCAGCTTGTAGATGAGGCCGACCGGGGCGATGGCCTCGGCCGCAGCGACCGGCTGCAGGGTAACGGTGTACTGAGCCCAGTTGGCGAGCATCACCATCACCGAGCCGTCCAGATGACCAGTGGACGCCACGATGGTCAGCAGGCCGAGCACCAGCTGCGCCAACAGTACCCAGAGGATCATCATGTCCGAGCGGCTGGAGGTTGCACGTACCCGCGGGTCGGTCATGCGACGCTGGATCAGCAGGCCAAGCCCGATCAGCGCCAGGATGCCGAAGAAACCGCCGGAAACCATCGCCAGCAGTTGCTTGTCGCCGGTGCTGATGAACGAGTGATACAGCGCCTCGGGCATCAGCAGGCCGACGAAGTGGCCGCCAAGAATGAACAGCACGCCTACGTGAAACAGGTTGCTGGCCAGGCGCATCCGTCCGTTGCTGAGCATCTGGCTCGAACCGGCCTTCCAGCTGTACTGGGACAGGTCGAAACGCGCCCAGCTGCCGATCAGGCAGATGGCCAGCGCGATGTAGGGATAGGCACCGAAGGCCAGAAAATTGAAGTTAGACATTGCGCACCTCCTGGGCCAGCGCTGCTTGCCCGTCATGCTTGAAATCCACCCAGTGCAGCGGAACCGCACTTTCTTCACGGGTCTTGCCCGGCCCGCCCGGCATCGAGCTGCAGCGGTCCTGCTGTTCGGCCTGGAGGAAGTTCACCTGCTCTTCCTCCCAGACCTTGTCCAGCGCCTCCAGCGAGTCGTCGCGCTCTTCGGCGGCAACCTGCTCCTGCAGGCCGGCCAGGGCTTCCTGCACCGGCTCGCCGGCGATCTGCAGCAGTGCGCTGAAGCACGCGGCATGCGGGCTTTCGCGTTCCTGCAGACGGGCCGCCAGCAGGGCCAGCAGATGGGCGACATCGGCCAGCCCCTCGCGGGCCTCGAGGTCCTCGCGGGTGGCGAGGTACTCGAGGTACAGCGGGATGTAGTCCGGCAGCTCGCGCACGCCGATGGCGAAACCGGCCTCCTCGTACTGGGCCATCAGGTTGACCATGGCCTGGCCGCGGTCGCGGGACTCGCCATGCACGTGCTCGAACAGGAGCAGCGACAGCGCGCGTCCCTTGTCGAACAGGTCGGTGTAGCGCTCCTGCACGTCCATCAGCTCGCCCTCGCTCAGCTCGTCGAGCAGGCGGCGCAGTGCGATGCGCTGCTCCGGGCTGATCTCGCGGGCCGAGCCGATGGCCTGGGCCAGTTCGGCATGGCCGTCGCGCAGGTGTTGGTCGGGGTAGTCCAGCAGCAGGGAAATCACTTTAAGGATGCGCATGGCTCAGTCCTCCCACAGCTGGACGGTCTTGATGATGTCGCGGCGGTTGGCCTTTTTCGCACCGAACATGTTGGCGTCCGACGCGCCCGAGCAGCCGCTGCCAAAGCTGAAGCCGCAACCGGAACGCTCGGCGAAGGCATCGCTCATGGCTTCTTCGCGGTGGGCGGACGGGATCACATAGCGGTCCTCGTAGTTGGCGATGGCCAGGTAGCGATACATGTCCTCCACCTGGGCCACCGACAGGCCGACGCTTTCCAGCACCTCCAGGTCCTGCACCCCATCGACCTGCTCGGCGCGCTTGTAGGCACGCATGGCGAGCATGCGCTTGAGAGCCAGCTTTACCGGCCTCTCGTCGCCTGCGGTGAGCAGGTTGGCCAGGTAGCGCAGTGGAATGCGCAGGCTGTCCACGTCCGGCAGCACGCCGTCCATGCTGACGTGACCGGCGCTGGCGGCGTTCTGGATCGGCGACAGCGGCGGCACATACCAGACCATCGGCAGGGTGCGGTATTCCGGGTGCAGCGGTAGAGCGAGTTTCCAGTCCACCGCCATCTTGTAGACGGGCGACTTCTGCGCCCCGTCGATCACCGACTGCGGCACGCCGTCGGCCAGGGCCTGGGCGATCACCTTTGGGTCATGCGGGTCGAGGAAGATCTCCAGCTGCTTCTCGTACAGATCCTGCTCGCTGGCGGTGCTGGCCACCTCGGCGATGCGGTCGGCGTCATACAGCAGCACGCCCAGGTAGCGAATGCGGCCCACGCAGGTTTCGGCGCAGACGGTCGGCATGCCGGCCTCGATGCGCGGGAAGCAGAAGATGCACTTCTCGGATTTGCCGCTCTTCCAGTTGAAGTAGATCTTCTTGTAGGGGCAGCCGCTGATGCACATGCGCCAGCCGCGGCACTTCTCCTGGTCGATGAGGACGATGCCGTCCTCCTCGCGCTTGTAGATCGCACCGCTCGGGCAGGACGCGGCGCAGGCCGGGTTCAGGCAGTGCTCGCACAGGCGCGGCAGGTACATCATGAAGGTGTTTTCGTACTGGCCGTAGATGTCGGCCTGGATCTTGTCGAAGTTCTTATCCTTGCGGCGCTTGGCGAACTCGGTACCGAGGATCTCTTCCCAGTTCGGGCCCCACTCGATTTTCTCCATGCGCTGACCGGAGATCAGCGAGCGCGGCCGGGCCACCGGCTGGTGCTGGCCGAGCGGCGCGGTGTGCAGGTTCTGGTAGTCGAAGTCGAACGGCTCGTAGTAGTCGTCGATGGTCGGCAGATCCGGGTTGGCGAAGATGTTCGCCAGCACGCGGAACTTGCCGCCGATCTTCGGGTTGATCGAACCATCCCTGTTGCGCACCCAGCCGCCCTTCCACTTGTCCTGGTTTTCCCACTCCTTCGGGTAGCCGATGCCGGGCTTGGTCTCGACGTTGTTGAACCAGGCATATTCCATGCCTTCGCGGCTGTCCAGACGTTCTTGCAGGTGATCGAACAGGTGTGGCAGCCGATGCACTTGTACAGGTTCAGGACCATGCCGACTTGTGAACGAATTTTCATTGTGCAGCCTCCACAACCGGCGCCTCGATCTTCAGAGCGGGCATGGTCCGGGGACCATGCGCTGCCACCTTGGGTGAACGAATCTTCATTGTGCGACCTCCACAACCGGCGCCTTGATCTTCAGAGCGGGCATGGTCCGGGGACCATGCGCTGCCACCTCGGGTGAACGAATCTTCATGGCCTTATTCCTCAGATGTCTTGCGGCAGGGGTTGCGGCAGGTCGCTGCCATTCGGGCCGTCGAGCCAGTCGACCTTGGCCATCTTGCGCACCACGACGAACTCGTCACGGTTGCAACCCACGGTGCCGTAGTAGTTGAAGCCGTACGCCTGCTGGGCGTAGCCGCCGATCATGTGGGTGGGCTTGAGCACCACACGGGTCACCGAGTTGTGGTGGCCGCCGCGGGTCTTGGTACTCTCGGCGCCCGGCACGTTCACGATGCGTTCCTGGGCGTGGTACATCATCACCATGCCTTCCATCACGCGCTGGCTGACCACCGCGCGGGCGGTCAGGGCGCCGTTGGCGTTGAAGCACTCGATCCAGTCGTTGTCCTCGATGCCGGCCTTCCTGGCGTCGACTTCGGACATCCACACGATCGGGCCGCCACGGCTGAGGGTGAGCATGATCAGGTTGTCCGAGTAGGTGCTGTGGATGCCCCACTTCTGGTGCGGGGTGATCCAGTTCAGGACGATCTCGGGGTTGCCGTTGCTCTTCTTGCCCTTCACGTAATCGACGGTGCGGGTGTTGATCGGCGGCCGGTAGCTCATCAGCTGCTCACCGAAGGCCTGCATCCAGGGGTGATCCTGGAAGAACTGCTGGCGGCCGGTGATGGTGCGCCACGGGATCAGCTCGTGGACGTTGGTGTAGCCGGCGTTGTAGCTGACGTGCTCATCTTCGAGACCCGACCAGGTCGGGCTGGAGATGATCTTGCGCGGCTGCGCCTGGATGTCACGGAAGCGGATCGCCTCGTGCTCCTTGGGCAGCGCCAGGTGGCTGTGGTCGCGGCCGGTGAATTCCGACAGCGCGGCCCAGGCCTTCACGGCAACGTGACCGTTGGTTTCCGGTGCCAGGCTGAGGATGACCTCGGCAGCATCGATGGCCGATTCGATCTGCGGACGCCCTTGGCTGACGCCCTCGTCGCGCACCTTGTAATTCAGCTCGCCGAGGAAATCGACCTCATGCTGGGTGTTCCAGTTGATGCCCTTGCCGCCGTTGCCGAGCTTGTCGAGCAGCGGGCCGAGGGAGGTGAACTTCTTGTAGGTGGCCGGGTAGTCGCGCTCGACCACCGCCATGTTCGGGCAGTTCTTGCCTGGCTGCGGATCGGTGCCTGCGGTCTTCCAGTCGGTGCCGCCGAACGGCTGGGCCAGTTCGCCGGGGCTGTCGTGCAGGAGCGGCACGGTGACCAGGTCCTTCTCCACGCCCAGATGACCTTCGGCCATCTTCGAGAAGGCCTTGGCGATGCCCTTGTAGATCTCCCAGTCGGAACGCGCTTCCCAGGCCGGATCGATGGCTGCCGACAGCGGGTGGATGAAGGGGTGCATGTCCGAGGTGTTCATGTCGTCCTTCTCGTACCAGGTCGCGGTCGGCAGGACGATGTCGGAGTACACGCAGGTAGAGGACATGCGGAAGTCGAGGGTGGTGACCAGGTCGAGCTTGCCGATGGAGCCCTCGTCCTGCCATTCGGCCTCGAGCGGCTTGAAGCCGTCGCGCTTGCCGAGGTCCTCGTTCATCACGCCGTTCTTGGTGCCCAGGAGGTACTTGAGCATGTACTCGTGGCCCTTGCCCGAGCTGCCCAGGAGGTTGGAGCGCCAGACGAACATGTTGCGCGGGAAGTTATCCGGATTGTCCGGCTGCTCGCAGGCGAACTTCAGCGAACCGTCCTTGAGCGACCGGGTGACATAGTCCACCGGCGACAGGCCGGCCGCTTCGGCGTCACGGCAGATCTGCAGCGGGTTGCGGTTGAGCTGCGGTGCGCTCGGCAGCCAGCCGGCGCGTTCGGCGCGGATGTTGTAGTCGAGCATGTGCTCGGGGAACTGCGACTTGTCGGCCAGCGGCGAGAGCACCTCGTGGATGCTCATCTTCTCGTGGCGCCACTGCGAGCTGTGGTTGTAGAAGAAGCTGGTGCCGTTCATCTGCCGCGGCGGACGGCTCCAGTCGAGGCCGAAGGCCAGCGGCAACCAGCCACACTGCGGACGCAGCTTCTCCTGGCCCACGTAGTGCGCCCAGCCGCCACCGGTCTGACCCACGCAACCGCACAACATCAGCATGTTGATCAGGCCGCGGTAGTTCATGTCCATGTGGTACCAGTGGTTCATCGCCGCACCGACGATGATCATCGACCGGCCATGGGTCTTGTCGGCGTTGTCGGCGAATTCACGGGCGATCTGGATCGCCTTCTCGCGGGAGACGCCAGTGATCTTTTCCTGCCAGGCCGGAGTGCCGGGCACGCTGGCGTCGTCGTAGCTGGACGCGACGTTGCCGCCACCCAGACCACGGTCGATACCCAGGTTGGCAGCCATCAGGTCGAACACGGTGGCGACCTTGGTGGTGCTGCCGTCGGCCAGGGTGATGGTGCGGACCGGCACGCGGCGCAGCTGGATGCTTTCGCCTTCGGCGTGCTGGTAGTGCTCGTGGAGGATGCCGCCGAAGTACGGGAAGGCGACCTCGGCCGTCTCGCCGCCCTCGATCTGGGTCAGGGAGAGGTCGACATCACGACCGTCCTTGCCTTCGCGGGCCTCGATGTTCCACTTGCCCTTCTCGCCCCAGCGGTAACCGATCGAACCCAGCGGCGAAACCAGCTCGCCGGTACTGCCGTCGACGGCGATGGTCTTCCACTCGGGATTGTTTTCCTGGCCAAGGTTGTCGGCCAGGTCCGAGGCGCGCAGGAAGCGGTCGGCGATGTAGCTGCCGTCCTTCTCGTTCAGGCGTACCAGCACCGGCAGGTCGGTGTAGCGTTTGGCGTAGTCGCGAAAGTACTCGCTCGGCTTCTCCAGGTGGAATTCCTTGAAGATGACGTGGGTGAAGGCCTGGGCCAGCGCGGCATCGGTGCCCTGCTTGGGGTTGAGCCAGAGGTCGGTGAGCTTGGCGACTTCGGCGTAGTCCGGGGTGATGGCGACGGTCTTGGTGCCCTTGTAGCGGACCTCGGTGAAGAAGTGAGCGTCCGGCGTACGGGTCTGCGGGACGTTGGAGCCCCAGGCGATGATGTAGTTGGAGTTGTACCAGTCGGCCGATTCCGGCACGTCGGTCTGCTCGCCCCAGATCTGCGGCGAGGCCGGCGGCAGGTCGCAGTACCAGTCGTAGAACGACAGGCACACGCCGCCGATCAGCGACAGGTAGCGGCTACCGGCCGCGTAGCTGACCATCGACATGGCCGGGATCGGCGAGAAGCCGATGACGCGGTCCGGACCGTACTGCTTGACGGTGTAGACGTTGGCGGCAGCGATGATCTCGTTGACTTCGTCCCAGCTGGAGCGGATGAAGCCGCCCATGCCGCGCTTGCTCTTGTAGGACTCGGCCTTGACCTTGTCCTCGACGATGCTGGCCCAGGCCTCCACCGGGGGCAGCAGGCGACGGGCTTCGCGCCACAGTTTGAGCAAGGGCTTGCGCACCTTGGGGTACTTCAGGCGGTTGGCGCTGTAGATGTACCAGCTGTAGCTGGCGCCGCGCGGGCAGCCACGGGGCTCGTGGTTGGGCAGGTCGTTGCGGGTGCGCGGGTAGTCGGTCTGCTGGGTTTCCCAGGTGATCAGGCCGTTCTTGACGTAGATCTTCCAGGAGCACGAACCGGTGCAGTTCACTCCGTGGGTGGAGCGCACGATCTTGTCGTACTGCCAGCGGGCACGGTAGACGTTTTCCCAGTCGCGGGATTCGATACGGGTTTCGCCGTGTCCGTCGGCGAACTCACCCTGCTTTCTCTTGAAGAAACGCAGTTGGTCGAGTAAGTGGCTCATGGGTTCATTTCCTCTCAGGATGGGGCGTGTCTTGCGCCGCCCCCTTTCTCGATTCGTGTGGGTTGGGGCCGATCAACAGGGCGTCTCGGCCCCCCTGCGCGAGTACCACCACCAGGTCACTGCGATGCAGCTCAGGTAGTAGATGACGAAGGCGTAGAGGGCCATCTCCGGGCCACCGGTCAGGGCGATGGAGGTACCGAACGACTTGGGAATGAAGAAGGCCCCGAAAGCACCGATGGCCGAGCTGAAGCCGAGCACCGCAGCCGACTCCTTGCCGGCTTCGCGCATGGCCTGCTCGTTTGCATCGCCCTGCTTGCTTGCGCTCCAGCGGTCGTGCAGCGTGCGGAAGATCACCGGGATCATGCGAAAGGTGGAGCCGTTGCCGATGCCGGTGGTGACAAACAGGAGCATGAACATCGCCAGAAAGCCCCAGAAGTTGCCGCCCTCGCCGGCCTGCGGCAGGAAGCTCAGCACGCCGAACACCGCGAAGATCATCAGCACGAAGTTCCACAGCGTCACCCGGGCGCCGCCGAGCTTGTCCGCCACCCAACCGCCCAGCGGACGCACCAGGGCGCCGACCAGCGGGCCGAGAAAAGCGAACTGCAGCGGGGACACGTCCGGGAAGGAGGTCTTGATCAGCAACGGAAAGGCCGCTGCGAAACCGATGAAGGAGCCAAAGGTGGCCAGGTACAGCCAGCACATCAGCCAGTTGTGCTTGCGTCTGAAGATCACCGCCTGCTCACGGAAGGAGGCGCGGGCGGAGGCCAGATCGTTCATGCCGAACCAGGCGGCGAGGGTCACCGCGGCGATGAAGGGCACCCAGACAAAGCCGGCATTCTGCAGCCACAGCTGCTCCCCGCTCGCCAGTTGCTGCGGCTGGCCGCCGGCGACGCCGAACAGGCCCATGCCGATCACCAGCGGCACGCAGAACTGCATCACCGACACCCCCAGGTTGCCGAGGCCGGCATTCATGCCGAGCGCGGTGCCCTGCTGGGCCTTGGGGTAGAAGAAGCTGATGTTGGACATCGAGGAGGCGAAGTTGCCGCCGCCGAAGCCACAGAGCAGCGCGATCAGCACGAATACGCTGTAGGGGGTCGCCGTGTCCTGCACGGCAAAGCCCATCCACAGCGCCGGGATCATCAGCGAGGCGGTGCTGATGGCGGTCCAGCGCCGGCCGCCGAACACCGGCACCATGAAGGAGTAGAAGATCCGCAGGGTCGCGCCGGAGAGTCCAGGCAGCGCCGCCAGCCAGAACAGCTGGTCGGTAGTGAAACTGAAGCCGATATTGTTCAGCCGCACGATCACCGTGCTCCAGACCATCCATACGGCAAAGGCCAGTAGCAGGGCGGGAATGGATATCCACAGGTTGCGGGTGGCGATCGCCTTGCCGGTGCTGGCCCAGAAGTGCGGGTCCTCGGGGCGCCAGTCGTGAATCACCGGCCCGGTCTTGGGCGACGATTTGGGCGTCGCGGTGCCTTGGATGATGGTCATGAGCAGTCTCCTGGAAAGGTCAGGATTCGAAGGCAGGCCCTGCGGCCTTGCCCATCAGGGGGGTTTTGCGGACTTCGCTGAAGTACATCCAGATCAGGGAGACCCAGACCACGCCGTACAGCAGCATGAAGCAGGAGGAACGCACACCGGTGAGATCGACCAGGGCGCCGAACAGGATCGGCAGGATGAAGCCGCCCAGACCGCCGGCCAGGCCGACGATGCCGGACACCACTCCCATGTTCTGCGGGTAGTCGTTGGCGATGTACTTGAACACCGAGGCCTTGCCGAAGGCCCAGGCGATGCCGACGATGAACATCAGCGCGGTAAAGGCCCAGGCGTTGAGGCCGAACGCGAAGGTCTTCGGCCCGCCGACGGTCTGGATGGTGAATTCGGTCTGCGGATAGGAGAGCAGGAACAGGCATACCCAGCTCACCCACATCACCCACCAGGTCACGCTCTGCGCGCCCCACTTGTCCGACATCCAGCCACCCACTGCGCGCAGCACGCCACCGGGCAGGGAGAAACAAGCAGCCAGCAGCGCGGCGGTCTGCAGACTGAAGCCGTACTCCTGGACGTAGTACTTGGTCATCCACAGCGCCAGGGCCACGTAGCCGCCGAAAACGATCGAGTAGTACTGGCAGTAGCGCCAGACTGCCGGATCCTTCAACGCCTTGAGCTGCTGACGCAGGGTGGCGCCGCCGCTGGCACGATGGGCCTTGTTCTCGCTGGTCAGAAACCAGAAGGCAAGCGCGGTGATGAACATGATCGCCGAGTAGACCTTCGGCACCATCTGCCAGCTGGCAGCGGCAATGATCGCCGGCGCGATGAACTTGGTCAGCGCCGAACCGGCGTTGCCGGCACCGAAGATGCCCATGGCAAAGCCCTGGTTCTGTTTGTCGAACCACTTGGCCACGTAGGCGATGCCGACCGAGAACGAGCCGCCGGCCAGGCCGACGAACAGGCCCAGGACCAGGAACTGCCAGTACTGGGTGGCTTCGGCGATCAGGTAGATCGGCAGCACGCAGACCAGCATCAGTACGAAGAAGACGATGCGACCGCCGAAGCGATCGGTGAGCATGCCCAGCGGCAGGCGTGACAGCGAACCGGTGAGCACCGGCGTCGAGGCCAGCAAACCGAACTGGGTTTCATTGAGCGCCAACAGCTCTTTGATGGGTACGCCGAGCACGGCGAACATCATCCAGATCATGAAACAGATGGTGAAAGCGACGGTACTCATCCCAAGTACCAGACCCTGCTGGGTATTCAACTTAGCCATGTCGGACTCCCCCGAACGATCGACCTGGCTGGCACGCTAGTGACGCAACGACCGAACTCCGTTGATGTGGGTCAAGAACGTTTTTCCGACCCGAGGGGTAAGCTTTACCGCCTACCACCTTCGAGGTAGTGGCGAGAACACACGGCAAATTCTTTATTTTCAAATACTTAACGATGCTCACCCCGGAGCGAGTGAGCGAAGCGGCGCCACAGAATTCTTTGGAGGTAGCGTGCGGATATTCCAGTGGATCAGGGAATCCCTGCCGGCCAGGTTCGGCGCCGCGGTATTGCTGATCGGTACCCTGGCGCTTGGCAGCGCGGTAAGCGCCGGACTGATTGCCTGGCTCAGCGAGGACGACGCACTGGCGATCAATACCGCCGGCTCCCTGCGCATGGCGATCTACAAGCTGAGCTGGAAACTGGAAGCCGGCGCGGGCAGCGAGGACATCCAAAAGCTCGGCAGTGATTTCCAGCATCGGCTGGAAAGCATCAACCTGACCCGCATTCTGAAAAGCGACCCGCAGTCGCCGCTCAACAGGGCCTACGCCAACCTGCACGAGCGCTGGCGCAGCCAGCTCTACCCGGCACTGGAACGCATCGACGCCAAGGCCTTTCACGCCAATGCCGATGATTTCGTCCAGCAGCTTGACCGTTTCGTCCTGTTGCTGCAGCGGCAAAGCGAGCGCAAACAGGGCTGGCAGCTGGCAATCCAGGGCACCGCCCTGTTCGTGACCGTAATCGTATTGATGATCGGCATGTACAGCCTGCAGAGCAGCGTGCTCACCCCCCTGCTGGAGCTGGTTCGTGCCACCGAACGCTTCCGCGCCGGCGACCTGAGCGCGCGGGTGGAATACCGTTCCGAAGACGAACTGGGCCGGATGGCCCACAGCTTCAACGCAATGGCCGACGCACTGGAGCAATCCCATCACATCCAGGAGAGCCGCGTTGCACAGAAGACCGCCCATCTGGCCCAGGCCAACGCGGCCCTCCAGCTGCTCTACAAGGGCAGCCACAGCCTGGCCAGCGGACCGGCAAGTGCCGACTCGCTGAACAAGCTGATCGACAGCTTCCAGAACCGTCTGCCGGGTCTGCGCCTGACCCTCTGCATGCATGGCGACCCCTGCCAGCCGGCAGAGCAACTGCTCGCCCTGCACGGCAGCCAGCTGCGCGAAATCTGCTCACCAAGCGACTGCGCCACCTGCACGCTGCAACACCGCCACAACGTGATGGCCTGCCCGGTGGTCAACCAGGGCAGCGAACTGGGTGAATTGCGCGCCGCCTTTGCCGATGGTCGCGCGCCGCAGCAGTGGGAGATGGAACTGATCGAGGCACTGGCCAACCTGATCGGTACCGCACTTTCACTGGAACGTCGTCGCGAGCAGGATCACCGCCTGCTGCTGTTCGAAGAGCGCGCCATCATCGCCCGTGAATTGCATGACTCGCTGGCCCAGGCGTTGTCGTACATGAAGCTTCAGGTCAGCAGGCTGCAGACACTGATCAACCGCAGGGAGTCGCCGGAAACACTGGGAAAGGTGACCGAGGAGCTGCGCGATGGGCTGAACAGCGCCTATCGCCAGCTGCGCGAACTGCTGACCACCTTTCGCCTGAAGATCCAGGAGGGCGGGCTGAGCAACGCCTTGCAGGACACGGCACGCGAATTTTCCGAGCGTGGGCAATTCCCGGTGCACCTGGCGGTCAAGGCACTGCCGTTCGATCTGTCGGCCAGCGAACAGATCCATCTGCTGCAGATCGCCCGCGAAGCGTTATCCAACTGCGCCCGCCATTCCGGCGCCAGCCAGGTGTGGCTCAGCCTGCAGCCCGCGGGGGCGCAGGTCGAAATGTTGATTGAGGACGACGGCTGCGGTGTTTCCGGGGCGACATCGACCAACGGCAGCACCACGGCCTGACCATCATGCTCGAGCGCGCCCGCCACCTGCACGGGCACCTCAGTATCGAACCCCGGGAGCCCAGGGGCACGCGTGTGCAACTGCATTTCGCGCCGGACTTTCTCGGCTGCGACCTCGAGAGACAAAACGCATGAACGACTCCCGCAACAGCATTCTGCTGGTTGACGACCATCCGATGATGCGTCGCGGCATGCGCCAGCTACTCGAACTGGAAGAGGACTTTGTCGTAGTCGGCGAAGCCAGCAATGGAGAAGAAGCCCTGCAGCGGGTTCCTGAGCTGCAGCCGGCACTGATCCTGCTGGACAACAACATGCCCACCCTCAACGGCATCGAGACGCTCAAACGCCTGCGTCAGGAGGGTTACGAGGGCAAGGTGCTGGTTTTCACGGTCTCCGATGCCGAGGAGGACGTGCGCGACGCGCTGCGCCTTGGCGCCGACGGCTACCTTCTCAAGGACATGGAACCTGAGCGGCTGATCGAGCAGATCCGTGAAGTGCTGCAGGGCGACCTGGTGGTCAGCCCGACGTTGGCGAGGGTCATGGCGCAGGCGCTGCGCGTCACGGCCAGCTCGCCGGAGGTCGACCTTACCGAACGCGAGCGTCAGGTGCTGAGGATGATCGCAGGCGGCAACAGCAACAAGATGATCGGCCGCAAGCTGGGCATCACCGAAGGCACTGTGAAGGTTCACGTGAAAAACCTGCTGCACAAGCTTGGCTTGCGTTCGCGGGTCGAAGCTGCGGTGTGGGCACTGGAAAACGAGCGCCTGCGAAGCTGAACCTCCGCGGGCTGGGCTGATCGCCCGGACCGAAAAATCGCAACAGGGCGGCTGTGCGCGACGGGCTTCGCATAACCGACGGACACCCACCGCCAACACTCGCTCCGCTTGATCAAGGTCATTGGCCGCCGGACCAGGCGCCCTATCGTCTGCTGCGACCTCGCTTGCCGGCCCGCTCGTCACGGGCTGCGACAGCGAACTGCCCAAACGAATCGAAGGAGTGCCCATGCTAAAGAAACTGTTGTCCGGTTCGCTGCTGATCTGCCTGTTGGCTGGCCTGCCGTGCCAGGCCGCTATCAGCGACGCCGAAGCCATCAACCGTGCCGGTCTGCAGCGCATGCTCAGCCAACGCATCGCCAAGAGCTATCTGATGATCGGCACCGAGACCCGCACCGAACAGGCCAAGGCGCAGCTCGACGCCAGCATCGCCAGCGTCGAAGAAAACAGCCAGCTGCTCAGCGAATATGCACCAAACACCACCATTCGCAATGGCGTGGCCGAAGCCGGGCTGGTCTGGCAGCAGTTCCGCGAGCAGGCGCTGGGGGCACCGCAAAAGGCCCGGTCGCTGGAAGTCGTCCGCCTGGCGGAACGCTTCCTTGACCAGAGCGAAGCGCTGGTGCAGCGGATCGAACAGCACAAGGGGACCCAGACTGCGAAATTGGTCAACCGTAGCGGCCGCTTGCGCATGCTCAGCCAGCGGATCGCCATGCTCTACCTCGCGCTCAGCTGGAAGCTGCCGGATGCCGACCTGCAGCGTAAATTCACTGCGGCTGTGGATGAGTTTGACAAGGGGCTGGCTGAACTACAGGGGGCCAGGCAAAACACCGAACAGATCAATGACCGGCTTGTGCAGATCAGCAATCAGTGGCGCTTCGCTCGCGCCGGGTTCCAGCTGGCCGACGACTCGCGTTATGTCCCGACGGTAATCGTGACCACCAGCGAGTCTCTGCTGACAAAGCTCGAAGCGCTGACGGCCGACTATGCTCGACTGGCCCAGACGACGAACTGAGCCCGGCAACATGGTGCTGCCAGCCTCAGAAAGATGAATTGCTACGGCGCAACGGCGCCGGCATTGGCTCGGCGGTCTCGCCAGGCTCTGCACGAACGTCACCCAGGCGAAAAGGCTTTGGCGGCTCGTCAACCAGTCGGTGGGTCGGCGGCTCGGCCCGCTCTTCCGGTGCGTCAGGTTCCCCTGAACCGCGCAGCCGTAACAAGGCCAGCGCGGCCAGCACGGCGGCAATCACACGATAGAGCAGCGAGGCCAGGTCGAAGCCGACCAGGGAACTTCCGTCGAGCCACAACGAACCGAGTCGTCCGGCGACCAGCGCCAGCATGGTGATCACCAGCATTACCAGCGCGGCCCTGGCCCGCTCAGGCGCCTGGATGGCCCAGAGCAGGAACAGCGCCAGGCCAAGCTGCAAACCGCCGTAATAAACGCGCATATGACTGACCGATGCGGTCTCCATCAGCAGCATCCCGTTCAGATTGGCCATCTCGTAGGGACGCAGCCAATAGGCGAGACTGAAGCCAATCATGATCAGGGCCTGAGCGACCAGAACGAAACGGGCAAAACGCATCGAAGACTCTCCTGATAGCGGCTCCGCACCACGATGGTCATCCGACCGAAACGACCCCTTTTGGTTCGCTCGACACATCCGGCAGAAGCGTCCGTGTTATTCACATACAGCCGCAGGCTTGGGCCCACCCCGGCGGGAGGCTATGCTGCGCGCAACACCCTTGGAGAACCCACCATGCGCCGTCTGTTACTTGCTACCGCCTTGTTCGCCAGCCTCTCCCATGCTGCCGAACCCATCGCCATCGATGTGCACCGCGACGCCAATTGCGGATGCTGCAAGGCATGGATAGACCATCTCGAAACCAACGGCTTCAAGGTGAACGATCACGTCGAAGCCGACATGGCCGCGGTCAAGGCCCGCCTTGGCGTGCCGCACCGCTTAGGGTCCTGCCACACCGGCGTCATCGACGGCAAGTTCGTCGAAGGCCACGTGCCGGCTGCCGACATTCTCAAGCTCCGGTCGCAACCGGAGCTGATCGGTGCAGCGGTGCCAGGCATGCCGATGGGCTCTCCCGGTATGGAAATGGGTGACCGCAAAGACCCTTACCAGGTGATCGCGGTGGACAAGGAGGGCGAGCAGTCGGTTCTGGCCGACTATCCAGCGAACCGGTAGAGCACCTGGCATCCATTCGCTAGTGAATTTGCGGTCCAAAGCGCAGGTCTGACCAGAAATATATAACTGGCGGAAGGATGCAGGCATGCGTTGGAAGAAGGCTCGTCGCAGTGACAATGTGGTAGATGCCCGTGGTCGTAGCGGGGGCCTCGGCGGCGGTCGTCTGAGCCTGGCCGGCGTTGCCATCGTGGTGGTGATCGGCCTGCTTTCCGGTCAGGATCCGATGCAGATTCTCGGGCAGCTGGCTGACCAGTCTGGCCAGGCGCCCAGCCAACCGAATAGCACGCCCGCGAACGGCGATGATCCTCAGGTTGCCTTCGTACAGGCGATTCTGGGTGATACCGAGGATACCTGGCGTGCATTGTTCCAGCAGTCTGGCGACCAATACCGTGACCCCACGCTCGTGCTGTTCCGCGGCGGTGTCAGCTCCGCCTGTGGGTTCGCCAACTCCGCGACTGGGCCGTTCTACTGCCCTGGCGACCGGCAGGTGTACCTGGATCTGCAGTTCTTTGACGAAATGGCGTCACGCTTCTCGGTAGCAGGGGATTTCGCTCAGGCTTACGTGATCGCCCACGAAGTCGGCCATCATGTTCAGACGCTACTGGGCGTCTCGCAGCAAATGCAGGCTGCGCGCCAGCGCGGTACGCGTATGGAGGGTGATAACGGCCTGCTGGTCCGACAGGAGCTACAGGCCGATTGCTTCGCGGGGATCTGGGCATACCACGCGCAGCAACGCCACGACTGGCTCGAAGAAGGCGATCTGGAGGAAGCATTGAACGCCGCCAATGCCATCGGTGACGACCATCTGCAACAGCAGAGCCAAGGCCGGGTGGTGCCCGATGCCTTTACTCACGGCACCTCGGCGCAGCGGGTCAGGTGGTTCCGCGCCGGCTTCGAAAGCGGCGAGCCTGCGCGCTGCGACACGTTTCAGGCAAACCGGCTCTAAGCCCTCAAGTCGTTTCCGTCAGCCAATGGTAAATCGGTGCGTCGGCATCGCTCTGCACCCTCACCTGAGCGCTATGGCGCAGACGTACCAGCAACCGCTTGCCCGCGGCTGCGCTGCCGCTCAGGGCTTCAAGCTCAGCCAGCAACTGCGGGCCATCCATGCTTCCCGCCTGGCGCAGGAGTCCTTGAGCTTCGAGCCAGAGCGAATCGGGACCGGTCGCCTCGGACGCCGACGCTGGCTGCACGTTGACGCTCAGGGGCAGCTGCCTGGATAGCTGCGCCCAATCCTGATCATCCACTTCGATGCTGAGGTCGACTGGCCATTCGCCGACCTGGCCACGAATTCGAATCATGTTCAACCCTCCGGGACACCGACCAGCATGCTCCATGCCGAAAGCGCACTGGCCAGCCGCAGTCTATATTTGTTATAACGTAACTAACTGATGTCGCTTTGGAGATCATTATGCGCCACCTGCTGCTTGCCTTGCCCCTCGCCTTGCTGCCCGGCTTCGCGCTGGCCGCCGAACACCACGATCATGATCACAGCCAGCATGACAGCCTGGGCGCACATGAGCATGGCGCCGCCGAGCTGGACGCCGCCCTCGAGGGATCCGCACTGGAGATCGAACTGCGTAGCCCGGCCATGAATCTGGTGGGTTTCGAACATGCGCCGAGCAGCGAGGCGGATAAAGCCAAGATTGCCAGCGCGCGTAAACAACTCGAACAGCCTGCTCCTCTGTTCGGCCTGCCGGCGGCCGCGGGATGCACCATGGCTCAAAGCGAGCTGGAAAGTCCGTTGTTCGAAGGCGAAGTCCATGAGCATGAGCACGAACACGAACAAGACGGCCAGCACAGCGAAATCCACGCGCATTACAGGTTCGAATGCGCCACGCCCCAGGCACTGACAGAGCTCGATCTGCAGGGCTTGTTCAAGGCTTTCCCAGGCACCGAGAAAATCCAGGCACAGCTGATCGGCCCGAACGGTCAACGCGGCGCGCAGCTCAGCGCCAGCCAGCCAAGCGCAGCGTTCTGAATGATCGCTGCCTGCCGATGCCAAGCCTGGCGCAGTAAACTCCCGGCTCGCCTGTAACGGATCATCTGGATGACCGCACCGCTGCTTGAACTTCATCAACTCGGTTTCGCCTGGCCTGGCCAGGCCGAACTGCTGGATATTCCAAGCTTTAGCCTCGAGCCAAACCAGAGCCTGTTTCTCAAGGGGCCCTCAGGGAGCGGCAAGACCACCCTGCTCGGGCTGATCGGTGGAGTGCAGAAAGCCAAACGGGGCACGGTCCGCCTGCTCGGCACCGATCTCGCGGCGCTTTCTGCCGGCGCGCGGGATCGTTTTCGCGTCGATCACACCGGTTATATCTTTCAGCAGTTCAATCTGCTGCCCTTCCTTTCGGTCGCGGAAAACGTCGGTTTGCCGTGTCACTTCTCCCGGACCCGCACTGAGCGCGCATGTCAGCGGCACGGCAGCGTCGCTCAGGCGACTGCCAGCCTGCTCTCGCATCTTGGTCTGTCTCGCGACATGCTCGACCGGCGTGCCGAAGCGCTATCGATCGGCCAGCAGCAACGTGTCGCTGCTGCACGTGCGTTGATCGGCCAGCCAGAGCTGGTCATCGCCGACGAGCCGACCTCGGCGCTCGACGCCGATACGCGGGAAGCCTTTTTGCGACTGCTGTTTGCCGAGTGCAAGGAGGCAGGTTCAAGCCTGCTGTTCGTCAGCCACGACCAGAGTCTGGCGCCCCTGTTCGATCGCAGCCTGTCACTGGCGGACCTCAATCGCGCCGCCCGCACCCTGGAGGTCTAGGCCATGTACCTGTTGCGACTGGCCTTGGCGAGCCTGAACAACCGCCGCTTCACTGCCCTGCTCACGGTTTTCGCCATCGCGCTGTCGGTGTGCCTGTTGCTCGCGGTCGAACGGGTTCGCACCGAAGCCCGCGCCAGCTTCGCCAGCACCATCAGTGGTACCGACCTGATCGTCGGCGCCCGCTCCGGCTCGGTGAACCTGCTGCTGTATTCGGTGTTCCGCATCGGCAACGCCACCAACAACATTCGCTGGGACAGCTTCGAGCACTTCGCCGGGCACCCGCGGGTCAGCTGGGCCATTCCGATTTCCCTGGGGGACTCCCATCGCGGCTATCGGGTCATGGGTACCAGCAGCGCCTACTTCGAACACTACCGCTACGGTCGTAAACAACCCCTGCAGATTGCCGAAGGCCGCCCCTTTGCTGATGACCCGTTCGAAGTGGTCCTCGGCGCCGAGGTAGCAGACGCACTGAAATACAAACTGGGCGACGAGCTGGTACTGGCGCACGGCGTCGCCACGGTCAGCCTGGTCAACCACGACGACAAGCCGTTCCGTGTCGTGGGCATTCTCCAGCGCACCGGCACCCCGGTCGATCGGACGCTGCACATCAATCTCGCCGGCATGGAAGCGCTGCATATCGACTGGCAGAACGGCATGCCGGCCCGTGGCGCCGCTCGCATCGACGCGGAGCAGGCGCGGCAGATGAAACTGCAGCCCGGACAGATCACCGCCTTTATGCTCGGTCTGAACAGCAGGATCGCGACCTTCACCCTGCAACGGGAAATCAACCAGTATCGTGACGAGCCGCTGCTGGCGATCCTGCCAGGCGTTGCGCTACAGGAGCTCTGGAGCCTGATGGGCACGGCGGAGAAAGCGCTGTTCGTGGTGTCCCTGTTCGTGGTGCTGACGGGGCTGATCGGCATGCTTACCGCAATTCTGACCAGCCTCAACGAGCGCCGCAGGGAGATGGCCATCCTGCGTTCGGTGGGGGCTCGGCCCTGGCATATCGCCGGACTGTTGATACTCGAAGCGTTCAGCCTGGCGCTGGCAGGTGCTTTGTTCGGTCTCTTGCTGTTGTATGTCGCTATCGCGGTGGCGCAGGGGCCGCTACAGAGCCACTATGGCCTTTACCTGCCGCTGGCCCTGCCGAGCGCCTATGAGTGGTCATTGCTTGCGGGCATACTGCTGGCCGGGCTGCTCATGGGCAGCGTGCCGGCCTGGCGCGCCTACCGGCAGTCCCTGGCCGACGGCCTGTCGATCAGACTATGAGGATTTCCATGTCTCGCCTGCTGCTTGCCGCCCTGCTTGCCCTCGCGGCGCCCTTCGCTGCTGCCGATATCCGAGAATTGCAATGGTCTGACCTGATCCCGGCAAACGCTCCGCCGCCGCCACCGCCGGTAGCGATTCACGATATGTCGCAGCTGGCCGATGCACTCGCTGCCGAAGCAGGTCCGGCTGCCGCTCAGCAGTCGCCCGCCGAGCCGGTGGTCGATGAACTCGATGGCGTTCAGGTCAAGCTGCCGGGCTATATCGTGCCGCTGGACACGGGCGATGACGGGAGGGTGACGGAGTTTCTGCTGGTGCCCTACTTCGGTGCCTGCATCCACGTGCCGCCGCCACCCTCCAACCAGATCGTGCATGCCACCAGCAAGACTGGGGTGAAGGTGGATGAGCTGTACCAGCCGTTCTGGATCGAAGGGCCGATGAAGATCGAGCACACCAGCAGCGAACTGGCCGAAGCCGGCTACCGCATGGATGCTCAGAAGATCTATTTGTACGAACTGGAGTGATGCGGTTGCGGCCAATGAAGGGCTAACGACTCGAGCCTCACCTGGAGACAAGCAACGCCCTGCCCTGCCCGGACTGCGCCTTCACGGCGCTTTGACCCGGCGCAGCCTTGGTCTTTCACCTCACCGTACGCTTGCAACCTGACGCTGACGCTGGCGTTCGAAACTCAGCTCGCCTTCGGCCCACTCGCGCCAGGAGCGAACCTTGCGCCGCTCGGCACCCGCGCGCTCGGCTTGCTTCAGCGCATCGAGGCCGGCCTGCCAGCGGGCCTGTTCCAGCTCAAGCTGAGCCACGTTGAGCCAGAACTTGGCGCTGCCGGACTGCGTCGCCAGGTTGCGATAGATCTGTGCAGCCTCATCGCGCTCACGGGCTTGCCACCAGAGCATGCCCAGGCGCTCACGGCGCTTGGCATCACTGGGTAGCAGGTTCGAGTCGAGCATGCCTTTGAGCAGTTTCGCGCCCTGCCACGGCTGCCCCGCCGCGCCGGCCAACAGCACCAGATTGTCCAGTTCCGTTTCGTCGAAACGCAGCCCCTTGATGTGGGCCGCACGCAGCGTAGCGAGCGCCTTGTCCTGATCGCCAGCCATTTGCTGCAAGCCCGCCAGCTGTCGCCAGCTCTTGGCTTGATCGGGCTGCCTGGCTAGCAGGCGACGCTGCCAGCGCTCGGCGGTCTCGTAACGCTTCAGTTCGGCATTGCCGGCCACGAGAAATTGCAACCAGGTGTCCGCTGCGTCGGGGTTGGCCTGGACGTAACGCTCGGCCAATGGCAACGCCTTGGTATGCTGCCCGAGGCCCTGGTAGGCCTGGACGAGCATCTGCAATACCTCTTCGCTCGCATTTGATGACGAGCCCAGCAAGCTGATCACCTTGGCGTAACGTCGCTCGGCAAGGTTCAGTTTTGCCAGGTTGAGCTTTTCTGTCGGTAGCATCGTCTCATCGAGCTTGCCGCTCGTGACTGCTCTGTCGAGCAATTCGAGCGCACGACGATTCTTACCTTCAGCCCAGGCCAGGTAGGCGCCGCTTCGCCATAGAAGAGCCTCCTCCAGGCTGCCCGCCTTGGGCTCTGCCTGCTTGAGGGCTCGATGCGCTGCACCGTAGTCACCTTTTTCCTGTGCGCTCCGGGCGCGCTCCAGCGCTTTGAACACGGCTGGGTCGATGCTTTGCGCCGCTTGTGCCGATACGGCGAACAACAATGAGATCAATAACAGCAGACGTGGCATGTCAACGTTCTCCTTGCAGGCGGAAGTGCAGGGTTTTCACGGCTTCGCGAGATACCGCCGAGCCGTTCTCGGTGCGCGGCGCAAAGCGCCAGCGAGCGGCAGCGCGGCGCGCTTCCCGGTCGAACACATTGGGCGGTGATGCTTCCAGCACCCGGATATTCTCGACCTTGCCCGCTGCGGTGATGGTAAAGGCCAGCTTGATATGGCCCTCGATCCCGCGCTGACGCGCCCGATACGGATACTCGGGCCGCACATCGTTGAGCGGCATGACCTCTTGCTCAGGCCCGGATTGTGAGGCGGACTCCACTGCTGCCGGGGCAGGCGGTGGAGCTGCGGGCGCAGCCGCGGTCAGTCCGGCAAGGCTGGGCGCGGGAGCACTGGCGACCGAAACCCCTGTGGTGATGTTTGGTAAGGGCAGATTGAGCTTGGGCAGGTTGGCACTCGGGCTGGCCATGCTCGGTGTCGGTGGTGTCGGGGGCTGCGGAGTCTTTGGTTGGGGCGGTTGTGGCGCTTGCTGGCGTGAGCGTGTCGCGGTGCTTTCGTTACGCGTGTCCGCCCGAACGAAGTTGGCGATCGCGATGGGTTCGTCGGTCACCTCGCTTCGTGGTGGATTGACCATGCTCAGCATCAGCGCGAACAACAGCAGCGCCACCACACAGGCGGCGATGAAGGACAACCCGACACGGGTCAGCCTACGGACCATCACTGCGCTCCCGAACTGGCTGCGAGCGCTACGTCCTGGACGCCGGCCAGACGTGCCTGGTCCATGACCTGGACCACCAGCCCGGTCCGGGCATCCTGATCAGCCTGGACCACCACTGCACCTTCAGGCTGGTCGACGCGCATGCGTTCGACATGGGCCCGCACGCTGCGTACGTCCACAGGCTGCTTGTCGATCCAGACCTGGCCGTCCGCCGTGACGGCAATCAGAATGTTGCCCTTGTCCTGAGCACTGGCGGTGTCGGCCTGGGGTCGCTGAACCTCGACACCGGATTCCTTGATGAAGGAGCTGGTGACGATGAAAAAGATCAGCATGATGAAGACCACGTCGAGCATCGGCGTCAGGTCGATGCCGGTGTCTTCTTCCTGCTGGTAATGGTGACGACGCATACGCATCCGTTAATCCTCAGTCATGACGCAGCTGGTCGGCCAGCCGGTCGAGAGCCTGGCGCGAGATACGTTCGAGACGCGCCAGGCTAAACAGTCCAGTGATGGCCAGTACCATGCCGGCCATGGTTGGCAGGGTCGCCTGCCAGACGCCCGCGGCCATGCCACGGGGGTTGCCGGTACCGTTGAGCGCCAGCACATCGAATACGGCGATCATGCCGGTGACGGTGCCGAGCAGCCCGAGCAGCGGGTACATCGCGACCATGGTCTTGCTCATCCGCAGCGGTCCGGAAAGCTGTTGCTGCGCCTGCGCCAGCCAGGCACTGCGTACCGCACGCTGCCAGCTGCCGGGTTCGTTGGGTAGTTTCCCCCAGGCCTGGCGCCGGGCCTCGACCCAGCGAGGGAATACCCTGCGCATGAACCAGAGCCGCTCGAATACCAGTGTCCAATAGAGCACGCACAAGGCCGCCAGCGCCCACATCACCAAGCCGCCCGCCGCCATGAAGTCGAGCAGTGCGTAGGCGCTGTCAACCAGACGCAGCCATTGGCCGTGCAGATCAGTCACGACGAGGAGTTCCCGACAGATGCAGCGCGATCAGCCCGGCGCTTTGCTGCTCGAGCAGCTGGATCAGCGCCTTGCTGCGACTGGCCAGCAGGCTGTGCAGGAACAGCAGCGGTATCGCGACCACCAGGCCCAGTACCGTGGTCACCAATGCCTGCGAGATACCGTCGGCCATCAGTCGGGAATCGCCGCCCCCGCTCTGAGTAATCGCCTGGAAGGTCACGATCATGCCAGTGACGGTGCCCAGCAGCCCCAGCAGCGGCGCAACAGCACTGAGCAGCTTGAGCAGTGGCTGACCGCGCTCGAGCGGCGGCGTCTCCTGCAGAATCGCCTCGTCGAGCTTGAGTTCCAGAGTCTCCAGATCCGCCAGCTGAGGCTTCGGCCCGAGCACGCCGATGATGCGGCCCAGCGGGTTGTCGCTACGCGGCTGATCGAGCTCGCGCACCTGCCGGCTGACCGCACGGTTGACACGCGCCAGATAGACCATCCGCCAGATCGCCAGCAACAGACCGACGACGCCAAGCACAAGGATCACCCACCCCACCAGACCACCTTGTTGAACGCGATCCCACAACTGTGGCTGGCGCTGCAACTGGGCCAGCAGCGAACCGCGACTTGGATCGATTGGCAGGGTAGCCAGAGCACCGTCGCCGCTCAGGTAATCATCGACCATGCCCATCCCGTGAGGCTGGCGGGCCGGGGTCAGCAGCTCGCCGGCACCACTGTCATAGCGCAGAAAGTTGTCGTCACTGAACGCCGAGAAATTGCCGACACGCAAAACGGGTTTTTCACTGCGCTGACCATCGACACCCACCACGGGCAACTCAACGCGCTCGACCTGCCCACTGGCCGTGAGGTCTTCGAGCAGGGTCATCCAGAAGCTATCGAGGTCCTCCGCCGACGGCAGCGTGCGGCTTTCAGCCAATGCCTTGAGACGCTGGAGGCGCTCCGGATACTGGGCATTAAGCAGCGCATCCTGCCATTGACCGGCAATATCTCCGGCGCTCTGCCTGACCACGCCGAACAGCTCGCCGAGGTGCCCGACACGCTGCGCCAGCAACTTCTCCTGCTCGGCCAGTTCGGCTTCCTGCCGATCGAACTCAGCCTTCAAACGTTCTGATTCAGCCTTCTGCTGCTCAAGTGCAGCATTGGCCTCGGCAAGCAATCGCGCCTGCTCACTGCGATTTTGGACGAACGCCTTTTCACGGCTTTGCATGGCATCGACTTCTGCGGCGCGCTCGCTGCGAATACGCTGCAGCAATTGTTCCGGACTCAGCGGCTCGGCAGCCTGCACGAAGGCAGGCAACAGCCCAATGAGCAGCAAGGTCAGCAAACGGTTCATTGCACAGCCTCCTTGGCCAGGGTCTTCACCGGCAGTTCGAGCCAGGTCGGTGCCTGCTGTTGACGAGCGATGGCAATCGCCTTGGTGATCGGGCGGCGGGCACTGCCGTCCAGCACCTCCCACGCATGGGTATTCGGGTTCCACCAGCCGCTCTCGTGCGCATCCAGCGTCTGGTAATAGAGCATGGTGCGTCCCAGCCGCAGGAACTCGACGCTGCGGGTACCGCCCTCGACCGGCAACTCACCCCGCCAGGCCTCCAGGGTACGACCGTAGTCGCTTTCGATCTGATAGGCCTCGAGGATGCGGCGATATTTCTCAGCCAGGCTGACATCTGCCCGCCCCTGCATGTCCTGCAGGCTGGCCAGGCGATCGGCGCGCTCCTCGGGGAGGAAAGGCAGATCTGCCGCTATGAACTGCTCAAGCACCTCGATCATCCGCCCCATCTGCGGCGCCACGGCTTCCTGGGTACGTTCGATGCTGTCCAGCTGGCGCTGAAAACCATCCAGTTCCTTGCGTTGCGCTGCGGTGAGCTCGACCAGTTGCTCGTTGTAAGCCTTAAGCGCCTCAGCCTGCTGAACAGCATTGCGGTAATCCGCGAGCATCTGCCGAGTCGCATCATCGAGCTGCTCGATGCGCGCCTGCGAAGCCTTGGCTTCAGCGGCAAGTCGCTGGCTTTCGTCTAGCGCGGCGTCCAGCGGAGCCGCATTGAGCGGCAAGCATAACGACAACAGCACGCCTGCTAACAAGCGAGTCGGGTACTGATTCATGCGGGGCGGATCCTCGATTCACGGCAGCTTCAATACGTTATGTTATAACGCATTGAGATAAATTACACAGCTGATCCTTCAACCGCGGCACTTATCTGACACCGCTGCGGTTCAGAAAGAGAAACATTATCATCCGCAACCAGAACACAAAGCAACCTGATCGAACAGGCGAAACGCAGGCAGGAACTTTATTGAGCTGGATCAAAATGGGCCTGAGGCAGGGCTCTACCATGGGCGCCAACGCAACACCCCATGTCTCGATGGAGTTCGAATATGTGCAAGACCCTGTTTACCGCATCCTTGCTGGCCGTGGCGCTCGCGGCTCCCTTCGCCCAGGCCCATCAGGCTGGTGATGTCATTGTTCGCGCAGGTGCGATTACCGTTGATCCTCATGAGGACAGCGGCGACATCTGGGTGGGCGCGCTTTCAACGAGCGTCTCGGGCACCAAGGCTACCTTGGACAGTAACACCCAGCTTGGTCTGAACTTCGCATACATGGTCACCGACAAGGTCGGAATCGAGCTGCTCGCAGCGAGCCCTTTCAGCCACGACGTCGGTGTCGCTGGAATGCCTGGCGGCTTCGCCACACTTAACGGCAAGCTTGGCGAGCTGAAGCATCTGCCGCCGACTCTCAGCGTCGTCTACTACCCGCTGGAAAGCGGGTCTGCATTCCAACCCTACGTCGGCGCGGGCGTCAACTACACTTGGTTCTTCGACGATAAGCTCAGCAGCGAAGCTGAGGGCAAAGGTTTTAGTGGCCTCGATATGAAAGATTCCTGGGGCCTGGCTGCGCAAGTTGGCATGGACTACATGTTGACCGAGAACATGATGGTCAACGCCCAAGTTCGTTATATCGACATAGACACCACTGGCACCACTAGCTTCGGCGGTGCAAAAGTAAAGGTCGACGTGGACGTCGATCCCTTCGTCTACATGGTCGGTCTCGGTTACAAGTTCTGAGTCATTGGCACAGACAAATCCCAGACAAGACAAAGGCGCCACTCGGCGCCTTTTCTATGCCCACGAAAAGAGCTATGGAGCTAACAATCTCGCCAGACCGTCACGCATGCCGGTAGCAGGCTCTGGCAAACGATAGCGCTGCAGCAGCCGCCTATTATTAGCGCGCGAATGACGTATGTCCCCCTGCCGCGCCGCCTGGTATTTCACCTCAGGCAAGCCGCCCAGCACGTCGCCAACCGCATCGAGCAGCTGGTTCAGCGAGGTCGCCTGGTTCAGACCTACATTCACGGCGCCTTCCTGAGCCATGGACGACTCCAACGCCTGTACCAGAAGCTCGACGAGATCACCGACGTATACGAAGTCTCGTGTCTGCTCGCCATCGCCAAACACGGTGATGGGCAGGCCTTTCTGCGCGCGCTCGGTGAAAATGCTGATGACACCAGAATAAGGCGAAGACGGGTCCTGGCGCGGACCATAGATATTGAAGAATCGGAAGACTACCGGCTCCAGCCCATGCTGCCTGCGATAAAACTCGAGGTAGTGCTCACTCGCCAGCTTGTCGGCCGCATACGGCGTCAGTGGCGCCTTCGGCGTGTCCTCGTCAATGGCCTGGCCTTCGCCATTATTGCCGTAGACCGCAGCACTGGAAGCGAAGACCACACGACGAATACCCGCTTCGCGCATCGCCTCGCAGAGGTTCAAGGTGCCGATCAGATTGCTCTGATGCGTACCGAGCGGATCATCGACAGATGCCTGTACGGACGCCACCGCTGCCAGATG
Organism: Stutzerimonas sp. C6.4V; assembly: GCF_058536345.1. Classification (NCBI taxonomy): domain Bacteria; kingdom Pseudomonadati; phylum Pseudomonadota; class Gammaproteobacteria; order Pseudomonadales; family Pseudomonadaceae; genus Stutzerimonas; species Stutzerimonas sp. C6.4V. The sequence continues at coordinate 3,220,772 of NZ_JBZUBM010000001.1, forward strand.
CACCACCGCCCGGCAGCCAAGGACCGCGCGCCGAACAACGTCAGCGTCCGCGACGTCCCCCTCGATCAGCTCTATGCGCCCATCGTCAGGAAGATTGCTGCGCTTACCGGTTGAGAGATTATCCAGCACCCGCACCTGGCTGCCGCGGGCAACAAGCGCGTCGACAAGGTTGGAGCCGATGAATCCCGCACCTCCCGTAATCAGGATCGGTAGGTCAGCCATGGCGATAGTAACGCTCCAGAAGCATTGGTAACCCGGCTCGCCAAGCTCGAGGCTTGATGCCGAATGTGTTGAAGATCTTCTTGCAGGCCAGCACGCCGTGCTGCGGCTCGTCTGCCGCATCCAGACACTGTGCATGAGCAACGGCGTTGAGGCTTTGGACTTCGAGCCGGCGATGGTGAGAGGCCTCGGCAAGCAGTGCCTGTCCTACAACCAAGGGGGTCGCGGCCTCATGCCCACCATAATGGTAGGTCCCCCAAAGCGGCGCCTGGCAGTCAAGCTGTTTCAGCACCGCAAGGATCACCCGGGCCGCGTCTTCCACCGGCGTCGGGTTGCCGCGACGATCGTCGGCGAGAAACAACTCTTCGCCAGCCTCGAGACGCTGCAGGAAGCGCCCGAGCAAACCGCTCGGACTATCGTCAAGCAACCAGCCGAATCGGAGCAATACATGACGCGGGCAGAGCGCACGAACACTTTGCTCGACACGCCAGAGCATCCTGCTTCGTCCATCGAGCGGCGCGACCTCGTCCCTTTCGCTGTATGCCGTCGTACGCGCGCCATCGAAGACGCGGTAACTGGAAGGTTGCAACAGTACGAGTTCATGGTACTGGCAAAGCTCGGCCAAACGCTCTACCGCTCGCTCCTGGCCGGCCAGCATCTGACCATCCACATGGCCGCTTTGAAACCAGTCGAAGTAGTAGGCGAGATTGATCACCACATCCGGGCGGCTCTGATCAAGCAGATCGGTAAGCGTCGCCGCGTCCCAGCCCCCCTCGGGCGGTCGGGGGGCAAGAAAGCCAATGTCTTCCTCGGCACCGAGGCGGATAAGCGCCTGACCCAGGGCATTACCGCCGCCCAACAGCATCAGGCGCATTCGCATGGTATGTCCTAGAACGGAATGTCGTCGTCGAAGCTGTCGTAGTCTGGTGCAGGCTGCTGAGCGGGTTGCGGCTGAGCCTGTGGACGTGACTGCTGTTGCGGCTCACGCTGAGGACGCGGCTGCGATTGACGCGGAGCATCATCGGAACTGCCTCCCCGCCCGCCGAGCAGCTGCATGGTGCCGCCCATGTCTACCACCACCTCGGTGGTGTAACGCTTCACACCGTCCTTCTCCCATTCGCGGGTCTGGAGACGACCTTCGATGTAGCACTGCGAGCCTTTGCGCAGATACTCACCGGCGATCTCTGCAACCTTGCCGAACAGCACGACGCGGTGCCACTCGGTGCGCTCCTGCTGCTGACCGGTTTGCTTGTCCTTCCAGCTGTCAGTGGTAGCCAGCGTGATGTTGGTCACCGCATTGCCATTGGGCAGGTAGCGGGTTTCCGGGTCGCCGCCAACATTGCCGATCAAGATGACTTTGTTCACCCCTCTGGCCATGGGTAACTCCTTTGCTGAATGGTTTTCTAGTTGGCGCGTAACGAACTTCCACGAACGGGGAAACGGCCAGTGACCGGCAATCTTACATTACCGCCCCACACTGGCCAACCGGCGCGACCGGATGACGGCGGACCGCAGCACCACCGGACGCACAGTGGTCAGGCGACCAGCCTATCCAGCTCGGCCCGATCCAATAGCTTCATGTCCACCTTGAGGTAGGCAGCGGCCTCCTCGACGATAACCACGGCATCCGATACGCCAGGAACGGCAAGCATCTGCTCCGCAAGCAAGGGGTTTAGCGCAGCATCGGGCGAAAGCGGCAGGCGAAGACCGGTGACATAGGGCGGCTCGCGCATGCTCCAGGTCGTCATGAACCACAACGCGCACAGAGCAGCACAGCCGGCAAAAACCAGACCCAGGCCGCCCTGCTGATAGAAGAAGCCTCCGAGAACACCGCCAAGGCCGGAGCCCAGGAACTGGCTCGTCGAATAGATACCCATTGCCGTCCCCTTGCCGCCCGCCGGTGCCACCTTGCTGATCAGCGAGGGCAACGAGGCCTCCAAAAGGTTGAACGCGATGAAAAACACGATCATGCCGCCGACCAGCGACCAAAGCCGATCGCCGAACCACCAGAAAAACAGTTCCGCCAGCACCAGCACTGCCACGGCGCCAAGCACAACACGCCTCATCTGACGCTTTTTTTCGCCATAGATGATAAACGGCACCATACCGAAGAAGCCTACTACCAGCGCAGTGAGATACACCCACCAATGCTCGTCCTTGGGCAGCGCCGCTTCATTCATCAAGGCTAGCGGTAGCGCCACGAAACTGGCCATCAGAACGGCATGCAGCACAAAAATACTGAAATCCAATCGCAACAGATCGGGATGTCGCAACGTCACGCCGAGTGCCTGGCTGGCCACGCCGGATTCCCGATGCCGGATATGCTCGGGCGCTCGCGGCAGTGCTGCAACAACCAGTATCCCCAGAAGCGCCATCCCAGCCGTGACCCAGAACAGGCCGGAAAGCCCGAAAGCGCTCGTCAAAAGCGGCCCTACAACCATCGCGACGGCGAAGGAAACACCGATACTCATGCCAATCATTGCCATCGCCTTGGTACGGTGTTGTTCGCGCGTGAGATCGGAGAGCAGCGCCATCACCGCCGCCGAAATCGCGCCCGCCCCCTGCAGGATGCGTCCTGCAATCACCGCCCAGATGGAGTCCGCCGTTGCGGCGAGCGCTGCGCCGACGGCAAAGATCAACAAGCCGAAATAGATCACCGGAAGGCGGCCGATACGGTCCGATAACATGCCGAAGGGAATTTGCAGCACCGCCTGGGTCAAACCATAAGCACCGATGGCCAGACCAATGAGTGCCGGCGTAGCGCCTTGAAGATCCATACCATAGGTCGCCAGGACAGGCAGAACCATGAACATGCCGAGCATGCGAAACGCGAAAACCAACGCAAGTCCTGAGGCTGCACGGGTTTCGCTAGCGCTCATGCGCTCGCTGTAAGGATCCTGCATGGGGGGTCTCGCTTGAATGAACCGGCGGCGATTCTAGCAGTCATCCCCTGCTCGGCACAGGCGCGCTATTTTGCCGCTATCTAGCTCCCGGCCGTATAATTTCGGGTTTTCGCCCGCCAAGCGAGGCTGCTTTGGACAAGATTCTGATTCGTGGGGCTCGAACCCACAACCTGAAAAACATCGACCTGACCCTGCCCCGCGACAAACTGATCGTGATCACCGGGCTGTCAGGTTCCGGCAAGTCCTCGCTAGCCTTCGACACGCTGTATGCCGAAGGCCAGCGTCGTTATGTCGAATCCCTTTCGGCATACGCCAGGCAGTTCCTGTCGATGATGGAAAAGCCGGACGTCGACACGATCGAAGGCCTCTCTCCGGCCATTTCGATCGAGCAGAAGTCGACCTCGCACAACCCACGGTCTACCGTGGGCACCATCACCGAGATCTACGACTACCTGCGACTGCTCTACGCCCGCGTCGGCACACCCCGCTGCCCTGACCATGACGCACCGCTCGAGGCCCAGACTGTCAGCCAGATGGTCGACCAGGTTCTGACGCAGCCGGAAGGGCGCAAGCTGATGCTGCTCGCCCCGGTGATTCGCGAGCGCAAAGGCGAGCACCTGGCCGTCTTTGACGAACTACGCGCCCAGGGCTTCGTTCGAGCCAGGGTCAACGGCAAGCTCTACGAATTGGATGAGCTGCCTAAACTGGATAAACAGAAGAAGCATTCCATCGACGTCGTGGTGGATCGTTTCAAAGTGCGCGCCGACCTTCAGCAGCGACTGGCCGAATCCTTTGAAACGGCCCTGAAGCTGGCGGACGGCATCGCCCTGGTGGCCTCGATGGAAGAGGATGACAGCAGCGATGAACTGATCTTTTCGGCGCGCTTCGCCTGTCCTATCTGCGGGCACTCGATCAGCGAACTCGAGCCCAAGCTGTTTTCCTTCAACAACCCGGCCGGTGCCTGCCCGACCTGTGACGGCCTGGGGGTCAAACAGTTCTTCGATGCCAAGCGCCTGGTCAATGGCGAGCTGACGCTGGCCGAAGGGGCCATACGCGGCTGGGATCGGCGCAACGTCTATTACTTCCAGATGCTCGGCTCGCTGGCCTCGCATTACGGATTCAGTCTCGATGACCCCTTCGAATCCTTGCCGCCCGAACAGCAGAAAGTCGTGCTACGGGGCAGCGGTCGCGAAAACGTGGACTTTCGCTATCTGAACGACCGCGGCGATATTGTCAAACGCTCTCACCCTTTCGAAGGCATCATCCCTAACCTTGAGCGTCGCTATCGGGAAACCGAGTCCAACACGGTTCGCGAAGAGCTTGCCAAGTATCTTTCCACGCAGCCCTGCCCCGAATGCCGTGGGACTCGCCTCAGGCGGGAGGCGCGCCATGTGTGGGTCGGCGACAAGACCTTGCCGGCAGTGACTGGCCTTCCAATCGGAGAGGCCACCGAATACTTCGGCGGGCTTTCGCTGACCGGTCGTCGCGGAGAGATTGCCGACAAGATTCTCAAGGAAATCTGCGAGCGGCTGCAGTTCCTGGTCAATGTCGGGCTCGACTATCTCACCCTCGACCGCAGCGCCGATACCCTCTCTGGAGGGGAGGCACAACGCATCAGACTTGCGAGCCAGATCGGGGCAGGACTAGTCGGAGTGATGTACATCCTGGACGAACCCTCCATCGGTTTGCATCAGCGTGACAATGAACGCCTGCTGGGTACGCTTCGGCATCTGCGCGATATTGGCAACACGGTGATAGTGGTCGAACACGATGAAGACGCCATCCGTCTTGCCGATTACGTGGTGGACATAGGCCCCGGCGCGGGAGTGCACGGCGGACAGATCGTCGCTGAGGGTACGCCCGACGAGGTCATGGCCAATCCTGCCTCGCTGACTGGCGGCTACCTTTCTGGCCGCGTCAAGATTGCCTATCCCGCCGAGCGGACGGCTCGCGACCCGGCCCGCTTGCTCACGCTTAAGGGCGCGCGGGGCAACAACCTGCGTAACGTAGACCTTGAGATTCCCGTTGGTTTGCTTACCTGCATCACTGGCGTATCCGGATCGGGCAAGTCGACCCTGATCAACAACACGCTATTCCCCATCACGGCGACCGCCCTCAACGGAGCCACGACCCTCGAATCCGCGCCTCACGATTCGTTCGATGGGCTACAACATCTCGACAAGGTGGTTGATATCGACCAGAGCCCCATCGGCCGCACACCACGCTCGAACCCGGCGACCTACACGGGCTTGTTCACCCCAATCCGGGAACTGTTCGCCGGTGTGCCAGAAGCGCGATCGCGCGGCTACGGCCCTGGCCGCTTCTCGTTCAACGTCAAAGGTGGTCGCTGCGAAGCATGTCAGGGCGATGGCGTGATCAAGGTGGAGATGCACTTCCTGCCAGACATCTACGTGCCCTGCGATGTCTGCAAGGGCAAGCGTTACAACCGTGAAACATTGGAAGTGAAATACAAGGGTAAGAGCATCACTGAAGTGCTGGACATGACGATCGAGGAAGCCCGTGAGTTCTTCGATCCTGTGCCCGCCGTAGCGCGAAAGCTCCAGACATTGATGGATGTAGGGCTGTCCTATATCAAGCTTGGCCAGAGCGCGACCACTCTTTCGGGCGGCGAAGCCCAACGCGTCAAGCTTTCCCGAGAATTATCCAAGCGAGATACAGGCAAAACGCTCTACATACTCGACGAGCCGACGACTGGCCTTCACTTCGCCGATATTCAACAGCTGCTCGACGTACTGCATCGCCTGCGGGATCACGGCAACACCGTGGTGGTTATCGAACACAACCTGGATGTCATCAAGACGGCGGACTGGCTTGTAGATCTAGGCCCCGAAGGCGGTTCGAAAGGGGGGCAGATCATTGCGGTGGGCACCCCAGAGCAGGTTGCGCAGATGCAGCAGTCCCATACCGGCCACTTCCTCAAACCGTTGCTGGAGCGCGATCGAGCGTGAGCCAGAGAAAGCCGGGCTCGAGCCCGGCCTTCATTGTCGAAGTCAACCGATCTCGTTAGGGTCGATGCCCAGGCCCTGCGCAACCCCCGCGCCATAGGCAGGGTCAGCCCTGAAGAAATGCCGTAACTGCCGCAGCTGGACGTCGCGGGAGACCGGCTTCATGGCTCCTACGATATTGCCTATCAGCAACGCCTGCTGCTCGGCATTCATCAGGCGAAACAACGCCCCCGCATGGCTGTAATAATCGCCGTCCGCCCGATGGTCATATCGATCGGCAGCGCCATTGAGCGCCAAAGCAGGCTCGGAAAACTGCAACATCTCTTTTGGCGCAGCAGCGTAGCTGTTCGGCTCGTAATTCGGCGCCGAACCACCATTGCCGTCGAACCGCATGGCACCATCTCGTTGATAATTCTGGTAGGGACAACGAGGGGCATTGACCGGCAGCTGCTGATGGTTGGTCCCGATGCGATAGCGTTGCGCGTCCGCATACGCAAAGACGCGCACCTGAAGCATCCTGTCTGGAGACAAGCCGATACCCGGCACCAGATTACTTGGCGCGAATGCGGCCTGCTCGACCTCGGCAAAATAGTTCTCGGGGTTCCGATTCAGCTCCAGCACACCAAGCTCGATCAGCGGAAACTCTTTCTGCGACCAGGTTTTAGTGACATCGAACGGTTTTTCCGCTCGCTCCGCTGCCTGCGCTTCACTCATCATCTGAATGCACATGCGCCATTTCAGAAAATCGCGGCGATCGATGGCATCTAAGAGGTCTCGCTGAGCGTAATCCGGGTCACTGCCTGCCAGACGCGCGGCCTCAGCAGGAGCAAGATTCTTGATGCCCTGCAGGCTCTTGAAGTGGAACTTCACCCAGGTCCGCATCCCTTGTGCATTTACCAAGCTGAACGTATGACTGCCGAAACCATGCATGAACCGGTAACCGTCCGGAATGCCGCGATCGGAAAACAATATGGATACCTGATGCAGCGCCTCGGGCGAGTGCGACCAGAAGTCCCTCATCATTTGAGGGCTCTTGAGGTTGGTCCAGAGGTCACGCTTTGGGTATGGATGAAGTCAGGGAACTTCAGCGGATCGCGCAGGAAGAAGACCGCGTGATGTTACCAACGATGTCCCGGTTACCTTGTTCGGTATAGAACTTGACTGCGAAACCGCGTGGATCTCGCTCGGTGTCAGCCGACCCTCGTTCGCCGCCCACAGTAGAAACCGCAGAAACAGAGACGTCTGCTTGCCAACCGCATCGAACAGGTTGGCCGATGTATATCGGGATACATCAGAAGTGATGGTCAACGTACCGTACGCGCCTGATCCTTTAGCATGGACGCGCCGCTCCGGAATGACCTCCCTGTTGAAATGTGCGAGTTTCTCAACGAGGTGGAAATCTTCAAGCGGCAGCGGCGCGCGAGAGCCAGCTGAGCGGGAATTCTGATTTCTGCCACTGGCGCGCCAGCGGCAGTGGTGAGGGGAATGGCTTTACTCATCGAAGATCTCCTGAAGTGGCCGATTGGCTGGCTTGCGGAGACTTTAAGCGGAACGACGGCTCTCGACTTTTTATCGATAGAAGAAGGCTGATAGCTAGAACCTAACGATAAGACGCAAAAAGCCGGGCAGAGCCCGGCTTTTTCAAAGCAAACGGATCAACGCTTACTCGGCAGCTTCAACCTCGCCAGAAACCGGACGGTCTACTAGCTCGACGTATGCCATAGGAGCGTTATCACCCGCGCGGAATCCGCACTTTAGGATCCGCAGATAGCCGCCTTGACGGGTGGCGTAACGCGGGCCCAGATCGCTGAACAACTTACCGACGATCGCTTTCGAACGCGTGCGGTCAAAAGCCAGGCGACGGTTGGCAACGCTGTCTTCTTTGGCCAGGGTGATCAGCGGCTCGGCGACGCGACGCAGCTCCTTAGCTTTAGGCAGAGTAGTTTTGATCAGTTCGTGCTCGAACAGCGACACCGCCATGTTTTGAAACATAGCCTTACGGTGTGCGCTTGTGCGGCTGAGATGACGGCCACTTTTACGATGACGCATGATTGAAATTCCTTACCAAACGATCAGTTCGGTGACTAGGGACGATCAGGCCGTAGCCTTATCGTCCTTCTTGAGACTTGCCGGCGGCCAATTATCGAGACGCATGCCAAGGGACAGACCACGAGAGGCCAGAACATCTTTGATTTCGGTCAGAGACTTCTTGCCCAGGTTCGGTGTTTTCAACAGCTCGACTTCGGTGCGCTGGATCAGATCACCGATGTAATAGATGTTTTCTGCCTTGAGGCAGTTTGCCGAACGAACGGTCAGCTCCAGGTCATCGACTGGACGCAACAGGATCGGATCGATCTCGTCTTCCTGCTCGACGACAACAGGCTCACTGTCACCCTTGAGATCGACGAACGCAGCCAACTGCTGTTGCAGGATGGTCGCGGCACGGCGAATAGCCTCTTCGGGATCCAGCGTACCGTTGGTTTCCAGATCAATGACGAGCTTGTCCAGGTTGGTGCGCTGCTCAACACGAGCGTTCTCAACTACATAAGCAACGCGACGAACCGGACTGAAGGTTGCGTCGAGCTGAAGACGGCCGATGCTGCGGCTTTCATCTTCATCACTCTGCCGCGCGTCAGCTGGCTCGTAACCACGGCCGCGAGCGACCTTGAGCTTCATGTTGATCGAACCATTAGCCGCCAGATTGGCGATCAAGTGATCGCCATTGACGATTTCGACATCGTGATCCAGCTGGATATCGGCAGCGGTAACAGCGCCCGCGCCCTTCTTCACCAGGCTCAAGGTCACTTCATCACGGCCGTGCAGCTTGATGGCGATACCTTTGAGGTTGAGCAGGATTTCGATTACATCTTCCTGCACGCCCTCGATTGCGCTGTACTCGTGGAGCACACCGTCGATCTCAGCCTCGACTACAGCGCAGCCGGGCATGGAGGACAACAGAATGCGACGCAGCGCGTTGCCCAGGGTGTGGCCGAAACCACGCTCGAGAGGCTCGAGTGTGATCTTGGCGCGGGTCGGACTGACCACCTGCACATCGATATGGCGGGGGGTCAGGAACTCATTTACCGAACTCTGCATGGATACACCTATTTTCTAGCCCTTACTTGGAGTAGAGCTCGACAATCAGGTTTTCGTTAATGTCGGCGGACAGATCACTGCGAGCCGGAACATTTTTGAAAACACCAGATTTCTTGTCGGTATCTACTTCGACCCATTCGACGCGACCGCGCTGTACGCACAGTTCAAGGGCTTGGGCGATACGCAGCTGGTTGCGGCACTTCTCGCGAACGGCAACCACGTCCCCAGCTTTAACCTGATAGGACGGGACATTCACAGTCTGACCATTAACGCTGATCGCTTTGTGCGATACCAGCTGACGCGACTCGGCACGGGTGGAGCCGAAGCCCATGCGATACACGACGTTGTCCAGACGGCACTCAAGAAGCTGCAGCAGGTTTTCGCCGGTAGCGCCTTTGCGACTGGCTGCTTCCTTGTAATAACCGCTGAACTGACGCTCGAGCACACCGTAGATGCGACGAACTTTCTGCTTTTCACGCAGTTGCGTGCCGTAGTCGGAGAGGCGACCACGACGCTGACCATGGACACCCGGTGGGGTTTCGATGTTGCACTTCGATTCGAGCGCGCGTGCACCACTCTTCAGAAAGAGATCGGTGCCTTCACGACGAGACAGTTTGCACTTGGGACCAATATAACGAGCCATCTTTCACTGTCTCCTGATTACACGCGGCGCTTCTTCGGCGGACGGCACCCGTTATGCGGGATTGGCGTCACGTCGGTGATGCTGGCGATTTTATAACCACAGCCATTCAAAGCACGAACGGCAGATTCACGACCCGGACCAGGACCCTTGACGTTAACGTCAAGATTCTTGAGCCCGTACTCCAGCGCAGCCTGACCGGCACGCTCAGCAGCTACCTGAGCAGCAAAGGGAGTGCTCTTACGCGAGCCGCGAAAACCGGAACCGCCGGAGGTCGCCCAAGACAGTGCGTTACCCTGACGATCAGTGATCGTGATGATGGTGTTGTTGAAAGATGCGTGGATGTGGGCGATGCCATCAACCACCGTCTTTTTAATTTTTTTACGAGGACGAGCAGCAGGTTTTGCCATGATTAGATTCCTGTCGATGCGCTAATGCGATTACTTGCGGATCGGCTTACGCGGACCCTTACGGGTACGAGCGTTGGTCTTGGTACGCTGACCGCGGACCGGCAGACCACGACGATGACGCAGGCCGCGATAGCAACCCAGGTCCATCAAGCGCTTGATCTTCATGTTGACTTCGCGACGCAAGTCACCTTCAACGATGAACTTGCCCACTTCGCCACGAAGCAGTTCTACCTGCTCGTCAGTGAGATCCTTGATTTTCGCTGCCGGGTTGACACCGGTAGCTGCACAGATGGTCTGCGCACGAGTGCGACCAACACCATAGATGTAGGTCAGCGAGATAACAGTATGCTTGTTATCCGGAATGTTTACGCCTGCAATACGGGCCATTCAGTGAAACTCCAATTGACAGCTACCCAACGCCCCGGAAGCCAAGAAAAGGGCGCGAGATACTAACGCTGTAATAACAAATAATCAACCCGGCAGCGCACTAGCTGCCGGGCTCAAGCCTTAGATCACAATCAGCCTTGGCGCTGCTTGTGACGCGGTTCTGCACTGCAGATCACTCGCACGACGCCTTCGCGACGGACGATTTTGCAGTTGCGGCACAGCTTCTTGACCGATGCACGAACTTTCATGAGAACTCCTGGAACCTTACGGATAGATCAGCGAAGCATTCCGCTGCCATAACCCTTCAGATTGGCTTTTTTCATCAGGGAATCGTACTGGTGAGACATGAGGTGTGACTGAACCTGGGACATGAAGTCCATGACCACCACAACCACAATCAGCAGCGAAGTCCCGCCAAGGTAGAACGGTACGTTTGCAGCAACCACAAGGAACTGAGGCAGCAGGCAAACAGCCGTCATGTACAGGGCACCGAACATGGTCAAGCGCGTCAGCACGCCATCGATATAGCGCGCCGACTGCTCGCCAGGACGAATCCCCGGGATAAACGCACCGGACTTCTTCAAATTCTCAGCTACGTCTTTAGGGTTGAACATCAACGCCGTATAGAAGAAGCAGAAGAAGATGATCCCGGCACTGAACAACAGGATGTTCAATGGCTGGCCAGGGGCAATCGCTTGCGAGATATCAGCCAGCCAGCTCATGCTTTCGGACTGACCGAACCACTGCCCCAGCGAAGCTGGAAATAGCAGAATGCTGCTGGCGAAGATCGCGGGAATCACGCCCGCCATATTCACTTTCAAGGGCAGGTGGCTGGTCTGCGCAGCAAAGACCTTGCGGCCTTGCTGGCGCTTGGCGTAATGCACGGCGATCCGCCGCTGACCACGCTCGATAAAGACCACGAAACCAATGATCGCCACAGCAAGCAAGCCGACCGCAAGCAACGCAATGATATTGACGTCGCCCTGACGTGCAGACTCAAAGGACTGCCCAAGGGCACCCGGCAAACCTGCAACGATACCGGCGAAGATCAACATCGAAATGCCGTTACCAACGCCTCGCTCGGTGATCTGCTCGCCCAGCCACATCATGAACATCGCACCAGCGACAAACGTGGTGATAGCCACGAAGTAGAAGCCGAAGTCGTTGCTGAACGCAACGCCCTGGCCCGCCAGACCGACGGACATACCGATCGCCTGCACAATTGCCAGGACCAACGCACCATAACGCGTGTATTGGCTGATCTTGCGACGACCGGCCTCGCCTTCCTTCTTCAACTGTTCCAGCTGCGGACTCACCGCAGTCATGAGCTGCATGATGATCGATGCCGAGATGTACGGCATGATCCCCAGCGCAAAAATACTCATGCGTTCGAGCGCGCCGCCGGAAAACATGTTGAACAGGCTAAGGATGGTCCCTTCGTTCTGACGAAACAGCTCGGCCAACCTGTCGGGATTGATCCCCGGTACCGGGATGTGCGCCCCAACCCGATAGACGATGATCGCCATCAGCAGAAAGCGCAGACGAGCCCAGAGTTCAGACAGCCCGCCATTACTCAGCGCGGAGAGAGCACCTTGCTTAGCCATTTATTCCTCGAACTTGCCGCCAGCTGCTTCGATAGCCGCACGCGCACCTTTGGTGGCGGCGATGCCCTTAAGAGTTACAGCGCGACCAACCTCACCGGATAGCATGATTTTCACACGCAGTACGTTCTGGTTGATTACGTTGGCGTCCTTGAGGCTCTGCACGGAGACGACATCGCCTTCCACTTTGGCCAGCTCGGAGGTACGCACTTCGGCGCGATCCATGGCTTTCAGCGAAACGAAGCCGAACTTCGGCAGGCGACGATGCAGCGGCTGCTGGCCACCCTCGAAACCAGGAGCAATCTTGCCACCGGAGCGGGAAGTCTGACCCTTGTGACCGCGACCACCGGTCTTACCGAGTCCGCTACCGATGCCGCGACCGGGACGAAGCTTTTCGCGACGGGCACCCGGCGCAGAACGCAGATCGTTCAGTTGCATGGCTTAGCCCTCCACACGGAGCATGTAATAAGCCTTGTTGATCATGCCGCGATTCTCAGGGGTGTCCTGAACCTCGACGGTGTGACCAATGCGACGCAGGCCGAGGCCCTTGACGCAAAGCTTGTGATTGGGAATACGACCGCTGACGCTCTTGATCAGCGTGACCTTGACGGTATTAGCCATCAGGAAATCTCCTCGACGCTCTTGCCACGCTTGGCAGCGATCGACTCAGGCGACTGCATGGCCTTCAAACCCTTAAAGGTGGCGTGCACCACGTTCACAGGGTTGGTCGAGCCGTAGCACTTGGCCAGGACGTTCTGGACACCGGCGACTTCGAGGATGGCGCGCATCGCACCACCAGCGATAACACCGGTACCTTCGGAAGCAGGTTGCATGTAGACCTTGGAAGCGCCATGCGCGGCCTTGGTTGCGTACTGCAGCGTGGTGCCGTTCAGGTCAACCTGGATCATGTTGCGGCGAGCCGCCTCCATAGCCTTCTGAATAGCAGCAGGCACTTCGCGGGATTTACCGCGACCGAAACCGACACGACCCTTGCCGTCACCCACCACGGTCAACGCGGTGAAGGTGAAGATACGGCCACCTTTTACAGTCTTGGCGACGCGGTTAACTTGAACCAGCTTCTCAATATAGCCTTCGTCGCGCTTTTGCTCGTTATATGCCATAACTTAGAACTCCAGCCCGCCTTCACGAGCAGCATCAGCCAGTGCCTTGACACGACCGTGGTACTTGAAGCCAGAACGGTCGAACGCCACCTGGGTGACACCTGCGGCCTTAGCACGCTCAGCGACCAGCTGACCAACTTTCTTGGCAGCGTCAACGTTGCCAGTGGCACCGCTACGCAATTCTTTGTCCAGAGTCGAGGCGCTGGCCAAAACCTTGCCGCCGTCGGCCGAAAGGACCTGGGCGTAGATGTGCTGGGAAGAGCGGTACACACAAAGGCGTACGGTTTCCAGCTCGCGCATCTTCAGGCGTGCCTTGCGAGCGCGACGCAGACGAGTAACTTTCTTTACGCTCATGTGCTATGCCCTACTTCTTCTTAGCTTCTTTACGACGGACCACTTCGTCCGAGTAACGCACGCCTTTGCCCTTGTAAGGCTCAGGGCGGCGGAAGTCGCGGATTTCTGCAGCCACCTGACCGACCAGTTGCTTGTCGACGCCCTTGATCAGGATGTCGGTCTGGCTGGGGGTCTCAGCGGTAACGCCTTGCGGCAGTTCATATTCCACCGGATGCGAGAAGCCGAGAGCCAGGGACAGCACTTGACCTTTGGCTTGTGCTTTGTAACCAACACCAACCAGCTGGAGCTTGCGCTCGAAGCCTTGGCTGACACCGATCACCATGTTGTTAACCAGCGCACGGGTAGTACCGGCCATAGCGCGATTCTGCTGATCGCCATGACGCGCAGCAAAACGGAGCTCACCAGCCTCGTGAATAACTTCCACGGACGAGTGCACATTCAGTTCGAGAGCGCCCTTGGCACCCTTCACCGAAAGCCGCTGGCCAGACATGTTGAATTCAACACCGGCGGGCAGCTTGACGGGGTTCTTAGCAACGCGAGACATGCTTATCCCCCCCTTAGAACACTGTGCAGAGCACTTCGCCGCCAACGCCAGCAGCGCGAGCAGCCCGATCAGTCATCACACCCTTGTTGGTGGACACGATCGAAACACCCAGACCGCCGCGAACCTTCGGCAACTGATCAACGGATTTGTACTGGCGAAGGCCAGGACGGCTTACGCGCTTCAGCTCCTCGATGACCGGACGGCCCTCGAAGTACTTGAGCTCGATGGACAGCTGCGGCTTGGCGTCGCTGCTGACGTTGTATCCTGCGATATAGCCTTCACCTTGAAGCACATCGGCTACAGCCACCTTCAGTGTGGAAGACGGCATGCTTACGACGGACTTTTCGGCCATCTGGGCATTACGGATACGAGTTAGCATGTCCGCTAACGGGTCCTGCATACTCATGGGCGCTTGGCTCCTAATACAAAAAAATAAGCCTGCAAAGGCTCGTGTCGCCTACTAGATGAGATCATGCCATAGGCGTGACTCGGGCGAGCCGAGCATTCTAGAGACACTCCAGAAATGAATCAAGCCCCATAAGGGGCTTGATCTGAAACAACCTGTCCGCAGTAGAGCCGGACCGCTATTTCATTACCAGCTGGCCTTGACCAGACCTGGAACATCACCACGCATGGCAGCCTGGCGCAGCATGTTACGCGCAAGACCAAACTTGCGATAAACACCATGCGGACGGCCAGTCAGGCGGCAGCGATTACGCAGGCGCGAAGCGCTAGCGTCGCGCGGTTGCTTCTGCAATGCCACCTGGGCTTCCCAGCGGGCTTCCGGAGTGGATTCCGGATTGGCGATGACAGCCTTCAGCGCAGCACGCTTCTGAGCGTACTTGGCAACCGTTTGCTGACGCTTCAGCTCACGGTTCTTCATGCTTTGCTTAGCCATGTGCCTACTCCAATCAGTTACGGAACGGGAAGTTAAAGGCACGCAGCAACGCGCGACCCTCTTCGTCCGTCCGGGCGGTGGTGGTCAGCGTAATGTCCAGACCACGCAGGGCATCGATCTTGTCGTAATCGATTTCCGGGAAAATGATCTGCTCTTTAACGCCCATGCTGTAGTTGCCGCGGCCATCGAAGGACTTGGCATTCAGCCCGCGGAAATCGCGAACCCGAGGCAGAGAGATAGACAGCAGACGATCCAGGAACTCGTACATGCGATCGCTGCGCAGCGTCACCTTGACGCCGATCGGCCAACCTTCGCGGACCTTAAAGCCAGCGATGGATTTCCGAGCGTGAGTCACGACGACCTTTTGGCCAGTGATCTTTTCCAGGTCGGCAACCGCGTTGTCGATAATCTTCTTATCACCGATCGCTTCGCCGATACCCATGTTAAGGGTGATCTTGGTGATGCGCGGAACTTCCATCACGTTGCCCAGCTGAAGCTCTTCTTTCAGCTTGGGAGCGATTTGCTTCCGATAAACTTCTTTTAGTCGTGCCATGGTTATCTACCTAGCAGTCTCAAGCTTCAACCGGCTTCTGGGTCGACTTGAAGACACGAATTTTCTTGCCGTCTTCAACCTTGAACCCAACGCGGTCAGCCTTGTTGGTTTCACCGTTGAAAATAGCGACGTTAGAGGCGTGCAGAGGCGCCTCCTTCTCGACGATACCGCCCTGAACGCCTGACATCGGGTTCGGCTTGGTATGACGCTTTACCAGGTTGATACCACCGACAACCAGACGGTCGTCGGCGAGAACCCGGAGCACCTTACCGCGCTTACCCTTGTCCTTGCCGGCGATGACGATGATCTCGTCGTTGCGACGAATCTTTTGCATGCGGCTTCTCCTTACAGCACTTCAGGCGCGAGCGAGACGATCTTCATGAACTTCTCTGAACGAAGCTCACGCGTCACCGGCCCGAAAATACGGGTGCCAATTGGCTCCTGCTTGTTGTTCAACAGAACAGCAGCATTGCCATCGAAGCGAATAATGGAGCCATCCGGACGGCGAACACCGTGGCGGGTACGGACCACAACAGCAGTCATTACCTGGCCCTTCTTGACCTTGCCACGCGGAATCGCTTCCTTGACGGTAACCTTGATGATGTCGCCGATACCGGCGTAACGGCGATGCGAACCACCGAGGACCTTGATACACATGACGCGACGAGCGCCACTGTTGTCAGCCACATCGAGCATTGATTGAGTCTGAATCATATAATTTCTCCGACCCCTAGCCCTTAGACTTCGACGGCACGTTCAACGACATCAACCAACATCCAGCACTTGGTCTTCGCCAGCGGACGAGTCTCGCGGATAGTGACCTTGTCGCCGATACGGCACTGGTTGGTTTCGTCGTGGGCGTGCAGCTTGGTCGAACGCTTCACGTATTTACCGTAGATCGGGTGCTTGACGCGACGCTCGATCAGAACGGTGATGCTTTTGTCCATTTTGTCGCTGACGACGCGGCCAGTCAGCGTGCGGACAGTTTTTTCAACTTCAGCCATGATCACTTACCTGCCTGCTGGTTGAGCACAGTCTTGACACGAGCGATGTCGCGCTTGACTTGCGAGAGCAGGTGCGACTGCCCCAACTGGCCAGTTGCTTTCTGCATACGCAGATTGAACTGGTCGCGCAGCAGCTCGAGCAGTTGCTCGTTTAGCTGCTGAGCGGATTTTTCACGAAGCTCATTCGCTTTCATCACATCACCGTCCGCTTAACAAAGGAGGTGGCGAGCGGCAGCTTTGCAGCAGCCAGGGCGAATGCCTCACGCGCCAGCTCTTCGGAAACACCCTCGATCTCGTAGAGCACTTTGCCCGGCTGAATCTGGGCTACCCAGTACTCGACGTTGCCCTTACCTTTACCCATCCGCACTTCAAGCGGCTTCTTGGAGATCGGCTTGTCGGGGAAAACACGGATCCAGATCTTGCCGCCGCGCTTGACATGACGGGTCAACGCACGACGTGCGGACTCGATCTGACGCGCAGTGAGACGACCACGAGCGACAGACTTCAGGGCGAACTCGCCGAAGCTGACTTTGCTACCGCGCTGAGCCAGACCACGGTTGTGACCGGTCATCTGCTTGCGGAATTTTGTACGCTTTGGTTGCAACATTTGGCGTACTCCTTACTTGGCAGCTTTTTTACGAGGCGCAGGCGCTTGCGGCTTGAGCTCTTCATGGCGACCACCAATTACTTCGCCTTTGAAGATCCAGACCTTGACGCCGATCACACCATAAGTGGTGTGCGCTTCGTAGGTGTTGTAGTCGATATCGGCACGCAGGGTGTGCAGCGGCACACGACCTTCCCGATACCATTCCGTACGGGCGATTTCAGCCCCACCCAGACGACCGCTCACCTGGATCTTGATGCCCTTGGCACCAATGCGGATCGCATTCTGTACGGCGCGCTTCATGGCGCGACGAAACATCACGCGACGCTCCAGCTGCTGAGCGACGTTCTGTGCTACCAACATTGCATCGAGTTCCGGCTTGCGGATTTCTTCGATGTTGATGTGCACAGGCACACCCATTCTTTTGGTCAGGTCCTGACGCAGCTTCTCAACATCCTCACCCTTCTTTCCGATCACGATGCCGGGACGAGCGGTATGGATGGTGATGCGTGCGGTTTGAGCCGGACGATGGATGTCGATACGGCTTACGGACGCGCTTTTTAATTTGTCTTGGAGGTATTCACGCACGTTCAAATCTGCGAGCAGATAATCGGCGTACGTGCGACCGTCTGCGTACCAGACGGAAGTGTGCTCCTTGACGATTCCCAGGCGAATGCCAGTGGGATGTACTTTCTGACCCATCTGATCGACTCCGTTACTTGTCCGCAACCTTGACAGTGATATGGCAAGACCGCTTGACGATGCGATCAGCGCGGCCTTTGGCACGCGGCATGATGCGCTTAAGCGAACGCCCCTCGTTGACGAAGACCGTGGAAACCTTCAGGTCATCCACGTCAGCGCCTTCGTTGTGCTCGGCGTTGGCTACAGCCGACTCCAGCACTTTCTTCATGATCTCGGCGGCTTTCTTACTGCTGAAAGCCAGCAGGTTGAGCGCTTCGCCCACCCTCTTCCCGCGGATCTGGTCGGCGACCAGGCGGGCTTTCTGGGCGGAGATGCGAGCGCCCGACAACTTAGCGGCTACTTCCATCTTTCCTTACCCCTTAGCGCTTGCCTTTCTTGTCCGCTACGTGCCCGCGATAAGTGCGGGTACCAGCGAACTCGCCGAGTTTGTGACCGACCATGTCTTCGCTCACAAGAACGGGAACATGTTGACGGCCGTTATGCACAGCGATGGTCAGACCGACCATCTGCGGCAGAATCATCGAACGACGCGACCAGGTTTTGACTGGCTTGCGATCATTCTTCTCCGCAGCAACTTCGACCTTCTTCAATAGGTGAAGATCGATAAAAGGACCTTTTTTCAGAGAACGCGGCACTGTCGTATCCCTCTAGTTACTTGCGACGACGGACGATCATGTTATCGGTGCGCTTGTTAGAGCGAGTCTTCGCGCCCTTAGTCGGGAAGCCCCATGGCGACACCGGATGACGACCACCGGAGGTACGACCCTCACCACCACCGTGGGGGTGATCGACCGGGTTCATGGCCACACCGCGAACGGTTGGGCGAACACCGCGCCAGCGCTTGGCACCCGCCTTACCCAGCGAACGGAGACTGTGCTCGGAATTCGAGACCTCGCCCAGAGTCGCACGGCATTCAGCCAGCACCTTGCGCATCTCGCCGGAGCGAAGACGCAGGGTCACATAGGCACCTTCACGAGCGACCAACTGAGCCGAAGCACCAGCAGAACGCGCGACCTGAGCACCCTTGCCCGGCTTGAGCTCGACACCGTGAACAGTGGAACCCAGCGGAATGTTGCGCAGCGGCAGGCTGTTACCAGCTTTGATCGGCGCATTGACGCCGGACAGAAGCTGATCGCCTGCCGTCACGCCCTTCGGCGCAATGATGTAGCGACGCTCACCGTCGGCATACTTCAGCAGCGCGATGTGCGCAGTACGGTTTGGATCATATTCGACACGCTCTACGACGGCAGGAATGCCGTCCTTGTTGCGACGAAAATCAACCAGACGGTAATGCTGCTTGTGACCACCACCGATGTGACGAGTGGTGATACGACCATTGTTGTTACGACCGCCAGACTTCGACTTCTTCTCGAGCAGCGGAGCATAAGGAGCGCCTTTATGCAGCTCCTGACCGACCACTTTGACCACAAAACGGCGGCCTGCGGAAGTCGGTTTGCATTTAACGATTGCCATGATGCACCCCTTCCTTACTCAGCGTTGCCGGAGAAATCGAGATCCTGGCCCGGCTGAAGAGCGATGTACGCCTTCTTCCAGTCGTTGCGCTTGCCCAGACCGCGAGCGGTACGCTTAGTCTTGCCCTGGACATTCAGGGTGCTGACCTTGGCTACCTTCACGTTGAACAGGCTTTCGACGGCCTTCTTGATTTCCAGCTTGGTTGCATCAGTAGCAACCTTGAAAACGAACTGGCTCTTGCTGTCAGCCAGCATGGTTGCCTTCTCGGAGACGTGCGGACCAAGCAGGACTTTGAATACGCGTTCCTGGTTCATCCCAGCAGCTCCTCGAATTTCTTCACAGCCGACACAGTGATCAACACTTTGTCATAGGCGATCAGGCTGACCGGATCGGAACCCTGGACGTCACGGACATCGACGTGCGGCAGGTTGCGAGCCGCCAGATACAGGTTCTGATCAACAGCATCGGAAACGATCAGTACGTCATTCAGGCCCATGCCGGTCAGCTTGCTAGCAAGCTGCTTGGTCTTGGGGCTGTCGACGGCGAAGTCTTCAACAACAACCAGACGCTCGGAACGAACCAATTCGGAAAGAATGGAGCGCAGCGCAGCGCGATACATCTTCTTGTTGAGCTTCTGCTCATGGTTCTGAGGACGAGCAGCGAAAGTCACGCCACCGCCGCGCCAGATCGGACCACGCGAGGTACCGGCACGAGCACGGCCAGTACCCTTTTGACGCCAGGGGCGCTTACCGCCACCGGAGACATCCGAGCGAGTCTTCTGCTGCTTGCTGCCCTGACGACCGCCAGCCATATAGGCGACGACTGCCTGATGCACCAGCGTCTCGTTAAACTCCCCACCAAAGGTTTGTTCGGAGACTTCTATGGCCTGTGCGCCATTAACATTCAATTGCATGAGAACTCCCCCTTACCCGCGAGCCTTGGCGGCCGGACGCACGACTACGTCACCACCGGTGGCGCCGGGCACTGCGCCCTTGACCAGCAGAAGGTTACGCTCGGCATCGACACGCACGATTTCCAGGGACTGCACGGTTACGCGCTCGGCGCCCATGTGCCCGGACATCTTCTTGCCCTTGAAAACACGGCCTGGAGTCTGGCATTGGCCAATGGAGCCCGGGACGCGGTGGGATACGGAGTTACCGTGAGTATTGTCCTGACCACGGAAATTCCAGCGCTTGATGGTACCGGCAAAGCCTTTACCCTTGGACTGACCGGTGACATCCACCATCTGTCCTGCCTGGAAGATTTCAGCGTTGATCTGGTCACCAACTTGGAACTCCTCGCCATCAAGGCGGAATTCCCAGACGCCACGACCAGCAGCTACGTTCGCCTTGGCGAAGTGACCAGCCTGAGCCTTGGTAACGCGGGACGCGCGGCGCTCGCCTACAGTGACCTGTACGGCGCGATAACCATCGCTCTCTTCATTCTTGAACTGAGTGACGCGATTCGGCTCGATCTCAATGACCGTAACCGGAACAGAGACACCATCTTCGGTGAAAACGCGGGTCATGCCGCATTTACGACCGACTACACCAATAGTCATGTTGTAACCTCTTGAGTGTACGGGGCTTTCACCCGCTATGGCCGCCCATTTCAGAGCGTTACACGACTAAAACTCCAGGTTTTAGCCGAGGCTGATCTGCACTTCCACGCCAGCCGCAAGATCAAGCTTCATCAGCGCATCGACTGTTTTATCAGTCGGCTGGACGATATCCAGCACACGCTTATGAGTACGGATCTCGTACTGGTCGCGCGCATCTTTATTGACGTGCGGAGAAACCAGAACAGTGAACCGCTCTTTGCGGGTCGGCAGTGGAATCGGACCACGCACCTGAGCACCAGTACGTTTCGCGGTTTCCACGATTTCCTGGGTTGATTGATCGATCAGGCGATGGTCAAAAGCCTTCAACCGAATACGGATTTGTTGGTTTTGCATTTTGACCTCAGACTCCAATTAGCCATCCTTACCAAACGCAATACGCCCGGTAAAAGGAGGCGCAATTGTACGGATGGGTCCAGGGGGTGTCAATAAATGATCAACAATAGAAAAAGGGCCCCAAGGGGCCCCTTTCCAACATCGAAAGGTTATTCGATGATTTTGGCAACCACGCCAGCACCCACGGTACGGCCGCCTTCGCGAATCGCGAAGCGCAGGCCATCTTCCATGGCGATCGGAGCGATCAGGGTGACAACCATCTTGATGTTGTCGCCCGGCATTACCATCTCAACGCCTTCTGGCAGTTCGCAGTTACCGGTCACGTCCGTGGTACGGAAGTAGAACTGCGGACGGTAGCCCTTGAAGAACGGAGTATGACGGCCGCCTTCTTCCTTGCTCAGTACGTAGACTTCGCCTTCGAACTTGGTGTGCGGCTTGATGGTGCCCGGCTTGGCCAGAACCTGACCGCGCTCGACGTCATCACGCTTGGTACCACGCAGCAGCACACCAACGTTCTCACCGGCACGACCTTCGTCGAGCAGCTTACGGAACATCTCAACACCGGTACAGGTGGTCTTGGTCGTGGCACGAATACCGACGATTTCGATTTCTTCCTGAACCTTGACGATGCCGCGCTCAACACGACCGGTCACAACAGTGCCGCGACCGGAGATCGAGAACACGTCTTCGATCGGCATCAGGAACGGCTTGTCGATGGCACGCTCAGGCTCCGGAATGTAGCTGTCCAGAGTCTCGACCAGCTTGCGCACGGCCGATACGCCCATCTCGTTGTCATCCTGACCGTTCAGAGCCATCAGTGCAGAGCCGATGATGATCGGGGTGTCGTCACCTGGGAAGTCGTAGGTCGACAGCAGGTCACGCACTTCCATCTCAACCAGCTCCAGCAGCTCGGCGTCATCCACCATGTCCGCCTTGTTCAGGAAGACAACGATGTACGGAACGCCAACCTGGCGGGACAGCAGGATATGCTCGCGAGTCTGCGGCATGGGGCCGTCAGCAGCCGAACAAACCAGGATCGCGCCGTCCATCTGCGCAGCACCGGTGATCATGTTCTTCACATAGTCAGCGTGACCCGGGCAGTCAACGTGAGCGTAGTGACGGATCGAGGAATCGTATTCAACGTGGGAGGTGTTGATGGTGATACCACGAGCCTTCTCTTCCGGCGCGTTGTCGATCTGCGAGAAATCACGCGCAGAGCCGCCCCAGGTCTCAGCACAGACTTTAGTCAGCGCTGCGGTGAGCGTGGTTTTGCCATGGTCGACATGACCAATGGTACCGACGTTCAGGTGCGGTTTGTTACGTTCGAATTTTTCTTTAGCCACGACAGTAAACCTCTTACTTAAAGGGCTGAATCAACCTTGTTTTTTAACGATAGCTTCGACGATGTTCGACGGAGCCTCGGAGTACTTCGAGAATTCCATGGAGTAGCTTGCGCGACCCTGAGACATGGAGCGAACGTCGGTCGCATAACCGAACATCTCACCCAGCGGAACCTCAGCACGAATGACCTTACCGGATACCGTGTCTTCCATACCCTGAATCAGACCGCGACGACGGTTCAGGTCACCCATCACGTCACCCATGTAATCCTCAGGCGTAACAACTTCGACCTTCATGATCGGCTCAAGCACTACCGCACCGCCCTTCTGGGACAGCTGCTTGGTCGCCATGGACGCCGCAACCTTGAACGCCATCTCGTTGGAGTCGACGTCATGGTAGGAGCCGTCAAACACAGTTGCCTTCAGGCCGATCAGCGGATAGCCGGCAACAACGCCGTTCTTCATCTGCTCTTCGATGCCCTTCTGAATGGCCGGAATGTATTCCTTCGGAATCACGCCACCAACCACTTCGTTGACGAACTGCAGGCCTTCTTGCCCTTCATCAGCCGGCGCAAAACGCACCCAGCAATGACCGAACTGACCGCGACCGCCAGACTGACGTACAAACTTGCCTTCGATCTCACAGGACTTCGTGATTTTCTCGCGATAAGACACCTGAGGCTTACCAATGTTGGCTTCAACATTGAACTCACGACGCATACGGTCGACGAGAATGTCGAGGTGCAACTCACCCATACCCGAGATGATCGTCTGACCGGTCTCTTCGTCAGTCTTGACACGGAACGAAGGGTCCTCCTGAGCAAGCTTGCCCAGCGCAATACCCATCTTTTCCTGGTCATCCTTGGTCTTGGGCTCAACGGCAACCGAAATAACCGGCTCCGGGAAGTCCATACGAACCAGAATGATCGGCTTATCAAGGGCACACAGAGTGTCACCGGTCGTGACGTCCTTCATGCCGATCAGGGCGGCGATGTCGCCAGCGCGCACCTCTTTGATCTCTTCGCGGCTGTTCGCATGCATCTGCACCATACGACCAACGCGCTCTTTCTTCCCCTTGACCGAGTTCAGAACGCCGTCACCGGAATTCAGGACACCGGAATAGACACGGGCGAAGGTGAGCGTACCAACGAAGGGATCGGTCGCGATCTTGAACGCAAGCGCAGAGAACGGCTCGTCATCATCAGCATGACGCTCCATCTCAATGGTTTCGTCATCGATATCGGTACCTTTGATCGACGGAATATCGGCAGGCGCAGGCAGGTAGTCGATGACCGCGTCGAGAACCAGGGGAACGCCCTTGTTCTTGAACGACGAGCCACAAACGGCAAGCACGATCTCGCCGGCAATGGTGCGCTGACGCAGAGCAGACTTGATTTCCTCGGTGGTGAGTTCTTCACCTTCAAGGTATTTGTTCATCAGCTCTTCAGTGGCCTCGGCAGCCGCCTCGACCATGTTACTGCGCCACTCTTCTGCCAGATCCTGAAGCTCGGCAGGGATCTCCTCCTCGCGGAAGGTCATGCCCTTGTCGTCATCGTTCCAGTAGATGGCTTTCATCTTGATCAGATCGATCTGACCCTGAAAGTTATCTTCGGCACCAATGGCGAGCTGGATCGGCACCGGCGTATGACCCAGGCGCTGCTTGATCTGAGCGACCACACGCAGGAAGTTCGCGCCCGCACGGTCCATCTTATTGACATAGACCAGGCGCGGCACACCGTACTTGTTGGCTTGACGCCACACGGTTTCCGACTGCGGCTCAACACCCGAGGTCCCACAGAACACGACGACCGCGCCATCGAGCACGCGCAGGGAGCGCTCTACTTCAATGGTGAAGTCAACGTGACCGGGGGTGTCGATAATGTTGAAACGATGCCTGTCGAACTGCTTTTCGGAACCTGCCCAGAAAGCGGTAGTAGCTGCGGACGTGATGGTGATACCACGCTCCTGCTCCTGCACCATCCAGTCCATGGTCGCGGCGCCATCATGCACCTCGCCCATTTTGTGGTTTACGCCTGTGTAAAAAAGGACGCGCTCGGTGGTAGTGGTTTTACCCGCATCCACGTGAGCGACGATACCAATGTTACGGTAGCGGTTAATCGGGGTAGTACGAGCCATAAAGCCCTCGCAAGTTGTTGACGCTGAATATTAGAAGCGGTAGTGCGAGAAAGCCTTGTTGGCTTCAGCCATACGATGCACGTCTTCACGCTTCTTAACAGCAGCGCCTTTACCTTCAAATGCATCCGACAACTCACCCGCCAAACGCAGCGCCATGGATTTCTCACCACGCTTGCGCGCGGCATCCACCAGCCAGCGCATGGCCAAGGCGTTACGACGGGAAGGACGGACTTCGACCGGAACCTGGTAAGTCGCACCACCTACGCGGCGGGACTTCACTTCGACCAGCGGAGCGATGGCGTCGAGTGCTTTTTCGAAGATTTCCAGGGGATCGCTGTTCTTGCGCTCTTTGACCTTTTCCAAGGCACCATAAACGATACGCTCGGCAACGGCTTTCTTGCCGCTCTCCATCACGTGGTTCATGAACTTGGCGAGAATCAGACTTCCGTATTTCGGATCGTCAAGGATTTCGCGCTTGGCTGCTACACGACGTCTTGGCATTGATAAGCCCTCAAACGGTCTTCAGGTTAGCTCGGGACCATAACAACGAAGTTACGCCCGACCTTACTCTTATCGACTTGAATAAATGGAGATGTTGATTACTTCGGACGCTTGGTGCCGTACTTGGAACGACCCTGCTTACGATCCTTGACTCCGGAAGTATCCAGCGAACCGCGAACGGTATGGTAACGCACACCCGGGAGGTCCTTTACGCGACCACCACGGATCAGCACTACGCTGTGCTCTTGCAGGTTGTGACCTTCACCACCAATGTAGGAGGCGACTTCAAAACCGTTGGTGAGACGAACACGGCATACCTTACGCAGTGCTGAGTTCGGTTTCTTTGGCGTGGTGGTGTACACGCGAGTGCACACGCCACGGCGTTGCGGGCAGTTCTGCAGCGCAGGGACGTCGCTTTTCTCGACGACGCGCTTGCGCGGCTGGCGTACCAGCTGGTTGATCGTTGCCATCTACTAGCTCCACTGTTGTCTTTCGACACAAACGAAAAATGGCAGGGCATGAGCCCCGCCAAATTAGGGGTACAAGAGTCTAAAGAGGTTCCTGTACACCGTCAAGGTTCGCCCCTGCTTGCGCAGGGGCGAACCTGTCAGTTGCCGCTCGAATTGAGCGCCTCGGTCAAGGCCGCTTCGACCTCATCGGCACTCACGCGAACCGGTTTTTCAGCATCACGCTTGCGCTTGCGTTCGCTGTGATATTGCAGACCGGTACCAGCCGGAATCAGGCGACCTACCACCACGTTCTCCTTCAAGCCGCGGAGGTAATCGCGCTTGCCGGTAACTGCTGCCTCGGTAAGAACCCGAGTGGTCTCCTGGAACGATGCCGCCGAGATGAAGGATTCGGTGGACAAGGAAGCCTTGGTGATCCCCAGCAGCACACGAATGTACTTCGAGCCGAACTTGTCGTCCCCGGACAGACGCTCGTTTTCCTCGAGCACCTGAGTGAGCTCCATCTGGTCGCCCTTGATGAAGCTCGAATCGCCGGACTCGGCCACTTCGACCTTGCGTAGCATCTGCCGCAGGATGGTCTCGATGTGCTTGTCGTTGATCTTAACGCCCTGCAACCGGTACACGTCTTGGATCTCATTGACGATGTACTTCGCCAACGCGCTGACGCCTAGCAGGCGCAGGATGTCGTGCGGGTTGCTCGGACCGTCCGAGATAACCTCACCCTTGTTTACCTGCTCTCCCTCGAAGACGTTCAGGTGACGCCACTTCGGAATCAGCTCCTCGTAAGGATCGGTACCATCGGTCGGCGTGATCACCAAGCGACGCTTGCCCTTGGTTTCCTTGCCGAAGGAAATCGTGCCGCTGATTTCAGCCAGGATCGAAGGCTCTTTCGGACGGCGGGCCTCAAAGAGGTCGGCAACGCGCGGCAGACCACCGGTGATATCGCGCGTCTTGGAGGTCTCCTGAGGGATACGTGCGATAACGTCACCCACATTAATCTCGGCACCGTCAGCCACACCTACCAGGGCATTAGCCGGCAGGAAATACTGGGCCGGTACGTCGGTACCCGGCAGCAGCAATTCTTTCCCGTTGGCGTCGACCATCTTGATCGCCGGACGAATGTCCTTGCCCGATGCCGGACGGTCCTTCGGATCCATCACCTCGATGTTGGTCAAACCGGTGAGTTCATCGGTCTGGCGCTTGATGGTGATGTTTTCTTCCATCCCGACAAAGGTCACGACACCCTTCATCTCGGTGACGATCGGGTGAGTGTGTGGATCCCACTTCGCCACTACCGCCCCAGCATCAACCTTGTCACCTTCCTTGATGGAAATGACAGCACCGTATGGCAGCTTGTAGCGCTCGCGCTCACGCCCGAAGTCGTCCGCAACAGCCAGCTCACCGGAACGGGAAACCGCAATCAGCGCGCCGTCAGCACGCTCCACATGCTTCAGGTTATGCAGGCGGATGGTGCCGCCATTCTTGACCATGACGTTGTCGACCGCAGAAGTCCGGCTAGCGGCACCACCGATGTGGAAGGTACGCATCGTCAGCTGAGTACCCGGTTCACCAATCGACTGCGCAGCGATAACGCCCACCGCCTCACCGATGTTGACCTGGTGCCCGCGAGCAAGATCGCGGCCATAGCACTTGGCACAAATGCCATAGCGCGTTTCACAGCTGATCGGCGAGCGAACCACAACTTCGTCAATACTGTTGAGCTCGATGAAGTCGACCCACTGCTCATCTACCAACGTACCGGCTGGCACAAGCACCTCTTCGGTGCCGGGCTTGAGTACGTCACGGGCAATAACACGACCCAGCACACGTTCACCCAGCGGCTCGACCACATCCCCGCCCTCGATGTGCGGGGTCATGAACAGACCTTGCTCGGTACCACAATCGACTTCGGTGACGACGAGATCCTGCGCCACGTCGACCAGACGACGAGTCAGGTAGCCGGAGTTGGCAGTTTTCAGAGCGGTGTCAGCCAGACCCTTACGAGCACCGTGCGTGGAAATGAAGTACTGGAGGACGTTCAGACCTTCACGGAAGTTCGCAGTGATCGGCGTTTCGATGATGGAGCCGTCCGGCTTGGCCATCAGACCACGCATACCCGCCAGCTGGCGGATCTGCGCAGCCGAACCACGCGCACCGGAGTCGGCCATCATATACATCGAGTTGAACGAGTCCTGCTCGGCTTCGTTGCCATCGCGGTCGATGACCTTCTCTTTCGAGAGGTTGGCCATCATAGCCTTGGAGACTTCATCGTTGGCCTTGGACCAGAGGTCGATCACCTTGTTGTACTTCTCGCCCTGGGTAACCAGGCCGGACGCATACTGCGATTCGATTTCCTTCACTTCCTCGGTAGCCGCATCAATGATGCGTGCCTTCTCGTCAGGAATGACGAAATCGTTCACACCGATCGACACGCCCGAAATAGTCGAGTAGGCAAAACCGGTATACATCAACTGGTCGGCAAAGATGACGGTGTCCTTCAGACCGACCGTGCGATAGCACAGGTTGATCAGCCTGGAGATTGCCTTCTTCTTCATCGGCTGGTTGACCACATCGAACGGCAGACCGGCAGGAACCACCTGGAACAGCAGCGCGCGGCCAACAGTGGTGTCGACGATACGAGTGTTCTTGGTGATGCTTCCGTCGCGATCCTTAATGGTCTCGTTGATACGCACCTTGACGCGGGCGTGCAGGGACGCTTCGCCGGCGCGGAACACGCGGTCGACTTCCTGCAGGTCAGCGAATACTCGGCCTTCGCCCTTGGCATTGATGGCTTCGCGGGTCATGTAGTAAAGACCCAGCACCACGTCCTGCGACGGCACGATGATCGGCTCGCCGTTGGCCGGCGAGAGGATGTTGTTGGTCGACATCATCAACGCACGAGCCTCGAGCTGGGCTTCCAGCGTCAGCGGCACGTGAACGGCCATCTGGTCGCCGTCGAAGTCAGCGTTATACGCCGCACATACCAGCGGGTGAAGCTGGATGGCCTTACCTTCGATCAGTACGGGCTCGAACGCCTGGATACCCAGACGGTGCAGCGTCGGCGCGCGGTTGAGCAGCACGGGATGTTCGCGGATGACTTCAGCCAGAACGTCCCAAACCTCAGGCAGCTCGCGCTCTACCATCTTCTTGGCGGCCTTGATGGTGGTCGCCATGCCACGCATTTCCAACTTGCCGAAAATGAACGGCTTGAACAGCTCGAGGGCCATCTTCTTCGGCAGACCGCACTGATGCAGGCGCAGGGTCGGGCCGACGGTGATCACCGAACGACCGGAATAGTCCACGCGCTTGCCGAGCAGGTTCTGACGGAAACGACCCTGCTTGCCCTTGATCATGTCGGCCAGGGATTTCAGCGGGCGCTTGTTCGAACCAGTGATGGCGCGACCACGACGACCATTGTCGAGCAGCGCGTCGACCGCCTCCTGCAGCATGCGCTTTTCGTTGCGCACGATGATATCCGGCGCAGACAGGTCGAGCAGGCGCTTGAGGCGGTTGTTACGGTTGATCACCCTGCGATACAGATCGTTGAGATCCGAGGTCGCGAAGCGGCCACCATCCAGCGGAACCAGCGGACGTAGATCCGGCGGCAACACCGGCAGAACGGTCAGCACCATCCACTCCGGCAAGTTGCCCGAGCCGTGGAAGGCTTCCATCAGCTTCAGGCGCTTGGACAGCTTCTTGATCTTGGTTTCCGAGTTGGTCTGCGGGATTTCTTCACGCAGGCGGCCGATCTCGTGCTCCAGGTCGATTTCGTGCAACAGCTCGCGCACGGCCTCGGCGCCCATGCGTGCGTCGAAGTCATCAC
Source organism: Stutzerimonas sp. C6.4V (assembly GCF_058536345.1). Taxonomy (NCBI): domain Bacteria; kingdom Pseudomonadati; phylum Pseudomonadota; class Gammaproteobacteria; order Pseudomonadales; family Pseudomonadaceae; genus Stutzerimonas; species Stutzerimonas sp. C6.4V. The sequence continues at coordinate 3,250,468 of NZ_JBZUBM010000001.1, forward strand.
CGAACTCTTCCAATGCTTCGAAGTACTGCTCGTCGTTGAGCAGCTGGCCCTTCTCGAGGGTGGTCATGCCCGGATCGATAACGACGTAGCTTTCGAAATAAAGCACACGTTCGATATCACGCAGCGTCATGTCCAGCAGCAGACCGATACGGCTCGGCAGCGACTTCAGGAACCAGATGTGAGCAACCGGCGAAGCCAGTTCGATGTGCGCCATGCGCTCGCGGCGCACCTTGGCCAGCGCGACTTCAACACCGCACTTTTCACAGATAACGCCACGATGCTTGAGGCGCTTGTACTTACCGCAGAGGCACTCGTAATCCTTGACCGGGCCAAAGATCTTGGCGCAGAACAGGCCATCGCGCTCGGGCTTGAACGTACGATAGTTGATGGTCTCTGGCTTTTTGACCTCGCCAAAGGACCAGGAACGGATCATCTCGGGCGAAGCCAATGCAATCTTGATGGCATCGAACTCTTCGATTTGACCCTGGTTTTTCAACAGATTCAGCAAGTCTTTCAAGGCCTTTCCTCCTCACGGACCTGCGGCGGCCGGCTGATGCCGGACGCCGCATAGGCGGTGCGTGGTTATTCGGTTTCCAGATCGATGTCGATACCGAGCGAGCGGATCTCTTTGATCAACACGTTGAAGGACTCCGGCATGCCGGGCTCCATACGGTGATCGCCGTCCACGATGTTCTTGTACATCTTGGTCCGCCCGTTCACGTCGTCCGACTTGACCGTGAGCATTTCTTGCAGGGTGTAGGCAGCACCGTAGGCTTCCAGTGCCCAGACCTCCATCTCCCCGAAACGCTGGCCACCGAACTGCGCCTTACCACCCAGCGGCTGCTGGGTAACCAGGCTGTATGAACCGGTGGAACGCGCGTGCATCTTGTCGTCGACCAGGTGGTTCAGCTTGAGCATGTACATGTAGCCGACCGTGGTCGTACGCTCGAACTTGTTCCCGGTACGGCCATCGAACAGCTGCATCTGCCCGCTTTCTGGCAAATCCGCCAGCTTCAACATGGCCTTGATTTCGCGCTCCTTGGCACCGTCGAACACCGGGGTTGCCATCGGCACGCCGCCACGCAGGTTTTTGGCCAGATCCAGCACTTCCTGGTCGCTGAAGCTTTCCAGATTCTCCTGACGTCCACCGATCTCGTTGTAGATCTCAGTAAGGAACTTGCGCAGCTCGGCAACCTTGCGCTGCTCTTCGAGCATGCGATTGATTTTCTCGCCCAGACCTTTGGCGGCAAGCCCCAGGTGGGTTTCGAGAATCTGACCGACGTTCATACGCGAAGGCACGCCCAGCGGGTTCAAGACGATGTCTACAGGCGTGCCATTGGCATCATGTGGCATGTCTTCGACCGGCATGATCACCGAGACCACACCCTTGTTACCGTGGCGGCCGGCCATCTTGTCACCCGGCTGGATGCGACGCTTGATCGCCAGGTACACCTTGACGATTTTCAGGACACCTGGTGCCAGGTCGTCGCCCTGCTGCAGCTTGCGTTTCTTGTCTTCGAACTTGTCGTCGAGCAGCTGACGGCGGTCGGAAATGTAGGCCTGGGCCTTTTCCAGCTGCTCATTCAGCGCATCCTCGGCCATCCGCAGCTTGAACCACTGCCCATGCTCGAGCCCATCCAGGATCTCGTCAGTGATGACAGCGCCCTTCTTCAGCCCGGCACCACCCTCGACAGTCGCGCCAACGAGGGCGGAGCGCAGACGTTCAAAAGTTGCACCCTCGACGATACGAAACTCTTCATTGAGATCCTTGCGGATCTCGTCGAGCTGCATCTTTTCGATGGCCAATGCACGGGAGTCACGCTCAACACCGTCACGGATGAAGACCTGGACGTCGATGACCGTGCCCTTGGTACCGGTCGGCACGCGCAGGGAAGTGTCCTTAACGTCTGAAGCCTTCTCACCAAAGATCGCACGCAGAAGCTTTTCTTCCGGCGTCAGCTGGGTTTCGCCTTTCGGCGTGACCTTGCCTACCAGAATGTCCCCAGCGCCCACCTCGGCACCTACATAGACGATGCCCGCCTCGTCCAGCTTGTTCAGCGCAGCCTCGCCCACGTTCGGGATGTCTGCGGTGATCTCTTCTGGGCCGAGCTTGGTGTCGCGGGAAACGCAGGTCAGTTCCTGAATGTGAATGGTTGTGAAACGGTCTTCCTGAACCACACGCTCCGACAGAAGAATGGAGTCTTCGAAGTTGTAGCCGTTCCAAGGCATGAACGCGACGCGCATGTTCTGTCCGAGCGCCAGCTCACCCATGTCAGTGGATGGACCATCGGCCATGATGTCGCCACGCTCGACCACGTCACCCTTGCTGACCAGCGGACGCTGGTTGATGCAGGTGTTCTGGTTGGAACGGGTGTACTTGGTCAGGTTATAGATGTCGACGCCGGCTTCGCCAGTTTCGACTTCTGCATCATGCACACGCACGACCACACGGCTTGCATCGACCGAGTCAATCACCCCACCACGACGGGCAACCACGCAGACTCCTGAGTCTCGAGCTACGTTGCGCTCCATTCCGGTACCGACCAGCGGCTTGTCGGAACGCAAGGTGGGTACAGCCTGACGCTGCATGTTCGAACCCATGAGTGCGCGGTTGGCGTCGTCATGCTCGAGGAACGGAATCAGCGAGGCAGCTACGGATACGACCTGCTTCGGCGACACGTCCATCAGGGTGACGTCTTCCGGTGCCTTGACCGTGAACTCGTTCTGATGACGGACAGCAACAAGCTCGTCGACCAGCTTGCGGCCGTCCAGCTTGGCACTGGCCTGCGCGATCACGTGGTCGGCTTCTTCGATAGCCGAAAGGAACACGATCTCGTCGGTGACTTCTCCTTCCTTCACCACGCGGTACGGGCTCTCGAGGAAGCCGTACTGGTTAGTACGCGCATAGGCAGCCAGCGAGTTGATCAGGCCGATGTTCGGACCTTCCGGCGTCTCGATCGGACATACACGACCGTAATGTGTCGGATGCACGTCACGCACTTCGAAACCTGCGCGCTCACGGGTCAACCCGCCCGGGCCAAGCGCCGAAACGCGGCGTTTGTGGGTGATCTCGGAAAGCGGGTTGTTCTGATCCATGAACTGCGAGAGCTGGCTGGAACCGAAGAACTCCTTCACCGCCGCAGCAACCGGCTTGGCGTTGATCAGGTCCTGCGGCATCAGGCCTTCGCTTTCAGCCATAGACAGACGTTCCTTGACCGCGCGCTCGACGCGCACCAGGCCGACACGGAACTGGTTCTCCGCCATCTCCCCGACGCAACGCACACGACGGTTACCCAGGTGGTCGATGTCATCGACGATACCCTTGCCGTTGCGTATGTCGACCAAGGTCTTCAGCACGGCAACGATGTCTTCGCGGCTCAATACGCCGGAGCCTTCGATCTCGGTGCGACCGATGCGGCGGTTGAACTTCATCCGGCCGACCGCAGACAGGTCGTATCGCTCGGAGGCGAAGAACAGGTTGTTGAACAGCGTTTCGGCTGCGTCCTTGGTTGGCGGCTCGCCTGGACGCATCATGCGGTAGATTTCTACCAAGGCTTCAAGCTGGTTGGCCGTCGAATCGATCTTCAGCGTGTCGGAGATGAACGGCCCGCAGTCGATGTCGTTGGTATAGAGCGTTTCGAAACGTACGACTTGCGCCTTGACCAGCTTGGCCAATACTTCAACGGTCAGCTCGGTATTGCACTCGGCAATGATCTCGCCAGTGGCGGGATGCACAATGGCTTTAGCGGTAGTACGGCCCAGGACATAGTCCATCGGCATGTCGAGTGCCTTGATTCCGGACTTGTCGAGCTGGTTGATATGGCGGGCTGTAATGCGCCGACCTTGCTCGACGATCACCTTGCCGTTTTCGTCCGTAATATCGAAGGATGCGATTTCTCCACGGAGGCGTTGCGGCACGAGCTCAAGACTCAACGTCTCACCCTTAACGTGGAAGACGTTGGTGTCGTAGAACGCATCAAGGATTTCTTCAGTGCTGTAATTCAGCGCACGCAGAAGCACCGAAGCCGGCAACTTACGGCGCCGGTCGATACGTACGAACACAGCGTCCTTAGGATCGAACTCGAAGTCCAGCCAAGAGCCGCGGTAAGGAATGATCCGAGCGGAATACAACAGCTTGCCCGAGCTATGGGTCTTACCACGATCGTGATCGAAGAATACGCCGGGCGAGCGATGCAGCTGGGACACGATGACGCGCTCGGTACCGTTGATGATGAAGGTACCGTTCTCGGTCATGAGGGGGATTTCCCCCATGTAGACTTCCTGCTCCTTGATGTCCTTGATCGCCTTGCTCGACGACTCCTTATCGAAAATGATAAGCCGGACTTTTACCCGCAGCGGCACTGCAAAGGTCACACCGCGCAATACGCATTCCTTCACATCGAAGGCCGGGTCGCCCAGGCGATAGCCGACGTATTCCAACGCTGCATTGCCGGAATAGCTGATTATCGGAAAAACGGATTTGAAGGCTGCATGCAAGCCAATGTCGCGGAATTGATCCTTGGTCGCTCCCGCCTGCAGGAATTCGCGGTACGAATCCAGCTGGATGGCCAAAAGATACGGCACGTCCATAACGTGCGGTAACTTGCTAAAGTCCTTGCGGATTCGTTTTTTCTCAGTATATGAGTAAGCCATCAGCGTTCCCCAGCTTGGTCACCTGCTTGTTTGGCTTCTCCCGACGGGAGCAGCCAGAAAATCTTGCGAATTCTATGATTCGCACCGCCCACCGGAGCGGTCTTTCCGTACAAACTGCTACACGAACAGCAAGCAGCAATAACGGAAAAAGGCCGGTGGCAAAAGCCACCAGCCATCAGCCTCACGCGAGTCGCTTCGGCTGTAGACGCAAGTTCGTGCTTACTTGAGCTCGACTTTGGCGCCAGCCTCTTCAAGAGCTTTCTTGGCAGCTTCGGCTTCGTCTTTGGATACGCCTTCCTTGACCACGCCCGGAGCGCCGTCGACGACTGCCTTGGCTTCCTTAAGGCCCAGGCCGGTCAACTCACGAACCGCCTTGATCACGTTTACTTTCTTTTCGCCAGCTTCAAGCAGCATCACGTTGAATTCTGTTTGCTCTTCAGCAGCGGCAGCAGCCGGACCTGCAGCAGCGACGGTAGCAGCTGCGGCAGTAACACCGAACTTTTCTTCCATCGCCTTGATCAGTTCAACAACCTGCATCACGGACATTTCGGAAACGGCGTTGATGATGTCTTCGTTGGTCAGAGCCATGACTCTAGTTCCTGTATATAGGTGACGGCCTGCGGCCATCTAAATCAAAAGAAATACGAAAGATAGCCCACGCGCCTTAGGCGGCGGCAGCTTCTTTCTGGTCGCGAACCGCCGCAAGTGTACGAGCCAGCTTACTGGTGGCGCCTTGAATCACGCTCATCAGCTGCGAAATAGCCTCGTCATAGGTCGGCAGGGTTGCCAAAGCGTCGATCTGGTTGGCTGCGATGAACTGACCCTCGAACGCAGCAGCCTTGATCTCGAACTTGTCCTGGCCCTTCGCAAATTCTTTGAAGATACGAGCAGCAGCGCCCGGATGTTCAGTGGAGAATGCAATAAGGGTCGGGCCTTTGAACACGTCGCTGAGCACGTCGTACTGCGTGCCTTCAACGGCGCGGCGAAGCAGCGTATTACGTACGACACGTACATATACGCCAGCATCACGGGCCTCTTTACGGAGTCCGGTCATGGCCCCCACGGTCACACCTCGGGCATCAGCCACGACAGCGGACAGGGCAGCTTTGGCAGCCTCGTTGACTTCAGCGACGATGGCCTTCTTGTCTTCGAGTTTGATTGCCACGGGTTTTTACTCCTGGATGTTACCGGTTCGTCCAACCGAAACTGGACGGGTTTTGGTGTCTGATTCGGTACGAATCGGGAGCACCTCTGCGTAGGCTCCAAGAAGCTCTTGGTTTTAAGACTCTCGCCGCCTACGGTCTTGGATAGCCCCCGCCAGGCAGGGACCCCAATCTGTAGCACCCCGGCCGAGCCAGGGCGCTTTAGTCTTACGCCTCGAGAGAGGCCTGATCGATGACCAGCCCTGGGCCCATTGTGGTGCTCAGGGTTACGCGCTTGACGTAGATACCTTTGGAGGTAGATGGCTTCAAACGCTTGAGATCGGAAAGCAGCGCTTCAACGTTCTGCTTCAGCTGGCCTGCTTCAAAGCCAACCTTACCAACCGAGGTATGGATGATACCGTTCTTGTCTGTACGGAAACGTACCTGACCGGCCTTGGCGTTCTTGACCGCAGTCGCAACGTCAGGGGTAACGGTACCGACCTTCGGGTTAGGCATCAGGCCACGTGGACCCAGGATCTGACCCAACTGACCTACGACACGCATTGCATCGGGGGATGCGATGACCACGTCGTAATTGAGATCGCCACCCTTCATTTCAGCAGCCAGCTCGTCCATGCCAACACGGTCAGCGCCTGCAGCCAGTGCAGCCTCCGCAGCTGGACCCTGAGTGAACACGGCAACACGAACGGTCTTGCCAGTTCCGTTCGGAAGAACGGTTGCACCACGCACGACCTGGTCGGATTTACGCGGATCGACGCCAAGGTTGATGGCGATGTCGAAGGACTCGGTGAACTTCACAGCGGAGAGTTCTGCCAACAGCTTGGCGGCGTCTTCGAACGGATACTGCTTACCAGCTTCGATCTTGTCGGCGAAAGCCTTCTGGCGCTTGGTCAACTTAGCCATTACACACCCTCCACGTTCAGGCCCATGCTGCGGGCGGAGCCGGCGATGGTGCGTACAGCTGCTTCCATATCGGCAGCGGTCAGGTCAGCATTCTTGGTCTTCGCGATCTCTTCGAGCTGAGCGCGCGTAACGGTACCGACCTTCTGGGTGTTTGGACGAGCAGAACCACTGGTGATGCCTGCCGCTTTCTTCAGCAGAACTGCAGCAGGTGTACTCTTGGTTTCGAAGGTAAAGCTGCGGTCGCTGTATACGGTGATGATTACCGGCGTAGGCAGTCCAGGCTCTTGACCTTGAGTACGGGCGTTGAACGCCTTGCAGAATTCCATGATATTGACGCCATGCTGACCCAGTGCAGGACCAACAGGTGGCGACGGGTTAGCCTGACCGGCCTTTACCTGAAGCTTGATATAAGCTTGAATCTTCTTAGCCATAAGTACTCCGTTCCGGGTGCTAGCGCCTTACGGCTCCCCTATCTTCTTGAATATCCCGGTGACGAAAAAACCCCACAGCTAACAGCTGCGGGGTGTGGGATGCTTTCTTCAGCTAGACCTTTTCGACCTGACTGAATTCCAATTCTACCGGTGTTGAGCGACCAAAGATCAGGACCGCAACCTGAATGCGGCTCTTTTCATAATTGACCTCTTCAACGACACCATTGAAGTCCGCAAAAGGTCCGTCGGCGACGCGCACGACTTCGCCAGGCTCAAACAACGTTTTCGGCTTGGGCTTATCACTGCCATCGGCAACACGACGCAAAATAGCTTCAGCCTCTTTATCGGTGATAGGCGCGGGTTTATCTGCTGTCCCACCAATGAAACCCATCACCCGGGGCGTATCCTTAACGAGGTGCCACGCGCCTTCGGTCATATCCATCTGCACAAGGACGTAACCCGGGAAGAACTTGCGCTCACTCTTGCGCTTCTGCCCATTACGCATTTCGACCACTTCTTCGGTCGGGACCAATATCTCGCCGAAATGCTCTTCCATGCCAGCAAGTTTGATGCGCTCAATCAATGAACGCATGACATGCTTCTCGTAACCCGAGTAAGCATGAACGACGTACCAACGCTTAGCCACGGGAAATCCTTAACCTACAATCATGGAAACCAGCCAACCGAGCAGGGAATCAAGCCCCCACAACAGCAACGCCATAACCAGCACAACTGCTACAACTATGAGCGTAGTTTGAGTGGTCTCCTGGCGGGTTGGCCAAACGACTTTGCGGATCTCGACCCGCGCCTCTTTTAGAAGCACGAAAAAGGAACGACCTTTTGATGTCTGCAGCGCAACGAACGCAGCGACCACAGCAAAGACAAGCAATGCAAGAACTCTATACAGAATAGGCTCTGCGGCGTAATACTGGTTACCCACTACCGCCACGACCACCAAAGCAGCCACCACCAGCCACTTCACCAGATCGAAGCGCGAGTCTTTGGCTTCTGCTTTGACATTCATCTGCTAGAACCCTGTAAATACTGCCAATTTCAATATGAAGTTGGCAGGCCAGGAGGGAATCGAACCCCCAACCTGCGGTTTTGGAGACCGCCGCTCTGCCAATTGAGCTACTGGCCTAACAAGAGTCAGGCCGACTATTATGCCGGCCCGAATTCGTCAGATCAACCGATTATTCGATGATCTTCGCAACCACGCCAGCACCCACGGTACGGCCGCCTTCGCGAATCGCGAAGCGCAGGCCATCTTCCATGGCGATCGGAGCGATCAGGGTGACAACCATCTTGATGTTGTCGCCCGGCATTACCATCTCAACGCCTTCTGGCAGTTCGCAGTTACCGGTCACGTCCGTGGTACGGAAGTAGAACTGCGGACGGTAGCCCTTGAAGAACGGAGTATGACGGCCGCCTTCTTCCTTGCTCAGGACGTAGACTTCGCCTTCGAACTTCGTGTGCGGCTTGATGGTGCCCGGCTTGGCCAGGACCTGACCACGCTCAACGTCATCACGCTTGGTGCCGCGCAGCAGCACACCGACGTTCTCACCGGCACGGCCTTCGTCGAGCAGCTTACGGAACATTTCGACGCCGGTGCAGGTGGTCTTGGTCGTGGCACGGATACCAACGATCTCGATTTCTTCCTGAACCTTGACGATGCCCCGCTCAACACGACCGGTCACAACGGTACCGCGACCGGAGATCGAGAACACGTCTTCGATCGGCATCAGGAACGGCTTGTCGATGGCACGCTCAGGCTCCGGAATGTAGCTGTCCAGAGTCTCGACCAGCTTGCGCACGGCCGATACGCCCATCTCGTTGTCATCCTGACCGTTCAGAGCCATCAGTGCAGAGCCGATGATGATCGGGGTGTCGTCACCTGGGAAGTCGTAGGTCGACAGCAGGTCACGCACTTCCATCTCAACCAGCTCCAGCAGCTCGGCGTCATCCACCATGTCCGCCTTGTTCAGGAAGACAACGATGTACGGAACGCCAACCTGGCGGGACAGCAGGATATGCTCGCGAGTCTGAGGCATGGGGCCGTCAGCAGCCGAACAAACCAGGATCGCGCCGTCCATCTGCGCAGCACCGGTGATCATGTTCTTCACATAGTCAGCGTGACCCGGGCAGTCAACGTGAGCGTAGTGACGGATCGAGGAATCGTATTCAACGTGGGAGGTGTTGATGGTGATACCACGAGCCTTCTCTTCCGGCGCGTTGTCGATCTGCGAGAAATCACGCGCAGAGCCGCCCCAGGTCTCAGCACAGACTTTAGTCAGCGCTGCGGTGAGCGTGGTTTTGCCATGGTCGACGTGACCAATGGTACCGACGTTCAGGTGCGGTTTGTTACGTTCGAATTTTTCTTTAGCCATCGAGACCGTCTCCCATCGTTGAATTGAGCTAGTCACGCCACCATTAAAACAAAGGCAGATATTCACATATCTGCCTTTGTGTATTGGAGCTCATGAGCGGATTTGAACCGCTGACCTCACCCTTACCAAGGGTGTGCTCTACCAGCTGAGCTACATGAGCAAACTTTTGCGTAACCTAAATATGGAGCGGGTAGCGGGAATCGAACCCGCATCATCAGCTTGGAAGGCTGAGGTTCTACCACTAAACTATACCCGCTAGGCTTTCGGCTTACGCTTGAATCTGGTGGAGGGGGAAGGATTCGAACCTTCGAAGTCGATGACGTCAGATTTACAGTCTGATCCCTTTGGCCGCTCGGGAACCCCTCCAGAACGAGGCGGCATTCTCAATGCCTCACCTCTAACTGTCAAGCAATTTCTCATTTAAAAACCTGAGCTTAGCTGCAATGACAGCGCTTTGCGACAGGAGCCCGAAGCCCTCCACCGCAAGCGGGCGCCATTCTATGCAAACTAATCCGAAGTTGCAACGCTCGCGCATGGTATTTGTCGGTGCTCTAGTAAAGGGTAATCTTGGAGCAGATTGGTGATGACAGGAAAACCCAGCAGATCCTGCTCGCCCCCGTCCACTCGCACCCAATATCGTCGGTGAGTACGCGGTAGCTCTCGGAGCTGGGCGGCATAGTCGATAGCTTGCAGTCGACTCACCATGCCCTCAGCAGAATCCTTGCGCGAAAAGATCCCTAGGGAAATTCCATTCGATAGCTCTCCAACGGTAATGATGTAGCTATCTATGTTTCTTGATTGCAGCTCCCGCAATTGACGAAGCGAAGCTTGACGCGAAACCAGAGGCGGTAGATATACCCAGTAATCTACACCGGCTGCCGTATCTACAGGCTCGACTTTTGCTTCAATATCTAAACTCAAAAGGCGCTGCTCAACTGCCAGCGCAGCCGATTCCTCATCGAACCCTCCGATAAGCATGCAACTGCTTTCTTCCGGCCGGACAACGTCAACCCGTGCCTTGGGCTGACCTTCGGCCAGCAAAGTGATGCCAGCATCGCGTAAGGCTGACTGCCCCACCACACTCTCAGGGACGGGAGTTGGAACCCTAGTGATCTGATGTAAATAAAGCGCCACATTGGCTGCCACGAGAAGCACTAATAACCAACGCATCGATACCTCTATGGGCAAGCCAACGCCAACCCTCTGAACACCAAGTCGGGCACATACGTAACCGACGGCAAGTCTGCGACCAGAAGAGCATCCCCCCCCGTCACGTACGTCGCAAAGTCATCCTTGAGGTAGTCGTGTGCCTGCAGCAGCTGATTGGAGACATAGCCTCGCAGCATTAACAGGCAGCCCCGCTCAACTGCTTCGGCTGTAGACCTGCCAGGCGCAATATCGCTTAACGCAAGGCCGGCTTCTTCGGAGTCGTATCGGATTCGCCGAGTATGGGAAAGGAGCTGTCCTCGCAGGAGCGCAATGCCCGGAGCAATATAACCACCAAGATGCTTTCCATCACTCGCGACGAGGTCTACCGTAACGGCAGTACCGACATCCACAACTAAACAGGCGTGACCGCATAAATTGAACGCAGCTACGAGGGCTAACCAGCGATCCAGGCCCAAACGATCGTAATCCCGATAACCGTTCCGGACGCCAGCCAGACATTCCGACGAGCCTGCCTGCGCAACCCGTACTCCCAACGCCCGCGACACCCCATCAGCTATGAGCTTCGTTTCATGAATGCTGCGCACACTAACCATTCTGCAGCGGGCAACCTTCACCCCGTCATCATTAAGAATCTCAGAGACCATGTCATCGACATTTGCCGCCACTCCGACTGGCCCAACACCTTTTTCTGCACTCAGCAACCGCCATTTGATGAAACTATTTCCGCAGTCGAGCTCAAGAATCATCTGAGAGCCTCAAGCTTAATTCTCCACCACTAAAGTGCTGAACCTGACCATTAACCAGCATTCGCAAGGCCCCTTGGTCATTTACGCCAAGCACTTGCCCTTCGACCGCGATCGAACCTGTCGTTAATTTGCAGCGCCTTCCATGCCAAATATTGTTCTGCTCCCACTCCGCTCTCAGCGCTCCGAAACCAAGCCTTGAATGGGTAGCCAAATAATGATTTAGCGATTCGCTAATCAGCGAAACGAGTTGACTCCTATCAACCAGAGCTCCGACCTCATTTCGTATGGAAGTCCAGGGTTGCCCTATATCCTTCGTGCTCACGATCATATTCACATTGATGCCAATACCAATTACAACCTGGCATACATCAGCGGGGTCACCAGTAAGCTCAAGTAATATTCCGGCTATCTTCTTTTCCGCCACGTAGATGTCGTTGGGCCACTTCAGCCCGGCACGCCCAACACCGACATTGCGTAAAACGCGCAAGACAGCTAGTCCTGCTACCAGGCTCAGCCCCGACAAACTCTGCGGCCCACCATTAACCGTCAGCGCTAGGCTATAGCTGAGATTCTGCCCCGGAGGGCTGACCCAGGTACGGCCTCGTCGCCCTCGCCCGGCAGACTGATGCTCGGCTACCACAACAAATGGAACTAAAGCACCGCCCTGCAGCTGCCGCAAAGCTTCTGCATTTGTGGAGTCAATCTCGTTAAATAGCGAACAGTGCCACCCCAAGCGGGACAGCGAGCCCCTAATCTGTTCAGGTGCTAGCAACGAAAGCGGCTCTGCCAGCCGGTAACCCTTTCCGCGCACCTTGAAAAGCTTAACGCCAGTTTCGGCCTCTAGCCGCTGCAGGTACTTCCACACCGCACTCCGACTGACACCGAGCACTGCGCCAAGCTCTTCACCCGTGTGAAATCGCCCATTGGCCAGCAACTGAAGCAAATGATTCATAGCCCCTCCTAGCGCAACATGCATGATAGCGATACATAGCACTGGAGCACAGCGAGAGGCAGCAAATTGAAGATTGCCGCCCATCTACGTCGGCGATGGTAATTTTTCCCGCCCAAAGACAAACCCCCGACCGTCTTACGACGATCAGGGGTTTGGTGTAGAAGCTTGACGATGACCTACTCTCACATGGGGAAGCCCCACACTACCATCGGCGATGCGTCGTTTCACTTCTGAGTTCGGGATGGGATCAGGTGGTTCCAACGCTCTATGGTCGTCAAGCAATTCGGTTGGGGAGTCGGTGTTGAATCGCTTCCCCTAATTGGGTATGTGATGGTGTATCGGTGTTGCTTTCGCTTTGCGAGCGATGCGTCTTTTCGGTTTGTTTGTCGACTTCAACCGTCTGACACGCAAACATCAAATTGTTTGGGTGTTATATGGTCAAGCCTCACGGGCAATTAGTATTGGTTAGCTCAACGCCTCACAGCGCTTACACACCCAACCTATCAACGTCGTAGTCTTCGACGGCCCTTCAGGGAGCTCAAGGCTCCAGTGAGATCTCATCTTGAGGCAAGTTTCCCGCTTAGATGCTTTCAGCGGTTATCTCTTCCGAACATAGCTACCCGGCAATGCCACTGGCGTGACAACCGGAACACCAGAGGTTCGTCCACTCCGGTCCTCTCGTACTAGGAGCAGCCCCTCTCAAATCTCAAACGTCCACGGCAGATAGGGACCGAACTGTCTCACGACGTTCTAAACCCAGCTCGCGTACCACTTTAAATGGCGAACAGCCATACCCTTGGGACCGGCTTCAGCCCCAGGATGTGATGAGCCGACATCGAGGTGCCAAACACCGCCGTCGATATGAACTCTTGGGCGGTATCAGCCTGTTATCCCCGGAGTACCTTTTATCCGTTGAGCGATGGCCCTTCCATACAGAACCACCGGATCACTAAGACCTACTTTCGTACCTGCTCGACGTGTCTGTCTCGCAGTCAAGCGCGCTTTTGCCTTTATACTCTACGACCGATTTCCGACCGGTCTGAGCGCACCTTCGTACTCCTCCGTTACTCTTTAGGAGGAGACCGCCCCAGTCAAACTACCCACCATACACTGTCCTCGATCCGGATAACGGACCAGAGTTAGAACCTCAAAGTTGCCAGGGTGGTATTTCAAGGATGGCTCCACGCGAACTGGCGTCCACGCTTCAAAGCCTCCCACCTATCCTACACAAGCAAATTCAAAGTCCAGTGCAAAGCTATAGTAAAGGTTCACGGGGTCTTTCCGTCTAGCCGCGGATACACTGCATCTTCACAGCGATTTCAATTTCACTGAGTCTCGGGTGGAGACAGCGCCGCCATCGTTACGCCATTCGTGCAGGTCGGAACTTACCCGACAAGGAATTTCGCTACCTTAGGACCGTTATAGTTACGGCCGCCGTTTACCGGGGCTTCGATCAAGAACTTCGCTTGCGCTAACCCCATCAATTAACCTTCCGGCACCGGGCAGGCGTCACACCCTATACGTCCACTTTCGTGTTTGCAGAGTGCTGTGTTTTTAATAAACAGTCGCAGCGGCCTGGTATCTTCGACCGGCATGAGCTTACGGGGTAAACCCTTCACCCTCACCGGCGCACCTTCTCCCGAAGTTACGGTGCCATTTTGCCTAGTTCCTTCACCCGAGTTCTCTCAAGCGCCTTGGTATTCTCTACCCAACCACCTGTGTCGGTTTGGGGTACGGTTCCTAGTTACCTGAAGCTTAGAGGCTTTTCCTGGAAGCATGGCATCAACCACTTCTCCTTCTAAAAGAAGGATCGTCATCAGTTCTCGGCATTAAGATCCCGGATTTACCTAAGATCTCTGCCTACCACCTTAAACTTGGACAACCAACGCCAAGCTGGCCTAGCCTTCTCCGTCCCCCCATCGCAGTAACTAGAAGTACGGGAATATTAACCCGTTTCCCATCGACTACGCTCTTCAGCCTCGCCTTAGGGACCGACTCACCCTGCGTCGATTAACGTTGCGCAGGAACCCTTGGTCTTTCGGCGTGCGAGTTTTTCACTCGCATTGTCGTTACTCATGTCAGCATTCGCACTTCTGATACCTCCAGCAAGCTTCTCAACTCACCTTCA